>CAVQYC010000001.1:0-692929 GCA_963717985.1 uncultured delta proteobacterium
TAACTCTCGTACGCCCACTATACCTTCTTCTCCTCAGTTGTGTTTGAGCTGGTTTGGCCGGCCTTATCTCACAGCTACGCCGCTGTGCTGCGCGCGTTAGCAGACCTCCTCCGGCGTCCTATATCCGAGGGAACTCCTGGTGCCGTTCGGTTTTGTAAGATGTGCAAGTAGTCATTGAGGTTATCCTCGGCCTCCCACACGCAGGGATAATCTTTGTGGCAGACCTCTATATATTCGACATAAGCAGCAAGCCCGCTGTCCATAGCCGTTTGCGAACGGTCTCGCCCTTCAGAGCACGGTCATGTTCTATCGGGATGTTTGACGGGCAGGATGCATCAGCACTGCCGTGGCAGGTACTTTGCATTGAACCCTATCCAGCCGACGGATATGCTAAAAACGGCTTCCATGTGGTATGCTTCTATGAGAGCGTGAGGAAGGGAGAACTCGTGAAATGAGCTTGAGCCAGCGGCTTTCCGAGCAGATCGTCGCCGAAATCCACCGCATCAGGTGGGAAGTGAGACAGATCAACCAATATGCCTTCATACTGAGGGATTTTGCTGAGGAGGTATTACTGGCTGATGTGGCTAACTCCGGCGAGGAAGAACTGGAAACGAAAGGCCACCCTACTTCCTGCGTCTCCCTGGGAAGCGCGGAAAGGCTCGACCACGAGGATCTGAATTTCCTCTGCAAAACGGAATCTTTAGTACCCCTCTTCGCAGCACTTCAACGCCGATGTTCTAGCGTCCTTTTCATCCACGTGGTGAATACCCGAGGAATCACGAGAGGGTTCCCCTGGAAGGATGTCTCCGTCCTTCCCGCCGGGTTCAAACCCACCGAGCATAGTTTCTTCTACATTGCCGACGAGGAACATAACCCCGAGAAGCTGCCGCGATGGACTGAACCGTACCTTTGCCCTCTCACCAAGATCTGGATGGTGACCTGCGCAATCCCGCTCTACCTCGAGGGTGATCGTTTCTTTGGCATCATTGGAATCGACATAAACCTGGAGCAAATCAGCAAACCTCTGGGAAACGTGCTCAGGAGCGCATCCAAAGGATACGCTTTTTTCCTGTCCCCCTCAGGGAATCTAGTAGTTTCGTCTGATCAGGGGGTGGAGAGCCTTCACGAGGATCAAATCCTTGTGCGGAAGGAGTGGAGGCGCCACCAGGAGACCGCCCACTTCAGGGGCGACGACGTGAAAGTGAGAAAAGTGGTTCTATCTTCGGGAAGGGCCCGTCTCTTACAAGCCTATATCGACTGCAATGGGTGGAATCTTTTCTGTATCCTCCCTGAAGGCAGGGGAAACCGCCGGAAGAAGGTCGATATAGATGCCCTGCCGGGAGACGGCACGTTGCCGGCTGTCGGGAACACCGAACAGGTTTATCTGCCGATGATGAGTTTCATCTCCTCCTTTTCTGAATCCCTCAGACAAATCGAAAACCTGATAGAGGGGACCAGGATCATTGGGAGCGGCGCCCTTGACCATCGTATAGCGGTTGAAAGAAAAGATGAAATCGGGCTTCTGGCGGTTTCCATCAACAAGATGGCGGCTGAGCTGGAAAAGGGGAAAGAGGAGTTCGAGTCCGTATACAGGAAGATAAGCCAAATGGACCGTCTCTCTGCGCTGGGCCAACTCACCGCGGGGATTGCCCACGAGATTAACAACCCTTTGGCCATCATCTCAAATTACATCCAGATACTGCTGATGAATCCCAATCTGCACCCTGAGGTCAAATCGGATATGCAGGCCATAGACGAGGAGGTGACCCGGACTACCGAAATCATCAGGAGACTTCTCAGCTTTTCGGGGCAGGCGACAATGAAAAAAGGCGTGGTCCAGATAAACGATGTGCTCGACAACACCTTGCAGTTCCTGAGATTTCAGCTCAAGTCCCAGGGCATTGAGCTTGTGGAGCGCTATGATGACGCCCTGCCGCTCACCGTGGGCAGTTCAACGGAATTGCAGCAAGCCTTCGTCAACATTCTTCTCAACGCCTCTCAGGCCATGCCGAACGGAGGAAAGCTGGAGGTGGGTACAAAATTGAAGGGCAGGGCGGACAGAAAAGTGGCGAAAGTCATTGAAGTCCATGTCTCAGATACGGGTCAGGGCATAGAAAGGAAGTTCCTGGACAAAGTTTTCGATCCTTTTTTTACTCTCAAACCGCTCGGCCGGGGAACCGGACTTGGGTTGTCGATAAGTTACGGCATAGTCAAGGAGCATGCGGGAAGTATTGACATGAAGAGCAAACCGGGCAAAGGCACGACGGTGAAGATCCGCCTGCCCGTGGCGAGGAAAGAGCGGTAAAGACCGAGCCGGCGCCGGCCCGATAAAATCTGGCCCTGATCGGCAAGTTGGGAGGGAGGGGAAGCACATTATGACGAAGGTATTGCTTGTCGACGACGAAGAGAAGGCCCTTGCCGTACTGTGTCGGTCCCTTGAAATACTCGGGTACCAGGCTGAGGGGGTATCCCGTCCCGGAATTGTCTGCGACACCATAAAGAAATGGCTGCCCGATGTGGTTTTCGTCGATCTGATGATGCCCGAAATCCACGGCCTTGATCTCCTCCAACAGATCAAGGCCGTGGAAGCCGACCTTCCCGTCATCGTCCTCACGGGCTATGGAACGGTAAAAACCGCCGTGGAGGCGATGAAGCGGGGCGCCTTCGATTACGTCACCAAGCCTTACAATATCGACGAAATCGACCTGATCATAAAACGGGCCATCGAACAAAGAGCGCTGTCCATTGAGAATAAGATGCTCAGAGAGAGACTTCTTGAGAAATCACCATTCTCCTCGATCGTTACCACCGATAAAACCATGAAAAAACTCCTCCATGCGGTGGAAACGCTCTCAAGCACGGACACCACCGTGCTCATAACTGGGGAGAGCGGAACGGGCAAGGAATTGATAGCCAAGGCCCTTCACTATTCCGGCTCAAGGCAGACAAAACCGTTTATCATTATCGATTGCGGCGGTCTGCCGGAGACTCTCCTGGAGAGTGAGATATTCGGTCATCTGAAAGGGGCTTTCACCGGGGCCTACGCAGACAAGAAAGGATACGTCGAGATCGCCGAGGGGGGCAGCGTCTTCTTCGATGAGATCGGCGAGCTTCCCTATCCTCTTCAGAAAAAGCTTCTCCGGGTCATCCAGGAGAAGGAGTTTTCCAGGGTGGGGGATACAAAGATCAAGAAGGCGGACATACGGATTATCGGGGCAACAAACAGGGATTTGAAGACGGAGGTCAGGGAAGGCCGCTTCAGAGATGACCTTTTCTATCGTCTCAACGTGGTTTCTTTATTCGTGCCGCCCCTCAGGGACCGCCGTCAGGATATTTCCCTGCTGACAAACTATTTTCTCGCTGAGTTCAATGCAAGGTTTAAGAAGAGAATCGTTGCAGTGGACGAAGGAGCATATAGTTGCATGATGGGCT
Organism: uncultured delta proteobacterium; assembly: GCA_963717985.1. Lineage (GTDB taxonomy): Bacteria > Desulfobacterota > Syntrophorhabdia > Syntrophorhabdales > WCHB1-27 > BOG-1155. Next base: position 3,433 of record CAVQYC010000001.1, read on the forward strand.
ACAGGTGGCCGGGTAACGTGCGGGAGTTGAGGAATGCGCTCGAAAGGATATTAGTCTTCAAAGAGGGCAATACGATTATTTCCGAGGACCTTCCCGAAGAATTGTTTTCTGCTGATAGGGGAGAGGGGGAACGCGTGAGGGCCTTCAAGGAGTTTAAAGAAGAAACGATCGACACTATGACGAGGGAGTACGTGACGACCCTCCTTTCGATGTACAAAGGGAACGTGAGCAAGGCTGCTGCAAAGGCCGACCTTGATAGGGCCAATTTTAGAAAGCTGCTCAAGCGTTTTCATGTTTCTGCGGCAGATTACCGGAAGTATTGATAATTGCGTGTTCGGAATGGCCGATGGGTATCTGAATACCCACCTGGCTCGAAATTGCGCGGCGCTTTGCCTTCGGCTATTCGCAAGGTTCTGCTAAAACATCTTCCTCATTCCTCACCCGGGCACATCGCCTTTTCTCTCCTTGAGGTGGGTACATAGTTACCCGTTTTCCGCTCGTCCCCCGGTTGTTTACTCAGGCACGCCGGTCTTGGTTCCCGCGGCAACCATTCCCCATGGCGGGGCATATCCTTTTCGGAAGTGCCTAGGCAATCACTGGCACGGGCCTTGCTTATATGGTGGGTTCAACGCGCACGAGCATGAGGAGGAAGAAATGCTGATAGGGGTACCGAAAGAGATCAAGACGCTCGAAAACAGGGTGGCCGTCACGCCTGCAGGAGTGGAGGCATTTACCCGCGCAGGCCATACGGTCATAGTGGAGAAGGATGCCGGACTGGGTAGCGGGATTCCTGATGAGGCGTTTGCAGAAGCCGGCGCGCAGGTCGAGGTTGACAGCGTGAAGGTGTTCCGGAAGGCGGAGATGATCATGAAGGTGAAGGAACCCCTCCCCCAGGAATACCCCCTTTTTCAGGAAGGTCAAATCGTATTTACTTATTTCCATTTTGCGCCGGCGCCGGAGCTTACCGAAGCCATGCTGAACGCTAAGATCATAGGAATTGCCTACGAGACCATCCAACTGGAAGATGGATCACTTCCTCTCCTTATTCCTATGAGCGAGGTGGCCGGGCGAATGTCAATTCAGGTGGGTGAATACTCACTCCAGAAAGAGCATGGTGGAAGAGGCCTGCTCCTGGGCGGCGTTCCCGGTGTGGACCCGGCCGACGTCGTTATATTAGGCGGAGGCGTGGTTGGAACCAATGCGGCCAAGATGGCTGTGGGGACGGGTGCAACCGTCTCGATTCTCGACCTCGATCTGGACAGGCTCCGCTATCTGGACGACATCTTCGCGGGGCGAGCCAAAACGGTGATGTCGAACCGCCACAACATTGAAAGACTGATAGCCGACGCCGACCTCGTGATCGGCGGCGTGCTCGTAGCCGGGGCAAAAGCTCCTAAGCTGATTACCAGGGAAATGCTCTCACTCATGAAGGAGGGATCAGTCATCGTTGACGTTGCGGTGGACCAGGGGGGATGTGCAGAAACAACCCACGCGACCTACCACGACGACCCTACCTATGTTGTTGACGGAGTGGTCCACTATTGCGTGGCGAACATGCCGGGCGCCGTGGCCAGAACCTCCACTTTCGCGCTGACCAACGCGACTCTTCCCTACGCTTTGAAACTGGCCAATCTCGGTTGCAAAGAGGCCCTCAAACAAGACCGGGCCCTGATGAAGGGCTTGAACGTCTACCTCGGAAAACTGCTCTGCGGGCCGGTTGCTGAAGCCCAGGGAATCGAGTGCTCCCCCCTTGAGCTTTGGTCTTGACGGGGGAACGGGAGAAGCTAAAGATCGGAAAGGGCTCGATTGTAAGGTACCGAAAGACATATTTCCGGACAATGAGAGGGAGGAGATCATGATCAGCGAAGCGGAACTTATGAAACTGTCGTTTCCCGATGCACCGAAAATTACCGGTCCTCTGCCCGGTCCAGCCACAAAGAAAATCTGGGATCAGTCGTGGAAGTATGAGACGCCGACGAGGGTCGGCGGCAGCTACTTGCAATTCGTGTGGGACGAAGCCTTCGGCGCGACGGTGAAAGACCCTGATGGAAATGTCTTCATAGACATGACGGGAGGCCTTGGCGTAAGCAACTGCGGTCATAATCATCCGAAGGTCGTCGAAACCGTGTTGCGACAGGCGCCAAAGTTAATGCACACCCTCGACATGGTCAATCCCAACAGGGCCAACCTGGCAAAGAGAATGAGCGATATCATGCCGCCGGGGCTGCGGGACAACTGCTTTACCGTTTTTGACTGCACTGGAAGCGGCGCAGTAGAGACCGCGTTGAAGTATGCCAAGATGATCACGAAGAGAACAGAAATACTGGGCTTCCACGGTGCCTACCATGGCGTATACGGGGGGTCTCTGGCGCTCACCGTGTCCCCTCACTATCGGGTAGGTTACGAACCCTTCGTTCCCAATGCCCACCACTTACCCTATGGCTACTGCTACCGCTGCTTCGTGGATCTCAAGTATCCTGAGTGCGGCGCGGCGTGCGGCAGGTATGTCGATTACGTACTCAACACACCGTACACGGGCATTACCCAACCCGCAGCGGTGATACTGGAGCCCATCCAGGGTGAAGGCGGCTATGTTGATCCTCCGAAGGAATTTGTGCAGCAGGCGGCGGCGGCGGCAAATAAGGCGGGTGCCCTCTTCATCGTGGATGAGATCCAGTCCGGGTTCGGCAGGTCCGGGAAGATGTGGGCTATCGAGCATTATGGCGTCGAGCCGGACATGCTGGTATGGGGAAAAGGCGTCGGAGGCGATTTCCCGCTCACCGGCGTCACGGTGAGAGCCGATTACCGGTCGAAACTCGAAGTGGGCTCACAACCCGCAACTTTCCCCGGCAACGCCCTCGCCTGTGCAGTCGCCCTCACGAACATCGACATCATGACGGACCCGAACCTTGAGCTCATGAAGAGGGCAGAGATCGTTGGTTCAGAGATAAAGGCAATCTTCCAGAAGGCGATGGAGACGAGCCCCGTAATCGGCGATGTTCGCGGCAAGGGCTTTATGCTTTCCGTCGAACTTGTGAAGAACAGGGAGACAAGGGAACCCGCCGACGGAGAAAAGGTCTTCGGCCTTATGACCGAACTCATCAACAAAGGTATTCTCAACTTCATCTGCGGGAGGTACGGCAACACCCTCAGATTCATGCCTCCCCTCACCACGACGAAAGCCTACTTCGAAAAGGCGGCGGAAGCGCTTCTGATGCTATTAAAGACGAAACAGAAGGAGCTGATGTCATGAACGGAAGGGTGATTGGGAAAAGCTATTAGGAGGATGACGGGATGGGTGACCGTCTTGACAGTCCGGATTACATCCCGGTCGGGGGGCTTTCCGTGGGCTTCAGTGAGAATGCCTTGCCCCCAACGGGGCTCCTGGCGGGCAAAGAGATCGAACTCTTTTGCGAGTCCGGGAAGAAAACGAGCATTGCATTTATAAACCCGGAAATACTCACCTGGGAGACAGTGGACGGGTGCCGCAAGGAAAGATTCGTTGCTTTCTACACCGCGATTACACCCAGGGAGGGCGTGTTCTTCGTCGACTTCATCCTCTCCTACGGCGATAGTAAATCCGTCTCCATCGTCCTTGATATGGAGCGAGCCTGTGCCACCATAGTCACAGGCATTATGCCGACAGCGGAAGAGGTGATGGTCCCGTTAATCGTACGGGCCGAGAAGGGGATGCCCCTCACCTCGGTGCAGGTCCTCTTCGAACGCGCCGCCATTGACGCTCGATTTTGCGGGACTACGCCATGCCACCGAGAGACGAGAGACCTCGTGGGTGAACGCATTCAGTGGGTCTACAGCTCCAAAGACGCATACGAGCACGTTTACCTCAATGAGAACACCTATTCCTGGCACTGCATCGCTGGAAATGAAAAGGGGCTGGCCGATACGGATCGTTGCTACTTCTACAAGATCGGCGAGCAACTCTATCTTTTTGTCTGGATAGAAAAGATTGTTCCCACGGTAGGCGTCGTCCTCGAAGATCTTGCCATTATGCGCTCCTACGGGAAGATATTCGGCCACGAAGACTATGACATGAATGGCCGGATCACCAACTTCGCTGTAGGGTCCTATGGGAGACTTCTTAACAGGACGGAATACGATTTCTCCCCACTATCGGCGATATAAGGGAACTTCATGATACTGGACCGAAAGATTGCCATTGTTACCGGAGCGGGCAAGGGGATTGGCGGAGGGATCGCCCGGGTCTTCGCATCCGCCGGTGCGAGGGTCCTCGTTGTGGACGTGGATGAAAAGTGGGCCATCAAGACGGTTGACAAAATCAAGGAGACAGGTGGCGAGGCATCATTTTTGAGGGCAGATGTGAGCAAAGAAGGAGACATGGTGCAGATGGCCGAAGCAGCCGTGGAAAGATACGGCCGGATCGACATCCTTTGCAACAATGCGGGCATTTTCACCCGCATGGCGAGAATCGAAGAGATGACGGCAGAAGACTGGGATACGATCCTGAACGTTAATCTTCGGGGCGCCTTTCTCGCGGTGAAGGCTTGTGTGCCGCACATGATCAAACAGAAGTTTGGCAGGATCCTTATTACTTCATCGATAACCGGCAACAGAACCGCAATCGTCGGATTGTCCCATTACGCGGCTTCGAAAGGCGGAATCAATGGGTTCATACGCAATATCGCTCTCGAGCTTGCCGAGCACAATATCACCGTTAACGGTGTGGAACCCGGCAATATTGTCACCGAGGGCATGCTGGATGTCGTCGGTGAAGAGTGGATCAAAGTGAATGAGGCGGTCATTCCACTGGGCCATCTCGGGGAACCCGAGGATATCGGTCATGCTATGGCCTTCCTCGCCTCTGATGGAGCGAGATTCATCACGGGCCAAACCATCGTGGTAGACGGAGGACAGATCTTGCCTGAGTGCGCATGGGGGCGTAAAGAATAACCCTTAGGAGCGTTAGACGAGGCAGGAAGACAAAAGTCCTGCGGACGAGGTCACCAGAGTATGAGACTCAACGGCACAGTAGCCATCGTCACCGGAGGAGGAACAGGGATTGGCGCCGCAATCGCGAAACAATTCGTCCTCGAAGGGGCAAAGGTGTGTATTGCAGGGCGTCGCATGGAGATGCTCGATGCCGTGGTAAAGACTTTGCCTTCCGGGTCGGCTCTTGCCTGCGACGGGGACATAACGGACCCGGGGCACATCGACAGGATCGTGACATCGGCTCTTGAGTTCGGCGGCAAGTTGGACGTGGTCGTAAACAACGCGGGCGTCGGTGTGGTCGGCGGTGTGGTCGGTCACAGCATCGATCTCTGGCGTGAAACAATTGAGACCAACCTTACAGGACCGTTTCTGTTGATGCGTGCATCGATTCCCCATATGATCAGAAATGGCGGCGGGTCGCTCATCCAGATCTCCTCTGTGGCCGGGGTTTGTTCCGCTCCGGAGTCGGCAGCCTATTGCACTTCTAAGGCTGGCCTCATCATGCTCGCCCGGCAGGTCGCTCTCGACTACGGCAGGTACGGCATCAGGTCGAACACGGTGTGCCCCGGTTGGGTGAGGACCCCCATGAGTGAGCATGAAATGGACGACCTTGGCAGGGCAACCGGCCACACTAGGGAAGAAGCCTTTGCCGAGGTGGTAAAGGACCTCCCTTTGGGCCGAGTCGCAACGCCGGACGAGATTGCGGCCGTCTGCCTCTTTTTGGCAAGTAAGGAGTCCTCCTTTATGACAGGCGCCGTAGTGATGGTAGATGGCGGCTCCACCGCGGTCGATGTTGGAACGCTCGCCTTCAGGACCGATCCCTGATAGGCGGGTATTACCAAATGCCGGAAAATATGGTGTTGTAGATGCACACGGCATAACAGATATCCCTGATCCGGCAACGATTGTGGTCGGAGAAATTGTCTATGATGCCGGCCCGGCATGATGAGGTTTCGGGAAGGATGTGACCTAGGATGCCTAAAGAGGCGAAAAAGGCAGGCGGCAACACGTAATTCTTAACTCAACAAGGGGGGCAAAGATGGATAGGGAAAAGAGAGCACTTGGTGGTTTGGCATCGGTTTTTCTGGTGGCGATGCTGGTTGCGGTGATGGTGGTTGCGGGCTTCACGCCGGCGTCGGCTACACCGCCGAAACACGTCAAGATAGGTTCCGTAATGCCCATCACGGGCCCTCTGGCCGTGTTGGGCCTGGCGTTCAATCGTGGCTGGCAGTTGTACGCAGACAAGGTCAACGAGCAGGGAGGACTGAAAATCGGGGGAGAAACGTATATGCTTGATCTGATCTCCGAAGACAGCAAGCTATCCGCCGAAGGCGCGAGTACCGCCGTGAAGAAGCTCATAAACCAGGATAAGGTCGATTATGTGATCGGCGGGATTCTTGAAACCGAGTTGGAGGCAATCTATCAGACGACCTCGGCGCACAAAGTGCCCTTCATTATAGCCAACATCAACATTCCCGGGCACCAGGCGGATGTGAGCCCCAAGAAACCATTCCTGGTGCGGCTATGTCTCTCCCATGACGACACCCACGCAATAGACCTCGACTACCTTGTCAAGACGTACCCCAAGGCGAAAAAGATGGTTGTCTCGGCGCCGGACATCGGCTACGATGGCATGCTCGCCAACCTGAAGACGGCTGCGAAGAAGGTCGGGATAGATGTGGTAGGGATAGAGAAGTGGACTTTCGGGACCACTGATTTCATACCCACTTACACGAAAGCTCTGGCCTACGGACCTGACGTTATCTGGGCTATGGTGAGCGGTCAGGCCACCTATCAGCTCATGGCCGCCCGCCAGCTCGGTTTCAAGGGACCCTTTATTTCCAACTCTCCCCTCGGTCCGGAAGTCTTCCAGATGGTCGTGAACGATCCAACGGCCCTTACCGATGTGATCGTGAATGGGGTAGATCTCTCCAAGCCGAACGAGGCTACAAAGGAGGTCATGGCAAGATGGCAGGCCAAGTACAAGGACCCCTTCATTTCTGATTCTCTCGCGGCCTGGGATCAGCTATGGATACTCACCCAGGCGATGGTGAAAGGAAAGAGCGTTTCGGGCGAAAAGGTAATGGCGACCCTGGAGACGATGACCGCGCCGGGGAGTCTGAAGACATGCTTCGGTCCGGGACAAATGGGAGGGGCAAAGAGATTCGGCGTCAATCGCGCGCTCACCCGGCCCATCCCCCTCACCCGGCTCATGAACGGCAAGCCGGAGTTCATCGGTTTCATGACCGTGAAATAGCCGCGCCAGTGTAGTGAGGGGAGGATCGTGATCGATTCTCCCCTCCGGTAAGGCACAGCAGCGGCAAGAGGGATAGCGTGAACCTCCAGATTCAAATGTTGCTGCAGGCAACAGTGAACGGCATAGCCCTGGGGTGGCTCTATATCGTCATGGCCCTGGGCCTGACGTGGATACTGAGCATCATGGGCATTCTCCAGCTCGCCCATGGCGAGGTCTACATGATCGGGGCCTATGTCGTCTATTACCTGTGCAGTTCCTTCGGTCTCAACGTCTATCTGTCAATCTTGATCTCAATGATGGTAATGGCTGCCTTCGGCATCTTCCTGGAACGCTTTCTTTTCAGGCTCAGGCCCGGCCAGGACCCTGTCCTGGCTCCCATCGTCATTTCGACCGGGCTCGGTTTGATACTGACGAGCGGCGCCGTGGTCGGTTTCGGTCTTTATGAAAAAAGTCTTCCGAGGCTGATGCGTGGCTCCTACCGCGTCTTCGGAGGAGGGGTCCCCAAAGACAGGGTACTGGCTATCGCTTTCTCGGCGGCCGCCCTGGTGCTCCTTTTCCTTTTCCTGAAGAAGAGCAGATGGGGTCAGGCCATTATGGCCAGTGCGCAGAACCGGGAGGGCGCCCTCCTGCGCGGCATCAACCCGAACCAGATGGCCATGATATCCATGGCAATCGGCTGTGCCCTCGCGGCCTTGGCGGGCGCACTCGCAGGCTCGATACTGATGCTTCAGCCGTACATGGGCTCCCAGCCCATGTTAAAGGGGTTGGTGATCATCGTGCTGGGAGGGCTGGGCAGCCTCCCCGGCGCCTTTGTGGGCGGGATGCTCCTCGGCCTCATAGACGGCATCATCCCCGTAATCTTCGGTTCCGCGGCAGCCGCACTGGCTCCTCTCGTGGTGGTCATTCTCATCCTGCTCGTAAGACCCAAAGGGATATTCGGCCATGACTAGGAGAGGGGCGGCCAAGGCGGCCGGCCTCATGGCCGTGGTTCTCGCGGTCTTATTGATGCCCGTGATTCTGTCGCACAATGAGTACTTCGTCTCCGTTCTCATCTTGATTACCATAAACATCCTCATGGTGAGCAGTCTGCGTATGATCTCCCTTCTGCGGGAAATATCCCTGGGACACGTTGGCTTCAGCCTCCTGGGCGCTTACGGTTCCGCTTTGCTGGTGATGAAGGGAGGGATCCCGTTCTGGCCGGCCCTGGGTATGGCCGGACTCTTGTCCGCGGCGATTGCCCTCATCCTGGGCTATCCCTTCCTCAGGGTAAAGGGCATATACTTCTCCATTCTCACCCTCTTGACTGCCGAGACCTTCAGGCTCGTCGCGTTTTACTGGCAAAGCCTGACAGGTGGCAGCCTGGGCCTGGTGGGCATACCGTCCCCCGAACCGCTCGTTCTTCCTCTACTCGGAACCGTCTCCTTTGACGCCGCCGATGCCTACTACTACCTGACGGTCGTCGTCTTCTCGGCCTGCTTCATTGCGCTCTACCTGATTGAGCGCTCTCACCTCGGATTCACGTGGAGAGCCATCAAGGAAGGGGAGGAATTGTCTCAATCGGTCGGCATCAACGTGATCGGCTACAAGATGCTCAATTTCGTGATCGCCTCCTTTTTCGCCGGCATTGCCGGTTCTCTCTTCGCCCACTACCAGCACAACCTGAGCCCCGATTTTACCTCCAGATTCGGTGTGGTCACCTCGATTTACCTGCTCGTCTACATGGTGGTAGGCGGTCAGAGGAGTTTTGCGGGACCGGTCGTAGGGACGATCGTGCTCACCCTCATTTCCGAATTGGCGCGACCCATGAGAGAATACCAGCCGATGATCATCGGCGCCATCGCGATCCTGGTGTCGCTCTTTATCCCTGCCGGTCTCACGGGACTGCCCGAACTGATCAGAAGTTGGCGCCCCTCGCTTTCGCGGAAGAAGGTCACGGATGGCTGAAGTGGAGCTCTTGGCGACCCGCGGTTTGACGAAAACATTTGGGGGGCTGGCCGCCGTCAGCGACCTGGACATGGAGGTGCGCCGCGGGGAGATCCTGGGCTTGATCGGGCCCAACGGAGCGGGGAAGAGCACGGTCCTGAACATGATCGGCGGCGTCCTGAAGCCGGGAGGAGGCCTGATAGCCTTTGAGGGACGGGATATCACCGGGCGGCCGGCCCACGTAAGGGCCCGTCAGGGCATAACGCGTGTTTTTCAGAGGAACGCCCTTTTTCATCGGATGACGGTTCTGGAAAACGTGCTTGCCGGGTCCCATCTTCACGCGAGACACGGCTTCCTGGAGATATTCTACAAGAGGCCGCCGGTGCTGAGAGATGAGACGGCGCTGCAGGACAGGGCGATGGACATCCTCCGCTTTGTGGGGCTGGAGAGCCAGGCGGACCGGATTGCCGTGGCTCTTCCCCACGGCAGTCAACGGCTTCTTTGCATGGCCGTGGCTTTGGCTGCAGGCCCCAGGCTGTTGCTGCTCGACGAGCCACTGACCGGCATGAATGCTGAAGAAACGATTCCTGAGAAGAAAGTGCCCTTTCTGAAAGGATCAATCGTCACCATCGTTGTGTTACCACCATCGTGAAGATGAACTTCTTAGGCAAGGACACGCTGACTATTTGGGCCAAGAATACCTTCATGCTAATACAAAGAGACGATATGCAGCCTTCCAGGGTCTTTTTCAAGGCCCAAGGGGCCTTGGCCCACCTCTTTATGTTGCAGGCGATCAGTTTGCATGCAACGGCAAAGCATACTTTTGCCAGCCGACGCACCCGAAGTCTGCCGATTCCGTGAGATCGTTTCAATTCGGAGTTTGTTGCTTCGATCCCTGCACGAATCTTGTACCGGTCTTTCCATTCAGTGGTCTGCTGGATGGCATACATCTGATCCCGCAGGCGAAGCTCGCGGGTGATCTCCAGACGAAAGTCCCCGACCGTTTCACGGGCCTGGCAGCCTTTGTTGCGGTGGTTCGGAGCTCTTACCGGGCACCTATCGAGCATCGTGCACGATCGACAGGCGTTTCCGTCAAAGATCGCATGGAGAGAACGACGGGTGCTGTTGTTGCCGCTCAGTATGCGATGGTCTATGGGACTATTACCCATGGGACATCGGGTCACCAAACCTTCCGAGTCGAAGGAGAAAAGGTCTCTGCCCACGATATCGTCGGAGAGCCTGCTGCGGTTGACGGGCGTGACGAATTCGATACCTTGCTCTATGACCTTTGCCGCTGAAGGGACAGACGGATAACCGCCGTCGGCAAAGAGCGCTTCGGGCTTCAACCCGGCAGCCTCCAAACGTTCGATAACAGGAAGGGCCTTGCCGATGTCGGATCTGGCGGCGCCATGCACCTCATAGTCTGTGATGATTTCGGTTTTTCCGGTATTCTTGCACGTCTCCGTAACATGAAGGCTGTATCCCGGCCCTTTATGTCCGCAGGACGCATCCGGGTCGTAAGGGGATTGAAGGGTTGCTCCTTCACTCTTTTTCTTCACCTGGACCTTGGACGATTCTTGGTCTGAGGTGAATTCGCATTGTTCGGAGAAAAGGCGCTTCAACAATTGGTACGGCTCATTGCCTGTAAGTTCATTATCCTTCTCGAAGATAACAATAAGGTCATAGAGATACTGCGCCAGTTCTTCCAGCTTGATCTTCTGCTCGGCCGGACCCAATCCGAACCAACCCTCGGGTTCGCTTGAATGCCATTCCTGAATTGCCTTCGGGACTCTCGACAATTGATCTTCATTCAGACTCTTGAGAAACTGGGTGAGCGTATTCGAGAATAGAGCCAATCTGCCTCGTACACGAATGTTCGAGATTATGTGGGTAGAATCAAGCCGTTGGTTACCGGCGGATAGACCAAGTTTGTGTATGGCCGAATCTCTGATATTGTCGAATACATGGCGGACCAGCTTCATCTCCGGGTCTTTGGCGGCCAATCGCCTGCGGAACTCTACAAGAGAGCGACGGGACAAATAATCTTCCTCATCGCTGACATCCAAGGCGTATCGCCACCGGGTGTCAAAGCTGAAGGTGTCGAGGGCCTCCTGGTCACTCAAGTTGCTCCACTCCTGAAGGAGACACAAACCCAAAAGACGCGCAACGCTGAAATTAGGCCGGCCTGTTGTGCCGTACAGAATCGCATAGCGATCTTCGTTTCTGAACAGGATTGGAAATACCTCGCCTCTAAACAGGTGAGCCCATGAAGACTCAAGACGGTTCCGCAAAGAGGGGGACACCTGCGTCTCCACGCCGAGTAGTTTTTGTTGAGGTGGTGTTTTCTTATACATGACATATTCTATCATTGTATGTAATTAAATACAATAGTTATTTGTGGAGAGTTACTTCTCAGGAATCAGCCATATGACAACTCCCCACGATTCAGTTGACTTTCGGTTCGCAGCAAGGGCATATGCCCATTACATGTCTCATTGGTGACTGTGGCGTATATCTCCCTTTGTCCTTCAGTTCATCTTACCACCGTCCTGCATGAAGTCAACCACATTGTTTATGGCAAAAAACAGGAAAGGGGGGATTTCTGACAAGGAGGGGCTGAGGGTCGCGGTAGGAAAGGGGGCAGCAAGGGTTAGAGAGGTTAGGGAGTGACTAAGATGATTACTGGTTGCCGTTAATGTCAATATGTGATTTCTGAGAAGTTCCCCTGGACGCACCCCGGTCACGGGGGCATGAATACGGCAATAATATCCCCGTATCTACAGCTATCGGCTTCCTGGCGCCTACCTATGGATTTAGCGCTGCCCGGGATGGTCAGGTGCGAAACGTGCTGTTCATTCTTTCAATAACATCATCCACGGATCCCCTGAAGGGACCGGGGGATTCCAGCTTGATCGATGTGAGGGCCACAGCGAACCGGAGCGAGTCTTCGACAGAATGATCGAGCCTGCGTGCCAGGTAAGATCCCATGAGGGTGTCGCCGCGACCCATTCTGCCCTGGGTGCTCCTGTTGGTAAATTTCGCAAAAGCAGTCTTCCCCTCGCTACGGGCCAGCGCACCTTCAGAGCAAGTTAATACAGTCTCTGAACTTCCCCACTCTTCCAGTATGTCAGCCTGGTCCTGTAGAACGTCGGCACCCGTCACGATCTGCGCCTCCACAGAATCAAGCTTGACGAAATCGGCCATGGCCACGATGTCCTTTTTCTCCGGAGCATCTTCAAAGCGGGCGGCCACCGGCGCAGTCTCGTGTTCCGGCTGGAGGAGGAAACTCTGCATATCCACTGACAAACGGAAGCCGCGTGCCTTCAGCGCTCTCATCAAGTCGATATGAAACCTGCGGACGCCTACGCAGGAGAGGTGGATCAGACGCGTCTCAAGGGGAGGTATGTCGCCGATAGAAAAAGGGTCTCCGATCCTTAGCCAAAAGACCCGCCTTTCATCGACATTTGCAGTCGGAAAGACGACACGGTATTGGTGGGTCTCTCCGGGCTGGACGAACAGACTGATACCGGCGGTTTTTAACGGTTCCAGGAGGTATTCTTCGCCGTCGGAGATTTTCGTCACAGCGGCAATCTTTTTCCCCAAACAGGAGGCTCCCATTGCGGAAAAGAATAGCGGAGTGGCCGGTGCCATGGAACGGGACCCCTCGAAAGGGACAATTCTGCCCATACCCGACTGACCAATAAATACTATATCGTAATGATTCACGTTCCGGCCCTCCTTGTATATGCGGACTGCCGACGCGCGTCCAATTGCTCTACTCCTGTGAGCACGCCCGGATACCAGTCTTATCGTTTACCACAAATATTGTCGTAATGAAAGGACCAGAATATCTCTTTCACTAAGGAGCCCGCAGAAATCGCAGGAACCAGTACGGACCCCGCCCTTTTTTATTGATCTCATCTTGAGAATTACCGGCAGAAAGACGGTATCTTGTGGAAAAATACAAGAAACAACAGTACAGGAAGTGATCCTCGGCCGCCCCTTCCTGACTGAACCTCCCAGATTACATCCCAGGGCACGACGTCCCGGCCTTCACCATTTGCCCCGGGGGCGTAAGGGACGTAGGTGACTAACGTGACTTGGCCTCTTTTACCTCAAGGGTGCGCTTTGATGAGCGGGAGTTGGAAACCGTTAACCGTTATGTCTCCCCCCTATGATTGCCGCAGCAGGATGAATGAGCTGAGCGCTTTATAGCTTACCAATCAGGAATCAATTGCCGATAATACAGGATGTGTGCAGTGCCTTGTGGACTCGGAAGAAGCGAAACGTTCATATCGACCGTGCCGTAATGAGAGTCTGAGCAGGCTGCGAAGCATAGTATAGAGGTTCATCATGATTCCTCAAAAGGAGAACCCCCCTTGAAACGACGATCCGAAACATGTTTTGTCTGTGCGACGATGGTCATTATCTCGGTCCTGTTGGTATCATGCGGTGGTGGAGGTGGTGGTGGCACCACCGCACCTGCATCGACGACGAACGCTTACGTAGGTACTCAGACCGCCGGCGATTTCTGGACATGGTCGGTGACGACGGTCGGCGGCGGGGCGGAGACATTCACCGCCACCAACGAACATACCGGTTATACCTACAGCGGCACTGCGGTTGCCCTCGCAGGTAATGCCACGGGTTTCACGAAGCTTACCTACACCGCCTCGACCGATCCCGGCGTCACTGCCGGTGCTACGGCATATGAGATAGAGATGCCGGGTACCATGGTCATGGCCGTGCCCGGCCCATTCACACAGCTCAACAATGGAGACGGTATCCTGTACGTCGGCTCGAATAACCCCCCGGTCATGGCAATCGCGCAGGGCACGTGCCCGACGTCGAGCGGCTCGTTCAACTGGATAATGGTGCCCCCCAAGGGGTGGTGCTCGGGCGGCGATGCGCAGGGCACCTGTCCCGATGGTCCGGGTTCCGTCGGCTCCGCCTACGGGACCGCTCAAATAACCGTATCCGGCACCTACTATGACATGACCGTCCAGCCTTACTATCTCAGCGGCACGCCGCAGGCCTCTTTTACGATGACGGGCGCCACGTGCAGCAGCGGCGTGATAACCGGTACCGATTCGCTGGGACGCACCCTTAACGTCGCCTTCACTCCTTCCGGTCTCTTCTTCATCGATCTGCCGAGGGGAAAAGGCAGCATGGTCGGCGCGGATGCCTCTACTCCTGTCGATTTCACGAATTTCCTGAAAAACGGCAGGACGTTCATTGGATGGAGTTTCATGTCGATCCGGGACTTCAACAATCCGTCGTATACCGCCCCCGACACGTCCGCGGTCCAGGCGGTAGCGAACGGCACGACCATAATCGGCTCATCGTTCCTCGACCTGGACTCAGGCGTCCTGCAGACCGGCGCCGGCACCACGCTGAACCTCGTTTCCCAGCCCTCACCGGGCTTGATAACGTATACGACGGTAGAATCCGACGGCACTCATAACGGCGTTTTCGTGATAAAGCAGATAGGGGGCAAATATTACTTTTTCAGTATCATCGACCACTGGGAAGGCTCGCACACCGGCGCCGACGAGATGGCCGGACAGAATATTTTTGGGGTTGAGACAACGCAGTAAGAGGAAGTGTTTGTTCTCGACGGCTCTACGATCACCGCAGGCAACAAAATCTGTAGTTCGAGTATTGCTCATGACCGCTGTGGATGCTATCATAATGGAAAGAACCGGATATGCCGGAGTGATTCGTGGAGCGACGGAGTGGCAAAATGAAGCGGCTTATACTCGTTACTCTCCTTTGTCTCGTTATCGTCCCTTTTACCGGATGGTCTTCAACAGTCTACATCGATCCTACGTGCGCAACTCCCGGCGATGGAAGCACGCAGAGATGCAGCGGCACCCACGCCCCTCTTAATGCTATTCCGGCGACGTTTACGGCGTCTACGACGTACCTAGGCAAAGCCGGCACTGTTGCTTATGGGGCCTTCACCATCAATGCGGCGAACGTCACGATAGGCAGTTACGGCACTGGAACATTTCAAATCAACGGCTCCCAAAACGTATCGGGACCCGGTACCGTATGGACGCAGCAGTCATCACCCAATAAGAATGTCTACGCTATCAGTTATACCCTTCCGACACACGGCGTTGCCATGGTATGGCAGAACTCTACACGGCTGACATCGGCAACTGTACAAAGCATTGCAGGAGTGCAAGCACGGGCCGGCTCATTCTACTACACAGCGGGCACGATGTATATGCAGCCGGCAGGAAGCACGAACCCGAACACAGACGGCAATCTCTATGAGCTTCCGTCTCAGTGCTATAACATATGGGATAATGGCCATGCCGGCCTTCACGTCAGCAACGTCGAAGGGGTAAAGACCTCCTGCGATTCTACCACGATGGGAGGACTCTATTTTCAGGGCAATGGGGGCTACGTGAGCAATTCAAGCTTCCACAACCATGCGCGACATGCTTTGGGTTTCTATGTCGGCTCCACAAACTGTGAAGCTATAGATATGACGCTATCCGATGCCTGGACGACTGCCGTGGTTTCCTTTTATGGTAGGGGCACTTCGACTAATTTGTTAACGTCCTCCGTTCGTGGCAAGACCACGATCAACAACCTGGGCGGCTGCACGGGCGGCGGTACTGCCGGGGGAGCGATCATTATTCACGGCAGCGGCTCGGGATCGAGCCAACCCAATCATAGTAAGATTCAAAATGTGGCAATCACGGGGGATTGCGGGGCGACTGGTACTATTCAAGTATATGATGGACTCAACACGATTATTGAGGGCGTCACGTTCACAGGAACCTATCAGTCTCAGCTCATCTATTCATACCTCACGACCACGAGCGGGCTGACCATTCATAACAACGTGTTTAATCCCACTTCGGTAGCGGCTTCAAAGGACTGGGTATTTCTACAGGATCATACCGGTATTAGTGTGCTTCACAATACGTTTTCCGGAACCGGCAATGGTCGGGCGAGAATACGTTGGTATACCACGGCGACAAGAGGCGTGGTCAAGAACAATGTGGCGATCCTGAGCAACGCGTCGGACACTTTTCTGAATGTCGCGGCCACTGCGCAGTCGGGATTCGTCAGCGACTACAATAATGTCTACACCACGGTCAGTTCGCCCTGGGGCACCTGGGGATCGACAAGTTGCACATCGCTGGCAAATTGGACGGGTGGAACTTGCAACACAGGGAATGATGCCCATAGCATAACAAGCAACCCTCTTCCCGTGATCTCGTCTAATGGGAATATCACGTTTTCGCTTACATCGCCCGCTATAAACGCCGGGACATCTACGGTATGTTCCATTTTGGCTACGTTGAGCGATCCCAACGGAGTGCCTATTTGTGTGAACAGTGCTTTTCCCGGTCCGGGATGGGCGCCGTCAATGGGGGCATATCAACCAGCCACGCATCATCTTTATTGCGATAGCACCGGGACAGCCACGGCTTCCGGCATATCCCCGGCATCGCCTCGAAACATTGCCGCATGTGCGAACCCTGTGGGGAAAGGGATCATCCACATGGGAGATGGAGCAGGGCACTTTTAGGGTTGGGTGCGAGTTTTTTTTAAAGGAGGCGTGATTTGAGAACTTTTCTTGCCCTTTTGATTCTCTTGGTTTTGGTCTTCACTGCCGAGGCAGCCACCTACTACGTCTCCCCCACCGGTAGCGATACCAACGTGGGGAGTGCCGGGGCGCCTTTCAAGACCTTGGCAAAAGCGGCTACGCTGGTCAATCCAGGAGATACCGTCGTCGCGGCGGACGGCGTGTACTATGAGAATTACCAAGGACAGGGGCTCTTTGGTCTCTCGGTTAACCGGGGTGGCACCGAGTCTGCGCCGGTAGTGTTTCAGTCGGCTACCCCCCACGAAGCGATCATTGATGGGAATAACACCGTTCAGATTGGGCTATATATCCAAGCTCCCTACGTACAGATCCAGGGATTTCAGGTGCGAAACTTCTCGAGGGAAGGCGTCTCGGTGGTGGGACAGTATGTAACTATAAAGGGCAACGCCATCCATAACAACGGCTCTAGCCTTACGGTAAGTCAGTCCAATGGGCACAATGGTGTATACACTTCGGAGACCGCGGTAGGCTGCACGATCGACGGTAATGTCATCTATAAGAATGGCAGGCTTTCCCTGGCGCCGTCCGCCCCCGGGGGACAATTAGATCAGGGGATTTACTTATGCAGCCCTAATTCCACTGTGCAAAATAACGAGATATATGCAAACCAAGCCTATGGCATCCAGATAGCCGGGTATGTCCCGTTAGGTAGTACGCTGGTACAGGGCAACACGATAGCTAACGAACAGAACGCAGGGGGTATAGCCGTCTGGCAAGCAGGTGCCAAGGGCTGCATCATTCAGAACAACACCGTAATCGGAACTGCGGGCTGGGGCCTATACTTCCTGCAGGATGGCGGCGGCCACAATATTCAGAAGAACAGGTTTTATGGCCTGGGTATCAATCCGGGCGGGGTGACCCACTGGACGGGGGCGGGCAATGTCATAACGCCATAGGCCCTCATCTTTCAGCTCATATTTGATACAATCAAACAACTTTCAGACCCCACTTTTCGTGCGTCCAAGACCCGACCAAAAATTGTATGTGGTGCGTTTTGTCACCCCTGGTTGACATGCCTCCTTGTCATCCCTGGTTGTCGCTCCTCCATGTCACTTTGACAGAATAGCCGGGAAAGAGAGAAGATATTATAAGATCGGGCAGTTATTTTGATAGGTTGGAGAGATGACGTAGCCCGGCCCGTTTCAGCCGGTTTCCAGACGACCCGTAAGCCGGCGCCGTTCTTTGACAATTGAGCCGCAACAGACGCGTTCCACGGCGGTGCAGCGCCCCCGCTTCGCCGTTCGTGGTCGTTCATTCAAAGTTAAAAATTCAACCTTTTCTCTACCCCCTCCCCCTAAACCGTCAAGTATCGTGCACTTTCGTTCACCCCCTTTTCTAGACTCTTCTCCAGAATTAAGTAACGATTGGAGTCGCCGCAGACGCAACTTTTATGGGATTATCCATGAGATCGCAGAGGGCATGATCGGCCCTCTCGATCAGGGCAGCTTTGCTCTTGCAGTGGATGTTCGCGAAGTGCTCGGCCTTCATGATGAGCCAAACCCTTTCTATAGGATTGAAGTCTGGCGAATAGGGAGGAAGATAAACCGGTTCAAAGAAGTGCCAGTTAAGACTCTTCCGTTTATGCCAGGAAGCATTATCGAGAATGAGAATATTCCGTTTCCGGGAAGGGGTGATTGATTGAGCGGCTTCATCGAGGAATGCCTGGAAAACATCCGTATCGCAATGACTTGCCTCAATGGCGAAGAACTCCCCGGTGCGGGGGCAGACGGTTCCAACGATGTTCAGCCGGATATGATCGCCATTATGGACTACTCGGGGCTTAGATCCTTTCATGGCCCAACCCCGACGCGGTCTCGGTTCACCGTCAATTCCGGTTTCATCCCCGTACCACAGATCAACGTCGGGATGCTCCGCAAGGCTCCGTAGTTGATCCTTGAACTCCTCTCTCAGCTTCTCATCCTGTCTGTCCGGCCAGGGCCTCGGCACTTTCAGTACATAGCCCTTCTCGTGGAGAAGACGAAGAACCGTGTTGTAGGAACACTCAACGGAGTACTTGGCCGTGATGTGACCATGGAAGGCAGAGGCTGTCCAGAACGTCCTCTGGGCGCGTCCCGGTTCTTCGAACTCTTCGATAATCTCTTCTTTCTTTTCGCCTGTAATAAGAGGTTTGCGTCCTGTCCGTCTCTTCGCAACAAGACCGTCGACGCCATAGGCATTGAAGGCCCTGATGATCTTCTTTATTGCGCTCTCCGACAGAACGAGCACCTTCATCGCCTGTTCCCTGGGAGAGCCGGTGAGAAGCATGATAATAACAAGGCATCGCCGATCGGTTTCCTTGTTGCCGGCCTTCCGAACTGCCTGAAGATCGGCGAGCGATGCGTTCTCCCCATTGGGAGTGAGATACCGTTGGGCCATGATTCATATGTAACCACATGTCTCTAGGAATGTCTAGAATTATCAACATCAAACGGTAATTATTTCTGAGAAACGCTCTAAAAGCCCTGTGGGAGAAGGGAATCCTAAAAGGACATGGTGAACGGTCCAGCGGAGAAATGTGTATTGAAAAGGGTAAAACGAGGGTAAAAGGCAGCAAAGCATTGGAAAAGTGGCCGTTTTTTCATCCGTTCGTGTACAGTGAGGGCTCGCGGCGCCGATGAGACAGGCGGAAGGCGTGCGACCCGCGTAGCGGGTGCCCCGAACCCGGCCCCCTATCTGCTTTGCGCGGGCAGCATAAGAGACAGGGCGGCGCACAGCATAGGCATAAAAGCCACGACGGCGATCGTCGCACGAAGCCCGTGGTAATCGGCGATCCATCCGAGGAGAGGGGTCGTCAGTCCGCCGAAGGAGAAGGCGAGGCCCAGGGTGATTCCCGAGGCGAGACCCACCCTGTGCGGAAGGTAGGATTGCCCGAGTACGACCATGGGGCCGAAGGGCGCGGAGAGCAGCAGCCCGACAGGAATGAGAAGCACTGTCGCGGCCAGCGGGTTAGAAGTGACGAGCAGGAGGGGAAGGAAAGCCGAGAGGAGGAGAAAACCGGTAATGGTGACCGCGCGCAAGCCTAAGCGGTCCGCGCTCCTTCCGCCCAGAAAGTTTCCTGCGATCAGTGCAACAAGCAGGACAGTGAGCGCAGAGCCCCCACGTGCCCTTGACTGGTGCAGCACATGGATCCAGAAAAGGGGCAAAAATGTATTGAGCCCGTAAAAAATCACCGAACGGCTGAGCAGGGCAAGGGCAAGGCAGATAAACGCGGGCCAGCGGTCTCTGCTTTCGACTCCCGTCTCCAGAGACCGAGCATGCGCCTTTAGCTCATAACCCGCGGTAAGACGGGGCAACATGTAGAGAAAAAGCCCCGCCATCACCACCGGGGGGACGATGAGGCAGGCAGTGCCCTTGATGCCCCACCAAAAGAGGGCCGCCGTGGCGATAAGGGGACCGATGGCAAAACCGAGCTGGCCCCCGATGCCGAAGAGGCTCATTGCCGTAGCCTTCTTGTCCCCGGCCAGGTAGTTCATGAGCCGGGCGCCCTCCGGATGAAACATCGCGATGCCCAGTCCACTGACCATGACAGAAGCGACGCCGATGCGGTAGGTGGGGGCAAATCCGGCGTAGGAGACGCCAAGTCCTATAACGACCATGGAAAGCGGAATCAACCACGGTTTCGACCAGCGGTCGGACGTGTAGCCAAAGACCGGCTGAAAGACGGTCGAGACAATGTTTACCCCAAACACGATGGCGGCAGCAGCGGTATAAGAGAGATGATGCGCTGCAATAAAAAAAGGAAGGAGGATGGGTATAGCCCCCTGATTGATGTCGGCGGAAGCGTGGGCAACGGTAAGAAACCCGATATAGCGCGTTTTCATAATGACCCCATCACAGATGTTCGGGCGGCCGGATTGCCTTTACGATAGAAGTCTTTCCCCGTTTTGTCAAGTGACAGATCCTGCCGGTTTGCCCAGATAAGCCGTGCGGACGTGAGGATCATTGAGCAGGCTCGCTCCGGGGCCTGACAGCATGACGGCCCCGGTTTCCAGCACGTGGCCAAAGGAGGCGTTCCGCAACGAGATGTGGGCGTTTTGCTCGACCAGCAGGATGGTCGAGCCGGTGCGGTTGATCTCTTTGAGGATGGAGAAGATCTCCTGAACGAGCACGGGGGCAAGACCCATGGAGGGCTCATCGAGAAGCATCAGGCTGCCCCGGCTCATAAGTGCCCTCGCCACGGCGAGCATCTGCTGCTCGCCGCCCGACAGCGTCCCCCCCGATTGTTCCCTCCGCTCGTAGAGCACGGGGAACAGGGCGAATATGCGCCGGTAGTCTTTCGCTACCCCTTCTTTGTCCTTCCTGTGCCACGTGGCGAGCTTGAGATTCTCACTCACCTTCAGGTTGCCGAAGATGCCCCGGCCTTCCGGCACGTGTGCGATGCCGAGTGCCGCGATCCTGTGAGATGGTATACCTCGCAGCGCCCGTCCCTTATAAATGATGGTGCCTTCGTAGGGCACCATTCCCGAGATCGCTCTCAGCGTGGAGGATTTCCCTGCGCCGTTTGCCCCGATGAGCGCCACCATCTCGCCTTGCCGCACTTCAAAAGAGATGCCCCTTAAGGCCTGGATGCTGCCATACCATACCCTGAGCGCTTCTATCGACAGGATGACCTCATTGCTCATGCCTGCAGCTCCTGCCCGAGATAAGCCTCAAGGACCCGACCGTCGTTGCGTATCTCATGCGGCTTGCCTTCCGCGATGGTGACGCCGAAGTCGAGCACCACAAGACGCTCGCACAGGTTCATCACGAGCTGCATCTGGTGCTCGATGAGAAGGATTGTCACGTTAAAGGCCTTTCGCACCCACTCGATCAGCCCCATCAGACTCGTTATCTCTGCCGGGTTCATCCCTGCCGCAGGCTCATCGAGAAGCAAGAGTTTTGGGCGCGTCGCCAGGGCCCTTGCGATCTCGAGCCGCCGCTGCAGACCGTAAGGCAGATTCCTGGACGGCTCTTCAGCATGGCCCTCAAGCTGGAACAGGGCAAGCAACTCCATCGAGCGGTCGATGATGGCGGCCTCTTCCCTGCGGCAGCGACCGAGCCGGAATAAAGCCAAAAGAGCGCCATACCCCGCCTGCCCGTAGTTGGCGCACCTCACGTTGTCGAGCACGGAAAGGTCCTTGAACAACCGGATATTCTGAAAGGTCCTCGCTATGCCGAGCGCCGCGATCCGGTTCGGCGTAAGACCGACAAGCTCCCTTCCCTCGACACTGATGCTGCCCTTCGCGGGGCGGTACACGCCGGAGATCAGGTTGAAGATAGTCGTCTTGCCCGCGCCGTTGGGGCCAATGATGCCCACCAGTTCACTCCTGTCGAGGCTCAGGTTGAAATCGGATAGCGCGAGCAGGCCGCCGAAGCGGTGCGTGAGGTGACCTATCTCAAGGAGGGCCATAGACCGTCTCTTTCTTCCTGTACCACCGCCGGCCGGCGTTGAGGTCTGTGCCGGGTACGAACCAGGAGAACTCGCGCAAGCCCATGATGCCCTTCGGCCGATAGATCATGAGCAGCACGAGCACGAGGGGCATGAGCACCATCCGCCAGACGCCCAGCGGCCTGAGCAGCTCCAGGAGGACCGTGTAGATGACGGCCCCGATAATCGATCCTCCCAAAGAACCGATGCCGCCGAGATAGACCATGATGAGGATATCCGTCGACTTGATGATGTCAAAGACGCGAGGATTGATGAACTGGAGAAGGTGGGCGAACAGGGCGCCGGCAACGCCGGCGAAGAATGACGAAACCACGAAAGCGAGCATCTTGACGCGCCGCGTATCGACCGTCGATAGCTCGGCGGCGATCTCGTCCTCCCTGATCGACAGGATGCCGCGACCGAAGCGTGAGTAAACGAGGTTGCGGATAACCAGGATGGAGAGCGCCGTCCAGAAAAATACCCATGGCAGGGTCGTCAGTCTCTCCATTCCGAGAAACCCCCGCGGTCCGCCCAGGGCATCGATATTCTCGATCGCTGATTTCACGATCATGCAAAAAGCGAGGGTAACGATGGCGAGGTAATCGCCGCGAGTCTTGAAAGACGGAAAGGCGACGAGCAGACCCGTGACCGCAGCGGCCAGCCCCCCCGCTGCCACAGCGACGGGGAAGAGCCAGGGTCCCCACGGGGCAGGGAAGAGGTGCACCGAGATGACCGAGGCGATGTAGGCCCCCACCGCCATGAAACCCGCGTGGCCCACGGAGAATTCGCCCATATAGCCGTTGATGAGGTTGAGGCTCACGGTGAGGATGATATTGATGCCGATATACATCAGGATGAGCTGGACGTATTGGTCGAGAAGGCCCGTTGCAGGAATAATAAAGGAGAGCAAAAATGCGGCGGCAACGATCCCGCTTTTGAACCCTTGCCTGTTCGCGAGCGACCGGGCAAAGAGCACCAACCTTTTCCCGATGAGAGCCCCCGTCATGGCATCACACCTTCTGCACCGTGGGTTTGCCCAGAATGCCATGAGGTCGAAAAACGAGCAGCACGAGCAGCAGGCCGAAGGCGACGAAATCCCGGTAGGTGGAAGGCAGAAATGCGACGACGAGGATTTCGACGGCGCCGAGGATGTAGCCGCCGATCATGGCGCCCCGTATATTCCCTATACCACCCACCACCGCGGAAATGAACGCCTTCCATCCCACCATGATCCCCATGTAGGGGTCGATGACCGGGTAGGCAAGCCCATAGAGCACGCCGGCAACGCCGCCGAGACTGGTGCCGATGGCAAAGGTCGCAGAAATGATCAGATCGACGGGCACACCCATCAGGGGCACCGTCGTCTTGTCCCACGAAATGGCTCTCATGGCTATGCCTATCATCGTTCGCCTCACCATGAGATCAAGGAGGACCATCAGGACGAGGGAGCACGCGATCACGACGATCTGCAATAATGAGATCGACACGTCCCCGATCATCCAGGACATCTCCGGAACAAAAGAAGGAATGTGCTTGGGGTACGGGCTCAGGGCGAGGGTAACATTTTCCAGAAAAAGGCCTACCCCCAGCGCCGTAATGATCGCCGATACCCTGGGCGCCTGACGAAGGGGTTTATAGGCAAGCCGCTCGATGGTCACGCCCAGCAGGGCGGTGCCGAGCATGCTCGCGAGCAGGGTGGGGAGAAAAGGGAGTTTCAAAAACACCACGGAGAGAAAACAGAGAAAGGCGCCCACCATGAAAAGGTCGCCGTGGGCAAAATTGATCATGGTAAGAATGCCGTAGACCATGGTATAGCCCAAAGCGATGAGGGCATAGATGCTCCCGAGCTGGAGCGCGTTCAAAACCTGTTGCAAGAGGTAGCTCATCGAAAGTCCGGGTCCGGCCCTAACTCATGGATTCGCATTGGCGAAGTAGACAAAACTGCCATCCTTGATCTTGAGGACCACGGCGCTTTTTACAGGATCGGACGAACCTTCCCTGAACTGCATGTCACCGGTCACCCCTTCGTACTTCTGAATCTTTGCGAGGGCATCCCTCACGGCCTGCCGATCGATCTTGCCGGCCTCGCTGACTGCCTGCCTGAAAAGACCGAAGGAATCATAGGTCAGGGCGGCTACGTCGTCGGGCATGCCGCCGTAGGCCGTCTTAAAGGCCTGAATAAACCTCCTCGCCACCGGGGCCGCTGTATCGGGCGCGTAGTGCGTGCTGAAGCAATACCCCTCGCAGTCATTGCCGCACAGCTTGATCAGCTCCTGGCTCCCCCAGGAATCGCTTCCGAGGAAAGGCGCCTTGATGCCCAGTCTTTTGGCCTGCTGGATCTGGAGCGGAACCTCGCTGTAGTAGTTCGGAAGGAAAACGACGTCAGGCTCGGCCTTTTTTATCTTGGTAAGCTGCGCGGAGAAATCTCTGTCGTTGGTCGTATAGGTTTCAAAGGCAACGACTTTCCCCCCGTTCTGCTCAAAGGTCGCTTTAAAAAACTCCGCGACTCCCTTGTTATAATCGGATGCGACATCGTAGAGGACCGCGGCCTTCCTCGCCTTTAGGCTGTCCATGGCGAAGCGGGCCAGGACCCGTCCCTGAAAAGGATCGATGAAGCATGCGCGGAAGACGTATTTCTTCGGGGCTCCCGTCCTCGCGTCGACGGTCGTCTTGGGGTTCGTGGACCACGGCGCGATAAGGAGGACTTTCGAGCCCTCGGCTATCTCCGAGGCAGGGATGGCGTAACGGGTCGCGTTGGGGCCGATAATGGCGACCACTTTCTGCTGCGTGATCAGCTTCTGGGCGGCGGAGGCGGATTGGTCGGCCTTCCCCGCATTGTCCTCTATAAAGAGCTCCACTTTGTAGCGCTTATCTCCCGCCTGAACGCCGCCGGCGTCGTTCATTTCCTTGACTGCCAGTTGGGCGGCCTTCTTGCAGGATTCGCCCACAGCCGGCATATCGCCCGTCAATTCGGCGATAACCCCTACTCTGATCGTGGAAGGGCTCTTCTCACCGCAACCTGCCGCACCCAGAGCGATCAGAAAACAGATGCACCACGCAAGGCCGGCTCTCTTCATGACAATCTCCTCTTTAGCCGGTATTTCATTTTCCCTTTTTCCATTCCCTTCACCTCTTCCTGAAAAGGAGTCTTATAGGGGTGCCCCTGAAGCCATATCTTTCCCTCAGCGCGTTCTCGAGGTATCTCTTATAGTGCTCCGGAATACGGTCGGGATAATTCAGGAAAAGGATAAATGTGGGGGGCACCGACTTGAGCTGGCTCACGTAGAAAATCTTCACCTGCTTCCCTTCCGCCATGGGGGGACTCAGTCTCCGGGTGAACTCCTCGAAGGCTTTGTTCAGCTTCGGCGTGGATATCCTCGTTGTTAACTGCCCGAAGATGTCGGTATCGATGTCAAGTATCTCTTCCACGTGCTCCCCTGTGAGGGCCGAGGTGAAGATGACGGGCGCGAAATTCGCATGGGGGAGGCGCTCCCCGACCATCTTGCGATACTCCTCTTCAGTAACATCACGGTCCATCAGATCCCGCTTGTTCACCACGATCCCGAGCCCCTTGCCCGTTGAGACGATAAAATGGGCGATAGTCCCATCCTGATGGCCGATCCCGAGCTGTCCGTCGATGACGAGATTGACCACGTCTGCCCGCTCGATGCTCCGCAGGGCACTCGACACCGAATATTCTTCCACTTTCTGGGAAATCCTGCTCTTCTTCCTCAATCCGGCAGTGTCGATCACCGTGAACGTTTTCCCCTCAAATTGGATGATCGAATCGATCGCGTCTCTCGTAGTCCCCGGTACGTCGCTCACGATCATGCGGTCCGAGCCGAGCAGCCTGTTCACGATGGAGGATTTGCCTGTATTGGGTCTGCCCACGACAGCGATCTTTATGCCCTGGGCGGCCTCTTCCTCCGGCTCCACTTCCGCTATCCGGGCAATGTCTTCGAGCAGGTCGCCCACCCCGAGCCCATGGGCAGCGCTGACCGAATAGAGCCTTTCCACGCCCAGCCGGTAAAAATCGGCTGTCTCCGCCTCTCTTTTCTGCGAATCCACCTTGTTGACCACGTAAAAGACGGGCTTGTTGTAGCGACGCAGAATTGAGGCTATCTCGCGGTCCTCGGGCAGGAGGCCATCGCGTGCGTCCAGGAGGAATATAATCATCGATGACTCTTCCACGGCCCCGTAGATCTGCTCTTTCACGAGAGACGTGATCTTCTCGGCGCCCTCCGGCTCAAATCCCCCTGTATCGACGATCGCAAAGGATTTCCCCCCAAATTCGAACTCGCCGTAGTTTCGGTCCCTCGTGACGCCCGGGCTATCCTCGGTTATGGCCTTCCTGTAGCCGACGATGCGGTTGAAAAGGGTGGACTTTCCCACGTTCGGCCTTCCAACGATGCTGACGACCGGTTTCATGTCAGTGCACCCTGCCTTGGCGGATATCTCAATATCAGGCTCAGTACCAACCCGGCAACGGGCAGCATGCCGATCGACTTGAGGGCGATGTCGACGCCGAAGTGGTCGGCCATCACTCCGAGGAGCGTTACGCCTACACCCCCGGCCCCGATTGCGAACCCCGTCATGAGACCCGACGCCATACCGATGTTTCTCGGGAGAAGCTTTTGGGCCATGACCACGGTGACGGAAAAGCTCGAGATGAGCACGCCCCCGAGCATGAAAAACACCACGAAGAGCAGATCGCCCTTCACCAGGAAAATAAGGGGGAAACCGAGAGCGGTAAGGAGCATGGTCATCCGCACCTCGAGCATGTGCCCCCACCTGTCGGCAACAGGCGCCCCCACGAGCGTGCCTAGGGCGCCCCCGAGGAGGAACGTGCTTACCAGCTTTCCCGCATACACCGGGCTACCTTTGAGAAAGCCGATGAAATAGAAGGGGATATAGGCCACGAGCCCGAGCTGGATCCACGACCGCATGATCACCACGCAGATGATCAGGCTAAGAGTGCTATAGACGCTTTTTGCCGCGGTCTGCACTGTTTCCCGTCCGGTCCGCACACCCGGCCCCCCTGCTGTGGCCGGGCAGGTCACGGCCTTTCTCAGGGCGATAAAAGCCGCAGTGTAAAGGAGTGCGGGGATCGCGACGAGCGGCAGCGAAGGGAAGCCGAAGTGGGAGACGGTCCACAGGGCGATCATCAGCCCCAGGGCAAAGCCGAGATTACCTCCCACGGAAAAGACCGACATGCCGGTGGCCGGTCTGTCGCCCGTGAAAAAACCCGCCGTCTTGTACCCTTCGACGTGAAAGGACGCGATGCCGAGACCGCTGACGGCCACGAGCGCAAGGACGGGCAGATAGTGTGACGGCAGGGAAAGCAGCGAAAAGCCCACACCCGCGGCCAATATGCCCAGGGGCAGCAGAAAGGGTTGTTCCTTTCTATCCGAGAGCAGCCCGAATAGGGGCTGGAGGACTGAAGAGGCGAAGTTGGCAACGACCAGAATAAGGCCCGTCACGGTATAATTGAGGGCAAGATTTTGCTTGAGGAAAGGAAGTATTGCCGGCAGCGCCCCCTGGTAGACATCGACCGTCAGGTGGCCCAGGGAGAGAAAGAGCAGCACTTTCAGATTAAAGGGCTTCATCCTTCGAGGATCTGTCTGAGCTGCAAGAGCAGTTTGCATGTAGCTCCCCATATCCTTTCGCCTTCGTAATAGATTACGGGAGCCTGCATGGTTTTCCCCTGGTGTTCCGCCGTTGTGATCTCCGGCTCATAATCCATCAGGTAGCGGAAGGGCAGGCAGATAAGATGATGCACCTCGTGGGGGTTGAGCTTGAAGTCATAGGGATAGGGTATGAGGCCCACATACGGGGTAATCACAAACCCGGTTATGGTCTCCATATCATCCAGCCGGCCAACGATCTGGATGTCCTCCGGCTGGAGGCCGATCTCCTCGCCGCTTTCCCGTATCGCCGTCCGCACCGTTTCCCGATCGTCCTCCTCGTACATACCGCCCGGAAATGATACCTCCCCTTTATGGTACTTTAACGTGGTCGTTCTTTTCGTCAGGAGGATACGGGTATCGTCGCCGTCTGCGGCAATCGGTATGAGCACGGATGCCCTCGCCTTGGTGTCGGAGTACAGCGAAGAGGGGCTGTAAGCGGCCAATTTCTGTTCGAGTTGGGGAATCATTAGCTTTATTGTAACAGGTTGGAGGGCGGTAATCAACCGGGGCTTCGCCAGCAATTCCCGGTCGGCCCTCTTCCCCCGGCAGTTTCTTCCCAATCCCGGTTATCCTCTACGCGTTTGCCTGATCGATGGAACTCACATAGTGCCTATCTCCGTTATTTTGATGAGTAGATTGGAAGAAAGGGGCTTATCAAGAGACGCTGACACCTCACAGGGGCGCACCTCTTCCGTTATTCGGCTGCCACGAGCTTAAAAAAGGAGCTGTCTTGTGAGCGTTACGTATAGCCATAGTCTTCGGCAATGGAGCGCAGGAGGGTCTCCCAGCTTGGATAAGTGAGAGCATGACAGTAAACGCGAAAGTGATCCCAGAGATTTTTCTTGCTTCCCAGCTTCTTTCGAAGCCACCGGTACAGGCTGTCGGTAAGTTCGAAGATCTGGTGCATGAAGAAGGCGAGCATGTTCAGGATGAAGAAGTTGAAGGAGAGGTTCTTCTTCCCGTGGCCGTAGTTGTGCTCTATGTGGTAGCCGTGGTTCTTTACCGTATTGAAGACCTCGTTCTCTATCATCCAGCGGGACCTTCCTATCCTGACCAGCTCCTCCACATTCTCGTCGTCGACGCAGAAATCGGTCACCCAGCTATTGTGATAGGCGATCCTGTTCCCATCCTTTATCCAGTATTCGAAGTAGTTGACCATCACGGTCTTCCTGTTGTCGTTGAGTGGAACGTTATTTACCCACTCGTAGATATGGGTGCGCCCCTTGCGGTCTTTCGCCTCCATATGGACTACTTCTTTCAAAAGTCTTTGTTCGTTCACCCACTCCATGAGCGTTTTGTGGTCGTCGGGCTTTGCCACAAACACATAGCGCATGCCGAGGGACAGGATCGCCTCGATGGTCGGCTGCTTGCTGTAGAGGCTGTCGGCGATAATGATGAGTGGGAGCCTGGGATGAGACTGCCTGATCTTTTCGAGGAGCCTCTTCCCCGCATTGGTCTCGCAGTCCTGCTTTTCCTTGCCGTCCGCGTTCTTTACCTCTTCAGGGGCAAGAGGGATGACTTGCGATTTCTTGGGATGGACGATGGCGGCCTGGACAATCTGATGGCTGTAGCGGACCGCCGTCCCCCGTTTCTTCTTTATCTCCTGCGTGAGGCATCTGGGGCAGTGAACCTTTTCGGACCCGAAGTATTCCGAGCCGTCCACGACGCAGAGGTAGTAGCTGTCGAACACCCGGTATTCTTCGAGATATTTTCCCCTCTGGAGGAGACGGAAGAACTCGCCAAAGACGGGTTTGAGATCCTCCGGATCGATCTCATCCATGACATCCCTCATCTGCGTATCGCTGGGGATCGATTCGAAAGCGAACATTGCCTTCAGGTTGTTCTCAAGCTTCAAACACTGAAAATGTTCCTCAAACTGAAGGAGCGAAGGATCCTGGAAGTACATCATGGCGAGGCCACCCATGAAGACGTCGTGCATCCTGTAGTCAGCCTCGTCCCGATGGTCGGGAATGCGGTTGAACCCCTTCGAAACGACCTTGCGCAGTCCCATAAAACCTAGATGTTTCTTGATGTACATTGGCAATGCACACCATATCATAAAGGAGCAAAAAAGTCTAGACTTCACAAGCTTCACAATCGACTTTTTTCTCCCCTTTTCCGCCCTCAAACACAACATTGCGAAAAACCTTTTCGGGAATACCCAGGATGGGGCATAAAACGGAGGGATATTTTATGAGCGGGAATTGCTGGGGCTTCGCCCTGGTGGGTGAATTTCGCGCCATCCATCAAAAATCCCTCCGGCCGGGAAAGAGCGTGAGGCGGACCCTCGCACTCCCTCTCCCTTCAAGGGATAAGCGCTGACTTAGGCCGTCACCCCAACTCGACACGTTAAAGGAGTGAGCCGAAAAGAACAGATCGAAAGGAGTCCTCCGATCAAGACTACGTAGGGAAGACCAACCTTCTTGAACAACGCGAAGTACGCCGCGCCTGCGAGAAGGATAGTCGGGATATCGGTACACGCCGTCCTGGCGAAAGTATAGAGCACGAGTCCCAGCATGCCGATAAATGAGGCGAGGATGCCTCGCTCCATGGTGCGGAAGAGCTTGGCGTTCCTCATACGGTCATGGTACGGCAGAAGAAGCAACAAGATGAAGAATGAGGGGGACATGATGGCTACCGTCGCCATTACCGCCCCGAAAAGGCCGGAATGGTGGGTCCCGATAAAGGCTGTAATCATCATGGGACCGGGTGTCACCTGGCCGAGTGCGATCCCGTCCAAGAATTCCTTCGTGCTGATCCAGTGGAACTCATCGACGACTTCATACTGGATAAGCGGGATTACCGTGAATCCACCGCCGAACATCAGAGTCCCGATCTTTGCCAACCGGAGACTCAGATAGGTGAGCTGAGGATCGATAAAGTAAGAGCACACAAAACCGGAAGCAATCAACGCCCCCAACAGACCGAGATAACACAAGTCCGCTTTCTTCACCGCTGCCGCCGGGCGTTCCAGGGGCGGAGGCTGAACCTGCCTCTTGTTCTTATAAAGAAAAAAGGCGGCCATAGCGGCGGAGACGAGGATTATCACTATGTTCAGCCGGAAAAGGAAGCCAAAAAACGCGAGGAGAGAAATCAGGACAGCCTGCCAGTCACGAAGGACGGGCTTGCCCAGGGTGATGCAGGCATTGAGCACAATGGCCACGACAATTGCTGAAAGACCTTTAAAGAGTACCCCCCTGAACCAGACAGCCTGCGTCGTGAAATATATGGTCGAAAGAGCCACAAGGGCAATGAACGGGGGCAAGAGATATGCCACGAAGGAGACCAGCGCACCCGGTATCCCTCTGAGTCGGTATCCCACGTAGGCCACCATTTGGGGTACCGTGGCGCCGGGGATCATCTGACAGAGCGCAAGGCCCTGCAGAAAAATCTTCCCCCTTCATCCAGCCGCAGTCATTAACCGTGGCCTGTTGGATTTGTCCAATCATCGCAGGTCCCCCGTAAGCGGTGCAGCCAAGCTTCAAGAACCTTCCACATAGCATCCTCAGTGATGGTCTCATCTGCACCTCCATTACAGTTAGTATACTAACCAATAGTCCAAAAACGTTTACCTGCCCAGGTTCCTGCGGACCCGCTCCAGGACGCGTTTTACTGTCTCGATCTCGGCCGGATGGACCCCCCGGTAGGCTAGGTCAAGCACCTCCCGACCCAGCCGGGAGACCTTTTCCCACGCCTCGCTTGCCTGCTGCGTCGGTACCACACGTTTCACACGGCCGTCGTCCGGGTCAGGCTGCCGAACTACCCACCCATCCCGCTCCATCCGGTCAACCAGCCGAACCCCGGTAGCCTTGGTGACCGAGAGCCGGTCGACCAGCTCGGACTGGGACAATGGCCCCAGGGCAATGAGATGTGCAAGGGCCAGAAACTGGGCCGGACTCACTCCTGTGCCCTTGAGTCTTGCTTCGACAGCACCGATGAACGCCTTGAACGTAAGGCCGCAATGAAAGCCGAGGCTTTCGTATGGATCGAGACGCGGCATGGTCACCTCCACTACGATTAGTATACTAACTATTATGTCCGTTATTTGTCAAGATAAATTGTCCAAGGGGGACTGTTATTTAGTTGAGTAATTTTATGTCCATGGCAAGACGGGGCACCTTCTTACCTCCCCTGGAATCGTGCTTGACAGGAAGATTGTAGTATGTCCCCTCGGCCCTTTTAACCGTAAAGCTTCTTGAGCATCCAGGCCATCCTCTGCCCGAGGGTGGTCGCGATCTGCAGGCCTTCTTCGTCCTTCTCCATGTCCCCTTTGTCCCTGGCAACGCCGAGCACACGACCTGCGATGATGATGTCGTTGCTCAAAAAAAGGTGATTCATCGATTCTATGGTGCTCATACCCCCGGAACGGCGGTAGCAGGCGACCGCGGCACCGACCTTGTTCCTGTATAGCCTCCCGTTCGCCAGACCCACGAAGCCCGCCCGGTCGATCAACGCCTTCATTTCTGCAGTAACGTCCTGGAAGTAGACGGGCGAGCCGAGTATGATACCCTGGGCTTTCGTCATCTTTTCGATGCACTCATTTGCTGCATCTTTTTTTACCGCGCATCGCTCGTCCAGGTTTTCGAAACACTTGTAGCAGGCGATGCAACCGCGAATCTCTCTGTCGGCGAGCTGCACGACCTCGGTCTCCACACCATCGCGGTCAAGCTCTCTGAGGACCTGGTTGATTAACGTGCTCGTGTTTCCATCCTTTCTGGGACTACCGTTGAACGCGACAACTTTCATGAGCTTCTCCTTTCGATGCCGAATCCGGAAGATTCATTCTACCACATTCGGGCAGGCTGGAGGATGGGTAGGATGCGATTATCAGATGCGCGTCCAACGATAGTAGCGTTCGTTTGCCATGGCGAGCATCGGCCGATCACCGGGGCGATCCCCATAGGCATAGGTGTAGTCGAAGTCCGAAAGATTAAAGCGCTCTTCTATCCGCCTGACCTTTTCCCTGCCGTTACAGTTCTTTGTAAGAAACCTTCCGGAGATCCGCCCGTCTTTCACTTCGAGCATCGTTGCGATCAGATCCGCCTGCTGGGCTTTGCACCAATCTTTCAGCCAGAGATCTATTGAGGCCGAAACGACAACCACGGTGTCGCCTCGCCGCTTGTGCCACTCCATTCGCTCCCGCGCAATTCTCCTCACGATCTTGGGTAACTCTTCTCGGGAGTACTTTGACGCCAACTCCTCGAATTTGTGGGCATCCCGGCCGCCGAAAAAAAAGATTGACATCAACTCTTTCGCGCGCCAGGCCGGGACCAAGCCCAGAAGAAATCCGGCAAAGACAGGGGTAAGGCATGCGACGCCAAGGCGGAACCTTGTCTGCCCGACCGCGTACTTGATGAAATCGGCAAAGCTGTCCTTAAAGGTAATTGTCCCGTCAAAATCAAAAAGTGCCAGTGCCATCAGAGACTCCTCCGGTCAGGAGAGCATGTGGGGATATCATCTGTTGCAATCATACTTTCCCTTATCACTTGATAAACGGTAACAAATCCTCCGACTTATCGAGGAGCCTCAGGAAAGCCCAGGCGGCCGGGGACAGCGTTTTCCGGTTAAGATATCCAATCCCGAACTCCATAATAGGGGCGCCTTCCAGGATACGGACCTCTCGGAGGGCCTTTTCTGAGGGTTCTTCTATTTCGTACCTTTCAAAGAAGCTGACGCCCTTATCCTGACGCACAAGTTCCTTGATGAAATCCCTATTTGCCGATTCAATAGCCACGGAAGGGCTTACCCTGAACCTTCGGAGATATTCGAAAATAACGTCCCTTGTGGCCGAGCCTTCCTCTGACACGATGAGGGGGGCCTTGGGCAACTCCGAAATAGAGATTGTTTCCGATGGAAAGTAGACGCTTTCACAGGCCGCTGTCAGCAACACCTCTACCTTGCCGATAACTCTTACCTTCAGTCTTCTGTCATCTGACACGTTCCGGATGAGGGCTAGCTCGTTCTTATGGTCCAGGATACTCTTTACCATCTCGGCATTAGAACCCTGGTCAAGGACGATCCGTAACCCCGGATAAGCATCCTTGAATGCCGTTATCAGTGGGGGCATGAGGTATTTTGCAGATGTTTGAGTACATCCTATCCGGAGTTGCCCGGACTTACCCGTGGATACGTCTTCAAAAAGGTTTTCCATTTCACGGATCTCGCCGAAGATGTTCTCCGCCTTCTTGAAAACCACTTCACCCACGTCTGTGAGGCGAACCGCATGGCTCTCGCGGAACAGAAGCCTGATGCCCACGGTTCTTTCAAGTTGTTTCACCTGCATGGTAATCGCCGGTGGCGTGACCATCAACTCCTGGGCTGCCTTTGTGATACTTCCCAATTTTGCGGTGGTATAGAACGCCCTCAACTGGTTCATGTTCAGAATCATGCCAGCCCCCATTTTATATTAAGCTATTCTGAATTAAGATTAAATCTTTTTAAGTTGACCTGTCAACCACAATCATCTAAAATTTAGAACATGGGGTCAGGGAATATGCGATCCACACAATACTAAAGGAGACAAGTGTATAACCATGGGAAATGTATCAGTTTGTCGTGACATTAATTCAGAAGAATTCACCTGGGAGGAGGATAGAAAAGACTCACCGTCGGCTACCCTTGAAGGACAGGCAATTGGAGAGGCGATAAGGGGAGCGGCCGCGTCACCCGGAGTGGCGGAAGGCCCGGCCGTGGTTCTGTCCGATCCTGATAATCTCCCTGCGCTACATCGAATAGAAGAGGGCGCACTGTTGGTTTGCAGCACCGCCTCAAGGAACCTGATAGCGATCATACCCAGGCTCGGGGCACTGGCTACGGAACGCGGTGGTACGTTGGCTATCGCTCCGGGAGTCGCCAGAGACCACGGCATTCCGGCAGTGGTGGGCGCAGCGGGCCTCGCAGGAATGATTAAAGACGGCGACATTATACGCGTGGATGGAACAAAGGGGACCGTGGAGATCATTGGGGCCTGACCAGCGAAAAATGCCCATTTTTAGTGAGCAAATCCAGTCCATGAGCCGCCTTATCTTCCGGCGGGGCGGCTTGTCTTCCGTGGGGGCTCAAGCGGCCTCCCACCCGCTGCGCAGGTGCCCGGCGGGCACGGCACGTGGGCCCCCCCTCTCGCTCGCCGTGCTCGCCGGAACGGTTCAACACCGGTGGAATAACATCCATAACCGAGGAATAACACGCCGCCTTATTTACCAAGCTTTTCCATCAAGCCCTGGAATCCGTCAAGCTCGGACTCGGCCTTCACGAGTTCCTTGCGGAACTTGCTCGCGTCGACGGGTATCATGGTCCCGCAGTCGCATGCGAACTCGTCGTGATCCTCTATCCATTCGATGCTTTTCTTCGTTTTGCGGCCGCAGTTCTCGCATTGAAGCTCGATCTCGGCATCGTCGATAATGTCGGTCATGTCCACCTCCGAGTTTCCATCATCCAGCCGTGGTCCCGCAATTCAGCCAGGGCCCGGCCTATCTTTCTCCCGCTAAAGCCCCCTTCGGGTCAACCGGGTACTTTGCCAACTCCCAGGGTTTCCATCCACCCTTCAGGGCGTATACCTTCTTGTATCCCTTTGCCATGAGTCGCAGTGCCATAGTGCCACTGGTCTCGTCGTTCGGACAACTACAGTAGAAGACTATGGTCTTGTTCTCCGGATACTTGCTGAGCCAGGACGCGATCTTTCGGGGGTCCTCGCGGACAGCCCCCTTGATCTTAATCGCGCTCTCTTCCCATTCGTAGGCCGAGCGCACGTCAATCACCACGAGATCCGGGTTGTTCAGCCTCTCCTTCAACTCATCAATGGTCATCTTCGGCACACTATTAATGGTGAGCGCCGTTTCCGCGCAAAGCGCCGTCCCTGCATAACCCAGGGCGAGCACGATCAGTAACAGGAACAGTACCCTTCTCATCAGTTACCCCCTTCGCTTTTGGCCGATTGTGTATCTTCCCTTTAATATAATCGTCGGGAAAGAGCGACGCCGCAACAACGGTTTCCTGTTAGTCCTGAAGCGAAAGAAGATAGGTACGCAGGTTCGTTTTTTCATTACTGAGGCCAAGCTTTCTTCTGATACTATTTCTATGCGTATGAACGGTTCCCGCGCCTATTTTTAATAGTTGGCCAATTTCTTTGCTCGTCCTGCCGTTCTTGATGAGATCCGCGACCTGAATCTCCATGGGCGTAAAACGAGAATACATGGCAGTCATCTTCCGGAGAAAGGGCGATATCACGTCGTTAAGGTTTGACTCAATTATGTTCAGGTAAGTCGCCTGGTTGTCCGTGATGCTCCTGCTCCTCAGTTTTTCGATATAGGGGAATACAAGCTGCCTGATATTGGCCAGAACCGTGCTTTCAAGCGTCTTTTTGTCTTCATCTCTGTGCCTCAGCAATACTTTCAGGGCCGCGTTGACTTCCTCAAGGTTCACCGATTTGTCCTTCAGTTCCTGTTCTCTGTTTCTCAATGCCTCTTCTGTCTGTTTCTGCTCGGTAAGGTCCCTGATCGATTCGATGGCGCCGATGACATGACCTTCCGCATCGAAGAGAGGCGACGCCTTTGAAAACAGGTGGGCGCCTTTGCCTTCATAGGTCATGGGCACATAGCTTGCGGCAAGGAGAGTGTCCCCCTCCTGGTTCACAAAGTCATACTGCCTCACCCTCTCCTCATCCCATTCGAGGACCAGGTCGATGGTTACGGGACGCGGTTTTCCATAGAAGGGGACAGCGTACGCATAGTCTCCCTTTCCAAGCATATCCTCCTTCTTCACGCCCGTCATCTCCTCGATGGCCTTGTTCCATGCGATCACCCTTTTCTCAAGGTCAATGACGAAGGTGGCATCCGGCAGGAACTCGATGATGTCTGTGAGCTGCCGGTGGGCGGCCTGCAGCGCTTCTTCCGCATGTTTGCGCTCGGTGATGTCCCTCCATACCGTGTACATGATACCCTTTCCGTGAACCGGTATCGTCGTGAGGGAAACGTCAACCCAGAGGTCTTCACCATTAAAGGTACGGTGCACCCACTCGAAACGAATCACTCCCTTTCTGAGGGCAGCGTCGATAAGTTCCTGTGCCTTCTCCGATGACAGACGGCCATCGGGCTGACGTTCCGGCGACAAATCAAATGGATGAAGCCCAATCAACTGAGCTTTGCCGGAGCAACCCATGAGCCGTACGGCAGCTTCGTTGCATTCTATAAATGTGTCCCCATCCAATAGAAGTGAGGGGTCAACTGATTTCTGAAAGAGGAGTCTGAACCTCTCCTCGTCTTCCTGGAAGACCTTCTCCGCCTTCTTTCGATCGGTGATGTCCAGCATGTTGACGACAGCAACCAGCCGGCCGGATTCGTCGCGAATCGCTTTTCCCGTCGCCTTCATGTACCGCCATGACCCGTCTTTATGGCGACACCGCAGCTCAATGGTGGGGCCGACCGCCCCCGGAGTTTCCACCGTCCTGGCGATGGCATCCTCCAGAAGAGAGCGATCATACGGATGGATATTACGCCGTTCCTTGTCTTCCATTATCTCTTTGGGAGTATATCCAAGCGATTGTTCAATTGATGGGCTCACGTAACGGACAACGCCGTCCGAGCCGACCACCATGATGATGTCGGAAACATTGTCGATGACAGAGCGGTAGTACTCGGCCTTTATCGCCCTTAAACGGTCTGAATCGGCAGAGTCGTCACCCGTGTTCATATTCATAGCTCACCTCTGAAGGAGATTCTCCTCGCAATCATCATACCACGCGACGACTCAGAAAGTCCGACGGACGGCAAGGCAGCAACCATTATGTTTTTTACCCGGCCTAACCTTACGGCGCATTGAAACTACTCGCCATTTCTGCTAAATTATTGGGTCCATCCACTTTCCCTGACCGGTTTGGCGCTATGACCAATTTTTTCGACCTGACATTAAAAGAGCTTGAGGATCTCGTCGAGAGCCTGGGGATCAAGTCTTATCGGGCTCGGCAGATCTATAAGTGGGCCTACCAGTCGGAGGTGAGTGATTTTAATCTGATGACCAACCTGCCAAAGGGTTTGCGGGTAACCCTGAAGAACATGTTCCATTTCGGTCTTCCCGAGGTCCGGGAGACGAGAACCTCCGAAGACGCATCCGTCAAGTTCATGTTCGCCACATCCGACAACCGCCTCGTCGAGAGCGTGTTTATGCCCGAGGACGATCGGAGCACGTTGTGCGTCTCGACCCAGATAGGATGCAAAATGTCCTGTGCCTTCTGCGTGACGAGCAAGATCGGTTTTGTAAGGGACCTTACCGCAGGGGAGATCGTAGGTCAGGTGATGGCAGTGAGGAATCATATGGGCCGGAGCCCGATCACCAATATCGTCCTCATGGGCATGGGCGAGCCTCTTGACAACATCGATAATGTGCTCACCGCAATCGAGATACTGGAAGAGCCCTTCGGCCTGAAGATCTCGCACAGGCGGCTTACGATTTCGACGGTAGGCCTGGTAGACCGCCTGCGCCTCATAGATCCCCGCAAGGCTCAGCTCGCCATCTCTCTCAACTCGGCGACAGACGCCGTCCGGTCGCGGCTGATGCCGATCAACAGGGTTTATCCCCTGAGTGACGTGCTTGCCTACGTCAGGGGTCTCGGGGATATGGGAAGGATACGGGTCACTTTTGAATACGTGATGCTGCAAGGGGTAAACGATTCACTCGAAGACGCGAAACAGCTTGCCGGGCTTCTGGCCGGGATCAAGTGCAAAATCAATCTCATACCGTACAACGCATCTCCCTACACGGAGTTCAAAACCCCGAGCCCGGAATCGGTGAAGGATTTTCAATCGTACCTCATCAACAGGCACTTTACCGCTATAGTGAGAGATTCCCGGGCCGGCGATATAGGAGGCGGGTGCGGCCAACTCGGCATGAGGTATCTGGAGGAGGGACGTGCATGAGCCTGCTGCCGGTCTACAGGAATTCCTTTTTTTCGAGTCGCGAGCGCAGTGACGGCTTGGGGCTCGCCTTGAGGTATCGAGGGGGCGTGGTCTACACGGATATGACCATTGGTACCCCATTCGAGGGCTATGACGATCTGGTGCACGGCGGCATGCTCTTCGGCATCCTCGACGTCATCATGTGGTATGCGATCTTTTTGGGAACGAAGAAAATCTGCATGACGAGAAAGACCGATATGGAGTTTCTCAAGCCTGTCGAATGCGGTGTCACGTACCGGGCCCAGGGTAAGCTGGTTCGCGTCGAGGACCGGGATGTGTGGGCCTTCGCATGGATCGAGGATGGACAAAAAGAGCGGTACGCTCAGGTAAGCGCCCTTTTCAGGGAGGCGAAGCATCTCGATTATGACCGTTTTATGAGCAACTTCAACTTTACCGGCATCTCTCCGGAGATCAGGAAGCTCTTCGGAGGAAAGGACTCACCCGTCGGTCTTCTGGAATGACAGCGGTTTTTTCTGCTCTCCCTGGGCAGCATCCACAGTCATCTCTATAGTCTGGACCAGTCTCTCAATCCCTTCCTCGGTGACGCAAGAGATGGAGCTCGCTGAATAGCGGTCCTCTATCACTTTGAGGAATTTCCTGTTGACCCGGTCGATCTTGTTGAGGACGAGAAGTTTAGATTTTCCCGAGAGGTCGAGTCTTTCGATCATGCCGTTGACGGTTTCGATCCTCTCCTCGAAGTCAGGGGAACTGATGTCGACGAGGTGGAGGAGGAGCGTTGCGTCTTCGAGCTCTTCGAGGGTCGCGATGAATGCACGGAGAAGCACCTCGGGCAGGTCCTCGATGAAGCCTACGGTATCGGTCAGGACTATCTGCTTTCGTGCGGGGTATTTGATCAGCCGGGTGGTAGGGGTGAGGGTGCTGAAGAAGCGTTCTTCAACTTCCACGGTGCTTTTTGTCAGCAGGTTAAGCAAGGTCGATTTGCCCGAGTTTGTGTACCCTATGATGGAAATGACGGGGATGCCTGTTCGCTTCCTTTTTTCTCTTTTTCTCTCCCTGGTCTTTGCCACCTCTTCGAGCTTCCTTTCGAGGAAGGCAATCTTTTCCTTAGTTCTCCGTCTGTTCACCTCCAGCTTCGTCTCGCCGGGACCCCTGCCTCCAATGCCCCCGGTGAGCCGGGACAGGGCAGCCTCCTTCTCCGCAAGACGCGGCAGGATGTAACGGAGCTGCGCCAGCTCGACCTGGATCTTCGCCTCGTTTGTTTTCGCCCTTGCAGCAAAAATATCGAGGATCAGTTGGTTACGGTCGATCACCTTCAAACCCGTAAGGGAAGAGATGCTGTTAAGCTGGCTGGGGGTCAGCTCCTCGTCAAAGACGAGCATATCTGCTCCCAACTGGCGGCATCCCATGGCAATCTCTTCGATCTTTCCTTTTCCCACGAGGAACTTCGGGTGCAGCTCTTTCGGACGCTGTACGACCACATCGAGCACTGAAAGGCCCGCGGAATAGGAAAGGTCTTTCAACTCGGCAACCCGCTCCTCAATGTGTTTTGTTTTTCGCGGCAGCACCACAATGACGAGCACGCATTCTTCCTGCCCTGCCGCGTAGGTCAGGTAGTGGGTCCCCCGCTCCTTGACAAATTCCGCCTCCAGGGCGGTAATAAATTCCGTGAAGTTGAGGTCCAGCTCGTTGACGGGCACAGGGCCGATAAACTCCCAGGCCTGTCCTTTACGGGTTCCAGGCATGAGGTGACCTATCTGGACCAGGTCCGAAGGCTCTCCGGATCTTTGAAGGATACAGGCGACCAGATCGAGCTGCAGCAAGACAAGATCGGTCAAATCCTCCTTAGAGAGAAGCTCGCCGCTCAAGTGGGTGTGAACGAACCTGAGACCCCTGAAACGCGCCCTGCCTGTCCTTTCGGAAGAAAGGGCGGGGACACGGATACCTTCCTTCGTACCGATGACTACATACTCCACTACGCCTCTTCGGTTAACGATAATGCCGACCTGTCTCGAAATCTCCCTTGAGATCTCCATCATATTCCTTGCCCGCTCAAAGGAGATGACCCTGTCTGTTTCCACCTTCTTTCGGTAGAGGTTTAGGAGTCTTCGTTTCTGCAGATGGTTGAGGCCTTCCGTATTCCCGTATAATTCTATGGAACCCTCCCGAGGCTCGATCATGGACACTGGTGCTGTGTGAAAGGCTCGCCGGATCAGCCTTGACGTTTAGTACTATTATACTACAGGCAAGAAAGAATCTCACCGGAAGCGCTCGCCATCAGCAATTCTCGGTCCCCCCGATTCTTTAAGCGTGTGTTGTCCTTAATCCCGATTGTTCCCGTGCCCATCGGCCTGACGATGAAGCTCACATGGCTCGTGTGCTCAAAGGAAGGAACATCGAGTGGAGTAGGTTATGTATTTTCGCGTATTGTCACGGTGCCAGTTTATTTTTCCCCGTATTTGCGTTATAAATTAGGATCGTTAAAGTGGAGGCACAGGACATATGACAAAAATTCCCTTTGCAAGGGATCTCTATGTGATATCCGGCGAGACGACGGCGCTGAAACAAGCCATAGACGACGGAGTGACAATCGTTCAGCTCCGCGACAAATCGGAAGACGAGACGGTCATTCTGGGCAAGGCGCGGGAAATGGTTGCTTACAAAGAGAAGAAGGCTTTTCTCTTCATACTGAACGATGACCCCCGTCTTGCGATGAAGGCCCAGGCCGACGGCGTGCACATAGGTCAGGACATGCTGACGAGAGATGCCAGGAGGATAGTGGGAGAGGAAATGATCATCGGAAAAACCACCCACAATTTAGCACAGGCGAGACAGGCGATTGCGGATGGCGCCGACTACATTTCCGCCGGTCCTGTTTACCCCACTCCGACTAAGCCGGGAAGACCGGCTGTGGGGCTCTCCTATGTGAAAGAAGTGGCGGAAAACCTAGAGATACCCTTCGTTGCTATTGGGGGCATAGACCTGTCGAACATAGATGAGGTGCTTGCCGCGGGCGCGAAGACCATCGCTGTCGTGCGCGCCTGGAGGGATGCCGCGGAGTTATTACGCCGTATCAGGGAGAGGGCAGGATGAAGGTGACGGTCAACGGTAAACCCCTGGAGGTTGCGGGCAACGCCTCCCTTGCCGATTTCATCGCGGCCCGTGAATTGGAGGCCCGATCCCCTATCGTGGAGCTCAATGGAGAGATTGTGGGGAAAAATCTCTGGGAAAAGACCGTGCTCGCCGAAGGGGACCGGTTGGAGTTGGTCTCTCTCGTGGGAGGCGGATAATGGGCGAAGATCAGTTGAAAATCGGCGGTAAAACGCTTCACAGCCGCTTTATCCTGGGGACAGGCAAGTTTCCGAGCAAGGAAAGCATGCGGGAAACCATCATCCGGTCGGGCACGGAGCTGGTGACGGTGGCCTTAAGGCGTATCGATCTGGAAAAAACGGAGGAGAATATCCTCGCCTTCATTCCCCAAGGAATAACGCTCCTGGTCAACACCTCTGGGGCGAGAAACGCCAAAGAGGCGG
Organism: uncultured delta proteobacterium; assembly: GCA_963717985.1. Lineage (GTDB taxonomy): Bacteria > Desulfobacterota > Syntrophorhabdia > Syntrophorhabdales > WCHB1-27 > BOG-1155. Next base: position 45,745 of record CAVQYC010000001.1, read on the forward strand.
TGCGCATCGCCAGGATTGCCAGGGAAGCAGGGTATGGAAACTGGGTGAAGATCGAAGTGATCAACGACAGCCGGTATCTCCTGCCTGACAATAATGAGACCGTGAAGGCCACAGAAACCCTCGCGGCAGAGGGGTTTGTGGTTCTCCCCTATATGCACCCCGATCTCTACACAGCAAAGGCCCTGGTGAAGGCCGGAGCAGCCGCCGTGATGCCCCTCGGGTCTCTCATCGGCTCCAACCAGGGGCTTAAAATGAGAACCCTCCTTGAGATCCTGATTGAAGCAATCGAGGATGTGCCGGTCATCGTCGATGCGGGTATCGGACAGCCTTCTCATGCTGCGGAGGCCATGGAAATCGGCGCCGATGCGGTGCTCGTTAATACGGCTGTTGCCGCAGCGATTGACCCGGTGCAGATGGCTGTTGCCTTTGCAAAGGGTGTCGAGGCGGGACGACTGGCTTATCTCGCGGGGGCGGCAGGCGTCCGGTTGTCTGCGAGCGCCTCGTCGCCGTTGACGGGTTTTCTCTATGATGAGGAGACAAGTGCCCATGACGGATAGGGGAAACATAAGGATCACGTTCGATGAGGTGAATGACATCTTCCGTTCGGAAGAAAAGGGCGTGCTCGAGACGCTGGCGTGCTCGGCCCGGGAGGTCACGAGGCAGTATTTCGGAAGGGCCGTGGGACTCTACGCGCCTCTGTACCTATCCAACTTCTGCAGGAACAAGTGTGCCTACTGCGGCTTCCAGGCAAGTAGGCATGTGGAGAGGAAGAAACTGACCCCAGACGAAATGGAGAAAGAATGCGCAGCGCTGGCTGCGACAGGTATACGCAGTTGCCTTCTCCTTACAGGCGAATCACGCTTCCATTCGCCCCCTTCATACATCAGGGAGGCGATCACCATCGCAGGTAAATATTTTGCCAATATCGGCATCGAGGTCTATGCGCTGGAGACCGGGGAGTACAGGGAACTCTACCTTGCCGGCGCCGACGGCGTGACTCTGTTTCAGGAGACCTACGACAGGGGGCGCTACGACGAACTCCATCTGGCAGGTCCGAAAAAGAACTATGATTACAGGGTCAATGCGCCGGAAAGGATAGCGCAGGCCGGATTCAGGCAGATATCCATGGGCGTGCTCCTGGGTCTCGCGGACTGGCGCCGGGATGTTGTCTGCCTTTTCGAGCACCTCAGATACATGGAGAGAAAATTCCCAGGGGTTGAATATACCCTTTCCTTTCCCCGCCTCAGGCCTGTGGCGAACGACGAGAGGGCCTACTTTGAAGTCTCGGACCGAGACATGGTAAAGATCATGTGCGTTGCCCGGCTGCTCTTTCCCCGTGCAGGCATCAACGTGTCAACGCGGGAGAGCGCGGAATTCAGGGACCATGCGATCGAGTTCGGCGTGACGAAGATGTCCGCCGGCTCCTTGACCACCGTCGGCGGCTACAGCGACCCGAACAGGGAGGCACCTCGGGAAGGGCAGTTCCAGGTACATGACCCGCGCAGTCTTGCGGAGATAAAATCAATGCTTGTGCGGCGCGGTTTCGATCCCGTGGTCACCGACTGGCGAAAGATCGTCAACGAATAGCGGAGCATCGCCGTAATGCACACGTATCGGTGATGAGTCGGTGCTGGTGGGAGACAAAGCAGCGAGTGGGGAGGGCAGGCGACCTTTTCTTTGGAGGGCGTGGGGAGTCTATATGTAGTACATCACGTGTTTATCGATGACCCTCTCCACACCCCTTGACTGGGCCTCCTTACACAGGTCTTGGAGGGTGACCGAATCGAGATAGGTCATCAGCCTGTCTGTGGCCTCTGTCCATACGTCCCGCACCACGCATTGCTCCATACGGTCGCACGTCTTTCTGCCGTTCTTTGCCGAGCCCGTACAGTGGACAAGGTGGATGGCCCCCTCGGTAGCCCTGACGACGTCGCCCACGCTGATCTCGTCAAACTTCTTTGCCAGGTAATATCCGCCTGCAGGTCCCCTGATGCTCTTGATGATTCCGGCCCGTTTAAGCTTTTGAAAGATCTGCTCTATGTAGCGGGGAGAAATGTCCTGTCTTGCGGATATGTCTTTGACCTGAGTGGATAGACCTGCAGAGTGGTAGGCGATATCGAAGACCGCCCTGAGTCCGTATCTGCTTTTGGTAGAAATCTTCATGCGCATAGGTTAGATTGTTCTACTTTTTTTGTCAAGTATATAGACGGTACCTTATCAGAGGAGATACGGAGTTCCAAGGGTAAACGGGTGCACGCTCTTTGCACCTAAGTTTTTGCCCCGGAAAGCTTGTCTGTCTGCCTTGCCAAGTGGTCGTACAGATCTTTGACGTGTTTCACCGGTATTACCCCGATGCCTGGAAGGCGCTCTGTCCCCAATGGGCAGAAGACCTTCTTTACGTGGAGCCTCTCACACTCTTTGAGCCTCATCTCCATGTTCATGACCCGGCGTATTTCGCCTGTGAGGCCCACTTCGCCAAAAAAAGCAGCTTCGCCCCAGCTTTGATCTTTATGGCTGGAAAGCATGGAAGCGGCGATAGCAAGGTCGATCGCGGGTTCGCCGACCTTGATGCCGCCTGTGACGTTGACATAGACATCGCGGTCAAAAAAAGGTATGCCGAGTGATTTTTCAAGAACGGCCACCAGGATGAACAAACGGTTTACGTCGTACCCGATGGACAGCTTCTTGGGAAAGGTAAAACTTGTTTTGGGACATAAGGCCTGAATTTCGATCACGAGTGGCCTTGAGCCGGTGACATGGGGGAAAAGCGTGCTCCCCGGCCCAGCGTGCCTGCGTTCCGAAAGAAAATAGAGAGAGGGCTCGACGCTTACCAAACCGGCCGCACCCATCTGGAAAAGACCGATCTCATCCACGGGGCCGTATCTGTTCTTTATGGCCCGGAGCATACGGCAGGGCATCATCCTGTCTCCCTCGAAATAGAGCACCGTATCAACCATATGCTCCAGTATCTTTGGTCCCGCAATGGCTCCTTCCTTCGTGACATGCCCTATGAATATATGAGTAATTTCCTGCTGTTTCAGCTCCCTGATCAGCCTTGAGCTGACATCCCTGATCTGGCTCGCGCTCCCCGGCAGAAAAGCCAACCTCGTATTGTAGACCGATTGTATAGAATCTATGATAACGAGGCCGTAGCCCTTTTCCCTGACCGCTTCCAGGATGTCGCCGAGCTGATTTGTCACGAGTAGTGAAAACGCCGATTTCAAACCCAGGCGCTTCTTTCTCCCCGCAAGCTGTCTCAGCGATTCCTCGCCCGATACATACAGGACGTCGCTCCCGAGATCGGAAAGCCTCGCGGCGACGGCAAAGGAGAGTGTGGTCTTGCCAATGCCCGGGTCTCCACCTAAAAGTATCGAAGAGCCTTTTGTCAGTCCACCGCCAAGGACGCGGTCCATCTCTTCAATGCCGAGGGTGATCCTCTCTTCCGTCACCTCGTCGTCTTCGATGAGGACCGGTCGCGCCCTGTCCCGGCTTTCCTCCGGCTCCTCCTTGATCTCCTTTATTGTGTCCCACCCGTTGCATCTCGGGCATTTCCCCATCCACTTGTAGGTTTCGTATCCGCAGGACTCGCACATGAAGATCGATTTTTGCTTACCCATCTTTTTCGCTTTCCCCATGCCTCTTCAGAAAGGAGGATGCCTCACGAAGCACGGCCTTCAGATGATCCCACATCGGAGGCAGTTCAACAGGTGCCACCTCCAGGCTTACAGCCTGGTCATAGCCGCTTGCGCGCATGGTCCGGAGCAGGTCTGCAAGGGGGAGGTCTCCCGCACCGGGAAGGAGATGGCTCCGCTCGAAGGCATGGTCGCTCATGTGGATGTGTTTCAGCCTGCCCGTCTTGTGATAGGTAAGAAACGCGTCAATCACCTCATGCTCGAACGTGGCGACATGCGTCGTGTCGAAGGTGAAGTAAAGATTTCTCTCCATGCCGAACCTTATCATATCACTAAAATTGTTGAGCAGGTACGGCCTTCTTTTTATCTCCCCGCCCGTGAGGGGCATATTCTCCAATGCCACGCACACCTTTTCGCACTGAAGCTCTTTCTGAAAGTCCCTCACCTTTCTGAACCACTTCAGAAAGGCGATCTCCAGATGGAACCAGGATGGGGGATGGAAATTTACTACGGGGATATCAAATTCTTTCGCAAGAGCGACGCTCTTGATAAGCGCCTCGACTGGCTTGCCCCAGACCCTGAGCTTTTCGAAGGGAACGTGAAGCGCATAGACGGGAAGAATGGCGACACATTCTTTAAGCGTCTCCCTGTATGCGCCATGATCGAGGTGTTTCTGTATAACGAGATCGCACCCGTCAAAACCCGTCTCTTTGGCAAGGATGAAAATCTCCTTCAAGGAGAGCCGGGAGAGGGAGCCGGTCGAGAAGAGGACCTTATACGACGGTAATGCGGTCATCTACATCTGAGAGGATCCTGTAACCTGTTTTTTCCATGACAACCGTATCTTCTATGCCGCACGCGCCCTTCCCGGGGAAGACCATCTTTGGCTCAATTGCAAAGGTCATCCCTTCTTCCAGGGGATAATCATGCCTCGGAGCGAGGAAGGGGAGTTCGCTCAGCTCAATGCCTATGCCATGTCCGAGAAAACGGACTTTGTGCTGGTCGTATCCAAGATAATACGGGTCAAAACCCGCATCTCGAGCGAGCTCCTCTGAATAACGAAAGAGCCCCGAGGCGGCCGTCCCCTGAAGCGCCCGGTCGAGCACCGCATATTCTATCTCTTTGCACACCTCGTATGCCCGAATGAATTGATCCGGCATGTGGCCGATCGCATACATCCTGGTGAGGTCCATATGGTAACCGTGATAGTTGACGCCGAAATCGATCAGAATGGGCTCGCCTCTGCGCATCTTCTTCCTGCTCGCCCCTACGGGGAAGGCAGGCGACAGCCCGAGCCCCCCCATGGGAGAATCGGCCTGGCTTACGATACTGCCCGTACGGCCGCTCAGTATGTGCCAGGTGTAGGGTTCGTAGTTGAGAGACCGCATCCGCAAGATGCCTTCATGGCCGAGAGGTTTGGCATAAGCCTCCAGCACGCCGCCCAGCTCGATCTCGCTCATCCCTTCGTGCAGGACCTCGGGGATTCTGGCGTACACCTTTTTTGCGATAGCCGCGGCCCGTTCCATGATTGTGACCTCGAAGGGTGATTTCGTTTTTCTCACCTCCTTCACCATGGGTGACACGTCGACGAACTCCGGTCCCGGCAGCAGGTCCCTGTACTTCATCACCATGTTGTAGGGCATCACGTCGAGCTGCAGCCCCACCCTTCTCATCCCCACCACGTAAGGCTTTATCTCATCAAGGGTTTTAAGCGGTATCACCTTTTCCAGAGGAGATTCCCGCCTCGCCCTCTTCAGCTCCCTTTTGACAAAGAGCACAGGGTCGCGCTCGATGGGTACAAGGAGGAATACGTCCTGCATGGTGCCGGAGAGATAATAGTAATCGATCTTATAATGGAAAAAAGCCGCATCGAGGCGGCCCTTTTCCATGAGTGGTCTCAACCTGTCGATCCGTGTCCGGACCTCTTCTCCCGGCGTGAATATCATGGCGCTGGAGCTGCTACTCATCCTTCCAGACAGGCTTCCTCTTTTCCAGGAATGCGGTAATACCTTCTCTTGCGTCGTGCGTGGCCATGCACCCGCTCATGTAGATGATTTCCGACGCCTCAAGGGCCTGTGCGAAGTCGAGACTCAATCCGGCTTTGATCGCCCTCTTCGTCCAGACGCTCACGGGCCTGCTCTTGTTCAGCAGGTCGGCGAGGAACTTATCGACCCCTTCCCTAAACGTCTCGGTCGGCACCACCGCATTGACAAGCCCTATGGCCTCGGCCTCTTTTGCGCTGATCATCTTCCCCGTGAGCAGAAGCTCATAGGTCTTTTTCAGACCGATGATCTTCGGAAACCAGGCAGCGGCAACGGGAGGGAACACGCCCACGGCGATCTCCGGTTGCCCGAGCCTCGACTTCTCCGATGCGATCACCATATCGCAAAAGCTGATCAGCTCGCAGCCTCCGCCAAGGGCAACGCCGTTCATCACACCCACGATGGGGATATCCACCTCCACCATGAGCCGGAACATCCGGTGGAAGCAATCGATCATCTCGTCCACCTTGTCCGGCGTGTGGTCTTCCACGGCCGCGCCGCTGGAGAATGCCTTTTCGCCTGCATGATCGAAGACCAGGACCTGAAGGGACATATCCTTCATCACATCCCCAAGCGCTTCGTTGATCTCTTTCATCATCGCAATCGTCAGCCAGTTGAGCGGAGGCGCATTGAGTGTAACGGTCGCCACCTTGCCCTTCTTTTCATAGTTGATCAATTGAAAAGCCATGCCTATTCCCCCTTCTCTATGTCTATCGCCCCTGCCACGAGGCTTTCTGAGGCATTTTTCATCACCCCGGGGCTTCGTACCAGCTATCTCACCTATACTTCGGGTTTCTATCCGGTCCTTGAGGCCTTGGAGCCATTAAAAAAAGGGGGGCAAAGCCCCCCTTTTTGTTAATTCTTTCTACTTCGCCTGCGGTTTCCCCATAATTTCTTCCATGTACTTCTCGTCGTTTAGTGTCCCTTGGGCAATAAGCTGGCGGTTCTTGATGAAATCGATGGTGTCGGCGCCAGTGATCCTCTTCGTGTTGAAGGCGCCAAAGCCGAGGAAGGCCTCGCCCATCATGTTGGTTGCCAGCCAGTATCTGTGGTCGTTCTTCATGGCATCCCAGAAAGACTTCTTCTTCTGCCTGATGCCGTCGATTGACTTCATTAAACATCCGGGGAAAAGGTTCGCGAATATCCAGATGACGCGATTGACTTCGGCATCGACCAATGAGAAGTCGTAGTCGTTGTTCTTCAGTTTGTCATTTACCCAGTTACGTGCCTGCTTGGCCTCGTCGCCGGTCTTGTATTCGCCATAAACGATCTCGCCGTTTTTGACGTAGGTGTCGGTGATGATCTGCGGGTTCCGTACCCAGACGCCCTTGTCGTCCTTCAGGACCGGAAGCGCCTTGGAGATCAGGTTCTTCGCCTTCATCTTGTATGCGGACCACATTTCGCAGCTTACACAGTTCCACATTGCATCTTCTGCGGACAGGAACCACGGCAGGAAGTCGGATGAGCCGCCAACCGGTGCGGAACCATGACGGGGACCGGCCTGGCCGTATATGGCAAGGTCAGAAGATATCGCGAGGTCACAGGCAAGGCCGATCTCCTGGCCGCCGGCGACCCTCATGCCGTTCACCCGGCAGATGACCGGTTTCTTGCACATGAGGATGGAGTCGACCATATTGTTGAAGAGCTCCATATAGGCGCCGTACTCTTCCGGACGCATGCTGTAATATTCCGAATACTCTTTTGTGTTGCCGCCCGTACAGAAGGCGTTCGGACCGGTTCCGGTAAAGACTACCGCGACGACTTCGCGATCCGTCGAAGAATTCTCGAAACCGGCGATGACGCCCTTCACCATCTCGGTGGTGTAGGAGTTATACTGAGCGGGGTTGTTCAGCCTGATCCAGGCCGTGTAGAGGCCCGGAACCGCGTTTCCCTTCGCGTCCAACAAAGGCTTCTTTTCGTACACCGTACACGGGGCTTCGGTACCCCAGTTCTCTTTACCATGTCTGTCATGGTCCTTCAATCCATGTTCTCTCGGCATCCAACTGAGTGACATAGTGCTCCTCCTGATATTTTATGGTTTTCTTAGAAATCCGGCGTCAGGACAACCCTCTTTGCCGGCGATCCAGCCTTGTGAATCTCGTCGAACGTCGCTGCGATCGTGCTCATCGGCCGCACATCAACGAAGGGGTCTATCACGATCTTTTTCCTCAGCACCATGTCGAGGACGATCGGATAGTATTCGGGCAGGCAGCCCCATGTTCCTATGATTTCAGCATCAAACGCCATAAGCTTGGACATCATGTACTCGCTCTTTGCCATGCCGAAGCCCACCAGAACCAGCTTGCCGACAAAGGAAAGGAGATCGAGCGCGAGATCCTGCCCGGCTTTCGTCCCTGTCACCTCAAAGATCTTCCATCCCGTATTGGCAAGGCCCTTGCTCTTGCAATAGCTTCGCCATTCTCCGACGACGTCCTTATTTACCTTGTCCAGGGTGCTGATGACGTGGTCGCAGCCGTACTGAAGGGCCCTCTGAAGTTTCTCGGGGTTCCTTGCGATGCCGATCACCGTCTTCGCTCCAAGGGCCTTCACCATTTGCGCCATATAGACACCCACTCCGCCGGTGGCCCCTATGACGACGACGTTGTCGCCGGGCTGCAGGTCACCTCTTTTCGACGCTTGATAAGGGGTGGTCACTGCATCGGCGATAACAGAAAGCTGATTGAGCTGATATCCCGCTTTGTCGGCAACGAGACAGAGGTCAACGGACGGCACCGGTATATGGCTTGAGAAGCCGCCGTATATCCCCAGGCTATTACCCGGCATCTTCTGGGCGAGGCACCTGTTGCCGCGGCCCGTTTTGCAGAGAATGCACTGCCGGCAAGGCATGACTGCGGGGACGATAACCTCTTTTCCCATCCATGCCGGATCGCCCGCCACGACAGTCCCACTGATCTCGTGTCCGAGGGTCAATGGAGGCTTGCTGACAGTGGGGACACCATCATAGAAATAGCCGAGATCGGTATGGCAGACGCCGCAACCGGCCACTTCCACAAGGACCTCTCCATCCTTAAGCCCAGGTACGGGTATCTCGGCCATCGAAAGCTTGCCCGGGATAGCTTCGCCCGTCTCCTTGTTTTTCGAGCACGGCGCCACCATCTGCCATGTCTTTATTGAAGTTGGTACACCAGCCATGAAACACCTCCAGGAATTTTTATTTCAACGCTGCTTTGCCTTTCACCCCCATTCCTACGTCATTCCGTAGCCGCCATCAACACACAGGAGCTGACCGGTGATATACCCTGCGTCGTCGGAAGCGAGAAATATGAATGCGGGCGCCACGTCTTCCGGCTCTGCATACTTGTTCAGCAAAATCCGCCTCAGATATATCTCCTTGAGCTTCTCGTCGTTCTGCAAAGTGCTGGTCATTTCCGTAGTGACAATGCCGAGAGAGATCACGTTCGCGGTGATATTATAGCGAGCAAGCTCCCTCGCCGCGGATTTCGTGAGGGTGACCACGCCACCTTTTGCGGCCGCATAATGGATCTGACCAGTGGTCCCCACAATACCTGCGACGGAGGTGACGTTGACGATTCGTCCGTATTTCTGCTCCATGAAGTACTTGGAAGCGGCTTTGATGCAATGCCACGGACCTTTCATCTGCACGTTCACGACCTCGTCCCAAAGCTCGTCCGACAGCTTGTGAAGCATAGCGGGCTTCGAGATCCCGGCGTTGTTGACCAGCACATGTATGGAGCCGAAATTCTGTACGCATGCATCGATGATTTTCTGCGCGTCCTCCCATTTGGCCACGTCGCCCTGAACGGCAACCGCCTTTCTCCCCAGAGCCTCGACCATCCCCACTACTTCCTTTGCAGCCTTTTCATTACCCGCATAATTCACGACGACGTTCGCGCCTTCCTTGGCAAAGGCGACACAGAGCGCGCGTCCCACACCCCTCCCACCGCCGGTTACGACTGCGTTCTTCCCTTCCAGCTTCATGAGGACCTCTCTTTTTTCTTTGTGAAAGTTATTACAAAACTATGAAGCAGATTCTATATGCAATGAAAAGTTATGTCAAGATAAAATAGCAATGGCGAAATGAGAAATCTTTCTCACGCCTGGGGGCCGACTCTGCAGGGAAAGTGGGTGGGAAAGGCCCACCCTCCGGGGCCGTCAACCCAGCGCGCTCTCGATAATTGCAGCCAATTGGCTGCAATATTTCTCGGTGATTGCAGTGGACGGGCCTTCGACCATTACACGGCACATATTTTGTGTGCCGGAATAGCGAACGAGAACACGGCCTTCATCGCCTATTTCCTGCTCCACCTGCCTGATCGCCTCCGCGATCTCGGGCACCGTGTCGAGTTTAGGTTTGCTCTTCACGTTGACGTTGATCAGCTTCTGCGGGAAGATGTCCATCATCCCCGCCAATTCAGACAGCCGCTTGCCTGTCCTCACCATGGACGCAATCACCTGCATGGCCGTAATAATGCCGTCACCCGTCGTATGGTGATCGAGAAAGATCGTGTGCCCCGAGTCCTCACCGCCGATCACGCCTCCCAGACGGATCATGTCCTCGAGAACGTACCGATCCCCCACGTTGGAAGCATGATGGTTGAGGCCATGTCTTTTGCAGGCAACCCTTAAACCCAGGTTGCTCATGATCGTGCTTATGAGGAGGTTGTTTTCCAGTCGACCCTGTTCCTTCAGCACAAGCGCGCACATCATGAGGACCTGATCGCCTGTCACCTCGTGCCCCTTTTCATCCACGGCGATCAGTCGATCTCCGTCTCCATCAAAGGCAAGACCCAGCGCCGCCTGCGTCTCCACAACCCGTTTCCTCAAGTCTTCCGTATACTGGGAGCCGCATCTCTCATTGATGTTGAGACCGTTCGGTGTATTATGGGTAATCTCCACCTGGGCGCCCAACTCCGCAAATGCCACGGGTGCGACTTTATAAGTGGCGCCGTTGGCAACGTCCAGAACTATTTTCATCCCCTCCATGGACAGATCACGGGGAAAGGTGTTTTTCAGAAACACGATGTACCGGCCGTTCACGTCTTCCATGCGGAAGGCCTGCCCCATCTCGCGGGCCGGCGGCAGGAGGTTTTCAAGCTCTCCGCTGAGAATAAGGTCCTCTATGGTTTTTTCCTCCTGGTCGGACAACTTGAAGCCGTTGCCGTTGAATATCTTGATTCCATTATCCTCGTAAGGGTTATGAGACGCAGAAATCACGATGCCGGCGTCGGCCCGCATACTCTGTGTAATAAAGGCTATACCCGGCGTGGGCAGCACACCGACCAGGTAAGGATGACCACCCATTGAGGTGATCCCTGCCTCCAGCGAGCTTTCGAGCATATAACCGGAAATGCGTGTATCCTTGCCTATGATGATCCTTGTCCGATGGTGCTCCTTCTTCAGGAGGTACGCGACTGCCTGTCCAACCTCGAAAGCGATCTCCGACCTCATAGGATAACGGTTCGCTTCGCCCCTTATGCCATCGGTTCCGAATAGCTTCCCCATGTGACCCCTCCTCTATATCGTCTCATGTGCATCTTGTGCTACGATTCTCAGACCCATGAAAGGCACGGAATCTTAGAATAAGATCACCCCTCGGCGGCATGGAACCCGTATTCAGTGCGCGAAAAGGTCGGATGACGGCAAGCGGCGCCCTTATGCAGCATGAAGTCGCAGAAACATTTACCATCTCCCCATGGGCAAGTCAACAAATAAGAAAGCAGTGAGAACTTACCGGCTCCGATAAAGATATTATAAAGCAGAAATGAGGGGCGGGCAGCGTTTTGCCGGGTGAACTACGCGCAAGGAAAGCTGCCTCCGCTTTAAATCAAGGCTTCCCCGATCCTCCCACTTGGCGGCAGGGCATTGAAAACGGAGTGGCTTTGTGTTATACACATCTCTTCTACCGCATCCTGTTTTCAGGTGCACAACCGGCGACAAGGGAGATTAGGGGCATGGGCATCCCCCTGCTGGAACTCAGAGACATCACCTACGCACTGAACGGAAAAAACATTCTTGACCATGTTTCATGGACCGTGAAGCGTAAAGAGCACTGGGCTATCCTCGGCGCAAATGGGGCAGGGAAAACGAGCCTCCTCAAAATCGTGTGTGGAGACCTTTGGCCTAACCGCGGGGGTGAGGTATATCGAAACGGGGAGGCCCTTCTCGATTTGCGTGTGCTGCGCAGAAGCATCGGATGGGTCACCTCAACCCTTCTTCCCGATATACCGAGGAGGGAGGTGATCCTGAATACCGTAGTCTCGGGTAAATATGCGCAGCTCGGTCTCTGGAGGTTCTCGCAGGAAGAGCCGGGGGCCGGCGATTTTGCAGCGGCGGAGAGCTATCTGGCAGAGCTGGGATGCGGCCATCTTGCCATGAGGACCTTCGGCACGCTGTCCCAGGGAGAGCAACAAAAGGTCTTGGTCTGCCGTGCCCTGATGGCGGCGCCCTACCTGCTCATACTTGACGAACCGTGCGCCGGCATGGACCTCGGCGCCCGCGAGATGTTCCTGTCGGCCCTTCTGTCCCTCGGAAAAAAGAGGAGCCTCCCGGCCCTTATCTACGTCACCCACCATCCCGAAGAGATCCTGCCCATTTTTACACGGACCTTGATCCTCAAAGACGGAAAGGTCATGGGAAAGGGGGCCACCGGGGAAATCCTCACCCCCAGGACCATCGAACAGCTTTATGGAGTATCGCTTTCGTTAATAAGAAGGAATGGTCGCTACTGGCCCGTCCCTTAAGTAGCCTGGTGCGCTTCTCTTTTGGGACGAGACCGGAGAAATCCGTAGAATCTTAGGCGGATTGTGCATTTTTCCGTGCCCTGTCTCCACCCCGTGCTTATATTTTCTCTATATCATAAAAAATAGAAAGGAGCAGTCGAAATGGAGAGAAAAGATCTGGTGACGTTCAAAGGAAATCCTTTGACGCTGGTCGGTAACGAGGTGAAAGTCGGCGACAAAGCACCGGCCTTCACCGTGCTTGACAAGGACCTCACCGCTGTTGGCCTTTCTGATTTTTCAGGGAAGGTGAAGATCATAAGCGTGACGCCGTCACTCGATACACCCGTATGCAATCTTCAGGCAACGACGTTCAACGAGAGGGCACAATCGCTTTCACCCGATATGGTGATAATCAATATCAGCATGGACCTGCCCTTTGCCATCGCGAGGTTCTGCTCCACCGAGCAGATCGACAGGTTGAAAACCCTATCGGACCACAAAGATGCATCATTCGGCAGCTCTTATGGCGTACTGGTAAAAGAGCTGAGGCTGCTCGCCCGATCGATTTTTGTCATCGACAGGACGGACGTCATCCGCTACATCGAAATCATACGGGAGATGACGAACGAACCGGACTACGAGAGGGCTTTGGCCGAGGCGAGGAAGGCGGCTTCATGAGGTAAGCCGTTCCTTACGAAGCGTAGGCTATGAAGAACAGCCTTCTGAAGGGGTAGAGGATTTCTCCGTGCTCCCGCACCGGATAAAACGGCCTGCATGCTTCGAGGATTTCGTTCTCGAACGCTGACCGCGCCGACTCATCGGGCAGTCTCTCCAAAAAAGGCCTCAGCCCGGATCCCTTATACCACTCGATCAGCCCATTATGACCGGAAAGGATGTGGTAGTAGATGGTTTCCCACAGTTCAACCCTTGCCGCCAAAGGCCGGAGGAGGCCATAATAGTATTCCGGGCTGTGGTAGTGCAGCAGATGTTGACAACCCGCCATAGACCCATGCCATTTAGGCCTATGGGAGACCGATAGGAGCGCCCGGTGCAGAGGGGATCTGCTATTGGCCGGGACCTGCACCGCCATCGCGCCGTTTCGCCGTACGAGGGAAAAGAGCCGGGGAATGAGCGCATTGTGGTCCTGAATCCATTGCAGCACGGCATTCGAGAAAACAATATCATAGCGTTGTCCCCGATCCAGTTTCGACGCATCCCCTACTATCCATTTCCCTTGTGAAAAGCTCTCCCTGGCCATTTCGATCATTTCTCTCGAGCTGTCGAGACCGGTAATCTCAGCATAAGGCCATCGCAGGCGGAGGACCTGCGTGCTGTTCCCAGGTCCGCATCCTATATCGAGGATCGATTCCGGGCTGTCAATCCTGATCTTTGTCACGAGGTCTATCGACGGCTGCGTTCTCTCGCTGCCAAACTTGAGGTATTGCTCCGGACTCCAATCAGCCATTTGTCGCTATGTAGTGCGGCACCCTGTACGCTCCTTTTCGCAAACCCCTATTTTTATCTTATTGCAGGGAGAATTGCAACATTGCCGTCTTGTGCTTACAGGGCAAACACCTGCCGGAGAACTCCTGTGCTTGCGTGTACCCGGGGCCGGCGGCGATGGGTGATCTGCGACAGTTTTGTCGACCGAAAAACCTATGTTTCGACATTTTTTCCTCATACGCGCGATCCAGCCATCGGCTCACCACGAATTTCTCGCGTTATTCTATCATGTTGGCACAATCGCAAGAAATGGCACGGTCATTGCTATTATAATTAAGGATTACGTGAAAGCCACCCTTTCCTTGTAAGGGAGGGGCACGGAGTTTGCAGGAACAACAAGCAGGATGCAGCTATGAGCCTGCTCCGCGCCCTTCCTCTCTTTTTCCGACAAAGCCCCTCTGGCATAAACTGCCGAGGGGCTTTGTCGTTTTCCTGTTTCCGTCTCCTCAGAGACGGAGCTTACTTTGTCTTGCCTACCTTGGCCGATGTCTTCTTGGCCGCAGGTTTTGCCGCCTTCCCCGGCTTTGCCGGCGGTGTGTTGAGGCCCTTGCCGATTGCGGCTGCGGCAGAGAACTTCACGGCCTTCTTTTCAGGGATCTTAATCTCCTTGCCTGTCCGCGGATTTCTGCCTGTCCTCGCTTTCCTGGTGATGCAGGTGAAAGAGCCGAGACCGGGCAACGCTATCCTCTCGTTCTTTAAGAGGGAAGCATTGATTGTCTCAACAAGCATGGAAAGGACCTGATCTGCTTGTTTCTTTCTAATACCGGTCACCTCGGCCAGCTTCGCCACCAGTTCGGTCTTCGTCATATGATCGTCTCCCTTCTGTTGGATTTGTACATCGTTTCCCCGTTTATACAAAATGTGAGGAGTTTTGGCAAGAGAAAAGCGGAAATACCGGCCATAATTTATGATTAAATTTGCACCGAGCCTGCATTACCCCAGGTACGGACTATTTACCGGGGCAGAACGGGTGTCGCCGGAGGCGAGGGTAAGGGTTGATAACAGATTGATTGATATATCTTTTTCATGGCTTCTCACCGGTGTTGACACGCCTCTCAGTCTATTTATCGAGCCGGGATTTGACGGGCACACACATTTTTTTTATACTGAGGGAAGAAAGACGTCTTGAATTCGGTCTTTAGGGTAAAAGCATGAGCACATTTGAAACAGAAATGAAAAATGCACTCAAGGGGATCGACAGGTTCAGGACGCCGGAATGTCTGGAGCCGACAGTGATTGGATCCTTCGCAGAGGACAAATTGTCCGAAGAAGAGAAGCGGAGGGCTGAAGACCATTTGCGGAAGTGCCTTTATTGCCTGAAGCAGTTGAACGACATGGAGGAGCTGCTTTATTGCCGTGCCCATCCTGCGAATCTTTCTCCAGAGTTGAGCGGGCGGCTGAGAGCGCTGTATCGGACGGCCCAAAAAAAAGGCGGGAAAGGCAGCGCGGCTGAGTCGTTCGTCGAAAAGCTTAAAGCATTGGTTGTTTTTCCTACAAGGCAGTGGAAATACTCAGCCGTCGGTCTCGCGACCGCATGTGTTGCAATTCTGGTGAGCTTTTTCGTAGCGAGACACGAGACCCCGGTTGGACCGGTTCCTTACGTGGACGCGAACTCTTTCGTCAAGGTGCGGGCACTAGATGACGGCGGAACAGTGGTAAACGAGGCACAGGGCGTCGTGGTCGGCTCCAAAGGGCTCGTCGCATCCGATCTCTCTCGATTGGTAGGTGCCAGGGCCATTCAAATCACCTTGCATGACGGAAGGACCTACCGGACGACACGCGTATGGAAGGACGAGGATAAGAACCTCGCGGTGATGAAAATAGACAACGAATCGCTCCCTCCCATCCCGACGGCCGATATAAGTGAGATTAGCATCGGACAAAGTGTTTTTCTTGTCACGGACCGAGCCAGGGGAAAACAAGACTTCAAGGAATCGCTCATCAGCGATTTCAAACAGGTGCCGGGCAGCCGCAAAAGCGGCTCGATACAGTACATCCAGCTTGCAACTCTCACCACCAATGCTGCACGGGGCGCGATACTCGATGGACAGGGAAAACTGGTAGGCCTCCTCATCACACAAGAAAAAAGGGTAAGCCTGGCGATGCCTATTGCCAACACTGGGCGGCTCGTGAAAGAAGGCAAAGCCGTTTCCTTGAGTGAGCTGAAAGGCGCGAAATTCTCCGCCGAGGCGCTCAACTTTTATCTGAAAGGAATCCTCGCCCGCGATGAACAGCGGTGGGATGAAGCGATAGGCCTCCTCAAGAAGGCCGTTGAGCTTAATCCCAATCTGGAAGGGGCTCGTCTCGAGCTGGCATATGCGTACAATAAAAGGCGTCTTTATGCGTTGGAAGCTCAGGAATACGAGCAGGTGCTGAAGGTCGACCCCGAGAATACCGATGCCCTCTTTGAACTGGCATCAAATCTGGAAACAAGAGGGGAGTATGAGGAAGCAATAAAAAAGTACGAAAAGGTGCTTACCCTTGACCGAGAGGACGCGGACTCGTATTACCGGCTTGGGCTGGCGTATTTGGCGCAGGGGAATAAAGGCAAGGCCATGCGGGCCTATGCCCGATTGAAAACGCTTGACCGGGGTTATGCGGAGATGTTGAGGAGGTTGAGCAAATGATGCCGCGGCCCTGCACCGGCAGTCGGCGAGTACGCTGTAGAACGTTTCCTGGATGCCCCTTACCCGGATATTGTTTGCTCGAGTAGCTTCTTTACCCTCTCCTTTATCCGCGAATACTTCGATGCCACTGTACCTGGAGAAATGCCCAGGATATCGGCAATCTCCCTGTCTTTGCAGCCTTCCATCTTCATGAGGACCACTTGTCTTGTCTCTACCGGGTACCCTTCAAGCACCATATGGATTATGTGCAGTTGTTCATGCCTCTTTGCCCCGGCATAGGCTTCCGGGTTCCCGTCATGGAATTCCAATTGCGGCAATTCCAGCTGACCGGGGTCTCTCTCCTGATCGAGAGAGACGTTATCTTTCGGCTCTCTCCCGGATTTCAGATAAGAGAGTGCCTCATTCATGATAATCCTCCTGAAATAGGCGAGAAACTCGTACCTGGTCGAGCCGCGAAAATTCTTCAGGCCGCCTCTCAGCAGTTTTGAAAACATATTCTGGATAATATCTTCCTTTTCGTCCAGTGAAAGGTCTCCCAACCTGCGGTTGAGCATATTCATGGCAATAGAGGCGTATTCGGTGAAAAAGGCGCTCCAGGCAGTTTCATTGCCGGAAAGACAACCAGCCACAACCGATTGCATGTCGTCAATCATATCCGGCTATTCTACAGCTACGGCGGAAGATTTTAAACAGCAATCTGTTCTGGTCGGGCGTTCCTCACAGAACCGGCGCTTGCGGACCCTCCCCGTGATCCCCTATGCGTCCTCGCCGATCTCATCTCCGGCATCGATGCTCTTCGACTCTTAAGGCTTCGGCAAGTGGCCGGTAGGTCTCGCCCACCAGACGTGGCGCATGATGCGGATGATCTCCTTGCCCTTGGCCTCGAGCACCTTCAGATAAGGCACTGGCTGCACGTGGCCCCCGGGAGTGATTATATTTGTCAAAAGTCGCCTTTGCCGCGAACGCGTCCAGGACCCGAAGTTCCGGGTTGTCTTGGTCGTACGCAAGTCATAAGGAGCCAACCATGCAGTTCAGCCGAACAGAGACAGCGCAGCTCGTCGGCCATCGAAGTCGGGTAAACTTTACCAGGGTCGGGGCCGATGCACGAACAATGGAAGAGGAAGTGCTCACGGGACTGAGAAGCTCACCGAAGAGGATATCTCCCAAGTACTTGTACGATACCGAGGGGTCGAGGCTTTTCGACCGGATCTGCGAGCTTCCCGACTACTATCTGACCCGCACGGAGACCGCTATTCTGAAACAGCATGCGCAGACCATTCTCGACCGGATCGGGCCAGACCTGTGCATTATCGAGCCCGGCGCCGGTGCCTGCGGGAAGGGCCGCCTTTTACTCGAGACTAGACGGGCATCGGCGTTCGTTCCTGTGGATATTTCTTCCGAATTCCTCCAGGATGCCGCGCTCGACGTGGCTGAAACCTTCCCTCAGGTCTCCGTGCATGCCGTGGCCATGGATTTTCTCTCCGGGCTGGACAGCCTTAGACCACTGTTGCCACCCGCCGCAAAGCGCCTCATATTTTATGCCGGTTCCAGCATCGGCAACTTCGACCCGCCTGATGCAGCATGGCTGCTTGGCCGGTTTCACGCGCTGCTCGATGAGGGCGACGGCCTCCTGATCGGTTATGATCTACAGAAGGACCCCACCCTGCTCCATCGTGCCTATGACGACTCCGAAGGCGTGACCGCCTCGTTCAACCTAAACCTGCTTGCCCGCTTCAACCGGGAGCTGAGTGCGGATTTCGACCTGAGCAGGTTCCGCCACGTGGCCGTATATAATGAAGCACAGTCCCGGATGGAGATGCACCTGGAGAGTCTTGCGAAGCAGCGGGTGAGAATAGGGAACGCATCTGTCACATTCGATTCCTTCGAGCGCATGCATACAGAGAGCTCGTACAAATATACCGTTAAAGGTTTTGACACCATGGCAGCAGCCTCCGGTTTCCGCCGGCTGGAGGTGTGGACCGATCCTGCTTCCTACTTCGCAGTCGGTCTCTACGTGAAAGACGGCGCCGGCAGGGCTCTCCACCTGTCGGAAAAGCGACGGCCCGCATGCACGGAAGCGTCCCCGGCGCATGCGGGCAACGGGGGCGCGGGAGAAGGTGAGGCATGACGGGAGGGGGGAACGAAAAAAGCGGGATGTGCGGCATATGCTCGGCCGGATGCGGGGTAGTCGTCACGTATGACGGGGAAGGCTGCATATGTGCGGTGAGGGCGGATCAGGGTTCGCCCTTCGGCATGATCTGCAAGGTCGGGGAGCGCTCGCCGGATATACTCTATTCTACGGATAGAATCCCCTATCCTCTGCGAAGGAATGGACCGAAGGGCACATATGCGTTCAAGAGGATCTCCTGGGACGAAGCGTATGATGAAATCGTTGCCCGGCTCCGGCAGATAAAGAAAGAATCGGGCCCTGAATCAGCCGCCGTCTACACGGGGAGCGGAAGCTTCGACCGTGCCCTCTGCGACGTGTACCAGCCGGCGGGCGTCGCTGTCTCATCGGCATCCAGCGTGCTTTTTCCGTATGGCTCGCCCAACACACTGGGAGTAGGAGCGCTCTGTTATGTGGCATTTGCTATGATTGCCCCTCACGTCACCATGGGGAGCATGTACATCGACATGTTTTCCGATATCGACCGCGCCAAACTCGTGCTCATCTGGGGGAAAAACCCGGCCGCCCACTGCCCCCCTGACGATTTCTTGAAGATCGAGGCCGCCCATATTCGGGGGGCGGAGATCGTGGTGATCGACCCTCGAAAGACGGCAATGGCGAGATATTCGCGAGCCTCATGGATCCCTGTCAGACCCGGCACGGACTGTTGTCTGGCCCTCGGCATGTGTAACGTGTTGATCGAAGAGGAGTTGTATGATGAGGATTTTGTCAAGAACTGGGTGGTCGGCTTCGATGATTTCAGCAAATACGTCCAACATTTCAGACCGGACTATGTAGAAAGCGTCACGGGTGTGCCTGCCGATACTGTCCGCTCTCTTGCCAGACAAATGGCGGCAGCCGACGGTGTTGCGCCCGTCATGTACAGCGGTCTGGAGTACAACGGCAACGGGGTACAGACCGTAAGGGCCGTGCACATCCTGCTGGCCC
Source organism: uncultured delta proteobacterium (assembly GCA_963717985.1). GTDB lineage: Bacteria > Desulfobacterota > Syntrophorhabdia > Syntrophorhabdales > WCHB1-27 > BOG-1155. The sequence continues at coordinate 65,365 of CAVQYC010000001.1, forward strand.
TTGCGGGTCAACTGGATGTGCCCGGCGGCCAGTGCTTCAAGATGAGGCAAAACAGGTTCCCCATCAACCGCAAGGGACTTGTCGCCAACCCAAATGCCCTCAAGGCGGCCGGGCACAACCAGTTTCCGCTCTATACCAGATATCGCGGCGAGTTCCACGCCATTGCCCTCCCCCGGGCGGTCATTGATGGGGACCCCTACCGCATAAGGATGCTCGTAAGTCTCGGGGCATCGATCATCACCTCGTGGCCGCAATCGACCATCTGGCGAAAGACCCTAAACGCCCTCGATTTCCTGGTCTGCATCGACCGCCAGCGGACTGCGGACATGGCCTACGCCGACATCATACTCCCCGCGTCGACCTACTATGAAACGGAGTCGTACATGGTGTACGATTCCGTCTTCAGGATTCGTGAGAGGCTGGTCGAGCCGGTCGGCGAGGCACGTAATGACTTCTTTATTCTGGCCGGGCTCGCATCCCGCCTCGGCTACGGGCATATGTATCCGCAAAATACGGAAGAGCTCCTGTCGTACGTGCTCTCGGGTTCCGGGTTTACCCCGCAGGACGTGAGAGACGCCGGAGGAATGGTTCAGGTCCCACCCGTGATGATGCAGTACAGGAAGTGGGAAAAAGGTATGCTGCGGGCGGACGGCAAGCCCGGATTTGAGACGCCGAGCGGGAAATTCGAAATAGCGTCAACGCTGCTCGAAGAATACGGCTATGATCCCCTGCCCCGCTATGTCGAGCCAAGGGAAAGCCCGGTTTCACAACCTGAGCTGGCCTCGCGCTTCCCCCTTGTCTTCAATTCCGGGGCGCGCCATAATGTCGACCTCCATACCCTGCACCACTCCATCGGCGCCCTGGCGAAGGAGTTGCCGGCGCCGACAGTCATGATCAACAGCACAGATGCCGCAGGACGGGGAATTGCGAATGGAGACAAGGTCCTGATCCGGACGGTGCGGGGAGAAGTCGAGATGTATGCGCGCGTGAGCGACGACATTGTGGCAGGCGCGGTGGAGGCGAGCGGGGCAGGCGGCGGCGCCCTGGGCTCGACGGATTGGAAGAACGCCTGCGTGAACGAACTGACGGACCTCGATAATTACGACGTCATTTCCGGATTTCCTGCCTATAAGGCCCTGCTCTGCGACGTCCTCAAAGTTGAGCATGGAGGGGAAAGACGGGTGGTCGGCACAGGTGAGTATGCGGTCGACGGCCGGATAGGGCAGGCACAGGCTGCTGCCCCCATATATCTGGACCACAACGCGACAACCTCCGTGGATATGGCCGTGCAGGAAGCTATGATCGACGCCTTGCGCCGTTACGGCAATCCTTCGAGCATTTACTCCACGGGAAGAGAGATGCACGGGCGTCTCGAGGCGGCCCGCAAGAGCCTCTCGCTCCTGATCAACTGCACCCCCCGCCGTCTCATCTTTACAAGCGGCGGCTCAGAGGGGAACAACTTCGTCATCAAGGGCGTCGCCCTCGGCGGCTCGAAAAACCATATAGTCACCACTTCCATCGAACACCCGTCGGTCCTCGCGACGTGCCGCTGGCTGGAGAGACTCGGTTTCACGGTGACCTATCTCCCTGTCGGCAGAGACGGGATTGTCAATCCGGAGGACCTGCTCAGGGCCATAACCGGGGATACCTGCCTGGTAAGCATCATGGCGGCGAATAACGAGACGGGCTCACTCCAGCCCGTGATGGAGCTGTCGGCCACAGCTAGGGGAAAGGGCGTGCTGTTCCACACCGATGCAGTGCAGGCGGTGGGCAAGATACCGGTCGATGTCCAGGGGTGGGGAGTCGATTTCCTCACACTCTCCGGCCATAAATTTCATGGGCCAAAGGGTGCCGGCGCGGTCTACGTGGCTAAAGGGGTCGAAGTTCTTCCTCCACTCATCCACGGCGGAAAGCAGGAAGGTGGTCTCAGAGGCGGAACGGAGAATAGCGTAGGCATTATTGGGATGGGTCGGGCTGCCCAGTTGGCTGCTCAGCGCCTCGATGAAATGCAACACAGGGTCCGGAGGATGCGCGACGCCCTCTATGAAGGAATAGCACGGATAGCTCCTCTCGCGCGCATGAACGGCCATCCCGAAAACAGGCTTCCCAACACGCTCAATGTGACCCTGCCGGGCATAAGGGGAGAATCGCTCCTCCTTGCCCTCGATGCCAGGGGGGTCTTCCTTTCCTCCGGCTCTGCCTGCAAGTCGGGATCCCCCGAACCATCTCATGTCCTCCTCGCGATGGGTTTATCGGAAGAGGAGGCGCATTGCAGCCTGCGGTTCTCCCTCGGCATCGAAAATACTGACGAGCACATAGAGAAAACGCTGCAATTATTGGCTGAGGTGATCAATACGTCGATCAGTAACGTGCGCTTCGTCTCCTGCCGCTAGCGCTCGTTCGTTTTTGCGCGTCTTTCTCTATCTCTCTTTCGATCCCGGTCCCGTCAGCCGGAAAGCTCGCTGACACTCCCCGGAAGTAAAAAAGCGATGGGAAACAATCTTCCCTTCCGCCTCCGGAAGGACCGTCGACACGAACAGTGTCCGGACTCCCTTGCGCCTGCCACGGCCGGGTGCAAGCAGGCGGGGAGGGCCGGCCACGGAAAACGCGTCCCGAAAGCCGCACAAATTGCGTGTATCACTAAAGATATACGTTGGTTCTGCCGATAACTATACCTGGAGTACAAAGGGTTGACCGAGGGTGGTGTCCGCCGCTGCCCGCTTTGACGCTGCCCTCGCACAAGGAGGCCGATTATTAGCGGATCCGTGCAGCAGTCAGATGACGCCGAAGCGCTCTTGAAGATGATCTTCGGACTGTCGACAAACTTCATAAGTCTTCCCCCCGATGATGTCGACGACGGGATAAACGATGTGCTCAAGGCCATAGGAACGTTTGCCCACGTCGACCGGAACGGTGTTTTTCAATTCAGCGAAAATGGCGACAAGGTAGGCAGGACGCACGAGTGGAGCGCAAATGGGGTGGCGGGCCGGCGGGAGTATATGTCGGCCGAGAGCCTTTCATGGTTTTGCGGGAGGATAAAAAGCTGTGAGGTAGTCCATATTCCCGACGTGTGGAAACTACCGGCGGAAGCGGCTCAAGAAAGAGACGAATTCCTGCGCATAGGCCTTCGATCGATTGTCGCTGTCCCGATAGTATCCGGCTATTCCGTCATGGGATTTATTGAGTTCGAAAGTCTCCACGAAGACAAGGTCTGGTCCGAGAACATCATTTCCTTGCTGAAGATAGTGGGGGAGATTTTTGCATTTGCCCTGTCAAGAAAACGCATCACAGAGGCGCTGAGGCAAAGCGAGTCCAAATACAAGATGCTCTTTGAACATGCCAATGACGCCATTTTCCTTATCGGAGGAGACGCGTTTGTTGAGTGCAACCCGAAGGGATTGCGCATGCTTGCCTGCACCAGGGAGCAAGTCATCGGGCGGTCTCCGCTTGAATTCTCACCTCCTACCCAACCGGACGGAAGGGATTCGAAAGGAGAACTCTCCCGAATGGGCCGCCTCGCCCTTTCAGGCACGCCCCAATTCTTCGAATGGAAACACCGTAGATATGGGGGGACCCTTTTTGACGCGGAGATAAGCTTCAGCCGCGTGGAGCTGGGTAAGCAGGTTTTTCTGCAAGGCATAGTGCGCGATGTGACCGACCGAAAGCAGGCAGAGGAAAAACTCGCCGACACGCTGAAGAACCTCCGTAAAGCCATGGGGGGGACGATCCAGGCAATCGTGCATGTCGTGGAAACGAGGGACCCCTATACGGCCGGACATCAGAACCGGGTCGCAGACCTCGCCGGCGCCATAGCTACCGAAATGCAGCTCCCGACCGACACGATTGAGGGGATTCGCACCGCAGGAATAATCCATGATATCGGGAAGATATCCGTCCCTGCCGAGATACTGAGCAAGCCGGGAAAACTGTCGCAAAAGGAATTCGAGCTCATCAAGGATCATCCACAGACCGGATACGAGGTGCTCAAGGACGTCGAGTTCCCCTGGCCCATTGCGCAGATTATCCGTCAGCACCATGAAAAACTGGATGGTTCAGGTTATCCTCGGGGTTTAAGAGGAGAAGACGTGCTGCTCGAGGCGCGGATCATTACCGTTGCGGATGTGATCGAAGCGATAGCCTCACACCGTCCTTACAGACCCGCCAGGGGTATCGAGGCAGCCCTGTCTGAGATAGAGCGGAACAAAGGGGTCCTGTACGACGCCTCGGTAGTCGAGGCCTGCGTGAAGCTGTTTAGAGAAAAGGCATACAAGCTCCGCTGAGAACAAAGGCAAAACTGCTCGATTCAATGAAATGACCCTTCCCGGTATCGCACGCCCCTCTGCTCTATCACCGCAAGGCTCTTCTCGCGATCGATCCCCGTTGAGACGCCTGGGAGAAACACTTGACAATTCGCCGTGCGCCTCCTATCCTAAAGGAGATATGCACCCAATCAGGATCGCCGTAATCGGCGTCGGAAATTCCTGTAGCTCACTGGTCCAGGGGATAAACTACTACGGGAAAACCGGAGAACAGGAGACGGCCGGCCTGATGCATTGGGATATCGGCGGTTACAGGCAATCCGGTGCTGCAAGCCGGCGTTCGACCGGGGCACACGCGGTGTGCTTCAGGCGCCTGCGGCGTTTTTCATGAAGCACCTACCCGTGCAACCGACAGACGTCGAGGGTTACCGCCTCACTGAAGCCTTCATTCAAGGGCCTCATGAAGGCAAACCGATGGGCAGGCCCCTCCACATGCCCGGCCAAGGGGTGCGTCAGGCGGGGGGATATAGGGGCTGCATCCGCTAAAAAAACCGTGACGTACAGAGGGCGCCATGGATCGAAAGAAGTTCCGTGAGTGCAAAGCCCTTCTTTTTGATTTTGGAGGGACTATAGATGCTGACGGCGAACACTGGCTGGATCGTTTTTTTGCACTGTACGAAGATGGGGGGCTCGACTTTCAACGGGAAGAGATCAAGCGAGCCTTCTATCATGCCGATGCCGTCTGCCATACTGACCCCGACGTACCCTCGATCGGGCTTCGGCCCCTCGTGCATCGCCACGTCTGTTATCAGTTCGAGGCATTGAGCTTCCATGACCCTGAGAAGCAAAAAGGGCTCGCGGACCGGTTCTGCGATCGGGTCGAGCAGTTTTTCTTTCACCGCGTGAGTCTGCTCCCATACCTGAACACGCGCTTTCGCGTCGGCGTCGTTTCCAATTTCTTCGGCAACCTTCGGATCGTGTTCGAAGACGCCGGACTGGCGCGATCAGTCGAAGTGATGATCGATTCGGGCTGCGTCGGCGTCGCTAAGCCCGACCCCCGCATCTTTCAGCTCGCCCTGGAGCGGCTCCGCCTGCCTCCGGAGCAGGCTATTTTCATAGGGGATTCTTATGAGCGGGATATGATGCCGAGCACACAGTTGGGTTTGAAGACGATCTGGCTGAAGGGGCCGAACCCGCGCGTACCAGAGCATGCGACTCCGGTCGACGCGGTCATCACCAGGCTGTCGGAGCTTGAGGTACTCGTCTGATGAAAGCGGGGATCATTGCCGCAGGAATTGGAGAACGTTTGGCAGCAGGGGGAGAGCACACGCCGAAACCCCTGGTGCCCATTGGCGGTGAGCCGATGATAGGGAGGCTGGTCCGCCTGATCGTGGAGGCAGGTGTTACTTCCCTCTGTTGTATCATCAACGAGCAGTCAGCCGCAACCGGGGAATACCTCCTCTCGCAGCCGTGGCCGCTTCCATTCCAGTTGATAAGGAAAACAACCGACAATTCCATGGAAAGTCTTTTTAGCTTGGCCCCCCTCCTTCAAGGGGAGCCCTTTGTCCTGTTTACCGTCGACGCGGTCTTCAGAGCCCTCACGCTCAGAAGGTTCCTGGCGGGCGCGGCAGCCCTTCCTTTTGCTGAAGGCGTGCTCGCCCTCACCCGCTTCTGCGACGATGAGAAACCGCTGCGCGTGGAACGCGATCGCGGCCGCAGAATACGCCGGATCGGGGAGGATAGAGACATCGGCAACCAGGTGACCGCAGGTTTCTACCGGTTCGAGCCATCTATCTTCGATTTCGCAGAACAGGCACGGGCGAGAGGGCTGTCGGCCCTTCGGCAGTTTCTCGGTTTTCTCCTTGAAAACGGTTATGGGTTATATGGGATCTCGGTGGCAAAGACAATTGATATAGACCGGCCCGAAGATGTTATTGAGGCCGAAAACTATCTTAAAGACCATGGGGATGGCTGATATGATGGTGCTCGGCATTTACCGGGAGAAAATATTTTCTCCCGGCAGGGTTGACGATGATGCCAGAATCCTGGAGATGACCGTGGCTGAGATGGCGTCCAGGGGCCACTCGGTGCGCACTCTTTCTGCAGAAACCCTTGACGGCCAACGCATAGAGGCTGATTGCGTCCTCTCCATGGCGAAATCAAAAAAGACCCTTGCCAGCCTGGAAGAGTGGCAGGAGGGCGGCATAAGGGTTATCAACGGCGTTCCTTCGGTGAGGAACTGCCTCCGCGCAACGTTGTTCAGGCTGCTTCCGGAGGCCGGCCTCCCGGTCCCGGAGGGCACGATTCTCCCCGTCGACAAAATGCCCGGCGTCTGCTCTTTTCGGGGCTCCACGCGATACTGGCTCAAACGCGGAGACGTTCACTCCGTCAATCCCGGAGACGTGGTGAAAGTCTCGAACTATGAGGAGACCATGCATGCCCTCGACCATTTCAGCAGAAACGGGATAGAGCAGGTGCTCGTGCAGGAGCATGTGGACGGGGAGTCCGTGAAGTTCTACGCAATCGCTGCCTCCCGCTTTTTCAGGGCGTTCTGCTTTTCTCGAAACAGGGAAGAAATCACAGACCGGATGGGGCGACTCAGGACGCTGGCCGACCATGCGGGATACGCGGCGGGGCTCGAGGTGTTCGGGGGCGATGCGATCGTCACACCGGATGGACAGGTTTTCCTCATCGACCTGAATGATTGGCCAAGCTTCGCGTCATGCCGCGATAGTGCGGCGCGGCAGATCGCGGCATACGTCGCAGACAGCGTGGAGTGAGGCCGGGTCGTGAGGAAATTTCACCTGCTCATGATTGCCTTCGGGGTGTTTCTTTTTGCCTTTCTTATCTATGCTGTCGGTCCCGCGTCGCTTTGGGTGAAGCTGGCGATGCTTGGATGGGGGCTTGTACCCCTCACGCTGCTTGAGGGCGTGACGGAGATCTTTCATACACAAGGCTGGCGCCACTGCCTTTCCGGCTCGCACCGGTCTCTCTCCTTTGCAAGGGTGTTCTCGATCCGCCTCGCCGGATCTTCGATCAATCACCTCACTCCCACTGCCGGCTTCGGCGGTGAAGTGACAAAGGGTGTTCTCCTCGCATCCGACAGGATGGGTGCAGAAGCAGCCGCTGCGGTGATCATCGATAAGCTTTCCCAGGCATTGGCCCAGCTCTTCTTCGTGGTAGGGGGAACATGCGCCGTGCTGTGGAAGATCGCCTTGCCCCGCAGCCTCTGGGTTGCATTGGTTACGGGCACACTGCTCCTCCTGATAGGGGTCACCGGCTTTTTTATTGTGCAAAAATACGGCAAGCTGGGCGCCGTCGTGCGGTGGGCCGTCTCCCACCGTCTTGGGGGTTCCGGACTAAAGAAAGCAGCCCTCCACATGACGCAGGTCGATCATACCCTCCAGCTATTTTACCGGGACCGTCCTGCCGATCTCCCCCTTTCCATTGCATGGCACATCATGGCATTGGTATGGAGCATCGTTCCCGCCTATTGCTTCCTGATATTCCTCACCGGCCGGGCATCCCTGCCGGTTGCGACGGCAATAGTCTGTCTGGGGACCTGGTTTAACCTGGTGACCTTTGCGCTTCCTGTGGATATCGGAGTTCAGGAGACGGCCCGGGTGATCGTATTCACCGTCCTTGGCTTCCATTCAGCCACAGGACTTACCTATGGCGTCACGCTCCGCTTCCAGCAGCTTTTCTGGGCGGGCGTAGGCCTGGCCGTGTACGGCGTGCTTGTCGCAAAAATGAAGGGAAGGAAGGCGTTCCCCGCGAACAGGGGGACGGGTGACGACTGCCGGAAAGGGCCCGAAAACAGGGGGGCCGCATGGAAGCGCGTATAGAGAATTTTTTGGCCGGACTGGAGCGGACACGGGGGATGTCTGCCTGTGCCGCCATCGTCTGTACCGTGCTGATTTTTTCGCTGCATGGAGCGGCCTGCGGGCAGACGGGTGGAGAGAGAGTGGTACTCGACCTTTCGCAGGTAATCACGATGGCCATTAACGCAAGCCCTGAAATGGCGGAAAAACGGAGCGAGGCAGATGCGGCGAAAAGCGATCTTGCCCAGGCTAGGGCCGGCTATTATCCCCAGCTCGACGCCAACGCGATTGCAGGGCCGATAAACGATGCGCGCCGCCCTGAGGTCGCCTCCGGCGGCCGTATCATCGACCCGTCCTCCAGCCAGTGGAACATCGGCGCCTTCGGCCAGTCGAATTTTACCATGACCCAGCCCCTCTACACGTTTGGAAAGATATCCAGCCGGCGCGACGCCGCCGCCCATGGAGTCGTCGCGCGGGAGGTGCAACAGGTCCGGACGGGCAACGAGATTGCTCTCAGGGTGAAGGAGCTGTACTACGCGCTGGTCCTCTCCAGGGCGGCGATCGAAGCCGCTCGTGAAGCCGGCGGTTACTTTGATGAGGCGAGGACGCGCATGGAGCGTCTTTTGCGCCTCGGCTCTCCCAATGTAGTCGAAAGCGATATCTATCGGGTCGACGCCTACCGCGCGGATATTATCCGGGGGAAGGCGGAGGCGGAGAAGGGGGCAGCCATCTCTTACTTCGCCCTCAAGTCGCTGATCGGCTTGCCGCTGGATAAAGATTTTGAGCCTGCGGAAAAAACCCTCGCTTTCAGGGAGGAGGACCTGGACCGGCCGGAAGCGTATATACGGAATGCCCTAGCCGGGCGTCCCGAGTTCAAGCAGCTCGAGCAGGCCCTTGCCGCTCAGAAATCGCTTGTCGAGGCGAGCCGCGCCGACAGGTACCCGTCATTCTTCGCGGCTTTGGTCGGCTCCTTTGCCGGGGCGCCGGGGAGAGAGACACTGCACAACCCCTATATCAACGACGATTTTAATCACGTGGGCGGTACGGTCCTGACCGGGGTAAACTGGCACTTCGATTTCGGCATAATGAAAGCCCGTGTCGAGAAAGAACGGGCGGAATATGAGCGCCTCACCCACACACAGGCTACGGCGCGGCTCAACATACCCATTCAGGTGGTAAAGTCATACCAGGATGCGAAACAATGGAAAGTGGCAACCGAGGCATATCAGAAGGCGGCATCCGCGTCCCGGAAATGGATCGTTGCCTCTCTCACCAGTTTTGACATGGGCACCGGCACCGCCGACGACCTGCTGAGAGGTATTGAACGATACGGTCAGAACCACGGCCGCTATCTTGAAGCCCTCTTCAACTACAACATGTCGCTGGCCCAGCTTGACTATGCAATGGGGGTGCAGAGCTGGTGAAGAGAGGCGGGCACCACCGCACGCGGCGATGGCTGCAGATGCTCGTGGCGTACCAGGTAGCACATCCTCTGGCGGTGCTCGCCTTTTGGGTTGTCCTCGCCGTGGTTTCCGTAGTCTTCACCGTCCGGCATCTCGGGTTTCAGGCGAGCCAGGAGTCTCTCATCTCACCTAATAATCGGCTGATGCAGCTTCTTGAGAAGACCGACCGGTTTTCCGAGCTCGAAGCCTTCGTTATCGCCATCGAGAACCGCGATACCCGCAGGTCCCTCGAATTCGCCCGACAGCTCGCGTCAAGGTTGGAGGCGGACCACAAGCATTACGCCCAGGTCTTTTACCGAGTCGACCCTGCCAGCCTGCGGCCCTGGGCACTCCTCTACCTGGGGGAGAAAGACCTCACGAGCTTGCGCGACAATCTCAGCGAGAATGCTTCTCTTATCCGGGACATCGCCCGTATCCCCGGCCTCCCGACCTTCTTTGAGGCAATCAACGACCAGATGGCCTCGCACATGGTGGGAGAGCTTTTCACGGGCTTTCTCGACGCGGACGAAAAAGCGGTAAAAGCAAGCCCCATGGACCTCAGCTTCCTGATAGGAATCCTGCGCCAGATGAAACAGGGGATAGAAGGCTCTTCGGCCTTTACCTCCCCCTGGCGCTCCTTGTTCAATGTGGCGAACGAGACCGAACAGGGCTATTTCTGGACTGAGGGCAAGAAATACCTTCTCATCTTCATAGAACCGGCGAAGAAGAACGAAGGCCAGGCGTTGACGGCGCTCAGGGAGACCATAGCGTCGCTCAAGAAAGACTTTCCCGATGTCAGTGCAGGTGCAACCGGCCAAAAAGCCCTGGACGAAGACGAAAAAGGGCTCGCCTTCAGGGACATAGGCCTCGCAACATCCCTTTCCCTTATCGGGCTCGCTGCGCTGCTTATCATTTTCTGGCGCGGGATCAAGCGAGCGCTCCTCACGGTGGCCGTCCTCGTAATAGCCCTCTGCCTGACCTTCGGTCTTACCACGCTCTTCATCGGCCATCTCAATCTGCTCTCGGTGACATTTGCGCCCATGCTCCTCGGTCTGGGGATCGACTATGCCATACACTGGTTTGCGCGCTACGGCGAGGTGCGGCGTTCCTCCGCATCGACAAGAGAGGCCCTCGCCGCAACCATGGACAAGGTGGGTCCGGCGATCCTTCTCGCGGGCCTGTGCGCCTCACTTTCCTTTTTTCCGCTTGTCCTCACAGGGTTCAAAGGACTGTCAGAGCTTGGCCTTATCTGCGCCATGGGCCTTGCCGTCACAACAGCGGCTACCCTCTGTCTCCTGCCGGCGCTTATCGTGCTGCCGGCCCGGTTCCGTATAGGGCGGATAAGAGGCGCCGCGGCCGACGAGACAAAGCCTCTCGTGAAGACCACCAGGCATCGCGCGTTTTTTCTCATGAGTTTTGCTGTCTGCGCCTCGGGTCTCTCCCTCTGGGGGGCGCTCAAGGTGCGGTTCGACCTGAACATGCTGCACCTCCAGTCGAAGAGCGCCGAGTCGGTAATCTGGGAAAACAAGCTGATAGAAGGCTCCAGGCATGCGAGTATCTACGGCGCCCTCTTTGCCCGCTCGTTCCGGGAGATCGATGAGAAGACTCGCGCTCTCGAGCGGCTCCCCACCGTATCGGAGGTAAGCAGCATCAGGGACGTGCTCCCGAAGGATCAGGAACACAAGCTACTCCTTCTTAAGGAGATGAAGCCGATCCTCGGGGGGATCAGGTCTATCCCGGCCCCATCCGGCCCTATCGACATCGACCGGTTGAATAACCTGTTTTCACGGATCCGCTTCAAGATGATCGACTCCACCTCCCCTGAATTGGGTGCGCCGAAGGGTCTCCAGGCGCAGATGCGAGAGGTGAGGGGGCTTATCGATGCCATCAGGACGGATTTTGACTCCATCGAAAGGCCGAAGCTGCTCGGTCGCCTTACGCGGTTCGAGACCCGGATGTTCATAGATCTGAACGATAAGCTCTCCCTTCTTTATGAGAACATGGAGACGAAGCCCCTCATAATCCAAGACCTGCCTAAAGCCCTGCGCGATCGGTTTGTCGGTCCCGACAACCTCTACCTGCTCCGCATCTTCCCCGCGGGCAACGTATGGGACCCGCAGTTTCTCGCGAAGTTTGTCCGGGACCTCAGGTCAGCCGACCCCGACGTCACGGGCGACCCCGTGACCCTGTACGTATTTACGAAGGCCTTCCGCGACGCGGTGGTCAAGGCGGCCCTCTATGCCGTAGCCTTCATCGTCATCTTTCTCGCCGTCACGCTGCGCAGTCCGGTCTCTGTCCTCGCTGCCCTCGCGCCGCTTGTCATGGGGACCCTCTGGACCCTCGGCCTGATGCACGTCTTCGGAATCGACCTGAACCTCGCCAATACGATTTTCATGCCCCTCGTGGTGGGAGCGGGCGTCGAGTACGGTATCATTGTTGTCCAGAGGTGGAGGCAGAGCAGCCACCAGGCAGCCTTCAGCCTTCCCGTAAGCACCGGTATGGGTGTGGTCCTCGCCGGGCTCTCGACAACGGTCGGCTTCTGCAGCCTGATGATATCCGGGCACCAGGGCATACATTCACTCGGCCTACTCACGACTATCGGGAGTCTCTGCGTCCTCGGGGCGGCAGTGCTCTTTCTACCTGCCTTCCTGTATGCGGCGGCGAGCATGCGGGCCGGGAAGGGAAACAGCCCGGTTAAAGGCCAAGAAGACCATGAAGCCCACAAGCCGTCGCAAATGAATGGAGATAAGGGGGAACCATGAAACGAAGAATAGCCTTGCTGCTTGGTCTGGCGTGCCTCTGGGCGGTCCTTCTTCAGACCGCGGCGATGGCGGGAGCACCTACGGAGACGGTGCGGGGAATGCTCGACGCAGTAATGGCCGTTCAGTCTGACCCGGGCCTGCAGGGGCAGGAATCGCGCGCCGCGCGGAGGGTTGAGATTAAGAAGGTGATCCTCGGAAATTTCACGTTCGATGAGATGGCGCGGGGGGCCCTTGGTCAGTATTGGAACACCCTTGACAGAGGGAAGCGGTCGGAATTCAGGTCGATTTTTCAGGACCTCTTTCTCGATTCGTACTCAAGGCTGGTACTCGATTTTCTGAGGAAAGAGAAGATTGTGTACGTGGGAGAGGACAGCGGGCAGGGCCGGACTGCGGTGAAAACCCTCATACAGCGGACCAACGAAGAGATACCGGTCGATTACTATCTCATGCAGATAGGAGGGGGATTAAAGGTCAGGGACGTGTCGATAGACGGCGTGAGCATCGTGGGAAACTACCGGAATAGTTTTTCCCGCATCATAAAACAGGAATCCTACGAAAGCCTCCTTAAGAAGATGAAGCTCCAGCAGCAGGCCCTGGAGAAAAGCTGACCCAAACCCGACCGGCTGATGAGCTAAGATGGAGTTGCCCCATGTCCTTTTGCCGTCGGCCTAAAGAGGGCAGCCCACCGCCTCGACCTGAAGGGGAAAACAAGAAAAGCGGGCAAACACCGCTCCTTTTCGCCGCGTGTTGGTCAGGTGAAGTTACTTTACCCGTTCCTTGACGGCGGGTTTTTTAACCCGGCCTGCGACGGACGGCGGCGCGTTTTTCGGCGCGGCCTCTTTCTGCTTGGCGCTCCGGGTTTTTTCGGTTGTTTTCTTTTGTGGTGTTGAGACCGGTGTCGCCTTCCTAGTCTCCGCCTTTTTCTCGTCTGCCGCGTGTCTGGCTCTTACAATTTCCTCTGCCTCAGACCAATGCTCCTTGTCTTTCCCGTCCCGCCTTCCATCCCTTTCAAAAAGCTCGTACGCGACTTTTGCTATTTCCTCATTTAGATCCATATCTCCCCCTGGAACGTTTTTTCGATCAGAGATACCTTCTGAGGCATCTTTTTCCCTGATGCCGACTCTACAATTTAACCATTCTTTTTGGATTTGTCCAATTATCTCAAGGACTGCCCGCGCCTGCACCAGAGGCTTTTGCAAAAACACGTGCCGTCAGAGCGCTTGACCGGGGGGATGGGAGATGGCGGTTTCTGCTTAACAAGAGGTCGTATAAGTCCTACAGGACTTATAGAGACCCATGCTTTTTTGTTGCGCCTAGAAAAGACGGTATGGTAACGTAGGATCTACGATGAAAGCCCTTTTCTTTGACGGCTCGCTCCGATTCGAGTCTCATGCCCGCCAGCCCGAGCCAGGCGAACACGAGGCTCTTATCCGGGTGCTTATGGCCGGTATCTGCGGCACCGATGTGGAGATCCTGAAAGGATATAAAAGTTTCAGGGGTATTCCCGGCCATGAGTTTGTCGGCATGGTGGAACGGGTAAATGGTCCATATTCCGGCCTTGTCGGCAAAAGGGTGGTGGGCGAGATTAACTGTGGATGCGGCACGTGTGATTACTGCGCGAAGGGTATGGAAAAACATTGCGTGCGCAGATCGGCCCTTGGCATATCGGACAGGGACGGGGTTTTCGCCGAATATGTCACACTGCCTGTGCGGAACCTGTGGGAGGTCCCGGCCCATGCGGCGGACATCGACATGGTCTTCGCAGAGCCCGCGGCGGCGGCCTTCGAAGTGCTGGAGCAGGTACACGTGAAGCCGACCGACAAAGTCCTCGTCCTCGGCGACGGGAAGCTCGGCCTGCTCATTGCCCTTGTTCTCGATCACTGCGGTGTGGACGTCATCGTGAGCGGCAGGCATGAGGAAAAGCTGGCCATAGCGGCCCGGCAGAACGTGAGAACCAGGAGGGCGGAGGACCTTCGGGAGAGCCGGGCGTATGAAATCGTCATCGAGGCGACAGGCGCCCCGAAGGGGCTTGAAACGGCGCTTGAGCAGGTATTGCCGCGGGGCACAATCGTTCTGAAGAGCACTGTTGCCGACTGGGGAAAGGTGAACCTGTCGAGGGCGGTAGTCGACGAGGTCACGCTCGTGGGCTCACGGTGCGGCCCCTTCGCCCCGGCCGTTGCGGCCCTGGCCTCAGCGCGGCTGAACGTGCGGCCCCTCGTATCGGCAGTCTACCCATTCGATGACGCCCTTTCGGCCTTTGAGAGGGCGAGGCAGAAGGGGGTACTTAAAGTCCTCCTCGATTTCAGCACACATCGGTGATAGGCGAGCGCGTCGTGGCTTTCTACGGTACTGCTTATTCGCGTTTCTCCACGGTTTCGCCGTCCTCGAGGTCGATGGAGAGAAAGTCTTCTTTGTTGACGGCAGGGCAGATAATGCAGTTCGTGCCGATTCTCGCGCCCTCAGGAATAGACGCGTTCTTGCCGACGACGGTCAGACCGGAATAGATATGGTCCGGAAATTTCATGTTGGCCCTCCCCGTGCTTCCCCGACCGATAACGGCATTTTCCCCTACCACCACCCCTTTGTCTATGATTGACCTCTCGACCCCGGCCCCTCGCCTGACTATTGAATCGTGCATGATGATCGAGTCCTTTACGAAGGCGCCCTTCTCGATCACCACACCGGGGGAGATGATCGAATTCTCGATGCGGCCCGAGACGATGCAGCCCGGGGAAATGGCGGAATGGACCACGTATGACGAACCGCTCACCTTGGCGGGGGGGCGGTCGTAGGGGAGTGCCTCGGCCACCTGGTTCGTCCGTATGCCGCAGCCTTCCGGGTTCAGTCCCGATTCCGGTTTGAGCAGATCCATGTTGGCGTCCCAGTATGCCTGTATTGTGCCTACATCGCGCCAGTAGCCCTCGAAAAGATAGGCGTACACGTTGCCCTCCTTCAGGGCCCGTGGGATGATCTGCTTGCCGAAGTCTTCTTCCTTGGTCTCGCATAGGGTCCTGACAAGGTACTCCCTATCGAATACGTAGATGCCCATGGAGGCGAGATTCGAGCGGGCCTGATCCGACTTTTCCTGCCAGTCGATAATCCGATGTTGTCCGTCAAGGGTGCCTGTGCCGAAGTGGCGTGTTTCTTCCCACGCCACCGGTAACATTCCAATGGTGACGTGCGCCCTGTGCTCCCTGTGGAAGTGAATGAGGGGCCCATAGTCCATGCAGTAGATGTGGTCTCCCGACAGGATGAGCACGTCGGTGTACGGGCCGGATGAGATAAAACTCAGGTTCTGGCGGACCGCGTCGGCAGTCCCCTTATACCAATCCCAGTCTTTCTCGCCGGTCTTGGGCGGCAGGATGCTGATGCCCCGCGTCCTGCCTGCCAAGTCCCATGCCGATCCGTCGCCTATGTGGTCCATCAGCGAGAGGGGCTTATACTGTGTGAGGACCGCGACCCGGGTGAGGCCGCAGTTTGCTATGTTGCTCAAGGTGAAATCAATGATCCGGTAAATACCGCCGAAGGGCACCGCAGGTTTCGCGCGGTACTGGACGAGGACATTGAGACGGCTTCCCACGCCGCCCGCAAGGAGAACGGCAACTACCTTCCTCATTTGACTATCTCGCCGCTCCTGTATTCTTTTCGCGAGAAATGGCTTGCCTCCACGTTCGGATAGACGGTAACGCCCGGCTGAATCGTCACCTCATCGGGGACGGTGCTCCCCGACCCGATCACCGAAAGCTCGCCGTCCCGGCTCCCGACCTTCGCCCGGCTGCCTATCCTCGTCTCGATGTCCGCGATCGTCCTTGAGACATGTGCTTCCCTCCCCACTATCGTATCGAAAAAGAGTATCGAGTCTTCGACTACCGCCCCTTCTTCGATGTGGACTCCGGGGAAAAGAAGGGAATGGGAAACCTTGCCCTTGATAGTACAGCCGGAATAGAACAACGAATCCCCAACCACGGCAGAGGGGCCAAGGATCGCCGGCTGCCGGTCCCTGATCTCCCTGTGCGCGAGATTTGTCCTTATCCGCCAGGCTTTCAAGTCGATTTGTGCATTGTCGCCGAGGAGGTCCATGTTTGTCCGCCAGTACTCTTCAAGGGTGCGCGTGTACCCCCAGTAGCCCAGGTGTTTATAGCCATAAACCCGGAAGTCGCCAAGGAGGGAAGGGATAATATCTTTGCCGAATTCGTGCGACTCCTTCTTCGCGTTCTCAGCCAGCGCCTCGAGAAGGACGCCTGGGTTAAACACGTAAATGGTGAGGGAGGCCCACTCGTAGAGTCTTTTCTTTGGTTTTTCCACGTACTGCACGACTTTGCCACCACGAGCCTCCTCCTGCTCGATAAAACCCTGGCCGAAGCGGTGGGCGCCTTCCCCGGGCACGCTCGTAAAGGCGATAGTAAGGTCCGCCTGTTTTTCAAGGTGAAAGTTGATGACGTCCTGATAATCCATTTGATAGATATGATCACCCGACAGGATCAGCACGAGGTCCGGGTTGTACATCTTGATAAAATCTATGTTCTGGTAAACGGCATCGGCCGTGCCCTTGTACCAGTCGGACGCCTCTCTCCCCTTGAAGGGCGGGAGGATGACCGCGAACCGCCTTCTTCCTATCATGTCCCAGGGCTGGCCGCTGGCGATATGATTGATCAGGTAAAACGGACGGTACTGTGAAAGAATCCCCACCCTCTCTATGCCCGAATGCATAAGATTGCTCATGGGAAAATCGATGATGCGGTAGAGGGCGCCGAAAGGCATTACTGATTTTGGACGCAAAAAGGTGAGTACATCAAGCTCGTCCACCCGACCGCCCGCCAGGATCATAGCGAGGACATTCTTCATAGTCGCGCTTCCACAAGAGAATTACTACAACAAAAATAACGCCTCACCGTGAGAAAAGCAAGTAACAGCCGTTGGGGTTCAGCACCCCTTCCGCGAGCACAGCTACGACCCGCTTCGCACCAATGCGGGGTGCCCGCCGTCCACAGGCGGGCCGCATCCCGGCCTGCCCCCTCACAAGTGCTAGGACCTCCGGAATTTTTCGTTCAGCAACCGCTTGAACCGCGGTGCGTACACAATATCGAAGGTCTCTTCTTTATCGGGGAAAAGGCCGAGAGCGAACCTCTTCACCCCTTCCACCACGAGTATCGCCTGGTCATGGGAGAGCCGCTGGGTCCTGATATATTCGAGGGTAAAATCGACCATAAACCGCAGCCGTCTCACCTTCTTGTTTTCTTCCACTACGTTTTCATCCATCGGCCATTTCCCTAAAAAGTAACCGGTCAGCCCCCCTTCCAGCCCGCAGCACGCGCCATGCCGGGTCATCCTTTTAAGGCCCGCGCCTCTTTTATAAAAAGCTGGGCATAGAGCCACAGACCTATCCCGAAGGTAATGGACATGTCAGCCACGTTAAAGGCCGGCCAGTAGTAGCTCTTGTACGAGACGAGCAAAAAATCGAGGACGGAGCCGTCAAAGATCCTGTCGTACATGTTGCCGAGAGCGCCGGAAAGCACAAAGGCCAGGGAGAACCGGCTCCAGTTGGGCAGCCGATACGCAACGAGATAGTACGCAAGACCGGCGATGATGGCCAGGGGGATCAGGAAAAATATGTAGCGACCGGCTTCATGCTGGCTCATGAGCCCGAACAGGCCGCCTTTGTTCCGCCAGTACACGATCGACAGCCAGGAATAAACGCGCAACTGTCCGCCGAAGGGCAGATCGTCCCGTACGAGGAGCTTCATCCACCTGTCGAGGAAAAAGACAGGCGGGATTAACAAGAGGTGAGCGTATCTCTGCATCGCTTACAGATATTGGGAAAGGTCCCGGTCGTCTCTACGTCGGTTGCGTACTGCCAGCACCGCTCGCACTTGAGGCCCTCGGCCCTCAACACAGTGACTTGAAGCTCGGGTGAGTCGACAACGTCCACCTGGGAGACGATAAGCACCTCTTTCAGCTCGTCTCCGAGCTTCCTCAGTATCGCGCCCTCATCGGCGGGCACGGCTATCACGACCTTCGCGTCGAGGGGATGGCCGATCACCTTTTGCACCCGCTTTTCCTCGATCTTCTTGTTGACCGCCTCCCTGATCCTCCAGATCGTTTCCCATTCCGCCTCGACTGCAGGGTTGAGAAAAGCGGGGTCGACCTCGGGCAAGGCCGCCAGATGGACCGATTCCTCGGGGACGAGCGGCCACAGATACGACCACATCTCCTCCGTGGTAAAGGCGAGGATGGGCGCGGCGAGTTTGACGAGGGATATGAGGCTTTCAAAAACGACCGTCTGAGACGCCTTGCGTTTTACCGAGTACTTCTTTTCCACGTACATCCTGTCTTTGATGATGTCGAGGTAGAGGGCGCTCAAATCGACTGCGCAGAAGTCGTGGATGCTGTGGTAGATCGTATGAAAGGCGTACGCCTCATAGGCTTCTCTCACCCTCTGCACCACCCTCTGGAGTCTCGAGAGGAGCCACTTGTCGAGAGACGAGAGCTGTTCGTACGGCACCCTTTCCTTCTCCGGATCGAAATCGTCACTTATATTCGCATGGAGGAACCTGAAGGTATTCCTGATCCTCCTGTAAGTCTCGATAATCCGGTCGATAATCTCCTTGGAGATCCTTATATCGTCCCTGTAGTCTTCATAGGTCACCCAGAGCCGCAATATCTCCGCCCCGTACTTATCGATAATTTCAGACGGGGAAATCACGTTGCCCACGGTCTTTGACTGCTTTCTGCCCTTGCCGTCAACCACAAAGCCGTGGGTCAGGACCGAGCGGTAGGGGGCTACGTGGTCATTGCCGACCGATACGAGCAAGGAACTGTGGAACCATCCACGGTGCTGATCGCTGCCCTCCAGGTACATATCAGCCGGGAACCTCAGCTCCGCGCGCTTTTTCAGCACTGCGGCGAAGCTGGAGCCAGAGTCGAACCAGACGTCCAGGATGTCCTCCTCCTTGGAGAACAGGTTGTTCCCACAGCGACACTGCGCTCCTTCCGGCAGAAAATAGGCCGCATCCTTCTCGAACCATATGTCCGCTCCGTGCGTCGAAACCTCGCCGATGATCCGCCCGAATGTCTCCCGGCTCCAATAAGGCTCCCCGCAGGCGTCGCAGTAGAATATGGTGATGGGCACGCCCCAGGTCCTCTGGCGGGAGATGCACCAGTCGGGGCGGACAAAGAGCATATTGTAGATGCGCTCCTTTCCCCACGCAGGTATCCACGTCACCTCGTTTATCTCTTTGAGGGCGCGTTGGCGCAACCCGTCCTTGTCCATCGACACGAACCACTGTTCGGTCGCCCTGAAAATGACAGGCTTCTTACACCTCCAGCAATGAGGGTAAGAATGCTCTATCTCTTCCGAGAAGAGCAGGGCTTTGATGTCTTTCAGCTTACTTATGATCACAGGGTTGGCATCGAAGACGTTCATGCCCTTGAAAAATTCCACATCCTGCATCAGCTCGCCTTTTTCGTTCACCGGCGAATAGACGTCAAGGCCGTATTCGAGGCCGGTTACGTAGTCCTCTTCACCATGCCCCGGCGCGATGTGGACCGCGCCCGTGCCCACGTCCTTGGCCACATAGTCGGCGAAGACGACAGCAGATCTCCTCTCGATAAAAGGATGCCTGAAGGAAAATCCCTTCAGCGTGTCCGGAGAAATCTCGCCGATGATGCGCCAGTCAGCTATGCCCGCCTTGGCCATGATGTCTGCAACGAGGTCGGATACCGCGATATATATCTCATCCCTTGTCTCCACGGCAACGTAGGTAAACTCGGGGTTGACGGCGATGGCAAGGTTGGCGGGGAGGGTCCAGGGCGTCGTGGTCCATATGAGCATGAATATAGGCTTGTCGGGGTAGCCTTTAAGGGCCTCTTCCCGCGAGGTGAGGGGAAACTTGACATAGATGGACGTGGACCTGTCTGTCTCGTATTCGATCTCCGCCTCGGCGAGAGCAGTCCTGCAATTGATACACCAGTAGACCGGCTTCTTCTTCCTGTAGACTTCACCCCTTTCGAAAAATTTTGCCATCTCCTCGATGATCGTGGCCTGATACCCGTACTCCATGGTGACATACGGGTGATCCCAGTCCCCGATGCCGCCCAGCCTCTTGAATTCCTCGCGCTGGATATCGAGGAAGCGTAAGGCGTATTTCCGGCAATAGGCCCTCACTTCCATCTTCGTCATGGCCGTCTGCCTCGCCTTCATCTCCTTCTCCGCCTGATGCTCGATAGGCAGGCCGTGGCAATCCCAGCCCGGCACGTAGTCAGAGCGGAAGCCGGTCATGTTCTTGGACCTTACGATGATATCCTTCAAAATCTTGTTGAGGGCGGTTCCGAGATGTATATTCCCGTTTGCGTAGGGCGGGCCGTCGTGCAGCACAAATTGCGGCCTATGCGGCCGTAGCTTCGTGAGCTTTCCGTAAAGGTCGATCTCCTCCCAATGCTGGAGTATCTGCTTCTCCTTCACCGGCAGGTTGCCTCTCATGGGAAAAGGGGTTTTCGGTAGATTGAGCGTTGATTTATAGTCCATCCTCTGTCCTTTCCTTGAACCATTCCAGTTTCACATTATCAAAGATGGCGTCTCTCTTTTCGAGCAGCCGGAGCCTCGCGCGGTCCCTGTCGCTCAAGACCCCTTTCTTTCTGTAGCGGTCGAAAATGCTCCCCAGTTCCCTGCACGCATGGTGATGGCCGAGAAACCTCGATTTCCCGTAGTCGCCCGCTGTCTTCGTAGAAATAAGGAATTGCCAGTCGGATGATTGCATGAGAAGGAGCTCCCTCGCCATTTGTTTCAGCAACCGCTCCGAGACTTCGTCATTTGCGGCCTTCCTCACCGCACGCTCCATATTTCGCTCCGCCTCATAGAGACTTCGCCACGTCCAGGCTGTCTCCTTGTTATGCCAGATGAAATGGTGGCCGCCTTCTCCCCAGGACCCTTCAGGAAGGTTGATCGCGCCGAGAGGGACGATGTTTTCCAAGGCCGTTGAAGCCTTTTCTATTGTAACACAATTTTCATCAAAAGCAGAAACGAGGGCGCCGAGCCACGCCGGCCCCTCGAACCACCAGTGGCCAAAGAGCTCGGCATCGAAGGGGAGGGTGAGTACACCGGTCCTCCCTGTCTCACGATGATACCTGCGGAGCTTTTCCTGCACAGTGTGCGCAAAATGGCGGGCGTGCTCCTGCACCCTTTCCCGGGCCCTCCCCGGCTCGTAAGCCATCTTCGAGCCGAGGTCCACCCGGCGGTCGGTGACCCGCCAGTACCGCAAGCCCCCGGGGTCGCGCTTTTTATGGAATTCCAGATAATAGGGGTCTCCGGGGTAGCCCCGGCTGGCGCTCCACACCTGTTGGCTCGTATCCGTGTCGCGGGTGAAGAACGCAGTCTCGGAACCCGGCCTGCCCGTCTTGTGAATGGCATAGATACCCATGTACTCTTCCATTAACGTCAATTCCTGTGGGGTCTCACCCTCCGGTAGTGGCACACGTGCGCCACCTAGCCGGTCTGCGTATACGCCCGGACCCTGCGTGGCCCCAACGAGTGCAAGCCCGTGGTCAACCTCAAAGTCGTAGCTACCCAAATTTTCCGACTTTCCCGGGAAATGGCGACCGTCAACAAAGAAATACTTCAGGTAGTGCGCCGCAAGGAAGGCTTCCAGGCCGCGGCGGGCGGCCAGCCGAGGCCGTCCTTCCTGGGGGGGCGACTCGGGCCGGTAGGCGCACTCCGGAAGCCACATGCCCGCCGGTTCCTTAGAAAAGTGCTTTCTGTAGGTGGCCACCCCCTGCCCGATCTGGGCGTCAATGGAGCTGTCCCGACGAATGAGGGGGAGATAGGCGTGGGTGGCGGCGGAGACAATGATCTCGATCTGTCCTGCGTCCTGGAATTGCCTGAACGCACGCAGCAGGTCCTCCTCGTACACGTCTGTAAAATCGGCAAGGCGGGACTCAAAAAAGCGTTGCCACTCCGCGGCGAGTGCGGCCATCTCAACCTCACCCTGGTCCTTGAACGTGCACCGGTCGCGGTCGGCCGCCCGTATTTTCTCTCCCAGGTAATCCCGGAGCTCGGACTTAAAGAGAGGGGAAGCCAGCATCTCACAGAGAATAGGGGTAATACCCACGGTGAAGTGGGCGGACCGCCCCGCGGTGCAGAGCGACCCGATCAGATTGAGCAGGGGAATGTACGTCTCTGAGGTCGCTTCGCAGAGCCAATCGCTGCCATGGGGCCATTTGCCATGGGAGAGGACATACGGTAGGTGCGCATGAAGCACTAAGACAACATATCCCTCGGGCATGAATATCCTTGTGTTTTTCGTTCACTAACAGTAGCACAAAGGGAATATGGGGTGCAAGAAGAATGGGGGGCGGGAGGCTGCGGCCGGGCGCTTTTTGCGTGCCACCCGGCCCATCGCTGGGGAGATGCTTTTTGGAAACACGAGGAGACGTGTCAGTATTTTTCCCAGTCGAACTTTTCGAGAGTTGAAATATAGCCCATTATCGTTTCTTTCAGGTTTTCTTCCATTTCATGGAAGTGGATGCCCGTGTTGGTCCTTTCTGCGTCCCGCTGTATTCTCGTTACCTTTCCGCCAAGGGCAATCTTCTCTTCTGTTCCCGGCAGTTGGAATCGGAGAACAACCGTGTCGCTTAACCCTACCCGTGCCAGCGCCTCATCTTGGGATTCACCAGGCATGGTAAAACCGCATCCCGTTCTGCTTATGTCAACGATTACCCCCTCGCCGAGCGGGGTCTCCTCGCTGGTCTCCGGATCACGACGGAATGCCTGGGCAGGAAGATAGCATTCAATCCTTCTGCTGCTTCGGAGGCTTTTTCGCACGATGTGCAGGGGGTAAGAAATGAACAATATTCTTGCCGGCTCGTCCGCAACCGCGATCAATTCCGACTCGAATCCAAACGCATTGCCGCCGTCTATGTAGCGTACGGTAACCTTATTTCCTTTGAACAACATCCTTGAAATTGACATCGGAGCGGACGGGTGCCTTATGATAAGGCAGTTGTCGGGCAAGCAACCGACGGAGACGCTCTTCATCCTGAAAGAGACGCCATTGATTGCGATTTGCAGAGGTATGCCGACCGGAAGAAAGAACGGCTTGCTCAGCTTGGCGAGTTCAAATGAAGACCCCTGAGCCCCCGTATCCGCGGGTTCCATTGCCATATCAGATTGCTCCTTTCCGATTTTCTATCGCCATCGCAGTTTTCGGAGATGTTCCGTCAGAAACCGAACCTAAAAAACACGCCGGCAAAAGCATTGTAGCGCCTATTTTGATGTAGTCTTCTATAAAAGTAAGGCAACATGACATACGCTATCCCATCATAGCTTGCCTGTCAAGCAATTTCCAGGCTTTACGTTTGCCCTGGGAATCTCATTCCCTTCCCTTCTCTGTATGTGTTACAATAGCGCTTAACGATTTTCAGGAGGCGTTCATGATCAGTGTGCCGGTCCCGGGTTGGGGCGAACTCTCGATAGAATATGTCATGGTGGACTTTAATGGCACCGTTGCGTTTGATGGCAAGTTGAAGAAAGAGGTCAAAGAGGTAATAGATAAGATCTCGCGGTATGTCAAGGTATTTGTGATCACGGCGGACACGTACGAGACCGCCGATTCAGAGCTTGGCCCTGCAAATGTCACCTTCATAAAGGTAGACAAGTCTTCAAGCGGAGAGGAGAAGGCAAAAGTCGTGAGGGAGCTGGGTCCCGAGAAGGTCGTTGCCATAGGGAACGGGGCCAATGATGCGCTCATGCTGAAGGAGGCGGCCCTCGGCATCGCTGTCATAGGGGAAGAAGGTTGTTCCACTGCCCTCATGAAAGATGCCGACCTTGTGGTGACGGATATCATGAACGCCCTCGGGCTGGTCGCATACCCGGAAAGGCTGGTGGCGACCCTGCGCGACTAGGAGCGGTATGAGCAACCTGTGGGCTATAGAGCGGATTATCAAGGCAATACAGATCACTTTCGAATTGCCCACAGGGGCGGAGGTGGGGCAGAAGCACTAGTGTACTGTCTCAGTAACGGCTTTACAACGGGCCACCTTCTTGACGATATCTTCCGCTTTCTTCGTCCAAACAAAAGGCTTGGGGTTCTCGTTGTAGAGCCGGATGTACTCTTCGATGGCGGCTACCAGTTCCGGCACGCTTTTGAATACTCCCCGACGGATTCTTTTCCGTGTGATTTCTCCAAACCAACGTTCTACCAGATTCAACCAGGATGAGCTTGTGGGTGTGAAGTGAAGGGCAAAGCGAGGATGCTTTTCAAGCCACATTTTCACATTTGGGTGGCCGTGCGTTCCATAATTATCCAGGATCAAGTGAATTGCCAATTTCTGGGGCACTTCCCGGTTGATCTTGCGGAGAAACTTTAGGAATTCCGTGTTCCTGTGCCGGGGATAACAGGAGCCGATAACTTTTCCTTCCAACAGGTTCATCGCAGCAAAAAGACAGGTAGTACCGTTGCGTCGGTAATCGTGCGTCATTGTTCCGCAGCGCCCTTTCTTCATAGGCAGACCCGGTTGCGTCCTATCGAGCGCCTGCACCTGGGTCTTTTCATCGACGCATAGCACCACCGCCTTGTCGGGCGGATTCAGATAGACGCCTACAACATCCGTCAGTTTTTCCACGAATCGCTTGTCTTTGGATAACTTGAAGGTCTCCACGCGGTGCGGCTGCAAGCCATGGGCGTCCCAGATGCGTTGCACGGTCGCATGGCTGACGCCATGAGCCTTTGCCATAGTTCTCGTCGACCAGTGGGTTGAATCGGCAGGCGTTGTATGGAGGGTAGCTTCCACGATGGCATCAACCTTTTTCGGATCGAGTTGCCTTGAACTGGGACCATGAGGAGCATCTTCAGCCAATCCTGAAATGCCTTTCGCTCTAAATCGGTTTGTCCACAACAGAACCGTGGGGCGAGAGGCGTCCAATTCCTTAGCGATGGCGTTATGCGAGAGACCCCTTGCGGCAAGCAGGCAAATACGGGAACGGAGGACTACTCTTTGAGGCGTCTTTTTCGCACGAATCCAAGCTTCCAATGTTCTTTGCTGTTCTTCCGTCATCATGAGCTTATTGGCTGGTTTCCACATGCACCAAGTATAGCACAAGCAAAGGCTATTGTAAATATATTACTGAGACAGTACACTAGCAGATGGACCGAAAGCCTCATGAATGACCGGGGTGAGGGTTATTGAAGAGGCGACTCTATGACCTCTACGGTAAATTCTTTGGGCCTTCCTGTGTAGATGTCCGGAAAGACAATGGAAAAAGGCAGTTCTCCGCCTTTGCGCAGCACGAAGGCGGATACATTGGATAATCGGAAATCGGCCACCTTTTTTTCGATTTCCCCACCGCCCATCTCCCGGACCTCGTCGACCGAGAGCGGGAGGCCGGCAAGCGCAAAATGCTCACCAATAACCGTCCCGTGCTCGTCGAAGAGTTTGGCTTTCAAAATCACGTATTTTCTCGGCTTTGTCGAACCGTTCGCAATCAGTCCCTTGACGAGAAAAATCTTCCCGTCCCTGATAACGGTCTCCTGTCCCTCCGTATTCCGGATGCTGAGCCATTTGTCCGCGGCCCCGATAAAGTTTACCCAATAGAGATAGGCTGACGCGGCCGCGATGAAAAGCACTGCAACAGCAAAGACAGAGGTGATGAGACCCAGGCGGCGCTTTTTCCGAACCGTTATCTCATTGTGCTCAACACGGCTCGTGAGTGGTTCCGGGTCTTTCCGGTCCTCCTGGCTGGCACGATGCTCGTACACGAAGACGTGCCCGCAAAGAGAGCACCGCACCTTCTGGAATCGTGCCTTAACGAGCCTATCTTCCAGGCGGTACTTTCTGTTGCAGGAGGGGCACGTGATAATCATCGCAAAGCTTAAGGAAAGGGGAGAAGCCCCCCTTTCCTTATCTGCTCAACCTCTTTTTAAATTCGTCAATCAACTTCGGCACCACCTGGTTGTAGTCGCCTACTATACCATAAGACGCAATTTTAAAGATAGGCGCTTCAGCGTCTTTGTTGATGGCGACGATGTAGTCGGATGTTCTCATACCCGCCAGATGCTGGATGGCACCGGAAATACCGCATGCGATATATATCTTCGGTTTCACCGTTTTTCCCGTCTGGCCCACCTGATGCTCCTGGGGTATCCAGCCCGAGTCAACGGCCGCGCGTGATGCGCCGAGGGCACCCCCGAGCGTATTCGCCAGCTCCTGCAATATTTTAAAACCCTCTGGCTTGCCCGTGCCTCTTCCACCGGAGACGATAATATCCGCTTCAACGAGGTTCACTGTCACCTCTGATTTCATGAACTGGAGGACCTGTGCCCTGAGGTCGCCTTCGGCTACTCCCACTGTTTCCTTCGCCACTTCCGCCTGCTTTCCGGTGTCCCGTTCGGCCATGGGAAAGACCTTGGGCCTCACTGTCATCAACTGGGGCCTGGCCTTCGTGTTGACGACATCCACCAGATAGCTCCCGCCAAAAGCCGCCCTTGTGACTTTTACGGCTTTAGAGTCATCTATCTTTAGTCCTATGGCGTCCGATGCCATGCCGGTTTCCAACGTGGCAGCACAGGCCGAGGAAAGGTCCGCGCCCTGGGTCGTTGCCCGATAGAGCACGACATCCGGCTTATACTTGTCCATCACCGTTGTTGCGGCCTTGGCATATGCTTCCGGCCTGAACGTCTTGAAGGGCGCGCCATCTACCGCGTAGACTTTCGAGGCGCCGTAATAGCCGGCTTCTTTCGCAAGCTCATCCGTATTCTCGGCGATAACGAGCGCGCAAAGACTTGCACCGAGATCGGCCGCCAGCTTTTGACCAATGCCGAAGAGCTCATAGGACATAGGGGTGAAAGCCCCTTCCTTGTGTTCCACGTATACCCACACATCTTTATAGTCAGCCATTATCCTATCCTCCTCATAGTTATTTGATAACTTTCAAACCAAGAAGCTTTTCTACAAGAAGGCTACTTACTTCATCCACATCCCCTGCGAGCATTTCGCCTCCTGACCGGGGAGGCGGCGTCGTCAGCTCAATCACTTTTATTGCAGCACCTTCCGCCCCCACCTTTTCCTTCGCCGCACCGATCTCGTTGATATCCCATACGGGTATCTGGACTTTTGCAGCCTTCCGGATACCCATGAGGTTGGGCAGCCTCGGCTCATTGATCCCTTTGAGCACTGACACGACGGCGGGGAGTTTGGCCTCCACGACCTCTATGCCGCCCTCAATATTCCGCTCGACTTTGATCTTCTTGTTTGCCGCGTCTATCTCCAGGATTTTCCCGACAAAGGTCAACTGCGAATAGCCGAGCCTGACGGCAAGCTCGGAAGCGACCACACCCGTGTTGCCGTCTGTTGCCTGTTTGCCGCACAGGACCAGATCGACATCGCCGACCTTCTCTATCGCCTTGGCGAGTGCGTAGGACGTCGCGAGCGTGTCGGAGCCTGCAAGCGCCGGGTCGCTGACGTGATGGACTGCGTCAACGGTGAGGGCAAGGGCATTTCTGAGCACGTCCGTGGCCTTTTGGGGACCCATGGAAACGGCTACTATTTCCGCATCGTACTTCTCTTTCGTGAGAAGGGCCTCTTCCAGAGCAAACTCATCAAAAGGATTGGTAATCGCATCCATATCCTCCCTTTTCAGAGTGCCTTTCTGGAGGTCCCATTTTACTTCGGCTTCCGTGTCGGGAACCTGTTTTATACAAACGACAATCTTCACAGCGCCCTCCTTAAAGTTTTTTGTTTATCGACCCCGGTACGTGGGTTTTCGTTTTTCCAGAAACGCAGCCATACCCTCTTTCTGGTCCTCAGTCCCGAAGCAGAGCCCGAAAGCCTCAGCTTCAAAATCGAGCCCCGAATCGATATCCAGGCTCACGCTCCTATTGATACATGCTTTTGCGAGCCCTACACCGACAGGCCCGGCGGACATTATTGCGGCGGCGAGACTCTCCACGGCTTCCATCAATTGTCCGTCAGGCACTACCTTATTCAGGAGGCCCATTTCGTATGCCTCCCGGGCACTTATTACCTTGCCGCTGCAGACGAGCTCTTTTGCCCTGGCAATGCCGGCCAGCCTGGCTGTCCGCTGCGTACCGCCGAACCCCGGAAGAATCCCGAGGGTCACCTCGGGGAAGCCGACCCGCGCCTTCTCTGCGGCATAGATGATATCGCAGGCGAGGGCAAGCTCGAAGCCTCCCCCGAGGGCGAAACCATTCACCGCGGCAATCACCGGCTTATCCATCCGTTCGAGGAAGGACATTGCCATATGCCCCTTTTGTGAGAAGGCCATCCCCTGCATGGGGTTCATTGGCTGCATCTCCTGTATGTCGGCGCCGGCCACAAACGCCTTGTCGCCCTGGCCTGTCACAATGATGACTTTGATATCGGGATCGTCGGCGAGTTGCGTGGCAGCCGCGAGAAGATCATCCAGCGTTGCCGCGTTAAGCGCGTTGAGCGCCTTAGGCCTGTTAATCTTGATGATCCCTTTGCCGCCCTGCAGCTCAAGGATAAGGTTGTCGTAGGGCATGCTACGCCTCCCTCTCGACCACCATCGCCATGCCCTGACCGCCGCCTATGCACATGGTTGCAAGCCCATATTTCAAACCGAGCCGCGGCATCTGATACATCAGCGAGACAATAAGCCGCGCGCCGGTGCAGCCGATGGGATGACCGATCGAGATGCCGCCGCCGTGGATATTCGTTTTGGCCATATCGAGCTTCAGCTCTCTGATGTTCGAGATCGCCTGCGAAGCAAAGGCCTCGTTGAGCTCGATCATATCGATCTTATCGAGGGACAGGCCCGCCCTTTTCAAGGCTTTTTTTACCGCAGGCACCGGTCCGAGGCCCATGTATGCGGGATCGACGCCGCCTGCCGCCCAGGAGACGATTTTACCCAGGGGCTTGATACCCAGCTCTTTCGACTTTTCCCGCGACATGAGCACGACTGCCGCCGCCGCGTCGTTGAGCCCTGACGCATTCCCGGCCGTGACGGTGCCGTTCTTCTTGAAGGCGGTCCCGAGCTTGGCCATCTTCTCAAGGGAAGTGTCCATGGGCCGCTCGTCGGTTTCGAAGACGAAGGGGTCTCCCTTTTTCTGAGGAATGACGACGGGCACGATCTCGGGTTTGAGCCATCCTTCTTTGATCGCCTGACGCGCCCTCTGATGGCTTAGAAGACCGAACTTGTCCTGCTCCTCGCGAGAAATGCCGAATTTCTCGGCAATATTCTCCGCTGTCAGGCCCATATGATATCCGTAGAAGATCTCCCAGACACCGTCGAGGACCATGAGATCGACCGCCTCGGTATTGAACATGCGGGCGCCGAATCTGAGCGCGGGAAGTGTAAAGGGCGACTGGCTCATATTCTCCATGCCGCCGGCCACGATCACGTCGGCATCACCCGTCATGATAGCCTGGGCCCCGCTCACAATCGCCCGCAGGCCCGATGCGCAGACCTTATTGACGGTAAAGGCAGTCGTTTCCTTTGGCACGCCGCCATACATAGCCGCCTGCCTGCCGGTGTTCTGTCCCTGCCCCGCCTGGAGCACGTTCCCCATGATCACTTCGTCAAGGGCAACCTCTTTCAAAGAATTATCGAAGTCGTAGTACTTTGCCTCGAGGTCCGTGTCCAGCTTCCCTGCGAATATCTCGGGCGCGAACTCCCTGTCCCTTGTTCTCGATGGCCTCAATCCCGCTCGCTTAATAGCTTCCTTAATAACCAATCCCCCCAGTTTCACAACGGGTACATCCTTCAGGCTCTGTCCGAACTGCCCGACGGCAGTCCGTGCGGCAGAAACAATCACAACCTCTCTCATGGCTCGCTCCTTTCGATTATGAAAAAGTTCACATACTACTTTTATCCCAAATAGGGAGCTTTTGTCAATCCTTAATCTTAATAATACTCTTTCATTATGCCTTTGAGGCGGGTCGGGTCGAAGGGTTTCGCGCACGCGGCCTCCACCTCTGCGAGCGCGGGTCTCGGGTTGAATGGGGGCCGATCGTTGCGGTAAATGATGCCGAGGGGTATCCTCTCCCCGAATTCGAGTGCTTTTACAAATGCCCCGACCCTGTCGGCCGGATCGTAGGTCGGGTCGAGATGATAGACCCGACCAGCGAACCACTGATAGGTATTGACGCGGTTAAAAGTGACGCAGGGCTGAAAGATGTCGAGCAGGGCAAAGCCTTTATGGCTGAGGGCCTCTTTCATCATTTGCACCAGGTGTTCGTGATCTCCTGCATAGCCCCTTGCCACGAAGCTGCAGTCGAGGGCGACCGCAAGGGCAAGGGGGTTGAGCGGCTCGGATTGGACGCCGTAGGGCTGCGCTTTTGTCTTTGTGCCCTGCATGGTCGTCGGTGACGCCTGCCCCTTCGTCAGACCGTAGACCTGATTATCGTGGACGAACATCTTCACGTCGATGTTCCTTCGCATCGCATGGATCAGGTGATTCCCACCCTCACCATACCCGTCGCCGTCTCCGGTGACCGCAATCACGGGCATCGTCGGTTTTGCCAGCTTGATGCCTGTTGCAACGGGCAGCGCCCTGCCGTGGAGCCCGTTAAAGGTGTTGCATTTTGTGTAGTGGGGGAATTTCCCTGACTGGCCTATACCCGATACTATTACGAACTGGTGCGGCTCCAGTGCCAGCTCGGCAACGGCCTGTTTGAAGGCCCTCAATATGCCGAAATTTCCGCAGCCCGGGCACCATGCGGGAGTGCGGCCTTCGTAGTCACTTAAGCCTGGCATCCAGCTCTCCCAGTATCGTGTCCAAAAGATATGGCCTCCCGTCGTACTTGTTGATGGTCGCCTGGAAGGAAAAGCCTGTTTCGGCTTTCATCAGCCGCGCAAACTGCGATGTCGCGTTATTCTCGACGCAGATGCTCTTTTTGGCCGACCTGAGCAGGGCCAGGTAATCGAATGTGTCGGTGTCAGGGAAGGGGTATATCTCGCTGAAGTGGAGAAGGGCGATCTTCTCGCGACCGGACAGAGACTCGATTGCCTCCTTCAAAACGCCGTACGTGCTGCCCCACCCGACGACAACAGTCTCCGGCCGATCGTTGCCGTAGATCGCCGGCGGCGCTATCTCTTTCCGGATTGCGGGGAATTTGTCGAGCAGCCTTTTTTGCACCATCCTCATCCTTATGTGGGCGTCCTCTGTAAGATGCCCTTCCTCATCATGCTCGTCACTGTCCTCGACGACAAGGTGTTTCGAGCAGCCGGGCACTGCGAAAGGAGAGACACCGGAAGCGGTGAAGGCGTACCTCTTGTAACCCGCTGCCTCTTCCAGGGCCTTGCCCCGCAGGCGGTAGTCCCGGTACACGATCTTTCCGAGATCGAATCCCTCATAGGTCCATTGTGAATCGGCAAGGTATTGGTCCGTGAGGACAAAGCCCGGTATCTGATATTTCTCCGCCAGATCGAAAGCCTTGTTTGTCAGGAAGAGCGCCTGCTCCGGCGAGCCCGGCGCAAAGATGACTTTCGGGAATTCTCCGTGGCCTGCATGGAGGACGAAGAGCAGGTCCCCCTGCTCGGTCCTTGTCGGCAGCCCTGTAGCCGGCGCGGGTCGCTGCCCTACGGCCACCACCACGGGAGTTTCGGTCATGGCGGCCAGAGAAATACCCTCGACCATCAGGGCAAATCCGCCGCCGGCAGTGGCGGTCATCGATCTGACCCCTGCGAAGGAGGCCCCGATGACCATGTTTACCGCCGCTATCTCATCCTCCGCCTGCTCGACCACTATGCCGTATTCCTCCGATTTGTCCGCCATAAAGAGGAGTATGCCCGTTGAGGGCGTCATCGGGTATCCGGAGTAAAACGTGCACCCGGACAGGACCGCCCCGAGGCTTACGCCCCCGTTGCCATCGATCAGCATGCGGGGAGGGCCGGGCGGCGCCGGCTGAAAAGCACATGTGGTACAGTGCTCAGCCGCGAACGCATACCCCCTACGCGCCGCCTGCCGGTTCTCCTCGATGGTCTCGGGTCCCTTCTTCTGCATGGACCCCGCGATTACCCCAAGGAATATGTCGAGCCCCATGCCGAACATGCCCAAGACTGCCCCGGTTGCGACGGTGTTGGCCATGATCCTGCTGCCCCCGGCCTTTGTGGCCAGTTCGACAAAGGGGACCTCCAGGAACCGGGGGCCTTCATAGCGCTGCTTTAGGATCGCTGGATCATAGACGATCACGCCCGCTTTAGAGAGCTGATTCTCACTCTCGGCGATACTCGACCTGTCAAGGGCGATCACAACGTCCACTTCATCGCGCGAACAGGCAACCGGTCTATCCGACACGCGCACCTGAAAAAAATTATGACCTCCCCTGATGCGGGATTCGTAGTCCTGATGGATGAACACATGGTACCCCGCCCTCGCGAAGACCCTCCCGAGGCCGTCGCCGATGGTCTGAATACCCTGACCGGCTTCGCCGCCGATTCTGATCGTATAGTCCACTCCCGCCTCCCCGGTTTCACCTACAATCTATTCGGAGCCCGTGGGATTGTCAAGAAAGACCGGGGGCTTTGCGCTGGTGCTTGTCAACCGGCATGATGCATGGGTCCGATCTCCTCATTGCGATTACACTACGAATGGGGAGGCACACCGCCCGGCACTCCTGGTGATGGCGGCGGAAACCGGCTCGGGAGAAGGACCTCGCGCGGTGCCGCTGCAACGAGCGCTTGACAGGTATAGAAGCGATGTACTAAAACTTATGTTCTGGATGTCGGGCCTCGCTTCCGCCGCTCGCAAGGCAAGGACAGCCACATGCCGGATCAGGTTGGCATTGTGCATACATGCAGGTGGGTCGTGCATAAAAGGGGATATATGAATCACCAGGGCAAAATCCGCAGATCCGTTTTGCTCGCGGTTTTTGTCATAGGTGTGGTAACCTCGCCGCTGATGGCGGGCGCTGACGGATCGGTTCTGACAGTGACGAATGAATCAAAGATCAGCATCAACGTCGACAACGAGCCGCTCAATGCACTCCTGCGTTTGATGGCGGAGAAGAAGCTCTTCAACATAAGTGGAGGCGCGGCGGGAAATGAATCCCTTACCCTTCATCTCTCAAACCTGACCTTACCGGAAGTGCTCTCGAAAGTTTTGAGGGGTTACAATTATGTGGTGACCGGGCAGGGAAAAAGCCAGCCTCCCGTGCTCACCATAATTGGAAAGATCGATAAGGGTGCGGCCGGCGCCCTTGCGAATACGCCCGCCCCCGCGGCTACCCTGCCCGAACCTAGAGGCTATGCGCCGCCGGAACCCGCGCCGGAGCCTCCTGCCCCGCCAACGATGTCTCCCGGGCAACCCGTGACGCGGCAGCCTCAGACGCCTCAGGAGACCCAGCCCCCGGGCGAGGCGGGTAAACAACCCGGCAGCGAGGTCCAGAAACAGGCCGGGCAGCAGGCGCCAAGCGGACAACCGGTTCCGCAGGCCGAAGCGCCGCCCGCCGAATCACCAGGTATCCATTTCTAACCGTCCGTCAAAAGCATACACTCCTCTTCGGTCGCTCGTACCATTGCCGAAGCCCTGCTCTTGACCGCATAATCATAGTGATGAAGCATTGACATGGTTTCTTTTTGTGCTTACATTTTATGTAGTGTCATTACCGGGTTTGCTCACATAAAATCCTACAGGAGGATACGATGGAAGGAAGCGTGTACAAAATCATCGAAATAGTGGGAACCAGCCCAGGCTCCTGGGAAGATGCAGCCAAAGTCGCCATCGAAACGGCCGGAGCCACGCTCGAAGACCTCAGGGTAGCCGAGGTGGTGAAGCAGGACGTTACCATTGAGAACGGCCGGGTAACAGGGTACCGCGTCAGACTCAATATTTCCTTCAAGTATCACCAGGGCCAACCGTAGGAGCAGTGGAAAGTGATCCGGGCGGACGTGAGTCGACGGCGTGAGGTGCGGTAGGCTCACGTCCGCCTATTCGACCACCCGGCAATTCGACGCTTAGGAAACGGTGCTCCCGTTCGGAATGTCCTTGTCCGGCGTGATCAGGACTACCGCGCTTTTGTCCTCGCTGGAGGCGGCAAGCAGCATGCCGTGTGAAGTGATGCCGCGGAGCGTCCGCGGTTCGAGATTTGCCACGATAATGATGCGCTTGCCCACCAGCTCTTCTCTGCTGTAGTACGGTTTTATACCTGCGACGATTTGTCTCTCTTCCCCCACGTCAATAGTGAGCTTGTAGAGGCGGTCCGCACCCGTTATATCCTCGCACTGCGTGATCTGTGCCACCCGAAGGTCCATTTTCTTAAAGTAATCGAAATTGATGTTATCCATAATCGCTCCTTTCTTTTTCCATGGCGGCACCCTCCAATCGTACGAAAGCGGGCGGGCAGAAGGGCGGGCGGCTTTGCGGTTTTACGAGGTTAACGTCGTATGTCGGCGGCCATGATGATAGCTTCGGCCACTTCCCTCATGCTCTTTCTGAGATCCATACTTTTCTTATGGATTTTCTTGTAGGCATCGTCTTCCCCGATAGCCAGCTCCTTCATCAACACGCCTTTCGCCCTTTCCACGATCTTCCTCGTTTCCAGGGCTTCTTTCGCCGAAAGTATCTCCTGGTCCAGACGCGTATTCTCAATCGCCACAGCGGCCTGATTCGCGATGGCCTGTAAAATATCGATTTCTTCTTTAGAAAAGTTATGTTCTTTTTGCACGTAGCTGTTGATAACCCCGATGACCCTGTCCTTGATCATCATGGGAACGGCGATCATGGAAACGACGCCTTCCTTTTTTGCGACATGGGGATACATATAGCCGGGCTCTTTCGTCACGTCGGACACCGCTATAGCCCGTTTCTCAAGGACTACCCTCCCGGCGATTGACTGTCCGACCTTCAGGTTCGGCTTGTTGATATATTCCTGGCTCAAACTCTGGGTGGCCGCAATCACCAACTCCTGTTTCTTTTCATCAAGAAGCTGGAGTGAGCAGATCTTCGAGCCCATCACCTGGGCCGTCATGGTTACGATGAGCTGGAGTATCTCTTTCAGGTAATAATCGGAAACGATGGTGCGGCTGACCTCCGAGAGGAGGTCAAGCTGTTTTGCCTTCCTGTTGACCTCTTCGTACACGACTGCGTTCTCAATGGCGCTGCCGATGTACTTGGAGATGGTGAAAAGCAGATTGATCTGGTCCTCAGAGTATTCGTGCTCCTTCTTGTGGTGGATGTTCATGACGCCGGTGATCTTATCCTTCGCAAGGATCGGCACGGCCAGAAAGGCTTCATACCTATCCTCGGCAAGGTCGTGGAAGCTCTTGAATCTCGGATCGGTATAGGCCTGCTTCGATAACGCAACCGGCCTTTTCTCCTTCGCGGCCCATCCGGTCACGCCTTCGCCCAGCTTCAGCCTGATCTCCCCAACGATATTCCGTTGCGTGGTATTAGCGGCCCTCAGTGTCAATTCGTTGTTTTGTTCGTTATAGAGGTAGATGAAACACGAATCAGCACCGGTGAGGCCGACGACCATATCGACGATGCGGCTGAGCAGATCGTTCAGCTCAAGTTTGCTGCTGATATGCTCCGCCACTTGATGAAGGATGCTCAGTTCCTGTTCCTTCCAGCTCTGTTTCGGCTTCGCTCTTGCCGCCATCGATTCTCCAACGAGTCCTTACTAAGAAGATAACATGTTATATTATTGTATTGTGAGCCTCTTTGTCAACCACGCCCCTTGGCCTTTCTCGATAACCAATGCATCAAAAAGCGGGTATTCTTCTATGTCATTGAAAACCACCCCTCAATCATTATAAAATGATAAAATGACCTTCAAAGAGGACGTCCCGGAAAGATGAGTGGTGGAGAAAAAGTGGTGGAGAAACCAAGAGCCGTGGTGCTACTGAGTGGAGGGCTCGATTCTTCCACACTGCTTGCCATAGTCAAATCAGAGGGCTTTGAGGCGTACGCCCTCAGTTTCCGTTACGGCCAACGGCACGGCGGTGAAATTGAGGCTGCCCGCAGGATCGCGGCGGCGCTCGGAGCGGCCACGCATACTATTGTCGACATCGACCTTCGCAAGTTCGGTGGTTCCGCGCTCACCGATGCCATCCCGGTTCCAAAAGGTCGGGACGACTACGAACGTTCCAGGGATATACCCGTTACCTATGTTCCTGCCCGCAATACCATTTTCCTCTCTTTCGCTCTTGCCTGGGCGGAAGTGCTCGGATCGACGGATGTCTTTATCGGCGTAAACGCATTGGACTATAGCGGCTATCCCGATTGCCGGCCCGAATACATAGAAGCCTTCGAACGGATGGCGAACCTGGCCACTAAAGCAGGCGTCGAAGGCAAGCGCCTCAAGATTCATGCCCCCCTCATCCGCTTGAGCAAGGCCGGGATAATCAGAAAGGGGCTTGAATTGGGGGTAGACTACTCATTGACAAGCACCTGCTACGACCCTTCCGCCGAGGGCATCGCGTGCGGGACCTGCGATGCATGCCTGTTGCGGCTCAAGGGTTTCCGGGAGCTGGGCATTCCGGACCCGGTTCGCTATCTGCGGAAGGACTGAAGCTTAGATGGCTTACAAAGTAAAGGAGATATTCTACTCACTCCAGGGGGAGGGAGCACACACGGGTCGCCCCGCTGTGTTCTGCCGGTTCTCAGGCTGTAACTTATGGTCAGGCAAAGTTGAGGACCGACCCCGATGTTTTTGCGCATGGTGTGACACCGATTTTGTGGGTACTGACGGACCTCAAGGCGGCATCTTCAATGATGCGGGAGAGCTTGCCACGCGCGCGTCGACCCTTTTTCCTGCTTCAGGACCGGACATCAGACGGCTGATAGTCGCTACTGGAGGAGAGCCCTTGCTTCAACTCGACGAGCCCCTCACTGCCGCCTTTCATGACATGGGTCTCGAGATTGCTGTAGAGACAAATGGGACATTGCCGGTGCCGGCCGGCATTGACTGGGTGTGCGTCAGCCCTAAAGGGGGCGCCACACTCATCGTACGAGCGGGAGACGAGCTGAAACTCCCGTTCCCTCAGGATAGAGTTGACCCAGAAGACTATCTTGCGCTCGATTTCCGTTACTTTTTCCTGCAGCCCATAGACGGCCCACGGATAAGGGCGCATATGGCGCTGGCAGTAAACTATTGCCTCCAGCATCCGCAGTGGAGGCTGAGCCTTCAAACACACAAAATACTGGGCATACCATAGAGTAAGAACAGATGGTTATCTACAAAGCTTTTACCTTCGCTGCCGCACACCGGTTGCCGAATGTCCCGGAAGGCCACAAGTGTTCCGGGATACATGGGCATACGTTCAGAATAGAGGTCTACTTCCGGGGTCCTCTCCTGCCCAAAGCCGGCTGGGTCATGGACTTCGCCGATATCGCGGTGGCCTTCAATCCCCTGCGTGAGATTCTGGATCATAGTTACCTCAACGACATCGAGGGATTGCAGAATCCGACTTCCGAGAACATAGCCAGATGGGTTTGGAAACAGTTGCAGCCGGTATTGCCGAATCTGTGCAGGATCGTTGTGCAGGAGAGTGCCGAGTCCGGATGCATCTATGAGGGAGAGGACGGCTGAAGAAAGCGCAAGGCTCCACAGTCGGAGTTTTCCGACGCACGTGACCACTCGACTCGGACAATTCCGACTGCCTCCTTCCCCACAAGGCCAAGGCGTTGACAGAGACGGGAGGCGCCACCACCATCCCTTTCCTCGAAAAGGCCCGTTCTATGCCCCTTTTGCAGGACCGGCCGTATCGGGAACAAGTCTTTTCCGCCACTCGATGTTATGGCACGGCTCCTGCAAATAAGGTCTCTATAAAATAAACACCCAGAAGGGGGTAGCACAAGATGAAGAAAGTATTAGTGTTCGTGTTCGCAGTCGTGATCGCAGTTGCATTTGCCGCCACAGGCTTTGCTCAGGCACCTGCCGCAGCGCCCGCGGAGAAAGCAGCACCCGCCGCCGCAGCACCTGAGAAGATGGAGAAGCCGGCCAAGAAGGCTCCTAAGAAGGCTGCCAAGAAGGCTCCTAAGAAGGAAGAGAAGAAAGAAGAAGCTCCTGCCGCTCCTGCCGCCGCTCCTGCGAAGTAAGACTTCACCAACAAGAAAAAAGGAAGGGTCGAAAGATCCTTCCTTTTTTTGTGTCTATGTCTATGCAGCCTGCCGGTTGCAGTAAGCTCGTTGTGCTGATATGCCCCACGGTGATGGCCGCGCTATTCGGATTCGGCCCGATCTGTTCGGTTTCTATGTTGCCGGGGTTCCGATTTCAATGTTATGATAAACACAAATTCATTATTTGCGGGAGGAGTGACACATGACCTTTCTGAGACTATGCGCACTCGGTCTGATACTGGTGTTGGGGTTGAGCCTTGCGGCATGCAGCGGTGTGGGATGCAAAACTGATAAGCTCCCCGTTTATCCCGACCATGGGAAACCGGTTGGAGAACCTCAGAAAGGCGCACAAGAATAAAGCAATTACCGATCGTCTCCGCCACATTAAGGTAAACCGGCATACTGATTGTTGGAACAACGTTACGTCATGACCAGCACCGCCGCTCCCTGTATCTCTCCGGACCTCAGCCGCCCCAGCGCCTCGTTGGCTTTGTCGAGTGGGAAGAGTTGCACCTCCGTCCGCACCGGGACCTCGGGGGCGAGAGAGAGGAATTGATCCCCGTCCTGTCTCGTCAGGTTGGCCACGGACCGTATCACCCGTTCTTCCCATAGCAGCCGGTAGGGGAAAGAAGGAATATCGCTCATATGGATACCGGCGCAGACGACGGTTGCGCCCTTTGCCGTACTGCGCAAGGCCTCTACGACGAGCGGGCCGACGGGGGCGAAGATGATCGCGCCGTCGAGGTCGAAAGGCGGCCTCGATGTGGAGTCGCCCACCCACACCGCGCCGCACTTCCTGGCAAAAGACTGCCCCTCGGTGTCGCCCGGCCGGGTGAACGCGTAGACCTCCTTGCCCTGGTGGACTGCAACCTGGGCGATAATGTGGGCCGCAGCGCCGAACCCGTAGATACCGAGATGCCGCACATCCGCGCCCATCATGCGGTACGACCTGTATCCTATCAATCCGGCGCACAGCAGAGGGGCCGCCTCCGCATCTTTATACGAGGCGGGCAGGGAAAAGCAGTACCGGTAGTCGGCGACGGTATATTCCGCATAGCCGCCGTCGATGGTGTAGCCGGTAAAGAGGGGGTTGTCGCAGAGGTTTTCATGCCCGGATTCGCAGGGGCGGCAACGGCCGCAGGTGTGGCCCAGCCAGGGTATGCCGATCCGTTCCCCGACGCGGAACGGAATTGCCGGGCTGCCTGTCCTGACTACGGTGCCGACGATCTCATGGCCGGGGATGAGAGGCAGCAACGGATGGGGCAGCTCGCCGTCCACTACGTGAAGATCGGTACGGCAGACTC
This sequence comes from uncultured delta proteobacterium, assembly GCA_963717985.1. Taxonomy (GTDB): domain Bacteria; phylum Desulfobacterota; class Syntrophorhabdia; order Syntrophorhabdales; family WCHB1-27; genus BOG-1155. The sequence goes on from CAVQYC010000001.1 coordinate 104,983, forward strand.
CACAGGCATGGACGCGCACCAGCACCTGGTCCGGTCCCGGCACGGGTTGGGGCACTTCCTTATTTACGAGCGGTCTGCCCGGCTCTTCGAGCACCATGGCACGCATTGTCCGTGCTTCCATGCGTAGCCCTCCTTTTTTATAGAGTCTACACCACTTTCTTCGGGTTATTCACAAAAAAAGGGGCGCGATTTCCCTTATGGCTTTTCCCTGAAAAGAGAGTGAGTGCCGGTCCAGGTGCTCTTCTGCGGCCACGTGTGGTCCTTGGCGTGTTGACAACCCTTCGCTTCCGCCTTACATACGGAATAGGTACAGACGGGACACAACGTGATATCCATTGGCCTTGAAGCCGCAAAGAACGGGGGAGGCGCGTGAAATGAACGTGAAAGACTTCACCAGGAGGGCTTTTCTTGCCGGTACAGGCAGCGTTGTAGGGATGCTCGCCACAGCAGGGACGGGCATCCTGCTCGTGCCGAGGGCGGCCTCGGCCGAAAAGGAGGACGTGGAGGTCTCACCGGCTGAAGACCTCATGCGCGAACATGGGATTTTACGGAGGGTCCTCCTGATCTACGAGGAATGGGCCGGGAGGCTTAGGCTGCATCAGGAGAGCGAGGCGGGCAGCCTTGCCGAATCGGCGGGGATAATCCGTTCCTTTGTTGAGGATTATCACGAGAAGCTGGAGGAGGAGCATATTTTTCCACGGGCGAGGAAGGTCGCCGGACTCGCCGAGCTGGTTGATGTGCTCCTCCGGCAGCATCAGGCAGGGGGGCGTCTCACCACGATCACGCTCCAACTCTGCGGCCCACAGGCCCTGAGGAGCGGGGAGAACCGCAGCCGGCTCGCGGGCTGTCTCCGGCAATTTATCCATATGTATCGCCCCCACGCAGCCCGCGAAGACACCGTGCTTTTTCCCGCATTTCACGCGATGATGGGGGAAGAGGAGTATGATGCGCTGGGCGAAGCCTTCGAAAACAAGGAGAACGAGCTGTTCGGGGAAAATGGCTTCGAGCATATGGTCGCCCGCGTCGAATCCATAGAAAACAGACTGGGGATCTATGATCTCGCCCGGTTCACGCCGCGTCCATAAGAAATGCGCGCGGCGCCGGCACAAAAAAACCCTCTTCCGGAAGAGGGTTTTTTGTCAACTGGAGACCGGTCTTCAGGCCTTTGCTTTCGCGGGTTGTTTTGAGAAGAACTTTTTCATTAGAAAGGTGTTGATATTAAGGAGGATCCAGAGGACGCAAAGGACGAGAAAAACACCGGCGAACCGGATGAGGAGTGTGCTGAAGATCCAGGTGAAGTTGTCTCGCACGATCTTCACGTTCGTGGTGGGGCCCGGCGCCTTCGAAATGCCTATGGAGTGCCAGTCTGCCGAGCCCTGGTCCTCGATGTACATCTGGTCGCTCCAGTCCCGGTATTTGGTAAAGTCGATGTTCATTACTTTATCCCTGTGGTCCTTCAGGGCGTCCCTGTACCAGGCGAGCACCTTGTCATAGGGCTGATCATACACCACGTAGATCGCGGTACCCTCCGTTTTCACGATCTTCCCCCCCGGCATAATGGGGGCGCCCCAAGGCGGGGTGCCGCCTCCAAAGGCATAGGAAGAAGCAGGCGTTAGCGCCGCCGCACACAGCATAATCGCGCACATTGCATATAGTATGGTCTTCATGGGCACCTCCTACTCAAACATGGATATGAGCATGCCTGCCGCCGCCGGCGAGCCGATGGAGCCGGCAAGGCACGCCGCCATGGCGTGCATGAGCAGGTAGTTCTTTTTGTCGTACTGCTGCCCGATTATCTGGGAAAGTCTCGGAGACATGGGCAGGGCGGAAACACCAGAGTTGCCGATAAGGGGATTGATCTTATCTTTGGCCACGAGGTTGATGACCTTGACGGTGATGATGCCGCCGGCGGTACAGACGACAAAGTCGAGGAGGCCGAGGAGGAAAACCATCAAGGGTTTATAGGTCAGGAAGATATGGGCCTGCATGGAAGCGCCGATGCTGAGGCCCAAAAACATGGTAACCATATCCATGAGCGGGTTCGCCGCGGTATCGGTGAGACGCTTTACCACGCCGCTGACCCTCATGAGGTTCCCGAACATGAGCATACCCATAAGGGGCATGACCGCGGGCACCAGCAGGGCGATGATGCCGCCGCAGATAAGCGGGAAGAGGATCAGCTCCGTCGGGGAGCATTTCCTCACGACCTTCATCCTGATGAGCCTTTCTTTCTTCGACGTCATTGCCCGCATGATCGGCGCCTGGATGATGGGCACCATGGACATGTAGGAGTACGCAGCCAGCGCATTGGCGGAGAGCAGGTGGGGCGCCAGCTTCGCGGTAAGGTAGATGGTTGTGGGGCCGTCGGCGCCGCCGATGATGCCGACGGACGCAGCTTCTTTAATGGTAAAGCCGGCCATGATGGTCCCGGTAAAGGTGACGAAGACGCCCAACTGTGCCCCGGCCCCTATGAGGAGCATCTTTGGGTTTGAAATGAGCGGCTCAAAGTCCGTCATGGCCCCGAGACCCAGGAATATGAGGCAGGGGATTACCTCCCATATAATACCGTATTTATAGAAGAACTGGAGCAGTTGAGGGTGTCCTTCCTGGAATCCGAAGAGGGGTGTGTTCGGAAAATTTACCAGAAAGATGCCGAATCCGATAGGAAGGAGAAGCAGGGGCTCAAAATCTTTTACAATGGCCATGTACAGGAAAAAGCAGCCTATCGCCCACATGATGACGTATTTCCAGCCGATGGCAGAGAAAAGCGCGGGAAGACCGGTAGTCTGCATTGTACCGACGAGTAAATCCCAAATCTCGTTGAAACTCATTCACAACCTCCCTCGAAAAAATTCTTACTGCATATACCTAGCGCAACGTACTAGCGACACAGACTCGAAAGACGGCCGCACCCGCCGTAGAACCACGCCTAATAAATTGACCGATGATAGCCGGTATGACCCCCTACGCGTCCATAATGAAAACTCTCACAAATGACGTCAAGCATATATAATATTACCTTAAGCTCTGTCAACAAATATTATAAGCAGGGTGGGAAAGTATTATATTCGGGGTCGCAAAGTATTATATTCGGGGTCGCAAAGGCCATGAGGTTGTTTTTTGGGTTTGCATTTTTCGTCCAAAGTATTTATCATAGCAACAAATGCGGCCTTACATTGCCGACGACCGGTGCGAGAAGTGCACGGAGTGTGTCGATACGTGTCCTTACGAGGTATTTGCGGATCTGGATGGCAAGATCGCGGTTGCACGGCCGGAGGATTGCATCGAATGCACGGCTTGTGTTGAATCGTGCCCGCACCACGCGATCTCGATGGGTGACTAATGGAACGGGTCCTGCTCGATGACAAGGCAATAGAACGGAGTATCAACAGGATTGCCCACGAGATCCTGGAAAGGAACCAGGGATCGAAGAACCTCAGCCTTATCGGGATCAGGACCAGGGGTATTTTTCTGGCAAAAAGGATACGGGACAAGATAGAAGAGATCGAGGGGAGGGTATTGCCTTTCGGTATACTGGATATCACCATGTATCGGGACGATATCGCAAGGATGAAGGCGACGCTCGAGGTGAAAAAGACGGATATCCCTTTCGACGTAAATAATATGACCATCGTACTCGTCGATGATGTGCTGTACACGGGAAGGACGACAAGAGCCGCGATCGATGCCATCATGGACCTTGGAAGGCCGAAGAAAATCCAGCTTGCCGTCCTCATCGACCGGGGCTCGAGAGAATTGCCGATTCAGCCGGATTACACGGGGATCCGATATAGCGCGGTCACCGAAGGAGAAGAGGTTTCTGTCAGGCTTCACGAAATGGACGGGCAAGACGCGGTCCTGCTCTCAAAAACACTATGAACTGGGCTCGTAAGGACTTACTTGGCATGAGGGAGCTGTCGCGGGAAGAGATACTCTTGCTTCTCGATACGGCAGATTCGTTCCGGGACGTCTCGCGGAGAGACATCAAGAAGGTCCCCACCCTGAGGGGCAAGACGGTTATTACGCTTTTTTATGAGCCGAGCACCAGGACGCGCGTCTCTTTCGAGATCGCGGCCAAGCGTCTCTCCGCCGACACCATCAACATATCGACAAGCTCAAGCAGCGTCTCGAAAGGGGAGACCCTCAAAGACACGGGAAGGAACCTCGAATCGATGCGGCCCGACGTTATCGTTATCAGGCACGGCATGCCGGGTGCGCCCCATATGCTCTCGAAGATCCTCGACTCCGCGATCATCAACGCCGGTGATGGTTCTCACGAGCATCCCACCCAGGCCCTTCTCGACCTCTTCACCATGAGGGAAAAAAAGGAAACCCTGGACGGCCTGAAGGTCGCGATTGTCGGGGACATCGCCCACAGCCGGGTTGCCCGGTCAAATATATTTGCCTTAAAAAAGTTCCACACGGAGGTGACCTGCTGCGCGCCTCCCACCATGCTGCCTCCCCGCCTTGAAGAGTTGGGGGTTAAGGTCTGCCACCGTCTGGAAGAGGCGGTGGCAGGCAAGGACGTCATCATGATGCTCCGCATACAGAAAGAGCGGGGCGGCACTTCTTATATCCCTTCTATAAGGGAATACTCCTCCCTCTATTGTCTTCAAGAAGCTCATCTGAGGCAGGCACGGAAAAATGTGATCATCATGCACCCCGGACCTCTGAACAGAGGTATCGAGATCAGCAGTGAGGTGGCTGACGGTCCCTACTCGGTGATCCTTGGCCAGGTAGAGAATGGCGTTGCCGTGAGGATGGCGGTCCTCTACCTGCTTTCGGGAGGTGAGGGTTGATTCTTATCAAGAAGGGGCGCCTCATCGACCCCGGGACCTGCCGGGACGAGGTCGTCGACGTGCTGATCCGTGGCGGCGCTATTGCGCGGATCGACAAGGACATCGCAAAGAAGGACGCAGATCGGGTCATCGACGCGGAAGGGTTGATCGTGGCGCCGGGCCTTATCGACGTGCATACGCACCTGAGGGAGCCCGGCTACGAGTGGAAAGAGACGATCAGGACCGGAACAATGGCGGCGGCGCGAGGGGGCTTTACGTCGGTTGTCTGCATGGCCAATACAGACCCGGTAAACGATAACAAGAGCGTCACCGAATATATCATGAAGAAAGCCCATTCGGAGGGCGTGGTCAGGGTATTTCCGTGCGGGGCGATCACCAGGGGCTTAAAGGGCGCGGATTTGTCCGAGATGGGAGAAATGTACCAGGCCGGGGCGGTCGCTATTTCAGATGACGGGAGATCGGTGAAGAACAGCCGGCTCTTCCTGAAGGCCCTGGAGTATGCGCGGCTTTTTCGGCTCGCCGTCATCTGCCACTGTGAGGACGAGGACCTTTCCGGCGGCGGCGTGGTCCACGAAGGTTCCGCATCGCTCTTCTCGGGCCTCGATGCAGTCCCTTCAATCGCGGAAGAGATCATGGCACGACGCGACATTGCGATAGCACAGTACGTCGAGTCGCCCGTTCATATCACCCACATATCGACCAGGGGAACGGTCGGGATCATGAGGGAGGAAAAAAGCAGGTACCCAAAGGCGACGTGCGATACGTGCCCTCACTATTTCACCCTTTCCGATGAGGCCACCCTCGGCTACGACACGAATACCAAGGTAAACCCCCCGTTGCGGTCCCAAGATGATGTGGCGGCCGTCAAAGAGGGCCTGCGGGACGGGACGATCGATATGATTGCCACCGACCACGCGCCGCATGACCACGTCTCGAAAGACGTGGAGTTCGACACGGCTTCGTCCGGGATCTCCGGGCTGGAGACCGCATTGGGCCTTTCCCTGGCACTGGTGCACGAAGGCGTCCTCGATCTCATGGGCCTCCTTGCCAAAATGACGGTTAATCCCGCGCGGCTTCTTAATGTGCCCTATGGGGTGCTTGCTCCCGGCTCACCCGCCGACCTCATCATCTTCAGCGACACGGCCGAGTGGACGGTGAATAAGAGCACCTTCGCTTCAAAGGGAAAGAACACCCCCTTCCACGGGGTTACGCTGAAGGGGAAAAACCTTGTGACTATCGTAGGCGGGAAGATCGTTTACAACGGTCTATAGACGTGTGACTCATGGATTGCCTCCCGTATAGCAGTCAATAAGTCCTATGATCCTACCTACCCCCACTACCAGCTTCGGGTTTTCAGCCTGAGCTTTCGCCCTGGTCGTATTCTTTGCGCCTGGCTCTATCGATGCGGACGATCCCCATGTAAAAGAAGATCAGCGTGACTGCCAGGAAAAGCCTGAAAGGTATTCTCTTGGGTTTGAGCTTTGAAAAATCGGGGATTTTGCGGTGCGGTTTGTCAAGGCTGATAAATTGATCGGCCGGGGCCTGCTTGTCCCCTCCTATCTCGATTGCGAGACTGTAAAGATTACCGAAAATGCCCTTATCCCTTGAATAGCCGGAAAGATAGGGGACGGCACACAAGGGTACGCAGATACCGATGGCAATGAGCAGTATGCCGATCTTCTTTTCCAGGTCCATACAGGTAATTACTATACCACAGCGCAAGGATAAAGGAACATACTTTTCTCCTGAAGCACAAGTCCCGGGGCATAGGATATTTTACCTTGTGAAAGAACTCCCTTGACAAAAAGCACGCCTCCGGTCTATTCTCTAGCGTTTTTTTACGATATCATACAACTGTTCGCGCAGCGAGGTCATAAGTGCTTAAATCAGTGAAGTTCCGGGCCATCCTCATATTCGTGCTGCTGCTCATATTCGTCGTCTTCCTTCTGCCCAATGTAGCCGAGCTGCAAGGGGGGTGGAAGAAATATTTCCCGTCGGACAAGATACACCTCGGTCTCGACCTGAAGGGGGGCATGCATCTCCTTCTCGCGCTCGATACAAAAAAACTGATGGACAATATGCTGGACAGGAAGTTTAACCAGTTGAAGGACGGCATGATCCGCGAGGGCATCAGGTTCGTGGGGCTTGACAAGAGGGCGGATAGCGTCTCCGCGGTCATCAAGGCCGACCAGCGAGAAAAGTTTTACAATCTCCTCGGGAAAGAGCTGCCCGACATGAAAGTGACTGCGGGCAAAACCGAAGGGGATAACCTGACCATCGACCTTTCCTATTCTGAAAAAGAGGTCGCCAATCTGAAAGATAACGCAATCCACCAGGCCCTTGAGACGATCAGGAACAGGATCGATCAGTTCGGGGTGTCCGAGCCGGTCGTCGAGACGCAGGGAGAGAGCAATATCCTCGTGCAGCTCCCCGGCGTGAAGGACCCTGACAGGGCCCTGGAGCTTATCGGCAAGACCGCCCAGCTCGAATTCAAGCTTGTGGACGAGGAGAATGCGGCAAAAGCGGGGGCGGGGACTATCCCTGAAGGCGATGAGCAGCTCATGATGAAAGCGCGGAACAGGGAGACGGCTGTGACGATGACAACGCCCATACTCCTGAAGAAGCAGGCGCTCCTGACAGGAGATATGCTGACGGACGCCCGGGTGAGGATTGGGGGCGAGTTCCACAACGAGCCCTATGTTGCCCTTGAATTCAATAGTGAAGGCTCGCGGATCTTCGACAGGATCACCGGCGATAACGTCGGTAAGCGCATTGCCATTGTGCTCGATAATACAGTCTACTCGGCACCGGTGGTGCGAGAAAGGATATCGGGCGGAAAGGCCTCCATCACAGGCGGTTTCACGCCGGACGAGGCAAGAGACCTGGCCATCGTGCTCCGCGCCGGCGCTCTGCCGGCACCTGTTACGGTGATGCAGAACATCACCATAGGCCCGACCCTGGGAGCGGACTCGATCAGAAAAGGGGTCCAGGCAGCAGTCCTCGGCGGGTTTCTGGTAATCGTTTTCATGGTCTTCTATTACCGGGCTTCCGGCATAGTGGCCGACATTGCTCTCTTTCTGAACCTCATCTATCTCCTCGGTACGATGGCGTTTTGGACCAACATCGCCCCCGGGACTGCCCCTGCCATGACTCTGCCCGGCATCGCGGGCATCATCCTCACCATAGGCATGGGCGTCGACACCAATGTGCTCATCTTCGAGCGCATCCGGGAGGAATTGAGGCTCGGCAAGACCGTGCGCGCGGCCGTTGACGGCGGTTACTCGAAGGCGTGGGTCACTATCTTTGACGCCCACATCACCACGCTCATCACCACGTTCGTCCTTTTCATGTTCGGCACCGGCCCCATCAAGGGCTTTGCCGTGACCCTCGCCATCGGCATCATCATCAACCTGTTTACTGCCGTTTTCGGTTCAAAGACCATCTTTGACTGGATACTTGAGAAGTATAAACCGAGGAGTCTGAGTATCTGATGAAATTTAGAGAGATCACAAAGAAGACAAAGATCGATTTCATGGGCTTCAGAAACAAGATGTTCATACTCTCCGCAATCCTCGTGCTGCTCGGCCTTTTCGGTTTCGTGATGGTATCCCTGGGCAAGGCGAACTTGAGCGTCGACTTTACCGGTGGGACCGAGCTGCAGATCAGGTTTGCGGCCCCCATACCCATCGGCAGTCTTAGAAACGCATTGATAAGTAACGGCATCGAGGATGTCCAGATACAGGAAGTAGCCGGGAAGAACGATTTTTTTCTCAAGACGAAGCTCATGAACACGGGCTCGCAGAGGGTTCAGGATAAGATAAGCGCAATTATTTCTGCCGCCCTGCCGGGAAAAAGCTTCCAGGTCCTGGGCAGCAACATGGTCGGTTCGAGCGTGGGGAAGACCCTGAAGCAGCATGCCATTCTCGCCATAGCCCTTTCACTTTTGGGCATCGTCATCTACATCGCCTGGAGGTTCAATTTCGTGTTCGGGGTTGCCGCTACGATCGCTACCTTTCATGATGTCCTCGCCCTGCTGGGCATATTCTACCTGCTTCACCTGGAGATGAACATCCTGTTCATCACGGCGCTCCTCACCATCGCCGGTTATTCCCTCACCGATACGGTCGTCGTCTTTGACAGGATCAGGGAGAATATGGCGAAAATGAAATCCCGGACCGATCTCGGCAAGGTGATCAACGGCAGCATCAACGAAGTGTTGAGCAGGACCCTTATTACCTCCCTTACAGTGCTGCTGGTTATCGCCGCGCTCCTGGTTCTGGGAGGTCATGTGTTATTTGATTTCTCTTTTGCCCTGTTTATCGGTGTGATGGTTGGCACATATTCGTCGATTTTCGTGGCAAGCCCGCTGATCTACTTGTGGAGGACAAGAGCCTAACATGCACTCGCTTCTTCCAGCATGTCCTTAGCCACCCATTCTTATGACCCATGCGACCGTGTTCGCGCCTTGGCGCCGTTTGTGAGAAGACGCCTGAATGCAATCGAGACTTGAAGACGTATTAAAGGAAAAAGAAAGAGAGCTCAAGCTCCACGAAAAGTTCATGGGGCTTGTGCGCCTCGCAGAGGATGAGGTTTTTCCTTTTTCCTCCGTCCCTCTTCACGCACATATCGAGACGTTAAAGGGCTTCATCGAGAGCCTCATACCTGAGCCGAAGGACCGGAGGGGCGAGATGTTCTCGGGGGAGCTCTTTGTCCTCCTCTGTACGCTTTATTTCCACGATATGGGTGCGGCGACCGGGTATAGCTGGTGCAACAGCCGGGAGATTTTGCGGCTGATGGACGCTTCGACCAGGATGCTTATCCTGAACAACGAGATCGCAAAACGACTCGATATCCCCGAGAGGGCCATGGAACTGGTCAACTCGCTGATATTCTCGGTAAAAAAAATCCCCATAGAATGGGAGATAACGGAGGGCACGAGAAAGGCGATAGTCCGGAACGCGCCTATGCTCGGCGCGATTTTCGATTTTGCCCATCTCTTGTGGGATATCTCCTCCGTTGATTCAAGCCATGCCATACTGAGAAGACAACAGAATCCCGATCTGCGTCCGGCATGCGGGGCAGCCGTTGCCATCGACAACAGGGAAGGGATCATCTCCTTGACGTGCAGGCCGCAGGTCCCATATCAGGTCCATGTGCTCGACCGTATCAAGGAGTATGTGGAGACGCTCTTCAACCGCTTCCGGAACGCCGTGAACGGCAGGCTCGGCTTTCAGTACAGACAGATTGTCTGGGATACAGCCGATTGCTTCGACCGGCTCCTTGTGCCCGACCTGCCCGGTCGTCTTCCATGTACGGTCTTTCAGGGTTTGCCGTACCTCCGATGGGAGGAGGCGTCGCGGCTTTTGGACAAGCTGTTCCGGTACAGGCACGTGATTGTCGTGGGGAACGGCGCCGCGGGAAAAACAACAATGATGACTTCCTTTGTGGTCCCCCAGCTCCGTCATATCTCAGATCACGTGTTCTATGCGGAACTATGGGACCACCCCGTTCACGAGATCAGGGAAGCCGTAGAAAAGGCCGACCTCATCCCTCCCGGTGGTGCCGTGGATATCATCTCCATCTGCAAGAAGCTGCTCATGGGCGGACCTTGCTTCTTTATCATCGACGGGTGCGAGCGGCTCAAGACAGTGGGCCCCGACGAGCGGGAGAAGCTCGAAAGGTTCGTCAAGTTTTGTCTCGAACACGAAAACGCGTACCTTGCGGTCCTCGGGGACAAGGAGGAATTTTTCTCATGGTACGAGCCGTTCAAGGGCATGAGCCTGTCGGGCGTCTTCGAAGTAGGCCCCGTTGATCAGCCGGATGCAGGGCTATTGCCCGGGCCGGAAGAGGCTCTCCCCCTCGACCTGATGAAAGAAAAGATTGACGAGGCCCTCGGGGCAGCCATGGACCGGAATGAGCTGAGGGAAACAGTCTCCGTGCTGGCGGGGAATGGTGCAAAAACGCTGAGGCGGTATAGCCTCGACGATATACATTTTGAGACGCGCATTCCGAAGGAGAGGATCCCCCACTACCTGAACCTGCTTCAGGAGAAGGGGATCGCGCGCAGACAGGATGTGTCGGCGACCGCTTTCTGGACGCTGTCGAGCCGCCGGATCAAGGAACACCTGTATCAGTACCTGGGGCTCGATGAATTTGCTCGCAAGAGTGAGATGCGGGAAGTGCTGCGGGCTGCGGGAGAGGAAGGGCGCTTTCTTGACGTGGAGCGCCTCGATATGATCGAAGACCTCCAACGCGGTATGATGTTCACGAAAAAGGAGATGGGGCTGATACTGGGGAGCATGGTCTTCCATAGGAGAGACTGGGCGGCATTTCTGGACAGGACTGAAAAAGAGGTCCGGACCTTCGACTTCGAGCCCGTTCTACCACTCCTGGCCCGTGACGAGGCCGAAATCAGGGAGGCGGCCCTCAGGCTGCTTGCCAGAACCAGGGATGATGCGCTTGTCAATCCTCTGCTTGCCCACCTGAGAAGAGAAACGGTGCCTGAGCTGCGGAGCCTTCTTGTGGAGGGCTTTGTTACCGCCGGTAGGAGGAGAACCGTTGTCGCATTGATGAGGACCCTCGCAGAAATGGGGGACCGGGACGGAAGGATGCGGGCAATCGATTCTATTTATCGCCTGCCTGCGACGAGCGCGCACAACCTGCTCATAGAGATAGCCAATGTGGAGAAGGACCCGGAAATGATCGACAGGATCGACTATTGGCTTTCCAGGCTGGAAGAATAATAGACTTTCGGTGTGAGGGGGGCGGGACGCTTTTTGCTTGCCACCCAACCTGTTGCTGCGGAGGCCGTTCGTCCCCGGCCTATTATTTGTCATCGTGTTCGGCCCGGATGCTCAGCCGGGGCGACTGGGCGTCAGGCCCGCCGTATCTGTCCATACGGAGCGAAAGAAGGAGCCCCTGGAACCAAGCCGACCGGAGGGGATCGTCGGGGCGGCCGAAGAGGTGCGAGTCGCAGCCGCAGTCCGTGCATCCGAACCCCGGTATCGACCATGCCGCATGAGCGCGCAGACCTTGGGCGATGGTGCATTCGAGCCTCGCTGAGGAGCGGATAGGGAGGATGGCATGGACAACGGCTACCGACCTTAACCAATCGATATGCCAGTGAAACCGCTTGCGCTTGCGCAGATGTCTCTCCATCCTCGCCGTCAGGTTCGCCATCGCCGAGCCCGCATAGAGGTAGAAGCCTTTCCTGAAAAAGAGACGGCCCGCCCTGCCGACATCGAGGAATCGGTCTTCCGCAAGGGAGAGAACGAGGATGTAGCTCCCCCTGTCCTGGGCCTCCCTCTCGATGTAGGACCAGGGGATATCAAGGAGGGCCACGTGGTCCGAGAGGGAAAGATCGGGCGTCCAACGCACTGCGACGGGGATAATGCGCACCGATCCCCGCACGGCCAGCAGCGTGCGGGCAAAACGCAGGTCCGTATGATAGTCGGGCATGAAGGTATCGGGGGAAGGCCCGTGGACGATGAAAAGGACCGCCGCCCTCATCCCTTTTCCCGCAAGCGACGCCAGCTCTTCGAGATGCCTGGTCCCCCGGGCCGTGACCGCGTCAGGGAACATGGCGACTCTCCGGCCGAAAAGCGTGCACGACTTGACTTCGAGAAGCATGTCGCCGTCTCCGTCGCGGAGGAGAAAATCGAACCTGCTGCGGCCCACGGTTACCTCATGTCTCACCACGGATGCGTCCTCAAGGCCGGGGATGAGCCGTTTTTCCAGGAGATGGCGCGCCGCGCCGTTGGTCTTCCCCGTATGGAGCATGATGGGGCAGTCGCAATCGTCGCGGACGACACCTACCGCCGTAAACCGCGTGGCCCGGCCGCTTGCCTCTTCCTCGACGATATAGAGGAGGCTGTCCGGGAGGAGAAGCTCCTGCAGCATCCCCGGATTGGGGAGATATGCCCGGATCAGATGCCCTTCATGGTCGCACTCGACGAGGAAACGGTTGGGACGCCTGATGAAGCGGGCGTAGAGGAGCGGGCCGAAGGGACGGAAGAGATCGGTCATGGGAGGGTGTTTCGTTGCCATTCTACGAGTACCGGAGTGGCTTGAGCGTGACGTGACCTTCGAGCGCCTATAGTGTCTCTTACCATATGGGTACCCCATTCCTGCCTGTAAGTCAATAACGTATTTTTATTGACGGTATGATTTATTCGAATTATGTTGGAAGGTGGGCGTAGCGAAAATCCCTGTATCTATACTCTTGGCCTAAGAGCGAGAAAACGGAGGAAGTGATGAATACGATCAGCGGGATGAAGGCGCCGGACATGCGCAAGGAGACCGACAGTCTCGGTGAAGTCGCTGTTCCTGCCGACAAGCTTTGGGGAGCGCAAACCCAACGATCGCTCGAACACTTCAGCATCGGCAAAGATCTGATCCCGCAGGAGATGATCATCGCCTACGCCACGCTGAAGAAAGCCGCCGCCATCGCCAACCTCGCAGGCCGGCGTCTTAGCGATGCGCTTTACAAGCTCATCGTTCAGGTTTGCGACGAGATCCTCGCCGGCCGCCATCACGACATGTTTCCTCTGCACGTGTGGATGACGGGCAGCGGCACCCAGTTCAACATGAACGTGAATGAAGTGATTTCCAATCGCTGCTGCCAGCTTGCCGGCACGCCGCTTGGAAGCAAGACGCCCGTTCACCCGAACGATCACGTTAATATGGCACAGTCGTCCAACGACTCGTTTCCCTCAGCCATGTACATTGCGGCAGCGGTCAACGTGAAGCAGAAGCTGATCCCGGCGGTGCAGGCGCTGCACGATGCGATCGCGACGAAGGTCGAGGAGTGGAAAAACATCATCAAGATCGGCCGAACCCATATGCAGGATGCAACGCCTTTGACACTCGGCCAGGAATGGTCGGGTTATGCGGGGATGCTCGCGGACAATCTCGAACGGATTGAGGATGCCCTGAAGGGTGTATATTGCCTCTCCCTCGGCGGCACAGCAGTGGGCACAGGCATCAACTCGGCGCCCGGCTTCGCGGAAGGCGCTGCTGCCGAGATCGCTGCGCTCACGGGTCTGCCCTTCGTCAGCGCGCCGAACAAGTTCACGGTGCAGGGCGCCCACGACGCCCTGGTGCAGCTTTCCGGCACATTACGTACGCTGGCCGTGTCGCTCTACAAGATCGCCAACGACATCCGACTCATGTCCTGCGGCCCGCGAGCCGGCTTCGCCGAGCTGATAATCCCGGAGAACGAGCCGGGCTCATCGATCATGCCGGGCAAGGTGAACCCGACCCAGGCCGAGGCGCTGACGATGATCGCCGTGCAGGTGATGGCGAACGACGTGGCGGTGGGCTTCGGCGGCGCCGGTGGTTACCTCGAAATGAACGTCTACAAGCCTCTGATCATTTTCAACGTTACCCACTCAATCACGATCATGACCGACGGGTGCACAAACTTCCGCAAGTTCCTGATCGAAGGGACAAAGCCGAACCTCAAGAAGATCAAGGGGTATGTGGACCGTTCCCTGATGCTCGTGACGGCGCTCTCGCCGGCCATCGGCTACGACAAAGCGTCAAAAATTGCGCACTACGCGATGGACAACGACCTTACGCTGAAGGCCGCCGCGCTGAAGCTCGGCTTCGTGACGGAGGAGCTGTTCGACCGCGTCGTCGATCCGGAGAAGATGGTCAAGCCCTGCGTAGACAAAAGCGAAGAACATGGGATTACGGGAACATCGGGAACGGCTTCCTTGCCTTTAAGGGAGAAAAAGTGATCTCATATGGCAGAATATAGTCGAAAAACCACGCTTGACCTGCGATTCGGTCACGACTAAAGAAAGGAGGACATGAGATGCCGAAGTTCGTAATCGAGAGAGAAATGCCCGGTATAGGACAAGCACCGAAGGAAGCGCATCGAGAAGGTGGTCAGAAATCCAAAGCTGTGCTCAAAGAACTCGGCCCTGACATTCAATGGGTAGAAAGCTACATTACCGATGACAAGATATACTGCATCTATATCGCACCAAACGAAGAATTGATAAGGAAGCACGCCGAAAAAGCAGGCATTCCGGCGAACAGGATCTCTCGGGTAAGAATGGTGGTCGATCCCACGGTGGCAGAGTAACAAGTGAGCGTGTGCCAACGAGAAATGTGCCTATCTAAAGGGCGTCACTAGAGCCCACTGCCTGGCCGCGAGCGCTACGGAGCATCGGTGCTAAAGGAATTCATACTGCGAGAACTTCGAAGGATTGCCGGTAGAGATAACGTACTTACGGCACCAGAGGTCTTGAAAGTGTACGCCTATGACGGCACCACAAATTGGACGCACGAGCCCGAGGTGGTGGTGCTGCCGTCAAACACCCAGCAGGTCTCTGCCATAATGCAGCTCGCGAACGCCCATAGGATAGCGGTGACCCCGAGGGGCGGGGGCACAAACGTGAGCGGGGGTTCTGTGCCTGTTATGGGCGGAATCGTTCTATGCACTACGAGAATGAATAAAGTCCTCATGGTTGACAAGGAAAACCTCAGTGCTACGGTCGAAACAGGGATCATCTTGCAGGATCTGACGGCAAGGCTTGCCCAGGACGGTCTCTTCTTCCCGCCCGACCCACAGAGCTTCTTCGGGGCAACCCTGGGCGGTGTCATCGCTGAAAACGCTGGTGGGCCGAGCTGTTTGAAATATGGTGTCACCAAACAGTACATCCTGGGCCTCGAGGTAGTACTGCCTACGGGAGAGATTGTCCATCTCGGGGGCAGAACACTGAAGAACGTCGTCGGATATGATCTGCTCCACCTTTTCATCAGTTCCGAAGGGACCCTTGGTGTGATCACTACTGCAGAACTGAAGCTCAGGCCCATTTCTCAGGCAAGAAGAACGATTATGGTCGTGTACGATTCTGTGGAAAAAGCGGGTGAAAGTGTTTCCCGCGTTTTTGAAAGTGGCGTAATCCCCTGCAAGATCGAGCTTCTCGATAAGTGGGTCATCAACAGCATGGAGGAGATGCTGCATCTGGGCCTGCCGACCGACGCGGAGGCGGTCCTTCTATTTGAAACGGATGGCATGCTTGAGGCGGTAGAGAAAGAGGCGGAGACGATTGTGGAAATCGTCAAAAAACATGGAGCAATGGACGTGAGAGTGGCACAGGATTCCGAGGAGGCTAATAAATACTGGCTGGCTAGACGCGCCGGGTTTGCATCCATTGTCGGCAGGGCGCGTAACGTTTTTACGGAAGACGTGACGGTCCCCATAGGGAAAATGCCTGCGCTGACCAGAAAATGCAAACAATTGGCCGAGAAGTATAAGCTCGACATCGTTGTCCTCGGTCATGCAGGTGACGGCAACCTTCACCCGTCCATACTTACCGATATCGGTGATAAAGATCTTTATGAGAGATCTCTGAAAGCCCTCGACGAAATCATGCAGGCCGCCATTGAGATGGGCGGAGTTCTGAGCGGAGAACATGGTATAGGACTGGAGAAGCGTAAGTTTTTCAGACGGGCTGTTGATCCCGTTGCTTTGGACATGATGAAGAAGATCAAGACACTCCTCGATCCGAATAATGTCATGAACCCGGGGAAGATTTGGGATGAGTCTGCCAAGACCCCACATGACCCTGATAATTTAAACAACGCAGGAGAGCCGGCATGATCTCACACATCGCTCATTTCTTTAAGGCAGGGGTCTGGGAAATCCGATTGAAAGACCTGCCCTCGATCAAGGCAGTTTTCGTGAGATCCTTACGCATCCTTCTTCTGGCATCTCGAAAATTCGTCACAGATCGTTGTCAGGAGACCGCTTCCGTTTTGACTTACTATTCCTTGCTCAACATTGTCCCCGTCGTGGCACTGGCTTTTGCGATCGCGAAAGGCTTCGGTCTTGAAAAGCTGATCGAAAAACAGATCGTGCAAATCGCCGGCAAGGCAAATTTGCAGGCGGATGTGACCAATCAGATCCTCACGTTTTCTCATAATTTCCTTGAGCAGGCGAAGGGCGGTTTAATTGCCGGAGTTGGGATCATACTGCTTTTCTGGACGGTCATATCCATACTCGGGAAGATTGAAGGGTCCCTTAACGACATCTGGGAGATAAAAAAATCAAGGACGCTCGTAAGAAAATTCACCGATTATATTGCCATAATGGTTTTTGGTCCTCTCCTTCTCGTCATATCCGGCAGTGCGACTCTCCTTGTGGCAAGTCAGGTGACGGTGATTCTTGCGCGGATTTCTTTTCTGGGAGCTTTCGGCAGCGTCATCTTTTCCCTGTTGAATTTGCTGCCCTATGTAACCATTTGGGTGCTCTTAACCATGCTCTACCTGGTTATGCCAAACACGAGAATTCCGCCCAGGTCGGCTATTCTGGGTGGCATCGTTGCAGGTACGATTACCCAAATCGTGCAGTGGGCATATATTAAATTTCAGATAGGGGTGGCGAGCCAGGGGGCCATCTATGGCAGTTTTGCGGCACTGCCCCTATTCCTCGCATGGCTTCAAACCAGTTGGATGATCGTCCTTTTCGGAGCAGAGATCGCTCACGCCGGCGAGCATTATGAAACCTATGGTTTTCACCCTGATTACTCCGGGATAAGTGTTTCAGCGAAAAAACTTCTCATGCTCAGGATTTTTCACCTTCTGATAAAGAGGTTTTCCCTCGGGGAGATGCCGTTGAGCGCGCCGCAGATTGCCCATGCCGTGGAGATTCCCGTACGTCTCGTAGAAAGCCTTCTCCAGGAACTAAGCGCGGTCGGGCTCGTTGTTGAAACAAGTAAAGGATTTACGAGCGAAGTCGCCTTTCAGCCGGGAAGGACAATCGAAGACATTACGCTTAAATTCGCTCTCGACGAGTATGAGAAATACGGAGTCACAAAGGTCCCTGATCACCGATCCGACGATGCTGAAAAAATTGCCGAGCGCCTGAAAGAGATTTCGGAGACGATCGAGAAATCACCGGGAAACGTCCGCATAAAAGAACTATGAGGGGTTTCAGCAACCTCGTTGTTCCGCCTTAGCCCGACTTGACATGGGCCTTTTTATGGGCTATACTTGGGATATCCATAGGAGGTGCGAGCATGGTCACAAAGATCCAGAAATGGGGGAACAGCCAAGGATTGCGTCTCGCGAGGCAGGTGCTTGAAGATGCGCGCATCGCAGTTGGTGACGATGTTGATGTAGTTGCCCGGGACGGTATGATTGTCATTGCTCCGGTGAGACGGATCAGGGGCAAACAGAGCTTACAAGAACTGGTGTCGCGGATACCCGAAGACTACAAGCCCGAAGAAATCGATTGGGGTAAGCCGGTCGGCAAAGAGGTATGGTAGGTGAAGCCCTATGCCCCCGAAAAAGGAGATTTCATTGCCGTCACCTTCGACCCACAGTCCGGCCATGAGCAGAAAGGCCGCCGGCCTGCCCTTGTAGTAAGCAATACTCTATTTAACGAGCACACGGGCCTTGCAATTGTTTGTCCCTTAACCACGACGGATGGGGGTTATCCCTTTCACGTACCCGTGACGGATAACCCCCATGTAATTGGATTTGTTATGGTCGAACAGGTAAAGTCCATCGATTTTCGCGCACGCAAAGCCAAAAAGATCGGGAAGGCCTCCGATGAAGTGCTCGATACGGCCCTCTCGATACTTGATGCATGCATTTACTGAAGTCCGTCAATGAAGAGGTATCACGTTGTTTTTACAAAGGGCGACATCGCAACGGTAGTAACAGCATTTCCACTCAAGAGAGGAGATAGGAAATGAAGGTACAGTACAAGACCCGCTGAGGTCACCGTATAGAGAGGCTGCCATGAAGGAAATCGACACAGGTGCAGGCGAACATAGCCACATCATCAGATGGAGCGACCCAAAGGTCAGTACACGAGCGATCAAGACGGAGAGCGGCCTCGACTATCTGCGGGCCTTGAGGGACGGCCGCAGCCCCCTGTCGCCTATGTATCGCCTGTTCAATTTTAGGTTTCTCGATGTTGAGGAAGGCCACGTTGTCTTCGAGCTCACCCCCGCCGAATACCAGTGCAACCCGGTCGGCATGATCCACGGTGGATTCGCCTGTACGGCCCTCGACGCGGCAACGGCGTGTGCCGTTCATACGACCCTGCCGGTCCATGCCGAACTCACGACTCTGGAGATCAAGGTGAATTTCGTCCGTGGCATAAAGGTCGAGACAGGGAACATGCGGTGTGAAGGACGCGTCATTCATGCGGGCAGTCGCACGGCAACGGCCGAGGGGAGGCTCACCGACAGCAAAGGTGTGCTTTATGCGCATGGCGTGGCCACGTGCCTGATTCTCAGGCCCGGCACCTGACCTCTGGCATAAAAATGTTGCTTCCTGCTTTTCTTCTTACGCCCCCCTCGCCCCTGTCCACCAGCTCATGACCGGAGGTGTTTGTCGTATGGGTAAAGATAAAGGCCCGGTGACGACGGCAATAAGGGTACTCAGGGACAACAGAGTTGCCTTTACGGAACACACGTACGTATATGTAGACCGGGGAGGGACCGCGGAAGGATCGCGGCAGCTCGGTTTTGACGAACACTCCCTGGTGAAAACGCTTATCATGGAAGATGAGCTTAAGAGGCCGTTCATCGTACTTATGCACGGAGACAAGGAGGTCTCCACCAAAGAGCTTGCCAGAGTAATCGGAGTGAAACGGATAATACCCTGTACCACCGTGACCGCACAGAAACACTCGGGTTACATGGTTGGCGGCACCTCGCCCTTCGGGACACGCAAGATGATACCTGTCTATATGGAGAAGACCATACTGGATCTTCCAAAAATATACATAAATGGCGGTAAGCGCGGGTACCTGGTGGGCATCGACCCGAAGGATCTGCAGAGGGTGCTCAATCCGATTCTCGTGGCAGTCGCGATCTGATTCTAATGCTGGGCTCCTTGTTTCTGCACTGCTTCAGTAAGCAACAGAGGCGGCTCCCCAAGGTTCCGTAATCAATTTGACACTATAATATCATAGTATTATAATATTGCATACCGATCAGGGGGTGAGACTATAATGGCATCAAGTAAGACTGCGACCACGTTACGGCTGCCTGAAGAGAAGCTGCGTCTGGTGAGGGCAATTGCCGGATATGAAAACAGGACGCTGTCCGACATATTTGAGGAACTAGCGCTTCAATATATCGAGCGCCACAAGGACACTATGGAACTTCTCAACATACCAGGCTTTCTTGAGGAATGCAGAGAAGGAATCGAGGAGATAAAAGCAGGTGGAGGGAAAGACCTCTCAGAGCTGGACTGTTAGGGTATCGTCGAAGGCAGAAAAATATTTCCATAAACTCAGCAAGCCCACAAAAGAACGATTCAAAAAAGAACTGATATCGTTATGCGCGTATGAAGATCCTTTGCAGCATCCCAATGTGGAACCTCTGCTTGGTCCACTGCGAGGCTTCCACAGGCTCCGCGTCGGCCGATATCGCATCGTCTTTGAAATCATCAAAGAAGACAGAATTATCGCGGTCGTCAATATAGCACCACGTGGAGATGTTTACAAATAACTACTCCCTTCTTGATCGATCTCGAGGCGATGAGAAACGCCGGGTGACCGGTAGCGAACTATTCTGTGAACTATTCTGTGAACTATTCTGTTGCGAGACCAGTTCATATCGTGATAAAAGGGATAAGACAAGAACATGCCTCTGACAAAAAATAAGGTTTACGTAGTGGCAGCACAGTCAGCCAGCCGGCTGAATGATCCGGCGCTTTCGGCCGCTTCAGGGCCGGACAACAAGCGAGGCGCGATTGAGGCGCTTCTCGCCCTGAATAATTACTACAGGGAAAATCCATGGCCGGCCCCTTTCGATGCCACAGCCCATCGGCTCCATTTGGGCGATGCCCGCAATTTATCATGGATACCGGATGAAAGCGTCCATCTCGTGGTAACGTCTCCCCCTTACTGGACATTGAAACAATACCAACCGCACGAGCAGCAAATGGGGGCCATTGAGGATTACGAAGTCTTTCTTGGCGAGCTTGACAAGGTATGGGCGGAATGCAGGCGCATTCTCGTTCCGGGAGGGCGCATTTGCTGCGTCGTCGGAGACGTATGCATCCCGCGCCGCAAGGGCGGTCGCCACTACATAGTGCCTTTGCATGCCGACATAGAGGTGAGGGCCCGGAAGAATGGTCTCGACTGTCTCACTCCCATCCTATGGTTCAAAATCGCGAACGGAGCCACTGAGGCTCGCGGCAACGGGGCGGGGTTTTATGGCAAGCCTTATCAGCCTGGAGCGGTCATAAAGAATGACGTCGAGTACATCCTGTTCTTGCGTAAGGGCACCGATTATCGCTCTCCATCGATCCTTCAGAAAGCCCTCTCCATGCTCACGAAAGAGGAAATGCGGACGTGGCTGCGGTCCGCCTGGACAGACATCAAGGGAGAGTCAAGACTCATAGGGCACCCTGCCCCCTTCCCCCAAGTCCTTGCGGAACGGCTGATAAGACTCTTTTCTTTCGCCGGAGACACGATTCTCGACCCCTTTCTCGGAACGGGTACCACCAGTATTGCTGCAGCGGCAACGGGAAGAAATAGCATCGGCAACGAGGTTGATAACACCTACCTCGACATAGCCCGACAGCGCATGGAGGAGGCGATCAAACATCATTGTTTGCCTTCTTTCACTGCTATCCTCCACATGGACGATCAGGGATGAGCAAAGGGGATCAATTCGCTCTCCTGCAAACATTCCGTGGTCTATTTGAAGGAGTGCGCTATCTCCATAGGAATTCCAGCCTGGGTGATACAGTAGCGGGCCAACTTTACGAAGATTTGGTGAGATTGAACAAATCGTCAAAGCTGGTGGATCGCGTTGGGCAACATGACCGCGTCATCAACCTGAAGAACGTCACCGTAGGTCGGTCGGCGAGGAGGGGTGACGGGACGTTCGGAGAACTTGTACCTGCCGCAGTGGCGATCACGGAAAAGGGTTTCCTCGTCGCCCGTGGGCCTGTCGCAAATATTGAGATCGGCGCAGAAACGAAAATCCTCTCAAAGGCGATGATAAAGCAGATCGACCGGGTGATAAGCGACCTGGTTCGACAGGTCTACCATTTCAAAAAGACGGGAGGTAACCCGATCTGTGTGGCCCTCGTGGGGATAAACCATGCAGAAACTTATCTCTCATTCGAGGGCACGCGGGAATTTCAAACAGACGGCAAAAAAAATAAGCATCCTTTCCAAGAGGCTCCAGAGGCAGAACGCCGTTTGCTGCACCTGGCCAAACCCGAGTTCGATGAATTCCTCATTATAAAATTCAAAGCCACCAATGTTGACCCTTATCCTTTTACCTGGCTCGATTACAATCAGACGTCTCTGGAGTACGCAGCCCTTTTGACGCGCGTTTCAAGAGAATATGACAGACGCTTTCCATAGCGCATCGGGTGATTCGAGGCATGACGGAAGGACATTTTCATTCGTTCCATTTGTGGCTACCCTTTTCCGATCCAACGCTGTTGGAGGAGAAGGGAACATTGATTTAGGAACGTTGGGAATCAACGGCCCTAAAGTTTTCCCAAGTAGTATTGGCGGCCCGTTGGGGCTTGAACTGGCACCGACTAATGAACGCTTCGTTGCATAGGAGGTAATCTGTTACCTAAGATCATCCCTGAAAAGCTCCTGGCACTGATTGAGGAAAGCTCTTGTGCCAGCGCAGTCTTGGAAGACTATCAATTTCTTACGCCTCTACTCGGCAACACTAATTCAGGCCTCTTCTTTTTCCCTGAGTACACGGATCATGGTCCAGAGCATGTTCAGGGAGTATTGCTAACAGCCCTTGCCTTAGCACCAGAAAAGTCGTGGAAGCTAATGACACCCGAAGATGGTGTCGTTTTGGCTACCTCTGCTATGTTGCACGATGCTGCAATGGCACTGACCGGGGACGGACTCCTTGGTCTACTGTCAACCGACCTCATTTCTGAAACTACCTGTGTTGATCAGATCACTTGGGAGAATCTTTTTGAGGAATTTTATGCCGAGGCTCGAAGATGGGATGACCGATTGTTAAACCGGATTATGGGCGATCAGAAAATGCCACCACACACCGCGGAACTGACAAAGGACGTCGTGCATATCCAGCGAAGGATTAATCCGGAAGACTGGTCCGTTCGGTACCGGAAGTTTCTCGGCGAGTTTGTAAGACGTTATCATGGCCGGATTGCACATGAGATTGCCCTTTGCGGCTTTCCTGGTAGTGACAGAAGACCTTTCAGGCTAAGAGAGGTTGCACCTCATCTGGCTGATCTCGCAGGCTTTGTGGCGCGGAGCCATAGCATGTCACTAAGGAGTACCTACGGTTACTTGGACACGAAGTACGACGGTCACATCTTCTGTCGAAACACTCATCCTCTGTATCTGATGGTTCTTTTGCGGATAGCAGATTATATTCAGCTCGATGCGAAACGAGTCAACGCGAGTTGGCAGGGCGTACAGCGCCTTCGTAGTCCCGTCTCTCAAGCTGAGTATGATGCGCACATAGCCATCCAGGAGATTCGTTCCGACGACAACGACCCGAAATCTCTATTCGTAGCAGCGACACCGGAAAGTGCTGCGACCTTTATAAAAATCAGAACGCTTTTGAAGGGACTACAGGCGGAATTGGATGCCTCATGGGCTGTCCTTTCAGAGGCTTTTGGACGAAGGGTCGAGATGTCTGACTTCGAAATCGGGATCCATCGGATAACATCAAATCTTGACGATGAGAAGCAGTTTATGGATAGACATTCCCCAAGCTACTTCCCAATATATGCCGTGTTTGATACAGTTGGCGCTCCTCTTCTCAAACTACTGATCAGACCACTATATGGAAATCGTCCTGAAGTCGGCATTCGGGAACTAATGCAGAATTCTTTAGATGCTGTTCGAGAACTGCGCAGAATTCGAGAAACCCATCCGGAGCTTTCCGCCGTCCCAGTTCCACAACAAGACGCAGATGTCTTGGGTACTGTCAACCTAATTGTGTAAATTTGTTGCTGCAATATAATTATGTCACCCCTTAGCTGCAATATGAAAATGTCACCCCCGCCGATAACAAGGGGCACCGAGGGGAGGTGCTCCGGTGAGAAAAGGAGTGACGTTCATGACGGAAGAGGTAAGGCGGTACGGCGTGGTAGCGGCGGCATTGGACGGCAGGATGATGAACGGAGAGGCTGCGGCGGCGTTAGGCGTCTCCCTCCGCCAGCTAAAGAGGATCAAGGCTAAAGTGAAGAAGGAAGGACCTTCCGGAATTAAGCACGGCAACAGCGGGCGCCCTTCCTGCAGAGCTTTCCCTGCCGGGATGAAAGAGCGGGCGATGAAGCTCGCCAATGAGAAGTATTTCGACTTCAACTTCTCCCACCTCTCGGAGATGCTGGAAGAGCAGGAAGGGATAAAGATCAACCGCGAGACCTTGCGGCAATGGCTTCGTCCTGAAGGGTTCGGAGGAAAGGTCCGGAAGCAGCGCAGACATAGGAAGAGAAGAAAACGATCGGAGAAGGAAGGCCATATGCTCTTTTTGGACGGCTCTCCCCATGCGTGGTTCGGGGAGGAAAA
This sequence comes from uncultured delta proteobacterium, assembly GCA_963717985.1. Taxonomy (GTDB): domain Bacteria; phylum Desulfobacterota; class Syntrophorhabdia; order Syntrophorhabdales; family WCHB1-27; genus BOG-1155. The sequence goes on from CAVQYC010000001.1 coordinate 129,292, forward strand.
GACAACGCTCCTTCTGTCTACGGACGACTCGACGGGGAAGCCTCTTTATGGGCTGTTTCGAAAGGAAGAAGACCTGGAGGGCTGTTTTGGCGTATGCAAAGAGGTCTTTGCCCGTTTCGGCCGGCCCTCGGTCTTCTATCTCGATCGGGCCTCCCAGTTTAAAACCACCCGGCATAAGAGCGATTCTGTCGAGCCTACCCAGTTCCAGAGAGCCATGAGCGAGCTGGGGATACGGCTCATCTTTGCCCATTCTGCTCAAGCCAGAGGAAGAGGCGAGAGGATCAACAGGACCTTCCAGGACAGGCTTGTCGCTGAGCTTCGGCTTAAGAATATCGCCGACCGCGAAGGGGCGACGAAGTATCTGAACGAAACCTTCATCCCCAAGTACGCTCGGCTCTTCGGCGTTGCCCCGGAAGACCCGAAGCCTGCATGGAGACCGCTTCCTCAAGACGCGGACATGCGGAACATCCTTTGTAAGCGATATGAGGCAAAGGTCAATTACGACAACACGATCTCGGTCGACGGACAGGCGATCCAACTGTTCCCGACAAAGACGAGGCTGAGCTTTGCCAAGGCTTCCGTTACGGCGAATCATTGGCTCGACGGAAGCTGGCATGTCTTTCATCATACGGCGGGAGAGGTTCCCTGCAAGCCTATCGAAGGACGCGTCCGGCCGGGGTCCTACATGCGCCCAGGGCCGGCGAGCGAAGCGAGAGCGTCTCTATGAAAAGGGCCAAGGGGGGGTGACATATTCACGTTGCAAAAAGGGTGACATTTTTATGTTGCAATAACACCTAATTGTGTAAATTTCTTATAGAGGGGCAAATTAGGACGTACCTTCCCTATTTTCGTCGTCCTCCAGTTCATCTCCATCTTCAAAGAGATAAATGCCAGGAGCAGATAGCAGGCATTCTCCCCGGCAACAATTTCCATGGGTTTGGTCCTTCTTTTGAATTCCTTGTTCAGCCGTTCAATGATGTTGGTAGTCCGTAAGGATATCCATTCTTCTTCCGGAAAAGAGAAGAAGGTGAGGCAGGCGCTAAGGGAATTCGACAGGCATTTCACTGCCGAGGGGAGCTCTTTCTCCCATTTACCCGCGAAGCTTAACGCAAACTCGTCCGCCTTCTTTCTGGATGAGGCATAGAAGATAGACCGGAGGTCATCCGCTACCGCCTGTTTCAAGTTCATGGGCGCCTTGGCGATGACGCTCCTGGCGACATGTACCTGGCAGCGTTGAACCTTTGCATGAGGAAACTCTTCTTCGAATACTTTCTCCAGGCCGGACAGGCCATCCATGATGCCCAGGACTACGGTAGGTCCGTGAAGTCCTCTTCCCTTGAGATCCTTGAAGAACTGCCTCCAGACGGAAGCCGACTCCTTGTCGCCGCTCTGGAGACCAAGGACCAGCTTGGTGCCGTCTTCTCTCACCCCTATGACCACGAGGACGGGTACGAGTTCGATGCTCCCGGAAATCCTCATGCGGAAATTGACGCCGTCAACAAAGATGTATTTGATCTTCTCCCCGGAGAGGTCGCGCATCCTCCATTTCTCCACCGCCTGCTTCAGCTCGGTCGTTGTATTGCTCACCTCCGTCGCCGAGAGAGATCGGTCGATGAGCCTCTTCGTGAGAAGCGAGAGGGTCCTCGTGCTTATGCCGGTCAGGTACATGGCTGCAATGTCTTCGGTGATCCGCTCGTCATAACGCTGACTCCGGGGTAACACCTGGGAGTGAAAATCGCCGTCCCGATCACGGGGCACCCTGACCTCTACGTCACCGATGCCTTTAATGCAAAAGGTACGAGAATAGCTGCCGTTGCGGTAATCGGTGCTGTCCTTCCGCTCATATTTTTCTCTTCCTATATGGTCGGTAAGTTCTTTTCCCATAAGGTTCGTAAGAAAGGTCCCTACCTCTTTCTGTATGTTCATGCCGATGTACTCAAGAATCTTTGCCGGGACATTTTCAACTTCCTTGATTAACGCGAGCGCCTCTGATACGCTTACCTTCAGTTCCACGGATGTTCCTCCTCCCTAAAATATTGTGATTTGGTCGTCACCTATTTTATAGGAGGCACATCCTTTTTTGCCAGCCTCTTTCAGAATTTACACAAGAAAGTTTACACTACCATGTCTTGATATCACTTACCAAAGGAGGCGATGGTTATCACTACTTGAGCGTGTCTGACAAGGGAATCGGAATGACGGGTGAAATAGTACGTGATTACCTTTTGAGAGCCGGTGCTTCTTTTCGGCGCTCTGATTTTTGGCAAAAGGAGTTTCTTTGTGATGATAAGCCTACCGTGTTGCACTCGGGACGATTTGGCGTCGGTGGCCTTGCCGCATTTCTTCTAGGCGATCGAATAAAAGTGGTGACGAGGCACGTACTAAGTAAGCCGGAGAATGGGGTCTTGTTCGAGGCTTCGATTGACGATGAATCGATTGAGCTTCGGAGAGAGGTCAAGAACGTTGTCGGTACGGAGGTTACCGTTCGTCTTGACGCTACGACAGCCAAACAACTGGTTTCCAAGAATGAAGACCATCCGTGGGATTGGTATGTTCTGCTGGATCCTCTAGTGGAGAGAAGACTCTATGGCAAAAAGCTGAAGCAGTCGCTAAAGGCGCCGGCCGGCATCGGCACGAGTTGCCACCGAACAGAATGGCGGGCCATTTATCCTAAAGCCTATAAAGTAGTGTGCTGGGGATTCCCGGACGAACATCGCCCATTTTTCGCCTGTAATGGGATAAGGGTTATGGACCCCTCCAAAAGCTTTGCCTACCCTTGTTCATGGGCTTCTGCACAGATTCCCTTTACACTGCCCAGTGTTTCTGTAATCGACGAGGACGGAGCACTTCCATTAACTTTGCAGCGATACGGCCTCGAAACTTCGTCTTATCCTTTTGATAAAGAACTGGCGGGGGATATTACCAAGGATTTTTGTGCTCACATTCTTCTTCACTCACCAGAGTCTCCTACGCATCTTTTCGAAAGGCCGTTTTACCCTCTAAGGGAGACTAGAGACGAAGGTAATTGGCATCCTTTTCCCCCTGTTGGCCCCTTCGCTGCCACTCTAAATGGAACTGTGATGCTACATCCCTGGCATATTAAACGTGAGAGGATTGAAGTCGTTTTGAGTGCTACAATTGACATAACCGAACTGGAGTGCTTTGGCAGGGTCACGGAGAGGATTTCTGGCCTTGCACTCTACCCCCTCGGCCTCGAGACAATAATCTCAGCGCCTGGTCAATATGGATTCTATGGACAAGACGATAAATTCGTAGGCTCTCGAACTCCCGGCTTTAAGATTCTCCTGATCGAGTCTGAAAGCCTTTTTGAGGACCGGTGGGAGCGGGAGGAATGGAACGATATATTGTCTGATGTCAAATCTAGCAAACGGGTTATCAAATTGGCATCTGACGATTATATAGTGAGCGTGGGTAAACCCCATCCTGATAAGGGTGTCCTCGATTCCATTTATAGTGAGTTGAAAGGCGAACCCTCAGCAGTCGTGCTCGTTTCTTTTGATCCTGCACTGATGGAAGCACCAGCCTCCCCATTTACCAGAGTTTGGTCCCAAATATTGAAAAGAGGGACAATTCCGTACGGGCTAGGGGTCAGACGGAAAGAGTTCGCCGAAGCATACGAGACTCTCAAAGACTACATTAAGTCGTGGGAACGTCCCCCCAAAAGTTCCTGGAGATATAAGTATTTTGAGAATTCCCTAACCACTCGGGAATCCTGAACACCGATTCGCTCTGCTCTTCAGTAGTTTGGAAAAGAGATCAGTCAGGGACGCCCATTGAATTATCACTTTCCCTTTAATTGGCGGGGGATTATGGGATTCCAAGGTCCTTTCCCGGCCGGAGAGATTTTTGATGGATGGCGCGGAAGCCGGGGTGTCGTCCGGGCCGGAGCGTACTTGGTCCGTACGTGAGGACCCGGACACGCCCCGGCGACCGCGCCAGGCGCAAAAAGATCCCGGCCGCCTATCCCGTACTTGCAAATATGACCGGATATTCATAAGATATTCTATGGACCCCCTACTCGAATTCGCCATAGACCTGGCTTTTGAGTCCGGCAGAATACAGAAAAAGCGTTACCAAGAGAGCCACTCGATCTTCCACAAGGGTGAGATCAACATCGTTACCGACGTGGACCTGGAATGCCAGGAGCGGATCATGAGCCTCATTGCCGCGCGCTTTCCGGACGACCATATCATCGCCGAGGAAAAGGACAATGTGTTCGAGGGGCGCAGGAACAGGTGGATTATCGATCCCATCGACGGGACGACAAACTACGCTCACGGTTACCCCTTCTTTTGCACGTCCGTGGCCTATGAGGTGGAAGGGCAGGTAGTCTGCGGCGTTGTCTACAACCCCATATTCGACGAGCTGTTTTTCGCAAGAGCCGGTGAGGGGTCTTATTTGAACGGACAAAGGCTCCGGGTGTCAGGAGTCGGCGACCTAAAGCAATCCCTGATCGTCACGGGCTTTCCTTACGACCTCGCGACGAATAGCGCGAACAACATAGACCATTTCGTCTCTTTTCTCTACGAGGCACAGGCAGTGAGGCGGGATGGGTCTGCGGCGCTCAACCTTTCTTATGTGGCCGCCGGCCGGTTCGACGGGTTCTGGGAATTAAAGCTAAGCTCGTGGGATACGGCGGCGGGCGCGCTTATACTGACGGAGGCGGGCGGCAGGGTCACCGATTTTGCAGGAAGACCGTTCGACATATACGCCGGGCAGATAGTTGCATCCAACGACCTGATCCATAAGGATATGCTGCGGGTTCTCCGGGATGGGCACGGACATCCATAGACGCACGTGAGATCGGGCGTGCTGCCCGGCGGAGTTCGATATATTTTTCGCAAGTGTCGGGGCAATGAAGAAAGGCAAAACCTTAGATAAGAAGCTTGGTGAATGCGAGATCCAGCTTGAGGATGCCAGGGGCCTGGCATCCACCAGGGAGAAACTCCTCCTTGCCAACGTCAAAGAGCTGAACGAGGTTTACGGCACTTTGAGCGAAAAAATGCGGGAGATAGAGGAAAGGGATGCGAGGATCAGAAACCTCGACGAAGTGCTGACCCGCGCCAACCGACTCTCCGCCCTCGGTGAGCTCGCGGCCTCTATCGGGCACGAAATAAAGAACCCCCTTATCTCCATCCAGGGCTTTGCGAAACGGATCGAGGGCGCCTCCGATCCGGAGAAGATACGGGACTATGCGGGCTTCATCGAAAAGGAGTCGCAGAGGCTGTCGGCCGTGTTGGTACGGCTGCTCGATTTTTCCCATATGTCGGAGCCGGAAAAGGAGCGCCTCGACCTGAACGGCATCGTAGACGATACGATTCTCTTCACCGAACACCATCTGACCAGGTTCAAGCATATCGACCTTACCCTGGAAAAAGAGGAGAACTTGCCGCCGATCTATGCGGACAAGATCCATTTGCAGCAGGCTTTGCTCAATATCATGATGAACGCGGCCCAGGCCATGCCGGAGGGAGGACCGCTCATCATACGCACCGGGGTAAGGCCTCCCGATTATGTCTGGCTCTCCGTGACGGATAAGGGCACGGGCATAGAGCCCGAAAACCTCGAGAAGATTTTTGATCCTTTCTTCACCACAAAGGAAAGGGGGGATGGAACGGGTCTGGGGCTTTCCCTTACGAAGAAACTGGTGGAAGCGAACAAGGGCAGGATCGAGGTGGAGAGCGTCAAAGGCCAGGGCAGCACATTCCGTATTCTCCTTCCCCTTGCGACCGGGACTACATGAGTTGTTTTTGCGCCTTCCCGGCACCTTATGCCGGCCGGGGCCTCATGCTTTCTAGCCCGGTGCCACTTATGCTATAATCAAGCGACGTTTCTGACCGTGATAGGTCACATTAGGGTGTCGAACAATGAAATTTAGCGTCTTCGAAACGGATATCGGGGTGTTTGCGCTTTTTGTCAGGGAAAACCACCTGTGGCGGCTCGACTTGGTTGCCTCCGGTGAGGCCGACGTGCGGAAACAGGTGAGGGCCGAATTTCCGGACGCGGTGGAGCAACCCCTTGTTTTCGAAGCTGCCAGCCGCCTCCTGCGCCGTTATCTCAGGGGCGAGCGCGTGGAGTTCGATATCCCCGTCGATCTCCACGGGTTGAAGACATTCACGAGCCGGGTGCTCACGGAAATCAGGCATATCCCCTATGGCGGGCTCGCGTCATACGGAACGATCGCCCGGCGTCTGGGCTACCCTAACGCCGCGAGGGCAGTGGGCCAGGCGCTCGCGAGGAACCCCATCCCCGTTGTCATTCCCTGTCATCGCATCATCAGGGGCGACGGCTCCCTCGGCGGCTTCGGCCTGGGGCTTGACATGAAGGTGAAACTCCTGTCGATAGAGGGTGTGGACGCTCGTAAGGAGTGGAAACCGGCGGCTTTCCTTTAGTACATAGAACCACTAAAAGGTTGGTACATGAGAGAATGGTTTGTGGTTAACACGAAGCCCAAGAACGAGAACCGCGCATCCCATAACCTTTCCAGCGGCGGCTACGAAGTGCTGAATCCGAAGCTCAAGGTGAGGAAGTACCGGGACGGCCGCTTCGCGGAGATCGTCGAGGCAATGTTCCCCAACTACATATTTGCGAAATTCCACGCCATAGACGACTATCACATGGTGAAATACGCGAGGGGCGTGAACAAGATCATCACTTTCGGCGGAAAGATGATCCCCCTCCAGGAAGACTTCATCGACTTCATCAGGGGCAAGCTCGTGAACGGCGTGGCGCATATCGACAAGAAGCGGTTCAAGAAAGGGGAGAAAGTCTTTATCAAGGACGGGCCTTTTAAAGGACTCGGCGGGATCTTCGAAAGAGATCTCGAAGGAGAAGAAAGGGCTATGATCCTTCTCGAAGGCATCAATTTCTATGCGAAAATGGTGATAGACAGCGACCTGATCGCGGCCCCGTGACAATTTTAAAAGAAGGGAGGTTCTCATGAGCATTGTGAGGGGAGGGTTTGTCGTCTTTGCGATAGTGCTCGCTTTTGCCGTGCCGGGACATGCATTTAAAGAGGATAGTCAAAGCTGCGCTAAATGCCACACGCTCTCGGAAAAGGAGGCGGCGGGTATTCTGGAGAAGATGAAGATGCCGGCCGGCAAAATACTGAGTATCGGGATGGGTCCCGTACAGGGGTTATGGGAGGTAGATGTCGAAAATCGGGGCCGCCGTTTCATCGTCTACATGGATTTCGCGAAGAAATTCATTACCCCGGGACCCTTTGTCGACTACGCCGCCTGGAAAGACATCACCAAAGAGAAGACTGATGCGCTCAACAAGGACAGATCGGTCAGCGTGCAGGGGCTCTCCCTTCAGAATGCGCTGATCATCGGCAAGGCCGATGCCGCAGCAAGGGTTATCGTTTTCACCGACCCTGCCTGCACGTACTGCGCCAAGCTCCACGGGGAAATGAAGACCGTTGCCGCAAAACGGCCTGATATTGCCTTCTATCTGAAGGTATTCACCATGGTGAGCCGCGACCCGACGGTGGCGAAGAGTATCGTCTGCAGTAAGTCCCTCGCCATGCTCGAAGACGCATTTACAAGAAAACCGGTGCCGGAACAGGACTGCGCGTCGAAAGAAATAGATAACAACATGGCATTTGCGGATGAGCACGGTATCAATGCAGCGCCCGCCTTGATCTTTCCGGACGGCACGCTGCAACTGGGTTACTCGGACGCGGCCAACCTGGAAAAAAAGATCGATGAGGCGATGAAGAACCAAAAGAAAAAGACTCCTTGAGCAGAGGCCAAAGGAAGACCATATTTTCCGGCCGAGGCAATTTTTGATGCATGGCGCGAAATCAAGGGGCCGCCGACCGGAGCGTACTTTTTCGTACGTGAGGATCGGCGGCCACGAAGATGACAAAGCCAGGCGCAAAAAGTGCCTCGGCCGGACGTAATCATTGACGGCTAAGGCATATGCATGTTATAGTGATTTAACACCATTACGGGAGGAGACAGGTTGAGGAAAAACAAATCCGCAATAAAGAGGACGCTGCAGGCGGAAAAAAGGCGTCTACGGAATTCCCACGTAAAATCCACTATGAAGACGTATATAAAGAAGGCCTTGTTTGCCATCAACGAGAAGGATAACACACACGTTGAGGCTGCAACCAAGACCGCCATCGCCTACCTCGATAAGGCTTCATCCAAAGGCGTGATCCACCGGAACCAGGCTGCTCGTAGGATTTCCAGGCTGGCCAAGAAGGCCCATAGGGCCCTTGCGGAAGCTTAACTTTATTCAATGAGAAGGTGGTGGGGATGGCGCAACGCCTTCCCCATTTTGCTCATGCGCCACGACGCACACGCCCACCGAGCCGGGCTCGCATGTTTTCCCATCCAGCCATAAGACAGCGGAGAGATCGGCCCTATCCAGGAGCGTTTTATACAGTTTGGCCTCAAGCAGCCGGGCGCCGGACAGATTGGCGCCGGTAAGGTTCGCCATATAGAGTTTTGCCCCGGTGAGATCGGCGCCCGAGAGGTTTGCCCCGGAGAGGTTTGCCTGGCCAAGCTGCACCCCTGCCAGTTTTGCCCGTCGGAGGTTCGCCTTACTCAGATCGGCATAGGCGAGGTTCATGCCGGTCAGGTTCGCATCGCTCAAATCGCAGCCTGGACACCGGTATGTAGCCTTGACCCTCGCCATGTCGGCCTGCTCAAAGGCGTGTAAGGCGCCGGACACCAGGCAGAATGCGAGAAGGACACATGAAAGGACGCGGCAACTCGGAATCATGGGGACAAATCCGGCCTGCCGGCGCGTAAGCAAGAGCTAGCCTTCCGGCGGAGGCTCTCCTTTTCCGTCCTCCCGCCGATGAAGTCCCAGGGGAACAGCTCATCCGCCCGCCTTTCTCGTGTTGCGTAGAAATCAAGACTGAGAGGACTTTCTCTCATGATGGGGGCGAGGGTCTCCCCGTTCGCAAACCGCACGATAACGTCCTTGAGCCTTCTATCTCCCCGGGCAAATACCGCCTGGAGAAAACTGTACTTAATCGATTCATGGGTGAAATGCGTGTTTGCAACTTTTCCGAGCCCCCTCTTGAGGATGGACATCTTTTCCTTCAGCCCCTTCATCTCATCCATGGCGAGCCACTGAAAAGGGGTAGTGGCCTTGGGCACGAAGGGGCTCGCATGGACCGTGACAGTGCCGATCCTGCCTTTCTTGCTGCCTTTCTTGACAAGGAGGTGGAGGATATGTTTCACGAGGTCTACTATGGCATCCACGTCCTCCCGGCGCTCATCCGGCAGACCGACCATAAAGTAGAACTTAAAGTGGAAGGACGCCATTTCGGCTATCGCCTCGACCCGGTCAGCGATATCCGCATCCGACACGGGTTTGCCGATACACCTCCTAAGGCGTTCACTCCCCGCTTCAATGCCGAAGGTGAGCGTCCTGATCGTGGTCTTGATCATGTCGATCACTTCAAGGGGTACCTCGTCGAGCCGGAGCGAGGGGAGGTGGACCTTGACCCCCATCTCGTCGAACCTCCTGATGATCTCGGGAAGCCGCGGGTGAAAAGAGACACCCCCGCCGATGATGCCCACGTCCGTCACCTCGCCGCCTATATGATCAAGTCTGTCGGAGATGAAGGGGTAGATGTTGCCGGCGAGGCAGAAAGCGCACGCGGAAGGGCAGCCTCTGGTGCCTTCCACGAGCAGCATGTCCGCGAATTCCGTGTCGGGCGACATTATAGCCGAAGTCGCGAGGTCTCTGCCCCTGTATCGCTCCACTTCCACCTGAATTGAAGGAGGCGTGAATGCCCGCACCGTACCGTCTTCCCCATAAACAACGCCGAGATGCGCCGGGTTATAGACCCACTTCCAGGAGGAGAGCTCGTCCATCACCTCAGCCCTCTGTTTCTTCCTTACCCTGAGATACCTTTCGATAAAAGGGGGGAGGCAGGACTCTACATCCCCCATGATGAAGAGATCCACGAAAGGGCTCATCGGCTCGGGATTAGCCATGGCGCAGATACCTCCGGCCACGATAACGGGATCGTTCCGGGATCTTTCTTTGGCCTCAAGGGGAATGGAGCTGCTTTTGAGCATGGCGATGACGTTCGCATAGTCCATTTCGAAGGAGAGGGTAAAAAAGACGACCTCGAAAGAGCTTAAGGGGCGGCCGCTCTCCATTGACAGGGGCTTCCCGCCGGGGTCGAGGAACACCCTTTCGCACACCACTTCGGGCCGGCTGTTCAGCTCGCGGTAGAGCAGGTGGACAGCCAGATTCGACATGCCGATATAGTAGGTATTCGGGTAGGCAACGCATACCGGCACCCTGTTTGTCCACTTCTTGAGGACGCACCCCCGCTCGCGGCTGAGTATCTCCTTTCTTTCCGGGCGACTCAATCAGCCTGTTTCCTCAAAAACGTCGGGATATCATAGCGGTCGTCGTCGAGATCGAGGCTTGCCGGCTTGGGACGCACATCCCGTATCTCGACCTTCACGTTCCTTTTCATGTACGTGGGCACGCTTCTATCGTCGAAGAGTTTCTCGGTCCGCTTTTCGGGCTTCTCCTCCGATATGGCCACCTGCTCCTCGAAGCCGGTCGCGATCACCGTGATCCTTACCGATTCCTCCATGGATTCGTCGAAGACCAGACCCCAAATGACATGGGCTTCTTCATGCGCCTGCTCCTGAATAAGCGTGGACGCCTCGTTTACCTCGTGCAAGGTCATATTCGAGCTGCCCGTCACGTTGATCAGCACGCCTCTGGCGCCGTGGATCGAGATGTCTTCGAGGAGTGGGCTCGAGATCGCCTTCTGGGCCGCTTCGATGGCCCTCCTGTCGCCGGAGGACATGCCGACCCCCATGATGGCCAGCCCTTTTTCCCGCATCACCGTCTGGACGTCCTTGAAGTCGACATTCACGTAGCCATCCGATATGATCAGGTCCGATATGCTCCTCACCGCATGGAGCAGCACCTCGTCCGCCTTCACAAAGGCGTCCTTTATCGTCATATGCTTGCCGCCCACCGACAGAAGCCTCTGGTTGGGGATAGTGATCAGCGTATCGACCTGGTCTTTCAGCTTCACAAGACCGTCGTCCGCCTGGAAATTCCGCATTTTTCCTTCGAAGGCAAAGGGTTTCGTCACCACGGCGACGGTGAGGGCGCCCAATTCTTTCGATACCTCGGCAACGACGGGGGAAGCCCCGGTGCCGGTCCCGCCGCCGAGCCCGCACGTGATGAAGACCATGTCGGCCCCCTTCAGTGCTCAGCAATCTGTTCCGCGTCTTCAAGGGCCGCCTGCCTCCCGACCTCGGGGTTCGCCCCCGCGCCGAGGCCTCTCGTCAGCTTTGTGCCTATCTGGATCTTGACGGACGCCTTGTTTGCATTGAGGGATTGGATGTCGGTATTCACCGCTACGAACTCTACACCCTGGAGACCCGCCTCCACCATGTTGTTGATGGCGTTGCAGCCGCCGCCGCCGATACCCACGACCTTCAGCTTTGCTGAAAAACCGTTACTCTCATCCATATAGAACATGTCGTCCTCCCTCAGAAGATTTCGTCGAATATCCGCTTTATTTTTCCGAACCCTTTTTCCCGCAATTTCTTGAATATCTCCCGCCTCTCGTAGCCCTTCCCTTTACTCTCCCCGAAGCCGTGAAGAATCAGCCCGACTCCCGTCGCATATATGGGATTGTTTACCACGTCGACAAGGCCCCCGACGCCTATGGGCAGGCCCCTTCTCACGGGCAGGCTGAAGACGCTCTCCGCCAGCTCCACGATGCCTTCCAGGTTTGCGCATCCTCCCGTCATTACGACCCCTGACGCGAGGAGCTTTGCATAACCCGATTTCTTGATCTCTCCGTCGATAAGGGACAGGATCTCCTCGACCCTTGGCTCTATGATGTCCGCAAGGGTCTTGCGCATCAATGTCCTCGGTTTTCTCCCGCCCACGCTCGGCACTTCAATGGTCTCGTTGGCGCCGATCATCTTTGAAAGGGCGCATCCGTATTTCTTTTTGATCTTTTCCGCTTCCTCGACCGGCGTGCGCAGGCCGATGGCGATGTCATTCGTGATATGGTTGCCTCCGAAGGGGAGGATGGCGGTATGCCTGATGCTGCCGTTCGCGTACACCGCGAGATCGCTCGTCCCCCCGCCGATGTCGACCAGCGCGACCCCTATCTCCGTTTCCTCGGGAGTAAGCGTAGCCTCGGCGGAGGCAAGCTGCGCCAGGATCAGGTCCTCCACGGAAAGACCGGCCAGGTAGCAGCATTTGATAATATTCTGGGTGGCGGTGACGGAGCCGGACACGATGTGCACCTTCACCTCGAGGCGGACGCCGCTCATCCCCAGGGGATCTTTTATGCCGTCCTGGTCGTCCACGATATATTCCTGAGGTATCACGTGAATGAGATCCCGGTCGGTGGAAATGGGTATGGCTTTGGCGGCGTCGATCGCCCGGGCAATATCGTCCTTCCGCACCTCTTTGTCTCTGACGGCAACTACGCCGTTCGAGTTGAAGCTCTTGATATGGGCGCCCGCGATCCCCGCAAGACAGCCCCCTATCTTGATGCCCGCCATAAGCTCCGCTTCCTCGAGCGCCTTTTTTATGGAGGTGACCGTGCTGTCGATATTGACCACCACCCCTTTGCGGAGGCCCGTTGACGGGTAGGAGCCTATGCCGGCGATACTCACCTTGTCGTCGACGATCTTGGCCACCACCACGCAGATCTTCGTGCTGCCCACATCGAGGCTGACGAGGAATGTCCCGTTTTCTGTCATGTCATCCCTTCCTCTCTTTTACGATGGCGCCATTTTCAAAACGGGCGTCGATGCACCTGATGAGGAGACCCCTCTTTTTCGCGTCCTCAAGAACGGCGATGGCCCGCTTGAGCCGCTCGGACCGCTGTCCTCTTTGCCCAGTATGATCTCGACGCCGTCGTTGAGGCTGAACAGGGTAATGTTCCCCTCGTTGTACACGACCTCGGAAAGATCGTCCTTTTTTATGATCCCTCGCCGGTCCCAGTCCGTCACCTCCCTGAAGATGCTTTTCGCGTCGTTCTTTTCCCTTGCGCTGATCACCAGCAGATCGCGGGTGCCGCCCTTATGGAGGCCCCTGTACGGCGCGCCGTCCTCATCGAGCATCTGGATATCGCCTCCGGGTCCTACCCAGAGCGCCGAAGGGACCCGTTCCTTCACCTCGATGAGGATCGAAAACGGGAAGACCCTTTTCACCCGGACATCCTTGACGAAAGGATGGGAGGTGATCGCGGCCTTCACCTTCCCCATATCGGTCCCGAATATGCTGTCTTTCAGGAAGGGGTATATCTTCGTGAGGATCTCCGATTCGGGGAGCTGCTCGGCCCCCTTTATCCTGATATTCTTCAAGAGGAAGACCGGCTCGGTGCGGGAGAACAGGTACATGCCCGTGAGCACGGAGAGGAGGCACATGGGAATAATGAAAAGCAGATACAGGGTCCGTTTCATGCCTTCAATGCCGCTCCTTGCAGTATCTCCTCCACCAGTTGGTCGAAGGTCTTTCCCAGCTGCCCCCACGCCTTCGGCACGAGGGATGTCTCGGTCATGCCGGGGGAGGTGTTGATGTCGATGACAAGAGGGACTTCCCTCTCCACTATCATATCGATCCTCGCGCAGCCCGAGAGGTCAAATTGCCGCCATACGGTGAGCGCTTCATCACGCGCCCTTTCCTCGATCTCCGGGTCCAGCTCGGCCGGCACGAGGTACTCGGTCATGCCTTTCGTATACTTGGAGGTATAGTCGTAGAAGCCCGATTTCGGTCTCACTTCCACGATGGGGAGGGTGAGGCCGTTTACCACAGCCACGGTTATCTCCCTTCCCTGCACGTAGTGCTCGATGAGCAGCTTGCTGCCGTAGTCAAAGGCGGTCCTGATCGCCCCTTCTATCTCCTCCTCGCGCCGCACGATCGATATGCCGACGGTCGATCCTTCCCTCGCCGGTTTTACCACGAAGGGCAGCGGGAAATCGCACTTCCTTTTCGGACCGGCATATACTGTAGGCAGGCGTCGGGATGTCGAGGCCCATGAGAAGCAGCTTCCCGAGGCACTTGTCCATGGCGACGGCCGAGCCGAGCACGCCCGAGCCTGTATAGGGGATGGCCATCATTTCGAGGAGACCCTGGACCGTGCCGTCTTCACCCCACCTGCCGTGGAGGGCGATGAAGGCTACCTCAATCCGTTCCTCCTTCAACCGGTCCGGCAGGTCGCGTCCCACGTCGATGCCATGAGCCTGGTAGCCGCTCCGCACAAGGCTCGCCAGCACTGCTTCCCCGCTCGCCAGCGAGATCTCGCGCTCCGAAGAAAGGCCTCCCATGAGGACGCCTATCCTTTTCCGCATCAGGGTGTCACGCTCTATCATCGAATCCCCACAATTCCACCTCTTCTTCCAGGGTAATGCCTGTCGCCTCAGCCACACGTTTTTTCACGGTCTCTATCAGTCGCATCACGTCCGACGGCTGTTGCGCCGCCCATATTCACGATAAAATTCGGATGCTTGTCCGAGACGCAGGCTGCGCCGACGCGAGCGCCTCGCAGGCCCGCCCGGTCTATGTAGCTCCAGCAGGGGCCGTCGTTTCCATTTTTGAACACAGAGCCGGCGGAAGGCCTTTCCATGGGATGTTTTCTTAGTCTTTCACGCCACACGTAGTCCATGTCCGCCTGTATCTGCTCGGCCTTCGCGTGTTTCAGCTCAAAGGTCGCCTCCATCACACATGCACGGTCGACGATGGACGAGCTTCTGTAGCCGAACCGCATGTCACCCTTTAGCCGCTTTTGCACCTCGCCCCTCTCATCCATGTATCGGAGCGAGATCAGGCAATCGGAGATGGCGGCGCCGAAGCTGCCCGCGTTCATCTTGAGCGCGCCGCCCACGGTCCCGGGAATGCCGAAGAGCTTTTCCAGACCTGCGAGCCCTCTTGCCGCACAACTTCTGATGAGGCTTTTCAGGGGCAAGCCGGCCCCCACCGTAACGAGCGCGCCTGTTTCCGTCATGCTGAACCTCAGGTGCTTCATCCTGCTCACCCGTATCAGTCCTGCAGGGAATCCCCGGTCCGACACGATCACATTCGTCCCATTCCCGAGGAACCGGAAGGGTTGTCCCTGCTCATTCAGCCACGCAATCGCCAGCCGCAGGCCCGCCTCATCTTCCGGGTAGAACAGGTAAGGGACCACACCTCCCACCCTCATGGACGTGTACCTCTTCATCGAGACGTTTTTCAGGACCCGCCCCGTTATGCCTTGCAGCTCCATAGCGCGGAAAGCTCCTCTCCTGCCTTGTATATGTCACCGGCGCCGAGGGTGACCACCATATCGCCCGTTTGCCGCGATTCCAGCGACCCTACCGACCACCTCTTCTTTCGTCGGGGCAAAAATAACACGCGGGTGCCCCGCCGACCGTATGGCTTCAGCGAGAGCCGCACCCGTGACGCCTTCGATCCTCTCCTCTGACGCCGCATATATCTCCGTAACCACAAGCACGTCCGCATCGGTGAAAGACCTGACGAACTCATCTTCCAGCGCCTTTGTCCTGGAGTAGCGGTGCGGCTGAAAGGCGACGATTATCCTGCCCTTCCACACGGAGCGCAGGGCCGAGAGCGTGGCCCTTATCTCGGTAGGGTGGTGGCCGTAGTCATCGACAAGCTTGATCTCCCCGTCCCATTTAAGCTCCAGCCTTCGATGAATGCCGGCGAATTGCCCGAGGGCGTCAGCCGTCACCTCGAACCCTATATCGAGCTCTATCCCGACAGCTATCGCCGCGAGGGCATTCACCACATTATGCACCCCAGGTGTGGCAAGGTTGACTTCTCCCAGCAACCTGTCGTTGTACAGCACGTTGAATCGTGTGCTGAAGCCGTTATGCCGCAGATCGACCGCCCTCAGATCGGCCGCATCCGAAAGACCATAAGTCATACACCTTCTTTTGAGGGAGGGGATGAGGCTTGCGAGGTTCTCGTTGTCGACGCAAAGGATAACAAGCCCGAAGAAGGGCACCTTGTTCATGAATGTGAGAAAGGCGGCCTTGATCTCTTCCATGCCGCGGTAAAAATCGAGGTGCTCCAGGTCGATATTCGTGACCACCGCTACCGTCGGAAAGAGCATGAGGAAGGTGCCGTCACTCTCATCCGCCTCGGCAACAAGGTACTGGCTGGAGCCAAGCTTTGCATTGGTTCCCAGGCTGTTCAGTTTTCCGCCTATCACGCACGTCGGGTCGAGGTTTGCACCGCGGAGCACGGACGCGACGAGCGAGGTTGTAGTGGTCTTGCCATGGGCCCCTGCTACCGCGACACTATACTTCATCCTCATCAGCTCGGCGAGCATCTCCGCCCTCTGGATCACGGGTATAGCCCGCCTCCGGGCATCCTGCACTTCCGGATTGTCCGCCTTCACCGCAGACGACGTGACAACTACATGGCTATCTTGCACATTTCCTTCACCGTGGCCGTAAAAAACCCGCGCCCCGAGTTTTACGAGCCTCTCGGTGATCTCCGTCTTTCTCACGTCCGATCCGGACACATGGAATCCGAGGTTGAGCAGCACTTCGGCTATGCCGCTCATTCCGATGCCGCCAATACCGACAAAATGGATCTTCTTCACTTTATGGAACACGTGCTTGTAGCCCCCTTATCACCTGCTCTTCCGCATCTTCCACATAAATGGTCCCGATGTTCTCTGCCATGCGGCTAAGCTCTTCCGGGTTCTCCCTCAGCTCAGTGATCGCAAGGTAGAGTTTTTCCCCGGAGACCTCGCTGTTCCCTATCACGTATCCACCCCCTATGCTCTCCACGTATGACGCGTTTTTCCATTGATGAGCGCCCGCCGCATAGGGATAAGGGATGAAGATGGCAGGCTTCTTAAAGTAGGAGAGCTCAAAGATAGTGGAAGCGCCCGCCCTGGATATGACGACGTCGGCGAGGTTGTAGTATTTTTCCATATGATCCGTAAAGGGAAAGACTTCGTGAGTGGTGCCCGAGCCTTTGTAGCCCTGCGCGATGCGATCGAAATCATCACCGCCCGTCTGGTGGCACACCGCCGTATGCTTGTACGCCTCAAGATAGGGCAGCAGCTCCAGGGCAGCGTCATTCACGCTCCTCGCTCCCCTGCTCCCCCCAAAAATGAATATGGTGAACGCCGAGCCTTGTTTCGCATCCAGCTTCCCACGCATCGCCTTGCGGATCGGATTGCCCGTATGAACCACCTGCTTCGCCGAAAGAAATCGCGCGGTCTCCGCGAAACTGACAAAAACGGCTTTCACCCTGCCCGCAAGGAGCTTGTTTGCCAGGCCGGGGGTAACATTCTGCTCATGAATAAAACAGGGCACGCGCAGGAGGAGGCCTGCGAGCACGACAGGTACGGAGGCGAACCCGCCCATGCCGAGTATCGCGTCAGGCTTCTCTGCTTTGATGAGACGCCGTGCCTGGAGCGTTCCGCGCAGGACGGCGAGCATCGTCTGCACCTTCGCTCCGACGCTGGCGCCCGAGAAGGGTTTTGCCTCAATCTTGGCGAGCCTGTAACCGTTTTGGGGGATAAGCTTTTCTTCGAGCCCATAGGGTGTCCCGGTGAAAATTACCTCGCCTGCCGCTTGCGCCATAAACGCCTCGGCCACCGATATACCGGGGAAGATGTGACCCCCGGTCCCTCCCGCTGCAATAATAAGCTTCATCGGCGCTCTTTCCCTCCTTTCATCACCATCCCCACAAGCGGCCCGACGATGAGGAGCGCGAGGACGGGTTGGTAAAGGAGGACGGCCCTGAGCCTGAAGCCGACCGACATAAGGAGATCAACGGAGACGTAGAGGAGGCCGAAAAAGGCAAGGACCGTGATGAAATCGGTCCTCTTCAAAAAGGCCGCGAAGGTGATAACAAGGAGGGCGAAGGCACATGCAAGGAGCACGTACCGCTCGGCATCGTGGAGCAGGACATCGCAGCCGTTCACGGGCACACCCTTCAGGCTGAAGAAGATAACGGCCATGCCGGTATATGCCGCGATGAAAGCCATATGCGTGACGCGGTTGATGATGAAGAGGAAGAGGAGCACCGAGATGGAAAGGGGGAGTATCAGCTCGGAGTGACCTGTCAGGTACAGGTTGAGGGACGATGCCCCGTAGAGCAGGGACAAACCTATAATCTCCTTGTACGCCTTCCTGCCCTTTTCTTCGGTGGTGACGAGAAAAAGTGCGATACTGTAAAAAGCAAGGAGCACGGCCGCACCCGCAGCCGCCTCATGCGGCCTTAAGGCCGGATAGATGATGAGCACAGGGGAAAGGGCAAGACAAAGCCCTGTGAGGGGATATTTGGAAGCACGCAAGTATTGCGGACCGATGCGAGATATGGCGTATGCGCATGCCATGACAAGACAGAAGATAAGCGTCTTCATCATAGTCATATCCCGTAAGATGCAAAAGAAGAAGAGGGATGAGATAAGAAAAACGATTGTCCTCCTCACAGTGCCTCCACTATCTGTCTAAACGCATTTCCCCGCACCTTGTAGTTGTCGAACATATCGAAGCTTGAGCACATGGGAGAGAAGAGTACCGTATCACCCTTCCTTGCCACACTTTGGGCGCGCTCTACCGCCCCTTCGAGGTCTCCCTCCGCGTAGGTTTGCACATGGGGGCCAAGCTCGGCCTCGATTTTTTGTTGTGCTTCGCCGATAACCACGAGAGCCTTTATCCTGTCGGCAAGAGGGACAATAAAACCGTAGCTGCCCCCCTTGTCTTTCCCGCCGGCAATAAGCACGACATTCCCGTCCATGCTCTCCAGCGCCTTTCTCGTGGCGTCGACGTTTGTCGCCTTGGAATCATTGTAAAACTTGACGCCCTTTATCTCCCGGATAAATTCCACCCTGTGGGCCAACCCCCGGAAGTCCCGGAAAGTTTTTTCAATTACCTCCCTGTCTATACCGTAAAGGAGAGCAGTGAGCAGGGCGCACAGCAGGTTTTCACTGTTGTGGATGCCGACGAGGGGTGAAAGGTCGCGCCTGTATGAGAATTCCTTATCTGCAAGGCGTACGCAAAGTGAGCCCTCCCGCAGGAAAGCGCCCTCATCTAAAATCGAGCGGGTCGAGAACGAATACCTTTTTGCCCTGACAGCAGCGGCCGTCTCGAGCTCGGCTGAGACAAGGGCCTCGTCGTCAGGGGTCTGGTTTTCGAATATCCTCATTTTTGCCGCAACGTAGTCGGCGAAGGTTGCGTAACGGTCGAGGTGGTCCTCGGTGATGTTGAGCAGGATCGCCGTGGCCGGCCTGAAGGTCTCTATGGTCTCGAGTTGAAAACTGCTTATCTCGACAATCAGCAGGTCAGCCTTCCGGCCGCTCAGCACATAATTGACGAGGGGCTCGCCTATATTGCCGCCGACAAAGACATTGCGCGAGGCTGCATTGAAAAGACGGCCGAGCAGCGTGGTGGTTGTTGTCTTGCCGTTGGTGCCTGTAATTGCGATGATCGGTTCCTCTATAAAGCGCGACGCGAGCTCGATTTCTCCGATGACCCTCGCCCCGTTTTGCCTTGCCTCCTGAAGATGTGGTTGATCGCTCGCAATTCCAGGGCTTATCACGATCAACTCGTGGTCCAGAAAGTCCTTCCGGACGTGCCCGCCGAACCGGCCGGTAAAGGGGGTCGCCTCAAGCTCTTTCAAAGCGCCCGATAATTCGCCTTCCTGCCTCAAGTCGGTGACGGTCACTTTCTTCCCCTGGCGGGCCAGCAGTTTCACCGCGGCAACACCGCTTGCCCCAAGGCCGGCGACGAGTACCCGATCAGGAATATTTAAGTCGTCACGCATGCGCTCTCTACCTCAATTTCAGCGTGCTAAGGGCCACAAGAGCCAGCATTATAGAGATGATCCAGAAACGGACCACGATTTTCCCCTCGTTCCATCCCTTCAACTCGAAATGGTGGTGAATTGGCGCCATGCGGAACACCCTCTTCCCCCTGTATTTGAAGGAGAGTACCTGGATGATCACCGATAGGCTCTCCATCACGAATATGCCGCCCACGATCACCAGGAGGAATTCCTGCTTGATCATCACGGCAATCGCGCCAAGGCCGGCGCCCAGGGAAAGGGAGCCTGTGTCGCCCATGAAAAGCTCCGCGGGATAGGCGTTGTACCACAGGAAGCCTATGCCCGCGCCCAGCATCGCCCCACACAGTATCGCCAGCTCCCCCGCGCCCCTCACATAGAAAATCTGAAGGTACTCAGCGAACTTTATATTCCCCGCCAGGTAGGCGAAGAGGAGAAAGGTAGCGGAGACGGTGATAACCGGCCCGATGGCCAGGCCGTCGAGCCCGTCCGTCAGGTTTACCCCATTGGAGGTGCCCACGATAATGAGCACGCAGACTGCGATGTAGAAAACGCCCAGGTCGGGGGTAGCATGCTTAAAGAAGGGTATGGAAAGCTGGGTCAGAAAGGACCCTTTGAAATAGATGAGCAGGCTGACCGCCAGGCCGCTCGCGCACTGGAGGAGAAGCTTCGTTTTCCCCGAAACGCCCTTGTTCTCCCGTCCCTTCAGTTTTCTGAAGTCATCCACGAACCCGATGGCGCCGAACGCGACGAGCGTCGCCACCGCGAACCATATATATTCGTTCCTCAAATCTGCCCAGAACAGTGTCGGAATGATGGTAGCAATGAGGATGACGGAGCCGCCCATCGTAGGCGTTCCTTTTTTGGCTTCGTGCCGGTCGGGCACATCCTCCCGCTTCCCGTTATTGACCTTCCATTTCTGGAAATTCTTTATTGCCAGCGGGGTGATCAGGAAGCTTATGAGAAGCGCGGAGAGGATCGCGAGCACCGTCCGGAACGTAATGTAGCGGAACACGTTGAAGACGGTGATCCTCGTATGGAGCAGAAAGAAAAGATGGTACAGCATTAACCCAGGGCCTCCACCACTTCATCGAGGCCAAGCGCCCTCGATCCTTTCACCAGCACGATATCGTCGCGGTCCAGTCCTCCCCTTACGAAATCGACGAGTCCTTTCTTGTCATCGAAGAGATGCACCCGGCCGTTTCCTGCCTCCCTTGCGGCGACCTTCATCGCCTCGCCGACGGCCAGGACCAGCGAGAGGTTGCTCGCCCGTATGAGACGGCCCAACCCACGGTGGTACTCGTCCGATCTATCGCCCAGCTCCCGCATATCCCCGAGGATGGCAATTCTCTTACCCTTGCACGGGAGGGAGGAAAGCGTCGTGACGGCCCATTCCATGGAAGCGGGGTTCGCGTTGTAAGTATCATCGATAATGGTATATCCCCCGGCCGAGCGCACAGGTCTGAACCTGCCTTTGTATGGCTCGAAGGTGCTCACAGCATCCGCGAGCGTTGCGGCCTTCACGCCCATGGAGAAGGCGAGCGTTGCGGCGGCGAGCACATTATAGAGATTATGGCGACCGAGGAGGCGCGTCCTTGCAATGACTTTTTCGCCTCTCAGGTTGAGCTCGATCTCAAATCCTTCGAGGCCCAAGTCAGCCGCCACCTGGAGCATGAAGTCGGCGCGTCCCCGCATGCCGAAGGTGTAAAGAGTGCAATCCGCCCTCTTATAGGGCGCAAGGGACGGATCATCGGCATTGATAAAAATGGTGCCTCCGGCCAGGGTCGTCTCAAAGAGGTCCAGTTTCTCCGCAGCCACCCCTTCCAGGTCCGCCAGACCCTCAAGGTGCGATGGCGTGATGTTGGTGATGAGGGACATGTGGGGCCTGACCATGCGGGTCAGTGTGCGTATCTCCCCTTTGTGGTTCGTGCCCAGCTCAAAGATGCAATAATCCGGGCTCCCCTCGATGGCCAGCATTGTTTTTGCCACGCCTATCTGATTGTTGTAGTTCTTTTCGTTGGAGACAACCGGGATAAGGTCGCCCGCGAGATGGAGGAGCAGCTCCTTGGTCGTAGTCTTGCCGTTGCTACCCGTTATGGCAACGAAAGCGGCCTGAGTTTGCCCCCTCTTGTGGGACGCGAGATCGAGCAGCGCCTTGTTCGTGTCGTCGACGAGGATGACCGTCCCCCTTGCACTGGCGTACATCTCCTGCCTCGTCCTGTCGCAGAGGCTGCCTCCGCCCGAGCGGCCGTATGCCGCATCGATGAAAACGTGGCCGTCAAAAAATGGCCCCTTCAGAGGTATGAAGAACTCGCCGGGCGCGATGGTCCTCGAATCGGTTGAGATCGCAGAGAAGGTCCTCCTCTCGATCTGGTGCGCTACCCCGTTCACGCCCTGGATGATAGTCTCAACCGGCCACACGTAAACACTCCTCGATCACCTGCCTGTCGCTGAAAGGATAGGTGACCTTCCCGATAATCTGATAATCCTCGTGGCCTTTACCGGCTACCAACACCACGTCCTTTTCCTTTGCCATGGCAATCGCCTCTGCAATCGCCAGCCTCCTGTCTTCTATGACTTTGAAGGAGTTTCCGGCAATACCGGGCTTGATCTCCCCGATAATGGAAAGGGGATCCTCCGTGCGCGGGTTGTCCGACGTGACGATCGTAAGGTCTGCCAGCCTGGAAGCGATCCGGCCCATGAGAGGTCTTTTCGTCCTGTCTCTGTCTCCGCCGCATCCGAATACCACAATCAATCTGCCCTGACGGAGCCGGTTGAGTGTCTCCATCGTCTTCTCAAGCGCGTCCGGTGTGTGGGCGTAGTCCACAAAAACGCGAAACCTTTTGTCCGTCGCGACCCGCTCCAGCCTTCCCGGCACCCCTTCGAGCGATGAGAGCCCGGAGCCGATTACGTCGGGCGACATGCCTGCCGCCGTGGCCGAAAAGCGCAGCCGCGAGGATGTTGGAAACGTTGAAGAGGCCCACCAGGGGGGTCGGCTACCCTCACTTTTCTGCCTTTGACGGAAAGCTCCAGGGTCAGGCCGTCGATGCTTTCATGAAGGGCGGTGGGGTATGCATCCGCTGCGCCCCGGCTGCTGTACGTCAGCGTCGTGACGGGAGGCGCGGGGATGAGAGAAGGCGCGCTGGGATCATCGATATTGAGAACCGCGGACTTTTTCTCCTTTGTGCTCTCCTTGAGGCAGTGATGGAAGAGGAGGGCTTTTGCCTGCCTGTAGTGCTCGAAATCGCCATGATAATCGAGGTGGTCATGGGTAAGGTTCGTGAATATGGCGCAATCGAGATCGACCCCCTCTACCCGGCCCTGATCAAGGGCGTGGGAAGAGACCTCCATTACCGCGTAGCCGACGCCCTCTTTGCTCATGTCGGCCAGGAGCGACTGGATCTCCACGGATTCGGGCGTCGTAGTGGTCCCCTTCCTCACATGGTCGTGATAGCGGTAGGAAATGGTGCCGATCACGCCCGCCCTTGCCCCCGATACCCGCACGATCGATTCTATAAGATAGCTTACGGTTGTTTTTCCGTTGGTGCCGGTAATCCCCGTGACATTCATCTGCCGGGAGGGGAAGCCATAGAATCTGGCCGCCGCCAGCGCGAGGAGCAGCCGCACATCTTTGGTGACAACAAGGCAGGGAATATCGCCGGGCAGCGGCTCCTCGGAGACGATGACCGAAGCCTTTTTGTTCAGCGCATCCTGAAGAAAAAACCTGCTCGCACCCGTAGCGAAAAACATGAAGCCTTCCCGGACCTCTCTGGAATCTTTGGTGATCCCCGTTACCTCCTGCTCCCGGGAGAGTCCGCCTTTGACCATCGTCACCGGAAGTCCCGCCAAAAGCTCCTTAAGCTTCATTCGCTTTCGACCCTCCCCTGAATGACGCACTCCTGCTCCCCATTCAGCCTTTCGAAGGCCCTCGGGGATTGGCTTACGACGTGCCCGTTCCCGTACACTTTGATCCTGCCGGTATGGGCGGAGAGCTTGCCGATGGCGAGTCTTATGGGCAGGTTCGCGAGATTCGGCATCATCCATTCGGCCTCGGCGGTTTTGTTGTTGTCTTTGAGCCCCTCTTTACCCCTGGTAATCTCGAACCCGTATTTCCCCTTTGCAATCGCGATCTCTCTCAATGAAAAGGGGAAGAGCTCGTCACATGTGGTCCCCACGTGCTTATTATACATGGCAATCAGTTTTTCCTCGTCCACCCGGTAACCCTTGCCGAGGATGATGTTTTCAGCGCTCAGCTCGGACGCAGGGCTTAAGCCTTCTTTCCTAATAAACTCCAACACCCGCTTTTGTCCTATTGTAGTAAGAATACTCCTTACGCCGTCTTCATCATGATCCTTAAGAATTTCAATAGGTTTTTTCCAGATCATATTATTGTATGCATCCTTTTTTCCGAAAATCAAACTCTCCTTTTCTATCCACCCCTCCTTTATCGCGTAGCAGACAACAGGGATGGAAATAAGGAGGGAGGGCTCTATCCCCGACCGGCTGGCAGCAGCGGATTGATTATCCTTCATAGCCGCAGGCTGGTTGCTGACCCCCGGTCTCGTCATTGCTTCATCTGTCTCTGGCGATGCAGGAGAAGCAGTGGAGGGGGATAGAGCCCTTTGGGATGGGGAGGGGTTGCGGGTGGTGGTATCCATATCGGGTACCGGTAAAATTATGCCCTTTGATGGTGGCGTCTGTTCCTCCGATATCCTTTTCATACTCATTTTTTCTGGAAATCGAAACGTAACGGAAACATAGAGGAGGCAGATGAGCACAAAAACAAGAAAAGCCCTTTTTTTGGACTTCTTGTTCATCTCAAGACCACCACCTCTTTATCATTCGGCCGTTTGAGGCCGAGTCTTTCCTGGGCGGCGAACTCAACGTACCCCTTTTGAGTGACAGCCGCAAGCTCCATTTTCAATGCCTTATTCATCTCAACAATCTCTTTTTCCTTTTTGAGCCCTTCCATGAATTGGCCTCTGGCCTCTTCGCAGGTGCTTGCCAGGAAGGAAAAGAGCAAGGCTATGACAATGCAGCAGACAACTGCTGCAATAAGAACCGGTGGCGACACCCGCGACTCTTTGTACCGCCTGTGCTCAACCCTGATATACGCGCTTCTGCCCGCTGCCTTTGTGATCATAGCTTCTCTGCTATCCTCAGCTTTGCGCTCCTGGCCCTTCGATTCGTCCTGATCTCCTCCCTGCCGGGCCTGATCGGTTTTTTCGTCACCGGCCTCAGGAGAGGATTGTCCTTGAAAAATGTCTTCACCATCCGGTCTTCGAGGGAGTGGAAGGTGATGACGCCGATTCTTCCCGAACTCGTGACGATATCCGTCGCGTCCCGCAAGCCATCCGCCAGGTTCGCAAACTCCCTGTTCACCTCTATTCGTATAGCCTGAAAGGTTTTGGTGGCGGGGTGGATTTTTCCCCTCCCTTTCTTTGCCTTTGCGACAATATCGGCCAGGTCCTTTGCGTTCGTTATGGGTCCCTTCTTCCTTGCCTCCACGATCTGCCGCACTATCTTCGCGGCATCGCCCTCTTCGCCGTACTCTCTGATAATGCGCGTCAAGGTGGTATAGCCGTATCTGTTCACCACCTCCCAGGCCGTGAGCGCTTCCTCCACGTCTATACGCATATCAAGGGCGGCATCAGAGCTGAAGCTGAAGCCCCTCTCTCCCGACATCTGGTAGAGGGATATGCCAAGGTCAAAAAGCACCGCATCGACCTCCTCGATCGACTCCTCCCGCAGAATGCGCTTGAGATCCCTGAAGTTCCCTTTTTTTAAGAGCACCCGGTCCTTATACGGCGAGAGACGGACTTTTGCCAGGGCTAACGCTTCGGCATCTGCGTCTATGCCCACAAGCCTTAAACCGCGATATGTTTCGAGTAGGTGGTATCCGTGTCCCCCGCCCCCGATCGTCGCGTCCACGAACAGCGCATCGTCGTTGTCAACAAGATTGTGCAGGACCTCATCGAGGAGGACGGGTATATGTTCATGTCCCCTCAAAGACCGAGTTCCGCAGCAATGTCGGTCATTTTTTCCATATCCGACGTCGCCTGTTTCACCACCTCGGCCCAAGCCCCTTCGGCCCATATCTCTATCTTCCTGTTCATCCCCACGACGACGATATTCTTCTTGATCGCCCCGTAGTTTCTCAAAGACTGAGGTATAAGGATCCTTCCGAGCCTGTCTATGGGGCACTCGGATGCACCGGAATAAAAGAACCTCAAAAAGTTTTTTGCCTCCTTTTTGAGGGCGCCGGATCTCTCTATCCGACCCTGAAGCTCTTCCCATTCTTTTTCGGGATAGGCCACGACGCAGCCGTCCAGGTTGGTGAGGATCAGTTTCAGGTCGCCAGGAGAGGCGCTCTTCCTTCCGCCGTCACCGTGGGATGCGAGAATCTCCCTGAACTTAGCGGGAATGCTGAGCCTTCCTTTGTCATCTATGGCGTATTCATATCTGCCTGAGAACATTATCCCACCTTATACCACCGCTTCCCACTAATAAGAGTTATACTTGTCGTCCCATTCTTTGTCAAGCGTTTTTTGCCGCTTTCTTGCTCTTTCTCTCCGGACGCCGCGTGAGCAGGACCCCCTAGCCCCCTGGGATGATTGCCTTCCGTCCCGAGGCCGCCCTTTGGGCCGCTATGACCGGTCTGCCCCAGGGCACATGCATGTGGGAATCCCAACTTGAGTGGGACCGTATGGCGCCCTTCCTTAAGCACGTATGCGCAAGCGACCGCGAACCGGCGTAGGCGGAAAAGACCGTTCCCGCTCGCGGGATGGTATGCGTGCTCGATCTTCTCTGCCCGCGCTACACCGCGCACATCAAGCGATGAGGAGCCATACGCCGGTCGGAAATGGAGCTTAACGTGCGAAGGAACGGGGGCCATACGGTCCGGCGGGCAAAGAGTTTCCAAATGCGTTTGCCCTGCGGTCTGCCCGGGAACACACGCGTTGCGGGTGCGCTTTATAGTATACTATAGCGAGGTGTTTAAAGCCGTGACCGAGCTGAAGGGACAAATAGAGAGGATTACGTACTGCAACGAGGAGACGGGCTACACCGTCGCCCGTCTGAAGGCGGAAGGGGAGACCGGCCTGGTGACGATCGTGGGCAGCATTCCCGGCTTGAGTCCCGGGGAGACAGTGAAGCTGAAGGGAGAGTGGCAGAGCCACGCCAAGTACGGCCAGCAATTCAAAACCGCCTCCTGCGAACTCGTCATGCCCGCCACCGTCTCCGGCATAGAGCGCTACCTGGGCTCGGGCATGATCAAAGGCATCGGTCCTGTCATGGCTAAGCGGCTCGTCTCGAAGTTCGCTGTAGAGACCCTCGACGTGATCGACCGGGATATAGAGCGGCTCAGGGAGGTCGACGGGATAGGGGAAAAGCGGATCGGGATGATACGTGGCGCCTGGCAGACGCAGAAAGAGGTAAGGGATGTGATGGTCTTCCTGCAGGGGCATGGTGTGAGCCCTGCCTATGCGGTGAAGATATTCAAGCAGTATGGCAAAGAGGCGGTCCCCGTGGTACGTGAAAACCCGTACCGGCTCGCTGAGGATGTCTTCGGCATCGGCTTCATCACGGCAGACAGGATCGCTTCGATGCTCGGGATCGCAAACGACTCTCCCGTCAGGGCGAGGGCCGGTATCCAGTACATCCTCAACCGCCTTTCCGACGAGGGCCATGTCTGCTACCCCTTCAACCAACTCGTCGAGCAGTGCGAAAAGGTCCTCGATATCGAGCGGGGCATCATCCTTGACGCGATGTCCTGGGCCGCATCGGACCGCCGCATCGTGATCGAGGAAACGGGCGACCCGTCCGGCTGCGACAACGCCGTCTACCTGGTGAGGTTCCACGTGTCCGAACAGGGGATTGCGCGTCGCCTCAGGGACCTTCTCGCCCATCCCAGGCAACTGCCCCTGATGGACAGGGACGAACTCCTTGCGGCCGCTGAAAAGCAGCTCGGTCTTGCCCTTTCCAGTCAGCAGGCCCTGGCGGTGAGGGATTCGGTGGAGCGGAAGGTCATGGTCATCACGGGTGGACCCGGCACCGGGAAGACCACCATCATCAAGTCGATTATCACGATCCAGGAGCGCATCGGTCACAGGGTGATGCTGGCGGCCCCCACGGGCCGGGCCGCCCGCAGGATGAGCGAAGCCACGGGCCGCGAGGCGCGCACCATACACCGCCTTCTCGAATTCAGCCCCAAGGAGGGGCGGTTCAAGAAAGACGAGCAGGATCCGCTGCAGGCCGAAGCCTTCGTCATCGACGAGGGCTCCATGATCGATACGGTCCTCATGTACCATCTGCTCAAGGCACTACCGCTGCATGCGACCCTGATCCTGGTGGGAGACGTGGACCAGCTCCCCTCGGTAGGCGCAGGCAACGTGCTTAAGGATATCATCGATTCGCACGTGGTGCCCGTGGTGCGGCTCAATGAGATCTTCCGCCAGTCCAGGGAGAGCATGATCATCGTTAACGCTCACCGGGTAAATAGCGGCCTGATGCCGATCCTCACCGGGACCGGCCGCTCCGACTTCCAGTTTATCGAGATGGAGGAGCCCGAGGCAGCCGTGGAGAGGCTCGTCGGCCTCTGTCGCGAGGGTATACCCCGCAAGTTCGGCTACCATTCGATTGACGACATCCAGGTACTGACGCCCATGCACCGGGGCACGCTAGGCGCGTTGAACCTTAATATCGAGCTGCAGAAGCACCTCAACCCGTCAAAGGACGAGCTGCTGCGGGGAGGCAGGACCTTCAAGACGGGCGACAAGGTGATGCAGATCATAAACAACTACGACAAGGATGTGTACAACGGCGATATCGGCAGGATCAGGAAGATCGACCGGGAGGAGCAGGAGGTCTACGTCGATTTCTACGGGAAGCTCGTCGGCTACGACCTCTCGGATTTGGACGAGCTTGTCTTGGCCTACGCCACTTCCGTGCACAAGGCGCAGGGCTCCGAATATCCCGCCGTAGTGATGCCCATCTTCATGCAGCACTACATCCTCCTTCAGAGGAACCTCCTCTACACAGGCATCACGAGAGGCAAGAAGCTGGTGGTCCTGCTGGGGACGAAGAAGGCGCTGGGGATTGCGGTGAGGAATGACAGGCCGCAGATGCGTTACACGCTGTTGAAGGAGCGGCTTCAAGAGTGTTGCGGCTCCGGTCCGATGACGAAACACGTGACTTGACATGCTTCCGATGTTGACGTACCATATATCGTACGCAGGAGGTGGTAAGAAATGACAACCCTGTCAGCTTCCGAGGCAAGGAAACGGCTATACAGCCTGGTAGATGAGGTTAAAGAGACACACGAACCCGTCCAGATCGTAGGCAGGAGGAGTTCGGCGGTGCTTGTTTCTGAAGAGGACTGGCGGGCCATAGAAGAAACGCTCTACCTTGCTTCTGTTCCGGGCATGCGGGAATCCATCAAGAAAGGCATTAACACCCCTGTCGAAAAGTGCGGGGAAGAACCGGGCTGGTGAAATGGCGTGTGGTGTTCACCAAACAGGCCCAAAAAGATGCAAAAAAGATAGCGCAATCAGGTCTCCAACCCGAAGCCTCTCGTCTACTGGACATCCTCCGCGAAAACCCTTACCGGAATCCGCCTCGGTTTGAAAAACTCGTCGGAGATCTCGCCGGCGCCTATTCCCGAAGAATCAGCATGCAACATCGCCTTGTCTATCAGGTGCTTGATGATATAAAGACGGTCAAAGTCATCAGGATGTGGACGCACTACGAATAGCGAACAAGCCGCAACCGTCATTCGTAGATATGCACTTGCAGGGCGGTCTGCTTTCACGGAATGAGCGATCTCTCGCCGATTGCCCCGACGAAGCGTGAGAACGAACACGTCTGAGACCCTTGGGTGTAATCCGGGAGATTCGGCCAGGGAGGCAGGCGGAGGATGAGTTCCTGTACTCGATAACCGTCAAGTTTCTCTTGCATTTCTCGCGTACGAGTGGTTGATGGACAAATGTATAGATTGTGGTCAGCAAGTGAAGCCGGTGATGTCCCTCTGGCCGCCCTCTGGCCGCCTATGAGCCTTCGACATCCTTTAGGCCACCCGTCTGCGCCTCAACCCGGCGAGCCCTGTAAGCCCGGTAGCCAGAAGCCATATGGCGCCGGGGATGGGCACGGGGGCGCTTCCGTAGGGGACAAGGGAACCCCCGTCTTCCAGGGAGTATGTTCCGGTAAGCCCCGTGTTGGCCGAGGCGAGATAGTACATCATGATGCCGTTGGGGTCGATGATGTTCGTGACCTCATTGCCCGTAAGGGTAAGGCCCGTGAGCGCGCCTAGGATATAGAGGCCGTTGCCCGTCGCGCTCGCGTCTTTAACTAGATGAAGGACGTCGCCGGTACCCAGAGTGAGGCCTCCCCATGCATAGGCGAGGCTCAGGGAATTGCCCCCGAGGGTGAAGATGTGGGTCGTGCCTCCCGTGAAGGAGAGGACCGCCCCCGACGTAGCCCATGCCGTATTCGTGCTCAGGTTCGTGAAGCTTCCCTTCATCTGGTAGACGTCGCCCGGCGATGCCTGGAAGTAGCCGTTAGCCCCCACGGTGACGTTTCCTGCGAAGGTAACAGTCGATGGGTCTGTGATGAAGGCCCCGTTATTTGTGAAGGCGCCGTTGAAGACGGCGGCGGTGTTCGTCACCTGCACTGTCCCCGTGTTCGTCACGCTGCCGTTTACCGTAAGTGTAGCTCCTGCGCTCGATGCCTGGATGTTGAAGAGGCCGGAGTTCGTGAGGGTCCCTGTGATGGTGCCGCCCGTGTAGCTAAGGGTAGAAGCTGTGAAATAATCCTCCGATGGCTCGCCGGAGGATCCTTTCGCTTTCGGCCGCGCTATGTCCGTCAGGCAATCCCGGCTTGAACGGCGAGGCTCGAAAGGTGAAGATAGGCGAACTATGTCAGGGCAGTCTCAAACAGTAAAATAATTCCTCCAACCCTTGCTTTTTGTGTGGATTGCCGCATTTTGGTTTGCTAGAATTAGCAGGCAAATACAGGGGCATTGGAGGTTGTCGTGGCTGAAGAGCATACAAGCGAAGGACGTCTTCCCGGATGCGATGTTGAAGCCAAGAAGCCGTTTCGTCAGGACGATTCAGTCCCGGAAGTGCAAAAGGTTCCTCGCTTTCGTTCCATCAATAGATCTCAGATGTTTTTTCACCCGATGGATATCGAAGCCCTCATCCCCGAGGACCACGAAGTCAGGGCCATATGGGACCTCGTCGGCTCCCTCGATCTCTCCGGCTACTATGACAATATCGATTCCGTTGAAGGCAGTGCCGGAGCTCCCGCCTTCGATCCCCATCTCCTTATCAGCCTCTGGGTCTATGCCTACAGCAAAGGAGTCAGCTCGGCCCGCGAGATTACCCGCCTGTCGGAGTACGATCCCGCCTTTCAATGGCTCACGGGCGCCCGTCCCTTCAATTACCATACCCTTGCCGACTTCAGGAGCACCCACGGCGATGCTCTCCGCCAACTCTTTATAGAGGTATTGGCGATGCTCTCGAAGGCAGGACTCATTACTATGGAGCGGGTGATGCACGACGGGACGAGGATCAGGGCTCACGCCGGGAGGGATACCTTCCGAAAGGAAGAAGCAATCCGCGAGCACCTTGCCCGAGCGGAAGGCCAGGTGAAGGCCATGGAAGAGGCCTCTGAAGAAGAGACGACCCCCCGGATTAAGAAGGCGAGAGAACGGGCGGCGAAGGAGCGGAAGGAGCGTTTATCTCGCGCCATGGACGAACTCAAAGAGATGAAATCGCAGAAGAGAAGCACCGAACCGAGAGTGAGCGCAACCGACCCGGAGTGCAGGATCATGGGGCAGTCCGACGGAGGCTACGCCCCGAGCTACAACGTGCAGATCTCCACCGACGCCAGACAGAAGGCCATTTGCGCCGTCTCGATCTCCCAATCCCCCGCCGACCAGACCCTTCTCCCCTCTGCTATGGATGAGATCAAAAAGACCACCGGCGTTAACCCGGAACAACTCGTCGTCGATGCCGGCTTCACGACGAGAGAGGCGATCGTTACTGCCCATGAGAGGCACATCGATCTTATCGGGTCCTTCAATGAAACAAACGCCGGATGGAAGGCCTTCCTCCGCAGCAGAGGCATTGAGGAAGCTTTCTGGCCGGAATGCTTTCGTTTCGACCCTGAACGCAATGTCTACGTCTGCCCCGAAGGAAGGACTCTTGTCTATATCAGCAAGAAGACTGAAAAGGGGAAGACCACGTTCAACTACAGAGGAAAACATTGTAAGGATTGCCCCTCCAGGCTTTCGTGCTGTCCCCAGTCAACCAGGGGGCGTTCTATCTCCCGGATAGAGAACGATCCTCGCGTCGACGCCTTCCTCAAAAAGATGAAGACCGACGAGGCGAAGGCAATTTATAAGCAGCGGGCGGAGGTCGCGGAGTTCCCCAACGCCTGGATCAAGGAGAAGTTCGGATTGAGGCAGTTCCGCTTAAGAGGCATTGTAAAAGTCGGCATTGAGGCATTGTGGGCATGTTTTAGTTACAACATAAAGCTCTGGATAAGGCTTTGCTGGAGGGGCCGAGTTCAAGCGGCCGAATAGGATGCGAGAAAGAAGGAAGAGATCAGAAAAGGAGACAAAGCCGCCCACGAGCGGGTTGCGAAAGGAGTAGCCATGTCGCCGTAGAAGACGCTTTTTCCCGCTGATTGTTGAAAAGCCCCGCGGCATCAAAAAGAGATTTGCGAGAAAAGCGATTTCTTCACACGTCCGTACCTGCATTGCTGATGGTCGATCCGGCAAGGGAGCCTGCCTGCTGATAGAAGGAGCCTTTCTGGACGTTGATGGACCCCTGGGTCATGCTGCCCGTGTTGGTGGTCGTGCCGGAATATTGCTTGTAGGCGCCGGAGCCGTCGATAGTGCCTGCGTTAACGAGGGTGCCGGAGTTGGTGAAGGTGACCGCGCTCGTGATCTTGCCGCTGGGGTAGTTGTTCAGGGTGCCGTAGTTGTTGATTGTATTGGTCGGGCGAGTGCCGTCGGTGACGGTGCCTTCGCTGTCGAGCCAGCCGGAATTCTTTAAGGTGCCGCCTGTGTTGTTGTTGATTATGTTATAGTTGGTCAGAGTGCCGGAATTCTCTATGGCGCCCGAGTTGTTGAGGGTGCCGGAATTCATAAGAGCGTCCCCGTTGAGGAGCTGGCCGTAGTTGTTGAACCCGCCGGAGTTGTTGATCCAGCCCGAGGTGTTTATAATCATCCCTCCGGCATAGTTGTTGAGGGTGCCGCCATTGCCGAAGGTGCCGTCGTCCGTGCTCGTTATCCGGCCGTAGTTGTTCATCGTGCCCGAGTTGCCGAGACTGCCCGAGCTCGTGTTCGATATGATGCCGTAGTTGTCGAGACTGCCCGAGCTTTCGAGCACACCGACGTTGTTGTTGATCGTGCCGCCCGCCTTGTTGACCATGGAGCCGTAGTTGTACAGAATCCCGTCTACACCCCCGGAGCTTAAGTTGTTTATTGTCCCTCCGGAGTAGTTGGTAATCGTTCCGTAGTTGTGCAGGTAACCGTACACGTTGAGATTGGCCCCCGAGTTGTTGGCGATGGAGCCGTTATTGTCCTGGGAATAATAGGTGGCGAGAGCCAGTGTCCCGTTGTTCTGGAGTGTGCCCCCGGAGTTGAGGTGGATTGTCCCCGCCTGCGACACGCCCAGCGTGAAGTCGTTGCCGATATTGATCGTCCCTCCGGAGTTGTTGTTGATCGTGCCGCCTTTGAACGCGCAGTAGTCGGCCGAGTCGAGGGTGAGGACGCCTCCGGAGTTGTTGTTGATCGTTCCTGAGTTCGTGAACGTGCCGGCGTTGTTGGTGATCGTGCCGGCGTTGTTGATCGTGCCCCAGTTGTCGAAGCCGGTGCCGGTGGAGAGGGAATTCGTTATGGTGCCACCTTTGTAGTTGTTGATCGTGCCCGCGTTGTCCATGATCCAGGTGTTGGTGATCGCGCCGTAGTTGTTCACCGTGCCGTCACTGTAATTTTCGACGGTGCTGGAAGGTTTGACGTACATGGAGGCGCCGCTTTCGTTGTTGAAGGTCCCGTCGTTATTCAGGTATCCATAGCCCGACTGGTTGGACTGGAGGTACATCGCGCCGTAGTTGTTCCATACCGCGCCGTGGTGGTTGTCTATGTTCGAGCAGTCGCCAAAGAAACACTTAAAGCCGTTGTATCCCACCGTCGTCGTGCCGTAGGTGTTGACGGTTCCGCTGTTGTCCACCCAGTCGTCGATATACAAATCGGTATAGGTGTTATTCTGCCCGGAATAGATAATGATGTAAGCGCTGGCCGGCGTCCCCGACAGCACGACGAGGGCGGCGAGAAGGAGAATCCCCGCGTAGTTCAGCACTCTGTCATCTATTGATCTTCTTCCCACATGGCCCTCCTTTGCGCCTTTTGAGCGGCAACACTTTTGGGGTTTCAAGACACGGATTCTCATGACAACTCCTTCGCCCGGCGCCTTCTTTAACCGCCCGGCTTTTTCGTTTTGGGTTTCCGTCGGCCCGGCCTGCCTAACCTTCCGGCGCCGTCGGTCGCGACGTCCTTCTCCGCGCAGCCTCGGGGCCTGCGTTTTAATGTGTTATGCCTGATTATACACCAGAGCTACCCACAGATTACCCACAGATGAGGCAAAAAACGAAGAAAGTGGAAGAAAGTTTCCCGGCGAGAGGCAGCCGGCACGCGAAGGGGGTACGGGAGATGAGGAATCGTGTGTGCGCGAGTGGATCAAGACCCCTTTGAATCCCCCGGGACGTTGAAACAAAAGACCGCCGGGGATCGACATCAATCGACCCACGGCGGTATTTTCGGAGTTATCCTACCCGAAGAGCCTGCGCCGCACCACCCCGATAAGCCCAATCCCGGTTCCGAGGAGCCACAGGGCGGGAGGAACGGGCACTGCGGCGGCGACCCTGTAAGGGACGAGGGAACCACCGTCTTCCAGAGAGTATGTTCCGGTAAGCCCCTTGTTGGCCGAGGCGAGATAGTACATCATGATGCCGTTAGGGTCGAAGATGTTCGTGACTTCTTTGCCCGTAAGGGTGAGGCCCGTGAGCGCGCCTAGGATATAGAGGCCGTCACCCGTCGCGGTAGAATCCTTCACCAGATGGAGGGCGTCACCGCTACCGAGACTCAGGCCTCCCCATGCGCCGGCGAGGCTTAAGGAATTGCCCCCGAGGGTAAGGATGTGGCTCGTGCCTCCCGTAAAGGAGAGGACCGCCCCTGACGTATTCCAGGCTGTATTGGTGGATAGGTTCGTGAAGTTCCCCTGCATCCGGTAGACGTCGCCCGGCGATGCCTGGAAATAGCCGCTGGCCCCCACAACCACGTCCTGCGCGAAGGTAACAGTCGATGGGTCGGTGATGAAGGCCCCGTTGTTCGCGAAGGCACCGTTGAAGACGGCCTGCGTGTTCGTTACCTGCACTGTCCCCGTGTTCGTCACGCTGCCGTTTACCGTAAGTGTAGCTCCTGCGCTCGATGCCTGGATGGCGAAGGTGCCCGAATTCGTGAGGGAGCCCGTCAATGAGCCCCCCGTATAGGAGAGGGTCCCCTCGTTGGAGATGGTGGTGGCGTTCAGGGAGCCTGCCTGCTGAGAAAAGGAGCCCCCCTGGATGTCGATCGATGCCTGGCTCATACTGCCAGTGTTCGTCGTCGTCCCCGCGGTTTGGGTGTAGGCGCCCGTGCCGATGATCCATCCGGCATTTGTGAGCGTGCCTGAGTTTGTGAGCGTGCCTGAGTTGTTGAAGGTGCCCGTGACATTATTGGCTAGGGTGCCCGAGTTGTTGAGCGCAGCGCCGGACTCGTTCTCAAGGACCCAGCCGTTCGTGAGCGACCCGGAGTTGTTGAGGGTGCCGGTGTTCGCGAGCCAGCCGCTCGTGCCATAGATGGTCAGGGCGCCCGAGTTACTGAGCGTGCCCGAGTTACTGAGCGTGCCCGAGTTGGAGAGGATGCCTCCGACGTTGTTGTTGAGGGCGCCGGCGTTATTCTGGGAATTCCACGAAGGGTTGGTCAACACCGCATAGTTATTGAGCGTGCCCAACGCATCGAGGTTCAACGTGCCTGCGTTCGATGCGCCGAGGGTAAAGTTGACGTAGAGGTTCAGCGTACCGTTGTCGTTGAAGATGCCGCCGGTGAAGTCGTAGGAGCTGCCCGAGGCGAGGGTGAGAGTGCCGCCGGCATTGTCGATGATACCGAATGCATTGACAAGCGTGGCGCCCGAGTTGATGCTGATCGTGCCGTAGTTGTTCAGGATATTCTTCTGCGGGTTCGTCAGCACCGCGTAATCCTGAAGCGTGCCCCCCGCCTTGAGGTTCAGCGTGCCTACGCTCGATGCGCCGAAGGTGAGGTTGACGTAGAGGTTCAGCGTGCCCGTGTTGTTCAACGTGCCGCCGGTGAAGTCGTAGGAGCTGCCCGAGGCGAGGGTGAGGGTGCCGGAGTTGTTGATGATCCCCTGGTTCCTGAGGGTGCCGGAGCTCGTGAGGGTGCCGGAGTTAGCGAGGGTGCCCGTCGACTTGTTGAGGATAAAGGCCCCCGTATTGTTGTTGAGGGTCCCCGACGTGTTCAGGGTTCCGTAGTTCGAGAGGGTCGCCCCGGAATAGTTGTCGAAGGTGCCGGAATTGTTAATGGTGCCGCCCGAGGAGTTCTGAACGACCCAGTAGCTCTCCAGGGCGTCGGCGTTGTTGAGGGTGCCGGTGGAATAGTTGTAGAGAAAGCAGTTGGTCTTGAGGGTGAGGCCGCCGAGAGTCCCGATATTGAATGTCCCCCAGTTGTTCAGGTCGGTGTCGAGAGGGGTGATGCCGAGGCCCAATACGCTGCCCGCAGTCATCGTCAGCGAGGAGGTGACGGGCGTGTGATAGTGGAAAGCTCCCTGGAGGTTGAAGGTGGCGCCGGCGTAGTTGTCGAGGAGGCCGCCCGTAAAGGCATTGTCGGAATGGATGTTCAAGTTTGTGCCGGGATTCGTTGTGGCAGTCCCGTAGTTGTAGACGCTCACGTAGCTTTCGCTGCCCGACAGCTCGCTTGAGCCCGAGCCTAGCGTAAGTGTCTGCGCGTGTGCCGTAGCGAAAAAGCCCATTGCTGCGAAGATCGTGAGCGCTGCAAGCAGCACTGCTCCCCTGCGAATTCCCATGTCGTCCCCCCTCGTGCGGTGCCTTTTCGGCGCCCGTTTTTTTGTTGCCCGTTCCCGTCGGCCCGGCCTGCCTAACCTTCGGGCGCCTTTCGGTTGTGGCGCCCTTCTTCGCGCAGCCTCGGGGACTGCGTTTTAATGTGTTATGCCTGATTATACACCAGAGCTACCCACAGATTACCCACAGATGAGGCAAAGAACGAAAAAAAGTGAAAAAAGTTTCCCGGCGAGAGGCAGCCGGCACGCGAAGGGGGTACGGGAGATGAGGAATCGGCACATATAATCCGTGAGAAATCCGTGAGAATAGGCGCGCGATCTGGTATAATCTGGCGGCAGTCGAGGGCGTCCACGGCTTCTAACCACGTGCTTTGAGATCGAGGGCCGGAAGAGAAGATGACGGCGAAGAGAGTAGCCCCAGCCAAGATAGCCCGTCCGAGCCTTTCCTCAGTCGTTCCGAGGGAGAGGCTCTATACGCTTCTCGACGAAAGGACGGCCCACCCGATCATCTGGGTCTCTTCGCCTGCGGGGTCGGGAAAGACGACCCTCCTTTCCGGCTACCTGCAGTCGCGCAAGATCCCCTCTCTCTGGTATCGATGCGACGAAGGGGACTCGGACCCCGCCACCTTCTTCTATTACATGGGGCTCGCAGCAAAAGCTGCCGTGCCGCGCTCCGGGGTTACCCTGCCGCTTCTGACGCCGGAATACCGGGACTCCACCCCCGCCTTTGCGATGCGATACTTCGAGCGGCTGTGCAGCCGCCTCACGGGCGCCCGCCGGAAGGAGGCCGCAGGCAGGCGGTTCACCATAGTCCTCGACAACTACCAGGACGTGCCATCCTCCTCGCCCCTCCACCACATGGTCTCCTCCGGCCTCGATGCCATCCCCGAGGGCGTCCGCCTGGTGGTGATGAGCCGCACCGATCCGCCGTCTCAATTCGCCCGCCTCCAGGGGAACGACAAGATATACACGATTCGTTACGACGATATCCGTTTCACCTTCGAAGAATCATGGGAGCTCGTATGCGGGAGAGTTGCCAGGCCCCAAAGAGAAAAGGTGGAGAGGATGCACAAAAGGACGGAAGGATGGGCCGCGGGCATGATCCTTTTGCTCGAAGGAGGGCTTGCCGACCCGGCGACCGATATTTCCGACGACAGGGTGTTCGACTATTTCGCCGGGGAAATATTCGATAGAAGCGAAAGGGGCGTTCAGGACTTTCTCCTCAAGACCGCCTTTCTGCCCGTGGTGAGCGTTTCTCATGCGGGAAAGCTGGCAGGGGCCCGTTTCGCGGAAGACATACTCTCCACGTTGAACCGGCGCAACTTCTTCACGGAGAGGCTCTCCGGGGCGGAGCGGGGCTACCGGTACCATCCCCTCTTCAAAGATTTTCTCATGGTCCGCGCCGGGGCCACGTTTTCCGCTCAGCAGTTGGCCCGCACAAAGCGAAAGGCGGCGCGACTCCTCGAACAGGGCGGGCGGACGGAGGACGCCGCTCGGCTCTACGCCGACGCCGGAGATTGGGACGGCCTCGTCCGGATCATTACCCTCCGGGCCGGCGAGCTCTTGGCGCAGGGGCGAAGCGAAACGGTCGAGGAATGGATCGCGGCAATCCCTGAAGGGATGGTCGAGGCCAACCCCTGGCTCCTCTACTGGACGGGCATGTGCTCTTTCCCCGCGGATATGGCGCGGGCGAGAAGGTATCTCGAAAAAGCCCTCGCCTCTCACAAGGCACGCGGGGATGCGCCTGGCGCCTATATCTCCTGGGCGGGCATCGTCGACACCTATTCCTTCGACTTAGGCGAGTGGCAAGGCCTCGACCGGTGCCTCGAAATCTTCGAAGACCTGGGAAGCACCTACCATTCTGCCCTGCCTGCGGAAATCGATCTCATCGTGTCTTCCAGGATGCTCCTGTCGCTGATCCTGCGAAAGATAGACAAATCGGAAGCGGTGCTGGCAGTGGTACGAGCGGGTATCGGCCCTCCTGAAAGGAAATCCCTCTATCCCTATCCAGATGGATACCATGTTCTACATGAGCATCTACTACCTGTGGAAGGGGGAGTACCACAAGAACGCGATCCTCCTCGAGAAGGCTGCCGACATCCCGGCCGGGTCCTCTCCGATGATAGACATCAGCATCAAACTGATGAGGGGCATTCATTGCTGGATCACGGCGGCCTATGACGACGCCTTGAAGGTGTTGTCCGAAGGACTCGAAGTTTCTGAAAAGAGCGGTGTCCATATTTACGACTCCCTCCTGTGGAGCTTCAAGGCGGCCTCAGAGATGGCGCCGGGCAACATGGAGGCTGCACGATTTTCGCTGCAGAACCAGAGGGCCTCCCTCGTCGGCAAGGAGAAGACCCTCGACTCCTACTTCTGCCACATCAACGCCGCATGGTACTGCCTCCTGGCGGGGAACCCCTCACTCGCGACGGAGCATCTCGAGACGATTTCGGCGACGGTGACAAAAATGGGGGCCCTCTATTATCGGGCCCTCTGGCATATCGGCATGGCCCAGGCGGCATTCGCCCGAATGCACGCCGGGGATGCCGCGACCCATGTGAAAAAGGCCCACAGGATAGCCCGCGCCATGAAGAGCCCTGTCATGGAATGGTACAGCCTTCTCGTGGAGGCCTATCTTTCTTTCGCGGAAGGCAACGAGAAGCAGGGATCGGCCCTGCTCGGCCGCGCGCTCTCTCTTGGCAGGGACCACGGCTACGTCCACCTCGAATTCTACCAGCCGGAGATGATGCGGTTCCTCTGCGCGAAAGCCCTGCAGGCAGGGACGAAGACGGAGTACGTGAAGGGGCTCATCGCGAAGCTGAAGCTCGCGCCTCCCCAGCCGGGCGGCGGCCGTTGGGCATCGCAGTACCCCCTCGCGGAGCAATGGCCCTATCCCCTGAAAATCTACACCCTGGGCAGGTTCCAGGTGGTGAGATACGGACGCCCCCTGGATTTCTCGGGCAAGGTCCAGAAGAAACCGCTGGAGATGCTCAAAGCCATCATAGCCTTCGGCGGCGCGGACGTCCCTGAGGAAAGCGTGAGCGAGGCCCTCTGGCCGGATACGGAAGGCGACCTTGCCCACAAATCCTTCGAGACGACCCTGAGCCGCCTCCGGAAACTTTTCGGAGAAGAAGGATATCTACTCTACAGCGCGGGACGGGTAAGTCTCGACGGCCGCTCCTCCTGGGTGGACAGCATCTTTCTGGACCAGGAGCTCGAAAGGATGAGCCATTCCCCGGCCGAGGTCGCGGACCGCTTTGTCGAGGAAATCGTCGCCCTTTACAGAGGGCCTTTTCTCCCATCCGAATCGGCCCTCGGATGGTCCGGGGCGATGCGGGAAACCCTCAAGGACAAGCTGGCGCGGGCAGTAATAGATGCGGGCCTTCGCAGGGAGCAGGGCGGCGACGCGGAGGGGGCCGTCGACCTCTATCTCAGGGGCCTCGGCGTGGACGATCTGACGGAGGAGTTCTACCGGCGCCTCATGATCTGTTATCAGCGGCTCGGCAGAAAAGCCGATGCGATAAAGACGTACCGGCGGTGCCGGAGTCTTCTCGATGAGAAGCTCGGCACAGGGCCTTCGCCGGCAACTGAAGCGATCTATTCCGGCATCACTTGAAAGGAATGGACTCCCGTCCGGTTCTTTTTCTATCCATGCGTGGGCAAACGCCCAAACGGCGTGGCCCTTTCGCGCCCCAAGGAGCGGTGTGCGGAACACGGTGGAGTGCGAGGGAGGGGATGAGATGGGGGCTTCCTCCGTCGTCTCCAGGCCTGAAGATACCATTTGATGCGGCAATGCTCGCTTCAGGCTGTCCGCCCGTTGCAAGAAATCGCAGGTGAAGGCCGTAACCACGGCTCATCGTTCTCGACACACGCCTCCACAACAAATGACCGAGTTGATTTGACAGTCTGATGCGAGGAATGCCACGCAAAAGTCGTAACACGAGCGTCACCGAGAGCCGGCTTTCGCAGCGATCCGCTGCACCCGGTAGCGGTGCACTTTGAAGTAGAAGGCCAAGGGGGTGTTATTTTGTCAAATCAATGAGGCGGTCGGCTCGTTATTTCATGCGCTGCGCTGTGTCCACCGTACCGTTAACGCATTGAAAAAGAGCACCGCAGCCGGGAGGTCGCCGGCTCATTCCTGTCTTACAAACCTGGATGTTTCTTCATAGATGCGGCTTCGTGGTCCAATTGCGACAACCTGCACTGCCGTTTTTGATACTTTGTAGATTATCCTCAGCCGGCCGATTTTGAAGCTTCTCAGTCCCGCCAGATTGTCTCGGAGCGCCTTTCCGGATGTCGGATCAGACAGGATGATTTTAAGGGAAGCCCTCACCTTTTTCTTGAGACCCGGATGCATTCCGCGAATGAGACTCACGAGGTCCTCCGGCATCCGCAACGTGTAACCGCTACTTGTCCTCAAAGAGATCCTCTAAGGTGTAGAGTCTGGTTTTCCTATCTTTAAACTGTTGCAGGCCATTCTTGATCTCATCGATGAGTCCGGGCTGAGACTTCACCGCGACTGTCTCTTTCCAGCTCTCGTACTCATCGGGACTCACCAGTATAGCAGCGGGACGGCCGTTTCTGGTAATAATGACCTCTTCATCCGTTGCCTCTACTCGATCCACAAGGGCGCTCAATTTCATTTTTACTTCGGAAAGGGGGAGAGTCTTCATTCCTGCCTCCAATTATGGTCAACCATAATTAAGACTAATCGTAGCACCGGGCCGCAGGGATGTCAACCGATGACCATCGTAGTTATTTTGAGGAGACGGGTCGGCCCGTGACTGTCTGATTGCTTCCGAGCAGCTTGAGCATGGCCACGCCACCGGCATCGACGGCTACTCTGTCGGACAAAAATAGGAGGAACTTATGGGAGCAGAACTGATATTTTGAGCGGAGAACGCTCAGGCTTCGGTCTTGCGGGTGCGGCGGTGTTTGCGCCGCCTCTTTCTTCTTCTTTTCGGGCGGCCTTCGTCGGCTGGCGGTTCTGGAGACGTGAAGGAAGGGGCCTCCGCAAGAAAGGCGTCCCACCATTCCAAAGAGGCGCGATGTTCCCCTCTCGTCTCCGCCGTAAGACGGAGATACGTCAGGGCGTCGCCAAATTCAGGCCTGGCGGCCAGAGAGACGGGCCGTCGCGGCAGCATTTTTTGCAGGGAAGGTTGGAGAGCGAGGATGGCGCGCAGTCGAGTGCCGACCCGTCCCGGGATGGCCACGGCCCCGGAGATTTCTGCCATGAAAAGGGCACATGTCTTATCCAGTGCCTGCTGGCGCGGAATGCCGTCACGGTGCAGCGTCTGCGCCGCCTCCTCCAGAAGGGGGCCGAAGAGTGCTGTCAGGAAAAGCGCAAGCGTGTAGGGTGTGCCGCTTTGATACAGCCTATCGAGCCATTCAAGGTTCGCCTCAAGCAATGTCAGGCGATGGCTTTCTCCATAGATCCACCGGCTGAGGTTGGGAAAAAGGGCCGCAATGAGCCCGCTCTTCTCCATGAGGCTGAAAGCCGGCCGAGTGGAGCCGAGGAGGAAGAGTTTCTGCGCCTCCTCATAGAGCCTCGACGGTGAAACGCGCGAGATGGTGAAGGAGAGCTCGCAGATGCTTTCCCAGGCGGCAGGTTCTATGACGAAGTCATGGGATGCGGCAAACCGAATAGCGCGGAGCATGCGTACAGGATCTTCCGTAAACCGGACACCGGGGTCGCCGATGGGACGAATAAGCCGCAGCGTGAGGTCGCTCAGCCCGGTGCTGTAGTCGATAACCGAAGCATCGGCAATATTGTAAGCGAGGGCGTTGATGGTGAAGTCACGGCGGAGGGCATCCTCCTCCGGCGTCCCGAAGACGTTGTCCACAAGCACCATGCCGTCCTCGTCCTTGATGTGGCGGGGAGGGCGGTTAGGGCGGCCTGTCTCTTCCGTCTCCTCATTGTCGGAAGGGAGAGCAGCCCGGCGGAACGTGGATACTTCTATGATTTCATTCTGAAAATGGAGATGGGCCAGTCTGAAACGGCGGCCTATGAGACGGCAGTTGCGGAAAAGCCGCTTGATCTGGCCCGGTGTGGCGTTCGTGGCGATGTCGAAGTCTTTGGGGGTTCGCCCCAGGAGCAGGTCGCGGACACATCCCCCTACCAGGCAGGCGATGAAGTCGTGTGCGTGGAGCCGGTAGAGCGTGCGCAACGCATTCGGGCTCACATGCTTTCGTGATACGCGGTGCTCCTTCCGGGGTACGATTCTTGGTTCCACGCTCTTCACCATAGCACACCCGGCAGAAAAAGGAAACGTTCGGACAACAATCGATTGAGTTTTGATACAACTGTTCCATTTTAAACCAACGAGTCCGGGTG
Source organism: uncultured delta proteobacterium (assembly GCA_963717985.1). GTDB lineage: Bacteria > Desulfobacterota > Syntrophorhabdia > Syntrophorhabdales > WCHB1-27 > BOG-1155. Next base: position 172,555 of record CAVQYC010000001.1, read on the forward strand.
GAAGCCCCGGACACCGGATCGAAGCCCCGGGCGGCAGACACCTCGATTCTCCCCCTCAAACCGGTGCTCCCCGTGATTGACTTACGTAGTGGCACGACAATTGCTATCAACCAAAAGATAGTGAATTCACGTACTCAGGCGGCCGAGGAGTCGGCTATCATCGGGACTGGTCTGCGAGGAGGCCGGTTCGGCAACGCTATTTTTATGAGAGAGAGGAGATGTGCACATGGAACAGAAGAAGACATTTTCCACTATACGGACGCTTATCAATAGAAACGCCTTCCTCTATCCCGATCGCATCGCGATGAAGGAGGTTGAGGGGAACAGGAGCTACACCTATGGGGCCTTGAAGGAGAGGGTCAATAGGATGGGCAACGCCCTGCACGCGCTGGGCGCGCAGAAGGGGGACCGCGTCGCGATCCTCAGCCAGAACAGCTTCGAGTACATCGAGTCCGCCCTGAGCGTGCCCAACGCGGGCTTTACGTACGTAGTCTGCAACTTCAGGCTCGCCCCGCCGGAGATAGGCGCCGTGCTCTCCGATGCGGAACCGACCATACTGTTCGTGCAGCAGCAGTTTGTCGAGATCGCCCTGAAGCTGAAGGACGCCATTCCCTCGATCAGGCATTTCGTCTATATAGGCCCGGCCGGGAAGAGGCCGGAAGGGTGGCATGATTACGAGGATCTTATACGTAATGCCTCTCCCGCCGATCAGACCGTCGAGATCGTCGAGGAAGACGTGGCGATGTTCATGTACACGAGCGGGACAACGGGTCTCCCGAAGGGCGTCATGCAGACGCACGGGAACTTCTACCACGCGGGCCGCGTCTGCTCAAGGAACAATGATTTGCGCATGGAGGACCGCGTTTTCATCGTCTGCCCCATGTACCACATCACCGCCCATTATACCTTCTTCGGGGCCTTCTATGCCGTGTGTCCCGTCCACGTCTTCACCAGGTGGGATGTGGACCTCTTCCTGTCGACCACGGAGAAGGAAAAGCTGACGGCGGGCATGTTCGCCACACCCATGGTCATGATGATACTCGACTCGCCCAACCTGAAAAAATATGACCTCTCCAGTTGGAGATCGCTCTGGTTCGCCGGGGCAGGCATCATACCGTCGGTCTACAAGCAGTTTATCGAGACCTTCGGCAATATCCTGGGCGAGCATCACGGCACTACCGAATCGACAGGGGTGACGACGAACCTCTCCGTGAGGGACATCGGAGATGCCTTTGACAGGGGAGATCACAGCATACTGGAATCCTGCGGCAGGGCCGGCTACGACATGGAAATACTCGTGGTGGACGGAAACGGCAACGCCGTCGCCCCCGGCGGGATAGGGGAGATGATCATCAGGGGTCCGGGGATGTCTCTCGGGTACTGGAGAAAGGATGCGGAGACGGAGAAGGCTTTCAGGGGAGAATGGTTCCACACGGAGGACCTCTGCTCAATCGACGAGAGGGGCTACATACGGGTGATCGACCGTCTGAAAGACATGATCATCACGGGTGGCGAGAACGTGTACCCGGCTGAAGTGGAAAAAGTGCTCCACGCGTGCCCGAGCGTGAAGGAATCCTGCGTGATAGGGACACCGCACCCTACCTGGGGGGAGGCAGTCACAGCCGTCTGCGTGCTCAGGGACGGGGAGGCGGCGAAGCCGGATGAGTTGATCGGCTACTGCAAGGGTAAAATTGCGGGATACAAGGTACCGAAAGTGGTCCACATCGTGCCGGAGCTGCCGCGGAATGCGGCCGGCAAGGTGCTGAAGAGAGAGTTGCGGGAACAGTACGCCAGGGCATAATCGAGGGGCGCCTTGACATAGGCAGGCGCCGGCCTACTCTTCGTTTCCGGGCAGACCGGCGCCCAGCTTGCTGTAGAGCTTTCTCCTGCTGATGCCCAGGAGACGGGCTGCCTTGCTCTTGTTGCCGCCGACGGAGCCGAGCACCCTCTCCACGTATTCCGCCTCCAGTGTGGCAAGGCTCAAAAGCCCTTCGGCCTTCGGCTTTTGATGTTCCCCGGCTGCCACCACATGGATCAGCATATCTTCGGGGAGGTCATCGGCCACAATCTCTTCGCGCTTGCCGCTGAGAAGGACGGACCTCTCGACGACCATGGCGAGCTCTCTCACGTTGCCCGGCCAGTCATATGACATGAGGACCTTCATGGCTTCCTTCGAGAGACGTTTCTTTTTCCCGGCTTTCCGGCCGAACTTCTCGACAAAATGGCTTGCCAGAAGAAGTATGTCTTCCTCCCGCTTCCGGAGAGGGGGAAGGGTGATGGTAAAGCCGTTGATGCGATAGAAGAGGTCTTTCCGAAACCTGGCCGCTTCTATGGCGCCCTTCAGGTCCGCGTTCGTGGCAAAGATGTAGCGGACGTTGATCTGCGTCTCTCTCGTATCCCCCAGTTTCATAAAGGTGCCCGTCTCGAGGACCCTCAGTATCTTCGCCTGTATGCTCATTTCCATGTCGCCCACTTCATCGATGAAGAAGGTCCCTTCGTGGGCGATCTCCAAAAGTCCCATCTTGCTGGCCCCTGCCCCTGTGAAGGCCCCTTTCTTGTAGCCGAAGAGCTCGCTCTCGAGGATGGGCGGCTGCAAGGTGCTCGAATTGATCGCCACGAAGGGGTTCCCGGAGCGGGGGCTCAAATCGTGTATGGCCCGCGCCGCCAGCTCCTTTCCCGTGCCCGTTTCCCCGATAAGCAGGACGGGGGCGGCGGAAGGGGCGACGAGGGCTATCAGCTCCTTCGCCTTCTTCATCTGCAGGCTCGTGCCGATCATCTCGTCGTGGGCATGTATCCTCTGGAGGTGTTCTTCGAGTAGTATGTTCTTTTCCTTCAGGGCCTTCTTTTCGTGGGCCTTCAGGATGACACTGGCGAGCTCGGGGAATTTGCACGGCTTCGTGAGGTAGTCGTAAGCGCCCAGCTTCATTGACTGGATGGCGGTATTGACGGAGGCATAGCCCGTCAGCATGATGACCTCCATGGTCGGCTCCATCTGCTTGAGGCGCAGGAGCAGCTCCACACCATCGAGGTCGGGGAGTTTTATGTCGACGACCGCCACATCGAAGATCTCGTTCGGGATGAGGGAAAGGGCGTCTCCCGCACGCGAAACAATGACCACATCCATGCCTTCATCGGTGAGCTGCTCCTTGAAGGCTTCAGCCAAACGCACTTCATCATCAACGATTAACACGCGAACCATTTTTATCTACCTTTCATCCTCCGCCTTCCCCGACAGAGGGAGAGTGACCACAAATATCGTGCCGCATCCCGGCCTCTCCTCCAGTCTCACCGTGCCCCCCATGTTGCTGAGCAGCTCCCGGCAGAGCGAGAGCCCGAGGCCTATGCCTTTTTTCCGCTCCTTTGTGGTGAAAAACGGCTCAAAGATCTTGTCTGCAATCGATGCGGGGATGCCTACCCCATTATCCTCCACCTCAACGATGAGCTTTGTCTTTTCGGCTCCGGTCCTGATCACTATCACCGCGTCCAGTCTCCCCTCAACGGCATCGAGGGCATTCGTCAGGAGGTTCAGGAAGACCTGTCGAAGACCGGCGATATCGGCCTTCGCCGGGGGCAGCCCGGAGCCAAGCTCTCTGACGACCCTCACGCTCGATTTGCCCACGTTGATCAGCTCTAGCAGGCCACTGAGCAATCCGTTTATATCGACCTCCGTGACATCAGACCCCTCTTTCTGGGGCAGGCTTAAAAGGTCGTCGATCACGATCTTGCACCTGAACGCCTCCTCCGCGACGATGTCGAGATAGCCGGAAAGCTTCTCCCGCTCGGCCTGTTTCTGACCCTTTTGCGAGAAATGTTTCTTTGCGAGCTCCGCATAGGCGACGACCATGGCGAGGGGGTTGTTTAGCTGATGGGCGATGCCCGCTGCAAGCTTCCCTATGAACGACATCTTCGCTTCCTGCATGAGCTTGGCCCTCGTCGTCACCCTATCCGTTGTTTCTTCTATGATACAGAGAAGACCTTCGACGCTCCCATTCTTCCCTTTAAGGGGAACGCCCTTAAAGTCGATATAGAGTTTCTTATCGCCTTTCCAATTGACGAAAGGAGAGTCCCAGAGCTGGAAAGGCGTCCCCTGCAAGCCCTTCTTGATGTGCTTCGCAAGGCCCGATTTTATCGTAAAGGGGTTCTTCAGCCAGTTGAAGCCGATCAACTTCTCCTCGGCCTTCGCGCCGAGACCGGTGAGGGCGCCCAGCGCGGGGTTGACGCTCGTGAACAGACCCTCCCTGCTCAGGGTGAAGATCGCCACCGGCGCGTGATCGACTATCGTCTTATTGAGCTCATTGGCGAGACGCAATTCATATTCCGACTTCTTTTTTTCGGTCACATCCTCGATGTTTCCCTCGTAGCGGATGTCGGGGCCATAGGGGTTGCGCGTCACGCGGGCGTTGATGGAGACCCAGATCTTGCTGCCGTCTTTCCTGTAATATTCGCACTCGAATCCCCGGATTATGCCGTTCCTTTCAAGAATGCGCATGAACTGGGTGCGCCGTCCGGGCTCAACGTACAACTGATGGCTCATGTCCGTCACCGCCGCGACAAACTCCTCGGGAGAGCCGTACCCCATCATCTTTGCCAACACCGGGTTTACCACGATGAATTGTCCCGCGGGTGTGCTCTGAAAAATACCCTCCACCGCGTTTTCGAATATACCCCGGTATTTCTCTTCCGCGCTACGCAGCAACTCTTCCGCACGCTTCCGCTCGGTGATGTCCTGCAGCGTCCCGATGACGGCCGATTCCCCCTGGTATTGGGTCCTGGACGCGTAGACCTCCACGCTCACCGCGCGCCGGTCTTTCGTGAGCCCCAGGAATTCATAGCGGACGGACTTGATCTCGCCCGATAACCTCCTGCGTATGCTCTCTTCCACCATGTCCTCGTCCCCGGGCGCAACCAGGTCCCTGGGGGACTTCTTGTCGACAACCTCTTTGACGTCATAGCGGAATATCTCGGCAAACCTCGGGTTTACGTATCTGAACAGGCCGTGCTGTATGAGGTAGATGCCCACGAGGGATTTTTCGGAAAGATCGCGAAACTTTCTTTCCGATTCACGGAGCGCCTTTTCAACGGTAACCCATCTCGCCGATGCCTTTGTGTCTGGGCCCGACCGGCGCGGGTAATCTTCATGTGTGTCTGCGTCACGTTCTCGGCTGTTTCGCCCCGTGGGGCGTGCGGTGCTCAAAGGTGTAACTCCTTACATACACTTTCGGCTATTTGGCTCCGATTTTCAAGACATTTTTGAGTCACCGTTGACCCAGCCACTTACGTTTGGCATACCAGCGGTAAAGGAGATAGGCCTGGACGAACTGGGAGATATTCATTGACCACCAGACCGAGGCTGCTCCAAAACCAAGTATGACCACACACAGATAGGCCAGCGGTATCCTGACGACCCATATACATAAGGCGACACGGACGAGGACATTTCTCGTATCACCGGCCCCGCTCAATCCGCCGCCGAGAATTGCGCCCCATGCCATAAAAGGCTCGCTGATCATGGCGATGTAAAGATACCGGACACTTTCCCTCACCACAACCGGATTCTTTGAGAGGACCGAGGCGATCCAGCGGGCGTTGAGAATGACTATGGCCACAAGGAGGGTCACGAGCGTAACCCCTATGAGGGCGGTGACGAGTCCACTCCGGTAGGCTTCTTCACGCTTTTCTTCACCCAGGAGGTTCCCCACGATCACCGCATTAGCCATATTGAAGGCGAAAGCGGGCAGATAGATCGCAGATTCGATGCGGAGGCCGGCCGTCAGGGCCGCGAGGATCTCGACCCTGTTTTCCGGCAGCTCGCTGATAATGAGGAAAAGGGCGATGCTGCCTAACTGCCAGAGTACCTGGAGCGCAGCCATGGGCCACCCGATGTCCACAATCCGTCTGATCGTGCTTCTTGAAAAAGCCCGGATGCCCGTCATAAGGCTTCGCACGTAAGACAGATTGATGAGACTTCCGATAAATGCGCTTGACGCCGTCGCAAGGGCGATCCCTTTGAAACCCAAAGGGGTGTAAAAGACGAAGAAAATGTTGAGCCCTACATTGATGAAACAGACAATAGCCATGGTTCTGAGGGAAACCCTGATCCTGTCGCAGGACCTGAGTATCCCGTTACTATTGATGAGCATGTACCCGAAGAGGAGGCCGGCCGAGTAGATCCGGATGAGGGGTATGCAGAAGGGTTTGAGCTGGGCCGGGATATTGAGCAGCGTTATCAGGAGGGGCGCGAAAACAATGCCCACGAACAGAGTCAGCATGCCTGCCGCCGCTGTTGTAATGAGGGACGAAAAAATCGCCCCGGTCAACCGTTCCTTATCTTTCGACGTGTGCAGACGGGAGACAACGGATACCGCGCCGACGGTCAGCGCATTGGCAATGACGATGAACATGAAATAGAGCTGAATGACAAAACCGTAGGCGGCTTGAGCGTCTTTCCCCACCCTGCCCGCCACATAAACGTCCGTTAAGCCGATGAGGAACTCGAACAGCATGATGAGCGTCATCGGCCAGGCTACGTGCCAGCTCCGTGAAACAAAACATGCGGCCTTTGCGGCTTCAAACCTGCTCAACAAGGAAGCACCTTTTCCCGCTCACGGGCTGCCTGCTATGATGTTATGGTAAAACCACCTTCCCGGGCACTGATAAACCCCTCGTTCTTCAGCTCGACAAGGGCTTTCTGCACCCTCTCCCGAGACTCACCCAGCATCTCCGCCAGTGCTGCTTCCGAAACGGTCTCTTTGCGTAAGAGCACTTTCAGGACGCCACTCCGGACCTGCCTGTCCGAACCCTTAAACGGGGATTGCCGCCGGTATCCGGTGCTTTTTCTATGCACCTTTTCTCCGGCGCTCTTTAACATTGAGCCGTAATCCATAAGCGCGTAGTACCACTTCCTCGGGTCGGCCCTGTCGAGTGACCTGTCGAGGAGCGGAACGATTTCCCTATCGCTCACATGCCCCTTATCCGAAAAGAAAAAATGGATGAAAACAGTACGGATGTTCGTCTCGATGAAGACTACCGGCATGTCGAAGGCGAAGGCTGCTATGGCCGACGCGCTTGATGCACCGATACCCGGCAATGCGAGAAGGAGGTCGACGGAAGACGGGAGCCTCCCCTGGAATTCCCCGGTGATCCTGGCCGCTGTCATCTTCAGCGATAATGCCCTCCGGTTGTAGCCCAGACCCTGCCAGAGAAGGAGGACCTGATCAAGGGGGGCGGCGGCCAAAGACGGGAAATCGGGGAATGCTTTGATGAAGTCCTCATACTTTCCCAGAACCCGTTCCACCTGGGTCTGCTGCAGCATCATCTCGGAGACCAGGATGCGATAGGGGTCCCTGGTAAGCCGCCAGGGCAGGGAGCGGCCATATTTATGGTAGTGGTCGTAAATGAGTTCCCGGAACGCTTCCATATCAGGATTCGCCGGTAGGGAGATAGTCGTGGACATGCGCTCTACGATGCCTTTCACCCTACAGTATAAATGTATACGAGGAGCGAATGCAAACCCCGCCACCAACCCTCACACGCCCTACCCTCCGGGCTCCGCCGTGGTGAACAAACAAGCACAAAAACGGTCCTTTTTTGCCATTTTTTACTGCGTTTACCCCTTTTTACCCTCTTTTGCACGCATTTTTCACCAACCGTCTCAGCACCCCTCTTTAGGATTTCGTTCTCTCCCAATAGTTCCTGAAGGGGGGTTTACGATTGTGGACGAAACTGGACGGTTTAGGGGGGGCAAGAGGCGGAAGGCTGGAAGATTGGAATGATGGAAGATTAGGGCGACGGGGCGCGGGGCGCTACGGCGCCGTCAGATGCGGCTATTGCAGTTGAATTGTCAAAGAGCAAAGGCGGCCTGCGGAACCTTTCAAAATGGGGTGGAATGGACGAGAGCTATGTCATCTCTCCAGGGCTCTTCGAAATACGACCCAACCTTCCATTCTTCCGTTTGTGCACACTGCCCGGTCTATAAGAGTTTCTCTCTTTCCCGATATTCTGTCAAAGCGACAAGGAGGGGGGACAACCAGGGATGACAAGGAGGCATGACAACGAGGGATGACAAAAGGCATGTGTGGGCCTTTTTTGCAAAAAAGACCGATGGGCGACGGGAACTGTCCAGCACTGCTTCCTGAAGCCCTCAATTCACACCTTCTTCTTGAAGTTTGCGGTTGCTAATGGTAATTAATGAAAATTGAAGAAAGACATATAGAGCAGGAAAGATATGGGGGTGGAAAATGCGTTTCGTCGTGCTAGCTCTGGTTCTGACAGTTGCTACAGCAGCCTACGGGCAATCCAGTCCATCGAACGACAACCTTGGAGGAATTCTTAATGCATTATCACAATCCGCCTCAGGCGAAAACTACAGGCAGATAGCAGATGCGATCGCTGGATCGAGCTTGCTGAGGTCGGAAATGAGCAAGGCCGCCGAGGCGAACGTCCTTCGTGGGATCGAGGTCGCACCGAACGGGACTCGAGGCGGCATGCCGCCTGTGTTCAGCGCATTCACATCCGATCGCAAAATCATAATGACCGATGAGTTCCTAACCGCGCTGCGTAACAATAGGCTTTTCGACGTCGGCCAGCCCGAGATGCTTCCGAACAATACGGTTTTCACACTTGCCCATCTGCTGTATCATCTTAACAATCCAGTGGATATCAGAAAATTCCGCAATCCGGAAGAAGCGATGAAAGGAGGCGTAGGTAATGAAGCGGCCGCCTTCATTTATGGATGGAACATAATGCTGAACGCGGCGGAACGGGCCAATAACAACCAGAGACTGTCAACGGGTCAGGTCGGCCAGCTTCTCATGAATTTTCGTTATAGAGCGGTATTCTTTGGTGGTATAAACCATAAGCAGGCGCCCCTGAAATTTGAAAGTTCCGGGGAGATAAAACCGAACAGCAACAACATCAATGCCATCGCCATCCCGTTAGGGAATTCCAGGCTTTACGACATCGAGTGATGTTCCGATGAACGGATGGAGAAATAGGAAATCCCAGTCGATATGCTTTTCGAGAATCGTTTAACCTTACTGCTCGCTTTCTTGCGGCAATAATTGCCCGATATGTTTTCGAGCGAATGCTGGAATTGTAGGTGGAGTCACTGAAAAAGAATAGCGGGAGGTATGAAAGCCTCCAAGCAGCGGTCGACTCATTAAACCTTTTACTGCAACGTAATGGCTTTTTCCGGACACATCTCCTGACAACAGAAACACGTTATGCAGGTGTCGGCGTCCACCTCAGGTAAGCGGTCAGACATGGACAACGCCGATACAGGACATTGATCGACACAGGTGCCGCAGCCGGTGCAGCTTTCCGGGTTTGCTCTGGGCCGCATGAGCGTCCTGCCATGGATCAGTGCCTGCACGTCCTGGTTCTCAAGCACCACCTCGCCGCCCAACGGGGGCAGCTTGAAGCTGGGCAGCCGGCGAAGCTCGCCTATTATCTCGATAGTCCCGATATTGTAATCACCCAAGCCCATCTCTTTCGCCCTCTGGAGGAAGCGAAGCTTCCCGGGGTCCAATCCCATCATGAAGGATATGACGGCGTCGAGGGCCACGCCATTGTCGGAAGCCAAGGCCAGGCCTATATCTCTCAGGTCCGGACAGGCCGGACCGTTGCCTTCCATCCCGACCACCGCGTCCACTATGAATAGGTCCGGGACCCGGAGCCTGAAGACATCCACCAGCATCTCGTGGAAGCGCTCCGCACAGCCTGCAGCCCTGTGCAATGCTGCCTTCTGGGCGCCGGGCAGGGATCCGTAGCTGTTCTTTATGGCCCCTGTGACCACACTCAGGCCGTGGGTTTTGAACTTGGGCAGGCTGATGACTATATCGGCGTCCAGGATAGCCCTGGAGACGCTCACGGTGGGCATGAACTCGGGGTTGAATGGGACATGCGCAGACTCGGTGCCTATGTTCCGGTAATAGCCCTTAGCCGCCTCCATGAGACCAGATTTCCTAAAGGCCTCTTCATTCGCCCCATAGCTGAAAAGACCGGGGTTGTCGCCCACCACGATTGAGGCGGCAGACAAGCTCTCTATCTTCTCGACGACTGCCCGGACTACGGCAGGATGGGTGGTAACGGCCTCTTCGGGCGTGGAGGCCCTGAGCACATTAGGCTTTATCAGGACGCTTTTACCTTCGACAGGAAGAGGGAAAAGATCGAAGGCGCGGTCGACCGCCTGATGGATGGTATCATAAGTTGCCGGGCATATCATCACTCTGGACACGCGGTATCGCCCTCCACTACCCGATTATACAGCACCACGGTAAGCCTGTAAACGCCCTTAGAGCTGTTTCCGGAGGTACTCGGATATCTGTTTGAGGTTATCAAAGAGCGGGTGGTCTTCACGCTCGTTCCAGGGGTTCTTCAAACCGGCCCTGACTATGCCGGCCTCCCTGGCCTTGCGGAGGATCTCCGGGCTGTCGTCTATCACACCCCAGGAACCATGGAAGAGCACTGTTTTGTCGTAACTCAGGTGGATCTCATCGTAGACGAGGTTATTCTTACGAAACCATTTCCCCGTGGGATCGAGCGCATCATGGCGGCGGTGGCTCGCCACGACTATGTAGAACCCCATCTCCTTCAACGTTACGAGGAATTCTCCGGCATCGTCAAAGGGCGGGAAGGACTCCTGTTCCATGTGGATGGCGTCCAGGATCGCGTAAATGGTCTTCGGCTTCACGTACAACCGCCAGAGGTCCCAGGTACGCCATTCCGGTGCCGGGGGCAGCTCGGGGCTCGCCTCCCTCATGCGCTCGTACAGAACGGGCGCGAGGTTCCATAAGGTGTTGTCTATGTCGACTATGATCTTTTCCATCCAGCCCTATTATATAACAGCAGACATCTCTGCGAAAGGTGCTGAGTACGCCAATAAGCCCGACATGCCTGCTTTTCAGTGGCTTCTATTGACTGATCCGGCAGTTGCTTGTATGATCACCCGAAAGGCAACATCTAAAAGACCGATCGAGGAGGTTTGTTATGGCTACTGCTTTTGAGTCACTGAAGGCAAACAGGGTTTTCTATGTCGGGACGACGGACGGCACCAAGGGGATGGTCCGCCCCTTCGCCTTCATCATGAAGAGGAACGACACCATCTATTTCTGCACGGGCAAGATGAAGGATGTCTACAAACAGATGAGCCAGTATCCGGACATCGAGATTTGTTCCATGGGGTCGGACAACACGTGGCTAAGAATACGCGGCAGGATCGCCTTCGATGACAGCCGGGATGCGAAGTCCCAGGCTTTCGCCGAATCCCCGAACCTTAAAAATATGTACAAGAAAGGTCCCGACGACGAGACGTTCGTCACTTTCTATTTCACTGAAGCGACAGCTACTCTCTACTCCTTTACGGAAGCACCGAAGAAGGTGCTGCTGCTCTAGCGGATACCGAAGCCGCATACGACTGCAGATCCCTGATGTTTATGGGGCGATGGACAGGAGAAGCAAGACCTTCTGTTTGAGCCGAATCTTTTTCTCGCTATCCCTTGAGGACTTCATAGAGACGGGTAATGCTCTTCCTCTCTAAGAAGCGCCTTCTCTCTTCATCAGCGCCCGGCTGGGGATATCGGTCGAGGAAGGAGACAGTTGCAAGCGTCCCTTCAAGGGTCATTCCCTTGGCGACCGCTTCCCTGACGAGATTGATGCAGGTGGCGACCTCATTCTTCATCTTTTTGATAAGGCTTTTGTCACCTGTCTCCCCGTGGCCGGGAACCACGACATCGATGTCGAGATCCTCCAGGGCATCAAGTGAATGAAGCCATTCTTCCGGCACCGATTCATGGAAGAAGGGCATGCCGTTGACAACGTCGTCACCGGCGAAGAGCACTCTCTCCTCGGGTACGTACACCGGTGACTGAAAGGGTGTATGGCCGGGCATGTGGAGAAGCCGGAAAGTGTGATCGCCGGCGTACAGACTGAGGGTCTGTGAAAAGGTGATCTCCGGGAGGCGAAAGGAGAATCCCTCCGGCAGCGCTTCTCCCGGGGCCGCGGAGCCGAGCATCTGCATGAAATACTCCAGGGAAACTGACGCCATGACGCGCCTGGCCCCCTCGTGGGCGATTACAGGGGCATCGAAGAAGTAATTGCCCCCGAAGTGGTCAATGTGCGACTCGGTGTTGATGAGGTAACGGAGAGCGCCGTGGGCGGCAACCTCCTTTCGCCAGGCCAAAGCCGCCGAAGGCACCGCAGGCGTGTCGATCAGAACAACCCCATCTTTGGTCTTTACGAAGCCGTGATTGCAAATGTTTGCTCCCACGTAAATATTCTCGCTTACCCTCTTCATCACTCACCTCCGGGTGCTCTCATAAGGCCGACGATCACGTTCTTTCCAGAAACTATACCCGAAGGGAGGTTTTCGCAACAAGCCTTTATCCCAGAGGCACGGCCCGCCGACACCCCGGAGATGAAATGTGTGAGAGTTGGAGAAGGAGGAGTCGCGAAGGCTGCTTTCCTGAAGGGCTAGATTTTGCTCGACCGAAACAATCTAGAATGTTACAATCGGCAAGTACGAGGATGAATACAATATGGAGATCGAGTCCCCATTACCCACTTTTCGGGCCGATGGGAGGGTTAGGGGTTCCAAGGGGAAACCCCTGATCGGGCAATTCATTTTTGCAACGCTGGCGATAATAGCTCCGGCCCTGTGCGTTCCCTTCCTCCGGCAGACGCATTATTTCTGGGCGGAGACGAACCTCACGCTTCAGGGGCTGGTGCTGCTGTTCACCGCAGCCGTATTCTGTCACGCCTGCCTTAGTGTTTCGTTTTCCAATGCCCTTCGGCTGTTCGGTTTTTCCGTTTTCGTTTCCTACGCCGCCGAAAGCATGGGAATTCACTGGGGGTTGTTCGGAAGTCCGTATAGCTACGATCCGGCCTTGCTTCCAAGGCTACCGGGAGGCGTGCCTTGTTTCATTCCCCTCATTTGGTTCGATCTGGCCTACATGGCGCTCGGGTTCGTGCATTCCATTTCGAACGGGCCTAAGGGAGCCCTGTCGTTGGGACGTCTGCTCGTAAAAAGCGCGCTATGCGGTTTTTACATTATGGGAAGCGATCTCGTCCTCGATCCCTTGGGGACCTCTTCCGGCATGTGGGTCTGGAGTGAGCCGGGCGGATACTTCGGGACCCCATTGAGTAATTTTGCGGTCTGGTTTCTGGTGGGAGCGGTCATGTGCGGCGGTTACCTTCTCACCGAGAGACCCGCGCCCGCGAACCGCCTCGACAACTGGTCCGAATGCCCCTTCATCATAACCGTCGTTTGCCTTCTTATACCCTGCCTTTCGATTTGCCTCGCTAAAAGTAGGAAAGGCTGATAGAGGGCAGAGACATTGTAGTTTCTGCCCTCTTTTTGAATATTTCCATCGGTAATCGCCGGCCTGAGGAGCCGTCGCTGGAGGCGTAGTTGTAGGTGAGCCCGCACCTTGCTTCTTCCTGAAAGCATCGCGCTCAATGCTCCTTTGAGGATGCCCGAATTCAAGTGGAAATCCTGGCTCAGAGGCAAGATAAGGAAGGACTATTTTTGATCCTGCCCAACATGGGCGCCGGCTTTGCTTCAGTTCCTGCTGCTGTCTCCGCCTTGACCTTCATTCAATCCCGTTGTAATATATCGGGTGACATCGCCATTCAAGGAGGCGGCCAATGAGCGCAGTGCAAAAGAGCCTTCGGCTTTCCGCGGAGACCGTAAGAGAAATCGACGAGCTTGCTAAGGAGCGGGGGGAGGATTTCTCCGCCATGGCAAAGAGTCTGTTGGAAGAAGCGATCAAGATGAGAAGATGTCCGGGGATCGTCTTCGCCTCCGGCGTCTCCGGCCGCAGAGCCAGGATTGCCGGCACTGGGATCGAGGTATGGGAGGTCGTCGCACAGTACAAAAGCTCGAACCGCGATCAGGAACTTCTCCAGCACGCTTTCCATTGGCTTGCTCCAGGGCAAATCAAGGCGGCCCTCGGCTACTACGCCGCCTATCCCGCTGAAATCGACGCGCTCATCGCCCGCAACGAGCATTGGACTGAAGAAATTCTGAAAAAACGCCATCCAGCTTTGAGTCCGGAACCATGAAGTTCTATCTGGACGAAAACATGAGCCCGAAAATAGCGGAGATCCTGAGGAGCCTTGGGGTTGAAGCGGCGAGCGCTCACGAGGTCGATATGGCAGGAGCCGCCGACGAGGAACAGCTCGATTTCGCCGCCCGGCAAGGCATGTGCCTCGTCACGTTCAACCGGAACGATTTCATCGAACTGTCGAGACTATATCTGGACGCTGGTCGGCCGCACTCGGGGGTTGTCATAGTGCCTTACACGTTCAGGGGCGGCAATTTCAGGCAGATAGCCGAGGCGCTCGCGGCCTTCGGCTCCCGGTGCGAAAAAGGGTTGCCGCCTTATGCAGTGGCATTTCTGTCGCCTGCATAGACGAACCTCCTGCTCCATTCGACACGCGGGAAGACACACGCGTGGCCATTAAGACAATCTATTGGTACGGGGGAATGTTCTTTGGAAAAACCATTGAGAGTAAATGACAATTTCACGCCATGCCCCGTTTCTGCCGGCGATGAGCTGTATCCAAACGGTATTTTTGTATTTAACATCACGAAAATGATCGAGTACATACAAGAAAATACTGATCGAGTTGCTCTTGAAGAAGTAGCAGTGAACGATTTCCCTAAAGAGTTTTCATTCATCAACGAATCTCATGTGGACTCAGTCGATATTTCAAAGCCGGTAGTATTGGCAGAAATATCTCCTGGACGATACACCTTGGTTGATGGCCACCACAGAATGGAAAAGGCACGTATGATGGGAATAAACAGCGTTCGAGGGTACAAGCTAAGTGTTGAGCAACATATGAGATTCTTGATTAGCAAAGAGGCATATGTAGCATACGTAGGATATTGTAATAGCAAATTGAAAGGGATCAGGGGAATGAGCGGCCCCTATGACAACAAAAAGATCAAGCGTACGGTCGGAACGAAAACTGTCGAACAACCGTATGAACCGGATCGGTAACACACGGTGTTACCTCCCGGTCATTCGTACGTTCGTTCGGTGAAGACCCACCGACAAACATGCTCACGATTTCGGACCCAGCCGGCAGCGGGTCTTGCCTTTTTACCTCGGCAGGGTAGTGGGCCAGCATGACCCCGCCCAAGCTCCGTGCAAGCAATAGGTCCGGCACTGAGGGCAGCCCCTTGCATGGGGCGTAGTCTTCATTTCTGGGCCAACAAGTTTAAGAGATGCGGCAAGATCTCCTTCCTGTTATCGATATTTTTGTTTTTCTTCTTGCACGGCACGCTTTCAAGCGGTTAGACTAGTGGTCATAAGAGCCGAGTGCGGGAATAGGTGTCCCAACCGGGGAGGGCAGTTTTTTAAGGTGATTTAAGCTGAAGGGATTCTAAATGTCACAATTTCCCTCTCGTCCCCCCAATTCGCCTACTACTCCGCAGCCTCGACCCTCTTACCCACGCAAAGAATGCCCTCTGAAGGCTTCAGAAACTTGAGAAGGGTCCGTTTAGCAGCCTATCCGATTCGTCTACCGTGAAATAGTAAGGGCAGAGCCACGGCGGCCCTGCCCTTATCGTCTACGTCTCTGGTTTAGCGTACGAATTTCCTCTTGAGCGCCACGAGACCTGCCATCCCTGGAACGAATAGGAGAATAGCCCCGGGGACAGGGACAGGTTCTGGTGCTGCAACGAAACCTTCATATACACCATTTCCATTTGGGCCGTAATAGGCCGATCCCACGATGGTGCTTCCGTCTATGCCACTGACTTCGGTAAAGGTGGCACCCGGCACATTGATCGTCGTGTAGTTGGTACCGTTGTAAATGAACCCATGGTCCTGACCGTCTTGGCCGACATAGGTTCCCACGACGACTCCGCCGCTCACGCCGGCGGCATAAGTTTCCCTCGCACCGGGAACGCTCAAGATAGTGAAGACCCCGGCGTTGTCGATGAAGCCCTGACTCTCCAAATTCGCGTCCAAATAGCTTCCCACGATGGTGCTTCCACTTATGCCACTGGCCAGCGTCCCGTGTGAAGCGAAAGGTGCGTTGAAGGTGGCATAATTCCCGTTGTTGTATTCGAAGCTGTGATAGGTGTCGGTGTAGTAATAGCCCACGACAGTGGTGCCGCTCACACCATGGGCTTCAGTCCATGCGGCGCCCGGAACGTTGAGTATAGTCTCTGTCCCACCGCTGAAGAGGAAACCGCTATTGCTCCCGTATGTTCCCACAATGTTGCTCCCGCTTATGCCATACGCTCTGTCTCCCGGGCTTGTCCCCGGCAACCCAGGGATGCTGAGTATCGAGTAAGTTCCCCCGTTATAGAGAAAGTCGTTCCAGCTATAGTAAAAGCTACCAGAGGTCGCCAGCCTCCAAGAGGTACCCACGACGTTGCCACCGCTTATCCCGTTGACGGTGGTCCCCAAAGCACCGGGGAAACTGATGGTCGTAAATGCATACTCCCCATGGGCGGACCCGAACAACAGCAAAGTCACGACAACCAAAAACATCGCTGCCAAGGATTTGCGCATATTATCCTCCCTTGAATAGGAATTCTTCCTCTTCGGCAGCGCGGCTGTCTGACGGCTGTACGTCACAGAGTAGAATCTACAGACCCCTAGTGTACTGTCTCAGTAACGGCTTTACAACGGGCCACCTTCTTGACGATATCTTCCGCTTTCTTCGTCCAAACAAAAGGCTTGGGGTTCTCGTTGTAGAGCCGGATGTACTCTTCGATGGCGGCTACCAGTTCCGGCACGCTTTTGAATACTCCCCGACGGATTCTTTTCCGTGTGATTTCTCCAAACCAACGTTCTACCAGATTCAACCAGGATGAGCTTGTGGGTGTGAAGTGAAGGGCAAAGCGAGGATGCTTTTCAAGCCACATTTTCACATTTGGGTGGCCGTGCGTTCCATAATTATCCAGGATCAAGTGAATTGCCAATTTCTGGGGCACTTCCCGGTTGATCTTGCGGAGAAACTTTAGGAATTCCGTGTTCCTGTGCCGGGGATAACAGGAGCCGATAACTTTTCCTTCCAACAGGTTCATCGCAGCAAAAAGACAGGTAGTACCGTTGCGTCGGTAATCGTGCGTCATTGTTCCGCAGCGCCCTTTCTTCATAGGCAGACCCGGTTGCGTCCTATCGAGCGCCTGCACCTGGGTCTTTTCATCGACGCATAGCACCACCGCCTTGTCGGGCGGATTCAGATAGACGCCTACAACATCCGTCAGTTTTTCCACGAATCGCTTGTCTTTGGATAACTTGAAGGTCTCCACGCGGTGCGGCTGCAAGCCATGGGCGTCCCAGATGCGTTGCACGGTCGCATGGCTGACGCCATGAGCCTTTGCCATAGTTCTCGTCGACCAGTGGGTTGAATCGGCAGGCGTTGTATGGAGGGTAGCTTCCACGATGGCATCAACCTTTTTCGGATCGAGTTGCCTTGAACTGGGACCATGAGGAGCATCTTCAGCCAATCCTGAAATGCCTTTCGCTCTAAATCGGTTTGTCCACAACAGAACCGTGGGGCGAGAGGCGTCCAATTCCTTAGCGATGGCGTTATGCGAGAGACCCCTTGCGGCAAGCAGGCAAATACGGGAACGGAGGACTACTCTTTGAGGCGTCTTTTTCGCACGAATCCAAGCTTCCAATGTTCTTTGCTGTTCTTCCGTCATCATGAGCTTATTGGCTGGTTTCCACATGCACCAAGTATAGCACAAGCAAAGGCTATTGTAAATATATTACTGAGACAGTACACTAGCTTTCCGTCCCATGGTCGCCCATGGTTTGGCTTTTTCGAATGATAGCTATATTATCCCCGAAGATGTTGCAGTGTCATTAAAGCGTTATGAAACCTTTGTAACACCTGAACCTTTTGATCGGCAATCGTTACTTTCGGCAGGCGCTACGTTTCGTCCAGTTGTAGGTGCTATACGTAACATATCCTGCTTTCTCTCGTGATATTATATAGTTACAAATCATTTTCCATTATCCCTTTTCCGCGCGTTTCTGTCAATGCAAATCATCTTCTTTCTTGGGGCATCAACAGGCTCCTTTACTCCTCTTCATGCCAGACCTTTCCCTCTTTCACGTCGTAAAGGTTAAAACGAGCGCCCTGGTTGTCGGTGGGATTGAGCCAGAGCATGCGAGTAAATACTTTTTCTGCATCCCTCATCCGGCCGAAGCGCCACAGGCAAAGGCCGTAGCCGTGAAGACAGCGGAGGAACGGACGGTTGTCTGTGCAGCCCCAGGGAAGGAGACCGTCAAAGTCCTTGCCGAGAGAGAGCTCTCCGATCTTCACTCCTATGTCGTAATGGCGGACTGCCGTATCAGGATCCCGATGGAACGCGAAGTTGCCTAGGTGAGCGTGGGCGTCCAGACAGCGGAGATCGGCCTTAAGGACGTCCATGAGCATGCGGATTGCCTTCCTGCGGTCGCCCATTTCTTTCATATCTACCGCTTCCAGGATAGGGTCCGTATCGGGATTGTCGGGATCTTCGCCGGGAAGGACCTGCTCCATCTCGTATTCGGGTCTCAGACCTCGTTTGATGATCGGCCTCGCCCATGGCTCTATCGGCTCGTCGGGTTCTCCCCAATAGTGTTCCTTGGGGTCCCACGTTCCCATTTCATGCAGCTTCAGGGGTGTAAGGCCAAGAGCGGGTATGTCCGTGCGAGAGGCCTTGATCGAGCCTGCGAGGTAGGGATGGCCTCCATAACGCCACTTCCGCCGCGGCGATACGGTGACGATCTCCCCCGGCATTGTCTCCCAGGCCCCCGAGGGCCGAAGGGTAAGAACATGGTCCTTCCCGAGAATGCGGCAGGAGATAGCGTTTCCCTTGACGGCAAGGGCGATGAGCTGGAGGTCCTCGCTCATGTCGATCTCATCCTCTGTTGCCTTCGGCTTCTTGCTCAGTGAGATCTGAGGGTATGGCTCGATGCCGAGCCATGTGCGGTAAGCGGCAATGTAGTCGGCTCCTTTAGAGCCTTCGGGGAAGATAAGATCGCTCGCCGAGACGACGTGTTCGAATGCGTCCTCGCGGCGGAGCTTCGCCGTCAGCCCCCGACGCTCGTTCCCATCGTAATCGATCTCTTTTACCGTCACCGGCTCTCCGACCACAAAAGCGTCTGTGGGCATGGCAACCTCGTCTTCGATGACCTGCCGGAAGGCCCAGAGCTGCTCGTCGTCGCCGTCGGCGTCGACGGTAATGTCATCAACCAGATCGTTCAGTTCCTCTTGGCTCTTTTTATCACCCGCCATCCATGGCTCCTTTCTTCGTCCTCTCTCCCTTGCATCCTTTGCAGCACCAGCTCCATAGCCTTGTAGTAGTCCTGGCGAACCTTGAGGTTCGCCACCCGGCAGTACCGCTGGGTCGTGGTAATATGCTCGTGTCCCAAAAGGTCCTGGATAGTGGCAAGGTCGGCCTCGGCATTCAGAAGCTGCGTGGCGAAGGTGTGCCTCAGCCTATGGCACGACACCTTAAGTCCGCTCTTTCGCCCATAGTATTCGATCCTCTTCTGGATGCCCCGTACAGATATCGGCGTGTCCGTGTGAGGGCCCTTTTGCACGAGGAACAATCCCTTCGCCTTCGACAACCTTTTTTGCAGATAGGCGGAAAGGGCGATGCGGGCATCGTCGCTCAAGTAGACGACCCTATCCTTGGCGCCTTTTCCATTAAGCACGAACACCTGCCTTTTCCGGTAATCTACCGCATCTACCGTAAGATGGGCAACCTCTTCGACCCTGAGGCCCGAGCGGAGCATGAGCATGAACATGGCCCTGTCCCTCGGGTCTCTGATTACGGCAAAAAGCCTGTTTGCCTGGTCGTCTTTGAGGCAACGGGGGAGAGGCTTCGGCAGACGTATAGATACGTGGCTGATGGGATTGGCCATCGCCGTCTTTTCCTCGTCGATGAGGTGTTCGAAGAAGAGATGCAGGGTCTGCAGATGGCAGGCAATCGTTTTCGGCGCCCGTCGCTTCCGCAAAAGATGATCTACGTATGCCCCTATCTCGCGGCGGGTCGTTTTTTCAAGAGGAACGCGCAGCCATAGGGTAAACTGATCTATCCTGTTCATGTAGTTCTTGATCGTATGGGCAGAGAAGTTCTTTCTCTTCAACGATCTCCGGTATCTCTCAGTAATCTCCATCGATCCCTCCCTTCTCGATAAGCGCCATAGCCCGGAAGTATTCTTCTTCCCTTGTTTTATCCGTGAGTCTCGCATAGCGGCGGGTGACCTCGATGTCTTGATGGCCCAAAAGCTGTTGGAGAACTTCAAGACGCATGCCGGCGTTGAGAAGCTCGCTTGCGAAGGTGTGACGGAGACAATGAACCGTGTAGCCTTTATGTTCCAAACGCGCCTTTTTGATGTAGTGCATAAAGCGGCTCCTCGCGGCGCTGTAGCAAAGACGGCCATGCTGGCCGCAGAAGATGAACTTTTCTTCCTTGTCCCTTGTAGCGAGCCAGCGCTTCAAGGCGAAGACGGCATCGTTGCTCAAATAGACCGCCCTACCCATGTTGTTCTTCTCTCCTTCCATGATATGGACCTTCTTCTCCTTGAGATCGACGTCGTTCATCGTAAGGTTCAGGACCTCGCCGATCCGCATGCCTGTCCGCAGAAGAAGAAGGATCAATACGCGGTCCCTGGCATTGTCTATAACTTCGATGAGCCTTCTTACATCCTTGGGATTCATCGCCCGGGGAAGCGCGTCGGGGAGCTTCAATCTGATTGTCTTTTTGAGGAGCAATGGGGAGAGGACTTCCTGCTCCATCAAGAAATGCAGAAAAGCTACAATGGACGCCATCCTGGTCTTAATCGTCGAGACATGCATGCCCCGGTCTTGCTCATGTTCAATGAAGGCTTCAAGATCGGAGCGTTGGATCTGCGCAATGTCGCTTTTGCCTGATGCTCCATAAAACTGGAGAAAGAACATGATCGAGGTGAAGGAGCCTTCGAGCGTCTTCGGCTTGTGATTCGCCCGCCACTTATAGCGCAGGTAGTTCTCGAAGTGCTCCTTGGCGGGGAGGTCCAGAGGATGGAGCCTTTCAAGGACATGATCGATCGGGGTTCGGTCGCGTACGGCTTCGTTGCTGCTGACTGACTGGTGAGATTCCTGTTTCGCCTGGGTCATATCTTCCTCCTTTTGTTGGAGAAAAAGCAGGATAAGATGATGAACCCCGGCCCATCCGGGAGTCAAGACATTTTGTTACGTATAGGTAGGTGGCGGCCTGAATTCTCTGTATCAAGTTCTGGCAAGGATTATCACATACGTTTGACCAAGAACCTTGTCCTCAAGGGATGGATTCACGCCACGTATTTAGGGGCTATACCAATCGTTCTTAGCCATGGTGCAGGGCACGACGAAGCGAGACCGGTTCACGCCGTGCCCGTTTCAAACCAGCGGGACCTGGATGCGATCTATTAGAGCAAGGGTAGCATCCTTTTTTTCCCTCATATCGATTTCTAAGGCGTCCAAAGATAGTGAAAACTGTTCGTTAAACAAGCCCGCCAGTGTTTTTGATTCCTCTTGCAAACTGCTGATGAGAGCGTCAAGTTCCTCCTGATGTTTCTCGATCAGTATTAGGGTGACGATGAAGACGACTATCAGCCCAAAAACGAGACTGAGAACATGTTCAGCAACACTAAGAATATGTGCTATCGGCGTTTGAGCCGCCATCATAGGCACGCTGGCTTTGATGAACGTCCCGAAACTGTAATAGACGCAGACTAGAAGGGAGTGGGGGCCGCTAGTAAGCCAGTTGGCTGAAACCGGGAAAGACCGTAATATTCAAGGCCAAAAATCAAAACGGTCATCACGAAAGTAAACGCGATTTTGAGAATCCCGTAAAGGACAATCATTCGGTTCTGCCGAAAGACCCTCAACCTGTGTGCGCAGAAGAGGGTCAGACGATTGAAGAGAAGAAAACCGAACATCGTCGAACTTTTTACTTTTTCATAATCCGCAGAACCTTCGGGTTCAGTGCATTTCTTCAAATTGCCCAGCAGAATCTCCACGCGCCGACTTTGAAATCTCTGTAAAAAGGTGATGAGGCTTTTAAAGCCAACGGTTTGCGACGAAAAGGCTCCGTAGAAGTTCCGCCAGTATTGCCTCAAGAGCACCAGGAACAAGAAAACCATGCCCGGAATGGCGGCATACATGTTCGAATTAGCGGCTATTAGCAAGATTGCTATTATGGAAAATGTGCCCATGGTAAACCATTTCTTCGCAGAGATTATGGCCATTGTAGAGGAAATAGCTATGCCGAATAGCATGTTGGTCGAGGTGTGAAAAGCGAACTTAGGGATCTTCCAGAAAATGACTATGAAAGGATAGAAAAGGATATAGAGGAGGTTCTTCGAAAACCGCTTGGTTCCCAGACCGAGCCAAAAAAGAGCCAATACAAGGAGGATCAGAACAAGACGATATTGAAGAAGCCATGCCTGTTTCGGGAGCAGTGAATAAGCCAGCAAAACGTCTATGTCCAGCACAAAGAGTTTCAGAAATACGTACAGCCAGACAAGAATTGCAGCGCTTTCTCGGAATTTCCGAGCCAGTCCGAGAATCATCGGACCCATACCTCCTTCCTCCTGCGAGGGCTATTCGGCCGTCAACCTATCTTTTACCATCCTATTTCGAAAAAACCAAGCATGCCGGTTGCTGCAACCAGAGGTCGTTTACGCGAGCGCTGGGGACATGTCTTTATTCGTCGCGTCGAGCCACGCTCTTTCTTTCGGCTGGCATTCCTCGTTCTTTCGCACGTGAGCCGACGCTCACTTTGCAGGTGGAGTAGGTAAGGTCCTTTCGCGGCTGGAGGGATTTTCGATGGATGGGGCGGAAGCCGGGGTGTCGTCCGGGCCGGAGCGTAAAGGTTGGGGGGACACTCCTCTCGCCCTTTTGCTTTCGGAGGGGTGTCCCCCTTCGATTATTCGACCCGGACACGCCCCGGCAACCGCGCCAGGCGCGAAAAGACCCCGGCCGACATCACAGGGGCCGGTTTCTTTCTAAACGGGGCAAAAAGTAAAACTTGAGCATGAGTCCGATGACGAGCATAGCGAGGCTCAACAACTGCCCCATGGTAACGACACCGAGGATGTAGCCTACCTGAGAATCGGGCTCCCTGAAGAATTCGCAGAAGCTGCGGAAGAGGGCGTAGCATATGAGAAAGACGGCAAAAACATCCCCGTCTCGTTTTTTTCTGTTCCGGTAAACCCACAAAATGACGAAAAGGAGAAGCCCTTCCAGCAGACCCTCGTAAAGCTGGGAAGGGTGCCTTCCCACGTTCCCCCCCTCGGGGAAAACCATGGCCCAGGGCACGTTTGCCGGTCTTCCGTAAAGCTCCCCGTTGATGAAATTTCCCATCCTGCCGAAAAATATCCCGATCGGAGCGGTAGGGATCATGAGGTCCGCCATTTTCAGAAAGGAAAGGCCCCGCCGCTTCATGGCCCAGTATCCCATCACGAAGGTGCCGAGAGCCCCGCCGTGGAAGGACATGCCGCCGTGCCACAGCACGAATATCTCAAGGGGATGGGCCAGGTATAAGGGGAGGTTGTAAAAGAGCACATAGCCCAGACGGGCGCCGGCGAGCAGCCCCAGGACCACATAGAAGTAGATATCGTCGATCTGCGCCTTGGTTATGCCCTTTGCAGAGTTCTTGATCTGCTGGAGCACGAGAAAATAGGACGAGCCGAAGCCCAGGACATACATCATACCGTACCAACGGACGGCAAAAGGACCTATTCTGAATATTTCCGGGGCTATCTGCGGATAGGGTATCACAGATGATTGGCCTCAAGCGCTTTCCGCAGGTCGGCTGTCTCTCTGAAGACAAGCCCCTGCATGCCCATGCTCCGGGCATACTCCACGTACTCCTCCGTGTCGTCGATATAGAAGACTTCGTCCTTTTTCACGTCCACCTTCTCAAATATGGCGTCGTATATGCGCCTTTTCGGCTTTTTCGCGCCCACCTCAAAAGAGAGTATCCACTCGTCCATGAGGTGCACAATGGGATAACGTGCTATAACGTGCGTGAAATGAAGCTCATTTGTATTGCTGAGAAGGAACAGGGGAAAACCCTTCGCCTTGAGGTAGACGATTATTTCGTTTACCTCAAGGTTTTCCTCGAAGATATTGTTCCATATATCCTTAAACTCTTCAAAATCCAGCACCAGCTTGTAGCGGTCTCTCACATCCAGAAAAAACTCTAAGGACGAAGAGAGTCCCTCTTCATACGCGTTGATGGAGCCGCTGCGAAAATCAAAGAGATACCGGAAAATCTCGGCAGAGGAGAAGAGGCCCTTTGCTTCGGACCGGGCATAGAGCTTTTCAGCGATCTGCCGGTTGTCGAAAGGAAGAATCACGTTTCCGAGATCAAACACAAAAAGCTTTATCATAAATGAATACCTTTTTCGGGCAAAGCGCGGTGTAAAAACCGAAGGGGTCGCAGAGATGCTGCCACCCGCAGATGTGAACCGCCCGTAATGGGGCATGATGCTTCATCAAATGCCCGATCCTCTCACTCATATGCCGGTCCCTCAGGCGCATTTCTTCGGTGTAGGGGAAAGTTTTTATGCCCGTCTCCAGAAAGAGTCGCGCCATCGCCTTTTGGCTACCCCCCTTGCACTGATCGGACTTAAGAAACATCCGCAGGTTTTCCTTTGCGATCAGCTCGTCCATCCGGCTGAGATTTACCGAGGAGAAACGGTCCATATCGACGAGAGAAAGGTGCGCCCCGCGCCTGTCGCAGTATTCGGACGCGGCAGTGAACTCCAACGGCAAGTCGATGTAGGAAAAGAGGGCGTCGAGGGCGGCCTCATCGATGCGACAGCCTTCCGCCCTTAACTCATCTATTGCTTCGCCCGCCTTCTGTCTGAGCGCACCCGCCCGGGCCTGCCTGAAATTGAGCCCGTAATGGGAGAATTCAAGGGTAACCATATCGGGTCCGGTAGATTCCAGCCAGCCTTCCAGGAGGGCCTTGCCGTCCCTATCCCCATGGATGACGCCGAGCACGAAAAAACCGTCCCCTTGCCTGTTGTATGGCTCCAACATGCGACCGCTAGAGTACCATGACAATGGGGACCTGTCAAACGCGCGGAATAATATATTCTTTACTTTCCCTACCTGTTTGTTGTTAAAATGAGAAGGAGGCGGTACGGAAAGGCGCGGGGCCGCGAAATCGAGGCAGGAAAGAATGAACAGGCAAGAGAAGAGGGAAAAACCGGTCGAGCCGGCGCTGCCGGAAGAAGAATCATCCCCCTTTGACAATCTCCCTGTTGAGGGCTGGTTTTGGGAACTGATCAGGAGAGACGGGCGCTTTAGGAAGCGGTTCGAGCAGATCGACCGAGCCGCGCAAGAATATGCCGCAACACGACTCGGCCCTGATGAGTACGCCCGCGCCCTCAAGAACTATCTAGCCCATCTGCGACGTTATGGACTTCGCACGTCCGGCCCGGCCGATAGGGAAGTCCTGAATCGCCAGTTGAAAACAGAATGCTATCTCTTGCTGCCTGTACCCGGAAAGGACGATCTCCTTGCGGTGCCAAAGCCGCAGGTAGCGTATCTTGATTTCGGAGAGGGGCTGAAACCGGGTCCGAGGAAGGCGGAGCCGGCAAAGACCGGCCTCAATCGCTTACAGATTAGAAAGTTGCTCAAGAAGTATGGCCTGCTCGAGAAAGAAGGAGCACCGGAAGGCTCCGAGTAACAGATCGCCGGGGATCTGTCATGGTCAATAATGATATGATCATTTTTGAAGTCCGGACAGATTTGAGTAAGGATAAGTGACGGGTTCGATAGCCTTCACCTGCTAAGAGGATATCATGAGCATCAGACCAGGCATCAAATCGGCTCTCTGGATGTTCCCCGGGGCGGTATTCATGCTCTTGCTCGTCCTGCTAGTGGGTCATTTTCAGAAAGAGCAGAACCCCGCCCTGCAACTCGCCTTTAAGGCCCGGCGGGTCGACCTCGTGAGCAGGATGCAACTCGGTCTGTCATCTGCCGCAGAAGCAGAAAAGAGCGCCGTGATGGCTATCACAGATCAAGAGTCGAAGGTCTTCGCCGACCAGGCGCGCGCGGCCACCGCGGAAGTGGAGCAAAAACGGCGGGAGTTGAAGGATCTGCTGAAGACGGACGGCACTCAGGCTGAAAGAGGGCTGCTCGACCAATTTTCCCAGGCCTTTACGGAGTTTCAGCGTGTTGACAAGGACCTCCTCGACCTGGCGGTCAAGAATACCAACCTGAAGGCGTATGACCTGGCCTTCGGCCCGGCCGCGGATGCCCTCGACGAGATGAACCGTGCCCTTTCCCGGATAATAGCAGCCCACATCGATTCACCTGACGCAAAGAAGGTGATGCTCCTCGCCTTCGGCGCACAGATCGACGTCCTCCATATCCAGACCCTGCTCCCGCCGCACATCGCAGAGGAAAGCGACCGAAAGATGGACAAGCTAGAAGCTTCGATGGCCAGGGAAGACGCGCAGGTCCGCAAAGGCTTCGATGGCCTTAAGGCGCTCCCGTCTTTGAGCGGCGACGTCGACCTCGCAAAAGCCGCGTCAAGCTACGCCCGTTTCAGCAAGATCAGAGTGGAGATCCTGAAGCTCTCCCGCGAGAACACCAATGTGCGGTCACTGGCCATCTCCCTGAACCAGAAGCGTAAGGTCACGCTCCTGTGTCAAGGCGTCCTCGGTGCGCTGAAGCAGGCCATAATGGAGGAACCCGTGACGGGCATCCCCCACGGCCCGGTAGCCAGACCCCGGTAGCCGGAAAAAACGTTGGCCTTGGCTGTTGGCGCTATATTTTTACCCTGATGGGCATGATAACGACCGGTATACCCTCCCACTGCAGGCGGCGCTGAATGGCGAAGGCCGTCTGGTTGTGGAGGATCCTGTCCGCGAGGGTCTCCCGGTGGAAAATGAGCTGGCCCGTAAAGACGGTCGAGCGGGGATACTCATTCATGATCGACCTGCACAGGTCGATCACCACCGTGGGGACGTCGGTTGCCGTCTCCATCCGGTAGTCTGCGGGGAACCCATGGCGGCGCGTCACCTTCACGTACTTTTCCATGGCATGCTTTGTCGCGTCCCTCAGGGCCTGCACTTCCGCCGCCCCCTTGAAAGACCCGGAGTCGATCTCCGCCACGGAGACGAATATGAAGTTCTTGTAGAGGCCGGGGAAATAGCGGACGATGGAAAGAAGGGTATGGAGCCCGAAGCTGTTGAAACCGGCGGCGAGGAGGATGGCCGTGGGCTCGCGCGGGTCGAGGGGGGCCGTGTTCGCCGTCTCGTTCGCCGGTATGCCCATGAGGATCTCGTCGAGCTCGCGGATGCTCCGCTTGACGGTCTCGTAGTGACGTTTCACTTTGTAGCAGAGCCCTATGGCAGCCGAAGTGATGAGCAGGGTGACCCAGCCGCCTTCGCCGAACTTCTCGTATACAGTGACGGTGAGTATGGTGATGCACATGAGGAAACCAACGAGCTGCACCGTCAGGTCGCGCTTCCATCTCCTCTCGGTCTTTCTGTTCCTTACCGCGAAGCGGGCCATGCCGAAGGTGGAGAGGGAGAAGGTGAGAAAAACGTTGATGGAGTACATGACGACGAGGGCCGAGATAGAGCCGTGGGTATAGAAAAGGAGGAGCAAAGCCGCGCCGCCCATGAGGGCGATCCCGTTCTTCATGGTGAGTCTTTCGGAGAGCGACGAGAAGCGCCTCGGCAGCCAGGAATCGATTGCCATGTTCGCCATGACCCGCGGCCCGTCTATGAAGCCCGCCTGGGCGGCCACGAGAAGCAGGGCCCCTTCGGAAAGGATGGTCACGAGGGCGAGCAGGCTACCTAGGGGCCACGTGCCGAACACGGCGCTCGCGAGAATTGCGTTGAGTGTCTTACCCTCCTGGGGGTTCACTTTCCAGATGAGATAGCAGAGGCAGAGGCCGCCCGCGGTAATGGCGAGCGATGAAGCCATATAGGCCATGGTGCGCTTGCCCGTCTGCACCCGTGGCTCGCGCATGATTTGCAGGCCGTTGGAGACCGCTTCTATGCCCGTGTACGTTCCCGCCCCCATGGAGTAGGCCCTCAAGAAAACGGCGAGCATGCCGACAAGCCCGATTGCGCCCAGGTCCTGACCGACACCGCCTCTGACGCTCGTCATCATGGGTCCTATCTGGGACGTATGGCTCAGTATCCCGTACCCGAGCAATGCCATGTGGGTGAACACAAAGACCGCGAATATGGGCGCCATGAAAAGGACCGACTCCTTCACCCCCCTCAGGTTCAAAAGCACGAGGAAGACGATCAGGAAGACGACGAAGCCTATCTTGTAGTGGTGGAAGCTCATGGGGAGAAAACTGAAAAGGGCATCGGCGCA
Source organism: uncultured delta proteobacterium (assembly GCA_963717985.1). Taxonomy (GTDB): domain Bacteria; phylum Desulfobacterota; class Syntrophorhabdia; order Syntrophorhabdales; family WCHB1-27; genus BOG-1155. The sequence goes on from CAVQYC010000001.1 coordinate 200,896, forward strand.
GGAGACGAGGGAGACCGTGATGGTGAGCATATAGTCGACGAGGAGGGCGCAGCCCGATACGACGCCCGCCTTATCACCTATGGTATGGGTCGCCACGATGTACCCGCCGCCTCCGTGGGGGAAATGCTCGACGATCCGGGAATAGGCGAAGGAAATGACGAAAACGGTGACGGCCGTGGCGAGGGCGAGAAAGACGGCAAGATAGGTGTGACTCCCCAGGGTCCGGTACGCCTCTTCCGGGCCATAGGAGGAGGAGGAGAGGCCGTCGGCGCCCAGGCCGATCCAGGCGAGAAGGGGGATGAGGCTCAGCTTGTGGAAGAGCGAGGAGTCGCGTATGTCTTTCGGCGCGCCGATGACGGCTCGGCGGGCCTTCTTTAGCAGCGTTTCATCTTGTTCGGGAGAGGCCATTACTTAGTCCTATCATTCTACGAAAACGTCCGGCTTGCGATCCCCGTCACTTCGGGCAGGGCTATTTCATTAGTGACGAGCAGCCCTTGCTGCTCCGTCACGTGCTCGTCTTCCTTCTCCTGTCCGCACGCAAAGCCGCCACAAAGGGACAAAAAAGAAAGACACACGACTCCACCTACGACTACTCCGGAATCCTTCAACTCGGTACCTCCACCCTTCAATATCTGCGCTCAAAATAAAAAGGGCGTCTTCCCCCTCCTCCATGGAAGAAAAGACGCCTCTGTCTTAATAAATGGCGTTCTTCCGAGAACGTCATCGTTGCTTCTCGACACATCACTGTGCAGCCCAGTAATATACGAGTAAGATAGCATGGTTCATGGTAACCTGTCTGCTATGTTTTGTCTGTGCCGTTCCGTTTCTCGCACTCTTCTCTGATCTTGTCGCGCATCCTCGCTGCGTTCACGTGCGAGATGCCCAGGTGCTATACCTGCACCCAGGGACTGCTTCATGGTTGTCCTCCCTTTTAACCTTTATTGTCCGTATGCAGAAAATTACCTATCCTGAGTTTTGCCCATAGCCGAGCGGAAACCTCCCGGGATCACCTTCGCGTAGGCCCTCGATTAGGATCTAATGGTTTGACAATCCCACGGTTCGAGAGCAAAACGCCCATGCCCATCAGCACGAAGACCAGTGCGGTCACCGGCCAGATGGGATGGACCACTTTATCAAGACCTGTCGCAAAGATTGCCGATGACGATGCCGGTCCTGCCCCCCTTCATGCTGCCCGCTGAGGAGGCGATGTTGATGACCGGCTGTGCCAGTACACCCATGGTGAAGTTTATGTAGGCCAGGCTAAGGGCCTGAAAAACACCCATGTCTCCGAAAGGCGCGAAGTAATGGCCCTCGGCCATTCGGCCGAGGCCGGGGCAATTTGCAATCGCATAGAACCCGCCAAGAAAGATGCCGACTGCGGTGACGGTGAGGTGAATCACGTTGGTATATGCCGTCGCCGTAAGACCACCCACCATATTGTAAATCGTGAAGACGAGGGCGGTGAGGCACATGCCCAAAGAGAAGGTCACGTGGCCTTTCAATATGAAGGAAAGGATCGCACCTCCGCCCACTATTTGCATCGTCACGATCCATACGGAGAGAATCAACTGGAGAAAACCGGCGAGCCTGGCGGTCCCCATGCTGTAGAGACCCCCCACCACATCGAGTATCGAATAGGTCTTCCCTGCGGTGACGATCCTGGGAAGCAGGAGCTTACCGACTTTCTCCTTAGTATCACTCCCCTATGATCTTTACCAGCACCCGCTTCTTCCGTCTTCCGTCAAACTCCCCATAGAAAATCTGCTCCCAGGGTCCGAAGTCAAGCTTGCCGTCCGTGACGGCCACCACAACCTCTCTGCCCATGATGGATCGCTTGAGGTGGGCATCGGCGTTGTCTTCGCCGTTATTGTGCCGGTAGTGGGAAACAGGCTCGTGGGGGGCCAGTCTTTCGAGCCATACGTCGAAATCGTGGTGGAGACCCGGTTCGTCGTCATTGATGAAGACAGACGCCGTTATGTGCATGGCGTTTATCAGTATGATTCCTTCGGCCACTCCGCTTTCCCGCAAGCACTCTTCCACTTGAGACGTGATGTTGACGAAGGCCCTGCGGGTAGGAATGTTGAACCATAGCTCTTTTCGATAACTCTTCATTCCGCTTATCCCTCCTTTCTTTTCCCACATTTGTGGGAAGATCGCAACAAGAAATTACAGGAGCACTTTGGAGACATTGATTCCCAACGTTCCTCACTCCATGTCCTCTTCTCTCCAACCGCGCCATGAGAAACCATTCACTTTCGTAAACCCCCCTTCTGAAAGGCTTGCAGGAGTTGGGGATCCGAAAGAGGGGTGCCGGGAGACATCCAACTGCCCTGTCAATCCAATTTGAGATAAGCTTGACAGGAAATAACCCTCAGGGTACTTTATTATAGATAGGCTCGCGACGCTGTACCGGAGGGGCAGGTGACTGGAAAACGCAGGGTAGGCATACTGACAGGCGGCGGCGATGTCCCGGGCCTCAACGTCGCTATCAAAGCGGTGGTCTCGCAGGCTGACAACCACGATATCCGAATAATAGGAATCAGAAGGGGCTGGTTGGGTCTTTTGTGCGTCAATCCCGACGATCCCACGACGATACCCCGGTACACGATGGACCTGACCGTGGAGAACGTGCGCACCATCGACCGGACGGGCGGCACCATTCTCCATACGTCGCGAACGAACCCGAGCAACATGTCTGCCGACGAGGTCCCCGATTTTATCAGGCAGGAAGACAGGGAGCAGACGAGCAAAGGGACGATCGATTGCACACGCCACATCCTGAGGGTGCTCGACAGCACTCGAAATGGAAGCAATCATACCCATCGGTGGCGACGACACGCTCAGTTTCGCCTGCCGCCTGCATCAAGAGGGGTTCCAGGTGGTGGCAATCCCCAAGACCATGGACAACGATGTCTTTGGGACGGATTTCTGCATCGGGTTTTCCACTGCGGTGACGCGCTCGGTGGATGCCATACATGCCCTCCGCACAACGGCCGGTTCCCACGAGCGCATAGGGGTCGTGGAGCTTTTCGGGAGGAATTCCGGAGAGACATCGCTTTTTGCCGCGTACCTTGCAGACGTGGATCGGGCGGTCATATCGGAAGTCCCCTTCGATATAGACCGGCTTGCGCGATTCCTGTCGGAAGACCGCAGACACAACCCCTCCAATTATGCCATTCTCACCATTTCAGAAGGCGCCTACTTTAAGGGGGGCACCATCCTGGAAAGCGGAGAGGAGGATGCCTATGGCCACAAGAAGTTGGGAGGGATCGGCTCGATAGTGGTGGACGAGCTCAAGAAGCGGACCGGCATCAATGTGATCTACCAACAGCTCGCTTACATCATGCGGTCCGGCGCCCCCGATTCGCTCGACCGCATGGTTGCGGTCTCCTACGGGAACCTCGCCCTCGACCAGGTCGCCCACGGCTATACCGGTCGTATGGTCGCCCTCCAGCAAGGGGTTTACACGACCGTCCCCGTAGAACTGGTGACGGCGGCAAAAAAACACGTTGATGTGACGGCCCTCTATGATTCCGAAAACTACCGGCCGAAAGTAAGGAACATGTTGGGCAAGCCCATATTCCTCTACTGATACCCGCCCTACCTTCTTTATTCAGGGCGGGCCGGCAACAATTCGATTATAATTTATAGCGTATGGTGACACTCGCCGATATAAGGGCCGCCCGTGCGCTGGTCGGGCCTTTCATTCATAGAACACCTCTCCTCCATTCAGGCTCCCTGTCTGAGATCACCGGCGCCGACGTATATATCAAGGCCGAAAACCTGCAGAAGACAGGCTCATTCAAGGTGAGGGGCGCATTCAACAAGATAGCCGGCATTGGAAAAGGAAAGATAGTGGCGGCGTCCATGGGAAATCATGCGCAGGCGATTGCCTTTGCAGCACGGCAGCTCGGGATGCAGGCGCTGGTCGTCATGCCGAAACGCGTTTCCATAGTGAAAGAGGAGGCAACAAGGGGTTATGGCGCGGTTGTGGAGCTTTATGGAGAGACCTTTCAGGAGGCCCTCGACCACGCCCTCACTCTCGGGGACTATACATTTGTCCACGCCTACGACGATGAGCAGGTGATTGCGGGCCAAGGCACCGTCTGTCTCGAGATTACCGATGAGCTCGACCGCATCGATGCGGTACTCGTTCCTGTGGGTGGAGGAGGACTTGTTGCGGGATGCGCCGTTGCCACAAAGGAAGCCTTCCCCGAAACTATGGTCATAGGAGTGCAGGCGCAAGCCGCGCCCTCGGCGTTCCTCTCTCTCAAAGCGGGCGTCCCCATGAATGCCCCGCCCCTCCATACGTTGGCGGACGGCATAGCCGTAGGCCGGGTCGGCGAGAAAACATTGCCTCTAATAAAAAAGTACGTGGACGAGATACTGACCGTCGGAGAGGATACGATCGCCATGGCCATCCTCCTCTTTATGGAACGAAGCAAGTTCGTGGTAGAGGGCGCGGGCGCGGCGCCGCTCGCGGCCCTTATTGAAAACAAGGAACGCTTCAGGGGAAAGCGAGTTGTTTTGATCGCAAGCGGGGGCAATATAGATTTAACCATTATTGACAGGATGATTTATAAAGGGTTGTTGACCTCCGGCAGGGTCGTCGTCTTCGAGGTTACCACAGATGACGTACCTGGCCGCCTGGGGGCGCTGGCCGACATCATCGCCGCTCACCGGGGGAATATTCTCGACGTGGTGCATGACCGGCTTCTTCCGGACCTACCCATAGGGAAAACAAGGGTGACTTTCATTGTGGAGACGCGCAGACCGGCCCACGTCGGCGAGATCATCGCGGAGATCGAGGGACAGGGCTATGAGGTAAAAAAGAGGGCGTAAGATGAGGTAGGCGGCGAGTTCACTTTCTCTCCTTTTTCACCTTCTTGCTCCGGCTGACCGAAGCCTTCATCGACTTCACCTCCCGGCAGTAGTCGCACATGCCCTCGCTGTCGAGCAGGTCTGAGAAAATCTTTTTCCCGCACCTCAAGCATAAGCTGTACCACGGCTTCGCGGCGGTTCCTGTGTTCTGCATAGTTTTCCCGGATTCCTGTGAGCTTGAACTGAACGAATCCATTCTATCCCCCTGCGTGGTCCCGGTCAAGATATTTTTTTGAGCCGTCCGAATAAGGGCGCCGCCGGTTGACAAAAGTTTCGACCACGTTTACCCTAAGTAAGGAAAGCCCACCCGGCAGCCCACCTTTTAGGAGATCGAAGGATGAAGTTGACTATTATCCAGCCGTCCCATTACCGGTCAAAGTCGGAGCGGTCGCCTTGCAAGATAAAAAAGCGGCGGTTGATCGGTCTTACCCTCCCCTACCTCGCGGCCCTGACCCCTCCCGGATGGGAGGTCACGTTGATCGACGAGCAGCTCACCGAGCTTGATTTCAACGCCCCTGTGGACCTCGTTGCCGTGACGACCTGGACAATCAACTCTCTTCGGGCCTACGAGATCGCGGATGCGTACAGACGGCGGGGGGTGCCCGTCATCATGGGCGGGCCCCATACCTGCTTCCATCCTGATGAATGCGCCGCACATTGCGACGCGGTCGGCATCGGCGAGGGGGAAACGATATGGCCCTCGATGCTCGATGACTTCGCCAATGGACGCCTCAGAAAGTTTTATCACGCGCCTCTTCTCCAGGATCTGGGTAACCTGCCGATGCCCCGTTACGACCTACTCGACCTTTCAAAACATGGGTTGGTCAAGACCTATTCGGTGCAGGCTTCCCGGGGATGCCCTTTTGAGTGCGAGTTCTGCTCCGAGCGCTTTTACCTAGGCCATCGTTATCGCTACCGGCCCGTTCAGGAGGTGATTGCGGAAATCAAAAACAGCCGGGCACGGTACATCTTCTTCGCCGACAGCAATTTTGCCGGACGGCCGTCTCACACGGCGGAGCTTATGGAAGCCCTCATACCCCTCCGAATTCACTGGTCGGCCTTATGGCCCACCTACCTGTGCAACGACCGGAAGCTGATGGACCTCGCGGCGAAAAGCGGTCTCCTCCATCTGAACCTCGGCATGGAGAGTATAGATCAGGAAACGCTGGCCGGATTGAAAAAGGTCAGTAATAAGGTCACACACTACAAGGAGATCCTCGGGAACCTCCGAAAAAGAGATATAAGCTATTCCCTGAATTTCATCTTCGGGTGGGATACGGAAAAAGAGGACATTTTTGCATCCACCCTGGCCTTTCTCCGAAACGAGAGGGTGCCGGCGGCCTACTTCAATATACTCACCCCCCATAAGGGCACTCCCCTGTATGACCGCATGCTGGCGGAAAACAGGATTGTCGATATCGATGATATAGGCAGGTGGCCCGGCATTCACTGCCACATCAAACCGAGTTACTGCACGGCCGGGGAGCTCGAGATGCGCGTCAAGGCGATGTATCACGAATTCTACAGCTATTCCTCGATGTTGGCCCGTCTACCCCTGCCTGTCAAACAGACCCGCATTGCGTCGTGGATAGTAAACCTGGAGCAACGGAAAGTTTCCCGGGAGGGTGACAAGGAGGAGAACTTCGATCACTACTTGAGGGGGAAACACCCGGAAGAAATACGGATATTACATTTATGTATGATTTCCGGGAGGTAATCCTACTTTTTCGTAACATTATGCGGCACGTCCGCTTCCTTCAACCTTAACCCAACCTTAACCTAAGGGCATCTCCGACAGGCGCAATTAGCTGCAATTGTGCTCTTCATTCTTGCGGAAAACATGGTTTCGCCTCGCCACCGGGTGCGTGGCACGATTGTTGAATAGACGAGAGACTATGGGCTATTCGCACACGAAGAAGCGAAAAGAATTGGCAGAGCCCGCATTTCTTTTTTATTGCTGACTATTCTCTATTGAATAAGGAGGTCTTACTATGCGAAGTCTGGTAGTTGTTCTGGTCAGTGCTATTATCCTTTGCTTTTGCCCTTTTGCCGCATATGCCGAAGACCAGGCCCCTGCGGCCCCTCCCGCGACGACGGTCGCTCCGGCCCCTGCGGCCCCGGCGCCCGCTCCGGCTGCTGCCGCTCCTGCGGCCGCGCCTAAGGTCGGGAGCATGACCGTTGACGAGCTGAGGAAAGCGCTCGGCTTCAGTCTCTATTTTCAGGGCGGGTACGTCTATAATACCCGGAACCCCAGCTCCCAGGAGAACGATCTTCGTCTCTTCGACCACTCGTCCAACAGCTTCTCCCTCGATCTGGCCCAGATCAGGTTCCAGAAGGACGCGGACGTGGGAGGTCTCGGCTACAATTTCAGATTTTCCTTCGGCCAAACCGCGGAGTTCATCCATTCCCGTGGTCTCGGTCCCCAATATAATAACCTCAACCCGGGACTGTCTGACTTCACCAACTCGACTCCTTTCGATCTGACCCAGGCCAATATTACGTACAACGCCCCTATAGGCAAGGGCCTGCAGTTCACTTTCGGTAAATTCGCCACCCCGATGGGGGCAGAGGTGATCGAGGCGATCGATAACTTCAACTATTCCCGATCCTTTCTCTTTAACTATGCAATACCTTTCACCCATACAGGTATAAAGACCTACTACGCCTTCTCCGACACCTTCAATGTCGCATTTTATCTGGTCAACGGCTGGGATAATACGACCGACAACAACACCGGCAAAACCGTGGGGCTCTCTTTCGGCGTGACGCCCGTCCAGCCCGTCAACCTGGCCTTTAACTTCATGTACGGGCCGGAACAGGACAACAACAACAGCAATGGGCGCTTTCTCTTCGACTGGGTAGGCACGTACACGGCGACCAAAAACCTGACCTTCGTCCTGAACACGGATTGGGCGAGCGAGCAAGGGGTGATGACGGCCCAGGGCTTGCGCGACACGAAATGGTACGGCATAGCCGGATATGCCAAGTATAGCTTTACCGATTGGTTCGCCGTGGCGCTCAGAGGTGAGTGGTTCAACGATCCCGACGGGGTCCGTACGACATACACTACACCGACGTCGGGTCCATTGGCGGGTACAGTAGTGCCGACCGGGATCGGACAGACACTCAAAGAGGGGACTCTCACCACCGAATTTAAGGTAGCAAAGAACCTCATCCTGAGACCGGAGTACCGGCACGACTGGTCAAACAAGAACGCCTTTGGCTCGGTCGATTCCGCACCTTCTGCGTTACCTGGCGGACACGACAAGACGCAGGACACCATATCGATCGGGGCCATGTACCTGTTCTAGAGCGCATCGAGGGCGCCCTCCCCGAACTAACCCGGGCGCCCTCTCCTCCCAGGGGCCGGACATCGATGCCCGGCCCCTTCAAAAGTGCATCGGCGCACAACCAGCCTGAACGGCCAGGCAGCTACTAAAAGCAACAGAATGAGTCGATTCCCGGCAAAAGGGGGATCTGAAATAAATGGAAGGGGGAATCTATCATGAAAAGGTGTTTTTCGCAAAACGAGAAGGAGGTGTCTCATGGCTAAAGAGATAGGAGGAGTTGTTTTACAGCCGAAATTGGGCCTGGTCGGGGCAACCATGAACGCGATGGCCCTGATCGCGCCGGGCGCGTTCCTGTGGATCACGTATCAGCTCCAGGCCGCGGCGACGGCCCCGAGCGGGGCCTCCGTGGCGAGCGACATCTGGATAGGGATAGTCCTCGCGCTCATCGTCTGCTTTCTCACGGCCCTGTCATACGCGCAGCTCGCGAAGATATACCCGGAGGCAGGCTTTGCCAGTTGCGCCTATTTCGCGGAGAAGGCGTGGCTCGACGCGCAGGGGGAGAAAAGGAGCGGCCCCAAGTCGCTCGCCCGTATATCCAAGCTCGCCACCGGCTGGTCGGCCCATCTCTTCTACTGGGCCTATTCGGGGGTCATGGCGGCCATGATGGCGACTATGATCGGCTACATCTATAACCAGTTCACGGGACATGACCTCTCCGTCGTGAACCTGGCCATCATCTGCGTCGTTTTCACGATTGTTACCGGCTACATCGCCTATCGCGGGATAACGGGGTCGACCATGACGGCCATCGGGATCAACATCATCCAGTTGGTCACCCTGGTCATCTTCAGCGGCCTCGCCATCTGGTACCGCATCGCCAACCCCGCAGCACGTCGCCCAGTGGGCCTTCTCCGGGGGCCTTGATATGGTCAGGCCCCACATGCTCAGCGGCATACTGGTGCAGTCGACCATCGCCATACTGATCCTCGTCGGTTTCGAGAGCTGCACCGCCCTTTCGGCGGAGACGAAGAACGCCGGGAAGAACATCCCCAAGGCGATCATCATCTCCCTCGTCGATCCAGGGGGTATTCGCCTACCTCATCGAGTATTTCGCCGCGAGCTACATGGTGAGCGACAAGCTGGTCAACGTCGCGGGCAAGGTGACCACCACGGGCATGGCCGCGGCGGCGGCATCGAGCGCACCCATCGGGGACCTCGTGCAGCTCCTCGGCGAACAGCCTGATCCCCGGGCTCGGCTTCGGCCTCATGATCACCATGGCCGTCACCGTCGCCATCGCCATTGTCGGCACGACCCTGAGCGCCATGAACACGGCCATGCGCATCACCGCCGGGCATGGCCGATGACCGGGAGTTGCCCTCGGGCCTGAGCTTCATCCATCCCGAATTCAGGACCCCCCACATGGCGCTCGTGGCCCTGGTCATCGCGGTCTCCGCCATCGGCATCATCGGCGTGCAGAGCGTTGTCGGCCTCACGGGCATCGCCCTCGCCTCGAACCTCGGGACCTTCATCCTCTACGGCCTCACCTGCGTATGGACCATCATCGCCTTCAAGGGGAGGGAGGAATTCAACACCCTGAAGCACAGCCGTCATCCCGTCGCTCGGCGTCCTGTTCAACGCCCTGATGACGGTGGCGATCCTCTACCTCTACATCACGGGCAATGCCGACGCGAAGGCGGAGGCGAAGATATGCTTCATCCTCGCCGGCGGCTGGGCGATCGTCGCTATCGTCTACGTGGCCATGACCACCGTGCGCAAGACCTACCGCTTCAAGATGGTGTCGGCCATGATCAGGCCCGAGCAGCTCAACATCGTTGTGGATGCCCTCAAGGAAGAGGACTATATCATGGGCATGACCGTGACGAAGGTGAAGGGCTTCGGCAGGCAGAAGGGCCATACGGACGGCGGACGCGGAGACGAGATCAGTCTTCGTGCCCAAGATCGGGTCGACGTGGTCGTGAGGGAATGGGACGTCCAGGCCGTCATGGAGATCATGGGCGAGGCGGCCCGCACCGGACAGCGTCGGGGACGGCAAGATCTTCGTCTCCGACGCATCGGATGCCATGCGCATCCGGACGGGGGAGAGAGGCATCGAGGCGGTAATGGCATGAGTTCGATCTTTACAAGGAGGATACCATGAAAAAGATAGAGGCGGTAATCCGCCCCACGAAGGCGGGAGATGTCTACGCGGCTTTAGGGGGTGCAAACTGCCCCGGCCTCATGATCACGGAGATCGAGGGCCACGGGAGACAGCAAGGGCGTGGAGCAGGAGTTCCGCGGCAAGAAGTATAAGACGGAGCTCCTCACCAAGGCAAAGATCGAGATCGTCGCAAACGACGAGGACGTGGACAGGATAATCAAGACAATACGGGATGCGGCCCTGACAGGCAAAGAGGGGGACGGCAAGATCTTCGTCTATACCATAGACGATGCCATCCAGATCAGGACAGGCGAACGGGGCAAAACGACCATATAGAAAAGGAGCAAAGAATGAAAAAGATAGAGGCAATACTCGATCCCTCGGAGGTTGAGGTGATGCGCCATAGCCTCTCGGTGATAGGGATCAGGACAATGACCGTCGCCGAGGTAAGGGGTTTCGGCGGTCAGGGACAGACGCAGGTCTACAGGGGCGTCAGAATTGAGCCGCCCTACCTTATGGAGGCGAAGGTCGAGGTGGTCGTGCCCGATGAAATGATGGAGAGTGCCGTCGCCCTCATCAAGGAGACGGCGAAGAAGGACCCATCGGGACAGAGCAGGATCATTGTCTTTCCCACGGAGGATATCGTCTGGAGACGGATGGGCAGGAGCGTCGCTGCCTCGTGACCGGCGCTTGTCCCGGCGCTGACCGGCTGTCGATTGAATAAGAAGCCGGTCAGGTCGAGGAAGGCAAAGAAGAGAGATGACGGAACCGGCCTCGGACGCAGGTCTTCACCTTCGGCTACCCCCTAATGCCGTAGAAGGATGACCGCGTCCGGGCCTTTTTGTGCGTGCATGGTTTTGCTGCTTTAGCCTTCCAGGAGCACAAACTGTACGTCCATCACATTTGTCCCTGTGGGCCCCGTAATAAAAAGATCGCCCGTCCTCTGAAAGAAGTGATATGAATCGTTGTCGGCCAGGTAGCCTTCCGGGTCAAGGCCGGCCAGCCGCGCCCGCGAAATGGTATGTCCGTCCACAATCGCTCCCGCGGCATCCGTCGGGCCGTCGCTGCCGTCAGTCCCCGCAGAAAGAAGCGTAATTCCCTCTTCGCCTTCTATTTCAAGGGCAAAGGCGAGGGCGAGCTCCATATTCCGCCCTCCGAGCCCACGCCCCTTTACCGTCACCGTCGTCTCTCCGCCGGCAATCAGGCAGATGGGCCTTCCTGCCCCCGTCGTCCGACGCTGAAGCCCTCCGGCCGCTTTTGCCTTTTCTGCGAGCCATCGGCCCATCTCCCTTGCCTCTCCGCGGACCTCCGTAGAGAGGAGCGTCGCTTCAAGGCCAAGCTGGAGCGCCTTCCGCCTCCCTGCCTCAATGGCGCTCTTATTGCTCCCGACGATTCTATTCCTCACCCTCCGGAACAGAGGGTTGCCTTCCTTTGGTGTTTCAGGGACGCGTCCACGGGCGCCTTCAATAAGGAGATGAAAAAGACTGCGGGGGATCCTTGCATCGAGCCGGAATTTTTCAACCACCCGCAATGCATCCGCGTAGGTGGTACTGTCAGGTGCAGTCGGTCCTGAAGCGATTACGTCGAGAGGGTCGCCCATGACGTCGGAGAGGATCAATGATTCTATCGTCGCAGGGAAGGCAATTTCAGCAAGCCGACCGCCCTTCACCAAAGAAGCATGCTTCCTTACAGCATTCAGTTCATAGATGTCCGCCCCTGCTTTCAGCAGTAAATCGGTGGTCTCCTGTTTCTCTTTCAGGGAGATACCTGTATAGGGCGACACAAGGAGGGCCGAGCCTCCACCCGATATCAGGCAAACCAGAAGGGTCTCGTTGTCGAAAGTTTTTGCGAGCCTGATGGCCCCCATGGTGGCTCTCAAGCCCGCCTCGTCCGGGAGTGGATGTCCCGCCTCGTACACGTTGATGCGGTAGGCACAACCGCTCTCTGCCGGGTAACCATGTTTCATGATGGCGACCCCACCTGAGATGAAACTGCCCATCCTGTCGGTGACCGCCCGCAACATGGGGGAGACCGCCTTACCGAACCCAAGAACACACAACCTTTTGTACCGCCCATTTTTATACCTGGTGAGGATCTCATCCCCATAGCGGGCGACGGCATCGTAGGGATCAGCCCCTTGGATAACGGAGCGAAAAATATCAACCAACCGGTCTTGTGGCCTCACCCGACGTATCCCGAATATAGTCACACAGAGGGAAAAACAACCTCAAAAAGGGAGGTGTGGAGAGGCCCCGGCTCGTGATCGCACCGCCACCATAGACTCGGCAACCCTGTAGGCCTCGATCAGACTCGTGGGGTCCGCCTCACCTTTCCCAGCTATATCAAGGCCCGTGCCATGTCCGACCGAAGTCCTCACGAAAGGCAGGCCCAGGGTGATATTGACCGTTCTGCGGAAATCGAGTGTCTTGACAGGGATGAGCCCCTGGTCATGATACATGGCAATGCACGCATCGCAGCCCGGCGCGTGAAAAAGGGAATCAGCAGCAATTGGACCTTCTACACGCATACCTGCTGCGCTCGCCCTGTTGACGGCCTCGGTTATCGCGCTTTCTTCATCGCCCATGACGCCCTGCTCTCCTGCATGAGGGTTAAGCCCGCAAACCCGAAGGTAAGGCGAGTCGATGCCGAAATCATTCTTCAGGCTACGGCTGGCGAGGGCGATGCACGCGAAGACCCTTTCGGGCGTAATGAGGGCGGGTACATCCTTTAATGGGATGTGGATGGTGACGAGGCAGACCCTCAAGGCCCTGTTCTGCATCATCATCACGTAATCGGTGACGCCCGCGTAGTGGGCGAAAAGCTCCGTGTGACCCGGAAACGGTATACCCGCCGACCGGATCGATTTCTTGTTGATGGGACAGGTGACGACAGCCGAGACGCTGCGTGAAAAAATGAGCTTCAAAGCTTCTCTAAGGTAATGGTACGATGCCGCGCCGCAGGCGGCGTCGCTGAACCCCAAAGGGACCTCCCGTTTCATCACCCCCAGGTTCACAAACTCCGCCTCGCCGGCCGATGCCTGCCCAAAAGGCTTCATCCTGAACTCCGTGCCGTGAAACATATGTCGGTTGAGAGACGAAAGGACCGGAGCATCCCCGATAATGACCGGTATGCTCCGCCGGGTGAGTTGTTCGAGGGCCTTCAGAATGATCTCCCCGCCGATACCGGCGGGGTCCCCCATGGTCACCGCTATGCGTTTCAGATTTTGACCTCGATATATGAAGAGGACCTCAGCTTGGCTATATACGTCTTATACCGCTTTTCCGACTCTATCATAAAGAGCTTCTGCCTGATGCTGTTCTTGACGGACTCAAAAGAGGCAGCCTGGCCTTTATTTGTCTCGGTCAGCTTGAGGATATGGTACCCGAAGGGGGTGTGGACAACATTACTGTACGTCCCCGGGATGAGAAGCTTGACCGCCTCTCTCAGCTCGGGGATCAGATCGTCTTTCTTCACAAAACCCATATCCCCTTCCATGGCGCTTGAAGCGTCGTCCGAAAACTCCCTGGCTACCTCACCGAAGGGCTTTCCCTGCTCAAGCGCATGCAGCGCCTGCTGCGCCCTCCCGGCTGCGTCCTTTTTCTGCGATGAGACAAAGATCTGCTGCAGCCTGTATTCTTCCTGTACATAGTCACTGATATGGGCATCGTAGTGGGCCTTCAGACTTTTGTCATCCAGATTCATCTCCTGCATGACGGCCCTTGCCAGGACCTTGGTCCTGACTATGCTCCTCTTTATCCCCTCGATAAACTCCTTGTAGTCGATATTGTCCCTCTTCAATTGCTGCTTCAGCTCGGTCTCCGTGACGAGGTTCTGTTTCTTGATGTTGTCGACCGTCTCCTGCACGTCCTTGTCGGTCACTTCTATATTCAGTTTCTTTGCCTGCTGAGCTATAAGCAGCCCCTCGATAAACGAATCGAGTTTTTCCCTGAGCTGCAAGTTCCTCGTGTACTCGTTCATCGAGGAGTAGCGGCTCTTCTTTTCGACTGTCACGAACCTTTCCACTTCCCGCAGCGTCACGATTTCATCATTCACAATGGCTATTATCCGGTCCGTGACCTCCGCCCGGGAAACGAAAGGCAGGAGCGTCAGGAAGGCCAGCCACAGGATCAGGCAGATTGGCTTCATTTTGCGGTCTCCGGTCCCGTCTTTGCCGGAGCATTTCCCTGCTGCTTGGGCTCCGGTTTCGCCGTCGCCTCCGATTTCTCCGTCCCGGCGGCCGGCGTGGTCGTGCCTTGCGTTTTCACGCCTTCCTCAGTCTTTGCCGGGGTCTCCGCCTGCTTTCCTTCCTCTTTGAGGAGATCTGCATTAACGACGACCTTTGCGTTTTTCTTCAGGTCCTCAATGTATTTTTGCACCATCTCGGTCTGTTTTTCCTGCGTCAGTTTTTGCCTGATGAAATCCTTCACCTCGTTGAAAGGCACATAAGCCGGCGGTTTCATCCCTTCAAGTTTTATGATGTGGTAGCCTATCTGAGTTTTCACGGGCGCACTTACCTGTCCGATCTTTGTCAGTTTGAAGGCCGCCTCTTCATACTCAGGGATGAGCGTGCCCTTTGGATGATAGCCTATGTCGCCGCCATTTGTTTTGGCACTTGGGTCGAGGGAATACCTTTTCGCCAGCTCGGCAAAATCATCACCCTTTGCAATCTTCCCCTGCAGTTCCTTCGCCTCTTGCTCGGACTTGACGACGATCTGTCTCGTCTGTATCTCCCTTTCTTTCTTGAACTCTTCTTTATGGGCCTCGTAGTATTTCTGCAGCTCTTCATCGGAGAAGTTCGACCCTTTCGCGATTTTATTGCTGAGCAGCGTCTGCATTATCAACTGGCCCTTGAACTCGGTAAGCTTGTCCTGAAATTCCTTCTCTTTCTCTATATTTTCCTTCTTTGCCTCCTTCAAAAGGAGCTTTTGCACGATCAGCCTGTCAAGGAAGTTCTTCTTCCCGCTCTGGCTCGCCACCAGCATCTTCATATTCATGGGGATCTTGTCGAGTTCGGCATTGAACTCCTCCAATGTGATCTTCTCCCCGTCGATCGTCGCGACAACCTTGTCGTCATGCTTCTTCGAGCACGCAACCAGCGGCAGAAGAAGAAATAGAAAAATCAGATACTTTTTCATGGTCACCTCATGTTTTGTTCTTATATCATACCGCCATAAGCTCCAGCAACACATTTTTTGCAGTTGCTACGATATCTTCCGGCTTTTGATCGTTTTGGATGACAATCCTTCCGTCGGGCAAGAGCTTGATCCGTTCCTTGCCTTCTTTTACCATCTTCAGGACCTTCTTCATGTCCAGCGGCGTCCGCTCGGTGACCTGCATGATGATCTGCTTTCCCGTGCATTCGAGCCGCTTCATTTTCATCCCGGTGAGGAGGATTTTGAGACCTATTATCTGCAGCAGGTTGACGAGTGGCAGAGGGACCGGGCCGTACCGGTCCTTTAGCTCCTCTTCCATCTCCGCAAGTTCTTCGGTCGTCTTGATCTTGGAGAGCCGCTTGTACGTCAAGAGCTTGTTCGTCTCGTCCCCGATGTAGGAATCAGGGATAAACGCGCTCAGGGGAAGATTGATCTCCGTCACCGGCTCCTCCTCCTGCCCGACCTCATCCTTCAGCTCCCTCACGGCCTCTTCCAGCATGCGGCAGTACAGCTCAAATCCGACAAGGTTTATATGGCCGGATTGCTCTTTGCCGAGCAGATTGCCCGCGCCCCTTATCTCCAGATCATAGTTGGCCACCTTCAATCCTGACCCTAGCTCGGTCATTTCCTCGAGGATCTTGAGCCTCGCCAGGGCGTCCCTCGCCAGGGCCTCTTCCTTCGGCACAAGCAGGTAGGCATAACTCTGCTTCGCGCTCCTGCCCACCCTGCCCCGCAGTTGGTAGAGATCGGCCAGCCCGAACCTGTGGGCGTTATTGATGAAGATGGTGTTCACGTTCGAGATATCGAGCCCCGATTCGATGATATTGGTGGAGAGGAGAAGGTCGTATTCTCCCCCGATGAAGCCGAGCATGATCCGCTCGAGCGCCTTTTCATTCATCTTCCCGTGGGCGACCGCTATTCTTATATCGGGGAGCATCTTCTTCAACTGCTCATGGACGATCCCGATGTTATAGATGACGTTATGGACGAAAAACACCTGCCCGCCCCGTTTCATCTCTTCGGCAACCGCCTTCTTGATAACCGCCTCGTTGAATTTCACCACCTGTGTCTTCACGGCCAGACGGTCAAGGGGAGGGGTGTTGATGATGCTGAGATCTTTAATGCCGGTAACGGCCATGTGGAGCGTCCGTGGAATAGGGGTGGCGCTGAGGGTGAGCACGTCGACGTCTTTCTTGAGCAGCTTGAGCTTCTCTTTGTGCTTCACGCCAAACCGGTGTTCCTCGTCGACGATGAGGAGGCCGAGGTCTTTGAACTGTATGTCCTTCTGCAGCAGACGATGCGTGCCTATCACCATATCCACGGTCCCCTTTTTCAAGCGCTCCACTGTTCGGGCCTGCTCTTCTTTTGACCGGAACCGGCTCAGCATCTCCACGCTGACCGGGTAGTCGCGGAATCGCTCGGAGAAGGTCTTATAATGCTGCTGCGCCAGAACGGTGGTCGGCACGAGGACCGCCGCCTGTTTGCTGTCGATCATCGCTTTGAACGCAGACCTGATCGCTACCTCCGTCTTTCCGAAGCCCACGTCGCCGCACACGATACGGTCCATGGGCCGCTCCTTCATCATGTCGCCGAGCACCTCCTCGATGACCCTCTGCTGCCCTTCGGTCTCTTCGTACTCGAAGCGCTCCTCCATCTCCCTGAAAAGCTCATCGTCAGGCGGGAACGCGTGCCCCTTCGACAATTCCCGCTCGGCATAGAACTGTATGAGCTCCTTCGCGATGTCCTCAACGTACTTCTTGACCCTGCTCTTCGCGTTCCTCCAGTAGCCCGTACCAAGTTTATCTATCTTCGGCCTCGACTTCTCGCCGCCCACATACTTCTGCACAAGCTCCAGGGAATCGACCGGCACATAGAGCTTGTCCTCGTCCTGGTATTCTATGAGAAGGAAATCCTTTTCATTCCCCTCGACCTTCAGCTTTTTGATACCCTTATAGACCCCGATCCCGTTCTCCACATGGACTATATAATCACCCACGGAAAGGTCCTTGAAGGAGTTGAGGAACTCGTCGGTCCCTTCCCATTTGTGTTTTACGCTCCTCTTCTTGGGACCGACGATGTCTTCCTCGGTGAGCAGTATCATATTGGCGGTCCTGAAGCCCCTCCGCAGCGGCCCCACCACAATGGCCTTTTCTTTCTCTTTGCCGTCAATCGACATATCCGCCAGAACCGGAAGGGCAATCCCGTAGTTCCTGAGGATATCCTGGAGCCTCTCCGCCTGATGGCGCATCGAGGCAAAGAAATAGACAAAGGGCCAGGTCGACCAGCTGCCTTTCAGCTTTTCAGCCAGGGCGCTGAATACCTCGCCCTTCCGCGCCCCGAAGACCTCTCTCAGGTCCTGGTTCGATGCGGCCTCCAGCACCTCACCCTCTTCCTCACCCCTTACGCCCGATATATCGATGTTCAAGAACGACCCGAATCTTTCCCGTACTGCCTGCGCCTTTTCAACGTCGTCGATCTGCCGGCAGATGCTCTCGATGCCTTTGTGGACGACGACCGCGCCCGCGGGAAGATAGTCCATGATCGTAATCCCCTTATGTACCGAAAGGCCGGCCGGGATCAGATGCGCGCGCTCGATTTCATTGCGTGACCTTTGGCTGACCGGATCAAAGAATCTCAGGGAGTATATCTGATCACCGAAAAACTCGATCCTTACCGGGCTATCCAGTGATGGAGGGAATACGTCGATAATTGCCCCCCTACGCGCGAACTCACCCTGTTCCCGGACAAACGGAGAGGATTCATAGCCGACAGAGGAGAGATAGCCGACGAGTTCTTCCTGAAAGAGGGTTTGGCCAAACTCCACCTGGAGGGACTTTTCTGTAAGCCGTCCCGGCGGGAAAAGCGGATGACCGACGCCCGCAAGGGGAAAAAGACCGGTGAAACGTGCGTCTTCTACAAGGCGATAAAGGAAGTTTATCCTCTTCGACTCGTCCTCCTTCTCGAAGATCCTGTGGCTGTACATCGGGAAATAACCGACTTCCTTCTTTGAAAAAAACTCTATCTCTTCCTTCAACAGCAGTGCTTCATCCTCGCTTTCATAGAAGAATACGGTTCTCCTGTCAGGGACGAGAGAAAGGAAGAAGGAGATAAACGACTCGATCTTCCCCGTGATATAGATAAAACCTCTATCGGGAAACTGATGCATGATGCTTCTCGCTCACGAAATAGAGGCGGCCCGCCGCGAGCGCCGCCTTCTGATATGCCGCACAATTATAGCAGTTTTTTTACCGATTAGCAGTAAGGGCCGGGTACACTTGCAGGGTACACGCATTCCGCGTTACTGGCGCTCTATGCGGAAAGACCTGAGCATCAATTCGGCTTCCTCAAGGAATGCCCGAGCAATCACCTCATCCCTGGTCACTGAGAGGACCTCATCGGAAGAAAGACTCGGCTCGTACCAGTTGTAGGAGCCGGTAATCACGGTACGCCGGTCGAAGACGGCGAATTTGTGATGGAGCGGGGAATAGATGCTTTCCCAATAGTAGACGTAGTAGAGTTCCATCCATGCATCCCTGAGCCGGGTAAGACACCCCTTGAGAGGTCTGGGGAATGCCTTGTCCCACGGCTCCGGCAGAGGCCCGGTGTGGGTGATCATACCGTTCAGGATGATCTGCACCCTGACCCCCCTGTCCCTCGCCCGGATAAGGGCCTCGATGACGTCTGTCTCACGGCCTGCGCCAAAGGGGATGCCCCTGAGGGCGGAAAGGTCGAACATGCAGACGACAATAGAATCGACGGCGCCGGCTATCTCGGAGATGATCGCGTCCTGGGCGCGGAACCTGGTAGGGCCGGCGTTATATGTTCCGAAACTGTAATAGAGGTTGTGGCGGGCCGACGGGTCTATACGCAGCCCCACCCTTTGCCCGCTCCTCAGCGCCCGGTAAACGGCCTTATAGAGAAGGCCGGCATCCTTTGACCGGTAAACGAGACTATTCTCCCAGTTGCCGCCCCAGAGGTGAAAGTGGAGGTTATACGACCCCGAGTGGACGACGTCGTCGTCAAAGAGGATGAATTTCGTATGCATGCTCGATATGTCTTCCCGCCGCCGGCAGGGGTCGTTGCGGCTGATACCGTAAACCCTCACTCCTGCCCGGCGTAGTGAGGCGATGTGCTCTGAGGCGTTCATGGAACTTACCTGGGCCCAATCGCCGATGCACTCAACCTCCACCCCTTTTCCCTTTGCATATGCCAGATGCCTGGCGACGTGCTCGTTGTCGAAATCGAACATGGCGAGATAGATCGAAGCGGGGCGCCCTGGCTCGCGGCGTTTGCGCTCCACCACCCTGTCAATGGCCCGGTGGATCTCGTGGATGGGGTGGTCTGGCCGGCCCGTGTCGCCCCTCGTGAAGAAGGGCGTGATGAACCGGGCCGTCTCCGGGGCGTTCAGCCGCTCGTATGCTGCCTGAAAGAGCGGGGCGTCGGCCGTTGCGACGGGCTCGTCGTTTTCCGCCGTCAGTGCCGGGTCGTGGAAATCGTCGAGACTCAGCCTGCCCCGGTAAAAGTCGTCGAGGGTCGCGAAGCGGTAATGGTAGCGGGAGGGGATGATAATGCCATCTTTCAGTATGCTGTAGCAGAAGGTCATGCCGGTCATGCGTCCGTGCAAACCCTCGTAAGGAAAAAGCGACAGCCGGTGCGTCTGCCACTTCTGCCAACCCCCTCCCCATTCGCCGCAGTAGTAGGCATCCGAAAGATAGAACTCGGTCACCCCGTCTTCTCTCTCCACCGACAACTGTACTCTCAATGCCTTTTCATCGGAATAGTTGAAAAACGAAAAGCCTATGCCGCCGGGGAATAAGGATATGTTCCAACCCTGAAGGTTTTCGACAACGTGTCTCTCCCCTATCCATTTGTACGAAGGCTGCGCAAATTCCTCGGCTGACAGCATCTCGCGGGTCCTTAATCAGAGGTCCAGACGATACGAGTAATTCAACCCTTTGTTATTGAAGATGAGACCCGCCTTCCCGCCGGCGATGGAGCAACTGAAGTAGTCGCCGCCTTTTGCCAGCCCCGGAATGTCGACGACAAAGTCCACATCGAAGGTCCTGACACCGCCGATTTCCGGGGTGATCTCTTTCGTGTAAAACACTTTGAGACCGAAGGAATAGCACCACTCCGTGAAAGGACCGCTGCAAAAACCGCAATAGACGATCATGTCGTAGAGGAGGGGGGCCTCGGGAAAGACGACCCGGCACTGATCCGCCAGGACTTCGCGGAGATGCCGGTCACTGCACACATACGCCTGGAAGTCTACCTCGATCCTGAGCGGCGAATCCCCTATCTGCCTGAAATGGAAACCGGAATCGAATGCCGTGTTGTAGACCCTCTTTCGCAGGAAGCCGAAGGATTCAAGTTTCCATCTCTCGTAGAAATAGGTCTCGGTGGCCTGCTGCAGCCTTCCTTTGAGATAATTGTGCATGTCCTCCATCGACCCCCCGTAGCGGGGAAGGGCAAGCACTTCTTCCCGGTCATCGAGTACGACCGGCGGGAGACCCTTTTTCATGAACATAAAATTGAGGAAATATCTCCCCACTCTGCCGTTACCGTCCCAAAAAGGGTGGATCCCGATAAACATGTAGTAGGAGCGGGCCAGGTTATAAATGAATTCATCAAGGCGGTGAAAGCTATGAGCTGTCTCATCCAGGACGATGGCCAGGTCCTCTGTTTCCCTCTGGAAGTTGCCGAATTCGAAAGTGACGCCGTTCCTATCGGGGAAATCGATCCGGCGGAAGCTGCCGCTGTGGGCATCGAGGTCTCTCGACAGCCCGTGGTGGATTCTCTTCAGAAGATCGACCCCGATCTCTGTGAAGCCGTGAAGCGCGGTGAACAGCTCCCGGCCCGTGTCGACTAAGTTCCTGTTCGCCAGGAGCTTCAATTCCCGGCTGGACCTGCGGTCGTAGAGCCCGGCGCTTCCCTTCATGATGGTCATGGAGGACGATCCCACGGAGAAGAACATCTTCTGGAAGATCGCCGTATTGGCATGCCACGATGTCTCTTTGGACATCACGCGGAAATAATGATCGAGGTCAAGGGCGACCTCTTGCCCCCCTTGCGGCATGTCGCCGTCAGGACTTTTGCCCAGCTTCCGGGCCAGCGCCGAGATGATGAGATCCGACCGGCGCTGATCGTATATCTCCCCGGTCGGGAAGAGCTTCTCCTCCACGGCTTTTACTTTCCCGTAGAACCGCTCGGTCAGGGACCGCCTCAGCCCTCCATACCGGTCCGCAAGGTCGTCCAGGGCCTTAAGGAGATCGCGGTTGACGCCGTAACCCCTGTACCCCAGCGAATTGATGACGAACTGCCTGCTTTTGAGCCCCGCCATCGTGAGGTGATAGAGCTCGTTGCTGGAGTGCCATTTTTTGTAATAATTGAGAAGCGCCTCCGTCTCGCCGGCCCCGTCTTTTTCAAGCTCCGAGACCGCAGCCTCCACCTGTTGGAATTTCTTCTCCATCGATTCGAAAAGTACCTGGCAATGATGGTCCCACGCGTACGCGAGAACGAAATAGCCCGCCCGGTGCGGCATAGAGTGCTCCAGACTATCGGACTTCCGCAAAAATGCCGATATGGTCGCTCAGCTCGGGATCATTTAACAATAACCCTGACGAGACGATTGCGGTGTGTCCTTTCACAAAAATGTAGTCGATCCTCATGGCTGGGTCGCCGGCGGGGTACGTGTTGCCCGCGCCCTTGTGGCAGGCCCTGTAGGCATCAACATAACCGACGGAGCTGAGATAACGGACGACAGGGGAATCTTCCGTGTCGTTGAAATCGCCGGCAAGGATCGAGCATGAGGCATCAGCGCCGCCGATGGTTAACTCATGGACGAGTTTCTCCGCCTGGGCGAGGCGTACCTTCGAATCGGCGCTATGGTCCAGATGAAGCGAGACGAAAACGACCTTCTTCCCGTAGACCTCCGCCTCTGCGACAAGGGCGTTCCGCGCAAGCGTCGGCGTGAGCTCACCGGGGAGATGGGTAAGGTCGATGCTCCTCACGTTCTGTACCCGACAACGGAGCGACAGGGCGATACCTTCCGGGTATTTCTCCATGAAATCGTGGCAGTACGAAAACCGGGACCGGTAGTGGTACCCAGTGATAGACGAGATCCAACGCGCTATTTGTGCGCTCGTCTCCTCGATCCCCTTGCCGCTCACTACTTCCTGGAATGCGGCGGCGTGCGGGTCCTGTCGGGCAAGCTCTCTGCTGATGCGTCTGAACCTTTGCCCCTCATTATCGTCATTGTGTGTCCCATGCAGGTTGTAAGAGCAGACGCGGATAGTCGCAGGGTAGACAGCGCGGAAATGGTCGAAGTCGTCTTCTGTCAGCACGCCTGCGACCCCGCTGCGTGAAAACCTGTCGCAAATCCTCTCGACGTACTCGTCAAGGGCGTTATATTGCCGTGCGACAACAGAGACAGGCGTTCCCGACCTGACAAGCCCGACCATGTCAAGCCTCCTCAGGACCGGGTCGTTCCTGTCGAGCCGGTCGAGCCAGCTCTCGATACCCTCCCCGGACAAAAGCCCCGCCACGCCGGCGAGCGAAAACCTCGCATTGACCAGGAACAGGTAGTTCACGTCTACGTGCAATTGCCTGGCGACCTCTTCGGGTGCAACGCCCGATCGAAGGAGGTAGATCATTTCCAGCCGCTCGAGGACCTTATCGTCTCTCCCGAGCAAATCGCGCCACCCGCCTTCGCGGTTTTCGGGAAAACCTCCCGGTCTCTGTCCTATTATTTCGTCCAGAGCTCTTGCAAGGGCATTGTTTTTTGCGAGGAGCTTCTTGAGCCGCATCCTGAAAAAAGCAAGGGCGTCCGGGTCGCCGGGGGCACCGATGACTTCATCCACGCCCTCTTTGAGGCGCGGCTCCCTTACCATCTCCGCGGAAATCTTTGACCAGACGACCTTTGCAAGGGGGGCCACACCCGCCTCTTCACTGCCCCTCTTCAAAGCGGCCAGGAAAGGCGCAAGCAAATTCGCAAGACTTCCTGCCAGTCTCCCGACTTCCATCGCATGTCCCCGGGGTATATACTCGATCGGGTCTCTTCTCAAAAGAATATATCGTTTTCAGCCGATCCGCAATAAAAGCGTCAGCAGAACATCGTGTACCAAATTTTCTCTCACTCCATTTTTCCTGTCAAAGCGACATGGAGGAGTGACAAAACGCGGCCTGTGCGGTTTTCCCGAAAATAAGGATTTACGCCCCGGTGACCCCATTTAAGAAGACCCCCAAAAAACCGATAATAACCATTGCAGATAGCTCTACCGGGGTTCGTGAGACAAAGCAAAGGAGAATCGTGATGACCTTAAAAAACATTTCCATCGGCAAAAGACTCATGGGGGCTTTTGCCATATTCACGCTTATCATCCTCATTGCCTGCGCCATCAGTTTTGTTAATATGAAAAGTGTGGATAAGAAGGCGAATGAAATCACCAATCTTAGTTTTGAGAAGGCAATGCTGGCGAGTGCTATACTCACCAACCTGCAAGCCATCCTTTTGGAAACCAATAAGGCCGTGTATACGAGGGACAAGGCCCCATTGAAGATAGTCGGCGAGAAGAGAAAACTTTATGGGGCGGCCATGGAGAAGCTCGAAAAACTGGAAACGGAAAAGGAAGGGAAGGAGATCATCGACAGGTTCAAAGGGGCAATAGCGGCGGCCAGAGATGCGAACATCAAGCTGGGCAAGGATGTGGAGGCAGGAGATTTTGAGGAGGCTACCACTCTCCTCCAGGATGTGGTTACTCCCGCAGTGTACAAGTTCATCGATATGGCGGGGGAGATTCTCAAATACCAGCAAGAAGGCATTCAGGAAAAGTACAGGGAGATAGAAAACGAAAACAGCAACGCGAGGCTCATACTAGCCATATTCGCAATAGTCGCCGTCATCCTCTGCGTCGCGGTGAGCACGGTAATCACCAAAGGCATTACGTTGCCCATCGAGAGAAACATAGAGACCGCGAAGACCCTCGCGGAGGGGAATCTCTCCGTGGATGTCACCGTTGACAGGAAGGACGAGTTCGGAGATGAGATGAACGCATTCAAGATGATGGTTGAGAGGTGGAGGATACTCATTACCGAGGTTAAATCCTCTGCAACCAGTGTCGCCTCCGCAAGCCATGAGTTGAGTGCGAGCGCCGAGCAATTGGCGAGAGGCACCACCAACCAGGCGGAACGGACCGTCCAGGTATCGACCGCTTCGGAGGAGATGTCCCAGGCTTCCCTCGATATCGCCAAAAACGTGAACGGCATATCGGTTTCGGCCAAAGAAATGGTTCATACCGCCCAAAATGGCAGCAGCATCGTAGATAAATCGGTGGAAGAGGTGAAAGAAATTGCCAAGACGGTCCACAAGTCCTCCGACTTCGTGAAGGAACTCGGAGACCAGTCAGGGAAAATAGGGGAGATTGTCCTCGTCATAAACGATATCGCGGATCAGACCAACCTCCTCGCCCTCAATGCCGCCATTGAGGCAGCCCGTGCAGGAGAAGCAGGCAGAGGCTTTGCGGTCGTCGCCGACGAAGTGAAGAAACTTGCCGAGAGAACCAGCAAGTCTACCCACGAGATAGAAAACATGATCAACGCCATTAAATCGGGCGTTGACAAGGCGGTGCGGTCCATGGGCGAGGCCTCCGAGAACGTGAGGCTAGGGGTCGAGCTTTCAAGCGAGGCAGGGACCGCCCTGAGCGAGATTGTGGGCAGTTCTTCAAATCTTCAATCCATGGTGCAGCAGATCGCTGCCGCCATAGAAGAAATGAATTCCACTACCGACGAGATCGCAAGGGACATCGAGCAGGTAGCAAATGTAACCAGGGATTCTTCCAACGCCGCGGAACATGTAACCCAGGCGGCCCTTGAGCTTTCCAGCCTCTCCGTCAAGCTGGAGGATTCCATAAGCGGTTTCAGAGTGTAGCTGAATCCCGATTCCGTCTTCCCGATGCCCCGCCTTCTCTTATGGAACGGCGGGGCATCCTTCGTCGTTTCAATAATTCACTCTTCATTATCGCTTTTTCCCCGAATGCTACAAGGGGCTGTTTTCCAGTGACAACGCCGGCAATTACTACGAGATCGCCTACTGCCTCCGTCGCCAGTTCGGAGAATACGGCCGCTCCGTCCGCTTTGGCCCTGCTGGGCTAGGGTGATGGAAGTACAAATAAAGTGACGATACGAGGAAAGCTTGTAAATGAGCTACCCGCGCTCCTCGGCGATAGCGCGGGTGGCAAAGCGCGAAATCACCCCGGCCGCCCCCCAATCACAGCCTTATGGAGATCGTTTTCGACACCCCCGCATCCTCCATGGTAATGCCGTAAATCGTGTTGGAGGATTCCATAGTGATCCTGTTATGGGTGATGAGGATGACCTGCGTTTTTCTGCTGATCGTTTTCACTATTTCAAGGAGTGAGAGGAGGTTGGCGTCGTCAAGGGGCGCATCTATTTCATCCATCAAAGTGAAGGGAGAGGCCTTCGTATTCATGAGAGAAAGAAGAAAAGAGAGGGATATGAGCGCTTTCTCACCTCCCGAAAGCAGCTCCATGCGTATCACCTTTTTCCCCGGCGGCTGCACGTAGAGGTCTATGCCGTTCGTCTCGGAATTGAGCATCAGCATCCCTTGCCCCCCCTTGAAAAGCGTATTGGTGAAACCTTTGAACGCCTCATTCACCTTTTCAAAGGTTTCGAGGAACAACTCCCGCGAGACGGAATCTATCTTGGTGATGGTTTTTTTGAGTGATTCCATGGCCTGGGTGAGATCAGCCTGCTGTTTTTCAAGGAACTCATGCCTTTCTTTCAGGTCGGCGCACTCCTTTTCGGCCCTGAAATTTACATCGCCTATGGCAGCAAGCTCTTCAAGAATACTTTCCCGCTCGGTCTCGTCCTTGATAACCGGCGCGTGGGCCTCCTCGGGCGTTTCCACGCCGTACTCCTCGCGCAGCTTTTTCCCTATGGCCTCCCTCTTTTCCTGGAGCACGAGCCTTTCCCGCTCGACGCTTTCTTTCCTGGCCCTGATTTTATCGTTCTCCTCGACGAGGGCCTGGATCTCTCCCTGAAGCACTGCCTTTTCCGTATGCGCGTCTCCGAGCCGCCCCTTCATTTCTTCATAGCGAGCGACGGTCCTCTTACACTCTTCCTGGAGTATCCCGTAGCTCTCTTCCAGTTCTTTCGCCTTGCCTCCCGCGCCTTTGAACTCCTCGTCCACCTCTGCCGCTTTCTGCTGCTTTGCCTGTTTCTCCTTATGGAGGGCAACGACTGCCGCGTTCTTTCGGGTGGTT
This sequence comes from uncultured delta proteobacterium, assembly GCA_963717985.1. Classification (GTDB taxonomy): domain Bacteria; phylum Desulfobacterota; class Syntrophorhabdia; order Syntrophorhabdales; family WCHB1-27; genus BOG-1155. Next base: position 227,658 of record CAVQYC010000001.1, read on the forward strand.
TCCTCCTCGTTTTTTCTGAGCTGGTTTTTCACCCTTTCGATGGCGATGGATGTCTGGTGAAATGCCGCGTCGGTGCGGCCGTAACTCTCCTTCGCTTCTTCAAGCCTTTTTTTCAGATCGGCCAGGCCGCGCTCGATCCTGCCTTTCTCGTCCTCCCATCTTTCCTTTTCCCTTGCTTCTTCACCCGAGACCGAAGCATCGTCCTCACCCGTTGGCGCCTCGAACCCGGACGTCCTTTCTCTGAGTCTTTCCTGCACCGACCTAATTTCCGCCTCGTTCTGTACGATCTCCCGCTCTACGGCGATCAGGCCATCTGCCTTTGCTCTCTTTTTCTCCCTCACGGCCTGCCGGCTCTTGTCGAGCGTTTGTTGGGAGAGGAGCAGCTCGCCCAGCTTCGACGCCTTTATCTTCAATTGGTCCTCGATCTCGGCAAGCTCCGATTCGACCTTCATCTTTTCCCGGAATTCCCTGATCGACAGTACGCTTTTGTCCAGTCTCCTGCGGATAAAGCCCCTTGAATCGACGAGGATGTTCCCTGACAGGAACAGACCTTCCTCGCCGTCATTTATCCTGATGAATGCCTCGGGCAGGTTTTCCACCGGGGTGAGTCTCACGTCCGCCTCTTCTCCGTGTAGTTCGAACATGCCTTTTTTTGAAAAGAAGACAAAGTTACCGCCATATTCCTTAACGATGATGGAGAGGCTGTAGGGGTCTTGTTCCGTCAGCACATGGTACTCCATTTCCCTTGGGAAAAAGTTCTCCATGACGTGTTCGGTTTCCTTGGACGATCTGAGCATCGTAATCAGTTGCTTGTAAGGGTTCGGCGACGTTTTGCGACCCTCACCGTAGCTTTTCATCTGGCGAAAGATCTCTTCTTTCCCTTTTTTTACGCCCTTCAATCCCTCCGTAGCGCTCCGTAGCTGTCCGATTTCCCTTGAACCTCTCTCGCAACGCTCGGTGAAGTCTTTTTCTTCCGCCTCCATGCGCGTGACTTCCGCGAGCTCCTGCTCCCTGCGCAGCCGCAAGGATGATACTTTCCCCTCAAGGATTCGGAGTTTCTCTGAAAACACCTTTTCTTCCTCAAGCCTTCTCTGCTGTCGGGCCAGGCGCTCCTTCAGCATCCTTTCCTTCTCCGTGATGCTGTTCTTTATTTCGGTGAGCCGCGTCATTGCGCCAAAGAGGTGATTCCTCTGCTCCTCAACTGCATTTTCCAGCGTTTCCCGCTCCGACCTCTGTTCCTCCCTTTGTGCCTCCAGGCCCCTGCCCTGTTCCTCGGCCCTGGCAAAAGCAGCCGCTTCCGCCTGCGCCGACCTGTTCAACTCCTCGATTTCGGTGCTCTCGAGCCCGATCTTTCCTTCGAGGGCGTCGATCTCTTTTCGCAGCTCCACGGCCGTTCTCTGAAGCCGTTTTGTTTCCTCCTCGATGTAGTTGAGCTCGAGGAGTTTGCTTTCCATATCTTTTTCTTTGCCCCTGATATCGAGCTCCACCTGCCTGGCGACCGAGTCGATCAGGCTGATCTCCTCCTCTTTCGACCGCATCTTGTCTTTGATGCCCAGCTCGTGCGCAATCCCTGCCTCCAACTCCCGGACGAGGGCCTCTTCTCTTTCCTCCAGCTTTGCCGCCCGCCTCGTGAGCTTGCCGTAGCCGTCTCGCAGCAGGGCGATGTCGAACTCCTTCAACCTCTCCTTCAGGCCGTGGTAGACCTGCAACCTGGCGGATTCCTCCCGGGCTTTCTCATAGTTTTTTATGACCTCCCGATGCACGTCCTCGATCCGTTCAAGGTTTGCCTTCACCTCTTCCATGCGGAAGTAGGCATCCCTCTTCTTCTCTTCGAACCTGGTGATGCCGCTCGTCTCCTCGACGGCGATCCTGCGCTCGTGGGGCTTCATCTGCGTAAAATACTCTATATTACCCTGTTCGATAATGGCATAGGAATGGAGACCGACGCCGGTGCCGAGGAGAAAATCCTGTATGTCCTTGAGGCGTACTACCTCACCGTTGAGAGAGTACTCGTTGGTCCCGTCCCGGTAAATACGCCTCTTTATGGCGTACTCCTTCTCCTCGTTCATGAGCCCCAAGGTGACTTCCGCCATGTTCACCTGTTTTTTGGCGCTGCTGCCGTGGAAGATGACGTCGCCCATCTCTTTGACGCGCAGGGACTTCGTGCCCCTTTCCCCCAGCACCCAGGTGATGGCATCGACGATATTGCTCTTGCCGCAGCCGTTCGGACCCACGATACAGGTGATGCCTTCATTAAATCGAAAGGTGGTTCGGTTGAAGAAGGATTTGAAGCCTAGAAGATCGAGTGTGGTCAGCTTCATGTGATCGAGGAGATGGCTTTCCTGACCCTCTTTTCCACAGTCTCTTTTCCGAGGATCTCGATGACTTCAAAAATCCCGGGGGTCACTTCCCTGCCTGAGAGGGCCACCCTGACAGGTTGCACCACATCGGCGAGCTTCTTGCCAAGGTCTTTGGCGATGCCGTCGACAACGACTCTCTGCCCTGCCTCGTCCAGATTCGGAAGGTCCGTAAATGCCTGAAGGAAGCGTTCCAGGATAGATTTAGCGGCCAGGGTCAGGTACTTATCCCTGGCCCTGGCCTCGTACCCGATATCTTCCTTAAAGAAAAACTCCGCCATCTGCGCCATTTCTTTAAGGGTTTTTGCGCGCTCCCTTAAGACAAGGACGATTTTCAGCAGCGTGCCCGCATCCGGCGCCCCGTACCCCATCCGTTCTATAAATGGGACGAGCCTCACGGCGATCTCGCCCGGGGGTATCGTCTTGATGTAGTGGCTGTTGAGCCACAGGAGCTTGTCCATATCGAAAATTGCGGGCGATTTCCCCACGTGTGAAATGTCAAACTTTGCGATGAGGTCGGCGCTTGAAAAAATCTCTTCGTCGCCATGCGCCCATCCAAGCCTGGCAAGATAGTTCATGAGCGCCTCCGCAAGAAAGCCCTCTTCACGGTATTCGAGAAGTGAGGCGGCCCCGTGCCTCTTGCTCAGCCTGGCCCTGTCCTTGCCGTGGATCAAGGGCACGTGGCCGAACCGTGGGACATCAAAGCCAAGGGCCCGGTATATGAGGATCTGGCGGGGCGTGTTATTGATATGGTCGTCTCCCCGGACCACATGGGTGACACCCATAAGGGCATCATCGACGACGACCGTGAAATTGTACGTGGGCGTGCCGTCATTGCGGAAGATGATAAGATCGTCCAGCTCTTCGGCCTGGAATGAGATCTCTCCCCTCACCATATCGTCAAAGGCGATGGCGCCGGAAAGAGGGGTTTTGAAGCGGATCACGTAGGGTGCACCCGGACGCTCCTCTCTGCGCTCCCTGCATGTCCGGTCGTAGGACGGTTTACGCCCTTCCGCCAGGGCCATTGCCCTCTTTTCCTCAAGCTCCCCGGGAGTGCAGTAACATTTGTACGCGTATCCTTCGTCAAGGAGGCGGTAAGCATTCGCTTTGTAAAGGTCCGTCCTCGTGCTCTGAAAATAGAGGGGACCGTCGTAGGTGATGCCGAGCCAGGCAAGGCCGTCGAGAATATCTTTTGTGTACTCCTCTTTTGACCGCTCCCTGTCCGTATCCTCGATTCTCAATATGAACATGCCCCCATGATGGCGGGCGAAGAGCCAGTTGAAGAGGGCGGTACGGGCGCCCCCGATGTGGAGATTCCCTGTCGGACTTGGTGCAAATCGTGTTTCGACCATTGGGTGTCCCGTTCTTTCCGAAGTTTTAGTGATTATAAAGAATATTCATCCATTCATCAATCTATATTTTCCCGCACCTGTGAGGTGGCGGAAACCCAGGGAAAGAATAGGCGGAAACCATGCATCCGCTTTTCCCGATGTCTTCCGTCCTTGCCGGAAGACCCGTGGGCAGGAACCAAAACAAGTGTGATGACGACTGGTTATTGAATTAGTTTGTCCAAGCTGGTATAATAGATAACAATACGGGATAAACCCGTGATTGGAGGTCAAATGCTAAAAATTGGAGAAGTGGCAGTGTATCCTGGTCATGGGGTAGGGAGAATAGAGTCTATAGAAGACAAAGTGATCTCCGGAACGAAACAGTCCTTTTACATCATGCGCATTATTGATTCCGATATGACGATTATGATACCTGTCGACAGCGCCCAGCATGCGGGCCTCCGCTATGTCATCGATTCCGAGCAGGTCTTGAAGGTTTACGAGATCCTGAAAGACAAGAGCTTTATCCACGATACATCTCCGTGGAACAGGCGGTACAAGGAGTACATGGAGCGGATCAAAAGCGGTTCCATCTTTGAGATCGCTATGGTGCTGAGGGAGCTTTACAACCTCAGGATGTGGAAAGAGCTTTCTTTCGGAGAAAGGAAGATGTTCGAGACTGCACGGAACCTCATAAAGAAAGAACTATCCATTGCGTTGAGCAAGGACGAGGAAGAGATAGTTACCGACATAGAGAGTATATTCATCCGTCCAAAAGGTTAGATTCGTTGACCATCATATCTCAGCTTGTTCTTGTGGCGGTAACAGCCGTTGCCGGCTATTTTATCATAAAAGAGGTTTCTCCGAATCCGCTTTACGATCTGATCGGGGCTGCCTTGGGCCTGGTGCTCGGCTATCTTGTCATCAAGCTCGAAGAGAAGCTGAAGGAAATACCCCTCAAGATCATCATCGGCACACTGCTGGGCATTACCATAGGTTTGTTTGTCACGAACCTGTTCATATCGAAGCTTCTGCTGACCCACGCAAAGGATGTTCCCATCACCCTGCCGATTTATATTTTGCTCTACTTCGTCATGGGATATCTGGGCTTCCGCATCGGTGAGAAAAAAAGCCACACCCTCGATTTGTCAAAAGTGCCGCTCTTCGGGACGATGGAAGCGAGTGAGGGCAACAAGATCCTCGACACGAGCGTGATCATCGACGGCAGGATCGCAGACGTGTGTGAAGCGGGCTTCATAGAAGGCACCTTCATCATTCCCCAGTTTGTCCTCTACGAAATCCAACACATCGCGGACCTTCAGGACCCGGTGAGGAAGACGAGGGGCAGGCGCGGTCTCGAAATATTGCACAGGCTGCAAAAGCAGACCCAGATCAAGGTCAAGATTGTCGATATCGATTTTCCCAAGCAGAAAGACGTGGACTCAAAGCTGATAGCCCTTGCAAAAAGCCTGCAGGGAAAAATAGTGACAAACGATTATAACCTCAATAAAGTAGCCGAGTTGCAGGGGATCAGCGTGCTCAATATGAACGAGCTGGCTGCTGCGCTGAAGCCGGCGATCCTTCCGGGAGAGCAACTCAGCATCAGGATCGTCAAGGAAGGCAAGGAGTATGGACAGGGCATAGGGTATCTGGACGACGGCACGATGGTGGTAGTCGACGATTCAAAAAAGCTGATAGGTAAGACGGTAGATGTGGTGGTGACCAGTCTTCTGCAAACAACTTCCGGTCGTATGATTTTTGGCAAGCTCAAGGAGCAGGCGGAGAAAGGACTCTATTTTCCCGAAGACTACAACTACGAAGAGCATGTGAGGTAGCATGAGAACTTTGGCGATAGTCCTTGCCGGCGGCGCCGGTAAGCGCATGGGCTCTTCCACCAGCAAACAGTTTCTCCTCCTCGACAACAGACCCATCCTTGTGCACACACTGCAGATCTTCCAGGAATGCAGATCTGTCGACGGCATCTACCTGGTGGTAAACCACCGGGATCTGCCCATCATACAGGAAGAGATCTTAGAGACATACCACTTCAGCAAGATCATGAAGCTTGTCATCGGCGGCCGGCTCAGACAGGATTCCGTGCGGAACGGGCTCGAGGCAATAGACGAGTCCTGCGACGTGGTCATCATTCATGATGCCGCCCGTCCGTTTGTATCGCCTGCCTTCGTGGAGAAATCGATATTCCTGATGGAAATGTTCGACGCCGTTGTCCCCGCAATTCCCGCAAGAGATACGATCAAGGTGATCTCGAAAGAAGGGTTTGTCCTGAAAACCCTGGAGAGGGATTCCCTCTGGCACATCCAGACGCCCCAGACTTTTAAGTATGACCTGATCGCGAAGGCCTACAGGGAAGGCATGGCGAAGAAGCTCTGCGGCTACGACGACTCGACCTTCATAGAGTATCTGGGCAAGAAGGTCAAGGTGGTTGAAGGCTCCCCCTATAACATCAAGATAACGACTCCGGAAGATTTGCTTATTGCGAGAGGCATCCTTGCACAGTTGAAAGGAAATACATGAGGGTTGGTCTCGGTTACGACGCGCATGCATTTGTCGTGGGCAGGCCCTTGTTCCTCGGTGGCCTGCGCATTGCGCATCCGCTGGGCCTGCTCGGCCACTCGGATGGAGACGTGCTGCTCCATGCGATCAGCGACGCGATATTGGGCGCGGCCGGTGCGGACAATATAGGCGTGCATTTCCCGAATACGGACAAGGGCATAGAAGGCATCGAAAGCGCGCGGATCCTCGCCCGTTCTGTAGAGCTGGCGAGAGAAAAAGGTTACGAGATCGTCAACGTGGACGCGGTCATCGTGTGTGAGGCGCCCAGGATCCAACAGCACAGCGTGGAGATGAGGGCAAATATTGCCCGCATCATGGCGGTGGACGTCGATAGGATAAGCATCAAGGGCAAGACAACAGAGGGCATGGGCTTTGCCGGAAGAAAAGAGGGGATCGAGTCTTTTGCGGTCTGCCTTCTGGATACTGTCAAGAGCCTATAAAAAGATGAAAAATCACGCTGAAGCAAGGCACGTATTTATGTCTCTTCTCTTTTATGAAGGGGAGGCTCCATCGGCTCCGCCGATGGAGGGGGCGACGCTAGCCCCGATAATTGCATAGGGGCGCATGGTAAGGGTACGGTTTGCACCCAGTCCCACCGGGAACCTGCACGTAGGCAATGGAAGGACTGCCGTCCTTAACTACCTCTTTGCCCGGCACAACAAGGGCCGCTTGATCCTGAGAATAGAGGATACCGACCTGGAGCGGTCGGAGACGCTCTTTGAAGACGCCATCGGGGACGATCTGGGCTGGCTTGGTTTGACGGCCGATGAGGGGCCGTACCGGCAGTCGGAAAGGCTTGATATTTACCGGGCTTACGCCGGTGAGCTTCTCGATAAAGGTCTTGCCTACAAGTGTTTCTGCTCAAAAGAGGAGCTGGAAAAAGCCCGCAGCGATGCGCAACGCCTGAAGATACCGCCGAGGTACGGGCGGACCTGCCGGAACCTGACCCCAGAAACCATAAGGGGGCTTGAGGCGCAGGGTAGACCTTTTGTACTCAGGTTCAAATCACTTGAGAGAAAGATCGCCTTCAAGGACGTGATCCACGGAGAGATGGAATTTCCTGCCGACCATGTGGATGATTTTATCATCATGAGAACAGACGGGGTGGCCTCTTACAACTTCGCTGCCGCAGTGGACGATCTTTTGATGGATATCACCCACGTCGTCAGGGGGAGCGACCATCTCTCGAACACGCCGAAGCAGATTATGCTCTTTCTCGCCTTCGGGAAAGAGCCGCCCACATATGCCCACCACTCGCTGCTCACTGGCAGCGACAGGAAACCATTGAGCAAGAGGCACGGCGCCACGACAGTGGCGGAATTCAGAAGCTTGGGCATCCTGCCGGAGGCTATGGTGAACTACCTGGCAATTATCGGCCGGAAGACGGACAGCGAGTTTATGGGCCGTGACGGCCTGGTAGAGACGTTTTCCCTCGATTCTTTTTCATCGTCGGACGCCCTGTTCGATCTTGATAAGCTGTTCTGGCTGAACAAAGAGCATATGCGGGCCATGGAACCCGGCCTTCTCGCGGAACGGATGGGCTTACCGGGCACGGACGGTGAAAAGGTGGCGATTTTGCGGGAAAACGCAAAGACCCTTCAGGAGATGCGCTCGATGCTGGCCATATTCGATAGCGCCGACGTAGAGGAGGAGGGGGTAAGCTTCCTTTCCTCCTTGAGGGACTCATCGCAGATACCGGCGCTCCTCCGAAGGATAGCCGAAGGGGACTACGACGATTTTGAGAGGCTCTTCAAAGAACTGGAGAAGGGGGGCACCCTTTCAAAGAGGGAGCTCTTCATGCTTCTCCGTATAGCGATCACCGGCAGGCGGAGCGGCCCGCCGCTGAAAGAACTCTACCGGTTGATCCCGAGAGGTAGTATACTTGAGAGAATAGCATGGTTGGAACAAAAGTTTTCTACGCCGTTAAACGCCTGACAAACGTCAAGGCCCTCTTACGCCGTTTCTCCCTCAGAACGCAGCTTCTCCTGATCCTTCTTTTTATCCTCCTCATATCCATAAGCTCTCTTTCCATCATCTCGGCAAGGAGCGAAGAGCTGATCATCGATAAGGTGACGGACGACCTCGATGACATTACAAAGGCGATCCAGATAAGCGTGGAGGAGCTGACCTACAGGGGTGACAGCACGCAAAGGCTCAAGAGCTACGTGGATATGCTCAACCGGAAAGGTGTAAAGGAAATATCTATCATAAGCGATGACGCCCAGGTGATAGCGAGCTCGAACCCGAAGAAGATAGGCACTACGGAAAACCCGAAGAAGATGGCGGGGCAGAATAAGTTCGGGCAGAAAAAGAATCTCATCATTACGGCCAAGCTCGGAGAAGAGAGCAAAAAGGAGGGGCAGCGCCTCTACAACGTGATCATGCCTGTCTCCATCAAGGGCCAAAATCTCGGCTACATCCACATCAGCATGATCCTTGATGATTACAAGTTCCTGCAGAGGCGGAATCACCTCAAGAGGATATTGAGCACCCTTTTCGCCTTCGGCATAGGCATCATCGCGTCGTTGATCCTCGCAGACCAGTATACCGACCCCATCAAGAAGATTGCGAACGCAAGCAGGAAAATTGCCGAGGGAAAGCTCGTCAAGATACCGGAAAGCGAGCGAAAAGACGAGATAGGGGTGCTCGTGAAAAGTTTCAACGAGATGGTCGAGAAGCTGGCCGAAAGGAAGGACCTCGAAGAAAAATTGAAGAAGACGGAGCAGCTTTCGATGATAGGCCAGCTCGCCTCGGGAATTGCCCATGAGATACGCAACCCCCTCAACTTCCTCTCCCTGTCCATCGGTCACATAAAGGAAAGGCTCGCGGAAGAGGGGATATCGGAAGGCGACGATATCAACAACCTCCTCGACAACCTGAAGAAGGAGCTCTATCGCGTCAATGAGCTGATACACAATTTTCTTTTCGTGGGAAAGCCGATCACCCTGAACAAGGAATGGGTAAGTGCTGAGGCCCTCATGCAGGAGGCATTGTACATGGCGGCCGACAAGGTAAGGGACGGCATAGAGATTACCTGCTCGGGCCTTGAGGAAGATATACGGATTTACTGCGACAGGGAGTACATGCGGATGTGCCTGATCAACCTTATCCTCAACTCCGCCCAGGCGATCGAAGACAAGGGTACTATTGTCGTGACCTTTGCGGCCGGCGACGGCGTGACATCCATTTCGGTTACCGACAACGGCAAGGGCATGGAGGGAGAAGACATCGACAAGATATTCGAGCCGTACTACTCAACCAAGAAGCTGGGTATAGGCCTCGGACTCACCATAACAAAACGGCTGGTTGAAGAACACGCAGGCACGATCTCGGCGGAGAGCATCGCAGGAGAGAAGACGGTGGTCACAATAAAGGTGCCCAATGCAATCTCATAAGGGAACGGTCCTCGTCGTAGAGGATGACGCGAACCAAAGGGGCATTGTCACCACGATCCTCGTGAAAGACGGTTTTTACGTGGAGGACGTGGGAACTGGAAAAAAGGCGCTTGAGCTAGCCAAGAACGGCACCTTTGAAGTGGTGTTGACAGACCTCCGTCTGCCCGATATGGAAGGCACCGAGATACTGAAAGAGGTGAAGTCCCAGAACCGTCCCTGCCACGTGATCGTGATGACCGCCTACGGCTCTATCCCCTCGGCTATAGAGGCGACAAAACTGGGCGCCTTCCACTACCTCGAAAAGCCTCTGGAAAAGGACCATCTCCTCCTGGTCGTGAACAACGCGATCAATCAGGTGAATCTGCTCAAAGACAACCTGATGCTCAAGGACCAGCTTTTTGATAAGTTTCACCTCGACAATATTGTCGGCGATCACGGCAGCATGCGCGCCCTTTTTGCCATCGTGAGAAAAGTGGCGCCCACCAACTCCACCGTGCTCGTGTATGGAGAAAGCGGTACGGGAAAAGAGCTCTTCGCGAAGAGCATCCATTACAACAGCCCGAGAAAGAATCACCCCTTCTTTGCGATAAACTGCGCCGCGATTCCGGAAAATCTCCTCGAAAGCGAGCTGTTCGGCTACGAGAAGGGCGCGTTCACCGGCGCCTTCACCCGCCACACAGGTCTTTTTGAGCAGGCAAACGGCAGCACCCTTTTCCTGGACGAGATCGGCGATCTCACCCTTGCCATGCAGGCGAAGATTTTGCGTGCGATCCAGGAAAAAGAGATACGGCGGGTCGGAGGCAAGGAGACCTTAAAGCTGGATGTGCGCATCATCGCTGCCACGAATAAGAAGCTGGAAGAAGAGATAGCCCTGGGGAATTTCCGCGAAGACCTGTACTACCGCTTGAACGTGATCGCCTTTACTATCCCACCTCTCAGAGACAAGAAAACCGATATCCCCATCCTGGTCGAGCATTTTCTGAAGAAACTGAACGAAACCCATGGTCACAAAAAAACTGTTTCAAAAGAGGCGCTCCAGGCCATGATCGATTATTCATGGCCGGGGAATATAAGGCAGCTCGATTCCGTGCTGGAGCGCGCCTACATCATGTGCGAGGAAGAGACGATCGGCGTCGAACATATGCCCGGGGAGATAAAGCAGTCAGGAATCGAAAACGCTTCCGACAAATTGCGGGCCGTCGTTGACTACCTGATCGATGCGAAGCTGACCGCTGCCGAATACCGTCTCTACCTGTACCTGACGAAGCTCGACGGCGAGGGGCGGACGGATGCCGGGCTGCCGGAGCCGAAGGTCATCATGGAACGGCTCGGCATCAACAGGGATACATTTTTTGTCGGCATCGCCAAGTTGAAAGAGACGGGATTGTACGACTTTAAGGCAAGGCGAAGCCAGGCGAAGCGCCCGGGCATCTAGGGTGCTTTCCCTCCTCTGCCCTCGGGCGCGGACCGCCCCCTATGCCTTCTTGTCCATCACCAGCGTGCCGGCTACTGCGTAATCGTCCTTGGCCATCTCCTGCAGAATAATCCGCACATCCTCATTTTTCACATCCAGACTTTTCACCACGGCATCGGTAATGGTCGCCACGAGCTTTCTCTTCTGATCTACCGTTCTTCCCTTGATCATGTGCACCTGAATGATCGGCATAAACCCTCCTTCCCCTATCGAAATTATACTACCATAAACCCTTCTTCCCCATGCAGGATCGCCTTGCAGGGGGGGCAAGACATATAGGATTTCCACGCGATGACCGCGCCGCTCTAAATAATATGCTCGATCTGAACATCACCCCATTTGCCCTTCAAATACTCCGCCACAAGGCGACGGTGACAGTGAGCGGGCTTATCCTCGCTGCAAAGCAAGCAAGCGCCTTCCAGAAGTTGACGCGACACTTTGTTCTCGATCTGCCGCGCGATCATCAGGTCTGTGAACTGGCGCTCATAGAGGTTCCAGTCTCCCTTCTGTTTCTTATACTCATCCAGTATGCGTTGCGTAGGTGCGAGTTCGGTGAGGTGCACATAATCGATGTGGCAAATCGCGCTCAAAAAATAGCGAAGGTCATCGCGCTTGGCAAAGCCTGCAAGCTGCGAAACATTGTTCAACCGCACATCCACCAGCCGGCTCACGCCTGCGAGCTGCAATTTGGTGAAGAAGGACTCCGCCGACTTCTTCGTAAAACCAATCGTGAAAATCTTCATCGAGGGCCTCCCAGAGTCCGGTTGGTATATAGTAGCTACTATATACCAATTACCGGGGAATGCCAAGGGAGAGAAGGGGACCGCGTTTCTACCCGAACCTGTGGCTCACCCCGTAGCCGCCCGTGGGAAAGCGCCATTCGATGTTGAGGTGGGGACAGCCTATCCTGCACGAGCCGCACTCGATGCACCCCTCCCAGGCAACGGTGATCCGGTCCGACTCGTGCTTGTAGACGTTGGCGGGACAGAAATAAAGGCAGGGCTGCTCTTTGCACTGTTCCCCACAGACGGCGCCGTCGACGATCCTGATATGGGGTTCCTCGGCGACGCGAAAGCGGTCGAGGAAGAGCTTATCTTCGATCTTGACGCTCATTTCACGCTCCTCCAACCCTCCCACAACAGCCGAAGCAGCTTAAGCAGAGGGATGTCGCGGAGGATCCTCGCCCGGATGGTCTTCTGCTTCAGCTTTTTCGGCGTCCCGTCCACGGTCAGCATCTGCCGTGCCGCATATCCCGCGGCTTCCGGCAGCGTGGTGAAGAGCTCGTGATGACGGAGGCGGAACCCGTTGAATCCCCGGTACTTTTTCAAGTCGGCCATCATGTACGATCCCCGCAGCCTCGCGGTGTAGCCGTCAAGGCCGCCGCGGGTGAAATCACCCCTCTCCATGGCCTCTACGATGGTCTCCGCGGCAAAACGGCCCGACGTCATGGCCATGTTCGACCCCTCCCGGTGGAGCGCGTTGAACAACATCCCTGAATCGCCCGCGATGAGATATCCGTTGCCGCACAATTGGGGGATGGCGTCGTAGCCGGCCTCGGCTATCCAGTGGGCCATGTACTCCCTCGGCTTGCCGCCTTTCAGGAGTGGGGCGACCTTCGGGTGCGACTTGAACTCCTCCAGCATCTCGTAGGGCTTCACTTTGTGGGTCATGAAATCGGAAAGGTTGGCGCCGATGGCGACGGAGAGCGTACTCCTGTTCGTGTAGATCACGCCGATCCCGTCCATGCCCTTCGTCATCGCGCCCAGGACCTCGATGGTGACACCTGAGCCCGCCTCTACGTGGAACCGCTCGTTGATCGCCTCTTCGGAGAGCTCGACAACGTCCTTAACCGCCAGGGCGACGTGCTCCGGCTTTGCCTCAGGACGGAAGCCGGTTTTTGCGGCCAGCGGTGAGTTGATGCCGTCGGCCAAAAGGACGACCCTCGCGTGGACGTCGCCGTCGGGACGGTCGGTCTTCAACCCGACGACGCGGCCGTCGCCGTCCCTCAGCAGGTCCGTCACGACAGTGGCGGGCACCACGAAGGCGCCCCTGGATTTTGCTTCTTCCGCAAACCATCGGTCGAAACGCGCCCTGCCCACGGTAAAGCTGTTGAACTTGAGCGTCTCCTCGAAAGCCCGGTCGCGGAAGCTCACGGCGTAGCCGCCTCCCGCAAAGAGGTACCAGACCTGCGACTCAACGATGTTTCGCTCGATAGGACAATTCCTTTCCGCGAAATCGGGCACGATCCGGGCGAGGTCGTGCCCGTAGAGCACACCTCCCGACATGTTCTTGGCGCCCGGGTACTCCCCGCGCTCGAAGACAATGGTTTTCACACCTTTTTCGGCGAGGATAGCCGCACACGCGCTGCCTGCCGGCCCCGCTCCCACGACTGCGACGTCAAACTGCTCCTGCATAGGTTCTAAGCCCCTCTCGCTTCCCGTTTCATGCTTTGCTCCAGCTCATCGATCAAAAGGGGCACCACTTTCTTGTAGTCCCCGACGATACCGAAATCGGCGACGCTGAATATCGGTGCCTGGGGGTCCGAGTTGATGGCGACGATCCTTTCTGAGCCCTGCATGCCGACGAGGTGCTGGACCGCGCCCGAGACACCGATGGCGACGTAGAGCTTCGGAGAGACGGTCTTTCCCGTTTGGCCGACCTGGCGCTCATAGGACAGCAGGCCCGACTCGACGACGGGCCTGGAGCAGGCTATCACCCCGCCAAGGAGGTCGGCGAGCCGCTGGAACATTGGCATCGATTCCGCGTCGCATGCCCCTTTTCCCGCAACGATGAGGGCGGGGAACCGGGTGATGTCGACGAGACCCCCGGCGGCAACATCCCTCACAAGCTCGACCACTGACGGGAGCTCGCCTGCCGGCGGCTCGAAGGGATGATGGCGGATGTCCCCCTTCCTTTCCGCGTCCTTTTCGGGGAGCCTGAAGACTTTCGGCCTGACCGTGCTCATCTGCGGCCGGTGGCGCTCGCAAAAGATGGTCGCCATGATGTTGCCGCCGAAAGTGGGCCTCGTCATGAGGAGGATACCCTTTTCCTCATCGATATCGAGGCCCGTGCAGTCGGCGGTAAGTCCCGTCTCCAGGATGGTCGCCACGACGCCCGAGAGATCGCGGCCCGCCAACGTCGCGCCCATGAGCAGTATCTCGGGCTTCACCCTGGCGCAGAGATCGCTCACCGCCTTCCCGTAGGGCCGGGAGAGGTAGGTTTCGAGCAGGGGATCGTCGACCACGTGCACGTCGTCACATCCGTACGCGAGGGCCTGCCGGGCGATCTCCTCCACCTCGTGGCCCACCACGAAGCCGAGCACCCTCGTCCCCAGCTTCCCGGCGAGATCCCTGGCCTTCCCCACGAGTTCCCATGAGACGCTCGCGCCCTGGCCTTCCAGGACCTCCACGAAGACGGCCACCCCCTCGTATCCGGGGATGCCTGCCGGCGCCTCCGCTTTTTTTCCCCCGGCCGCCCTGTGCCTCTTCCTCTCGAACTTTACCGCCTCGACGGGACAGACATCGGCGCACTTGCCGCAGCCGATGCAGGCGTCAGGATCGACGCGGGCAACCCCGTCGACCATCTCGATGGCGCCGACCGGGCAGATCCCGACGCACAACTGGCAGCCGATGCACTTATCCGGAATTACCTCGGCGAGCTCGATCCCTTTTTTGTTCCTGGCCATCTCTCTTGTCAGCGATCCTTAGTGCTTCAGCACCTGCTCGGCGAACGTCGCGTCGTCAAGGAGGGCGGCCACGCACGCTTTTACCGCGTGCCCGGCGTCCTCGCGCGCATCGAAGCGGGGCCCGCCTTTCTTTAAGGGGGGGAGAATATCCTCCTCACCCACGTGGGCGAACCCTTCAAACCGAGCCGCTCGGGCACCGCCTGGAGGGATTCGGCATTCCATACCGTGACCGGGACACGCTGGGCGTCGATCAGGCGGGGAAGGGAAGCCCTCTTGACCTTCGCGAGCTCCAGTTCGACGGTGAGCACGGCGGGAAGGCAACCGCCGATAACCTCGGAGCCGCTCTCTGCCTTTCGTCTCACCGTCACGCGGCCCTCTGTCTGATCGACCTGTCTGATCTCCATGACGTAGGTAAATTGCGTAGCCCCAAGGCGGGTGGCAATGCCCGGTCCCACTTGGGCGGTGTCGCCGTCGATGGCCTGTTTCCCGCATATGACGAGATCGATGGGACCCTCCTGCCGGAGCTTGTCGATTGCCTTAAAGAGGGTGTAGCTCGTGGCAAGGGTATCGGCGCCCGCGAAAGCCCGGTCCGAGAGCAGGACGGCCCTGTCCGCGCCGAGCGATAGTGCCTCCCTGAGCGCCTGCTCCGCCTGGGGTGGCCCCATGCTTATGACGGTCACCGTCCCGCCGTATCTTTCTTTGAGGTCGACGGCTGCCTGTACTGCCACGAGATCGTAGGGGTTCGTGATGGACTCGACCCCCGAGCGGATGAGCGTATTCGTCTCCGGGTCTATCTTCACGTCATTGGTGTCCGGCACCTGCTTGATGCAGCAGACAAGGTTCATATCCCTTCTTGCGATCGCACTCTCCTTTCCCCCGCCGCTTTTTGCGCGTCAGTAGAAATATAAAGCGCTCACCTCAGAGCGTCACATATTCCTTCGGCGCGAGGTTTGTCGCCATGGTCCACACCGACGCGACGGCGCCGGCCACCCTGAACACCTTGATCACGTCGTCGCCATGGGTCGCGACGAGGGATTTTAGGAAGGGACGGTTCTTGAGCACCTCTTCCTTAACGGCCTGACCCTCAAGGAACTCGGCAGTGCCGCTCACCCGAATCTGGGCCCCGCTCGTCTTGTCATTGTAGCAAAGCTCGACCTTCGGGTTTTTTACGAGTTGCTTGTACACGTCTTTGATGCTGCTTATCTGAAAGAGGATACCTCTCTCGTCGAAGGCGTACGTTTGCATTCCCCGCACGCGGGGGGTGTCGTTTTCAACCGTCGCAAGATAACAAACCGGATTAGCGCGCAAGAGGGTCGTTATTTCTTCTTTGGTCATGATGCCTCCTTTTGTCGGGTTCTCCTTATTATGCCTGATTATAAGCCTTATGCGCGCACGCAGTCAAGAAGGGCGGGGGAGCGCTTATCCGGATGCACTATGCCTTTGCTTAGGCGTTTTCTTACTGCAGGGATGGTTTTTGTGGACAAGCGTCTTTTTTCGTTTACAGTATAGGGCGATGAAGGTCCTGCAACTGCCGGACCCGTCGATGCCCGTTTCCTTCGGCATTTCGGCATACTCGCAGGTCAGGTCGCAGAAATCGAAAAGGGCGCTCCCCGTTCCGGCTCTCTTCATATGGCCGAAACTGTAGCACGAAACAGGTTGCGGCGGCCAACAAAAAAGTGGCGGGCCCATGCAAGGCGCGGCTGCACACCAGGTGCATCCTGTGAAAGCATAAGTTTATGTTGATTCTTTCCCGCAATTGGTGATAACTCTACTTAGCAGCGCACGGAATGCCTTTTGAGACAGGCGGGGCAGGAACGTAACGTACATGACCCCGGAAGGGACAGCCAGAACATGAAAGAGAAAAGGTCGGTTGAAGAGGCCCTGGGACAGGCGGAGGAAAAATACCGTTACATATACGAGAATGCCGTTGAAGGTATTTTTCAGATATCCCTTGATGGTCGTTTTATAAGCGCGAACCCGGCCCTCGCCCGTATCCACGGCTTCGATTCGCCGGACGAGATGATTCAGCGTGTGACCAATGTGGGGGAACAGTTGTGTGTGAGCGGGAGACGGAGGCATGAATATCTGCGTCTCATGGAAACGGAGGGTTTCGCCCGCGACTTCGAACTCCAGGTTTATTGCGAGGACGGGGGCGTGCAATGGGTGTCACTCAACGCAAGGGTCGTCCGCGACAAGGAAGGGAATGCACTCTACCACGAAGGGATCGTGGAGAGCATCACAGAGCGGAAGAAGCTCGAGGCCCAGCTGCTGCACGCGCAGAAAATGGAAAGCATCGGCACCCTCGCCGGTGGCGTTGCCCACGACTTCAATAACATTTTGACCACCGTCATGGGATACTGCAGCCTGATCCTGATGAAAGCGGGACCCGGCACCAAGGTCACGAACTACGTGAACCAGATCATGGAGGCAGCGGACAGGGCGAGCGCCCTTACCCAGAACCTGCTTGCCTTCGGCCGAAAGCAGGTCATGGCGACAAAACCGGTCGACCTGAACGAGGCGATAAAGGTCGTGGAAAAACTATTAAGGAGGATTATCGGCGAAGATATAGAGCTGAGAACGTCGCTTAGCCCTGAAAGGCTGGTCGTTGTCGCGGGTGATGGACAGATAGCGCAGCTATTGATGAACCTCGCGACAAACGCGAGAGATGCCATGCCGGATGGCGGGATGCTGTCGATAAAGACCGAGCAGGTGCACCTGGGCGGCGACATTGTGAAGGCCTATGACGGTAAGGAGGGCGTTTACGCCTCGATCGAAGTTTCCGATACGGGGAGCGGCATGGACGAGCGCACGAGAGACCAGATATTCGACCCCTTTTTTACGACGAAAGAGGTGGGGAAGGGGACGGGCCTCGGCCTATCGATAGTCTACGGGATCGTCCATCAGAACAAGGGGTATGTGAATGTCGCCAGCCAGCCGGGCAAGGGGACGACCTTCACCAGCTACTTCCCCCTCGCGGAGTCGGCGGGCTCTGCCGTGAGCATTCAGGAAAAGGAGGAGCTGAAGGGCGGCAGCGAGGTCATCCTAGTGGCGGAGGACAACAGAGACGTGAGGCAGATCGTCACCACCGTGCTTCGTGATTTCGGCTACACCGTGATCGAAGCGGTTGACGGAGTCGATGCCATTGAAAAGTTCGACGAAAACAGGGAAGGCATCGATCTCCTCCTGCTCGACGTGATTATGCCGAGGAAAAACGGCAAAGAGGCGTATATCGCGCTGAAGAAGATCAGACCCGACATAAGGGCGGTCTTCATGAGCGGCTATACGGGCGATATCCTCTCGAAGAAAGGTATCAGCAGGGAGGGGATCCCCATGATCTCAAAACCCATTGTGATAGAGAAACTGCTGAAACAAATCCGGGAGCTGCTCGATGCCAGGTCCTCCCAGTTGACGCTTTTTCCATAGAGGCTTTTGAAAAAGTAATTACCTTAGTTGCCGGGAATCCCCCTTTTTGCGACTCCCGCTGAATCGAGTCCAATTGTGCTGGTCGGCCGCGACCGTTCAGTAGTGCTCTCTGTAGGTGCTGAGGTGCCAATCTGTCTCTGAACGCATCCTGCGAGTACTAACAATGTAACAATCATCAATACCGCAGTAAGGCCCTTCATAATACCTTCTCCTTTGTTTTTTACCGTTCCGAATTCATGATTTACGTAATTTTGTCCGGTACGCCTCACCTCTTTTGTCGATGCTTCCCAGGCTCTGTTACCTCTTTTTTTTGTTTTCCTTCCCCTTGGCCTCTTGCCACCCCCTTGTAGGATCTTAGTCGTTGGCCCCGGCAAATGCCGCTCGCACAGCGTCCAATAATTCTGACCTCGTGAAGGGTTTCTGCGATCTTGACGTTTTTTTTACGTTTTCGGCCTATATTTTTGTGTACAATTGACGCGAAACAGAGTTAAGCTTTCCATGGGATGACACCAGGGCATAAACCGAGATAGCATCGCCGTCCACGCGACCCTGCCTCGGCCGCATCATACAGCCGGAATCCCCGGGGGCCAGAACAACGTGGTCCAACCTCCGCCTGCACTACCGCACACGGTCTGAACGATCAGACCCAATCTCCAAAGACAACGACGTCTGAAAAAATCAGAAAACTGTAGGGCGTGAGCTTTGCTCAAAGGACGAACGGAATTCGTTCTTTTTGGGGAGATGTCCCTCGTACGAAACCGGTAAGGTACCAGGGGGCCCCGGATCGAGAAGTCACAAGAATGCGGGAAAACACTCGTCAAAGGAGGACTAAATGAAGAAAGTGTGTTGGTTGGGAAAGATGACATTCATAGCGCTTGGCATTATGCTCCTTTTTTCTATCGGTTCGTGGCATAAGGCCTGTGCCGCCGAGCAGGTCAAAGTGGGCGTTCTTCACTCTTTGAGCGGCACCATGTCGATCAGCGAAGTAGCGGTTAAGGACGGGACTTTGATGGCAATCGCAGAGATCAACGCAAAAGGCGGGGTTCTCGGTAAACAGATCGTGCCGATCATCGAGGACGGCGCATCGGATTGGCCCACTTTTGCGGAAAAGGCGAGGAAGCTGATTTCCAAGGATAAGGTGGCGGTCGTCTTCGGCTGCTGGACCTCGGCGAGCCGCAAGGCCGTCCTTCCCGTCTTCGAGAAGGCCGATCATCTGCTTTTTTACCCGGTTCAGTACGAGGGGTTGGAGGCATCGAAGAACATAGTCTACACCGGCGCAGCCCCCAATCAGCAGATCATGCCGTCCGTGACGTGGCTGCTGAAACAGAACAAAAAGAAATTCTTTCTCCTTGGCTCGGATTACGTGTTCCCCAGAACGGCCAACCTCATTATAAAGGCTCAGTTGAAGGCTGAGGGTGGCACGCTTGTTGGAGAAGAATATACGCCCCTCGGCCATACCGAATACAGCACGGTCATCAACAAGATCAAGGCAGCGAAACCGGACGTTGTGTACAATACCCTGAACGGCGACAGCAACGTGGCCTTCTTCAAACAGCTCCGTGCAGCGGGGATCACGGCGAAGGACATTCCCACCATGTCCGTGAGCATAGCTGAGGACGAGATCAGGGGTATCGGCGCAGACAATCTCGTCGGACACTACGCCGCCTGGAACTATTTCATGAGCATGAAAACGCCTGAGAATGGTACTTTCGTTAAGAACTATAAGGCAAAATACGGTGCAGATCGGGTCACGGACGACCCCATAGAGGCCGCCTATTTCGGCGTCTATCTCTGGGCCGAGGCCGCCAAGAAGGCAAAGAGCACGGACACGGCAAAAGTCAGAGAAGCGGTAAGGGGTATCTCCTACAAGGCCCCCGAAGGGCTGGTGACCATAAGCCCGATCAACAACCATACCTCGAAGATCGTGCAGATAGGCGAAGTGAGGAGCGACGGTCAGTTCGACATCGTCTGGACCTCGGGTAAGCCGGTGACACCCGATCCATTTCCTTCTCTCGTGTCGAATAAGAAGGTCCTTGCCCCGGGCAAGATCGTAGATAAGTAACACCCGTCGGGGGCAGGGGTACCCCTGCCCCCCGACCACGAGGTTGTTATATGGAAGCAGTTCTCTCGCAATTGTTCAACGGATTGAGCTTGAGCTCGATCCTTCTTCTTGTCGCGCTGGGTTTGAGTATCACCTTCGGCATCATGGGCCTCATCAATTTTGCCCATGGGGAGTTTCTCATGATAGGGGCTTACGTGGCCTACGTCATGCAGAGATTTGTCTTAGTAGGCCATACGGGCCTTTCCTTCCTCGTCTCTCTGCCGGCGGCGTTCATAGCGGCCTTTATGATTGGCCTCATCGTCGAGAGGGCCCTCATCAGGTTCCTTTACGGAAGGCCATACGAGAGCATCCTGGCCACCTGGGGACTGAGCCTCATCCTGCAGCAGGGGGCGCGCAACATTTTCGGCGCCAACAACGTGGATGTGAGCGCTCCGCTCTGGCTTCAAGGGGGTGTCCGCCTTCTCGCCGGCTTTCAGCTCCCTTACAGCAGGATCTTTATTCTCTCCCTCGCTGTAGCCGCGATAGCAGGCATGTATTTCTATGTCAACTACTCCGTGAGTGGAAGGCGGATGCGGGCGGTTATGCAGAACAGGCATATGAGCGCCTGCATGGGGGTCAACACGAGGAAAGTCGATTCCCTCACGTTTGCTATCGGTTCAGGCATAGCGGGCATAGCGGGTTGCGCGGTAAGCCTGCTCGGCTCTATCGGCCCTTCGACCGGTCAGAACTACATCGTCGACGCCTTCATGGTCGTCGTCCTCGGCGGGGTCGGCAATCTCGCCGGAACCATCGCGGGCGCCCTCATGATCGGCCTCACCAATCCGCTTTTTGAGTACATGACCACATCAAGCATGGGGAGGGTGATCGTCTTCACCCTTGTAATCGTTTTTCTCCAGTGGAAGCCTTCCGGTCTTTTCTCTTTGAAGACAAGGGCATTGGACTAGAGGATAAGCCATGGCAAATAAGAAGAGCCCTTTCTTCCGATTGATGTTCAACGGCCATGGGGCTTTCGTCCTCGGTTGTGTGGTCCTCCTCATCCTGCCGCTCCTCCTGTCGGATTTTCGGCTTAACCTGCTGGGCAAGTTCCTCACCTTCGCCATCGTCGCGCTGGGCATCGATCTCCTATGGGGGTACACAGGTATCCTGACCCTTGGACACGGTGTTTTCTTCAGTCTCGGCGCGTACGCCATGGGTATGTACCTGAAGCTCCAGTCCGAGAGCCTTCCCGATTTCATGATATGGAGCGGCCTCACGGAGCTTCCCTGGTTCTGGAAGCCCTTCGCCCATGCCTGGTTTGCCCTCCCCATGGTGATCCTCGTGCCCGTCGCCGTCGCCGTCGTCATCGGCATCCCCACATTCAAGGCAAGGATCAAAGGACCATACTTCGCCATCCTCACCCAGGCACTCGCCCTCGTCTTCTCGATCCTCTTCATCGGGCAACAGCCGTATACGGGCGGAACGAACGGCGTCACGAACCTACAGGGCATCTTCGGCTTTTCTCTGTCAGAGCCGGCGACTATGAGAGGCCTCTACCTCGCGACCGCCATCATGCTCATCCTGGTCTTTCTTTTCGCCAAATGGCTCGTATCGACAAAGACGGGCAGAATTCTCGTAGCAATCCGGGACGGCGAGAATCGCTTCAGGTTCCTCGGATACAACGCAACCCTGTTCAAGGTAGCCGTTTTCGCGTTGTCCGCCGCCCTGGCCGGTCTTGCGGGCGCCCTCTACGTACCCCAGGTAGGCATTATCTCACCATCCATGATGGGTATCCTCCCTTCGGTCGAGATGGCAATATGGGTTGCCGTCGGCGGCAGGGGCACGCTCGTCGGCGCGGTCGTCGGCGCGCTCATCGTCAACTTCGCGAAGACGTACCTCAGCGAGAGTTTCCCGAGCAGCTGGCTCTATTTTCAGGGGGCGCTCTTCGTCGGCGTCGTATTGCTCTTCCCGCAAGGCATCGTCGGGCTTATCGCAAAGCTTCCCCTCCTGCGCAGGGCCCGAATGTCGGTCACAGAAAAGGCGGAAGGCTCTACGGTGAGAGGATAGCGATGGAGAAGGCAATTATTCGGATAGAGGGCGTATCGGTCGATTTCAGCGGCTTCAAAGCCCTCAACAAGGTGGATTTCTCCATGAAAGCGGGGGAGCTGAGGTTCCTCATCGGCCCGAATGGCGCGGGCAAGACAACACTCCTCGACGTCATATGCGGCAAGACGAAACCGACGGAAGGGAGGGTGCTTTTCGGCGACGGCATCGATATAAAAAGGCTCAGCGACTATGAGATAGCGAGGTGCGGGGTGAGCAGGAAATTCCAGACGCCTTCCGTGTTTGAGAATCTCACCGTGCTCGAGAATATGGAGCTCTCCCTGAAAGGGGCACGGGGTCTCCTCGCCTCTTTTCGAAAACCCGGCAGAAGTGACCTGGACCGGATCTATGCGACCTTGCGGATGGTCGAGCTTGAAGAACGGGCGTTCAGCAAAGCGGGAGATCTCTCGCACGGAGAGAAGCAGTGGCTGGAGATCGCCATGACCATCACGCAGGAGCCGGCGCTCCTCCTGGTCGACGAGCCTGTCGCCGGTATGACGGGACGGGAGAGAAGCAGAACAGGCGAGATTCTCATGGAGACCGCGCGGGAAAGATCGGTGCTCGTCGTGGAGCACGATATGAATTTCGTGCGTAAGTTCGCTCAAACGGTAACAGTCCTGCACGAAGGGAGGCTCCTTTGCGAAGGAACCTTCGAGGAAGTCGGCAGCGATCCGACCGTGATCGATGTATACTTCGGAAGAGGGGTAGAGGCGCAAGAGAATGGTCATTAGCGGTATTACAAGCTCCTACGGCGAAACCGTCATCCTTCGGGGGATAGATATGGATATCCCTGAAGGCAGGGTCGTCGCCCTCATGGGTCGCAATGGCGTGGGGAAAACAACCCTCCTCAAAACGGTGATGGGCTTGATCCGACCCCTTTCAGGCACGGTCGAATACGGCCGGGAGGATATCACCCATTGGAAGCCCGAGGCGAGGTCCTTATCAGGTATAGGCTATGTGCCTCAGGGGAGGGAGATATTCCCCTACCTTACCGTCCGGGAAAACCTTGTGGTGGGCCTCGAGGCCAGGGGCAGGAAAGGGATTGTTCCCGACGGGATATTCGATCTGTTCCCCGGTCTGAGGGACCTGCAGGGCAGGAAGGGCGGAGACCTGAGCGGCGGCCAGCAACAGCAGCTCGCTATCGCCCGCATACTTATTACCGAACCGAAGCTGCTTCTCCTTGACGAGCCTACGGAGGGCATACAACCATCCATCGTCTTCGAGATCGAAAACACCATACGCTTCATTAAGGAACAGGGAAACCTTTCAATCCTCCTGGTGGAGCAATATGTGGAGTTCGCGCTGAGGCTTGCCGATTTCTGCTATGTGATGGAGAAGGGGACAATAGTCTTTCATGGCGACGTGAGGGATCTCGACAGGGATGACATAAAAACGCATCTGACTATATAAGTATTATCGTCATGTAAGGGAGGGGCAGGCATGAAGATGATCGTTGCTATCTTGAGGCCCGACCGGCTCAAAGAAGTGGAGGACCGGCTCAAGGCATCAGGTTTTTCCTCCCTCACCGAATTCAGCGTGAGGGGCCGGGGAAAACAGAAAGGTATTACCATTGGCGACATGCATTACGAGAAACTGCCTAAGTCGTGCCTGCTGGTGGTGGCGAAAGACCAGGACGTGTCGGCCATCACGGGTGCCATCACAGAGGCGGGAAGGACCGGTCACATAGGCGATGGGAAGATATTCGTCCTCGATATCGAAGAGGCGATACGGATACGGACCGGAGAGCAGGGTGAGGAGACCCTGTAGCGCTGACGGGGGAGGTGCAGGACATGAGGTTTTCTGAAAGAGAAAAGGAGAAGCTTCTTATTTTTGTGGCGGCCAATCTCGCGAAGGAACGGATGGCCAGGGGCTTGAAGCTGAACCATCCCGAAGCGATCGCCGTCATCACCGCGGCTGTCCTCGAAGGAATACGGGACGGGAAGAAAGTCGCCGAGCTGATGTCGTACGGGGCGACCATACTGGGGAAAGACGATGTCATGGAGGGGATACCGGAGATGATCAAGGAGATCCAGGTGGAAGGCACGTTCCCCGACGGCACTAAGCTCGTGACGATTCACGATCCCATACGATAATCCGAGAAAGGAGGCATCATGACCCCTGGAGAATACCTAATCAAAGAGGGCGAGATCGAGCTCAACAAAGGAAGGCCGACTATCAGGCTGACCGTGAGCAATACGGGCGACCGTCCCGTGCAGGTGGGCTCGCACTTTCATTTTTTCGAAGTCAACAAGGAACTCGTCTTCGACAGGGAAAAGGCGTTTTCCCTGCGGCTCGATATACCTGCGGGCACGGCGGTCAGATTCGAACCGGGGCAGGAGAAGGAGGTTTCTCTCGTTGCCCTCGGCGGCAACAGGATCGTCCGTGGTCTCAACAGCCTCACCAACGGGTCGGTCGAGGAGGCATCGGTGAGGAGGCGGGCCTTTGAGGCGGCCAAACAAAAAGGCTTTGGAGGTGCATAAGGTGGGAGCGCGAATCGGGAGGAGGCAGTATACGGATATGTTCGGACCGACCACGGGAGACCTGGTCCGTCTCGCGGACACGGAGCTTTTCATAGAGATAGAACGGGACTTTGCCGTCTACGGTGACGAGGTGAAGTTCGGAGGAGGAAAGGTGATCCGGGATGGCATGGGCCAGTCTGCGGATGTGACGAGGGCGGGGGGTGCCCTTGACCTCGTCATCACCAACGTGGTCATCCTCGACCACTGGGGCATCGTCAAGGCGGATATCGGCGTCAGGAATGGGAGAATATGCGGCATCGGCAAGGCGGGAAACCCTGACATCATGGACGGCGTCACCCCGGGAATGGTCGTAGGAGCATCGACCGAAGCGATTGCCGGAGAAGGGCTGATCGCGACCGCAGGAGGGATTGACACGCACATACACTTCATCTCGCCCCAGCAGATCGAGACTGCGATCGGTTCGGGGATCACGACGATGATAGGAGGGGGCACGGGCCCGGCGACGGGAACGAACGCAACCACGTGCAGCCCCGGGGAGTGGAATATCCACCGCATGTTAGAGTCGATCGAAGCCTTCCCCCTCAATTTCGGCTTCCTCGGCAAGGGCAATTGCTCGACCCCGGGTCCGCTGAGGGAACAGATCGAGGCCGGTGCTATAGGGCTCAAGTTGCACGAAGACTGGGGCTCCACGCCGGCTGCTATCGACTCGGCTCTTTCCGTAGCCGACGAATACGACGTTCAGGTCGCAATCCATACGGATACGATCAACGAGGCGGGCTTCGTGGGTGAGACCATTTCCGCGTTCAAGGGAAGGACCATTCACACGTACCACACCGAGGGCGCCGGGGGCGGACATGCACCCGACATCATAAGGGTCTGCGGAGAGGCCAACGTCCTTCCTTCGTCGACGAACCCTACCATGCCCTTCACCGTCAACACGATGGACGAACACCTCGACATGCTCATGGTGTGCCATCACCTCGACCCCCGCATCCCGGAAGACGTGGCTTTCGCCGACTCACGAATCCGGGCGGAGACAATCGCCGCTGAAGACGTGCTCCACGACATGGGCGCCTTTAGCATGCTCTCATCGGACTCGCAGGCGATGGGCCGGGTAGGCGAGGTTATCATCCGCACCTGGCAGACCGCCCATAAGATGAAACTGCAAAGAGGAAAACTTCCTGGCGAGGACGCCCGCAACGACAACGTCAGGGTCAAGCGGTACGTGGCTAAATATACGATCAATCCGGCCATCACCCACGGGGTAGCGCAACACGTAGGGTCGCTGGAGAAGGGAAAACTCGCGGACATCGTGCTGTGGGAACCGGCCTTTTTCGGTGCGAAACCGGCCATGATCATCAAGGGCGGCTTCATCGCGTATGCCCAGATGGGCGACGCCAACGCCTCGATACCCACCCCGCAGCCATACATGATGAGGCCCATGTTCGGGGCCTTCGGCCGTGCGCCCTTTAACACGTCGCTCACCTTCCTCTCGAAGGCAGCCTTTGACAAAGGTGTCCACCACACGCTGGGCCTCTCGAAGCAGGCGGCCTTCGTGAGCAACTGCCGGGCCATCGGCAAGAAAGATATGGTGCACAATAACTACGTGCCTAAGGTAGAAGTCGACCCGGAGACGTATACGGTAAAGGCGGACGGAGAGGTCGTCACGTGCCGGCCCGCATCCGAGCTGCCCCTGACACAGAGGTATTTCCTCTTTTAGCCATGATCGTCATAGAGGAAGTCATCCGGAATGTCACGATCCCCGCGGGCAGCGAGCCTGATACGATCACCATGGGGTGGCGAGAGCGGAGGCACACGCGGCAGCGCGTGCGAACGCTCAAGGGAAGGGAGTTCGCCCTGGCCCTGGCGACGGGAACGGTGCTCGACGACGGGGATATCCTGTACGTGGAGCAAGGCTTCTACGTGGCCGTCGAGGCCGAGGAGGAGGACCTGCTCGTTTTGCCTCTCGGCGACGCATCGTTGGCGGCGGTCGCTGCATACGAGCTGGGCAATAGGCACCTCCCCGTTTCGATCGGGGACGACCGGCTCGTGACCCCGTACGACCGGCTCGTGGAAGAGTTGCTCGCAAAATTGGGCATCCCTTGCCACCGGCGGAAAGGGCGCTTCGAGCCGGCCAGGATGTCGCATCATCATGGATGATCCCGAACGTATCCTTACCGCGCTCCAGTTGGGCGATTCGTTTTTCCCTTCGGGGGCCTTCGCCCATTCATCGGGGCTGGAAACCTTCGTGGCCGACGGGCTCGTCTGCGACAGGGAGCACCTCGTTCGCTTCATCGAATCCTATCTCATCGGGCTCGTTGGCCGATGCGATCTTCTCTTTGCCAAACTCTGTTACGATGCGGCCGGGAAAGGTGATCTAAAAGAGATAGCGCGACTGGACAAGCTCGTGCACGCGATGAAACTGCCGAAGGAACTGCGCGCCGCGAGTATCCAGATGGGAAAGCAGGTGCTCCAGGTGATGAAGGATCTTTATCCCTCCGTTCTCCTTCAGTCCCTTTGGCAATGTCTCGAGACCCGCGAACTGCTGGCGCACCATCCGATTATGTTCGGCGCTGTCTGCGGAAGCATAGGCATAGAGATGGAGGCTACCCTGCTCACCTACCTTTATTCTACGGTCAGCGCTCTCGTGAGCGCAGGCGTCAGGCTAATACCGATAGGCCACTCCGACGGTCAGCGTGCCCTAAACGAACTGAAACCCTTGATGGCCCGTATGGCGAGGGCAGTTGAGATGCTGGGTGAAGCCGACATCTCTGCCTTTGCCCCGGCCCTGGAAGTGCGGGCCATGCAGCACGAGCGTCTGTCGACACGCCTATTCAAGTCATAGGAGCACGTCATGAAAAAACCTGTAAGGATAGGGGTTGGCGGTCCGGTAGGTTCGGGAAAAACGGCGCTCATTGAAAAACTCTGCCGGGCGTTGTCGCCGGAGTTCTCCCTGGCCGTCGTCACGAACGATATCTACACAAAGGAGGATGCGGAGTTCCTTATACGGGCCGGCGTCCTGCCGGAGGAGCGGATCAGGGGTGTAGAGACCGGAGGGTGCCCGCACACGGCCATCAGAGAGGACGCCTCCCTCAACCAGGAAGCGATAGGCGCTCTCATCGAGGAATTCCCCGACCTGGACATACTCTTCGTGGAAAGCGGCGGCGACAACCTGGCGGCAAGCTTCAGCCCGGAGCTCGTGGACTGCTGGGTGTACGTCATCGACGTATCGGGAGGGGACAAGATCCCCCGGAAGGGAGGCCCCGGGGTCACCCGATCGAGTCTCCTCGTCATCAACAAGGTCGATCTCGCCCCCATGGTCGGCGCCGACCTCGCCGTAATGGAAAGGGACGCCGACCGGATGCGGAAGGGAAGGCCCTCGGTCTTTACCAATCTCAAGAGCGGTATGGGCCTCGAGGCTGTCCTCCGGTGGATAAGGGAGGATGTCCTTTTCCTTGATTTCTAAAGGACCGCGCGATCAGCCTGATCTCCGTCTCGTCTTCAGAAGCGAAGGGGAAAGGACCATTCTCGCGGAATCCTTTTCACGAATGCCCTTCCGTGCGTTCCCTCCCTTTTACGACAGGAATCACGGGTGCGCTTACACGTATGTTGTCAATCCTACCCCCGGGTTCCTGGGCGGTGACAGGGTGCGGGTGGAAGTGGTGGTCGGTTCGGAGGCCCATGCCTTCATCGCCGCTCCCTCGGCTTTGAAGATCCTGGGGACCGGTCCCGACTATGCGGAGCAAACGACACACATCCGCGTCGAGGATGAGGCAGCCCTGGAGTACCTTCCCCCCTACGTGATCCCCTTTGCCGGCTCACGATACAGGCAGAAGACAATCGTCCACATGGGGGAAAGGTCGAGCTGCCTGATTCTCGACTGGTTTTCCACCGGGCGGGTAAGACGGGGAGAATCCCTTTTGTTCGACGAATACGATAGTGCCACCGTCATAGTGTCCGGGAAGGGGCCTGTCGTCTATGACCGGTTCGTACTGCGTCCCGGAGATGATGAGTATCGGGCTCTTGGCCGACTCGAATCACATACTGTTTCAGCCTGCCTCTACCTTATCCACGACCGGTCGGACCTGCCAAAGACCGTCGTGGAGGCTATCACTGATGCGCTCTTTGATGAGACTATCCTCGCCGGCGTAAGCACCATCGATGCAGGAGGTCTCGTGGTAAGAGTGATGGGACCGGCAATTCCCGCAGTTCAAAAGGCCCTGATCCGTGTGATAGGAACGATAAGAAGGATGCTTCTCGCCGTCGACGATGATGGCTTGCTCAGGAGGTTGCTCGGTGCCTTATGAATTGTCATCGTCCCCTTGCAACAGGCACTATCCGGGGATACAATCTTTCTTGCAAGACTGATACATTTCTATGAGGGAGGCCCGGGTATGAAACTTTTGATTATCGGAGGTGTCGCAGGAGGGGCAACGGCGGCCGCAAGGGCGAGGAGGCTCGACGAGCACGCCCACATCGTCCTTTTCGAGCGGGGAGAATACATATCTTTTGCGAACTGCGGCCTGCCCTACTATATAGGAGGGATCATACCGAAGAGGTCCGATCTTATCGTGACGACCCCCGACGCGCTCACGAAGCGGTACGATATAGATATCCGTATCTTCTCGGAAATCACGAGGATCGACAGGGCGAGAAAAGAGGTCGAGGTCAGGAACCTCCGGACGGGAGAGGTCTACCTGGAAAGCTACGACAGGATCATCCTCGCACCCGGGGCAGAGCCTCTCAAGCTGCCCATCCCCGGCATCGACCTTCCGCAGATATTCAGCCTCCGGACCATCCCGGATTCCGACCGCATCACCGCCGGTCTTTCAGGGCGGGGGCCCAAATCGGCCCTCATCGTGGGTGCGGGATTCATCAGTCTGGAAATGACCGAGAACCTCGTAAGGAAGGGGTGCAGCGTCACGATCGTCGAAATGCTCGACCAGGTGATGGGCAACCTCGATTACGAGATGGCCGCCATGATCGAGGAGCACCTCGCGGAAAAAGGTGTCCTCTGCGCACTCGGCTGCACAGTCACCGGGTTCAGGGAGCAAGGCGGCCGCATCCTCGTCTCCACGGATGCCGCCGGCGAGCTGGAGGCCGATATGGTCCTCGTGACCGTCGGCGTCCGCCCGGAGAACAGACTCGCCAGGGAGGCCGGTCTCGAGACGGGTGAGTCGGGCGGCATCAGGGTGGACGAGACCATGCGGACGTCCGACCCCGATATCTTCGCCGTTGGAGACGCGGTCGAGGTGGAAGACGTCGTGACCGGCGCGTGCGGGATCGTGGCCCTCGCCGGTCCGGCCAACAAGCAGGGGCGAGTTGCAGCAGACAACGCCATGGGCCGGGCTTCCGTCTACAGGGGCGGCCTCGGCACCTTCATCGCGAGGGTCTTCGATCTGTCGGTCGCAGCGACGGGCGCCTCCGAAAAGCGCCTCCGGGCACGCAACATACCCCATCTCGTGAGCTACACCCATCCCGGATCCCATGCGTCCTACTACCCGGGAGCCGCGAATTTGGCGATAAAACTCATCTTCTCTCCGGCGGACGGCCGGATCCTCGGTGCTCAGATCGTGGGAGCCGATGGGGTGGACAAGAGGATAGATGTTCTGGCTTGCGCCATGAAGGCAGGCATGACCGTGTACGATCTGGAGGAGCTGGAATTGGCCTATGCACCTCCCTATTCGTCGGCGAAGGACCCCGTCAATATCGCAGGATACGCTGCGGCCAATATACTCAAAGGCGACGTGGAACAGATCGTCTGGAGCGAGCTGCCCCTTCTCGACCCCGAAAAAGACGTCCTCATCGATCTTCGGAACCCTGACGAGCTTCTTCTGGAAGGCACCATCCCCGGCTCCCTCCATATCCCCCTTTCCGAGCTTCGTAGTCACCTGCCGGAGCTTGACAGGGACAAGCAGTACGTGCCGTTCTGCGCAGCCGGCCTGAGGGGGTACATAGCTCACCGCGTGCTCGTCCAGCACGGCTTCCGGTCGAGAAACCTCGCAGGGGGGTTTCGCACGTTCAAGGGGGTCAGGGGGAAGATCGAAAAGACAGGAGGCAGGCGGAGTTAGGCTTTGAACGAATTAAGATACTTGTGCTCAAGGATACTGGGGGAGGAAGGATAGCCCCGTGGTCTCTTCAATCCCTAAGGCGATGTTCATATTCTGCACGGCCTGGCCGGATGCGCCCTTCACAAGGTTGTCGATCGCGGAGACCAGTATGAACCGGCCGTCTTCGAAGGTCTTGAGGCCGATGTCGCAGTAGTTGGAATACCGGACGAACCGCGTATCGGGATATGCGCCCTCGTCGAGGACGCGCACAAAGGGCGCATCCCGGTAAGTTTCTCTGTAAGAATCGAGAAGTTCAGCCGTCGGCACGTACTTTTTGAGGTTGCCGTATACCGTCGTCAATATGCCTCTGTTCATGGGGAGCAGGTGCGGCACGAAGGTCACTCTTACGTCGGCGATCTTTGCAAGCTCTTTCTGGATCTCGGGCTCGTGCCTGTGGACGCCTACGCTGTAAGGTCTAAATCCCTCGGCCACCTCACAGAAAAGGTTTCCCACCTTTGCGTCGCGGCCGGCGCCGCTCACCCCTGACTTGGAATCCACGAAGACATTTCGCTCTGCCAGGCCGTATTTGAGGAGGGGAAAAAGGGCCAGGATCGCGCTCGTAGGATAGCACCCGGGGTTTCCTACGAGCCGCGCGGCCTTCAGCTTCTCGCGGTAAAGCTCAGGCAAGCCGTAGACGGCATGTGGGAGAAGCTCTTTTGCAGGATGCGCGACATAAGTGCGCTCGTATAATGCGACGTCCTCAAAGCGCAGGTCGGCGGCCAGATCGATGATAAGTGCCTGACCGTCGAAAAGTGCTTTTGCCTGCGTTGCGGAAACACCATGGGGCAGGCAGAGGAAATAGACATCGCATGTGCCCCGGTGGTCGTCGTCTGTCGCCTCAAGAGAGGTCTCCAGGCGACCGCGGAATTGCGGAAACACCTCCGAGACCTTTTTCCCCCGATAGGTGTTCGATGTAATCAGGGCAATATCGATGTCAGGATGGCCATACAGGATAGACAAGAGGACGGCCCCCGTATACCCCGTGGCCCCGAGGACCCCTGCGCGCCACATCAATCTTATCTCTTCGAGAACTGGAAGCTTGCCCTTGCGGCCTTCTTCCCGTACTTCTTTCTTTCCTTCACCCTGGGGTCTCTCGTGATGAGGCCCTGTTTCTTGAGGAGAACCCTCAAGCCACTGTTGAATTCAAGGAGTGCTTTTGCGATTCCGTGTCCAAGGGCCCACGCCTGGGCGGGAACCCCTCCACCGTAGATATTTGCGACTATATCGAATTTATCCATGTTCTCGGTGACCGCAAAAGGTTTGTTGACCATCAGTCTCCATTCTTCCAGGGGAAAATAGTCATCCAGGACCCTCCCATTGACAAGGTACTGGCCTGCGCCCTGCTTGATCCAGACCCTTGCCACCGCAGTCTTCCTTTTCCCTGTCGCGTAATACCTCTTCTCAGGCACGCTTTACCTCCTTCATATCCAGCGCCTCGGGCATCTGTGCCTTGTGAGGATGCTCGCTTCCCTTGTACACCTTCAATTTTTTCAACATCTTCCTTCCCAAGGCGTTTTTCGGAAGCATACCCCTTACCGAAAGCTTGATGATCTCTTCCGGTTTCGTCGCAAGGAGTGTCTTTGCAGTAACGGACCTGAGGCCCCCGGGGTAACCGCTGTACCGCTCGTACGTCTTCTGCTGCAGCTTATTGCCCGTCAGCCGCACCTTGCTTGCGTTGATCACGATCACGTAATCACCGGTATCGGTGTGCGGCGTATAGATTGCTTTGTGCTTGCCCCGCAAGATTGCGGCTATTCTCGCCGACAGCCGTCCGAGGACAATCTCCTGGGCATCCGCCACGAACCACTTCTTGTTCAAGTCCCCTTCTTTCGGGAAAAATGTATCCATTCACACACCCTTTGCTTTAAAGGTAATATACGTGTAACGTCACGTCAAGGAAATTAAAGGTTACTTCTTTCCTGCGGCTCTCTTCGAAGCCTTCAGAGGATTGATCTTCTGCTCCTCTGCCTTTTGGGCCTTCTTTACGTGCGTTGCCATGGTACAACTTGCGTTCAGCCATTTTTGCGCCGGGTAGGGGAAGTTGCTGCAATATTTTCCTGCAGGAAACTCCAGTGTCCTGGTGCATCCTTCACAGCTCTCCACAATGGTATGGCACTTACCGCCATTATATGAGCAGCCCGCCTTTTTCATGAACAGGCATTCAACACCCGGTTTTTGCGTTTGACACTGCATGACGACATCACCTCCTTTTCCCTTTCAAAGGACAATATGTAACTATAAATCGGCAGAATTGTCAAATTGTTTTTGCGCGAAACAGCGACGCGCCTTTGCGCAGTTGCATCCAAACCCGGAAGAGGCCCTTTTTTCAGATTAGGCTTTTCTTTAAAATGATTTTGATGTATACTACAAAGCAGCCCCGTTTTTGAAAAAAGGGAGTTGTCGGATATTCGTCTATTGATTTTACCCGGCGGTTTATATTATAATACCGGTTTAAGTAAAGCTGGTGTAGCTCAACAGGCAGAGCAGCTGATTTGTAATCAGCAGGTTGCGGGTTCGAGTCCCATCACCAGCTCTGGAGGAGAGGTTCCCGAGCGGCCAAAGGGGGCAGACTGTAAATCTGTTGTCTCAGACTTCGGAGGTTCGAATCCTCCCCTCTCCACCATTAATTCAATGACGAAAAGCGGGCGCGGAGGTTTTTGTGGCTCCTCGCTTCTTTTGATAGATGAGTTGGGGTTGCGAAGTCGGGAGCGTTAGTCCATGGCTGGTTTTGGTGCAGTGCATGAAGGCTCCGGGCTGGTAACTCTATTATGAGGTTTTCAGTGGCGGGAATAGCTCAGCTGGCCAGAGCGTCAGCCTTCCAAGCTGAGGGTCGCGGGTTCGAATCCCGTTTCCCGCTCCAGATGCCCGCGTAGCTCAGTGGTAGAGCACTTCCTTGGTAAGGAAGGGGTCATCGGTTCAATCCCGATCGTGGGCTCCACAAATTAAAACGGAGGCTCTCTATGGCTAAGAAAAAGTTTGAACGGACGAAACCCCACGTCAATATAGGCACCATAGGCCATATCGACCACGGGAAGACCACCCTGACGAGCGCAATCACGAGATGCCTTGCGAATAAGGGGATGGCGGAATGGATCCCCTTCGATCAGATAGATAAGGCCCCCGAGGAAAAGGAGCGCGGCATCACGATTGCGACGGCCCATGTCGAGTACGAGACGGCGAAGCGCCACTACGCGCATGTCGACTGTCCCGGCCACGCTGACTATATTAAGAATATGATCACCGGCGCCGCCCAGATGGATGGGGCGATCCTGGTCGTGGGCGCGAACGACGGTCCCATGCCCCAGACACGGGAGCATATCCTGCTTGCCCGCCAGGTGGGCGTCCCCTGCATCGTGGTCTATCTCAACAAGGTGGACATGGTGGACGACCCCGAGCTTATCGAGCTCGTCGAGCTGGAGCTGCGGGAGCTCCTCACGGCCTATGAGTTCCCCGGAGACAAGATACCCATTATCAAGGGCTCTGCATTAAAAGCCCTCGAATGCGGCGACGGGAAGCCCGACTGCCCTCACTGCAAGAGCATCTTCGAATTGCTCGACGCCTGCGACTCCTACATCCCCGAGCCTGTCCGCGATACGGACAAGCCCTTCCTCATGCCCATCGAGGACGTCTTTTCCATCTCCGGCCGCGGTACGGTCGTCACGGGCAGGGTTGAGAGGGGCGTGATCAAGCCGGGGGGAGAGGTGGAGATCATCGGTTTCAGACCCACCCAGAAGACCGTGGCCACTTCCGTCGAGATGTTCAGGAAGATCCTCGACCAGGGCCAGGCCGGCGACAACATCGGCGTGCTCCTCAGGGGCACCAAGAAAGACGACGTGGAAAGGGGGCAGGTGCTTGCAAAGCCCGGATCGATCACCCCCCATACCAAGTTCAAGGCCGAGACCTACGTGCTCAACAAGGAAGAGGGAGGCCGCCACACCCCCTTCTTCACAGGATACCGGCCTCAGTTTTACCTGCGCACCACCGACGTGACCGGCGTGGTGAAGCTTCCCGAAGGTGTGGAGATGGTTATGCCCGGTGATAACGTCACCATTATCGTAGATCTCGTGACCCCCATCGCCCTTGAGAAGGAGCTTCGCTTCGCCATCAGGGAAGGCGGCAAGACGGTAGGCGCAGGGGTCGTCACGGAGATCATAGAGTAGAAGAGGATATGAGATGAGGCAACTGGTGATACTTGCCTGTTCCGATTGCAAGAACAGGAACTATACAACTTCGAAAAACAAGCAGAAGACGCCGGACAGACTGGAGATGAAAAAGTACTGCAGGTTTTGCAAGAAACATACGGCGCACAAAGAAACAAAATAGATAGGCCAGTAGCTCTAACGGATAGAGCACCGGACTCCAAATCCGGGTGTTGGGGGTTCGAATCCCTCCTGGCCTGCTTGTACTGGAGACACGATGAATGTGAAAGAAAACGTTGAAAAGGTCAGGGAGTATTTTAAAGAGGTTTACCTGGAGACAAAACGTGTGACCTTTCCTTCCAGGAAGGAGACTATGAAAGGTACCTACGTGGTCCTTATCACCGTCGTTATCGCCGCCGCCTTCCTTGGCATAGTCGATGTGGGGCTGGCTAAAATCATCTCGGTCCTGTTCCGTGGATAACTCGATGGAAAAGATGGAGGCCTCGACGGAGAAGAAATGGTATGTGGTGCATACCTACTCGGGTTATGAGCAGAAAGTCAAGGAAGCCCTGGAAGAAAGAATAAAGACGAGCGGCATGGAAGACCATTTCGCTGAGATAATCGTGCCCTCCGAAGTCATTATGGAGCGGGTCAAGGGACAGGCAAAAAAATCACAGAGAACGATTTTCCCCGGTTATATCATCGTACAGATGGATATGAACGAAGACACATGGTATCTCGTGCGCAACACGCCGAAAGTGACGGGGTTCGTCGGCTACGGCATGAAGCCCACACCGCTTCCGGATGATGAGATCAAGGATCTCGTCTCCGCCATCCAGGAAGGAAAGGGAAAGATAAAGCCGAAGATTCGCTTCGACAAAGGCGACAACGTCAAGGTGATCGAGGGGCCTTTCTCCAATTTTACGGGAAGCGTGGAAGAGATCAAGCCCGAAAAGGGGAAGGTGAAAGTGCTTCTCAACATTTTCGGAAGGACAACGCCTGTAGAGCTGGATTTTATGCAGATAGAAAAAATGTAAAGGAGTTGTAAGATGGCGAAGAAAGTTGCCGCTATGGTCAAGCTGCAGTTATCGGCAGGGCAGGCAACCCCGTCACCGCCGGTCGGACCGGCACTGGGTCAGCACGGGGTCAACATAATGGAATTCTGCAAGGCTTTTAACGAGAGGACGAAGACACAGGAAGGGACGATCATTCCTGTGCTTATCACGATATTTTCCGATAGGACCTTCACGTTTATCACGAAAACCCCCCCTGTCTCCTTTCTCCTCAAAAAGGCCGTAAAGCTCGCGAAAGGCGCGAGCAACCCCAAGAAAGAGACCGTGGGGAAGGTCACCAACGCGCAAGTCAGGGAGATCGCGCAATTGAAGATGCCCGATCTCAATGCAAAAGATCTGGCAGGGGCCGTAAAGATCGTGGAGGGGTCTGCGAGAAGCATGGGATTGGAGGTAGTAGAGAGCGAATAGGACAGCCGAAAGCACCACTTGATGTGAAGGCACAACCGGCCGGGCAGTAAGGGACAATTACTGTTCCGAGAGCTATTATTTTTTTGAGGAGTGAGAGAAATGGCAGAACAAACAAAGAAATTCAAGGAAGCTTTGAAGAAGGTTGATAGGGAAAAGAGGTATACTCTCGAAGAAGCCCTCGAAGTACTCTCTGAAATGCCTCAAAGAAAATTTGATGAGACTGTTGAAGTAGCCATGCGGCTCGGCGTAGACCCGAGGCATGCCGACCAGATGGTGCGAGGCTCCGTGGTGCTCCCCAACGGACTGGGGAAGAAGGTGAGAGTCCTCGTCTTCGCAAAGGGGCAGAAAGAAAAGGAAGCCTCCGATGCGGGCGCCGAATATGTCGGGTCCGATGACCTGATTGATAAAATTCAGAAAGGCTGGCTCGATTTCGATAAGGCCATCGCAACACCGGACATGATGGGAGCCGTCAGCAAGCTCGGCAAGATCCTCGGCCCCAGAGGGCTTATGCCTAATCCCAAGGTGGGCACGGTCACCTTCGACGTGGCGAAGGCCGTGAACGAGGTAAAAGCGGGCCGCGTTGAATTCCGTGTAGACAAGGCGGGAAACCTCCATGTCCCGGTGGGGAAGGGAAGCTTCGGCAAGGACAAACTGACGGAGAACATCAGCTCGCTTTTTGACGCGGTCATCAGGCTGAAGCCTGCCTCAAGCAAAGGCACCTATGTGAAAGGCATCGCCATTTCAAGGACTATGAGCCCGGGCATCAAAATAGATCCTACCTATGTGAGAAGCTTAGCGAAATAGGGAAAGAGTCAGAGACAGCAGGTGCCGGTTCGGTTAAACGCATGCGGCCTGCCGAGACAATCATTTTTGCATTTTCGTCTCTTCTGGCTTTCCATACATATTCTATTTGAAAGGAGGGATGAAAACCATTGGAAAGAAAGGGAAAAGAAAAAGTAGTGGAGGAGCTTGACGGCAAGCTCAAACGCGCCGGTGCGCTGTTCCTTGCCGAATATAGCGGCATGAACGTGGCTCAGATTTCGAAGCTCCGGAGAGATCTCGACAATGTGGGCGGAGAATTCAAGGTTGCCAAGAACACGCTCCTGAAGATAGCCGCCGCAGGGACACAGGCGGAGGCGCTCAAGGACGAGTTCTCGGGTCCCAATGCGATAATTTGCAGCTACAAAGACCCGGTCGGCGTTGCGAAGGTCCTCGCGGCGGTCGCGAAGGATGTACCGAAGCTGAAGTTGAAAGCGGGTCTTCTCGGGACACAACGGATCAACCCCCAGGAGATACTGACGCTTGCGACGCTTCCGTCGAAGGAGGTCCTCCTCGGGAAGCTTTTGGGTCTGTTGCTCGGTCTGCCTCAGAGACTTGTCGGCGCTCTTGCCGGCAACATAGTGCAGCTTTTGCTGACATTGAACGCGATCAAAACAAAAAAAGAAACCGTGTAAAGGAGGATAGAGTAAATGGCTGTGACAAGAGAAGACGTAATCACCTATATTGAGACCATGACTGTTCTAGAGCTCTCTGAATTCATCAAGGTGCTCGAGGAGAAATTCGGCGTGCAGGCAGCGATGCAGATGATGAGCGCGGGCGGGGCAGGTGGAGGGGCCGCGGCAGCGGCGCCTGAGCCGGTGGAAGAGCAGACGGAGTTTAACGTCGTGCTCACCGGATATGAAGCAGACAAGAAAATCCAGGTGATCAAGGTCGTGAGGGCCGTGACGAGCCTCGGACTGAAAGAGGCAAAAGACCTTGTCGAAGGCGTGCCGAAAGCTGTCAAAGAAGGCGTGTCGAAGCAGGAAGCCGAAACCGTCAAGAAGCAGCTCGAAGAAGTCAGCGGTCAGGTCAAGGTCGAGTAGAAAGTGTGGCATCGGACTATCGGGGGGCAAAGCGCGCTTTGCCCCTGTACCTTTAAACAATGAGGTGAAAAGGATATGAGGCAAACCTTTCATAATAAGATTGTGAGGAAGAGTTACGGGAAGCTTAAAGAGGTTCTCGACATTTCCAATCTTATCGAAATTCAGCTCAACTCTTACGAGAGCTTCCTTCAGAAAGACGCTCCGCCTGAAGAGCGGGCTGCTGTAGGGCTCCAAGCGGTCTTTACCAGCGTCTTTCCGATCAAGGATTCCCACGAGACAACCTCCCTGGAGTTTGTTAAGTTCGAAATCAGCGACCCGAAATACTCCGAAGAGGAGTGTATAGTGCGGGGACTCACTTTTGCCTCCCCCATGAAGGTCACCATACGGCTTGTCGTATTCAACATCGATCCCAATACGAAGATAAAAGATATCAAGGCAGTGAAAGAACAAGACGTCTACTTCGGGGAGATCCCCCTCATGACGGAGAGAGGGACATTCATCGTTAACGGGACCGAAAGGGTCATCGTCAGCCAGTTGCATCGGTCGCCGGGCGTCTACTTCGACTGCGACCAGTCAAAGGCGCCTTTCAGCGGCAACTTTGCCTACACGGCAAGGATTATCCCTTACCGGGGTTCCTGGCTCGATTTCGAATTCGATCATAAAGAGCTCCTCTACGTACGTATAGATAAGCGCAAGAAGATCCCCGTCACCCTTCTCCTCCGTGCGCTCGGTTATTCGGAGAAGGGGATTCTCGACTACTTCTACGAGAGGGAAACGGTTATCATAAAGGATGGAAGGGTTTTCAAGGAAACCCCCTTCGAGCTTCTCCTCGGCCAGAAGGCCCCTGCCGACATCGTGAATACCGAGACCGACGAAGTGCTGGTGAAGAAGCACAAGAAGATCAGCAAGGCGGTCATCAAGAAGATGGAGCAGGCGAATATTGCGAAAATTCCGGTAGATGAACAGGATGTCATCGGGAAGATCGCTGCGGCCGATATCATCGATCCGGAGACGAAAGACATTATCGTCCCGATAAACAAGGAGATCACCGAAGACGATCTGGGAAAACTTGTAAGCAGGGGCATAAAAAGCTTCGAAGTGCTCTTTATCGACAACCTCAACGTGAGCTCCTCACTCAGGGATACGCTTCTCATCGACAAAGCGGGCAGCAAGGAGGAAGCGCTTCTCGAAATCTACAGGAAGCTGAGGCCGGGCGACCCGCCCACATACGAGTTTGCCGAAGCCCTTGTCCACAACATGTTTTTCAGCCCGGAGCGCTATGATCTCTCCAAGGTGGGAAGGCTCAAGATGAACCACCGCCTCGGCCTCGGCATCCCCCTGGACGTGACGACGCTGCGGAAGGAGGACATCATCGAGGTGGTGAGGCAGCTCCTGCGGCTCAAAGATTCCCGTGGTCCGGGCGATGATATCGATCATTTGGGCAACAGAAGGGTAAGGACGGTCGGCGAGCTCCTGGAGAACCAGTTCAGAATGGGTCTCGTAAGAATGGAGCGGGCCATTAAGGAAAGGCTCACCTTCCCCGAGATGGAGACGCTCATGCCCCATGACCTCGTGAACCCAAAGCCGGTTGCGACGGCAGTGAAGGACTTTTTTGCGAGCAGCCAGCTTTCCCAGTTCATGGACCAGACGAATCCTTTGAGCGAGATCACCCACAAGCGGAGGTTATCTGCCCTTGGTCCCGGCGGCCTCACCAGAGAGAGGGCCGGGTTTGAGGTGCGCGACGTTCACCCGACCCACTACGGCAGGGTGTGCCCTATCGAGACGCCCGAGGGGCCGAACATAGGTCTGATTGCATCGCTCTCCACCTATGCGCGGGTCAACGAATATGGTTTCATCGAGACGCCTTACAGGGAAGTGATCAACGGGCGCGTCACGAATAACATCAAATACATGAGTGCCCTCGAAGAGGAGCCCTATTACATCGCCCAGGCAAATGCGGCAACCGATGAAGAGGGAAGGTTTACGCAGGACCTGGTCTCCGCAAGGAAAGGCGGAGGCTTCTTCTGGATAGACCCTATGAGCATAGATCTCATGGATGTCTCCCCGAAGCAGCTCGTGAGCGTTTCCGCATCCCTCATCCCGTTTCTGGAGCACGATGACGCGAACCGTGCCCTCATGGGTTCGAACATGCAACGGCAGGCAGTGCCTCTCATCAAGACAGAGGCACCCCTGATCGGCACCGGCATGGAGCGTATCGTGGGAAGGGACTCGAGGGTCAGTATTGCCGCCAAGCACGACGGGGTGGTGGAAAATGTCGACGCGAACAGGATCATCCTCAAGTACGAGGAAGCGAAAGACGGCGGGGAGCCTGTCACGAAAATTGACGTCTACAACCTCTTGAAGTTCAGACGGTCGAACCAGGATACCTGTATCAACCAACGCGTGATCGTGCGGAAAGGGGATTACGTCAAGAAAGGGGAAGTCCTTGCCGACGGGCCTTCCACTGACAGGGGGGAATTGGCCCTGGGCAAGAACGTCGTCGTTGCCTTTATGCCGTGGAGAGGCTACAACTACGAGGATTCGGTCCTCATTAACGAGCGGCTCGTCGCTGAAGATGCCTTCACCTCCATTCATATCGAGGAGTTGGAGTGCGTAGTGAGGGATACGAAGCTCGGCAAGGAAGAGGTCACCCGCGATATACCGAATGTCGGTGACGAGGCGCTCAAGGACCTCGATGACAGCGGCATCATCCGGATAGGCGCGCAGGTTCGGGCCGGAGACATCCTGGTAGGCAAGGTGACGCCAAAGGGGGAAACCCAGCTTACACCGGAGGAGAAGCTGCTCCGTGCGATCTTCGGCGAGAAGGCCGGCGACGTAAAGGATACCTCACTCAGGATCCCCCACGGCATCGAGGGGATCGTAATCGACGTGAAGGTCCTTTCGAGAAGGGGCATTGACAAGGATGAGCGGTCGAGGCTGATCGAGGATATCGAGATATCGAACATCCTGAAAGACCAGGAAGACCAGATCAAGATCATCCTCGACTCCACGGGTGAAAAACTCCAGGATCTGCTTGTGGGAAAGACCGCTCCCAAAGAGATAAAAGACGGAAAGGGCAAGTCGATCATCAAAAAGGGTGAAGCCTTCACACGGGAGAAGATCAACGGCATCAACACGGACAAGCTGCAGGAGATAGATTTTGAGGACGAAGACCTGGAGGCGAGGATCGCCAAGATCGTTGACAGCAAAGAAAACCAGGTCGATCTGATAAAACTGTACTACGAAGACAAGATAAACAAGATCAAAAAGGGCGACGAGCTGCCGCCGGGCGTCTTGAAAACGATCAAGGTATACGTGGCCATGAAGCGGAAGATCGCGGTGGGCGACAAAATTTCGGGACGACATGGAAACAAGGGGATTGTCTCCGTGATCCTGCCTGAGGAAGATATGCCGTTTACCGAGGACGGGACCCCTGTCGACGTGGTTCTGAACCCTCTGGGCGTGCCGTCGCGTATGAACGCGGGCCAGATACTCGAGACCCACCTTGGCTGGGCGTCCAAAGAGCTCGGCAAGGTAATCGGCAAGCTCATCGAGACGAATAACGCGTCCCTGGTCCGGAGCCGCATCAAAGAAATCTTCGGAGATGGGGAGATGCAGGAATTCCTGGACAAACTGAGCGAGGACGAATTGATCGAGCTCGGAAACCAGATCAAAGACGGTGTGCATATTGCAGTTCCTGTGTTCGATGGCGCAAAGGAGGCGGAGATCAGTGAGGCCTTCAAGATGGCGGGACTGCCCGAATCCAGGCAGATTACGCTGTACGACGGCAGGACGGGGGATCCCTTCCACCACAAGGTGACGATCGGCTAATATGTACCTTCTCAAGCTCCACCACCTTGTGGATGATAAGATACATGCCCGTTCCATTGGACCTTATTCACTGGTGACCCAGCAGCCCCTCGGCGGGAAAGCACAGTTCGGCGGTCAGAGGCTGGGTGAGATGGAGGTGTGGGCGCTCGAGGCATATGGGGCTGCCTACTCGCTTCAGGAATTCCTGACAATCAAGTCGGATGACGTGAGCGGCAGGGTGAAGGCATACGAGTCGATCGTTAAGGGTGAAGACGTGCTGGAGCCGAGTCTCCCTGAATCGTTCAACGTGTTGGTGAAGGAGTTGCAAAGCCTGTGCATCAACGTCGATTTGATTAAAGAAGAAGAATAAGGAGGTCGTTTTGGACGACTATTTTAAAATTTTCGATAAGCAGAAAGACCCGTTAAGTTATACGGCGATGAAGCTGTCCCTGGCTTCGCCGGAGCTCATCGAAAAGTGGTCCTTTGGCGAAGTGAAGAAACCGGAGACCATCAACTACCGCACCTTCAAGCCGGAAAAGGACGGCCTTTTCTGCGCGAGGATTTTCGGTCCCGTGAAAGACTATGAATGTATTTGCGGCAAATACAAGAGGATGAAGCACCGCGGCATTATCTGCGAAAAGTGCGGCGTCGAGGTGATACAATCGAAGGTCCGCAGGGAGCGGATGGGCCATATCCACCTCGCTTCCCCTATTGCCCATATCTGGTTTTTGAAAAGCATGCCGAGCAAGATCGGCACACTGCTGGAGCTGACCATTAAGGAAGTGGAGCGGGTGCTCTACTTCGAGATGTACATCGTGGTCGATCCCGGTCCGTCCCAGTACAGCTTCTGCGAGTTGGTCACCGAGGAAAAGTACCTCGAGGCCAAGGAAAAGTTCGGGGACAAATTCTCAGGCGGCATAGGCGCTGAGGCGATGCGGGAATGCCTCAAGAAAATCGATGTGGACCAGGTCGGGAAGGCCATCAGGGAAGAAATGAGAGAGACCGCGTCCGACGCCAAGAGGAAGAAACTTGCGAGGAGATTGAAGGTTGTCGACGCGTTCCGCATATCGGGGGTCAAGCCGGAGTGGATGATCCTTGATATCATACCGGTCCTTCCGCCCGAGCTTCGTCCTCTGGTGCCCCTTGACGGCGGCAGGTTTGCGACCTCCGACCTCAACGACCTGTACCGGAGGGTCATCAACAGAAACAACCGGCTGAAACGGCTGATGGAGTTGAATGCGCCGGAGATTATCATCAGAAACGAAAAAAGGATGCTCCAGGAAGCGGTCGACGCGCTCTTCGATAATTCAAAGCGCGGCCGGATCGTGACAGGGACGAGCAAAAGACCGCTTAAATCGCTCTCCGATATGCTGCGGGGCAAGCAGGGCCGTTTCCGCCAGAATCTTCTCGGAAAAAGGGTGGACTATTCCGGAAGGTCGGTCATCGTGGTCGGCCCCGAGCTGAAGCTCCACGAATGCGGCCTCCCCAAGTATATGGCCCTGGAGCTTTTTAAGCCTTTTGTGTATAACAGGCTTATAAAGAAAGGCTTTGCCACAACCATAAAGAACGCGAAAAAGCTCGTGGAGAAGGAGCGTCCGGAAGTATGGGACATGCTCGAAGAGGTGATCAAGGAGCACCCGGTGCTTCTTAACAGGGCCCCTACCCTGCACAGGCTCGGCATTCAGGCCTTCGAGCCGCAGTTGATCGACGGCAAGGCTATCCAGTTGCACCCTCTCGTCTGTCCCGCGTATAACGCCGACTTCGACGGGGACCAGATGGCCGTGCACGTGCCTCTGTCGATCGAAGCCCAGTCGGAAGCGCGGGTCCTCATGATGTCAACGAACAATATACTCTCTCCCGCGAGCGGCAGACCGATCATCGTGCCGACTCAGGATATCGTGCTCGGGCTTTATTATCTCACCATAGACCGCAAGTACAGGATGGGAGAGGGAAGCATATTTGCGGACCCGGAAGAGGCGAGGATCGCTTATGATGCCGGGGAGGTAGACCTTCACGCTCGGGTCAAGGTAAGGATGGACGGCGAATTGGTCGACACGACCCCCGGAAGGATTCAGTTGCGCGAGGTTATCCCGGACATGATCCCCTATTCCGTGATAAACCGCGTCATGGACAAGAAGTCCATCGGGCAGCTCGTCGACATATGCTACAGACAGGGCGGCGAAAAGGCAACGGTCATTCTCTCGGACAGGCTCAAGAGCATCGGTTTCCGCTTTGCCACGCTGGGCGGCATCTCCATCTCCATCGACGACATGATTATCCCCAGCAGGAAGGAAGAGTTGATAAACAAGGCCTATGAGGAGGTCAAAGTCGTCCAGAACCAGTATTCGGAAGGCTTGATCACCGATGGCGAGCGATACAATAAGGTTATCGACATCTGGGCGGATGTGACCGAAAGGATCGCCGACGAGCTTATGAGAGAGCTCGGGTCGGAACAGATTGTTGCGCCTGACGGCAAGATAGAG
Source organism: uncultured delta proteobacterium (assembly GCA_963717985.1). Lineage (GTDB taxonomy): Bacteria > Desulfobacterota > Syntrophorhabdia > Syntrophorhabdales > WCHB1-27 > BOG-1155. Next base: position 272,403 of record CAVQYC010000001.1, read on the forward strand.
TACCAGAACAGCCTCAACCCGATGTTCATCATGGCCCATTCAGGCGCAAGAGGCAACGCGCAGCAGATCAGGCAGCTCGCGGGCATGAGGGGCCTCATGGCGAAGCCCTCCGGCGAGATCATAGAGACGCCGATTACGAGCAACTTCAGGGAAGGCCTCACCGTCCTGCAGTACTTTATCTCCACAAGCGGCGCCCGGAAAGGCCTTGCGGATACGGCGCTGAAGACGGCCAATTCGGGTTATCTCACCAGGAGGCTCGTCGACGTGGCTCACGACGTGATCGTGGGGGAAACCGATTGCGGCACCTTCGACGGAATAGAAGTGACGTCCCTCATCGAAGGCGGTGAGGTGATCGAACAGCTCGGGACAAGGATCCTCGGAAGAGTTTCCCTGGAAGACCTCCGGGACCCTGACGGAGAGATCATCGTCCACAGGAACGAGGAGATCAGGGAAGAGCACCTGCCGAAGGTAGACGAAGCAGGCTACGAGACAGTCAAGATCCGCTCGGTCCTCTCCTGCAGATCGAGAAGGGGCGTCTGCGCCCTCTGCTACGGCAGAGACCTCGCAAGGGGGAGACTCGTGAGCATCGGCGAGGCCGTGGGCATCATCGCGGCCCAATCCATCGGCGAGCCGGGCACACAGCTCACCATGAGGACGTTCCACATCGGTGGAGCCGCGTCACGGCGGGTCGAGCAGTCGACCCTCGAGGTCAGGAACGAAGGGTACGTGAAGCTCGTTAACGTGAAGATGGTCCTCAACAAGGAAGGACAGCCGGTGGTCATGAACAGGAATGGAGAGCTCCTCCTGGTGAATGAGGCGGGCCACGAGAGGGAGAAGTATTCGATCATTTACGGGGCTAAGCTCAAGGTTGCCGACGGGCAAAAGGTGAGCGAAGGACAGACGCTCGCCGAGTGGGACCCTTACACCACGCCTATACTCTCAGAAGTTTCGGGGAAGGTGAAATTCGGCGACATCAGTGAAGGCATCACCATGCAGGAGCGCGTCGACGAAGTCACCGGCCTCGCGTACAAGGTCATTATCGAGTCGCGGGACCCCGATCTGCGGCCTCGCATTTCCATAAAGGACGAGAAGGCAAGGACGATAATGATACCGGGCACGCAAAGCCCCGCCCGCTACATCCTGCCCATCGGCGCCCATATTGTCGTGAACGACGGCGATGAGATTTTTGCCGGCGATACCGTGTCGAAGATGCCCAGGGAAACCACCAAGACAAAGGACATCACCGGCGGCTTGCCGAGGGTTGCGGAGCTCTTTGAGGCGCGCCGGCCAAAGGAAAGCGCGACCGTGACGGAAATATCCGGTCTTGTCTCATTCGGCAAGGTCTCCAAAGGAAAGAGGGAGATCGTCGTGACGCCGGAGCGCGGCGAGACCCGCAAATATACCATCCAGAGGGGGAAGCATATCATCGTGCACGAGGGTGACTACGTGCGGGCCGGAGAAGCGCTCATCGACGGTCCCGTCAATCCCCACGACGTGCTCCGGATCCTTGGCACAAAGGACCTCGCCCGTTATCTGGTCGACGAGATCCAGGAAGTCTACCAACTCCAGGGCGTGAAGATCAACGACAAACATATCGAGATCATCGTGAGGCAGATGCTCAAGCGCGTGCGTATAAAAGAGGTAGGCGACTCAAATTTCATCATAGACGAACCGGTCGAGTGGTGGGTATTCGAGGAGGAAAACAGGCGTGTGATAGAAAAGGGAGGCACTCCGGCAACAGCGGAATCACTCTTCCTCGGTATCACGAAGGCTTCCCTGATCACGGACAGCTTCATTTCAGCAGCGAGCTTCCAGGATACCACCAAAGTACTTACCCAGGCAGCCATCGAGGGCCGGGTAGACTATCTGCGTGGACTCAAGGAGAACGTGATCATGGGCAGGATCATCCCCGCGGGCACCGGCTTCTCGAAGTATAGGAATTACGAGATGGTAGCCCTCGACAAAACGGAAGAGCCGGCGCACGAGGAAGAGCCGCTACTGGAAGGTGCCACTCCGTAGCGCCCTGTCCGCAAGCCGGGCTTCCTCGGTTTTTGGAAAAAGCTCTATGACCCTCTTCAGAGTGGTCGTAGAGCTTTTTTTATCGCCAATGGCGGCGAAGCCTTCGGCCTGCCGGAGCATGGCCTTTGCGGCCTTGTCGCTTTTCGGGAACCTGTCGATGACCTCCTGAAACTGGACTATCGCTTTCTCATAGGCCTTCAGGTTCATATAGCTCTCGCCCATCCAATAATAGGCGTTGGGGGCGAGCGGCGCCGTGGGGTTCTGCTGCACGAACTGCATAAACAAGGAGACCGCATCCTTGTATGCCCCATTCTGAAAGGCATCAAAGCTCTGCTTATAGAGGTCTTCGGGGGCGCCCTTTGCTCCGCCTCCCGGGTTGGCGGCCACCTCTTGCTTCTTCAGCTCTCTGAGCTGGGCCTTCGTGTCTTCCCAGTAGGCACGGAGCTGCGAATCGAGCTCGTCGAGCCTGCCGAGAATTGTCTTGATCTTCTCGTCCCTGTTCTCGCCTGAAACCGACAGGTCGACCAACTGTTTTCTCATGCCTGCCTCATCCTTTTCCAGACGGGAGAGACGGGTGTCGGTTTTTTGTATGTAGCTCGTCTGCTCCGTGTAGACGGAGGTCACGTCCTGTTTGACCTGGCTCACTTCTTCGGTCGAAGCGCAGCCGGCCACGAAAAGGGCGATCAAAAGAAGCGGGGCAAATCTCATATTTTTCCTCCTCGTGTGCCCTGGTTGATCCGCCCGATCGGGCTGATCAGGCTGATCGGAGTCTCCCCCTCACAAAAAGCAAGAGGCATCAAATTATTGGCTTGAAAAATGGGCTCGCCTGTTCTTGGCCCAGGCTTCTTCGGTATGACCCGCGTCAACCGGCACCTCCTTCCCGTAGGAGACCGTCCTTATCCTGCTCGGGCTCACTCCCGACTTTACAAAGTAGTCTTTTGCCGCCTCGGCCCTTTTCTGTCCCAGGGCGAGATTGTATTCGATTGTTCCCCTCTCGTCACAATAGCCCTCGATAGTCAGCTTTATTGCCTGGTTGGCCACCAGCCAGTCGGCCACCTTCTTCAAAATACGCATATCATCAGATCTGATGGTGTAACTGTCGAAATCGAAGTAGATATCCTGAAGATGCGCCGCGACCGCTTCCCCGGCAGCCGCCCTTCTCCTCTCCTTCTCCGCCCTCGCCAATTCCTCCTCTGAAATCGCACCCTCGCTCCCTTTTTGGCTGACGGCTCCTTCCGCAGGAGTTGGTTGCCCACCCGCGGCCACACCCGGCGGGACTCGCTCGGTAATAGGCACGGGCGTCTGTTTTGACGCACATCCGTGAAAGAGCAGGATCATGGCCGCCAGACATAGTGGAAATAAGTAGTTCTTCATCCCCCCTCCCCTTTACGGCATGAATTTTGGCTGGGTATCCTCAGCGCCGGTGAACTTGAGCTCCCTTTTATTCTCTCCGTTGAGCAGCATCAGGTAGATTGAGGTCTTCCTTCCCTTTTGGGAGGAATAAAGGATATACCTGCCGCACGGCGAAAAATAGGGCGAATCATTTACCCCCCCGTCACTGAGCACCCGCGCGTTGGACCCGTCGGTTCTCATCACGCACACCTCGAGGGCGCCCTCGGTTTTCGATACAAAGGCAATGAGATCGCCCTTGGGCGAGAAAGCAGGAGACGTATTATAGTTGCCAAAATAGGACAGACGTTTTATGTCTCCCGACGCCATATCCTTTATAAAAATATTCGGCCCTCCATACATGTCGGAGACAAAGACCATTTTGCTGCCGTCGGGACTGAACGTTGGTGAGCTGAGAATTCCTTCCTTCCGGAGCAGAGAGGTCCGTTCCTTCGTCTCCACATTGACCGAGTAGATGGTCGAGAACTTTCCAAGGGTATGGGCATAGGCGATAGTCTTCCTGTCTATCCAGTTTGAACCGACCTTCATCCCTTCCTGCCTGTCCACGAATACTTCCCTGCTCGTCGCAAGCTCGATCACATAGAGATTCGGCCTGCCCTCCTTATAAGAGGTGAAAGCCAGATATTTTCCGTCGGGTGATACCGAAGGCGAGACGATAATCTGTTTCTGGTCGGTAAGCTTCCTCGCCCCATTGCCGTCAAGGTCGGCCACGTACACGTCCCTATGGCGTCTATCCCCCGACACGAAGAGGACCCGTGAGCTCATGATGCCCTTCTCCCCCGTCACCGTCAATATGATCTCATCAGCGAGCCGGTGAACGACCCTCCTCCATTCCAGCGGCGTAGCCCGGTATCTCTTCGCAAAAAGGAGGGTACCGTCGCTCGCGTCATACAGGTACGCCTCCAGGGAAAAGTCATTCCCCTGCTCCTGCACGACGGCCTTGCACAAAAGTTCCACACCCAGGGAGCGCCATTGGTCGAACCTGATGCTCTTCCTGTCTACGCCTTCACTCAGAAGGGCGTTATCCATGAGGGACTGCGGCGCTACAACGAAGAAACCGGACATGTCGAGGTCCTGACCGAGAAGATCGCTTATTTCCGGTCTCGGCTTTTCAGCGCTCGCAAAAGGAGGCGCCGCAATACTCAGTTTCTTGTATGATTGCCCGTATACGTCGAGATAGACCTTTGCCTCGGCGGCCCCTGCAATAAAGATCAAGGCGATCGGCAAAACTAACCATTTAAGCCTGCTCATGCTGTCTCCATTTATTCGATTTGAGCAAGGTCTCTTTTCCGAGACGATATGCTCCTGACTTTCTTCTTTCACATCTTACCCTGAAGCGCCTGAAAGGTCAAGGAACAGGAATGACAGGGTGAAAACCGGCGGAGGAGACTTAAAGTATAGTATAATAGCTAGAAATTACCGGAATAGACGGCGGGGGCGGATGAAAGAACGAGAAAACCAGCAAGAAGGGATTCGGCCCGATCCCGATGCTCTTCTGAAAGAGATCGGCCGTGAGGAGGCGAAGAGGGGGAGGCTGAAGGTATTCCTCGGCTATGCGCCGGGCGTGGGTAAGACATATGCCATGCTGCAGGAAGCCCATGTGCTGCAGAACAGGGGAGAAGACGTGGTGGTGGGTATTGTGGAGACCCACCGCAGGGCTGAAACAGATGCCCTGCTTGCGCGGTTGGAGGTGGTTCCCAGCAGGCAGGTCGATTACGAAGGCATGGTGCTGCAGGAATTTGACGTAGACGCAGTGCTTCGCAGAAAACCGGCCGTCGTGCTTGTGGATGAGCTCGCCCATACGAACGCCCCCGGCAGCCGCCATCCGAAAAGATATCAGGATGTGGAAGACCTGATAGAAAAAGGCGTTGACGTGTACACGACGGTCAATATACAGCACTTCGAGAGCCAGGTTGATGTGGTGGCGCAGATCACGGGCATCCGTGTGCAGGAGACGGTGCCTGACAGCATCCTTGACGACGCGGACGAGGTCCAGGTGATCGATATCCCCCTTGAGGAGCTGAACCAGCGGCTGAAAGAGGGGAAGGTCTATGTCCCCGACCGGGCCCGCCAGGCCATGGAAAATTTTTTCCAACGGGGAAACCTTGTCGCCCTCCGCGAGCTTACGCTGACGCTCGCCGCGAGGAAAATGGGTACGGAGCTCCTCAACTACATGAGGGCTAAGGCGATCTCGGGTCCATGGCCCGCGGGCGAACGGGTGATGGTCTGCGTTGCGGCAAGCCCCTACGCGTCACAACTGCTGAGAAAAGCGTATACGATCGCGAAAGCTGCCAACGCGGAATGGTATGCGGTCTACGTGTCTCCTCCAACTTTCAGGGAATTGTCCGACAGAGAAAAGCTCTACCTGTCTGAGGCGCTTAACCTCGCCGAAGAGCTTGGTGCAAAAGTGGCCACCCTTCAGGGAACCGATGTCGCCGGGGAAATTCTGAGATTCGCCCGGGAGAATAACATCACTCGTATAGTTGTCGGCAAGCCCCTTCGTTCAAGGTTAAGCGAGTTCTTCAAAGACTCACCGGTCTATCGACTGCTCCGCGCCCCGGCGCAATTCGAGCTGCATCTCGTCACCCCCCTGAAGGAGAAGGAACAGGCAGCCGTAAGAATCCCGAGGAAGGTAAGCTTCGATCCTACGGGCTATCTCGTCACCTTAGGGATGGTCGGTCTCATCACCCTTATAAACTTCCTCCTCCAAACATTTGTCCAGCCCGCATCCCTTGTCTTCATTTACCTTATCGTGACGATCGGCGCAGCCCTCCGCTTCGGTACGGGTCCTTCGCTTTTCGCTTCCATTTTGAGCCTGGTCACCTTCGATTTCCTCTTTGTCGAGCCCCGCTACAGTTTCGCGATGTACCGCGCCCACGATATCATAAACGCCGTTGTTTTCCTCCTCACCTCTTTGGTCGTCGGTCAGCTTGTCAAAGTGACGAAGCGGCAGAATTTTGCGCTCAATCTCCGTCTGCAACGAGTGGCGCTCATAGAGCAGATGAGCAAAGAATTTCTCATGCTCCCGCCCGTGGAGCAGTTAATAGGCGGATTCGCTCAGAATGCCGACGAATGGAAAACCGTCCTGCCTTTGCTGCGCACCACGGTGCTCGACGATGTGAGCCATATTGTGATCAAGTACGTGGTCAAAGTGGTAGATGCTCCTTCGTTCGTGCTCTTTACCGGCCAGGACGGTAAGCTCCAGGTATGGGCAAAGAGCGGGAATGAGACGGAGCTTGACCCGCATGAAATGACCGTGGCGCAATGGGGCATGATAAACGGCAAGATGGCGGGAGCCGGGACCGAGACGCTGGCCAATGCGAAGACCTGTTTCTTGCCCATGAAATCGGGAGACGACGTCGTCGGCCTCATAGGCATCCGCTATGAGTTCAAGAATCTGCTCGCGGACCAGCGGCGCCTCCTGGGGGCGATTGCGAGTTTGAGCGCGCTAGGTGCAATACGCTGGGCCAATGTGTAGGGCGGCCGGGTTAATTTCGCGCCATGCACCTGTATCGAGGGGTCGCCGGTCCTCGACGTACGAAAAAGTACGCCTCCGGGCGGCAACCCCTCGATTTCGGCACCTATCATCGAAATTTCCTCCGGCCGCGGGGAAGACCTTACTCACTTCACCTACTCATAAATTTTCGAGTTCTTGGAAAAGTGAAGATTATGGTTTGAAAGAGGTAACGCGCCACTCACCCGAACGCGCTGTTTGAGCGATCAGGCGCAGCAAGTGGTTATGTGCTGGGCCAGAATTCACCACCGCAATCGCAGTCATAAATTTTCTTCATGCCTTCATTCGTGATGATAACACAATTCAGTTGACCCACCCAGGTTCCACACCGATCACACTTCCAGGGGCCGGGATGAAACGCCCGATCCCTGTTTCGCCATAGATGATCTTTTTCAGAAAGAGTAAGCGGTCGCTTCTCTGACCCCTGTCGAATCCAGGCTCGTCCATCGTATTCGTGGTAGGGAACGTTTCTATACCTTTGTGCTCCAACAAGAAGCAGCCTCTTGCCTTCCAGTTCTTTGACCCAGATTTCCGCATGTAAGGGGGGATCGAAGTTGGCTCCAATAGTCTGTGATAGAGAACGCTGGCCTCTATCAAGATTGCCTGGCTCGACCCCACATATTGTTCCATCAGGTTCTACGCCAAAGATCACGACGCCTTGCGAACTGTCAGCGTTTACCATCGCGCAAAGGGCTTCCATGGCCTCGCGTTTTAGGCTCAGTGACTTCTTGAATTCTGTAGTTTGCCCCTCGCCGGCCGCTATTTGCTCCATTAGTCCCACTGCGATTGTCTCCGTTCTCTGCATATAGCAAAGGTCAGCCAAGCGCGGTTGTTTTGCGCTCCGGGTTGAAGCGCTTGTTATCTGCTAAGTGTACTTAGGTCGATAGGTGTCCAACAACGCTGCCGACTCCTATAGCCCATATTGTTTCAAAAACAGAGCTGAAGAACATACGAGTACGGGCAGTTAATGTGTCTACCATAAACACCTCCTTGATGTTGTCTTGACCCGAACGAATCAAGCTAATGCTGATATAACGCAACAAAACTATCAGAAGGGCTACGGAGCCAACAAGCGCCACAGGGATCGCCACTCCCCCACCTATTACCCCTATCGGCCTAAGTACACTCCGTTCAATATATCACGTAACGACAAGTTTTACTGGTGTGGAGCGCCGTCTATTGATTATCATCCATATCTGCCCTATGTGCCGCATGAAAAGCTGACCGGGATTTGGAGCCCGGGGTTCGTCTGGATCAACGCCGTTGACGATGTCGACAACGTCGGCGTGTACATGGTCGAGGGGTACATGGGAAATGAAATGGAGGACGAGCGGCTGACGGGCAAAAGCACTACTGGTCAAGCCGGGGGCTGGCAAAGCCTCTGGTGATGTACGGAAGGGAAGATTTGAGTATCAGGCTCGGGATTCAAAACAGGGAGCCGGTTTATCGTAAGAGCTTTGTGTCTGACTACGTGGGCGTAGTCGACTATGAGCAACACAACTTGAAAAGGGAGGGTAAAGTCCATGCGAGGAAGAAGAAGAGTGGAACATGCGGAATGTGCGGATCATCGGGAAATGATAATGGAGCACCTTGGGCCGGGGTGGGTCTGGCGCCTTCATTGCGGGAGGGTATACCGCCGGGAAAAGGTACGGTGGGACTCTGAAAACGGAATCTACATGTGCGCCTATGAAGACTGCGACGGAGACGCCTTACTCGATGCCTGGGATTATGAAGAGCGGCGCGGTGGAATGCCAATGGCCGGAAGTCCCCGGAAAAGGGATTATTTATCCGCTCTACACGTGAAGGAGCGGCGTTATTAGATGCAATGGGCGCTAAGCCTCTCGGTGGAGGGCTTCACCGTCGCATCCCCCCTAATAGGACTGTATCCGTTAGCCGCTGTGAGCTATACGATTTCTAGTAGCGCGGGAATAACGGCTGCCAGTCTCTGCCGCGAAACTTTCCTCTCGCCCAAAAGAGAGGGAGCGTATTGTCCGGCGTGTTGGAGTGAAATGCAATAAGAGCCTCGGATCCTCGCCAGCCAAGTGCGTGCGCCCTGGCATCGGAGTGTCCATCAAGCAACGACGTTCCAACCTGTTCGCACCAGAGCCGCGCCTCATTACAGTCGATTTCCGAATCCCACAGGGAGTTGTCTGGCGAGAATGCCCTATCCGTCGGAGCGAGCGTCTCCGCAGCAAGGACCCGGACATTGTGTTCGACAAGTCGATTCTCTATGCACGTGATCCCATCTTCGAATCCAGCTAGCGCACAAAGGAAGAGGGAACACCTACGCCTACCCACCCACTCGTACCTTTTCAGCACTGATTCAGTGAAGTCCTCAGCCTGCTCACCCGTACCTATGAAGTCATCTACGAAAACTATCGAATCGATGTTCCCATGTTCCTCACGGAGGGAATCCTCGGTTCGGAATGCGTTATTGAATTCGAAGCTTCGCTCGCTTTTCGGCAGATCACACAGCGCCTGTTCAAGCCAATAAAGCTGAAATCCGCCGCTTTTTCCAGCGCGGCCAAGACCGACATATAGCGTTTTGTCGCCCTTTACGTTTGCTGGAAGTTTGCTTTGATATAGCCTTTTCCATAACTCTCGGATTTTACTTTCGTCATAAAAGACTAGTTTACTTAACAACCGCAGCGCGACGGACAGCCAGAGGGGATCAATCTGCTGACACCATTTCAGGAAAGCTTCGGCTTTGACAGGCCCCTGGCCTGATGCCCATTGTTCGAATAGTATCATCCACTCTGGCATACGTGTTGGAAGTGGATTGTCAAGCGGATTCCGAATGCGATAGCCACGCTTTAGGCTCCTATTCCACCTCGGACGAAGGTATGCGTAGCTACCGGTTGGCACTGGGTGCTCCATTTCCAAAGTGAGCTTCCTCGGCGAATGGTGCCAGATTCGTTGTACCTCCACCTTGTAGTGCCTGCCAGAGACAGCATCAATACACTCGCCCATGAAAGGTATCGCGTCGCAATTGGTGATCCGAATCACGTGAGGTAACGAGCGAAGCTTGGCATAGAAGTGATGGCATTTCTCTTCCGCTTCGCTACGGTCCGCGCTATATATCGCCTTTCGCGCTTCAAACCACATGGGAACACAAGCATCGTAGATCGTCAAATCGGTGGGAACGCTAGCATCGGAGATCGTAAAATGCGATTGAATACGAGCGGAAATCAGGTCATGAATGTAATGAATTAGAGCGGTGTCTCCGAGGCGCTCGATCTCGAAAGACGCCTTGACCACGAGCTGCTTTTCATCTGAATCGACAGAACTTATGTGCGGACGAAGCCGTGACTCGTAGTCCGCTTTCAATGTGAGCGAGTTACGGAGACTCTGGAAAAGCAAATATCGCCAAATTTCACCCACTTCATCACCCACTTGATAAAGAGTGTGAAAGACATCGATAAATTCGGGGAGCCGAACGGGTTCTTCCAGACCCGCCCAGCGATCCTTGCCCTGAATTGGCGCTGACGTACAAAGTAGTTGCCAATCATCACAAGCCTTTCGCAAAAATAATTCGATCATCGAACGAACATCAGGAAAACGGTCTTCGCCAAGATTGGCAGCGGCCTTTAGAGGCTCGATGTGGTCCCACAATGCTCTTGTCGTGCGGTAGATATTTCTGTAAGGCGACTGAAGAGCCTTCTCTAGCTCCTCCCATTGAGCGGAGCATTCCAATCTCTGGTCAATAGCATTGAGGGCGGAACACAACTGCTGATGGAACTGGTTGCTGTCATAGTGAGCGTCACCTGTTCCTTCACGAAGATGGTTCAGCATTAACCACTTTTCGAAATGGTCCGCCGCTTCTTGGAAGTGGCCCTCTCGAAACGATTTCACCGCCTCAAGATAGACTCCGTGACTCCCTAACTCGGTTTCGTCGAAAAAGACGTTGGGAAAAAATCGCGAACTTCCGCGAAAGTGCCGCGCACCTTGGGCTGCCGCCTGCGCGTATTTCTGAGCTTTATCGAAATCGGCAGAGAGCTGCGCAACGATGCACCCAGATACCGCCTCGTAATACCGGGCATACTGGAGGTTCCTTAGGCGTTTTTGCGTTGGGTCCAAATCGTAGAGCGCGGCAGCCTTTTCGACCATCAGCGTGGACGCTTCCAGTGCTCCTTCTACGTTAGGCGAGTGCACGAAGATGGAGCGCTGTTGCTTTGCTTTTTGATACTCACTTTCCAGCACCGACAATGCCTGCCGTCGATCGCTTCCTGTCAATTGTGCCTTTTTGTTCATGTGACCCCCCCCCGGACCGGCGAACCGTATAGTTACATAGTTTTATTAGGATACTACCAGTGTTGCTAAAATTATTCAATCAATGGTAGGCAAATTCATATAAGGGATGACGGGTGCAGTTCCGCTTATTCCGTTTGCCGGCTATGAGCAATACAACTTGAAAAGGGAGGGTAAAGTCCGTGCGAGGAAGAAGAAGGGTAGCTAAACGGGAATGCGCGGATCATCGAGAGATAATATGGAATGCCTAGGGGCGAGGTGGGTCTTGTGCCTTCGTTGCGAAAGGGCGTACCAGAGTGAAGAGATACGGTGGGACCCTAAAAGCGGAATCTACACGTGCGCCTATGAAGACTGCGACCGAGACGCCTTGCTCGATGCCTGGGATTATGAAGAACGGCGCGGTGGAATGCCAATGGCCGGAAGTCCCCGAAAGGGGGATTGTCTATCCGCTTTAGAGATGAAGGAAGGGGGTACTTGAATGCAATGGGGCACGGTAAGGTTCCCGTGCCTTTGAACACGGGCGGCACACTGCACGTCCTGCTATTGAAAATATACAAGGGGATTCGAGTTCAGCATTTCCGCAAGAAAGTGGGCAAGCTAACCAAGTTCTCATTCCGTTCTATCGAGAATTGCACGGTTTACCATCTGAAAGAGTTCTTTAGCGTTGTTCGTGCATCCCTGCCCACCATGCTTAACAGTTTCGCGCTTGTGCTCCGGTGCATTCGAGCTAGCGTAGAAAAATAAGGGGGTTTGATCACCCTTCTGCCGAAGGGCATCCAGAAGGACATACCCCTCGCGGGGTCCCTCCTTTCTTCCCATGTCCGAAATGATTGCGGCAAACCGATTACGGGACAGTTGCTCTAAAGCGTCGTTGGTGGAAAGAGATAGCGAAAACGTAAGCCCGGTTGCCTCAAATGCCTGTCGTTCGTAAACGTTGTTTTCTGGTCGGTCGTCGACCCAAAGAACGCGGTTCTGCCAGCCGTCACTATATGGCTTCTTTGAAGGTTTGGCTCGCTGAACGACTTCAACAATCTGTTGAATCTCAGCCCCGGACGTCCCTGCATGCCCCTTAGCAGATGCGGCGGTCAGGGACGCAACTGCAGAAAGCTGCATTTTTACGTAGTTTTCTTCGTCCTTGAAATCGCTCGGAGCAAAAAGCTTCCCGCTATGATTCCTCACGAGCCAAGCAAAAACCACCAACACGAGAACCGGAAAGCAAACCAGAAAATAGATCAGCGGGGTTCTTTCGTTAGCTGTAAAAGAGCCAGCAAACACAACTACGAGAGATGCAAACCCGTAAACGAGAACGATGAAAAGAGCTATGATACCGAGCGGGTTGCGGGCTAATCCTTTTGCCGTCTCTCCAAATGTTTTTATTTCATTCGCCATATTCGCTCTCCTATGTGACTAACGGCTGGACTCCCCATAACCCGGGAATCTACGGGGACGGGGAATCTACGGGGACGTTCTTCACTGCTGATTCCTGAGAAGTAACTCTCCACAAATAACTATTGTATTTAATTACATACAATGATAGAATATGTCATGTATAAGAAAACACCACCTCAACAAAAACTACTCGGCGTGGAGACGCAGGTGTCCCCCTCTTTGCGGAACCGTCTTGAGTCTTCATGGGCTCACCTGTTTAGAGGCGAGGTATTTCCAATCCTGTTCAGGAACGAAGATCGCTATGCGATTCTGTACGGCACAACAGGCCGGCCTAATTTCAGCGTTGCGCGTCTTTTGGGTTTGTGTCTCCTTCAGGAGTGGAGCAACTTGAGTGACCAGGAGGCCCTCGACACCTTCAGCTTTGACACCCGGTGGTGATACGCCTTGGATGTCAGCGATGAGGAAGATTATTTGTCCCGTCGCTCTCTTGTAGAGTTCCGCAGGCGATTGGCCGCCAAAGACCCGGAGATGAAGCTGGTCCGCCATGTATTCGACAATATCAGAGATTCAGCGATAAGCAAACTTGGCCTCTCGTCTTCCAGCCAGCGGCTTGATTCTACCCACATAATCTCGAACATTCGTGTACGAGGCAGATTGGCTCTATTCTCGAATACGCTCACCCAGTTTCTCAAGAGTCTGAATGAAGATCAATTGTCGAGAGTCCCGAAGGCAATTCAGGAATGGCATTCAAGCGAACCCGAGGGTTGGTTCGGATTGGGTCCGGCCGAGCAGAAGATCAAGCTGGAAGAACTGGCGCAGTATCTCTATGACCTTATTGTTATCTTCGAGAAGGATAATGAACTTACAGGCAATGAGCCGTACCAATTGTTGAAGCGCCTTTTCTCCGAACAATGCGAATTCACCTCAGACCAAGAATCGTCCAAGGTCCAGGTGAAGAAAAAGAGTGAAGGAGCAACCCTTCAATCCCCTTACGACCCGGATGCGTCCTGCGGACATAAAGGGCCGGGATACAGCCTTCATGTTACGGAGACGTGCAAGAATACCGGAAAAACCGAAATCATCACAGACTATGAGGTGCATGGCGCCGCCAGATCCGACATCGGCAAGGCCCTTCCTGTTATCGAACGTTTGGAGGCTGCCGGGTTGAAGCCCGAAGCGCTCTTTGCCGACGGCGGTTATCCGTCTGTCCCTTCAGCGGCAAAGGTCATAGAGCAAGGTATCGAATTCGTCACGCCCGTCAACCGCAGCAGGCTCTCCGACGATATCGTGGGCAGAGACCTTTTCTCCTTCGACTCGGAAGGTTTGGTGACCCGATGTCCCATGGGTAATAGTCCCATAGACCATCGCATACTGAGCGGCAACAACAGCACCCGTCGTTCTCTCCATGCGATCTTTGACGGAAACGCCTGTCGATCGTGCACGATGCTCGATAGGTGCCCGGTAAGAGCTCCGAACCACCGCAACAAAGGCTGCCAGGCCCGTGAAACGGTCGGGGACTTTCGTCTGGAGATCACCCGCGAGCTTCGCCTGCGGGATCAGATGTATGCCATCCAGCAGACCACTGAATGGAAGGACCGGTACAAGATTCGTGCAGGGATCGAAGCAACGAACTCCGAACTGAAACGAGCGCACGGAATCGGCAGACTTCGGGTGCGTCGGCTGGCAAAAGTATGCTTTGCCGTTGCATGCAAACTGATCGCCTGCAACATAAAGAGGTGGGCCAAGGCCCCTTGGGCCTTGAAAAAGACCCTGGAAGGCTGCATATCGTCTCTTTGTATTAGCATGAAGGTATTCTGGACCGAAATAGTTGGCGTGTCCTTGCCTAAGAAGTTCATCTTCACGATGGTGGTAACACAACGATGGTGACGATTGATCCTTTCAGAAAGGGCACTTTCTTCTCAGGAATCACTGCTGATTCCTGAGAAGTAACTCCCCACAAATAACTATTGTATTTAATTACATACAATGATAGAATATGTCATGTATAAGAAAACACCACCTCAACAAAAACTACTCGGCGTGGAGACGCAGGTGTCCCCCTCTTTGCGGAACCGTCTTGAGTCTTCATGGGCTCACCTGTTTAGAGGCGAGGTATTTCCAATCCTGTTCAGGAACGAAGATCGCTATGCGATTCTGTACGGCACAACAGGCCGGCCTAATTTCAGCGTTGCGCGTCTTTTGGGTTTGTGTCTCCTTCAGGAGTGGAGCAACTTGAGTGACCAGGAGGCCCTCGACACCTTCAGCTTTGACACCCGGTGGCGATACGCCTTGGATGTCAGCGATGAGGAAGATTATTTGTCCCGTCGCTCTCTTGTAGAGTTCCGCAGGCGATTGGCCGCCAAAGACCCGGAGATGAAGCTGGTCCGCCATGTATTCGACAATATCAGAGATTCAGCGATAAGCAAACTTGGCCTCTCGTCTTCCAGCCAGCGGCTTGATTCTACCCACATAATCTCGAACATTCGTGTACGAGGCAGATTGGCTCTATTCTCGAATACGCTCACCCAGTTTCTCAAGAGTCTGAATGAAGATCAATTGTCGAGAGTCCCGAAGGCAATTCAGGAATGGCATTCAAGCGAACCCGAGGGTTGGTTCGGATTGGGTCCGGCCGAGCAGAAGATCAAGCTGGAAGAACTGGCGCAGTATCTCTATGACCTTATTGTTATCTTCGAGAAGGATAATGAACTTACAGGCAATGAGCCGTACCAATTGTTGAAGCGCCTTTTCTCCGAACAATGCGAATTCACCTCAGACCAAGAATCGTCCAAGGTCCAGGTGAAGAAAAAGAGTGAAGGAGCAACCCTTCAATCCCCTTACGACCCGGATGCGTCCTGCGGACATAAAGGGCCGGGATACAGCCTTCATGTTACGGAGACGTGCAAGAATACCGGAAAAACCGAAATCATCACAGACTATGAGGTGCATGGCGCCGCCAGATCCGACATCGGCAAGGCCCTTCCTGTTATCGAACGTTTGGAGGCTGCCGGGTTGAAGCCCGAAGCGCTCTTTGCCGACGGCGGTTATCCGTCTGTCCCTTCAGCGGCAAAGGTCATAGAGCAAGGTATCGAATTCGTCACGCCCGTCAACCGCAGCAGGCTCTCCGACGATATCGTGGGCAGAGACCTTTTCTCCTTCGACTCGGAAGGTTTGGTGACCCGATGTCCCATGGGTAATAGTCCCATAGACCATCGCATACTGAGCGGCAACAACAGCACCCGTCGTTCTCTCCATGCGATCTTTGACGGAAACGCCTGTCGATCGTGCACGATGCTCGATAGGTGCCCGGTAAGAGCTCCGAACCACCGCAACAAAGGCTGCCAGGCCCGTGAAACGGTCGGGGACTTTCGTCTGGAGATCACTGCCGAGCTTCGCCTGCGGGATCAGATGTATGCCATCCAGCAGACCACTGAATGGAAGGACCGGTACAAGATTCGTGCAGGGATCGAAGCAACGAACTCCGAACTGAAACGAGCGCACGGAATCGGCAGACTTCGGGTGCGCCGGCTGGCAAAAGTATGCTTTGCCGTGGCATGCAAGCTGATCGCCTGCAACATAAAGAGGTGGGCCAAGGCCCCTTGGGCCTTGAAAAAGACCCTGGAAGGCTGCATATCGTCTCTTTGTATTAGCATGAAGGTATTCTTGGCCCAAATAGTCAGCGTGTCCTTGCCTAAGAAGTTCATCTTCACGATGGTGGTAACACAACGATGGTGACGATTGATCCTTTCAGAAAGGGCACTTTCTTCTCAGGAATCACTGCTTTCACTTGAACGATACCGGTTGTCTTCCGCGCCGGAATACACCGGCCCCACCCGGTCTCTCTTCACCACACTATTGATAATCATAAAGAAAGTTCTGCAAAAAGAAAAGCAACATTGTCGATTTCCAGGAAACTGCCCGGCAGTTCCACGGACTTTGCCGAGATGGGCAGAGATTCGAGAAAGACCGATGGATATTACGGCATAACCAGCGATTGCACCTGATTGCCCGGAAATGGGTCCTTCCTGTCCGCGCATTGGCGGCGGATTCTTTCCATCACCTGATGATGCATCTATACCGGGGATCTTGACATAATTATCATCTGGTGATAAGTTATACTATGGCAACTGATTTGCCTGACAGCGATTACGAGCTTCGCTTCTTACTGGATCTGAATGGTATGACTTATCACATGTCAGGAGGATATTGGGTCAAATTTGACGTTTGGATGGTCGAACCAACCAGGGAAGTCCCGCACGGGATAAGGTATTCGCTAACTCTGCATGACAGGAACAATTTGAGAATTGTCGGATATGATAACGCCCACGGGGGGCTGCCAAAAGAAGGCAGATATCAGACGCGTAAATTGATGTGGGATCATGTTCATAAACAAAACCGGATTTATCCCTATGAATTTGATTCCGCAGCTCAATTGCTAGAAGATTTTTGGAATACGGTTGAAGAATACGTCTGACCAGGAAAGGAGGTTCTTCATGGTCCGCAAAATGGAAATAGGCATTATGTCGCGTGATAAATTTAGACAATATACGCTGGACATTGCCGAGGGCAAACGAAAACCCAGAAAAGGAGGTCCGAAGATATGGTTCGATTCACTGGAGTCGCTGGCCCAGGTGTTGAGTACTAAGAACAGAGAACTTTTGAAAATAATCAAGGAACGCACGCCCGGCTCGCTAAAAGAACTCGCAGAGGTTACGGGACGAAGCCCTAGCAACCTGTGCCGGACATTAAAAAACATGGAACAGTATGGAATTGTCGAACTGCGCAAGGAAAAGAAGACCATTAAACCACTTGTCTGTTTCGATTCTTTTGGGGCTGAGTTCGGCTATTAAGGGAATCGACGGGGACATCTTCACTGCTTTCACTTGAACCATACCGGTCGTCTTCCGCGCCGGAATACACGGGTCCCACCCGGTCTCTCTCCACCACACTATTGATAATCATAAAGAAAGTTCTGCAAAAAGAAAAGCACAAGAAAAACGAAACTGCAAAATCTCCGGCGGCTGATCCTTTCAAAGGCGGTTGACCCATCAGGACCGACCCGTTTCCCCGGGCGATCTCACCCCACACGGCCCTCCTGCCGGCGCGATAGAAAGCTATCGTTTAGCCCTGCCTTCACTCACAACCTTGTAAATCTCTCTCCTGTGACGGATGCCTAGAATGGTAATCTCATCGCCTTCGACCTTAAAGACCAGCCTGTAATCCCCAACCCTCAGTTTCCAGTACCCTTTGAGCGTTCTTCGGAGGGGTTCACCATACTTTTCCGGCGCTATCATCAGCCGGGTCTCGATGGCCCTCCTTATTCGTGTTTTGACCGTCTTGTCGAGTTTCGGTATGTCTTCACTCTTGACGAGATGGTGATAGCTGATGGTGTACGCCACCCTACTCCCAGACCTCTTTATGGGTCAATGCCTTTGATTTGTCGAAGGATTTTCCCCGTTCATCGGCAAACTTGGCAAGGGCCTGGTCTTCACTCAAATCGATGGCCTGTATGATAAGGTCTCTTACAAGCATGGATTTGGATATACCTCGCTCTTTGGATATTTCATCGATTAGCATGTAGAGTGGTTTCTCCACAACCACATTGATTCTTGCATTTTTTGTGGGCATGACGGCCTCCTTGTGATGCTTCAGTGTATCACTTATGGCACACCGGACTCAATAGAGATAGCGCCTTGCAATGACATTACACTCTTTTTTACCCTTTCTTGTGGCTATTACCTCCGCTACAACTCCGGGACCAATCTTCTTCTCGCCCTTGATCATGAACTGATGCCTTCCTCCTGACAAAGGACCAGAGTGTCCCAGCGCCCTCAATTTCCTGATAAGTATCTTCCTCGACATGCTTTCATCGGGCATCAGGCTGCCTTTGTGGGTTTCACTGCCAAAGAGACCCCGTCAACAACTGGAACAGGGTCGCTGTCCCGGGGAATCGACGGGGACATTCTTCGCTGCTTTCACTTGAACGATACAGATCGTTTTCCACGCCGGAATACACCGGCCCCAGCCCGGTTTCTCTCCACCACACTATTGATAATCATAAAGAAAGTTCTGCAAAAAGAAAAGCAACATTGTCGACGTCGAGGAAACTGCCCGGCAGTTCCACGGACTTTACCGAGTTGGGCAGAGATTCGAGAAAAACGGACGGGTATTATCGGAGAAATGCCGTAAAATTACAACACCTATCTTCAGCCATTCCGTTGCCGAACCGCACACAATGTGCTAAATTTATAAACGATGAAAGGCATCAATTGGAATACGGAGAAAAGCGAATTCCTTAAGAAATCAAGGGGAATATCTTTTGAGGATATCGTGTTTTATATTGTAAAGGGAGACACGCTGGACGACTATTCACACCCCGATCAGCAGAGGTATCCTGGTCAACGCATTATGGTTATCGGTGTTGACAACTACGCCTATCTTGTTCCGTATGTCGAGACGGAGGAGGAATTATTCCTGAAAACAATTATCCCGAGCAGAAAAGCAACCGAAAGGTACTTTGGAGAAAGACATGAAGACAAAACTGTCAAAAGAAGAAAAAGAAATCCTTGAGAGCTTCGAGAAAGGCGAATGGGTTCCCGTGGCGAATTTTTCTGAAAGAAAGAAGGCACTGTCCGAGTACGCGCAGAATACTTTGAAAAAAGATAAACGGCTGAACATACGTATTTCCGAACGAGATCTCGTAGAGCTGCAGAGAAAAGCGGTCAAGGAAGGTCTGCCCTATCAAACTTACGTTTCAAGCATTATTCATAAGTTCGTGAATGGAACCCTGGTAGAGGCAAAATGACCGGCTAACCCGGCGCTGCAGCTTCGCAGGGAGGATGGTGACGGGGGCATCCTATATCCCTCCTGTCAAGTAAAGGGCGGACGAGGTAGTTCCGTTCATTCCGTTATTCTTCACCCTCTTCATAATGCCCATCCCTCCCATTCTCAACAACGCTCATTCTCCCCGCCAGAGAACGCCGCATCGCCCCCAGTCTTCGACTTCTTCACTGTTACCATTCTAAACCGACCGAGCAGGTCGATCTATCTTGTTGCTTCAACGTCCGGTATCCTTCAGACATACCGAAAACTAGCCTTGCCGCAGGAAATCCGCTCAATCCATCCTTATAATGTAATCAGGGCTTCTGGACAGAGAATTGCCATCCCCCTGATGCTCGAACTCGCCGACTATGCGAGTCCTTATCGGATACAGGCCGATTCTTGCAAGTCCGGATCAGTAGACGCCAAGGTGGTCGAGGCCGACCGTCGCAATAAGCACTTGCTCTTGGCCTAAGCCCTGAAGATCAAGGAGACACGATGAACCACGACGCATGGCCCGCCCTTCCGTACGACGCATGGATGCCCACGAAGAAGACGCTCCACATGTGCGCGCAGATGATCGGCAAAGCGAGGCTGGCGCTGGCGTCACCCCAGCCGGAGTGGCTCAACGCATGCCTCTATCTCACGGCCTCAGGGTTCACCACGGCTGCGATGCCACACGGCACAGACCTCGTATCGATGGGCATCGACGTATATCAGAGCGCCATCTGGATCCGCGTGAGTGACGGCCGCCGAGCGACCGTGCCGCTCGGCACGGACCGCTGCGTCGCCGACATCTGGTCGGGTTTTCGGGAGGCCCTCGCCGGTCTGGATCTCGACATCGATATCTGGGAAAAACCCCAGGAGGTCCCCGACATTACACTATTCTCGGAGAACAGACACGACTGCACGATCGTCGCCGGGGATGCGCAACGCTTCTTAAGGATTCTTGCCTCGATCAACTCTGCCTTCGAGGAATTCCGCTCGCGGTTCTTCGGTCGCAGCGGCGTGCAGTTCTGGTGGGGCGCCTTCGACTTCACGGTGCTGCTCTTTACAGGCAAGCATGAAAAAGCGCCAGACGACCGTGGCTACATCATGCGCTACGACCTCGACGCCGAACACATGAACGCCGGTTTCTGGCCCGGCGACGATAGCAACCCGTATCCCGGTTTTTATGCCTACCTTGTCCCGCGGCCGGATGGATGCGAGACTGCCCCGATCGGGTCCGAGCACGCGGGGTGGGTCGAGGCGATGGGCGAGTGGATGATGCCTTACGAAGCTGTTCGCGGAAGCGATGATCCCCGTCAGGTGATCCTCACCTTTCTCAACGGCGTGTACGGAGTCGCGACCACCCTCGGCGCGTGGGATGCGGAGGCATTCACTTACGATAAACCTGTGCCCCCGCCGCGCGGGTAGCGGGGTATCGCCCACATGGCAGAAGGGCGAGCTTCAATCTACGAGAGAGGGGAGACCGATGCCGATATGTGAACACATGAAGAGCGTTCCGGTACCCGAGCCCAAGGCACGCACCCAGGGGTGCGAGGAGTGCCTGAAGATCGGCCAGTCGTGGGTGCACCTCCGCAAGTGCCTCGTGTGTGGCCACGTGGGCTGTTGTGACTCATCGATCGGCAAGCACGCTACCAAGCACTATAAGACGACCGGTCATCAGGTGATCAGGTCGGCCGAGCCGGCCGAAGACTGGCGCTACTGTTACGTAGACGAAACGATGGCCTAAGACGGCTGGATGACGAGGGGGCGCCAAGGACGTCGTGTCATTCTGTGCCTTCTCGCTTATGGGACCTCTTATCAACCTTTTGAATTGCCCAAGAGGGTAAAAAGAGAGTAAAAGGCAATAAAACATGTCAGAAACGACTGTTTTTACCCTATTTCGTGCACAACGGCAGGCGCTTCACGCACTCCTTCAGGTAGTACCCGAAGTTGTAGTCGTCGCTCCCGACGACCCTCGCCTTTACATGACCGAATCGTCTTCCTGTAGGGCATCCTAAGAGTCTTTGCCCGGCTTACAGCCGGTCGGTCGCCATGTTCAGCCTGAGGAGATTGACCCTTGCATCCTCCCCGGCATGCTGTCCTTCGGCCATGCCTTCGACGAGGTTTTTCAGGACCTCCTCGGAGACAGCCCGGGCCCTCGCCACCCGTGGTATCTGAAGGAGGGCTCCTTCCACGCTGATGTCGGGGTCGAGGCCGCTCCCCGAGGCGAGGACGAGATCGGCAGGTATGGTTGAATCAGGACTCAGGTTGTTCTCCCTGCGCGTCGTCTCCACCCGGCCCATCACCTCTTTAAGAAACTTGGCGCTGGCCGGCCCGTAGTTCGTGCCCCCGGAATTGCTCGCGTCATAGTCGATTGCCGATGGCCGGCCGTGAAAGTAGTGGGCTGTCGTGAACCTCTGCCCTATGAGGCTGGACCCGACCACACGTCCGCGATCCGTGACCAGGCTGCCTGCGGCTTTCCAAGGAAAGAAAAGCCTCGACAGACCCGTAATGACCGACGGATAGGCGAGACCGGTCAGTAGCGACAGTACGAGGAAGATGAGAAGCGCCCGTATAAGTTCCCTCATGGATAACCTCCCTTGCTCTAAGCTAAATGCAGCAAAACCACAAAAAGATCGATCACCTTGATGCCGATAAAGGGCAAAATAACTCCTCCGACCCCGTAAATGACGAGGTTTCGCCACAGGAGGGCCTGGGCTGTTATAGGCCGGTACTTGATCCCCTTCAGGGCAAGCGGGATAAGGAGGGGGATGATGATCGCGTTGAAGATGATGGCCGAAAGGATCGCGCTTTGGGGTGTGGCCAGGCGCATCACGTTGAGGACGGCGAGGACAGGAAATACCTGGACGAAAATGGCCGGGATGATGGCAAAATATTTGGCCACGTCGTTGGCCACGCTGAACGTCGTCAACGCCCCTCGGGTCATCAGGATCTGCTTGCCGATCTCGACTATATCGAGAAGCTTCGTTGGGTTCGAGTCGAGGTCCACCATATTGGCCGCCTCCCTCGATGCCTGGGTGCCCGCGTTCATCGCCACGGCAACATCGGCCTGCGCGAGGGCCGGCGCGTCATTCGTCCCATCTCCGATCATGGCCACCAGGTGGCCCTCGCCCTGGTACTTACGGATGAGGCGGAGCTTCTCCTCGGGCCGCGCCTGGGCGACGAAGTCGTCGATACCTGCCTCCGCCGCAATGGCTGCCGCCGTGAGCGGGTTGTCACCGGTGATCATAGTCGAACGGATGCCCATGAGGCGCAACTGGTGGAGTCTATCCTTTATGCCCTCCTTCAGGACGTCCTTCAACTGGATCACGCCGAGGGCGCGGCCGGAATCGGCCACCACAAGCGGGGTTCCCCCTTCTCGCCCCACCCGGTCGGCCGCCTGCTCGACACTCTCGGGAATGACGCCGCCCTTTGCCGTCACAAACGCCGCAACGGAATCGGTTGCGCCCTTGCGGATCTCCCGTCCGTCAACCGATACCCCGCTCATGCGGAGCTCGGGGGTGAAGGGAACAAAACATGAGGGATCGGGCGTCTTGATATCCCGCCCCCGCACAGAGAGGAGGTGCTTGGCAAGAGCTACTATGCTCCGTCCTTCAGGGGTCTCGTCCGCGAGCGATGAGAGGAGCGCCGCCTCGGCAAGCTCTTCCCTGGTGACGTCGGAGGCGGGTATGAAATCCGTGGCCATGCGGTTGCCCAGCGTGATGGTACCGGTCTTGTCGAGGAGCACTACGTCGACGTCGCCCGCTGCCTCTACTGCGCGGCCGGAGAGGGCAATGACATTGTGCTGGATCAGGCGGTCCATCCCCGCGATACCGATGGCGGGGAGCAGACCTCCGATGGTCGTCGGGATGAGACAGACGAGAAGCGAGACGAGCACAGGCAGGGCGATCTTGACACCGCCGTAAGCCGCAAAGAAAGAAAGTGTTCCTACCACGACGATGAAGAGGACGGTGAGCCCCACGAGCAGGATCTCGAGGGCGACTTCGTTCGGCGTTTTCTGCCGTTTGGCGCTCTCCACCATGGAGATCATGTGGTCGAGAAAGGTCTCGCCGGGATTTGCCGTGATCATAACCCGTATCCGCCCCGAAAGGATCCGGGTGCCACCGGTGACGGCGCTCCGGTCCCCTTTTGCCTCCCGTATGACCGGGGCCGACTCGCCGGTCACGGCAGACTCATCGACGAGGGCAACCCCTTCGATGATCTCCCCGTCCCCGGGTACCGGTTCCCCGTCCTCTATGATCACCGTATCACCTTTCCGAAGCGAGAGGGCCGGGACCTTCTCAACCTGGCCGTCGGCATTTACCCTGCGGCCGTACGCCTCTGTCTGCGCCTTTCTGAGCGTCTCCGCCTGTGCCTTGCCCCTGCCTTCGGCGAGGGCTTCGGCAAAAGTGGCAAAGAGTACGGTGAACCAGAGCCACAGGGAGATCTGCAGGTTGAACCGGAAGGGTCCACCCGAGATGAGATTGCCCACCGAAATGAGGGAGGTAATGACGGAGACCGCCTCTACCACGAACATGACGGGGTTTCGCCAAAGGAGCCGCGGGTCGAGCCTCCTGAAGGCGCCCGCGACGGCTGATCTGATGAGTCCTGCCTGCCAGATGGTTATCTTCTTCTCTTCCATGGCGGCCTCCCTAAAACGTCCTGCCCGCGCCGAGCAGGAGATGATCGAGGACGGGCCCCAGCACAAGGGCGGGGAAGAATGTCAGGGCGCCGACGATAAGCACGACCGCCGCGAGCATCCCCACGAAAAGTGGGCCCTCCGTGGGAAACGTGGCCGTGCTCACGGGGATGCGCTTTTTTACGGCGAGAGAGCCGGCGATGGCCAGGGCGGGCAAAATCGTGAGGAACCGCCCCACGAGCATACAAAAACCCAGGGTCAGGTTATAGAACACCGTATTCACATTGAGGCCCGCGAAGGCGGAGCCGTTGTTGCCTGCGGCGGAAAAGAAGGCGTACAGAATCTCCGAGAGGCCGTGGGGACCGGCGTTATTGAGGCTCCCCAAACCCGCGGGCGTGACCGCGGCAATGCCGGCAAAGATGAGGCACGCGATAGCGGGGGCGATCACCACGATCACGGCCATGATCATCTCCCTTGATTCGAGTTTCTTTCCCAGGAACTCCGGTGTGCGCCCGATCATCAATCCCGCGAGGAAAAGCGCAAGGATCGCATACATGAGCATGCCGATCAGACCGACGCCGACACCCCCGAAGATCACCTCCCCCACGGCTATATTGAACATGCAGACGAGACCGGTGATGGGCTTCAGGCTGTCGTGCATGCTATTCACCGAGCCGTTCGACGTCACCGTCGTCGCCTGGGCCCAGAGCACCGACGAGCCTATGCCGAAGCGGACCTCTTTCCCTTCCATGTTGCTTGCCACGCCCATTTTGGTGAGGAGCGGGTTTGCCTGCCACTCGGCGGAAAGGGCGAGAACCAGGCCTATCAGGAAAAGTACCGCCATGGCGGCAAAAATTGCCCGGCCCTGGCGGCGGTTGCCGATCATACTGCCCATGGTAAACGGCAAGGCAGCCGGTATGAGCAGGATCGAGAGGAGCTCGAGGAAATTCGACGTGCCCGTCGGGTTTTCGAAGGGGTGTGCGGAATTCGCGTTGAAGAAACCGCCGCCGTTCGACCCGAGCTGCTTGATCGCGACTTGCGATGCAGCCGGCCCGACCGCGATCACCTGTTCCGCCCCTTCAAGGGTGTGCGCCTTTACGTAAGGCCCGAAGGTCTGTACGACGCCCTGGGACGCCAGCGCGAGGGCCACTACGATGCTCAAGGGGAGCAAAACATAGAGTACCGAGCGGGTCATGTCGACCCAGAAGTTGCCCACCGTCCCCTTCAGTTTTGAGGTAAAGGCCCTGATGAGCGGCAGGAGGACCGCCATTCCCACTGCGGCTGAGACAAAGTTTTGGACGGTCATGCCCATCATCTGGGTGAAATAGCTCATGGTCGTCTCGCCCCTGTAGGCCTGCCAGTTCGTGTTCGTGACAAAGGATATTGCCGTGTTGAGCGCCGTATCCCAACGTACCGCCGGCAGATGCTGTGGGTTTAGAGGCAGGACGCCCTGGGCGAGCTGCAGGAGAAAGATTGCGACGAAGCCTGCACCGTTGAAGAGAAGAAAGGCCCAGGCATACCCTTTCCAGGACATCTCTTCGCTCTCGTCTATGTGGCAGAAACGATAGATAAAGCGTTCCAGCGGACCAGCTACTCTGCTCAGGATGTTTCGCTTTCCCTCGAAAACCGCTGCCATGTAGCGTCCGAGTGGCGGCGCGAGAAGCAGCAGTACTGCGAGGTAAAGTATGATGGCGTAGATCTCTTTGACCATGGTTCGGACCTCCGTATCGCTATTCCCTTCCGATGCATACGGGATGGAAGGTATGAACGAACATTAGCATAGTACAAAAGCCAATCACGCACACCTAAAAATAATATAAAGATTTGAACAGCATCGAGCGCAAAGGGGGTGCGGGGCAATGGGGTCAGGGCGGCAGAGGCAGGGAAAAGGTGAAGCGGTTACCCCGTTCAAGGGGTGAATCAACCCAGATCATGCCCCCGTGGGCTTCGATTATACCTCTGCAGATAGACAGCCCGAGCCCTGAGCCGCTGATGCTCTTCGAGCGCTGCGCGCGGTGAAACTTGTCGAATATATGCTCCCGCTCGTCCGGCGGGATTATAGGGCCGCGGTCGGCGACGCTGATGAGGACCGCCTTCTCGCCGGCCCGGGCGGAAACAATGATCTCGCTGCCTCCCGGGGCGTACTTGGCCGCGTTTTCCAGCAGATTGATCAACACGTGCTCGATCAGGCCAAAATCTGCCTTGACGAGGGGGAGGTCCGGACCGATGTTGACCAGGACCGGATGTCCCTCCACCACATCGTGGATCTCTCGGAGCGTCACGCCGACGACATCCTGTATGTCGCACCACTCGCTGCGCACCCTTAACGAGCCACTCTGAAGACGGGCCATGTCGAGCAGGTTCGCCACAAAACGGTTCAGGCGGAAGGCCCCCTCCTTGATTGTATCCAGGAGGATACCCTTTGCTTCCTGATCGTAGGAGCTCCCCTCGGCGAGCAGGCTGGTCACCGCCCCGGTGATCGAGGCCAGCGGCGTCCTCAGGTCGTGGGAGATGGAATCGAGTAGGGCTTTATGCAGTTTTTCCGACTCGGCGAGTCGCTGCACTTGCTCTGCCTCTTCTGCGAGCCTGAGCCTGATAATCGCGACGGCAGCCAGGTTGGCGAAGGCTTCGACAAGCTGCCTCTTGTCCATGGGGAGGGGCTTTCTCTCCGTGCCGAGATTGACGCAAAGGGCGGCAAGTGTCTTTTTGTCGGCTTTGATGGGAAAGATGAGCTCGCTCGCCTCCCTAAGGACCTCTGTGCCCCTGCCCGCGCTCTGACCGTGCTCTACCACCCATCGGACGACTGCTATTTTCTTTTCGTCCGGCACGCCGGCGCTCGCTGGATAGGACGCGAGCTCCCGGACGACGCGGTCTCTCTCGCTCACAAGGATCGACACCTGGCCGTCGACCGCCTCTGCCACGGTCCGTGCAAAGGTGGCGAGGATCTCTCCCAGGTCTGCCTTACTCGCAATCTTTTCACTGAGCGCATAGAGGGCGAGGGTCCTTTTCTCCCTCTGTTTCGTTTTCTCCAGCTCGTCGCGAATCCTCGTTGCCATGGTGCCCGTTACCAGACTCACAAGGAGGAAGACGGCGAAGGTGAAGATATACTTGATATCGCCGACGGCAAAGCTGAAAACAGGCGGTACAAAGAAGAAATCGAAGGCCAGCACGCCGAGAAAAGAGGCAAACAACGAAGGCCCCCGACCCCAGCGGACCGCGGCCATGAGCACGGGCAGGAGATAGAGAAGAATCACGTTGGCGATGTCGAAAAGGGAGCTGATCAGGTTCCCTATGACGGTCACGAGTATGACGGTAAAGAGGGCCCAGACGTAGGGCTTCACGGGAGCCAGGTGTAAGGAGACCGAGGGCGCGCGTAACTTCGCCACTATTCCCCCGACGTGAACCGATAGCCGACGCCAGCCTCGGTGAGAATGTAGCGGGGCCGTGCCGGATCCTCTTCTATCTTGCGTCGCAATTGACCTATATAAACGCGCAGGTAGTGGGTCTCCTCCTGAAAATTAGGTCCCCAGACGACCCGCAGGAGCTGCCTGTGAGTAATCACCCTCCCTGCATGGAGCGCGAGAGCTTTTAGAATTTCATATTCGGTAGGCGTCAGCTTCAGCTCCCCCCCTTTGAGCAGCACAAGGCGGCGAGCCAGATCGACGGAAAGGTCCGGGAACGTCAGAACGGGCTCATCTTCTTTCCTGGCCACGTGACGGATCGCGACGCGGATACGGGCGAGAAGCTCCCCCATGCTGAAAGGTTTCGTCAGATAATCGTCTGCCCCCGCATCAAGGCCGTTGATCTTGTCGGTCTCCCCTTCCCTTACGGAAAGCACAATGATAGGCGCTTCAGTCCATTCACGGAGACGGCTTATGACCTCTATGCCATCGAGGTCGGGTAACCCCAGATCGAGGATCACCAGGTCCGGATGGAAGAGGGCAGCCTCCTGAAGACCTTCCTTGCCGGTCGCCGCCTCGCTGATCGAGTAGCCGTATCCGGAAAGAGCCACCTTCAGCATGCGGCGGATCTGCTGCTCATCATCGATGACCAGAATTCTTGCCCCTTCAGCCATGATTCTCTCCCTTTCCGGGACCGCAGGCGCACCGGACCTGCTCTTTTTTGGATGGGCGCTCTTTTTTTCATTGTAGCACATCGCACACTGTTTTGCGCCAGCCACCCTTTGAGGCCATGAAGCTTGCGGAAACAGCGCAAAAGGTATAATGTGTCAAAAGAGGGAGGATGCGAAAGAGATGCTCTTGAAGGAAGAGATAGAGAAAATCGTCCACTCGGCTCACCAGGACCCTTTTGAGATCCTCGGCGCTCATGTGATAAAGTGGGCCGGCAGGGAGTGCGTGGCTGTCCGCGCCTTTCTTCCCGATGCCGCCGGGGCGGCCGTGGTCGATCTCCAAACCGATCAGGAATATCCGATGAAGAGGCTCCACAAAGACGGTTTTTTTGAAGCCGTCATACGGAGTGAGAGCAAGGTGTTTCCCTACCGGCTGAAGAAGACCGATGAGTTGGGCGGTGCGGATATCATTATCGACCCCTATGCTTTTTTGCCTGTTCTGTCCGACTTCGACCTCCACCTTATGGCGGAGGGGACCCACTATAGTCAGTATGAGAAACTGGGCGCCCATGAAATGAGTGTTGAAGGCATCGAAGGAGTCTTTTTTGCGGTCTGGGCGCCTAACGCTATCAACGTAAGCGTTATCGGTGATTTCAACTATTGGGACGGAAGACGGCACATGATGCGCGTGAGGGGCTCGACGGGCATCTGGGAACTCTTCATCCCCGGTCTCAAGGAGGGGACCGCCTACAAGTTCGAGGTGAAATCGCGATATAAGGGATTCCTCGCACAGAAGGCCGACCCCTTTGCTTTCTGTTCCGAGCTCCGGCCGAAAAGCGCGTCCGTGGTATGGAACGTGAACAAGTACCGCTGGTCTGATGATGAATGGATGGGGGCGCGGCAAGAGAGGAACTGGTTCGAGTCGCCCGTATCCATTTACGAGGTTCATCCCGGTTCATGGCGCAGGGTGGCCGAAGAGGGCGGGCGGTGGCTGACATACCGGGAGCTCGCCGCATCGCTTGTGCCCTATGTAAAGGAGATGGGCTACACGCACGTCGAGCTGATGCCGGTGAGCGAGCATCCCCTTGACGAGTCCTGGGGCTATCAGACGGTGGGATATTTTTCCTGTACGAGCCGGTATGGGACCCCCGATGATTTCATGTACCTGGTGGACCGCTTCCACCAGGCGGGCATTGGGGTCATCATAGACTGGGTACCCGCCCACTTCCCGAAGGACGGCCACGGTCTGGCCTATTTTGACGGGACCGCCCTTTACGAACACGCCGACCCCCTCCAGGGGGAGCACAGGGAGTGGGGCACGCTCATATTCAATTACGGAAGGAGTGAGGTAGCGAATTTTCTCATTTCCAACGCCCTCTTCTGGCTCGATAAATACCACATTGACGGCTTGCGGGTCGATGCCGTCGCCTCCATGCTTTACCTCGACTACTCAAGAAAACCAGGCGAGTGGATTCCCAACAAGTACGGCGGCAACGAGAACTTGGAGGCGGTTGCTTTCATAAAACGGTTCAATGAAATTGTCCACGGCCGGCATCCCGGTGTGCTCACCATCGCTGAAGAATCTACCGCCTGGCCCGCGGTCTCCAGCCCCACGTATCTGGGCGGGCTCGGCTTCAGTATGAAATGGAACATGGGATGGATGAACGATATCCTGAGGTATGTCACCGACGACCCCGTCTTTCGCAAATACCATCAGAACAACCTTACCTTTGCGCTTCTGTATGCCTTCACCGAGAATTTTATTCTCGTGCTCTCTCACGACGAAGTAGTCTACGGGAAACGCTCGCTTCTCGATAAGATGCCCGGCGACTTTTGGCAGAAATTTGCAAACCTCCGGCTCCTCTTTTCCTATATGTACGCCCAGCCCGGGAAGAAGCTCCTCTTCATGGGAGGAGACATAGGGCAGTGGTGGGAGTGGAACTGGAGTGCCAGCCTCGACTGGCATCTTCTTGAGTATGAGCCCCACAGGAAGCTCCAGACCTTCGTCAAAGACCTCAACGTGCTTTACCGGAAAGAGCCGTCCATGCACGAGGTTGATTTCAATAACCGTGGCTTCGAATGGATTGATTTCAGCGATTATGAGAGAAGCATTGTCTCCTTCATCAGGAAAGCCAAAGACCCTCACGATTTTCTTGTCTTTGTCTTCAACTTCACCCCCGTGCCGAGATACAACTATCGCGTGGGTGTGCCGAAATGGGGTCTTTACCGGGAGATATTCAACAGCGACTCCGAACTCTACTGGGGAAGCAACATGGGCAACCTGGGAGGCCGCCACACCGAACCCATCCCCTGGCACGGACGCCCCTGTTCCCTGAGCCTCAACCTTCCGCCCCTTGGGGCCCTTGTGCTTAAGCCCGGCTGATACGCGTTTCTCGCGGGTCGTCTTCTGCTTATCGCCCTTGTCTTTTTTTGCGAGAGAGATGTCTCATACCGCAAGACCTTGTCTCATGGCATGAGACGCCTTATCCACTCCCCCCTGGCACGGCCTATTCCTTTTTTGAAACAGACAATTTGCCTTTTTTAGGCTCCGCGCCACGGTAAAACTTCTCCCCGGCGCCTTCCGTCACGTGCATGTCCGCGCCAACACAAATGCGCGGGGAACCTGGCACACTTCTTGTATGTGAGGTGTACAGGTTTCCGCGACAAGGAGCATGATATGGTAGAATCAAGCGTCATCGCTGCAGTCCTCTTTATCAGCTTCTTCATGTGCGCGTATTATCAAGAGTAAGCGGCTTTGTCCGACAAGACCGGATAACCTCCCTGTCCCACCCGGCGACAGTATTGCTCTGCCTTGCCTATTCCCTGCCCCGGAACGTCTCCATCAACCCGACTTTCCATTGATTGTGTTCTTTGAACATCTTCAGCCTCGCGGGATTCTCGGCCTTCCTGTAAAGAAGGTCTATCTCCGCTTTATCTTTCTTGATGAAGCCTATCTCCCACCTGCTCTGCTCAAGTATATAATCGACCTGAAGATTATCCAGGTAGGCGTCCCAGTAAGACAGGGCCACAGGACCACCCACGCGAAAGTCTTCCTCGACGAGGGCGACGGAATACCCTGTTTCGCCGGCCTTCTCCAAGGCTCTGTAAACCTGTTCGGCTATGACCTTATGGGATTCTTTCGTCAGTCCCATCCAGATCTCGGGGTAGTTCTTGAGTTTCATTGCCTTAAACAGGGATTCCGCTGAGTCGAGGAGGTCGGCCGTTTCGTCCTGCGCCGCCTTCACCGCGCCCACCGGGACCAACCCCAGGAGTAGCGTCAGCAGAAGAACCCCGGCCGTCCTGACTCTGCGTCGCCGCCCCGTCCGCGTCTTTTTCCCTGCGTTCGCTTTCGCGTGAGTGACGGCCGTCTGTTCCTTCATGTTCACCAATCTGCCATGCCCCTCTCTTTTTGCAGAAATACCTTTGTGTCCCTGCCGATCACGTCAAAGAGGTTCTGGTAGCGGTCGATATCCTGCGCCACGTCCCTCGTCCAGGGTGAGAGGGCGTAGTTGTAAGCAGATATGGAATCTGTTCCTTCGAACAGCCGCATGGGGATTGCCACACCAATGCCTTTGTCGTGGTAGCCACGGTTGTTCGGGTCCTTAAATACCTCGGTATCCGTGAAGCTGTACCAGGCAAAGAGCATCACGCCCTTGATGTATTTTATCAGCGTTACCCGCGTGCCGAAGTCGCCCCCCAGGAACCTTCCTGTCTTCAAATCAAGGGCCATGTTTTTCTCCGGTATATTGAGGCGGGTGTTGAAAAACTCGACGTCGTAGTACTTCTTCACGTCATAGGCTTTCAACGCAAACGCGGCACCCGGGTCTCTTTTTTTTACGAGTGACCCTTGGAGGCCCACAAGGAATCTACCGTTGGCCAACGGCATGGCAACCTCGGCGTCTATCCCCGCATACTCGATTTCCAAAAGCCCCGCAGCGAATCGGGCATAGGCATTTCCTGTCGGCTTGCAGACCTGGTCGAACATCAGCCTTTCCAGGCCCACGTCGCGTTGTTTATAAGCATAAATATCACTTCTCACCGCCTCGGATGGGGGGATGTTCGAGCTGGATATGTCGTTCAATGGGTATGTTTGGAGAGCGCCTACCAGGGAAGCACCCTGCCAGGGATGATAGGCGAGCCAGCCTTCCAGGCCCAGCCTGTATTTGAAATACCCCGAAGGATCGTTCAGAAAGCTCTCGAATGAGGGCTTCCAGCCCGGCGTGAACAGTCTCTTGTCTTTCGTGGGAATGTCCGGCGCCTTGTCGATATCCGTAGCGATCTTCGAAAGGCGGAAGAACTCGCCGCAAGTCAGCCGGCCGGTGTACAGGTCCCGGATGTCTGCCTGCGTGGTCTCCACTCGAAAAATCGGCAGGCCTGTGCGGGTCAGCGTTATTCGAACCTGTTCCGTGGAAGGGGTCATCAAAGGCATGATCGTATTCATGATTACCCCTACTGCCTTCATGGAATAGAAGTATTTGTCATTCTGCGCCCTGATTGTGAGCGTTTCTCCAGTCTCGTCGATGCCTATATCGCTGAAGCCCTGAGCCTTGAGGGCCACCGCCATTCTCTCTTCCGGATTCAGCGCTGCTGCCTGCGGTTTTTCCTTATAGGGTCTGTTGTAAATCGGGATGAACGGACGCCCGATGTCGAAAAGCATCGAGAAGTTGAGCCCTATCTCGTTGCCCCGCTGATAGGTCAGGTCGACTTCCGTCCACGTGAGAGGTTTCCAGCGGAGGCCGAAATTGTAGTGCAGGGGGATGGGCCTGGTAAAATACTTCGGCTGGGCAGGGTCTGACGTCTGTAAGTTATATCTGATGGGATTGTACTCCATCATGAGGGAAACGCTCTCGGAAGCGGCGAACTGGACGCCCCAGAAGGGCTGCGCATCCCTGGCAAACTCCTTGGGGCTGGTGAATATCTCCGCGCCGAAGGTGGTTTCCGGGGCTGTGATGAGCGGTCTTTTTCCGAAGCGGCCGTTCCCGAGGCCCAGGGTGAAATCAAAGGGGTATATCTGCTTGCTTGTAACGAGATACTGGCCCGGATAGAGGCGGTTTCCGTTGGGGTCCCTGATCCCCAGTGCCAGAGCGGGCAAGTACATGTCCTCGGACAGGAACTGGTACTTCAGATCGATGGACTTATCCTTGTAGTCTCCGTAATTGGAAGACAACGCCTTGACCCCGATTACTTCCGTTATCTTGCCGTCGACCTCGAGCCCCTTGAAAAGGCTCAGTGCCCCATAGTAATACCGGTAAGGGTGCACCTCGCCCGCGCCGATGCGGAACGTATCCTCCTTCATCACCCGTGCTGTCGGGGTTTCCATGAGTCCCGTTGCCCCCCAGTTGGAAGGACCGATGAAAGGATCATCGGCGGCGCGAGAGGGCGCCGCCGGGAATCCGATCAACCCGAGAAACAGGAACAGTGCGGCGAGAAGCCTCAACGGGATAAAGGGAGAGGGCTCTTCCTACTTGGTGATGAGGTAGACGATGCCCGTCGCGGTCGCCATACTTGCCATGATCTGGGCAATGTCCTTTATCTCGCGGAGCCATGCGATCCGTTCCAGCTTCTCGGGTACGACGATGGTATCGCCGGATTCGATCCCTCTCTCGCCTCCATCGAAACCCACCAACTCCCATCGCTCCTTCGAGCCGCTCCAGTTGATTGAGCCGCCCGGCAGCCTCGCTGCGCTCCCATCTACCTTGAGCACGTAGGTATTCTTTACGTCCGCATACCTCGAATATCCGCCCGCCATCCGGACGTAATCTTTCGGCCCTGCTTTGTCCGCATAGACGAGGCTCGCATTCGACATCACGGCGCCCATGACGTTGACGACCCGGTTGTTCATGGGGATGTAGAGGGAATCTCCATTCTCCAGCTCGATATCGAACTCGTTCCCCTTCAGGAGTCTCAGGTGCGCGACCCTCACCGTCATCCTCCCCGTGGCTTTCAGCTTCCTTAGCGAATCGATGAATGCCTGCTTCTGCTGAAGCTCTATTTTCCTCGCCTCCACGCTCTCGGTCGAGGCCGACGTTACGGTGGAGCTTTCCGCGAGCACCTGCCTCTCCATCCTGCCGATCATCTCCTCCAGGTTCTTCTGCTGAAGCTCTTTCACGCTCTGTCGCGTGAAAACCGCGCCCCTCAAATACGCCGTCTCCTTGTAGCCGCCCGCCCGCTCTATAAGCTCCGAAAGTCGCTCGGTGTCCTTGAGCACGTACGTGCCCGGAAATCTCACTTCACCGCTGATCGATGCAAACCGCTCCCTCCCCCAATTGGAAAGCCGTTTGACAAAAACGCGGTCGTAGGGCATGAGAACTATGTTGTCCTCCGGCGCCCCCGCCAGGGCCTTTTTGAGGTTGACCGTTTTGTGGACCGTTCTTACCAGCTTGTCATCAATAATGACCTGAGACGATACTTCAGCGCCCTCCAGGTACGCGGATTCAAGTATATTTTCTGCCGCAAAGATGAGGTCCTTCAACCGCATCTTTTCCGCGTAAGGGTATACGCCCGGCTTCACTACCGCCCCATCGACGGAGACCGTTTTTCTGTATTCGTAACAGAACGCCGAATGGATGACGATCCTGTCAAGATCCTTGAGGAGAAGGTTGCACTCCCTGTCCCCGTCCACTACCTTCTTCACATCAAACCGGATCAGGGTGACCTTCTTTGTCCTCTCATCGGTGCGATAAAGCTCGGCTTCCACGAGGTGTGCATCCCGCGTGAGCCCTCCAGCCGCCGTGATGGCGTCCCTGATCGTCATGTTCTCGGCGAGGTCGATCCTTATGCTCTGCCGTACATGCTCTGCCGGCCCCTGCCCCTTTGAAAAATCGGGCTTCGTCCGCTCCATCTCTTCGGTCCTGATCCCGCGCATCCGCTCGGCCTCTTCGAAGCCCGCGCTCCTCAGCCTGGGCCCCTGCCCTCTTATCCTGCTGGGGAAATCACCAGCAAAAGGTTTCTTGCTTTCCCGTTCCGCATCCGCGGAATCAAGGAGGCTCTCGCTGACGGCCTTCCTCACCTCTCCTTCCACGGTGATGAAAGGCCTGTCTTTGAAGAGCCATTTGGAGAAGACAAAGACCTGGTCCCGCGGCATCAAACGTACGTTGCTCGCCTCATCGTTCTCGATGAGAAGCCCGGTAAGGCTGAAGGGGACAAGCTCCGGCTTAAGCTCAGGCGGTACCGATCTCTTTATCAGCGCGTAGTCGAAATACGTCTCCTCCAGGAGATCGGTGGGGGCCTTCACCAGGTCCTTGAGCCCCATGCCCGGTTTATACTCGTATTTGCCTGGTCTTTTCACGTTTCCGTTCAAGTAGACGGCGTTTGTATCCTTGTCGACTATGGAGAATATCTTCACCAGGTCTCCCTCCTGGAGACGGAACTCTTTCGTCCTGGTGAGGTTCTTATCGTCGATGTCGATCACTATCTGTCTTTCGTTCTTCTGCACCCGCTCGACCTGTATCTGCTGCGTATAGGCGGTGGGTATGATGCCGCCGGCGAGATTGAAGAGGTCCTCCAGGTCGTTCTTATGCGTCAGCTCATAGATGGCCGGCCTCCTCACGTTCCCCGCCACGCCCACAAGGGGACCCGTGACGGGCACGAAAACGACGTCACCGGCCTGCAGCATGAGGTCCTTCGACTTATCTCCTTTGATCAGGAGTTCATAGAGGTCGAAAGTAGTGAGGACCTTGTCCTTCCGGCGGAGCTGCACATTCCGCATGGAGCCGATCTCCGAAGGCCCGCCCGCGATCAGAAGAGCATCGGTGATGGTGGCAAAAGAACCCACCGTATATGCCCCCGGCCTCTTCACATCTCCCAGAACGAAAATTGGGATGCTCTTGAGGGTGCCCATGGTAATGTCGATGTTGGCGCCGACTATCTGCTCCGACCGCTTGATGAGATAATCCGCCATCTGCTCGAAGGTCAAGCCGGCGATGTGAAGCGGCCCCACCTGAGGGATGGTGATGTTGCCGTTCCTGTCCACCACGAGGTTGTGCTGGGCATTGACCCTGCCCCACATAAGTATCCGCACTTCATCGCCGGCCCCGATCACGTACTGTGCGGGCACGGGCACATCTTTCCTGTCCGTTGCAACCATGATGCCCGCGCTGCTAAAGAACGCATAGCCAAAGGGTCTCAAGTCCATCGAGATTGCTTGGTATCTGCCTGTTACTCTATAGCGGTCAAAGAGCGAAGTCGTCTTCGGCTCCTCCCGGATCATGGTCTTTTCAGGCGCGGTCGATTCTCTTTTCTCCGGTTCCTTCTTCTCCGCTCCTTTCTCTTTCTTCTCGAGCAGCCCCTTTCCCTTTGCAATCTCTTCCGGGCTCAGGTTTTGGAACTCCGGCCTTGCCTTCAACGCCTCTGTCGCCTGGGGTGTCAACTGCCCCCTTGTCATTCCCAACTCGGCCTCTACGGCGATCCTCTGTGCCGGCGTCATCTGCTGCATGGCCTCTGCCTCCGGGCCAGGCGTCACCCGGCCCGCCTGTTCAACGGGAATCGTGATGGCCTGCGGCACCAGTGGCCCTCCCGTCCCATAGACCCCGGACGCTGGAGCGCCGCCACCCACCTGAGGGTATGCCGTACCAACGGCTATCAACAGGAGCACCCCCACCAAACCTATTGTTGCCACCTTAGAATAGCGCTTCATGTAGTACTCCCCGGTCCTGTAATTCGCGTTTATTCGACCCTTCTCAAATGCCTGTCCGTCGGCTTTTCGCACCACAACTCCCCTCATGCTCTCGACCCTTCCGCCTTCCTGCCCGTCTTCGCCACGTACTCGATCAGGAACGCAGCGAAAATTCCCACGAACAGCGATACCACGAACATGGTCAGCACCATCATCGTCCTCTTGGGACTGATTCGCTTGTCAGGCACCCTTGGCGGGTCGAGCACTTTGAAAGTAAAATTCTCCTTGGCCTCGGCCATCGCCGAAGTTTCGATGTGCTGGGCAATGAGCGTATATATTTTTGCCTTGATGAAAGGGTCTGATGTTTTTTCAACTTGCGCCTCAAGGTATTTCCTGTTCGTATCCGCTACACGTTTGACCTCGCCGCTCATATAGTCGTTCAGTTCCGTAAGCATGGAGGCCACCAGATCACTAGCTTTCCCGGGATCCTTGTACCGACAGGATAGGGTGATCACGTTGTCTTTTTGAGCAAAGTTGACGGTCGTCCTTTTCTCGAGGTACCTGATTCCCTCCCACATCAACTGGTTCTCCGTCTTGCCTCTCATGCTCTTTTTCGTAAAGAAAAGAGGTAAGAGGTCGTACCTGCGTATGAGTCTTTCACGGAGATTATTGCTCTTGAGGAGATTGACGATTTCTGCCGAAGCGGGGGTCACGGGAGGGACAAAGCCGAACTGCATGGCAAGAAAGCCCGTGGCAGCGCCCTGCTCTTTAGACAGCACTCCGGCGGGAACGATCACCGCCTTGGACTCGTAGACCGGCGTCATTATCAGAGAGACTATGGCCGTTCCCACCACCCCGGCCGCCACAATCACCGCCATCAACCATTTATGGCTCCACACTACCTTAAGGCAGTCCATCGGGTCTATTTCATCGTAGTGCTGCCGTTCTCCCATTACCTCTCCCTTAACGGCCTCATGGCCACGCGTCGTCCGCCCTCATCTCATCGGAGCCGTTCACCGGCTCATCGGGAAACATTTAAGCACCTCAGCCTCGACAACTTCCTTAAATTCCTTCTTGAAGCGCTTGCTGCTAAACCTTTCGGCATTCCTTCGGATTGCGGCGTAATCGAACTTGCCCTGCGCCTTTTCGAACTCATCGACGGCCCCGATCACGCTTTCCACGCTTTGTTCGTCGAAGAACACTCCCGTCTTGTCCGGCAGAACCGTCTCGCGGACCCCACCCTTGCCATAAGCAATCACCGGGGTACCGCATGCCTGCGCCTCGACCGGGATTATGCCAAAGTCCTCTTCAGCGGCGAAAACAAAAGCTTTCGCTTTTTGCATGTACCCTGCCAGCACGTCAGCCGGCTGATACCCCATCAGCTCAATGTTCTTTCCCGCTCTTGACTTTATCTTTTTGAAGTCCGGGCCATCTCCTATCACCACAAGCCGCTTCGTTTTCATCGCCGAAAATGCGTCCACTATCAAGCCCATTCTCTTGTAAGGGACCATCCGCGAAGCCGTCAAATAATAATCGTCTTTATCGGCGCAGAAAGAAAACTGCGCGACATCTACCGGAGGATAGATTACGGCTGCATCCCGGCGATATATTTTTTTAATGCGGCCGCATATGAATTGTGAATTTGCGATGAAGAAATCTACCCCGTTAGCCGTACCTAAATCCCAAAGCCGGATCCGATGCAGCAGCCATTTGACAAACCATCCCTTGACCCCTTTGTCCAATCCGGCTTCTTTCAGATACAGATGCTGCATATCCCAGGCGTATCGGATCGGAGAATGAATATAAGAAATATGAAGTTGATCGAACCTTGTTAACACCCCTTTTGCCACGGCGTGGCTGCTGGATATTACCAAGTCGTAACCCGACATATCGAACTGCTCAACGGCCAACGGCATCAAGGGAATATAATGACGGTATTTGGTCCGCGCGAAGGGAAGTTTCTGAATAAAGCTGGTCTTCACTTCTTTTTGAAGAATGAACCCGCGCTCGTCGGGAGGCAGGAAATCGACGATGCTAAAAAGATCGGCGTCGGGATAGAGCGAAATAATGTTTTCCAGAACCTTTTCCGCACCCGCGTAGGTCACGAGCCAATCGTGGAGAATAGCGATCTTCATCCCCCTAGGGTCTCCTGCATTACCCCCCAGGTCTCCCGGCTACACTTTTCCCAGGAAAGCTCCTTCAGCCGATGAAACGCCTTTGTGCGCAAAAGCTGCCCGAGGTCATCGTTTGAAAGGAGCTGCCTTATCTTTTGCGCTACATCTTCGGGGCTGAAGGGATCGCAGTAGAGTGCGGCATCCTTGCAGATTTCCTTTAAGGGAGCAATATCGGAAACGACGATGGGGCAACCGCAGGCCATGGCCTCCACGGGCGGGAAACCGAAACCTTCATAAAAAGAGGGGTAAACAAGACAGGCAGCTTTTTCGTAAAGGGCCCGCAACTGTCCGTCCGTTACGTAGCCGAGCACCGCAGTGTTCTTACCCGGCGATAACGGGGAACCGGAAAAAATTTTGTGGTTCGTGCTACCCGTAATGACAAGACAACAGTTCTCCTGGTCCAAAAGCTTGATTGCGGCCGTGATGCAGTCAAAATTCTTATTTGGGTTCATGCTGCCCACGGCGAGGATATACCGATACTCTCTCAGGTGGTTTCGCTCGATCACCTCGCAATCCGCGGGGGCGGAGAGGATATGTTCCTTTCCGTGGTATATGGCCCGCATCTTTTGCGGACTGATGCCGCAAAATCGAGCCAGCTCCTCTTTTGAAAACTGTGACACTGAAATAATTCTCTTGGACATAAACCCCAGGGCTGCCAGAAGGGCTTTATACCAAACCCGAAATGCAAATGAATATTCCCCGGGAAAAGCAAAGACTGATGCGTCATGCATGGTTACCATCTGATTTCGTCTCATCACTGGGCCGGTGTTACACAAATTTACGATCAGCGCATCCGATGCAAAGACCGGCAGCTCGAATTGCTCCCACAGATGACCGCCGAGCGCCCCGACTTGTCTCAGTGGAATGTTATTCAGAGGGAACCCCTGCTTTATCTTCTTCGGAGCCAGGAGGGAAAAGGAGTATTTGGATTTTTCAATTACTCCCTGGTCTATAAGCGCATCAATACCTTTTACCAGCTCGATGGCGTATCGTTGCACTCCGGTAACGGTCTGACTCAAAAACCGGCCGTTAAACGCTATTCTGTATAAATTGGACATGCGTGCGCGGTCGCCGTGTGCCGGGAACGACCAAAGGCCGGGAAGAGCCGGGCCGGCGTGGTCCTTGGGCGACGATTATGACCCATGTGAGCACTATCCAGTGCAGGTTTTTCATCGGTGAGAAAAACAGACTCAAAAAAACGATCGCGAACATAGATTGAATAACGGCAACCGAGATAATATCATCCAGGCCTAGGGCATCACACCGGGACCCCGCATGGTGAAAAGATACGTACGTGAAGAAAAATATCGCGACAAATAACGCCAGTCCGATAATTCCCTCACTACAGGCTAATTGCGACGGGTAGTTATGCTCTGAGACCTGAAAATTTTGAGTTTGTTCGATAACGGTATCGGCGACACCGGTCCCGATTATGGGAGAGGAGAGGAACCTGTCGAGACTGTCTGCCGATACCTGCTTCCTTAAGTCATCGCTTCTCTCTGCCATTTCGCCATACTCGCCCCCCTCGCCCGATGCGAAACCCAAACGGTAAAAGAGTAGTCTGGTATTCTCTGAAGACAGGACCAAACCAGAAACAAGAAGGGCGGCCAGTAATGGGAAAAGGAAATGCCTCACCAGTGTTGTGCGGGACCGCAGAAAATAAGGCATAGTGCTTTTCAAATAAACGAGCGCAAACACAAGCATCATGATCAGGACCTGCCTGGACCCCGCGTTGAAAAGCAGGACGACAAGAAATATCTGGGGCAGGTAGATCAGGCTTTTCAGGGTATTGCTTTTGATTTGATGAAGAATATAGATCCCTATGAGGAACCCGAACAAGAGCATATAGGCAAATGAATTTTTATCTACCTCGCCGGGTATGCTGTAGAGCACGAATTGAGCTTCGATATTCATTAGCTCCAAATAAGATCGATAAAAGAACAGCGCATAAATCGAAAAGATTATTGTAAAGGCGTACATGCCTGAAAGAATATGCATATTGAAGAACTTCTTCGGCCGAAGGATACCGGCAACCGCAATGATGCAGCCGGCAACCGTGGAGGTGTAAATGTTCAAGCGCTCTGCATAACCACCGGAATTGATAAGGAACATCACCAGACCCCATGCTGCGAAGCATGCAATCGATACCAATACCGGAAAAGTCCTTTTTTTGGTAAGAAACGTATCCCTGCCCTTGTTGATAAGAAAAAGCAACAAAGACCAAAGTAACAATGCGAGGATGACGTAAGAGGTACGGGGTTTCACTATCGCCTGAACCCAGTAATGGACGGTCAAGTCGAAGAAAAGAAAAGTGAGCAAGCCCAGGTAGACGAGATATTCGGTAAAACTTATGAGATATTTGACCATTTAGGGCGATCCCTTCTTAAGGCTTCATTATCTCTTCAGGTTAAAGGACCTGCGCAG
This sequence comes from uncultured delta proteobacterium, assembly GCA_963717985.1. Taxonomy (GTDB): domain Bacteria; phylum Desulfobacterota; class Syntrophorhabdia; order Syntrophorhabdales; family WCHB1-27; genus BOG-1155. Next base: position 313,707 of record CAVQYC010000001.1, read on the forward strand.
GAGAAACTTGCAAATGTTCTTGATGACGTGGGTCTTTGTGAGCATGTCCAGATTTTCGGATTTGAGATAATGATAGTTTATTTCGATTTCTTCGGCGAGGGCCCTTTGATTGATCGTCACGGTGGACTGGTCATCGTGTCGTCGCCAAAGGGATAATACTTCCGGGATCAGCGAAAAATCATAGTTTCCCGCCAACCTCAGCCACAAATCATAGTCTTCAATATAGGAGCGGTGTGAATTGAACCCCCCGGCCAGGCTGAGCTGCTCCGACCTCACCATGACCGAGCTTACCGCTATAAAACAACCATATCTTAACAATAGCTGTCTATTATGCTCTTTCGAGAAAGACGAAAAAGGAAGGTTTATTATCTTCGATCTGTTCAGCGGTACGTGTGTGCCGTCTGCGAGCAATGCATCGGAATAACCGAAGGTCAATACGGCCTTCGGATGTGATGTCAACGTCCGAACCTGCACATCCAGTTTCGTCTTGACCCACACGTCGTCGTGATCAATAAAAGCGATATATTCCCCGCCGGAAAGTTCGAGTGCCTTATTACGTGCATATGCCAGCCCCCGGTTTTCCTGGTAATGATAGACTATCGGGCAGCCTCCTCTTCTGTACCCCTGAATAATGGTTTCAGTTGAATCCGTAGACCCGTCATTGATGACAATGAGCTCCCAGTCCGTATGTGTCTGATCAACGATGCTGTCCAAAGTCTCCCGCAGATATTTTTCTGACTTGTAGCAGCACAGATTGATGCTTACCTTCGGAGCCACTTTTCACACTTTTGCTTTTTCGCTTTCCCACGCCGATTCGTCAAAAGGAACGGCGTGTTCATTCTGATCGCCGATGCATCTCGGAGTCAACCTTTTATGCTCTGAAGAAACTCGCCACCGACGTGATAACCAGATCGATATCGGCCTCTGTCATGTCATAATATAAAGGCAATGTAAGGATCTCTTTCCATATCTGATCGGTTACCGGCAAGGGCTTATTGTATGGGGCAAAGAATGGCTGGATGTGGTTGGCTATGTAGTGGATGCCCGTTCCTACGCCCCTCTCTTGAAGAAAATCCATGAGGGCCTCCCTCTTGTCGGCACGCACCCTGACCATATAGATAAATGGAGCCGTTTCGTCCAAGTTCCACTCCAGGATCTTTACACCCTCCAATTTTTCAAAATGATCGTTGTACAACTTAACAATACGCCTCTTCTTTTCGATAAACGTATCCAGTTTCTTGAATTGGGCCAGCCCTATAGCCGCACTGATGTTGCTCATATGACAGCGGTACCCCTGTGTCGTTACTTCATAGAACCAGCTCCGTTCGTTCGTGTACCTATACCAGCTGTCCTTGTCGATCCCCAGGGTTCTTTTTCGGCGGATCTCTTCTGCGATATCCTTATCGGCAAGCGCTATTGCCCCGCCTTCTCCGCAGGTTATATTCTTGATCGGATCGAAGCTGAAGCACGCGACATCCCCGAAGCTTCCTATTTTTTTCCCTTTATAGGATGAGCCGAACGCATGGGCTGCATCTTCTAGAGCGTTTCTCAGAAATAATTACCGTTTGATGTTGATAATTCTAGACATTCCTAGAGACATGTGGTTACATATGAATCATGGCCCAACGGTATCTCACTCCCAATGGGGAGAACGCATCGCTCGCCGATCTTCAGGCAGTTCGGAAGGCCGGCAACAAGGAAACCGATCGGCGATGCCTTGTTATTATCATGCTTCTCACCGGCTCTCCCAGGGAACAGGCGATGAAGGTGCTCGTTCTGTCGGAGAGCGCAATAAAGAAGATCATCAGGGCCTTCAATGCCTATGGCGTCGACGGTCTTGTTGCGAAGAGACGGACAGGACGCAAACCTCTTATTACAGGCGAAAAGAAAGAAGAGATTATCGAAGAGTTCGAAGAACCGGGACGCGCCCAGAGGACGTTCTGGACAGCCTCTGCCTTCCATGGTCACATCACGGCCAAGTACTCCGTTGAGTGTTCCTACAACACGGTTCTTCGTCTTCTCCACGAGAAGGGCTATGTACTGAAAGTGCCGAGGCCCTGGCCGGACAGACAGGATGAGAAGCTGAGAGAGGAGTTCAAGGATCAACTACGGAGCCTTGCGGAGCATCCCGACGTTGATCTGTGGTACGGGGATGAAACCGGAATTGACGGTGAACCGAGACCGCGTCGGGGTTGGGCCATGAAAGGATCTAAGCCCCGAGTAGTCCATAATGGCGATCATATCCGGCTGAACATCGTTGGAACCGTCTGCCCCCGCACCGGGGAGTTCTTCGCCATTGAGGCAAGTCATTGCGATACGGATGTTTTCCAGGCATTCCTCGATGAAGCCGCTCAATCAATCACCCCTTCCCGGAAACGGAATATTCTCATTCTCGATAATGCTTCCTGGCATAAACGGAAGAGTCTTAACTGGCACTTCTTTGAACCGGTTTATCTTCCTCCCTATTCGCCAGACTTCAATCCTATAGAAAGGGTTTGGCTCATCATGAAGGCCGAGCACTTCGCGAACATCCACTGCAAGAGCAAAGCTGCCCTGATCGAGAGGGCCGATCATGCCCTCTGCGATCTCATGGATAATCCCATAAAAGTTGCGTCTGCGGCGACTCCAATCGTTACTTAATTCTGGAGAAGAGTCTATGATAAAAAGATTATGTTTTTCCCCCATATCCAGGAGGCTGTCCATATCGCACGCGTTTCCGCAATAATGCACGGGCATGATCGCTTTCGTCCGCCTGGTGATTTTCTTTTCTGCATCTCCGATATCAATGTTTAGGGTGTGAGGGTCAACTTCACAGAATACCGGCGCTGCACGCAGAGCCGTTATTGCTTGTATGCTTGCGCAGAACGTAAGGGAAGGGACAATAACTTCATCACCTTTGCCTATGCCGAAGGCATCCAGGGCGATATGAAGCGCAGAGGTGCCGGTATTCACCGCGATGACGTTTGTCACCCTCAAATATTCCCGGATTGTTTTCTCAAATTCAAAGACCGTCGAGCCCAAGCCGAGCCAACCGGTTTGAAATACCTTTTGGATTTCCTCGATTTCTTCCTGACCTAACGAGGGACATGAGACGGGTATCATACAACCTTCCCTTCCATGATGATATGAAATACAACGGGATTTATGGACCGGCTGGTGTGCTCAGTTTCTCAAATACTTCAAATAATCCGCCAGTATGTGAAAGGCAAATTTTCGAGGCGTCTCTTTTCTCTTAATGAAGGATTCCTGATAGCGCTGATATTTTGAACGATCGAACCGGAATTCCGCTTCAAACTCCATTGTGTGGGGTTCCGAAATGTTTATCGGAGATTTTCCCAGGCGATCAGCCATTTCATTGGTCAATGATTCAAGACGTGTCTCTTTGAACATATCGAGGGTAATGAATATAACCGGCTTCCTGTACAGTACTGCAAAGTTCAGCGCGACGCTGCCGTGCAACAGAACGATTGCCGCATCTCGCACCAATTCGGCAGTTTTGCCTCTCGTTATTTCTCTGCCTTGAAACAGGTCTCCCCTTTCTTCATACTTGGATCTCGGATGGGCGGCAATCTTGACCTGCAGGCCGGTCTGCTTTTCAAAGGCAGCAAAGTATTTTAACAGCGTGGAGTAGTATGCATCCGGGTCGTAACGCGGACTATTCTTGTTGTAGAGATAATCGGAATGGAAGGGCACATATTGGTCCAGAAACACGGCGTAATCGCCGGAGCGGCGGCGCGGGCCGGCTCCTTGCTGCTCGAGAGCCAGATACAAATCGTAATCCAGGGCATGGCACCAGATTATCCGCGAGTCCGTCGAGTTGGGATATTTGAAACAGACCGTTTCGCCGCCGCCTGCCAGAATAAAGTCGGCCGGCTTTAATCTCCACAGCTTATGTGGTATTCTTCTGACCGCGTAGTCCAGGAGCTTGCCCGGCTGCTTGCGGAGACCCGCCAACCTTGCAAGAATACGCCGTTTTTGCGCTGCTTTGATCGCGGGCAGCTCGCCGACAAGATGTTTTACATTAAACACATGGTTACTGACTCTTAGGGCGCTGAAAATATTCCGGTGCTTCCAGGTGAAATCCAGGTAGATCAACACAGCGGTATCCGCCCGTATCCCCCTGATTGCGCTCAATACGGCCTTTTCCGTCTGAAACGCCCGGAGGTTTTCAAAGATAAACCTATCGGGGGGCACATATCTTTGGGAGATTTCCGGGTAGACGACGGGGCTGCAGTCCCAGGCTTCCATAGGAAATCCTTTGCTTTCGAGGATTTCAAACCCAAACATCTTATAATCCCTATAATTAAATGGATTGTCGGTGAGAAAGATAACTTTCTTAATCATGCCTTATTGCAAGCACTCAGGTCTATTTGACGAGAATTATGCGTGAACGCCCGCGATCCAGTACGTATGGTCATGGGGCGGATCGACCAGGCCATCGGCAATTTCGCAAAATCCCGCCTTCTCCATAGCCTCGGCGAATTCGCGCCGGTTTCTGATATATCCCCAAAACTGTCGCGGGTCTCGTAGGCCTATCTTTCTCGCAGGGAGAGGCAGGGCGGCTCTAATCCTTCGCAAAACGCCCTTGAAGGGATTCGTGTGATAGTCGAAGGAGACACTGAATAACAGGCAACGCCCGCCGGGCAAGAGCCTCTCTTTCACCGCCTTTAGCAGATCGATGAATTCTTCCTGATCAAAACAGTATTCAATAGCCGACAGCAAAGCCACGGCATAAAAACTGCCGTCGGGCACACAACCGGGAAACAACCCCCTATGGATTTTTGATTCGGGAATTTGTCCCGCAATCCAACGCAGCGAGACGTCGGAGATCTCCGTGACCTCCAGGTCGTCGTAGCCTTTGTCGACAAGCGCTTTTTCGATGATGCCCAGTCCGCAGCCGATAGAGAGTATCCTGGATTCCCGCGGAATCCTTGCACTGTTTACCAGGAAATCGGCAACCGATAGTTTCTCAAGAACCCATTTCCGGTCGAGCTGGTTCCAATCTTTATATCTTTCAAAAAAAACCGCGTAGAAACGCCGATAGAAATCGACACCGGCCGGCTTTGACGACATTTCCGTAAAAGATTCGAATGGAATACCGTGCCATTCAGTCTGGTAGAGTTTTCGCATAGTGCTCCCCATCCTTTTCGTTTGTTGCTATGGCTTCCAAGCCGCCGCATTCCTTCCACCAGTCCCATTTCCTTTTGGGTATCCGCCAGTCCGGCCCATACACAAAGGACAGATATTTTTCCGGTTCCGCGGGAATATGCACACCCACGCCGAGGAAGTGGATCTCCTTGAAAGCCCCAAAGACATCAAGCGGAACATGCCATTTGACGATCCCAGCACTGGGATACCGCAGATTCAAAGGCTTGATCCGGGAGAGCATCCACTCTCGGAAAAAGTCCGGCAGACTACGAACAATCCCACTAAAGGCATCAATGGCTACGAGCTTCAAAGTATTGTTCCGGATTCCCCCTTTGCTGCCTCCTGGCTGCTCCAGGCAGTCCTCGATTTTTCGAATTAACCTCCGAAGCAATCCCCCTTTTGGCGCCACCCACTTCGTGCTAGCCGAGGAGCCGTCTTTTTGATAAAAAGTGATATCGACCTTCTTTCCGGATACACCCAGGAAGTGGATGCAATCCATCTCCCGAGGAATATCTTCCACGCGAAAACCCCTATCCTCAAAATGACTGATCAATAGCTCGCGGTTCGCCTGATCTTTCCACACCCCAAAATCGATGTCGTGATCCCATGCTATCAGCTGTCGGTCCCGGATACAGCCAAGCAGGCTCCCCTGATCCAACCAAAAAAAGACCCCGGTCTTCTGCAAAGTGGCGGCAGCCTCCCGGAAGACTTTCTTGGTTGCGCAGGTATCGGTTTCCGTTACCTCCGCCTCGGCGTCGCCGAAGCCTGCCCCCGGAGATACGCTTTCAGGCATCGCTTGATCCGCCTGAAGTACTTTTTGATATCACGCAGTTGAACCTGAATCTGACGTTTCCGTAATTCGCGATATTTTGCCCAAATATTTCAACTTTGCAGTTGTTCCTCTTACCAAAATTATAGAACCAATGTTTATCAAAATATAAATGGCTTAAGCCGCCGTATGTTTTTTCGTATTCCCCGGGAAGCAGCGCTTGCCGGCGAGCCCTCTCGCACTCTTCTTTTTGTCTCAGGTCGGGGATGTCCAGGACCAATACGCCCTTATTCGACTTTTTAAGCATTTTTTTTAAAACCTCCAGGGCATACTCGTAATCGGGAAAATAAAAGAATACGCTATTGGCGGTCACATAATCATAGTTTTCGCGGTAATCCAGATGGATAGCATCGCAATTCCTAAAATCCATATTTACCATGATCCTTCTTGCGGTGGTTATCAGCGGGTCAGAGTAATCTATTCCACCCACGCGATGGCCGGCAAGATAAAATGGATAAAGAAAAGCTCCGGAACCACAACCGACTTCAAAAATTGAGTCCGTCTCTCTCAGCGAGATTTTTTCACCCACCAACCCGATGTATTGGTTCCATGCTTCGACTCCGATTGTTCCGTTGCCGTTATCAAATCCGTCTGCTTCTATCAGCCTTTGGAGAACGGCGCCGTTTTCTTTGGATCCTTCAATGCCCCTCAAATTGCGGTTGCCCCACACAACTTTCCACTTCGGGCTGTAATAGTGATCGAATATTTCCGCGATGCTCTCGATGAGCATCTCGTTTTCATGCGGCAACCGGATTGCGATACGCAGATAGTATTTGCCGGTGGTGAATTTGGCTGACACATCTTTGACGTAAATCGAGTACCTAGTAAGGAGGAGTTTCGTTAAAAACGATAATTCACTAGGGCTGTTCCTGAATTCAACCAACAGAAAATTCGCGCCGCTCGGGTGCACCTGTTCGATAAAGCCTAATCCCCTCAGTTGAGAGGCCAGTGCCTCACGATCCTTGATTGTGTTTTTGTAAGAAAGCTCGAGCGACGTCCTGTGCTTCAGGATGATTTCCAGGAAATACTCTGCGAAGCTATTGGAGTTCCAGATAGGTAGCGCATCGTGAATTGCCTTATTGAATCCCTGATCGAAGGAGTAGGTAAAACCGATTCTGATGCCCGGAATTCCGAGGGTCTTGCTTAGACTTTTGACGACGATCACATTCTCCAGCGGCGTTTTTTCAAGCAGATCAATTATTGACCTATACCTTGAAAACTCGATAAATGACTCGTCGACGATGATCGTCTTATCCGGAACCTTGCGGGCGTAATCGAAAATCCATTCGGTTTCAACCAGGCTGCCGGTGGGGTTGTTGGGATTGACGAATACGACCGCTTCGCAGTCTCTCGCTTTCTCCTCAACCTGATTGCGGTCGATACCCACCTGATCAAGGTAGTACTCGCAATCCCTGAATATGCGAGGATACTCTCCAAAAGTCGGCAGCGGGAGCAGGACACGTTTACCGCCGAAGCGGCCGGCCAACAGAGGATAAATTTGTGAAGCCCCATTCAGCATGTTGATGTTTTCCTTTCTGCGCAGCAGAAAGAAGGCCAGTTTTTGGTTCAACACGTTTTGCGCGCTGCCGTAATTGACTATCAGGTTGGGCAAATTATTTCTCATTTCCGACAGCATCGAGCTGTGAGGAAAATACATATTACGAATGAAACGAAAGTCGATCAGGTTGTAATTCCAATAACCGCCAAAGGTCTCCTCCAGTATATTGATCCTATTTTCTTTATTGAAAATGAATTCCGCGACGTTCAGGTCGTTCGGGTCATCCAGCTCTGCCCATTGTTCGTCTTCCATAATTTCTGCGAAAATCGTTTCTCGCTGCATGTAGATCAAGACTCCGAGGATCAGCTCATAATAACAGTTATCATCGATCACCTTTGCATAGTAGGTGAGCAGTTGTTTGAATGTCGTGCGGCAAAACTCTTTGGAAAACTTGTAAATATTCAACGTCTTATACTTGTCCGTAAAGTCAAAGTTGCTGTCCTGCAGGTGGGACGGAATAATATTGGTTATCCTATGATCGGAGATCGTCACCACTGTGCCGTCCATGCCGCTCCTGAACTTGTCCACCAGGGCAACATTGGGGTATTTCGATTCGATGATTCTTGTTATCACCGAAGGCTCGTAGATCAGGTCTGACTCTATCAGGAGGATGTCATCATCAATCGCTATCTTATTGATCGCTAAAGAGAGAGAGTAAATATTATTCGTTTCCGCATAGCGGGGATTGTGAATAAACGTCACATTCACTTCCTTGTATTTCGTTGAGACAAAATCCACCAGCATGGAGTCGAGGTATCCGGTCACGATAGCGATTTCATCGATACCATGATCCAGCAGGCTATCGATAATTCCCTCGATAATTATCTTGCCATTGACAACCAGCAATGTCTTATGCCTGTTCTCCGTCAAAGGACGCATGCGGTTGCCATACCCTGCCGCTAAAATCACTGCCTTCATCGTCCTCGCCTCCTCCGGACCAACCGTGCAACGCGGCCTGTGAGGTCTTCTCTGTAAAGCACGATAAGCGCGGGAAAATAGATCAATAACCCGAGGCATAAAGTAGTATACAAAAAACCGCTTACCATAAAGACGGCAACCATGTTTCTGCAAGCTGTCTCAACAAGTTTTGTCACTGACCAGGCAACGAACAAAAAGAGCGATATGTTCGAAAACTGATGATACAGGAGCCGTTTGAATGACAGGTTCAGGTATCGTGCGTTAAACCACAGTTGTATATTTATAAGAATGAAAGCGCTGACAACCATCTTTATTGATAGGCCGACCGCCCCTAAGTTCAGTCCGAACATTGCTCTCGGGGCAATGAGAAAAAAGGTGATCGGCAGCCCTATGACCATAGCAATGCACCCAATGTTTCGATAGAGCCGGGTCTGGTCGGTGGCGTAGAAAACCGAACCGCTCAGTTGTCCGTAAGTTTGATAAGGAGGGTAGAACGCCATAATAGCCGTCGGCAGCCACGCTTTCTCAAATTGCCGTCCCCCCAGCATGTACGATACCGTACCTGCATGAACGGCAACGAAACAACCGATAAAGGTAGACATCGAATAAAAAGCAGGTACGTAACGTCTGAAGAGGGCGGTCACGTCTTCTGCCCGCTTACCGCTGTACGCAATGGCGAACTCTCTCAGCAGCAGGGGGGTCATTGCACTCGTGAATAGAATCCCGATAGACGCGAGCTGATAAGAAAAACTATAGAAACCCTGTTCAATACTGCCGTTACAGACTTGCAGCAGCCACCGGTCAAGGAGACCGACGATAAGTCCCACTAGATAATAAATAAGAAGGGGGTGGCTGAATGAATAGAATTCATGCAAATGCGAATGGACTTGCCCTTCGCTAAACCTGAAATCTTTCCCGGGCAAAAACTCCCGTCTGTGGATAATCCAGGCAAGGGCCAGCCCGAAAAATACCATAATGAGATAGTGGTAAAAAAAAAATTGGCAAGATTCAACGAATTGAACAGGAAAAGAAGAACAATGAGTGCCAGCCCTAGTCCTTTCTGAATAATACGAGCCAGTTCGGCGGACACCGTTAAGCCGAAGGCGTCACCCATTTTGTTCATTATTTGAACCAGCCAGGAAAGAAGTGCCCAGATAGCTGCCAGAATGATATAAAACGTGCTCTGATTCGGCCAAAAATAGGTGTGGGTTGATGCTGCAAAGGATACGCCGACAAAAGAGCATATAGCCAAGGCAACGGACAGGACATAAAGAAGGTAGAACAGTACCAGCCCCGAATCTCTTTGTCTCTGAGAGAGCTTAATGTAAAAACCCTCCGATGTCCCCATATCTAGAAAAGAAACAGCCTGATTAAAGAAATTTGTGAGGAAGTTGAAATCGCCATATGCCTTGGGACCCAGTCCTCTGGGGATGATCGACTGGGTGACCACACTGATCAGCAAGCCGACGCAGTTGCCGATGAATTTATAGGTGTAGCGTTTGTGAAGAGAATCTGTCATTGATACGTGCACATGCGACGAAATGTCATGTCATGAAAGAGCGCGCACCGCGGCTCGCGCTATTGGTTCCTGTTCGCCAATCTTAGCTTCTTCATCACGGGAATCTCGCTGTCGTACACACGTTTGAGCCCGTCTCCCATAGCCCGCTCAATTACTCTGATATCTCTCACCAGACGCAGGAGACCCGGCGGTTCTACCGATGCAGCATGGTCACTCCCCCACGTGGCGCGGTCCAGCGTGATATGCCGCTCGACGAAACATGCGCCCAAGACTACGGCGGCATAAGTAGTCTGCAAGCCTGTTTCATGCCCCGAATATCCGATGGGGCAGTCGAATTCCTCCAGCAGGGTTCGAATCGTTCGCAGGTTCAGCTCGTCCGGTTTACAGGGATAAGTACTGGTGCAATGGTCCAGGATCAAACTTTCGGTACCCAGTACTTTTACGGCATCCCTTATCTGTTCCATCGTCGACATGCCCGTTGAAAGGATAAGAGGCCGCGAGGTACGCCTCACATAGAGAAGGAGCTCGTGGTGGGTGAGAAGGGCTGACGGGATCTTATAACACGCGGGTGAATACTGTTCGAGAAAGTCCACTGACGGCTTGTCCCAGGCAGAGGCAAACCAGATCATTTTCCGCTCTTCGCAGTATCGGGCGATCTCGTCGTACTCCTTCTTCCCGAATTCAACCCGGTATCGATATTCGAGATAACTTATGTAGCCCCACGGCGTCTCCCGCATCGCCTTCCGCTGGTCAGCAGGAACGCACAGTTCCGGCGTACGTTTCTGGAATTTGACGGCGTCACAGCCGGCCAGATGGGCGGTATCAATGAGTCTTTTAGCCGTGTCCAGATCTCCATTGTGGTTGATGCCTATCTCTGCCACAACAAAAGCCGGCTCACCGTGTCCGACCATGCGGGCGCCTATCTTAACCTTCCCATTCATCGTTGTCCCCGATTGTGCATTCTCCTTAGAAGCATTTTGCGGCCTGTTTCCTGGAGATCCTTCCTCCACCCGGTTTCATCGGGCTTGAATTATACGCTCCATAAGTTCCAAATCCTCCCGTTCATCTACCTCAAACGAATAAAGGCGTGGCATCACGTATACGGCGACTGCCCCTCCCAACCTGCTGGCATATCTTCTGATTACCCACGGCTTGAAGAGATACATCGATCCATTTTCCTCCACCGTCTCCCTCCCGATCTCCTGCCGACGAGGACGATGAGCCGGGTCGTAATTATTCGGCTCCGCGCCGTTTCTCGTCAGGGTCCAAGTGAACCTGCCAGCGTAACAGCCGGAAAAAAGCGAATCGGCGTGCTGCTCATTGAAAGTCTCAATGGCGTTGTCGATATCGTCGGACCGGCGCAAGGGGGAAGTTGCCTGCAGAAACACAACGAGGTCAGGCTCATGGCCTTCATCGTGCTTCAGGCAGTCCAAAGCGTGAAGAAGGACAGATTCTGAAGATGCCGTATCTCCGCTTATCTCGGGAGGTCGCCATACTATTTGTGCGCCGTACTCTCCCGATATCGATGCAATTTCCCTGTCGTCTGTCGATATTATCACCCGCTCGACATATCTCGATGTCCGGGCCGCCTCTATACTCCAGGCAATGAGCGGTTTTCCTGCCAGGGGCAAGATATTCTTTCGCGGGATGCCTTTTGACCCACCCCGGGCCGGGATGATGGCAATTATCGATTGGCCGGATACGGCCGCGTGCCCTTGCTTGCTGTCTTCACTCATATCTTTTTTTGATCAATAGTCCGGGTATGTTCACCCATGACATCGGAAGAGGAACCGGGGAGGGATCAACAACCTGTCGTCAAAGAAAAAGATCAGGCTACCGCCTCTTTGGCCGATCGTAAGTCCTTGAAATGTTGCCCAATATATAGACAAAACCCGCGCTCTCACTTAACTCATGATAGTCGGCGCAGTCATCCGAACCCTCTTCTAATACGCATTTTCAGAGGATTCACCTCTTTCAGGAATCTCGATAAAGTCCAACTCTATCGAGCTTTTCCCATTAAATCACCTACCCAAACAGGTAGGTGATTTCAGCAGGTCCGATAGCACAGAATGGAAGATGTAGGTGTCCCGAGCGTCGGATGGGGCGCTAACAAGACCTATAGAAAGCGGGTATGCTATCGAGAGCGGTTGCGGGTTTGGACAGAGACAGCGAATGTCGGCGAACGAATTACTCGAAGAATTATGATTAGGGAGGCCGGGCGTAAGCTAAATGGTTTACTCTATATGAAGCAGACCATTTTGAAGAGCCACGGCAACAGCCTGAGATCTGCTCACGACCTGAAGTTTCTCCATAATGTTCTTCATATGGAATTGCACCGTATTTGTGCTTATTGAAAGAATCATGGAGATTTCCCAGGTGCTCTTACCATCCTTCACCCAGTTCAAAATTTCCTTTTCTCTCGAAGACAGCTCCGCACATAACCGCCTCGTTTTCTCTTTGCCCACTCCTACAATTCGTTCAAAAGCCTGGTCTAGATGCGGGACAATATGACCCAGGATGAGCTCCGTACGAGGATGGTTGTCTATAGAGCTTCCGGCGAAAGAGAAAAGCGACCTCTTATCTCCGCCGAGAGTTCTTACTCCATGAGAGTATCCTTCTCTAAGCCCAAAATCCCGGGCGCAAGAGATAAATGCCTTAGCATCGTATTTCTTATACGTATCGGTCCAGTACTGAATTCCATTGACATTCCTGGCGCTCTCCCGAACAATGGGGTCAGTCTTATCGAACCCTTTGGCGATATAGAGACTACACCACTCAGGAGGAAAACTTACGTTATTAAAATGATTCTCGTCGATTGATGCCTCGGTCTTAAGAAGAGCACGCACTGCAAACTCATAAGGGAATAGACACGTGAGATGATTCGTGAGATTTATCAGATCTTCCTCGGTAACACAGGATAGACTTGAATGGATTACCTCCAGAAGGAGAGACGCGTCATTCTTGGATAGCAGGTCTTTCATGCTCACGGGTGGTGTGCTTTTAAGGCGCCATTGTCTATCTTTAATATAGGGCTTCGAGGATGTCAAGCAAATTGTGTTTTCTTAGCCAAAAACCTTGACAAGGTGAACGTCCCATGTAAAACTAGCTTCTCTGTTGGCTGCGGCAGTAGGCCCCATGTGACGAAATGTATAGGGATGGAGGCAGTATGAGCAGAATCATTAGCAGTTGTTTTCTCGTTTTACTCCTTGGGTTGGTGATCCCTTTTCAGCTATTTGCACAAGGGGCCGGTGCAGGGGCAGTCGGCAACAGTAACAGCACTAGTGCAGGTACGGGAACGGGCGCGCCAGCGACCGGCGGCGCTGCGGGCGCAGAAGCTGGTACGGGCGCCGGAGCGGCTGGAGCGGGCGCAGGGGCGGCGGCTGGAGCCGGTGCAGCGGCCGGGATAGGCGCCGGCACAATAGCGTTGGGGGCAGGCATTGCTGCTGCGGCAGCCGCGGCAGGGGCGGCAACGACCGGCGGCAAAAGTTCATCCTCCACTACGTCTACGAGCCATCACTAGGGGTTTTCCTTTTCAAGGCGTCCGCCATGCGTTCCAGTCCCTGCATCAGCGTCTTCCTGGGACAGGCAAAGTTGAGTCGGACGAATCCCTCGCCGCCCTTTCCGCATTCCTTTCCGTCAGTGAGGGCCACCTTGGCCTCCTCAAGGAAGAACTCAAAGGGGTTTCCCTGTATGCCTGATTGCCTGCAATCGAGCCAGGCGAGGTAAGTCCCCTCCATCCGCGCCATCCTGAGCGAAGGGAGCTTCTCCCTCACGTATTCAGCCAGGAAATCCCTATTGGCGGTGAGGTAGCTCAACACTTGATCGAGCCATTCCTGACCGTCTCTGAAGCCTGCCAGTGCTGCTTCCAGCCCCATGATGTTGACGTGGGGAATCAGTCCCTGGCGCCCTCTCATCCATGCCTCACGGAGGGCGGGGTTCCTGATGACAACAAAGGCACATTGCAGGCCCGCCAGGTTGAAGGTCTTGCTCGGAGCCATGAAGGTGATGGTCTGATCGGCCACCTCGTTGCTGAAGGTGGCAATCGGTGTATGGCGGTAGCCGGGGTAGAGGAGATCACAGTGAATTTCGTCGGCGCAGATGAGGAGATTATGGCGCAGGCAGATCGTCGCGAGCCTTTCCAATTCGTCTTTTCCGAATACCCGGCCCACGGGGTTGTGAGGGTTACAGAGGACAAAGACCTTTGTTCGGGGCGTAATGGCCTTCTCGAAGGCGTCGAAATCGATCTCGTAGGTGTCCCGGGTCGGGACCAGCGGCGCATCGTTGAGCACCCGGCCGCGCGCCACGGGGTCCGTGATGAAGTGGGAAAAGACCGGCGGCTGGACCAGCACCCCCTCCCCGGGATCGGCATAGAGAAGAAATGCGAGATTAAGTCCGGCTACTACGCCGGGAACGAAGAGAATATGTTCCGCCGGGACCTCCCATCCGTAGAGCCTCAGAAGCCGCTCACAAATCACCCCTATAAGCTCGTCGCCCGGCCTGACGTACCCGAATACCCTGTGGTCCACCCGCTCGCGGAGTGCCTGAACAACCGGCTCGGGAGAGACAAAATCCATGTCTGCGACCCACAAGGGGATGGCGTCGTTCCCATACCTTTGCCACTTAAAGCTGTCGGTACCCTTTCGTTCGACGGGTTTATCAAAATCGTATCTCATCTGCACGCGATTACCCCAAAGTTCGTTTCAGTCGGCCCAGACGTACACCACCCCCGCCTCGGGCGGGTCGAGTTTGAAGTGTCTCTTGATCGAATCGATTCTGCGGGTGCTGAGCATGATGCCTTTCGATAAAAGCAGGACCCCCGTGCCGCTTCTCACTTCTTTGGAGAGGGCCATACCCGGCATGAGGTCGGCAGGGTGCAGCCCTTTTTCCACTTTACGGTTCATGAAAGTGACGCTCCCTGTCGCTGCCTTTGCGGCCTCCACTAATGGATAGTATAAGGTCGGATCGAATTGTCTTTCAAGAAGGTTGCGTATCTCTTCCAACGCCGCTTCCATGGTGCGGCTGTTGAGCAGCCTGTCATATTTGTCGGCAATGGAGATTATGCGCGACCCCAGGGGTATCTTATCCCCCGCGAGCCCGTCGGGAAAACCCTTCCCGTCCATCGATTCATGGTGATGGCGTATAAGAAACCCTGCCTCCCTGAAGACCTCATTTGAATCCAACGCGGCCTGGCCTCTTATGGGATGTTTGCAATACTCGTGCATTTCATAGGGCGCCAGACTTTCAATAGGCTTCAAGAGGACTATATCATTGATGCCGATCTTCCCGATGTCGTGGAGTTGTGCCGCAATAGCTGTGTTTTCAACCTCGGTGCCGCTCAGCCCGAGGGTCTCGGCGATCTCCCTTGAGATGACCGCCACATTATTTGAGTGGTTTGCGACGCTTTTATCCCTCAATTCGATGAGGTTTGAAATGGTTACGGTAAACTCCCGAAAATTTCTTGTCAGTGTGTCGTGCATTTCCAGGAGTTCCTTATTCTTGTACGTGAGGTCTACGGTCTGCTCCTGCACATACGTCTCGAGCTCCGTGCTCCACTTCGTCAGCTCTTCGTTCTGCTTCTTCGTCAGCTCGGTGAGGTGCCTGTTCTCCTTTATAAGCCTGTACCGCTCGACGGCGCCGCGAATCGTGAGAATCAGATCATCGTCGTTCCAGGGTTTGGTGATATACCGGTATACCCCGCCTTTATTTATTGCATCAATTGCGGTGTTCGCATCAGCGTGGCCCGTCAGGATGATTCTCACTGAATCGGGCCGTATTTTCTTCGCAGATTCAAGGAATTCCGCCCCGCTCATCTGGGGCATCTTCTGGTCGGATACTATTGCCGCAATCTCGTTGTCCCGAAGGACCTCAAGTCCTTCCCTTACGGATGTTACCGCGAAAATCTCATACCCTTCGTCCATGAACAGCCGCTGCAAAGAGCGAAGGACATTTTCTTCGTCATCAAGGAAAAGTATTTTTGAAGGCGCGGTCATTTCTTGCGAAAACACGTCCGGTTCTCCCAATAAGGATTTTCGGCAGGAAAGACAAACTATTAAGATGTCGCGATGGAGAATCGACTTAGTTTTTAAGATATCCTGATTTTGACCGAATATGTAAGTGGGGAACTGCCTCTATGGTGGAGGGACCGTGGACAAGTGGAGGATCTTCAGATCCTGGCCTATCCGCAGAAAATTACTGCTTCTGCTGCTCATTATCTTCCTGCCCGCCTTTGGGGTCATTCTTGCAAGCGGGCTAAACCAGCGCAAGGACGAGATCGTAAAGGCGCAAAATAACACCTTGCTGGTGGCGCAGAGTCTCGCAGCCCAGCAGGAGAAGGTTACCGCCGCGACAAAAACGATGCTCGGCGTCCTGGCCCGATTGCCCATAGTTCAACAACTGGACGCCGGCGCCTGCAACGCGCTCCTCCGTGAATTGCACGATCAGTACCCCTTCTACTCCGTCATATTGGCGGCCACGCCCGACGGAGAGGTATTTGCCGCCTCCATGCCGCTCAATCCGGGCGGCATCAACCTGTCCGACCGGAAACATATAAGGGATGTGATCAGAACGCATGCGTTTTCTGTGGGTGAATATATCAAGGGGCGGGTCAGCAATATGCTGTCCCTCAATTTCACCTACCCTGTCCTTGACGCCCACAAAAAGCTTATTGCCATTGTTGTTGCCGGCTTCAACCTCAATGAATATGTCCGCTTCGTAGCGAAGGTCAACCTGTCGGATGGATACGCAGTGGCGATTACGGACTGGAAGGGCGTACGCCTCTTCCGGTTACCCGAGCACGATGTTGCCGGTCCCGGCGAGCCCCTTCCTCGTGAGGTATTTGCGCTTATATCGGGCGCCTCGGACCAGGGCGTTTTCTCACGGGTAACCCAGGACGGCGTAGACCGGATATATGCCTTCAGGCAAGTGCGCCTGGCTGAGGATTTGCCTCCCTATCTCTACATGCTCGTCGGTATATCTAAAGAGATGATCCTCCGCAAAGCAGATGCCCAGATGTACCGCAATTTGTCGGTCCTCGGGGTCGCAGCCTTCATTGCCATGGCCCTGGCGTGGATGTTCGGAAATTTCGCGCTCATAAGACCCTTAAACCGGCTCGTCGCTGCCGCGCATCGCTTCGGTAAAGGCGAGATGGCCGCGCGGACGGGCCTGAGCCATACGTCCGATGAACTTGGCCGGTTGGCCACGTCCTTCGATGATATGGCGGCGCTGGTCGAGATGAGGAGTATCGAGCGGGAAAGCGCGGAAAAGCGGCAGGAATTAGCGAACAAGATCCTCCAGACGCTCAACAGTCCCGAAAAGATTGCCAGTCTCCTCCACCATATCCCTCCCCTCCTGAGGAGCGGCACCGGGATAGAAGCTGTCGGAATCCGCCTGCGGGCAGGGCAGAACTTCCCTTACATCGAAACTGACGGCTTCCCCGAACACTTCCTTGAGGCCGGAAAGACCATCCCGGGCGCGGGGCGCGGGCGCAACGAGTGCCTCTGCGGGCGTGTCATAGATGGGCGAACGGACCCTTCCCTGCCTTTTTTCACGGGGGCGGGCAGTTTCTGGACGAACAGCACGACAAAACTCATGGCGTCGGTCTCGCAGGAAGAATTCCCTGGGTGGGCAGGAGGTCGCTGTATGAGTGAAGGCTATGAATCGGTCGCCCTCATCCCCCTTAAGTCGGGAGAGGAGACTGTAGGTCTCCTGCAGCTCAACGACCGGCTCACGGACCGTTTTGACCCGGCCCTCATCGAATTCCTCGAAGGTATTGCAACGAGCGTCGGTATAACACTCTCCCGGAAAAAGGCCGTGGAAGAGGTTTCCGCAAGCGAGCAGAAATATCGCAATATTTTCGAGAGGGCTTTCGAGGGAATCTTTCAAATAGGCGTCGACGGAAAGTTTATCAGTGTGAACCCCTCCCTCGCCCGCATGCACGGATATCTGTCGCCCGAGGATATGCTGGCTCACATCACGGACATGTCGGCCCAGTTGTACGTGAATTCCGAAGACCGCGCGAAATTTCTGGCGATCCTGAAGGAAAAGGGTTCTCTTGAGAGGGATGAGACCCAGATGTACCGGAAGGACGGGAGCATCTTCTGGATTTCTCTCAGCATACGCGCGGTCAGGGATGCTGCGGGAATGCCCTACTATGAGGGCATGGTCGAAGACGTCACCGAGCGCAAAATGGCGGAATTATCGCTGAGGAAGGCGCTCAAAGAACTCGAATCGGAACATAGGGAACTTGAGACTGCGTGGAAGGAACTCCGGGAATCGCAAAAGAAGATCATTCAACAGGAAAAAATGGCCTCCATCGGTCAGCTCGCGGCCGGCGTGGCCCACGAGATCAATAACCCCATGGGGTTTATTATGAGCAACCTCAATTCGTTAAAGAAATATATGGTGAAGATACCGGAATTTATCAGGATTCAGTCAGAGGCTATCGGGGAATTGTCTCAGTATGACGGCCCGGGAGAGACCGTGCTTTGCCGCACGGCCGAAGCCGGGCGATCTCTGAAGATCGACTATATCCTCGAAGACACGCAGAGCCTCATCAAAGAATCCCTCGACGGCGCCGAGAGAGTTAAGGTGATAGTGCAGGACCTCAAGAATTTTTCCCGTGCCGATGAGGCGGAGTATAAGCTTGCCGACATAAACAGGATACTGGAGAGCACCTTCAACATCGTCTGGAACGAGTTGAAATACAAGGCAACGGTGAAGAAAGACTATGGACGGGTTTCTTTGGTGCGGTGTAACTCAGGGCAGTTGGGCCAGGTATTCATGAACATTCTGGTCAATGCTGCCCAGGCTATGCCGGACCACGGGGAAATTACGATTAAGTCGTGGGAAGAGGGCGCATTCATTCATGTGGCCGTGGCTGACACGGGCAGCGGCATCCCGGAAAGCCAATTGGCGAAGATATTCGAGCCTTTCTTTACCACGAAGGAGGTAGGCAAAGGTACCGGCCTCGGGTTGAGTATTGCCTATGATATCGTGAAGAAGCATAAGGGTGAAATCGAGGTGCTGAGCCAGGTGGGCAGGGGCACAACGTTTATCGTAAGAATTCCGATTGGGAGCAACTGATATGGATGACGCGGCGAGAGTACTTTTTGTGGATGACGAACAGAACATACTGAATGCCCTAAAAAGGGTATTCATCGATGACGACATCGTAGTCCTCACGGCTACAAATGGTCCGGACGCGCTCGATATGCTTAAGGCTCACGACATTTCCGTTGTCGTTTCCGATAACGTGATGCCGGACATGGCGGGTACTCAATTCCTCGACGAGGCGAAGCGTATTGCACCCGACAGCATCAGGATCATGCTCACGGGTCATGCCGATGTCCTGGCGGCGGTGGAGGCAATCAACAGGGGAGAGGTATTTAAATTCCTCACAAAGCCATGGGACGATAACGAGCTGAGGAACACGATTCTCCATTCGATAGACCGGCGCAGGATCCTCCGTTTAAATGAGGAGTTGAAAACGAGACAACTTGAGCTGGAGAGGCTCAACGAAGAGAAGAACCGGCTGATCGGCGCGGTTGCCCACGACTTGCGCAATCCTTTGACCGTAATCATGGGGGTGGGCGAACTCCTCGAACTCCAGTTGAAGGAGATCTTAAGCGAGAAACAGCTGAGACACGTTGAGCGACTGAGGACATCGAGCATTTTCATGTTCAACCTTATCAACAACATGCTCGATGTGCGCATGATAGAATCGGAAAAATTGAGTCTCGACGTACGGGAGACGGACATCGTCGGCCTCATCCGGCAGAGCGTCGATCTCAATAATTTTCTCGCGGAACCCAAGAGCATTACTATTCACTTCACCTATGAGGACCCGATACCGCGGCTTCGCATCGACCCGTCAAGAATGGAACAGGTGCTCAATAACGTGCTCTTTAACGCCGTCAAATACTCTCAAGCGGGAAGCATGGTGTGGGCCAACATCGCTGTAAGCGGCCCAAATGCGATGATTTCGGTGAGGGACGAGGGCGTGGGCATACCAACCGCGGAGATGGGAGCGATATTCGAGCCCTTCACGAAAGGAAGTACAAGACCGACGGCAGGCGAGAAAGGCGTGGGGCTGGGACTCGCCATTGTCAAAAAAATTGTGGAAGGGCATAATGGCAGCATCAATGTCGAGAGCAAGGTAGGTTGCGGCACGACATTTTTTATCACCCTGCCCGTGGCAGCGACGGCCGGGACAAGGGAGGCCGCCGAGGCGTTGAAGTTTTCCAGTAGCTGTGGTATCACAATAAATGCAGTATCTTAGGGGCTCCCCCGTGTGACACTGTTTGTCCCCACTGGGGAGCCCCTAAGAGAACGACCTTTCCGGGAAACCAGGAAACATGAAGATCCTCGTTGTCGAAGATGAGACAAAACTCGCCAATTTCTTAAAAAAAGGGCTGCAGGAAGAGGGCTATGCGGTCGATCTCGCCCACGATGGAGAGGACGGCTTATATATGGCAACAGACAATGGCTATGACCTTGTCATCCTCGATATCTACATCCCGAAGATAGACGGTTTTGCCGTGCTGAAAAGGCTCCGGGAACAGGAGGTGACGACCCCGGTCCTTCTTCTTACGATAAGGGCTACCATTGAAGACAAAGTCCTCGGTCTCGACCTGGGAGCAGACGACTATCTCACCAAGCCTTTTGCCTTCGAGGAGCTCCTCGCAAGGGTAAGGGCCCTCCTGCGTCGCCGGACCAACCTCGACGATACAGTGCTTCGGCTCGCCGACCTCGTCCTCGACCCTGTCCGCCGCACGGTAATGAGGGGGACGCGCAGGATCGATCTCACCTTTAAGGAATTCGCTCTTCTTGAGTACTTCATGAGGAATACGAGCCGGGTCGCTTCCCGGACCATGATCATCGAGCACGTCTGGAATTATGATTTTGATACGGGGACGAACGTAGTCGATGTCTACGTCAATTACCTGCGGAAAAAGATCGATACCGACTCGGATGCGAAACTGATTCATACGGTGCGCGGCGTCGGCTACGTGATGAAGGTGGAGTGAGTGCGTATCCGTTCCATCAGGACCCGCCTCACCCTCTGGTTCTCCGGTCTTCTTGCCCTCACGCTCTTGATCCTCGGCGTCACCGCTTACCTGCTCGTGAGCTATACGCTCCACAAAGAGGCGGATTCAGCCCTCCGCAGTGTGGCAGAGGCCCTCGCAGAGAGGAGCGTGGCCGAAAACCGCCGGCACCTCCCGCCGGACGTGGACGAGGTCTTCCGCCGTTTTTTCGGCTTCGTCCCCACGACCCCCTATTTCGAATGGCTCGACCCGCGGGCGAACCTCAGGAGTAAACCCAACGAACCAGCCGCCCCCCCTCTGAGCCCTCAGGCGAGGGAGGCCGCCCTGAGAGGTATAGCCACCTTTGAGACTGTCAAGGATGCAGGTCCGTATCCGGTCCGGGTCCTCACCTGGCCCGTCATAGATTCGGGCAGGGTGATTGCCGTGGTCCGCATAGGCATGTCACAGATGAGCCTTTTCAGGACCCTGTCCAACTTTCTCCTCATTATGGCTGCCCTTTTCCCCCTCGCTCTGGCCCTTGCAGGCTGGAGCGGATGGTTTTTAGCCCATCGGGCCCTGAGCCCCGTGGACAGCATGACGCAGACTGCGCGAAAGATCAAGGCGGGTCAGCTCCACGCGCGGCTGGAGATTACGGGGGCGAACGACGAGCTGGACAGGCTGGCTGATACCCTCAACGAAATGCTTGGCCGGCTGGAAAGCGCCTTCACCGAGATGCGCCAGTTTACCGCGGATGCTTCCCATGAGCTGCAGACGCCCCTCACCATTTTGCGCGGTGAGATAGAGGTGGCACTCCGCTCAAAAAGGAGCCCCGACGAGTATGCGGACGTGCTGAAGAGCGCGCTGGAGGAGATACAGAGGATATCGGTCCTGGTGGAAGGGCTCCTTCTCCTGGCGCGCTCCGATGCGGGTATGCTCAAGATGGACCGGGCGCCCGTCGACCTCGTGCTCATTGCGGAAGAAGTCTTGAACCGACTCGGTCCGCACGCGGCGGCAAAAGCGGTAACCCTCACCCTCGGGCCGATAGAGCCCCTTGAGGTCTCGGGAGACCTTGTGCACCTCAGGCGCCTTCTTTTCAACCTCGTGGATAATGCCATAAAATATACTCAGGCGAAGGGAACAGTGCGGGTCACGATTGCGCGAAGCGACCTTTTTGCGGCCGTCTGCGTCGAGGACACAGGGATAGGCATTCCCCCCGAAGAACAACAAAGGGTATTCCAGCGGTTTTACCGGTCGGCCGATGCCCGTTCCCAGGCCCAGGGGGGTTCAGGTCTGGGGCTCTCCATAGTCAAATCGATTACCGAGGCCCACGGGGGGCGGACCGAAGTCGAAAGCGAGCCTGGTAAGGGAAGCGTTTTTAAGGTATACCTCCCGCTGCTATAAGAAAATTTTAATCTTTCTCTAATTTTATTCTAATCTTTTTGGTTTATACTATCTTTCGATAAAGCGGACCGTCGCGGTTCGAGCCGGTCCGCCAACTATCCGGAAAGGAGGAACGGTCAGAATGGATAAACTGAAAAATTACTTGTCGGCAGGGCGTTTCAAGTGCCCCGCATTGTGTGCGGGGGCGGTGATATTGCTGGTCGCGGGCATGCTCATTGCTTCATCGGCCGGCTTTGCCACGCACGTCTACGCGAACCCCCGCCCCGGGGCAACGGCAGCCGGCGCTCCTCCGTCGTTTGCCGACCTTGCGGAGGCGGTTGGACCAACGGTAGTCAATGTCAAGATAACCAGGCTTGAGAAGACCCAGTTTCCAAACATGCCTCAGATAGAGGAAGGGCCCTTCGGCGAGATGTTCAAACGGTTTTTTGGCGATATGCCTTCGCAACCCCATCAGTTCAGGAGCCACGGGGCCGGGTCGGGCGTCATCATCGACGGGGAGGGCACCATCCTCACCAATAATCATGTCGTGGAAGGGGCGCAGGAGATTACCGTCACCTTGAGCGATAAACGGGAATACAAGGCTCGCGTCATAGGCCGTGATCCCAAGACGGACCTTGCCGTCATCAGGCTTGAGGGAAAAGGGCGGTTCTCGGCCGCAAAACTGGGCGACTCTGAAGCGCTTCGCGTAGGAGACTGGGTCCTTGCGGTAGGCAATCCCTTCGGCCTTACCAATACAGTCACCTCTGGTATCGTGAGCGCGAAAGGCAGGATCATCGGCGCGGGCCCCTACGACGATTTCATTCAAACGGATGCGCCTATTAATCCGGGAAACTCCGGCGGTCCCCTTTTTAATATGAGCGGCGAAGTGGTAGGCATTGCCACGGCTATTATACCCAACGGGCAGGGGATAGGATTTGCCATACCGGTAAATACCGCGAAAATGCTCCTGCCTCAACTCGTTGAAAAAGGCAGCGTCACACGGGGCTATCTGGGCGTCAATATCCAGAACATCACCGACGACCTGGCGGCATCCCTCAACCTCAAGAGCAAAAAAGGCGCCCTCGTGAGCGAAGTGGTTCAGGGAAGTCCCGCGGAAAAGGCGGGTGTGAAGCGCGGGGATGTCATTGTGGCGTGCGACAAGAAAGAGATTGCCGATAGCCATGAGCTGGCCAGCCTTGTCGCCACACTACCCGTGGGTAACCAGGTCCCTCTGCGCGTGATAAGGGATGGGAAGGAGACGACCCTGAACGTAAAGATCGCCACCCTCAAGGACCGGGAGGCTGCCGCGGGAAAGGCTGCCGAGGAGACCCCGCAGGGTAAATGGGGTCTCCAGCTCCAGGATCTGAGCCCTGAGGCTGCGCGCGAAGCGGGTCTTGAGCTTGGCCAGGGCGTTGTCGTCGCGGGCGTCCGACCGGGAAGCCCGGCCGAAGAGGCCACCCTTCACAAGGGTGACATCGTCCTCGAAGTAAACCGTCAACCCGTGAAAAGTGTGGAAGACATGAAAGCGAAGATGGCCCAATCAGGCGACAAAGGACAGGCGCTTCTCCTTATACAGCGGGGCCGGAACACCTTCTATCTCGTCCTTAAGGGTTAAGCCGCCTCGGAGGGAGGCTTCGCCACCGCCTTCCACCGGCGGCGAAGCCTCCCGTGCCCTCACGGGACTCAGGAACGTTCGCGCGGAAACGGGCCGGGCAGCATACCCTCCCATTTCTCCTTATTCTCATAACCCCTGGGCGTTATCATCAGGTTGTTCCAGACAATCGTCTTCGAGTTCCCGATGATCACCGTAGTCTGCATATCGATCTCATCGAAGGGCATATGGGCAAGGTCGGTCACCATTACCGACTCATGCTCCCGCATCGCCGCCTTGACGACTCCCACGGGCGTCGCCGGGGTCCTGTATCTCAGGAGTATCTGCTGCGCCTTCCGGATATGGTCGCAGCGTGTCCTGGACTTCGGGTTATAGAGGACGATCACGAAATCGGCGCGGGCCGCGGCATCGAGTCGCTCCTCGATCGTCTGCCAGGGCGTCAGCCGGTCGGAAAGGCTTATCGACGCAAAATCATGCATTAAAGGCGCACCGAGCCGCGCGGCACAGGCGTTGAGGGCTGATACACCGGGGATGACCTCGACCGTGCAGTTTCCCGAAGGGGCGCCGCCTTTCTTCAGGAGTTCAAGCACCAGTCCGGCCATGGCGTAGATGCCCGGGTCACCGCCGCTGACCACGGAAACTGTCTTGCCTTGGGCCGACAAATCGATGGCCCACTGGCAGCGGTCGATCTCGCGGGCCATCCCCGAAGTCACGCGCTCCTTGCCCATGATCAGTCCCCCCAGGAGGTCGAGATAGGGGCCGTAACCGACGATAACGTCCGATTCCCGGATAGCGGTCAACGCCCTCGGCGTCAGGTAGTCGAGATTCCCAGGCCCGGTACCGACAATATGGATAGTACCTTTTCCGGCTTTGCGTCTTTCGTCTTTCTCCCGCGCCAACCGGTGCGTCTCTTCGGCGATGGCGATTGTCACATTGCCTATCCGCTGTTTTTGGACGATGAGCCCCCCGCCCCCGGCGCCCAGAATCGCCGCAGGCTCTGCCACGGCCCGTGCGCCCGTTGCCCTCCATGCCGCGGGAGAAGGCGTTATCCCGGCGACCAGGTTCAACTCATGAGGGGAAAAGGTGATGAGGGGCAATCCGGTCTTTTTCGCAAACCTGCAGAGCCCCGGCTCGCTCCTTTTTCTGTCGATTGTCGCGACAGCACGGACGGAGAGGAAAGAGAGCTTGTACGCAGCGAGGGTTTTTCTCACGGCGTCCTCGATTTCATCGGCGGATGTGCCGCTGTTGCACCCTAGGCCTGCAACC
Organism: uncultured delta proteobacterium; assembly: GCA_963717985.1. Lineage (GTDB taxonomy): Bacteria > Desulfobacterota > Syntrophorhabdia > Syntrophorhabdales > WCHB1-27 > BOG-1155. The sequence goes on from CAVQYC010000001.1 coordinate 338,958, forward strand.
AGGTTCTTCGGCCGCAGGAGAAGGACATCCCGTCGCAGAGCCTGCGCGTGCCCCTCTTTGTTCGTGACGACGATGTCCGCGTGTGCAGGGTCTTCCGTGGGAAGAAAGGCCGCAGGCGCATCCAGTGGGACATCGGAGAAGAGCAATAGCGTCTTTTGGTCCACCAGTTTCGTCCCGGTCTTTGGAAGACGCGTCCAGTCCTCGATTATGAGGTCCTCCTTTTCCGCCCAAAGGTCGAGGCTGGGGAGCCCGCTTACATCCGTTGCGGTGGTGATGACGGCGCTGCCGCCGCATAGCTGCGCGATCTCTTCTGCAAGCACGTTTGCCCCGCCCGCGTGACCGCTGAGCAGGCTGACGACATGGGTACCCAGCTCGTCCAGCAACACGACCGCCGGGTCGGCCCGTTTGTCCGTAAGGAACGGGGCGATCGCCCGCACGACGATGCCTGCCGCCATAATGAAAACGAGTCTCCCGCCTTTTGCCCAGTTCCGCCTGACCGCGCCCGTTGAAAAGCGCTTCCTCCCGGCGCCGGGGTAGTGTCTCCCGAGGGTCTCCGCCAGTCTGCGTCCCCTTTCAGTGACATAAAAGAAGACGATGCTATTTCCGGTAGCCATGCGTGAACGCCTTATGGTAGAGCCTCGACTCTTTCCCGAGGCTTTCAACCGATGCCCTGAGCGCCTCGCCCACATAGATGAGCGCCGTCTTCTCCACCCCGGCCGCCCGCGCAAGGGCGGCGATCTCTTTCAGGCTGCCTCTCACCACCTTTTGTTCAGGCCATGACGCCTTCTCGATCACCACGGCAGGGGTCTTGCCGGGATAGCCCTTGAGCAGCTTCTCCACGACCTTTTCGATCATCCCGGCGCTCAGGAATATGACCATGGATGCCTTGTGCCGGGCCAGGCCGGCAAGCCCCTCTTTTTCCGGCACGGGGGTGCGCCCGCCAAGCCTCGTGAAGATCACGGTCTGGCTAATCTCGGGGATGGTCAGCTCCTGTCCCAGGAGGGCCGCGCCCGCCATTGCAGAGGAGACGCCGGGGATCACTTCAAAGGTGATATTCAGACTGCGGAGCCGCTCTATCTGCTCCGATATGGCGCTGTAAAAGGCGGTATCTCCCGTGTGGAGCCGCGCGACGAGCAACTTGCTTTCTGCCGCCCCTTTGATGATCCCGATGATTTCGTCCAGTGTCATATGGGCCGAATCATAGACCTCGGCCTTCAGACCCCTCAGGAGGGCCGGGTTTACGAGACTTCCCGCGTAGATGATGATGTCGGCCGCCTCCAGGATTTTCCGGCCCTTCACGGTTATCAGCTCGGGGTCGCCCGGTCCCGCTCCGACAAAGTAAACGGTCGCCTTCTCTTCTGCCACTCTCTTATGCTCCTTTCGTTGTTTTCACGATCACCAGTGAAAAATAGTCGAGGTCCCGCATCTTCAGGCCGGCGAGGTCCGTGCAGACGAGCTCATCGGCCATACCCAGCCGCGATACGTAGACGGCCTGCCCCAGAAGACCGCAATCGGCCAGGGTCGCGACAATCCGGTCGAAGACCTTATAGACCTTCATCAGCACCACTGTGTCGAATTGTTCCAGCACAACGCCTAGGCTATCCAGGCAGGATCCGGGCAGGATAGCGATCCGCTCTTCGCCGAGGGCCAGCGATATCCGCGCCCGCGAGGCGGAGGCGTTGATCGATGAGACGCCTGGGATGATCTCGATGCGCACACCGGGGCTCGCCTCGAGGAGCTTGTCATAGAGGTAAAAAAAGGTGCTGTAGAGGGCAGGGTCGCCGATAGTGATGAAGGCCACATCGACCCCCCCCTCCAGCCTGCCGAGAATAGCGGCGACGGCCTTATCCCACCTGGCGTCAAGCTCCAGGCCATTGACGGCCTTGTCGGCTTTTTTCATGGGGAAAAAGGCCTCCACGACCTCTTTGCCTTCAATGCTGACTGCCTTTCGCACAATAGAGAGGGCAAGACTCGCGCCTTCCTCCTTTCCCTTAGGCACGCAAATGACGCCCACCTGTCCCAGTATCCGCGCCGCCTTGAGGGTCAGGAGCTCGGGGTCACCCGGTCCTATGCCGATCACATAAAGGGTCCCGGCCATCTAATTTTTCTCTCCCGTTATCACAAACACCGGGTTGAGGGCTGCCATGTGCCGCTTGTCGCCTATTGATTTTGCCCTGGCCACGGAGACTTCCGATATCCGCACAGCGTAGCCTGCCTTTTCAAGCTCCCGGCAGGCGTCACGCAGTGTCTCCAGGGTTGCGGCATTAATGACGACGATCCCGCCTTCCATCCTGCGCTGCACCACGTCGACGATCTCGCAGAATTTACCGCCGCTCCCGCCTATAAAGACCCGATCAGGCGCGGGGAGGGACGAAAGCGCCCCCGGCGCCTCTTCGCCCACTATGGTGAGGGTCGGCGGGCCGAAGAGCGCGCGGTTTTGGGTGATGAGTCCGACCTGCCCCTCATCCCTTTCGACGGCAAAGACTTGAAGCCCCGGACAGAGGCGTGCCGCTTCTATCGAGACTGCGCCCGAGCCTGCCCCTATATCCCACAACACGCCTTTCTCGGGCAGCCTCAAGGCATGGAGCGTGACGGCCCTGACCTCATCCTTGGTAATGAGCCCCCCCGAGTGGGCCATCTCCTCTTCGCGGAGGCCGAACCTCGGGTGGGCCGCGACCCGGACCGGGGGTGGGCCCGAGGTGTTCCTGATGATCACCACATTCGGATCGCTAAACGACATGGCGGCGATTTCTTCAGGACTCCCTTCGGTAATCCGCTCATCGTCATAGCCCAGTCTCTCGCAGACGGAGAAGAGAAGGGAAGACCGGTTCGCACCGGGTGAGGTAAGGGCTGCGGCAATGGCGGCCGGGTTGTGCGCCCTGTCCGTGAGCACGGCTATGGTGCGATGGGCTGCCAGAAGTCCGGGCAGGTCCCCTAGCCCATAGGGCAATTTCTTCCGTCTGCCCGCATCCGATTTCCCGTGCAGGCTTATCAGCAGGGCGTCGTCCCACGGTTCCTTGATGCGGGAGAATGCGAGTTGGACGCTGGAGACGTCAGGGATGATCTCAACGGCATCCCGGCCGAACTCCATAAGGGCCCGCCTGCCTATGCCGAAGAAAAGCGGATCTCCCGACGCGAGGAGGACGATGCGCTCTCTTCCCTGATTGAGGCTTTCGTGAATAAACGCCATGGTTTCGTCGGGGGTATCGATCTGTCTGATTCGCCCTTCTGCCTCCGGAAACTCGGCATACCCGGCGAAAATGTCGCAGAGCCGCCGGGGGCCGACTATAATTTGGGCCGACATGGCGGCCTGCCGGGCCCTCACGTCAAGGGGTCTCCCCACGATGCCTATAATTGTCAGCTTAGCCATCCTGCGCCACAACCTCCCTTTCATACGAAACGAGATAGGCCGAAACCGGAATCCCGCCGCTCATCGATTCGGCGAAGTGCTTTGCCGCGGTGCAGACACGCCGGAAGACCGGCCGGCGGGTGTCGCCCGATGCCGCGATCAGGTCGAAGATCTCCCGCGTCGTGGTAAACTCCCTGCCTTTGAGGTCGGGAAAACCCAGGTCCCCGAGGAATACCGCCGCCGTCGCCGGGTTGATCACCCCGTGGCTCACATGGGTCTGGGGTGTCGCCATGGCAATTTTCAGCATCTTTGCCCACTGCGCGCAGAGGTGAACCCTGTCGAACCCGTGCCTCGCCGCCTCAAGAAGCGCGTATTCCACGTAATCGCCCATCATGACGTAGGTCTCCTCCGGAAGGGCGTATCGCGTCATGTGGGCCGCTTCGGAAGCTCGGCCCGCCGAGAGCACGATCTCCTTCCTGCCCATCGCGTGGGCCACGCTCATCGATGCAGCGATCGTCGCCGTCCAAGCCTCGCTCGAAAGGGGTCTCACTATACCGGACGTACCAAGGATTGAGATGCCGCCCACGATGCCGAGGCGCGAGTTTAAGGTCCTGCCGGCAAGTGAGACGCCCAGGGGGACCGAGATTGTCACCTCAATCCCGGCGAGCAAGTCCGGCCTGCCGGTGAGCGCTTCCATGACCGCCTCACGCACCATCGTCCTTGGACCCGGATTTATTGCCGCCTCGCCGATAGCCAGGGGCAGCCCGGGGCGGGTGACGACACCGACGCCCTCGCCGCCCTTGATCACCACGCGGGGCACGTCTTTTTCCCCGGCGGCATCACCTTCCCTCCCGGAATCGCTGAAGACGACCCTCGCGATGATCTCGACCCCGTGGGTCACATCGGGGTCATCACCCGCATCCTTGATAACCGACGCGCATGCCGCGCCTCCCGCTTCCTCATGCCATGCCCTTTCGATCGTGAATCCATGCCTTGAGCCGTCGGGAAACGGGATTTCCACCGCCCTATGCGCGGAGGTGAAAACCGCTCCGGAAAGCAAAAGCAGGGTTGCCCCCTTGGCGGCTGCCGCGGCGCAGGCGCCGCTTGTATAGCCGGGCCGCAGATGTCTACTTTTCGATCCCACGGCGGGCCTTCACCCCTTTTTCATAATAGTGCTTAATCTCACGCATTTCAGTGACCAGGTCGGCCTCCTCGATCACCGCGTCGCGGGCGTTCCTCCCGGTGAGCACCAGCTCGACGGCCACCGGCTTCCCTCTCATCAACCCGAGGACCTCTTCCACGCTGATGAGCCCCATACTGACCGCCACGTTCACCTCGTCCAGAATAACGACATCATACGAGCCGGAGCGGACCGCATCGCTGACTTCCCGCATGCCCTCGCGGGCCCCGGCGATGTCCTCCTCGGCAGGAGTATTCCTGATCAGACCCCGCCCGTACTGCCGGTACGTGATCATGTCCCCTAATCGTGCAAGCATCAGGTGCTCGCTGCACTGCTCTTCCTTGATGAACTGGGCTATGAACACTTTCAGCCCGGCCCCCGCCGCCCTTAGGGCAAGCCCGAGGGCGGCCGTTGTCTTTCCTTTGCCGTTGCCCGTGTACACCTGTACATAGCCTTTACGCATGAGATTCCTCCAGAAGGCGTAAGATCTCTCTTCTCGCCTCTCCTATGGTCAACGGGACCTTTTTGAAAGGGACACGGTCTTCGTGCTTCAGCCTGTAGATCAACTCGGCGATCTGCGGCAGCCTCAGCCTCACATGCTCCATATCCTGAGGGGCTGTGAAAACCTCCTCCGGCGGACCGCTCCTGACTACCCGACCCCTGCTCAGGATGTGGATGTTATCGAGAAATAGAGGCACCAGGTCAACGCTGTGGGTCGCCATGACGATGGTGACCCGCTCCTCCTTGTTCAGCCGCACCAGGAGGCCCATCATCTTGTATTCCCCCATGGGGTCGAGCCCGGCGGTAGGCTCGTCGAGCAGCAGTATCTCATGGCCCATGGCGAGAAGCCCGGCGATACAGACGCGCTTCTTCTGCCCGAAGCTGAGCGTGTGGATGGACTTATCGAGATAGTTCCCCATGTCGACCTCGGCGAGGGCCTTCCTCACCCTGGCCGCGACCTCTTCCTTTGAGAACCCCATGTTGAGAGGGCCGAAGGCCACATCTTCCGAGACGGTGGGCGCGAAAAGCTGGTCGTCGGGGTTTTGGAAGACGAGGCCGACCTTGCGGTAGATCTCCCTCGGCGACAGCTTTCTGATATCGGTTCCATCGAGCATGACATTGCCTTTGGACGGCTTCAGCAGCCCGTCGATGATTTTGAGAAGCGTTGTTTTCCCCGAGCCGTTGGAGCCGAGGAGACCCACAAAGTCCCCGCTTTTCACCTCTATCCTGATATCGTGCATAACGGCTGTGCCATCGGGATAGACAAAAGCATCTATGGCGACGCGGAGTCTGACTACATCCTCCATGCCACCCCCATAAGGAACACGAAGAGTGCAGACATCGCCAAATGGCCGCCTTTCAGGCGCCTTTGACCGGTGGAAGGCAGAGACCCGTCATAGCCCCGCTGGATCATGGCTATGGCACAGGTGCCGCTGTTCTCAAAAGCCTTCAGCACAAGGGCGCCTGCGAGCACGCCGAAGGAGCTTACTCCCAGCCTGACGCTTGAGTAGCCCAGACGGTTCTTTTGCGCGTAATAGATGACGCTTGCGTCATCGAGGAGCAGGAAAATGTAGCGGTACGCAAAGATCGATATCTCTATGAAGGCTTTGGGGACCCGAAGCCATGCAAGGGCGCCGAGGAATTCGACGAAGGGGGTTGCAAAGCCGAGCACGGCGATCACGGAGACCGCGCTGATTATCCGAAGGCCCAGGAAAAGACCGTCCATGAGCCCGTCTCTGTGGGCAGCGATCTCGATCCCCAGGACGTGCCATGTCCCGATCACCTCTTTTCCGGAGAAGAAGAGCTTGAGCACTATCAGGACGACGACAATAAAGACCGGTTCCGAAAACCGCACCAAGAGCCTTTTCAGCGGTATATGCAGAGACGCGCAGGCCGAAAGGCAGAGCAGGGCGACGAGGAGGGGAAAGAAAACGCCGTGGCACGTCAGCACCATGGAAAGGACGGCGGCGGCGCAGAGGAGCTTGATCCTCGCGTCGACCGCCGTGAGAGGGTGGCTCCTCTTTTCTTCCCGGAAAAAGGTGTGCATCTGCTAATGCCCCCGTTGTTCCATCAGTTTCCTCCAATAGTACCCGGCCACGAAGCCCCCGGCAGCACCCGCCGCAAGAAAGAGAAAAAGAAGAAGATCTCCCTGGCCGACGTCGATGAGGGGAGGCCGTGCCTCTCTGTGGTGAACTCGAGCGATCTTTTCCACAACCGTTTCATCTACCCCCTGCCATTTGCCCTCCCCGTGGCTTTCGGCCGCGGCAGCGCAGAGACAAGGGAGGAGAAGCACCGAAGCAATGATGCAGAAACTGACTGCCGTTATTGCCAGGCCCGTCTTTGCGTCCTTCTTGCTCAAGGTGCAACCTCCGTAGCTTTGAGCACCCTCATCTTCACACATCCTCCGCTGCCATTTTGAGCAAGGCATTGACGATGGCGACGGCAACAGGCGTCCCGCCTTTTCTGCTCAGGTTCGTGATAAAGGGAAACTTCCGGCTGGAGAGCAGGGCCTTTGACTCGAGGGCGTTCACAAACCCGACGGGCACACCGACGACGAGGGGCGGGCAGACAGGCGGCGTTGTGTCGAAGGTTTCGATGACCTTCAGGAGCGCTGTGGGCGCGTTGCCGATAGCGATGATACCGATGTTGTGGCTGCCCTTGAGGGCACGCTCCATCCCCATCTCCGCCCTGGTCCCCCCTTGCGGCGCATGCCCGTTCGCGGTACCGGCCGATATGCCGCACGAGACGGCCCCGCCCCATCGGGCAAGGAGCCTCTTGTTGATCCCTGTCCTGACCATCTCCACATCGGTGAGGATGTCCTTCCCGGCCCTGATCGCACCGATGCCTGCCCTCACCGCATCGGCGTGAAAGAAGAGGCTCGACGCGTACTCGAAATCCGCCGTGGCATGGATGACCCTCTTGACGATGGGCAGGCGCTCCGCCGGCAGCATGCCGAGGTCTGCTTCCTGTGAGATGATCTCGAAGCTTCGCCTCTCTATGTCGTCCGGGGCGATCGCGCCTGCAGAGCTGATCCTCTCGAAAGCTATGCGGGCGAGGCCTTCGTGAATGCCGAGAGGCCGGGTATAGACGAACTCGACGTCGGGATGTTTCTTCTCCCCCTCCGCGATCTTTGCGGGGATATCCTTTGTCACGTGCATGCCACCATAGAGGAAGAAGGGATGGACGATGATCTTCCGGCTGCCTTCGGCGACGCAGGCATCTATGACGGCGCCGATATCGGGCTGGGCGAACTGGAGGTAGGCCACCTTCACGCAGTGGTCGGCACAACTGGGGTGGAGCATATGGTGGAGGAGTTCAGCGATAACCTCCACGTTGTTTGCGTCTTGCTTTGGACTGCCGTGTCCCACCAGGATGATCCTTTCCATCAGTTTTCAGTTCCTTCCTTTTTTTATGAAATCGATGAAGCTCCGGCTCACCGCGCCGTTGCTGCCGAAATGGACGTGAATATAACTTCCCAGCGTATTCTTATACCGGTATCCTTCTGTTGTCCTGTTTTTACCCGACCCGTCCGTCACCGCGTAGATCTGTCTGCCGGGTAAGCTGCTCCCCCCTTCCACTATATCGGAGTAGCGAAACTCATGGCCCCTCACTTTCTGCCCGGCCGGCCCGAGGATACACGCTTCCCTCAGCAGCACCTCCCGGTACCCGAGGTGCGCCCTCTCCCTCCCCATGGCTACATCAAAAGGAAAGACGCCCGCCATCTCGAAGACGTGGTTGTCGAAGGCGCGTATGCTCCGGGAAAGGTACATCAATCCGCCGCACTCGGCGTAAAGCGGCCCGCCGGAAGCCGCCCATTCCCGGATCGCTCTCCGCATGGAAGCGTTCTCCGAAAGCACCCCCGCGTAGAGCTCGGGGTACCCGCCGCCGATGTAGACCGCGTCGATGTCAGCGGGCAGACTGTCGCCCGCGAGGGGACTGAAGAAGAGTATCTCGGCCCCTGCCTCCCGAATGAGGTCGATGTTGTCCTGATAATAGAAGCAGAAGGCCCTGTCGGAGGCGACGGCGATGCGGGCCGGCGCGAGGCCGTGCTCCCCTTTTGGCGTCTCTCCGACGGGCAAGGCGGAATAGGGGCCGGCGGAAGCGGACAGGGCTTTGATGCCATCGATATCGACGTATGCGATGACCGCCTCGGTGAGCCTGTCGAGGGCCGCGGGCGAGACCGGCTCTTCTTCCGCGACCATCAGTCCAAGATGCCTGTGGGGGATTTCGAAGCGCACGTCCCTCGGCACGTAACCAAGGATACGAACCCCTTCGACCCCATGGGTCAGCCGCTCGTAGTGGTGCGTGGAGGCGACACGGTCGAAGATAACCCCCTTCAGCTCTATGGGGTAACCGGGTAGGTCCGAACCCCATTGCCTGAACCCCCTGATGAGCGCACCAGCGCTCTCAGCCATGCCGTAGGCGTCGACAACGAGGACCACCGGGAGCCTAAGGACGTGGCTGAGACGGGCCGTGCTCAGTACGCCGTCATAGAGTCCCATGACCCCTTCCACGACCGCGATGTCCGCCTTTGATCCATGCCGCTGAAAGCAGTCCCTCACGTAGGCGTCGCCGCACATCCAGAGGTCGAGGTTGCGCGATACCGAGCCTGCCGCGATCCGGTGGAGACCCGAGTCGATAAAGTCCGGCCCCGCCTTGAACGGCTGAACCACGAAACCCTTTTTTCGAAGGGCCGAGAGCAGACCGAGGGTCACCGTGGTCTTGCCGCAGCCTGAGTGCGTGCCCGCTATCACGAACCCGCGCATATCTCCGCCATCTCCTTCAGGAGCCGTTCGTTTTCCAGCCGCGACCTGACGGCCACCCGGATGTACGTCCCGTCGAGCCCAACAAAGTTCGTGCAATGCCTCACCAGGATGCCCTTTTCCTCGAGGGCGGCCACCGTCTTCGCGGCCCCGTGCTCCACCTTGAGCAGATAATAGTTGGCCGCAGACGGGACGAAGGTGATGCCCATTCTTTTGAACCCTGCTTCCACAAACGATTTTTCCCTCTCCATCGTTTCCCGTGAAGCCTTCTTATAGGCGGTGTCTTCCAGGACCGCGGCCGCTGCACACTGGGCAAGGGTATTGACCGTCCACGGCTCTTTGCAGGCCCTTATCTTTTCCGCGACCGAGGGATAAAAGACGCCGTATCCTATCCTTATGCCCGAAAGGGCATAAAATTTGGTCAAAGACCTGAGCACGATCAGGTAGGGGTTGCGGCTGACCTCCGCGACCACGGATGCGGCAGGGCAGAAATCGATGAAGGCTTCGTCGACAACGAGGTAGCACGAGAGGCTCCCGGCTGCATCGGCTATTCTGAGCACATCTTTTTTGGAGATGAGCCGTCCCGTCGGATTGTTGGGGTTGCAGAGAAAGGCCATGCGGCACGGCTCACGCCCCCTACGGGGGCGCGATCCGGACTCGCCGCTGCCCAGCTCTCCCGACATCGCCCCGATAAAGAGTTCCGGGTCAACATCGAAGGCATCCTCGGGTCTCAGCCGGTAGCCGACCACAACCGATGCGCCGCTGCTTAAGCATGCCCTTTCGTATTCCCCGAAGGTCGGCGCCGGGATAAGGACCCTCGCCGGCCTTAGTGCACGGGGGATAAGGTATATAAGCTCGGTGCTGCCGTTTCCGCAGATGATTGTCTCCTCGCCGCACCCGAGCTGCTTCCCGATATACGCGGCAAGCCCTTCCGCATAGGGCTCGGGGTAGTGGCGCAAGCCGTTGATATGTTCCTTCATGGCTAGCGCCGCCCGTTTCGGTACGCCGAGGGGATTGATCGACGCGCTGAAGTCGAGGATTTGCGATAGGGGAATGCCGGTCCTCCGCGACGCTGCATAAATATCTCCCCCGTGATCATTCATATGGCCTCCCGAAGGCTGAGGAACAGCAGTGCCAGCACAACCATAAGTGAAGCCGCCCATGCCGCGAGGGCGACCGCGCAATCGGCCGATCGCAGATAGTCCACAGCCACGCCGTCGCCGATAAAAGGCTTTTCCATGATGACGCCGCCGTAAGTGGAAGGACCTCCGAGCCTCACCCCGAGGGCGCCTGCCATTGCCGCTTCAGGGATGCCGCTGTTTGGGCTTGTGTGGTTTTTGCCGTCCCGGCGCATGATGGCGAAGGACCTGCGGGCAGCGTGGAAGGCACTGGAGGCGCCGCCTGCAAAAAAACAGCAGAAGGCCGCAGGGACAAGGATGAACCCGGTTATCCGGGCGGGGATATAGTTCGCCGCGTCGTCGAGCCGCGCCGCGGCCCAGCCGAACCTTATATACCGCGCGTTTTTGTAGCCGACCATGGAATCGAGCGTGTTGACCGCCTTGTAGGCGATGGCAAGGGGCAACCCTCCTAAGACAAGGTAGAGCAGGGGCGCAACGAACCCGTCAGAGAGGTTCTCGGCCAGGGTCTCGATAGTTGCGCGCAGGATCGCCTCTTCCCCGAGGTTGTCCGTATCGCGGCCCACGATCATGGCGAGCCTTTGCCTCGCGACGTCAAGGCTCTTCTCCCTGACTGCGGCGATGACGTGCCGGGCGGAGCCGATAAGCCCGCGCAGGGCAAGGGTCGTCGACGCCAGGTAGACAAAAACAAGGGTGCCGATAACGGTGAGGGGGGGTGCGGAAAACGAAAGGAGCAGACGGCCGGCGAAAAAGGCGATGACGGTCGCAGGCAAAAGGACGGCGCAGACGAGGAGCACGCCTGCCGCCTTCTCATGCTCGTCGTTGAACCAGCCGCGGAGGAGCCCCTCCATCGCCTCGCAGCCCTTCCCGATGATCCTCACCGGATGGGGCAGCCACCGGGGGTCGCCGATAGCGAGGTCGAGGAAAAATGCGCATATGAGGTTAACAGGTGCTATCACAGACCGAGAATCCTCCTCACAAAACCGATGTCGACGTGCAGCCGCAGCAGGTCGGCCAGTCTGTTGAGGGCCTGCTCCTTCATTTCCGTGTAAGAGACCGAGTTCGGTAGGATTGCCAAGCCCTTTTTTTCTCTCAGCTGGTTCAGGACACCTCTTCTGAATGCGTCGTTTTCAAAGATGCCGTGGATATACGTACCCCAGCAATGCCCCCGCGCCGACCCGTCCGGCAGAGAGCCGCTCGCCCGTGCCTGCCCGGAGAGCCTCTTTAATTCAAAGAGGCCGATATCGCCCGTGCTTTCCCCCATATGGATCTCGTAGCCCTTCAACTCTCTGCCCTCAACGCCCGGAAGTAAGGCTGCCGGTCCTTGCGCGATTTTTGCCTCCACCTGGCACGTGGTCTTCGTCTCTCCGAAGGTAGTCTCAATGTCCAGAAAACCAAGGCCGTCGACCTCGCCGTGCGTGCTTTCGACAAAATGTGGGTCGTAGATCTTCCTGCCCGCCATCTGGTAGCCGCCGCAGATAGCCACGATCGCGGCGCCTCTGTCATGGGCCGTCCGGATGCTCTTATCAAGCCCGGCCTCCTTGAGCAAGAGCAAATCCTTCACGGTGTTCTTAGAGCCTGGAATGATCACCATGTCGGCATTCTCTATGTCGGCGGGGCTGACGGAATACTGAAGCTGCACGTCCGGCTCGCAAAGGAAGGGGTCGAAATCGGTGAAATTGGAGATGTAGCGCAGCCGCACTACGACGATCCTGATCGTACCGTCTCCCCGGCTCATTGTCCCGTTCCTCAAAGAAAGACTGTCTTCTTCGGGAAGGCCCAGATCGGCCACGTAGGGAAGGACACCTATCACCGGCCTACCTGTGGCTGATTCTATCATGTCGAGGCCCGGTTTGAGTATGTCGAGGTCTCCCCTGAACTTGTTAATGACGTATCCCTTGATACGCCTCCCGTCCCTGCCGAGGAGCTTCACGGTCCCGTAAAGGGAGGCGAAGACGCCGCCTTTGTCGATATCCCCGACAAGGAGCACCGGGGCACCGGCGAGCTTTGCCGCGGACATGTTGACGATATCGACGTCCATGAGGTTGATTTCAGCCGGGCTGCCCGCCCCCTCCATCACGATCACATCAAAGGCCTTCGAAAGGCGGTGATACGACTCTTTTACCGCCTCCCAGGCCCTTTCCCTGAAAGCATAGTATTCCCGCGCCGACATGTGGCGGTACGGGCGGCCCTGGAGGATCACCTGGGAGCCCATCTCTCCGGACGCCTTGAGCAGCACGGGGTTCATATCGACGGTGGGGTCGATGCCCGCGGCTTGCGCCTGAAGCACCTGCGCGCGCCCGATCTCCCCCCCGTCAGCGGTGATATATGAATTGAGGGCCATATTCTGCGCCTTGAAAGGGGCGACGCTTAACCCCTCATCATGAAAGATCCTGCACAGCCCTGCAACGACGAGACTCTTGCCCGCGCCGGAGCCGGTACCCTGTATCATCAGTGCTTTGGCCACTTTGTCTCCTGAGCCTCCCGAAACCTCTATTTAAGGGGCCTCGATTTCTCCTGAGACCCCTGCCTCGCTAAATGTCGCCATTTCCCGGTATATCTTCAGGCCGCCTTCGATAAGCAACATGGCCAGCGCAGCGCCGGTGCCTTCACCGAGCCTCAGGTCGAGGTCGAGGATGGGCTTGAGCCCTATCCGGTCGAGCATCGCCTGGTGGCCTATTTCGACGGACTTGTGGGCGGCGAACATGTAGTCTTTCGTGTTCGGCTCCAGGGCGTACGCGATGAGGGCGCCCGCCGTCGAGATGAGGCCGTCTATCACTACCGGTATCCTGGCTGCCGCCGCACCGAGGATCAGCCCGGCGATCCCCCCTATCTCGGTACCGCCGACTTTCGCCAGCACGTCGATCGGGTCATCGGGGCGGGGCTTATGAAGGCGTATGCTCTCCTCTATCACCGCGACCTTCCGGGCGAGGGAGGCATCGGTAATGCCGGTGCCCCTGCCGGTCACTTGTGCCACCGGCTTCCCTGTCAGCACGGCGGCAATGGCGCTGGACGGGGTCGTGTTGCCGATGCCCATGTCGCCTGTGCCGAAAAGGCGATATCCTTTTTCCGCATAGAGCGACGCAAGCTCAATCCCCACGTTGACGCTCTGCTCCGCCTCATCCCTGGTCATGGCCGGCTCCTTCAACATATTCCTCGTACCGGGCATCACCTTGCGTATGGCGAGGCCGGGTGCCTCGGAGAACGTGTGATCAACCCCGATGTCGACGACGAGGACCTCGGCCCCCGCATGACGGGCAAGCACATTTATCGCCGCGCCCCCATTCAGAAAATTGAAGACCATTTCCGGCGTCACCTCTTTCGGGAATGCCGACACCCCTTCAGCCACCACGCCGTGGTCCCCGGCGAAGGTAAAGACGATTTTCTTGTCCAGGACGGGCATCGCCTCCTCGGTGATGGCAACGAGCCGGCGGGCGAACTCCTCAAGCCTGCCGAGACTTCCCACGGGCTTGGTGAGGTCGTCGAGCCTCTTTTGGGCGTTTTCCATGAATTCTCTTTTAGCGGGCGCGATCTTCCGTATGACTCCGTCTCCAATCTTCCATCCTTGCTGTTGCATAGTCTCTCCTCCGTAATTGGCGCTTTCCCCCGACCGGGGCGCCCTACTTAATCTTCACCGGTATGCCGGCCGCCATCAGGTAAACTTCGTCCGCAAGCCCTGCGACGCGCTGGTGCAGTCTCCCCACCATGTCCCTGAACCGCCTGGCCATTTCATTTTCCGGCACTATCCCCATGCCGACCTCATTCGAGACGACAAAAATATCGAGGGTCGGGCCGGAGGCAGCCAGAGAGTCGATAAAGTCGTCTTGCGCCTCTTCCGCATCGAGATTGCTGCACAGGAGGTTCGAAAGCCAAAGGGTCAGGCAGTCAACCACCGCAACCGCGTAGGAGCCGCACGCGGCCCTCACGGCACGGCCCAGATATAGCGGCTCCTCACAGGTAGCCCAGGCACTGCCTCGTTCCCTTCTGTGCTTCTCGATCCGCTCCTCCATTTCCGCGTCGAGTGGTTGGGCGGTAGCTATATAAACCCTGCTGCTTTCGATCGACGCCTCTTGCGCCTTGAGCAAGGCGAAAGCGGTCTTCCCGCTCCGTGATCCGCCGATGACGAATACTACTTTGCTCATAATCGTTCCACGTCACTCGGGTGACAAATAAAAATCCCCAGGACATAATCGCCTGGGGATTGCACCCTGATTTACTTGATCCCCGCCTTCCACCCACGGGAAGGCAACTTTTTTGCGTTTCAGGCAGGTCTTCTGGCTCTCCCGACCCCTTGCCGGCCTTCCCGTCCCCAACATCCGGAACAGTGACCCTACGTGGCAGAGGCGCTTATTCCGAGGTCTTCGGAATCGGGATCACAGCGGCGGGACCGCTCCCGGATTTCACGGGATTCCCTATTAAGCTTCGCTGCACCTGAACGCGCTTACTTCTTTCTCTTATCTACATTTGTACAACAGACCGGGGCGCTTGTCAATCACGATTTCGAGCCGACACAAAATACCTGACGTGAGCTTTCTTAAAAAGCCGCCTACACGACCGTCGCAAAACCCTGTACCGTCTGCTGCTGTGCCGCCTGTCCGCATTGGGCAAAGTAGTTCTTCAAAACGTTGTTGACAGAGTTGGTTCGGTCTGAGGCTAACCCGGCAGCCCCCTTTGCCTCATTTGCCGGAACCGGATAATTAGCAAAAGATGATGCCGACCCTGAGAGGGAAGCGCCCGCGCCGTCCTGGGCCTTCGACAAAGCCGCGTTCAATTCGCTTTGGCTGATCACGCCGTCCTTGTTTGTATCAAGTTTTGTGAATGTCTGGCCCAGGGAGGCGCCCTTGTTCCCGACGGCCGAAGTTCTCTTGCCCGTTTTCAGCGCCGCCGTCATCTCCGTCTTATCGATCACGCCGTCTCCGCTGGCATCCAGTTTTTTGAACAAGGCAATGCGTACCTGTGATGCCGTACCCGAGCTCCCTATGCTACCGATTCCATCGATCATGATGTTCTCCTCACCAAAGAGACGAAAAATACAGTAGCAAAATCCGGGCCGCAGAGGAGACACCACGCCATCGTACGGGGTCGCCCGCCTTACGGGCGAAAAGCGCTCATCCTGCGCCTCTCGCCGCCTCCAGGTTTTGGGAAAATAATTCCTTACGATAAGGAAAAAACTTCCTTCGCCATATCACGCCGCATGGGGAAAAGGGGTTGCCCATACAGCCCGACGCGTTGTGTCTTGCAATGCGGCACAGCCGACTTTACATTCATTAGAGAATAACGCGAGAGAAGAAAAAGGAGGGGCTTTGAAGATCGCCATGATATGCTTTACCTTATCGACAATCCTTATGCTGACGGCCTTCCCTGTTCGCGGGAAAGCTGCCGGAGGGGCAGGGGATGGAGGTCCGCTCGAGAGGGCGACCTTCGCGGGCGGGTGTTTCTGGTGCATGGAGCCGGCCTTTGACGGGCTGGAAGGCGTGATATCGGTGATGCCTGGCTATACCGGCGGCCAGAAGAAGAATCCTACCTATGAAGAGGTATCTTCAGGCCGCACGGGGCATACGGAATCGGTGCAGATCGTCTACGATCCTTCGAAAGTCAGTTACGCAAGGCTGCTTGACGTTTTTTGGCACAATAGTGACCCTACCGTAAAGGACCGGCAGTTCTGCGACGTGGGCAACCAGTACCGTTCCGCTATCTTCACCCATAATGAGGAACAGAGAAAGATCGCCGAAGAATCGAAGAAAAGACTGGAGAAGTCGAAACGCTTCCCCGGTCCCCTTTATACCGAGATCGTGCCGGCGTCGGAATTTTACCCGGCCGAGGAATACCACCAGAAGTATTACAAGAAGAACCCGGTGCGATATAAATTCTATCGCTGGAATTGCGGCAGGGACGCGCGCCTCAAGGAACTCTGGGGCGAGACCGGCGATGTCCATGAGTAGTGGCTCTCATTGTTGCTCGCTGATCCGCTTCTTTGCCTCCTGAAGCAACTCTATCGCCTGTCCTGCCTGGTCAAGGGTAAGGGAGACGCCGGCCGGCGTCCCTACCAGCTCGCCGTCATCGGCCGTATGATGAAGCCTGAAATCGATCATGTTGGTGCCTTTGACGTTCCGAATGGTTACCAGCAATTTCTGCCTGTTTCTGTCGTTGATCTTTCCTATAAGCATAAACGCTCCTTTTTGTTATGAGATCGCACCGTGAGGCAGCAGCCCTGTTCGGTTCTTCCGACTCTACAAAACCCCGGTATATGTGCATCCTCGTACTCGTGGCTCAAGACGGGTCCAAGGATCAGCGGACTCACACGCCTATTCGCAGGTCTCAATGGTACGTCTTAATCCTGCCCGGCTGATCGACTGTTCTTTTTAAGAAATGAGAACGGAAACTAGGATAGACGTGCTGAATAAGATAATACCACAGAAACATCGGGATTGATAGGGCCTGTAATTCGGTGACCCGCCCGGTCAGATACGCGCAAAGAAATAAAGGCCCCTTTGCAGGGGCCTTTATTATCGTTCGGTCGGTGGTCTAGCCTACTACTACATTGACGGCTCTTGGGCCTTTCGGCGTCTTTTCGACGTCGAATGTAACAGCCTGACCCTCGGACAGGGTTTTGAATCCACTGCCGCTGATTGACGTATGATGCACAAAAATGTCATCGCCGTCTTCTCTGCTGATAAAGCCGAAACCTTTTGCTTCGTTGAACCACTTAACAGTTCCTTTTGTCATACCCGAACACCTCCTTTTTAGCGTTAAGAAGGTTACGAGCAGCAATAAAAAAGCCGCAAAGCTCGAGTCTTTGCGGCCTTCATTACGGCAAAAACGTAAACTTCCGATGCATAGTATGTCAGAATACCGCGCAAAGGTCAAGAGGTATCTTCAACCCTGATATAACCGCACACAATGCTTTCTCGTTTCGGGAGTCTCTGATCACCATCTGCCGATGACAAAAACCCCGAAATCCGCATGGCCCACAGGATTTTTAAGAGACGGGCTGTTTTCTGACGACCCGTTTCTTTGGCTTTAACGCCTCGACCTTCGTTCCAAGGCTGCCGAGTAGCCTCGTCAACCGACCAACCGCGACTTCCTGAACGTCGTTGTCCGCGAGAGCCGTAAGCTTCGCCAGCAGTTGAGTTGCTTCGTCAAGCCTGACCTTTGACTGGGGCAGGGTTTTCCGTTCGACCAGCGTAGTGATTTCTTTGGCGAGAGATTCAATCCCCTGCCTGATCTCAATAAATTCTGCTACATTGTTCATGTTTTGGTCCTTTAGCTTAGTAACATGTTAAGCATCGTTAAGAATCTCATAGGGACACCGGCCTTTCTTTAGCCGATCTCCTATTAAGCCGCGGAGCGACGGGACTAGAACTGGCCAACTATACAGTATACCCTTTTAGTATACTCTTTTCCGAGCCAAATATCATCAGGCGAGCCGCGCCCTTCGGAGACGCCGTTTGCTTAATGGCGGCCAACGTGGTAGACTAAATCTTCCATACATCGACAATCGGCGATGACTCACAACCGGCCGGGAACAGTTCCCGCCTCAATACGCCTCGGTGTTCTGATTGTGCCGTTCTTCGGCAAACCGGGCTACATCTTTGAAAAGAGGTTCGGAGGAGACCGATGCAACACTATCCTCCGGTATCCAACTGCTGTTGCCCTTCCTCGCATAGGGCGTTTTTGTGCCCCCTGATGCATACGTGTGTGAAAGCAGCCGCAATTCTTGGAAACGGGATCATACGTGCGGTCCAACAAAAGGAGGGTTCATGATCGAGCGCAGACCGACAGAAGACAAAATGGTAGCTATGCAATTGACTACCGATGAGGGGGCGTTCATCTGCAATATCGATGAATCGGATATTACAAAGATGGCTGCCAGGGAATCGGGCACGTTTATTGTCATCCATTATGCCATTCGGCTCGACGCAATGTTTGAGGGGCAGTACGAGATCCACAGGACGAAGATGATAGAAACAAGCGCAATCGATTTCTTCCAATCCTTCACAAAGAAATCACGGTGTATGCTACGGAAAGTATCGGCTAAGCGATAGTCGGAAAGGAAACAAAGGGCAGACGAATTCTTTTTGCAGATGGCTTTAAAGGGTTCCTGTTCCGGGCTTTGACCCGGCCAGCATCTCCCTCAATTCCTGCCCTTGCACAATTTCCTTCTCGGAGAGTAGGTGTGCGAGCTCATCGAGCACTTCCCGCCGTTCGGCAAGGATCTTCCGTACCCTTTGGTGGGCCAGTTCCATCACGGAGGAGATTTCCTCATCGATCTGGGTCGCCTTTGTTTCGCTGTAGGTTTTGTTCGGTGAATAGCCTTCGGGCGGGAACATGGGCTGACGGGGCGACTCGTAGGTGACGAGCCCCAGGCGATCGCTCATTCCGTATTCCGCCACCATGGATCGGGCAATGTCCGTGGCTCGCTGCAGGTCGTTTTGGGCCCCTGTGGAGACATCTCCGAACACCAGTTCCTCCGCGACCCTGCCGCCCAAGAGTACGGCGAGACGATCGAGCAGCTCCGGACGCGTAAGCAGGTACCGGTCCTCGGTCGGCTGCTGCTGGGTATATCCGAGGGCCGCAATCCCGCGGGGAATTATGGAGATTTTATGGACCTGGTCTGCGTGTTCCACGGATTCGGCCACAATCGCATGTCCGGATTCATGGAACGCGACAATCCCTTTCTCCTGGGTATTCATGACCCTGTTCTTTTTCTCCAGTCCGCCGACCACCCGGTCTATCGCCTCATCGAATTCCGGCGATCCGACGGTCTCCTTATTCTTTCGGGCAGCGAGCAGTGCGGCTTCGTTCACGAGGTTAGCCAGGTCGGACCCCACAAAACCGGGAGTGAGGCTCGCGATTTTGCGGAGATCGACGTCGGCGCCCAGAAGGACGCTCTTGGAATGGATTTTCAGGATCGCTTCCCGGCCGTTTATGTCGGGGCGGTCGACCAGCACCTGCCGGTCAAACCTTCCGGGGCGCAAAAGTGCGGGGTCCAGGATTTCAGGTCGGTTGGTGGCAGCCATGATGATCACGCCTTTGTTCGATTCGAAGCCGTCCATCTCCACCAAAAGCTGATTGAGCGTCTGCTCGCGCTCGTCGTTGCCTCCGAAGACGTTCATCCCCCGGGCCTTCCCTAACGCGTCCAGCTCGTCAATGAAGATGATGCAGGGGGCTTGGCCGGTCGCCTGGGAAAAAAGATCTCGAACGCGGGATGCGCCCACACCCACGAACATCTCCACGAACTCGGACCCGCTGATGCTGAAAAAAGGCACTTTTGCCTCCCCTGCCACGGCTTTTGCAAGGAGGGTCTTACCGGTCCCCGGCGGTCCCACCAGAAGCACCCCTTTGGGGATCCTCCCGCCAAGCTTCTGGAATTTGTCCGGGGTCCTCAGGAACTCCACGACTTCCTGAAGCTCTTCTTTGGCCTCGTCAATCCCCGCAACGTCGGCAAAGGTCACCTTCGTTTCACTCTCCGCGAAGAGCTTGGCCTTGCTCTTGCCGAAAGACATGACCCCTTGTCCGGGCCCCATTCTTTTGATGGCGAATCGCCAGATAAGAAACATAACGGCGATGGGAAGGACCCAGGAAAGGATGCTTCCCAGTACCTTGCTATCGTAACGTCCGGAATAATCGATCTTGCGGTCGTCAAGCTCCTTGACGAGGCCGGGGTCGTCGACCCGGACCGTGGCGAACTGCTGGTCCGGTTTGTTTTCCTTTCCTTTCAGTGTCCCGGAGATGCTTTCCGGGCCTAGGGTCAGTTTACTCACGGAGCCCTCCGCCACTTTCTGTTTAAACTGGCTGTAAGGGATGGTTTCCACGTTGGGGGAAAAGAAGTATTGTTGTACATACATGAAAAGAAGGATAGCTATCAGGAGATACCAGATGCTGAAATGGGTCTTCGGGGGCAGACCGTCCTTCCTTTTCCGCGGACCCGGCTGCCCGAGCAACGAGCGAAGCCTGTCCATCAAATGCTCCCGGGGCCCTTTGTCGGTGGATGGCACGGTATCCTCCTTCGCAGCTTACATAGTCCTTGCAGGGCGGGTGTTTCCCGCACCTGAAATACAAAAGTTTTTCATACCCTCCATTATACTACCATATATGGCGGTCGACTTCCTGTCTTCACGCCGGGGCGCCTGATTATGCAACATGGGTTACACGGACATCGCCTGGTCACACCTCTACGATCCGGAGTCGGGCGAATATAACATCCCCAATTGTCCGGAGAAAAGCCCCTTCGTCCTTGGCATTGCTTCAAATAAGTGCCAATGTCATTGCCGACTTCTCCCTCCGATATCCCGTAACCTTGCCTTCTCGTGATTCTTCGTCGCTGATTTGGAAGGCCGACTATTGACAATATTTTCCCAAAGCGGTAGGTATTTCCCATTGTCACGAAACAGGCATCATCTCAAAAAAAGACTGCCCAGAGAGATCTGTGGCAGGACCGAGGAACAGATGAATGCATACGAGCAGATACGCTTGCATATCCCGGAGGAAGTCGAGCGTCTTATGGAAGATCGGCGGATACTGAGGGAGGACCTGCAAAAGGCAATCCATCATGCCGAGACCACCGGGGAGAAGTTCATCAACCCTTCCAGCGGCCGGTCTCTCACCTCTCTGAGGCCGGATAGGGTCACCTACTGGGTGGAATACAGTCAGAGCGGCGCAGAGTATCAGGTCCACAGCGCCTATTCCCACAGGATGGAGATGAAGAGAGGGGGTAGGCCATGACGGATGGCGCGAAGTCCGGCAGCGATAGTGGATGGATCTGCAATCGGTGCAAGGTGCCGTTGGAAGTTCAAAAGGTCAGGCTCCAGTATTTGAGGACTATCTTCGCCCTCGATCTTCCTGTGTGCCCCCGGTGCGGTATGATACTGATAGCGGAAGATCTGGCGATAGGAAAGATGGCCGAGGCAGAGCAGGCCCTTGAAGACAAGTAGCCTCCGAAGGTGAGCCGGCGGCATGACGATCGATCGTTCTTTCAACCGGCCGGAGATCCGTCGCATCGCGGGGCCGTGCATAAGGCCGGGAGGACCTGTCCTCACTGAGAAGGCGCTCCCCGACCGCAGCATATGCGGCCGGATTGTGGCCGATTTCTATGGGAAGTGCATGGATATCCTCGTGAGCCACGGGTTCGATCCTGCTATCGGCACGATATGGATGAGAGAAAGATCGTCACCGCGAGTAACCCGCCCATCTTCCGCGGTCATCGTCCGTTTTTTACGTAGACCCATTATCTTTTTGTCTGAACCCAGTCTCCGCCCAAACCCCGCCTTCGCCCATAACTGCAACAGAGTACTGTGTAGTAGCTTATGGTAGGAATTAGTAATCTTTAGTAAATATTTTGTCTTGACAGACAGGTATGCCTTTGATATATACTTCAGAGACGTGTTTGAGAGATAATTCACAAACTATTAAAGCAGTTGAACACAACGGCTGCGACGATAGCCCTGAGGAGTTAGACATGAGATACGCGGAGACTGGTTATAATCTGGAAATTGATTTAGCGAGAGGAAACATTGAGAGGGTAGAAACTGACCCGAAATTAATGGAACTTCATCTTGGGGGGCTTGGTACCAGCGTCAAGATACACTGGGATAGGGTTCCAGCCGAGACTAAGCCATTCGATCCTGAGAATCTCCTGATATTCAGCACCGGTCTTTTCAACGGCACACCTGTTTTCAGCGCTAATCGTACCGTTGTCACCTTCATTTCTCCCCAGTCGGGGTTACTGGCATATCCAATGATGGGGGGATTTTGGTCGGCAGAATTGAAGTATGCCGGTTATGACAAAGTGATTTTTCGCAACAAGTCCCCCAAGTGGGTCTATCTATGGATACACAATGACAAGGTAGAGCTACGTGATGCTTCTCATTTGCAGGGTAAAGGCGCTCTTGAAACGCAAGACCTTATTCGAAAGGAGTTGAATGAGCCGAGAGCTCAGGTGGCCGCTATCGGCCTGGCCGGTGAGAATAAGGTCTTCACGGCTTCCATCGAGCAGTCCAGGTCGAGTGCCAGCAGACTCGGAGGCGGCGCTGTTATGGGAGACAAAAAGATAAAGGCGATAGCCGTTCGTGGAACAAAGGACGTCAACCTTGCCCGAGGGGCTGAGTTTATGGAGCATATGAAGGGCGTGACGGAATATATAAAATTCCGAAACGCAAACCCCATTCCGGATGTAATGACCATTTTGTCCGGGATTGGCTCGCCGCAGGAGATGGTGCACACAGATGAGAAGTGGCATACCGAGAATTTCATGTGGGGAAATGCCCGCACCCGGAGAAGAGACTTCTGGAGCAAGGAAAACGAAGCGAATTGGACGACGGCTCAATTTGCTACGGTACAGCGGTTAATAAGTTGCTTTAACTGTCCGCAGCATTGCGGGGCATTAGTGTCCTACCAGGAAGGTCCAAAATACATGATGAAATGCTTCGGGAAACTTACCTATTCGATGGCGGCCTATGTAGACGACCTGGGTTTTAACTTTAGAATCCTTCAACGTGCGACGGAGTATGGGGTGGACTCATTCTCAACCCCGCAAATTTTGGCCTTCGCTGTCGAGCTCTATGAAGCCGGCATCCTGACAGACAAAGACTTCGAGGGATGTCCGTCCGATAGAGAGGGGAGGTTCTTCTGGCTCCTTGACAGGGTTGTGCGGCGGGAGGGAATCGGAGATATCCTGGCTGACGGCGTTTATTATGCGGCCCGAAAGATCGGCAAGGGCGCAGAGGAGTTTGATCACAATACTATCAAGAAACATGAGCAGCTCCCTCTCAAGCTGGGAACGCTGGACCCCCTCTATTTCCTTATGTATTCTACCAACGAGAAGATAAGCATTACCCAGATTGAAGGGCAATGGCCCCAGTCTGCTTTCCCTACGATGGAGCAGAGAGAAGCCTTTGTAAAGGATTGGCCCCAGCTTCCCGATGAACATTTTAAGCAATACTTGCTGGACTGGGAATTACGGGGAGATCACGCAATACCATACTTCCCGACTCCTGACATGGCCGCTGAGATTGTGGATTGGATGGAGATGCTGCACAACATCGATGACGCCTGCTGTATTTGCGCCGGCATGTCATCATTTTGCCTGAAACCTCCCTATCATATACACAACTACCCGAAATTGATCTCGGCAGCGACCGGGATGGACATAGATGAAGCCGGACTGAAGAAAATAGCCAATAGAAGCCGGAATTTACACAGGGCGTTAAATAATAGAAGAGGCATGACGAGAGTCGATGAGAAGCCGCCTCAAGACCATTGGAAAAGGAGATTTCCCGAGCTCGAAGAACAACTCTTGTCTACATATTACAAATTCAAGGGCTGGAATAATGACGGTATTCCTACGAGGCAAAAACTGGAGGAATTAGATCTGGGTTACGTCGCCGAAGACTTAGAAAAGAGAGGGATATTAAAAGATGGCCAAAATTAAGAAGAAAATCAAGACAATCAAGATTGATGCCGATAAGTGCAACGGCTGTCGGGGATGTGAGGTAATCTGCTCCGCCTTTCACGCTGCACCGAAATACAGCAGCAACAACCCGGCAAGGTCTCGTATTCAGGTGATTACTGACCGGATGGAAAACAAATGGCTCCCGGTGTTCGCGGGTGAGTATACTCCGGCCGAATGCATGGGCAGGGACAAGTATGTGATTGACGGAAAGGAATACGAAGAGTGCGACTTCTGCAGGGCTGCTTGCCCATCCAGGGACCTATTCAAAGAACCCGATTCCGGTCTCCCTCTCAAATGCGATATGTGTGAGGACGACCCGCCGCAAGAGAAGCCGATGTGTGTTCAGGTGTGCCTCAATAATGTCTTGACTTACGAAGAAAGAGAAGAGGAAGTAGAAGAAGGGTCGGAGATGGAGGCAGTGGAGGTAGGAGTAGGATCGTTGATAGACAAATATGGGTTAGAGAAGATAGCCGATACCGTTGCCCGATTGGCACGGAAGGGCTAAAGCCCCGTAAGACGGAGGAGAGCGCAAAGAATCGTGGAGGCTGTAGCCCCCATCGTTGTGGGAACATGATGCCTCTGGGGGAGACCGGTGAGCAGCGCTATCGGGACGGTATCAAAACGAACAAGTGCGAACTCTGTTGTTTTGAGTAATATGAAAGTCATTGTCGTATCAAGTGCACGTTCCACGGTTGGGAAGACGCATTTTTCTCATCCCAAACCCTCGACTGAAATTGCCATCAGGAAGGCAGACATTATCCGCGGTGAACCCGTTCCGGCTTCAAAACGCCCTGTTCTCGCCAAAAGGATGAATGTGATGAAACGATCATTCGGACGATCGTAGAGCTGTCAGGGGAGTTGTCGACTTCATAGTTGGACGGTGGGGGGCGCTGGATGGACAACGTATTCATCGAAAGGCTCCGAAAGGCGTGAAGTATGAAGACGTTCGTCTGAAACCATACGACTCAATTGCGACGGCAAAGAAGGAGATGACGAAGTGACTCAAAAGATACGATGCCGAAGGGCGACATCAAGACTTAACGAAACAAGTATCGTCAGATCCTGCAAGACTGCTTATCATGAAAATAGGAATTTGACGGTCTCCATAGAAGAAGCGCAAGAAATTATTCTTAATTCGGTCAGCCCCCTGAACTGTGAAAACATTTCTATCATGGAGGCATCCAATCGTATCCTGTATGAGGATATCGTATCGGACATGATGATACCTCCTGTGGATGATTCCGCAATGGACGGTTACGCGATAATTGCGGATGACACGCACGGGGCATCAAGAAACAATCCCGTGAGGCTTCGAATTATGGGGGAAATACAGGCGGGCGGCTCAATCGTCGGTAAAAAAGTCTCTAACGGAACAGCAATAAGAATAATGACCGGCGCTCCAATACCGAAAGGGGCTGATTCAGTAATTCAGTTTGAGGATACGGAAGAAGAAGCCGATTATGTGAAGATATTCAGCGAATCAGCCAAATACAGGAATTGCAAATGTGCGGGAGAGAACATCAAGAAAGGCGACAAGGTGCTGCAAAAGGGAGATCGACTGAGATCTGCCGATGTAGGTATCCTCGCGTCGCTCAATTACACTACAGTAAGAGTATATAAACAGCCGAGTGTTTCGATTATCTCTACAGGCGATGAATTAGCGGAAATAGGCGAAGACATTCAAATTGGCCAGATTAGAAACGTGAATGCGTACACCTTATACTCAGAAGCAAAAAAATATAACGCTCTTCCGTGTTATTTGGGTATTGCTAAAGATACGTTGAAAGATACGAAGGAATTATTGTTAAGAGCCCTACAATCCGATGTAGTAATATCCACTGGCGGCGTATCGATGGGCAAGTACGATTTTGTTAAAGAGATCTATGCTGATCTGAATATTGACATACTGTTTGAATGGATCAATGTCAAACCGGGGAGGCCGTGCGCTTTCGGGAAAAAAGACAACAAACTGATTTTTGGCCTGCCTGGATACCCTGTTCCAACTCTTACATCATTCATTCAATTTGTGAGGCCCGCCCTGCTCAAACTAATGGGGGCGACAAAAATAAACAAACCAGTAGTCAGCGCTTTTCTTGAAGAGGACGTCAACAACCACTCCGGCAGTGTTAATCTGTTGAGAGGCTGTTTCACGATCAAGAATAATGAGTTTTACGTTTCAACAACAGGCAATCAGAAATCATCCGTACTTCGTTCAATGAGCAAGGCGAACTGTCTGATAATAATTCCGGAGAGTAGTACAAAAGTAAAGGCAGGAGAAAAAGTTCCGATTCAATTAATCGATCATGATGAGATATGACAGATATTTGCCTCGGTTCTCGTAGATGGTCCTGCTATCCTGCGCAGCCTAGGGCACGTTTGACCGAGCCCCGGATGAGGTTTATTGGAGCACGCTGCGGCCATTGACAAGTGTTTTCCCGTCTTGTAGAATCAAAAGTGCAGCGAACATGAACGACCTGCAATCTCCTCCTTTTATAAAGGATTGGATCCAGGTTCCCGATGGGAAGCTTAAGCAAATTGGTATGCACGATTACCCGCCCTTTATCTCGGCAGCGAGGGGGATGGATATTGTAACATGAAAGTTATTGTCGTTTCGGGTGCGCGTTCTAGTATTGGGAAGACGCAGCTTTCGCGTGCACTGTGTAAACTGCTGCCCGGTGCGGTACGAATAAAAATCGGCCATCATGCGCGTAAACCCGGCGGCGACGACGGCTATCTGTACTACATGGGTACCAGTTTTTCAACTATCGCCGCCGAGCATAGCAAAGCGCGTTTTTTGATAATCGAGAGCAACCGCATACTCGAGGAGATCACCCCTGAATGTGCGATTTACCTCCCGGCAGACAATCCGAAACCCTCGGCTGAGATTGCCATGAAGAAGGCGGACATCGTCCGCGGTGAGCCCGTTCCGGTTTCAAGAATATCCGTTCTCGCTAAACGGATGGAATGCGATGAAACAGTCATCCGGAGAATCGTGGAATTGTCGGGTGCGCTGGAAGGATAACACGGATAAAGGCACTCCGCGAATTTGCGCGGGTCTTGAAGGAAGGGGGGTTTCTCATAGTAAGCGACGTTTTCGGTAGAAGCTCACCCGGACAGGGACAGCCGGAGGCAAAATCGGAAGGGCTCCGGACAAAGGGGCTTCTCGCGAAGGAAGAACTCCTCGGCCTTTTGACGAGGCTCGGCTTTTCGCTCCTCCTCTGGGAAGAACACGAAAGGCTCCTTAAGGAATTCGTGGCCCGCATGATCCTTGCGGGTCTTCGCCCTCCGTATCCATGGGCGTGCAGACAGGGACAGGAAGGAAGAAGACCGACCCTGCGGGGATCAGCTATTTCCTCCTGGTTGCCCTAAAAGCCGAGGGCTGCTTTTCAGCCGGTCGAAAATAAAGGAGATGGTAAATCATGGACGACATGATCTTGCAGTTGATGAGACTAAAGGCCAAAGGCTTCTGCTGCGCCCAGATCATCCTGATCCTCGCGCTGGAGGCCCAGGGCAAGACCAACGCCGACCTGGTGAGGTCGGTAGGCGGCCTTTGCTTCGGCATCACCGGGGCCGGTGAGGTCTGCGGAGCCCTGTCAGGGGGGGCCTGCCTTATCTCGCTTTATGCGGGAAAGGGGGGCGACGGAGAGGCGGCCGATGACCGGTACATATTGATGGTGGGCGAGCTTGTGGACTGGTTCAGGGAGGCAGGCGACGACGAGTTCGGCGGGATAAGATGCGACGAGATCCTGGAAAGGTTCCCCGACCGCAGCATATGCGGCCGGATTGTGGCCGGTACCTACGGGAAGTGCATGGATATCCTCGTGAGCCACGGGTTCGATCCTGCCGTCGGCAAGCATGGATGACGTCATGGAAAAGGGGCGTCCGGACGAGACCGAAAGTCTCTGCCCTGTATGCCTGAAGAGGATCAAGGCGACCCGGCTGCGTCAAGGCGACGAGGTCTTTCTGGTCAAGGAGTGCCGGGACCACGGTTCGTTCAGGAGCGTCATATGGCGCGGCGAGCCGTCCATGGCCGAATGGCGGAGGCCGAAGGAGCCTGTCCATCCGTACCTCTGCTACGGGACAGTTGATGCGGGGTGTCCTTTTGACTGCGGGCTCTGTGACGCCCACGAACAGCTTCCCTGTTCGGTTTTGCTCGAAGTGACGCACCGGTGCAACCTGCATTGCGCCGTCTGTTTTGCCGATTCCGGCCGTGGGGAGGCGGAGGATCTACCGCTTACGGACATCTCGCGGCTGCTGGAACGGGCCATGGCTGCGGCGGGTCCGTGCAATCTCCAACTCTCGGGGGGTGAACCCACCCTGCGGGACGACCTTCCGGAGATCGTCGAAGTCGCGGGAGGGGCCGGTTATTCCTTCATCCAGGTCAATACGAACGGTCTTCGCCTTGCCGCAGACATTGGCTACGGAAGAAGGCTCCGGGCCGCAGGCCTCTCGTCGGTCTTCCTCCAGTTCGACGGGGTCGATGATGAGATCTATCTCTCCTTGAGGGGAAGAGCGCTCCTGGACCAGAAACTCCAGGCCATCAGGAATTGCGGAGAGGCAGGTCTCGGCGTCGTTCTCGTCCCTACCCTGGTGAGAGGGGTGAACACCGGCTCTGTTGGGGCCATAGTACGGCAAGCCTTGCAACTGGCGCCCTTCGTGCGCGGCATCCATTTCCAGCCGATCAGCTATTTCGGCCGCTTTCCCGCGAAGGGCGACGAAGGCCGCTTTACCCTCCCCGAGCTGATGAGGTGTCTCGAGGACCAGACGGGGGGCCTTGTCAAGGTGACCGACTTTTCCCCTCCCGGCTGTGAGCACGCCCACTGTTCCTTCCACGCCACCTACATGCACCGGGCCGAAGGGGACTTGAGACCTCTAGGGGTAGGGATGAGGGATAGCTGCTGTTCGGCGGACGTTGGCGCGGGAGGAGTCAGGAAAACCGTGGAGACCGTGTCGCGCCGTTGGAGCCTGCCGTCGGCAGCGCCAAACTCCAGCCGCTTCCCCCTACCTGCCAAGACCCCCTGCTGCAGCGGGGGCAGCCCGGAGGCGACCAGGGTCGAAGGTCTTCTTGACCTGGATCTCTTTCTCCGGGAAGTCGCCACCCGGAGTTTCACCATATCCGCCATGGCCTTCCAGGATGCGGACACCCTCGACCTGGAGCGGCTCAGGGGCTGCTGCATATCGGTTGTATCGGCCGACGGCAGGCTTGTCCCATTCTGTGCCTACAACCTTACCAGTAGAGACGGAAGGAGCCTCTACCGCCGGCGGAACGCATCGGGGTCCTGATGATCGGCATCACTCCCCTGGAGGCATGGATCGCAAGAAAGGCCCATATCGGCCCCGGACCGGCGGGCAGGTTCTTTGTGGAAGCACTCAAGACCTACCAGCTCCGGAGGGTGAACGAGATCGTCGACTACGCCCGCCGCAACACCCCTTTCTACCGTCGCCATCTGGCCTCCCTCCCTGCTGCGCCCTTGTCCGCTCTTTCCGAGATCGCCCGAATTCCCTTTACCACCCCGTCGGAGCTCATCGACGACCCCTCCGGTTTTCTGGCGGTCCGTCAGGACGATGTAGCCCGAATCGTCACTCTCCGCACGTCGGGGAGCACAGGGGAGGCAAAGCGACTCTTTTTCACGGAAGAGGACCTGGAGCTGACCGTGGACTTCTTCCATCACGGCATGTCGACCCTCGTACGACCGGGGCAACGAGTAGTGGTTCTCCTTCCCGGTGAGAGACCGGACAGCGTGGGGGACCTCCTTATTCGGGGCCTTCGACGGATGGATGTCCATGCCCTTGCGTACGGCCCTGTCACGGACCCCCTCCACGCCGCTGAAGCCGTCGCCTCTTATCAAGCCCATTGTCTCGTCGGTATCCCCACACAGGTGCTCGCCGTGGCCCGAACACGCAGGGGGTGCGCAATCGGGAAAGCCAGCATAGAGAGCATCCTGTTGAGCACGGACTACGTCCCACGGGCCATCGCGGAGACCCTGGAGGAAGTCTGGGGCTGCCGGGTGTTCACCCATTACGGCATGACCGAGATGGGCCTCGGCGGCGGGGTCGAGTGTGAGGCCTTGGATGGGTACCACCTCAGGGAGGGTGATCTCTACTTCGAGGTGGTCGATCATGAGACGGGAGAGGTCTGTCCCGATGGCGCAATAGGCGAGGTGGTCTTTACTACCCTGAACAGACGAGGTATGCCTCTCATACGATACAGGACCGGGGACATTGCCCGGATCATCCCTGAACCCTGCCCCTGCGGCAGCTCTCTTCGGCGGATGGAGCGTGTCAGGGGCAGGTGGGATGGCGCTGTTCGCCTGGGTCCCGAGTCTACTCTGACTCTCTCCGACATGGATGAGGCGCTCTTCCGGCTGACCGGTCTGCTCGACTACCGGGTCACGGTCTCAAAAGGGAGGGACGGAAGGTTCCGGCTGCGCATCGACGTACACAGGGCGGAAGGCACCGCCCCAACGGACCGCGAAGTCCTCCAAAGGCTCAACGAGGTTGACGCGGTGCGACTTGGTATTGCCGGGGCGAACCTGGAGATACCCAGCGTGCGTTTCTCGGCAGACGGGCGCTGGACCACGACCGGCGTGTCAAAGAGAAAGATCGTCACCCTGGGTGAGCCCTGAGTAGAGAAATAGTGTCTGCCGGGATTAGGATCGACAGTCGGTCTTTGACCGCTTACTTCAGCAATTGTACGTGAATTACCGATCCCTCCGAAAGGTAATCCTGTCCTTCAGGTATTGATGCCACTGCGGTGGCCTTGGCTATGGAGCTCAAGCGGCTGCGTTCTTTCAACGGATAAAAGGTCGGCAACCCGTCATCAAGCTCAAGGGTGCCGAAGAAAAAATCAGTCCAGTCGGGCTCGCGCCCCCTGAGCTCAGAAGCAAGCCTGGCATTAATCCTGGGCAGGCCCTGGTTTGCATGACCGGAAAGGGCAAGGAGGCCGGGCAAGGCGATCTGCAGGAAGCCCATCAAGTTGGAGGACGGTCCGCCGGGCAGAATGAATACGGGTTTTGTATCCAGGATGCCGAAGCCGACCGGCTTTCCGGGCCCTATGCGAATCCGGTGAAACACTTCTTTCCATCCAAGCCCTTCAAGAACCTGGGCTACCATGTCGTGGTCTCCAGTCCACGCCCCTCCGCTTGTTATCAAGGCATCCGTTTCCTCGGACAGTATCTTTAAGGCCCTGGAGATGGCATCATGATCATCCTTTATAATTGTCATGCGGGTCCTAATTTTATACTTGCTGCACCATCCAGCCAGGGTCATGATATTGCTTGCGTACAGCTTGCCCTCTGCCAGGGGCTTACCCGGTTCGACGATTTCGTCTCCGGTTCCGATAATTCCTACAAAGGGGTTTCTAAAGACGGGGACCACACTGTGCCCTGCCGCGGCAAGGAGACCTGCCATACCAGGCGATATTTGTTGGCCTGACCGGAGGATGCGGTTCCGGAATGCCACATCGCTGCCGCGCGGCAGGATGTTCCTGCCGGGCTCCGCAAAGGCCTCTATCACCACATGATTGTCTCCCCGCTTCACAAATTCTTCGGCCACCACGGCGTCAGCCCCGGTCGGGATACGGGCCCCCGTCAACACCCTCACCGTTGTCCCCGGTTTGATCTGAATATCCCTTTCGCCTCCTGCGGCCATAGAACCTAAAAGCCGTAGTCGGACAGGGTTTTCGGCAGTTGCATGAGCTACCTCATGGGATAACACCGCATAGCCGTCTTTAAGGGAGGCATCCGCGGAAGGGGAATCCACCAGGGCATAGATATCTGAGGCCGCGACGCGGTCGACACTGTCAGCCAGGGCAACGTTCTCGGCAGGGAGCGGTGTTATGCCCTCCAGGGTTAAACGCAACGCCTCTTTCAGGCCGAGAGACATGCCTTTCATGGTAACCTTCTTTTAATAAGGTAGATTCAGTGTTATGGCAACGCCTAAGAGTGTGTACATAATCCTTTGGCCAGTAGGTTATAGGATTATAACAGTTTTGGCGGAGGCAAATCCAGACGTGATTCTGAAAACACCGAAGGGTAAACTAACCTGCGCAGTCGACGGCCTTTGCCGCGGATGCACTGAAAGGCGCGGAAGGATCTAATTGTTACAATCGGCACAAGACCGACCCGGACGATACGAATTCGGCTTTAGTGAACTTTGTGAAATATTTCATGTTCAGGGTATTGACAAGGGTTTCTTAGTTTGGTACGTTACTATGGTTGTGAAGCAAAGAACGAGAAGGCCGATATGCGTAGTTGAAGGCCATGGCACTGGAAATGCGTAGAGGGGCAAGAATATGCATAGAGGGCCAAAAAGGTACCTGGAAGAGCCAAAAAGGTACATAGAGGGGCAAGAATATGAGATACGGAGAGATAGGGTTTAATTTAGAAATTGATTTATCACGGGGAAACATTGAGAGGGTAGAAACCGACCCGAAATTAACCGAACTTCATCTTGGGGGTTTAGGTACTAACTCCAAGATATTATGGGATAGGGTTCCCCCCGAGACTGAACCCCTTTCCCCTGACGATCTTCTGATATTCAGCACCGGTCTTTTATGCGGCACCCCTGCTCCAGGCGCCAATCGTACCATTATTACCGCCTATTCTCCTCAGACTTTGTTAATGGGATATTCAATGATGGGTGGGTTTTGGGCGCCGGAATTGAAGTATGCCGGTTATGACAAAGTGATCCTTCGCGGCAAGTCCCCCAGTCTGGTATATATATGGATACACAATGACAAGGTAGAAATACGTGATGCCTCTCATTTGCAGGGTAAAGGCGCCGTTGAAACGCAAGAACTCATTAAGAAGGAATTGAACGAGCCGAACGCCCACGTGGCTGCTATAGGCCTGGCCGGTGAGAATCGGGTCTATACGGCTTCCATCGAGCAGGGCCGCTCCAGCGCCAGCCGACTCGGATTAGGCGCCGTGATGGGAGCCAAAGGGGTAAAGGCGATAGCTGTTCGCGGGACAAAGGACGTCAATCTTGCCCGACCGGCCGAATTTTTAGAGCTCTGCAACGACGTGCTGAAATATATAAAATACCGAAACGAGAATCCGGTTCCGAATGTAATGACCATTTTACAGGGGCTTGGGTCACCGCAAGAGATGCTCCACGTGGATGAGAAGTGGCACACGGAAAATTTCATGTGGGGAAATTCCCGCACTCGGAGAAAAGACTTCTGGAACAAGGAAATTGAAGAGAGATGGAAGAGTGTTCAATTAAATGCGCGGAAGCGATTAATAAGCTGCTATAACTGTCCGATGAAATGCGGGGCCATAATTTCCGTCCCGGGACTTTCGACCTACATGATGAAATGCTTCTCGAAACTTACCTATACCATGGCGGCCTTTGTAGATGACCTGGATTTTGGTTTTAAAATCGCTCAACGTGCGACGGAGTATGGAGTAGACGGGTTCTCAACCCCGCAAATTATGGCCTTCGCCTTTGAGCTTAAAGAAGCCGGCATCTTGACTGACGATGACTTTGCAGGATGTCCCTCCGATAACGAGGGGAAATTTTACTGGCTCCTTGACAGAATTGTCCGGCGCGAAGGGATAGGAGATATTCTGGCCAATGGCACGCATTGGGCAGCCCAACAGATCGGTAAGGGCGCAGAAGCGTATGCCCATAATAATATTAAGAAACATGAGCAGTTACCCCTCAAGCTTGGGATGCTGAACCCTGTTTATTTCCTCATGTACGCTACCGGCGAGAAGATAAACATAACCCAGATTGAAGGGCAGTTCCCCCAGTCGCCTTTTGCGACGATGGAGGAGAGAGAAGGGTTTATAAAGGATTGGGTCCAGGTTCCCGATGAGAAGTTTAAGCAAATTGTTCTGGACTGGGAAATGCGCGGAGAACGCTCAAATCCCTACTACCCGACTGTTGACATGTCCGTTGATATTGTTGACTGGCAAGAGATGATACACTACTTTGACGACGCCACCGGGGTGTGCGCCGGTTTGTCGTCATTTCCCTTGAAGCCTCCCTATCATATACACAATTACCCGAAACTTATCTCGGCAGCGACGGGGATCGACATGGATGAAGAGGGCCTCAAGAACGTGTACAGGAGGAACCGAAATCTGCTCAGAGCCGTTAATGTAAGAAGGGGCTTGCGAAGAGCCGATGAGGTGCCGCCGGAAGATCACTGGAAGAAAAGATTTCCCGAGCTTGAAGCCCAGCTTTTGGATGCGTACTACAAATTCAAGGGATGGGATGATCAGGGTATTCCTACGAAAAAGACTTTACAGGAATTGGATCTGGGCTACGTTGCCGAAGACTTAGAACAGAGAGGTATCATAAAAGATGGCCAAGATTAAGAAGAAAGTTAAGACAATCAAGATCGACCTTGATAAATGCAATGGTTGCCGGGCATGTGAGGTAATCTGCTCCGCTTTTCACGCTGCACCGAAATACAGCAGCAATAATCCGGCGAGGTCTCGCATTCGGATGATTCGCGACCCAATAAGAGACGTCTACGTTCCGGTATATGCGGGTGAGTATACCGCAGCCGAGTGTATGGGCAGAGACCAATATGTGATTGACGGAAAGGAATATGACGCGTGCGGCTTTTGCAGGGCTTCCTGTCCGTCCAGGGACGCTTTCAAAGAACCCGATTCCGGCCTTCCTCTGAAGTGCGATATGTGTGAGGACGATCCCGCACTAGAAAAACCCTTGTGTGTTCAATGGTGTCTTAATGATGCCCTGGTTTATGAAGAAAGGGAAGAGGAAGTAGAAGAAGAAGCGAGGCTGGAGGACGTGGACATAGGCCTGGAATCATTGATAGACAAACATGGAATGCAGAAGGTAATGGATACTGTTGCCCGATTGGCAAAGAAGGGCTAAAACGTTAAGATAAAATACGAGGATTAAAATATCGTGGAGACTGTAGCCCCCTTCAAAGAGGTAATGGATGAGGTAAAAGAGAAAGGCGGAGAGGCGGTAAAATTTTGCTATCAGTGCGGAAAATGCGATACTGTCTGTCCCTGGAACAGGGTGAGAAAATTCAGTATGCGCAAGCTGATCCGTGAGGCCACATTCGGCTTGAGTGAGATAGAACGCGAAGAGATATGGCGTTGTACTACCTGCGGAAAGTGCCCTCAGCGATGCCCCAGGGACGTAAAGCAGATAAATGACATGATGGCCCTGCGCAGGGTTGCCACGGGATATGGTGTTTTTCCTGCCGCTGTCAAGCCTTACCGCGCCATAAGCTCAGGCCTTACTGCTCAAGGCAACCCCTTCAATGAAGACCGCAAAACCAGGGCCGATTGGGCTGAAGGGTTGTCGGTAAAACCCTTCGCCGAAGGGATGGATGTCTTATATTTCCCATGCTGCTACACAAGCTATGACCCGAGACTCAAGAAGGTAGCTAGAGCGACGGCCACGATCCTGAATAAGGCTGGGGTCGATTTCGGGATCCTGGGCTCCAAGGAGAATTGCTGCGGAGAAAGCATCCGCAAGACAGGCAATGAGGAATTATTCAAGCGTTTAGCCAGGGAAAACATCAAAACTTTTATCGACAACGGGGTGAACAAAATAGTTGTTTCTTCCCCGCACTGTTACCACACCTTCAAGAACGAGTATCCCGAATTCAAGGTGAACTTCGAGGTCGTTCATATCTCCCAGTATTTGTTCGGGCTTGTGAATGACGGAAGGCTTCAGATCACGAAGGAGTATGGAAAAAGAGTTACCTATCATGACCCGTGTTACCTGGGGCGACATAATGGCATATTTGACGAACCCCGGGGGGTCTTGAAGAAGATGCCCGGTTTGGAGTTGGTTGAGATGCCTGAGTCGCGGGTAGATAGCCTCTGCTGCGGAATGGGAGGAGGCAGGATTTGGGCGGAAACCGAAAAGGCTGAGAGGTTCTCCAATCTCAGAGTGGAACAAGCCATTGAGCTAGGGGTCGAGGAGGTGGTTACTTCCTGCCCCTATTGCATCACCGCCCTTGAGGACAGCAGGTTAGTCCTGAATCATGCTGACGACATACAGATTAGGGACATCACGGAGATTCTCCAGGAAGTGATTTAGAGGGCGAAGAAGCTCACCATGCAGGAAGCGATCGGCGTATCGGATATGACAGGTATGGCAGCGGAAATGGCCTGCAATCGCTTTTCCGAGGAGGGATGGGCCAGAATCTCTCTTCACGTGCCTCTCGAAAGGGAGCTGACCGTCTATGTCAATCTCCGGGAGCTGGTCACCATCCTGTGCACTCCAGCCAAGGTGAATTACCTTGTCCTCGGATTCCTTTACGCAGAGGGAATCATCTCAGGCATGGGCGACGTGATGATGATGCGGGTGTGTGACGAGGAATCGGAAGTCGATGTGAGGCTGAGCAACCCCAACCTTGAATTGCCGACGAAGCGGAGGCTCACCTCGGGGTGCGGTGGCGGTGCAAGTTTCATAACTGAGGCACAGAAGGTCGAGTCGACCCTTGTTGTGACACCGGCGGAAGTGCGATCACTGATGAAGCAGTTTCAGGAGCAGATAGAGTTGTCTCAGTCTATTGGCGGGATGCACGCCTCGGCTCTGGCCGATACGGAAAACCTGCTCGTAGTGGCCGAGGATATCGGACGACATAACACCATAGATAAGATCCAGGGCGAATGTCTCTTAAGAGGGGTATCGACCAGAGACCGACTGCTGCTGACCACCGGTCGCGTGTCGTCGGAGATGCTGCTCAAGGCCGCAAAAATGCAGGCCCCGATTGTTATTTCGCGGCACTCGCCAACGGAGAGCGCTGTTTCCCTCGCTCGTGATCTGGGCATTGCCCTCGCCGGTCATGCGCGGGGAAACCGGCTGTCGGTGTATTCCCACCCGGAGCGACTTGGCTGCTCAATAAACTAAGGACGGCTAAAGGAGCCGAAAACCCGGACAGCACGGACACATAAAACCTGATGAGGTGATAGAAAGTGGATAACGTAATAGAGCTAAAAGAAAATATTCAACAGCTTTGTAAGAATATCGGAGACGATAAGAATATCGGAGACGTCATGGTCGTCGGTGGGGGGATCAGCGGTATTCAGGCCTCCCTCGATCTTGCGAATGCCGGTTTTAAGGTGTATCTGGTTGAGAAAGGGCCGAGCATTGGGGGCCATATGGCCCAGCTTGACAAGACCTTTCCCACTAATGACTGCTCGATGTGAATACTCGCACCCAAGCTGGTCGAGGTCGGCCGGCATCCCAACATAGAAGTCCTGACGTACACTGAAGTTAATAACATAGAAGGGGAAGCGGGAAACTTCAACGTAACGCTGGTCAAAAAGCCCAGATACATTATAGAAGATAAATGCACGGGTTGCACTACCTGCGTGGCATACTGCCCGGCCAAGTACCCCGATCAGTTTAATCAGGACATATCGCAGAATAAAGCGGTCCATATATACTTCCCTCAGGCAATTCCCCTTGTGGCATATATCGATGAGAGCTGTCTTTACCTCAAAGAGAAGAAATGTCGTATCTGCGAAGCAGTATGTGAGAATAAGGCCATAGATTTCGATCAAACGGCGGAGAAGGAAGAAATAAAAGTGGGGGCCATAATTCTGTCTCCCGGCCTTGAGCCCTTCGATCCCAAGGTGAGGGAGGAATATCATTACGGAGAGTTCCAGAACGTCGTCACCAGTATGGATTTTGAACGGCTTTTAGCCTCCACGGGGGCATACGCCGGTGAGATACTGCGTGCCTCTGACCTGAAGCATCCCCACAAATTGGCCTGGATTCAATGCGTCGGGTCGAGACAGGTTCTAGAGGGCGGCAACAGCTATTGTTCGGCTGTATGCTGCACCTATACGCAGAAACAGGTGATTTTGACAAAAGATCATCATCCGGATTCGGAATGTGCGATATTCCACAACGATGTCCGTTCCTATGGGAAGGATTTTGAGCGATTCTACCAGAGAACGGAGAAGCTTCCCGGGGTGCGGTTTTTCAGAAGCTACACATCGATAGTGAGAGAGGACCCGGTAACCAAGAATGTGACCGTACGGTATTCTACGCTCAACGATGGGGTGAAAGAGGAAGAATTCGATATGGTGGTACTATCCATCGGATTGAATCCTCCCAAGGATGCGTTGGAGTTCGCAAAAAAATACGGCATTGAGCTGAGCGGTCATGGTTTTTGCAAGGTGGATGAGGTCAACCCCATGGTGACCAACAGGCCCGGGATCTTTATAAGCGGCGCCTTCCAGGGTCCCGTAGACATCCCCGAGTCGGTCTTCAGCGCCAGCGGGGCCAGTTCCCAGATTGGCGAGTTCCTTGACTATCGGCGGGGAAATCTTACCAAAGAAAGGATATACCCGGAGGAAAGGGATGTCTCCGCAGAGGAGCCGAGGATAGGGGTCTTTGTCTGTCATTGTGGGGCTAATATCTCAGGCATCGTAGATGTGCCTTCCACAGTTGAATATTGCAAAACCTTACCCAATGTTGTGCACGCTCAGAACCAGGTATTTTCATGTGCGACGAATTCAGCCAAAGAAATCACAGATATAACAAGAGAAAAAGGACTCAATCGGGTGGTTGTCGCCGCCTGCAGCCCCAGGACCCTTGAGCCGTTATTCCGGGACACCCTCCGGGAGGCGGGCATCAACCAATATTACTACGAAATGGCTAATATCAGGGAGCATAACTCCTGGGTCCACCAGAAAGAAAAGGAAGCGGCCACGGAAAAGGCAAAGGATATAATCCGGATGTCGGTCGCGCGGGCGTGCCATCTGGAGCCCTTGCAGGAATTCGATCTGCCCGTCGATAAAAGGGCGCTGGTGATTGGAGGAGGCATAGCCGGCATGACGTCCGCCCTCTCCATAGCCAACCAGGGGCATGAGGTTTACCTCGTGGAAAAAGATACGGACCTCGGGGGTATAGCGCGAAAGATTCATTACACCCTGGAAGGGCTGGATGTTCAGGCATTCTTGGGTGACGTGATACACAAGGTATACCAACACCCCTTAATACATGTCTATACCGATGCGACCATCACGGGGGCTACAGGCTATGTCGGGAATTTCGTCACCACAGTGAAGTCCGACAGAGGAATCGCAGAGATAAAACATGGCGCAGCCGTCATTGCTATAGGCGCCGAAGTATACAAACCTACCGAATATCTTTACGGAGAAGACGACAGGGTCATGACCCACCTTGAGCTGGAGGAGAAAATCGCTGAAGGGAATGAAAAGGTCGCGGGCGCCCAAAGCCTGGTGATGATCCAATGCGTCGGCTGCAGAAACGAAGAGAGAAATTATTGCAGCAGGATATGCTGCAGCGAATCGATAAAGAACGCCTTGCTGCTCAAAGAGAAAACGCCCGGGATGGATATCTACGTCCTCTTCAGGGATATGAGAACCTATGGGTTCAGAGAGGATTTTTACCGGGAAGCGGCAGGCAAAGGCGTCATGTTCATCCGCTATGAGCCCGAGGATCCGCCTCAGGTGGAACCCGGTGAGGCCGAGGACGGTCGGCCTGTTCTGAAGGTCACCGCGACAGATTTCATTTTAGGGAAGAAGCTTGAGCTGGATGCCGATATACTCGCTCTGGCTGCCGCCGTTATTCCTTCCGCGGCAACCAAGGAAGTAGCCGGATTATTCAAGGTAACGCTGAGCCCGGATGGCTTCTTCAAAGAAGCCCATGTCAAATTAAGACCTGTCGAGTTTGCTACGGACGGCGTGTATCTGTGTGGACTAGCCCACTATCCTAAGTTTATGCAGGAAACGATCAACCAGTCTTATGGGGCCGCAGGCCGGGTCTTAACGCTTCTCTCGCATGATACGGTCACAGCCTCCGGCTCCGTGTGCGAGGTGGATGAGAATAAGTGCATTTCCTGTGGGGCATGCATCACCGCGTGCGCGTATGGCGCCATAGAGTTTTATGAGACCCCCCAGGGAAGGAAGGCCAAGGTTAACCCTGTCCTCTGTAAGGGAGATGGTGTCTGCAATACAGTGTGTGCAACAACTGCTATTTCTCTCAAGCACTTTACCGATGAAGAGGTCTTGAGCGAAATTGATGCGGCGGTTTCAGAGGAAGAGCTCATGCAACAAATTGATGCGGCGATTGGAGATGCGTAGAAAATACGAATGCATAAGGCCGGGATCACTCAGTAGGAGGTGAGAGCGAATGAGTACGGAACTTAAATTTAAGCCAAGAATATTAGGTTTTGTATGCCATTGGTGAGCGTACGGCGCTGCTGACCTGGCTGGAGTTTCCAGACTGCAATATACCACCGAAATGAGGCTTATTCGGGTCATGTGCACAGGCAGAATCGACCTGTCGCATATACTGAGGGCTTTCTCAAAGGGCGCGGATGGGGTGTTTATTGGCGGGTGCCATTTAAATGAATGCAACTATCTTACTAATGGAAACTTCCATGCATTAAGCATGGTGAAGATATGCAGAAAAATGATGCAGCATATAGGGCTGAACCCGGAAAGGTTAAGGATCGAATTTATGTCCGGCAGTGAAGCCAACCTTTTTGTGGAAGGTGTCAATAACTTTGTCAAGATCGTGAAGGGGATAGGACCACTCGGCAAAAGCGAAGGGATTGACAAAAAGGGGTTGAAGTTCAAACTCGACGCAGTTACGGAGCTCATCCCCTACCTGAGGCTTGTGGAAAGGGAGAGGCTGAGAATACCTTTTAAATCGGCTGAAGAGTATGATGAATTCTTCAACAGTGACGAGGCAAACAGGTTATTTAAAGAGTTAATTACAGATAAGCTGGCAGTAGGCCAGATCCTCTCGCTCCTGCGGGAAGGACCCATGACAACCGGAGAGATGGCCAAGATGTTGGGCCTCACCCCCTCTGAAGTATCAAGACACATGAATACTTCATCGAGGCATGGACTGGTCAGGTACGATGTAAATCAGAAGTCCTATGCCCTCGCCTGAAGATGAAGGAGCGCATCAGTCGATTGGGGTAGAGAGAGATTAGGAAGGCGACTATGGATAACGAGAGAATCGATCAGATTATTGACAGGCATCATTGTGAGCCCAGTTCGCTCATTCAGGTATTACTCGAGATTCAGAGTGAGAATCATTGGCTCCCCAAGGAAGCATTAGGGAGGGTAGCCGAAAAATTGCAGGTTCCTTTAACACGGGTGCAACACATCGCTACCTTCTATAAAGCCTTTAGCTTAGTCCCTAAAGGACGTCATGAAATTCACATCTGTGTGGGTACCGCCTGTCATGTGCGCGGTGCGACGCGTGTCCTCGACGCGATTCAAGACCTGACCGGAATTAAACCCGGCGAAACGGACCTGGATCTGAAATTCAGCCTGCAGACCGTTAACTGCCTCGGCTGCTGTGCTTTGGGACCGGTGATGGAAGTGGATGGGAAGACTCACGGTAAGATGGCGCCATCCAAGACAGCAGAGATACTAAAAAACTACGAGTAGGATAAAACTATGGCGCAGATAACTACACCCGCCGAATTGGAAGAATTCAGAAAGGGCATCCTGTCGAAAAGAGACCCGAATAAGCCTTGCATTACACTCTGTTCCGGATCTGCGTGCAATGCCTCCGGCAGCCTCGATGTCGCTGCGGCTCTCTCAGAGGAGATCACAAAGCAAGGCTTAAGCGCTTCCGTGGACATCAGGAGGACCGGCTGCCATGGTTTTTGCGAGAGGGGTCCTATCATAGTCATTCACCCTGAGGAGATATGTTATTTCAACATAGAGCCCAAGGACGTTGCCGAGATTATCTCCGAGACCATAAAAGAGCATAAGGTCGTGGAGCGCCTGCTCTATACCGACCCCGGCACAAATGAAAAGATAGTCCATGAATCCGAGATCCCCTTTTATAAATACCAGGAGCGGATTGTTTTCGGTTCCAACAGCAAAATCGATCCCAAGAGCATCGACGACTATCTGGCAATCGGCGGTTATTCCGCGTTAGCCAAGGCCCTTACCGGGATGAGCGCCGAGCAGGTACTGGGGGAAGTCAAAAAAGCCAACCTGCGCGGTAGGGGAGGCGGCGGCTTCCCCGCGGGGAGCAAGTGGGAAGGGTCCCGCAATGCCCCCGGCGAGATAAAGTATGTGATTGTCAACGCGGACGAGGGGGACCCCGGAGCGTATATGGATAGGAGCGTGCTCGAGGGGAACCCTCACTCGGTTCTGGAGGGATTGACCATCGGGGCCTATGCCGTCGGCTCCCACGAGGGCTATATCTACGTCCGGCAGGAATACCCCCTGGCGGTGGAGAATGTCAACCTGGCCATCAGAAAGGCTGAGGAGTACGGCTTTCTTGGGAAAAATATCCTTGGCTCAGGCTTTGATTTCATTGTCAAGGTGCACCAGGGGGCCGGCGCTTTTGTCTGCGGTGAATCGACTGCCCTGATGACGGCATTGGAAGGCAGGGCAGGAGAGCCCAGACCGAAGTATGTCCGCTCCAACGTCGTGGGCCTTTGGGGCAGACCCAGCGTGTTGAATAATGTCGAGACCTGGGCCAATGTGCCGCTTATCATCAACAACGGCGCCGACTGGTTCACCCAACTGGGGACCGAAAGCAGCAAGGGCACGAAGATTTTCTCATTGGTAGGCAAGATAACCAATACCGGTCTTGTGGAAGTACCCATGGGCACGCCCTTGAGAGATATTATCTTCAAGATAGGCGGTGGGATCCCCGGAGGCAAAAAGTTCAAGGCGGTGCAGACCGGGGGACCCTCCGGAGGATGTATCCCTGAGGAACTCCTGGATCTGCCGGTCGGTTTCGACGAGCTCACCAAGGCCGGCTCGATGATGGGGTCGGGTGGGATGATCGTCATGGATGAAGATACCTGTATGCCCGATGTCGCCAGGTACTTCCTCGACTTCCTCACCGATGAATCCTGCGGCAAATGTGTCCCCTGCCGTGAAGGCATGAGACAGATGCTTAAGATTCTCACTAATATAACCCAGGGGAAGGGAAAAGAGGGTGACATCGAGCTTTTGGAGGAGCTGGCCGAGACAGCCCAGGAAGCCGCCCTTTGCGCCTTGGGCAAGAGTTCCCCCAACCCATTCCTGAGCACGTTAAAATACTTCAGAGATGAGTATGAGGCGCATGTGAAGGAGAAAAGGTGCCCGGCCCTCTCCTGCAAGGAGCTGATCGCGTTCCATATTGACCCGGGTAAGTGCCAGGCCTGCATGGTGTGCCTTAAGAAGTGCCCTGCCGAGGCTATTACGGGCGGCAAAAACCTGATCAGTATAATCGACCAGGAGAAATGCACAAAGTGCGGAACGTGCTTTGAAGTGTGCCCCCCTCGCTTTCGTGCGGTGAAGAAGATTTCCGGCGAGCCCGTGCCGCCTCCTATTCCTGAAGAAGCGAGAACGATAGTCAGGGAGAGTAAACAAAAATGAGTGAAATCCTCTTACAGATCGATGGAAAAGAAGTGACGGCAAAGGAAGGGATGACCCTCCTGGAGGCAGCGCAAAGTGCCGGAATACACATCCCTACACTTTGTTACCACGAGAAATTAGAGCCTTATGGTGGTTGCCGGCTTTGCATAGTAGAACTGGAAATGCGCGGCTGGACAAGACTCGTTGTCTCCTGCGTCTACCCGGTAGAAAAGAATCTGGTCGTAAGGACCAGATCCGAGAAGGTGGATAGAATCCGCAAAATGATCCTGCAGTTGTTGCTGGCTCATGCTCCCGATGCGTTCGATTTGCAGGATTTGGCTCAAGAGTATGGAGCAGACAGAAACCGCTTTGAAAAAGAGGCATCATTCTGCGTTCATTGCGGTCTCTGCGTAAGATACTGCGCCGAGGTCAAAAAGAAGCACGCCGTTGGATTTGTTGACAGAGGAATAAGGAAAGAGATCAGCTTCATTCCGGAGATAGCATCTAAGGAGTGCTGGAACTGCAAGGAATGTTTTCCCCTCTGTCCTACAGAGGCACTCCAGGCAGCCTACGTCTTAGCCAAAGCCCTCGCGTTTCCCTCACCTGCCGCGGAGGCGGGGTCAGGGGGATAGGGGAGGGGTAGTACTCTTCAGGAACGGAATCAAGATAGGCTCAGGGCTGGGAGCCGCAGATCGTCGACGGTCACTTCTCGTGACTATCACCCAAAAAGCCCCTCCGAGGCGTCGTATACAATCCTTCCGTCCACGATCGTCATGAGTACCGGGATGCCCCCTATCCGATGGGCATCGACCGTCAAGATGTCTTCAGCAAGCACGCATAAATCGGCAAATTTCCCTTTCTCGATAGATCCTTTCACGTCGTCCATCAAATCCTGCCAAGCCCCGTTTATGGTGTAGGCCCTGATGGCCTCCTGTCTCGTGAGGCACTGTTCCTGTCCGTATACCTTCCCGGTGCCTACAGCCTCCCTCAAAACGGCGGCCTGGATACCCTCTCGCCAATTGGGGTAGGTGACGGGCATGTCGGAGCTGAAGGTCAATCGGACACCGCTCTTCATTGCCGCCTTGAAGGGCCAGTCCCAGATCAGCCTCTTGTCGCCGATCAGGTGGGCCTGAGCCTCCGCGATGATCGGAAAT
This sequence comes from uncultured delta proteobacterium, assembly GCA_963717985.1. Taxonomy (GTDB): domain Bacteria; phylum Desulfobacterota; class Syntrophorhabdia; order Syntrophorhabdales; family WCHB1-27; genus BOG-1155. The sequence goes on from CAVQYC010000001.1 coordinate 383,291, forward strand.
ATGGCAGGCTGCATGTTAAGACCGATTCGATGCTCGGCTGCCCGCTCCAGATCGGCCTGGCTGATGAGCTCACCGTGAATGATATAGTGCCGTGGGTTTATGGCGGGACGTTTCTTGAGGGCCTCAATGAAACCGTCCATGGTTACCTTAATAGCCCTGTCACCCGTCGCGTGCACACCTACCTGAAATCCCTTCTCGTGGGACGCCATGATCATTTCCTTAAGCGCATCGGTCTTCTCCTGGTCACTCTTACCGCCGACCACGAGCGAACCGTAGCCGCCACCCGAGCCTGGTTCGTACTCCTCCATCAACCATCCTGTTTTGTTGAGGGGGATGCCATCGGCAAAGATTTTGATCCCGGGGAACCTCAACCACTTCTCATCGATATCACCCGGTATCTCGAGCCCCTCAAGCCCGCGCCGGAAATCTTCGATATTTACCGCTCCGTAGTCCCCGAAAAGGAGGAGTATCGAAAACCGGGCGGTGAACCGGCCCTCCCGGTAAAGGTCGGTATATGCGTTCAACACCTGTTCCCCGAGGAGGCCCCTAAACATGCTGTTGCCGCCTGGACCGAGGGCAGACTCGACGGCGGTCGTGATCCCCTCCTTTCCGAGCACCTCCATGATTCGTCCTATTGCCTTCCTTGTCTCCTCCACCGTCATGCGCGGTGCGGCGCTCATGACTAATGCTTCGGCGGCAAGCTCCTTGAACAGGCCCGTGGGCTCTCCGGTGCCGGCCTCTCTGTCGACCACCCCACCGTCAGGGTCGGGGGTCTTCTTTGTGACGCCCGCCATCTCCATCGCCTTGCCGTTTGCCCACACGGCGTGCCCGGAAAAATCGACAAAGAGGACCGGATTGTCTGGTGAAACAGGGTCAAGGTCATGTTTTGTGGGCACTCTCGTCTTATCTTCTCTGCATTCCTGCAGCGAGCCGTAGTCCCACCCGAATCCCCAAATCCATTCACCGGGCTTCATGTTCTTGACTTCCTTCTCCAGCAGGGCTACGGCGTCTCTGATCGATCCTACGGCCGGGGACCTCAGACTGATCGCGAAAGGCGGGTTCGTCGCGGCCAACCATACAGGGTGTCCATGGTTATCGATGATTCCCGGCAAGATACATTTGCCTCTTAAGTTGAGGACCCTTGTTTCCGATCCGATGAGTCCTTCGATCTCCCCGTCGGTCCCGACTTCGAGAATTCTTCCTCTTCTTACGGCAATCGCTTCTTTGATGGAGAAGTTGCCGTCAACGGTGATTACCTTTGCATTCCTCACTACCAGGTCCGCTATCAGCTTTTCATTGTTTTCTGCGCTCATTGTGTCCTCCCCATGCTATCGGACTATTCCTTCTCGATCCCTTTGGCCTTCAATCATCAATCCTAGGTCCTCGTGTTCACTGCCCCAGATAGGCCTTCTTTACGTGATCGCTGTACATCAAGTCCTTTGCCGGTCCGTGGAGCACGATCGATCCCATCTCAAGGACATAGCCCCGGTGGGCCAGTCTGAGAGCCAGACGGGCGTTCTGCTCTACCAACAGGATGCTCGTGCCTCTCTCATTGATCTGCGCTATGGCCCTGCCGATCTCTTTCACCGCGATCGGCGAAAGGCCCGAAGAGGGTTCGTCGAGGAGAAGGAGTTTCGGCCTACCCATCAAGGCGCACGAGATGGCGAGAAGCTGCTGTTCCCCTCCGCTCAGGGTACCCGCCTGTTGCTTTCCCCTCTCCCCCAGCCGTGGAAAGCGCCGCTCAAGCTCTTTCATCTCCTCATCTATGCCCACCCGATCTTTGCGCAAAAATGCCCCCAGCTTCAAGTTTTCCGCAACGGACATGTAGGGGAATAAACCTCTTCCCTGAGGCACGTGAATAATACCCCGCCTCACTATCTCCTGGGAGGGCAGGACGTCGATCCTCTGGCCGTCAAAGAAGATCTCTCCGGCCACGGGCTTTTTCAATCCCGATATAGTGCGCAGAGTGGTGGTTTTCCCGGCGCCGTTGCTCCCGATCAAGGTGACGATCTCACCGCGCCCGACCTCAATGGATACACCCTTCAATATCTGGGCGCCTCCGTAGTTAACGCGCAGATCCTTGATTTCAAAGAGCATCGTCTACCCCAAGATAAGCTTCGATTACGGCCCGGTCTTCTATGACCTCTCCCGGCGTCCCCTCTATCATCTTTCTCCCATAGTTGAGCACGACGGCCCGATCACAAAGGCCCAGGACCGCCTTCATGTTGTGCTCCACCACGACCGTAGTGATGCCTCGTGTGTCCCTCAGCGACTTTACCAGCGATATCATGTTGTTCGTTTCTTGATTCCTGAGAAGAAAGTGCCCTTTCTGAAAGGATCAATCGTCACCATCGTTGTGTTACCACCATCGTGAAGATGAACTTCTTAGGCAAGGACACGCCAACTATTTCGGTCCAGAATACCTTCATGCTAATACAAAGAGACGATATGCAGCCTTCCAGGGTCTTTTTCAAGGCCCAAGGGGCCTTGGCCCACCTCTTTATGTTGCAGGCGATCAGCTTGCATGCCACGGCAAAGCATACTTTTGCCAGCCGGCGCACCCGAAGTCTGCCGATTCCGTGCGCTCGTTTCAGTTCGGAGTTCGTTGCTTCGATCCCTGCACGAATCTTGTACCGGTCCTTCCATTCAGTGGTCTGCTGGATGGCATACATCTGATCCCGCAGGCGAAGCTCGGCAGTGATCTCCAGACGAAAGTCCCCGACCGTTTCACGGGCCTGGCAGCCTTTGTTGCGGTGGTTCGGAGCTCTTACCGGGCACCTATCGAGCATCGTGCACGATCGACAGGCGTTTCCGTCAAAGATCGCATGGAGAGAACGACGGGTGCTGTTGTTGCCGCTCAGTATGCGATGGTCTATGGGACTATTACCCATGGGACATCGGGTCACCAAACCTTCCGAGTCGAAGGAGAAAAGGTCTCTGCCCACGATATCGTCGGAGAGCCTGCTGCGGTTGACGGGCGTGACGAATTCGATACCTTGCTCTATGACCTTTGCCGCTGAAGGGACAGACGGATAACCGCCGTCGGCAAAGAGCGCTTCGGGCTTCAACCCGGCAGCCTCCAAACGTTCGATAACAGGAAGGGCCTTGCCGATGTCGGATCTGGCGGCGCCATGCACCTCATAGTCTGTGATGATTTCGGTTTTTCCGGTATTCTTGCACGTCTCCGTAACATGAAGGCTGTATCCCGGCCCTTTATGTCCGCAGGACGCATCCGGGTCGTAAGGGGATTGAAGGGTTGCTCCTTCACTCTTTTTCTTCACCTGGACCTTGGACGATTCTTGGTCTGAGGTGAATTCGCATTGTTCGGAGAAAAGGCGCTTCAACAATTGGTACGGCTCATTGCCTGTAAGTTCATTATCCTTCTCGAAGATAACAATAAGGTCATAGAGATACTGCGCCAGTTCTTCCAGCTTGATCTTCTGCTCGGCCGGACCCAATCCGAACCAACCCTCGGGTTCGCTTGAATGCCATTCCTGAATTGCCTTCGGGACTCTCGACAATTGATCTTCATTCAGACTCTTGAGAAACTGGGTGAGCGTATTCGAGAATAGAGCCAATCTGCCTCGTACACGAATGTTCGAGATTATGTGGGTAGAATCAAGCCGCTGGCTGGAAGACGAGAGGCCAAGTTTGCTTATCGCTGAATCTCTGATATTGTCGAATACATGGCGGACCAGCTTCATCTCCGGGTCTTTGGCGGCCAATCGCCTGCGGAACTCTACAAGAGAGCGACGGGACAAATAATCTTCCTCATCGCTGACATCCAAGGCGTATCGCCACCGGGTGTCAAAGCTGAAGGTGTCGAGGGCCTCCTGGTCACTCAAGTTGCTCCACTCCTGAAGGAGACACAAACCCAAAAGACGCGCAACGCTGAAATTAGGCCGGCCTGTTGTGCCGTACAGAATCGCATAGCGATCTTCGTTCCTGAACAGGATTGGAAATACCTCGCCTCTAAACAGGTGAGCCCATGAAGACTCAAGACGGTTCCGCAAAGAGGGGGACACCTGCGTCTCCACGCCGAGTAGTTTTTGTTGAGGTGGTGTTTTCTTATACATGACATATTCTATCATTGTATGTAATTAAATACAATAGTTATTTGTGGAGAGTTACTTCTCAGGAATCACATTTCACGAGCGTCCCCAAGCTCCCCCCCAGCAAGGGCGGGGAATAAAATTAGGGTCATCAGTTTCCTTACATACTTTTATGCCTGCGGGGTGACTCTCTCTTCCACCTACAAGTGGTGTTTCAACGTCTCAGAATTTTTATCGAATACCAAGTGTTAATCACTATCGTCAGCGTAGGTTCTATTTTAGCAGGGAAGAGAGGGCGGACGTCAGCGCGCTACGTCATAGGATCTCGGGGGACCAATGGTTAGCGCTCAAAAAGAGACAAGAGACAGACCTTTTCCGGATTGCTGGCACTAAGGAGAAAGAGTCACTATACCGGAGGATGCCTCAGAGGCAACCGGACCGCCTGATGCAGACATAGACGGCTTGTAACAAACGCTACAGACGGAGCCTGCTTTTCGAGGATTATAATATCAGGGTAAGAGACTGGAAAACATTGGAGGAACTATAATGGATAAGACGCATCTCTATGTATTGTGGACCAACGACAATCCCGTTACCGCAGAAAAGATGGTTTTCATGTACACGATCAATTCGCTGATCCATGGCTGGTGGGAACAGGTCACTCTCATCATCTGGGGAGCGCCGGCCAAACTGGTCAGCGAAGACCTCGCTATTCAGAAGAAGATCAGGGAGGCGCTGGATGCGGGCGTCCACATAACCGCCTGTAAAGCGTGCGCCGATCAGTTAGGCGTCACGGAGGCTTTGGAGAAACTGCAAATTGAAGTCAAGTATTGGGGGCAGCCGTTAACTGAGGTTCTGAAGAACAACGAGTCGCTTTTGACGGTATAGGAAATCGGGCTCAGAGCGGCCGGACTCGCTGATGGGAACTTTTGACGTCTTGTAACAAACGCTACAGCGCGACCTGCTCGACCCGGTTTAGACTATTGGCAGGCTGGATCGGAAGAGACCGGAAAGCTACTAATCGCAAGGAGGAATCCATGTCGAAGGAACTGAAAGAGTATTTCAACAAGATGCCCCGTTTGGGCGCCCTTGCCACATCGGGTAAGGACGGGAAGGTCGACGTCGCCTACTTTGGCTCGGCCCGGATGCTCGACGAGAAGACGATCTTCATGGGGTGCGGCAAGAACCGGACGTTCAGTTATCTCCAGGAGAACCCCAACGCCGTCTTCGCCATCATGGAGCCGGGGCAGACCCCTCCGGAATGGAAAGGGGTGAGGGTCTACATGAAGATGACTGACTGCCAGACGTCGGGCGAGAAGCTCGACTCCCTGAAAGCGGAGCTCAGGGCAAAGGCCGGAGAGGGCGCCGCAAACATGATGCATGCGGCGATCACCTTCGAAGTCCAGGAGGTCAGGCCTTTTGCGGACTTCGGACAGAGCTGGGAGAAGTCCATATAAGCGCATGCTGTAAGAAGGAGAAACCGTGCCGACTGTTTTGATCGCCTGTAGGGTGCTGGAAAAGGAGCTTCTCCGTTCCCTTCCGTCCGGCAGCGATGTGGAGATCGTCTGGCTGGAAGCCGGACTGCACGCCAATCTTCCCCGCCTGGAGGAAGCCCTCGGCGCCGCTCTAGCGGAGGCGTTGCCTTCCGGGCGAAAGATCGCCCTCCTCTACGGCCAGGGTTGTCACCCGGAGATAGGATCCTTTCTCGAAAAGCAGGGAGCGGCGGCTTTCCCCGTGAAGAACTGCATCGAGGCCCTCCTCGGCAAGGACGCGCCGGAGATCAGGGATACAAAGACGATGATCATGACGCCCGGGTGGGTGCGCGCCTGGCCAGCGATTATGGAAGCCCTGGGATGGGACGAAGTCGATGTGCGCATGAACCTTGGAAGGTACGAGCGCATACTCGTCGTCGATGCCGGGATCGAGCCGCTTACCGACGAGGAGACCCTATGGTTCTTTGATCTGATTCAGGTGCCCGTGGAGATCAGAAAGATCGATCTCGCCGCCTTTCGCGATCTCCTTTCAGGGCTTCTCGATGAGAGACGGGGAGCATAGGCAGGGGGTATCTAAGCAGCGGATAACGTAAGGGAGGTGCAGCCCTGTGTTATAATGGTACGGAAGGACTGTGAAAGAGAAAAATTCGTTGTGCTCGTGCAGCGAAATGCCTGTGTCGGGAACCATGACCGGGTTGTGTCTCGGCCACGTGTGGCTCTTCGAGAGCCTCGAACCCGCGGAGATGCAGGCCTTGATGGGGGCGGCGGTGAGAAAGGTCTACGCGCCGGGCCAGGCGGTTTTCGCCCAGGCGGACCCCACCGACCGGATGTTCCTGATCAAGGCGGGAAGGGTGAGGCTGAGCAAGCTCCTCGATGACGGAACCGAGTTCACCCTCGATATCAGGAAGGCGGGTGATTTCCTCGGCGAGAACATGCTCGGCGAAGAGGCGGTCTATCCTGTGACGGCATGGTGCATGGAGGAGACCCTTACGTGCGGGTTCACGAAAGAGAGATTCGAGAAACTAGTCCTCGACCATCCCCGCATCGGGCTCCAGGTAATGAGAAACCTGAGCAAGCGCATCTCTTCTTTAACCAACCGAATCGAGAGCATGTCCCTTACCCACCTCGGCGAACGCCTCTACCATGTGCTTCGCCAGATAGCGCTGGAGCATGGCATCAAGAGCCGTGACGGGCTCATCATACAGTTCCCCCTTACCCATGAGGACCTTGCATTTCTCGTGGGCGCCCATCGTGTCAGCGTCACAAGGGCGCTCAAGGAGTTGAAGAGAACCGGAAGCGTGGTTCAGCAGAAGAGGCGCCTCGTCGTGAGGAATGAATGAAGACGGGGTCTTTGCGACAGGCGCTCTTCGCGTCGCGCGCCCGCCTGAAGGGGTCCCAAGGATTCGAAGGAGGTCATCATGAGCGACACGGTCTACGAAAAACTGGCCAGACACCTGGCCGCCCTGGGCATGGGCTATCCTCCCAAGGCAGAGCTTATCGATATCCTCAAGGAAAGCTTCTCGCCGGAGGAAGCCGAGGTCGCCCTTGCCATACCGACGAGGACGATCCCTTTCCAGCCCGTCCCCGCCTCGCAGATCGCAGCCGGGCTGGCCGCCCCGAAAGGGGAAGTGGAGAAGGTGCTGGAGGGTCTCGCGGACCGGGGCCTGCTCTTTTCAAGAAGGACGGCTTCCGGTGAGATGGGCTATGCCCTGCAGCAGTTCGGGTACGGCTTTCCCCAGACCTATTTCTGGGGAGGCACGGAAGGGCCTTCCGCAAAGAGGATGGCGGAGCTTATCGTGAGGTATAGCAAGAGGGACCAGTTGCGGGAGGCCTACGGCGCGACGCCGACGAAGGCCCTTCGCTTCGTCCCTGCCATGGCCTCCTTTACGCCCGAGGAGCACGCGGTCTTCCCCTTCGAGATGATGGAAGAGCTCCTAAATAAGGTGCAGGTGATCGCCCTTGCCCACTGCCCGTGCAGGGTTACGGCCCAGCTTCTGGGCAAGAGGAAATGCACCCACGTCCTCGAGGCGTGCATAAAGTACGACGACCTGGCCGAATACGTGATCGAGCGCAGGCTCGCCAGGAAGATAACCAGGCAGGAGGCCCTCTCGGTTATCCGCGCCTCGGAGGAGGCCGGTCTCGTCCACCTGGTGGACAACGCGAAGGAGGGGATCAGGCACACATGCAACTGCTGCGGGTGCTGCTGCTGGTCCGTGGGATCGATACGGCGCAAGACGATCCCCAGGGACGTATTGATGGCCACCTATTTCCTCAGGGAGACCGACGAGGACCGGTGCACCGGGTGCGGGGCCTGCGTCGAGATTTGCCCGGTCGGCGCCCTTAAGATGGAGGACGGCATACCCGTGGCAGACAAGGAGTGGTGCATAGGCTGCGGCGTCTGCGCGGTGCCCTGTCCGTCCGACGCGGTGAAGCTGGTAAGGAGGTCTTCAGCGGTCCCGCCCAAGGACTTCCGGACATTGCACGAGCAAATACTCAAGGAAAGGGGGCTCGCCGGCCGCCCGTAAGCGGCGCGTTGCCGTGAATGGGCAGCCGGTGATCGGGCGTCCCGGCCGAGAAGACCCGCACGCCCGTTTACGTCCTGGAGATCGCGCAAAGGAGTGACGAACCGTAAAGAGAGGAAACATCATGCATGTGTTGGCGGAGATTTTCTTGAAGAAATGAAGGACCGCTTTGAAATCAATCTGGTCGGGGCGACGACGATCGAGAGTGCGGCGTCCCGGGAGCTTGAGCGTAGAGTTTCCCCTCCTGTCCGTGGCAGAGAATCGCAGAACGAACCCACTTACCGCTCGTAATCGTGCATCTAAGAGGATCAGGCGCGGTTCTCAATTACAGCACGCAAGAACCGGATGAACCTAAAATTATCGACTCGTTTTTGTGGGGGTGGTTGCAAGTTTAGGGGTAGTTTTGGGGGTATCTCCAGTTTCTCTATATCACAAAAGGCCATGATTACGCCATGTTAGGCTCTTAGTTCTACGGCTACTCCCGCTGGGGAGACCACGGAGACGTCCTTTACTCCTTTCACTCGCCGAGCCGTCGAAGCTACCTCTCTCGCATTTCAGCGGTAATGTTGGAAGGTGTGGGGGCAACCAGATGTGAAGAGTAGCAGGGGCTATGGTATCAAGTCTTTGTGCCGGTTCAGGCTCTTTCCCCGCCCGGAGAGATTTTCGATGGATGGGGCGGAAGCCGGGGTGTCGTCCGAGCCGGAGTGTCTATGCTATAAAAGGAGCTTGTAACGGGTTCAGAAAAAAGGCTACCCTCTTTCTTATCGGGAACCGAGCGGTGGAACCAACACCGCTAATTCAAAGAAAGGGAGGTAGCCAGATGAAGATCTATAAGGTACAGGATTTCGTGGTCAAAGGCAAAGAAATGTTCGTTGGTCTCGAGGATTCGAAGAAGACCTGGAGGATCGCTGTGCGGTGTGAGCGCATGCTGGTTCACGAGGCATCCATGGAAGCGAAGTATCCCCTGCTGAAGCAGTACTTGAAGAACAGGTTTCCCGACTGCAAGATTCACCTGATTTACGAGGCAAGCTTCAAAGGGTTCAACCTTTACGACCGTCTTACTGAAGACGGCATAGACTGCATAGTCATTCCTCCCCATATGGTGACCGAGCCCAAGGTAAGCAGGGTAAAGACGGAGAAAAGGGACGCCAAACGTCTTGCTCTGATACTGGAGAACTACGATTTCAAAGACCCCTGCTATGTTCCCGACAAAGAGAGAAGGGAAGACCGGCAGGTGAGCCGCACCCTCACGGCCGTACAGAAAGATATCATCTGCACCCGCAACCGCATCCGCAAGTTCTTGGACTACTACGGCATCGAAGTACCCTTTGCAGATAAGGGTGTCTGGCGGAGGAAAGAGTTCTACGCCCTCCGCGAGCTACCCCTCGGTGAATCGCTCAAGGCAGGCATGACCGTGCTCTTGACGCAACTGGAGCAGCTTTGGGACCATCAGACGACACTGAGGTCTTACCTGCGGGGCCTGTGCAGGAAAGAACGCTACAGAGAGGCCTTCGAGATCGCCAGGAGCCTCCCGGGCATAGGGTGGTTCACGGCCATCCGCCTTGTCATCGAGCTTGGGGAAGATATCTCCCGCTTTACGAGCGGGAAGAAGATCGCGAGCTTCGTCGGACTGACGTGTTGTGAATATACTACAGGAGAGACCGAGCGCAAAGGGCGCATCACCGGGATGGGGTCGGGGTTCATAAGACATATCCTGGTCGAGAACTCCTGGATGGCGATCCGAAGGGACCCGGCCCTGCTGTCCAAATTCTCACGGGTATGGCGGTCGAGCGACAGCAAGAAGAAAGCGATAGTAGCGGTGGCCCGTGTCCTGATCGTTCGCCTTCGGGCGTGCATACTTGCCGGCAGGCCCTACACTATCGGGGTTGTTCGATAGAAGGATGAGCCAGGAGGGAAGATCTTTGCCGATCTTGCGGAACAACGGCGTACAACGATTAGTATGCTGTGCCATATCACGGCCCGGAGTATGTTGACGCCGGTTCCTTCTTTTCGCAGGTAGACACATGTGGCTTGGACCACGAATAGCAGGTTGCAAAGAACCTTTTTCCCGAAGGGCTCTTAACATACTGTGGAAATATGGAAAAAGCTTCGCCTTTACCACATTTCCACAGCACGACGGCGGAAAGACGAAGGGGAGAATCAGTAAGGAAAAAAAGAGGATGCCGGATCCTCAAGGGGGAAAGTTATGAGCTGACGGATGATCAAAGAGGGAGAGGGTAAAAAAAACCTGAAAGAAGACCGCGCTAAAAGGTCTTGACTTTTATCATAGCAGCATACTGCTCGTATGTGAGGACCCGGACACGCCCCGGCTTCCGCGCCAGGCGCGAAAAGATCCCGGCCCCGCCCATCACTACGGGGCTAATAGACTGAGTATAACTGCGAATGGAACCTTCTCGCTATCCGGGCGGCAATCCTCTGCAGGGCCGCCCTTCTGTTGAAATCTTCGAGGTTGATGCTGCTTGCGTCGTATACCTCGGCATCGCCAAAGGTCCACGTTTTCACCACCTTGTCTTCTTTGGTCAGGGTCAAGCTGATAGAGGCGATGACCGCTCTTTGCACGGTCTGCCCCGCAGCGCTTAATGCGCCGGGTCCGGTGGTCACCCTCGTGATGACCCCGTGCAATGTCGCGTCTGCCCCGCCAGTGCTTATCTGAAAGAGTCCGCTGGCCGCAAGCTCCATGGAGAAGGCCTCGGTGAAGAAGCCGGATACCTGAGGCTCGAAGCTCTTGTTCACGAAGACAGGGATGTTGAGAGATTTGATCTCACCGCCATATATGCCTTTCTCCCGGACAAGCTCGTACCCGCACCCGCTGAGGAGCGCGAAGCACACTAGAAGAGAGGCTGATAGTAGTCTATGCCTGTTCATGGGACCCTCACGCGACGATATTGACGAGCTTGTTCGGCACCACGATCACCTTCCTCACCTGCCGGCCCACGAGATGGCGCTGCACCTTTTCAAGCGAAAGGATAAGGCTTTTCAGTGCTGCCTCGTCCGTGTCGCGCTCCACGTCGACCGTATCTCTCAGCTTGCCGTTCACCTGGATTGCAACAGTCACCGTCTCCTCTCTGACATAAGCCGCATCAAAGGCCGGCCATGGAGAGTTGACGAGGAGCTCGTCGTGGCCTAGCTCCTGCCAGAGCTCCTGCGTGATGTGCGGGCAGAAAGGGCTCACGAGCACGATGAGATGGTCGACAGCGCCTTTCAGCACACCCAGGCTTTCCCTGTCCGTACGCCCCGACTCGGCAAACCTGTGGATACTGTTCATAAGCTCCATAGTCGCTGCTATTGCCGTATTCAGGTGAAACCTTTCCACGTCTTCCGTCACTTTCTTTACGGTCTTATGGACCATACGGACGAGGAGAGAGACTTCCTTGTCCGAGGAGCAGGTCATGGAGGCGGATTCCACAGGCTTCAGCTCGTCTCTCCGTTCCATGACAAGCCTCCACAGTCTCTGTAGGAAGCGGTAGGAGCCTTCCACACCCTTATCGCTCCAGTCCAGGTCTTTTTCCGGCGGGGAGGCGAACAGGCAGAACAGGCGGGCCGTATCGGCGCCGAAGCGCTCGATGAGACGGTCGGGGTCGACTACATTTCCCTTCGACTTGCTCATCTTCGCGCCATCCTTTATCACCATCCCCTGGGTCAGAAGGTTCTCAAAGGGCTCACGGACCCCCACAAGACCCAGTTCATTCAGCACCCTGTTGAAGAACCTCGAATAGAGCAGGTGGAGCACGGCGTGCTCCACGCCTCCGATGTACTGGTCCACGGGCATCCAGTAATCGACCGCTTTGCGGTCGAGGGGGGCCTTGTCGTAGTGCGGGCACGCGTACCTCAGAAAATACCAGGACGATTCAACGAAGGTGTCCATGGTATCCGTTTCTCTCCTTGCCTGTTTCCCGCATTTCGGGCAGCTCACCTTATAGAACTCCGGATAGTCGGCAAGGGGAGATCTCCCCACCATCAACACCTGCACATCGAGGGGGAGCACCACGGGCAGGTCCTCATAGCGAACGGGCACGACGCCGCACTCTTCGCAGTGGACTACAGGGATTGGCGTACCCCAGTAGCGCTGCCGGGAAATCCCCCAATCCTTGAGGCGGTAGTTGATCGTTCGCTTACCTATCCGGCGCTCTTCCAGGTAGTCGATGATGGCGGGTATGGCGTCCCTGTTGCCCATGCCGTTGAATATACCCGAATTGACCAGCGAGCCCTCGCCCTCGTAGGCCCGCTCCATGGAAGCGGGGTCGAGGTTTCCGCCATCGGGCATGATGGTGACGATGACCGGCAGATCAAACTCCCCGGCAAACTCGAAGTCCCTTTGATCATGAGCGGGAACAGCCATAATGGCGCCCGTCCCATATTCGGCAAGGATGAAATTGCTCACGAAAACGGGTACTTTTTGATCCGTGAGGGGGTTCAGCGCGTAGGCCCCCGTGAATACGCCTTCCTTTTTCAAGGTAAGCTCGGCCCTGAAACTGCGATCCTGCATCTGCGCCTTTTCCACGAAGGCGGCCACCTCCTTTTCATAAGGGGTTCCGACGGATAGCGTCGCGGCAAAGGGATGCTCGGGGGCAAGCACCATAAACGTCACCCCGTAAAGGGTGTCGGGCCTGGTGGTAAAAACGATAAGCCGGTTCCCGTTTTCCAGGGGGAAATTGACCTCCACCCCGTAACTCTTGCCTATCCAGTTCCTCTGCATGCTGAGCACCCGTTCCGGCCACCCGGGCAGCTTCGAAGTGTAGTCGTGGAGCTCGTCGGCATAGCGGGTAATCGCAAAGAACCACTGGGCCATCTCGTTCTGGATCACATCCGAGCCGCACCGCCAGCACCTGCCGTCCTCGACTTGTTCATTGGCGAGCACGGTCTGGCACTGCCCGCAATAATTGACGGGAGCGCTCTTCCGGTAGACAAGTCCCTTTTCGTACATCTTCAGGAAAATCCATTGCTCCCAGCCGTAATACTCCACATCGCACGTGGCGATCTCCCTGTCCCAGTCATAGCCGAAGCCGAGGCGCTTCAACTGTTTTTTCATGTAGGCTATATTCTCTGCGGTCCAGGCAGCCGGATGGACACCATGCTGGATAGCCGCATTTTCCGCGGGCATGCCAAAGGCGTCCCACCCTATGGGATGGAGCACGTTGAACCCCTTCATTCTCTTGTAACGGGCGATCACGTCGCCGATGGAGTAGTTCCTCACGTGGCCCATATGGATCTTGCCCGAGGGGTAGGGGAACATCTCCAGAAGGTAAAACTTTTCCCGGTCTTCTTCTTCCGAGACATGAAACAGGCGTCCCTTTTCCCAGGCGGCCTGCCATTTCTCTTCTACGGCTTTATGGTCATAGCCCTTGATATCGTTCTTATCCATGCCGCCACCGTGTCTATGGCCCTGCCACTACCCTCTCTGCATTGCCCTGATGCGCAGCCGCAGGGCGTTCAGCTTTATGAACCCGCTCGCGTCTTGCTGGTTGTACACGGCATCCTTGTCAAAGGTTGCAAAGTCCTGCTTGTAGAGGGATTTTTCCGATTTCCGGCCGACAACGATCGTGTTGCCTTTGTACAGTTTCAGCCGCACCGTCCCCGTCACCCCGACCTGCGTCTGCTCGACGAAGGCACGGAGCGCCTCCATTTCCGGGGAATACCAGAAGCCGTAATAGATCAGCTCCGAAACCTTGGTAATGAGACTGTCCCTGAGGTGCATGACCTCCCGGTCCATCGTGATCGACTCTATGGCCCGGTGCGCTGCATGGAGTACCGTGCAACCCGGCGTTTCATACACCCCTCGTGACTTCATGCCGACAAACCTGTTCTCCACGATATCGACCCTGCCGATACCGTTCTCGCCGGCCACGCGGTTGAGCAGGCCGATGAGCTCGTGCGCCTTCATCGCTTTCCCGTCAACCTTGGTTGCTGCCCCGTTCTCGAACTCGATCTCCAGGTATCGCGGCTTGTCGGGGGCGGCCTCAGGCGAGACCGTCAACCGGAACATCGACTCGTCGGGCTCGTTCCACGGGTCTTCCAGGACCCCGCCCTCGTAGCTGATATGCATCAGGTTCCTGTCCATGCTGTATGGTTTTGCCTTGCTCACCGGCACATCTATGTCATGTTTCCTTGCATAGTCGATCAGCTCTTCCCTCGACGAGAAGGTCCACTCCCTCCAGGGCGCGATGACCTTGATGTGGGGCGCCAGCGCATAGTAGGTCAGCTCGAAGCGCACCTGGTCGTTGCCCTTGCCCGTGGAGCCGTGACAGACCGAATCCGCCTTTTCCGCGGCCGCGATCTCTACCTGTCTTTTTGCGATAAGAGGTCTTGCGATAGAGGTGCCGAGCAGATAGGTGCCCTCGTAGATAGCGTTTGCCTTTATGGCGAAGAATACGAAATCCCTCGCAAACTCTTCCCTCAGATCTTCGATGTAGATCTTCGAAGCCCCTGTCTTTATCGCCTTGGCCTCCAGGCCGTCCAATTCCTCCTCTTGCCCGACATCTGCCGTGTAGGCAATCACCTCGCACCCGTACTGCTCCCGCAGCCATTTTACAAGGATAGAGGTGTCGAGGCCACCTGAATAGGCAAGCACGACTTTTTTAATATAATCCATGTATCTCCTCCGTCATTAACCATTCTAAAAGCGCCTTTTGCGCATGCAGGCGGTTTTCCGCCTGCGTGAAGATTACTTCCTGGAACTGCTCGAAGACCTCCTCCGTGATCTCCTCGCCCCTGTGGGCCGGCAGGCAATGCATCACGATTGCATCCGGTTTTGCGACCTTCATCAGCTCTTTGTCGACGCAGAATGATGCAAACGCCCTTCGTCGCTCCTCTTTTTCCTCCTCCATGCCCATGCTGATCCACACATCCGTGTTTACCACGTCGGCTCCCCTCACCGCATCCAGGGGGTCTGCAACCAGGGTGAGCACACCCTTTTCCTGCGCCTCTTTCACGAGCGCTTCATGGGGACCGTATGCCGGCGGCGTAGCCACGACCAGAGGAAAGCCGAAAAGCAGAGACGCCTCTATCCAGGAATTGGCCACGTTGTTCCCGTCGCCCACCCAGGCTATCTTCGTGTCTTGCAGCCTTCCTTTATACTCCCTTACGGTAAAGAGGTCGGCCAGTATCTGACAAGGATGGTAGAGGTCGGATAAACCGTTGATAACCGGGATTGACGCCCATCGCGCCAGGCTTTCAACGGTATCCTGAGCGAACGTCCGGATCATGATCGCGTGCACGTACCTGGAGAGCACGCGCGCCGTATCGCGGATAGGCTCTCCCCTGCCCATTTGGGTATCGGCCTGACTGAGGAACATGGCATGCCCACCCAGCTCCTTTATCGCGACCTCAAAGGATATTCTCGTTCTCGTCGATGCCTTCTCAAAGATCATCGCCAGGGTCCGGTCTTGAAGCGGCTTGTACGCTTCATGTGTCCGACGGGTCCGTTTCATGAAAAGGGCGCGCTCCAGGAGGTGAGCACACTCTTCCGCCGTGATGTCGAGGAGCTTTCTGAAATCCCTCTTCATCGGACTTTCTGCCTCTCGAAAATCTTGTGTGCTATCTCGAGAAAGATGTCGACCTCCTCTTTCCCGATGATCAGAGGAGGGAGCAGCCTTACGACATTCCCTTTCGACGCGTAAAGGATGACACCCTCCGCGAGGAAGTCCTGCACGATGGGGCCCACGTCCATGGTGAATTCTATCCCCAGAAGCAGGCCCATGCCCCTTATGTCAACGATGAAGGGAAATTTTTGCCGCAAATCAGCGAGACCTTTGGCAAGGTAGGCACCTATGGCCTCGCATTTCGCGACAATACCTTCATCAAGGATCGCGTTGATGGTTGCCGCCACCGCCGCCGACGCGAGCGGATTTCCACCAAAGGTCGCGGCGTGCGTGCCCGGCTCAAAGGCGTCCATTACCTGGTCCTTCGCGACGATGGCGCCCACAGGGAATCCGCTTCCCAACGCCTTTGCCAGACTCATGATGTCGGGCTCTATCCCGTAATGCTCATACGCAAAGAGCTTTCCCGTCCTGCCCATGCCCGTCTGCACTTCGTCCAGGATCAGCAGGATGTCCCGGGCCTTTGTCATTTCCCTGAGCTTTTTCAGGTATGCCTTTTCTGCAACAAAAACACCGCCTTCCGACTGGATACACTCAAGCAGCACCGCGCAGGTCTTCTCTGACGCCGCCCTTTCTATCGCACCGATGTCATTGAAGGGCACAAACGTAAAACCGTCAAGCATTGGCTCAAAGCCGACCTGGAACTTCTTCTGGCCCGTCGCGGATAAGGTCGCGATCGTCCTCCCGTGGAATGAATTTTCCATGGCGATGATCTCCCATCTCCCCTCGCCGTGGTTTTTCCAGGAATATCGTCTCGCAAGCTTGATTGCCGCCTCATTGGCCTCGGCCCCGCTGTTGCAGAAAAAGACCTTATCGCCGAAGGAATGCTCGACAAGCAACTCCGCGGCCTTGATCTGGGCCTCCGTGTAAAAGAGATTCGATATGTGGAGGAGCTTTCGTGCCTGGGTCGCCAGGGCCTCTACAACACTCTTTGGCGCGTGGCCGAGGTTGCAGACGGCAATGCCGGACAGGAAGTCGAGATATCGCCTTCCGGTCATATCCAAGAGCCAGCAGCCTTCTCCTTTGGCAATGCCGATGGGAAACCGTTTATAGGTATTTGCCAGATACTTGTTCCCTTTGTCGATCCATTCCTGCTGCATGCTATTCTCCCGCTATCTGTGTGCCGATGCCTAAATCGGTGAATACCTCTAGAAGCAGCGCGTGGGGAATACGGCCATCGATGATGTGGCTCTTTTTCACCCCGCCGTGGAGCGCATCGAGGCAGCACGTGACCTTGGGGATCATGCCCCCCCTTACCGTATCGCTCTTCACCAGTTTTCTCGCCTCCTGCGTGTTCATTGACGAGATGGGCTTCAAAGAGGCGTCAAGAACACCGGGGACATCGGTCAGAAGGATCAGTTTTTCCGCCTTGAGCGCTTTTGCGACGCTTCCGGCCACCGTATCGGCGTTCACGTTATACGTAGTTCCATCCACACCGGCCGCAAGAGGCGCGATGACGGGAATATAGCCGGAATCGGAGATATCCTTCAATATCCTCCCGTTCACCCCGACAACGTCGCCGACGAAACCGATATCCTTGCCCTTTACCCGTTCTGCCACGATGAGCTTCCCGTCTTTCCCCGATAGGCCGATGGCCTGGCCTCCCGCATTGTGGATCGCCTGTACAATTGCCTTGTTGATGGCGCCCGAGAGCACCATCTCGACGATTTCAAGGGTTTCCTGGTCGGTTACCCGCAGGCCTTCCACAAACCGCGTCGGTATATCCAGCCTGGTGAGCATCCTCTCTATCTGGGGACCGCCTCCATGGACGATGACCGGGTTTACGCCGACATATTTGAGGAGCACCACGTCGCGCGCGAACTCTTTGGCCAGCCGCTCCTCCTCCATCGCCGCTCCGCCGTACTTCACGACAAAGGTGCAGCCTGAGAATTTCTTTATATACGGAAACGCCTCGAGCAGAACTTCTATCTTCTCCATCAGAGGATGTACCTGCTCAGGTCCTCTTTCTCAAGAAACTCCGCCAGTCGTTCCAGCACGTACTCCTTCGTGATCATCACTTTCTTTTCCTTCATCTCGGGGGCATCGAAGGAAACGTCGTCGAGGAGCTTCTCCATGACCGTGTAGAGCCTCCTCGCGCCGATATCCTCGGTCATCTCATTGATGCGCTGGGCGACATCGGCGATCTCGGAAATGCCGTCATCGCGGAATTCAAGCTCTATGCCTTCGGTGGCGAGAAGGGCCTTGTACTGCTTTATCAACGCATTCTCCGGCTCCGTAAGGATCCTGATAAAGTCATCCTTTCTCAGCGGGCCAAGCTCGACCCTGATGGGGAACCTCCCCTGAAGCTCCGGTATCAGGTCTGAAGGCTTGGACATATGGAAGGCACCGGCGGCAATAAAGAGAATATGGTCGGTTTTTACCATCCCGTACTTGCTGGTGACGGTCGTGCCCTCGACAATGGGGAGAATATCCCTTTGAACCCCTTCCCGGGAGACATCGGGGCCATGAGTCTGGTCCCGGCTCGCGATCTTGTCGATCTCGTCAAGGAATATGATCCCTGCCTGCTCCACCCTGTTGAGCGCCTCATTCATGACCTTGTCCATGTCGATGAGCTTCTTCGACTCTTCCTGGATCAGGTACTCATAGGCCTCACCTATTTTGACTTTCCGTCTCTTCGTCTTCTTGGGCAGCATATTCCCGAACATGTCCCTGAGCTGCATATCCATCTCTTCCATGCCCTGGGACGAGAAAATCTCGATAATGGGGAGCGTCCGCTCGGGCACCTCGATCTCCACGAGCTTCTCGTTCAGCTTTCCTTCCTTGAAGAAACCCCTCATCTTTTCCCTCGTGAGGTCGTAGGACTGGTCCTCTCCTGGTCGCGCCGGGGGCTTCTTGGGTGAAACGAGCAGATCGAGTACGCGCTCTTCGGCCATCTCCCGCGCCTTCTCCATGACCCGCTCCTGCTCCTCCTTCTTCACCATGTTCACGGAGAGCTCGGTCAGGTCCCTGATCATCGACTCCACGTCCCTTCCCACATAGCCCACTTCCGTGAACTTCGTCGCCTCTATCTTCAAAAATGGCGCATTGGCGAGTTTGGCAAGGCGCCGTGCGATCTCCGTCTTGCCCACGCCCGTGGGGCCGATCATGATAATGTTCTTCGGTGCGATCTCGTCCCGGAGCGCTTCAGGGATCATTTGTCGCCTCCACCGGTTGCGAAGCGCGATAGCCACGGCCCTTTTCGCCTTATCCTGGCCGATGATGTACCTGTTCAACTCCTCCAGAATGGCCCGGGGTATCATGGTCTTCATCTATAGCTCCTCTATGACGATCCTGTCATTCGTGTAGATGCATATCTCGGACGCGATAAGCATTGCTTCTTTCGCGATCTCGAGGGCGGGTAAATCGGTATGCTTTACCAGCGCCTTTGCGGCCGCTTCTGCATAAGGGCCGCCGGAGCCGATAGCGGCGACGCCGCCGTCCGGCTCGATCACATCGCCTGTTCCCGACAGGATAAACGTGTGCTCCTCGTCCGCAACCAGGAGAAGCGCCTCCAGCCGCCGCAGCAAGCGGTCGGTCCTCCAGTCTTTTGCCAGCTCGACAGAGGCCCTGGTAATATTGCCGTTGTACTGTTCGAGCTTCTTCTCGAAGCGCTCAAAAAGGGTGAACGCATCGGCCGTTGCCCCGGCGAAGCCTGCGAGACATCTGTCCTGATAGAGTTTCCGTACCTTTTTCGCCGTATGCTTCAAGACGGTGTTCTGAAAAGTGACCTGCCCGTCCCCGGCGAATACGACCTTGTTTTTGTGTCTGACGCATAAGACTGTCGTGCTTTTCATCTTACCTTCTCGGATGGGCTTTGTCGTATATCTCCATGATTTTGTCCAGGGAGATATGCGTATATTTCTGTGTGGTAGAAAGCTTTGAATGGCCGAGCAACTCCTGAATGGACCGCAGGTCTGCGCCTCCACTCAGCATATGGGTCGCAAAGGAGTGCCTGACGCCGTGAAGCGCGAGGTTCTTGAAGAGGCTCACGCTTAATTGGTGTTTCTTCATCACCTTCAGCAGACCCCTGTAGGTGAGCCTGTCGCCCTGCCTGTTCACAAAGAGGGCGTCCACTGACGCCCTTCGCCTGTCACCGGCCGCCTGCATATACCTTTGTAATGCCGCCCGGGCCTTCTCCCCGAAGGGGAGGACCCGTTCTTTCCCGCCTTTGCCCTTCACGAGCACCCACAATCCGTCAAGATGGACGCTGGTGATATTCAAATCGAGGGTTTCCTGCGCCCGCATTCCCGTCGAATAGATCAATTCGAATATCGCCTTGTTCCGCAAGGCGATCCAGGTGTTCTCCGGTAGGGTGTCAAGGAAGTGGAACATTTCGTCGACCGTGTAGAACTTCGGCAGGTGCTTCTCGGCCCTCGGGCTTCTTATGAGCGCAGCCGGGTTATCCAAAATGAGCCCTTTCTTCTTCAGGAATTTAAAAAACACCTTTATAGATGATATCTTCCTGGAAAGGGAGGATTTCCGCAAGCCCGCGTAAATCCCGGCAACGTATGCCCTGATCGCCTGGAGGTCCACCTCGTCGTACCCGTTCGCTTCCAGAAAACGCAAAAAGTCCCTGATGTCCCCCTCGTAGGCCCTTAACGTGTGAGGCGATACGTCCTTTTCGACCGTAAGAAACCGCGAAAATTGAGACGACAATCCCCCTAATGTCTTCAGATCCATAAGAGTACTATTCTATTACGTTTTGCCAAATAATCAAGTCTTTTCGCCCCGGGGCACGGTGTGGGCGGCCTTTGCGCCACCCTTTCTGAAGCGGCCGACCTCGTCTTTCACATCCTGTTCCCGAACTGGATTATCATGCCCCCACAGATGATCACGGCGAGTCCGATCCAGGTTGTGATGGGCACGTCTTCTTTGAAGACGAACCGGCCGCATAGTATGCTGACGAGCGCAAATACCGCCACATAGACCCCGAGTAATCGCGAAAAATCCCACCTCACGGTGTTGACAAGAACCCCATAGGCCCCCAATGTCGCGCATCCGAGCAGAATAATGGCGAGATTGCCTCCCCTGAGACCCCGACGGACGACCGCGTCACCCCCTACTTCAAGCATTGCCGCACCGAGAAAAATAAGCCACGCGAAATACGTCATTGAGCCCTCTCCTGAATAAGCGCTTTTTCGTCATACCTCGTCCTGATATTCTTAGGAGCGAGCCTGCTCACTATGCCGGCAATCGGCTGAATGTACTTCATGGTTCTGGCGCCTTTGAAAACGCCGCTATTTGGAGGCAGAAAGGCGATCAACACCATCACGACGACGGAAACGATAAGACAGCCCTTCGCCCCGCCCAGTATCCCTCCGCCAACCCTGTTCAAGATCCCAAGGCCGGCAGCGCCCATGAGTTTTTCCGCTATCCATCCGATTATCGAAGCGGCTATGATGCAGGCGATAAAGATGGCAAGGAACGCGATGACCTTACCCGTAGCCGGACGAAAGCCTGTCAGAAACTTCGCCGCCAGCGGCCCATAGAACTTCATGGCGATCACATAACCTGCTGCGACGCCGGCAAGCCCTACTACCTGCCTGACCAGACCCTTCCATAAACCAAGGAGCGTCAATATCCCGACTACAGTGAGAACGATAATATCAAACATATTCACAACGCACCCCTTTCTTTTGCGCGCCCTTTTACCCAAGTCTACAACGGATGACGGACCTTTTCACTGCTTTTGTCGGCGGCCTGCCCTGTAGCTTTCTCCGATTGCTCTGTTTTTTGTCAAAGTTGAACAGGACCGTGTTCACCGACCGTCTCATCGAAAGCCTGAAATAGTCATTGAAATCTTCCGCTATTTCTCTGATAATGGAAGACAAGGAGATGGCGGCAGAAGCCGCACGTGGGGCGACCGACGCCACGGTCGGGAGGCTCAATAAACGATGGTACGTAGATCGTATGCAGATCACCAATGTCAGCAACCACAAGGTTTATTTTGAAGCGTTGCCAAAAACGAGACGTGAAAACAGGTGAATAGAAAAGGGTTATGAGTCTCTTATCCCAAATTCTGCAGTACGTCATATCGGGCCTCACTGCGGGCAGCATATACGCCATCATAGGGATATGCTGGTCCCTTGTTTATCTCATCACCAAGGTCCTCAATTTTAGCTCGGGTGAGTTCGTGATGCTGGGCGGCATGCTGACCTGGGGATTTCATGCGGCCGGTTTCGGGGTTTTTAGTGCTGCCCTCCTTGCGATTGCCTGCACGATCGTTGTGGCCGTATTGCTTGAGCGTGTGGCCATACGTCCTGTCAGATATCCGACCGAGATTACGTACATGATGATCACCATTGCCGCCGCCTCCGTGATTAAGGGCATTATTCTCCTCATTTGGGGCTCGGAGACCCGGAGCATCGAGCCCTTTTTCGGGAGTAGCGTGATCCATATCCTCGGCGCGACGCTCACCTCTCAGACCCTCTGCGTTTTGGGTCTTCTCCTGGTCGTGACGGTGGGTCTCTCCCTGTTTCTCAACCGTACCCTCTTTGGAAAGGCCCTCCGGGCATCGGCAGTCAACAATACCGGCGCAAGCCTCATGGGGATCGACATCAGCCGTTTCCGGCTGTTCTGCTTCGCCCTTGCCGGTGGGCTGGGTGCGATCACCGGCATCACCATCACACCGATCATCTTTACCGGGTACGAAGCCGGGATGCTCCCCGGTCTGAAAGGCCTAGTCGCGGCCATCGTCGGAGGCTGGACGATGGGAGGAACCGTGGCAGCCGGGCTGATACTGGGGCTCCTGGAGGGATTAGGGGCGGGCTTCATCTCCGCCGGGATGAAGGACGTATTTGCACTCCTCGTCATGATCATATTCCTGATCTTCCGCACCATGAGTTTTCCAATTAGGACAAAAAAGGGCATAAGGTGAAAAGCGAAGGGAAGATAATAATTATCTGGTCGATCCTCGTCTCTGCGATCGTTGTGGTTCCCCTCGTGGCGGGTTCATACATCGTTGGCGTGATGTGCTTTATCGCGGTGTTTGGAGGCCTCGCAGTGGGAATGGGACTCCTCCTCGAGCAGGCCGGCCTCTTCTCTCTTGCGCACCCTACTTTTTTCGGACTTGGAGCATACGTGTCGGGAATACTGGCAGTAAGGGGGATAGCTCCGCCGTGGCTTGGCAGCATGATCGGGGCCGGCTTCGTCGGTGGGGTGGCCTATGTGATCGGAGCCCCGCTCCTCAGACTGCGCGGATATTACCTCGCCTGTGCGACCTTTGGGCTGCTCATCATCGTCGAGATCTGTCTGGCCCAGCTTGGACCCTTGACGGGCGGCCACGAGGGCCTGATCGGTATCCCTCCCCTTTCGATCGCCGGGTTTGTTTTCGAGACCGACACCCACTACTATTATCTTTCCTGGGCCCTCTGTCTCGGATCTCTCTGGTTTCTCCGCAACATGATGATGTCGAGGGTGGGAAGGGCTATCAAGGCCTTCAGCGACAGTGAGGTTGCTGCATCGAGCATGGGCGTTAACGTACCGCGCGAGAAGCTGAAGGTCTTTGTAGTCACGGCAATGATGGCAAGTCTGGTGGGAAGCCTTTACACGTTCTATCTCCGGTTCACGCAGCCCGGTATTTTCGGGTTCTCCCTCCTCATCGAGATCACCACCATGATGATTATAGGGGGCGGCAAAACGTTGTACGGCCCACTCCTCGGGGCCTTTGTAGTCATCTGGCTTCGGGAGTTGATCCACATGTATCTGGGCGGGTTCCTTCCCCGCATGACGGGTGAGGTGGATGCGATCTTCTTCGGCGTTATGATCATTGTGATCCTCATCTTCATGCCCGGCGGGCTGGCCGGATGGGTGGACCCCTTCTTCAGACGCAAAAGAGGGCCGCAGGAGGCTGCGCGTGAATAACGTGCTCCTCGATGTCCGTGCCTTAACCAAACACTTCGGTGGAATAAGGGCCATGACGGACGTTACCTTTGGCATCGTGAAAGGGGGCATCATGGCGATGATCGGCCCCAACGGCGCTGGAAAGTCGACGTTCATCAACGTGATTTCAGGCATTTACCGCCCGGACGCAGGCGAGGTCCATTTCAATGGCGAAGATACGGCGGGGTATCCGAGTCACGTTATAGCGGCGAAGGGTATCGGACGGACCTTTCAGCTCGAAGAGCTGTTCGGGAGCCTGACGGCGCTCGAGAACGTCATGGTGGGGGCCCATACCGGGAGCAGGTGCGGCGTTCTTGCCTGTGGTTTTCGTCTGGCTCAGGCGCGGCGGGAAGAAAAGCGGATCAGGGATGAAGCCATGGAATGCCTGGCGGAGGTGGGGTTGACAAACCGGGCTCACGATCTCATTTCTAAACTCCCCCTGGGTGAGCGGAAGCTCGTCGGAGTTGCCCGGGCGCTTGCCGCGAAGCCGATGCTCATCCTGCTCGACGAGCCCGCGGGCGGACTGGCAGCCCACGAGGTGGATAAGCTTGTCCGGCTTATTTATACGCTGAAGGAAAAAGGGATTACGATTTTTCTCGTGGAACACAACATGCCCTTCGTGATGTCCTTATCGGAGCGGATTATAGTTCTGAACGAAGGGATGAAGATCGCAGAGGGGTTGCCCGATGAAATACGAACGAACGAGCAGGTCATCAAAGCCTACCTTGGTGAAGAGGTCTGATTAGTGAATGACATCATCATCCCGGCGCCCGAGTGCCGGGTAAGCACGGAGCGGACAGGTGAGAAACGGCTGGAGGTGGCCTCGCTTTGCGTCTTTTATGGAGAAGCCCAGGCTCTAAAGGATGTCTCTCTTGATGTGCGCACGCGGGAGGTGACGGCGATCCTCGGCAGTAATGGCGCAGGTAAAACCACGCTTCTCAAGGCGGTCTCCGGTCTTGTGAGCCCGAGGTCCGGAGAGATTATCTTCGAAGGGCAGCCGATTACGGGTCAACCGGCCCATCGGGTGATCAGGAAAGGGATCGCGAGCGTCCCCGAGGGCAGGGAGCTGTTCGGCAGCATGACGGTGTGGGACAACCTGCTCCTCGGCACGTACTCGCTTGCGAGGAGCGTGAGGAAAGAAGCGCTTCCAAAGCGTTTGAGCATGGTCTACTCCCTTTTTCCGATCCTTAAGGAAAGGCTCGGGCAACGGGCGGAAACCATGTCGGGAGGCCAGCAGCAGATGCTTGCCCTTGCGCGGGCCCTCATGGCCGGCCCACGGCTGCTTGTGCTGGACGAGCCTTCGTTGGGTTTTTCCCCCGTCCTCGTTGCCGAAATGATGCGCGTGCTGAAACGGATTTGCACCGAATGGGAAGTATCTATCCTGCTGGTCGAGCAAAATGCGCGGGCGGCGTTGAAAATCGCCGACTGGGTGTACGTCCTTGAAAGGGGCCGGGTGGTGCTGTCGGGTGCGTGCCCGCAGGTTGTTTCGAGTCCTACCATCCAGGCGGCTTATCTAGGGGGATGAGCGACAGGAAGAAGCGCTCAGATGCTCATTTTCTGGGCTGCGTCAAAGCAAATCGAAGAGGGAGGGAGGCATGAAGCGATTCGCGTTAATGGGAATGGTGGTCTTGCTGGCAAACATGTTTTTCTTTACGGGCGTCGGTCAAGCGCAGCAGATGGCGCCGTATCCGGTGGGCCTGGTATCCGATCTCACGGGAAGGATGTCGGACATGGGAACGGCGGTCAAACGGGGCATGGAGATCGCCCTGGAGCGCATCAACGCTGCAGGCGGGGTGAACGGACGCTTTTTGAAGCCGATTTATTATGATGGGGAGAGCGATCCATCGAAGGCGGTCCTCCACACGAAGAGACTGATCGAGGTGGACAAGGCGATCATGGTCACCGGCTATAACTTGTCCGGCTCGACTATGGCAGCCATACAGACGGCAGAGTCAGGCAAAACAGCGCTTAACTCAGCTTCGGCGTCAGAGAAGATCTGGATACCCACGAAGAAGTGGATATACAACGTGGTGCCGCGGCAGTGGGAGGCATCTATTCCGATGCTGATCGAGGTGCTTCAGCAGAAGGGCGCCAGGAAGATAGCCTATATCTACATCGATACGGTCTACGGTCAGACCGGTAAGGAAACCTTCGACCGGGCAGCGAAGGAGATGAAGTTCACGCCTGCCATCATCGAGAAGTATGCGCCTGGCAGCACCGACGTGGGTCCGCAGGTTACCCACATCAAGAGTGCGGGCGCCGATGGCATACTGATCACCGGGAACCTCGCCGACACCGTTACGGTGATCAAGAATGCCCGGGACATGGGATTCACCGGTCCGATCGTCAGCGACTACGCTATCGTAGGGCCCGAGTTTATCACCCTGGGCGGAAAATACGTTGAGGGCATCGTTACTACCTCGTTGAAGGCGCTTGTTGCTTCTGAATTACCCGCCAAGGACCCCCAGAAAAAGGTCGCTCTAGACCTTTATAATGAGTACACGAAACGGTATGGCGCATTCAGCCTCTATGCCGGTCACACCTGGGACATTGCGTTTCTGCTTGCGGAGGCCCTGAAGAAGGTCGACCCGAAGCTGGACCCGACCAAGGACGCCGACCTGCAGAAAATCCGGGCCCAGATCAGAGACAACATGGAGAAGATCAAGGGCTTCGTCGGACAGAACGGCATTTTCAACTACTCAGCGGAGAACCACAACGGGTTGCCGCCCAGATGCTATGTACCCGTCGTTGTAGAAGGGGCGAAGTGGCGCCTGTACAAGGGAAAATAGTCAGACGACCTAAGGATGCGGTTGCGGCAGTCAATCTGTACAGACAATGGATAGGAGCATAGCGATGGCTAAGACACCCGAAGAACTATACCAGGAACGGGAAAAAAGGGTCCTCGACGCGATAGCGCTCAGGAAGCCGGACAGAGTGCCCATCGCGGTTCTCTTCGGTTTCTTCCCCGCCAAATATGCGGGCATGACCGTGGAAGAAGCAATGTACGATCCGGACAAGCTCTTTGACGCACAACTGAAAGCCCTCCTCGAATTCCAGCCGGACATGGACCAAGCGCCCTTTGCGAACCGGTTTTTGGGTCCCGTGCTGGAGGCCCTCGACTTTAAACAATTGAAATGGCCCGGCCACGGCTTGGCGGCGGATACTACCTACCAGTTCGTGGAAGGGGAATACATGACTGCGGAGGAATACGACCATTTTCTCCTGGATCCGTCCGATTTTATGGTCCGAAAGTACTGGCCGCGGATCTGCGGGAATCTCAAGGGTTTCGGGAAGCTTGCGCCCCTGCACGGCGTCATCACCTACTACATGGGCTTCAATTTGAGTATTGCTCCCTTCAGCCTCACGGAAGTGGCCGAGGCGTTCAAGGCAATGCAGAAGGCAGGCGAAGAAGCTATGCGCATTGCGGACTATTCACGCCGTTATAACCAGAAGGCAAGAGAAGAAGGCTTCCCCATGCAGACCGGCGCCTTCACCCAGGCGCCTTTCGATACCCTGGGTGATTTCTTCAGGGGCACGAAAGGTCTCATGCTCGACATGTACCGGAGACCGGACAAGGTGATCAAAGCCTGCGAAAAACTTCTTCCCATCATGTTCGAAACCGCCATCAATGCAACAAGAGTGTCGGGTAACCCCCGTGTCTTCGTCCCCATCCACAAGGGCCTCGACGGGTTTATGTCGGAAGGACAGTTCAAACGTTTTTTCTGGCCGACCCTACAGGAATTGATGCAGGCCCTGATCAAGGAAGGCTGTAACCCCTGCCCCCTTTGGGAGGGTGACTGCTCGTCCCGCCTGCCTATCATCAGGGATATCCCTCCCGGAAAAGCCTGTTATGCCTTTGAGGCAACGGACATGCTCAAAGCAAAGGAGATTCTCGGGGAGACTGTGTGTGTCCGGGGCAACGTGCCCCTCTCGATCCTCGCGACCGGCACGCCCGATGATGTGAGAAGGTACTGCAAGAAGCTGATCGACCTGGTCGGCAAAGACGGAGGATTCATCATGGACGCGTCTACCGGCCTGGACGACGCCAAACCCGAAAACCTGAGAGCGATGTTTCAGTTTACGCGGGAGTATGGGGTGTACTAGCGCAGAATTGCGGGGGTCTACGTGGGGATTGTGAGGGTCATCGCAATCTTGACTTCCCTCCCCCCGCCCGTGTAGAATGGTGGGAATGGCCAGGGAGGAAGCGGACATGGGCTATCCACACGTATTTTCCCCGGGGCGGATCGGATCGCTGACCGCAAAGAACCGCATCAAGTATGCTGCCACGGAAAGCAATTTCAATACGCAGGACGGCTTCGTCACGGACAGGGAGATCGCCTACCTGGAGGCGCAGGCGCATGGGGGCGCAGGTATCGTCACGACCCAGGGCGCCTACCCGGATAAGCGTGGCGAGGGCAAGGGCTTTCGAGGCACCATGTCCATTGCCGATGACCGGTTCATCCCGGGGCTTGCAAAGCTCGCGAAGGTAATAAAGGATAACGGGGCCCTCGCGGCGTGTCAGATCCTCCACTGCGGGAGGGAGGGCGGCGTTGACTTGGACTACTGCCTGATGCCGTCCGTTGTGCCGCAGCGGCTTTCCTACTTTAAGCCGCCCCGCGAGATAACGCCGGCCGAGATAAAGCAGGCCGTCAAGGATCACGTGGCGGCGGCAAGGCGGGCTGTTGCCGCCGGCTACGACATAATCGAGCTGTCCGGCATAGTCGGCTACCTCATCTCGACTTTCATTTCCCGGTACACGAACAAACGGCAGGATGAGTACGGAGGAGAGACGGTGCGGGAAAGGTGCCGCCTCATGGTGGAAATCCTGGGCGGCATAAAAGCTGAGATAGGCGATAGGGTGCCCCTGGGAATTCGTCTTTGCGGCGCCGAGATCCTCGACGACCGCGGCGGCAATACACTGGAAGAGAGCATTGAAAGTTTCCATATTGCGGAAGAAGCGGGCGCCGACTACGTGAGCGTCACGGTGGGCTGGCATGAATCCTCGATATCCGTCATTACGAGAGACGTGCCCATGGGTCATTGGCTGTGGGTGGCCGAAGCCGTGAAAAAGGCGGTGCACGTGCCGGTCATGATGGCTTTCCGGCTTTTCCTGCCCGACATTCCGGAAAAGGCGATTGCCGATGGTGCGATCGATTTCTGGGAGGCATGCCGGCCCATGATAGCCGATCCCGAACTGCCTCGCAAGGCGGCGGAGGGGAGAGAGGCAGGGATCATCCCCTGCATTGCCTGTAATCTTTGTTTCTCCCGCCTCTACTACCACCAGCCTATCATGTGCACGGTGAGGCCGTCCCTCGGCCACGAAAGCGAGGCAGCCTGGGGCTACCGCGGTTTTGCACGGGCACCGAAAAGAAAGAGGATCGGCGTTGTCGGTGGCGGACCGGCCGGCCTGCAGTATGCAGTCGTTGCAGCCGGGAAGGGGCATGACGTCACCCTGTGGGATACGCATACGTCCCTGGGCGGCAGCATACTGCTCGCCTCCCAGATAGACCGGGGAGAGGACGAGCTGCTCCGGCCCATCCGCTATCTGGAGGGAGAGTGCCGGAAAGCAGGCGTGGAAATCGAGCTCGGCCAGGAATGCACGCCGGAAATGCTGCGTGATCGGCATCCGGACGTGGTGACGGTCGCGACAGGCGCCCGGTACAAAACCTTGCCGGCTATCCCCGGCCTTAACCCCGAGCAGATAATCGGCCAGGGGAAGAGGCCCGGCGAGGCAGTGCTCATCGTCGGAGGAGACGGCGTGGGTCTGGCCGTGGCTGTCTATTTGCTGCACCAGGGCGCATACCGCATCACCCTGATCGAGGAATCGGGGAAGCTCGGCCGTGACGTGAGTCCCTTTTACCTCTGGCGCTTCTTAAAGCTCTTCAAGGAGAGAGGCGTTACCTTCCTGACGAGGGCGCAGCTCGCGAGAGGGCCGGGAAAGACACTCTCCATTTCCTCGCCAAAAGGGGAGAGAGTGATCGAGGTTGACGATGTCGTTGTGGCGTTGAGGCAGGCCCCTGACGACGTAAGGGCCGTATTCGCGGATTGCGCACCGGTTGTGCACGTGATAGGTGATGCCAGGCGACCGAGGCGGCTCCATAACGCCATTCACGAAGGCTATCGCTCAGGAATGCAGATATGATACCCCTGATTGATGAAGATACCTGCACCGGGTGCCGGCAATGCCTTGAGGTCTGTCCGCCGCAGGCGATCGTGCTCAAGGACGGGAAAGCCCGTATAGAGGAAGAGTTTTGCGAGGAGTGCGGCTTTTGCGCGGCGGAATGTCCGGCCGATGCAATCCGTATCCCCTTTGAGAAATCAGGCGCCTGACACGGCAAAGACATCATCCGCGGATACGGAAAGTCGACCGGGTGCGCTACACTCTCGTTACCCCCGCTTGATAGTTTCGTGATTTCCGGGTATAATGACACGTTCACGTACATATCTGATTCCCCCTTTTTTTAGTAAATCGCGGAGGATGCATGAAAGTAGAAATAGAAAGTCTGGATAGGGTCAGGAAGAGCATCGGAGTGACCCTGGAAGAAGCCAAGGTCAACGAGCTACGCGAAGGAATATACCAGGAGTTGAAGAAAGGCGCTAAAATCAAAGGCTTCCGGCCTGGGAAAGTTCCCAAGTCCGTGATCCAGGCATACTATAAAGACTACATCAATGACGAACTGAAGAGGAAGATGGTTGAAGAGACGATGGAAGAGGCCCTTGCCCAGGTGGACGTCAAGCCGGTGAGCGAGCCCAGAATTGAGTTCCTGGAGGAGGACAACGGGTACGGATACAAAGTAGAATGCGAAATCGTACCGGAATTCGAGCTTCCAACGTACGAGGGTATAGAGGTCGAGGTCGAGGTGGTTAAGGTGACCGACGAAGAGGTGGCCGGGCGGCTTGAGGCCATGCGGCAGATGCATACGGAGATGATCGACAGACCGGTTGGTGAGGTTGCCCGGAAAGGCGATTTCGTGATCATCCGCTATGAGGCTTTCCACAATGGGAAGCCGGTTGAGGGCGTGAAGGCCGATGCCTATCCTCTGGATCTCGGCAGTGCCAACCTGATGCCGGAATTCGAGGACGCCGTGACAGGCATGAAAGCAGGCGAGGAAAAGGAAGTGGAGATTAACTTCCCCGCCGATTATCCCGATAAAAAGATAGCGGGAAAGAGACTGCTCTTCAAAGTGCTGGTAAAAGAGGTCAAAGAGAAAAAACTGCCGGAGTTGGGCGACGAGTTTGCAAAAGACGTCGGTTTCGAGAATATGGATAAACTGCGGTCTGAAGTGATAAAGGAGTTGGAAAAAGCAAAAGAGGTGCAGAGAAAGGATGCGATCACCGAGCAGATAGCACAGTTCCTGCTTGCCAACACGGATGTCCCGGTGCCTGCGAGGCTGCTTGCGAAGCGCGTAGAGATGCTCGTGCAGGAAGCGCGGTCCCGCATGAAAACAGGCGTTCTCAAGGATGAGGAGGACAGGAGCTTTAACGCTGCCCTGCAGAAGGAGTACGAGCCGGAGGCCGAGAAGCGGATCAAGATGGGAATGCTGCTCGCGAAGATCGCCGATCGGGAGGGGATACGCGTAGAGGACTACGAGACGGACGAACGGCTCAAAAGGATTGCGGAAGAAACCAAGAGGGCTTATGATTATATAAAGGATTTCTACGACAAATACGATCTGAAGTCGAATCTCAGGGAAAGTATTCTTCACGAAAAAACAATCAGCCTCCTCATGGAGAAGGCGACGGTAAAGGAGAAAGAATGACCCTTGTACCCATGGTCATCGAGAAGGACGGGCGGGGAGAACGCGCCTATGATATATATTCACGGCTGCTCAAAGAACGTATAGTGTTCCTCGGCACGGCGGTGGATGACGTGGTCGCCAATCTTATCATTGCCCAACTGCTCTTCCTTGAATCGGAAGATCCTGCGAAAGATATCTATCTCTATGTCAATTCGCCCGGCGGCATAATTACCAGTGGACTCGCAATTTATGATACAATGCAGTATGTGAAGCCGGAGGTTGCCACCATATGTATAGGACAGGCCGCAAGCATGGCGGCCGTACTGCTTGCGGGGGGCACCAAAGGGAAGCGTTATGCCCTCCCCCATGCGCGGGTGCTCATCCACCAACCTCTCGGAGGCGTTCAGGGGCAGGCAACGGATATTGACATCCAGGCGAGAGAGATATTGAGGATGCGGGAAGAGATCAACACAATTTTTACGAAGCATACGGGACAGGAGATGGAGCGGATCAGGCAGGACACGGAGAGAGACTTCTTTATGACGGCGGAACAGGCACTCAAGTATGGCATCATAGATCAAATAGTGGAGAAGAGAGCATGACAGTAATGAAGAAAAGCAACGGGAGAACGATGAAGCTTCATTGTTCTTTCTGCGGAAAGAGCCAGGATGAGGTGAAAAAACTGATCGCAGGTCCGATGGTCTATATCTGCGATGAATGTATAGAGTTGTGCAACGAGATTATTCAGGAAGAGGCGAAGCGGGAGAGATTCGAGTACATAAAGACTTCCATACCGAAGCCTCACGAGATCAGGAGGATACTCGATGAGTATGTGATCGGGCAGGATTTCGCGAAAAAGGTGCTTTCCGTCGCCGTCTACAACCACTACAAGAGAATCGAAGCGAAGACGACTTTCGACGACGTGGAAATCCAGAAGAGCAATATCCTCCTCGTCGGACCGACGGGCTCGGGCAAAACACTGCTTGCCCAAACCCTGGCGAGGATTCTGCACGTGCCTTTTACCATCGCGGACGCGACAACGTTGACGGAGGCCGGCTATGTGGGTGAGGATGTGGAGAACATCATACTCAACCTGCTCCAGTCTGCCGATTATAATATTGAAAGGGCGGAAAAAGGCATCGTCTACATCGACGAGATCGACAAGATCTCGAAAAAGACCGACAGCCCTTCCATTACACGCGACGTATCGGGTGAAGGGGTGCAGCAGGCGCTCCTGAAAATTATTGAAGGGACAGTTGCCAACGTCCCGCCGAAGGGCGGCAGAAAGCATCCGCAGCAGGACTATATCAAGGTCGATACGACAAACATCCTCTTCATCTGCGGTGGAGCGTTCCACGGGCTTGAATCGATCATCGCGAACCGGATCGGCAGAAAGGGCATCGGCTTCGGCGTCGATGTCGAAGGTGGAAGGGATAAAATGTACGGCGAGCTTATCAGGGAAGTTCAGCCTGAAGACCTGCTGAAGTACGGGCTGATCCCCGAGTTCATCGGCAGACTGCCCATCACGGCCACGCTTGAAGAGCTTGCCGAAGACGTGCTGGTCGAGATATTGAAGAAGCCGAGGAACGCCATCGTCAAACAGTACAAGAAACTCTTTGAGCTTGAGAACGTAAAGCTTACCTTCACGGAAGGAGCAATCCGCGGCATAGCCAGAGAGGCGATGAAAAAGAAGACCGGGGCGAGGGGGTTGCGGTCGATCATGGAAAAGGTCATGCTCGACGTGATGTATGAGCTCCCCTCGATCGCTAATGTGAAGGAATGCGTGGTAAGCGAAGAGGTCATCGTCAATCATGAGAAGCCGATTCTCATTTATGAGGAAGAGGCTGAGATCGCCTAAAGGTATCTTTGACTTTTGCCCGGAGACTTGCTATAACTAGTGGATACGGGCGGGTAGCTCAGCGGGAGAGCATCGGCCTTACAAGCCGGGGGTCACAGGTTCGAACCCTGTTCCGCCTACCATAGAGGATAAGTGAAAGCGTCTTGCGCGCTACAGGTTGCGCGGGTTGAAGATACAGCGGGGACGTAGTTAAGTTGGTTATAACGCCGGCCTGTCACGCCGGAGGCCGCGAGTTCAAGTCTCGTCGTCCCCGCCATTCTTAAGTCAATAATGATAGGGGGTTGGATTTTCCTGCCCCCTATTTTTATGCCGCAACCTGTCACAAAAAAACGCGCATAAGCGGCAAATGTCTTCAGGAATCGAGCTTTCATGGTATCGGTGATCATTACTACCTACAACAGACGCCGCTTCCTTGAGGAAGCCCTTCAATCGGTGCTGAGTCAGGATTACCAGGACCGGGAAATCATAGTGGTCGACGACGGCTCGTTCGACGGCTCGCAGGAGGCGGCCCGCGGGCTGCCTGTCAGGTACGAGTGGAAAGAGAACGGGGGAGTGAGCTCAGCGCGCAATCTCGGCATCCGTGCCGCCCTGGGGGACTATCTCGCGTTTCTCGATGTGGACGACCTGTGGAAGAAAGAGAAATTGAGCGTCCAGATGGCGGCTATGGAGGCGGGGGGCCATCGAATAAGCTACACGGACGAGATATGGCTTAGGGATGGCCGGCGGCTTAACCAGAAGAAGAAGCACCGCAAATACTCGGGCAATATCTACGAGCGGTGTCTTCCCCTCTGCATCATCAGCCCCTCTTCCGTGGTCATAAAGAGGGAGATATTTGAAAATGTGGGCCTCTTCGATGAATCCCTGCCGGTATGCGAAGACTACGACATGTGGCTCCGCGTCGCGTGCCGCTACCCGGTCCTCTTTATCCCCAGTCCGCTCATCGTGAAAAGGGGCGGCCACGCGGACCAGTTGTCGAGAAGCTACGAGGTAATGGACAAATACCGCATCCGGAGCCTTACAAAAATACTCGAATCAGACGCGTTGAAGGACGATTTACGGCAACGCACTTTAGCCGAGCTGAGACAGAAATGTCTGATTGTCGCACAAGGCGCGGAGAAGAGAGGAAGACCGGAGGAAGCGCGCTACTACCTCTCTCTCCCTGACAGCATCATTTGACTCCGGCACGCCGGCAATCCTCCACCTATCGTCGCCGATATTTTGTAGAACGGCCGGCGGGCGCCCGTTTCATCTGCGCTGCCGGACTCCTTTCCTCGATAGTTTCTTTCACGTTCTTTGGCGCCAGAAACCGGCAGATGCCACGAAACGACCTCTCCCCGGCGCCGCCCTTATCGTAGAGACTCAAGGATAGCTCTTCCTTTGCCCTTGTCACCGCCACATAAAAAAGGCGCTGCTCTTCCTCGATCTCGGATGCGTCGTTGTCGATAGTCGACCGGCTGGACGGAAATACTCCCTCCACAAGGCCGATCAGGAAGACCCGGCCCCATTCGAGCCCCTTTGCCGAATGGACCGTCGAAAGCGTCACATACTCGGAATCATCCGCTCCTTCCTTGTCGGGGTCGACCGACACGTCCGCGAGGAACTCCTTGAGACTGTGATACCGCTGGGCCATGCCTCTCAGCATCGAGAGCTCTTTTGCCCTGGACGCATCTTTTTTGTATTTGATTTTCATGATCGGGTCGTAATGGTTGATCACCTGCTCAAGCTGCTGCGCGGGAGTCAGGGAAGGGGTGGCGATCGACCGAAGGAGGGTCTTGAATGACGAGAGCACATCCGAATGCTTCTGGCCTGTGCAAAACGGTGTAATGGCCGCATCGATAACACGGCTGAGACTGGTCTGCGCCGCTATCAACTCCAGAAGTCTCTCGACCGTTTTTGTCCCTATTCCGGGGAGCAGAAGCAGCACCCGGTGCCAGGCTAGCTCATCCGCGGGGTTCGCGATAATCCGCAAATAGGAGATGACGTCGCGCACGTGGGCCGTCTCGTAGAACTTGCGCCCCCCGAAGAGCCTGAAGCGTATCCCCCTTTTGATCAGCTCGGACTGGAGGGGCATGGAGGTATAGGCGGTACGGAAGAGCATCGCTATCTCCCGCATCGGCACGCCCTGGCCTTTAAGGCTCTGCACCTTGCCGGCGACCCAGGCCGCTTCCTCGTAGATATCGTCAAAGCGGCGCAAGCTCGGTCTCTCCCCCGTAAGTCCCATACCGGAGACGAGCCTTTTCTCGAACTTGTGTTTCATGTTCGTGAGAACGGCGTTGCCGACGTCGAGTATGGGCTGGGTGCTCCGGTAGTTTTCTTCGAGCTTGATTACCCGGCAGCCGGGAAATCTTTTGGGAAAATCGAGGATGTTGAGATGGTTCGCGCCCCTGAACCCGTAGATGGACTGGGCGTCGTCCCCGACCGCCATGATATTGCCGTTCCCTTTTGCAAGGAGGCCGACGATATCCGCCTGGACCCCGTTCGTATCCTGGAACTCATCCACCATGATATACCGATATCTGGAAGAGATTTTTTCCCTCACCTCGTCATTGTCGAGGGCAAGCTTCAGGTAGATGAGGAGGTCGTCATAGTCGAGGCAGTTATTCCTCCGCTTGTAGTCGGTATACTCTTTTTGCACGGTCCTGATATCGGAGGTAAAGTCGTCATAATCACTATGCATCTTTTTAACCGCGTCATCGATGCTCATGTTCTTATTGACGCAGACGCTGAAAACCGTTTTCAGCTCGTTTTTCTTCGGGAACTCCTTGTCCTGGTCGTATCCCATTTTGTTGCAGCAGCGCCTGATCGCCTCTTCCGCGTCGCCTTCGTCGTATATGGTGAAGGAGCTGGAGAAGCCGAAAGCTTTGCTGACCCGCCTCAGCACCTTGCTCGCGAATGAATGAAAGGTGCCTCCATCTATCTTTGCACACCGGGGGTCGTTTCTGGATGCCCGCTGGATCATCTCCTGGGCGCTTCTCCGGGTGAAGGTGAGAAGCAGGATCGATTCGGGGTCGATATCGGTTTGCACCAGGTAAAGGGAACGATACTCGATAACCCTTGTTTTTCCGCTTCCCGCCCCCGCAATAACAAGGACAGGCCCTTCCGTGGTCGTTACCGCCTCGTACTGGGCTGCGTTGAGCTGTGTTCTGAGATGCTGCGCGATGTCGCTTTTGCTCCCTGGCACTCTTTCCTCCGCTCACACGGGAATTATTATTGCAAAAGGCTCTATTTTTCCCGGCTGCCGCCTGTTTTGTTGGAGAGAAAGGGCGAAAGGTTAATGCTGATCTGTTCGGCCGTTGTTTTCACCTGGCTGATGACCATCGGCAATTTCTCATCACTCAATGAATTTGTCAATCCGACCACCCAGATCCCGGCGACGGGAAAATGGCCTGAATAGAGGAGCGCGCCCACGGCCCTTACACCCTTCATGTACTCTTCGAGATCGACCGCGTATCCCCGTGCCCGCGTCAACTCAACCTCCCGCAGGAATTGTTCTATGTCGACAATACTGTTCTCCGTGTATCTGCGCAGGCCCTTCTGCGAGAGCAGCTCCACCACCTCTCCGTTGTTTATTGCCGAGAGGAAGATCTTGCCGGCCACGCCCGCGACGAGAGACATATGGGAGCCCAGGGACGACGATATCTTAAACTCTTTCTGCGGCTCCACCACGTCGATGACCTTTACCGCCTCGTCCTCCCTGATGCCTAGAAATACGGTCTCATCTACCGCTTCCAGGAGCCGCTGCAGGTACGGTCGGGCAGTGACAACGACATCGGTGGTCCTCAGTATCTTTTTTGACAGCTCAAAAAGCGTATTCCCTGTGCTATACTTTTTGCTCAAGGAGTCCTTCACGAGAAAACCTTCCTCTTCGAGCGATTTCAGTATGCCGAACGTCGTGCTCTTGCTGATCGAAAGAGACCGGGCAATGTCCGTCACTCCGAGGGGCTTTTGCTCCTTGACTATGAGCTTGATGATCTCGACGGCCTTTTTCAGTATGGGCGCATTATACATAAGTTCACTATGGCGAATTGCGATAGGTATCATGATACCGTCAGGTCTTGCTTCTGTCAACAAAATTGTGGGTCTGTACAAAGCCTTGACAGCGCAAGGAAACGTGATATAATTTGACCGTCCGGTTTAGGATAGTGAACATAAATTCGTCCTGCAACCCACCCGCATGGAGACTTCAACGATGAACAGTTACAGGGTGAAATTCCTGCCGATTGAGAAAACCTTCCCCGTTGAGGAAAACGAAACAATCCTCGAGGCGGCCATGAGGTCGGGCATTCATATCAATGCAAGCTGCGGAGGCAACGGCGCGTGCGGAAAATGCAGGATAAAGATACGTGAGGGGGAAACACGCGCATCGACCCATCCCAAAATTGCACAGTGGGAATATGATGAGGGGGTGCGTCTTGCGTGCATGACCCGTCCCCGCAGCGACCTGGTTGTGGAAATCCCTTTCGAGTCCCAGGTCGACAGGACGGCCTTGAAAAAAAGGAGAGAGCCTTCCCACATTCTCTCGGCCATGGATGTGGATCGCCTGGTCAAGGGATGGTCGGTTGACCCCTCGGTCTTTAAAAAGTATGTCGAGCTCCCTCCGCCTTCCCCTGAAGACAATATGAACGACCTCGCCAGATTGACCAGGGAGCTAAGGAAGACGCACCTGATGGCAGATGTCTCGGTAGATTTCAGGATGCTCAAGACACTGGCCGCGACATTGAGGAGGGCCGATTGGCGGGTTACCGTCACCATCGTCCTTACGAGGAAGGGGTACACGCTGATCAACGTTGAGCCCGGCAATACCGAGGAGCAAAATTATTCGATCGTGATCGACATCGGGACAACAACGGTGTGCGGCCAGCTCCTCGACCTCGCGCGCTGTCAGGTTTACCGGCGCATGGAAGGCGCGGACAACGGGACCCAGGCGTGCACGCTCGCCGAGACCGCCGACTACAACGCGCAGATAAGCTACGGCGAGGATGTCATATCGAGGATCGTTTATGCCCAGAAGTCCGGGGGACTGAAAAGGCTCCAGGAAGTGATCGTCTCCACGATCAACGGCGTCATCCGGGAGCTGCTGCAGATGAGCGGCATCGAAGTGGAGATGATATCCCATCTCGTGTTCGCGGGTAATACTACCATGACGCATCTGGTCCTCGGCCTCGACCCCAAATATATTATGATGAGTCCCTACACACCGACCTCCAACTTTATCCCCCCTGTCAGGGCAATCAACATCGGCCTGAATGTCAAGGACCACGTCTTCACCTACATCTTTCCGGGTGTAGCCTCCTACGTTGGC
Organism: uncultured delta proteobacterium; assembly: GCA_963717985.1. Taxonomy (GTDB): domain Bacteria; phylum Desulfobacterota; class Syntrophorhabdia; order Syntrophorhabdales; family WCHB1-27; genus BOG-1155. Next base: position 421,754 of record CAVQYC010000001.1, read on the forward strand.
GGAGACATCGTGGCAGGGATTCTGGGCTCCGGCATTTTTCAACGTGATGAGGTCACACTCTTCATCGACGTAGGAACGAACGGTGAGATTGTCATCGGCAACAAGGACTGGCTGACGTGTACCTCCTGCTCCGCCGGCCCGGCTTTCGAAGGAGGCGGGATCAAATTCGGCATGAGGGCGGGCTTTGGCGCTATCGAGAAGATAAAGATCAACCCATCGACATACGAGCCGATGATTTTGACCATAGGCAGGACAAAACCCGCCGGCATATGCGGATCAGGACTGATAGACGGCGTTGCGGAGCTCTTCGAAGCAGGCGTCATCGATCAGAACGGCAAGTTCAACCGCGATCTGCCGACCGCCCGGGTAAGAGAAGGAGAAAGCGGTTGGGAGTATGTGCTCAGCTTTGCGGCCGAGAGCCATATCGGGAGGGACATAGTCCTGACCGAGGTCGACCTCGATAACCTGATTCGGGCGAAGGCTGCCATCTATGCGGGCTGCAAGACGCTTCTTGACAGCGTGGGACTTCGCTTCGAGGATTTGGAGAGGGTGATCATCGCCGGCGGCTTCGGCCACTCCATAGACCTGGAGGAGGCGCAAATGATCGGCCTCCTGCCGGATGTGCCGGTCGAGAAGTTTCTTTTTGTCGGCAACGGTTCCCTGCTTGGCGCCCGATTGCTCTCTTTCTCCCGTGAACTCTTGAAGCAGACGGAACGGATAGCAAAGACCATGACGAACATCGAGCTGGCGAATAATCCCGCATTTATGGATGAATTTATTGCGGCCCTTTTTATCCCGCATACCAACGAGAGCGCCTTTCCGCGCGTCCTCGAACAGATTCGGAACAGAAAGGAACAGGTGGAACCCCATGTCTGAGATTTTTGCCTTTGCCGGTAAGGGCGGGGTGGGCAAGACGACCATAAGCGGCATGCTCATCCGCTACCTGGTGGAAAAGCAGCCAAGGGGCGCCTTGCTCGCAGTGGATGCCGATCCCAACGCGAACCTGAACGAGGTGCTGGGCGTCGGGTCGTATGCAACCATAGGCGAGGCCCGGGAGATGATGAAAGAGGCCGTGCCCGCCGGGATGACCAAGGAAACCTGGATGGAGCTCAAGGTACACGAATCCCTGGTGGAGAGCAAGGGCTTCGATCTCCTCGTCATGGGCAGGCCCGAGGGGCAGGGCTGCTACTGTGCGGCCAATTCACTCGTAAAAAAGTATATAGAGATCCTGAAGGAAAACTATGTCTACGTCGTGGTTGATAACGAGGCAGGCATGGAACACATGAGCAGGCTCGTGACCCAGGACGTGGACCATTTGTTTGTCGTTTCCGACGCCACCTCAAGGGGTCTCATGACAGCCGGAAGGATACTGGAGCTTGCCGGAGAGCTCAAGCTGCACATCGGCGATGCCCATGTACTCATCAACCGCGTCCGGCCGGGCAGAGAAGAAGAGGCGGCCGGGCTGGCGGCACAGCGGGGCATTGAGGTGAACGACATAATTCATGATGACCCATCACTTTTTTCCATGGATGCGGAAGGCAAGAGCATTTTTTCGCTGAACGGAAGCGCGGCCCTTCTCGATGCCTATGGCATCTTCGACAAAAAGCTGAAAAGATAGGGGCATACTACCGAGTTGCATTCAAAGTCTCCACCCGTAGGGTGCGACCCGGCAAAGCAATATGGAGCTGGGTACGGACGTGTGAAGAAATCGCTTTTCTCGCAAATCTCTTTTTGATGCCGCGGGGCTTTTCAACAATCAGCGGGAAAAAGCGTCTTCTACGGCGACATGGCTACTCCTTTCGCAACCCGCTCGTGGGCGGCTTTGTCTCCTTTTCTGATCTCTTCCTTCTTTCTCGCATCCTATTCGGCCGCTTGAACTCGGCCCCTCCAGCAAAGCCTTATCCAGAGCTTTATGTTGTAACTAAAACATGCCCACAATGCCTCAATGCCGACTTTTACAATGCCTCTTAAGCGGAACTGCCTCAATCCGAACTTCTCCTTGATCCAGGCGTTGGGGAACTCCGCGACCTCCGCCCGCTGCTTATAAATTGCCTTCGCCTCGTCGGTCTTCATCTTTTTGAGGAAGGCGTCGACGCGAGGATCGTTCTCTATCCGGGAGATAGAACGCCCCCTGGTTGACTGGGGACAGCACGAAAGCCTGGAGGGGCAATCCTTACAATGTTTTCCTCTGTAGTTGAACGTGGTCTTCCCCTTTTCAGTCTTCTTGCTGATATAGACAAGAGTCCTTCCTTCGGGGCAGACGTAGACATTGCGTTCAGGGTCGAAACGAAAGCATTCCGGCCAGAAAGCTTCCTCAATGCCTCTGCTGCGGAGGAAGGCCTTCCATCCGGCGTTTGTTTCATTGAAGGACCCGATAAGATCGATGTGCCTCTCATGGGCAGTAACGATCGCCTCTCTCGTCGTGAAGCCGGCATCGACGACGAGTTGTTCCGGGTTAACGCCGGTGGTCTTTTTGATCTCATCCATAGCAGAGGGGAGAAGGGTCTGGTCGGCGGGGGATTGGGAGATCGAGACGGCGCAAATGGCCTTCTGTCTGGCGTCGGTGGAGATCTGCACGTTGTAGCTCGGGGCGTAGCCTCCGTCGGACTGCCCCATGATCCTGCACTCCGGGTCGGTTGCGCTCACTCTCGGTTCGGTGCTTCTCTTCTGCGATTTCATCTCTTTGAGTTCGTCCATGGCGCGAGATAAACGCTCCTTCCGCTCCTTCGCCGCCCGTTCTCTCGCCTTCTTAATCCGGGGGGTCGTCTCTTCTTCAGAGGCCTCTTCCATGGCCTTCACCTGGCCTTCCGCTCGGGCAAGGTGCTCGCGGATTGCTTCTTCCTTTCGGAAGGTATCCCTCCCGGCGTGAGCCCTGATCCTCGTCCCGTCGTGCATCACCCGCTCCATAGTAATGAGTCCTGCCTTCGAGAGCATCGCCAATACCTCTATAAAGAGTTGGCGGAGAGCATCGCCGTGGGTGCTCCTGAAGTCGGCAAGGGTATGGTAATTGAAGGGACGGGCGCCCGTGAGCCATTGAAAGGCGGGATCGTACTCCGACAGGCGGGTAATCTCGCGGGCCGAGCTGACTCCTTTGCTGTAGGCATAGACCCAGAGGCTGATAAGGAGATGGGGATCGAAGGCGGGAGCTCCGGCACTGCCTTCAACGGAATCGATATTGTCATAGTAGCCGGAGAGATCGAGGGAGCCGACGAGGTCCCATATGGCCCTGACTTCGTGGTCCTCGGGGATGAGGGCTTCGATATCCATCGGGTGAAAAAACATCTGAGATCTATTGATGGAACGAAAGCGAGGAACCTTTTGCACTTCCGGGACTGAATCGTCCTGACGAAACGGCTTCTTGGCTTCAACATCGCATCCGGGAAGACGTCCTTCGCTTGTATGCTCTTCAGCCACGACAACCTCCAATGCCCCTGTATTTGCCTGCTAATTCTAGCAAACCAAAATGCGGCAATCCACACAAAAAGCAAGGGTTGGAGGAATTATTTTACTGTTTGAGACTGCCCTGACATAGTTCGCCTATCTTCACCTTTCGAGCCTCGCCGTTCAAGCCGGGATTGCCTGACGGACATAGCGCGGCCGAAAGCGAAAGGATCCTCCGGCGAGCCATCGGAGGATTATTTCACAGCTTCTACCCCGCCAGTGGCGGCACAGGTCTCGCCAGCAAAGATGGGGCTTCGAGGCCGACTCGGTATAAAACTCTTGCAATCGGGCAGGTGATAGGGGTACTATTGGACATGCCGAAACAAGAGAAAAAAAGGTATTTTCAGGATTCGCTCTTCGAGGAATTCAGGAGCGACACCTGCTACGTGTGCTGCAAAAGGATCGCGCCGAACAAGGGCGTCTGTGTGGGGCAGGGCCTCTGGCGTCATGAGGGATGTAAACCGGGCAGCCGGAAATGGTCTCAAAGCAGCATCGGTACCCGCCGTGCCCGGACAGGCAGGCCCTGAAATACAGCGCGCTCCAGGGGCATCTTACTCGCCGTTTCCTCCGTACCCCTTTCTCTTCTTACGTTTGTTCCGGTCCTGCTTCCGGTCCTCTTTTTTCTGTTCGTATATATCCTCAACGATGGTGGCCACCCGCTCCCGCCACCTCGGGTCGTCCTTGTTCAGCTCCACCTCTTCGTAAAAGTCGGTTATGCTGTGATCGAGAAGCCTGTAAGGGTTTGACTCCGAGTCTATATCATAATGGGTGTGGCGCAGCTCGTGGCGCAGCAACCTGACCCTGTCGGCATCGCCAATGGCATTCCACCCTTCTTTATCGAGGGTAATAATATAATCATAGCCCTCTATGGCAACCGCCTCGTCTTTCGTCAGGTGTCTCAACAGGTCGTTGGTCTTCATGATGCGACCGAGGACCACCCGGCCCCCGGACGCGCGTTTCTTCACATCAAAGAGCGTGATGATCTTTGCATTCTTCAACTCGGGGAAGTGCTTAGCCTGAACTTCGCTAAACAGCTTCTTCACCTCTTCCGTTACTTCTTCATACCTGAGTCCCATGCACGAACCTCCTTCATTGCTTTCGGACCGTTGTAGAAAGGTTTTGCTGCGTGCGGGTGCAATGAACGTCACTCCGACCGGGCAAGCCTATCACGGGAGCACCGGGGTAATCAAGAGAATTTACCCTATTTCTCCTCGGCCGGCGTCGAAACGTCAGCAGGTTTCTCTACGTCTTCGGACTTCTTTTCTTGATTCAGCATGCCCTGACCAACAGGTTTATTCCCGCTGACTACCCTGGAGACCACCGAAAGGAGGCCGGCCGAGTGAGGGTTCCCGGCAATTCTCTTCCTGAAGATGTCCACGGGCGTAACAATGGCGCCATAGTAGGCATCATTCCAGTCGCTCCTGGTTTTTACCACTGCGCCATCAACGGATATGCCGCCAAAAAGCCCTTTTGACCGTGAGAAACTGACAATGTCGACGCTCAGGTTGGCCGTCGAAGCGGCCGCCCCTATGCCGACAGGCCCGGCTGCCACCCCGACATCCGCGCCGAGTTTAATACTACTCTCAAGCAATGCATTCACGCCCCGGTCAGTCATTGCAAGCAGCACTACCTCGGATGCGCTGCCCCCGATCTGAAAGCCGAAGCTCGCCTCCCCTATTGTGTAGAATGCAGGGCCCAGCCAGCGCCCGGTGAGACCGTCGTGTGCCACGAGCACACCGCTTCCCCCCGACGCCCCCACGATAAAGGCCCCTTTCAGAATTTGAGGGGCAATGAAAATGCCCCGGGCGTTCTTGACAAGGCTTCGAAATCCGTCCATCTCCGGGGCTTCCGCGAAGCTTTCCAGGGCCTGTTGAGCCCTTTCTACAAGATGCCGGGCATCCATGGCGTCGTCAGCCGCCGCGAAAACCGGAACAAGCGCGCCGAGCGCGGCCAACACAAAAACAATCAGCACCGCGGGCACGACCTTTGCCATTCTACGTGATCGCCATCCTTCCATGCGTCCTCCTTAGATATATCCTATCACTTGAGATTAAGCCCTGCCGTAGGTGACGGTAAGGGAACGGAGCCGCTCGGCAACCGCTTCCGTGAGCTGCCCTGGGAGCAGCCTCCACTCCCAATTCCCCAGGGCGACAGCGGGCCGGTTCATCCGGGCTTCCTGACCAAGGCCGAGAATGTCCTGCAAGGGGAAGACGGCTATGCGGGCGACAGACATCATCGCGAGCCTTATCATCTCCCAGCACACCTCCTCCGGCCGCACCTCCCTGCCGATATAGCGGAAAAGACGCTTCAGCTCATCCGGTCTTGCCTCGCCCTCGAACCACCCCCGGACGGTGTTATTGTCATGGGTGCCCGTGTAGACCACATAACTTTTTTCGTAGGTGTGGGGCAGGTAGATATGCATGGGATTCTCCTCGCCAAAGGCAAAGAGGAGGACCTTCATGCCGAAAAAGCCGAAGTCGTGGATCGCTTCCCGCACGTCGGGGGTGATCACACCAAGGTCTTCAGCGATTACGGGAAGACTGGAGAAGCGCGTGAAAAGGTGGTTGAAAAAGTCTTGCGCCGGCGCAGCCACCCAGTGCCCGTTCACCGCGTTTTTTTCACCGGCGGGAACCTCCCAGAACGCGACCAGACCACGGAAATGGTCGATCCTCACCACATCAAAGAGGGCGAGGGTGCGGCGCATCCGCTCAACCCACCAGTCGTAGCCCGTTTCTCTCAATGCATCCCAGTTGTAAACAGGATTACCCCACAACTGACCTGTAGAGCTGAAATAGTCGGGCGGCACACCTGCAACCGCCGTGGGCCTCTGTTCTCCGTCCAGCTTAAAGATGCCCGCATTGGCCCACGCATCGGCGCTGTCGTAACTCACGTAAATGGGGATATCCCCCACGATCTGTATGCCCCGCTGGTTGCAGTACTTCTTGAGGGCGCCCCATTGACGGAAGAAGAGGTACTGCCGGAATTTTTCCCTCTCGATATCGGCTCGTGATTCCTTGCGGACTATCTCTATCCGGTCGGGCGCCCGGCGCCTCAATTCCTGAGGCCACTCGCCCCATGATGTGCCGCCCATGCGTTTCTTGATTGAGACAAAGAGCGCATAGGTATCGAGCCATGACGCATGATCATCGCAGAAATAGGCGAATCTGTCGTGGTCGACACCGGACCTCATGAAATTGTCGAATGCCAGGTCCAACAAATACTCCTTATAGGAGGCCGCCCCTTCATAGTCACATCGGTCATCCGGAAAAGTGGGCCTGCTATCGACCTCTTTTTTGTCCAGGAGGCCATCCTCTAGAAGCATGTCGGGACTTATGAGCAGGGTGTTGCAGGCAAACGTGGAGATGCTGCTATAAGGCGAATTGCCGTAAACCGGCGCAGTCGGGCTGAGCGGCAGTATCTGCCAGTAGGTCTGGCGTGTCTCCGTAAGGAAGTCGGCGAATTTGTAAGCCCAGGGGCCGAGGTCGCCGATGCCGTATGGGGAAGGAAGCGAAGTCACGTGAAACAGAATCCCTGCCCCCCTCTCTTTCATTGCCCCTCCCTTCTCCATTATGACGTTTCCCGCTGGCTCTTGCAAGAGTGACCGCACCGTCGCCACGGCGACTATCCTAACTTTATCCCCCGGTGTTTTGCAAGCATCCCCACCGACTTCCGGTATTCGATATGAGGGGGACTCTTCCGGCCGCGCTTTAGGCGAACAGGCCGATGCTCGTCTTCCGGCGGGGAGTGTGCGAGACTAGAGCATATTCTTTACCCTGAGCTGCAGCTCGAGGAAGTCGGATCGTGAAAGCTTCGGGGAGCCGTCTTTGTTGACCCTTCCAGGCATCACCTTCCTGACCGCTTCGATCACCGCGTCGGAAACGGTGAGGTTGTTCTTCATGAAGTAGCTGAAGGCCCAACTCGTGATTTCGTATTTGTCTTTATCGGACAGCCTGGAACTCATCCACCCGAATGCCCATTTGCTCACACCTAAGCCTCCTTTTGCCCGCCCTTAGCTCCTAGAGATAGCCTCCGCTCCTGTAGATATTGTAGAGATGGTGATATACGCCCTTTTTTTCCAAAAGCTCCGCGTGACTTCCCTCTTCAGCCAACTCGCCGTTATGGATCACGACAATTCTGTCCATTCGGACCATGGTCGATATCCTATGAGCAATGACAAGCCACGTAGCAGCCCGAAACTCATCCTCGATGATGCCCCTCACCTCTTCCTCGAGATAGCGGTCGATCCTGCTCGTTGCCTCGTCCAGGATTATGTACCGCGGCCGGTACGCGATCATCCTGCCGATAGCGATGAGCTGTTTTTCTCCTTCCGAAAGGTTGCGGCCCTCTTCGGCGATTAGCTTATCGACCCCCTCATCGGAAAATGCCCGTATGAGCCGATCGACCCCGGGGTGGATCGGCCCGTCGGCGGTAAAGAGGTTATCCCTTATCGTCCTTGGGAATATGTAGACATCCTGAGACACAACGCCAAAGGCTTTCCTTATGGACTCCAGGGAATACCGGGCAAGCGGTTGGCCCCCTACACGTATTTCACCTTTAGTTGGAAGGTAAAAACCGAGAAGCAGGTTAACGAGGGACGTTTTCCCTGATCCGGTAAGGCCCACTATACCCAGTCTTTCTCCTTCCCTTATGCGCAGGTTTATGCCTTTCAGCGCATATAGCCCATCGCTGCCATAAGAGAGCCAGACATCCCGCAATTCGATGTCTCCCCGGACATCCGTTGTGCCGGCATCGCCCATACCCTCTTCTGCCTCGGTCGACCGGAGCGCGTGCAGCTTCTCGAGGCTTGAGTGGGCGTTCTGATAGATGTTGTACTTTTCACTCAGATCACGGATGGGGTTGTAAAGCCTGTGAGAATATTCGATGAAGGCGACGATGGTGCCGAAGGTGACCATTCCGAGGGACAACATGTAGCCGCTTGATAAGAGGATGGCAAGAATAGACAGGATGCCAATAGATTCTACGAAAGGGAAATAGAGGGACATGTAGAGGATTACCCTTTTGAAGGCCGTCATGTAGCGCTCGTTCTTCCTTCCGAAGCCGGCGATCTCCGCCTCCTTGCGATCGAACGCCCTGGAGACGTAGATGCCTGCAAGGCTCTCCCCCATAAAGGCGTTCATCTCGGAGACGCTTTCCCGTGTTTGCTTATAGGCGCTGCGGAAGCGTCTCCGAAAGATATCGACCACGGGGACAAGGATAAGAAAAAAAAGCATGACGACGGCGGTCAGCGGCATACTCAGGTAGACCATGACGGCGAGTATCCCGGTGATGGTGATTATGTCGCCGACACTGGTAACGATGCCGGAGGTGATAAACTCATTGATGTTCTCCATGTCGCTCGTCACATAGTGGAGGTTTTTACCCAGCGGCGTCTTGTCGAAATAGGGGACCGGGAGGCGAAGGAGATGGGTGAATGTTTCAAGGCGCATCTCCCTTATGATGCTCTGGCCAAAGAGCTGCGTCACATATACCTGAAGGTAGACGCATCCGTACTCCAGGCAAATAAAGAAGAGATACAAGAGGGCCGCCAGGGAGAGTCCGCGAAAATCGCTATGGCTGATGAACCGGTCGACCGCTACCTTCAAGATGTAGGCGGGGGCCATTCTCGACACGGCAACCACAAGTATGAGGCCGAGGGAGAGCAAGGCCATGCCCCTGTACCGGGCCACATACCTGTAAAGGAGAGTGCGAATGACGCCTGTTGCCATCTCTATCCTTTTACCTCGTAGAGGAGTTTCATGTAGGGATTTCGTTCGAGCAGCTCCCCGACCCTCCCGTAATCTGCCATCTCGCCGCCGACGAGCACCGCAGCCCATTCGACATAAGCGAGGGGCACGGGTTTGGACGAGGCGATAATTACCGTCATGCCGTCCAGGACCGGCTTGATCTCTTCCCAGACCAGATGCTCGGTAAAATCGTCCACGTGCGTAAAGGGGTCGTCGAGCAGGAGTATCCGGGGTTTTTTCGAGAGCGCCCGGGCCAGGGTGAGCCTCTGCTTCTGCCCTCCCGACAACGTCACGCCGCGCTCCCCCACAACGGTTTCGACTCCCCGGTCATATCTATCGATTTCGTCCTTCATGTGAACCATCGCGATCACACGTTCCGGGTCGGAGGGGTTGAACAAATTCTCCCTGATCGATGTGGAATAAAGAAACGGTTCCTGCGGCACAAGGCCGATCCCGCTCCTCAACGCAGAAAGTGCGATCTCACGAATATCGGCTCCGTCGAGACAGATCGAGCCGGCGTACTCTTGCTCAAGACCGAGAATAAGGTTCAAAAGCGTTGACTTGCCGCTCCCGGTCGGTCCGGTAATGAGCAGCTTCTCACCGGGCCGCAACGAAAAGCTTACGTTTTTCAGCACATCGCGCCCTTCCTTCCGGACGGTGACCCGATCAAAGGCAATTGTGCCCGTGAACGCGTCCGGCGCCAGACCCCCTGTCCTTTCCGCCTCGCTTGCGTAGATTACCTCGATCCTCTGTATCGATGCCACGCCTCGCTGGTAGAGGTTGAGTACCCATCCGAGAGCCGCGATAGGCCACATGAGCATCATGTAGTAGGTGTTGAGAGCGATGAAATCACCCAGGGTGATGCGATGCTCCATCAGGTAGGTACCGCCCAGCCACATGACGGTGAGGGTGCCCAGACCTCCGAGGAACCCCGTCATCGGTAAGAGGAGCCCCCAGACCCTGGTTGCGGCAAGGGTTTTTTTCATGTACTCCCCGTTGAGCGCGTCGAATCGCGTCCGCTCTTCCGTCTGGAGGAGATAGTTCTTTACTACCCTGACGCCCGACAACACTTCGTTCACCTGCTTTGAAAGAGAGCCGTTCACCTGTTGAATTTCTGTGAAGGCGCGGTGAAGCGGGGCTATGAAACCGCGCATGAGCAGGAACAGGAAGCACAAGGGGATCACCGAGAGCAGGGTGATGGAGGGGCTCAGCCTGCACATCATGGCGAGGCTGAGCGCCGTTGTGGCGATAGTGTTCGAAAAATGGAGGGCCACCATGCTGATCATCGTTCTGATGTTGCTGATATCGGTCATCATTCTCGCGATGAGGTCTCCCCGGTGATGGTTCCTGAAGAACGCGTAGGGGAGGGAGGCGAGGTGGGCATGAAGATCTCTCCGAAGCTCGAACTCGATCCCTCTGGAGCTGTTAAAGATCTTCATTCTGGCTATGCTTTTCAGGCCGGCTTGCACAAGAGCCAGAAGGGCGGTAACGAGGATGATGTAGATTACCGTATGGCTGAAACCGTCATGGAGTCTATCGACAGTGAGCTTAATGAGAAAGGGTATGGCTGCAGAGATGCAGGAAGCAGCGACGAGGATGAGGACGGCTTGAAACAAATCTCCCCTATACCGTTTGATATAGGGGATGATCAGTCTCAGTTCTTTATGCACGCATGTATAGGGTTACGATTTTTTTACTGCTTTTTTGAGGATGATATAGCCGTTTCTCGGTCCAGGTACGGCGCCCTCGATCATCACGATATTCGTGTCGCCCCGGACGTCGACCACCTTGAGACTCTGGACCGTCACTTTCTTCGCCCCCATGTGGCCCGCCATTTTCTTTCCCTTCAGGGTCCTTCCCGGTGTTGTGTTATTACCTATGGAACCGCCGTGTCTGAAGAACTCATGCGTACCGTGACCTCCCGGCGCGCCCGAGAACTTGTGCCTCTTTATGACGCCTGCGTAGCCTTTTCCGATAGAGACCCCGGTGACGTCCACGAAATCACCCGTTTTGAAAAGATCGAGCGGCACTTCCTTGCCGGTCTCATAGCTGTCCATCTCCTCCCCTTCAAGCCGGAACTCTTTCAGCCTTGCCATGGGAGGGACCTCGGCCTTCTTAAAATGGCCCGTAAGCGGCTTGTTGACTCTGGAAACCTTCGTAATCTCATCAAATCCGACCTGCACCGCGTTATAACCATCGTGCTCGACGGTCTTCTTCTGCACTACGACACATGGTCCCGCCTTCACAACGGTGACAGGGATGACAATGCCATTCTGCCCGAATATTTGCGTCATGCCTAGTTTCTTGCCGATAATTCCGATGCCCATCCCATCACCTCCTGAAGACTATTATTATAGTCAAAAAAAGAATAAAGTCAAGCTTCGCGCTTCGCCATTGCCCTGTAGCCATTGCCGCAGCCGCAAATTGACTTTTCTCATAGCATACGTTAGCATGTGATGATGGTTTTTTCCGTGGAACGGGCTTCGTTAACCTCCAAAGCCAGGAGGAATGAGACGCGGGCGTGGAGATATGTAGTCGCAAGGGGGGCTCCAGGAGATCCCCGATTAAGTGGAGGGAGAAGATGTCCTATGTGAATAAGGTTATCCTTATCGGGAGGCTCGGCGCAGACCCGGAGATGCGGTATACCGCGGACGGCACGCCGGTCGCTACTTTCAGGATCGCGACCACGGAAACATGGAAGAACAAAGACGGTACCAAGGTCGACCAGACGGAATGGCACCGGATAGTGGCATGGCGCAAGCTTGGCGAGATATCGGGCGAATACCTGAAAAAAGGCAAGCTCGTTTACGTGGAGGGAAAGATCCAGAGCCGGGAGTATGAGGGAAGGGACGGGATAAAGAGAAAGACCTTCGAGATAGTGGCAACGAGCATGCAGATGCTCGGCGGCTCCGGTGCTCCGGGTGATGACAGGAAGAGCGGCGGTCCGCAGGGGCATGCGGACGAGGATTTTGTGCCCGAAGGTGGAGACGAGGATATCCCTCTTTAGCGAAAAAAGGAGCCTTATGCCGGATACGTTTGAAGGAGTGATCGGACTTGAGGTACATGCCCATCTCCTCACAAAAAGCAAAATCTTCTGCAGCAGCTCGACAGAGTTCGGCGGAGAGCCGAACAGCCATACATGCCCGGTCTGCATGGGTCTGCCCGGGGCGCTGCCCGTACTCAACAAGAGGGTGGTCGATTTTGCGATCAGGGCGGGTCTCGCGACAAGCTGCACCATAAAGCGAACAAGTATTTTTGCGCGCAAGAATTACTACTACCCCGATCTACCCAAGGGCTACCAGATTTCTCAATATGAGGAGCCCCTGTGTGAGGATGGGTACCTGGACGTCTTTTCGAAGGGGCGTAAAAAGCGTATCAGGATAAAAAGAATCCACATGGAAGAGGATGCCGGGAAACTGGTCCATGAAGGGGCGATCGAGACGAGTACCTACAGCCTTGTCGACTTCAACCGGTCGAGCGTGCCGCTCCTCGAGATTGTGAGCGAGCCCGACTTATCCAGCCCTGAAGAGGCGGTTTCCTACCTGAAGATGCTGAGGGATGTGCTCATCTACCTCGACATCTGTGACGGCAATATGGAGGAGGGGAGCTTCCGGTGCGACGCAAATGTGTCGGTCCGGAAAGTAGGTGACGAGAAGCTTGGCACCAGATCGGAGCTGAAAAACCTCAATTCCTTCCGCTCTATTGAAAGGGCCCTCGCCTACGAGATCGAAAGGCAGACCGAGGTGATCGCCAGCGGAGGCGAGGTTGTCCAGGAGACGAGGCTCTTCAATGTGGATGAAGGAGTGACGTATTCTATGAGGGGTAAGGAGGAGGCGCACGATTACCGGTATTTTCCCGAGCCCGACCTCGTGCCCCTCATCGTCGACGAAGCGTGGGAAGCACAGATAAGGAAGGAGCTCCCCGAGCTGCCCGTGCAAAAAATGGAGCGCTTTTTAAGCGAGTATGGCCTTCCCCGGTATGACGTGGAAATCCTGACGGGCGACAGAGCCCTCGCCTCATACTTCGAAGAGACGGTAAGACTGTACCCTGAGCCGAAGACGGTAAGCAACTGGATCATGAGCGAGCTTTTAAGGGAATTGAATAACAGCAACACCTCGCCGTCGGACTCTCCCCTGCGGCCGGCGCATCTCGCCGAGCTGCTGACGCTCATAAAAGACGAGGTGATCAGCGGGAAGATAGGCAAGGAAATTTTTCCCGAGATCTACCAGCGAGGGGCAGCACCGGCGAGTTTTGTCAGGGAGAGGGGCTTGGTACAGATTACGGATGCCGACGCCCTCATGCTGACGGTTAACAGCGTCATCGCCCGTTTTCCAAAAGAGGTTGAGGAATTCAGGAGCGGGAAAGAGAAACTGCTCGGCTTTTTCGTCGGTCAGGTCATGAAGGAGACTAAAGGCAAGGCCAACCCGAAACTCCTGAACCAGCTTCTGGCCGACAGGCTGAAACGCTGATGAGTGATCACCTTTACTGGAAAGATGATGCCCTGTATGTGCTCGACCAACGGCTTCTGCCGTTCAAGGAAACCTACATACGGTGCGGGACCGTGAAGGATGTGGCAAAAGCGATAAAGGATATGGCGGTGAGAGGGGCGCCTTTGATTGGCCTTGTTGCCGCCTACGGCATGGTAGTGGGTATACGGGAGGTAATGAACGCACGGGGTCGCGTGAAAGAGAGCGAGGTGGAGAGAATCTGCCGCCGCCTCAAAGAGACGAGGCCCACCGCGGTCAACCTCTTTTGGGCGCTGAGAAGGATGAGGGACACCTACAAAGAGTTCAAAGGGCAGGACGGGCTTCTCGATGCGATGCTGCAAAGCGCAATCGATATGCACGTCGAGGACGTGGAGCATAATCGCCGGCTCTCCCACTACGGGGCCGAGCTCATCGACGACGGCGATACCATTCTTACCCATTGCAATGCCGGGGCCCTCGCCACGGGAGGTTACGGCACAGCCCTTGGCGTGATAAGGGCTGCGTGGGAGGCGGGGAAGTCCTTGCAGGTGATCGCCACCGAGACAAGGCCCTACTTCCAGGGTGCCCGGCTCACCGTATGGGAGTTGAGGGAGCAGGGGATAGAGGTGACCCTTGTTCCTGATAATCACGCCGGTCTTCTGTGTCAGCAGGGTATAGTCGACAGGGTCATCGTCGGGGCAGACCGGGTGGCGCGGAACGGCGATGTGGCGAACAAGATAGGCACATACATGATCGCCCTCGCCGCCCACGATAACGAGGTCCCCTTTTACGTGGCCGCTCCGCTCTCATCGTTTGACGAGAGCATCAGGAACGGAGAGGAAATCAGCATTGAAGAGCGTGACGGTAAAGAGGTGAAGTATGTGAACGGGCGGCTTATAACCTCTGCGGACGTGACGGCCAAGTACTATGGCTTTGATATCACCCCGGCGCGACTGATCAACTACATCATCACCGAAAAGGGCGTGCTCGAAAAGCCCTTCGGCAAGTACATAAAAATACTCTTCTCTCCCGGCAAGCGTGAACATCATAACGGTCCTCACTGATTTCGGCGGCCGCGACCCCTACGTGGGCATTATGAAAGGGGTCATGCTCGGTATTAACCCGCATCTGCACATAGTCGACATCACGCACGAAGTAGACCCCCAGGATGTGGAAGAGGCATCCTTCCTCATCGGTGAATACTTCCCTCACTTTCCAGGGGCTACCATCCATCTGTGCGTGGTCGACCCGACCGTGGGAAGTGCACGAAAACCGTTGATCGTGGTAAAAGAGGGCCATGTGTTCGTCGGACCCGATAATGGGATTTTCAGCCTTCTTTTCGCGAGAGGGAAGGCAAGGGCCTACGAGATCACGAACAGGCGGTTTATGGGGGAAGCATTGAGCGGCACGTTTCACGGCCGTGATCTCTTTGCCCCGGCCGCGGCGCACCTGTCGGCCGGGATCGGCCCGTCAGAATTCGGCCCCGTTCTCGTTGAACCCGTGACACTCCGAGGTCTTTTCCCTTCTCTAGAGCATGATACGATGGAGGGCAGAATCGTCCGCTTCGACCGTTTCGGGAATGGGATTTCGAATATTGCTTTCGATTTTTTTAAGGATTTCGTGGGCAACCGCTCCTTTACGATCGATCTGTCCTCCCTTGCGTTCCAGTCCCTGAACCACAGCTACCATGAGAGCAGGCATACGTGTCTTGTCGGCAGCTCGGGATACCTCGAATTCGGTCTCTTCATGGGGAGCCTGGCGCAGGATCTGGGCATACGGAAAGGCGATAAGGTGAGGGTGAGGCGTCGCCTCCCTTAAAGCACGCCTTTGCATACCGGGTTGCATTCAAAGGCCCATCGAGGCGGCGACGAGAAGCCGACGCAGGCGTACGCCGTTGTACGTCAAGGAGAGCGAGGAGGAGCCAACAAAGATGGGGCGAAGAAGGCGACTCGGTATCAGCCGGCGAGGTCGAGGGCCTTCTTAAGGGCCCCACTCGCTTTTTCCGCGTGATCGTCCGCTTCCTGGATGAGCCCTGCCACCGTGTTCATCCCTGCGTTCTTCGCGAGGTCGATCCATCGCTTGTAATCCTCTGCATGGCCCTCGTTGTGCTCGATGAGGTGCTTCAGCACGACCCTCAGCCGTTCTTTGTCTTCCATTTCGTCTCCTTTGCAATTATTGGGGTTCAGCACCCCCTCCATGAGCAAGCTCACGGAGGCCTCCCCGCTCGGCTCGCTCCGCTCGTTTATTGGGGTTCAGCCTTCAAGCCTCTACGGGATAGAGCCATCCGAAGGGGTCGGGTCTCTCCCCATATTGTATCCCGGTGATTTCGTCGTAGAGTTTTTGGGAGAACGGCCCTATGCGGCCTTCATTTATAGTGATCAGGTCGTCTCCGTGACGGATCCACCCGACGGGCGAAATAACTGCTGCCGTGCCTGTCCCAAAAGCTTCCTGAAGACCGCCGTCCCCGGCCCTCGCCAGCACTTCATCGATGGCGATCCTTCTTTCCTTTACCTCCACCCCCCAATATGCGGCCAGCTCCAAAACAGTAAGGCGGGTGATGCCTCCCAGGGTGGCGCCGTCAAGGGGCGGGGTGATGAGCTCTCCGTCGATGAGGAACATGATGTTCATGGTGCCCACTTCCTCGATGTACTTCTTTTCGATCGCGTCGAGCCAGAGCACTTGTGTGAACCCCTGTTGCAGGGCCTTTTCCGCAGGCAGAAGGGACGCGGCATAATTCGCGGGCGTCTTGGCCTCCCCCAGGCCCCCTTTCACGGCCCGCACGTATTCACCGGAGGTGAGGAGCTTAACAGGGTTGAGCCCTTCCTTGTAGTAGGCAGCCACCGGTGACGTGATGACCATGAAGAGATAGGTATCCGCGGCGTGTACGCCCAGAAAACTGTCGGCGGCAAAGATAAACGGCCGAATATAGAGGGATGAGCCCTGCTTCCTCGGTACCCACTCGCTGTCAATCCGGCACAGGCCCACGACTGCCTCCATAAAGAGTTCCTTGCTCACGGGTGGAATACAGAGTCTGCTGCCGGACCGGTTAAACCGCTCCTGGTATTTTTCCGGACGAAAAAGGGTGATCTCGCCGTGTCGGGACCGAAAGGCCTTGAGTCCCTCGAAAATTGCCTGTCCGTAATGAAGAGAGCAGAGACTGGGCGGGATCTCGATATTCCCGAAAGGTACTATTCTGGGAGAAAGCCAGGCCCCATTCCGGTAATCGGCCATGAACATATGGTCCGAGAAAATTCGGCCGAAGCCGAGATTATCAAAATCCACGTGCTCCAACCTGCTCTGCGATGTGTGCACAATCTCCATGCCTTAACTACCTCCCATTCGTATTCTTCATAGCGGTCCCCTTTACCCTTCTTCCCTCACGAAGATCGCGGGGAGGTTCCGGTACCGTTCTGCGTAATCGAGGCCGTATCCCACGACAAAGCCATTGTCGATAGTGAAACCCACGTAGTCACCTTCGATCTCGACCTCCCTCCGCGCCCTCTTGTCCACGAGCGCGCAGATCTTGAGCGACCGCGGGTTCCTCGCGAGGAGCATATCCCGGATTGAGCGGAGGGTAAGCCCCGAATCTATCATATCCTCAACAATGATCACATTCTTACCCATAATATCCGTTTCCAGGTCCTTGGTCAGGGTCACCTCTCCGCACGTGGTAGTGCCGGAGCCGTAGGAAGCGGCCCTGATGAAGTCTATAATAACAGGGTTTCCTATCTCCCGCAGCAGGTCGGAGGCGAACATAAAGGAACCCTTCAGGACGGTGACAAAGACAATCTCCTCTTCATCGAAGTCTCTGGAGATATCCCGAGCGAGCCTTTTCACGGCTTCCCGGATGTCCATTTCGTCGAATAGTTTCCGCAGTCTCTCGGCCATGCTATTGAGCATACCTGAGCAGGACGATCTCCGGCTCTCCCGGCAGGTTTTCCTTTGTTACCTCAATTTCGTGACCGTCGATTGCCCTGACGCGCTCCTTGCCTTTCGTGAATTCATCCGTACCCGTGATGGGGAACTCGACCTTTTCTGTCTTGAAGTGCATAGGGATGGCGAGGGAAGGCCTTAAGTTGTTCATGACCTGCGTCGCTGCTTCCGCGTCAATGGTGAAGAACCCTCCCACAGGAAGCATCAGCACGTCCGTTTTCCCTATCTGCGTGATCACGTCCCGGTCGAGCAGGTGGCCGAGGTCGCCGAGATGGACTACCTTCAATCCGTCCGCCTCTATGACAAATATCAGGTTTCGGCCCCTTTCGCTCCCTCGAGACGGGTCGTGGAAGGTCGGTATGGCCGTTATCCGGACACCCCGGATATCGTAGACCCCTTCCTTGCGCACTTCCCTGTAGGCACCGGCGATCGTGGACGTGCAGTTGTGATCGGCATGGTCGTGACTGATGAGCACGATGTCGGCCGGGTCCGTGATGGGCTGATAGGATATGGCGCCTCCGAAGCCGCCTGATTCATAGGGGTCGATAATAATAGTCACACCCGGGGCCGTGGTGATTCTGAATGCTGCATGTCCGTACCATCTTATCAGCATGTGCATCTCCCTCCGGAATGTCTGATATCGATACCTCTATTATAGTGAAAGGTGGCAATTAGTCAACGCCTAGTTCAACTTTTCTGCGTCCGTCCTTGTCCTGAGAATCCGCAAGAATTCCCACAACACCCGGGCGTCATCGATTGCGCGGTGGCGATTCGCACAATCGAGGTCGAACCGCGGGATAATGTTGTCCAGGTTGTACCTGCGATAATCGGGGAAGAGTCTCCTGGAGAGGCGCACCGTGCAGAGGCATTTTGCCACTTCCATGATCCGGTCACGGACGGCGCTGATGCCCGATGTTTCCACGTCAATGTTGGCAAGTTCGAGGCTGTCCACGGGACTTCTCCGGCTTGCTTTAGTTATACAGGCTCAAGGGGGCAATGTAAAGAGCCTGTCGCCACAAAAGGTTTGACGCCTCCAAGGTCCTATGATATTCTCACTAGATCGGCTTGGCTTCGCAAATCCAACTACATCTCACCCAGGAGGTTTTCATGCCAACCATATATGAAGTATTCGCGCGGGAAGTGCTAGACAGCCGAGGGAATCCGACGGTGGAAGCGGAGGTGGTGCTCGAGAGCGGCGTCATGGGCCGCGCAATCGTCCCGTCGGGCGCGTCGACGGGCGAGAGGGAGGCCCTAGAGCTGAGAGACGGGGATAAGTCGAGGTTCCAGGGCAAGGGCACGCTTACGGCGGTGAAGAACGTGAACGAACGCATTGCGCCCAAACTGGAAGGGGTCGATGTCATGGAACAGGCCCTTATCGATAACACGATGATAGATCTTGACGGAACCGATAACAAGAGCGAGCTGGGGGCGAATGCGATCCTTGCCGTGTCGATGGCGGTCGCCAGGGCCGCAGCGGACTTCGTGGACATGCCCCTCTACCGCTACCTGGGCGGGGTTCGGGCCCGTGAGCTGCCGGTGCCCATGATGAACGTGATCAACGGCGGGGCCCACGCGCAGAACCCCCTCGACATCCAGGAATTTATGATCGTCCCTACAGGCGCGCCCAGCTTCAGGGAGGCCCTGAGGATGGGCGTGGAGGTCTTTCACGTGCTGAAGGGCGTCCTCAAAGAGAAAGGGCTTGCCTCGGGCGTAGGCGACGAGGGCGGGTTTGCGCCTCAGATATCCTCGACCAGGCAGGCAATCGAGATGCTCGTGCTCTCCATAGAAAAGGCCGGGTACAAACCCGGTGAAGAGATCGCCCTTGCCATCGATTCAGCGGCAAGTGAACTTTACAAGGACGGCGTATACCGGATCGAAGGGAACGCGTGGAACTCGGAAGAGATGGTGGCTTTTTACGAGTCGCTCATCAACGACTATCCCATTGTCTCCATTGAAGACGGCTTTTCGGAGAGCGACTGGGAAGGGTGGAAGCTCTTCACCACGCGGTGTGCAAAAAGAATCCAGATTGTGGCAGACGATATCTTTGTCACCAATCCCAGGATACTCATGGAGGGGATAAAAGAGGGCATCGCCAACTCCGTCCTCATCAAGCTGAACCAGATCGGAACGGTCACGGAAACATTGACGACCATCGAGATCGCGAAGAGGGCAGGGTATACGTGCGTGATCTCCCATAGATCGGGCGAGACCGAGGATCCCTTTATTGCCGACCTGGCCGTTGCGGTGAATGCCGGCCAAATCAAGACGGGCTCCGCGTCGAGATCTGAGAGAATCGCAAAATACAACCAGCTCATGAGGATAGAGGAAGAGCTTGGAGATATTGCCGTATTTGGCGGAAAGAGCGTATTTTACAGCGTGAAATGAAGATCGACCTGAAGTACGGAAGAGATGTCATATCTTTTGAGCCGCCAAAGGCATGGAAGGTTTCTCTCGTGGACCATGGGCACCCTCTTCCGCGCCCGTTCGAAGAAACCCTCGTCGCGTCATGCGCGGAGCCCTACGGGTCGCCCCCCCTTGAGGATTGGGTGGCCGGGAAGGATGTGCTCATCATAGTCTCCGACGTGACGAGATATACGGGGGCCGACCTGCTTCTCCCCCAGCTTCAGCGGAAGTTCCTCCCTAGGGCGCGCCGCGTTCGCATTCTCTTCGCCCTTGGCAACCACCGCACACATACGGAGGCAGAGCAAAGGGCGCTTGTTTCGGATGCGGTCTACGAGAGCATACCGTGCGTCGACCATGACTGTTTCAATGAAGACATCCTGTCTCCGCTGGGCGTCACCCCAACCGGCCTGAAGGTGGCGCTCAACACCATGCTCTTCGAGTCGGATGCGACGATCGTGACAGGAGCGATCAGCTTCCACTACCTCGCCGGCTTTGGTGGGGGGAGGAAATGCATCATACCCGGCATCGCTGCGTACCAGACCATTCTCGATGCCCACAAAAGGGTCTTCAACAGGGACAAACCGGGCAAGCACATGCGCGCACAAACGGGGATCCTTGAGGGCAACCCCATGCATGAAGCGATTATGGAGGGGATTTCCCTTATCAAAAAGCCCCTTTTTCTCATCAATACCATCTTCGATGACAAAAAGCGCCTTCTCAACATTTTCTCAGGAAACATAAAAGAGTCTCACGAGGCGGGCTGTGCCTGGTATCACGCGCATTTTTCCACCACTGTCCCGGAAAAGGCGGACGTGGTCGTGGTGAGCGCGGGCGGCTACCCCAAGGATATAGACTTTATTCAGAGCCATAAGGCGCTCGAGCATGCCCGGCACGCGGTAAAGGCCGGGGGAACAATTATACTGCTTGGAAAATGCGAGGACGGCGTGGGAAACAGATATTTCATGCCCTGGTTCGATTACCCGTCGAGCGATGCGATGGAGCCCCACGTGCGGTCGAGTGACAAAGTCTATAGCCAGACGGCGTATTCGACCCGGTGTAAGGCAGAGCGCTATCATATTATCCTTGTATCGGATCTTGAAGACGATCAGGTGAAAAAGATGGGAATGGAGCCGCGACGCACACTCGTTGAGGCGCTCGCGTCCCTTCCCGGTGGTAGGGAAATAGTCTGCCATGTACTACCGGAAGGATCAAGAACACTGGTGAGGGAAGCCTGAGAGGAACAAGGAGAGGGAGAACCGATGGAATGCACGAGCGATAAGAACATGGCGGCATGTACCTGCACGTATACGTGCGAAAGAAGGGGGAAATGCTGCGCATGCGTTGCCTATCACAGGGACAGGCTGGAGGTGCCCGGCTGTTTCTTCTCAAAAGCTGGGGAAAAGACATATAACCGCTCGATCCGGAAGCTTCTCGACGACCGCGGGTAGGTTTTCAGGAAATAGGGGGGGACGGCTTCTCCCAGCCGCACCGCTTTGCAGCAGTGTGATTCACGGAGGGAATTTTCCCGGACTGCACGGGTAAAACAGAAACTTCAATAAAAAAGTGAAAAGGAGAGATTGATGGCCAAAAACGCTGTGCATATTACCGACTTAACACTAAGGGATGGGCACCAATCCCTCTTTGCCACCAGGATGACCACAGCCGATATGCTGCCGATAGCAGGGAAACTGGATGACATCGGCTTCTATTCGATGGAGGTGTGGGGTGGGGCAACCTTCGACGTCACGACGCGGTTCCTCAATGAAGATCCTTGGGACAGGGTGCGTCTCCTGAGAGAGAAGATGCCGAAAACGCCATTCCAGATGCTCCTTCGCGGCCAGAACCTGGTAGGGTACCGGCAGTATGCGGACGACGTCGTAGAGGCCTTTGTTGCCAAGGCCGCAGAGGTTGGCATCGACATTTTCCGCATTTTCGATGCCTTGAATGACGAGCGGAACTCTATCACCGCGTATAAGGCGGTCAAGAAGGCTGGAAAGCACATACAGGGTACCCTGTCATATGCGCTCACGGAACGGAGGATGGGCGGTCCGATCTTCAACCTCGACTACTATGTGACAAAGGCCGAGAAGCTGGAGGAGATGGGGGCCGATTCCATCTGTATCAAGGATATGGCCGGTATCATATCTCCCTACGATGCCTACGAGCTTGTCGCCGCCCTGAAGAAGACCCTGAAAGTTCCCGTCCA
Source organism: uncultured delta proteobacterium (assembly GCA_963717985.1). GTDB lineage: Bacteria > Desulfobacterota > Syntrophorhabdia > Syntrophorhabdales > WCHB1-27 > BOG-1155. The sequence continues at coordinate 443,947 of CAVQYC010000001.1, forward strand.
TCTCCACACCCACTACACGAGCGGTATGGCCTCCATGGCGTGTCTCAAGGCGATAGAAGCAGGGGCCGACGGCATCGATACCTGCGTCGCGCCCTTTGCCCTCAGGAGCTCCCACCCCGCGGCTGAACCCTTTATCGTGACCCTGTCAGGGACCGAGCGGGATACGGGCCTCGATCTCAAAAAATTTCCAGAGATCAACGACTATCTGGAGAGCATCGTCGAGAAGTACATGCAGTTCGCCGATACGACGAAGTTTTCCGCGATCGACATCGGCGTGCTCATGCACCAGATACCGGGCGGCATGATCAGCAACCTCGTGAGCCAGTTGAAGCAGGCAAAGGCCCTTCACCGCATCAACGAGGTGTATGAAGAGATACCCAGGACACGGGCTGAAATGGGCTATCCCCCGCTCGTCACCCCTACGAGCCAGATTGTTGGGGTTCAGTCGGTGATGAACGTGCTTATGGGCAGATACAAAGTGATCACAAGAGAGGTAAAAGATTACTTTTATGGCCTCTATGGCCGTCCTTCGGCGCCGGTGAACGAGGAAATCAGGAAAAAGGCGTTGAAGGGCTACGAGAGGGGGGAGACGCCTATCGACGCCCGGCCCGGCGATGTGCTCGAACCCGAGCTGCCCAAGGCGCGCGAGGCCCTGAAAGGTATATCGGACAGGATGGAGGATATACTGATCTACGCGCTCTACCCGATGACGGGCCTGGAGTTCATCAAGAAGAAGTACGGAAAGGTGTAAGTAAGAGGCCGGCCGGCGCCCTCGCGCTGCCGGATGGATTTGTGCGGGGGATGCCCGGTGGATATGGGGCATCCCCCGCACAGAGATGCCCCGATCACCAAGAAGCTCCCTGCCCGATGACGGATGCGCTGCGCCCCTGCACACCACGCAGGGCGCGGCCGTCACGCCTCGTTCACGTGCTCGATTCTTTCCCGCTCTACGCAGCATAATGCGATTGACCTCAAGAACGCTTTGCAAAAAGCTCTAGAGGCCATCACCTCCCTGCGTTTTCTTCGCGACATTTCTTCTTGACAGGCGGAGCGGTTCAGTAGTATTAGTATATAGAGAACCTCATACCTGTTGGGAGAACCTGTGACAGAGCATATGAAGGATGACCGTTACCTCGTGCCGGCGCTGGAGCAGGCCAGCCGCGTGCTCTTCTGCCTGGCTCGCGCCGATTCCACCCATACGAGCCTCAATGATGTGTGTGAGTCCGTGGGCATCCACAAGAGCAGGGCCTTTGCCATTCTCCATACGCTGAATAAATTCGGGTTTGTCCAGAGGAATGCGGAGGGGATGGGTTACTCTCTCGGCCCCGGTCTCGTCTCCCTCTCGCGGAGGTTTCTCGACAAGCTCAGCGCCCCGCGCCTGGCGGAGCCCATTCTGGCGGAATTGGCAAGAAAGACCGGAAATACGGCTGTCTTCGGATTGATAGCGGAAAAGTATGTCTTCGTTGTCGCAAAACATGAAGGCGAACAGGCTGTTTCGATCACGATGCGTCTCGGGCAGCGCTTCCCCCTCTCCTATGGCTCCCACGGCAAGGCCATCGCGGCCCGCCTTCCCGAGAAAGAGCTCGATCTGCTCCTCCAGGAGGAGAAGCTCTATTTCCACGGGGAGCCGTCAAGGTTCGACAGGGACAGGCTCGGCAGGGAGATGGAAGCATGCCGCCGGGAAGGTTTTGCCCTTGACGTGGGAGAGATGGTGCAGGGCCTCACCACCGTGGCGGCGGCCGTCAACGGTGTGAGCGGCACACCGATCGGCTATATCGTGCTGATCGGCCTTTTTTCGGCGGAGACCGCCCGTGAGATGGGACCAAGCGTCGCCGGGGCAGGCAGGGCGCTCTCTCAGCAACTGGGGGCAAGTGAAGAGTAAGGGGTCGCAGGAGGAAGGGCCGTGAGGGAAAGACGCAAAAAGACCTCGGAGGAAAGAGATGGCGATGAATAGAGGGGAGGGGGCACGCGGGAAGGGCACGAGAACCGCACCGTGCGTCGAGCTTACCGTGAATGGGCGCGTATACCGCCTGGAGAAGGGGAGCGCATCGGGTGCGGTCGACCCCGCTCACACCCTGGCCCATACGCTCCGGGAGACCCTGGGTCTTATGGGTACGAAGGTGTCGTGCGACAACGGCGCGTGCGGCTGCTGCACGGTTCTCATGGATGATAAGCCCGTTCTCTCCTGCATGACCCTGACTGTCGAATGTGATGGTAAGCGGATAACGACGATCGAGGGCCTGCGGGATGAGGAGACGGGCGGCCTCGATCCCCTCCAGCAAGCATTCATCGATCACTCGGCCTTTCAGTGCGGTTTCTGTACGCCGGGCATCATCATGAGCGCAAAAGCGCTCCTCAAGGAGAATCCATCTCCTACGGAGGAACAGGTAAAAGAGGCCCTTGCGGGCAACTTCTGCCGGTGTATAAGCCACTATCACGTAGTGCGGGCCGTCATGGCCGCAGCCGGGCAAGGAAGGTAGCGAAAGATGGCGAATACCTACCGATTCATAGGAAAAGCCACGCCCCGCAAGGACGCATTGGAGATTGTCACGGGAGGGATCCGGTATCTGAATGACCTTAGGGTGCCGGGCATGATCTATGGAAAGGTGTTAAGAAGTCCCCACCCCCATGCCCTGATAAAGAAGATTGACAAGAGTAAGGCCGAGGTCCTCGAGGGTGTGGAGGCTGTGCTCACGTGGGAGGATGTGCCCGATTGGAAGGGTGGTACCCCGCGATATACCCGTGTGTTGGACAAGAAAGTCCGCTATGTCGGTGATGCAGTGGCACTCGTTGCGGCAACAACCGAGCAGATCGCGGAAGAGGCCGTGCACCTGATAGGGGTGGAATATGAGCTTCTGCCCGCCGTTCTTTCAGTGGAGGACGCATTGAAACCGGGCGCCCCCGAGTTGTACGAGGAGTTCCCCGGAAACGTTGTGACCCCAGGCGTGCCGTTTTTCGGCCCCAAGAGCCTCAAGGAAGTGGTCATGGGAGACGTGGAACAAGGGTTCTCAGAGGCCGACGTGGTGACAGAAGGGACCTTTGGCTACGAAAACATCCCCAACCCCCTGCCCCCTGAACCTCCGGGCGCCATAGCGTTGTGGGAGGAGCCGAACAAACTGACCATCTGGGTCTCGAACCAGGCCTCTTACATGGACTCGGTAGTTCTTACCCACATTATGGGAAGGAAAGTGGCGGTGAGGAGTATTGGCGGACCCTGCGGCGGCAGCTTCGGATCGAAGTTCATGTCCTGGCAGGTCCAGTGCTATGCAACACTCCTGAGCAGAGCCACGGGGAAGCCGGTAAAACTCATCTTCACGAAGGAAGAGCATCTGGCCGCTTTTGTCATGCGTCCTGCCTCACGGATGCGGGCCAGGGTAGGCATGAAGAAGGATGGAACAGTAACGGCGGTGGAGGGTACCTGGCTCATCGACACGGGCTACTACTCACAGACGACCCAGTCACAGGTAGCGGTCGGGTGCGGTGAGATACAGATCATGCTTCAGTGCCCCAACTGGGACCTGAGGCCCGTGATTGTCTGTACCAACCGAAATGCGTCAGGCATCGTGCGCGGCTTTGGGGGGCAGGAGCTGAAGTGCATCTTGATACCCCTTCTGAGCCTTGCCATGGAGAAGCTGAATATCGACCCTTTTGAATTCCTGAAGAAGAGTTTCGTCAAGCCTGGAGGCGGCTACTTCTGGCGGGATGGCATCTGGTACACCTACAGGGGAGTTGACTACGGTCCTGCAATGGACAGGGGCGCGCAAGCCTTTGGGTGGAAGGAGAAATGGAAGGGTTGGCTCACGCCGAGTGCGGTCAACGGCGCAAAACAACGGGGCATCGGTGTGGGCGTCCACGGGAATGCCGACATCGGTGAGGATGCCTCGGAAGCATACGTGCGCCTGAGCCCTGACGGCACCGCCATGCTTTTTTCCTGTGTAACCGAGCATGGCACCGGCCAGAGGACAAATTATGCAAAGATGGTTGCGGAGGTGCTGCAGATACCGCTGGAGAACGTCTCCATCACCCCGTCGGATTCCCTGACTAATCCCTACGAGTTCGGCCCCGCAGGCTCACGAGGGACCTATGCCATCGGCAGCGCCGTTATCAGGGCGGCGGAGGATGCACGGAATAAGCTTTTCGAGATTCTTGGTCCGATGCTCGATGCGAATGCGGGAGACCTGGAGACGGTTGACGGGATGGTATTCTCGCGACAGAGTCCTGAAAAGAAGGTCTCCTGGAAGGCAATGGGTATTGACCGCACCATCACCGGCCTTGGAAGGTTCGAGCCTGACTATACGCTCACCAATTGTATGATGACCTTCATCGAGGTTGAGGTGGACACGGAGTCGGGCACGGTAAGTCTCATCAAGATCGTCAATGCCACCGATGCGGGGACCATCATCGATCCTCAGGGCCTCGAAGGACAGCTCAACGGGTGTCTCGGGTCTGCGGGTATAGACAGTGCCCTCTTCGAGGAGACTATCCTCGATCGCTCCACGGGGCATATTCTCAATGCCAACATGATCGACTACAAGTGGCGCACCTTCCCGGAGTTGCCGCCCATAGAGAATGTAGTCCTGGAAACCCCCTTTCCCAGCCACCGATTTGGCGCTGTCGGGGTGGGCGAGGTCGCGACCTCGCCGGGGCCGTCTGCGGTCCTTATGGCGGTATCGAATGCAATAGGGACGCGGCTCTACGAGTACCCGGTGACACCCGAGAGGGTCTTGAGGACCCTGGGCAAGGGAGGCGCGAGATGAAAACGTTCACGCACTACAGCCCACGGTCAATCAGAGAAGCCCTTGAACTGCTTGAGAAACACAGGGGCAAGGTAAAGCTGAACGCGGGGGGCACAGACCTTTTGGGTATACTGAAGGGGAGGGTCCTTTCCACCTATCCCGAGGCAATCATCGACCTTAAAGCTATAGATGGTCTGGACTACATCAGACAGGATGAAGACGGGCTAAGAATAGGCGCCGTGACGAAACTCGCCCGGATTGCCTCCTCTGCCATCGTTACACAGGGCTACAAGGTGCTTAGCGATGCCGCCCTGTCGGTAGCCACGCCGCAGGTCCGGAACATGTGCACCATAGGGGGCAACCTCGCCCAGGAGGTGCGCTGCTGGTACTACAGGTACCCGCACCACCTAGGCGGGCCGATCTCGTGCCTGCGGAAGGGCGGACCTATCTGCAATGCCCTTTCCGGCGATAACCGGTATCATTCCGTCTTTGGCGGCGCCCCCCTCGCGTCTTACCCCTGCGCGTCCCATTGTCCCGCCTCCACCGCCATACCGTCGTACCTGAGTCTCGTCAGAACGGGCAGCTTCACGGAGGCGGCACGCATAGTGAGTGATTTCAACCCAATGCCTGCTATCACCGGCCGGGTGTGCCCCACGTTCTGTGAGCCGGAGTGCAAGCGGGGTGGCGTCGACGAGCCGGTGGCGATACGGTGTGTGGAGCGTGCCCTCGGCGACTATATGCTCGAGAGGATGGCCGAGGTCTATACGCCGCCCGATGCGGCCTCCGGCAAGGCCGTCGCTGTCATCGGATCAGGGCCTGCGGGACTTGCCGCTGCATATTACTTGAGGAAGTCGGGCCACCGGGTCGTTGTATTCGAGAGACTGCCGCAACCCGGTGGGATGCTTTTTTATGCCATACCGCCCTTCCGCCTGCCCAAGGACGTGGTGAGCAGGCAGGTTCTGGCGCTCGAGGGCATGGGGATTACCTTCGAGTGCGACGTCAACGTGGACAAGGAGAGGTTTTCCGGCTTGAAATCCCGGTTCGACGCGATCCTTCTCGCGGCCGGCGCATGGAAAGAGAAGCGGCAGGGAATGAAAGGCGAGGGCCTGATAGTCTCGGGCCTCGACTTTCTGAAAAGGGTGAACGAAGGGATGAGGGCCGTGCCGGGCAGAAAGGTGGCCGTAATCGGGGGCGGGAACGTGGCCGTCGATGTAGCAAGGACACTCGTCCGGCTCGGGGCCGTGCCGGTCGTGCTGTACCGCAGGGGCCGGAAGGAAATGCCGGCATTCAAGGACGACGTGGAAAAGGCGCTGGAGGAGGGCGTGCGGTTCCGATTCCTCACCTCGCCCGTTCAGGCATCGAAGACCGCATCAGGGATAGCGCTCCGGTGCGAACGGATGGGTCTCGGCGCGCCTGACGCATCCGTTCGCCGCCGGCCCGTGCCGAAACCCGGTTCAGGCTTTACCGCGGTCTATGATGCCGTCATAAAGGCCATCGGTGAGGAGCCGCAAGACTATCCGGTCTCCTCACCGTTCAACCAAAAGCGCAAGGCCGTCCGCTCGAACCACGTACTCGGCCCCGGCGTTTTTGCGGCCGGAGACTTTATCACAGGGCCATCGACCGTTGTTGCCGCAGTGGCTTCCGGCCGCGAGACGGCCCGCCGGATAGATCTGTCATTCCGCGCCGGCCACGCGGAAGCGGGCCCCGATGGGTTGGCGACTCTGCCTACCCACCCCTTTTTAGAGAAGACAGGTCGCATCCGGACGATGGAGGCAACGCCTTCCGAGCGGGTGAGAAGCATCGATACCGAAGACACGCCAACATCTACGCGGGTAGAGATCGAGAAAGAGGCAGGCCGGTGCTTCAACTGTGGGTGCGTGGCAGTCAGCCCAACCGATGTGGGTACGGCGTTGGTAGCCCTGGATGCGCGGGTCGTCACCACGAAGAGGAGTATCGACGCGAGGGCCTTCTTCACCGCCGACGCGTGCACGTCTACGGTCCTCGACCAGGATGAGGTGATTACCGAAATACAGATTCCCAGGCCCCCTGAAGGGGCCCGGCAGTGCTACCTGAAATTTACCCTGCGAAAGCCTGTCGATTTTGCCATCGTGAGCGTCGCAGCGGTCATTACAGCCCCTGACGGTGAGTGCAAGGACGCGCGCATAGCCCTGGGCGCCGTGGGTCCCGCGCCTATGCGGGCAATTGCTGCGGAAGAAGCAATTTGCGGGAAGCGGCTGAATGACGGGGCGGCTGCCGAGGCTGCCGAGGCTGCGCTCGCCGGGGCGGAACCGCTCAGCATGAACGGCTACAAGGTCGAGATTGCGAAGCTCCTTATCAAGAGGGCCATTCTAGGTCATGAGTAATCCCATCGTAAGGACGATGAGGGCATGTCCGCAAAGGAGGTATCGATGCCGATAGAGGGGTTTGAGCCGTACAGGCCGGAGGATGCGGATAGGTACGACAGACACAGGTGGTGGTTGGGGCTCACGTGGGGAGACGTCTTCGATAAGGCCACGGATATCTATCCCGAGAAAGAGGGCCTCGCAGACGATACTGCCCGCTTCACTTACGGGGAGCTGCGTCGTAAGGTCGACCGGCTCGCGAAAGGCTTTATCGGGCTCGGGATCAGGCAGCGGGACTTCGTGCTCCTCCAGATACCCAACTGGCATGAGTACGTGATCGCATTTTTTGCGCTCCAGAAGGTGGGCGCCATTACCATCCTCCTCATCAGCCGTCACGGCCCCGCCGAAATCGCCGCCGTGTGCGGCCTGACGCATCCCGTCGCGTGGATCGGGCCGGACCGCTACAGGAATACCGACTATCCGGCCATGATTGGGCATATCATGAAAGAGGAGAAACAGTTGCGCCATGTCGTTACGGTGAGGGCGCAGGAACGCGCCGGCACTATCCGCCTGGAGAGCCTGATGGAGATGAGCGGACCGGCGGTAGTATCGGACGAGACACTGGCAGCCAGACGCCCGGACCCCCATGAGGTAGCGATGATACTGCTCACCGGAGGCACTACGGGCTTACCCAAGGCCGTACCCCGCACCCACAACGACTATATCGCGAGTGTGGAGTACCATAACAGGGCCTGGGAGATCACGGGCGAGGACGTGGTATTGACCGTTGCGCCCGTCAGCCACGCGCAGGGCATGCACACGGGCGTGGGGAGCGCTTTTTTTAATTATGCCAGGTACGTGCTTACCGATTCGACCGAGGCCCGGGACATTTGTAAAGTCATAGAACGGGAGAGGGTGACCGCGCTGCCCACAGTGCCCGCCCTCGTCCAGAGGATCCTCGACCTCCCGGACCTGGGAGCCTACGACCTGGGCTCTTTGAAGAAGATCTATGCAGGCGGCGCCCCCAGCACCCCGGAACTCGTGCGGAGCGTCTACGCGAGGCTGGGATGCAAATTCGTGAACAGCTTCGGCTCCGCCGAAGGGCTGGGCGCCATGACTCGTCTCGATATGGACCTGGAAACGATCTGTACCACCGTAGGCAGGAAGGATTGCCCGTATTCCATATATAAAGTCCTTGACCAGTACGGGCTTCCAGTGCCGACCGGTCACGAGGGGGAGCTTGTCGCAAAAGGCCCGGGCATCTTTACGGGCTACTTTAAATCAGCGGAAGACAACAAGAAGACCTTCACTGAAGACGGTTTTTTCAAGACAGGGGACCTGGCGAGGATAGACGAATCGGGCATTATCACGATTACCGGCAGGATCAAGGAGACAATCCTCAGAGGCGGCGAAACGATCAGCGCCGTCGGCATAGAGCGGCTGATCAGCTCCCATCCCGCCGTTGCCGACGCGGCAGTGATAGGGATGCCGGATAAGTCCCTGGGCGAGCGCATCTGCGCCTATATCAGGCTGAAGGAGGGGGCCGAACTTTCTTTCGAGGGGTTGATCGCCCATATGAAGAGCGTGGGCGCCTCCGTGTTGCAACTGCCCGAGCGCGTTGAGTTCACCGACGCCATTCCGCTGACCAATGTGGGAAAAGCGGACAAAAAAGCGCTCAAGGAGAACATAAGAAAGAAGCTGGGCGTGTCTTAGAGGGGACGTGAGGCAAAAAGGGGATGAGCTGAAGCTAAAGTCTTCACCGACGGCCTGTCTAAGGCCAGGCCACAAAAAGGGGGTAACAGATGAGAGGGAAGGGATTACCGGCTTATGTCGCTCTTGTGCTTCTTCTTGGCATCTCCGCAGCGGGCTATGCGGCGGAACCTATCAAACTCAAGTTCGCCAACTACTTCCCTGTACAACACAAGAACACGGCGCTCGGGCAGTTATTCTGCGACGAGATCAAGAAGCGTACGGGGGGCAGGGTGGAAATCTCTTACTACCCCGGTGGGACACTCCTCACCGCCCCCAAGATGGCCGCCGGCGTCAGCGTGGCGATCTCGGACATCGGCCTCTCGCACTGCGCCTATTCAAGGGGCCGCTTCCCTGTCATGGAGATGATGGAGCTGCCACTCGGCTCCCCGAGCGCCTATGTGAGCACGCACGTGGCAAATGATTTCTACGACAGGTTCAAGCCAAAGGAATGGAACGACTATTATCCCCTGATGTTCAGCACGTCGCCGCCCGCGGTGCTCCAGACGATCGCAAAGCCGGTGAGGACACTGGAAGAGATGAAGGGTCTGAAGATCAGGGCTACAGGGAGGATCGGCGATTTAGTAAAAGACCTTGGCGCAACGCCGATGCCCGTCGAGATGGTCGACCTTTACGAAGCGCTCAGGAGACGGGTGATCGACGGCAACTTCGGTCCCATGGAGCAGCTCAAGGGCTTCAAGATAGGTGAGGTGATCAGATACTCCACCGCCTGCTGGAAGATCGGGACCTCCTATACCTTTTACATGGTTATGAACAGGTCGAAATGGAATGGCCTGCCCGAGGATATAAAGAAGATTTTTCAGGAGACGGCCAATGAGTTCAAGGACAAATGGGCCGTCATGTGGAATGAGATCGAGATCGAGGGCATGCAGTTTCTGAAAAGCCAGGGGGGGCAGATCGTCCAACTGTCCGATGGGGAGGCGGCAAGGTGGGTGAAGGCATCCCAACCCGTCGTCGATGAATTCAAGAAGGACCTCATGGCGAAGGGCTATACGGAAAAGGAGATCGACTCCTGGCTCGCCTTCACGAAGGAGCGCATCGAATACTGGAAAGGCATGGAGAAGGAGCGGAAGATACCTACTCCGTACCAATACTGATTCTTTTAGTGGCGCCTAGTCCGATCTTCGGCGCGCCACGCTATTTGATTTCCCGAGGGGAGCGAACCAGGCCGATCTGACCGTATAGGCGGTTTCATGATGCCGGGTAAGGGTGACCACGAGGGCCATCGTCGTGTGGCTGATGGTACGGGTCGGGGGCTGCTGAGGTTTCGGGTACTAGGCCGCGAGGCTTTTCCCGGGTTTTCCGTTTCCGCCGGCAATCCCGTTCAGTTTCTGATATCTCTCTCTGATTTTGTTGCGGATCTTCACGACGCTCACGTGGGAGATACCCATTTTTTTTCCTATCTCCCTCATCGTCATGCCTTCTATGCAGAAAAAGAGCACATCCCTTTCCCTCTGGCTGATGCCGCTGCCCATGGCCTCAATCTGCAGGACAGTCTCCACCCGATCATAAGATGCGAGATTATCTGCGATAAGTATTTCTTCCAGGTGAGGTCCGTCCTCCTCCATAATACTGTTCAGGCTGAGCATAGTTGCCGAATCCTGGCTCTTCCTGATACAGTTCTTGAGATGGAAGAAACAACCTTGGAGTATATAGCTGTCCGTCTTATCATCCAGCTTGCCTAGCTGAAAATCGGACCATAGATGGATAAGCGCCTCCTGAAACAGATCCTGATCATCCATGAAGGTGAAGTGACCATCCAGCTTGCAGGTTATCCTCTTTAAGGTGGGCGACAGTTTCGCTATCAGGGCCTCAAATGACATAGCCTCTCCCTTCAAGCCTGGTTGTTTTTCGACCGTCTCGCCGCTACAGGCGAGACCGGTGCCGACCCTCTCTTCCATCTCTCCCGCCCCTGAAAATAAAAAAAACGTCCTAACCCCCTTTTCGGGTTTAGGACGTCCGAGTCCTTTTCAACTTCAGCGTTATCTTCTCAATTTGTGTCCCAAAAAGACCTCAATGTCTTCTTGATCCATTAAGTATGTGGTAAAAAGGTCTTCCTGTCAAGTCTTCAGCGATGGCGCCACCCTCATTGATTCTGCCCGTCCGATATGGTACAAGTAACAATGCTGGATCTTGTCTTGCTCCACCCACCCAGCGTCTATGATTTCCGCAAAGTTTCGGTGTTGCACGGGCCCATAAGCGACGTCATCCCTTCCACACCGATCTTCGAGATGTATCCTATCGGGTTCGCGAGCCTTTCCGAATATCTGGGGCGGTTCGGCCTCAAGGTAAGGATCATCAACCTTGCTTACAAGATGCTCAAGAACAGGGGATATGATCCTGAGAATGAGATAAAGCGCATAAAGACAAGGGCTTTTGGCATCGACCTCCACTGGATGCCCCACATTCAGGGGGCGATAGCCGTCTCCGAGATGGTAAAGAAGCACCACCCGGATACGCCCGTAATCTTTGGGGGCTTTTCATCGACCTATTTCCATGAGGAGCTGCTCGAGCGGTACTGGTCCGTTGATTTTGTAGTGCGGGGCGATTCAACCGAGGAGCCCCTCCGGCTTCTCATGGAGACGATCCGCGGGAACGGGACAGCCCACGACGTCCCGAATCTTTCTTTTAGAGACAAGGGCACAGTAGTGGTCAATCCTCTGACGTTCGTGCCCGAGGACCTCGACTACAGCCGCACCGATTACGGTCATATCATAAGAAAGGTGGCCAGATACAGGGATTTTGCCGGCTACGTCCCTTTCATCAACTGGCCCAAGTATCCCATTACCGCGATCTTCACGTGCCGGGGCTGCACGTATAACTGTAAGACCTGTGGAGGCTCTCATTTCGCGTTCAAGAACATGACGGGCAGGAAAAGGGCGGCTTTTAAATCACCGGAGCTCCTCGTAAAGGAGATGAGGGAGGTGGCCTTTCATCTCAAGGGCCCCATCTTTCTCATAGGCGACCTCTTCCAGAACGGGCCCGAGTACGGTGAGAAGCTGTTGTTCCTGTTGAAGAAAGAACGGATAAAGAACAGCCTTGTCTTCGAATTTTTCAAACCCCCGGACCCTAGCCACGTGAAGATGATCGCCGAGGCCGCGGAGAACTTCAATGTGGAGCTTTCCCCGGAATCCCATGACGAGAAGGTGAGGCAGGCCTTCGGGAGGCCTTATTCAAATAAAAGCATGGAGAGTCTCATTGAGACTCTGCTACACTACAGGTGCAAACGGATCGACCTGTTTTTCATGATAGGGCTGCCTTACCAGGACTATGGGTCGGTAATGAAGACGGCGGACTATTGCGACGGGCTTCTCCGGCGCCTCGGAAAATCAGGAGTGACGACGCCTTTCATCTCGCCCCTCGCCCCTTTTGTCGACCCCGGCAGCATGGTTTTCGAGTCGCCCGAAGAGCACGGCTACAAGCTCTTCTTCAGGGATGCCGAGTCACACAGGCAGGCCATGCAACAGCCGGGCTGGAAATATTTCCTCAACTACGAGACGAAGTGGATGAGCCGCGATGAGATCGTTGACAGCACCTATCATGGCGCCCTTGCCCTCAATAAGGTGAAGACGGCCCATGGTCTTATTTCGAAGGACGTCTACCGGGAGCTGGAGAAGAAGATAGTTTTTTCCCTTGACACAGTCAGCGCAATTGACCGCGCCATGGAGATGGACCCGGCTGACAGGGAGCGAAGGGTTGAGGAGTTGCGCATCGATGTGGAGAAGAATGTGGGCACCATAGGCGAGAAGAAGGAACTTGAGTGGCCGACGGGCATATTTCGGATGAATTTCTTCAATATTTTTAAGACGCTCATCGGGCGATGAATAACCTGCTTCGCACTATACCCAAGGTCGACGATGTCCTCAAGGATGCGCACTGGCGGGCACTGGCGCCTTACCCCGCAGAGTGTGCGAAAGGCCACTTGCGGGATGTGCTGAACGAGCTGCGAGCCGCCATAAAGGCGGGTAAGACACACGACGTAGTGCCGGTCCAAGCTCTCATCGAGGAGACGAAAAGGCGGACTGAACAATCCCTGCGGCCTGCCTTAAAGAAGGTCATCAACGGTACGGGCGTTATCATCCACACAAACCTCGGCAGATCGCCCCTGGCACATTCCGCCATCGAACGGCTCCTTGCCATTGCTTCCGGCTATTCGAACCTTGAATACGGTCTTGCCGAAGGCAAGAGAGGCGACCGCCACGAGCATTGTCTTGCTCTCTTAAAGAGACTGACAGGCTCTGAAGCGGCCCTCGTAGTCAACAACAATGCCGCCGCGGTGCTTCTTTGCCTCAACACCCTCGCCGAGGGCAGGGAAGTCATCATCAGCCGGGGGGAGCTGATAGAGGTAGGCGGCTCTTTCCGCATCCCCGAGATCATGGCGAAGAGCGGAGCTGCTTTGCGGGAAGTGGGCACGACCAACAGGACATTCAAAGAAGACTACGAGAGGGGCGTCAACGAGAGGACAGCCCTCATCATGAAGGCCCATACGAGCAACTACAGGATCAGGGGATTTGTGCATGAGGCCACGAGCGCTGAGCTTGCGGCTATTGCGGCCGGCCACCACATCCCTTTCTACTTTGATACGGGGAGCGGTCTTTTGTCCGACCTTGGCAGTGACGCCAATTTTGAAGAGCCAACGGTTGCGGTGGAAGCAGGCATTTGCGACGTCATCTCGTTCAGCGGGGACAAGCTTCTCGGAGGTCCCCAGGCCGGCATTATTCTCGGCAGGGCATGGCTCATCGATGCCATGAAGAAGAACCCTCTGACGAGGGCCCTCAGGCCTGACAAGTTTACCCTCTCGGCGCTCGAGGCTACCCTCCTGCTTTACCTCGACAAGGAGAAGGCGCGACGGGAAATCCCTGTTCTCCGCATGCTCCATCAGGACCCGCGAGTGGTAAGGACGAGGGCCGGCCACGTTGCCCGTATGGTGCGAAAAGGCGCGCCCCTTATCACCGTCGAGGTGGTGAGGTTATATGCGGAGGTGGGTGGAGGGAGCCTCCCGGACATCTCCATACCCTCCTACGGCCTTTCGCTGCAGCCGTCGGCTATCTCCGTGGAGACGCTTGAACAGCGGATGAGGGGCCTCGATACCCCTGTTATCGGAAGAATAGAGAAAGGCCGTTTTCTCATCGATATGCGGACCGTGCAACAAGAGGATGAACATTACCTGGCCTTCGCCATACAGACAGCCCTCAGGGATGGACGATAAGTTCCGCCTCCGCGCCGACATTGACAACGTGAGAATTGACGTATATCTCTCTGAAAAACTGTCTTTGCCGAGGTCACAGGTCAAGCGGTTGATCGATGAGGGCCATATCCGCGTGGAGGAAAGGGTGCCGAAATCCTCCTTCAAAGTGCGAAAAGACATCGAGATTGAGGGCGAGGTCCCCAAGGAAGAGCCGACCTCGCTTAAGCCTGAGAATATCCCGATCAGGGTCCTGTATGAGGACAATTTTCTGCTCGTGATCGACAAGCCGAAGGACATGGTGGTCCACCCTTCGGCCGGTCATCGCAGAGGCACGCTTGTCAACGCCGTCTTGAGTCACTTGAGGGAAGTGAGCAGCGCCGACGAAAGACCGGGTATCGTGCATAGATTGGACAAGGGAACGACAGGGGTCATCATTGTCGCAAAGGACCGGAAGACCCAGGAGGCGCTCTCCCGTCAATTTCATGAGCGGAGCGTGGAAAAAGTCTACCGGGCGGTCGTTGAAGGGGTCGTGCGGAACGACGAGGGTGTTGTGGAGGGCCTGATCGGCAGACATCCGAAAGACAGAAAACGGATGGACCTGGTGGAATCAGGCGGGAGATACTCATTCTCCCGATTCAAGGTGCTTCAGCGCATGCGCGGGTTCACGTATGTCGAGGTCTATCCTAAGACGGGCAGGACCCACCAGATACGTGTGCACATGAGCCATGCCGGCCATCCGATAGTGGGCGACGAACTTTACGGAAAGCGGACAAGGACGCTCGCGGACAGACCTCTCCTTCACGCGTATCGGATCGTCTTCGATCACCCCGCGACAGGGATCAGGCTGCGCGTGGAAGCGGCTGTGGCTGCCGATATGGAGACATTTGTGAGGGAGCATGCCCTTTGAGCTGAGAATGATAGGCGCCCCCGACTGCGGGGCAGGCGCCTGGTCTTACTGCCACGTTCCGGGACTCGAAAACGCGGGTATTGTTCACGGGTTCATGACGCGTACGTCGGACGCAATTCTGAGAGACGCCGGCCTGAGAACGGCTTTTATGGCGGCCTTTTCCGCGAAAGACATGATTATCCTCGACCAGGAGCACGGTGATGCCGTGCACGTAATCGCCGCGGGTGAGCGCCCTCGGGCAGGCGATGGCCTGGTCCTGCTCGAACCGGGTGTGATAGGGGTGATCAAAACCGCCGACTGTCTGCCTGTCATCCTCTTCGCACCCGACTACCCTGTCTGTGCCATCGTACATGCAGGCTGGCGGGGGACGGCGCTTCTGATCACCGGGAAGGCCGTGGCTGCTATGGTTGACCTGGGCGTTCCGGCGGCCTCAATAAGGGCGCTCATCGGACCCGGCATCGGCCCGTGCTGCTATAACGTGGGAGAAGACGTGGTCACTGCTTTCAAGGCCGCGGGAATCAGCGACGAGGTGTTCGCAAGAAGGGGCCGCCTCACATTTCTCGATCTGAAGAAAGCGAACCGCCAGATCCTCATGGCTGAGGGGGTCCATGACATTGATGACGCGAACCTCTGCACCTCATGCAGGGAGGCACTTTTTTTCTCGGCGAGGCGGGACGGGCAGCGAGGCAGGCAGATGAATTTCGTGCTGATAAAGGGATAGGCGATGGCGCGTCGCTAAAAACAGGGGGATCGCATAATGGCACAGGCTTCAGGATCCGAAAGGCAGGCGAAAGAGAGCGCGTCAGCCATCGACGATGCCGGTTTCATGAAGAAACATCGCATCAATCTTTTCTACGTCTTGTCGATCCTGGCGGTCTGCGCCTTCCTCGTCTATCTGGAGACCAACCTCCCTTTCTTCCAGAAATTCATGCCGGTTCTCGACAATAAGCTCCTTATCGCCATACTCAACCTCAACTTCCTCCTGATCATGCTCCTCATTTTCACCGCAAGCCGTATTCTCCTGAAGACGTATGTCGAAAGAAAGAGAGGGATTTGGGGCTCCGGGCTCAAGACGAGGCTTACCGTGACCGTCTTCTCCGTCTCCATCATCTCCTCTTTCATGCTCTTTTTCCTGACCACATGGTTCTTCTACGCGAGCATGGACAAATGGTTCAGCCAGAAGGTGGAAAATACGGTTGAGAATGCCCGCGACCTCTCGGAGTTTTACTACGAAGACCTGTTCGGCCGCTATGAGAAGATGGGGAAGATGCTCGCCGAGAGGATCAGGGAGAATGCGATCCTGGACAACGATAAGGCGCTGTCGGCATTCATAAGGAAAGAGGGGAAATCGAATTTTCTCGGCTACCTCGCGCTCCTCGACCTCACCGGCCAGCCGATCAAGAGCTATAATGCCCTGGACGAGCAGATGACGCGCATCCTCGTCGAGCGATCGAAGACGTTCAGAAAACATCGGGATGCGAGGCAGATCGTCCCGCTCAAAGACGGAGAGCTGCTCCTCTTTCTCACCACGGTAACCGATGATTCGGGCCAACCGAGGGCCCTGCTCTTCCTCGGTGAAAAGATCAGGGTCCACGGCGCGCAGAGCATGAAGCAGATATCGTCTACGTATCGGGAATTCAGGGAAGCCAGGCCGTTCAAGAAGATAGTGAAATACAGCTTTGTGATCCCCCTCTTTCTCATCACGATCCTCAGCATCTTCGTGGCTATCTGGATAGGGGTCAAGATGGCGGCGTCGATTACCGTGCCTCTCGAAAGGGTGAAAGAGGGTGCGGCAATCATCGCGCAGGGCAGGTTCGATATCAACCTCGAGGAGAGGGGCAAAGACGAGATCGGGACGCTCGTGAGCGCGTTCAACAGGATGGCAAGGGAGCTGAAGATCGCGAAGGACGAGATCGAAGAGAAAAGAAAATATATGGAGGTCATCCTCGACAATGTGGCGACCGGTATCATCAGCACCGACGTGAAAGGGCGAATGCTCCTCGTGAACCGGGCGGCAAAGGACATCCTGAAGGCGAAGACCGGCGACTGGACGGGCATCCCTTTGTGGCGTTTCGCGGGGGGAGATTTCAGGGCAATCATCAGGCCCTTCCTCAAGGGTATGCGGGAGGGACCCGAGGGCCCTGCGAAAGAAACGACTTTGTCCCTGCATAATGACACGTTATTCCTGCGCGTCTCCCTCACCACACTGCGCGATGATGCAGGCAAGCCCGAGGGGTATATCGTGACCTTCGATGATATCACCCATATAGTGAGGGTCGAAAAGCTCGCCACCTGGCGCGAGATCGCCAAAAGACTCACCCACGAGATAAAGAACCCGCTTACGCCCATAAAGCTATCGGCGGAAAGGCTTCGGAGGCGCCTGCTGCCGAAGGTCGAGGGGAGGGAGAAAGAGGTGCTTGACGAAACAACGTCAGTCATATTGAGCTCCTCCAACGATATTACCGCCATGGTAAACGAGCTGACAAAATTTACCAATACGTCGTCGTCTCCGCGGACGCACGAGGATGTGAACGCCATCATCGAGGAGACGGTCGCTATTTACAGAAACCTTTACCCGGCCATCTCCTTTCAGTTTCACGGGGACAAGGTGCCCCCATTCAGGACGGACAGAGACAAGATGAAGAGGGCATTGATCAATCTGATCACGAACTCCATCAATGCCATAGATTCCGAGCCGGGGACGATCAGCGTTGAGACGCGGTACGATAAAGGCAGGGGCACCGTGCGGATTGAGCTGGCGGATACGGGCTGCGGCATAAGGGATGAGGATAAGTCCCGGGTATTCGACCCGTATTTCACGAAGAACCGGGACGGCATGGGCCTCGGTCTCGCCATTGTCAATTCGATCATTCTAGAGCTTGGGGGCCGGATCAATGCGGAAGATAATGTGCCGAGGGGGACGCGGATGGTCATGGAGATCCCCGTCTTCGAAGCGTAGGGCACCCCGAAGACGGTCATCGACGTTGCGCCTGAAGCCGCGCGTCTCCCCACCCGACCGCGAAATATGCTATAATAATAAGCGTGAAGATAGTGAGTACCAACAGGAAAGCCTATCACAACTTCTCGATAGAAGAGAAGTACGAGGTGGGCGTCGCTCTTTTGGGGACCGAGGTGAAGGCGCTCAGGGAGGGGAAGGCGAACCTTAACGACAGCTTCGCCAAAGTGAAAAATGATGAGCTTTTCCTGGTGAATGCGCACATAAGTCCATATTCATGCGGGAATATTTGTAACCATGAGCCGAAGCGTGACAGAAAGCTCCTTATGCACCGCTTCGAGCTGAAACGGCTCTACGGGAAGGTGAAGGAACGGGGTTACACGCTCATTCCGCTTAGCATGTACTTTAATGACAGGAACAAAGTAAAGCTGGAAATAGGCCTGGCAAAAGGAAAGACTTCCGTTGATAAACGTCATGACATCAAGGCCAAGGACGAGAAGCGAATCAATGAGCGCGAAGGACGGTTAAGATAGATAATGGGGGCGAATGGTCTCGACAGGGAAAGAAGGGTCAAGGAGGCGTGCCGGGGTTCTATCTGCCCGCAATCAGGTAGAAACTAAACACAAACGCAGAAACAGACTACGCACTGGCCGCGTAAGGCGGCCACATCCGCTGGACTTTCCTCCCGCTTCAAGTTCAAACGGGTGTAATGCAAGTGGGATAGCCTCATCCGATACCTGTGGGGAAAGGCGAAGCTTAACAGGTTGGGATGAAAGGAAACCGGTCAGTGGGTGTCCTCGATTCCGAGACTTAATACACTGACTACGCATGTAGGCTCCTTAGGTTCTTGTTCTCTGGACGCGGGTTCGATTCCCGCCGCCTCCACCATTTGATAATCCGATACAATCCAACGAAGCACGAAACCCGTTAGAAATAGCGGGTTTTTTGTTGTTGACAGTCCAAAGAAGTGTTATACTGTCTATTGAAATCCGGCAGTTTTTGAGTCATATTTGGGGTGCATATGCCTCAAAAATAAATCATATGCCTCAAAAAAGGAGAAAAGCCAATGCCTAAGCGGGTTATCCAGCTATCCGATGTTCAGGTAAGGAATGCCAAGCCCCGGAAGAAAGACTACAAGCTATCCGACGGGCGCGGTCTCTACCTTCTCGTATCAGTGAAGGGCGGCAAATACTGGCATTTCCAATACCTGATTCACGAGAAGCGCAAGAGAATCAGCTTCGGCCCCTACCCTGAGATATCCCTTGCCGAAGCGCGAGAGAAGCGTGAGGAAGCCCGAAAGCAGATTTTGCACGGGATAGACCCGGCAGGCGTCCGCAAGGCTATGAAGCAGGCGGAGACTGTAGAGCCTGAGACATTCGAGGTGATAGCCCGTGAATGGCACGCGAAATTCACCCCTACGTGGTCGGCGACCCATGCGACAACCATGATAGCCCGGATGGAACGTGATCTCTTCCCGTGGATAGGAGCACGCCCTATCAACGAGGTCAAGGCCCCTGAGCTTTTAACGGTCCTTCGCCGGGTGGAGAGCCGGGGCGCCCTGGAAACCGCACACCGGATCAGAACCATTGCAGGGCAGGTGCTCCGGTACGCCGTCGCTACAGGCCGATGTGAACGTGATTGCTCCGGCGACCTGAGAGGGGCATTGCCTCAACCGGGAGAGCATCACCATGCCGCTATCACGGACCCGAAAGAGGTTGCACCCCTTCTGAGGGCGATAGACGGCTACCAGGGCGGGTTTGTGGTCAAATGCGCCTTACGCCTTGCCCCCATGTTCTTCGTGCGCCCTGGAGAGCTACGACAGGCGGAATGGGAGGAGATCGATCTCGATGAGCGAGTCTGGAACATACCGGCGCACAAGATGAAAATGAAGCAGCCCCATATCGTGCCTCTGTGCGCTCAGGCCGTGACGATACTGACGGAACTGAAACAGCTTACCGGCGCGAGCAGGTACGTCTTCCCTTCAGGGCGGTCCTTCGCACGGCCGATGAGCAACAATACCGTGAATGCGGCACTACGGCGCATGGGCTATGACAAGGAGACCATGACCGGCCACGGCTTCAGAGCGATGGCAAGGACCATCCTTGACGAGGTCTTGCAGGTGAGGCCGGACTACATAGAGCATCAGCTTGCCCATGCCGTGAGAGACCCGAACGGCAGAGCCTACAATCGGACGGCACATCTTGAAGGACGCCGCGAAATGATGCAGACCTGGGCGGACTACCTGGACGGGCTGAAAAAAGGCGCACAGGTATTGCCATTGCACAGGAAGGGTTAAGGGAAAGCGAGAGGTGAAATAGCAGGGTAAACCGGACCGACGTGGTACAATGGACAAGACCGCACGAGAATGATACCGGGGAGGGGGAGAAATCCCCTTTCCTGTTTATTGGGAAGTATTATGAACAATGAGCGACATGGCTTTACTGGTACTGGTCTATTTGCAGAGCTTCAGAAATTCCTCGACAGTCATGCCTGCCTTTCCGATCTGGTCCCGCAGTAAGCCTTGCTTTACGGTGTCCCCTTTGTGAAAAGGAATGGAAAGGATGTTCGGGTTGCCTTCCTTCGTGAGCTTTACGTGGCTGCCCTTCTGCCCCCTTACCTTCCATCCCGCCCGCTCGAATGCCCTTATCACCCCTTCGGGTTTCAGGTTGTGAATCCCGCTCATGAGGCCCGTTTGGACTTTTCGTCTTGCCGGTCTTCCTCTATAATTTCAAGGTGTCCGCTAATCGCGTCCTTCATCATACCAAGCGTTTCTTCTATCGTGTCTCCCTGAGACGCGCATCCGGGCAGATCGGGACATTCTCCCCAGTAGCCCCCGTCTTCCATATCCGCGCGTAAAATCACTCGATACTTCTTTCCCTTGACCGTCACGGAATATTTCCTTTCCTTCTCCAGGTCAATTACTTCTCCCCGGAGCTTTTCGATCAGGTCTCCTAAAGCGATAGAGAACACCAGTTGCCCTTGTTTCAAGGTATCCATGATCTGCTTGTCGTCCCCGGTGATGACGAATATCGTTTTGCCGTCCGTGAGAAAGCGAAGCTCCGCAAGGGGTTTCTCTACTTCCTTGATGTGTTTTTTCAGATAGGTCACGGCTTTCCTGATCTTCTGAAGGGTAAGCCCGCTGTCCAGCAAGGTTTTCGCTACCTTGATCTGAACCAGGTCGCTGAAGGAATAGAGCCTTACCGATCCCTTCCCTGCTGCCTCGCTTATCGAGGGTTTTATGAAATTGCTCGAATCCCAGTAATCGAGCCTTCTTTGCGTCAGATCGGTGATCTTGGACACCGCTTTACTATTGAAATTCATGTTCCTTCCCTCCATGAGTACATTACTGTATTTATTATACATATGTTTTGCTTTTGTCAATAGATTTCCGGTGCCTTACCGTCCCCTGCCTTGCTATTCTCCGCACCCATTCCAAACAGTTCCCTGAATAGACTATCCTGGAACCCTGCAATACTACGGTCGCGGTTCTTAATAAGCCACCTGAAACATAGGGTAATAAACTTCGATCTGGTTAGCCCGACTTCCCGCAAGATCGGTTCGACTCTTTCCCATTCCTCGTCAGTGACATATACGTTCCGTCGATAAGGATCGGTACGGCGAGGCTTTGACTTTTTAGCGTGAGAGGCCATCAGCACCCGAGGTGTGTTCTCAGCCTGACTCACAGACGCCCTCTCTTGCGCCCTTCTCAATTTTCTTTGCTTGCCCATACACACCTTATACACCACTATCGTGACACAGGTCAAAGCTCTTTTTCTTCCCCCGTATATCCCCCTGTTTTTACTACGAATATTATTCTCGTGAGGTTTAAGATAAGATAGTCTTGTTGTGATATGTGTTAATTAATAAACCCAAGGGCAACCCCGCCATGCGCCCGATCTATCGGGATGGCTTTCCAATTTCCCCGCCGTGGCCGTCACGGAAATTGTACTCATCGCTGCCGCGAGAAAAGGCCCTCTTTTCCCCTTCCTTTTTGAGGGGAAAAAATCTTTAGGGAAGGACCTTCCGCCCTTCCGCGTCCACCCGCCCCCGTGCTCCTTACGTCCGCGCGGGAGGCGGGAGGGACGCCGTCTCACCGATTGCGGACCTCGGACCCCATTTTGTACCACCGCCTTCGTTTAACATTGATTTCATTTATGGACAGACCGTATTATTTTGTCCAGTGTTCCTATCTGTAGCGTTATTGGAATGCGCCTACTATATATTGATTGAATCACAATCTTGAAATATTTCGCTGAGCCTGATATGATTGGTTCGTGCCGTCGCCAAAGTGGGCTACCCAACAAATTATTATGTTAATTTTCTGCATAGTCGTTGTAGGAGGTATAATTTTTTTAAAGCTTTTTGGTGACGAGTTCGGGATTCATACACAAGGTTATCCCCTTTATTACGATCTGCCCCTCGGGGAGCAAGCTGACGTTCGCTTCACCTACGAGTGTCCGACGCGACAGGACTACGGCGAGGGGTCTCCTTCCAGATTTGGGGTCCACTCATCATATATCCCCCCCGGAATGCACGAGAGTCCCGGAGGGCTTACCGGGACCCCCACCGAAACCGGCGAATGGTACATAAGAGTGTCAGTCACTTGTGATTATAAGTCGCTTTATGATGGCAGTTGGTGGTACAACCGGCCCCCCTACGAAACCGGAGCGAAAATACGAGTACACCTACGGCGATAAAAGGCTGCTGAAGCGCGTTGTTTCGAGGAGGCTGCTGGGTCTTGCACTACAACTGTAAATTTTCGATTCGTTCTCCCTATGGAGGCTTGCCCACAATACCGGCACGCACCGGCCAGAGGCAGAATCTATTATCATCGTTTTTTTTGTTACGAGCACTACTAAGGTTAGCGATATGGTTCATGCCCAGGCTGCGGCCGAGCCCCCAACTGCCGTCTTTCATATTGACGACCCATGCGAGGTCGTGCGACCTGTAGGGAGAAGACGACCAGTAGAAATCGGGCTGAACATTTATGAATGGATGGCCCTGCGACAGGGCGCACTGATGCATAGAATAATCGATCAGGCTTCTAAGCTCCTTAACGTTCGGCAGCCGCCAGTCGTTGTGCCCGTAGGTTCCTGAGCCGGAATTAATAGAGGTTACGTATTTTAGCGCTCCTACCCACGTCTTATAACTACCCCATAATAAACTCTGGTCGTTTTCCGTGACGTTTCCATCTTTTGTCCATATGAGACCGGTCAGGTTATCCGTTACAGTGCCATCGTCATTATCGATAAATCGTGGATCGGGCCAGGGAACTCCTGCTTGTATATGGCCGTCGTCACCTGAATGGCGGCTTTGCGTCTGACCCGTGGCCCAAATAGCCGCGTTACGAAATGCCCCGGATTGTCCATCACGAACAGGCCAAACTTTTGAGTCGCACGCCCTAGGATCAGGTTTCTTGATCGCCTTCCATCTGGCTTCTGCGAGGCCGCCCATGGTAAAGTTAATGCGCCACGCGAAGGAGCTATTGATTGCATGCGTTGTAGAGGACCAATAGCCCGTAAAAGGCAACGATCCAACATTTCTAAATATCTGCGGCACACTGCGCAATGGGCTTATGAGATCCGGATTTCTATTGGACGGCCCGAAGATAACGAGGCTTTCCAACTCGTTAATATTTGGCAGCCGCCAGTCGTTATGACCAAGGTGATTCACGGCATTTAAACAAGTTACATAATTAAAAGCATTCTCCCAACCCATCACTCCACCCGCGCACGACCCGGCCGTCAACACTTTATGCGCGGACGACCACCAGTGTCGCTTTTGCATCGGCTCGTATGACCCGACCATAGGCGTACCGGCATTTTTTGTCCATATGAGACCGGTCAGGTTATCCGTTACAGTGCCATCGCCATTATCGATAAATCGTGGATCGGGCCAGGGAACTCCTGCTTGTATATGGCCGTCGTCCCCTTCCTTATTGCCAAGGAATCCTAAAGTCCATCCCGTCCGCGGCAGGTTTACAGTTCCCATGTCTGATCCCCCCCTTTGTTCTTTGTGTGGAAGAATCTTCGTTTCATTTTTTAGATAAGAGAAGGCAATATGGCAACGTAAGCAACGTCCCTATTATACACAATTTCTCGCCCAGTATCACAGGCCCTCCTCTTTTCGATTTCCATAATGCGACAAAATGTATTATTTTGTCCATATTATGAAAACGCAACATAGGAAAGACGCGAGTTTGCGCGGTCTTTCCGACCCTGAAACCTGGACAAAATGAACGATGACAGAAAACACCTTACCCAGCGGGAAGTGGAAAAAGTCATCAAGGCCGTCAAAGCAAGCCGTGCCCATCCTTCCGCGCGGGAGACGGGAGGTACGTCGCTTGCGGACTTCGGACCCGTAAAGGGCGCTTTCTCCGGCACTCGGAAGAAAAGTTTTGACACAGACAAAAAATTGTGGTCTCTATAGGTTGCAGGCATTGTTACCTGCCATAATAAATAATTCAGGAGCTAGTCTCCTGCAGGGTTAGACCCTGCCTACAATTAACTTCACACCATTTAGGGCTTTGCCCTCCCACAGCTAAATACCTTCATTTTCAGGAATTTATTTCCTGCACCCGACACAACTTAGGGGCCGCCCCTGCCTTTATCAACCGAGACTTGCCCTTGCCGTCTAACATAGCGGCAAGGGCAAGCAGAGTGACAAGGAGGTCGCAGGCAATGGCAAGTAGGTGTCAGAATGAATAAGCGCTTCTTACGCCTCCCGGAAGTCCTTGAGCGAATCCCTGTGTCGAAGAGCACGTGGTGGGCCGGTGTCAAGAAGGGCATTTTCCCAAAGTCAATCAAATTGTCGGCCCGAATCACCGTGTGGCTGGAAGAGGATATTGAAAAGATCGGCGTTGAAACAAAATAGTCCTTTCAAAACCGCCCGATATTTCATACAATAGCGCCAAGGGGTAGGTATGGAAAATACTCTCTACTACGGCGATAATCTGGACATTCTGCGCCGCTACCTGAAAGACGAATCGGTTGACCTCGTTTACCTGGACCCGCCGTTCAATTCCAATGCGAACTATAATGTGCTTTTTGCAGAAAAGGACGGACATAAGGCCGCGAGTCAGATTCGGGCTTTTTCGGATACCTGGACATGGACACAGGAAAGCGAATCCGCCTATGCAGAGGTTGTGACGGCGGGCGGGCGGGTGGCCGATTGTTTACGGGCTTTCAGGACGTTCTTGGGCGAATGCGACATGTTAGCCTATCTCGTTATGATGGCTCCGCGCCTTGTGGAACTGCGGCGGACATTGAAGCCCACGGGCAGCATATACCTGCACTGCGATCCGACAGCGAGCCACTACCTGAAATTGCTTATGGATGCTGTTTTCGGTCCTCAAAACTTCAGAAATGAAATCGTCTGGAAGCGAACCAGCGCCCATAGCAGCGCCAAAAGATACGGTCCTGTCCACGACACGCTGCTCTTATTTTCTAAGACAGATGGGTACACCTGGAACCAATCCTTTCAAGCCTACGACGAATACTACCTTGACCAATTCTACACGCACATTGACGACAAGGGTAGACGATGGACAAGGTCCGATCTCACCGGGGCCGGTGTCCGGCATGGTGAAACCGGAAAGCCGTGGCGCGGCATTGACGTAACTGCGAAGGGCCGTCACTGGATGGTGCCTACTGCCGAGTTAGACAAGCTCGATGCTCAGGGTAAGATTCACTGGCCCGAAAGGGAGGGTGGTATGCCAAGGCTCAAGCGCTATGTTGATGAGCAACCGGGCGTTCCGCTGCAAGACGTGTGGACGGACATTCCGCCGATGCATAATCTATCCCGTGAACGCCTCGGCTACCCCACGCAGAAACCCGAAGACTTGTTGGAACGAATGATTCAGGCGAGCAGCAACGAAGGGGACACAATCATGGACCCCTTCTGCGGCTGCGGGACCGCTATCGCCGGTGCCCAAAAACTCGGCCGCCGATGGATAGGGATAGATATAACGCACCTTGCAATAACGCTTATCAAGCACCGCCTTAAGGATACCTTCGGCGAAGCTGCCGCATACAAGGTGATCGGGGAACCGGTAAGCGTGCCTGACGCCGAGGCGCTTGCGGCTTCAGACCCGTATCAATTTCAATGGTGGACCTTGGGCCTTGTGGGGGCGCGGCCCGTCGAACAAAAGAAGGGAGCGGACAGGGGTATTGACGGGCGGATCGTCTTTCAGGGCGATAAGGCCGGAGTATTTGAAAGCGTAATTCTATCAGTGAAGGCGGGTAAGACCGGCCCGTCGCACGTCCGAGACTTAAAAGGCGTCTTGGAGCGGGAAAAAGCAGCCATAGGCGCTTTGATTACAATGCAAGAGCCGACTGCTGAAATGAAGACCGAGGCTGTTATGGCGGGATTCTATCAGTCCGAGACGTGGGGGCGGAAATATCCGCGAATGCAACTCTTGACAGTGGCCGAATTATTGGCCGGGAAGAAGATCGAAATGCCCCCGATCCGGCAAGTGGGTGCTACGTTCAAGAAAGCGCCCAAAGCGACGGGGACACAGGGCGAACAGGTTAAACTGCCAATGTGAAGGCCAATCTTGTTCATCAGGTTCGCATACTTTCCATGGCACAGGGAGGCTCTCTCTTCCACCTAAATAGCGTGTCGAATTCAAACTTGTGAATCGCGGATTGCCGCAGAAAGACGACAACAAAGGCGTTAGCCGCCGACGTATCGAGTTTACTTGGATGCAGTAATTAACTGCATATCTCCTTCACTCTGTTTAGAGCTTCGTGCGGACACGAAAAGACCTCACACCCATATTTCTTGTCAAAAGCAACATGACTTCGGGTAACCAAGTCCCTCAGACTGTGCTCAGTGAAGAAGAAATCAAAATAGGGCAAGGCAGTTTGGGCATGTCTGAAATCATGCAAATCGTTTCTCTTGAATTTCCTTTTGGTATCCCATCGCACTAGAGCATGTAACGCAGAGCCGATTACGAGTGTCGGAAAATAGGTCTGTAGCTTATTCTTGCGGAACAGATTATAAACTGCATTTGCAATCTGTTTCCCCGCCTTACTTGATTTCACTTCGCTCGGTGTCGGTTCACACCCTTGCTGCCCCTTAAACAGATAAACCATGGTATCTTCAAAAGTCGGTATGCACAGATCGAGTACCCCTGCAAGCTCTGATAGGCAAAGCTGTTTGAAAGAATTATTTTCATGTGAATGTCTGATCTTTCCCTCGTTCAAAATATCCGACAAGTCGTTCAGCCGAGGCATTTTAGAAATTGCCTCTTTCCCCATTATTTCTATCATTTGGGATAATGAGATCGTCCACATTTGATCGAAGAAAGCCTTCTGAAGCACCAGCTCTTCTTGAGGAAAGAATGGCGTAGATGTCGGGTGGACAGCGCCGAGCACATAGGCCAACTTCGTCCAGACTAATACGTCTGGCGAATGCACTGAATCTTCTCCTCCAATGGTTCTTCGGATAAAGTAGAGCGTTTCGAAGCCAATTCGTTCTTGCTCCGACAATATTGATATACCTCTTGATAGGATGTCAATGAGATTGCTTGTTTCAGAAAGCGTCTTTGTGTCTGACTGGTTCAATACCTCTGCAAAAATATCTTCGCTTATAGGGCACACCATTCTCCCGTCTTCGACTCCGTATCGCAGCACCGCCAGGAGTTCTGTAATGTCCCCGTCTCTTTGTCTTCCCATTGCAGCGTCCCGCAGAAGCAACCAATACTTCGTATCAAGATATATTTTCTTGCACTTCGCCATTTCGCGGCCGAGTGCTATCCTAACCTCCCTGGTATACGTTTCTAAGGTCTTTTCAGGCTCCGATCTGTGTTTTTCAAAAGTATCGATCAGTTTCATGTCTTCTACAATTAACGGACGCGGTAACGGGGCCATTGACGGTGGACAACTTCCGTTCCGGCCGCATCAATTCGAGAGCAGCTTTTTATCTGCCCCTCAATGATTACCACTTGTTTTCCTTTTCTTCAAGAAGAATCTCGGAATCCTCCATTCCGTTCCAGTGAGTAATAACCGGATGAACCATTAATCCTTTTTGCGGTTGATTGGGCGTAAGCGCGGGGACATATCTTGCAGGTTTGTTGGGGCTATGATTGCGATTTTGGGGGCTGTTGTGGGGGCGTGCCAGATTTTGCGAGGTTTGATAATCCCATGATAACGCTATGTTAGCAGCTCAGTTCGATGGACGCCGCCCCACCATTTTTTTATTGATATTATTAGCATTATTTCCTCCTTGTTCGTTCCAGGGCCGTTCCAGGCCTTGTGAACTTTATGATTCTCTTTTCAAGCAGTGCTTTCCTGGCCGATACCTCTACCTTTGCATACCTCTTCACTGATTCCCGCCGCGCGTGGTCCGTCGCTATCTGAACCTCGTCGATTGAATAGCCGTACTCATTCACAAGTTGAGAGCATGAACTGTGCTTGACCCCAGGATAAAGCGCTATCGATTCTCCTACCTTCTTGCAAGCCTCTTTCCATATCTTTGATAGCGCCTTGCCCGTGTATGGCTGTCCCGGCCTTTCGCCGTTCGGATTGACGAAGAAATACGGCGAGACGATGGACAACGATTGTTGTTTTGCCTTTTCAGTCTCGTAGTGCGGAATAAACTCGTCGACCATAGGGACGTAATGAATTTCTGATTCCTGAGAAGAAAGTGCCCTTTCTGAAAGGATCAATCGTCACCATCGTTGTGTTACCACCATCGTGAAGATGAACTTCTTAGGCAAGGACACGCCAACTATTTCGGTCCAGAATACCTTCATGCTAATACAAAGAGACGATATGCAGCCTTCCAGGGTCTTTTTCAAGGCCCAAGGGGCCTTGGCCCACCTCTTTATGTTGCAGGCGATCAGTTTGCATGCAACGGCAAAGCATACTTTTGCCAGCCGACGCACCCGAAGTCTGCCGATTCCGTGAGATCGTTTCAATTCGGAGTTTGTTGCTTCGATCCCTGCACGAATCTTGTACCGGTCTTTCCATTCAGTGGTCTGCTGGATGGCATACATCTGATCCCGCAGGCGAAGCTCGGCAGTGATCTCCAGACGAAAGTCCCCGACCGTTTCACGGGCCTGGCAGCCTTTGTTGCGGTGGTTCGGAGCTCTTACCGGGCACCTATCGAGCATCGTGCACGATCGACAGGCGTTTCCGTCAAAGATCGCATGGAGAGAACGACGGGTGCTGTTGTTGCCGCTCAGTATGCGATGGTCTATGGGACTATTACCCATGGGACATCGGGTCACCAAACCTTCCGAGTCGAAGGAGAAAAGGTCTCTGCCCACGATATCGTCGGAGAGCCTGCTGCGGTTGACGGGCGTGACGAATTCGATACCTTGCTCTATGACCTTTGCCGCTGAAGGGACAGACGGATAACCGCCGTCGGCAAAGAGCGCTTCGGGCTTCAACCCGGCAGCCTCCAAACGTTCGATAACAGGAAGGGCCTTGCCGATGTCGGATCTGGCGGCGCCATGCACCTCATAGTCTGTGATGATTTCGGTTTTTCCGGTATTCTTGCACGTCTCCGTAACATGAAGGCTGTATCCCGGCCCTTTATGTCCGCAGGACGCATCCGGGTCGTAAGGGGATTGAAGGGTTGCTCCTTCACTCTTTTTCTTCACCTGGACCTTGGACGATTCTTGGTCTGAGGTGAATTCGCATTGTTCGGAGAAAAGGCGCTTCAACAATTGGTACGGCTCATTGCCTGTAAGTTCATTATCCTTCTCGAAGATAACAATAAGGTCATAGAGATACTGCGCCAGTTCTTCCAGCTTGATCTTCTGCTCGGCCGGACCCAATCCGAACCAACCCTCGGGTTCGCTTGAATGCCATTCCTGAATTGCCTTCGGGACTCTCGACAATTGATCTTCATTCAGACTCTTGAGAAACTGGGTGAGCGTATTCGAGAATAGAGCCAATCTGCCTCGTACACGAATGTTCGAGATTATGTGGGTAGAATCAAGCCGCTGGCTGGAAGACGAGAGGCCAAGTTTGCTTATCGCTGAATCTCTGATATTGTCGAATACATGGCGGACCAGCTTCATCTCCGGGTCTTTGGCGGCCAATCGCCTGCGGAACTCTACAAGAGAGCGACGGGACAAATAATCTTCCTCATCGCTGACATCCAAGGCGTATCGCCACCGGGTGTCAAAGCTGAAGGTGTCGAGGGCCTCCTGGTCACTCAAGTTGCTCCACTCCTGAAGGAGACACAAACCCAAAAGACGCGCAACGCTGAAATTAGGCCGGCCTGTTGTGCCGTACAGAATCGCATAGCGATCTTCGTTCCTGAACAGGATTGGAAATACCTCGCCTCTAAACAGGTGAGCCCATGAAGACTCAAGACGGTTCCGCAAAGAGGGGGACACCTGCGTCTCCACGCCGAGTAGTTTTTGTTGAGGTGGTGTTTTCTTATACATGACATATTCTATCATTGTATGTAATTAAATACAATAGTTATTTGTGGAGAGTTACTTCTCAGGAATCATTTCTCCTGTCTTGGTCCTATCAATCAACTGTCTGTCAGAAAATGAGCGGTGAATGGTGAATATTTCTCCGTCAAAATCGATCTTATGCAGGGATGCCGCCTCACAAGGCCGCCGAAGATGGAATTTCAGCCACCAGATAATAGGTTGGTGTTCTGCGGGAATAGCCTCGATAACGGGCCGCTGCCTGTCCTCTGGCAGCCATACGATCGGCGTATCCGTGATATTGTATGCCTTCCTCTTAGGGAACGGCGGGACCACGGGAATTCGCTCCGATCTCCACGCAAAGTCGAGACAGGCATGAAGGCAATACATGACGTTAAGCTTTCCCTTTCCTTCCCGGTTGATGCTGTTCAGAATTCGCATCAGCGTGTCGTAGCGGACCTCATGAAGACGAATACGCTCATTCTCGAAGAACGGTATCAGATAGTTCTCGATGCTGCCCCGATAATCCTTGTAAGTGGCGGGGGCCAGGGTCGGCTTCACGGTTTCAAGCCACTCCTTGAGATAGTCCGACACTTTGCACGGAAGCTCCGTGTACTCCTCGATCCGGAAAACGCCTTTTTCAACGTCCGCTTGCATACAGGACAGAAGCTTTTCGGCCATCCTGCGATCATAGAGCAATTCGCCTTTGTAGTGATATACCTTGTACGTCTTCTTATGCGCGGGATGGTACCAGGCCACATAATACCTCTTCACGTGCTCCGCATAGCCTATGGTCCCTTTCATACAAAAACCCCCAGGAATGAATTTACCTGGAGAAATTATATTGACCTGAAAGGGAGCGGTCAACGCTTTTGCCTTTTATCCTTTGTCTCTTTAATCCTTCAATATGTCCCGATATGACCTGTTCTCATTCTTCAACGGCTTTTTGCCGAGCTTGGCCCGCAACTTGTTCACCGTGGGAAGCATAGGCTCATCGAAGCTGATGTCTCTCAAGAACTGCGCCATCAATTCTATGACCTTCGATCTGGACAATTTGTCATCCTCCGACCCTTTGCTTATCTCCGTCAGCGTGTCCCAACACTCGTTGCTCAGGCTCATCACCCGTTGCGGCCTCACCCTCTTTTTCGCTGTTCCCATCTTTTTCTCCTTTCGGAATGTTTCTTCCCGTACCCTCAGTGCAACTACACTCTATATGAAGTGTACTTACACTGTCAAGCAAAAAGTGTAACGACACCAAATTTATCGTTGACGAGATACGGCGATCAGAGTATGAGACCGTAGCGAGGCCAATTTCTACGCCATGATCAGACCCATGTCATAGAAATTGTAATATCCCTGCCGGGAGAAAGAGCCGCTTGAATTTTCCCCCTTAATTGAGGGGAAAATTTTATAGAAGGGGCGACGTGCCCAGGTTCGCTAAGCTCCTCCGTACTTCCTGGAAGGCGCAGCTGAATGTTTTTCTTGCTGTACAGGGCTGGTGATGGTAATCTTTGACACGTGTTGGGGGGTGAAGAAGGTGTTTCGTGGGGAGGGCTGGCCAAGTCACGTTAATCAGCCTATCCCCCGACGCGCGCCGATGCCGAGAGTGGTTGTGCCAGAATACAGAAGGAGGCAAGTATGGCAGAAATAGCTTTTTATACGGTGGCACCGAAGGAGGGAGAGCACCCTTTTCCTCCTTACCTTCATATCTACCTTTCCGCATACGCCGATGATCCCGATTGGGGGCCGCTCATGAGTCCCAACCTGATGACAGATCGGGAAATCGATGAAACAATCGATTATCTGATAACGCAGTTAGAAAGCGTCAGAGAAAAAGCAAAACTGGAATTAAAGAAGGTGAAGCAACGAAAGAAATGAAACATGTTCTGGAAGAGGTGTGAGGGGGTTTTCAATCGAAACCCCGAGGCGCGGGAAGTACAGTTAAAACGCCCCTGCTTTGTGCAACCGTCATAAAGGCTTGTTAGCCATTTCGGTGAGCCGCTTGCTCAGCTCTTCAAGACCGGCGGTGAATGCTTTCTCCTCTTCGCGGGTGGGCGCAATCCCGTACAAAGACAAAGCACAAACGTTCTTTGCATTCACCCTAACAGCGCCGGACAAAGGGACGACTCTGAGAACGGTATGGAGGTCTTTGGCGTTCCCGTGAACAATCGCTGAGACCTCTTTTCCAAAGACCCATGCCTGTACATCGCCAATCTTTTTGAATTGCCCGTGGGCCAGAAGATATTTATGGATGCCCCGAGATCTCTGTGTGCCCTGGTCCCAAAGCTCCGAATCAGTGGGCGAGGAGGCCTCATAGCCGGTCGCCTGGTAAAGTAAGGAATCGGCGAGAAGAGAGGCTAATTCTTTATGGCCGCAGTAGGAAAAAACGGAGTCGAAATAGATGCACAATTCTAAATCGAAAATGCAAAGTGCGAGAAGGCGGTCTTTCTGTGGCGAAAAGGATGTTTTAGTGAGGGTACTGAGTAAGTACGTCAAGCGGGTCTTTTGAAGGAACGAGGAGACGATTTCTACCCCGGTTTGGGCATTGACATAGAGTTGATCTCCGAGAGCCGGTAAGGCATTTACTAAAAAAGCAACCTTACCGTCCAACGGCCCATAGCGATTCAGAAGATATTCTAAAGCGCGGTTACCTGGTCGCCTTGCGTTATTGGTGGTCATAAGTGTAATTATGATACCACTTACGGACCGGAAATACAGCCGAAAAACTCATGATGGGGTACCATAATGCCCCCTCCCGTTCGCCGGGCTTTGTAGGGCCTCCTGTGCGCTCGATTTTGCCGATGCTCGGTGAAGACCGTCCTCGCGATGTAACCCGGGCGGTAATTCGAGAAAATGACACAATTTTGTTGAGTTTCAGGTTCCTGCCACCTTTCAGGTGGTATCCCTCGCGTCGCTTGGCAAGGCAGGTCCGCGGCTTTGTAGGTGTAGCAAGTAATATGTCCCTTGATTTTGCCCTACAACGCAATGTTGCAATGGTGCGCTTTGAGACATTGATTCCTGAGAAGTAACTCCCCACAAATAACTATTGTATTTAATTACATACAATGATAGAATATGTCATGTATAAGAAAACACCACCTCAACAAAAACTACTCGGCGTGGAGACGCAGGTGTCCCCCTCTTTGCGGAACCGTCTTGAGTCTTCATGGGCTCACCTGTTTAGAGGCGAGGTATTTCCAATCCTGTTCAGGAACGAAGATCGCTATGCGATTCTGTACGGCACAACAGGCCGGCCTAATTTCAGCGTTGCGCGTCTTTTGGGTTTGTGTCTCCTTCAGGAGTGGAGCAACTTGAGTGACCAGGAGGCCCTCGACACCTTCAGCTTTGACACCCGGTGGCGATACGCCTTGGATGTCAGCGATGAGGAAGATTATTTGTCCCGTCGCTCTCTTGTAGAGTTCCGCAGGCGATTGGCCGCCAAAGACCCGGAGATGAAGCTGGTCCGCCATGTATTCGACAATATCAGAGATTCAGCGATAAGCAAACTTGGCCTCTCGTCTTCCAGCCAGCGGCTTGATTCTACCCACATAATCTCGAACATTCGTGTACGAGGCAGATTGGCTCTATTCTCGAATACGCTCACCCAGTTTCTCAAGAGTCTGAATGAAGATCAATTGTCGAGAGTCCCGAAGGCAATTCAGGAATGGCATTCAAGCGAACCCGAGGGTTGGTTCGGATTGGGTCCGGCCGAGCAGAAGATCAAGCTGGAAGAACTGGCGCAGTATCTCTATGACCTTATTGTTATCTTCGAGAAGGATAATGAACTTACAGGCAATGAGCCGTACCAATTGTTGAAGCGCCTTTTCTCCGAACAATGCGAATTCACCTCAGACCAAGAATCGTCCAAGGTCCAGGTGAAGAAAAAGAGTGAAGGAGCAACCCTTCAATCCCCTTACGACCCGGATGCGTCCTGCGGACATAAAGGGCCGGGATACAGCCTTCATGTTACGGAGACGTGCAAGAATACCGGAAAAACCGAAATCATCACAGACTATGAGGTGCATGGCGCCGCCAGATCCGACATCGGCAAGGCCCTTCCTGTTATCGAACGTTTGGAGGCTGCCGGGTTGAAGCCCGAAGCGCTCTTTGCCGACGGCGGTTATCCGTCTGTCCCTTCAGCGGCAAAGGTCATAGAGCAAGGTATCGAATTCGTCACGCCCGTCAACCGCAGCAGGCTCTCCGACGATATCGTGGGCAGAGACCTTTTCTCCTTCGACTCGGAAGGTTTGGTGACCCGATGTCCCATGGGTAATAGTCCCATAGACCATCGCATACTGAGCGGCAACAACAGCACCCGTCGTTCTCTCCATGCGATCTTTGACGGAAACGCCTGTCGATCGTGCACGATGCTCGATAGGTGCCCGGTAAGAGCTCCGAACCACCGCAACAAAGGCTGCCAGGCCCGTGAAACGGTCGGGGACTTTCGTCTGGAGATCACTGCCGAGCTTCGCCTGCGGGATCAGATGTATGCCATCCAGCAGACCACTGAATGGAAGGACCGGTACAAGATTCGTGCAGGGATCGAAGCAACGAACTCCGAACTGAAACGAGCGCACGGAATCGGCAGACTTCGGGTGCGCCGGCTGGCAAAAGTATGCTTTGCCGTGGCATGCAAGCTGATCGCCTGCAACATAAAGAGGTGGGCCAAGGCCCCTTGGGCCTTGAAAAAGACCCTGGAAGGCTGCATATCGTCTCTTTGTATTAGCATGAAG
This sequence comes from uncultured delta proteobacterium, assembly GCA_963717985.1. Classification (GTDB taxonomy): domain Bacteria; phylum Desulfobacterota; class Syntrophorhabdia; order Syntrophorhabdales; family WCHB1-27; genus BOG-1155. Next base: position 478,973 of record CAVQYC010000001.1, read on the forward strand.
GTATTCTGGACCGAAATAGTTGGCGTGTCCTTGCCTAAGAAGTTCATCTTCACGATGGTGGTAACACAACGATGGTGACGATTGATCCTTTCAGAAAGGGCACTTTCTTCTCAGGAATCAGACATTCAAAAACGTCCCGCCCCTGATATCCCTTCCCCTCGCACTCCCCTTCAAGATAGTGATAACAGCCCCCTTCGCACCCGAATTCTTCCGCTTGTACATCGCCCAGGCACTCGTCTAAGAAGGCCCCGAAGTGTTCTATGACCCTGCTTTTGCCCTGGACCCACCATTCCGGCAATTGCTGTGCCGCTCGTACAGCCTTCTTCCGCTCAAGCCTTTCTTTCTTACGTTTCTTCATAATGGCCCCCATAATCGGTATTTTCATAGGACTTCTCGCCGTGCCCTTCTTCAAATTCCTCGACGCTCATTCTCTTTTCGCTTCCGAACGGTAAGAATCTCTTATCCCATTCCGTCCCGGTTCCCATGATATCCGTACCCACACACTCCCAATTCCCTTTGACGAACGGTTCAGTCACCGGAATTTCTTTCTCGCCGATCTCCACGGCCTCACACTGCTTTTCTTCCTTCTTCCTCTTGCCGTAAGCCACCCGGTAGAGAGGCACCCCGAAGAAATAGGCATAGGCATAGAGAAGATGGACTTTATTGCCATCGACGCAGGTAACGGCCTTCTTCAGATAGCTTGAAAGGTAGCCCGCAACTTGGCCCCCCGTTCTCACTGTGACCTTGATCCCTTGTGGTTTTGACCATCCCCACAGCCTTACTATGTCGTCTATATCGGCGATCCAACCGCCCTTGAAATAGAAGTGGATATGAGGAAGGCCCGATTCCCTGTAAGGCTCTATGGCGAAGCCTCTATAACTCCACTCCCATCCTTTTCGCTTGTAGAAGGACCGTAGGCGCTTCAGGAAGGCGCTTATGTCCGTTCCGATGCGGAACATGAGGAATCCATAGAAGTCGCCGCCCCATCCTGATTCTTCCATGAGATCGTACATACGCCGCTGATCGTATCCTATTGCGAGCATCGTCACCTTGGTTTCATCCTTCACGCTATCGTGTATGTCCCAATACCGTTTCTTGTACCAGTCATCCCTTTTCGTGTTCCACCTGGAGCAGATCGGCATCCGCTTGTACTCCCCGCTATCCATGTTCCTGAAGACCAGCCCCACGTTGCTGTAATAATCGACGGTAGAATAGAACATCGTCGCCACATCCTGCTTGTCGAACAGGTATGAGTATTTATCCACTATTTCGGCTCTCTTCTTTTTCCCCCGTACTTCTGTTCTTATTGTGACGTGTTTATCAGACCTTGGCCGTGTCTCCACCCAGGGTTGAATATCGTTCCTTGCCCGCCAGAGTGAATAATCCCGACTTTCGCTCATCGGTGTAATTCATTACCTCTGTTACAAGCACAGAGGAGCCGACCAGCGCATGCTTGTGCTCGACCTCCACTACTCCGTTCTGTCACCCTCGTCGGGAAGTGATGTGGGGAAAGGTTTGTGCGCGGCGCAAGCCCCGACCCCCCGCCGTGCTCCTCCGTCCGCGCGGCAGGAGGGACCGGAACTTGCGCCGGAATTTGCTTTGAGAACGTCGGGAAGTCCCCCGACGTAGGCCCTATATGCCCTTTACAATGGCCCGAGGAAGCTTTATACTCACTCTTAGGTGATACGGTCACGTTTCACCACCCCCGCCGCCGGAGACGCCCGCCAAAGCTCTTCCGGTGGCTTTTTTATTCGTCTTGAATTAGCTGTTGCTCAAAACGAAAAGCCGGCATGATAGCCGGCTTAGGGGTGGTGGTTTTTTCAGCACTCGTGCAGATTCGTTCCAGGATTTAAAGAAGCGTCTAAAACCTCCTATTGTTTCAGCTACTTGGACGGGGGGGCAGGTTTTCGATTCCCGCCGCCCCATAAATGAGTTACAATGTTTTAGGGGTCATGGATACTGTCCGTATAGTGTCGGTGACCCTTTTCCCAGGGCGCGATCCTTCGTCCTAGAGGACCCGCGGCTGCGGATGAATGCACCCTGCCGGGCGCACAAAAAAGCAGGCAGAGACCAAGGTCTCTGCCTGCTGAATAAAGCGAGTGGTTGGTCTTACCCCTTAAGTCTTTTCCTGATGCCCACAAGGCCAAGGAGGCCGGGGGCAAGAAGCAGTAGTGTCGGGGGAACGGGAACCGGGCTGTAGGTAGCAACGAACCCTACCTTTGTCGGGTCGATGTTCCCCGTGAGAACGATATTCACAAAGAAGGTGTCACCGGCGACAAGCGCGGCTCCTCCGGGAGCGAAAAACTGCACCTCCGTGGGCGAAACCGAGACCATGGTCCAGAGTGCACCGGCTGTGGTGTTGCTGAAGCGTGTCGTGAGATAGGAGCCAAACGGGTCATTCCCCGGGGTAGGAGTCAAATCGATCGCTACTCCCGCGGGCACGGTAAATTGAGTGCCGAGCACGAAGTCGAAATCCCGCGTCGCCGGGCCCGTCCAGGTCAACGTCCCCGCGAGGAGGCCCGGGATACCCCACGCTGAAGTTCCCCCAGGGCCTTGGGTATTCCAAGACCACGCGTTGCCGTACGTGTCCACTCCCGTGGCTCCAAGGCCCACGAAGCTGACATCGGCCTTTGCAGAGGCGGCGAAAACCATGATCACCATTGCCAGAACGATCGTTGTAGCCACTAACATTCTTTTCATAAGCTTTTCTCCTTTTGATTTTGACTAACGCCGGAACATGAACTGCCTGTTGAGACTCCCCACCCCCTTTCGCTTTCATGCGTGAAAGCGTTTTTTTTGGCAGCCCGGCCGTCTGTCTGCAGTGCTCACGAGAAGCGTATCAGAGACCCGCTGGCTTTCCGTCCCACCCTTACGAGTGGTTTGGCTTTGTCAGAATTTGTATAATGTTATGCCAGGTCTAACTCAATGTCAAGAAAAAAACGCAGGTTTCGGAAAAATAAATTGCCCTTCCTTACGAGTGGCATTTTTGACTCGCCTAAAGAGGCCAGGGCGCGAGGAATTATAGGTGAAGTGAGCAAGGTGGTTTTTTGCGGCCGAGGCGCTTTTTTGATGGAGGCGCGAAAAGTGTCCCGGCCGCGTCAGCATCAGAGGATAGTGTTCATGCCATACATATAGGGCCGCAACACCTCGGGTACAGCGATGGCGCCGTCCGCAAGCTGGAAGTTTTCCATGACCGCCATCACACACCTGCCCACCGCAAGCCCCGAACCATTCAAGGTATGTACGTATTCCGTCTTTCCGGTCCCGGTCCTGTACCTGATCCTTGCCCTTCTTGCCTGGAAGGCCTCGAAGTTACTGCACGACGAGATCTCCCTGTAGATGTTCTGCCCGGGGAGCCATACCTCGATGTCATAGGTCTTTGCCGAGGAAAATCCGAGGTCGCCGGTGGATAGGAGAGAAACGCGGTAGTGGATGGAGAGCTTTTTCAGGACATCCTCGGCATCGAGGAGCAGACCTTCGAGCTCTGCATAAGAGTCCTGGGGCAAGCTGAATTTTACCAGCTCCACCTTGTTGAACTGGTGCTGTCTGGTGAGGCCCCTCGTGTCTTTTCCGTGGGCTCCGGCCTCTTTTCTGAAACAAGGCGTGTATGCGACATACTTGATGGGCAGGTCGTCTCCTTTCAGTATCTCGTCTCTGAAGATGTTCGTCACGGGCACTTCGGCAGTCGGTATGAGGAAGTAGTCAGGGTCGGAAAGCTTGAAAAGCTCTTCCTCAAACTTCGGAAGCTGCCCGGTGCCTGTCATGCTCTCCCTGTTCACCATGAAAGGCGGCAGCACCTCGGTATAGCCGTGCTCGCGCACATGGAGATCGAGCATGAAGTTGATGAGCGCCCTTTCCAAAAGGGCCCCGTGGGATTTGTACAGGGTGAATCTGGAGCCTGTGATCTTCGCGGCCCTCTTGAAGTCGAGTATGTCGAGTCTCTCGCCCAGGTCCCAGTGGGCGATAGGCTGGAAGTCAAAGCGAGGTTTCTCTCCCCATGTCCTGACCACTTCGTTCTGCTCCTCGCCCGCCCCAAGGGGTACGGAGTCATGAGGGATGTTCGGTATTTCAAGGCTACTGAGCTCCCATTCACTTTCCACGCCCCTAAGCTCCTGTTCCCGAGCTTCAATCTCTTTCCCGACGGCCCGGAGCTGTTCTATCTTCTCTTGCGCTTCGACGCCGCTTTTTTTCAGCCGCGCTATTTCATCGGAAGTGACGTTCCGCTGATTCTTCATCGCCTCTGCGTGTCTGATCAGCTCGCGCCGACGCTCATCTATCCCGATCAGTTTTTCAAGATCGAATACGGACCCCCTCTTCTTGAGGCTTTCCCGCACCAGTTCCGCTTTTTCTCTTATCAATTTCGGATCGAGCATTTAATCCTCCAGCAATTCCTTGTTGTACTGCAGCGGCTTCAAAATATAAAGCAACCCACTTCTCGTGTAGACCGGCTCTCCCTCGACCAGCAACTGGACGCGATGCACCCCGGGAAAACTTGCTGTAAAGGAGTTTACGATGCTGTAGACCATGGCGATCTCCCTGGCGGGGCTGCCCGGGTCGATAAACTCCTTCGACACATTCAAGTAGAGCACACCGTCCGCGCCTACGGCCAAGTCGTAAAACCTCAGCCGGTCCGGTATGGATCGCGTCTCTTTCAGCTCCCTGAACAGGATATCGGCCCGCGCCCTGTCTGATAACTGCTTCCCCACCTCCACCGTTTTTCTCTCCAGCTTCCCCTGCTCATCAGGAAAGAAGACCGAGACGGCCGCCTTTTCCGCCGCCGCGGCACGCCGGACGGGCGGCATGACAGGCCGGTTGTACAGATAGCAGCCGATACCGGCTGCGACCAGGGCGAGAAGACCGAATATAACCGCGAAACGTCTCGTACCAGGTCGGCCTCGAAGCCCCATCTTTGTTGGCGGGATCTGCGTTGCCCGGGTACTCTCTGGGTAGTGCCTTCGAATGCGACTCGGCATCATGTGCCTCATTTTGCAATGGTGCTGAGAAATTCATCTCCCGTCGCGACCCTGAACAGGGGATATATGGCTGACTGCCGATAGGCGTCCATGAAACTTGTATGGATCTCCGGCTTGTAGGCGGCGCTGAGGTCTTCGAGGAGGATCGTGTAGAAGTCGTGGCAGATGGCGTCTAAGGCAGTAGCGATGACGCAGAAATGGGTGTTGATGCCCGCCACCGCCACCGTATCTATCTGCATGGTGCGGAGCGTCTGGTCGAGGTCTGTTTTGAAGAAGGCGCTGAACCTCCTTTTCGGGAGCATGATGTCCGTCGCCTCGGCCTCGAGTGCGGCGGCCGGCTGCGCTCCTGCCGTGCCTCGTATGCAATGCGGCTTCATCCTCCCCTTGAAGATGAAATCGCCTTCCAGGAAGCTGTCACAGGCGAATATGATAGGAACAGAGAGGGCCCGGCAGCGTTTGAGAAACGCCCGCACAGGCTCTACGATCCCGGTCAACTCCCGAGGTGCCCCCCCCTCTTTTCCGTACATATCTTCCAGCATATCAACGATTATGACTACCGACTTCATGCGACCTCTCCTCGCTATCTCTCTTTCCCTCATCGGACAGAAAAACGGTCTTGAAGGTATTGGTCAGGGCAGAAGCTACTTCCTCAACCGGTCTTTCCTTTATCAGGGCCATCTGCTCGACCACGAGTCTCACAAGGGCCGGTTCGTTTCTCCTGCCCCTCTTCGGCACAGGGGTCAGAAATGGGGCGTCCGTCTCAGAAAGCAGCCTGTCAATCGGCGCGTAGCGCACAATCTTTGTCAGTCTTGTGTCAGGGTAGGTAACCGTACCCGGGATAGAAAGGTAGATGCCCATATCGAGCAGTTGTTTTGCGGTGTCAAGGTCATAGGAGTAACAGTGGACCACGGTCTTGTGGCCCTCCAGGTGCGCCTCCTTCACGATCTCAAGGGTCTCCTGCCTGGCGTTCCTCGAGTGGATGATCACCGGAAGCCCGGCGAGCCGGGCCAGCTCTATTTGCCGCCGGAACGCCTCGATCTGAACCTCTCTCGGTGAATATTCCCTGTAAAAATCGAGACCGATCTCACCGTAGCCGACGATCTTCGGGTGGTGCAGGTACCCTTTTATGGTCTCTTCGACTTCGGGCGAGTAGTCTTTTGCGTTGTGGGGATGGATGCCCACGGCGCCGTAAATGTGGGGATATGCCTCTATGATCTCCACGACTTTGGCAAAATACCGCACCTCCGTCCCGACCGTAAGTATGCAGGAGATACCCGCCCCGGATGCACGGTCTATCACCGCCTGACGGTCCTCATCATATTCTTCCATCTCCAGGTGGCAGTGGGAATCTACGAACATGCACATTTATAGCACATTCCCGCGCCGCTAATCCACTGCCCGGCCCATTTCCGATCGTTGCCGATCACCCTTTACATGTGATAGTTAGATCTACTATTCTTGCAATTGTGTCAGGTCACGCCTATCATATTCTATGGCTACGAACCGGACGATAGTGCATGGACGGTGAGATTACGAAGTCGGGTGGTTGCGGCATGTTTTATGCTTGTCGTTAAGAAGAGAAAAAGAGAAGAGGAAAGCGGAAGGGTCATCGGAAAGGACACGATCGACCTGAACGCACGTAAGATACCACCATTTTAAGGAGGCATTATATGGCATACGATGCGACAAAGATGGCAGACTGGCAGATTTCCGAAGCGGCTGAGCAACACATGAAATCAGTCTGGCAGTTGGGCGAAGAGATGGGGCTGAAAAAGGATGAGGTAATCGGATACGGCCGTATAGGCAGGGTCGATTTCATGAAGATCATCGACCGGCTGAAGGACAAGCCGGACGGCAAGTATATCGAGGTCACCGCTATTACCCCGACCCCGCTCGGTGAAGGGAAAACGACGGTCTCCATGGGGCTCGTGGAAGGTATGGGCAAGAGGGGATGGAAGGTATGCGGTGCGATCCGCCAGCCCTCGGGCGGCCCTACCATGAACGTCAAGGGGAGTGCGGCAGGCGGCGGTAATGCCCAGGCCATCCCTCTGACGGAGTTTTCCCTCGGTCTTACAGGCGATATCAACAATATCATGAATGCCCACAACCTCGCCATGGTGGCCCTTACCGCGCGCATGCAGCATGAGAGGAACTATACGGATGCGGAGCTTGCAAAAAGAACGCTGAAACGGATCGACGTCGACCCCAGGAACGTCCAGATGGGCTGGATTATGGATTTCTGTGCCCAATCCCTCCGGAATATGGTGATCGGTCTTGGCGGCAGGATGGATGGGTTCCTCATGCAGTCCCGCTTCGATATCGCGGTCAGCTCGGAGGTCATGGCCATCCTTGCCGTCGTGAGAGATCTGAAGGACCTGCGCGAGCGGCTCGGCAAGATCACCGTGGCCTACGACAAGTCAGGCAAGGCTGTGACCTGTGAAGACCTCGAGGTGGCAGGTGCCATGACTGCGTTCATGAGGGAGAGTATCAACCCGACCCTGTTGCAGTCGGTCGAGGGGCAGCCCGTGTTCGTCCATGCGGGACCTTTCGCGAACATCGCCGTGGGGCAGTCCTCGATCATCGCGGACCGTGTGGCCCTGAAGCTTTTTGACTACAACGTGACGGAGAGCGGGTTTGCCGCCGACATCGGCTTCGAGAAGTTCTGGAACGTCAAATCGAGAATCAGCGGGCTCAAGCCGAACGTCTCCGTCCTCACGACGACGATCCGCGCCCTCAAGATGCACGGCGGCGGGCCGCGGGTGGCGCCGGGGCTCCCTCTTCCCGAGGAATATAAGAAGGAGAACCTGGGCCTGCTTGAGAAGGGCGCTGCCAATATGGTCCACCATATAAAGACCATAAAACAGTCGGGGATGAAGCCCGTCGTCTGCATTAACTGGTTCCACACGGATACCAAGGACGAGATCGCGCTGCTCCGCAGGATTGCCGAAGGGGAAGGCGCGCGGGTGGCCGTGTCGACCCACTGGCTGAACGGCGGTGACGGGGCCCTGGAGCTTGCCGACGCAGTGCATGACGCGTGCGAAGAAAAGTCGGATTTCAAGTTCCTCTATCCCCTCGAAATGCCGCTCCGTCAGAGGGTCGAGATGGTGGCGAAGAACGTCTACGGCGCCGACGGGGTCTCGTGGACGCCCGAGGCGGAGGCCAAGGCAAAGGCCTTCGAGGCAGACCCCAGCAAAAGGGACTATTACACCATGATGGTCAAGACCCACCTCAGCCTGTCCCACGACCCGAACGTCAAGGGCGTGCCCAAGGGCTGGGTGCTGCCGGTAAGGGATATTCTGATCTTTTCCGGCGCCAAGTTCCTCTGTCCCGTGACCGGAGCGATCAGCCTCATGCCGGGCACCAGCTCCGACCCCGCCTTCAGAAGGATCGACGTGGACGTCAATACGGGCAAAGTAACAGGGATGTTCTAGACAAGAACCTTGATCAGTGCGTCCGGCGGCAAAAACGCCGGACGCACCTCAAAGGGAGGCGGCTCTGCCTGATGCCTTGTAGAGCGAAAAAAAAGCTGAAAAGAAAGGAGTAGATATGGCCGCAAAGATTATTAGCGGGACGCAGATCGCAGCAGAGATCAGGGAAGAGATTAGGCAGGAGGTGGTGCGGCTCAAGGAACAGCATAACCTGGTGCCGGGTCTTGTCACCATCCTCGTCGGCGAGAACGCGGCCTCGGTGAGCTATGTCACCGCCAAAGGGAAGACCTCGAAGGAGCTGGGCTTTTATTCCATCCAGGACAGCCAACCGGCGGACCTCGCGGAAGACGCGCTCCTGGCACTCATCGACAAGTACAACAAAGACCCGAAAATCCATGGTATACTTGTACAGCTTCCCCTGCCGAAGCACATAAACGAGACGAGGGTGCTCTACGCTATCGATCCGAATAAGGACGTCGATGCCTTTCATCCGGTGAATGTTGGCAAGCTCGTCATTGGGGAGGCCAACTACTATCCCTGTACGCCCTACGGGATCCAGCAGCTCCTGGTCAGGAGCGGGGTCAAGACCGACGGCGCGGAGGTTGTTGTGGTGGGAAGGAGCAACATCGTGGGCAAGCCGATCGCCAATATGATGCTGCAAAAGGCAAAGGGCGCCAACGCCACGGTTACTGTCTGCCATACGGCAACGAAGGATATGGCCTTTCATACGAAAAGGGCGGACATTCTTATTGTTGCCGCAGGGAGGCCCAAGGCGATTACGGCGGACATGGTGAAAGAGGGTGTGGTGGTCATCGATGTGGGCGTCAACCGGATCGGCATGACCCCCGAAGGAAAGGCCAAGCTCTCCGGCGATGTGGACTTTGAGGCGGTGAAGGAAAAGGCTTCGCTGATCACCCCCGTGCCCGGAGGGGTCGGCCCCATGACGATCACCATGCTCATGCTCAACACGGTGAAAGCCGCAAAAGTGGCGGGAGGAGTTTAACTAAGGAGGACGTTCATGGCGGACTATGTGTACGAAGAAAAGGAAGACTTCGAAGGTAAAAAAGTGCGGGTGCTGGGCTCCACCTATGAGCCGGGCAAGCCCGAAGAAAAGAGTGACTGGACGCAGAAGCTCGGAAGCGAGAGCGACCGGCTCGGCTACCTGAAAAGCGCCCTCCGGTACTGGTACAGCACCGACTGGTTTGGCAGTGAGAAGAGGAAGCAGGATGCTTGAAAGCGCTGCGGTGCAGTCGATAGGTCTTATAAGTCCTATAATGCCTATCGACTGCCGAATTGATTGCTATAAGGGAGGCAACCAATGAGTTTTGCGATACCCAAAATCAGCTATACCGGAAAGATCAGGGAAGTGACTATCGGGAGCGGAGCCTCTGCCGTCACGGTGGGGGGCGGGTCCTGTTACCCCTTCTACACCTTCGAGGGGGCCATGCCTCATCCGCCGCGGGTCGCCTTCGAGGTATGGGACTATGCGCCCGAGGATTGGCCTGCCTGGGCCGTCGAGCCCTATAAGGACGTGATCGCAGACCCCGCGGCCTGGGCCCGCAAGTCCGTGGAAACGTACCATGCGGAGATGATAGCCCTTCTTCTGAAGAGCGCCGACCCGAACGGTATGGACCGGCCCGTGGAAGAGGTTGTCTCCTCCGTGAAGGCGGTCTCGGACGCAGTTTCCGTGCCGCTCATCGTCTGGGGCTGCGCAAACGATGAGAAGGACGCCCTTATGCTCCGCCGCGTGGCGGAGGTCTGCGAGGGCAAAAACGTGGCCCTCGGCCCGGTCACGGAGAAGAATTACAAACAGATCGGGGCCATGGCCATCGGGTACAACCAGGTGGTGATCGCCTCCACACCCATCGACGTGAACCTCGCAAAGCAGCTCAACATCCTTCTTGGGAACTTGGGTGTGCCGGAGAACCGGCTGCTCATCGACCCCACCACAGGGGGCCTGGGCTACGGTCTCGAATATTCCTATTCGGTGATGGAGCGCGACCGCATGGCTGCCCTCACCCAGGAGGACGTCAAGCTCCAGACGCCGATCATCTGCAACCTTGCGAACGAGGTGTGGAAGACAAAAGAGGCGAAGACGAAAAAAGAGGACAACCCGAAGCTCGGCGACGAGAAAAAAAGGGCCGTCCTCATGGAATCGGTCGCCGCCATGACGCTTGCGATGGCAGGCGCCGATATACTCATCATGAGACACCCCGAGGCGATCGCCTACACCAGGCAGATGTTCGGGGAACTGGCTTAGGCGTGGAAGGGGCGACCGTATACCCGCTTGCCGGCGTCCCGGCACATTGCTTTTGTGAGCGGGGAGGCTCCAGCGGCTCCGCCGATGGAGGGGGTGCTGAACCCCAATAATTGCGTAATAAGGGGGAACCATGTCAGAAGAAAAGATACGGAGTGTCGATAAGGCGACCCTCGAGCTCCTTGACAAAGCGGAAAAAGAAAAGATCTCCACGGCCTTCAGCAGGGCAGACGATTTGAAGCCCTGCCCCATAGGGGTGGAGGAAAGCTGCTGTAAGATATGCGCCATGGGGCCGTGCAGGATGCCCCGGTCGAAGAAAGGTGAAGAGAAGAAGCGAGCCGGAGTTTGCGGCGCCACCATCGACACGGTCGTGGCGAGGAACTTCGCCCGCAAAATAGCCGCTGGCGCGGCGGCCCACTCCGACCACGCCCGGGAGGTCGCCGAGACCTTCTTGAAGGCTGCCAGAGGCGAGGCCCAGGGGTTTGCCATCAAGGATGAGGTAAAGCTTCTCGAAGTGGCCCTCGACTTCGGCATCCCCATAGAAGGGAGAGACCCGAAAGAGATCGCCATCGACGTCGGGGAAAAGGCACTCGCCGAGTTCGGCAAGCAGCACGGAGAGGCCGTCTACGTCAAGAAGGCGCCCCTCAAACGGCAGGAGATCTGGCGGAAGCACGGCGTTGTCCCCAGGGGTATCGACAGGGAGGTGGTGGAGGTGATGCACCGCACCCACATGGGCGTCGACCAGGACTATAAGCACCTCATGCTCCAGGCCACACGCAGCGCCCTTGCGGACGGCTGGTCCGGCTCCATGATCTCCACGGACCTCCAGGACATCATGTTCGGCACCCCCGTGCCGGTCCTGGGCGCTTTCAACCTGGGCGTGCTGAAGGAAGACCAGGTCAATGTCGTGGTCCACGGCCATGAGCCGCTCTTACCCGAGCTCCTCGTGACTGCGTCCCGCGACCCTGAGATAAAGCAGATGGCGGAGAAGGCGGGCGCCAAAGGCATCAACCTCGCCGGCATGTGCTGCTCCGCGAACGAGGTGCTCATGCGCCACGGCATCCCCTGTGCGGGGAACTTCCTCCAGCAGGAGCTGGCGCTTGTGACCGGCGCGGTCGAGGTGATGACGGTAGACGTCCAGTGCGAGATGCAGGGCCTCGCCGATGTGGCGGAGTGCTTCCATACTAAGCTGATCACCACGTCCGACAGGGCCAAGATAGAACATGCCGAGCACATCGAGTTTCATCCCGAGACCGGCCTCGACACGGCAAAGAAGATCCTCAAGATGGCCATCGAGAATTACCCGAACAGGCGCCACAACGTCGCCATCCCCCAGTACTCCCAGGACGGGGTGGTCGGCTTCTCACACGAGACGATCAACTACCTTCTGGGCGGGCTTTTCCGCGCGAGCTACAAGCCGCTCAACGACAACATCATAAACGGCCGCATCCGGGGCGTGGCAGGCGTGGTGGGCTGCAACAACGCGAGGACCCCCCACGATCAGGGCCACCTGGAGATGATCAAGGAGCTGCTCAAGAACGACGTGATCGTCCTCTCCACGGGCTGCTCCGCCATGGCCTGCGGCAAGGCGGGGCTTCTGACCCCGGAGGCCGCCCGGGCCTATGCGGGCTCGGGCCTCGCGGAGGTGTGCGAAACGGTCGGCATCCCCCCTGTCCTCCACCTGGGCTCCTGCGTCGACAACTCCCGCATCCTCATCGCGGCGACGGCTATGGTAAAAGAAGGGGGCTTGGGCGACGACATCTCCGATCTGCCCGCGGCAGGCGCCGCTCCCGAGTGGATGAGCGAGAAGGCCCTGTCCATCGGCCAGTACTTCGTCGCTTCCGGCGTCTACACCGTCTTCGGCACCACGTGGCCGACCTTCGGCAGTGATGCCCTGACAAAGCACCTCTTCGAAGAACACGAGGAGATGTACAAGGGCATGTGGGCATTTGAGGCCGACCCCGTAAAGGCGGCCGCCCTCATGATCGCTCACATCGACAAAAAGAGGAAGGCCCTGGGCCTCGAGAAGGCCAGGGAAAGGGTGCTCTTCGATATGGCAATGAGAAGGGCCATGGCATAAGACGTTTTTAATAGGTCCTATACGTCCTATGGGTCCTATCATTCAGCAGGAGGAGGCGACATGTCAAAGATCATTTGTTCTGCGGCCATAAGAGGGGCGCAGAAGATATACGAGAAATCGGAAGGGCTTTATAAAAAGGCCCTCGAGAAGTACGGACCCGAGCAGGAGATAGGCTTTCCCAACACCGCGTACTATCTCCCTATCATCTACGCCATGACGGGCATACCGGTCGCGAAGCTCTCGGAGATGCAGAAGGTCTTCGACTTCTGCAAGAAGCTGATACCGGCCCCCGTCAGGGAGACCACCCCCCTGCCTTATCTCGCCCCCGCTCTCGACGCGGGCATGGCAACCTTTTTCGTCGAGGAGATGGCGGAGGCGATCAGGTACCTCGAAAACCCGGACTGCTACGTCGTCGGGGAAGACCCCACGCCAGGGAACATCTGGCTGGGGGCCGCCTCCGACCTCATTTTCAGGAAGAGGGGCGTCGAGTTCGTCGACGGCACCGCCCCCGGCTTCGCCGCCATCGCAGGCGCCGCGCCCGATGCACAGACGGCGGCAAAGATCGCTCTAGAGTTGCAGGAGAAGAACCTCTACGTCTTCATGTGCGGTGAGAACGGCGGCAAAAGGTTCTCCGAGCAGCTCGTGGAGGCCGGCGTCCAGGTCGGATGGCCCACGCGCCTCGTCCCCTTCGGCCCCGACATCCAGCAGGCGGTCTTCGCCATAGGCTTTGCCTGCCGCGTGGCCATGGCCTTCGGCGGCATCAAGCCCGGCGACTTCAGAAAGAACCTCATCTACAATAAGGACAGGACCTACGCCTTCGTTATGGCGCTGGGCGACGTCACGGACGAGTGGTACGCCAATGCCGCGGGCGCCATCAACTGGGGCTTCCCGACCATCGCCGATACCCCCATCCCCGAGGTCCTGCCTACGGGCATCTGTACCTACGAGCACGTGGTCTCCAACATTGCCCACTCCCACATCACCGAGAAGGCGGTAGAGGTCCGGGGCCTCAAGGTCCAGGTCGCGAAGGTCCCCATCCCCGTCTCCTACGGCCCTGCATTCGAGGGGGAGAGGGTCCGCGGCGAAGACATCTATCTGGAGATGGGCGGCGGCAAGACTATTGCCGTCGAATGGACCACCTCGAAACGGATGGAAGAGGTGGAAGACGGGCGCGTCGAGGTGATAGGACCCGACGTCAAAGACGTGAGCCCGGGCACGCGCCTCCACTTCGCCATGGTGGCAGAGGTGGCGGGCAGGGGCTTTCAGGAGGACTTCGAGCCGATCCTGGAGCGGCAGAACCATCACCTCATCAACCAGGCCCAGGGCATCATGCACATAGGCCAGCGCGACATCGCCTGGCTGCGCATCTCCAAGCAGGCGGTCGAGAAAGGCTTTACTCTGGCCGATATAGGCAGGATCATCCATGCCAAGTACCACCAGGACTTCGGCGCCATCTTCGACAAGGTCCAGGTGAAGATCTATACGGAGGAGGAGAAGGTCAGAGAGGTCCTGGCGATGGCCCGCGCCTCTTACAACCACAGGGACGCCCGCGTGGAGAACATGACCGACGAGACGACCGATACCTTCTACTCCTGCACCCTCTGCCAATCCTTCGCGCCGAACCACGTCTGCGTCATCGCCCCCGAGAGGACGGGCCTCTGCGGCGCCTACAACTGGCTCGACTGCAAGGCCTCCAATGAGATCAACCCGGAAGGGCCGAACCAGCCCATCCAGAAGGGGGAGGTCCTCGATGCGAGGTACGGCCAGTTCAAGGGGGCCAACGACTTCGTCTACAAGGCGTCACGGCAAAAGGTCGAGAACGTCAGCTTCTACAGCCTCATGGTCGATCCCATGACGACCTGCGGCTGCTGCGAGTGCATCGCCGCGGTGCTGCCCATGGCGAACGGCATCATGACCGTTGACCGGGATTATACGGGCATGACCCCCTGCGGCATGAAGTTCACGACGCTGGCGGGTTCTGTCGGCGGCGGCGCCCAGTCGCCGGGATTTTTAGGCCACAGCAAGTATAACATCACCCAGAAGAAGTTCCTTGTCGGCGACGGCGGCCTTCTGCGCATGGTCTGGATGCCGAAGAGGCTGAAAGAAGAATTGGGCGAACGGCTGAAGAAACGGGCGGCCGAGCTGGGTGTGCCCGACCTCATCGACAAGATCGCCGATGAGACGGTGGCGACGACCGAGGAAGAGGTCATCGCCTACTGTACGGAAAAGGGACATCCGGCGATGACCATGGAGTCGATTATGTAAGAAAACTCAAGACTGAAAAGGCAGCGCGTCACGCGCTTGAAAAGGGAAGACGGTGCAACTCCGTCACGGGCCCGCCGCTGTGAGGGGGGACGAAGGGCGCAAAAGACCACTGGGAAACCCCGGGAAGGTGCGCTCAGTAAGGATGAACCCCGAAGTCAGAAAACCTGCCTGGCAGTCTTACCCAAACCCCTCTCCCCGCGGTCGGGAGCGGAAGCTCACTTGATAAGGAGACTGCTATGGGACTCACCGGTATCCAGATATTCAAGCTTCTTCCCAAGACCAATTGCGGGGAGTGCGGCTCCCCCACCTGCCTCGCCTTTGCCATGGCGCTTGCCGCGGGCAAGGCGGAGCTCGAGAAATGTCCGACTATCTCTGATGAGGCAAAAGCGCAGCTCAGCGAGGCGAGCGCCCCGCCCATCAGACAGTTGACCGTAGGCACCGGCGACTATGCCGTGAAGCTCGGCGGTGAGACAGTCATGTTCCGCCACGAGAAGACCTTCTTCAATAAGCCGGGTCTCGCCATCCTCATCACCAGTCGCATGGACGACAAAGAGGTATCCCGCCGCCTCGCTGTCCTTTCCGAGCTCCAGTACGAGCGCGTGGGCCTCAACTTAAGACCTGAGATCGTTGCCGTCAAGGACGAGGGCGATAAAGCGCGCTTCCTCGAGATCGTGAAGAAGGCAGCGGCTACACCCTATAGCCTCATCCTGATGTCTGCGGACCCCGCCGCCATGAAAGAGGCGCTGGAGGCCGCAAAGGAGAAGAAGCCCCTCATCTATGCCGCAACGATGGAGAACGCAGATGCCATGGCCGCTCTTTCAAAAGAGTACGCCTGCCCCCTTGCCGCAAAAGCAGAGGGGCTCGAAAGCCTTGCCGGCTTAAGCGAGAAACTCGTTGCTCTTGGCGTCAAGGACATGGTCCTCGATTCCGGCGCCAGGACGGTGAAGGAGGCCTTCGCCGACCAGGTCGCCATCAGAAGGGCGGCCCTTCAGTCCAAGTTCAAGCCCTTTGGCTTCCCTACCATCACCCTGCCCTGCGAGATGACCGACGACCTCATGAAGGAGACGCTCATCGCATCACTCTTCATCGCCAAGTACGCAGGCATCATCGTCCTGTCCGACTTTGCGGGCGAGAACGTCTTTCCCCTCCTCCTCGAGAGGCTCAACATCTATACAGACCCGCAGCGGCCCATGACCACCGAGCAGGGTATCTACCCCATCAATAACCCCGACGCCTCATCGCCCGTCCTCGTGACCTGCAACTTTTCCCTTACCTATTTCATCGTCTCAGGCGAGATAGAGAACTCGCGGGTGCCCTCCTGGCTTTGCGTCATGGATACGGAAGGTCTCTCGGTCATGACCGCCTGGGCCGCCGGCAAGTTCGTCGCCGATACGGTCGGCCCCTTCATCAAGAAGAGCGGCATCGCGGAAAAGGTCAATCACAAGAAGCTCATCATCCCCGGCTACGCGGCAGGCATCCTGGGCGATCTGGAAGAAGAGCTGCCCGGCTGGGAGATCACGGTCGGTCCCCGTGAGGCCGCCCATCTACCGGCTTTCTTAAAGAACAGGTGAGGAGGAGACATGCTGATCATAGGTGAAAACCTGAATGTGATATCGAAGAAGATCGGTCAGGCGTTAAAAGACAGGGACCCGGCGCCCATCCGGGAGATGGCGGAGGCCGAAACCAAAGCAGGCGTCGACGTGATCGACCTCAACCTTGGCCCGGCCCGCAAGGCAGGGCGCCGAGCTGATGGAGTGGGTGGTCAAGACCGTGCAGGAGGTGACCGACGTGACGCTCTGCCTCGACACGACGAACATTGAGGCCATAGAGGCGGGCCTTAAGGTTTGCAAGAAGAAGGCCCTCATCAACTCGATCTCCGCGAGACCCGAGAGGATCAGTGCCCTCATGCCTCTCGCGAAAAAGTATAACGCCGCCTACATCGCCCTCAGCCTGGGCGTGGAAGGCATACCAAGGGATGCGAACGAGCGCGCAATGCTTGCCGCCGAGCACCTGGCCAAGGCCGCCGAGTACGGCATCCCGGAAGAGGACATGTGGATCGACCCGATAGTCCTTCCCACGAACACCCAGCAAATCCAGGTGCAGGGCTGCACGGAGTTCATGATGATGCTCGGGGACATCGCCCCGGCTTGTAAGTCGACCTGCGGCCTCTCGAACATCTCGAACGGCGCCCCCGACCACCTCCGTCCCATCCTGAACAGGACCTACGCCATCTTTTTGAAGCGCTACGGCATGTACTCCGCTATCGCCGACGCCTTCGACCAGGAGCTTCAAACGATTGCGAAAGGCAAAAGACCCGAGATCGAGGCCCTCGTCCACAAGGTGATGGATGGGGAAGCGGTCAGCCTCACGGGCCTCTCAAAAGAAGAGACCGATTATGTCAAGACGGCCAGGGTCCTCATAGGGCAGACGCTCTACTCCGACTCGTGGCTCGACCTGTAGCCATGGACGACCTGACATTTTGTAAGGAGATGGAGCGGGAGAGCGCAGAGCAGATATCCGCCTGCTACCAGTGCTACCGCTGCACGACCGGCTGCCCGGCCCTCCCGGAGATGGACATCCTCCCCCACCGGGTCATCCGGTACATCATGCTGGGCGAGAGAGAGAAGGTGCTCTCCTCGAAGACCATCTGGTCCTGCCTCCAGTGCTATACGTGCAGCGTCCGCTGTCCCAACGACATACACATAGGCCACGTCTTCGATACGGCAAGGAAGATCGCCGTCCGCGAAAAGAAGGCGTGTCCGGACGTCTGGACTTTCGATACGCTCTTCGTCGACAGCGTCCGCAGACACGGCCGGCTTTACGAGATGGAGACAATCATGCGCTACAAGCTGAAAAAGAAGGACCTCTTCTCCGATACGCGCATGGGCCTGGACATGATGAGGAAGGGCAGGATGGCCCTTTTCCCGCACAACATTAAGGACAAAAAGGGGCTGCAAAGGGCGCTCGGCCGACTGGCCCAAAAAACATGAATCATGTGATAAAATATTGCCCCCTAAAACAGGCGGTATAGTTAGAGGTGGCTCGATATGGTGACGTTGACGTACTACCCGGGTTGTTCTCTCAAGACGGGGAGCAAGTTCTACGAGACCTCGATTCAGAAGGTGTTTTCAACCTACGACATCGAGCTCAGGGAGCTTCCTGACTGGTCGTGTTGCGGCGCATCGGCGGCCCATACAATCGATGAGGAGCTTGCCCACGTGCTCGTGGCGCGGAACCTCGCCCTTGCTGAAAAGGAGGAGCTGACGTTCTTTGCGCCCTGCTCGGCCTGCTACAGCCGCTCAAAGATCACCAACGATACGATACGCAACGATATAAGCCTGCAGGACCGGCTGAATGGTGTCATCGCGCCCCTGGAGTGCACCGGATCGCTGGAAATAAAGAATATTATCGAGGTGCTCGACGATCACGTCGGCGTTTCCGTTATTGCGAAAAAAAGGCCCTTCGACCTGTCCGCCTTACGGGTAGTGCCCTATTACGGCTGCGTGCTCACGCGCCTTATGCGGGTGAAGCCCTTTGACGACAGGGAGGACCCGAGGAGCATGGACGGGCTCCTCGGGGCGCTCGGCGCGACCGTCCTGGCCTGGCCCTTTAAAATGGAGTGCTGCGGGGCCACCAAGACGCTGACCGACAAAAAGATGACCGTGCGCCTCTCCGAGCGGATTATGGGTCGGGCGATAAGCGCGGGGGCAGACGCAATCGTCACCCCTTGCCCGCTGTGCCAGATGAACCTCGATCTGCTGCCGAGCCTAGGGAGCACTGCCCCGGTGATCCCCACGCTGTTTCTGTCGGAGGTCTTTGAGCTTGCCCTTTACGGCCGGATGATCGGTATGAGTTCCCACCTTGTTCCCGCGGAGCCGGTACTGAACAAAATCAAGGAGGCGTGAGGCTATGGAGGCGCAAGAGGCACTCGATTTCATCAAGGCCCAGGATCCGGAAGGGGGCGAGCGTCTGAAGCGTCTGCTCGACAAGAAATCTGTGCTGGCTGACGGGAACGTCTACGGCGAGCGTTTCACCGACCGCCAGTTTAGCCTGGTTTTTGATCCGCTTCTGCGTTCCGCTTATGAAAAGGCGCAGATATTGGAGCTTTTGAGCGTGAAGGACGAGAAAGTCGCATCCCTTGCGGCACAGCTTTCCATGGATAAGGCGCGTGTCTTTGCGCACCTCCTGGACCTGGTCAAGAGGAACATGGTGGAAATCGCAGGGTTCGACGAGAGACACCCCGTCTTCAAAAAGAGGTGGTAAGGGCTATGGATAAGGTTGGAAAAGTACTGATCATCGGAGGCGGCATCGGGGGGATGGAGGCTTCCCTCAACCTCGTGGAAGCCGGCTTCAAGGTCTATCTGGTTGACGAGAAGCCGAACATCGGCGGCAAGATGGCGCAGCTCGACAAGACATTCCCGACCAATGACTGCTCCATGTGCATTATGGCGCCGAAGCTCGTCGAGGTAGGAAGGAACGCGAACGTCGAGTTACTCATGGGCAGCGAGGTGGTGGCCCTTGAGGGGCAGCCCGGTAATTTCACTGCCGTCATCAAGAGGCGACCGCGGAGGATCATTAAAGAGAAGTGTACGTCCTGCGGCCTCTGTGCGCCTTACTGTCCCCTTGAAGTCCCGGCGGATTACAATGAAGGGCTTTCACGGAGAAGCGCAGCCTTCATCAACTTCCCCCAGGCCATCCCCTCCACCTACTCCATCGATCGGGAGATACCGCCCTGCGTCAACAGGTGCCCCATCAACATCAATGCGCGCGACTACGTGGGCCTCATCGCCCAGGGTAGGTTTCTGGAAGCCCTCGACGTCATACGCGAGAAGCTGCCCTTTCCAGGCACCATCGGCCGCATCTGCAACCACCCCTGCGAGGACGCATGTCTCAGGGGCGAAAAGGTCGACCAGCCTCTGAGCATATGCGCGCTGAAGCGGTTCGTCGCCGACTACGAGACGGGCCGGCGGGAGATGCCCGTGCCCGGGACAGGGCCGGACAAAGGCAAGAAAGTGGCGGTGATCGGCGGCGGCCCGTCGGGCATGGCATGCGCCATAAGCTTGCGGAAGGCGGGTTATGGCGTCACGATCTTCGAGGCCCGGAATAAGCTGGGTGGCATGCTCTATTGGGGCATCCCGGCCTATCGTCTGCCCAAGGACGTGCTCGACCGTGAGACGTCGATTGTCGAGGCCATGGGGATCGAGGTCCGCTACGGAACGCAGGTGGGCAAGGATGTATCTCTGAAAGATATCCGGAAAGACTTCGATGCGGTCTATGCCGGCTGCGGCGCACAGGGGGGCAGAAAGATCGGCCTTGAGGACGAGGACGCCCCCGGCGTGATGACCGGCGTGGAGTTCCTGCGCCTTTCCAATGAGAAAAGGCCCCTGGATGTCCGTGGTAAGGTAGTGGTGGTGGGCGGCGGCAACGTGGCGGTGGATGTGGCGCTCACTGCGCGGCGTCTGGGCAAGGCGGAAGTGCATATGGTCTGCCTGGAGAAGTGGGACGAGATGCCCGCGAGCAAATGGGAGGTCGAGCAGTGCATCGAAGAGGGCATAAAGATACATACCTCGTGGGGCCCGTGCCGGATCCACCAGGAGAAGGGACATGTCAAGGCCCTCGAGTTCAGGCGGTGCACTGCCGTATTCGATGAGATGGGGCGGTTCAACCCTTCTTTTGCGGAGGGCGTCAGGAAGACTTACGAGGCCGACATGGTCATCCTCGCCATCGGCCAGTCTCCGGAAACGGGGTTTTTGAAAGAGCTGCCCGAGGTCGAGATGCTCGGCGGGGGGTGGATCAAAGCAGACCCTGTCTCCCTGGCGACGGGGCTTCCAGGCGTTTTTGCCGGGGGTGATATCGTGACCGGCCCGAAAATGGCGATCGACGCCGTGAGCCAGGGGCAAGAGGCGGCCGAGTCGATCGTACGGTACCTTGAAGGGAGAGACCTGAAGGAGGGGCGGTGCGCAAAAGAGGCGGAGCTGGTCGTTGAGGTGCCCGATGGGATCGAGCGGCGTGCCCGCGCGGTTGCCCCCTCTATCCCTGTCGACAGCAGGAAGGGTTTCGAGGAAGTGGAGCTGGCCTTTGACGAGGCGACTGCGAGGCTTGAGGCGGAGCGCTGTCTGAACTGCAGGCGCTGCCTCGGATGCAAGCTCTGCGAAGAGGCGTGTAAGCCCGGCGCCATCAACTATCTGCAAGGGCCGGAAGAGGTGCGGGTCGATGTGGGAAGTGTGATTGTCGCGGCGGGCCTCGATGAGTACGACCCTTCCCAGAGGCCGGAGCTTGGCTACGGCGTGTACAAGAATGTGCTGACGAGCACCGAGTTCGAGCGTATTTTATCCGCCACGGGGCCTACATCGAGCATGGTCATGCGTCCCTCCGACGGGAAGGTGCCGAAGAAGGTGGCGTGGCTCCAGTGCGTAGGGAGCCGGGACAAGACAAACGAATACTGTTCGTCCGTCTGCTGCATGTATGCAACGAAAGAGGCGATCATCGCGAAAGAGCATCAGAATGATATAGAGCCGACGATCTTCTATATGGACGTAAGGGCCTTCGGCAAGGGGTTCGACCAGTACTACGAGAGGGCGCGGCACGAGCACGGCGTCCACTACGTGAAATCTTCCATATCGAGGATCCTGGAAGACCAGGAGACGACCGATCTCGAAGTGGTC
Organism: uncultured delta proteobacterium; assembly: GCA_963717985.1. Taxonomy (GTDB): domain Bacteria; phylum Desulfobacterota; class Syntrophorhabdia; order Syntrophorhabdales; family WCHB1-27; genus BOG-1155. The sequence continues at coordinate 500,641 of CAVQYC010000001.1, forward strand.
TATGTCGATGAGGAGGGCCGGGTTACTTCGGAGATGTTCGACATGGCGGTCCTGTCGGTGGGCATACGGCCGAGCCGGAGCCTTCCGGGCCTCGCCCGTGCGCTCGGTATCGGGCTCAACGAGTACGGCTTCGTGCAGTCGTCCTCACACAATCCCGTGCTCACGACAAAGGCAGGTATCTACGTGGCCGGCGCGTCGGAAGCGCCTAAGGATATCCCCGAGACGGTGACCCAGGCATCGGGCGCCGCATGTGAGGCCGCCTCCGTCATCTGCGAGGTGCGGGGCAAGGATTTCGTGGTCAAGCCCTTGCCTGAAGAACGTGAGGTGCCTGCCCTTGAGCAGCCCCGGATCGGTGTGTTTATCTGCCACTGCGGCGTGAACATCGGCTCGGTGGTCAACGTGCCGGAGGTGAGAGAGTATGCGAAAAGCCTCCCCAACGTGGTGGTGGCCGATGAGAACCTCTTTACCTGTTCTCAGGATACGCAGGAGAAGATGAAGCACCTGGTCAACGAGTACGGCCTCAACAGGGTGGTCGTCGCCTCCTGTTCGCCGCGCACGCACGAATTCCTCTTCCGCTCGACCATCCGAGAAGCGGGCCTTAACAAGTACCTCTTCGAGATGGCCAACATCCGGGACCAATGCTCCTGGGTCCACATGAGGGACAAGGATGGTGCCACGAAAAAGGCGAAAACGCTGGTCAGGATGGCAGTGACCAACGCAAACTATATCAAGCCCTTGAAAGAAGTCGCCATAGGGGTGAACAAGAGCGCCCTTGTGTTCGGCGGCGGCCTGGCGGGCATGACCGCGGCCCTCAAGCTTGCGGGGCAGAACTTTGAGGTATCCCTCGTGGAGAAAGAGGCCGCCCTCGGCGGCAACCTGCGCCATATCCATACGACTTTGGATGGGACGAACGTCCGGGAGTTCCTCGCGAACCTGACCGAGCAGGTTGTGAGCCACCCGCTCATACACGTCATGACGGAAACGACCGTGGTCGACCACTCCGGTTTTCAGGGTAACTTCGAGACCGGCCTCCAGCACATGCCGACAAAGACCACTACCAGAGCTGAAACACGGAATTTTGGTGGTGGCTACGGGAGGCGAGGAATTAAAACCGAAAGGCCAGTACGGGTACGGAGAAGACGTCCGGGTCATGACCCAGATGGAGCTGGAAGCGCGGCTGGCGGAAAAAACGCTGCCCCCGGCGCAGCGGCTTACCATGATCCAGTGCGTGGGGTCACGGAACGAGGAGCGGCCCTACTGCAGCCGGATTTGCTGCTCCAACGCGATAAAGCATGCGATAGAGCTCAAGGAAGCCAACGCCGGCCTTGACGTGGTGATCCTCTTCAGGGACGTGATGACTTACGGGTTCCTGGAGAAGTACTACCTGAAGGCGCGGAAAGCCGGGGTGCGGTTCCTGCGCTACGAGAAAGAGCGCCCGCCCGTTGTCGCCGGGAGAAACGGCAGGCTGACCCTTACCTGCTACGACCCCTCGATCATGGAAGAGCTGACCTTCGATACCGATCTTCTGGTGTTGAGCGCCGCGACAGTAGCCGGGCAGAACGAAGCGCTCGGGAACCTTCTCAAGGCCCCGAGGACCCAGGAAGGCTTCTTCCTGGAGGCGCACATGAAGCTGAGACCCGTCGATTTTGCATCCGACGGCATGTACCTGTGCGGTCTTGCCCATTCACCGAAGAACATGCGGGAGACCATCACCCAGGCAGAGGCTGCTGTTGCCAAGGCCTGCACCGTATTGTCGAAAGACCGGATACTTGTCGGCGGTGTCGTTGCGGAGGTGCAGGCCGATAAGTGCGCCGCCTGCCTCACGTGCGTCCGTGCATGCCCTTACAGCGTGCCCGTCATCAACGCGAAGGGAGAGGCGGAGATCGATATCAGCAAGTGCAAGGGGTGCGGCAGTTGCGCAGCCGAATGTCCCGCGAAGGCCATAGACCTGATGCACTACCGGGATATCCAGATTATCGAGAAATCGGGGGCGATGCTTTCGGAGGGAGGGTGCGATGCAGTTTGAGCCTGAAATTGTCGCGTTTTGTTGCGAATATTGAGCGTATACCGCTGCGGACCTGGCAGGTTCGATGAGGCTCACTTATCCGACAAATGTGAAGATCGTCAAGGTACCGTGCACCGGCAGGGTGGATATCATCCATATGCTCAAAGCCTTCGAGAATGGTGCCGACGGCGTTTTTGTGGCGGGTTGCCTGGAGGGGGAGTGCCATTTCCTTAAGGGGAACCTGCGCGCCAGGAAGCGTGTGGCGCAGGTGCAAGCACTGCTCAACGAGTGCGGCATCGGAGGAGACCGAATAGCAATGTACAACCTTTCTTCCGCTCAGGGGCAGAGGTTTGCCGAGATCAGCCGCGAGATGACGGAGAAGGTGCGGCAGCTCGGACCCAACCCCGCGAAGAAGGGGAGAGCAAAGGCAGCATGAAAGAGAATTGCCACCCGCGAGCGTAAGTGCGGGACCGCGCAGCGGTGCGGGGCGCCCGGCGTCCACAGCCGGGTCGCAACCGGCTAAAACAGGTGGTCCCGGTAATTGAAGAGGGGGAGATCATGATAGTAGCGAACAGAAAACCCTTCGAGGAGATCGTGGAGCTGGTCAAGCCGTACAAGAGCATACTCCTCCTCGGCTGCAACGAGTGCGTCACCGTCTGCGCGACGGGAGGGGCCAAGGAGGTGGCAGTCCTTGCGTCAGAGCTGCGCATGCACCGTGAAAAGGAGGGGCAGCCGATCGAGATCAAAGAGCATGTGCTCGAGCGGAATTGCGACCCTGAATATGTGGAGAGCCTCGCGACCGTTATTGGAGATGCCGAGGCGGTCCTTTCCATGGCATGCGGCTGCGGCATCCAGTTCGTCGGCGAGCACTACCTACGCCTGCGCGTATTGCCGGCGGTCAACACGACCTTTGACGGGGTGGCCGAGGAGCAGGGAGTTTGGGCCGAGCGTTGTCTCGGCTGCGGCAACTGCATCCTCGACAAAACACTCGGCATCTGTCCCGTCACCCGCTGCGCAAAGAGTCTCTTTAACGGCCCCTGCGGCGGTTCCCACGGAGGGAAGTGCGAGGTGAGCGACGAGACGCCCTGCGGCTGGCAGCTCATAGTCGACCGGTACAAAGAGATGAATATGCTCGATAAATACATGGAGATTCAGCCGCTGAAGAACTGGTCCACGTCGCGGGACGGCGGCCCGAGGAAAAGGGTCAGGGAGGATCTGAAGCTATGAGCGCGAGCAACCTTGAAAAAGTGCTGAAGGCTGGCAATTTTGCGGTCACCTCCGAGTGCGGCCCCCCAAGGGGTGCGGACGCGGAAGTGGTGAGCAAGAAAGGCTCCTATCTTAAGGGATATGTTGACGGCGTCAACGTCACGGACAACCAGACGAGTGTGGTCAGGATGTCAAGCATAGCCGCCGCTGTTCTTCTCAAGCAGATGGGCTTCGACCCGATCATGCAGATGGTCTGCCGCGACCGGAACCGGATCGCCTTGCAAAGCGACCTCCTTGGCGCAGCGGCCCTCGGGCTCGACAATGTCCTCTGTCTCTCGGGCGACCATCAAAAATTCGGCGACCACCCGACTGCGAAGAATGTCTTCGATATCGATTCGATGCAGCTTATCCAGACAATAAAGCAGTTGAGGGACGAAGGGCGGTTTCTCGGGGGAGAGGAAGTGAAGGGGAGGCCAGATATGTTTATAGGCTGCGCGGAGAACCCTTTCGCCGACCCCTTTGAGATCCGCGCCATGCGCCTTGCGAAGAAAACCGCGGCTGGCGCTCAGTTCGTCCAGACCCAGTGCATCTTCAACGTGCCGAAGTTCGAGAAGTGGATGGAGATGGTGCGCGACCTCGGCGTCCACGAAAAGATCTACATACTGGCCGGCGTTACCCCATGCAAGTCTATCGGCATGGCCCGCTACATGCAAAAGTCGGTTCCCGGCATGGATGTGCCGGAAGAGTTGATCACGCGCCTGAAAGGCGTACCGAAAGAAAAGGTCGCTGAGGAGGGCATCAAGATCTGCGTGGAGACGATCGAACAGATGCGGGCCATCAAGGGTGTGGCCGGCGTCCATATCATGGCAATCGAATGGGAGCAAAAAGTCGCAGAGATCGTGGAAGCGGCAAAACTGTACCCAAGGCCGGTTTTCAATTAGAGCTTTTTGCAGGAATAATTTTTAATAATTAGGTCTTATAAGTCCTATGGGGCCTATTATTAAAAATAGCACCAATGCGGGGCGCCCAGGCGGGCCGCACCCGAGGGACTCGGGCGGGAAGCGGAAAAGATCAGCGGAGCACGAGGTTGACCGTTGTCGTCTCCTCGTCCGCCATCTCGATAGTAAACCCCAGCTTCTTGCACACGGCGATCATTTGTTGGTTCTCCGTCAGCACCTCGCCGTAGATACGCTCAAGCCCCTTCTCCTCTGCTACTCCGATGAGCACGTCCACGAGCTTGGGGCCGAGTCCCTTGCTCTGATAGTCGTCGTGGACGAGCACGGCGAATTCTCCCGATTTGAACTCGCGGTCGATGATCAGCCGTCCGATACCGATCAGCTTTCTCTTCCCGCCGTCCCTCACCTCGGCCACGATAGCCATTTCCCTGTCATAATCGATGTTGCAGTAGCGCACGAGCATTTCGTGAGAGATGTCCTTGATTATGCTGAAGAACCTCGCGCGCATCGTCGCTTGGGACAGGGTGCTCAGAAGCTCATGCTCCAGGGGCTCGTCTTCCGGCTTGATCGGCCTCAAGAGCACGTTCGTGCCGTCTGAGAGCAGCCAGTGGCTTACATACCGGGTCGGATAGGGCGTAATGACGACATGGGGATATTGGGTTGTCTGCTCGAACTCGCTTTCTTCGAGGACTATCCGCGCATTCACTGCAAGGGCCTTGCCGTTGGATATCACGATCGGATTAATGTCCATCTCCGCGATTTCAGGGAAATCGACGATGAGATTTGAAAAACTGACGATGATCTGCTCGATCTCGCGAAACTCGGCCGGCGTTTTCGCCGGGGAACCCTTGAGCATTTTGCAGATCTCCGTCTCTTCCATGAGGATCCTGGCCAGGGTTTGGTTGAGAGGAGGTATTGCAAACGATACGTCTTTGTAAACTTCGGCGCGCATTCCGCCCATTCCAAAGAGGATAATGGAACCGAAGTCGGTGTCTTTCTTCGCCCCCAGAATAAGCTGATAATCAACATTGTTAACCTTTTTCTCAATGGTCACCGCCGAGATCATCGCCTCTGGGACCCTCTCCTTGACCCTTTCCAAAAGGCTGTTGTATGCCGGTCTGAGCCTGTCCCCGCAATAGACTGCGGTCATTCCGCCCACTTCGCTCCTGTGCGGGATATCGGGGGAGACGACCTTGAGAATGACGGGATAGCCTACCCTGTCCGCCCAGCTTGCCGCCGACTCGACGCCGTTGACGATAAAAGAGGTGGTGGTCGGGATACCGTAACTCTTGAGAAAATTCTTCGATTCCGGCTCTGTCAGGACCCTCCTCCCTTCGTTCAGTGTTCTCCTGATGAAAGCCTTGAGGTTGTTTTTTGGCGGTGACTGGTCTACGGGCAGCTCGGCAGGGGTTTCATAGAGGAGTTCCAGGTTTCTCTTATACCGGTACATATAGAGGTAGGTCTTTATCGCCTCTTCCGGTGTTTCGTACATGGGTATATGGTTCTTTTTAAGAATCTCCATTCCCTCCTGAACACTGCTCGTACCCATCCAGGTGACGATCACCGGCTTGTAAGCCTGTTTCGCAATCTCCGCGACGGCCTCTGCAAGCACGGTCGGCCGGGCCGCCGTGCTGGAGGCATAGATCACGAGGATCCCTTCCACGTGCGGGTCGGCAAGGCAGGTGTTGATGGCTTTTGTGTAACGTTCGCTGTCTGCATCCCCAAACAGGTCCACAGGGTTGTTCTTACTCCAGTGTGGCGGTAGGAACGCGTTCAGTTCCTCAATGGTTTCCGGGGTGAGGTGGGCCAGGTGTCCTCCGAGGCCCATGAGGATATCGGTCGCCATGACGCCGAGTCCGCCGGCATTGGTGACGATTGCCAGGGAAGGTCCTTTTGGAAGGTTCTTGGAGCGAAGCACCTCGGCGGCGTTGAAGAGGTCCATGATCTCCCGGACCCGGACTACTCCCGCCCGCCTGAAGGCAACGTCGTAGGCCGCGTCATAGCCCGCCATAGAGCCCGTGTGCGACAGTGATGCCCGGGCGCTTTCCTTGAATTGGCCGGACTTTACTACTATGATCGGCTTGTTCCTGGCAAAGCTCCGGGCCGCGCTTATGAATTTGCGCGCGTTGCCGACTGCCTCCATATAGATCATGATGCTCCGCGTCTGGGGGTCTTCACCGAGAAAATCGATGAGATCGCCAAAATCGATATCGACCATGGAGCCTAGGGAGATGAACATGCTGAACCCTATGTGGGTGTTTGCCGCCCAGTCGAGCAGCACGCGGCCCAATGACGCGCTCTGCGAAATAAAAGCGATGTTCCCCCCGTCCGGCTGTACATCAAAGATGGAGGTGTTGAGACCTATGCTCGGCCTGATGATGCTTCCCCGGTTGGGCCCCAGGATCCTCATGCCGTAAGTTTTTCGTAGATCTTTAAGCGCCTCTTCCAGCTTCCTTCCCTCTTCCCCTGCCTCTCTAAAACCACCTGAAACAATAACGATCCCCTCCACTCCCGCTTTTCCACAGGCTTCAGCAATTTGGGGAACGGTGGGGGCAGGGGTCGAGATGACTGCGAGGTCGACTTTTTCCGGAATGCTTGCGATGTCGGGATACGAGACCAGATCGAAGATGGCTCCGCCCGTAGGGCTTACCACAAGCGGTTTTGGTTTCGCGCCTTTCTTTGCCCTCCTACCGGCCTCCGCTGCGTCCGCTTGCGCGTGCACCCAGAATGTCTTGTGCTTGTCCGAGATAAGGAGATTGGAGAGAAGAACGCTTTCGACCGAGCCCTCCGCTTCCATATCGCCGAAGACTGCAATCGTTTTTGGTTCGAACATTTTTCTTATGTCGCCCATCTCGTGACTCTTTGCCCTTTGCTCTTACCGTCTATAGGATGTTCTTTCCGGCTGTGGGAGATAAGTCCCCGGTCGTGTGAGCAGCATAAAGCGCACCTCCCGTCGAGGTCGCTTCCGATCAGCGCGTATCCTTTTCCACCCATATCGAGTGTTCCACGAGTCCGAAGGTTTTAAGCGCCTCACTTATGCTCAGGCCCGCCCTGCTCCCCTCGTGGTGAAGGGAATTGGTATCCCATGTAAGACTCAGCGCCAGGTCCGTCTGATATGATGCGCTGTTATACATATGGATCCGGACCAGTCCGGCTTCCCCTGCTGCGTGCCTCATCGTGTCAAGAAGCAGGCCGGCCACATTTTCCAATTGGGCGTGCGTCGTCCTCAATCGTATCATCTCCATCCAGAGCATCAACTATAAGTAAGCATAAAGTGTGCCAGACTTGATAAAATTCAGGATGTCTTTGACCCACTGTGATAAGGCACGCAATACTATTAAATGCTACAGAAAGTTCTGTCATAATTGGAAGATATATTGTAGATTATCAGATATGTGAGAGTTATCGCAACACATATGAATCGAGAGGCCCATGCCAAGGAATGATTTTTTTCGCGAGTTTACTTTTCGCATCTGTGGAAGTCTCAACATAGGCGAAGCGCTCTGGCGTTGCCTTGTTTATGTCCGAAAGATTCTACCGGCGGATGAGCTGGTGCTGAGCGTGTACAACCCCGCCCTCGGGACGCTCGAAGTCGTTGCACGGGCTGACGACAAAGGCTTCGTCACAGAGCCTGAGAGTGTGCCCATGCCTTTCCACGTGCGGAAGGAGTTGGAAAATGTCCAGCGTTATGACCGGGTGAGGATAAGAAACGACGTGTGGCAGGACCCTATAATCAAAGAGGTTGCGCTGCAGCTCAAATGGCCAAGCAGCTCGGTGATCGTCGCACGCCTCATTATTCAGCACAAATTTATCGGTTCCCTTATCGTTCGCGCGAATGGGTTAGACAGGTACACCGAAGAACACGGGGAACTCTGGGCGACGGTCAATGAGCCGGTTGCGATCGCACTCGCTAACAGCCGGCAATACCGGGACCTTCTACAGTTGAAAGAGGCCCTCGCCGATGATAACCGGTACCTCCATAACGAGCTCCGAAAAAATATAGGGGCTCAGATTGTCGGCGCCAACTTCGGTCTCAAAGACGTGATGGACCACGTGTACAGGGTTGCCCCCCTGTCCAGTCCGGTCCTTCTGATAGGCGAGACAGGGAGCGGCAAAGAGATCGTCGCAAATGCCATTCATAACCTCTCGCCCCGTAACAACGGCCCCCTCATTACGGTAAATTGCGGGGCCATTCCAGAATCACTCATCGACAGCGAGCTCTTCGGCCATGAGAAGGGAGCTTTTACGGGCGCCCTCACGGACAGGAGGGGCCGTTTCGAGCGGGCCGACAAAGGCACCATTTTTCTGGACGAGGTAGGCGAGCTCCCCCTCCAGGCACAAGTGAGACTCCTCAGGGTGCTTCAGGAGAAGGAGGTCGAGCGGGTAGGCGGGTCCCAGCTTATCAAGGTAGATATAAGGATCGTTTCAGCCACCCACAGGAGCCTTGAGAAGCTGGTCGCAGAAGGAGCCTTCAGGGAAGACCTCTATTATCGGCTCCGGGTCTACCCCATCCGCATTCCGCCTCTCCGGGAGCGCAGGCTGGACATCCCGGCCCTTGTGGAGCATTTTGTCGAGAGAAGAGCGCGTGAACTGGGTCTTCGCTCTACGCCGGTTCTTGCCTCCGGGGCCATTGACAGGCTCATCAGATACGACTGGCCGGGCAATGTGCGGGAGCTGGCAAATGTGGTGGAACGCGCGCTGATCCAGTCGGATGGAAAGCACCTCACCTTCGATGATATAGTGGTCCCCTCACGCCGCAGTGAGCATCCTGATGCCGTGGCCGTCGCCTTTGACGATGGGCACGCCCCCCTGGACGGCTCTTCTCACGATGCCGCGCAAGCTATGCCGGCTCATCTCAAACTTGATGAGGTAGAAGCGCGTCATATCAGGCAGGTGATGGAAATGACCGGCGGAAAGATAGAGGGAAAGAACGGGGCTGCCACGGTCCTCGGTATGAACCCCGCCACGTTGAGGTATCGCATGCAGAAGCTCGGCATCTCTTTTGGCCGGGGCAAAGGCGCGGCTGAAAAAGGGAAATAGGCGCATTATAAGTCCTATAGGACCTATAAGACGTATACCAAAGGCCAATCCTCCCCGGAGACAATCACACATCCCTTTCGCACTAAGCGCCCCACTATCAACCCGAAAGCACCACGGTGAAAGTATGCGCGCGTGCTGTCCTCACGCCGCCGCGACCATAGTGGCGCCTTTAAGAAGACTGGAAGAAGGGCGATAAACTGACTGCGGAATGCGAAAATGAGAGACGACGCCGGAGACCATGTGGATTCGCAGAAACAAGGCACGCAGGAGATAACCGTCCTTTTTGCCGGGGTCGCCGTTTCTCAATGGCTTCAGGGCCTGGGGCACGCGGCCGGGGCGGGTGCGACAAACGAAGGTCTGAACACTCTGGTGGATATTGTCACCCAGCGGAGAGGCGATGTCATCAAAAGGACTGACCACTCAATCCTCGCCTGCTTTGCCGACCCTACGGAAGCGGTAAAGGCCGCGATCCACATGCAAAGAACCGCGGCGGGCAACGCGGATGGAAAGACGTCTCTCGCCATTCGCATTGCCATCCATTACGGTCAGGGCACAGCGGATAACGGCGCCCTGCACGGAAATATGGCGGTCTTTGCTGCTGAGGCAGCCTCTATCGCAAAAGCCGGACATATCTACCTCTCGGCGGAGGCCCGCAGCGCCATGCAGGAGCTGAAGTTGGTGGAGTTTCGCCCCATCCCCATGGAAGGGGGCGTCCTTTTCGGTCACTCTTCCGTCTTAGATGTAGCCTGGCATCCGGAAACGGATTGCACCCCGGGCCCGCATCCGACCGCGGAGAGCGGGCGGAGGGCAGGGGTCCCGTCAACGCTCTTCCTCCATGGCGCGGCCCTCCTGGAAGGGGGAAACCCGCCATGCTTTTACTGCGGGAGCAGGAAGCACCCCACCACTCGTTGTCCGTCAAAGCAGTTGCCCTACAAAGCATGTGGTCTCGAAGCGCTGGGCTACCTGACCATGGACGAGATAAATCACCTGTTTTCAACATATCTGGCCGGGGCTGGGGGAGACCTCCCGGCAAACCCCGAGCCCTTGGAGACGGATAAAAAAGATCCTGTCTCTCTTGCCCCCTGGAGTTTCTATGAGCTGAAAAGGGTCTTCCAACTCCGCTTTCTCAATATAATATGGAGCGCTTCACCAAAAGAAGACTGGTACAGGGTGAAGGAAAACAAGAGGGAAACCTCGGCTAAGGGTGGGCTTTTGTGGCTTGCTCGCGATTGTATCAGGACGTCTGATCTCGATGAGGCAGAGGATCTCCTCCAACGCCACGCACGTCAAAACTCGAAAGACTACAGGACTGCCTGCGGATTGGGCTTTGTCCACATAGAATGGGGGAAGTACACATCCGCCGCCGATTTTTTCAGTGAAGCCCTGAGCCAGGAGATCACACCGGTCCAGAGGACGTACCTCTTGCTTCTCCTTTCCCGTATCTATACATATACCGAAGACCATGGCAAATCCTTCGGCACGCTGAAGGAAGCTTTGAAAATAGAGCCCTATTTTCTTGAAGCCATGTTTGAAGAGATAGTGCGATATTTTCAGTTAAGGCAGCCGTCTGAGGCCGAAAGCCGCCTCCTTAAACTGCTCCACTTCGCGCGTGAATACTACGTCGCGGCCCTTATATCCCCCGAACTGGCGGAATTCCAGTCTTCAATTGCTCCTGAATTACGTAGGCTCGTCATGCAGACCCACAAGGAGGCGCAGACGGCGTCAGAGGAAGCGGATAAGGCGGTCGACGCCCTGAAAGGTCTTCTGAGAGACGACGACGAAGGCGTCGCGGAGATGGTTTCCATGCAGGAGCGTATGCATGAGCTGCTCGAAAAACCAGACGCACTCCTTGCCTGTCAAGACGCGATCCATACGGCAAAAAGGATCGCCGCCGACTGCGATGCGATTGAAAAGAAGCGAAAAGACCACGCGTTGAAGGTGCTCCTGAAACTGGAAGAGCGCGCCGGGACGCTGCTCCTGGATGGGATCGCGATGGCAAAGCTTGCTCCCCTCGTTCGCCACGTTTTTGAGCATCTCCGCTCTCTCACGGACGGGCTTGAGCGGCGCGAGCCCTTCGACCGCTGTCTCGAGCAATGCGAGGTGCTCTCCAGAGAGCTTGAGCCCCTAGAAACAGTTGCGAAACGGCTGAAGGAGCGGGCCGAGCTTTGCCGGGCATGGGGAAGCTTCTTTAGGGACTTGACTATTACCCTCTTGATCACCGCCACCATCGGGCTGGTACTCCTTCCCGCCATTCTCTTTTGCGTGGACGCGCTTCATCCGGGATCGACACTGATAGAGCCTCCGGAGGTGTGGTCGGCCCAGAAAGTCGTTTTCGTCGTTGGATGTCTGTTTGGCGTAATATTCGCTTTTGGCCGTACCATTATCGTGAAGGCGAAGCCGGATAAAAAGAGATGAGTCATCTGAGAAGGTGATCGCCCTGCGTGGCGGGAATGGTATCAGGGGGGGGGAGCACGGGCGGCCGCAGGGTGTGGAGACCTTGTGGAGACCCACCACACCCAAAACGACTGAAACACCGCATAAATAAATGCCCCCGAGGTGACTCGAACACCTGGCACCAGGATTAGGAAAGCAAAATCAGCCGAAAGTCACGACCAATCCGAGACCAATAGAATCCTCGACAATCCGCGTAACGCGGGCTTCATGCACATTTCCACCGTCTTGGGTCCGCTTTGTCGAAAGTTGGGCCTTTTCGAACGCGACAGGCACAATTTAGGCACAGAAGAACGTGATGGCGGAAGTGTGCCCATCCATCCGCTCCTATATGAGACAAGAAAGCCACCGGGTACTGTTGGCGGCGTCTCAGGGGCGGGTGGGCCATGTACAGGTATGTTCTAAGCCATTCGCAATCGAGTCTGAACCACGAGAGCGGAGTCTTTTCAACAATTCCGAGCGAGCATCGGCGCATCGAAGGGGCAAGCGGTGCCGGTGCCTTTCAAGGCAGAAGCGGCACGGCAATTGTTGAAAAGGCGGAGCGCCGCGCAGAGGGGGAGCGTCTTTCGCCGCTCCCGCCTCCCGCGCGGACGGCAGGAGCACGGGGGCGGGGCGTCGTCGTTACTTCACTTGATTATAGGCTCACTCAAGGAGAAAACAAAAGGAACCCCTTTGAGAAAACCTGGGCAGGCTACATATCCTCGGTCAATGAGACATACCACTTCAGGGCGATCATCGCGGGACATATCATCAAACTCTATAAATACACCGACCTACAGATATGCCAGAAGGGAAAGACATGCGAGAACCGAAAGAAGCGTGAGGACCGCACGGAAGAAGAGAAGCAAAAGGACCGTAAAAAGAACCTTTGGAGGGCGCGGAACAGTCTCATAGATACCATCAACGCCAATGTGGACCGGCCCTGGGGGGAACGGCTCAAGTTCTTCACCATGTCCTTCAAAGATGACATTTTCGATCTTAAAGAAGCAAACGGGGAATTCAACAAATTCATCAAGCGCATTGAGTACCATATCAAGCGGAAGGTCCATTACACCGTGATAGCCCGGTTCCAGGATGGGAAACGACCGGGCGGAAAAGTCGGAGGGCGTGACGGGGTTATTCACTATCACGTTCTTTTCTACGATCTCCCATATGTGCCACATGAAAGACTTACCGGGATTTGGGGCCGTGGCTTCGTCTGGATCAACGCCGTTGACGATGTCGACAACCTGGGCGTCTATATGGTCGAGGGGTACATGGGGAAGGAAATCGAGGACGAGCGGCTGAACGGACAAAAGCACTACTGGTCGAGTCGGGGACTTTCCAGGCCCGTGGTAATGTACGGAAGGGAAGACCTGAGCGTCAAGCTCGGGATTCAGGGCAGAGAACCGGTTTACCGTAAGACCTTTGTTTCGGAGTACGTAGGCGTAGTTGCCTATGAACAATACAACCTAAAGAGGGAGGGAAAAGACTATGAGAGGAAGAAGAAGAGTGGAGCATCAGGAAACAGCGGATCATCGGGAAGCGATTATGGAACACCTTGGGCCGGGGTGGGTCTGGTGCCTTCATTGCGAGAGGGTATACCGGAAGGACGAAGTCGGTGGGACTCTGAAAACGAGGTCTACCTATGCGCCTATGAAGACTGCGACGGAGACGCCCTGCTCGATGCCTGGGACTATGAAGCGCGGCGCGAGGAATGCGGGTGGCCGGAAGTGCCAGAAAAGGGGGTCAGCTACTCGCTTTAACGGCAAACTCATCTTCTACACCAACAAATTTATTCTTCTGCAAAATTAACGACTTATAGAGACAGAAAGAGGGCGTGGCACTACAAAAGAGGTTGGGGTTACGGGATCATGCCTCATCTGACTCTGTCCTGTTTATCAGTTTCACTGTAGAGGGGACGGCGACGCCCGCTGCCTGGAACACCTTGCCCGTGTCACCCCTGAGTTCCGTTCTGATGATCACGTTTTTCCCGACAGCCGACACTTCTATTTCCTTGAGATGATCGAGATCACGGATCAGCCTGTCCCATTCGAGCTTCCAGCCTTTCTTCGCAAGCCTGGTCTTGAGCTCTTTCATGAGGATAAGCGCCAGGAAGCTGCAAAAGACATGACCTCTTATCGTCTCGGTCCTCTTGTGGAAGATGGGCCGTGTGTTGAGCACGGATTTCATCGTCCTGAACGCCTGCTCCACCATCCAGAGGTTTTTGTACTGTCTTGCCACGTGCTCCGGTTTAAGGGACGTGTTCGTGGCGAGCACCCACTTGCCGTCGTAGCGCGCCTCATCGGCAATCTTGTCGTTGTCGATCGTCACTGCATTCCTCTCCATCCTGACGTACTTCCTATAGCCTTTATTCCCGATGAGGCCTTTCGTCCCCTTCGTCAGGCGCTCTTCGAGCGCCGCGACTATGGCCTGCCTATCATGAGCATCTTTCTTCGCCTGGTCTTCATTGACGCAGACGATATAACGCTTGCCTCCGTGCAGGACTTCCTTTACCTTCAGGTTCTCTTCCACCTCATGATAGCGTCCGGCTCTGGAGAGAACATCTGTTCCTATCTCCTTTTGGCTTCTCATCCTGACGCCCAGGATATAGTCGATGTGGTTTCTTTCGAGTTCGGCGATTGTTTCCCTGCTTATCATCCCCCTGTCGGCGACTATGCATATCCTGCCTATGCCGAAGCGCTTTTGCAGTCGTGTGACGACGGGGAGAAGGGTCTTTACGTCGGCCGTGTTGCCGGGCCACATCTCGGAGCAGAGGGGAGTGCCTGATCGGTCCAAGACGACGCCGACCACCATCTGCAACAGATCAGGCCGGCTGTCCTTCGAGTTACCATACTCCCCCAAGTAATCCCCCTCGCCCTCGAAGTAGATGCTCGTCGTATCGAAGAAGGCAAGGGTGAGGTCGGCAAAGAGATCCTTTCTTTTCTCGAAGAGCTTCTCCTCCACGATGTCCTTCACACAGCGGGGCGAGAAGGGCGTAGCGTCTGTTTGATCCGGAAGAGGTTCACCGAGCCATGCCATCGCCCGGTAGAGATGGTGAAGAGCGATATCTTCTGTCCCTTCTATCCGGTAGTCCTTCTGCCATTCGTCGCAGGAGCGGTCGGAACCGGTTTCTGTGAGACGGTGGAGCACTGTAAGAAAAAGGGCTCTTTCGAGGGGAAACTGGAACTGGCGGCGGGCAAGAAGATCATCGAGAACTTCCCGTATGCCGAGTTCGTTCCAGAGACGACCGAAGATAAGCAGTATGCCTATCTTCGTATCTTTCGCCGGAGATGCCTCCCCCTTCTCATAGGCATCCAGAAGGGCGAGTCTTTCAGAGAACCGGGCGCCCGAACGGAGGAGGCTGTCAATGGCACCGCTTTCTTTAAGGAGATCGGTCCGGCCGATGGTTCCGATGACCTCCTGTTTCACCTTTCCTTCATCCCTTCGATTGCGGACGATCTGGAGATACTCCCGGGGTCCCGACTTCTTGGTTCTGAAGAACATATCACCACTATACTAAATACTATTATCCTACCTGTCAAGCAAATAGTGGTAATAACGTGGCACTACGGAAAGGGCCGTTTTTCAGATTATTGCCCGAAAACCCGCATAAATACGTGGGTCGATTGGCAAAAATGGGGGAAAACTGTAGAAGATGAGGCAAAGGTGGCGTGCATTGATGGGAGGGGGCACAGGAAACTTCCCGTAAGCCTTGTACACGCGGGGACGGTGTGCGGCTGCGAGTCTTAGAATGGGGCGTTCCAACGGAAGATTAGAATGGACGAAACCGTGAATTCACCAATGCAGGAGCCGATATGTCTGCGCTGTAGTACAAAGAGGAAATACTTCCTCCGTGTCCGAATACTCCGTAGAAGAACTCCTGCTCAGCTCCACGCCATTCCGAATTCGGCAATAGCCTCTCGAAGGTGAGGCGTAGGGACCTGGCTCAGGTTGTACTTGTCGACGGGATAAAAGAAGCTATAGCCGTCCTTTACGTCGCGACGGTAGTCGTTCTCAGTGATGCGCCCACTGGCAATAGCTTTATCATAATTAGCGGTACCCGGAAGTAAGGTTGCGAAGTGCCAGCTTACGCAATCTGCCCAAGCCGCTAATTCGCGGGCGTGTTGCACGTCGTTATCGAACTCTTCCTGCGTCTGCCCAGGAAACCCGTACATCATGTAGATGTCGGTGCGAATCCCTTTGCAGCGCAACCGGCGACACAAGTCGGCGATCTGCCCTGGGTTGATGTGCTGCCAGTCGATCTTCTTATTGAAGCGTTGGGAAAATGTTTCAACCGCGAGTGTTACAACATTGACGCCCGCAGCGGATAGGCGGTCCACAAAGCCCATATCCAGTTGATATCCTGTGGATTTCGGAAAAAACAGGTGCACAAAGAACGCATCAGGGTTATTGAGAATAAAATCCGTATCCCCCGTCTCCCGTCGGTGGTCCGCCAGCATATCAAGGAATAGGCGATCCTCGTGGTTAAACCCGAAGGTGTCTGCCTGGTTGTAGAACACGGCCACGCCGTATTCCCGCCGAGCGCTTAGAAAATCCCGGAACATACGGTCGGCTCCCATGTGCCGGACGTTTGCGCCGTCGCGCGTCGAGGTCGGACAATATGGACACTTAAATGGACATCCCCGTGAAGCGTACAATGCAAACGTGGGCGTGTCTTCAGACAGAGATGTGGGTGCATAAACCGGGCTCTTGCGCGTCAGGCGCTCTATGTAGCGGGGCTGTCCGGTGGTGGGTAGCCGAAAGATACGGTCAAGAGCCCAAGGGCGGTCGAGTGACATCAACCGTGGGCGCAAAGGCGTCTTTGTCACCCGGCCACTGCTGTCGCGGTACATCAAACCAGCAATGTCGGATATATTGGTTGCCCCGTGATACAGCGCCTCAAGCAACTCAACAATGGATTCTTCGCCTTCGCCGACCACGACGAAGTCCGGGTTGGATTCTTCGAAGTGCCACTCCGGCCTTATGCTAGCATGGATGCCGCCTAGGATAACCGTTTTCCGTGGAAATCTGGCTTTGATGCTTCGCACAAGGCCGTCAACGACCATCTGCTCAAACGTGAACATAGATGAAATGAGAATCCACCTGGGATCAACGCCCGATATATAATCCAGGATGTCTTCATCGTTCAGTCCATATGACAAGATGTGCTTACCAATCATCCGGTGCTGCTCCCAGCCTTCGGCGGCGGCATCGATAAAGAACACCTCAAATCCAGCGGCCTCTAAAGCCCCAAGCACCGTCGCTGCCGGAAGGCTAAAATTCGTGCGCAGCTTCTGCACTGGCTGCCCACCCTCTAAAATAGGGGTGGTCCTGCAAGGAGAGATGAAAAGGAGCCGTCTATTTATCGTTTCGCCCCTCCTCTTTTCCCGCGAGGCCGTTTGACTCTCTGTTGACCCACCCCTGCGCTCTGTTTCACCGAGCCATTCGCGTTACCGGCATCATTGGTATCTACCGTGCCTTCCCCGCAAATCGTGGTGCTTGGCTGCTTAGAATTTAGCTCTCCCCAACGCTCACGGGAAAATTGCTCCGTTTTTGCTAACCGAGGCCCCTGGGGATTCCTATTTGCTTGCCACTTCTCGTCCGTCTTCTTCAATAACTCGTCAAGACCTTTCCGTGTTTTCGCAGCAATTCTATTGTATTTCTTTCTCAAGCATTTAGGCAACCTTGCTTTAGCCTCCTTATACTCAATTGTCCCTCTGCGCACGCTGACTCCAGACAGACAAAGATGCCCGAGATAGAGGTAAAATCCACCTTTTATTATTAGATCAAACAATAGCCCTGCTGCCAGGATTAAACCCAAAAACAGGTAGGTAACACCATATACCATCACGTAATTGCCTGGATGGCGGCAATCAAGGTATACCACCAATATCAGGAAAACTGACCCAACAAGCATGGTAATATCCGTCACAAGGAACTGCCCAACCTTGATCTTTGTTTGCCTATGCATGAACCAGCTCCAAATGATAGTGGTGATGTAGAACGCGGCCAAGTAGATAGGCAGGAAGTATGGTGTGGCGACGTTTAAGCCAAGAATTTTGACGGCGCTCATCGATCCAATAAAGACGATGAAAAAGCGAATCCAGAATTCAAAAGTTGTTGCTGATGGCGACAATCGCACAAAGTAGCGATCTCGTATCCACTCGCTTTCTTCGATCATCTCAAGAGTTACGTAAATACGTAAGAAATGCACAAGCACAGCTAATGAAAATACTGCGCTACCAATAACTGGGATAAGCTTATTCGCGAACTGATCATTTGCCGGCATCTCCCGAAAAAGAGCCAGAAAAGCCTGATCGATATTGACGTTTATCTTATTGAACACTAAATACATAATGGTTATTGCACTGTAAACGAAGACGATGAAGTACACAGCCTTGAACACAGATGCCTTAACACAGGGCGTCTTACAAAACGTGCTCATCACCGACCCTCACATGTTCTATGCCGGCGCACGCGGTCGAGAAAAACCTTGAGGCGTGCAGAGTCAGGGCGGGAAAGTACTGTCTCCGGTTCACCCTGCTCTACGACCTTTCCCTCATTCATAAACGCGATCCTATCCGCAACCTCAGCCGCAAATTGCATTTCGTGTGTTACAACCACCATCGTCATTCCTTCCTTTGACAGTCCAGCTATAATGTCGAGGATCTCGCTAACAATCTCCGGGTCCAGGGCCGAAGTGATCTCATCTAAAAGCAGAACCTCCGGCTCCATCATCAAGGCGCGGGCAAGAGCCACCCGTTGCTGTTGCCCGCCAGAGAGAGTTCCTGGGTATGCATCGGCCTTTTCGACGACGCCCATTCTCTCCAGCAGTTCCAATGCCTGCTTTTTAATTTCGACCTGTTCTCGGTGATGGACTAGGCGAGGTGCGAGGGTCAAATTTCCCAGAACCGTGCGGTTCGGCCAAACGTGCAGGTGTTGGAAAACCATTCCCACGCGTTGCCGATAAGCATTAACGTCGGGGTGCCGGATCGTCTGCTCGCGGCCTTCCACGCCTGCAACGAGACGACCACCGAACTCAACCGTTCCATCATCAATCGGGTCGAGCAGAGCGATGCATCGGAGCAAAGTGGTTTTGCCACAGCCGCTAGGCCCGATGACGGCGACCGTCTCTCCCCGCTCGACCTCCAGATCGACGCCGGTCAGTGCGCGGTTGCCTTCGAACGCCTTGCAGACATTCGTGAGTCGCAGGAACGACATCAGGACATCCTCCATCCCTTGACTGCCTCAAGATGGCGGGTGACCAGCACCAGCGGAAGGATAAGGATTAGGTAAACGCAAGCAACCGTCGTGTAGACCTCAAGGGGCCGATAAGTGTTCATAATGAGGTTCTGAGCCGAGTGAAGTAGTTCGTAAACCGCGATGATGGAGGCAAGGGAAGACAGCTTGAGCGTACTGATGTACATGCCCAAAAGCGGCGGAATGATCACCCGCAGGGCCTGCGGTACGGTTATCCAAGTCAGGGCCTGCAAACGGCTCATCCCCAAGACTCGTGCAGCTTCCACCTGTCCCCTTGGGACGGCCAGCAAACCAGCGCGGACAATCTCCGCGACGAATGCACTGAGACTAAAGGAGAGCACCAGTACTGCCGTCCAGAAGCCGGAAAGGTTAATGCCGAGGAATAGCGGTGCGCAGTAGTAGACCCAAACGAGCAAGACGAGCACGGGCAGAGCGAGGAACAACTCGACAAATCCCGAAACCGGCAATCGCACCCATAGCGATTTCGATGCCCGGCCAAGTCCCAGAAGGCCACCCCCCACCGTGCCGAGGGCAATGGAAAGCACCGTGATCTGCACGGTGATCCATCCGCCCCCGATGAAGACTGCTCTATAGCGCCAGATCAAGCCAAAGTCCCAATCGTACATCGTCAGTTCCTGGTCCAGGTTTTTTTCACGCGAAGCCACTTCGCATCATACTTGCGATATATTTCGTCCAGTTTGCCGGTGGTGTCGAGGAAATCCAGCGCCGTATTCACGAACGTCAGTAACGGCATGTCCTCGTAGCGGACGGACCATGCAACCGGCGTTACATTGTAGGGATTATCCGGGAATAGGTCCCGAGCCTCGGGATGCTCCGCGACAAACTTCCCTATGAACCAGGCATCTCCAAGGGCGACATCTGCGCGTCCTGTAAGCACTTCCGAGTATGTCATGGACTGATCACTCCCCGAAATCACCTTGATCTGTGCGTTCCGAAAGTTAGCTTCGGCATACTCATGCCCCTGCTCGCCTTGCGTGACCGCCACAATAATGCCTTTCTGGTCTATGTCCTGAAGTGTCTTGAAGCGGGTCTCTTTTCTGCGCACGAGTGCGCTGTTGCCGATGTACATTTGCGGCTGTGTAAAGGCAACCACTTTGGCCCGTGGGATAGTCGAGAAGATGGGAGCTATGGAAAGATCATATTTGCCTGACTGGAGACCTGCTGCAAATGTAGCGAAGTTTGCCTCCTCAAACTCAAGTTTTACTTCCATGAGGCGGGCGATTTCGTTAATGGTATCAATAGATGTGCCTGAAAGGTTACCCGTTTTTGGATCGCGGATGATCCACGGGGGAGCAACGATATAGCCAACACGCAGTATGCCGGTGCGTTTTACCTTCGCGAATGAGTCTTCCCTTACGGAATTGGAGGTTGCCCGCCTGTCACAGCCAACTGCTGCCAGCAACGAGAGGACGACAACAGCAAACGCTAAGACCCGGAAATAACGAAGCTGATGATAGTAACTCATGGTCGCACGCTCCTTCCCTTTCTTTGTAGGCTTCTGCTCCTCGGGCCGAAATAATGCGGATCGTATCCGCTCTCATGGTGTAGGCGACCCGCTTGCAGCTGAGTGTCAGCGCCTGCATGCTCACCTTGCGTGGAATCGTCTACGCGGCGTCTTTGACGTCGTACGGCTGAATCAATACTTCCGCCGAAATACCCAAACCCTCGTGAAGGTTCCTGACCATCTCCATCGTAAGCTGGCGTTTCCGGTTAAGGATCTCAGAAACACGCGCACGGGTCCCTATCAGAGGCTCCAGATCGCGACGGGAGAGGCCACGACTCTCCATATGGTATAGAATGGCTTCAATAGGATCGGGCAGGGGCAGCGCATGGTGTTTGGATTCATACGCCTCGACGAGTGTAGCGATGACCTCAAGCCGGTCCGCTTCCGCCGTGCCCGGCTTCGAGTCAAGAAGCCGTTCTATTGCTTCCAGGGCGGCCTCGTAATCCGCGTCAGTCTTTATCGGCTTGATTACCATGTCCTATTCCTCCTCAAACGGTCGCCGCGTCTATCCTGTCGTATTCCCGGTGACTGCCGATGAATCTGATGAACGCGATGTTATGCTCGTACCGGATAGTGACGACTAACCGATAGCTATTACCCTTGATATTAAAAACAACCCTATCGTTGCCGACGAAACTGACGTTGCGATAGACCGCTTTGATATCCGCGGGGCTTTTCCATAGCGCCCGCTTAACGTCATCGTACCATGCTTGAAGGGGCTGTCGCACATCAGGGTGGTCTTCCCAAAACTTCCTGAGCGTCTTCCGGGATATCACTCGCACTCGATATTATACCCTGATCCCGAAGTGGGATCAAGAGGCATTTGCAAGCCGCTAGCTCGAACGACTTGTGACTGTCGCCTGCGGGACGCGGTTCTTCCCTGACTGCCGTCCCAAAATACCGGGGAGGAGCGGGCCGTCCTTCGGATAGACCCGAAGGACAGAGGCAACGGACGAGCACGGTCTGAAAAGAATTCCGAAGGGGAGAAATAAAGTTCTTGACAAGAATTTGGTGACTATGTACTATGTATCTCATGCACGATATGTAGCTTAACTACATATCATTATGGGGAGCGAAATGGCGAAGACAAAGAAGATTAAGTCTTTTACGCTGGATGAAGAGCCTTACGAAGCCCTGTTCGGACTGTTCAAGGGAAATTATGTCGATGTCAGCCTTTCCTACTGCCTGAACAAGTATATCAAGGAGTTCCTGCGGTATCTGGAGACGATTCGGGACGAAATGGACAGGGGCGATTATACGATGCCGATGTCATTCGTAATCGAGACGATTGCAAGAAGGCCCATATTTCGAGTGCCGGACGACAGGTCGCCGGAAGGGTCGGAAGAATCCCCGTTGACCGCCGAAGTGAAGGAGTTGCAAAAGGAGTATGAGACGCCTACAACGAAAGACGCCATGGAAGCCTTGGCGAAAACTGAGGCTGCCGAAATAGACACTCTAACCGCTTTAGTGAAGTTCGCGAAGGTTGTGGCGCAGGTCGCGGCGCGGGAGATGACCGGGCAGAGCCTTACGGACGACCAATACATAGAGATCATCAGAAATGAAGGCGGTAAGGCGCTCCAAAAGATGGTGCGCGAGAAGTTCGCCCCGGCTATTGGTATCAGTAAGAGTGGCAAAAGGAAGCCGGGGATAAAGAAGAAGGAGACAGAGGAATAGGGGGTGCAGCATGAAGGGTGGCAGAACCGAGGGCGTGCTTCACGGGCGGCTGTTCCCGATAAAGGGGGCGGCGGTTTACATGGGCTTCAGCCCTTGGACGGTGCGAGAGATGATATGGAAGGGGGAAATACCTTACGTCAAGGTGGGCGCTAAATACTTCCTGGATGTTGCCGACATTGACAAGTGGATCGAAAACAACAAGACCAAGTTCACTTTTTAGGAGGGGGACGATATGGGAAGCATGTATCGGCGCGGCGAAATATGGTGGATCAAATATTACCGTAATGGGAAACCCTACCGGGAAAGCAGCCATTCGGACAAGGAAGGCGAGGCGAAGAGGTTATTGAAGAAGCGGGAGGGGGATATCGTCGAGGGGCGTTTCCAGGGGCTGCAAGTCGAGCGAATCAAGTTTGATGAGATCGCCGCCGACTTCATCACCGATTACAAGATGAACGGGAGAAAGTCTCTTGAACGGGCAGAGGGCAGCACGGCGCACCTTGAAAAGAAGTTTTCGGGCTGGCGCGTTTCGGAGATTACGACTTCCCGCATTAAGGACTATATCGTCGAGAGACAGAAGGAGGGGGCGGCAAACGCGACGATCAACCGGGAACTATCGGCGCTTACGAGGATGTTCAACATTGCCGCGAACAGCACGCCGCCGAAGATGCTTCATGTTCCGCGCGTGCCGAAGCTGACAGAGAATAACGTGAGGACCGGATATTTCGAGCACGAGGAGTACGTCAAGTTGCGGTGCGAATTGCCCGATTACCTCAAGCCGGTGCTTAGCATGGCCTATTTCACTGGTATGAGAAAGGCGGAAATCCTGTCGCTGACGTGGAAACAGGTAAACGTCTTCGAGCGGAAGATCACCCTTGAGGCAGGGACCACGAAGAACAACGAGTCCAGGGTGATCTATTTGACCGGGGAACTATACGAGGCGATTCTCAATCAAAAGATAGCCCATGGCTCACTCTATCCCGACTGTCCTTACGTGTTCTTCCACAATGGGGAAAGGATCAGACTTTTCCGAAAGGCATGGAACAGCGCATGCGCAAGGGCGGGTATCGCCGGCAAGCTCGTTCACGACTTGAGAAGAACGGCGGTAAGGAACATGGTCCGGGCCGGTGTGTCGGAGAAGGTCGCCATGCAGATCAGCGGCCACAAGACCCGTGCCGTCTTCGACAGATACAACATCACGAACGAGGAAGACATTAAAAGGGCGTGTGAGCAGGTGGCGGCCCTTTACGAGGCGCATAAGGAGACTATCGAGGGGGCGCAAACGGGCACAATCTCGGGCACACTTCCACTGAACAGGCACAAGTGAGGGATGGACATGAATGAAAAAGCGTTGATTATCAAGGGAAAAAGAAGTGCCCCCGAGGTGACTCGAACACCTGGCACCAGGATTAGGAATCCTGTGCTCTATCCGCCTGAGCTACGGGGGCATGAAGAAAGTTTACCTCATCATGGCAACAATGTACAAGTGAGGCGTGGGTGTCTGCTGAAAAACCGGCGCCTTTGCGGTGGCTCTACCAGCGCTACCATTAGGTTTTCTATCATGGAATCATAGGCGTGGTCAAGCTTCTCCCGGGATGCGGGCCTTTCGGCAAAGCGTGTTGCCCCATGCAACAAAGGAGCATGAAAGATATACCCCTACCCATGTCTTGTGAAAATTTCTCTTGACAACATTGTCAGACATAGGTATACTATATTAACCGTTATGCCGGGGCCTCCGGGACAAACCCCGGAAAAAGGAATATTACGGGTTTTGCGTGGACTGGAGCGGATTTTTGTGTTGACTTTATGCAGGGAAACCGATAGCGTGATAGAAAGGACCTTGCAGCCTATGGGGCTTTGCGGTACTACAACACTGGGATAGCATAAAACGATAGAATAAGGGAAACGGGCATGCCGTGGGTTTTCGCCATTCTTGCCTTCTTTTTGGGGATTGGTACCCCGGGCCTGCAATCGGTCTTTCAGAATGAATATGCCGGGGAGGCGGTTGATAGGGGGGCTCAGACTCAGCAGAAAAACCTTGTCCTGAATACGGACGATTTCGGGAGAAAGGGCGGTTTCCGACCGGACATGCTCAACATTTTTCAGTTGGGCTTGACTGCTACCGAGTTCCAGTGGCCCAGCATTGCTCTAGGCCTGAAGGAGGACGAAGTTCGGGGGAGCCGCAACTTCGAACAGGGTAAGAACTCCGTCAGTCCCGTTCCGGTCCCGGGGACGTTGTTTCTTCTGGCCGCAGGGCTTGCGGCCATAGGGATAGTCAGAAAACGCATAAAGGGTTGACCCTCGTTCGCAAAGTACCCTTGTAGCCTTTCGGGCATTATAATAATATTTAACGTATTGTTCTCCACGCCGATAATATCTTTGTGCCGCACGGATGTTCTGCCCTGAAATCCGCGGTAAGAGAGTTAAGTATGGGCACAAACAAAGTGTTGCGGTGATAGGAGTTTTGTTATACAATAGGTACTGTTTTGCGAAGTGGTTAAGCTATATTGTTTTGTAATGCTTCTGTGTGAAAATGTTGCGTAAATAATGGAGCCGGCCAGCCTGCTCCAAGGGCGGTAGCTTTTTCTTGAATCTATCTTTTTTAGTTGATCCCTGAGCATATAATATCACTACATTCGTCGTGCCCCTTATGTTAGTTGTTGCCTGTCAACCGGGACCGATAGAAAACTGGAGGCTACATGGAACAACTTTTTTCTTTAAGCCCTGACGGTACGCACTACCCGCTGCCCTCGCCCGACGACTACGGCCAAGAATTAGTCAGAACAGAAAAGCTGATCGCTGAGGCTAAAGAGCGGGGTCAGGAGATTGTGGTTGTCATGGGAGTAGGCTTTGTTGGCGCTGTGATGGCGGCCATTGTGGCCGATACGGTGGACAAGAGCACGGGCCGGCCGTCGAAGTTCGTGATCGGCATGCAGCGGCCGAGTGTGCGCAGCTTCTGGAAAATCCCGACCCTGAACAAGGGTCTTTCTCCGGTGAAGGCGGAAGACCCGGAAGTGGACCCTATGATACGCCGGTGCGTCCTGGAGAAGAAGACCCTCGTGGCCACATATGTCTATGATGTCCTGAGCGCCGCGGATGTCGTCATCGTCGACGTCCAGCTCGACTATAGCAAGCATGCCCTCGGGAACGTGTGTCAAGGGGAGGTCGAGATGAATGCCCTCGAAGAATCCTTCGAGATCATCGGCCAGCACGTGATGCCCCATGCGCTCATCCTCATAGAGACGACGGTCGCGCCCGGCACGACGGAGCAGGTGGCACTGCCTGCCGTCCGTAAAATCTTCAGACACCGGGGCATCGCTACGGATCCTCTGCTTGCTCACAGCTATGAAAGGGTGATGCCCGGAAAGAACTACGTCGCTTCCATACGCGACTTCTGGCGGGTTTGCAGCGGTGTCAACGATGAGGCGAAGGGCAGGGTAGTGAAATTCCTGAACGAGGTTCTCAACACCGCGAAGTTCCCTCTTACCGTGCTCGACAGACCGATAGAATCGGAAACCGCTAAGATCGTCGAAAACAGCTACCGGGCCACGATCCTGTCCTTTCTCCACGAGTGGAGTCTTTTTGCGGAGACAAACGGTGTGGACATCATCAAGGTTATCGACGCGATCAAGGTCAGGCCCACACATAGCAATATAATCTTTCCCGGGCCGGGCATCGGCGGCTATTGCCTGCCCAAGGACGGCGGCCTCGGCATATGGGCATACAAGCACATCCTCGGGTTTGAGGACGACATCTTTAAAGTGACACCGGCGGCCATCGACATCAACGACACCCGTCCCCTCCATGCCGCCCAGCTCGTCCGGGACGCCCTGCGGAACATGAATGTACCGATCGCATCCGCCGAGGTGCTGATCCTCGGCGCATCGTACAGGGAGGACGTGGGAGATACGCGCTACAGCGGCTCTGAGATTCTTATCCGGCGCTTGACTGAAATGGGTGCCGAGATAAGGGTCCATGACCCTTATGTAGACCGTTGGTGGGAATTCGAAAACCAGGAGGAGTATCCCAGGGAATCGAAGAGCGTTTTTTTCAGGAACCAGAAGAAGCTGAAGGACCTGAAGGTGCGGAAAGACCTGCCTCAAGCCCTTGAGGGCATAGACGCCCTCGTCCTGGCGGTGCGTCATCAAGCATATCTGCACATGGACCCTGACGACATCGTGCAGAAGGCAGGGAAAAGGATCGCGGTCATCGATTGTTTCGGCATCCTTGACGACGGCAAGATCAGGCGGTACCTGGAACTGGGGTGTGAGGTGAAGGGCCTCGGCCGCGGCCACATCAAGCGGCTCAAGGAAGAGATCAAAACAATGTAAGGAATGGGCGAAAGAGCGCCGTCTTTTCCGCTTTTCCCTCTAAAATCCTTATGGAGCAATGTATGAAGATCCTTATTACCGGCGGCGCCGGGTATATCGGCAGCCACGTGGTCAAGATGCTGGGAGAGAAAGGACACGACATCACCGTCTACGACAACCTCTCTACGGGCCATGACTGGGCTATACTTTATGGGAAGCTCGTCAGGGGGGATCTGGCCGACAGAGGCCTTCTTGAAACGACGGTCAAAGAGCTCAGACCTGATGCGGTTATTCACTTCGCGGCATCCATCCAGGTGGAAGAATCGGTAAGAAAGCCCCTCCTGTACTATAGAAACAATGTGGCCAATACGCTGAATCTCCTGGACGCGGTCGCGGAAAACGGCGTCAAGTATTTCATCTACTCATCCACGGCCGCTGCCTACGGGATCCCTGAAAAGATCCCTGTTGACGAAGGCGCGCCGCTCGCGCCCATCAACCCCTATGGCGCGTCTAAGGTCATGGTAGAGAGGGTGCTTGCGGATGTAGCGCATGCAACCGATTTCACGTATGTTGCCCTGCGCTATTTTAATGTAGCGGGCGCCGACCCGGGCGGCAGGATAGGACAGGCATACAAAGAAGCCACTCACCTGATCACCCGGGCGCTCAAGACAGCGAAGGGTGAATCCGAAAAGCTTCTGATTTACGGGACGGACTACCCTACACCGGATGGTACGTGTGTCAGGGACTACATACACGTCGAGGACCTGGCAGAAGCCCATCTTCGTGCCCTTGAGTACCTGAGAGAAACAGGACTGAGCGATCGTATGAACTGCGGGTATGGTCACGGGTTTTCCGTGCGGGAGGTAATCGACACGGCAAAGAAGGTGACCGGTGTGGACTTCAGGGTCGAGGAGACCGGCCGGCGGGCCGGAGACCCCCCGGCCTTGATCGCGGACAGCCGGCTCCTCCGAGACCGGACGGGATGGCAGCCCCGCCACGATGACCTGGAGTTCATAATCAAGACAGCGTGGGAGTGGGAATTGCGCCTTGCAAAACTACAGGGCGCGCTATAATGCAGAGGGCGCTCATTACCGGTATTACAGGCCAGGACGGTTCTTATCTGGCGGAATTCCTCCTGTCAAAAGATTATGAAGTCCATGGCTTGATCAGGCGGGCAAGCACGTTCAATACGGGCAGGATCGACCACATCTATAGGGACCCGCACTCACCGGGCGCACGCCTCTTCCTCCACTACGGTGACCTGTCCGATTCCGGGCAGCTCGGCCACCTCATCTATAACATCCAGCCTGATGAGGTGTACCACTTGGCCGCGCAGAGCCACGTCAGGGTGAGCTTCGATATGCCCGAGTACACCGGAGATACAACGGGCATGGGTACGACGAGGCTCCTTGAGGCGATCCGCCGGAGCGGTATTACCACAAAGTACTATCAGGCTTCGTCATCCGAGCTTTTCGGCGCGTCACCTCCCCCCCAGAACGAGAAGACGACGTTCTACCCGAGAAGTCCCTATGGGGCGGCAAAGCTCTATGCCTACTGGATGACGGTCAACTATCGGGAAGGCTACGGTCTTTTCGCTTGTAACGGCATCCTCTTCAACCACGAATCACCGAGGAGGGGCGAGACCTTCGTCACGCGGAAAATCACCCGCGCTGTCGCAAATATATTAAAGGGCACGCAAGAGAAGCTGTATCTCGGAAATATGCATGCCAAAAGGGACTGGGGGTTTGCCCCCGAGTATGTGGAGATGATGCGGCTCATGCTGCAGCAGGAGAGGCCCGACGATTATGTCGTGGGGACGGGCGAGAGCCACACGATCAGGGAGTTCGTCGATATGGCCTTCTCTTACATGGGCGTGCAGCTTGAATGGCGGGGCGAGGGAAAAGATGAAACCGGCGTTGTCGCCTCCTCCACGTGGGACCATCTCGCACCCGGCGCCGTTGTTGTCCAGGTTGACCCGCGCTACTTCAGGCCCACGGAAGTCGAAGCCCTCCAGGCCGATATTTCGAAGGCCCGCCGCACTCTCGGCTGGGAGCCGAGAGTGACGTTTGAAGAGCTGGTCGAGATCATGGTCGACTGCGATGTTCAATCGGTTGGGCTCTCCGCCCCCTGCGTCGGTCTGGCCGCATCCAGGTGTAAGGGCTTCAGCTACACCAGCCACGGCTTTTCGGTCTACGAGCAGATCACGGAGCATTGAGGCGACAGACCAGGTTGTCATGAAGGATGAACGGATAACGATCACCGGCGGCAAGGGCTTCCTTGGCGGCCATCTCATCAGGCAGATGCGGCAGTCGGGTTATCGCCACCTCACCATAGCGGATCTGCCGGAATATAATCTCGTCAATATTGTGGACGTGAGGCGGCTCTACGAGGACCTGAGGCCCGATATCGTCATCCACCTGGCGGCAAAGGTGGGCGGCATAGGGTTCAACCAGGAGAACCCGGCCTCTTTGTTTTACGAGAACGCCATGATGGGCATTCAGCTCCTCCACGAGGGCTACACGCACGGCATCGAGAAGTTCGTTGCCCTAGGTACGATCTGCGCCTACCCCAAGCTCACCCCGGTGCCCTTTAAAGAAGACGACATATGGAACGGCTACCCGGAGGAGACGAATGCGCCTTACGGCCTCGCCAAAAAGATGATGCTTGTGCAGTCCCAGGCATATCGTCGGCAATACGGCTTCAATTCCATCTTCCTGCTGCCCGTTAACCTCTACGGGCCGGGAGACAACTTCGACCCTAAATCTTCTCACGTAATTCCCGCTCTCATCAAGAAATGCGCGGATGCCATGAGGAACGGAGAAGATGAGATCGTCGTGTGGGGAACGGGGAAAGCCACGAGGGAGTTTTTTTACGTCGAAGACGCCGCTGACGCGATTATCCGGGCAATGGAGGAGTATAATAAGAGCGAGCCGGTGAACATCGGGGCCGGCTTCGAGATATCGATCAGGGATCTCGTCGATTTAATCGTGGAGCTGACGGGCTTCCAGGGAAAGGTCGTGTGGGATAACGAGAAGCCCGATGGCCAGCCCAGACGGATGCTGGACACCTCGCGCGCCCGGGAAGAGTTCGGCTTCAGGGCACGAACGGGATTCAGGGAAGGGCTGCAGAAGACGATAGAGTGGTACAGACAGGCTTAGGCGATAACGCCCCGGGTTTCTTCCATTGGCCTCATCTTATGCACGCATGCACGCACGCGGCAGCGGCTTTCAGCCGCCGAGCAGATTGATATTCGGAGTTGACGATGAATAATGCCTTTGTCAAGAACATCCTCTGTATAGGGGCCGGCTATGTGGGCGGCCCTACAATGGCGATGATCGCCTATAAGTGTCCCCAGTACAAAGTGACGGTGGTCGATATCAATCACGAGAGGATCGCCCAGTGGAATGGGGACCGGCTCCCGGTATACGAACCCGGTCTTCGCGAGATTGTCGAGGCGGTAAAGGGACGCAACCTCTTTTTTGACACGGAGATCGATAGGTGCATCAAGGAGGCGTCTATCATTTTCGTTGCTGTCAATACGCCGACGAAAGTCTTCGGAGCGGGCGCCGGGATGGCGGCGGATCTCCAATACTGGGAAAAGACGGCGCGGCAAATCAGAGAGGCAGCAGGCTCACCGAAGATCGTGATCGAGAAATGCACGATCCCGGTCAAGACTGCTCTTGCGATGGAGAGGATACTAACCTCGAAAGACGGCTCGGTCAGTTTCGATATCATCTCCAACCCTGAGTTTCTCGCTGAAGGCACGGCAATGAAGGACCTTGAATTCCCCGACAGGGTGCTCATAGGATCAAGGGAAACGGCCTGTGGACTAAGGGCAAGGCAGGAAATAGTCGAGATCTATGCGAACTGGGTGCCGAGGGAGCGCATCATAGAAAGCAATATCTGGAGCAGTGAGCTTTCAAAGCTCGTGGCCAATGCGTTTCTCGCGCAACGCATATCTTCGATAAACGCCGTCTCTGCCCTCTGCGAGAAAACAGATGCCGACGTCCGGGAAGTGGCAAGGGCCATCGGTCTGGACAGCCGGCTCGGCAGCAAGTTCCTCAACGCAAGCGTCGGGTTCGGCGGGTCGTGCTTCAAGAAGGACATTCTCAATCTCGTCTATCTGTGCAAGAGCTACGGACTCAATGAAGTGGCGGACTACTGGGAAAGCGTGGTAAAAATAAACGAATACCAGAAAGACCGCTTCGTGCTCACTATGCTGAGTGCGATGTTCAACACCCTTGCCGGCAAGAGGATAGCCCTTTTCGGGTTTGCCTTTAAGGCCGATACGGGCGATACGCGGGAGACCCCGGCGCTTTACGTGGCGAAAAGCATTGTAGAAGAGAGAGCCGGGCTCGTCATTACCGATCCGGAAGCACTCAAAAACGCGATGGTAGACCTGGACGGCGTCGACGGTATTACCTATGAAATCGATCCATACAAGGCGGCAGCAGGGTGTGACGCGATTGCCGTCATGACCGAGTGGAAATTGTATGCCGGGCTCGACTACGAGCGCATTTACGCCTCCATGACGAAGCCGGCTTTTATTTTCGACGGCCGCAATATACTCGACCACAAGCGCCTATTTGAGATCGGTTTTAATGTCTTTTCGATAGGCAGATCTCCGATGGTCCACCTGTAGAAACGCGGTAATGAGAGCGGTCGTCCATCGTTCCCTACGGTTCCGTGAAAGGCGCCGACTATCTTATATTTCAGACGAAAAAACAGGGACATCCGTCCCCAGGTGTCTCGCCGGTCAGTTGACTCGCCTACAATCGGCACTAGGTTATTTTAGAAACTCATATCTCACGAAGCTTAGCGTAGGCGGCGATGATGTCCTGTGAGAGAAAAAAATGTTAGAGGAGTGCTTAAGTTTGTTTAAGTAGCATCCGATAATACAAGCGTCCTGTAAAGGGCAAACCGTCCGAAAGGGCGGGGCGCAAAGCCGCTGGCCTAAGTTCCGTAATTTATCCACAAAAGGGTGGAGCGGGATATGGTAGCAGGGTTGCCAGGCGACAGCAGCACCTCCGGTGCCGGGCGTCGTCGGCGAAAATAGCTAGGAGGTGTTGTGATGGAAGCACGCGAACGTCGACACTGTTTTTGGCCTTACATTTACCATCCGCTCGTACTCATCTGGGTTTCGGTATGTTGCGTTCTCTTTTTTGCAACAGCCGGTTTTTCGAACCCCTTTCCACCGGATTCAGAGTTGTTGCAGTCCGGATTTTCCGAAGCGCTGGCTGCGGACTCTGACAATTGCCGCCTCGTGCTCTCCCAGGATACCGCAGTAGTCCAAGCTTCGGGCGGCTCGGGAAGTCTCTCTGTGAAGGCGGAGGGCGCATGCGACTTATCCATGGCGGCAGATGGAATCTCATGGTTAAAGGTCGCAAAGTCCAAGGAAGGAGAGGTCGATATCATAACCTACACCGCTTTACCCAACAATACCTCTTTCCAGAGAATTGCCGGCCTGACCATTGCAACGAAGGTGGTTACCATCACACAGGAGGGAGCCGGCAGGATGCGTGAAGCGGCACACAGAGAAAAGTGACTTTTGATGAGTCAGCTTTGACTATCATAAAAAAGGAGACCCTTATGAAGCGAATAGCCCTTAACATATCGATTGTTATTGCATCGGTCTGCATAGCGGTGTTTTTTGCGAACGCAGCGATATCTGCAACATATTATGTTTCACCCTCCGGCAGTGACAGCAATGCCGGGTCCCTTAGCGCGCCGTTCAAAACCCTAGCGAAAGCGGCCGGTTTGGTTAATGCGGGAGATACCGTAATCGCAGCGGACGGCATTTACTATGAAAACGACCTGGGACAAGGACAGGAAGGTCTTTATGTCAGAAGAGGAGGAACATCAGGTAGCATGGTCATGTTCCGGGCGATGAACCCGGGGAAGGCAATTATCGACGGAAATAACACGGTACAGGTAGGAGTATACGTGCCTTCCAACTATGTACAGATCGCCGGCTTTCAAGTGAGAAATTTTGCGCGTGAAGGAGTATCGGTACACGGACAATACGCGATAATAAAAGGTAATACCGTTTATAACAACGGTAACGGCGGCGACCCGACTTCATCAATTGGACAAAATGGAATATACGTTGATTCAAGTGCCGGGAATTGCATGGTTGATAGTAATACCGTATATGCAAATGGGAGACTCTCTTTGGGTCGATCCAACCCTAATGGGAGTATCGATCAAGGAATATACTTGTGCGGTGTAAATCCCATCGTACAAAACAACCTCATATACGGAAATCAAGCCTTTGGAATACAGATTGCCGGATACGTGAATATGGGCAGCGTATTAATAACAAATAACACGATAGCCGCCCAAAAGAATTATAGCGGTATCGTTATTTGGCTGGCAGGAGCCAAGGGGTGCGTCATTCAAAATAACATCATAGTGAATAACAGTGACTGCGGTCTAACTTTTCTGAACGACGGCGGCGGCCACATTGTTCGTAACAACGATTTTTTTAATAACGTCAATGGTGCGATAAATCCGTCCAAGAGTTCGCAGTACACCGCGTCTAACAATTTGATGCTCAATCCGCTGCTCAATTCCAGTTATTGTCCCTTGTCGACTTCACCGGTCCTAAAAGCGGGATATACCGGTCTATCTCCAAATTATGACATAACCGGGGCTGTGCGCCCGAGTTCCTCGGATGTCATCGGTTGCTTTCAATAACACCCTGTCCGTACGAATGAGCAGGTTAGCGTGGTCCGGCGGGGCCACGCTAACCCATGTCACAGGGCTTTCAAAGGACGCACTTCACAGTGTTTTACGCTGCTTAAAGACCCCCAGGTACGACACGATAAGTTCGGTCTGCCGTCTAAGAAGGTTTTCACGCTGAAAGGCTGTGATTGAAAACTGATCTCCTCATCAATAGACCACGAATGCAGTGCATCGCCAATCGGTGCCCATGCCGTCCACAGCTTGGCTGATACTTCAATTAACAGATTAGTGCAGAAAAGAGTCTACCAGGTTGATCTCCTTCGCTTCGTCGGAGCTCTTATGGTTTTATTGTACCATTACACGTTCCGCGGCTACGCTTCAGATCACATGACTGTCATGCCATACCCTCACTTATCATGTTGTACAAAGTATGGGTACATCGGTGTTGATCTCTTCTTTATCGTGAGTGGCTTTGTGGTCCTTCTGGGAACGGCTTCTCAGGGTTCGCCGGTGCGCTTCCTGATAGCCCGAATTGTTCGGTTGTATCCGACATTTTGGGTATGCTGCACAACGACCTTCCTGGTGACGCTTCTGATAGGAGGTAAGTGGTACACGGCGACGCTGCAACAGTACCTCGTCAACTTGACCATGCTAAGCGGTTTTACGCGAGTTCCTTCGATCGACGGAGCATATTGGGCCCTATTTGTCGAAATCAAGTTCTACTTGTTGGTATTCGCAATATTGGCATTTGGCGTTATTCGATATTGGGAAGGTCTCCTTGGCCTTTGGCTTGCGCTTTCCCTATTCTTGGATATTGCCCACCTTAGATACCTGAATTACCTTACATCTCTCCTTATGCCCGAATATTCGCCATATTTCATTGCCGGTGCCGGTTTCTACCTCATCTATAGGTTCGGTATTAGTTGGTATCGTGTTGTCATTACAGCCATCGCCTGTGCACTTGGTATATGGACAGGGTGTCTCGAAACGTCCAAGTTGTCATCTCACTTTGCCACCCCGTTTAGCCCGGCCGTTGTCGCGGTCATTCTTGGATCGTTCTTCCTCATTTTCCTTCTGATGTCCGCTAAACGGGTTGAATGGCTGTCGACCTCAAGGTGGCTCATATTAGGCGGACTGACATATCCGCTCTATCTGGTTCATCAAAATGTTGGCTACATGTTTTTCAACGTTCTCTACCCGTCCTTGAATGTACATCTGATTATGTGGGCGACCGTTCTACTGATGCTGTTGTTCGCCTATGCGGTCCACAGAGTAGTGGAACAAAGATACGCAAGCGGCTTGAAGAGACTTTTTGAAAGATTCCTATAAACTGTTCCGTTGTGCCTGATGACCGATCGGAGATGGATAGGTGCCCCTGGTCTCCTGCTGGGAAAGAAGTTAAAAAAGAGCGTGGAGTTACCGCGTTAAGCTGTATAAAACAGCATTTTATCAATACAATCGGAACAAGTTTATAGGTTATGGACACACATATCGGTAGGAAAATAGTCCGGTACTGTTGTTTTCTTCTCTACTGTTATTTCGCTAAGCATCTCCCGATGAGTACGTATCCCGGTGGACGAATGTCTCGGCGGCTGCGCTAT
The DNA here is from genome assembly GCA_963717985.1 of uncultured delta proteobacterium. Taxonomy (GTDB): domain Bacteria; phylum Desulfobacterota; class Syntrophorhabdia; order Syntrophorhabdales; family WCHB1-27; genus BOG-1155. The sequence goes on from CAVQYC010000001.1 coordinate 535,332, forward strand.
GTGTTATGCAAGCGGATGTTCCGCACATGTGGTAAGGATGTGAATGTCGAACACGGAGCTGATTTTATGTCCGGCGCGACGATCGACATAGGAGACCATAGCGGTATAGGTGTAAATGCCTGGATTCGGGCGGACTTGGTGATCGGTAACAACGTAATGATGGGTCCTCAGGTAATCATTTACGGCAGAGACCATAGTGTTGAGAGGATGGATGTCCCAATGATGTATCAAGGGATGGAGCCCTTCAAGAAAGTAATTATAGAAGATAATGTCTGGATTGGGGCCAGGGCAATCATTCTGAAGGGTCTGAGAGTTGGCGCCGGTTCCATTGTAGGGGCTGGAGCGGTAGTGACACGGGATGTGCCGCCATCTTGTATTGTTGCGGGAAATCCTGCGAGAGTAATTAAATGGCGCCACGTTTGATAGCCTTTGGTAAGATTATCGACGCCGCATGCTATCGAGCAGTGAAACGCCATTTAAATATGCATCAAAATATACATTCGTGAGTGCAACGCCCTCTCCTTTTGCAGATCATATGCAATGGCACGAGTTGTTTCAAGAATTGAAGCGTATGAGGCCAATGAGTCGTATTACCATAATTATTAATCTATGAGACCCGCTAAAACGTACGTCACCGATCAAACAGTTCCCCGGAAGCGTGAACTAGGTAAAGCGCATTTTCTGCGCGGAATTATCTGGTCATCAGGAGGCAGCATAGTCGGGTTGGGCGTATCCACTCTGACGGTCCTTGTTGGAGTGAGAGTTCTGTCCAAAGATCAACTGGGCGCATACTTCTTAGTTTCCCTGATTGCGCAGTTTGGTCAAATTTTTGGGGATTTCGGGCTTCGTAATACAATCATTCGATTTCTGGCTTCGGCGTACGGCCAGGAAAGGGTATCCATTAGTCAATATCTCTTTACGCTTAGGGGGATAGCCACCCTATTCGTGTGCTCGGCAATAGCGGTTTTGACCCCCCTATTCTTATACTTGTGGCCTTCAAATGAGTTTGCAAAGATCGTTTGGTATTCCGTGCCGTTGACGGCTGTACTGCTCGAGTTTCAGATGGGTCAAGCAATCCTTACCGCTTATCAGATGTTTGGCATTATGTCAATAATTACGGCCTCGTCTGAAATAATCAGGATGATTCTTTCTCTATCTCTGCTGTACTTCGGGTTCGGAAGCTCAGCCCTCCTGTTGGGGTTGATCCTGTCAAGAATTGTCGCCTTAGCTTATATGTGGGCCATCAAACCATTTCCGGTGCGATTACGTATTCGGCATCCACAAAGGGTACATCTTCTCAAGTTCAGCGGCTGGCTTCAGGTCAGCAGCTTAATGTCCTTCTTAAACGCAAGGATGGCTGATACATTCATTACGACTTATCTGGGTACTGCTTTATTAGCCGTTTATTCAACAGCTATGCAGATGCCCAGCGTGATCCAGAATCTGTTTGAAGCAATACGCCCCGTTGTTTTGGGATATGTCTCTTCCTTGGAAAAAAAGACCGCCGTCGAACATTCCGTTATTGCTGTACGACTTATAGCAGGAGTAGTTGCGATTCCCGTCGCAATGGTAATAGGGATTTCCGAACCTTTGATTAAGCTTGTATTTACGACAAAATATATAGACGCGGTGCCTGTTGCACAATTACTGTTTGCGTGGTGTGCATTTGGAGTGGTGAATTACTACCTTGCTCTGGCTTTAATTGGACTAGGGAGGGTTAAGACAGTATTTTTGCTGACCTTGCCTCAAGGTGTGATAATGCTTGCTGGCTGCGTGCTGCTAATTCCGAGATACCACGCTGTTGGAGCTGCCAGCTCATTAGTGGTCACCTCAATTATAGGCAACCTGTTGGTTGCCGGTGCAATTGTTCAGGGGAATCGTTCGGCGTATGCGAGACTATGCTGGGCATTTTTCCGCTCAGCGATTCCGGTAGCGTTGCTCTTGATGGTCGAGTTGTTCATTAAACCGCCCACCTGGATCGGTATAACAGCTGCGATAATGGCAATTGGGAGCTTGTATGTTTCAAGAGCTGTTACCTATAAGGATTTGAAGATCCTTTTCGCAAGCTTTTTCGGAGGTATGTAGTGTCGCAAACAACAGCCATGAGTAACTATCGCACCGGGAAGATAGGAAACGGGAATGTGTCGGGCAGGCCTGATGCAGGACATTTATTGACCGACGCTAGAATAGGGTTTGTCGACACGCTGTTTTTGTTGGTGATGTGGTTACTGATAATCGCGGCCTCAGTCGAATCGTTGGGCTATGCTCCGGGAATCATATTTTTAGTGCTGAATGCGGTGCTTGTTGCCCGTCAGCCGGTGAACAGCGTTCTTGTACTATTGCTTTTGTTACTGACGCCGGCCAGCCCCGCGCTTCTCATTCCACACACATTTGCAATCTCGGCAGCTATCGGGTTATTGGGATATTTCTTGCATGGGACGTTTCTAAGATACCGGAGCCACCTTCTGAATAAGACGGTATTAACGGCAACTGCACTGGTTCTTTATATGGGGGCAACTGTAGGATTATCTGATAGTTCTTCGACCGCTATAGATTACTATCTGAAGTATCTGGAAGGCTTACTCGCACTAATACTCGTAATGTTGCTAATAAACACGCGTGAGGACTTGGGGAGAGTTTTAAGATGGTGGTGTATCATAACGGCTCTTTCTCTAATCGTAACGTGCATACACGTGAGTCTGGGCACAAAGACATTCTGGTTCTTGCACATGTCTAAAGTGCAGATGGGAGGTTCTCGGGCGCCCGAGAAATTGGTAGTGGAAATTGGTGGCAGGCTTGTTAGCCGACTTCTGGTTATCGGAACAGACTCGAATTACTGGAGCGCCGTATTGATGTTCGGATTTGCAGTTGGTCTTGCCTTTTGTAGTATTGCAAAGGTGGGCAAGAGCTTGTTCTGGATTATTGCTACAGGAATGATAGGCATTTCAATTGTGGGTACATACAGCCGTAGCGGTTTTCTGGCCATGGCCTGGGTTTTGGCGTTATATCTGCTGAAGAAGAAGTTACGGGCAATTATACCTATAAGCATTTTCGGGATAGCAGGAATAGTGCTGGGAAAGGCAATGCCCGATCTTGTGACTCGTACCGCGGGTATTGACAGGGCGGTGTCCGCGGGGGCAACAGGCAGGTTTGCGCTCTGGGGAAAGGCTCTAAATATGTTCGCACAATCACCGATATGGGGCAGCGGGATGGGGGCGTTTACAGAAAAGTTCAACTACGCCGCGCATAATACATTCTTGCAGGTGGCCGCTGAGTGTGGCCTGATCGGTCTTATTTTGTATGTAATGATTATTGTGTTTACGATAACGACTTGTCTGAAAGGCAGACTTTCTACTGATAAGTCTGATTCCACTTTTAGTTTGGTCATTTTGTTTGGTCTGCTTGGGATGTGTGTCATGCTAAACACGTTGACGTTGGAGGACCCCAAACTCTTCTGGATGGAATGTGGCATATGTCTATTGATGTCTTCTGTAGGAAGACGAAGGGAGGAGAAGAATCAGTCAACGGAAAATGGTCCGTTAAATGTATGAGGGTACTTTTTGTTGCGAGAACACATATCGGTTTGAGCGCAGGTGGACTGCAGACTCAAATACATCGAACTGCAGAATCTCTGCGCTGCAAAGGTGTGGATGTAATTTATTTTGATCCATGGAAGAACCAGATCGGCGAAGTGGACTTGGTGCATTTTTTCAGCAGTTTCAGTCATCAGATGGTATTTCATTATTCCGAGGCCAAACGTAAATCAAAGCCTATCATTATGTCACCGGTTTTTGGCAACGCGCAATATCCAACATGGGTGCTGAGAGCCCTTGGGAAGTGCGCAAGGTATATCCCCGGTTTTATGACTCACTTAAGGGAACTCCGCACGATGCTTGCGGGTAGTGATCGAGTAATTGCCCTTAATAGTGAGGAACGTATGCGGATCGCGAGGGCTTTTGGTATTTCGACATCCAGGATGTCAATTGTGCCGAACGGAATTGATAAGAGATTTGCAGGTGGCGATGCAGGACTTTTTGAGTCACGGTATGGATTGAGGAATTTTGTTCTACAAGTAGGCTCTATTGACCCGAACAAGAATCAACTACTTACTATCAAAGCGGTTGCCGGTCTATCCCGGGATCTCGTACTGCTTGGTGAACCCCTCTTAGGAATTGACGAGTATCTTCGGCAGTGCCGTACGTTGTCCGGTAGAAATGTACATTTTCTCGGTAAACTCGACTATCAGGATCCCGCTCTTCCCGCAGCCTTCGCTGCGGCTAGAGTTCTTGTCCTCCCGAGTTATAGCGAGGTGATGCCATTGTGCCTTTACGAGGCGGCAATGGCGGGATGCCATGTTGTCATATCTAAGAATGTTGCAGTGGATGAATCAATTAGGCCGTATGTGCAGTTTGTCCACCCTGACAAGCCGGAAGAAATGCGAGCGGCGATTGAGGCATCATTCAAATCGAAACCCGATGCACGGCTGGGCCAGATAGTAGCGGCAATGCCGGATTGGGATGACGTCGCTGATGAGATAATTAAAGTTTACGAACTTTCCTTCGGAGCAGGAGCCGCGAAGGGGATCTTTGCATGAAGCTGATGTACTTTACCGTCGCAGAATTGGCAACTATCAAATCAGGGGCAAAATCACATATTGAAGGTATATTGTACGGCCTTTATAAACTGGGGTGGGATATTACACTTTTTTCAGCAGAAGATAGCAGTGGCGTGCAGCAGCCCCGTTATCCGTTTCGGCATGTCTTGATCAGGCGAGCAACGTCATCTCTAAAAGATCAGTTGATGGAACAGGTTCGGTTGGGAGTGAAGCTTTTGTTTTGGCGTGAAGTCAAGCCGGATTGTGTCTATATTCGAGCGAACTATTCGCTGATCGTGCCGGTGTTTTTTGCTCTCTTGCATAGCATACCGTATTTTGTTGAAATAAACGCGCTTGCGGAGATAGAGGGGCGACACAAAAGGCTTATCCCGTTGGCAGTAAGAGTTGAAAACTGGATACTAAAGCATGCCTGCGGCGTATTCTTGGTAACTAAGGAGTTGCGCGATTATTTCATAAAACGTACCAGTTTGCCTGCGGAGAAATTTGAGGTTATTGCTAACGCATGTGAGACAGATATCTGTGATACTGCTATTGAATCCGGACGGGCAGGTTGTGACAATATCGTTGGGTTTTTAGGATCCTTTCAGGAGCGTCAAGGCGTCGAGACTATTCTTTATGCAGCACCGATTATTAGGAGGGCAATTCCCGAAGCACGCTTCATATTTGCCGGTACTGGGTCTGAGGAAGAACGTTATAGAACCTTGGCGGAGGTTCTAGGCGTATTTGAGGCGGTTGAATTTCCCGGATTCGTAAGTCAGGAACATGTGGCTTCGATGATTGAGAGCTTTGATGTTGCAGTTGCTCCTTATATAGGGATGTTGGCCAAAATTCCGATGGGATCACCGTTGAAGGTCTATACGTATCTTGGCTGCGGACGTGTGGTAGTGACGAGTGATCTACCGTCGCTCCATATATTCAAGGAGTGTTCCGCTGTGCGTTTTGCTACCCCGGACGACCCGGAGGACTTTGCCATAGCAATTATAGAGGTACTCCGAATGACGCCTCAGAAGCGTGCGGAACTTGGCAGGGCGGGTCGCGAATACATACTCAACGGCTTTACCTGGGATATCAGCGCCAAACGAACGGCAGATCATATTGTACGATGGTGTGAAAAGGCGCAGGACGTGAAATGCGTATGTTAGGGCTCTTGGGCTATTATCTGATCGCAAGGTATCTTCCCGCGTCGGATACTGCGCTTTGTTTGTGGGCTCGCTGCATTAGAGGGGCCATCTGTAAAAGGCTTTTTAGGTACTCCGGGAAGAGTATTAACATAGAGAAAGGTGCCTATTTTGGGGATGGCAGCCAGATCGAGATCGGGAACAATTCCGGTATTGGCATTAATTGTAGAGTAGTAGGCCCGGTAAAGATTGGCAATGACGTAATGATGGGTCCCGAAGTAGTCATTCTTACTACCCATCATCGACATGATAGATTTGATGTCCCGATGAGACTCCAAGGCAATTTGCCTGCGCAGCCGGTTATTATTGGGAATGACGTGTGGATCGGTACAAGGGCTATTATTATGCCCGGAGTGAGGATTGGCGACGGCGCTATCATCGGCTCCTCGGCATTGGTAACCAAAGATGTGCCTGACTATGCAATCGTCGGAGGCATTCCTGCCCGTATCATTAGGTACCGAACTTGATCGCACGACGTCCATAATCAGCGCTATTTCCGATGACATGAGAGTCCTTATCCTCACCAACGCATACCCCTCAGTTGAAAAACCATGGGAAGGAGCGGCTGTCCTGCTTCAAGCCGAAGGGCTTCGGCGACTGGGGGCAATCGTCGAGGTTTTGCATCTTGAGAGAACGGCCAAAGGGCAAAAAGTTTATCTTTCTGCCTATCGGAAGATCAGGCAGCGGTTCGAAGAGGGCAGGTTTGACGTCCTGCATGTGCATTTTGGTGGTATTCAGGCACTTCTTGGTGCGACGGTCGCCAGGCATAGGTGCGTCATTACCTACCACGGGACCGACCTGCACGGTGGAAAGCCACGGACGATTGAAGAAAAGGTTTCATACGCAGTTGGAGTGTGGTGCTCTAAACTGGCTTCGAGGTTGGGCGGCGCTGCTATCGTCGTTTCCGGAACGCTTCTGCCGTGTCTCGGGGCACGCCATTGCAGTGCCACGGTCATACCAACAGGTGTGGATTATCAAAGGTTTGTCCCGATGGATAGATTTCAGGCCCGAAGGGACCTTGGCCTGGACCAGGATTCCAGATGGATACTATTTTGCGACAATAACCGTGATCCCATAAAACGCCTTGATCTTGCGGAACAGGCAATCGACGAGCTAAAAGGCGACTTTCCGGACGCCCAACTGTTGATTCTGAATCATGTTCCCTTCGACCTAGTTCCTTTGTATCTTAATGCCGCGGAAGCATTACTGGTTACATCGGACAAAGAGGGTTCGCCAAACATAGTGAAAGAGGCTATTGCATGCAACCTGCCGGTGGTTTCGGTTGACGTCGGAGATGTCCCCGAGATGATATCGGGTCTAAAGCATTGTAATATCGCGGAACGCGACCCGCGCAGTCTAGCCGCCGCGTTGAAACACGCGCTACTGCGATCCGGGGGAGAGAACGGGAGAGAAATAAAGAAGTTTGTTATAGACAACGACCGCGTGTGTAGGGCAATATTAGATGTTTATGGGGCCGTTGTTAAGTCCGACGAATAGAGAGACCGCGCGGAGTAGACATGAATGAATTTCCACCTGTTTCTATAATAATACCATGCCGCAACGAAAAGCAACACGTCCATTCTTTTATAGAATCGCTGTTGGCTCAAAGCTACCCTTCGGAGAATATGGAGGTTATCGTCGCAGACGGCATGAGTGATGATGGGACGAGGGACCTCCTCGATGAGATCTGCGCGGTGCACGATCACGTCCGGGTGGTGGAAAATCCGAAAAGGATTGTCTCAACCGGACTGAATATCGCGATTATGGCGGCGCGAAACGATATTATTCTTCGTATGGATATGCACACGGAGTATGCTCCAGATTATGTGTTGAAATGTGTAGAGACACTGATGAGAACGTCCGCCGGCAACGTCGGCGGCCCAGCGAGGACTGGAGCGAAGTCATTCTTGCAAGAAGCGATTGCCGCAGCGTATCATTCTGTGTTCGCTGTTGGCAACGCATCTTTCCATTTTCACAGCTTTGAGGGCGTGGTCGATACTGTGCCGTACGGTTGTTGGCGCAAAGATACTCTTATCAAAATTGGATTGTTCGATGAAGAACTGGTGAGAAATCAAGATGACGAGCTTAATTTAAGACTGCACAAATTTGGCATGAAAGTCTGGCAAAATCCTGCAATCGTGTCAAGGTATTATCCTCGCGATAGCCTCCGTAAGCTGTTCAAACAGTATTATCAATATGGGTATTGGAAGGTAAAGGTGATTCGAAAACATGGCCGTCCCGCGTCTTTTCGACATTTGGTGCCGGGAGGTTTTGTTTTGACCTGCTTTCTCCTCGCAGCGTTAAGTCCGGCCGTGCCTTTTTTGAAGTGGTTTCTGGCTGAATTCCTTGCTCTTTACGCCCTGGTGTTGCTAGTCGGCTCCATTATCATATCCGTCAAGTCAAGCTGGTCTTATTTTCCTGTTTTACCCGTAATATTAGCTACATATCATACAGCTTATGGGGTTGGATTCCTGCACGGGTTCCTCACGCACCGCATGGGCATGTCTGCGACCGCCGAATCGACAACCAGCTTGTCTCGTTAAATGGCAGGATACTGGGACCGGGATCATGTCAATTCGGTATACAGCAACTACAAGATATCGTAAACAGATAATGTTGGGCTGACGAAGGCTATCAGAATGCGAAAGAACGTCTTGATTGGGTATGTCTTTTTCGTGCATCTTTTTTTGCTTCTCGTGCTGATAGAATCTGATTTTACCACCCGCGTCGGATATCGAGTCGGACTTATTAGGCCGCCGGAGATAACAGAACATTTTGAACAAATGATAAGGTACCATAAGCGAATGGATCCCAACATTCCGGACGGGGCAGTGATTTTTATTGGAGATAGCATCGTCCAGGGGCTTTGCGTTTCCGCCGTTGTCACGCCTTCGGTAAATTTTGGAATCGGTAGCGACACAACGGTTGGTGTACTCAAGAGACTGCCCGAATACCACTCGCTTGAACGGGCGAGTGTATGCGTCATGGCTATAGGGATAAATGACCTTGAGCGTAGAAGGAACGAGGAAATCCTTAAGAATTACTCCTTAATAGTTCGGGCAGTTCCACCGCGCCTTCCCCTCGTATTCAGCGCCGTCTTGCCTGTTGATGAGCGCGTTCGCAATGGCCTTGCAGGCAAGAACAGTCGCATCAGAAAACTGAATAGCGGTTTGAAAGCCCTTTGTGAAGGTCGGAGCCCGAAATGTATCTTTGTTGATACAGGCCCAAAACTCATAGATTCTTCCGACAATCTCAGAAAAGAGTACGACGCAGGTGACGGCGTACATCTGAATGGGGCCGGTAATTCCATATGGATACAGGAGCTTAGGCAAACTGTCAAAAAAGCCCAAAGAAAGGCTCAAGCCACCACACTTTCTTTGAACCCGTAATCCTCCACTTTACGTGAAAATGCCCTATGCATGCAGGTGAAACCGGCGGTGATCCCGTAGATATAGAAAGCACGCAAGAACCGGGAGAACCCTAAATGATATTATCTTTCCATAACCTCAGTACCATTAAACCAATAGCAAGGAGTCTGCAACGTGCCATCCATTAACAGTCAATCGACTAAACATCGCACCCACAGGTATATCTTCGCCTCTTGTGCGCTGATTCTCACCGGCCTTTGTGTTCTCTATTACCCGGTATTAAAGGGGCTCTGGGCAGTGTGGTTTAGTGAGGACCAATATTCATACGGTATATTGGTGCCTGCACTTTTTGCATATTTCGCGTGGAAGTCGTGGCCGTCACTCTCCCGGGTGAAACCCGTCTCTAATGCTTACGGTTTGGTTATCGTATTTTTCGGGTACCTGCTTTTCCTTTTCGGCTCCTTCGCCCTGCACGGTTTTTCTGCTCGCTTTTCGTTGATATGTTTGTTGTCGGGGTTCACCATTTATGTCGCCGGGTTCCGCTTCCTTAGGAAGTTGGCGTTCCCGTTCTTTATTCTCCTTTTTATGATTCCTTTCCCCGAGAGTTTAGACAGGTATTTCTCATTCAATCTTCGATTGCTGTCAAGCGGCGTGAGTACGCAGATGCTCCATTTATTTGGTATACCTGCTTTTAGAGAAGGCAATGTAATTGATATCGGTAGCATGCAGTTTAATGTCATCGATGCATGCAGCGGAATGAATTATGTTCTCCCCATGCTGCTCCTGTGTGCAATCATGGGCGCATTTTTTCTTAGAACATTTCGCACCAGAATAATCCTGTTTTTGTTAGCTGTTCCGGTATCCTTTGCAGCTAACGTGTTTCGTATTACAGCAACCGCGGTAATAGCTCAATATTGGTCGGCCCGGATCGCTACAGGGTTTTTGCATGACTTCTCCGGTTGGTTGGTTTTCATGTTTGCGTTATGCTGTACCTGTATTATGGCCCTGATCCTTCGAAGAGTTTTTGAAAAGGAGAGGATGGGAGGAAATGAGGCCGGAGGGCGTGCGTTGGAAACTGAGGCGGAATGCAGGGATGTCGAGTCATTAAAAGCAAGGCCGCTTCTGATCGCCGCCTGCCTCATGGTTTTTTTCATTGTTGCGTATTACGGCATAGCAGCCAGGAAAGGAAATGGCCCCATACCCAGACTGGAGGAACTGCCTGTGGTAATTTCAGGTTATGGGAGTACCGTACTGCCGGAAGATCCGGCTGTTAAGGAGTTCTCGTCCGTAACCGATTCCTTGACGCGGTTTTACCAAAGGGAAGGATCGAGACCTATCGTGGTCTACGTGGGGTATTACCGCACGTCTTCAGACCTGAAAGGCCTTTTCCATACCCCGTCGGTTTGTCTGACGGGCTCAGGATGGGAGGTGAAGCATTTGGTTGACCATGAACTATCTGGCGACAACCGCCGCCTTCGGACGCGTCTCGTTTTCTCGGAAAAGCCGGGTCGGAAACAAGTCATGCTTTATTGGTATACAATAGGTCCCTATACTACCGGACACGAGAGAACGGCACACTTTTACACTGGCTACGATGCCATATTCGGCCATTACAGCGACGTTGTCAAGGTGATGATATCCACGGAGTACGATTCTGCCGGTGAGCTCGATTCCTGCGTTAAAGAACTGGACGGGTTTGCTTCGGCGTTTCTTATCCCTTTCTATCGTCAGATCATCGACAATGGTAAGCCTCGCTCAGGATAATTGTGAGGCCGACAAACACTCCTTCATTACAGGTCAGTGTAATTTTGGTGGAGAATTGAGAGGAGATAGTGAGTATGTGGAAAGTACAGCTCTTCAAATTGAACTATGATGAAAGGGAAGTAAAAGCAGTCTCTGATACCGTTCGTAGTGGCTGGATTACGATGGGAGAAAAGGTTCAGGAATTTGAAAGGGCATTTGCAGCGTTCCTTGGAACAGGTGTCTATTGCACAGCCACCGCGAGTTGCACGGCAGCGTTGCATATGTCGCTGCTCTCGCTTGGCGTAGGTCTCGGAGACGAAGTTATTATCCCTGCCCTGACTTTTGTTTCCGACATCAATGTCGTGAAGATTGTGGGCGCCACACCCGTTCTCGCCGACTGTGCGTCATATTATGACTGGAACATTGACCCGAATGATGTGAAGAACAAATTGACCGACAAAACCAAGGGTGTTATGATCGTTCATTTCGCCGGATACCCCTGTAACATGGATGCTATACTATCGGTGATCGACGAGGCAAATCAGGAGCGTAAAGAAAGAGGGCAGGCTGCCATAAGGCTAATCGAGGATGCGGCTCATCTGCCGGGCGCTGCGTACAAGGGGCAGCAGTGCGGAACGTTTGGCGACGTCGGATGTTTCAGCTTTTTTACCAACAAAAACCTTTCGATCGGCGAAGGCGGAATGTTTGTAACACGTCAGCCGGAACTTGACCGTAAGGGGAAGCTGCTTCGTTCACATGGAATGACAGCTCTCACTCTTGATAGGCACAAAGGCAGAGCCATCAGTTATGATGTCGTGCAACCGGGGCTCAACTACCGGATGGACGAGATAAGAGCAGCGCTTGGTCTGGTACAGCTTGAGAAGCTGCCGGAAGCAAACTTAGCGAGGAAGCGGCTGGTAGCAACGTACATTGAGGAGTTGAAGGGACTTGACGAAGTGATCGTCCCGTTTCAAAATCTGGCGGACAATTCGTCTGCCTACCATATCTTTCCAATTTTACTGGAGAAGCGTTATGATAGAACATCGGTCATCGAGTCATTAAAGCAACAGGGAATCCAGGCGAGCATTCATTACCCCGCGTTTCACACTTTTAGTGCCTATAAGGATGAACTGCCCGATAATTGCCCTGTGGCATCGGAAATCTCGGCAAGGGGTTTGACTTTGCCCCTTTATCCGACCATGGACTCATCCGAAGTGATGTTTGTTTGCAATGGATTGAAAAGCGCATTAGAAATAGTGGGGACGTGACTATGGACGTATTGAAATTGATTGATAGAGTCGAGGAGCTATTTTCAGAAGATATTCGTGAGCGGGAGGCGCAAGTAGCCGAGATAGTCCGGAAAAGCACGTTCATGGTTATTGGGGGCGCCGGATCGATAGGGCAGGCAACCGTCAAGGAGATTTTCAGGAGGAAGCCCAAGGTCCTGCACGTTGTGGATCTCAGCGAAAACAATCTCGCCGAGCTGGTCAGGGATATTCGCAGCTCCTTCGGCTATATCCCCGGAGACTTCAAGACAGTGGCGATTGACTGCGGGTCCATGGAGTTCGAAGTCTTCATGAATTCGGCAAAGTATGATTATATCTTGAATTTGTCGGCTCTGAAGCACGTTCGCAGCGAGAGAGATCCTTTTACATTGATGAGAATGATCGACGTCAATATCTTGAATACGGAGAAGATTCTTGAACTTGCCATTCAGACCGGTGTGCGTAAGTTCTTCTGCGTTTCGACGGATAAAGCTTCAAACCCGGTCAATATGATGGGGGCTTCGAAACGCATCATGGAACTGATATTGATGGATAAGAGTCCTCGTATAAATATCTCTACGGCCAGATTTGCCAACGTGGCCTTTTCCGACGGAAGCCTGCTGCACGGTTTTAATCAACGCGTCCAAAAAGTCCAACCGCTTTCCGCTCCCAGTGACGTGGCCAGATATTTTCTCACCCAAAAAGAGGCCGGTGAACTCTGTCTGCTGTCGTGCCTGTTTGGGCAGAACCGGGACATTTTTTTTCCTAAACTGAGTCCAAGGCTCCATCTGATTACCTTTTCAGACATTGCCGTCAGATATCTGCAGATGATCGGTTTTGTGCCCCATATATGTAACAGCGAAGATGAAGCACGCAGCAGGGCTGATGAATTAGTCGCACGAAAGGAATGGCCCTGTTATTTTTTCCGGAGCGATACAACGGGGGAAAAGGATTTTGAAGAGTTCTTTACCGCGAATGAAGTCCTGGATATGGAGCAATTCAAAAGCATTGGCGTCATCAAGAACGAAGCTTTGTCCGATCGAATCGGCATCGAGGCGTTTCAGCGTGGAATCACAGATTTGAAGCAACGGCGTCAATGGACGAAAAGGGATCTCGTGGAGTTGTTTAATGCGGTTCTGCCGGAATTTGCCCATAAGGAAACCGGGAAATATTTGGATGAAAGGATGTGATATGAAGCGGTTCATAGATATTGTCCTGTCATTTGCTGCATTGATTGTCTTAATGCCACTCTTTGGCATCATCATGGTTATTCTGAGAGTTACGGGAGAAGGAGAGATCTTTTTTGTGCAACGTCGGGTGGGTCTGAAGGGAGAAACGTTTGGCCTGATCAAGTTCGCGACAATGCTTAAAGATAGTCCTAATATGAGTGGAGGAGTGCTGACCACAAGAAATGATCCCAGAGTATTGCCTGTCGGAAAATTCTTCAGGAAGACAAAAATAAACGAATTGCCGCAGTTATTTAATATTCTACTTGGCCACATGAGTGTAGTGGGACCGAGACCGCAGGCGCCATCGCATTTTGGCGCCTTTCCCGCACATGTAAGGAAAGAGATCGTCAAGGTGAGGCCGGGGTTGACGGGCATCGGTTCGGTAGTATTTCGAGATGAAGAATCGATCATGGCGAGAAGCGCGAAGGGAAGCGAAAAATGCTACGAAGAGGATATTGCGCCGTACAAGGGTGAACTGGAACTCTGGTACATTCGAAATCAAAGCGTGTGTCTGGATTTCATATTGATTTTCTTGACCGCCTGGGTGGTCTTCTTCCCAAGAAGCGAACTGTACAGGTTTCTCTTTAAAGAACTGCCCCCAAAATCTCCTGAACTCTCAAACCTTTCGTATATTTCGTGATCTTCTATGGAACGACTGGGGTGACAATCTGATGTTTGCAGGGAAGATTCTCTTGATCACCGGCGGTACCGGGACTTTCGGGAATGCGGTGCTGCACCGATTCCCGGGAACGGATGTCAAAGAGATTCGTATTTTCAGCCGCGATGAGAAAAATAATACTTCTGAAAGCGGACCTCTTGGAGACGCTGCTGGAGACGCCTGATGGGGTATAACGTGGTGTGGAAGTAAGGATGAAAGTTTTTCTTGTTGCCGGAGCACGTCCCAATTTCATGAAGATCGCGCCGATTTACCGGGCTTCACTGAAATTCCCCTGGATCGACTGCAAAATCGTTCACACAGGACAGCACTACGACCACTATATGTCTCAGACATTCTTCGACGATCTGGAGATTCCGTCACCCGCTTACCATCTGGAGGCAGGGTCGGGAAGCCACGCCGTGCAGACTGCCAGGATCATGGTCGCCTTCGAAGAGGTCTGCGCGAGAGAAACACCCGATGTCGTGGTGGTCGTGGGAGACGTGAATTCGACCTTGGCATGCAGCGTGGTAGCGAAGAAAGCGTTGATCAAGGTCGCTCACGTGGAGGCGGGTTTGCGGAGCTTCGATCTCGCTATGCCCGAAGAGATCAACCGCATGGTGACGGATGCGCTGTCGGATTATTTTTTTGTCACCGAAGAGAGCGGCACGCAAAACCTTTTGCGCGAGGGGAAGCCGGCCAATAAGATTCATTTCGTAGGGCACGTAATGATAGACAACCTGCTGTATCAGTGTAGCAAGCTCGATAACGGAGCTGTCGATGTCAGGGCGTTGTCCGTGTACGCCCTTAAGCAGGAAAAAGGCCGCTACGCCTTTCTCACGCTGCACCGGCCCTCGAACGTGGACAGCGCCGGAACGTTTCGGGGGATCGTGTGTGCTCTCAACGAGATTGCCGAGAAGATGCCCATGATTTTTCCCGTGCATCCGAGGACCAGGAAGATGGCGGAACAACTTGGAATAGAATTCTCGGGGAGAATAACGTTGCTGCCGCCGCTCGGTTTTAAGGAATCGCTTTTCTTGTGGAAGGATGCCGAGGTTGTTCTGACGGACAGCGGCGGCCTCCAGGAGGAAACGACCGCCCTCGGGGTTCCGTGCGTGACGATCCGCGATAACACCGAAAGGCCGATAACGGTGGAGGTCGGAACGAACGTGCTTGCGGGAACAACCCGAGAAGGCATCCTGAAGGCATGCGAGGAGAGCTTCAAGAAAAAGGCCAATGCTGCCATACCGCCGAAATGGGACGGGAAAGCGTCCGAAAGGATCTGGGAAGTGCTGGCAAAGGAGTTTGAGTAGTTTAAAATGCCCTATCTGAGTACTTTATTACTGTCCACATTCATCACCATCGCTCTGGTTCCTGTGCTCAGCAGGATGGCGCTCAGGTTTAATATCGGGCTGGATCTGCCTGATGCCAGGAAGATGCATGAACATCCTATCCCCAGAATCGGCGGTATCGCCATCACCCTGGGCGTCTATGGATCGACTGTTTTCTTAAGCCCTGAGGAGCATTTTCTCAGGGCCTATGTGATCGCGAGCATGTTTATTGTCCTCTTCGGTCTCCTCGACGACCTCAAGGGCATCGACTTCCGTCTTAAGTTTTTTTCCCAGATTGTGGCCGCGCTCGTGATCGTTATATATGGGGGTATAGAGATCAGGAGCCTGGGGGGACTGCTCCCCGATGATATGTTGCTCCCCGAGGCGGTTGCCATACCCCTGACCGTCGTTGCAATAGTCGGCGTCACGAACGCGGTGAATCTTGCCGATGGCCTTGACGGCCTTGCCGGAGGCATCTGCCTTCTCAGTTTCTGCTGTCTTGCTTACCTTGCCTATCTTGAAGAAGCGTTGACGTTGTGCCTCCTTGCCCTGGCCCTTGCCGGCGCCATATTCGGTTTTTTGAGGTACAACACGTATCCTGCCGAGCTGTTCATGGGTGACACGGGAAGCCAGTTTCTCGGTTTTTCTGCCATCAGCCTGGCGCTGGCGCTTACTCAGGGTCAGAGCCCCTTGAGCCCCCTTCTGCCGCTCGTGATCCTGGGTTTTCCGGTGCTTGACACGCTTGCGGTTATGGCGCAGAGGTTCGCAGAGAGGCGGCCTCTCTTTTCTCCGGACAAGAACCATCTCCACCACAAGCTGATACGCCTTGGTTTCTATCACAGTGAATCCGTCCTCTTCATCTATGTCGTCCAGACCCTGCTTATTACCGCCGCCTTCTTTTTCAGGTTTCACGCGGAATGGTTCCTCCTGGCCGGCTATATGTCGCTTTCGGCACTCATCCTGACCGGTTTTCACGTTGCGGAAAGCAACCAATGGAAGCTCGAACGGCATCAGTTCTCTGACGCCCTTACCAAAGGCCGACTGGCAAAAATGCGCGAGCGGGGCATTCTCATCAAAGCGTGTTTTCGCATCGTTCAATTCGGTGTGCCTCTTCTCCTCTTTGCCACCTGCCTGGTCCCTTCTGAAATCCCTCCTGTCTTTATTCCCCTCTGTGCAGTCTTCCTGGGGATTCTCTTGATAGTATGGAGGTTTAAGAAGGAGTGGATGAGAGGATGGCTCACGGTGATCCTCTATCTCTTCATACCGTTCATCGTATCTCTGGGCGTGGAAAAGGCAGATGGTTTTAACACGCTCCTGGGCGGTCTCTATAACCTATCGTATCTCGGTCTTGTCTTTTTTGTGGTGTTCACCCTCAAATTCACGAGGAGGAGACAAGGCTTCAGGACGACGCCCATGGATTTCCTTATTCTCTTCATCGCTCTCGTCGTGCCTCAGGTATTGTCGAAGTATCTGCACTTTGAAAACTTGACGGTAATAGCAGCCAAAACGGTGATGTTCTATTTCAGCTACGAAGTGTTGATGGGCGAGCTGCGGGGAAAAGTCGCGAGGCTTGCCGTCATGAGCATGTTTCCGCTCGGTGTTGTGATAGCCAGGGGGTTGTTGCGGTGGTAAGGGCTGAAGTTTGCAGTTGTTACCAACTATTTCATAAGGAGATATAACTTGAAGCGACAGTTAGAGATCATTTTGTTATTCGTGATAATGATGACGTTGGCTGCCGGCTGCGGCGGGCCGGACCAGAAGAAGATGAAATTCTACAACAAGGGCAAGGCGCTGTATGAGAAGGGCGATTACGTGAAGGCAAAGCTCGAATTCAAGAACGCCGTGCAGATAGACCCCAAATTCGCGGACGCTTATTACATGCTGGGATTGAGTGCGTTCAAGACAGGGAACCTGAACGATGCCTATGGCAGCCTGTCGAAGACCCTCGGTCTTCAACCGAATAATGTGAAGGCGCGCGTGGAGCTGGCAAGGGTGTTCCTCCAGGGTAGGGCGTGGAGTAGGGCCCTGGAGACTGCCGATATCGCGCTGAAGGCTGAGCCCACAAATGAGCAGGCCCTCATATTGAAAGCAGCAGCGTTAGTGGCGACAAAGGAGAGCGAAAAAGCACTGACGCTTATGGAGGATTTGGTCGGAAAAGGGTCGAAGGACGCCGATGCCTTTTTCCTTATTTCTGCGGCCTCTATCCAAAAGAACGATCTCCAGGGCGCGGAGCAGGCGCTGCGGAGCGGCATAAAGGCGAATCCGCAGTCGCTCATGCTCAATCTCGCCCTCGCCGACGTCTATGTAAGGAGCAAACGGATCGAGGACGCGGTGGTCGTCATGCAACACGTCATTACTCTGGATCCGCATAACCCAGGCCAGAAGCTTATCCTTGCCGGGCTATACTGGGATGGGGGGAGCCAGGAGAAGGCGCGCGATCTGCTGAAGGAGGTGATCTCCGGCGACGCGAAAAACGAAAGCGGCTGGATCCAGGTGTCGAACTTTTATCTGGCGAAGAACAGGGTTGCTGACGCCGAGCAGGAGCTGAAGACAGGAATCGGGCAAAACGGAAAGAGCATCAAGCTCCGCCTGGCGCTGGCTGAGCTCTACATGAACACGAACAGGTCGGATGCGGCCGTCAACACGCTGAAAGAGTCTCTCGGGCTGGAAAAGGATCCGGCCAATCCTGATATTATCCTCGCAAAAAATGGCCTTGCGAGGATTTGTCTGTCACGGGGGGATATCGATGAAGCGATAAAATATGCCGACCAGGTCTTGAAAGAGGTTCCGAAGAACCTTGATGCCCATTTCACTAAGGGGAGCATTTATCTTGCGAGAGGAGAAGGGGCCAACGCGGTGCCTGAGTTTCGGACGGTAGTCACTGAAAAACCGCAAATGGTGGCCGCCTATGTCCGTATGGCTGAAGCCCATGCGATGAACGGCGAATTCAATCTTGCATCGGATACGCTTTTGAACGCGCTAAAAATAGACCCCAAGTCGCGTGATGCGGCATTGACCCTTGCCCGCGTCCAGGTCATGCAGAAGCAATACGGAAATGCCGAGGCACAGCTCCGGAAGGTGCTGGAACAGAACCCGAACGATCTCGACGTGAGGGCGAATCTTGGCGATCTGTTCGTCATGGAAAAGGAACCGGGTCGCGCTGAAGCCGAGTATGGGGAGATGATAAAGAGGGCGCCGAAACAGCCGTCAGGATATGCGAAGCTCGGCATGTTTTTCGCGAATCAGGGAAAGTTCGATAAGGCCAGGGCCGAATTCGAGCAGGCGCTGAGGCTTGCCCCCGATTCGCCCGTGCTCCTATCGTCGCTCGTGCAGGTCTATGTGGCTCAAAAGAAGTACGATGTTGCCGCCTCGTTGTGCGAAAGCAGGATAAAACAGAATGGCAATGATGCGGCAGCGTACAACCTCCTTGGCCAGGTGTATGCCGCCCAAAAAGATTTCAAAAAGGCGGAAGGCGCGTTGAACAAAGCGATAGAACTGCAGCCGGCCTGGATGGCGCCGCTAGCTAACGTGGCCCAGTTATATGTGATCCAGGGGCAGACCAGCGCGGCTATAAAGAAACTTGAGGACGCGGCGAAAAATAAGCCGGACAATGTGACTGTCTGCCTCTTGCTGGGTCAGCTCTACCACAGGGGCAAAGAGTACGACAAGGCGGTGAAAATGTACGAAAAGGTCCTGGAAAAGCAGCCGGGCAACTGGGGCGTGGCGAACGACCTTGCCTTTCTCCTTGCCGAGCAGGGCAAAACCGGGAAACAGCTGGATAGGGCCCGTGATCTGGCACAGAAGGCGCTCGCTGCCCACCCGAACGAGCCCAGTATCCAGGATACGCTTGGGTGGGTCTACTATAAGCAAGGCGATATGAACCATGCATCGGATCTTGTTGAAAAGGCGTATGCGAAAATGGGAAACAGCCCGGCCATCAACTACCACATGGGCATGATCTCGTACAAAGCAGGGAGGCTGGCCGAGGCGAAAGAGTACCTGACAAAAGCAGTCAAATCAGGAGAGACCTTTGATGGAAAGGAAGAGGCCCAAGGGACGCTGGGAAAATTATGAAGACAGTTTAGCCGGTTAGAGCCAAAAAAGGCAGGAATTAATTCCTGCCTTTTTTGTTATCGCCCGTTGCAGTTGTTCAAGGCCAAACCAAGTACCTTCTCCGCGGGAAGAAGCTGGAGGGCCCTTTTCACCTCTGAGAGGGGGGTTACGCCGGCCGAGACGACCATAAGGATGTAGTCCACCTGTGGGGCCAGGGCCAAGGCGTCGGCGCTGGTCAGTATCGCCGGCACGTCGAAGAAGATATAGCGGTCGGGATACCGGGTCTTCATGTCTTGCACGAGGGCCTTCATCCTTGGTGACCCGAGAACTGCGGTGCTTTCCTGTATGGTCCTGCCGCCCGATATAAGAGTCAATTTTTCGATGCCGGGCCAGATGATGAGGTCCGAGATCGGCTCATCGTTAAGGAGATGGTTAACCAACCCCTTTTCACTCCTGATGCCAAGCATATCATGAATGCGCTGACGGCGGAAATCGCAGTCTACAAGAAGGACCGTCTGTTTGAACTCACGGGCAAAGGTGAAAGCGAGGTTAATGGCGGTCGTGGTCTTGCCTTCGCCGGGAAGAGGACTTGTGATCATCACCGCCCTGCCGCCGGCCTGCTCTGTTTTTTGCAGGATGTGGGTGCGAAGGAGCCTGTACGCTTCCACATCAGGTGAGTTGGAGTTGGGCAGCACGGCCACGCACCGGTTTTCAGCAGCGGTCAGCGGGTTGAGCGGCAGTGTCCGGGACTGCGTATAAGTGGGGGAGCACCATCCTGCTTTTTCTTTGTCGCAGGAATCCCACGGTTGTTCTGTTGTGATCCTCGTCAGAGGTTCCTGCCGCGGGCTCTCTTTCCGCGCGATCATTTTTTTTAACGGGTTCCAATAGCTTCGCACTTGTACCTTCCTTCGCGTAGGCGTTTATGTGAAAACTAGAGCATAAGTCGTGTGGCGAGCCTCGCCCAGGCAACTTCCAGATCCATCACAAAGAAGTGGAAGAGGAGCACCATTGCAGCGACAACGACGCCGACCGTAATCAGTACCCTTTTGCGCTGTGTGCGCACGCGTTTCCTGTCGTCCTCGTTGATAATCCGGGGGATGGCCGCAAGCACGGGGTAGCCCGTGGCGCCGGTGAGCTGGCCGGCGGTTCGCACGGACTGGTCGCCGGATTCCTTCAGGGAGACATTTCCCACGCCCGCTCCGATGCCGAGGAACAAGCCGATCAGCAGCACCGCAGGCACGTTAGGCTTGACAGGTTTTTCAGGTAGCCTGGCCGGGTCTATAAGGGTAAATTTTTCACCCATTTGCTCTTTTTCAAGGCCTTGGGCAACCTTGGCCTCCATCACCCGCTTCATCAGATCCTGATACTTGGCTTCGGTGTTGGTACGCTCTGCCATGAGGGCTTTGTACGTTTCCTCGACCCTGGGGCCCGCCTCGGTTCTCCGGACATAATCCTCACGCCTCTTCTGTAGGTCGGCGATCTGCCTTTTTTGCGATTCTATATCCGACTGCACACCTGAGAGCTGGGAGGCGAGATTGACGTACGAAGGGTTGTTGGGTTGATCGGCTACCGTGGTAAGGAGTTTCGCTGGAGCCGTCTTGTCTTCGGGGGGCTGGAGGGCGATCCTTTTTTCCAGCACCGCTATATCCATCCTGGTTTTCTTCACATCAGGATATTTGTCGGAGTAGCGGCTTTCGAGCTGGACGAGCTTTGCCTTCAGGTCTTTGAGGAGGTTCCTGTCCTGGTCGGTGCTTTCGGTAGGGATGCTCGCTAACTGTGTCTGAAGATAGCGTTCCTTCTCTCTTGAGGCGCTAAGCTGGTCCTTGAGCTGGTCTAGGTCCCTCTCTGTCCTATCGAGGCCCTGGTAGTTTACCTGCATCAACTCCGGAACGGCGTTGATATTCTTTGCCTTGAAGATTGCGATCTTCCCATCGAGATCCGCGAGACCTCGCTGCAATCCCAGAGCCTCTTCTTCGAGGAACCGGGAGGCGCCCGCCGACTGCTGCTCCCTCGTCCTCAGGTTTTCCTCAAGGTAGAGTGACGCGAGCACATTGGCGACCTGCTGCACTACCTCCGGGTTTGCGCCGTCATAGGCAAGGGTAAAGGCGATCGTCACCGGCATAGCAAGGGGCGATCTTGCCCCTTTTTTGTCCATGACATCGGCGCTTATGGTCTCGAACTTGATGTCCTTTCGCATGATGTCCACGACCTCTTCCGTGGTCATCCTTTTTCGGAGATCGGTGTAAAGGTTAAAGCGGTTTATGATGTCGAGGAGCTTGGTGGTGCTCATGATGCGCTGGTTGATCGATTGAAGGCGCTCGTCCGCGAATCCTGTTACCGTGGTGACGACAAAATCGCGAGGGATCTCTTGCTCCTCGATGAGGATCGTGGAGGTGGACCTGTAGGTTCGGGGCCAGAAAAGGGCAGCGACGAGCGCGATGATAGCAATGACGACAACGGGAAGGACAAACGCCCATTTCCTGCGCCTGAGAATCCCGATATAATCGTTTATGGTTTTAACATCGTCTTCCATGAACGGACCTCACATTCGTTATACGAACAAAATATAGTGGAAACACCTTACCATAAGTCAATAGTAATAGATACAGCAAATCGAGAAACTCTATTTAGTGTA
Source organism: uncultured delta proteobacterium (assembly GCA_963717985.1). GTDB lineage: Bacteria > Desulfobacterota > Syntrophorhabdia > Syntrophorhabdales > WCHB1-27 > BOG-1155. Next base: position 557,404 of record CAVQYC010000001.1, read on the forward strand.
TCACACAGTCACACATACCGTCTACGAAAAAGTCTCACCTAACTCTTCTTTTATCGCGCGTTCAGCCCCACACTTTAAGTCTATTGAACAGGCATGCACCTGTCACCACTTGTGTTGCATGGCCCTTACTATTCCAGAATCGCATGCTGCACAAATAAGCGGAGCATGGCCTGGTTTCTGATCGCCGTGGTAGCCGCGACGTCGTTGATAACCTTCACGAATGTGTAGGAGCCTTCGAGGTACATGTCCCTGCTGAATTCATAGCGGAGGCTCGGGCTGGCATACCACGTCTCGTAATCAATGGGGATTGCGGCGAACTGCCCTCCCTTCGATTTATTGGTGTAGTACCCACCGAAGAACGTGGCGGTGAACTCGTAGTTGAGGCGCCGGCTGACGGTGAAGGTGCCGCCCGTCCTCTCGACCGTGCCAAGAGAGCCATAAGCGGGCATGACATCGCGGTTCGCCGTGAGGGCAGCGGTAGTGGTCTCTCCCTTATAGGTGAGCTTCAGAGTGCCTATTGGGGCAGTTCCGGTAGCCGTCACATTCTCGGTCGACACGAAGACGAACGGGCCGAGGACGCCGATTATCTCCTGGGCCTGGAAGGCGGATTGGGTGTAACGGGCGCCGCCATCGAGAAGGAACGTCCATTTCTCGTGGAGGGCATATTCGAAACCGGTCGTTGCCTCGTAATTTTTCGTTGTCAACCCGGTAAAGTTGTATTGCGTGTAGCCGACGTTGAACCTTCCCTTGGTATTGTCCACGAGGCCGGTGAGGTCACGCGCAAAGGCGAGGGTGGCGGCATCGTAGGTCATGGGGATGAAATTGGAGCTCCTGTACCAGTATTCACCGTGGTCGTAGGAGAGGGATGACGTGGTCTTGTCGGAAAGCGAATAATCGGCCGTGATGCCCTCGGTGGAGACCTCCCTCCTGGCCCCGTTAAGGACGAGACCGGAAGTGAATAATTCCCGGTCAGGCCGGGAATCGCGGTCGTAGGAGCCCCTTAGAGACAGCGCGAGACTAGGGTTGACGGAATAGCGAAGCGTGGCATTATAGAACTGGTCGGTGGAGTTGAGGCCCGGGTGGTCGCGATAGAGAAGCTGGTCGACCCGCCCCGTAAAATCCACGTTGAGCTGTTCCGTGTTGCTCAAAAGGTGCAGCCCGCCCGACGTCGTGCTTATGTCATCGTGTATTTTCTCACGAGGTATGGTGTTGCTCGGCTGGACGTAAATGTTGTCATTATATTCAAATTTTTCGGCAATCGAGGGCACAAGGCGAAATTCATCGGCATGGAGGAGCGACGGCGGAAAAGCCGCCGGCAACAGAAAAAGTATGAGGATGACCGGTTTAGCGCATCTCAACAAGGCAGGTTAACCCTTTTCAATTTCGCGCCTCATGGTACGACGATGACGTCATACCTTTTGAGCTCTATGTTTTCTTCGATGCGTTTGCCTTCCACCACGTCATCGTAGTGAAACGGGAAAATTATTGTTTTACCCCCTTCCTGGCGAAAAATCTTGATGCTGTTCCTCTTGGCGAAGGTGTTGAGGCCTCCTGCCATGGCGAGGGCCTGAAGGACATTGGCATTGGCGTTGAGGATCAACCTCCCGCTCCCGGCCATGTTCAGCCGGCCGATCACGAAGACGATCATGCTGTTGACCTGCTTGACCTCGACGTTGAGCACGGGCTCGGTCACGTACTGGGAGATCTTTTCCTCGAGTTCCACCTTGAACTGGGCGACGGTCTTACCTGACGCCTTGAGCAGACCCAGAAGCGGGAAGGAGATGACGCCGTCGGGAAGCACCACTACATCTTTCGTGAGGGCGTCGTCCTTCCATACGGAGATGGTGAGGATGTCTCCCGGACCGATAAGATAGGTTGAATCGACGCCGATAACGGGCGGCGCGGGCTGTGCCGCAGACGATTTCTCGTTTGTGGGGGGAGTTGGCGTATTCTCTGCTGCCCCCCATGCAAGATTTGCGATCACCATCACGAAGACCAGTGATACAAACAGTTTTCTCAATGTATGCCCTCCAAATAGAAAAGTGCGCGAAATTCCATTATATGATACCAATTGCGTAACATTACCAGATATGAGAACCGGAATGCAAGAAAAAAAACTGTAACGTAACGTCTAAAGTGCGACAAATATTAAGGAGACCGTCATTTGTGCCTGAAACGCCTGGGCGGCCCACATAGAGAGTCATGGCAAGCGGTTACGGAAGAGATATTTTTGACGGTTCGTCTTGAAGGACCCGCCGCACCGAATGTTTGAGACCTTCAACTTTTGAGTGGACCAGGTCCCTGGCTTCAGCCGCCTGCATGAACCCCTTGAACTGGTTGAAACCCAGGCCGTTGAAATACACCTTTCTTTCGATCAGCTTCGAATTGACGTTGCGGAAGGAGTGGTAGTTTGCCTGATTTCCCTTGTCGAGTTCGGTGAGGACGTCGAGAAGGACCCGAAACGCCCGCTGCTGGGGGCCCTCTCGTTTCAGGACTTTGGAAACGGGAGAGATGACCGATTCCGCTCCCTTGCCCGCAATTGTGACAAAGCCTGCCTTGACGGCAGCGCTGACAAAATCGCTCCAATGGGAAAAGCTGAGCTTTTTCTCGTTGAAATTAGGATTGAGCATCTTCATCCTGATCTTCACGGACCCGAGGCCCGGATTTATCTTCTTTTTCAGCATCAGATCGGCCGCCTCCGCGAGGACCTGAAACCAATCCTCGATAGTCATAGGCGATACAGGGGCGGGCGCGCCGCTCTTCGCCTGTGCCGCCTTGTCTTCCGCCGCCGGGGGCGCCTTGTCGGCAGCCTCTTCGTCGTTCCCTCCCGGCATCAATTCCCTGTAATCGACATAGCTGTCAGCGAGAGCGAGGAGGTCCTCTGAGGCATTTTGTGTGTTGCAGACGATATGGACCATCTTACCGGCCCGTCTGAGAGCGAGTACGAGGAAACGAAAATCGCTGTCTCCGGTAACGAGGATGAACGTATCTATATGGTCGTGTATGCGGAGGATCTCCAGCGTGTCGGAGACGAGAACCATATCGGAGCTGTTTTTGCGCCCCTTTGGGATGTGGACCAAGTAGAAGTACCGGCGAGTGAGCGATGGGGCGAGCTTCGAGAAAACGGTATTTGTCCAGTTTCCATACGCCCTGGCGGTCACGACGCGGCCTTTCGACTCCGCGTGCTCGATGAGGCCCTCGAGAAAAAGCGAATCTGCTCCGGGGTTCACGTTTTCAAGGTCCCACAGAACTGCTACATTGCTCATGCCCTTATTATACAGGTTTATCACCACGGGTGCAAGGAAGACGCAGGGAAGAGAGCGGAGATAAAGGCCTATCTTGCCTGTGTGGCTTCCGCATACCGCAGGGCTTCCGCTTTTTCGGTAATCTCGCCTGCGATCTGCTTTTCCCGTATTTCGTGAAGCACCTGCCCGAGGGTCGGTCCCTGTTCGAAGCCGAGGGCGAGGAGATCGTGGCCGGTGACAATCCGGGGAAGCGGCTCACGTCTCCATTCATCGAAAGCTGCGAGCACCTCCCGGCATCGGTTTCTCACCTGCAGGGTAGACGCGTTTTCTTTTCCCTTTGTGTTCCCGTAGAGGTCGAGAAGGGTGAGAAAAACGAGCGACGGCGTCACCTCCTCCATCTTATAGACGAGCCTTCTCGTCGCTTTTTCCGTCACCTCCCGGTTGCTTATGAGGAAGATGCGCATATGATTTTCAATAAGGCTGAGGATGGTTCTCATTTCGGACGCGCTGAATTTCAGCCGCTCCATGATTCGGGCTGCTATATCACGTGAATGGCGCTCATGGTAGTAGAAATGGACGCGCCCGTTCTCTGCGTCGCGAGAAAAGGTCCGGGGTTTGCCAAGGTCGTGAAAGAGCAGGCCGTAACCCCAATGCCTTGCCTCTTTTTCCATAAGAGGATGAAATCTCCTGACCCTACCCACATGCCTGAATCCATCTATCGTATGGGTGAGCGCTTTGGGCGCCAGATGCTTCTCGCGATCCATCTCCTCGAGGGGCAGAAGCTCGGGGAATATCTCAAAGAGGAGACGGGTCTCCTCCATGGCCTTTAACCCCTCGTACGGGTTCCGCGACAGCATGATCAGATCGAGCTCGTATTTGATTCTCTCCACGGCCGTCTTTTTGATGAGCATTCTGTGAGCCTTTATGGCGTTTTTGAGAGCGGGGTCAAGGGTGAAGCCGCGTAAAGCTGCAAGATGCCTGGCCGCTTTTACCATCCTCAGCGGATCTTCGCGGAGCGATTCCTTCCTGGGGTAGCGCAGGATCTGCTCCTCGATATCCTTAAAACCGTGCAAAGGGTCTATGATCGTTCCGTCTCCGATAGAGTATGCAGTGGCGTTGATGGTGAGATCCCGGCGATGGAGGTCCTCCTCTATACTCCCCTCGATTGTGGTAATATCAACGGCAATGTCTCCCGCGACAATGCGGTGCGTCTGGATAGGTTTTTTTCCGAGCAGGAAGCCGCGTGCGCCGAGTATCTCCTCAAAGGCCGACAAGTCCTCGCTGCGCTCCAGGGCGAAGTCGTAGTCATTCGGGGTGTGGCCCAAAGCAAACTCTCTCAGGGCGCCGCCAACAAGGAAGACGGCGCCGGCAAACCTATGGCGCCTGACCTTCCTGACGACGTCGTCTTTTTCGATTCTTTCTATTACAGACGCCGGGGAAAGACCCACGTGCTATGCCTTCTCTGCAATGGACGCCAGCTCCGTTGCGATTCTCTTGAGGGAGCGCATTATGTCGAGATAAACGAAAGATGCCTTGGGCGAGCAGGCTCCGACGGTCAGACGCTGCTCGTGCTCCAGCCCGTACTCCTCTACCCTGTCGATGGCATGGTTTGCCTCGGCGCGGGCATACTCCAGGAAACGGGCATTTCCGGTAGTAAGCACATCATTGGCGTCCCTCGCGAGGTCTTTCACGAGCGCCATGACTTCGCTGATTTCGCCGAAGGCTTTATCTGTCAGCGAGATTTCCGCCTCAAGTGTAGTGCGGACCCCCTGCAACAGGTCTTCACCCGCTATGCCAAGGCGTTGGAGCGATGGGAGGAGGGCAAGGAATTCCTGATCGGCTTGCAGTTTTTCTTTTTTCGCGATGAGTGCTTCACACAAGGGCAGGCTCGATGTGAGGTCCGAGGAAAATACCTTTTCCGCTTGCGTGAGTCTCCGCTTATCGCGCGAGAACAGGCACCGCTTGACCTCATCGATGGTATTGCCCACAGATTCGAGGATTTGACCGACCGGCTCGACGTATGTTTTTTCATTCATGAAATTGGTCCTCCCCATCAGGAAATCTGCTTTTCAATCCGACACCGTGCGTCCGCATCTGCATCATAGCTTTTTTCCGCTTTCCTTGCAATCCGCGCACAGCTTCCGCGCACCCGCGCAGCACGGGTTGCCCGACAATCACCCGGGTCTTTTAGGGCGTCCGCCCAACGCTCTTTAGCCGAGGGCTCGTCTTTCGTACTGCGGCTTCATCCTCTCAAAAAGCCATGCGGGCGCTTTGCCGTAATGCAGGGGGAGGGAGGTGACGCTCCTTCTCATCCTGTGACGAGGTACACCGTGTCGTTCTCGTGAACTTTCTCTTTTGTCTTGATCCCGACTTCATCACCGGGGACGACCTTCTGCACGCTGGCGTGCTCAACCTGCATGGAGTCGATTGTCTGCTCGAAATCGGTGGTATGGCCCTTTATATGGATCTTGTCCCCAACCTTCAACTCCCCGGCCGTTACCTTTATTGCCGCAACGCCTATCTTCCCGAAGAATTTCTCCACTTTTCCTATGGGTATCTCTTCCATCTGAGCCCCCTTGTTTTTCTTTAATTGTATCACGTAACATGAGGGGCGACAATCAGCAAGATTGTTATAGCAGGCCGGGCGCGGCCGACCGTGTCAGAAAACGGTTCCTTTTTGCCATGTTTTACCGTTTTTATCCCCTTTTTACCCTCTTCAGCGCAAATTCTTCAGGAACCGTCTCAGCACCCCTCTCCGGAGTCCCTTCTCTCACAAGTCTTTCCAAATGGGGGTTGACGAAAGTGGACGGTTTACGGGGGGTGGGGGGCCGGGCGCCTTTCGCGCCTAATGCGCTCCCACCCGCTCCTCCCGGAGGTCGGACGGGTACCCAGCCTCCGCAGCAACGGGCTGGGTGGCAAGGCGCGAAATTAACCCGGCCGCCCAGCCACAGCAATTCCCGCTCATAAAATATCCCTCCGTTTTATGCCCCATCCTGGGTATTCCCGAAAAGGTTTTTCGCAATGTTGTGTTTGAGGGCGGAAAAGGGGAGAAAAAAGTCGATTGTGAAGCTTGTGAAGTCTAGACTTTTTTGCTCCTTTATGATATGGTGTGCATTGCCAATGTACATCAAGAAACATCTAGGTTTTATGGGACTGCGCAAGGTCGTTTCGAAGGGGTTCAACCGCATTCCCGACCATCGGGACGAGGCTGACTACAGGATGCACGACGTCTTCATGGGTGGCCTCGCCATGATGTACTTCCAGGATCCTTCGCTCCTTCAGTTTGAGGAACATTTTCAGTGTTTGAAGCTTGAGAACAACCTGAAGGCAATGTTCGCTTTCGAATCGATCCCCAGCGATACGCAGATGAGGGATGTCATGGATGAGATCGATCCGGAGGATCTCAAACCCGTCTTTGGCGAGTTCTTCCGTCTCCTCCAGAGGGGAAAATATCTCGAAGAATACCGGGTGTTCGACAGCTACTACCTCTGCGTCGTGGACGGCTCGGAATACTTCGGGTCCGAAAAGGTTCACTGCCCCAGATGCCTCACGCAGGAGATAAAGAAGAAACGGGGGACGGCGGTCCGCTACAGCCATCAGATTGTCCAGGCCGCCATCGTCCATCCCAAGAAATCGCAAGTCATCCCTCTTGCCCCTGAAGAGGTAAAGAACGCGGACGGCAAGGAAAAGCAGGACTGCGAGACCAATGCGGGGAAGAGGCTCCTCGAAAAGATCAGGCAGTCTCATCCCAGGCTCCCACTCATCATTATCGCCGACAGCCTCTACAGCAAGCAGCCGACCATCGAGGCGATCCTGTCCCTCGGCATGCGCTATGTGTTTGTGGCAAAGCCCGACGACCACAAAACGCTCATGGAGTGGGTGAACGAACAAAGACTTTTGAAAGAAGTAGTCCATATGGAGGCGAAAGACCGCAAGGGGCGCACCCATATCTACGAGTGGGTAAATAACGTTCCACTCAACGACAACAGGAAGACCGTGATGGTCAACTACTTCGAATACTGGATAAAGGATGGGAACAGGATCGCCTATCACAATAGCTGGGTGACCGATTTCTGCGTCGACGACGAGAATGTGGAGGAGCTGGTCAGGATAGGAAGGTCCCGCTGGATGATAGAGAACGAGGTCTTCAATACGGTAAAGAACCACGGCTACCACATAGAGCACAACTACGGCCACGGGAAGAAGAACCTCTCCTTCAACTTCTTCATCCTGAACATGCTCGCCTTCTTCATGCACCAGATCTTCGAACTTACCGACAGCCTGTACCGGTGGCTTCGAAAGAAGCTGGGAAGCAAGAAAAATCTCTGGGATCACTTTCGCGTTTACTGTCATGCTCTCACTTATCCAAGCTGGGAGACCCTCCTGCGCTCCATTGCCGAAGACTATGGCTATACGTAACGCTCACAAGACAGCTCCTTTTTTAAGCTCGTGGCAGCCGAATAACGGAAGAGGTGCGCCCCTGTGAGGTGTCAGCGTCTCTTGATAAGCCCCTTTCTTCCAATCTACTCATCAAAATAACGGAGATAGGCACTATGTGAGTTCCATCGATCAGGCAAACGCGTAGAGGATAACCGGGATTGGGAAGAAACTGCCGGGGGAAGAGGGCCGACCGGGAATTGCTGGCCCAGCCATGACCTAGTGGATTTCTAAGACGCAATCATGTACAATTACACGGTACGCCGTGAAGAGAGGCGGCATGGCTCATCTTCGCTTGTTATCTTTCCGGTCTGCCAAAAACCAGCAATTTTTTCGAAAAGCCGGTGGGAAAAGGCATGTTTGATGTTATCGTAATCGGTGCGGGACACGCGGGCTGTGAAGCAGCGCTCGCATCCGGCCGTATGGGCGCAAAGACCCTTCTTCTGACAATGAACCTCGACAGGGTTGCCTACATGTCGTGTAATCCGGCGGTAGGCGGCCTGGGCAAGGGGCACCTCGTCAAAGAGGTCGATGCCCTGGACGGGCAGATGGCGCGCACGACCGACGCGACAGGCATCCAGTTCCGGACCCTGAACATGAAAAAGGGACCGGCGGTCCAGGCGACGCGCGTGCAGGCCGACAAGGCGCGTTATTCGCTGATGATGAAAAGGGTCGTGGAGGAACAGGCCAACCTGCATCTCAGACAGGCGGTCGTCGAGCGGCTTATCCTGGACGGCGGCCGGTGTGCCGGCGTGGAGACCGGGTGGGGAGAGCACATCATGGGGCGGTCGGTCGTGCTGACGACGGGCACGTTCCTGAACGGTCTGATCCATGTAGGTTTTGAGCGACAGGCCGGCGGGAGGATGGGCGATAACGCGAGCCATGGTCTTTCGGAAAGTCTGGCCAACCTCGGCTTCAAGATGGGCAGACTGAAGACCGGTACGTGTCCGCGGCTCGACGGCGGCACCATCGCGTTCTCGAAGCTGGAGGCCCAATGGAGCGACGAGGTAAAGCGCCCCTTTTCTTTTCTGACGGACAGGATCGAGGGCGCCCTCGCCGCGTGCTACGTGACCTATACGAATGAAAATACGCACGCGATCATCCGGTCCGGGCTCGACAGGTCGCCGCTCTACACGGGGAGGATCAAGGGGACAGGGGTCAGGTACTGTCCCTCCGTAGAGGACAAGGTGGTGCGGTTCGCGGACAGGCAGCGCCACCAGATCTTTCTGGAGCCGGAGGGTCTCGGCACTACGGAATATTATCCCAACGGCCTCTCCACGAGCCTGCCTCTCGATATTCAGATAAAAATGCTTCACAGTATCGAAGGGCTGGAGCACGTGGAGATTACGAGGCCCGGCTACGCGATCGAGTACGATTTTGTGTATCCCACGCAGCTCTACCCCACCCTTGAGACAAAGCGCGTGGAGAACCTTTTCCTCGCGGGGCAGATCAACGGGACGACCGGCTATGAAGAAGCAGCCGCCCAAGGGCTCGTTGCGGGCATGAACGCGGTGTTGAAAGGCCGCGGGGATGCGCCCTTTGTGCCTGGAAGAGACGAGGCGTACATGGGAGTACTGATCGACGACCTCGTTACCAAAGGTGTCGACGAGCCCTACCGCATGTTCACGTCGCGGGCCGAGTACCGGCTTTTTTTGAGAGAAGACAACGCGGACTTGAGGCTCACCGAGAAGGGGTATCATGCCGGGGTGGTGTCGGAGGAACGCGCGAGGCGGGTGCGGGAGAAGAAAGCCCGGATCGGGGAGCTTTTCACCATCCTTTCCGGGACGAGGTTTATGCCGACGAAGGCGGTCAATGAGCAGCTTTCAGGACTCGGCTTCGAAAGAATAAAGAACCCCGTTACCCTGGCGGAGCTGCTCAAGCGGCCTGAGGTCAATCTTCGCGACCTCGAAGGGCTTGAGGAGAAAATTCGCGCATTCAACGAGGATATTGCGTATCAGGTTGAGTTGCATATAAAATATCAGGGCTACACGGACAGGCAGCAGGCGATAATAGAGCAGGCGAGAAGATCCGAGGACAAACTGATCCCGGCCCATATTGCCTATGAAGAGGTGTCGGGTCTATCGAGGGAAGTGATCGAAAAGCTCTCCAGGGTGCGCCCTTTTTCTCTGGGCCAGGCAGCGCGCATCCCCGGCGTCACCCCTGCCTCGGTCACTGCCCTTCTTGTCCATTTTAAGAAGATGGGGGCGTGGTGACAAGGAAAGGGGAGACAAGCGGCATCATCGCACTGCTCCAGGGCATGGGCGCCGATGTCACGGGTGTTGCCGATATGTGCCGCTACGACAGGGAGGTCCTTGGCTTTGGCGATGACATCCTCCAGGCGTATCCTTATGCGATCTCCTTCGGTCTTCTGGTCCCCTCAGGCGTCCTTGAGACACTGACGGACGGACCGACCCTTTTTTATCTGCACCATTACCGTCAGGTCAATTACCGGCTCGACATGATCGCCTACGAGCTTGCAAAAAAAATCGAGAGGATGGGCGGAAGGGCATTGCCCTTTGCGGCCTCCCAGATGGTAGACTGGCAGAACCAGAAAGGTCATATCTCCCATAAGCATGTGGGGGTGGCGGCCGGTATAGGCTGGATAGGCCGCAACAACCTGCTTGTCCATCCGCGCTTCGGCGCCCGGGTGCGCTACAATACGGTGCTCACCGACATCGGCTTCGATAACGGTTGCGGGGACACTCCTCTCGCTCTTTGGTCTTCGGAGGGGTGTCCCCGCTCCAATCTTGATGAACCGCAAGCCTTTGGATGCGGCTCATGCCGCGCGTGCATCGACGTGTGCCCGGCCGCAGCAATTGTGGCGGAGCCTGCCGGCTTCGACCACAAGGGGTGTTTTGCCATGCTGCAGCAATTTAAGAATAAGAGGAATCTTGGCCATCATATATGCGGTCTGTGTGTGAGGGTCTGTGAGGGGGAGGAAAAGCATGAAGGCGTTGATCGCGCTTGAGGATGGGACTGTTTTTGAAGGCAGGTCTGCCGGCATAGAAGGGGAGCAGGAAGGGGAGATCGTATTCAACACGAGCATGACGGGTTACCAGGAGATCCTTACCGACCCCAGCTATAAAGGGCAGATCGTTACTATGACCTATCCCCTCATAGGCAATTACGGTGTCAACAAAGAAGACGTGGAGTCCCAGGGTCCGAAGGCCGAAGCCTTCATCGCAAGGGAGTTCAGCAAGATCACCAGTAATTTCCGGGCCGAGGAAGGGCTCCTCGATTACCTCTCGCGCCACGGCATCATGGCTATAGAAGAGGTTGACACTCGCGCCCTCACCAAGCACATCCGGGTAAAGGGCGCCATGAAGGGGATCATCTCGACCCGGGACCTGGATGCGGAAAGTCTCGTGCAAAAGGCGCGTCAGTCGGCCGGCATTCTTGGCATCGACCTGGTAAAAGAGGTGACGTGCGCGGCGCCGTACACCTTCGACGGCGAGAGCGGGGACCTGCTGGTGGTGGTGATGGATTTCGGCCTCAAAATGAACATACCCCGCATGCTGAAGAAGAGCGGGTGCCGGGTGGTCGTAGTCCCTGCACGCACGACAGCGCGTGATATCCTTTCGTTCGCGCCTGACGGCGTTCTTCTTTCCAACGGGCCGGGCGACCCCGAAGGGGTCCCCGATATCGTGGTGGAGATACGCAAGCTCTTCGGGAAAGTCCCCATTTTTGGCATCTGCTTCGGGCAGCAGCTCCTCGGCCTTGCGTATGGGGGAGCTACCTATAAGCTCAAGTTCGGCCACCGGGGAGGCAACCAGCCCATAAAAGAGCTGACTACGGGCAAGGTCTCCATCACCTCGGAGAACCATGGATTTGCGGTCGATATCAATTCGCTGGAAAAGATGCCGGTAAAAGCGACCCATGTGAACCTCAACGACGGCACACTCGAAGGCATGGAGCACGAAGTCTATCCGATCTTTTCAGTGCAGTTCCATCCCGAGGCGTCGCCTGGCCCGCACGATTCCTACGGCTTGTTCAGGAAGTTCAGACAATTTATGGAGGCATTCAAAAAGGAGCGACATGCCTAAGCGGAAGGACATCACCAGCATTTTTCTCATCGGGTCCGGGCCGATCGTGATAGGCCAGGCGTGCGAGTTCGACTATTCGGGAAGCCAGGCGTGCAAGGCGCTGAGGGAAGAGGGTTACAGGATCATCCTGATCAACAGCAACCCCGCCACCATCATGACCGATCCCGCCATGGCGGATAGAACCTACGTCGAGCCGCTCATACCGGAGGTACTCGAGGCGATCATCAAAGCGGAGCGGCCCGACGCGCTCCTCCCCACCCTGGGCGGCCAGACCGGCCTCAACCTCGCGACGATCCTCGCCGAAAGAGGTGTCCTGGAACGCTACCATGTCGAGCTGATCGGCGCCGACTATGCGGCAATAAAGAAAGCCGAGGACAGGGAAGAGTTTAAAGCGGCCATGGAGAGGATCGGTCTCGAGATCCCCCGCTCCGGCTTTGCCCACAGCGTGGATGAGGCGCGCAAGGTCGCGCGCGAGATAGGCTTCCCCGCCATCATCAGGCCCAGCTATACCCTGGGCGGCACGGGCGCGTCTGTCGCCTACAACGTCGAGGAGTTCGAGGCCCTTGCCGCCAGGGGCATCGAGAGCAGCATGATCAACGAGATCCTCATAGAGGAATCGGTCATCGGCTGGAAAGAGTATGAGCTTGAGGTGATGAGGGATAAGCGGGACAACGTCGTCATCGTCTGCTCTATCGAGAATTTCGACGCCATGGGTGTCCACACGGGCGACAGCATTACCGTTGCGCCGGCCCAGACACTGTCCGACAAGGAATACCACGTGATGAGGGACGCGGCTATCGCGATCATCCGCGAGATAGGCGTGGAGACCGGGGGGTCGAATATCCAGTTCGCGGTCCATCCCGACACGGGCCGGATGGTTGTCATCGAGATGAACCCGAGGGTGTCGAGGAGCTCGGCCCTGGCCTCCAAGGCAACGGGCTTTCCCATCGCAAAGATCGCGGCGAAACTGGCCGTCGGCTACACGCTCGACGAGATACCCAATGATATTACGAAGAAGACGCCTGCGTGCTTTGAGCCCACCATCGATTATTGCGTGGTAAAAATCCCCCGGTTCACCTTCGAAAAGTTCAGGGGGGCCGATGAGACGCTCACTGTCTCCATGAAATCCGTGGGCGAGGCGATGGCAATAGGCAGGACGTTCAAAGAGGCCTTGCAGAAAGGGTTCAGATCGCTGGAGACAGGCGCGTACGGCATCATCGACGACCGCCATCCGCCGGGGCCGGAGGACCTTGAGCTGATCAAACAGAAGCTTATCGTCCCGAATAAGGACAGGGTGTTTTTCATACGGCACGCCCTTAAGGCGGGCATGAATATCGACGAGATCTACGGGCTCTCGAAGATAGACCGGTGGTTCCTCAAGAATATCGAGGAGATCGTCTCCTTTGAAAAAGAGCTTGAGGCCTGTAAGAGTGATCTTCCGCTATTCTCCCGACAGGACGGTATGTCGGTTGAGCTTATGAGGAAAGCGAAGCGCTACGGCTATGCGGACAGACAACTGGGGACGATCCTCGGCGTCAGCGAAGAAGAGGTGCGGAAGTGGCGCATCGAACACGGCGTGGAGAGTGTGTTCAAGCTTGTCGATACCTGTGCCGCCGAGTTCGAGGCCTACACGCCCTATTACTACTCGACGTATGAGACGGAGAATGAGTCGCGCGACTCGAACAAAAAGAAGATCATGATCCTCGGAGGCGGTCCGAACAGGATCGGGCAGGGCATAGAGTTCGATTACTGCTGTGTCCACGCGGCACTTGCCCTGAAGGAGCTGGGGTACGAGACCATCATGGTGAACAGCAACCCCGAGACGGTGAGCACGGACTACGATACTTCCGACAAGCTCTACTTCGAGCCCTTGACCCTGGAAAACGTCCTGGACATCGTGAAAAGGGAAAGACCCGACGGCATCATCGTGCAGTTCGGCGGCCAGACCCCCCTGAACCTGGCCGTGCCCCTGAAGAAGGCCGGGGCAGTCATCATCGGTACCTCTCCCGAAAGCATCGATATCGCCGAAGACAGGGAAAAATTCAAGGCCCTGCTGAAGAAGCTGAAACTGACCCAGCCCGTGAACGGCATCGCCACTTCTTTTGCGGAGGCCAAGGAGGTGGCGCGCGTCATCGGGTATCCCATCGTGGTCCGGCCGTCTTACGTGCTCGGCGGTCGGGCAATGGAGATTGTCTACGCGGAGAGTGATCTGGAGTCGTTTGTGGAGAAGGCGTATGAGGCGTCTCCCGACCTCCCCATCCTTATAGACAAGTTCCTCGAAGATGCGATCGAGATCGATGTGGACGCCGTCGCCGACGGGGAGGAGTGTGTGGTCGCCGGCATCATGGAGCATATCGAAGAGGCGGGTATCCATTCGGGCGACAGTGCGTGCGCGCTGCCTCCCTATTCATTGAACGACGACCTCATAGAGCGGATAAACGTGCAGACCCGTCAACTGGCGAAGGAGCTGCACGTGGTGGGTCTCATGAATATCCAGTACGCCATCAAGAACGACGTGATCTACGTGCTGGAGGTAAACCCGAGGGCCTCAAGGACCGTCCCTTTCGTGAGCAAGGCCACGGGCGTCCAGTGGGCAAAAGTCGCCGCAAAAGTGATGACCGGGATAAAGCTCTCCAGCCTCGGCGTGGACCGGGAAGTGCAGATCGACCATATCGCCGTCAAGGAGTCTGTCTTCCCCTTTAACAAGTTTTTTGGCGTGGATACCATCCTCGGACCCGAGATGAAATCGACGGGCGAGGTCATGGGCATCGACACCAACTTTGGTGCTGCCTTCTGGAAGGCGCAGCTCGGGGCCGGCCAGAACCTCCCCTTCGACGGGAATGTCTTCCTGAGCGTCAAGAACCAGGACAAGAGGAACGTGGCCTTTATTGCAAAGAAGCTGTCCGACCTCGGCTTCAAGATATGTGCGACCAGGGGAACGGCAAAGATCCTCGCGAATAGCGGGATCGATACAACTCTCGTGAACAAGGTGTCGGAAGGAAGGCCGCACGTGGTCGACATGATCAAGAACGGGGAGATTCAACTCATCATCAATACGCCGAGCGGGAGGAAGCCGAAAAACGACGAGGTGTTGATCAGGGCAGGGGCCGTGCAGTACAAGATCCCGTATACCACGACGATTTCCGGCGCCCAGGCGGTGGTCAACGCCATCGAGACGATGAAGAAGGGCGATCTGAGGGTAAAGCCCCTGCAGGACTACTACAAGGTATAGCCGGGGCCTGCCTTACCTGAATATTTGAAAAGGGCATAATCGCCTGCCTGTGCAAGGAAGGTCCGAAAAATAATCGATCCCCTATGGCAGGAATGGACCAAAAAAAGCAGGCAGAGACCTTGGTCTCTGCCTGCTAAACAAAGCGGTAAAGCCTATGCGGTCTTACCCCTTGATTCTCTTCCTGATCCCGACGAGGCCGAGGAGGCCCGGGGCAAAGAGGAGTACTGAGGGCGGGACGGGAACATGGCTCACGTTCATGCTGGTGGTGCTGATGCCGGATGTCACGCCGGCAGCGTTCTGGTCAATGGACAGAGTTCCCGCGTAAGGGCCGGCGAGGCTGAACGAAAAATTGGAGAGCGCCGTGAGGCTCGAGAAGCCGACAACGCCGCTGTAGTAGCTGGTCGTGGGGCTAGGGGTGGAAAAGTTGGTGAGTGCCCCTGTGATGTCGAAGTGGCCGCCGCCGATGACATTTCCGCTAAATTCGACTGTATTCGCGCCAGGGTTCAATACTATAGCTCCACCGCTAATGAAAGCAGCGCCAAGAAAAGATGATGGATTCTGATTTCCGTACCCAGCTATCTCCCAGAAACCTTCTGCGTTAGCTGTTATCGTACCGGAGCCGAGGACGGTATTCGCAATGCCTAATTCAATTACCACATTTGCCGTCGTCGCCTTCGCCGTGCCCGGCGCGCCAACCAACAAACCGATTGCCAAAATAAAACCAACTGCAAACAAACCAATCTTTTTCATATACTCTCCTTGTACTATTCAGATTTGACTACCAGAACATGGACTACCGTTGCAGTTTTTCACCTCCTTCCTTTCGCATACGAAAGCAACGTTCTTGGCAGCCCGGCTGTCTTTCTGAACAGTTCACAAGGTGTATATCCGAGACCCGCTGGCTTTCCGTCCCACCCTCACGAGTGGTTTGGCTTTATCACTTAGACATTGTAATACCTTGGTGATATATTGTCAAACAAATTCTTGAACAAAAATGTAACATTATTTTATGTAGTTAAATTGGCTAGTTACGCCGGGACATCCGAGGTAAGGGGCGTTGTCATGAGATGGAAGGAGGGACGGACAGAGAAAAACTGAGGGTGAGGTGTGTTTCCCTGAACGAAGAAGTGAAAGCCCGAACATGGAAGAGCGGAAGCGGAATCGATCCCCCATGGCAGGGATGGACAAAAAAAGCAGGCAGAGACCACACTCTCTGCCTGCTGACAAAGAAGTAAAACTTATGCGGTCTTACCCCTTAAGTCTTTTCCTGATGCCCACAAGGCCGAGGAGGCCGGGGGCAAGAAGCAGTAGTGTCGGGGGAACGGGAACCGGGCTGTAGGTGGCAACGAACCCTACCTTAGTCGGGTCGATGTTCCCCGTGAGAACGATATTCACAAAGAAGGTGTCACCGGCGACAAGCGCGGCTCCTCCGGGAGCGAAAAACTGCACCTCCGTGGGCGAAACCGAGACCATGGTCCAGAGTGCACCGGCTGTGGTGTTGCTGAAGCGTGTCGTGAGATAGGAGCCAAACGGGTCATTCCCCGGGGTAGGAGTCAAATCGATCGCTACTCCCGCGGGCACGGTAAATTGAGTGCCGAGCACGAAGTCGAAATCCCGCGTCGCCGGGCCCGTCCAGGTCAACGTCCCCGCGAGGAGGCCCGGGATACCCCACGCTGAAGTTCCCCCAGGGCCTTGGGTATTCCAAGACCACGCGTTGCCGTACGTGTCCACTCCCGTGGCTCCAAGGCCCACGAAGCTGACATCGGCCTTTGCAGAGGCGGCGAAAACCATGATCACCATTGCCAGAACGATCGTTGTAGCCACTAACATTCTTTTCATAAGCTTTCTCCTTTTAATTTTGACTAACGGCGGAATATGAACTGCCTTTTGAGACTCCCTCACCTCCCTTTGTTTTCACGCTTAAAAGCGTGTTTTTGGCAGCCCGGCCGTCTGTCTGAAGTATTCACGAGTAGCGTATCCGAGACCCGCTGGCTTTCCGTCCCACCGTCGCCGATGGTTTAGCTTTATCAACTTTTATACACTGTAAGACGGCGTATGAAGCGTGTCAAGGTAAGTTCTTTAAAAAAGTTGTAAATTTTTTGTAACAGAGAGATCAGCCGGTCACAGCCGGGCAATCCCAGGGGAAAACGGAGTTGCACCAGGAGAAAGGCTTTACGCCGTTGCCTTTGGCCGAAGAGGCCGGTGACTCGTAGAGGGATGGACCAAAAAAAGCAGGCAGAGACCACACTCTCTGCCTGCTAAACAAAGAAGTAAAACCTATGCGGTCTTACCCTTTAAGTCTCTTCCTGATCCCCACAAGGCCGAGGAGGCCGGGGGCAAGAAGCAGTAGTGTCGGGGGAACGGGAACCGGGCTGTAGGTAGCAACGAACCCTACCTTAGTCGGGTCGATGTTCCCCGTGAGAACGATATTCACAAAGAAGGTGTCACCGGCGACAAGCGCGGCTCCTCCAGGAGCGAAAAACTGCACCTCCGTGGGCGAAACCGAGACCATGGTCCAGAGTGCACCGGCTGTGGTGTTGCTGAAGCGCGTCGTCAGATAAGAGCCAAACGGGTCATTCCCGGGGGTAGGAGTCAAATCGATCGCCACTCCCGCGGGCACAGTAAATGCGGTGCCGAGCACGAAGTCGAAATCCGTCGTCGCCGGGCCCGTCCAGGTCAATGTCCCCGCGAGGAGACCCGGGATACCCCACGCTGAAGCCCCCCCAGGGCCGTTGTTATTCCAGGTCCACGCGTTGCCGTACGTGTCCACTCCTGCAGCGCCAAGGCCCACGAAGCTGACATCGGCCTTTGCAGAGGCGGCGAAAACCATGATCACCATAGCCAGAACGATCGTTGTAGCCACTAACATTCTTTTCATAAGCTTTCTCCTTTTGATTTTGACTGACGCCGGAACATGAACTGCCTTTTGAGACTTCCTCACCCCCCTATTGTTTTCACGCGTGAAAGCGTTTTTTTGGCAACCCGGCTGTCTGTCTGAAGTATTCACGAGGAGCGCATCAGAGACCCGCTGGCTTTCCGTCCCACCGTCGCCGATGGTTTAGCTTTATCACTTTTGAGACGCTGTAAGACCGCGTATGAAGCATGTCAAGTAAGTTCCCTAAAAAAGTTGTAAATTTTTTGTAACAGGGAGATTAGCCGGTCACAGCCGGGCAATCCCAGGGGAAAAAGGAGTGATCTCCCATGGCAGGGATGGGCCAAAAAAAAGCGGGCGGAGACCTTGGCCTCCGCCCGCAAAATAAAGCGAGTGGTTGGTTCTATCCCTTGAGTCTCTTCCTCATCCCCACAAGGCCAAGGAGGCCGGGGGCAAGAAGCAGTAGTGTCGGGGGAACGGGAACCGGGCTGTAGGTGGCAACGAACCCAACCTTAGTCGGGTCGATGTTTCCCGTGAAAACGACATTCACAAAGAAGGTGTCACCCGCGACGAGCTGGGCTCCTCCGGGAGCGAAGAACTGAACCTCCGTGGGCGAAACCGAGACCATGGTCCAGAGTGCACCGGCTGTGACGTTGCTGAAGCGCGTCGTCAGATAAGAGCCAAACGGGCTATTTCCCGGGGTAGGAGTCAAATCGATCGCGGGCATCACGGTTTCCTTGGTGCCGAAGACGATGTCAAAATCCGACGTCGCCGGGCCCGTCCAGGTCAACGTCCCCGCGAGGAGGCCCGGGATACCCCACGCTGAAGCCCCCCCAGGGCCGTTGTTATTCCAAGACCACGCGTTGCCGTACACGTCCGCTCCCGCAGCTCCAATGCCCACGAAGCTGACATCTGCCTTTGCAGAGGCGGCGAAAACCATGATCACCATTGCCAAAACAATCCCCGTAGCCACTAATGTTTTCTTCATAAGCTGTCTCCTTCTAATTTAATTTAGACTAACGGCGGAACATGAACTGCCTTTTGAGACCCCCTCACCTCCCTTTGTTTTCACGCTTAAAAGCGTGTTTTTGGCAGCCCGGCCGTCTGTCTGAAGTCTTCACAAGGAGCGTATCCGAGACCCGCTGGCTTTCCGTCCCACCGTCGCCGATGGTTTAGCTTTATCAACTTTAAAACACTGTAAGACGGGGTATGAAGCGTGTCAAGGAAGCTCTTTAAAAAAAGTTGTAAATTTCTTGTAACAGGGAGATTAGCCGGTCACTGCCGGGCAATTCCAAGGGAAAAGGGAGTTGCACGAAGAGAAACGCTTTGCGGTGGGACCCTGAAAGGGTGCCAATGATGCGACGTTTGCGCGGACGTAAGCGGACTTTTCACGGTCTCTTTTATCTCACGCCCTTACGTCTTTGACTCTTCTTTTGATAATCTTGCCCTTCTGATGGGGCATATCCGTTCTTATATAAACGGTTTTTTCGAATACTCTATCGACGGTGCCTTCCATCTCTTTTTTTGCGAAAGAGAATTTCACTATATCACCCGATTTCATGCCGCTCCTCCGGTAGTCTCGCTCTTTGCCGTCTCGGACTTGGTTTCAGGCGGCTTGGCCTCCGCCTTTTCTTCAGCTTTCTCCTCGTGCTTATCCACTTGTTTTGCGCCGTTGCCTTTGGCCGAAGAGGCCGGTGACTTGTAATCGGTCACGTACCAGCCGGTCCCCTTTAACTGAAAAGAGCACCGGGAAATAAGCCTGTTGAGACGGCCCTTGCAGACCTTGCACTCCTTCAGCGGCTCTTCCGACATCTTCTGGAATATCTCAAACTTCTTGCCGCAATCAAGACATTCATATTCATATATAGGCATCTTACGACCTCCGCACCGAAACTCGAACAATAATATAATCCGTAATCATTCCTTCGTCAATAGCGCGAAAGAGGGAGTTAAATTGTTGCGCCCGATGCGAGAGCCGTGCTATACAAGAGAGGAAAGGAGAGGCGTGTGGAAAAAGCACTGGTCCTGATTCTTCTCGGAAGTGAGAGCGACATGCCGCTTATGCAGGACGGCCTTGATTTTCTGAAGGAAATGGGTGTGAGATTCATGCTTGATATCGCTTCCGCCCACCGCCATCCCGAAAAGACGGCAACCCATGCCAAAAGCGCCCGCGAAAAGGGCATAGAGGTGATCATCGCGGGGGCCGGTCTGGCCGCTCATCTTCCCGGTGTCATCGCCGCCCACACGACCCTTCCCGTTATCGGTATCCCCCTGAACGGCGGCGCCCTCCTCGGCATGGACGCGCTCCTCTCGATGGTCCAGATGCCGAAAGGCGTGCCCGTGGCGACTGTGGGTATTGACGCCTCCCGCAATGCCTGCGTCCTCGCTTGTGAGATACTTTCCATAAAGTATGATGGGCTCCGGGTAAAGCTGGAAGAGATGAAGGAAAAGATGCGCCGGGAGATAGACGAGAAATCCCGGAGATTATCTTCCCGGACGGAGTGAGGTGCGTGTCGACCCGCTGCACAGGCCGGATGCGGCCCGATCCGGCAATTGACAACAACAACAGACGTTTTTGTTAGCTTGTAGGGGCACATGCTCAACGCCATAACCGATATAGAAGGTATTCGGGTCGGCCACAGCTCCGACTACCAGGGCTATACGGGGTGCACGGTCATCCTCTTTGACAATGCTGCCACGTGTGGGATCGACATAAGGGGCAGCGCTTCCGGGACCAGACAGATTGACGCCCTGAGCGT
Source organism: uncultured delta proteobacterium (assembly GCA_963717985.1). Lineage (GTDB taxonomy): Bacteria > Desulfobacterota > Syntrophorhabdia > Syntrophorhabdales > WCHB1-27 > BOG-1155. The sequence continues at coordinate 577,992 of CAVQYC010000001.1, forward strand.
CGCCCACGTGGTCGATAAGGTCCATGCGATTCTGCTCTCGGGAGGAAGCGCCTTCGGCCTCGACGCGACAAGCGGGGTCATGAGGTATCTGGAAGAGAGGGGCATCGGCTTCGACACGGGTGTGGCAAGGATCCCCATTGTTCCCACTGCGGTGATATTCGACCTCGGCTTCGGAGATTGCCGGGCAAGGCCGACACCGGAGATGGGATATGAGGCGTGCCTGAACGCGGGTCTGTCCGTTGATGAGGGGAGCGTGGGCGCGGGCGTCGGCGCAACGGTGGGGAAACTCTTCTCCGCGGCCAGGGCCATGAAGGGCGGACTCGGGACTGCCGGCGTCTCCATGCCCGACGGCTCTGTGGTAGCCGCCCTGGTGGTTGTCAATGCCTTCGGCGACGTAGTCGACGATGTGACGGGAAAGTTTATCGCTGGGCTGCGGACATCGGAGGAGAGCCTTGCGTTCGGCCGGACTGTCGATTGCCTGAAACAGGGCCAGGTACGGAAGCAATTCGGCATAGATAACACCACCCTTGCCGTAGTGGCCACAAATGTCCAGTTTAATAAGAGGGAAATGACGAAAGTCGCCCAGATGGCCCAAGCCGGTCTCATAAAAACGATAGCCCCGGTCCATACGACCTTTGACGGTGATCTGGTGTTCGCCGCCTCCCTGGGACAAACAAAGGGGGACGTAAACCGTGTGGGTCTGCTCGGTGAATTTGTGGTCGCCGAGGCGATCAAGCGGGCGGTAAGAAAGGCGGACGGTTTCGGAAAACTTCCTGCCTTCAAAGATATGGCCCGGGGATCGAAGGAACACCTGAAGGATCGCAAGCAGTAGAAGGTATTCCCGAAAAGGGCTTCAACGTAACAGGAGAGATACAATGGAAACAAGCTACCGGGAAGTGGCGCGAATCATCAGAGAGCATGGAAATGGCGTCGCCTTTACGGGCGCGGGTATTTCCGTTGAGAGCGGCATCCCTGCGTTTCGTGGAGGGCAGGGCCTCTGGGAAAAATATGATCCCATGGAATATGCGGACATACGGGCTTTTTTGCGGTCCCCGGAGAAGGTCTGGTTCATGCTGAGGGAGATGGGCGACGTGATCCTTAGGGCCGAGCCCTCGCCTGCGCACAAGGCCTTAGGTGTCCTTGAGAAGGCCGGCCTGCTCAACGCGGTCATCACCCAGAACGTCGACGGACTGCACCAAATGGCGGGAAATGTGAATGTCATCGAATACCACGGAAACCACCGGCGCCTCGTCTGCCCTGGTTGCTCCTACACGACCGCTTTCACCGAGGAATCGATGAAGGTGCTGCCTTATCCCGTGTGCGCCCGGTGTCAAGAGGCATTGAAGCCGGACGTTGTCTTTTTTGGCGAGCAGATACCGGCTCACGCAAGCACGAGGGCCGCCCGGGAGGCGGCCGCCTGTAAGGTGATGATTATCATAGGAACATCGGGTGTGGTCTACCCCGCCGCCGACGTACCTTTCATGGCGAGCTCGATGGGCGCAACAATAGTGGAGATCAATGTCGCGCCCACGCCGTTCACCTCATCTATTACAAATTGTTTTCTTGAAGGGAACGCGTCGACGATATTGCCCGCCATCGTGGATGAGCTGGGGCTGGCGCATGAGTGAAACGAAACTTACGTACCCCTTCCTTTGTATGAGGGGGACGACCCGCAAGCGGGTACCCCGGCGAGCTTGCTCGTGGAGGGGGCGACGCTAGCCCCATTAATTGCCGAGCTCGGGCTGGCTTTGCGTGGGTGATCCAGGCTTTTCGTAAGGGATAAAAAAGGGGGTCTTCATGGAACACACGTATTGCGTCATCATGGCCGGTGGCAAGGGAGAACGCTTCTGGCCGCTCAGCACCGCCCGGACCCCGAAGCCCTTTATCAAGCTTATCGGCGATAAAACCATGATACAGATGACCGTTCAACGCGTTGCGGCTCTTGTGCCGAAGGAGCGGATATATGTGGTGCTCGGCGAAGAGCATGTCGATGTTGCGCGCCGGCAGCTCCCCGACCTTTCGGAAGGCCAGTTTATCGTTGAGCCCGAGGGGAGAGATACGGGGCCTTGCATAGGCTTCACGGCGCTGCTCCTGCACCGCCTGGACCCCGAGGCGGTCATGGTGGTGCTTCCCGCAGACCAGTATATCCCCGACACGGACGCCTTTGTCGCAACCGCCTCTTCGGCGGTCGGGTGCGCGAGACAGGGAGACCACCTTGTCACCATAGGCATCAGGCCGACCAGGCCGGAGGTAGGCTACGGTTACATATATGCGGGGGATAGGGCCGGTATCGCAGAATGCTTCCGGGTAAGTCGTTTTGTCGAGAAACCGGATGAGGTAAAGGCTGCCCAATATCTGGCCGACGGCAACTATTTCTGGAACAGCGGCATCTTCGTGTGGCGCGCCGGCGTGGTGCTTGCGGGTATCGAGCGGCACATGCCGGAGCTTTTCAAGGGACTTCGGGCAATAGAAGGGGCCGTGGCAGCGGGTGATTCCGACAAGGTGGCGAAGGGTTTCAAAGGTTTTCAAAAGATATCCATTGACTACGGACTCATGGAGAAGGCCGATAACGTGTTGATGGTGAAGGCCGATTTTGCGTGGGACGACGTGGGTACGTGGGGCTCGCTTCAAAGGGTGATGAAGCTGGATGAAGCAGGGAACTACCTCAAGGGCAACCCCGTCTGCGTGGAGACGACAGGCTGTGTGATTTACGGGGAAGATATGCCGGTAGGGGTAATCGGCGTATCGAACCTGATCATTGTGGCGTCCGGAGAAGGTGTGCTTGTCTGCGACATGGCGAGAGATCAGGAAACAAGGCAGATAGCACGGATGATAGAGCAGGCAAAGGCGAAAGGCGCCTAGCGCTCACGCTCAGGTCCGAAAAAACGCGCGAAAACGAGAAGGGGTCTCCATGGTAGCAAAGGTGTTTACGTCGAGTCTCAGCGGGATAGACGGCATCAGGGTCGAGGTGGAGGTCGATATATCCCACGGTCTGCCGTCGTTCAGTATCGTCGGTCTTCCCGAGCCGTCCGTAAAAGAGAGCCGGGAGAGGGTAAGGGCCGCGATAAAAAACGCGGGCTTCGAGTTCCCCAATGACAGGATTACCATAAATCTCGCGCCTGCCGACGTGCGGAAGGAAGGCTCTTCTTTCGACCTGCCCGTGGCCCTTGGACTGCTTGCGGCCATGGGCATCGTCACTCAAGGCGCGATAGAGAACCACCTCGTCACCGGGGAGCTTTCACTCGACGGAAGGATCAAGGGAACCAGGGGTGTGCTTCCCATGGCGGTCCTCGCCGCAAAGGAACGCTTCGCCTGTATGATCGTCCCGGCGGAGAATGGGCGCGAGGCTGCCGTGGTAAAGGGTATAAAGATTTACGGCGCCTCCCACCTGCTCGATATCGTCCACTACCTTCGGGGTGACTCAGAGCTTCAGTCTTTTACCGGCACGGTGGGTATCGAGACGAGGCCGGAGGTGGATGACAGGCTCAACTTCTCGGATGTCAGAGGACAGGCGCACGCGAAACGGGCGATCGAAATTGCCGCGGCAGGGGGCCACAACGTGCTCATGGTCGGCCCGCCGGGCTCGGGAAAGACCATGCTCGCCAGGAGGATACCCACCATCCTGCCTTTCTTAAGCTATGACGAGGCGATAGAGACGACTAAAATTCACAGCATAGCCGGACTTTTGAGTCAGGAGAAATATCTCGTGTCCGAAAAACCTTTTCGCGCCCCTCACCATACCATTTCCGATGCGGGGCTCATTGGGGGAGGTTCTCAGCCCCGTCCGGGGGAGGTAAGCCTCGCCCATAACGGCGTGCTCTTTCTCGATGAATTCCCCGAGTTCAAGAGAAACATCCTCGATTCCCTGCGCGAACCGCTCGAAAGTGGGAACATCGTCATCTCCCGCATCTCCCAGGCGGTCACCTTTCCGGCGAGCTTCATGCTGATCGCTGCCATGAACCCCTGCCCCTGCGGCTACTATGGGGACCCAAGGAGGGCGTGCATCTGTTCGGGCCCACAGATACACCGCTACAGAACAAAGGTGTCAGGACCGCTGCTCGACCGGATAGACATACAGATCGCCATCCCGGCGTTGACCATAAGGGAGCTTTCTCTCGATATGGAAGAGGAGTCTTCGGAAGCGATCAGGGAGCGGGTGATGGCTGCGCGAACCGCCCAGAAGGAGAGGCTTAAGGGCAGGTCGATCCATGCAAACGGGCAGATGACGGTGCGGATGGTGAAAAAGTATTGCGCCATAAATACCGCGGCGAAGGACCTGCTGGAACGGGCCGTCGAGAAGTTCGGGCTTTCTGCGCGGGCCTACCACAGGATACTCAAAGTGTCGAGGACGATAGCCGATCTAGAGCTTAATGCGGATATCGACGAAAGCCATGTGGCGGAGGCAATACAGTATCGCGTGCTCGACAAGAAGATGGTCGTGTAAAGCAGCACCGTCGCCCGGCCGCACAAGGGCCGGCGTCCTCAATCCTTTTTCACACGTAACATAGATTTAACATATCCTTAATACGCTCCTAACAATCAACTGCTAGTCTACCTACATACTGAGTATATTCTGCCTCCATATGAAAAGGGCGCCCCAGCGAAAGCGCACTGCCGCCGAAGCGCGGGTGAGCCGCAGCATTCCATAATGGCGCCGGCTATGGGGGGAGACGAAAGGAGCACTATTATGAAGATGTGCCATTGGACCGCGCCTGTTCTGATCGCTATTGCCGCACTCTGTTTCTGCACGCCCGCCCAGGCTGCCGACCTCGTAAAGATCCAGGGCGCAGGGGCCAGCTTTCCCGCCCCCCTCTACCTCAAATGGTTTAAGGCGTACAGCGGCTCCCGTAAGAACGTGCAGATCGATTACCAGTCGGTCGGGTCGGGGAGCGGCGTCAAGAGCTTCATCGACAAGACAGTCGACTTCGGGGCGAGCGATGCCGCCATGACACCCGAAGAGGTGGCGAAGGTCAACGCCGGCGCCCTCTGCCTGCCTATGACAGCGGGCAGCATCGTCCTCGCCTATAACGTTCAGGGTGTGCCAGGGCTCCGGCTGTCCCGGAAGGCATATGCCGGCGTCTTTCTGGGCACGGTCAAGAAGTGGAGCGATCCTCTCATCGCCCAGACCAACCCCGGCGCCAAGCTGCCCGATTCACCGATCAATGTCGTGGTGCGGGCCGACTCGAGCGGTACCACCTTTGTCTTCACGAAGCACTTGAGCACTATCAGCCCGGAGTTCGCCAAAAGTCCGGGTATCAACAAGATGCCCAACTGGCCCGTGGGGACCCGTTCCAAAGGCAACGAAGGTGTAACAGCCGCCATCAAGACGACACCGAATTCCATCGGCTACGTGGAGTATGGCTATGCGAGGAGCCAGAAGCTCGCCACCGTCATGTTGGAGAACAAGGCAGGCGCCTATGTCGCGGCCGCGACGAAATCGGGCCAGGCAGCGCTCGCTTCCGCCCAGATGCCGGCCGACCTTATCGTCTGGGCCTCCGATCCCTCCGGCAAGGACGCCTACCCTATCGTTACCTATACGTGGCTGCTTCTCTACAGGCAGTACCCGGACAAGAGAAAGGCCGCCGTCCTTAAGGAGCTCCTCGCATACTGTCTCAAGGACGGCCAGAAGGATGCAGAGCCCCTTGGCTACATTCCTCTGCCCCCTGCGGTGAGCGACAAGGTGATCAATGCGCTTCAGACGGTCAAATAATAGCGAGTTGGATTCGATGGCCCTTCGAGGTCGACCCGGTATGAGGCAAAGGGAGACGAGCAGGTGATTGATCCATCACGCAACACGCAGATATCGCAGCCGCCCACACGCTTCCAGCAGGTCGTAGATATCATGTTTCGCCGGCTGTGCCATGGGTTCGCCTTGCTCTCCGTCTTGCTGGTAGCCTTCATTGTGCTCAAGATAGCGGCGGCTGCGGCGCCCGCGCTGCGCCAGCAAGGCATCGGCTTCCTCACCGGCACCACGTGGGACCCGAACACGGGGCAGTTCGGCATCCTCCCCGAGATCTGGGGTACTCTCTACACCTCCTGCCTGGCGCTCATGATCGGCACTGCCTTCGGCGTCGCGGCGGCCGTCTTCCTGAGTGAAGGCTTTCTCGCCCAGTTCGTTTTCCAGATACTGAGGGCGTTCGGCCTAGAGTTTCATTCCGTTTTCGGAAAACTGCCCGATCAGGCCCAAGCGTTTCTCAAAAACCTGATCGAGCTTCTGGCGGCGATACCGAGCGTCGTCTATGGTCTCTGGGGACTCTTCGTCGTCATCCCGCTCCTCCGCCCGATGTGCAACTGGCTCAACCTGAAGCTGGGATGGGTCCCCTTTTTCGGGACCACCTTGACAGGGCCCGGTGTGCTGCCCGCCGTCATCGTGCTCTCCATCATGATACTGCCGACCATCACGGCCATTAGTCGGGACGCCCTCGTATCGGTCCCGCCCAAGCTGAGGATGGCCGCTTACGGGATGGGCGCGACCCGGTGGGAGACAATACTGGCCGTCATCCTTCCGACCGCAGCCCGGGGCATAGTGGGGGCGGTGATCCTCGCCTTCGGCCGTGCCCTCGGCGAGACCATGGCGTTGGCCATGCTTGTGGGAAACGCGAACCGGATCAGCCTCTCCCTATTTTCGCCCGCAAATACCCTTGCAGCGCTGCTGGCCAATAACTTCCCGGAGGCGGCCAAGAAGGACGTGGCAGTGCTCATGTACGCGGCACTGGTTTTACTTGCGATCACGCTCTTCGTGAACATCATCGGCTCGATCATGCTGGAGCGCGCGTCGTCCGGCCTGGAAGGAGGAAGGTGAGATACCCATGCAGGATATGACGATAAACGGACAGCGCCTGAAACCGCCATCGGCGGGAGACCTCAGCCCCTTCGCCGACGTCGATTTCTCCGAGCTTGAGAAATCCCTGCGGCGGCCCCGGACCCTGATCGATCTCCTCATGAGCGGGCTCGTTGCTGCCATGACGCTCCTGGCCCTGATCCCCCTCTTCTCCGTTGTCTGGATGCTCGCCTGGCATGGAGGACAGAAACTGTCGCTCAGTGTCTTCACCCAACTGCCGCCGGCGCCTCTGGAAGAGGGCGGAGGGTTCGGGAACGCTATCCTGGGCACCCTGGTCATGGTGGCCCTGGCGGCTCTTATCAGCATCCCTTTCGGCATCCTGAGCGCCGTATTCCTCGCCGAGACAGGTCCGCAAAGCCGCCTCGCGAGCGGGGTGAGGTTCGCCGCAAAGGTGCTGACCGGCTTCCCGTCGATCCTTGCGGGTGTTTTCGCTTACGGGGCGCTGGTCCTCCTCATGGGAGGCTATTCGGCTATCGCCGGGGCGGTTGCCCTCTTTATCCTGATGCTTCCCACGATTGTGCTGACGGCGGAGGATGCCATCCGCATGGTGCCCGCGAAGATGCGGGAGGCGGCGATAGGTATGGGCGCGACAACGACGCAGACGGTCTGGATGGTGCTCCTCCCCACGGCTCTGCCCGGCATCCTGACGGGCGTCATGCTGGCCATCGCCAGGGCGGCCGGCGAGACGGCGCCCCTTCTTTTCACCGCCCTCTTCAGCAACTACTGGCTGTTTGCCGGAGGTGAGATCGACCTTAAGCAGCCTACGGCGTCGCTTGCCGTCCTCATTTACAATTTTGCGAGTATGCCCTTCGACAACCAGGTCAGCCTGGCATGGGTTGCCGCGCTTGTACTCGTATTGCTGGTGCTCGTGACGAACCTCATAGGGCAGGCATTCTCGCGCCGCCAAATTCATGAATAGGAGTCATAACGGCCATGACAAGCATGAAGAAAGAAAGTAAGGACCCCGTGGACGCATGCAATGCAGTCCGGCCTGCGCCAGACGGCATAAAGACCGACGGCGTCGTCATCGACTGCAAGATCGACGAACTCTACTACGGGACGTTCAAGGCCGTCCGCGACACGGTCATTCCCGTCAACAGGAACAAGATCACTGCATTTATCGGACCCTCGGGCTGCGGCAAGAGCACCGTGCTGCGATGCATCAACCGGATGAACGACCTTGTGCGGGGATTTCGCTTCAAAGGGCACGTACACTTCCGGGGTAAGGATATCTACCACCCTTCCGTAGACCCGGTCGCTGTACGCCGCTACATCGGCATGGTCTTCCAACAGCCGAACCCTTTTGCCATGAGCATTTACAATAACGTAGCCTTCGGTCTCCGTCTGAACCGTTACCGGGGGTCGACACACGACAAGGTCGAGGAGGCCCTGAAGCGTGCCGTGCTTTGGGACGAGGTGAAGGACAAGCTCCATAAGAGCGGCCTTTCCCTCTCGGGCGGCCAGCAGCAGCGCCTTTGCATCGCGAGGGCCATTGCCACCGAGCCGGAGGTGCTCCTCATGGACGAGCCGTGTTCCGCCCTCGATCCTATTGCGACGAGGAGGATCGAAGAGTTGATGCTTGAGTTGAAGAGTCGCTACACGATCGCCATCGTGACGCACAACCTCCAGCAGGCGCAGCGTGTCGCCGACCACACGGGGTTCCTTTATGTCGATACCACAGAGGGAGGACGCACGGGATACCTGGTGGAGTTCGGCGAATCGCATCAGATTTTCAACGATCCGAAGGAGAAGCACACGAGAGAGTATATCAGAGGCGAGTTCAGTTAACGGCGGAGAAGACCATGCGACGTCATGCGCGATGCCCGGAAGTCCTAATGCCGGCCCTTTGGCTGCTTGCCCTCACGCTCCTTCTTGGTGTTCCGACCGCCTGTTCCCCGCCGGGAGGGGACACGAAGCAGGCCGAGCCACCGGCGGGGGCCACCGTTCTGCGGGGCGCCGGAGCCACATTCCCGCTCATCCTTTACAGGCAATGGTTTTCTACGTATCAGCATGACCATCCGGACACGGTCGTCGCGTATGAGGCGGTCGGAAGCGGAGAGGGCATTCGCCGCTTCATCGGCCGGAACACGAAGGAGGAGGAACGGGTCGATTTCGGCGCAAGCGATGCGGCCATGAGCGATGCAGATATGGCGCTGGTCGACAGAGGGGCGCTCCTGATTCCCGTCACCGCGGGAGGTGTTGTGCTGGCCTATAACCTGCCGGGCATCCAGGGCCACCTGAAGCTCTCCCGAGCGGCCTATGCCGGCATTTTCCTGGGAGAGATCAAAAACTGGAACGACCCTGCCATCGCAAGGACAAACCCCGGCGTGAAGCTACCCAGGCTTACCATCGCCACGGTGGTGCGTCAAGACCGAAGCGGCACCACCTTCGCCTTCACAAACCATCTCAGTGCAGTGAGCGAGCGGTGGCGAGTGCGGTACGGCGCAGCCACGCACGTCAACTGGCCGGGCAACGCCATGCGGGCGACCGGAAACGAAGGTGTCGCCGGCCGCATCGGTCAATCGATCGGCTCCATCGGCTACGTGGGCTATGAGTTTGCCCGCCGGCTCAGCCTCAATACCGCAGTCATCGAAAACCGGGAAGGCAGGTTCGTCAAGCCGACCACCGAAAGCTGTGCGACAGCTCTCGCCAGTGTGTCGATGCCCGAGAATCTCCGCGTCTTTATACCCGATCCTGCAGGCGTTGATTCCTACCCCCTGGTCACCTTCACGTGGATCCTTCTTTACAAAAAGTACGATGGCGCAAAGGGCGCAGCGATACGGGACCTCTTCCGCTGGTGTGTGCAAGAGGGTCAGGGCTATGCCCCTCAAATGGGGTACTTGCCGCTGCCAGAGGGCGTGGCTGCGAAGGCCGCAGCCGCACTCGACAGGCTCACCATAGCCGGGCGACCTTAAAGAGGAAATACCTCTGCGTGCTTTGCAATTCGTTTCATCTGCCTGACATGAATCGATTTATCACCGGAAGGACTACATTCTGCGTTGATTTGGCGATTGAAAACGCTATATCCTAAGAAGGTGTCGGAGACTTACCAACCATACTACAGCGAAGGGATGTGTAGCGGAAGGCCTTTGCCTATAGGGTCGGGCAAAGGCTGTGACAGACCACACGCAAAGGAGGGAAAGTGAGCGTGGATGGAACAAGACGCGCAGATATCAGGCCGGGAACGAGAGTTTCCATAGTCCTCAAAAAGGATCAACGGACGGGTGCGCTCACCAAAGGGATAGTGAAAGACATCTTGACCGGTTCGCCCGTTCATACCCGCGGGATCAAAGTGCGGCTGGAAAGCGGAGAAGTGGGGCGGGTCAGAAAGATAGGCGAGTGAGGATCATCCCTGTCACGAGTTGTTCCCTCTGAAGAGGCTATTTCCAGGCCTTCCACACGTCAGGTTGATACCCCACGGTCGCCTCCCGGCCGTTTCTCACGACGGGCGTTTTCAGAAGCAGCGCGTCTTTGAGGAGTTCTTCTTCGATGTCATGGGTCAGGTATTTCAGGTTTTTCTGCGCGTAGGCCTTGCAGCCGCGGTCGATGAGGTTATCGATGCCCACCGCTGCCTTGAGACTGTTCAACTCCCCTTTGCTCAGCCCTTTCTCGGTGATATCGACAAACTGGAAGGGAATCTGCCTTTCTTTGAAATACCTTTGCGCCTTCCTGGTGTCTTGGCATTTGAGGGTGCCGAAGATTTGTATATTCAAGAGATCTCCACAGGTCCCGTCAAAGCACCTCGTTCCATTCTTCCACCTCCGCCTGATAATTATACCCATAATCCCGGTGCTATGGCTATATTGAAAGAAGGAACAATTACGCATGTTATCCTGCCGGACATTTTATTTGAAAAATCACCCGCATCCCGTCATAATTGTACAAGCACTCACGATCTCATCCGACTATAGTGGAAACGCACAAATGATCAGGGAATTTTCCATGATGGGACAGGGGAATTTCGACAAGGAGGTAATGCCATGGCCTTTGATGCCGGACAATACAAGAAAGTAGAGCGTGAAGTCTACAGCAAGACCGCGGCAAGCTATGAGAAATACGGTGGAGAGACTTTTCAGGCGTATGCACAGAGGCTACTCGACGGAGCCGGATTAAAGCCGGGTCAGCATGTACTTGACGTGGCGTGCGGTCCCGGCATCCCTTCCCTTATGGCCGCTCCACTCGTTGGCAATGATGGAGCGGTGGTGGGGATCGACCTCGCTCCCGGAATGATCGAGCTGGCAAAGAAAAAGGCTGAAAAAGCCGGCCTTACAAACGTAACCTTTCGGGAAGCGGATGCAGAGGATATCCCTTTCCCGGACGACTCCTTCGACGTGGTCCTGTGCAACCATGGTCTCGTACATACCACTGACCGCGTGAAAGCGCTGCGAGAAATGTGGCGTGTCTTGAAGAGCGGCGGAACCATAGCGATTTCCACCTGGAGCACCCCGGAACGATCGCTGGCGCTCAGTATGGTCGCGAAGGCGATACGGGAGCATTTTCCGGCGGCACTTGTGCCGGGAGCACCTATGTGGTTCGATTTCGGACCTGAAGGCGCCCTGCAAAAGGCGCTGTCCGACGCAGGCTTTGATGAGATACGCGTGGCGCGACACACCATTGTTCAAGAAATGAACAACGGAGAAGCATACTGGGCGGCCGTGGTGGGAATAAGCGGTCGCCTGCAAATGCTGTTGCAAAGCATTCCACCCGAGATCGCATCAAATATCAGGGGTGATGCAATAAAGGCGGCCGAGAATTTCCGCACAGGGGAAGCCGTCAGGGTTCCTTGTGAGGAGTTGACAGCGTGGGCGAGAAAATAGTGCCGGGGGCTGTCGCGGACGCCTGCACGCGGTCATCCCGGTTTCACGGCATGATGGAAGACTTCGCTTCCTGGAGGACTCCTATCCTCACCCGTTTGACCAGAGGCCACTTATCAAAAAAGGCATTGAAATACAGGAATACCATGAGAAAGGCGAATTGGCCGGCCAGCAACCTCATGTTCGGGAACCCCATTCCCAGGTCGTTGCCGCCGAAAGGCAGCTTTTTGAACGTTTTGAGCCACAGCACGCCAAAGGCCAGACCCAGCACGAGCCAGGTGGCAACCCTGATCAGCACCCTGACTGTCTGGTTCCGGACCATCTCTCCCGTTGGAAAATCGTCGAAGACATGATGCCACAGCAGCGTGGCCACGACTACGCTCAAAAGGAGTGAGGCGACCACAAGGTCCACCGGGGCCCCGGGCAGCAGGTTCAAGGGGGTGACAAGGGGCCGCAGGATCGCCGGCAGCACGAAGGCCATGACAAGGGAGATCGCGAATCCGGCAAAACCCATATAGGGCTGTTTTCTTGCGAAAAGCTTCATCGGGTAGTGCTCTCCGCCCTCGGCCGGGATAATGGAACACCAGATGAATGCCTGGCAAAAGGCAACGAAGGTCGGCCATGACCCCATGGGTTTTGTAAAGACCCCTTGTCCGCCGATCGACAGATTCATCAAGCTCGGTATGATCATGGCGAACCAGACAAGGAGGGACGCCACCGTGCTGAACATCATCACCCCAAAGCCGTCCCACGGGGGCTTGACCTTCCCCGCAAACGGCCACTTCTGAAGCACCGAAGCGAAGGGGATCTGGATCATGATGACTGTCAACGCATAGAAGTTGCTCGCTTCCCAGCCTTCGATGGCGAGGTGTACCTCCTCGGCGGTTTTCGGGGCAAAGAGGACGGCCAGGTTAAACGGCTTCCACCAGACGCCCAGGAAGGCCACCACGACCAGAAAACCCAGGATGCCGAGGTGCATGCCGACGCAGGTGTACCATATCCCTGCCACGGGCTGGCGCTCTGTCACGGAGGTCTTGCCGTAGGTGCCGAAAATCAACGCCTGCCAAATCCACGCATTGATGACCATCCAGAAAAAAGTGGCCTCCGCGAAGACCGAGATGTATTTTGCCGCGGCTTTCGGGTCCACCTCCTGAAGCCCCTTTCCCGCCACGGACTTGATGAGAACTTTCGCCAAAGATCCCCATATCGGCCAGTAGACAAGGGTTATGGCAAAACAGATGAATGTTGCCGCAATCCCTGTGAGCAGCACGCTCTGAAAGACGCGCTTTACGATGTACTGATGGGCCATATTATCCCCCCTGGATTATTCTCAGGTTCCGACGAAGGAAATAGTCCCGCCTTCGTCCCACGCGTCCCACCCCTTTATGCGCTTCTCAGCTTGAACCTCTGTATTTTTCCTGTAGCGGTCTTCGGCAGCTCTTCGACAAAATGGACATCCCGGAGCCACTTGAATTTCGGTAATCTTTCACTCACGAAATGGAGCAGCTCCTCGCCGCCGTCCCAATCCTCGCGGTCTTTAAAGCCTTCGTTGAGCGTCACATAAGCAAAGGGTTTCACCAGCCCCTCAACCTCGCGCCCGACTACGGCAGCCTCATTGACAGCTTCGTGACCCATGAGCACGTTCTCGATCTCTATCGGAGAGACCCAGATCCCGCCCACTTTGAGCATATCGTCTCCTCTTCCCGAGTAGATGAAATATCCATCTTCCTGCCGGTAGACGTCGCCCGTCTTGAACCACCCGTCGGGCAAGAGTTTTTCCGCATCCTCCTCCGGCCTGTCCCAGTACCCTCTCGTAATGCTTTCCCCTCTGATGATGAGGTCGCCGGGTTCGCCCGGCGGGACCTCTTTGCCGTCATCGGCGACGATCTTTGCTTCGTACCCCGGTACGACGCGTCCCGATGTCCCCGGCCTCACCTCCCCCGACCTATTTGAAATGAAGATATGAAACGCTTCGGTTGAGCCTATGCCGTCCAGGATCTCCAACCCCGTGAGGTTCTTCCAGCGGTTGAATATCTCGGGAGGCAGGGCTTCCCCCGCGGAAACACATGCGCGCACCGACTTGAAGGCGTCCCTTGTTTCCGGCTTCTTCAGGATGGAATTGTACTGCGTGGGCACGCCGAAGAATACCGTGGGTCTGTAGTTCGCCACCGTTGACAGGACAGCATCAGGACTCGGCGGGGTCGGCAACTGGACCACCGATGCGCCGTGCCTGAGAGGAAAGGCCAGGCCGTTGCCAAGGCCATATGCGAAAAAGAGCTTGCTGACGGAAAAGCAGATATCGCTTTCCTTCATCTTGAGGATTTTCCTCGCGTAATTGTCGGCCGAATGGATCATATCTATGTGCCGGTGGGGCGTGCCCTTGGGCCTTCCGGTGCTTCCCGAACTATAGAGCCAGAAGGCAGTATCCTCTTCGCTTGTCGGGAAGACATCGGCCTCGGGCGACGCAGTGTTCATGAAGGACTGAAGTCCGTTATCGCTGAAGAGCTTATAGCAGAGCCCGGTCCCCTTTATCCTGGCGGCCTTGTGGTCCTTGCCCGTCACGAGCACCTGCGCTTCGCTGTCTTGCAGCATGTAGCGGTAGTCTTCCTCATTGAGCATTGTGTTCACGGGCACGGGCCATGCGCCATACTTGATGCTTCCGAGAAATGCATACAGCCATGCGGGGGAATCCGGAAGGACAATGAGCACCCTCTCCGTAGGCGCCACGTTCAGCTCCGAGAGCACGTTTACAAACCTGTTGACGTTCTCGAACAACTCTTTGTACGTCACTCTCTCTTCCTCGCAGCAGACGGCTATTTTACCGCCGCGAACCGATACATTCTCTTCAAGCAGTTCCGATGCAACGTTGAAGCCGGACTTTTTCATGGCGACTCTCCTTCGCACGTTTTGGGATTCACGGAGCCATGAATCGGCAAACGGCGTGCCACGGGCGGACAGAGAAAGAATCATGTGTGTGAGCGCCGGAATGAGGGGAGCATGACAAAACCGGCATTCCCAATGAAATTGAAATCCTTTCGACTCATTGAAAGGGACTTTCAAAAATGTAAACGCTCTCTTGCCTGCGCTTGTGCCGAATCACTGGAAATGACTGCCCTTATCGTGGTATTAAGTATGCAATGACAGATGGGCGGCCGGCAAAGCATGCGGGTGCACAAGGAGAGCCGTCATCGACAAACTTGCACATATCCTTACCGAGGATAGAACGGCTATCATAGAAGAATGGACGCACCGGCTTCACACGGAGGTCCCTCCGTACTCGGCGCGCCCTCTCGGCGAGCTCCGCAGAACGGTGACGCAAATCACCGACGCCAATTTTTCCGCGATTGCACGTAAGGATTTTTCGGGCCTCGACGCGTTTATCGTGCTCATCGGGAAGATCCGTTCCCGGTTAGGTTTTTCCGTGTCGGACGTACAGAAAGCCTTCGAGCTTTACCGTCCCGTGACGGTTGCCATCCTCGCCCGCACGCTCGCAGGCTCCGATCTCCCCTGGGCGTTCGAAAGGATCAATGTGTGTCTCGCTTATACGACGAACAGGTTCAGCGACTACTTCCAGGCGCTCTCGGAGCAACAAATCCGCGAGTACGCCCAGACGCTGGAGAAAAAAGTCGAGATAAGGACCAAGGAGCTTGCCGAGTCGGAGGCCAAGTACCGCATGCTCGTGGAAGAGATACACGACGGCTATTTTGTGAATCAGCAAGGGAACATCGTCTTCGCCAATATGGCTTTCTGCGACATGCACGGCTACACTCCCGAAGAGCTGATAGGAAAATACTACACCGACCTGGTTGCCCCTGAATCGCTCGATGACGTGCGGAAGATCTATGAGAAGAGGGTCTCTGACGGTGAGTCGAAGGAGCAATACCTCTTCTTCCGGCTTCACAAGGACGGACGCGCGCTTCCGACGGAGAACCGCGTGACGGTCACGTTCTATCAGGGCCAGGTAGCCGGCATCGGCATCTGCCGGGATATTACGGAACGGGTGGAGATAGAAAGACGCATCCGCGCCGCAGAGAGTCTTGCACATATCGGGGAATTGACCACATCTCTCGCCCATGAGATCCGAAATCCACTTTCCGCGGCAAAAATGAGCATCCAGATGCTTCTGAAGAGTCCCGCCAGGGAAGAGAAGGATAAGAGGCGACTCGACATCCTCTCCAAGGAAATTTCTCGCCTCGACAGGATCGTCACGGAGATGCTCGATTTTGCGAAGCCCATGAAGTTAGAGTTCAGCCGGGAATCACTGCCCGAGCTCGTAGACTCCTGCCTGGAGGTAGTCGATGCGCGCATCCGGGAAAAAGGTATTAGCGTGAAGACGAGGTTTCAGAAGGGCCTCTCGCGTGTCTTTATCGATCGCGAGAAGATGGAGCAGGCAGTGATCAACCTCCTCCTCAATTCGATGGATGCGGTGTCGAGCAAAGGAGAGATTGCAGTCAGGATACGTCACGCCAGGGGTGATCGCTCCGTGCAGATGGAGATCAGTGACGACGGTGTCGGCATAAGCGCAGAAGATATGTCCTATGTCTTCGACCCCTTCTACAGCAAGAAAGCGAAGGGCACCGGGCTCGGACTTGCCAATGTCAAAAAAATTATTGAGGCCCATGGTGGTTCCGTCGGGGTCCTGCCGAGGAGCCCCAGAGGGGCACGCTTCATGGCCTCAGTGCCCCTCTGGCACGAAGAGACCCGCCGGAGGGAAAAGGAAAACGAGGTGTTCCTGAAGTGATCGGCCCAAGGCGCATACTGGTTGTGGACGACGAGCCTTCTTCCCTGGAATTGCTCGAAGTTTACCTCAAAGAGAAAGGGTATCAAGTGGCATGCGCCATGACCGGCCAAGAGTGCCTTGTGAAGACCTCCGCCTTCGCCCCCCACGTTATTGTGCTCGATATACGCCTGCCTGATGCCGATGGCCTTCAGATACTCGAAACGCTGAATCGCAGCAAGAATGCCCCTTCCGTCATCATCGTCACCGCGTTTCATGATATGGCGACCACGATCAAGGCCATGAAACTGGGGGCATTCGAATACATCCCGAAACCTATCGACGTCGATGAGCTGGAGGCAGCGATTCAACGCTCCCTTGAACCCTTGCGACACCGGCAGGGCAAGAACGGTTTGGTGATCCCCACTTCTCTGCCCTTTGAACGGGAAGATCTCATCGGCAAGGCAAAGGCAATCAAGGAGATATTCAAGACCGTAGGGGTCCTGTCGGGCAACAGGGTCAACGTGCTCATCGAAGGAGAAACCGGAACTGGCAAAGAATTGGTGGCGCGGGCCATCCACTATCACAGTCCCTTCAAAGAGCAGCCCTTCGTTGCGATAAACTGCTCGGCGATTGTGGATAATCTCCTCGAGAGCGAGCTTTTCGGACATGAGAGGGGGGCATTCACCGGAGCCGTCGCGACGAGAAAGGGGAAGGTGGAGCTTGCGGGGAACGGAACGATTCTTCTTGATGAGGTAGGCGAGATGCCTTTCGAACTTCAGGCAAAGCTCTTGCGTTTCCTTCAGGAAAAGGAATTTCAACGAGTAGGCGGCGAAACCACACTGAAGGCCGGGGCCCGCGTCATTGCAGCAACGAACCGGAACCTCGCGAGCATGGTCAGAGAGGGAAGCTTCAGGGAAGACCTGTACTACCGGCTGAGCGTGGCCACGATTAAAATCCCCCCGTTGCGGGACCGGCGCAACGATATTCCGCTGATTGTCGAGCATCTCCTTCGGAAGATTAATCAAGACCTCCACATGCGTCTGAAAGAGGTGGAAGAACAGGCGCTCAGCATGATGGTCGAGTATGAATGGCCCGGAAATGTGAGAGAGCTGGAAAACGTGCTCACCAGTGCGGCGCTGAACACTCATGGTGAGGTAGTGCAGGTCCGGACGGTTGCTCCTCTGCTCAAAAGGCAGCCGGAGGCGGCCGGAAAGGATGAAAACCGTGATGTGCCGGGCCGCGTGGGAAAACAGGAGATGGAGAAGGACCGGATGGTGCGTGTGCTGAATGAGGTGCAGTGGCACTACGGAAATGCTTGCAAAGAGCTGGCCATTTCCCGGCCGACACTCAACAAGAAGTTGAAGCAGTACGGGATTGCGCCGAAGCGGCGGAACTCCTCTTTGTCGTCGTAAGCAGGCTGCTCTTCACAATCAGCCCCCTCGAAAAAGTTTCGGTGCGAGGCGCGAACGGGTCGGATTCCTTCAAACCTTTTAAACATCTTTTAAAAAATTCGAAGTTTTTCCGTCCTCGACAAGCGGGATATTCCCGACATCTTCCGGCAAGTAGCGGTAATAGCAAGAGATTGGCGCGTCGCGGCACCGGGGTATGTTGTTTGCATCCTTTACGGAAAAGGAGGGCGAGATCATGGAAGCTCACAATAAGAACGGAGCCGATGAAGAACTTGGGGTGCAGGGGGATGCCGAGCAGGGACTATCGAAGGAGCTACTCGATTTCACCTATTCGAGGCTTCCCAAATTCAGGTGGCTGCGCGAGCTGTACGCCCCGGCGGACGGCGCAACGACTGCATAACCGGGCAATCGCCGCTACCACCCGATGGCGCCGCTGTCCAGCATGCTCTGGGCATCCTTATCACCCAATCGGGCGGCTGCCTTGAAATCCTTGATGGCCTCGATCCGTTTGCCGAGGCGTTGAAAAACACGCGCCCGGTTGGCATAGGGCTCGGCTGATTCCGGATCGAGGTCGATCGCTCTGGCGAAATCCTTGATCGCCTCCACGTAATTCTCCATGCCGGAATACGCCTTTCCCCTGCCGTTATACGCCTGGGCCTGACCCGGATTGAGGGCTATAAATCTTGTATAATCGCCGATCGCTTGTTCATGCCTGCCCGCTGCCTCATACGCCTCCCCACGCACCGCGTACACCCAGTCAAAATGAGGTTTGAGCTGAAGGAGGACGGAATAGTCCTCAATGGCTTCGTCATGCCTGCCGAGGAGAGTCAATGCAACCGCCCGTTTGCCGTAGGCAGATGCATCGTCGGGGTCCAGATCGATTGCGCTGCTGAAGTCATTCACTTCCTGCTCGCACTCCTCCAGACATCCGTACGCGCTTGCCCTATTCTTATAAAGGTCGGCAGAGCCGGGATCAAGTGCTATCGCCTTTGTATAGCTTTTAACGGCCTCCGCGAAATTGCCGAGAAGCTGGTTCGCTTCCCCCAGGTTGCGGTATGCCTCGGTATATTCCGGGTCGAATACAACGGCCCTCGTGTAATTCTCAATGGCCCCTACGTAGTCGCGCGCCTCCCGGCATGTGTTTCCCCGCCGGTTGTATGCCTCTGCAAATTCCGGATGTTTTGCCTGCATGCCTGTATGTCATATTAAACATCTTGTGAAGCAAAGTCCACCTGAAAATGTCCGCTTATGCTTTTCCCCATCAATTCGGCGGCTGTTCCTGCTTCTCTTCCCCCCGGGTGCCTGCGCCAATATGGCGGGATGCTGACCATTCCTCCACCCCTTCTGTCGGTAATCTTCATGTGAAAATCGGGTCGTCAAGAGTTGCAGATGCGGCAGACAGAGTATATCATTTGGGAAAAGACGAGATCGTCCCTTCCCCTGCTCAAAGGGACGCTCTCGTCTCACGATAAGGAGAAAAGAGGACAGCAGTGAAAATGCCTTCACAAAAGACAAAGATCGTCTGCACCATAGGGCCTGCCTCTGAGTCTCCCGGGGTGATGAGACGGATGATCGAAGCGGGCATGAATGTCGCCCGCCTGAACTTCTCGCACAGCGACTTCGCCGGCCACAAAAAGGTCCTCGGGGACCTCCGGGCCGCATCAGCTTCCCTGGGCCGCAGGATAGCGATCATGGCCGACCTTCCGGGCCCGAAGATGCGGATCGGAACGTTTGCGGCGGATGCGGTCGAGTTGAAGCCCGGCGACCCGTTCATGCTGACTACGGACGATGTGATCGGTGACGAGCGACGTGTCTCCGTCTCCTTCGCCGGCCTTCCCACATCGGTGAAGTCCGGGGACATGCTTTTTCTGAATGACGGGTACATCCAGCTTGAAGTGGCCAAAGTGTCGGGCAACGAGGTATTTTGCACGGTACGGGTCGGCGGCGAGCTTCGCTCCCGCAAGGGACTCAACCTGCCGGGCATCGACCTCGGCATCAGCGCGTTTACCGAGCGCGACCACGAGTGTCTGCGGTTTGCCCTGGAGAATGGCGTCGATATCCTGAGCCAGTCTTTTGTCGAGCGGGCCTCCGACATAGAAGCGGTCCGTAAAGCGGCAACGGACCTCGGCCGCCGGCCCTTCATCATCGCGAAGATCGAACGGGCAGGGGCGCTCGATCGCATTGATGAGATCCTTGATGCGGCCGACGGCATTATGATTGCCCGCGGAGACCTGGGCGTTGAAGTCCCCATCGAACAGATCGCCGTGGTGCAGAAGCGGCTCATGCGCCTTGCGAACATGCGCGCCAAGCCCGTGATCACGGCGACTCAGATGCTGGAGTCGATGACCGATAATCGTCGTCCCACGAGGGCCGAGGCTACCGATGTGGCAAACGCGATCTTCGACGGGACCGACTGCGTCATGCTCTCCGAAGAGTCCGCCATGGGAAAGTATCCGGTCGATGCGGTAATGATGCTCGCCAGGATCGCGGCCTCGGCGGAAGGCTACCGACCCGCTGCCACGGTCAAAGAGATGTTTAGGGGAATCGAGCCTGGGAAAAGGCTTGCCCCGGAGCATCTTGTCGCCATCGGGGTAGAGGCGTGCCTCGAATACGTGACCCCGGCGGCCGTGTTTGTGCCGACGAGGAGCGGCGCCACCGGGCGAAGCATAGCGCGGTTCCGTCTTCCCGTTTGGGTAGTGGCCGTGAGTTCCCATGAGGCGACCTGCCAACAGCTCCAGCTCTCCTCGGGCGTTTATCCGGTACATGAGCCGCAAAGCCCCGAGGACTGGAAGGCGTACGTGAAAGGGTGGGTGGGTGATCACGGCCTCCCGGGGGATTTGGTCGTTCTTACCGAGGGGCCTTCGTCGAAGCACCCGGAGGCGAACCACCGCATGGAGATCATCGATCTTACCTAAAGTGACTGCGGGCGCCGGTTTTGGGCTAAAGCCTGTGTTTTACGGAACGGAGACAGGTGGCTGCTTCACGAAGCGGAGCAGGTCATCGAGATTGGCCGTGGCAAGACAGGTCGACGTGTCGGCGGCGCCGTAGTAGATGCGGACGTGACTTTTTCCATCGGGTATCCACCCGCATGAAAAGACCACACTGCCTACATCTCCGGTCCGCTCGTAGGGTTCGACAGGAGCAAAGACCCATGGGTCGCTCCTCGCGATGAGGCGGCCTGGATTTTCGAGGTCAAGGAGCGCCAGGCCAAGCCGGTAAATGCATCCTGCCGCGGTCTGTTTGACGCCGTGGTAGAGGATGAGCCAGCCTTCTTCCGTTTCGAGCGGCGGCGGTCCAAGCCCGATCTTGTTCCCGTCCCACCATGCCCCGTCCCTGGCCGCCATAAGCATCCGGTGATCGCCCCAGTGTTTTAGATCGGGAGAGAAGGAGAGCCACATGTCGGCCTTTCCTTGCAGGAATGCGGTGGTGGGCCGATGGATCATGGCCCACCTTCCCTTGAAACGCCTGGGGAAAAGGGCCGCGTCCTTGTCTTCCGGGGGCATGACCGGCCCCAGGCGGCGGAAAGTGCGGAAATCGTCGGTGCAGGCCAGCGAGACCAGAGGACCGCCCTTCGAATACGCGGTGTAGGCAATGGCCCATTCTCCCGTTTCTTCGAGTCTTGTGATCCGCGCATCTTCAATGCCCCATAGTTCTTCCGGGTGATTGACCGGGTCGGCAACGAGCGTGGGTTCCGGATCGATCCGCCACCTCGTCGTGCCGTCCTCGCTCCGGGCCGCGGTGAAGTGGGAGTGACCTCTGCAATCCTCTACCCGGACAAGGAGAAGGGTCTCCTGACCGACGGTTGCGGCCGCTGGGTTGAAGACCGAGTTGGCGGCGTAAGGCCACATGGACGCATCGAGGATAGGGCTATCAGGATGGCGGGAGATGAGCCTGACTGGTGCTGTCTGCACTCTTTTTCGCCTCCTTTGCTAGAACTCCAATGGAAGCTCCACCGGCTTTCCTGTCCGCTTCGCCTCACGGGCAAGCCCGTAAGCCTCATCGTACTGGCCGGCCACCTTATCCCAGGATACCACGTTCTCCAGGTACCGCCTGAGGTTCCCCCCGAGCTCCAGACGGAGTTCTTCGTCGCAGGCCAAGCGGATCACCTTTGTGCGGAGCATCTCTTTCGTGGTAAAGAGGAGACCGCCCTCGCTCTCAAGGGTCTGGGCAGTCAGCCCTTCCATAGGTGCTGTCGTTATGTAAGGCTTATTCAGGGCGATGACACGAGCGAGGGTGCCCGATTGGGTCTCGTCGAGAGAAGGGATGACGATAAAATCGCATATCGCCATCACCTTGTAGTAGGCGTCCCCCCTCGGGATAAACTCGTAGTAATGGGCCAGTCCCTTTTCTGCAAGGGTCTCCAGCTCCATCTTATATTTCTCGTAATCATGAAGGTGGTTGGGATCCCGCATGGCACCGGCGGCAAGGAGGTCCCAATGATCGCCCGTTCGTTCTTTGATTTCCCGCTCTATCTCTTCCCACATGGAGGTGAGGATATCCCATCGCTTATTCGACTGTATCCACCCGATAAGGCCGACGAGGTGATTTCCGATGTGGGGGAGCCCGTTTAATCCGATCTCAGCGCGCAATCGGGGGATCTCATGGAGCCCCCACCGCTTGTCGGACCGTGCCCCGTGGGGCACCACCATGATGTTCAGAGGCGTCTTCCAGCCCTTTCCGGAGAAGCACCAGTCGAGGCGCCACTTCTGGTAGTGACACTTGAAGAGGACCACGTCCGCGGCCTCGCAGAGCCTGTACACGAAGTCTGCCTCCACATCCCTCATCCGTCCGTGGATTGTGTGTGGCTCGACGACGACGGGCCAGTCACCCAAGGCAGTCAAAAGATCGATGAAACCCTCGTTTTCATCCCCCTTCCCCCGGTCGTCATAGAACTCGTAGAGGCCGTATTCGTGCTCAATGTGGACGGCGTAGGGCTTCAGCTCCTTCACCTTCTCGGCTACGGGCTTCCACCAGTCGTGGCGCGACATGTCGATGAGGGGGAAGACGCCGACTCCAGCCCCGTCCGTATGGCTGATGACCAGCACCTCCCGGTCGGGGTTCCGCTTTTGGATAAACTCCCGGGCCTCCTCGCAAAAGGTTGCGATGCCGCAAAGCCGCGGAGGATAGCTGGAGATCATGACGATTGGCGCTTTTTTTCTCACCGCTTTCATAAATCAGGCAATATCCTTTGCCATCAAGACGCCGGCATCCTGGTACCACAGCCGGTTCACGTCATCGGAGGTGGCAGTAGAGGTGAGAAACCCCTGCTGAAACATGGCGAGGTTCGCCAGCAGAAATGCGATGGTCGACTCGGCGCCCTGGTTCAGGTTGGGACCGTGCGGGGTGAGGCCGTCGTAGCACGCGCCTTGAGCAAAATCATAGAGGGACACACCCATGCAGTTGCGGCCGAAAAACCAGTCGAAAGCAGCCTGAGCGAGATCGAGCCAGCGAGGCTCCTTGGTGATCTCGTAGGCGAGTACATAGGTCTCAACTGCGTAGCCTGCGTCCAGAGGCTGTTGATCGAAGAGGCTCTTTTCCTTTCCCCTTTCGTACCAGCCCGCATTGCCGACAAAATCGAAGTGTTCCCCGGTGTAGGTGGCACGGGTCAGAAATTCCAGGCTCTCCAGGCCGACCGACAGACAGGCATCATCCTTCAGGACCTTGTATGCCAGAAGCAGGGCCTGCGGTATTTTCGTATTTCCGTACGTTACAGAATCGCTGAACCAGCACCACTCGTCGCTTTTTGTGCTCCGGTATTGTTCGATCTGGGCGTCAGCCAGGCTCTGGAGCAGTTTCTTTGTGGCCGTCGCGCTGTTATAGCGCTGGAGGAAATGGTAGAGGCCCACCATGGCGTACGCCCTTGCCATAGGATAATGCATGTCGAGGTTCACTGTCGCCCTTTCCATCAGTTCCCTTGAAAGGGTGCGGAACCACTCGGTGGGGCCAAGCTGCACACCACACCCGAGCCCCCAAATAGCCCTCCCCCAGGTGTCTTCCGTTTCCGGCCCTTCGTTGAAGTGACGTGAGTAATCCATGAAATTCCGGAATCGGCCGTCAGGGAGTTGGGCATGCCTCAAAAAGGCTATATACGTATTGGCTAACGATAAGAATCGGTCTTCTTTGACCTGATGATAGGCGCCAAGGGCCACGACGAGGGCCCGGGCGACATCATCCGTCGAATATCCATAGTGCCGGTCAGGGACCCCATACACGGAGTGCTGAATAATCCCGGTCTCGTCGCTCAGCCGGAAGAGGTGGTCGAGCTTGATCTCCGGTATGGAATCCTGGGGCATAAAACCCGTCGTGATGATCAGCGTGTCCGGCCTCGAGTGAAACGACCCGAGGACTTCGTGAAAGACTTCTACATACTGTCGCGCCACATGCTTCCATGTCATCTGCCGGCCCATCTCATAAGCCTTCTTGCGCATACGGTGGCGGTCAGCTTCGTTCTCCATCAGGTCGATGATAATCCCGGCCATGTTCTTGGGGTTCTTGAACTCGGCCAGCCTGCCCCTGCCGCCGGCCAGCATCTCCTCGGCATAATAGTAAGGTGTGGAGATGACCGCCTTTCCCATACCCAGCGCATAGGCGAGGGGTCCGCTCGTGCTCTGCTCCTTTGAGAGGTAGGGGGTGATGTAGATATCCGTTGCGCCGATGAACTGCGTCAGCTCATCGAGGGAGACGAACCGGTTGTGGAAAATGACGTTCTGTTCCAGGCCAAGTCGCGCGGTCATGCGCTGGAGCGAGAGGCGATAGGCCTCCCCGTGCTGCCTTTTGACCTCAGGATGGGTAGCCCCCAGAATGATGTAGGCCACCTTGGGGAAGCGCTTTACGACGGTGGCCAGCGCTTCGATCACCGTCTCGATCCCCTTGTTGGGGTTTAAGAGCCCGAAGGTGAGAAGCACCGTCCTGCCTTCCACATCGAACCGGTCCTTATGGAAGTTGGGGTCTATGAAGCCGACGTCGGGTACCCCATGATGGATAAACCGGATCTTGTGCCGGGGCACGCGATAGATTTTGTGCAGGATATCCGCAGATTGGCGGCTCATCACAACGAGCGCATTGGAGAGCTCTGCGACATCGAAGAGCGCTTTTTGGTATCCTTCGTCCGGCTCCCTCAACACGGTATGAAGGGTGGTGACGATGGGCCTTTTCAGGTTTCCCAGGAAATGGTTGATGTACGCGCCTTCCGGCCCCCCGAAGATGCCGAACTCGTGCTGCACGCTTACTACCCCTTCACGCGACACATTGATGTAGTCGGCCGCAAGGCGGTAGTCGTGGATCTTATTCTGCGCAATCTCGAAGGCGACCTCCTGGGGGTAATTGCGGTCCTGAATGGGGTTGTTCATCGCCACGATGTGAAATGCGGACCCCCCTATCTCTCCCCCCACTGCGTGGGCAAGATCGTAGGTGAACGTGGCGATGCCGCAGTTTCGCGGCGGGTAGGTTGCGACGAAGTATACCTCAACGCCCGGGTCTGCATATACGGTGGCTGACACTTCTTGCAGCATGATAATTGTCTCCTTTGCTGGTGCGCTTCGCAGGCAGGAAAAACCAATCGGATTGTCGAGCCGGCACCTTGCGCGTGGTATTTATGAAAAGGTCCCTCTGTTGTCTTGCGGAAGAATTTGCGAGAGGGGGTGGCGCCCATCCTGACGGATTTGCTCTCCAGCCGGAGGCTGGAATAACCTTTGTTATCCGCTAAAATGGCGCCGGAGCACAAGAAGTGATGCGACTGGAGGCATCACCACGGGTTGGTGTGGATCGTTCACGAAATGTAAACGATCCGACTCTCAGGAATACGGATAAGATCCTCTCACAGTATACGCCCGATCCGGAGATTATGCAATTTCCCTGCAAACGGGGTAGGGCGCAGTCTGCCTTTGTTGCGCACCGCAATAATAAAGCTTATACTAAATAGTAGATAGTGGAATAGATGGGGACAATAATCAGGATTTGTCTCCTTATCTCAAATCCCCTTTATTATCAATATCTCAAGCGTACCAGTTGTTAATGGGCGTTTGTGGACGGGCCGGGAGACAGAGAGCATACCGCTTACGGACTCCCGGCGAGAATTAGTCACAGGTGCTTCGAAAAGGAGCGGTTCCATCAAGAATGTGTGAATAGGGAGATTGACGGAAGGCGGCGGCAGATATTACGTTACATGCAGCCACGGTATCATAGTGCAGTTCCTCAAACAAAGGAAAGGAGCGTGAAACAATGAAATTCACACCGTTACAGGACAGAGTGATTATCAAGAGGCTTGAGGAGGAGAAGAAGACAAAAGGGGGGATCATTATTCCTGATGCTGCTAAGGAGAAACCCCAGGAGGGCCGCGTGGTCGCCGTCGGCAGCGGCAAGATGACCGAGAAGGGACACAGGGTGGCGCCCGAGGTAAAGGTGGGCGACAAGATCCTTTTCGGCAAGTATTCGGGAACGGATATCAAAATTGACGGCGAGGAGCACCTGATCCTTAGGGAAGAGGATATTCTCGCGGTAATCGAAGATTAAGAGAGGAGGAATACCATGGCGAAAGAAATTCTGTACGATCAGAAAGCGAGAGAAGCGCTCCTCAAAGGGGTGAACGCCCTTGCCGACGCGGTAAAGGTTACCTTGGGACCCAGAGGGAGAAACGTCATACTGGACAAATCATTCGGGTCTCCTACCATCACAAAGGACGGTGTGACGGTGGCCAAGG
This sequence comes from uncultured delta proteobacterium, assembly GCA_963717985.1. Lineage (GTDB taxonomy): Bacteria > Desulfobacterota > Syntrophorhabdia > Syntrophorhabdales > WCHB1-27 > BOG-1155. The sequence goes on from CAVQYC010000001.1 coordinate 604,474, forward strand.
AGATCGATCTGGAAGACAAGTTCGAGAACATGGGCGCCCAGATGGTAAAAGAGGTAGCGAGCAAGACCTCGGATATCGCCGGTGACGGCACCACCACGGCCACGGTGCTTGCCCAGGCCATTTACAGGGAAGGGACAAAACTGGTGGCTGCGGGAAATAGCCCCATGGAGCTGAAGCGGGGGATCGAGAAGGCGGTCGAGGTGGTAGTCGAGGAGTTGAAGAAGCTGTCCAAGCCGACGAAGGACCAGAAAGAGATCGCCCAGGTAGGGACGATCTCCGCAAATAACGACGAGACAATCGGCAATATCATCGCCGAGGCCATGGGCAAGGTGGGAAAAGAAGGGGTCATCACGGTGGAAGAGGCGAAGAGCATGGAGACCACCCTGGACATCGTCGAGGGTATGCAGTTTGATAAGGGCTATATTTCTCCCTACTTCGTCACCAACCCCGACAAGATGGAGGTAGTCCTCGAAGAGCCGGTCATCCTCATCAACGAGAAAAAGATCAGCGCCATGAAGGACCTTCTGCCCATACTGGAGCAGGTTGCCAAGATGGGAAAGAGCCTTTTGATCATATCGGAAGACGTGGAAGGCGAGGCTCTGGCAACCCTCGTGGTGAACAAGCTGAGGGGGACCCTGAAGATCGCCGCGGTCAAGGCGCCGGGGTTTGGCGATAGAAGGAAGGCCATGCTCGACGATATCGCGATCCTTACCGGCGGTCAGGTAGTATCCGAGGAACTGGGCATTAAACTCGAAAGCATCAGCGTCAAGGACCTCGGCTCTGCAAAGAGGATTACCATCGATAAAGACAACACGACTATCGTGGACGGCGCAGGTAACAGGAAAGACATCGAGGCACGGGTAAAACAGATCAGGGCCCAGATCGAAGAGACCACCTCCGACTATGACCGGGAGAAGCTCCAGGAAAGGCTGGCAAAACTGGTTGGCGGCGTAGCCGTTATCAATGTGGGCGCCGCGACCGAGACGGAAATGAAGGAGAAGAAGGCCCGTGTCGAGGACGCCCTCAATGCAACGAAGGCGGCAGTCGAGGAAGGCATTATCCCCGGCGGCGGCGTTGCCTTTATCAGGGCCATTGCGAAGTTGAATACCCTGAAACTCGAAGGGGAGCGACAGCTCGGCGTGCAGATCGTGAAGAAGGCCCTCGAAGAACCGTTGCGCTGGATTGCGCTCAATGCCGGCTACGACGGCTCTATCGTCATCGAAAAGGTGAAGAACGGCAAGGGCGGTTTTGGCTTCGACGCGGCCAAAGAGGTCTACGTGGACGACATGCAGGAAGCGGGGATCATCGATCCTACCAAGGTTGCCCGCACTGCGCTGCAGAACGCTGCTTCCGTCGCATCCCTGCTTTTGACGACGGAAGCCATGATTGCCGAGAAGCCGAAGGAAAACGCCGGGTCTATGATGCCTCCGGGAGGCGGCATGGGCGGCATGGGCGGTATGGGCGGTATGTACTAACCGGCAAGTCTCAAAAGAGAGATAACCAAGCAAAGGGGGACCCCTCAGGTCCCCCTTTTGCTTTTGCTTCCAGGGCCCTCATCGGTGCAATCATACCTTTTGGTAGTAAAATGGCATAATCATACATTTGCGTAGCTTTTATTGCCCTGCCCTGCAACCCCTTCAAGGGCATCGAAGGATGTCCATAAGCTGGTTTCCCCAGTAACTGCGAGACTTTTCCTTTTACCAGATCCCCTGTGTAGATCATGGCATGATTATTGCTCATATGATCTGAAGCCATCTATGAGGAAAGGAGAAACGATATGAGAAAGATAGCCATATACGGGAAAGGCGGTATCGGGAAATCGACCACCACCCAGAATACCGTGGCGGCCCTTGCGGAAATGGGAAAGAAGATCATGGTCGTCGGCTGCGATCCGAAGGCCGACTCAACCCGCCTGCTCCTGGGCGGTCTTTCGCAAAAGACCGTGCTCGACACCCTTCGGGCGGAAGGCGAAGACCTCGACCTCGAAGACGTGATGAAGCTGGGTTTCAAAGGAATCAGGTGCGTCGAATCGGGTGGGCCGGAGCCGGGCGTAGGATGTGCCGGTCGAGGCATCATCACCTCCATCAATCTTCTCGAACAGCTCGGCGCCTATTCGGACAGCATCGGTCTTGATTATGCCTTCTACGACGTCCTTGGCGACGTGGTCTGCGGCGGTTTCGCCATGCCCATCAGGGATGGCAAGGCCAAAGAGATCTACATTGTCGTCTCCGGCGAAATGATGGCCATGTACGCCGCGAACAATATCTGCAAAGGCATCGTCAAATTCGCCGAGTCGGGCGGCGTCCGTCTCGGCGGTCTCATCTGCAACAGCAGGAAAGTCGACAACGAGAGCGAGCTCATCGAGATGCTCGCAGAAAGGCTCGGCACCCAGATGATCCATTTTATTCCGAGGGACAACGTGGTCCAGAGGGCGGAGATCAACCGCAAGACCGTGATCGATTTCGACCCGTCGGTCTCGCAGGCCGATGAATACCGGCAACTCGCAAAGGCCATTGACGGGAACCTGATGTTCGTTATTCCCAAGCCCCTTTCGACCGATGAGCTTGAAGGGATGCTCATCAAGTACGGAGTCGGGCAGTAGGAGCAAAGGGCCTGAAAGGTTACGAAAAAGGAGGACATGCACATGGTGATGATAAAGGCGATAGTGAGGCCCGAGAGGGTGGATGTAGTCCTGGAGCGGCTCATGGCCGAAGGCTTTCCGGCGGTGACGAGGATGAGTGTCTCGGGACGGGGCAAGCAGCGCGGGATCAAGATCGGGGAGATCACCTATGACGAGATACCGAAAGAGCTGCTGATGATGGTCGTCCCGGACGCCGATAAGGACCTGGTTATCCAAACGGTCATGGGCGCTGCCCGAACGGGCGACAGGGGCGCCTTCGGAGACGGCAAGATATTCGTCTCCCCCGTCGACGAAATGTACACGGTCAGCTCCGGGGTCAAGGAGACCGCGGCCGGCACCGAAGAGGTGCTCCCATGAAGGAGGTTGTGGCCGTGATCAGGATGAACAAGATCAACCAGACGAAAAAGGCCCTGACCGATGCAGGCATATCATCCATGCATGCCCGGGAGTGCCTGGGCAGGGGCAAGGGGCTTGTTGACCTTGAGGTTTTGCGAGGGGCGGAGCAGGGATTCGAGGAGGCCATAGCCCTTCTCGGCAACACGCAGCGGCTTATCCCTAAACGGATGATATCGATCATCGTGCCCGATAAGCTCGTGAAACGAACGGTGACGGCTCTCATAAGGTCCAACCGGACGGGCAAGGCCGGCGACGGCAAGATATTCGTCATGCCCGTTTCCGATACGGTCCGCATCAGGACGGGTGAATCGGGCGATGAAACGCTCGATGAGGTATGAGAGCGATGAAATCTGAAGAGACCGAAGGAAGGAGAAGAACCCATGTCGACAAAGAAGGAGCACGGTATCGCTGACACTACCATGGACTCCCTTGATATCAAGGAGGAGATCCTGAAGAAATACCCGCCGAAGGTCGCGAGACGGCGGGCAAAACAGATAGTTGTCAATAAGGTCGAGGAAGCGGAGCAAGTGCCGGAGATCCTGGCGAACACGAGGACGATTCCCGGCATCCTTACCATGAGGGGATGCGCCTATGCGGGCTGCAAAGGCGTCGTGCTCGGTCCTACCAGGGATATTCTGCAGATCACCCACGGTCCGATCGGGTGCGGTTTTTATAGCTGGCTTACCCGGCGCAACCAGACAAGACCCCGCACTACAGAGGGCGCCAACTTCATGACCTATGCCATGTCGACCGATATGCAGGAGGAAGAGATCATCTTCGGGGGCGAGAAAAAGCTGAGAAAGGCAATCGAAGAGGCCATCGATCTCTTTCACCCGAAGGCCATCGGCATATTCTCCACCTGCCCCGTCGGCCTCATCGGAGACGACGTCCATGCAGTTGCGCGGGATATGGAGGAAAAGTATCCGGAGGTCAACATCTTCGGCTTCAGTTGCGAAGGCTACAAGGGGGTGAGCCAGTCCGCGGGCCATCACATCGCCAACAACAAGGTCTTTTCGGAGGTCGTGGGCCAGGTGGAAGCGCCCAAGGAGGGACAGTTCCGCTTCAACATCCTGGGGGAATATAACATTGGCGGCGACGCCTTCGAGATCGAGCGGATCACGGATGAATGCGGTCTCACCATACATTCGACCTTTAGCGGCAACTCCGAATACGAGGAGTTCGCAAGCGCCCACACCGCGGACCTCAATGTGGTGATGTGCCATCGCTCCATCAACTATATGGCCGAAATGATGGAGAAGAAGTACGGCATACCCTGGTTCAAGATCAACTTCATCGGGGCCAATGCCACGGCCAAGTCCTTGCGAAAGATAGCCGCTTATTTCGGCGACGAGGACCTCATGAGCCGGGTCGAAAAGGTGATAGCCGAGGAAATGGTCGAGGTAGAGCGGGTGAGGCTGCAGATTCGCGCGCGCTGTGAGGGCAAAACAGCCATGCTCTTCGTCGGTGGTTCCCGGGCGCACCACTACCAGGAGCTTTTCGCGGAGATCGGCATGAAGACGCTGAGTGCCGGTTATGAGTTCGGCCACCGCGACGACTACGAAGGCCGCAAGGTTATCCCGAGCATCACCGTGGACGCGGATACGCGCAACATCGAAGAGCTGACCGTCGGGCCGGACCCGCAGCGTTTTCAGCCCCGAAGGAGTGCGGACGACAGAAACAAGCTCGGCCAGGAAGGCTTTCGCCTGGGCGACTATGTGGGTATGATGCCCGAGATGGCGAACGACACCCTCGTCATCGATGATCTCAACCATTACGAGATGGAGGTCCTCCTGGAGCGGTACAAACCGGACGTTTTCTGCGCCGGCATTAAGGAAAAGTACGTGATCCAAAAGGCCGGCGTGCCCCTTAAGCAGTTGCACAGCTACGACTACAGCGGGCCTTATGCGGGCTTCAGGGGGGCTGTCAACTTCTATAAGGAGATAGACCGCATGGTCAACTCGAAGCTCTTCAATTTTGTCAAGGCGCCCTGGCAGGAAAACCCCCAGCTTGCCGGAAGCTACGGGTGGACCAGGTAGGGCAACTATAAGGAGACGGCTATGCTATTACGACATACACCACAAGAAGCAACGAAGCGATCCGCGCTCACCATCAACCCGGCCAAGACGTGCCAGCCCATCGGCGCGATGTACGCAGCCCTGGGCATTCACAATTGTCTGCCTCACAGCCACGGGTCGCAGGGGTGCTGCGCTTATCACCGGAGCGCCCTGACGAGACATTACAAGGACCCCATTATGGCGACGACCAGCTCCTTCACCGAGGGCGCATCCGTCTTCGGGGGACAGGCGAACCTGATGGAGGCAATCAACAATATTTTCACGATTTACGGCCCGGAGGTGATCGCCGTCCATACCACGTGTCTTTCAGAGGTCATCGGGGATGACCTGGCTCAGATCATCAATAAGGCGCAGGCAGAGGGGAAAATACCCAGGGGCAAAAGGGTCATCCATACAAATACGCCCAGTTTCAAGGGGTCCCATGTCACCGGTTTCGCGAACATGGTACAGAGCATGGTCCAGTACCTGGCGGTGAACACAGGCGTGAGACTGTGCCAGATCAACGTCATCCCGGGTTTCGTCGAGCCTTCGGACATGGAGGAGATAAAGAGGATCGTCGCCGAAATGGGGATAAAGTGCATCATGTTTCCCGACACCTCCGGCGTAGTCAACGGCCCCCTCGATGGAAAATTCCACATGTATCCCAGGGGCGGCGCAACGGTGAGCCAGATCGCAAGCGCGGGCGACAGCTCGTTCACTCTCGCCCTCGGCAGGACAGCGTCTCTTCCGGCAGCAAAGCTGCTCGATACGAGGTGCAAGGTCCCCTTCGAGGTTGTCGACCTTCCCATCGGTCTCCGGGCAACGGACGCGTTTGTCGACGCGCTCCGAAAGATTGCGGGGGTGAGCGTGCCCGAAAGCCTAATGGTGGAGCGAGGTCAGGTCGTCGATGTGCTCACCGACATGCATCAGTATTTCTACGGGAAAAAGGCGGCTCTCGTGGGCGACCCCGACCACCTCGTCTCACTTGCCCAATTTCTCACGGACATGGACATGGAGATCCTCTACGTTGTCAGCGGCACGCCCGCAGGTCCCAAGTTCGAGCGGCATATGAGGCAATTCACCGGCGATAAGACGGTGGTCACCCATGGATTGGGGGCCGATATGTTCCACTTCCACCAATTGATCAAGAACGGGAAGCCTGACCTCATCTTCGGCAATACCTATGCGAAGTACATCGCCCGGGATGAGGACATCCCGCTGATCAGGGTGGGTTTCCCCATTTACGACCGCGTGGGTCACCAGTATTTTCCAATCACCGGCTACCGGGGCGCCCTGCGCCTGCTCGAAAAGATCCTCAACGCACTGCTCGATCGCCAGGACCGGGATGCGCCGGAGGAGAGCTTTGAGCTGGTGATGTAAATGGGCGCTGAGCAGTGGAATAAAGGCTTTTGTGAGGGGGGTAGCTCCGACGGCTCCGCCGGCGGAGGGGGCGCTGAGCCCCAATAATTGCCGCGCCGGAGGAGAGCTTCGAACTGGTGATGTAAAGAACCGGAACGCTTTCAATAGGTCTTATAGGTCGTATAAGTCCTATAGGACTTATTAAGAACACGGGCGCCCCTAAAGGAGAGGCCACATGATAGAGATCCTCGATGAACGAAAGCGACAGGTCTACAAGAAAGGCGACGAAGTCTTCGGCCTCGCCTGCGATAAGGCAAGCCTCGCCGGGTCGGTGAGCCAGCGGGCCTGTGTGTTTTGCGGCTCCAGGGTGGTGCTCTACCCCATCGCCGACGCCGTCCATCTCGTCCACGGCCCGATAGGCTGCGCTGCGTATACCTGGGACATTCGTGGTTCCCTCTCATCGGGACCGGAGCTTCACCGGCTCAGTTTTTCCACGGACCTGAGGGAAGAGCATGTGATCTATGGCGGGGAGAAGAAACTCTATGCGTCCCTCACAGAGCTGATTACGGCATATCGACCGAAGGCGGCCTTCGTTTACGCCACCTGCATCATCGGCCTTATCGGCGATGACGTGCAGGCAGTCTGTAAAAAGGTTGAAAAGGAGCAGTCCATTCCGGTGATACCGGTTCATTCGGAGGGTTTCAAGGGAACGAAGAAGGACGGCTACCGGGCAGCCTGCGAGGCGCTCTACCGGCTGGTCGGTAAGGATGATGTCACACCCGTCGGCAGTCATGCCATCAATATCCTCGGCGATTTCAATGTGGCGGGAGAAACGTGGATCATCAAGGAGTACTACCGGGAGATGGGCATAGAGGTAGTCTCGTGCATGACCGGCGATGGAAGGGTGGACGAAATCGGCCGGTCCCACCGGGCTGCGCTTAATGTGGTCCAGTGTTCAGGCTCTATGACCTTTCTCGCAAAAATGATGGAAGAGGCGTATGCCATCCCGTTCAAGCGGGTCTCCTATTTCGGGATCGAGGATACGGCCGACGCCCTCTACACAGTGGCGCGACATTTCGGGGACCCCGGGATCCTGAGAAAAACGGAAGAACTGGTCCGCCGCGAGGTAAACCGGATTTATCCCGCTTTGCAGCAGTACCGCCTCGATCTCCAGGGTAAAAAGGCTGCCATCTACGTAGGCGGCTCCTTCAAGGCATTCTCCCTCATCAAGGCGCTGCGCCACGTTGGCATCGATACCGCTATTGTCGGCTCCCAAACGGGAAACCCGGAAGATTATGCGTACCTGCGGGACATCTGCGATGAGGGGACGATCATCGTTGACGACACGAACCCGCTGGAGCTCTCAAAGTTCATGATGGAGAAGGAGGTGGACCTCCTGATCGGCGGGGTCAAGGAGCGGCCCATTGCGTATAAGATGGGCATCGGATTTTGCGACCATAACCATGAGCGCAAGGTGGCCCTCGCAGGGTTCGAAGGGATGCACAATTTTTGCCGGGAAGTCCACTCGTCGATCATGAGCCCGGTCTGGAGGTTCTCGCCGGCCCGGCAGAGGCAGACAGATGTGAGGAAGGTGCGCAATGAGACAGGCAGAAGAGTTGCTCTCTAGCAAAAACGAGGCCGCTCATTCCACATCGACGCGGAATGCGTGCAAAGTCTGCGCTCCCCTCGGCGCGAGCATCGTCTTTCGGGGCATCGAGAACTGCGTCCCTTTGATCCACGGCTCCCAGGGCTGCTCGACTTACATCCGCCGTTACGTGATCAGTCATTTCAGGGAGCCCATAGATATCGCCTCGTCCAACTTCAGCGAGTCCGCAGCGATCTTCGGCGGCGGCGATAACCTTAAAAAAGCCCTCGACAATCTCACACGCCAATATCAGCCTCAGGCAATCGGCATCAGTACCACGTGTCTCTCGGAGACCATCGGGGATGACGTTCGTCTCTATCTCGATGAGTACCGCCGGGCGGCGAAAAACACCGGGTCGGGTCCGGTGCTTATCCATGCCTCGACCCCTAGCTACAGCGGCACCCACATGGAAGGGTACCATGCGGCCATAAAGGCCACGGTTGAGGCCCTCGCTGAATCCGGCCCGGCTAACGGCACTATCAATATCATTCCGGGTTTTCTTTCCCCTGCGGACATCAGGCACCTGAAGGAGATCGTTGCCAGCTTCGGCATCACATCGACCATGTTCCCCGACTATTCGGAGACCCTAGATGGGGAATCATGGCCGGAGTACCAGAAGCTCTCGGCAGGCGGCACCCCCGTAGAAGCCATAAGAGGCATGGGACGGGCTGCAGCGACGATCCAGCTCGGGAGAAGCCTCGAAGGAACGTTGTCGGCAGCCCGGTTTCTTGAAGAGCGTTTCGGGGTCCCGATGCACACCCTGGGTCTTCCATTGGGCATCAGGGAAACGGACCGTTTCTTTGACACCCTCTCATTAATCGCAGGCGCCCCGGTGCCTGCGCTACACGAGAAAGAGAGGGGCCGTCTCGTCGACGCGTACATTGACGGCCACAAGTACGTCTTCGGCAAGCGAGCCGTCATCTACGGAGAGGTCGATCTTGTCGCCGCCATAGCCTCTTTTCTCGATGAGATCGGCATCGTTCCCGTTGTGTGCGCCACCGGCGCATCCACGGGGAGGTTCAAATCGGTAGTGCACGCAGGCATCGAACATGCCCGCGAGGACCTGATGATAGCCGAGGACACGGATTTCGTCTCCATACTGGATGCCTGCCGAACAGCACAACCCGATATCGTCATCGGCAACAGCAAGGGCTATTTTCTGGCAAAAAAACTGGGCTTACCGTTAGTTCGGGTCGGTTTTCCCATCCATGATCGTATTGGGGCCCAGCGCATACTCCACGTCGGCTATAGTGGCACGCAGCAGCTTTTCGACAGGATTGTCAATGCCCTGATAGAGGCGACGCAGGAAAGCTCGCCCGTCGGCTACAGCTACATATGAGGGGGCCTGTCATGAATTACCACGATCATCCATGCTTCAGCGAAAGCGGACGCCACACGACAGCCCGGGTGCACCTGCCCGTGGCGCCCAAGTGCAACATGCAGTGCAACTACTGCGTCCGTGATTACGCATGTGTTAACGAATCGAGGCCTGGGGTAACGAGCACTGTCCTGACGCCCTCGCAGGCCGCCGGCTATCTCGATGAAGTGGTGAAGAAAATCAAGAATATAAGGGTCGTAGGCATTGCAGGCCCGGGGGACCCCTTTGCCAACGGGGAAGAGACCATGGAGACCCTCCGGCTCGTCCGCGAGCGCCATCCGGAGATGATGCTCTGTGTTGCCACAAACGGTCTCGATCTTTTGCCCTACATCGAAGAGCTTGCCCGGCTCGAGGTCAGCCATGTCACGGTGACGGTCAACGCAGTCGATGCAGAGGTGGGCGGCCGGATGTACGCGTGGGCGAGATGCGGCAAAAAGGTTTATCGGCACCTTGAGGCTGCCCGGGTTATTCAACGCAGGCAAATCGAGGCTATCAGCGGGCTGAAAAAGAAGGGGATGATCGTTAAGATCAATACCGTCGTCATTCCCGGCGTCAATGACGGCCACGTGATGGAGGTGGCAAAGCGGATGGCGGAGATAGGGGCGGATATACATAACTGCATCCCCCTGTACCATGTGGCAGGAACAGCCTTCGAAGACATTGCACCTCCAACGCGTGCGGCCATGGAGACGATCCGCGACCGGGCGCGGGCCTACATGCCCCAAATGAGCCATTGCAGCCGATGCAGAGCCGATGCCGCAGGCATGATCGGTGAAGGCATGAGCACGGAGATCGCGGAGCTTCTGGAAAAGGCCGCCAGACCCGTGCCGACAATGGTGCGGCCTTTTGTCGCAGTGGCGAGCATGGAAGGTCTTTTTGTCAACCAGCATCTCGGCGAGGCAAAAGGTCTTTGGATATATGGGATCAAGGACGGCGCAGTCGATTGTCTGGAATGGCGGGGAACGCCGCCTCCGGGAGGAGGGACTGACCGATGGGACCATCTCGTTGACTCCCTGCATGACTGCAGCGCTGTCCTCGCGAGCGGCATCGGGCCTATGCCTCACTACGCCCTTGAGCGGGCCGGCATACGGGTGGTGATAATGGAAGGGCTGGCAAAAGAAGGAATCGAGGCAATCTTCTCGGGGAAGGAAATACCGAAGGTGCTGCTCCGGACGCCCGGGCGCTGCGGCATAGGCCGGCAATGCACCGGCAATGGCGCCGGTTGCGGATAGGTCATTGGAACAAAAGGGGAAGGAGGAAAAACCGTGAAAAAACCGAAACACCATATCTTCGTATGCGGAAGCTTCCGGGCAAACGGCGCCCCCCAGGGCGTGTGCAACAAGAAGGACTCCCTGCAGTTACTCCAATATCTCGAACAAGAGCTGTCGGACCGGGGGATGACGGATGTCTCCGTATCGAGTACAGGATGCCTGAAACTCTGCGACATGGGACCGGCCATGATTATCTATCCTCAGAACTGGTGGTATGGCAGGGTTGAAACGGAGGCCGCCCTTGACGAGATCATCGATGCTTTGGAGGAAGGGCAGCCGGCCACTCAGTACCTCCTGGACGGGGAGTGATGAGGCCATGGCGTTTGCAAAAAAAGAGATACGGGATAGGGGTGTTGTGGAGAGTCTTCTGAGAAACTGTCAGGTCGGAAGGCTGGGTACGATCAGCAGCGAGGGGTACCCCATGATAAAGCCCTTAAATTTTGTCTACCTGGACGGACGGATATATTTTCACTCCGCTCGTGAGGGCGAGAAGATCGACGATATAGCGAGAGACAACCGCGTATGCTTCGAGGTGGATGTGCCTATCTCTTTTGTGAAGGCCGAGGATAATCCTTGCAAAGCCGACTATCAATACCTGAGTGTCATTATTAAGGGGCGGGCGCATGTGGTCGTGGAACGGGATGAAAGGCTGAGGGTTTTGCGCGGGCTCATGGAAAAATACCAGCCCGAAGGCGGTTATGGTGCTTTTCGCGAAGAGAAGCTCGCATTGACGGCCGTTGTGGCGATTGACGTGGAAAATATGACCGGCAAAGAAGGCCTGGGCCAGCCCTAAGTATCCGAGTTGATCGCTTCAGCCTCGGGGCTTCCGCTTGCCGGGGATGGCCTCGTGCTCCCCGATCATCCGCCTTTCAACGCCTCGTAGAGATGTGCGATGCTCATGCGCTGCATGAAGGAGCTCTACACGAGGCTCTCGTCCATCCATCCGACTTTTATGATCCGGATTCGGCTGAGTTCGCTTACGCCGAGATGATATTTCTTGTCCGCCTCCGCAATATGGATAGGCGCCACATCGAGAGGCCTGTCCTCGCCAAAGCTCGCGATGCGCTTCAGACGGAGAATCTCCGCGCCTACGGCGTCGACTGCGACGGGGTCGGTCCCCACGAGAATCCCCTTGTAGGGCCAGACGAAACGTGTATCGAAAAAGCTGGCCCCCCGTCCGTAGAACTGTGGTGTCAGGGCAACGAGGACGTTGAGTCTCGTCTTTCCCTTCACAACAGGTAGGGTCCAGATACGGCCGAGGTCCGCGCAGCCGTTGGGATGATAGTCGGACGGCCGGGGTACAAATTGGATGTAGTTTTTGAGCAGCGTCCCCACCCCGGCCCAGTGATGGGTCCTCACCGGACGGGTATTCACAAGGGCCGTGGCCCTCAGGAATACAGGATGGTCGAGGACGCCCCGGTCAGCCACCGCGATATCCCCCTCGCCGATGCCAACGTCGAGGAGCCTTCGACGGATAGCCTCTTCCATCTCGGGCGGCGTAGGCAGGTTGCGCCAGACGTTGCTCTTTATGCCCACCACGTCCGACTTCTTGAACAGGGTCTGCCATGCTTTCAGGCTATCTTCTCTGCCGAGGAGTTTCTTTACCCCGTCATCGAGCATGGACTGGAGTACAGGGGCGTGTATCTCTCCTGCGGGGCCCAGGACGTCCTGGTTCCTCACAAGGACCACCTTTGCACTATCTTCAGCCCCACCCTTTGACGGCAGGCCGGGGCCAAGGGCTGTGGCCGTGACAAGTCCTGCCGTGCCCTTCAGGAAATCCCGACGTGTGAGCTTCATCGTTCCTCCTTCAATTTCGTTCTCGTCGCGTCTATTAATTGCCCGACCACCTTTTTATCCGGGGCATGCAACACGATGATGATACGTGGGCCTTCGATCTCCGCACGCGTCCACGTGCCGCCCTCGGTCTGCACCATGCCCCCGGCATCCAGCATATATGCCTTCCTGAACGCCGCAAGGGCAGATCTCGCCCTTGCCTCACCCGGATAACCGACGAGGAGCACGAAGGTCCTGTCTTTTCCAAAGTCGTACCGGGCAAAGACAGCCTCCGTGTCTGCCTCTAACCGGAGGATGTTCTCATATGAGATGAAGCACCGCTGATTGAGCAGCACGTGGCTTCTCACGAACCTGACGCTCCCCTCCACCTGACGCTCCGTAGGCAGAGCGCGCATGAGCCGGGGAGGCTCTCCTGTCCCGACAATCGATGAGGCAAGTCTTCGACCTATCTCGAGGACAGCCTGTTCCTGCTCCTTTCCCTCACCCTCCCCGTAGATGCTCACAAAATGCCTGCCCTTCCAGAACCTGAGGAGGCCGCCGCCAAACTCCGATCCTTGGCCAATGCCCGCTTCGGGGTCCTGCTTGTCGAAGGAGAAGACGCCAAAGGCGTCTGCAGGCGTTCCCATCTCAAATATCTCTGCAATCAGCGCCGGATAACCTTGTCTTTCGAAGCGGTGGACCGTAAGCTGCCTGAAGTTGTACGCCAGGTAGACCTCACCGGCACCGTCCATGTAATCAAAGATTGCCCGCCCCTGGTAACGGGCAGCCTCACCCGTTCTCTTCCAGCCCCCTGCCTCGGAGGGCCACCCGATTGTCTCGTCCATTGCTCCCTTCCCGGAAGCCGCACCCAGCCACGGCAAGAGGGCGAGGGCTATGATAATGACCAAGGCCGCTTTTGTTCTCCCTGAATACACTATCTGCTGCCTCGTTCGCCTCTGTCCGTTCGGTGCTGCCGGCCCGGTCATGCAACCGGGTATCTCCTATTTTCCGGACCTGGGCGTCTCAGGAGCACCCATTTTTCGATTATAACACCGATAAAGGCGGGACGCAAAGCAGCAGAGGAATATGATATAATCTTGTGGCAAGAACAAAGGGACGCAGTCAAATGGCGCGGCCGGATGTCCCGAAGTATCGCCTCTTTGAGGTGGACTTAAGAATTGGGGGATTGCAGACTATGGAAGAGTATTATGTGTTGTGTGAAGGGGAAAAACTCGACTTTGCTCTTCCCGAGAGATGGAAGGTCCTCTCGGCCAGGGAGATACCGCCCGTCCCCGGAGTTGCAGACCCCGTAGCAGAAATCCGACGCGCCATGGACAACCCCATCGGCTCACCGCCTTTAGAGGAACTGGCGAGGCCGGGTATGGAAGTGGCGCTCCTTTTCGATGACCTGCAGCGGCCTACGCCTGTGAACCTGGTGATCCCCGAGATGCTCGACAGGCTCAACCGGTCCGGCATACCGGATGATCGGGTCTGGGCTGTATGTGCCCTGGGGACCCACCCCAGCTATTCAAGAGAAGAGCTTGAAAGAAAGGTAGGTCCAAAGGCTGCGGCGCGGCTCAAAGAGCGCCTCGTTTCCCATGATCCCCATTCAACGGAAAACGTGGTCATCGGCAGGACCGACAGGGGAACGCTCGTTGAGGTCGATCCCCGGGTCGCCTTCGCCGATCTGGTGATTGCGGCCGGCGAGTGTATGCCCCACCCCTGCGCCGGTTTTGGGGGCGGCTTCAAGATTTTCATGCCCGGCGTCTGTTCCTACCGGTCTGTAGCCGAACACCACTTCACCTGGATGCGCCACCGCAAAAGCAGAGTCAATATCCTCGACGGGAATCCGTGGTATGAGGATATCGTCGATGCAGGAAGGATAGGGCGGCTTTCATTCAAGCTCGACTGCGTCATTAACGAAAACAGGCAGATTATCCAGGCCTTTGCCGGTGAACCCTTTGCCGAGCACAGAGCCGCGTCAAGTTATGCCGCGTCCCTTTACTACGTCCCTCTCCCCAAGATGGCTGACGTCACCATTACCGCAGCGTATCCGATGGAGATCGGGGTCCAGTCCACAAAGTCTCTCACCATGGCGGGTTTTTGCACGCGCTCAGGTGGTACCATCATCTGGGTTGCCCCTCAGAAAGAGGCGGGTCCCCTCATGCCGCTGTTGAAAGAGATATCAAGCGAGGAGACGGCAACAGAGTTTCACCGCCGGCTTGCCCGGGGGGACGTGCCCGAGCACCTGAGATCCTTTGGCATCTCTTACATCATGCAGATCGTCTACTTCAAAGAACTGGCTGAAAAGTTCAACGTGATCCACGTCACAGAGGGACTCACCACCGAGCACGTTCAGATGATGAAGTTCACCCACGCCCGGACGATGGGAGAGGCCCTTGAGATGACGTACGCACGGATGCCCCGGGCGGACGTCGCGATCTTTCCGTCGGGCGGGACTGTCATAGCCGGTGTCCCTTAAGCTAACAAGGGGTATAAAAGCGCTCACTTGTGATGTTTTGTCACACGGCCCTCAACCATGAATATCACGTCTTCGCCCACATTGGTGGAGAGGTCGGCGATGCGCTCCAGGTTCCCGGCAATATTGAGGAGGTGGATGGAGCGCTCGATAGTAGAGGGGTCGGCGCTCATGAAAGTGACCAGCTCCCTGACGACCTGTTCGTTAAGCCCGTCAACGATACTGTCCCGCTCGCATACGCCTTTTGCGAGTTGTGCATCTTCCGTCAGGAAGGAGCGGATACTGTCCCGTACCATCCCCGTCGCCTCTTCAGCCATCCGGGGGATGTCGATTAGCGGCTTCACCTGCGGCCTCTCGATCAGGTAGAGACCGTCTTCCGCGATGTTGACGGCGTGGTCGGCCATCCTCTCCAGGTCTTTGTTCATCCCCAGCGCCATGAATACCGTGCGCAGGTCCCTTGCCCTCGGCTGGTACTTGGCAATCATGGTAAGGCACAGCTCATCGAGCTTGTTCTCCCAATCATTGGTTTTTGGTTCGTCTTTTTCCACGACCTCCCGGAGTATTTCCCTGTCATCTTTGAGGAGTCCCCGGATGCTTTTCTCGATCATATGCTCCACAAAACTTGCGTAGTCGGCCAACTCATGCTTAAGATCGGCCATCGGCTCGTCGAACATGTCGCCTCCCATTCTTGGGGCTCAGCGCCCCCTCGACGGGCTAAGCCCATCGAGCCTCCCCGCTCACCAAGAGCGGAGCCCCCCTCACTACTGCCTATCCGAACTTACCCGTCAGGTACTGTTCAGTCCTCTTGTCCTGGGGCACGGTAAAGAGCTTCTCTGTCGGCCCGAACTCGACCAGGCTGCCCAGATAGATGAAGGCCGTAAAATCTGAGATACGGGCGGCCTGGGGGATGTTGTGCGTCACCTGGATGATGGTCACCGTGCTCTTCAGCTCTACCACCAGTTCCTCTATATGGGCCGTGGCCTTCGGGTCGAGGGCAGACGTGGGTTCGTCGAGCAACAGTATTTCCGGGTACATGGCAAGGGCGCGGGCGATGCAGAGCCGCTGCTGCTGTCCCCCGGAGAGGAAAGTGCCCTTTCTGTGGAGGAAGTCTTTCACCTCGTCCCAGAGGGCGGCCTTCCGCAGGGACTCTTCCGCTATCCGGTCCCTGTCGCCCTTGGAGATCCGTATACCATTGAGGTTGTAGCCGGCGACCACATTGTCATAGATGCTCATGGTGGGAAAGGGGTTGGGTCTCTGGAAAACCATCCCTATCTTCCTTCGCACGATGATGGGGTCCGTCTCAAAGATGTTCTCGTTATCAAGCAGGATTCTTCCCGAAAAGATTGCGTTGGGCGCCAGTTCGTGCATGCGGTTGATACATCTGATCAGGGTCGTCTTGCCGCAGCCCGACGGTCCCATGATCGCCGTTATCTTGTTTCCGGCGATGGAAAGGTTGATATCATTGACTACTGTCTGTTCATCAAAGCCGGCGCTGACACCCTCTATTTTCAGAACTGTACTTTCCATCTGCGGGTCACCATTTTCGCGAGAATATTTAACGACAGAATAAAGACGACCAATACGAAAGAAGCGCCCCAGGCAAGAGTATGCCATTCAGGGTAAGGGCTTGTGGCATAGTTGAAGACGAGCAGCGGCAGCGAGTTGACGGGCTTGAAGATGTCCAGGCTCATGAAGGGGCTGCCAAAGGCGGTGAAAAGGAGTGGGGCCGTTTCACCCCCGATCCTCGCGATGCCCAGGATGACACCGGTCACTATTCCGCTCAAGCCCGCAGGCAGGATTACCTTGAGGATAGTGCGGGGATAGGGGACGCCGAGGGCCAGGGAAGCTTCTTTGAGAGGGTCGGGAATCAACTTCAGTGTTTCCTCGGTGGACATAACGATGACAGGAAGCATCATGATGCCGAGGGCCACGCCGCCCGAAAGCCCTGAGAAGGAACCCATCGGCATGACGATCCAGATGTAGGCGATGATGCCGATGACTATGGATGGTATGCCCTGGAGTATTTCAACAGAGAGTCTCGAAAAATAGGCGAACCTGACTTTCCTGTATTCGGATAGATAGATACCCGCGAGAATGCCGATGGGTATGGAGATGGCGGAGGCGATGAGGACAAGGATCGCGCTGCCGGCAAGGGCGTTGGAAATGCCTCCTCCGGCTTCGCCCATGGGCCGGGGAAGGTTGACGAGAAAGCCCCAATTTATGACGGAGATGCCGTTCTTTATAATGAAAAAGAGGATAAGGAACATGGGGAGCATGCAGACAAAAGCGAGGACGATTATAAGGCCCTTGAACAGCTTGTCGGCCAATATCCTTCTTTGCAGGTGCGCTTCCTTCATATCACCTCTCCACGCTCATTTTGATGATGATAATCTTCCCGGCGATGTTGATAATGGCCGTAACCACGAAGAGCACAAGGGCTATCTCGGTGAGGCTCGCAAGATAGATGTTGCCGGTTGCTTCCGAAAACTCGTTGGCGATGATGCTCGCCATGGTATTGGCAGGTGAAAAAATGCTTTTCGGGAGCATATTCGAGTTGCCTATCACCATGGTGACTGCCATGGTTTCTCCGAGGGCCCGCCCCAGGGAGAGCAGAACGCCGGCGAGGATGCCCGAGCGCGCGTACGGGAGAATGATTTTTCTGATGACTTCGAATCTCGTCGCGCCCAGTGAGAAGGCCGCCTCTTTCAGGTCGCCGGGCACCAGGCCGATCACCTCTCTGCCAAGGGAGGCGGAATAGGGGATGATCATTATGGAGAGCACCAGGGCTGAGGTCAGGATGCCGACGCCATAGGGGGCGACGCCTAGCTGCAGCTCCACCCATCTCACCGCCGGCACGAAAAAAAATAACCCCCAGAACCCGTAAATAACCGAAGGGATACCCGCGAGCAGCTCAATGACGGTCTTGATGGAAGAAGACATGATCCCGCCGCGGAAATACTCGCCGAGGAAGATGGAGACGGCCAGGGAGAAGACGAGCGAAATCAGCAGGGCGAGGAACGAGGTCAGGAGCGTCCCTACCAGGAAGGGGAGCGCCCCGAACTTAGCGGCCACAGGGTCCCATACCATGCCGATGAGGAAGCCAAACCCGTGATGTTTCATGGCAGGGCCCGATGCAATAAAGAGGGAGATAAAGACAGCCGAAAGTAAAAGAAGGAGGCTTATCCCGGAGAGGTAAAGGATGCGCCTGAAGACCGGCTCCGACAGCACGGTTCTCGATCCGTACATGGCACCTGTTCGTGCCCTTGTCGCCTCTTTCGCAGGCAGGGCGCCGGTGCCGGCTTGGTTGGGCGCGACCACCTTTTGGTTACCGGTCCTCACCGTGTCCGCCGACTTCCTTTGAGGTTGTTCTTGCCGTTGTACGTGACCGATTTAATCAAGACTTCCGTCCGTACCTGAAATGCACCGGAAGGACCATGCACACAAGGGAATAGATGATGAGCTTCTGCACGGTGCGCCTCCTTCAAAGTTGTCTCTTGCGTGGTATACAATTCTATCTGTTTTAAGTTAAGCATTGGTGAAGCCTTTGTTAAGGTATGGTTAATTCTGCCCAGGTCCTTGAGGAAAGGCGCCGGCCACATCCGGTTTTCCGAGTCCGGACCGGATCGGCAATCTGATGTGAAAATGACTGCCTGCTCCCGGCGCGCTTTCCACGGTCACTTCGCCCCCGTGGAGGAGCGCGATATGTTTGACGATGGAGAGGCCGAGCCCGGTGCCGCCTGTTTTTCTCGATCTGGACTTGTCGATCACATAGAAGCGCTCGAAGATGCGGGAGAGCTTCTCCTTCGGCATGCCTATACCCGTATCGTGCACCGAGATGGTTACGTCCTCGTCGCGACGGCCCAGTACCAGGCTGATTTCTCCTCTATCGGTGTATTTGATCGCATTGTCGAGGAGATTGATCAGCAGCTGTTCGATCTTGAAAGGATCTGCCTGTACCCACGGCACGTCGGCAGGACTTTCAAGCCTGAGCGCGAGGTTCTTCTCTTTGGCTTGGGTGTCGAATATGCGCATCGTCTGCTCCGCGAGCGCCTTCAGGTCGACCTCCTCGATCTCCAATTCCACGCCCTTTTCCTCGAGCTGGGCGAGAAGGAGGAGGTCACGGACTATATTGATGAGCCTGTCCGTATTTCTCTTGATGATCTCCACATAATGCTTATTCTTCCCCTCCACTTCTTCCTCAAGGGTTTCGGCAAAGCCCTTTATCGAGGTAAGGGGGGTGCGCAGCTCGTGGGAGACGCTCGACACCAGATCCCGTTTGATCTTTTCGACCTCTTTCATGCTGGTGATGTCGTGGAGGACGAGGACCATTTCATCTTCGGCCTCAACGTGAGTGGCGCTGCATAAGAATATCCTCCCCTCGATCTCCACCTCTTCGACAGGACTGATCCTCCCGCTCCGCGCTTTCTCCATAAGCTCTATGAACTGGGACTGTCCGAGGGCCTCCCAGTAGAGCTGCCCCTCCAGGGCGGAGTCACGCCCCAGAATGGCTTTCAGGCTTTCATTGCAGTAGATGATGGCGCCTTTCTTACTGACAACCAGAAGACCTTCCCGGAGAGAGTCGACAATGCCCTTCAATTCCGCTCTCTGTCGTTTTAGCTCCTCGAACGCGCTGCTAAGCTCGCGGCTCATGGAATTGAAGGTGTCCGCCAATGCCCGGAACTCATCGTTCCGTTTCATAAAAACGCGGGTGTTAAAGTCTCCGGAGGCAAGTTTTCGCGCTGCCCCGGTTAGCTCATTGATGGGCTTCGAGATGCTCCTCGAGACAATCAGGGTCGCGATGAGGGCGAGCAGGCAAAAGAGGGCCAACATTTCGATCATGTGACCCATCAATCGGGGTGGTATCTTGATATCGCTGGTGAAGAGGCTAGTCCTGATGACCCCTTCGACTTTTCCGTCTTTTTCCAGGGGCAGCGCAACATAGAGTGCCTCCTGGGTCGTGGTGCTGCTGAAACGTTTGGACGTCCCGGTCCGGCCGGTCAGGGCCTCGATAACCTCGGGCCTGTTCCGGTGGTTCTCCATGGACCGGGGGTTCTCCATGGAATCGGCAACGACGGTCCCCTTTGCGTCGATCACCGTGATCCTTACCTTCAGTTGTCGCCCCAGTCTCTTTGTAAGGGCGTCAAGGCGGCCATAAGAACCCTGTTCGATCGATTCGGCGGCGTCGGCCTTGAGCGTGAGGGCGAGGGTTGTCAGAGTTTCCGTGACGGATTGGTTGTAGAACTCCCTGAAGGTGTCGGAAAAAGCGAGAAGGCTCGCCCCTGAAAGCACGAGGACAATGAACAGGTACCCGAAGAATATGCGCGTAAAAAACGAGTTCTTCATGCTTCCAGCTTGTAGCCGGCCCCCCGCACGTTCTTGAGGAGTCCGGACGCCGCTCCCAGCTTTTCCCTCAGGTGCCTGACGTGCACGTCAATGGTGCGGTCCGATACGATCTTGTCGTGGCCCCACAGAAAGTCGAGTATCTTCTCCCTGGAGAATACCCAGCCTGTCTTTGACGCGAGAAATTCGAGGATGCGGAACTCAACGGGCGTGATCTCCACGACCCGCCCTTCAACCGCAACCTGGTGCGTTTGCAGGTCTATGGTCAGGAGGCCGCCGATCTCCACCTTGTGCGTCTGGGGCGTCTGGGGCCCCGTCCTCCTCAAGACTGCCTTAGCCCTCGCCACAAGCTCCTTGGGGGAAAAGGGCTTCGTCACGTAATCATCTGCCCCTAGCTCCAGCCCGAGGACCCTGTCCACCTCGTCTGCCTTCGCGGTCAACATGATAACCGGCACGGCGGAGAGCCGTTCGTTCCTCCGCAAGAATTTGCACACCTCCACGCCATCTGCGTCGGGCAGCATCAGGTCGAGAAGCACGAGGTCGGGTACATCCTGCCGGAGAAAACGGTAGAAAGACTCGGCGTCAAGGAACTCTCTGACCTTCATCCCCGTCTTTTTCAAATGGACCGATACAAGCTCGATTATATCCGGATCATCGTCCACAACCGCGACAAGCGGCGCCTTCGCAAGGCTCGGCGGCGTTATCTCGTGTTCCACCTCTCCCTCCATATTCTATATTGTACATTATTACATAGTAGATTATCACATGAAGCACGACGTTGCCTCATATGTTTCTTGTGCGCAGGCTGAAAGGAGAAAGTAAGCTTCTTATCCCCCTAATACTCTTTCACAGGTTTTATATCAAGGACCCGCCTCAGCGAAACAAGCTCTCCCACATGGAAGGCATTATGGTCTGCAACGAGCACTACTTCCCGGAATATGGTGTAGTCCATCGCGTGGGGGATGGGGCTGAAAAAGTCGGTTCTTGGGTCTTCGACAATCCGCTGGACTGCCGACAGGTCTCTGCGGAACGCCTCGACGCTCTTTTCCCACTCTGCCCGGGCCGCCTCCTCATCAGACCCGGGCCAGTAGCCTCCTGGAAATTCCGGGGATACGTGCCGGGGGTTCCTCACGAACTCGAGGATATCCCACTGGACAATCCTCATATGGTCGAGAAGATGCCAGACCGTGTAATTACCGTGCGGCACCTTCCTATTGATATCTTCCATGGGAAACCCGGAAACAGCGTTGTCAAAAGTCATGTGCGCGTTGCCGCCTTGCAATAGCGCCAGTAGCTCTTTCCGCATTACTTTGTCGGTATTCATCCGCATCCCCCCTTGTTACAAATATAAGCCCTCTTTCTCCTGGAGCACACAGCCGGTGCCGGGAGGCCGTTTCGCAACCACGTGCCTGCTCGCAGCCACCTTCGCGAAAGTTTTTTGATTTTCGCCGACGGGAGCAGAAAAAAGACTTGACAAATGTATGACTAAGTATTACTTTAAAGAGATGAACGTACGACACTCAGCCGGGAAGCCCCTCGCCTGTATTCCCCTCTCAGACCCTCACTTAGCTTCTCTCCGCTCTCTGTGGCCTCGTGGCCATAAAGAGAGGCAGACACGAAGCCTTATAGCCTCCGCGGGCCGTCCAAGGCCCGTCGAGTTTTCCGGCCACTGCTTTCCCGGCAGTGGTCGGAAAGGACAGTGAATAGCCAAAGCAACGGAAGCTTTCTTGCCCGCATTGAAATGGTGTTTTCTATGCCATACATCCGTCTCGCTTTCAGGACAGATCGTCCCCTTTGTGGGATCAGCACGCCGTCACGTTCAACCTCTTTCCCTTGAGAAACGGCGTGTATGTGGGTATTTACTCCTCTACGCCCCACGGCACCGCATTTGCTATAAAGTAAAAGAACCGACCATCAGGATACAACTCAAGTCGGGGGGGGTTATGTCATACGCCAGTGAGTCCTCAGCGCAAACCTTGCTCAATCATGGGATGCCTTTCTTAAGGGGTCAAGACAGAAACGAAATTACGGGAGGTGAAGAGATGGATAAGCTGGCGCCCAAGCTGCGCTGTTCACAGTGCGGGACTATCTTCCCCGTCGAACTCAACAGAATGAGAGCGAATGTGCCCAACTCGTGTCCTTCATGCGGATTCCAGTGCGGGGTATCGGAGCATCAGGCCATTAGAGCGCACCGGCTCATGGAGCGGCTCGAATATCGAAAGAAGATTGTAAGTCCTCTTTCTCAATCAGGGGTAATGTTTGCATAGAAACGGTCCGATTGACCGCACATGTCCGGAGGGTTTATGAAGGAGTTGAGAATGCGACGTGAGGCCAGGATACTCGTTACCGACGACGATCCCGATGTCCTCCTCTTATCCACAACCCTTCTTGCAGACGAAGGGTATGAGGTCTATGAAGCCGCTACCGGGGAGGAATGCCTGGATGCCGTGCGAACACACCATCCTGACCTCGTCCTCCTCGATGTGATGCTTCCCGACATGACAGGCGTCGAGGTGTGCAGGCGGATCAAAGCCGAGCCGGGACTGCAGGGTACTTTCGTCATCCTCGTGTCGGGAGTCCGGGTCTCGTCGGAATACCAGGCGGACGGGCTCAATGTCGGAGCGGACGGCTATATGATCAAGGATATGACCAACAGGGAGTTTCTCGCACGGGTCTCGTCCATGGTGCGCATCAAACGGGCCGAGGACGCGTTGCGCAAGAAGGAGGAAGAGCAGAGGAAACTGATTTCAAAGCTCCAGGAGGCACTGGCGGAGATCAAGACCTTGAAGGGGCTGATCCCCATCTGCGCTTCCTGTAAGAAAATCCGTGACGATAAGGGCTACTGGAATCAATTGGAGGTTTACATCAGCAAACATACCGATGCGGTTTTTAGCCACGGCTTTTGCCCGGAATGCGCAAGAAAATGGAAAGCCGAGATCACGCGATATACGGAGAAGGAGAGTCGGGGGGATTCACTATCTTCCGAGGATGAAGCAGTCCACCGACCGGGCAAGCTCTAGCACTTCTTTATGGTTCATCCGGTTCTGAAAGCCGCGATAGCCTTCTCGGCCTTACCCGATCATCCCCGCCACCCCCTTCCCATACTCCTGGCAGGCCCTCGCGCCGTCGGGGCCGTTGACGACATCAGCCATCACGTCAAAGGGGCCGAGTTCAGTCATCCTCATCCTGAGCGTCGATTCCATAACGCCAAAAACACGCTCGGCAGCCCCGTCGCCACTGCTGCTGCTCGGGTGGGCGCGGGGACTGAATGCGCCCCCGGCCTTCTCTTGCAGCCCGGCTTTCCCGGCCGCATCGAGCAGGGATGCGAAAGACGTGGGCATATCAAGGTGGTACGTGGGACACCCGAAGATATAGGCGTCATACCCGGCCAAATCGTGAACACTTGCGATCTCCGAGGTTTTCCTGACATCCGCCTCATGACCGGCTATCCGCACCCCTTCCGCAATATATTCGGCCATCCGCTCCGTCGTGCCCGAATTGCTGAAATAGACCACCAACACCTTTGCCATAGGTTGACCTCCCCGAGAGAAACCTGTTTTTCACATCAAATATAATGTCTCGACCGGGCTGTCCGCAAGGAAGGGGGCGCTGCGGCCGGACTTGGTGTGAGACGGGCAGCGCACACATAGTAGGTGAAAACCTGGGCCGGCTATCGTGCCGGTGGAGAGATAGCGGGTAAAAAAGCGTCCCCAAGGGGATTTGAACCCCTGTCGCCGGCTTGAAAGGCCGGTGTCCTGGGCCAGGCTAGACGATGGGGACAATGGGCCGTGCAAGATTCGAACTTGCGACTCTCTGCTTAAAAGGCAGATACTCTGCCGACTGAGTTAACGGCCCGCAGAGACAACAAAATATAGTACTTTAGCCCTATTGTCAAGCTTATTCAAAGTCAGGCGCGAAAAGCGCGGCCGGTAAAGATGCTCTCCCTTGCGGCCCCTTTTCCTTAAATCTAAGCTTTCGTTAAAATGATTGCAACAGCAGAAAGGGCCGCTCCTAGACCGCGCAACCAAGCCTTGTGCCGCAGAGGGAGATTTCAGAACATGCGCTCGGCCGATCGGACAAAAAGAAACACAAACGTCCGGGGGCAGAGTTTCCGGACCATAAAAAGATAATGATTTTCGCTCGCGATATGCTTATATTTTATTCGAAGCTCAGACGGCTCTTTTAGCGCGGTTTCTCGCGGTTTATTTGAATTTTTATAATGACAGGGGGTTTTCATGACGGTAAAACTCGGACCCGACGATCTTTACAAATCTTGCAACCCGGAGCAGTTCAACTTCGCCACTACTGATGATGTAGCAACGCAGATAGGAATAATAGGACAGGAAAAAGCCCTGAGGTCGCTCGATTTCGGCCTCGATATCGATGCCAAAGGATTCAATATTTTTGCCCTTGGGGAAACGGGCACCGGGAAAACGACCACCATCACCGCGATGCTGAAGGAGAAGGCGGAAAGCGAAACAGTGCCGCCGGACTGGTGCTATGTGCATAACTTCAAGGATCCCGACGTCCCCACCGCAGTGTCGCTTGAGCCTGGAAGGGGCAGGGTCCTGCGCAAAGATATGGAGGAGCTGATCAAGGCGCTGAGGGTGGATATACCCAAGGCCTTTGAATCGAAAGAGTATGAAAAGCAAAAGAACCAGATAGTGGAAGAGTTTCAGCGGAAGCAGAGCGAGCTCTTTTCAAAGCTGGAGGAGGAAGCGAAGCAGAAGGGGTTTTCGATAAAGAGAGGGGTTGCCGGGATCATGATCCTCCCATTGAAGGATGAGAACGAGGCCCTGACGCCCGAGGAGTACGGCAAGCTCGACGAGAAGACGAAGAAGGAGATGGAGAAGACGGGCAGGCTGCTGCAGGAGAGGCTGAACGAGGTCTTCAGGGCGATGAGGGATACGGAGAAATTTGTCCAGGAGATGCTGAACAAGCTGGAGCGCGCCATTGCTTTCGACGCGCTACACCCGCCCATAGAGAACCTGAAGAACAAGTACAAGGGGAACGAAAAGATCGTCGCTTATCTGGACAACGTTCGGGAGGATATCCTGAGCCATCTTGATGAGTTCAAGGCACAGGAGGAGCAGCCTTCCCCCCTGCCTTTCCTCAAAATGCCGAAACAGGAGACCTCTTTTACGAGGTTTGTCGTCAATGTGATCGTCGACAACACGGATACCAGGGGCGCGCCCGTCGTCTTCGAAAGCAACCCTACCTATCTGAACCTTTTTGGAAGAATAGAGAACAGGATTATGTACGGTATGGCCGTGACCGATTTTTCAATGATCAGGGCCGGCTCGGTCCACAGGGCGAACGGCGGGTACCTTATCGTTGACGCCCTCGATATTTTGCGAAACACGTTCTCCTATGAAGCCCTGAAAAGGGCCATCAAGAACCAGGAAATAAAGGTTGAGGACGTGCTGGAGCAGTACCGGTTCTTCAGCACGGCCGGCATTAAGCCTGAGTCCATACCGCTCAACGCCAAGGTGATCATCAAGGGGACCCCTAACATCTATTACCTGCTCTATAACCTTGACCCGGAATACAGCGAGCTGTTCAAGGTGAAGGCAGACTTCGACAACAGGATGGACAGGACGCCAGAGAACGTGCGGAAGTATGCCCAGGCAATCGCCGAGTGCCAGAAGGCCGGGAAGCTCATGCCTTTCGACAGGTCGGGCGTCGCCAGGCTGATCGAGCATGGGTCGAGACTCGCCGACCATCAGGGGAAGCTGACGACGCGGCTTTCCAGCCTTACCGATCTCATGAAAGAGGCAAGCTACTGGGCGAAGAAGGATGGCGCGAATTTCGTGAGGGCGGACCACGTGACCCAGGCAATCAATGAAAACGTGTATCGCGCCAACAGAATCGAAGAGAGGCTGAGGGAGGCGACGCTGGAGGACACGCTTATTATCGATACGGCGGGGGAAAAGGTGGGGCAGGTGAATGGCCTCGCCGTGCTCGACATGGGCGATTACAGCTTCGGCAAGCCCTCGCGCATCACGACGAGAACGTATGTGGGCAAGGCGGGCATAGTCAATATAGAGCGCGAGACAAAGATGAGCGGCAAGATCCACGAGAAGGCCATCTTCATCATCGCGAGCTATCTTGGGGCCAAGTATGCCGTAAGTAAGCCCATCAGCTTATCGGCGTCGATTACCTTCGAGCAGCTTTACGAGATGATCGAGGGCGACAGCGCGACATGCGCCGAGATGTACACCCTGCTTTCCAGCCTTTCCGGCGTTCCCCTGAAGCAAAGCTTCGCCGTGACCGGCTCCATGGACCAGAACGGCGACGTACAGCCCATTGGCGGCGTCAATCAAAAAATCGAAGGTTTCTTCGACCTCTGCAAGAGCAGGGGGCTGGATGGAAGCCACGGGGTAATTATCCCGCAGAGAAACGTGAAGCACCTGATGCTCAAGCACGAGGTGATCGATGCGCTGAAGGATGGTCTCTTCGCGATCTTCTCGATAGACAAGATGGAAGAGGGGCTGGAGATACTGACCGGCATGTCCGCGGGCGTCCTTGGGCCTGACGGGACGTATCCGGAGAATACCATCAACAACCTGGTCGTAAAGAGGCTCACCGAGATATCGCAGGCCCTCGAAGCAAAGAAGGAAAAAGAAGAAGATGTCTCGGGGTTCGAGCCGAAATCGAGCGGTGACTCAAAGGAATAACAGACCGGTCTACCTTGAGCGAGCATAATTACATGCCTATTCCCCCGGGCGCGATCATCTCGGGGAGCCTGCCGAAGTTCAAGATCTATATCCTCTCCGAGCAGGGACGCTACGTGCTGTGGGCCGTGGAGGGCAACAGGGTCACGGCCGAACAACTCGCCAAACTGGCCGCCTCGCAGCACGGGGAGGTCTTCCTCGACCTCGACGAAGAGATCAAGTATGAAGAGTACCTTGAGACGCACCTGGGGAACATCCTTGAGAACCAGGCGCCGTCGGATGAACAGAAAGCAGCGATATTCAGCAGGGTTTCCGCCAATGTGGTGAAGAACGCCGTTGAGACATCCTTAGGGCTCGGCGCAATGGACCAAAAGGCCATGGACAGGACGCAGGCGATGGTCAAGAACGCCCTGATGTTCATTGCCCAATCAAAATCACTTGAGGCCCTGACGACGATGATCGGTCATGATTACAAGACCTACGAGCATGCCGCGAAGGTTTTATGGTTTACCACGGCGTTCTTGAAGGAGAATCCTGCGATTATGGAGCAAATTCAGCCGGATTATCGGGCCTTCGATGCGTACCAGAGGATGGAGGCGCTGCGCCAGTGCGGTGTCGGTGCGCTGCTTCATGACATCGGCAAGGCTTTTGTCTCGCCGGAGATACTCAACAAAGACGGACCTCTCACCGCAATCGAATGGGAAGTCATGAAGCGCCATCCCCTCAATGGCCTGGCAATGCTTCTCGAGTCCGACCTTCCCGTCTTCGTCCAGAAAGCCGTGTTGCATCATCACGAAGATTTTCATGGGGGCGGTTATCCCATGGGCCTGGAAGGGCTGCGCATCAGCACTTTGGCGCGGGTCTTGAGGATTATAGACTGCTTTGACGCCATGACATCGCGCCGGCCTTACAAAGACCCCATATCCCCTTTGAGGGCGATGCAGATTATGGTTGGCATGCCGCCGGATAAGAAAACGGGGGAGGGCCGGGGATACGCGGATCGCGACCAGGGTATGAGGCATTGCTTCGACGAAGAAATACTCGGGAAATTCATTGTCTTTCTCGGCAGCATGAAGCTCCGCGGATAAGCCTTTCCTAAGCTTTAAGCCCTCTTTTTCACCCTGACGATAAGGCCTTTGAGGTAATCCGTTTCGGGTATCGTCAGGAGCACCGGATGGTCGGATGCCTGGGTGAGCTCGCGGATAAGATAGAGATCGGCCTGGCCATAGGCCGCGATGCGAACCATGTCCCTGAACCTGGACCGCTTCATGTGGTAGGAGCAGGAAAAGGTGAAGAGGTGCCCATCGCGGGAGAGGTTCTTCAATGCTTTTTTGTGGAGGTCGATGTATCCTTTTTCGCCTTCTCTGAGCTTTTTTTTCGATTTAATGAATGACGGCGGATCGAGGACGATTAGCTCATACTCCTCTGTCGCACTTTTCAGAAAATTAAAGGCATCGGCCCTCACAAAAGCGCCTCCCGCGAGACCGTTCAGCCTGGCGTTTTCCCTGCACAGGTCCAGGGCCTGGGCTGATGTATCGACGAACGTCACGACGCGTGCCCCGAAATAGAGGGCATGGAGACCGAACCCGCCCGTGTAGCAGAAGAGATCGAGGACGTTCTTGCCGGCTGAGAACTCATCCATGAGGAGCCTGTTCTCACCCTGATCGAAGTAGAAACCCGTCTTGTGACCGGAGAGTACGTCCACCAGGAACCGAAGCGGCCCCACCTTGATGACGGCCTCCCTGTCCACGCTCCCGTCGGCCGCTTCGATGTAGCAGGGGAGGCCCTCTTCCTTCCGGCTGGGGCTGTCGTTCCGAAGCACCACCGCCCGCGGGGAGAGTACTTTTTTTAGCGCGGCGATGATATGCTCCTTTTGCCTCTCCATCCCCGCGGTCAATAACTGTACCACCACCTGGTCCTCGTATTTGTCGACGACGAGTCCGGGAAGAAAATCCGACTCCGAATTGACCACCCTGAAGCTCCCTGCCTCCCGGCCCGCCCTCAACAAAAGGGCTTCTTCGATGCGACCTGCGAAAAAACGCTCATTCACTGTGGCCTTCCCGCGTGAGAGCAACCTGATGGCTATCAGGCTCTTTGCGTTGTAGTATCCCGTGCCCAGCGGCCTGCCCTTCTCGCCCGTCACCTCGACGACCTCTCCATCGGGGAGACCGGCGGGTCTCGAACTCACCTGGTTGCTGAATATCCAGAGATGACCGGAAATGATCGATTCTTCCGCGCTCTTATCTACCTGTATCTGTTCCATGGCAGCGCCTTCCCCCCCGCATCCGACTATTTTAAAGCCCAGTCGGGAATAAGGCAAGCGCCTGAGATGTGCCCTGTCCGGTCCAAAGTCAGCCTACTTGATCAAATCCCGGCAACTTTCGCAAATTTCATGACATCCTACACTAACGCCCTCCAGGTCCTTCAGGAGTTCCGACTTTAGCGTATAGCCTGGACCAAAAGTGGAGTGAGTGTAGTCAATACTTATGGGTTTTACCCTGTCAAAGAGCGCTTTTTCAATAAGAAACGTCACACCTCTCTCTGTGAAAACCCTATCATTTTCCTTTTGCTCATCCAGAGCCATCGCGAGATACGGACCTCTCCACCCTCCTTCAGTAATCAAGACTCTGATGGTCTGAAGCCCTTCGCGTCCTTCCAGGAACTGTTTGATCTTTTCCGATGCCTCTTCGCTTACGTCGAACATACAAAACTCCTTACCGTAAATTTGGTATTCTCTCTCGCGCGATGACCGCATGAAATGAATGTATGCGTTATCCGCCGCTTATGCAAGGACAGGGGACATGGGCATGGTACTAATAGGTCTCTTTAGGTAATAATTAGTTGTTTACGGTATCTTTTTTCCCTTGACAGAAAAGTACGCGGTTTGATATATAATTCACAAACATAATTCACAGACTATTAAAACCATTGAAACAACTGATGCGATGATAGCCTAAAGGAGTGAGATATGAAGCACATTCTATTCTGTCATTTTTGATATAATAATCTTCCTCGTGATACACAATCCGCAGACATGCTCGAGCGATATTACAGATTATTAAAGCCGTTGAGGACGACGGCTTCGACGATAGCCCGGAGGAGTAAGACATGAGATGCACAGAGACAGCATACAACGCAGAAATTGATCTGGCGGGAGGAAACATTGAACGCGTAGAAACTGACCTCAAGACGATGGAAACCCATCTTGGGGGGTTGGGTACCAGTGTCAAGATACACTGGGATAGGGTACCCCCTGAAGCATGAATCAGTTAGAGGAGATTTCTGGTTCCAGGTTTGCGTTGCTTGGTCGTCAGATACTCATTCTTGCGACTTTGGGGCAGACATGCGATGTAACTTTTTTCAAGAATAAACCGGCAATCGATGTAACGGTGGACGAACAATTGGCGCTTGCCGTCATGGCTGGCTGCTCCGGCCCTGAAACGCTTTATGAAATACTTCAGGACATCAGGCTGTCGAATGGGACGACAGTCAACATAAACGATATCTGGACGATCAACGTAATGCCGAAAGAGGGTTTCACTGAAGAAGAGATGGAAGCAGTCGACATGTCTCAGACAGAAGAAAGAATCGGGCCGAACGGCGCAACGCTGAGGAAAATGATCAAGGATACATACCACTGCGGATCCAGAGATGAGGAGGACTATTATTTGCGGAGATTCATTGCTTCATAAAGCGCACGTTATGGGCTACAACCGAGCCGGCCATGAATCTTGGGGAGATAGGGGACGCAGACCGTCAGGAACGTGTCGCGGAGGGTTCTATCTTTGCACGTGGAGTAACTAAGCTTCTTTTCCGGCCGGAGGGATTTTTGATGGATGGGGCAAAAATAGCCCGGCCGACGATAACTACCGCCCGCATCTTTCGCAAACCTTCCTTTTGTGCTATATTCTATCAGAATCAAATCCGTATACGGAGGTTCGCCAAGCTTTTTTGGATGAGAAAACGGAAGAAGAGGTAGTACAGCTCTCCTTTGATGACACCCACCTAGCCCGAAATCTGTTCGGCCCCCGGGAAGAAAACATAAAATACCTCAAAAAATACTTTGATGTCAGGACGAGCGTGCGGGGAAACCACGTCACCCTGGTGGGCAAGAAGAAAGACGTAGAGAACACGAGCAAAGTGATACACGAGCTCGCAGGGCTCATCAAGAAGGGCTTTGCCGTCAATCCATCGGATATAGACCATGCGGTCCGTTATATTGCCCACACAAACAGAGGCGTCGAGGAGCTGTACGGGGACCAGATTTACATCCCGCCCAGCCGCAAAGTAATTATCCCGAAAACACAGAATCAGAAGCTCTACGTCGAGGCCATACGGAAACACGATATCGTGATAGGCATCGGCCCGGCGGGAACGGGAAAAACTTACCTGGCCATGGCAATGGCCCTTTCCGCATATTTTAATAAGGAAGTCTCAAGAATCATCCTGACGCGACCAGCGATAGAGGCGGGCGAAAAGTTGGGATTCCTTCCCGGAACGATGTATGAAAAAGTGAACCCCTATCTCAGACCCCTCTATGACGCCCTCTATGATATGGTCGACATAGACAGGGGAAGCCGGCTCATTGAGAAGGGCGTGCTCGAGATAGCACCTCTGGCGTTCATGCGCGGCAGGACGTTGAATGATGCCTTTGTGATCCTTGACGAGGCTCAGAATACGGCATCGGAGCAAATGAAAATGTTTCTCACCCGTCTCGGTTTCTCATCGAAGACGGTGGTCACGGGTGACGTCACGCAGATAGACCTCCCTGATAAGCGTACATCGGGATTGGTAGAGATCCAGGGCATCCTCAGAGGCGTCAAGGGAATAAAGTTTGTCTATTTTACCGAGAAGGACGTGGTGAGACACCCTCTCGTGCAGAAGATCATCAGAGCTTACGAAAAGAAGGCTATGGCCGAAGGAGCGAAAAATGAAGAGCGAAAAGGATAAGCCTCCCTCGCGTTTCGCCCTGCGAAAATACCTTGCCATCATCCTTTTTTCCCTCATCCTTGCTGTTATTGTCGACATAAGGCTTCCTCTTCAGTCCGGACAATACCAAATCGGAGATATCGCGACCAGGAATATCCGTTCGACGGCCAATTACAAGGTGCCCGGCTCGGACGTGAGCGTCAAGAAGGGCGAGATAATTGTCAGGGAAGGCCAAAGAATAGGGCCGGAGGAAGAGCTGAAGCTGGCGGGTCTCAGCGCTATCGCGCAGAAAAGGCTGCCGATCACCGGCCATTTGTTCTTCCTTTTCTTCATATTTTTCTCGTTCATCACTATCGTCTACGAGTTCGCCGACCGGAACATCAAGAAGTTCACCCTCTCCGAGAAGGATTTCATCTTCTCGGCGGCCCTTACCGTCTTTACAGTCCTGCTGATCAAGGTCTCGCTCGTAGTCTTCGAGCGGTTCGCTCCCGATCATGCCTCGCTACTGTTCTACGTATTTCCCCTCTTCCTCTTCGGCATCGTCATGAGGATCATCCTTTTTTCCGAAGCCGTCGTTGTCTTTTCCACCATTCTCGGGGTTGCGGCAGCGTTCATCGTTGACAACAGCCTTCCCATCTTTGTTTACGCCTTCCTCGGCAACCTTGTGGCCTCCTACTTTTCCGGTCAGGTTGAGAAGAGGTCCACCATGCTCGGGGCCGGCTTCTTTGCCGCCCTCATCATGTCATTTGTGATGTGCCTCTTCCATGGCCTCCTCGGGCGTCCCTTTGCCGAATTACCGCTGACGGTCACCCTCATCCTCCTCGGGGGCGTAGGGAGCAGCCTGATGACGGCCGGTCTCCTCCCCGTCATCGAGCATACCTTCGACTACACCACCAACTTCAAGCTCCTTGAGCTTGCAAACCTCGAGCACCCTTTGCTCGAGCAGATGATGCTCTCGGCCCCCGGCACTTACCACCACAGCATGCTTGTGGGAAACCTCTGCAAGGCAGCGGCCGAGAGCATAGGGGCCCATCCCATATTGACCAGGGTCGCCGCATACTACCACGATATCGGAAAGCTGAAGATGGCCCATTACTTCATAGAAAACAGGCAGGACGATGATGCGCACCGGAACCTGTCCCCCAGCATGAGCAGCCTCATTATCCTCTCCCACGTGAGGGAGGGGGTGGAGCTCGCGCAAGAATACCGCCTCGGGAAAAAGATCTACGAGATCATCCGTCAACACCATGGAACGAGCCTCGTATCCTACTTCTATCAAAGGGCCAAGGATATGGAGGACCCAGGGCTTTCCCTGATCGATGAGAAGGACTTCAGGTACGCCGGGCCCAAGCCGCAGACGAGGGAGGCGGGCATAGTGATGCTTGCGGACGCGGTCGAGGCGGCCTCACGCACCTTGGAGGATCCGACCCCCAAAAGGATAGAGACCCATGTGCAGAATATCATAGAGCAGATATTCCTGGACGGCCAGCTCGACGAGTGCGAGCTGACACTGAAGGACCTGCACGCTATCCAAAAAAGCTTCATTACCATCCTGATAGGTATTTTCCACCAACGAATAGAATACCCCGAAAGGACCAGCGATGACGGTGCTCGTAAAAACTTCCCGAGGCTTGTTGAGACTCAACAAAAAGCGGTTAAGAAGCATCACAGAAAACTTGCTCGTCTCTTTAGGGCAGCAGGATAGAGACTTCAGCATCTTTTTTACGGATAACAAAAAGATTGCGGCCCTTAACCTGAAATGCTTCGGCAAGAACGGACCCACCAACGTGATCTCCTTTTCCTACCTGGAGGGTTTTCAGTGTGAGATACTGGGAGACCTGATCATTTCGGTGGAAGAAGCGCAAAAAGAGGCCCGGGAGGCGGGTCTGCCTTTCTACGAAAGACTTGTTTCCCTTATCATCCACGGGCTGCTCCACGTGCTCGGGTTCGATCATGAAAAGGGCGGCGCAGAGGCACGGCGGATGAGATACAGGGAGCATAAGCTTCTGACTTATGTGAAAGAACTTCGTGAATATAAACAGATGGTCCTATAGGCTCGCCTTCCTCGCGGGGGTGCTGCTTGTCTTCTGCCAGCCCCCCGTGTCCCAATTCTACCTTGCCTACGTCGCCCTCGTCCCCCTCTTCTTCGCGCTCAAGACCGGCAGGGACCGCCTTAATTTTCTCACAGGCTTTACCGCCGGTGTCGTCTCTTACACGGGCCTCATCTACTGGGTGGTTGTCGCCATGAACACCTTCGGCGGGATAAGCATGCCCTTCAGCGTAGTGACTCTATGCCTTTTTGTGCTCTACCTTTCCCTCTTCACCGCGTGTTTTGCGTGGCTCATCTCCTTTCTTGACGACCGCCTCCATATCCCCTTCTTCCTCAGCGCCCCCCCTGCCTGGGTACTCCTGGAATACCTCAGGGGCGTTCTCCTGTCGGGCTTTCCCTGGTCGTTCCTTGCCCACTCGCAGTACAATTTTCTGCCTCTTATTCAAGTGGTGTCCGTTACAGGCACCTATTTTCTCTCTTTTCTCATCGTCGGGGTAAACTGTCTGATCTATCACATGCTGGCAAAAAGACACTTTCCTCTTGCCTACGGCTCTTTCATCGTCTGCCTGTGTGCCGCCTGCCTGCTCTTCGGTTTCCATCGGTTAGGGGAACAGGTTAAAGGCACGACGAGCGCCTCCATCGTTCAGGGCAATATCTCCCAGGACATGAAATTCGATGAGGCCTACAAGGCAGGCATCATCCGGACCTATTCCACCCTCACCCTTAGCCGCTCACGCGCATCCGACCTGGTTATATGGCCGGAAACGGCAATGCCTTTCATCTTTTTGCAGGACGCGGCCAGCCGTGCCATACGCACCCTCCCCGCGGCCCTCTCGGACCATCTCCTCCTCGGCACCATATCAAGAGACAGCCGGGGCAGGTACTACAACACGGCATACGTGATCGGGAGGAGAGGGGAGATCGTCGCAGACTACCGCAAGAACCACCTTGTGCCTTTCGGCGAATATACGCCGTTGGCCGACTATTTACCTTTCCTTTCGCAGATCAGTGTCGCCGCGGGCGATTTCTTTCCCGGGCCCTCCCATGATCCCATGATAACCGATGTCGGAAAAATCGGCATGCTCGTGTGCTACGAAGGCGTCTTCCCCTCCATCACGAACGACACGGTAAGAAGGGGCGCAGAGGTGCTGGTCAACATCACGAACGACGCGTGGTTCGGCAAGTCGTCGGCGCCTTACCAGCACTTCGCATCCTATGTCTTCAGGGCCATAGAGACGGACCGCTACGTGCTGCGGGCGGCAAACACGGGTATCAGCGCGATCATTGACCCGCGGGGGCGCACATGCGCAAAGACGGGTATCTTTAAGGAGGAGGTGCTGAACGGTTTTTTCAGCCTCAGGAAAGGAGAAACTCCTTACGTGAGGTATGGAGACTGGTTCGTGCTCTGCTGCTTCCTGTTCCTCGCGATAGCGGCGCTGGCGCGCCTGTGGCGGCCGGGCGCCTACCCTATTCTTTCCAGTCGAAGAATTCTTTGAACTTCTCTTTGAACCCCGCCGGTCGAGACGAGCCTCCGTTCTGCCGCAATTCCCTGGAGAGCTGTTCGAGCAGGTCCCGCTGCCTGTCGGTCACCGTCTTCGGGACCGCTATATGGAGATGGACAAACTGGTCGCCCCTTCCATATCCGTTGGTCTTCGGTACGCCGAGGCCCTTCAGCCGGAACACTTTTTCCGCAGGCGTGCCCGGAGGGATCTTCAGGTTGAGCTCTCCCCCAAGGACAGGCGCCGTGATGTCTCCACCCAGGCAGAGCGTCGGGAAATCGACCTCGGTGTGCACGTAAATATCATCACCCTCGCGCTCGAATATCGGATGCTCCCGCACCTTCAGTACTACGTAGAGGTCGCCCGCCACTGAATCATGCGGGCCCTGAGCCCCCTCACCCCTCATTTTCAGGCGGGTGCCCGTATCGACGCCGGGAGGGACATTGATCTTTAAGGTCTTTTTTGCCCTGACAAATCCCTTGCCTTTGCAGGTCTTGCACGGGTCCTTGATGAAATAGCCCTCACCGCCGCATTGCTCACAGGTCCTATTGATGGTGAAAAAGCCCTGAGTGAACCTTACCTGTCCTCTCCCGTTACATCCCTTGCACACAATCGGCTGAAATCCCGGCTCGATCCTCGACCCCTTGCAGGAAGAACACTTCACGTCGTAGGGGATTTCTATGTTTTTCTCAACCCCGAAGACCGCCTCTTCAAACTCTATCTCAAGATTATAGCGGAGGTCTTCTCCCTTCCGGGTCCTCCTTCGCTGCGTGTTTCCAAAGAAGTCGTTGAAAAGATCGCCGAATATGTCGTCGAAATTCCGGGTAAAGCCGAAGTCGTACGCGCCGGATTGGTCCGTGGCGCCGAAGCGGTCAAAGCCGGCCCGCTTTTCCGGGTCGCCCAGCACTTGATAGGCCTGATTTATTTCCTTGAATTTTTCTTCTGCTTCCCGGTCACCCGGGTTGCGATCGGGGTGGTAGGTGAGGGCGAGCTTCCTATAAGCCTTTTTTATCTCCTCATCGGTTGCGCCATCGGCAACGCCCAGTATTTCGTAATAATTTTTTACCATGTCGGTGCAGTAGTCTACACCGTTTCAGGCTTCTTCGCAACGGATACCATGGAAGGCCTCAGCAGTCTCCCATCCATCACGTACCCCTTCTGGAACTCACCCACGACGGTTCCCGGCTCGACCCCGTTCTTTTCTTCCTGATAGATCGCTTCATGCAGGTTCGGATCGAAGGTTCGACCCAAGGCTTCAACCCTGGTCACGTCGGATTTCTCCAGCACCTTAAGGAATCCATTCAAGGTGAGCGCAACACCTTCCGCGATGCTCTTTGCCTCTTCCGTCTTTCCCGCGTGTTCTATCGCCCTTTCCAGGTTATCGATTACCGGCAGCAGTTCTTTGATCAGCGTTTCATTCCCGAATCTGAGGACGTCCTGTTTCTCTCTTGCCTTCATCTTCTTGAAATTCTCAAATTCCGCCTGCTGGTAAAGCATCTTTTCTTTGAGCTCCTCTATCTGTTTTTCCTTCTCCGCGAGGGAAACATTTAGTTCCTCGACAATATCTTCCTTTTTTTTCTTCTTCTGTTCCTCGTGTTCGGGCTCCCGATGCTCTTCCTTCTTGCCCTTCCCGTGCTCTCCGCCCACGTTTCCGTGCTTTTCCTTCTCTTTCTCGTTCATCTCCAGCCTCACATTATCCTGAGCAGGTCGGTCACCGCCTGAGCCGTATAATGCACTATGGGTATTATTCTTGAATAATTCATACGAAGGGGGCCTATCACACCCAGCACCCCGTGATGCGTCCGGTCGATCTGGTAGCACGACGTGATAATACTCATGTCCCTCATTTCCTTCACTTCGGTTTCTGCGCCTATGATCACATTGATTCCTTCCTGCTCCATGCTCCTGTCAAGCAGTTTCAGCAATTTTTCCTTTCTTTCAAAAGCATGGAAAAGCTCCCTCAACCTGTTGATATCGGAGAGTTCAGGCACACCGATGAACCTGGATGTCCCCTCAAGATAGACTTCCCTCTCTTCTTCCCTGTTCATGATCTCCTCGAGGACGTCCATAATTTTGTCCATGAGGGATTGAAACGCCTCTCTGTCTTTCGCCATATCTTCAAATATGCTTTTCCTCAGAGAATAAAAAGGCAGGCCCTCGCACCTTTCGTTCATGTATCCCTTCATGCCGTGCAGCAGCTCCTGAGAAAATTCTTCCTCGGTAGTGACAAGCCTGGTGTGGACCATGCCCGAGGAGGTCACGAATACCGCGAGAATAGTCGTCTTGGACAGCTTGACGAATTCGACTTCTTTGAAGAGCATGAAATCCACTTTGGGCTCCACCACGATACCCGTATAGTTGCACAGGTTGGCGAGCGCCCGCGAGGCATCTCCCATAATCTCCTCGACATGGGAATAGCGATGACTCGTAAGGCCCTCCAGCACATGGAGATCCCGTTTTCCGAGAGAGCGGGGTACCAGCAGGCTGTTCACGTAATATCTGAACGCCTTTCCCGTCGGCACCCTGCCGGCGACCACATGGGGCTTGTAGAGAAACCCCTGCTCCTCCAGATCCACCATGACGTTCCTGATGGTGGCTGAGCTCCACTTGTTGCTGATCAGCTTCGACAACGTCCTCGACCCCACCGGCTCGGCCGAGGCGATGTAGCTGGTCATAATCGCCTCCAGGACCTTTTTTTCTCTCTCGGTCAATGTTTCCATGGCATATCCACACTATAAGTTAATGATATCGTCCTTCTTTGTCAAGGAATCCAAGCCCTCCCGGCCGGTTGCGGACTCGAGGCGGCCCCACGGCCGTCCGCAACCGGCGGCCATCGACCTTTCCCCTATTCTATGGGTATCCTTACTATTATGGTAGTGCTGCTTATGTTGCCGTTTCTACCGCGTCCGGCAGCCGCTTGAGCAGTTCCAGCGCACGGTACGCGTCTGCTTCGCTCAATGTGCCGAGGCCGCAGGCCGTCGTGACAATCATCGCCTGTTCGGGGGCGCTCCCCGCTTCAGACAAATGCCCTTCCAATGAGTGCCACAAACGGGCAAGGTCGGCAAGGCTTACCTCATGCAATGCCTCGCCGGAAGACGGCACGATTCCAGGAGCTATCATGCCTCCCCTTGCAAGAAACGCTGAAAGGTCCCGGTGGAAATAGAAGAGGGTTTCCATAAAATTGAAGGCATCGTAGTTGATGATATCCACCCCTGTGCGGAGGAGCACGGACCAATCCGTATTACCGCAGCAGTGGATGCCGACATGCGCATCCAGTCCTTCTCTCACTTCATCAAACATGGAGGTGACCACTGGTGCGGAAACCGATACGAAAGCAGAGCCGAAGGAGACTAATGCAGGCTCGTCGAAAAATAACAGTACCTCTTTGTCGGGACAGACACGCTTTATCGCCTTGATCATCCACGCCGCTTTCATGTGGAGCGCTTTCTTGATGATATCGAAATACGCGCTGTCGTA
Organism: uncultured delta proteobacterium; assembly: GCA_963717985.1. Classification (GTDB taxonomy): domain Bacteria; phylum Desulfobacterota; class Syntrophorhabdia; order Syntrophorhabdales; family WCHB1-27; genus BOG-1155. The sequence continues at coordinate 643,439 of CAVQYC010000001.1, forward strand.
AATGATGGGCTTGCCGTTCTCGTCCTTCAGCCCGATTCCGAGGGTGAAAGGCCCGGTCAACTGGCCCTTGACGTACCTGATCTTATCCGCCATCTGCGGCAGTCTTTCGAGAAGCGCATAGAAACCGGGCGCCGCCTGTTCCGATATGCCAAAAGCATCGACGTCATCGTTGTACACCTCTTCATAAAACCGCTCTATGCCCTCGGTTTTTCTGGTATCCACGTAGACGGCAGCGCCAACGGGATCGACCACGAGGGCGGGCGTGCGCTCCAGATACTGGACGTACATGTCTTCATAAAACGAGCGTCGCGGCAACTGGGGCCAGAAGGGGATTTCGGGGCAGCAGGCCATGACTGCGTCAATAGCCCGCTCTGCTTCGACAAAAGGGAGACTGCCGATACTCGTTACCAGCATGGCTCATTTCTACCACAAGAGCGGATGGTGAGTCAAACACAGGGAAAATATTTTCTTATTACCGGGGTTGACTAAGCCGGTGGGATAAATAGTACGTGCGTTTTAGTAGAATTTTGCGAAAAGCCGGAGTAAGACCGGTTTTATGAGTGTCATTTTTGCCTATCTTGGTGTAAACTTTATCCTTGCCGGACTTCACAGCTATGACGCAGCGTAGAAAAAAGATACCCAAAAGCCTCGTTCTCTCAGGGAACGGCATCAATTGTGAGCTTGAGACGGCCCACGCAAACCGCCTCGCCGGATTTGACGTGGAGATCGTCCATATCAGCACATTGATGGAGGGGACCAAGAATATCCATGACTATGACTTTCTCAATCTGCCCGGCGGTTTTCTCGACGGCGACGATCTCGGTGCCGGAAAAGCGCAAGCCGTGAAGTGGAAATACCAGCGGATGAAGGATTCAGAGAACTATTTCATAGACGAGCTTTTACGCTTCGTGAGAGATGGAAAGCTGGTCATCGGCATTTGTAATGGGTTCCAACTGCTGACGAAAACAGGTCTTCTCCCGGCTTTGAAGGGCGACTACCAGAGACAGCAGGTGACCCTCACCTTTAACGAGTCGGGCAGGTTTCAGGACAGGTGGGTATTTCTTAAGGTGGATAAATTTTCTTCTTGCATCTTTACGAGAGATATAGATAGAATTTACCTTCCCGTGCGACATGGGGAAGGAAAACTTGTTGCCGGGAATGAGAACGACGTTGCAGAGCTTCTGGGAGACGGTCACGTGGTGATGCAATATTGCGACGAGAATGGTGAAATAAGGGCTGACTTTCCCTACAACCCTAACGGGTCGATTATGTCCGTCGCCGGCCTCTGCGACGCTTCGGGGAGGATTTTCGGCCTTATGCCCCATCCCGAAGCGTTCGTTCACTACACGCAGCATCCCCACTGGTCCCGGGAAGAACTCCCCGTGGAGGGGGACGGATTGAAGATATTCAGGAATGCCTATAGGTATATTCTGGATCGAACATAGCTTCTCTTTGAGGGGAAGGCCGGTGGCCACCCAGCAAGGAAATATGGAGTTGGGTAACCCGCCTATGCCCTGTGCGAAGCGGGTCGTGGCTTGCCGGTGGAGGGGGCGACGCTAGCCCCAGTAATTGATAGGTGGCGGAGGAGGCCCCTTATGAACAAGATAGATATAGTCAATCAGCTTTCAGAGCAAATAAACCTTAACCAGAAGATAGCGAAGGTCGTCGTCGATACTATTATCGATACCATAAAAACGGCGATCATCAATGGTGAAAGGGTTGAAATAAGGGGTTTCGGAAGCTTTTCGCTGAGGTCTTACAAGCCTTACAAGGGAAGGAACCCGAAGAACGGCGAAATAGTTGAGGTGCCGGAAAAAAAATTACCCTATTTTAAGGTCGGAAAGGAATTAAAGGAAACGATCTGGAAAGAGGGTTAGAATTCCCCCCAGTACGGCTTTACCGCCTTTTTTACCTTTGAGACGATCTGTGCCGCCGCGTCAGATTCCCCGTCCTCGTCATCCGCCAGGTAGACGGGCGTCTCCCTCAGCTCCATGATGACGGTCCTCACCGAATCGGTAAGGGCGCAAATATCATAACCGCCTTCCAACACCAAAAACACTTTGCCCCCGCACTCGTGGGCTGCCACGTCCATAAGCATCCTTGTCATCTTCGCGAAGCCGCGCTCGGTGACCGCCATTCCGCCGAGGGGGTCATTGCGGTGAATGTCGAATCCCGCCGACACAAGCACGATCTGCGGTCTGAACAGGCGGCTCACAGGCATAACTATTTCTCTGAAAACATAAAGGTAATCCGCATCATTCATGCCGTAGGCGAGGGGAACATTGATGGTATAGCCCTTGCCCTTGCCCTGCCCCGTTTCTTCATACCATCCCGTCCCGGGATAATACGGGTATTGATGGGTCGATATGTAGAGAACCGAGGGGTCTTCATAAAAACTATGCTGCGTGCCGTTACCGTGATGGAGGTCAAAGTCCACAATGAGTACGCGCGTGAGCCCGTACTTCTTCTGCAGATACCTCGCTGCGACAGCAACGTTGTTGAAGATGCAGAAACCCATGGCCCTTCCCGCTTCGGCGTGATGACCCGGTGGCCTCACAAGGGCAAACCCGTTGTCGATTTCCCCCGATAGGGCTGCATCGGCAAGCTGGAGCAGGCCCCCGACCGCCATACATGCCGCGTCGTATGATCCGGCTGACGCGACTGTATCGGGATCGAGACGTGTCTGGATCCTCCCTCTCGTCTCCTCCACCATCGTTATATAGTGTTGTTCATGGACAAGGGCTATTTCGTCCCTGGTCGCGGGTCGGGCAGGCACGTAGACGAGGCCCTCCCGGTCGATCTCCTCCAGCATCTCGTAAATGCCCCTCAAGCGTCCGGGGTTCTCCGGGTGAAAATCATCCGTTATATGTTCGAGATAGATATCCTCCCTTACCAGGCCCACTCTCATGACACCCACTCCTTGCACAATAGTATAGCTGGTTGATATCGAAAAACAAGCACTTCGGACAAACGCATCTATTCCATTTACTTTCAACGGGATTTTATTACAAACTACATCAAGGGAGGTGCACGATGGATCGAAAACGATGGCTTTTACTATCTCTGATATGCTGCTCTGCGCTCTTTGTGGTCGGATGCAGCCTCATCCGGTCAGGCAAGGCGAAGAATGATACCGGGCCTGCGGCGCAGCAAGGCACGTCAGCGAAAGGGACCGACGCAGCGAGTTCCGGGAGCGCAGAGGTTGCGGGCAAGGAAGGAAGGGAGCGGAAGTGGGAGAACTATGCTTCAGACGGAAAAGGAGTAGGCTACTATGTTGAAAGAGCGACTCTTGCCTACCCATCGAAGACCCTTGTCCGCGCCTGGCGAAGAAGGGTCTTTCCCGTAAATTCGCCCCAAAAGGAGATAATCTCATTTGACGAGATAGACTGCAATGAGACAAGGTACCGCTCCTTGGAAATTGAGGGTGTCTACTGGGACGGCAGAACCATGATCTTCAAGGTAATCTCGCCCTGGGTCCGTATTTATGCGGGTTCACCCGATGAAGTGTTTTATCTCGACGTCTGCAAGGTGGCCAGAGACAACAAGTAGACCCCGCTGCCGCCCCCTCTCCGGCGCTACTGAAGGAGGTGCGCCCGCAATTGCAAAGGCCGGATCTTTTACAGGTCCTTACCTCTATTGGCTGTAATGCCTTTTTGCATACCTTTCGCTCCATGCGTAATCTATGTATAATGATAGGAGAAAAGGAGAGGCATTACGAGCCCCGTCGATAAGGATTGGCAAAGAGGGTGAAGGTGGAGCGGATAATAGACATGCACATGCATGTAGGCCACAGGTTCGAGTGGACGGAGAAAGCGCGGGCGGTCTGGATGGACACCGGGCCTTATGTGCCGAGGCTCTTTGACAAGGAAAACAGGCAGATCGCTGAAAGCTACGGGGATGTAATCAAGGAAGAGGCCTGGGCCGGGATCCTTATCCCTGAATACTCCCCTGGGTCGGCGGGCCTTATGCCGTTCGAAAGGGCGCAAGAGATCAGCCGGCTTCACCCGGAGCTCGTGCCCATAGCCAACGTGAATCCCAATTTCCATGTCGATCCCATGGCGTCCTTTGACGAACAGCGTGCGCAAGGGGCAAGGGCCTTGAAGATCCATCCCACACATGGGTTCTTCTTCGCCAACGACCCCCGGCTTTATCCTCTCTATGAGCGCTGCCAGAGGGAAGGGCTGGTCGTTATGTTCCACGCAGGCACGAGCCTTTTCCAGGGGTGCAAGATGCGTTACGCCGACCCCTATACCTTCGATGACGTCATTAGTGACTTTCCTGACCTGTCAGTCGTCCTGTGCCATGGGGGCCGGGCCTTCTGGTTCCCTATCGCGGAATTCCTCGCAAAGAGATTCGAGAACGTCTACATCGATATCTCGGGCCTTCCGCCAACGAGACTCCTGGAATATTTCCCTGCCATGTCCAAGTGGAGCAGCAAATTTCTCTTTGGCTCGGATTTCCCCGGTGTGCCGGGCATAAAGAAGAATTATGACGCCCTGGCGCAGCTTTTGAAAAATGACGAAGCCCTCCATAAGATAGGCTTTCAGAATGCCTACGAACTCTTCGGTTTCTGGAAGGAAGGGCTCTTCGAGGTCCGTGACGAGAACGAGATATTCAGGGTAGTCAACGACGCAGCAAGGCGGTATAGAAGTGCCATACCGGCTGACCGATGGCACGAGCCCTACATGCCTCTGGAAGAGGTCCGGTCGGAGATGAAACGTATGCGCTTCTACGGATTTAGGAAAGACATGGAGCTGCAGGGAGTGATGGGGAAGGAGCGGGTGGCCGATACGACCCTCATACGCCATGCATGCGTAGAGACCAAGAGTCAGGGAAAAGGAATCGGATCAACGCTGCTCGGGTTTATCGAAAAGCAGGTCGATACTGAATGGCTGCTTGTCGGCACCTGGCAGGCGGCAACATGGGCAATAGCGTTTTATCGGAAGCATGGCTACGAGCCCATGGAGCGCAAGGACGAGCTCTTGAGGCGGTATTGGGATATCCCCGACCGCCAGATCGAGACATCAGTGGTCCTGGGGAAAAGGATGTGGTCTATATGATACCTCGTGTGAAAAGAAAATGGAGGTAGCGCTAAAAGATGAGCGACATTGGTAAAATGTTTAACCCCCGGACGATCGCCATCATCGGCGCGACCGACAACGCAGGCTCTATCGGCAGGGTGCTGCTCGAAAACCTGCTCACGCTGCCCGGCTCGCACATATTTCCGGTGAACCCGCACAAGAAGAGTCTCTTCGGCATTCCGACCTATGAGTCGTGTGCCCTCATACCGGAAAAGATCGACCTCGCCGTCATCGCGACGCCCGCCCACACCGTCCCCGCAATAGTCGAAGAGTGCGGGAAGGCCGGCGTGGAGGGTGCGGTCATCGTCTCGTCCGGCTTCAGGGAGATAGGTCCGGACGGCAAGGCTCGCGAGGAGGAAGTCCTCGTACTCCGGAAGCGCTATCCCATGAGAATCATGGGGCCGAATTGCCTCGGCTTCATGAGGCCGCACCTGTCGCTGAATGCCACACCCCTTCCGTTCAATCCTGCGGCAGGCAATATTGCCTTCATCTCCCAAAGCGGCGGCTTCGGCAGGGCGTTGCTTGACTGGGGTATGGATACGCACCTCGGCTTCAGTATGTTCGCTTCCCTGGGGTCCATGGTCGATATTGACTTTGGAGAACTCATCGATTTTCTCGGCTACGACCCGCACACGAGAAGTATCATGGTCTATATGGAAGAGAGCGTCGGCGACGTGAAAAAATTCATCAGCGCCGCGAGAGGCTTCGCGCGGAACAAACCGATCGTGGTTCTCAAGCCCGCCCGCATGGAAGAAGGCGCACAACCCCGCTCCCACACGGGATACCTCGCGACGAGCGACCACGTGTACGATGCGGTCTTCGAGAGGGTCGGCGTGGTGCGGGTAAAGACAGCGGAAGATCTCTTTAATACAGCGGGTGTTCTTTACTCCAAGCACCTGCCCAAGGGGCCAAGGCTCGCTGTGGTCACCAATGCCGGCGGCGTGGCCACAATGGCGATAAACACCCTCCTTGGACTGGGCGGGGCAGTCGCCAGGCTTTCAGACGAAAATCAGGGCAAGCTCAGGGCATTGATGCCTGATTTTTGGAAAGAGCATACTTTTCTCGACCTCCTCCGGGACGCGGATGTCTCACGCTATGAGGAGGTTGTCAAGATATGTCTCGAAGACCAGGGGGTGGACGGCGTGCTGGTCGTCTTTACCCCCCAAGGGGTGGTACAGGCTGATGAGCTGGCAAGGGCGATTGCCGCACTGGCGAGCGAGGCAGGGAAGCCGGTGGTCACCGCATGGATGGGCGGCGGAGAGGTCCGTGAAGCCAGGGAGATCCTGTCTGCGAACAACGTCCCCACGTACCGTACGCCTGAAGAAGCGGTAACGACCTACCTCTACATGCATAATTACGATCGCACCCTAGGGATCCTCCACGAGACGCCCGCGGATGTGACGGTCGATTCGGCGCCTCCCATGAATATACTGAAGACATTCGTCCGGAAAGCGCTCGCCGAAGGACGGACCGTCCTGACCGAAGAAGAGTCGAAAAGGTTTCTCACCAATTACCGCATACCCACTGTCAGGGCCCACGTCGCCGCGGACGTCGAGCAGGCCGCACACATTGCGAGAACCGAGGGATATCCCCTGGTGATGAAGATCATCTCGCCGGATATCAGCTACAAGAGCGATGCCGGCGGCGTGATGCTCGGGATCAATTCCGAAGAGGAACTGCGGGACGGATACGACAAGATGATGCGCGGGGTCCTGGCGTACTGTCCAACAGCCTCGGTCAAGGGGGTCACTCTCCAGAAGATGGTAGAGAAGATCGACTATGAGATCATTCTCGGCGCAAAAAGGGACGAGGATTTCGGGTCGGTAATCCTCTTCGGCATGGGCGGCCTAGGGGTCCAGATCTACCGGGATTTTTCCATCGGTCTGCCACCCCTCAATCAGGCCTTGGCAAGAAAACTGATGGAAGAAACGAGGGTGTACAAACTCCTTCAGGGCTACAGGGGGAAACCGCCTGCGGACATACAGATGCTGGAGCAGATCATCCTGAGCTTTTCCAACCTCATCACGGATTTCCCGGAGATCGAGGAGATGGATATCAACCCCATCGCCTTTTCCAACGGCAGGCCCTTCGCCCTCGACGCGCGCATCATTCTCGATCCCCACTACGCGAGCCATCCTCACCTGATCATCAGTCCCTATCCCACAAAATATGTGACACGCTGGCACATGTCGGGTTGGGAGGTCCTCCTCAGACCAATACGGCCGGAAGACGAGCCGCTTGAGCACGAGATGCTGACGAGCCTGTCGGAAAAAACGCTGAAGGAGAGGTTCTTCCAGACCATTAAACATATCACCCACGAAATGCACGTTCGGCTGTGCAACATCGACTACGAGAGGGAGATCGCCATCGTCGCCGAGATTAAGGAAGGTGACAGGCGGAGCATGATCGGCATGGGGAGGCTGATCATGGAACCGGACCTGAAAAAGGGTGAGTTTGCCGTGATCGTCCATGATCGTTTCCAGGGCAAGGGGCTCGGTTTCAAGCTCGTCGATATGGTGATAGGCATAGGACATGAAAAGGGTCTTAAGGAGATCTACGGGTACGTCCTGTCGGAAAACATGAGGATGATCCACATGTGCAGCAGGCTTGGCTGCACCATAGAGCCCTTGGAAGAAGGCATTACCAAAGTGAGCCTAGCCCTGTCGTGAGCGCACGATCGGGTCACCTAAAGATCAAGTTCGTCGATTCTCTTTTTCAGCTTCTCCATATCGGAGTCCTCCAGCATGGGTCGCGTTGCATTGAGTGAGCCCCGGTAGAATTGGTACCGGCCGGTCACGGGGTTTTTGCGGATGTTGCCCTTAGGGGACTGCCCTTTTCGCACCTCCATCAGCCATCCGCCGGACGGGGCCCTGTTGACGTACTCATACTTGCTCATCTTTCTCCTCGGCAATCTAGAATCTCGCGACATCCGCAAGGCTGACTGGCCGGCTCCTTATTTCTTCCCCCCGAAAAGGAGGGATTCGATGAACCAGCCCACGCGATGCATCAACCCTCTCGCTATCCGGGCGCGTGCTATTTTCTCGGTCATATCATAGCCCGAGAGGCGGGCGTACGTCCTCAAGAATAAAGCCTTCTCTACCGCGCCCACCCGCAGCCGGCCTTGCCTCTCCATTTTCTCGGTGAACCGGCCGAGCCTTTGGACCATCGACTCCACGTCGCCGGGGAGGAGGGGCTTTTTGGCTGCCCGGTCAAAGTCGAGAAGGATGAGGCGGTTTTCGCGCGTCACAAGGACGTTCCTCAAGTGGAGGTCCCGATGATAGACACCCGCCTGCTGCAGCCCCCACAGGAGTTCGGCAAGTTTCACGGCGGCCCGCATTCTCTCCCTTTTTTTGCACGTGTGCAGATATTCCAAAAGGCCCACTGCATCTTCCTCAAAGAGAGTGACCAGATACAACCTCCTGAGGACGAACAGTTTCTCGATCACCGCGGCAAATGGGGCTGCCACGGGGAAACCCTTTTCCTGGAGATACCGCATGATTTCCGCTTCCGAGACCACCCGCGCCGTATTCAAAAAAAAGGGGCCTGTGAAACCCCTGAAAAGGCCGCCATGCCTGTATGCTCTTATCGCGAGCTTATGTCCTCCTGTTTCAATTACCCTTATCCCGCCTCTTCCCTTGCCGGCAATCACGCTCGCCTGCAGGAGGTTCCTTATGAGCGTAACCGGCTCCACGAACGAAGAATAATAGAGGAGCGTGAACTTTCCCACTTCTACATGTATCATCCATCGCTCTCTTCCGGTGTTTCGGCGCGGCCGGTGAACATCTCCTTTATATGAGAAAGGGGAGTTTTCTCCACCGTCGCCATGTGCACGTGGACGAGGAGATATTCGATGAAGATGTAGGCAATGGCCAGATGAATAGCGTCGAGGGCTTTCCGATCCCCTTCATATACGGAGATTAAACGAGACCGCACGCATTTGTCAATAGCGGGTCGGGCCGGTATAACGAAAAGAGGCCGGAGTCGCCGGTTATCAGCGACTTTTCCGAAGGCTTGCAAGACAAGGGAGCATGAAAAAAACTTAGCCGCCGGCGAGAATCATGAAACGGGGCGACTCCAGCATCTCAACCTCCGTATATCCCTTCTCCATCTTCCGATAGAGCATGTTGAGAAGTTGCTGGAAGCTCGTAATCTGCCAGCCTCCGATCATTCTCCAGGTCTCGGGGTTGTCCCAGTCCCACGTCTTTGCTTCGTCAAGCGTGCAGTACCGGTATTCCGCGGTTTCCCTGTTAAGTACTTTCAGCCTGATCTTATACGTGGTCTTGCCTTCAGTCTGTTCCCCGGCCGGTTGGCCTTCCTCTTTCTCTGCCATTTCAGACCTTCCTCTCACGAATAGTTACAGTAATATATACTTTACCACAACGCTAATCAATAGGGTTATAAAACGTGGGCTTTGGGGCGGGCGCCAGAAAGCGTTTTTTCATCTCCCCCAGGGTCATGCGGCTGACATCACGTAGGTCGGCCCTACTCACCAGTTTCATGATTTCTCTTCTCAGGCGGCTGTCTTCCACGTTTTGGAGGAGGTATTTCCTGAATAACCCAACCCGCCTCGCGTAGGCTGTGTAATCGGGCGTCACGTGTTTTGTGATCTCCGCCCGCAGCTTTTTTGACAGCAGAGGCAGGAGGCCGGAGGTAGAGATGGCGATGAGGACAGGCCCTTTCCTTATCAGGCTGGGGACGATAAAGTCGCACGTATCGGGGCTGTCAGCGGCATTCAGGGGGATAGCGAGGCGCCGCGATTCCTCGCGCACCTGTCTATTCACCTCGCCTTTGTCCGTTGCGGCGAATACGAGCGCGGCCCCTTCCAGGTCGCCCTCCCGGTACTGCCTCGCCACCAGCTCTATTTTGCCTTGCCGATGAAGTCCGGAGAGCCCACGGGTGCTTTTCGGGCTGATGAGTCGCACCCTGGCCCCGGCCGCAATAAGCGCCCTTGCCTTTCGCTCGGCGACCCTGCCGCCCCCGACGACAACGCACAGCGTGCCGGCAAGGCGAAAAAAAAGCGGGTAATAGGACCCCTTCACTTCGATGATACCCTCACGAGATGTTTTTTCAGACGCGCCGCCGGCTTTATCTACCTTGCGATCAGTATCGCCATCGAACGCAGCTTCAGGGTGAAGCCGTCCCGGTGCTGGAGCGGCTCTTCCCGGCCTGCCGGCCATACACCCCTCGATGTGTCAACCGCGCAGCGCCAGGTCCTGCCCACGGGGGCGGGCGGCAGGACAAAGCCCTGTTCTGTAAAACCGGCGTGGAACATGAGGTACAACGGGTCTTTCCCATGGATCATAGCCGCAAGGCTCCGGCTCTCGTGAGCCCAGTCCTGCGCGCCGCCGTCGGGGCCATACCAGACGATGTCCTTATCCGTGTAGAACTTCACCTCTCTCAGCACCTCGTTCCTTTTCCGGAATGCAATCATCTCTCTGGTGAAGTTGAAGATATCCCGGTTCTTCCGCAGCAAATCCCAGTTGTGCCAGGATATCTCGTTGTCCTGGCAGAAGGCGTTGTTATTGCCCTTTTGGCTCCTCCTGAACTCGTCGCCGCCGAGGAAAAGGGGCACACCGCGCGAGACGAAAAGGGTCGCGATAAAATTCTTGATCTGCCGGATCCTGATCGCTTCTATTTCCGCATCATCCGATGCCCCTTCGACGCCGTAATTATAGCTGCAATTCCAATCCGTGCCGTCGCGGTTGCCCTCGCCGTTGGCTTCATTGTGCTTCTCGTTATAGCTCACAAGGTCGTTCAGGGTAAACCCATCGTGGCACGTGACAAAGTTTATGCTGTTCACCGGCTCTTTGCCTGCCTTCTGGTAGATGTCCGCGCTTCCCGAGATACGGCTCGCCAGGGTGCCTATCATCCCCTGGTCACCCCTCCAGAACATACGGATGTCGTCGCGGTATCTGCCGTTCCATTCCGACCACCGGTGGCCGGGGAAAGAGCCGACCTGGTAGGCCCCCGCGGCATCCCAGGCTTCGGCAATGAGCTTCGTCTCCCTCAATATGGGGTTTTCCGAGATCTCGGCGAGCAGGGGCGGGTTCCTCATAATCGCGCCGTCCTCGTCGCGCCCCATGACAGAGGCAAGGTCGAAGCGGAAACCGTCCACGTGCATCTTTACCACCCAGTAGGTAAGGCAGTCGATGATGAACTGGCGCACCACCGGGTGGTTGCAATTGACCGTATTGCCGCATCCCGAGTAATTCCGGTAGCGGCGCCGATCCTTTTCAAGCATGTAGTAAATCGTGTTGTCAAGGCCCCGGAACGATATCGTCGGTCCACGCTGATCGCCCTCAGCCGTATGGTTGAAGACGATGTCGAGAATGACCTCGATGCCGGCCTTGTGCAGCTCCTTTACCATCTGTTTGAATTCCTGCACCTGGCCGCCTTCCGGAACACCCCCCGAATAAGTCGACTTCGGCGCAAAGAAGGCAACCGTGCTGTAGCCCCAGTAGTTTGTGAGGGGATCAAGGGTCTGCGGGTTGAGTTTCTCCGATTCGTGTTCGTTGAATTCCTGGATCGGGAGGAGCTCGACGGCGGTGATGCCCAACTCCTTAAAGTAAGGGATCTTTTCGATGATGCCCCTGAAGGTGCCGGGTGCTTTTGCGCCCGACGAAGGGTGTACGGTCAGCCCCTTGACGTGGGTCTCATAGATGACGGTCTCCGACCACGACGTCTTGAGCGGCGTGTCCTCCCCCCAGTCAAAACGGTTGCCCGTCACGATGCACCGGGGTACGGAGCCCGAGTTGTCCTGGGCGGAGAAGGAGAGGTCGATGAGGGTGGACTTTGTGTCGTAGCCTTTCGCCCTGTGAAAATCCCACCGGGGTCGGGAGGAGAGGGCGGTCGCATAGGGGTCGAGGAGCAGCTTGTGTTTGTTGAAGCGGTCGCCGTCGCGAGGGTGGTACGGACCGTCCACGCGATAGGCGTAAATCTGGCCCGCAGTAATGCCTTCGACCCATATATGCCAGATGTCGCCCGTCCGGTTGTACATCGGGTCGAGTGCCATCGTCTGGTGTGGAAGAGTATCGTGAAGGTCCACAAAGAGAAGGAGGCTCACTGCCGTGGCGCCGCGGCTGAGGATGGCAAACTGGGCCCCGTCGTCGTGGAGATGGACGCCCAGGGGCAAGGGATAACCCGGATATGTCCGAAAAGACCCGGGGCGCCGCCCCGGCAATGGCCGATCATGTTGGCTCTCTTTCATTCGCACCCCATTTGCAGTCGCGGACGGCCGGGACGGACCTATCGTATTTTCTGAAGCTGCAGGTCCGCAGTCACCAGCGAGACGCCCTTCACGCTTTTCGCGGCGACGATTATCTTTTCCTTTATTTCCTGGCTCGGCACGGACCCGCTCAGCGTCACCCTGCCATCGAGGACAAAGACCCTGACCGGCGGCAGTCCCTCCCCGGCAATCCTGGCCCTGACCTCGGCGGTAATGGCACTGTCGGCAGCCAAGTCGTGCGTCGATGCGGTCTTTAAGCTCTTGCAGCCATGAAGGATGCAGAGTGCCAACACCAGACAGAGCAGACACAAAAGGCCTTTTTTCATCGGGCTATTTTTTCCCTGACCGGTCGATCCCATCCCTGATGGAGGCAACCAGTTTTTCCAGGTCTTCCCTTCTCAGTTCCGTAAGGAAATTGAGCTCATCGCCTGTCTTGAGCAGTTCTTGTATGATCTTTACGAGCTTTTCCTTATTCATGTCCCCCTGCTTGATTCCCATAGCTATAGATAGATAATCCAAAAGCAGTCTCTTCGTCAAGACTTTCCTGAAAAGACTACCCGCGGCATGTGAGGAGCCGGAGGAAAAGGAAAGATGTCGTTATTGTAAGACTCGCGTTCTCTTGTTGCAAACACAGAAAGGCGAGCATGGGGCAGGCCTTTCCGGCAATGGAAAGTACCCTTTAGAGCCTTTTCCAAAGGCTCCAAAGGGTACTTGAGTGGTTTTTCCGCTAAAACTTGTAACTTATAGATGCCCTGCGGGTCTGTCCGTCAGGGCCTCAGCCGTCAAGCCGCTTAAGACCGCTAGAGCCCGAAGGAGTAAATGATATTCTTCGCTACGAACTGAGACGAAGTTTTAGCCCTGGTTCGCCCGACCTCCTCGCCTTTCCGCCAGAGGACGTATCCCCTGCGTGTTTTCATCACCGCGCAGGGAATGTTTAACCTCTTGAACCATTCGACCCAACCCTTCAGCATGTCCGGTGATTCCACTTTCTTGCTTACTTCGAAGAAAGGGGTGTGGTCAGCGTGTTCATCCTCGGCACGTGAGACTCCTGCGCGTTCCTCGATCTGTGTTCTCGCGCCATTACTTGTGCCCATAAATCCTCCTTATATGAGATCGTTTTCGTGAGCGGAAGACCCGATCAGCTTCATGAGTATCTCCACCACCTTACATGCATCCACTTTCACGGCCCCGCATGGTGGGAGGTGAAGGGTTTTTCCGCTCAACCTTCCTTAGGCTCTCTTACAAGCAATAGGCGTGCCGGAGAGAGATGTGACCTAAAAAGGTCGGAAATATTGCCCATATCGGCGATAGGCTGTCGGGGGAGGGTACACAAAAGTGTCGAAGGCGCCAGGTCTGCGGACAAAAATGTCGCACGTGCAGAGGTATCTTAAGCTGTCCTGCTGAACCGCAGGGGATGAATATTTTTTTTTGCTGTGGTATAAAAAACTATAGTCCCTTTCAGACGAGCCTTAAGACAGGGACTTGACCGGAATGCTTTCGCCGCTGCGCTTCAATCGGGAAGGAGATGAACTATGACCGACATCAAGCTCTCAAGGATTATTCTCGGAGGTATGCTTCTCGCGCTCCCGGTCCTTTCCGGCTGCGCCGCCGATTGGTGGACGGTCGATCAGTCAGCCTATCAGCCACCCTCGCAGTCCGCTGACCAGGTTGGCCGATTTGCGGGTCAGGCCCCTGTGGGTGAATCTCAAGGCGGCACCGACCAACAGGCAACAGGCCCCGGAGAGGAAGCGGGAGACCCGGCGTTTCAGCCGCATCCTGCACGATAGGGTGTGAAGGAATGGCAGGCGCATCCGGCCTACTTCGTCTTTGTCGTTGCCCTTTGTTGCCTGACTGTCTCCGAAAACTCCGCCCTGTTAAGGTACCCGTCATTATTGGCATCATGCTGCCGGAACCGGTCGAGGGTGATATCCGGGATTAAGACGGAAAGCTCGACGGGTGTGATCTTACCATCCTTGTTCGCGTCAACGTCATTAAAATCTCCGCCGCTCCCCCGCGGATCCCGTCGCAGCAGCCTGCCCATGCTTCTCTGCCGGATCGTGGGTGGTATGCCCACATCCGCCGCACCGGGCCTGCCGAGCAGCCTTGCTACCCTTATACCGGCCAGCGCATAGGAAACCGCGACCGAGTCCCCCACGCGTATGTCGGAAAAGGCCCGATAGCCCGACAGGACAGGCATCGAGGCGTCGAATGTCACGGTGGCTTCCCCGCTTTTCAAAGATAGTGTCTCCAAAGCGAGATTTATCCGGACGACCCTTCCGCTGAAGTCAGGTTTCGAGGCCGTGCGCCTTAAGCTTGCGGGGTTTACCGCTGCTCTCTTCGGGGGCGACGCGGGCGGCTCCTTGTCTGCGGCATGCGTCCATTTCTGGCCGTAAGCGCCGGTAATAAAAAGGAAGCCCATCACCAGGGTCATTATAAAGGCTCTTCTCTTCATGGGTTGGTCCTCCACCTGCTTGATGGCTGATGTTTTACAGAGAATCAGGGGTGTTGTCAAGTCTCTATCACCGGCGCCAGCATGGGAAGACCACGGGCCGCTTAAACAGGCTTCCGTATTATCCGGTGGCGGTCGGAGCTTGTGGGGTGTTGCCCTGGGAGTAAGAGCAACGCCTAGCCGGCGGGAAGGAGTCGGCCCGATACCCTCCCCCTTACAGGTATCGGTTCCTTCGGGGCTACACCCGACCCGCCACCTGAATAAAAGGTGCGATTTGCAATGGAGAATTTCAAGGGGTTTGATAAAAAAATCAACCGCACCCTTTCGGAAACGGTGTGCGGCGAGAATTGATAAACCTGAGAACCGTTACCGCCCAATCTAATCCGATTCGTCCATTTCGGGCAGCACGGAGATGTTGTTCCGGTATTCTTTCAATACACGCTTCGTAAACGCGTTTTTTGGCTCTCCATTGTCGGCTTGCCGGGCCTTTATCCTGCTCGCCCCGGCGTTGTAGGCATGGAGCGCAGTAGACAGGCTCTTGAAATCTTCCACGAGCTTGGAAAGATGGTAGATGCCGAGCTTGATGTTATTATCCGGCTCGTGGAGGCATTGAGTGCCGTTCCACGTCACGCCGGCGTCCTTGGCTATATACTTGGCCAGGGAAGGCTTGATCTGAAAAAGGCCCCTGGCGCCCTTCCGCGAGACCACGTCATGGTTGAAATTGCTCTCCACTTTGATCACCGCAAGGGCGAGCCGGTAATCCAGATCATGCTGCTTTGATTCGTCGCACACGGTATGGATCACCGCTTTCAGCTTATCCTCCCGCATATCGACATTCTTGCCTTTCAGATAGGCGACAACTTGTTCGACAATCGCCGAATTCCCGGATTCATCCAATGCCTGGGCGGTTTTATTGGTAAACCCCACTACGGCGCCCATGAGAAGAACTATGGGAACAGTTGCCAGAGCTATTTTAGACCGCCATCTCATGAAGTTTCCTTGTTCGGTAATTAATTAGTGTAGCGCGGGCTCAAGATGCAAAACTGTCACTATCTTACACGAGAAAGACGGGTCATGCAAGAAAAATCGTATTCCTCTTATTCCTCGGAACTGCCCACCTTTCGTGTTCTTTCCAAAATGGCCTTGAAAGTCTTCATATCGTAGTTGGCCTTCGTAATGAAATCCTCGTCCGATTCGAAGTACCACAGAAGCATTGTTTTCAGCTTCTCGAGGGGGTAGAGCCTGACGAGGTCGCGTGCTATCTTGCCTTCGTTCTCGTAACGCAAGGCCGGTTTCTTGTGAAACTTGGCGAAATAACTCTGACCGTAGGCATCGAGAAGTTGCTTCATATCCGAAAAGTCGTGCACTTTTTCCGATTGTTCCCGGAGGGCCTCTCCCTCCTCCGAAATCAGGTTTTCACCTGCTTCCGGCTTCTCCTGCTGTGCCTGCTCCTCATCTGCCTTGGCCATCTCTTTTTTTTGCTGCGCATACCACTCGGACGCAAACTCCTTGTAAATGGCCTCGATCGTAATTACCTCCCGGTCTTTGCGGCTGGCTATGAGCCTCTTTGCAATCACGTAGAAGGTATATACCGCCGTATGCACGTCCTGGTCCGTTTCTTTCCCCTGAAAAACCCCGATGTTCCTGAAACGGGATACGTCCACTATGGGATACGTAGTACCGTCCACATCGAACAGGTAGATTCCAAAGGTGTTTTTGTCGACGTCTCCGGCGAGATCGATCCTTTTTACGTAGTCAAGGTTCACCATGCCATGATGATCCGTCTCTATCCACATGCTCGTTTCTCCATCCCGCTGATTCGTGATCCGGAATAACCGGCCGGATCAAGACGCGTTGTGTTGTTGTCCCCTACACTATGGAGCGACACAGTCATATATAAAATATTTATCAAAGTACTGTCAAGTGGTGCAAGGGCAGGTTGAGAGTTCGCAAAGACTTGCCTCACAGGCCCCGGACGGGCTAAAATAAGTTCCGGTATATTTACGCTGAAGGATTATCACCATGTTCACCACGTCACCGCTCATCGAGCCTGTCTACACGATTGTTCTTACCGGTGGACCCTGTTCGGGGAAAAGCTCTTCCCTGGCCTATCTCACTGAAAAGTTGTCCGATTACGGCCTTATGGTCTTTGTCATACCGGAAACGGCGACGTTGATCACGGACAACGGCATCGACAGGCGCAAGATGGACAGGCCGAAGCAGGTCACCATGTATGAAGAAGCGATACTTGACATGCAGCTTTCCTTCGAGGAGACCTATCAAAGGGCGGTGATGCAGATCTTTCCCGAGAGAAAGAAGGTGCTGCTCCTCGACCGGGGCGTCATGGACATCAAGGCCTTTATGCCGCACAATGATTTCAAAGGCATACTCAAGCGGAAGGGCCTCAGCGAGGTGCGCTTGCGCGACCGGTACCACGCGGTGATCCATCTTGTCACGGCGGCGGAAGGGGCAAGGGAGTACTATACGGGTGAGAACAACTCCGCGCGCATTGAGACTGCGGAGGAAGCGGTTCTCATCGACCGGAAGATACGGGAAAGCTGGCTCGGCCATCCGCGCTTCCGGATCATTGACAACCGGACCGACTTCCGGGGCAAGATCAGGAGAACATTTTCGACGATCTTGCAGCTTCTCGGGATGCCTGCTCCCCGGGAGACAAGGGAAAGATACCTCGTCGCCCAGGTGAGGCGCGACCTCCTGCCGGCCCATCAGACCGTCGAGATAGAGCAGGTCTATCTGCGCTCGAAAACGCGGGATGAAGAAATACGGATCAAAAGAAGAGGCCGGGACGGGTCGCATCTCTGCTTCCTCACGAGGACGAGGACGGCAGGCTTGCGCATCGAAGAAGAGGAACTGATCACGGATGAGCGCTACGTAAGCCTGAAGAAGCTGAAAAAGCCGGGTACGGAGGTCCTGGTAAAGGAGCGCGTCTCTTTTTTTTGGGACGGTCAACATATCGAGATCGACGGATACAGGGGGAGATACGAGGGTCTTTCCGTGCTGGAGCTCGAGCCGTGCGAAACTGCCGGGGAAGAAACGACCATCCAACTGCCGCCCTTTATTACCGTACGGGAAAACATCACCCACAACCCTTCCTATGGCGAGAGGCACATGGCGATCAAGAAGAGGCGGAGCACAGTGGCGAGGGACGAGTGACGAAAAGAGGATGAGGGGTGTATATAAGCACTATTTCGAGACCGCTAATCAAAGAAAGGGGGCCTTCAAAAAGGCCCCCCGTGTATCTTGAGTAAATGCGTGTTTTTTAGAAGAAGTACCAGAAGGCGATTCTTCCGGTCTGGACGTCGCCCCTCGAACCCAGGACGGCTCCGCTGGGAGTAACCGTAGAACTGCTGTTGGTGCCGCTGGTGCCGCCGCCGCTGCCTGGACCTGCCCAGTTCGTCGCGATATACGAGTACTCAACGCCGAACCTGACGGCGGCGTTCACGTCATACAGGACGTTGACGATGTACTGCTGGTTCTGCGTGATCACGTTTTGCGAAGTCAGCGCGTTGTAGTAGGCGCTCGTGTAGTTCCTCAAATACCCGTAAAGAGCGTTGACATAGACCTTGTCGGTGATGTAGTAGCTGATCTGTCCCCAGCCGCCCGTCGTCACCGGCACGGTGTATCTGACGCCGGCGCCCGGGTCTGCGTCATAGGCGAGGAGGGCCCCGGCGCCCCTCGCGTTCAGGAACCAGTTGGACAGGTTCTGGCCGGTGAAAACCGATCCCGACAAGGAGAGGGCTCCGGCCTTGTTCAGGTTTTTCTCGGGGATGATAGGGATAAAGGCCTTGAAGGCGCCGGCCCACCGGTCCACGTGGTCCGTACGGAACGTGGTGGGCGTGGCGACGGGGAAGCCATAGTTAACCGAGTCCTGGCCAAAGAAGCCGCCTACGGCGAACTGCATGACGTTCGGCCCGATCCTGCCGCAGGAGTCGGACTTATAGCCGAGCTCCGCGGCGAAGTCGGGAAGCTGCGAGGTAACCGTGGGGGCTGTTCCTGGTGTTAACACCCCTTTTACTATCGTTCCTGGGCCCAGCGCTTGACCGACGGAGTTGGAGGCGCCGGTCTGGTCGGCCGTCTTATACGGCTCCTGGATGCCGAAAGAGCCGTAGAAGCTCTTTGTGAAGTTCTGGGTGACGCTGATCTGGGGGACGGTATAGGTGCCTCTGCCCGCGAGGGCCAGGTCATTGAGGCCGATGAAGTTGAAGGAAGGCTGGAACCCCCAGAGCTGCCAGGTCTGCCCGACCGTCAGCTTTGTGGTTGACCAGGTGAAGTCCATATAGGCATGGGTCATGGTGAAGGTCCCATACCGCGTGCCGGCACTGCCGTTGTTCGTCGTCTGGCCGACAAAGGAGCCCTGGATAAAGGCGGACGTCTTCGCGCCCCACGCATCAGGGCCGTGGACCAGGAAGTTGAGGGCCGACTGGCCGGCAGCCATGGCGAAGGCGCCCGACGCGTTCGCTGAATTCTCGGCGCCGTGGTAGTTGTTGCGCTGCGCGTAATACTGGTCGAGACCTTCCACATTACTGGTACTGATAGGCGCCTGGGTATCGTAGCCTGCATCGACCTTCACATACCCGCCGATCGTCAAATCCCACTGGCTCGTCGCGCTTCCCGCGAAGCTTACGGCCGGCAAGGCCAAAAGCAAAGCAAAAACACCTATTAAGACCTTCTTCATGTTGTTCCCTCTGGCAAATCCTGTCGGCATAGCGTGAAGCATCGGCTTGAGACCGTCGCTTCCTTATGTTTAAAAGTTCATAACGCTATTGACACGGGTAGTACACACGGAAAATTTTACCGGATGGCGAGCGTTTTGTCAAGGTTATTCTTTAAAAGATTTTAATCTTTCCCTTCCTTCGCGCCGCTTTCTATCGCCCCTGTCCGGAGTGCGTGCGGCCATAATATAAAAAAACGGCGGCTTTCGCTTAAGACATCGGGCCAGAAGCCGAAAAGAAAGTGTAGGGCCGAAAAGTGGACCGGCATTTTTTCACGTGAAAGGTTGAATTACACTAGGGGGTTATCGGAAATGACTACGAAGCTGTTCACGGATGTAAAAATTGGTTACAGGCTGGCTATAGGGTTCGGCATTACCATCGCGTTCATGGCGGTGAGCGTTATCGCCGGGCAAATTTATTTCACCAGGGTGGGCGGCGATATCGATCACCTGGTCAAGGTGAATAATGCCAAGCTTAAGAACGCCTACGAAATGAAGATTGCCTTGGGCGATCTGACGCGTCCTATCGCGGAGATCGTCACCGGTCAGGATAGCCGCGCGAAAGAGGAGGCCAAAACGAGGATCGCAGAGGCGAGGGAAAAATACCAAAAGGCCGCGGGTGAGCTTGAGAGACTCGAAACCAACGAGGAAGGAAAACAGCTCATCGCGAGGTTCAAGGAAGAGGTCGCGAAAGGCAGGGAAACAAACGACGCCGCCATCGAGCTCGGCATGGCGGGCAATATCACACAGGCGGCGGAGAAGTTCGCGGAAGGGACAAAGACAGTCGGGAGCTATACGGAAGCCGCCGACAATATCGTAACGTACAACGAGAAGAAGACGCTGGCCTGGCTCGATGAGACGAAGGGAAAGATTTCCGTGGGACGCACCATTTTTCTGGGCCTCGGCGTGCTGACACTGCTCGTGGGCATGTGGCTGTCGCGGACCATTACCCGAAGCATTACAATACCGATCTCGCGCTCTTCCGCCCATATAGACCTGATGGCGAAAGGGGATTTTTCCATACCCGTTTCCCCCCATGCCCTCGTGAGGAAGGATGAGATGGGCATATTTGCGAAATCGATGCACGCAATGAATTCCAGCCTCGGCCGGACGCTGGGGGAAGTGACGCTGTCGGCCACGAACGTGGCCTCGGCCAGCGCGCAACTGAGCGCGGCGGCGGAAAACCTGTCGAAAGGGGCCATGGACCAGGTTGAGAGGGCCACTCAGGTCGCGGCGGGCTCAGCCCAGATGAACCAGGCCTCGGAAGATATCGCGAGAAGCTCGAGCGGTGTCGCCGCGTCCGCCAGCCAGGCCGTTGAGGTCGCCAAAGGAGGGCAGGAGGTGGTGGACAAGGCAATCCGGGAGGTGAACGTCATCGCGGAAACCGTCGAGACTGCATCCGGTTTTGTGAGGGACCTGGGGGAGCAATCCGAAAAGATCGGAAATATCGTCACGGCAATCAACGAGATAGCCGACCAGACCAACCTGCTCGCCCTTAATGCGGCAATCGAGGCCGCCCGGGCCGGAGAGCACGGGAGAGGGTTTGCGGTCGTGGCCGATGAAGTGAAAAAGCTCGCGGAAAGGACGTCTGCCTCCACGACGGAAATAGGAGACATGATAAACACGATCAGGCTGGGCGTGGAGAAAACCGTACAGTCGATGGACCAGGCAAAAAACAGGGTCGTCACGGGGGTGGAGTATTCTTCCCAGGCGCAGACGGCCCTGGGGGAGATCATCACGAGCATCGACCGTCTCTACGGCGGCGTGCACCAGATAGCGACCGCCATCGAGGAGATGAGCGCGACGACAAATGCGATCACCAGGGACATAAACCAGATTTCGGTGGTGACGAAAGAGACCTTTTCTTCTTCGGAGGAGATATCAGGGGCGGCAGCCAGCCTGTCCACTCTCGCGAGGGGCCTCGAAGGGGTGGCCCATAGCTTTAAGGTGAAATGAAAAATCAGGAGTCAGGAGCAAGGAAGTTTTTTTATAGGTCCTATAGGTCTTATACGACTTATAGGACCTATTGAGGGCTAAAGACTTTTTACCTTTCCTACCCAACTTGTGATGTAATTTGTTATAATACTTTCCTAGCCCGTAGGGGGCGCTCAAGCCTTTCCCGCCGATGAGCCGTTTTTCGGAGGCTGCTGCGGCGGATTTTGAGGTGACGTTATGGAAGGGAAGACGTCTAAGCCCCCGCGAAGACGCCCCGTTGATGAACGTGTCGGGCAGGATGGGCTTTTCCGCTTGCCGGAGGCGGATGCGGGGTCCGTGCAGGGACAGCGGGCAGAGGACGAAGGAACTCACCGGCCCTTACCACGCGGGAAATACCCGAAACTGGACGACTTTGCCCCTTTTGCTTGCGTGATTCTCGATAAAAGCGGTTTGATAAGGGAGGCAAACGGGGCGGCCGCGGACCTTTTGCACGCGGATAGGGAGCTTCTGCCGGGAAACCCCTTGGGCTCCTTTGTGACCCCCCAGAGCCGCAATGAATTTCTTGCCCACTTGAAACGGATAACCGGGAAGGGTAAAAGGGACCGGTGCGAGGTGGAGATCGGGGCGGATGGGTTCGGCCGCTCGGTGCGCTTCGACAGCGTGCCCCTTGCGCGGGGCGGCCGCCTGACGGGCGTTTACTCTACCATCCTCGATATTACCATTCAAAAAAGGGCGGAAGCCTTGCTTCATGAGAGCGAGGAGCGCCATAGGGTGGTGGTTGAGCGGTCGAATGACGGGATAGCCATCGTAAGTGGGGATAGACTCCTCTACGTAAACCCGCGATACAGTGAAATCTTCGGCTACCGGAACGCGGACGAGGCAGTCGGTCAGGGCTTAAGGCTGATGGTCCACCCGGAAGACCGGGACCGGTTCTTCGACATCATGGAACGGAAGGCAAGAAAAGGCGAGCATACGTCCTCGCGCTTCGAATTCAGAGGCTTTGGCAAAGACGGCTCAGTCGCCTATATCGAGGCCTCCGTGTCAAGGACAATATTCGAAGGAGAGGCCGCTCTGCTGGTGACCTTCCATGATTTTACCGAACGGAAGCAGGCTGAAGATGAGCGGAAACGCCTCGCCCTCATTGTTGAGCAGGCGGTCGAAATGATTCTCATGACCGACAGGGACGGCGTCGTGCAGTATGTGAACAATGCCTTTCTGCAAAGCAGCGGGAAGAAGCGGGCCGAGGTGATCGGGGCGCCGGTCCGGGACTGTGCCGAATCCGGGGACGAAGACTTCTATAAAGGACTTGGGGCGAGGCTCCAGAGGGAGAGGAAGTGGAACGGCCGCATGACGCTCAAACGGCCGGACGGGCGCTTTTCCGAGCTTGATGTCGCTGTCTCGCCCATGCGGGATGCGTCCGGATTACTCCTCAATTACGTGATCGTCTGCCGCGACGTGACTACCGAGGCCGTTCTCAGCCAGCAGCTTCGCCAGATCCAGAAAATGGAGGCCATACAGACACTGGCGGGGGGGATAGCCCACGATTTCAACAATCTTCTCGCCGCCATCATGGGCAACGTCGAGCTGGCGATGGATGATGTGGCGGCAGACAGCGACGTGCTCCATAACCTGGAGCAGATATTCAAGGCGAGCCGGCGAGGCAAAGATCTGGTGAAACAGATCCTCCTCTTCAGCCGGAGGGACCAGAGGGAGTCGGTGCTCGTCGAGGCTGGTCCTCTCGTCACGGAAACGATGAACCTCCTCCGCTCATCAATCCCCGCCGCCATCGATATCCGGCGCCATGTGGAGCCGGGAAGGAGCACGGTCCTGGCGGACGCGGGCCGCCTGCAGCAGATACTCATGAATCTCGTCTCGAACGCCGTCCATGCAATGCAGGAAAAAGGAGGGGTCCTCGATGTAGTCGTCAGGGAATACCAACTGACCGACGACAACGCTTCCCTGCCGCACCTGTTGCCGGGCGCCTATCTGATGATAGGTGTGAGCGACAGCGGCCACGGTATGTCGCAAGGCGTGATGGAGCGCATCTTCGAACCTTTTTTTACCACCAAGCGCCCGGGCGAAGGGCCGGGCATGGGCCTTGCCGTGGTCCATGGCATTGTCAAGGCCCTGAAAGGGGCCGTCGCGGTAAGCAGCGAGCTTGGAAAGGGGTCGACTTTCGCTGTCTATCTCCCCATAGCCACGAGTGAAACGGAGCGGACCGTCAAGGAAGAGAGCCGGCCCCTGCCGCGCGGAGAGGAGCGCATCCTCTTCGTGGACGATGAGAAGCCGATCATTGAGATGAACTCGGCTTTGCTTGAGCGCCTGGGCTATCACGTCAACGCTGTGGGGAACAGCGCGGAGGCCCTCGATTTGTTCACGGCTGCGCCCGATGCGTTCGATCTGGTGATCACCGACCAGAGCATGCCCGACCTGACGGGCATCGAGCTGGTGGAGAGAATAAGGTCCGTCCGCAAGCATATCCCCATCATCATGATTACAGGCTTCAGCGAAACGATCGACGCGGAACGGGCAAAGAAGATGGGCATTCAGCAGTTCCTCATGAAGCCTGTTATACGGCGGGAGCTTGCCGAGGTCATAAGGAATGTGCTCGACGGACCTTCGATGAGCAGGTAGTGTCCTATTTCTTTATGATAATGGCCCGGCCTGCTTCCCCGGCCTTCATCATGGAGAGGAGGGAACTGCTCTCGCGAGTGATCTTGGCCGCTATGGCCTCCCCGTACTGTGGATTGTGGTACCATCCTCCCTTCGCGACGAACTGCATGTCATGGCTTAGCTCGTCATAGCGCGCGCGGAGGGGAACAGAGTGTCTGCCCTGCCGCTTTTCGAGGTCCGACATCCCCTTCTCAAGGGCCGCCGCCGAGGCGGCGTAGGTTTCCCGGAGCAACTTGCTCTGAGCCATCCAGTCATCGACAAGGCTTCCGTATTCCTTTTCATGACAGCCGGCGCAACCGGCTTTCAGGGTCGCGGAGGTCTCCGCCTTGTCCCGCCTCACGCCGGCATGGCATCGGGCGCACGTGACCTTTCCCCACATGGCGTCCGGCGTATCGGCGATGCCTTTCACGCCCTTGCCCCGGAACATAGCCTCCTGGGCGCGGTGGCAGTCGCTGCACCGCACCTTGCCGATGCCCTTGCCGTGGTGGCAGTCGCTGCAACCGGCGAGATGCGTCTGCCCATGTTGCGCATACGGGCTGTGGCACTTCGCGCATCCGTCCTTCCCTTCCAGATGTGCTGCGTGCGGGAAACTGACGCTGCCGAAGGGCACCTCTTTGTCCGCAATCCCGCCATGACAGAGGGCGAGACATGACACCTCTCCCGCGCCGCCGACTATTCCCGGCGCACCTTGCCCTTTTCCGACCGCGGTCTGGAGTGCCTTCTTCGTTGCCTCGATCACTTCCACGGTATACACGATGTTGTGCACGCCGTCACCTTTTTTGATGAAGGCGTAATTATACTCTGCATCGTCGATCGCCCGGCTGATGCCGCGCTCGGGCCGGTTTTTAGCAACCTCCCTCGCCTCCGCGATCCTCACTCGCAACTCCTCCAGACCATCCTTCACTATCTTTTTCCACGTCGCGGCCATCCCGTCGGTGAGGTCGCCGTGGCACTCCCTGCACGTCGCGCCCGGCGTTGTTTCGGAGCCTTTCGGGTGGCATACGTCGCAGTCCATATTGATGATCGCCATTCGGTTCGGCCTATCGGCCACGAGCCTGGCCCCTTTGCCCAGGTATATCGATACCTCGTTCAGGTGCTCGCCGGCCCCGTGACACCCGGAGCAGGTCTCTGACGGCTGTCCTTTATAGTGGAGGCCCGTAATCTGATGCTTGATGGGCGAATGGCAGGTGAAGCATTCGACCTTATGGTCGGTCACGTGTTTCCGATGGAGGAATTCGGCGGTATACCTGGCCTCCAGTATCTCCCTCTTGTTGTGACACTGCAGGCAGGCAAATTCGGGTATGTGCCCGTCGCCGGAGATCACGTTCGTGTGACACCGGCTGCACTTGATGCCCCTGTCGATATACCTCTTATGGTTGAAGACAAACGTTTTGTCGACCTTGATATCGCCCCGCGCCTCGAAATGGCAGGTGCTGCAGCCCGTGGGCGGGCTGCCGCCTTTGTCGCTTTTGTAAAAATGGCATATGAAACACTCCACGTCCGTGACCGTCATATGGGCGCCCTGTACGATCTGGGAGTGGCAGGTAGTGCATCGAAGCTGCTTCTGCCGCCTCATCTGCTCGATGTGCCGGGGGTGGCTGAAGAGCACGTTCTTGAAGACCATGTCGTCCTTCAAATCGGCCCTTTTATGGCAGCCGCTCTGGAGGCAGCTCACGTCATCTATCTCCGCATGGGGTCTCGTAGGGCTTTTGCCCGTGATGAAGTAGACGAGGGATAATTGGCCGTCCTGCCACTTTCCCTTCAGGTGGTTGGGAAAACCGGGCTTGTAGTGGCACTTGATACAGTCTACGCTCCTGTGGCTGGAAGCCTTCCAGGAATCGACGTAGGTTTTCATATTATGGCACAGGCCGCAGAAGAAAGGCGTCTCGGAGAGTTTGAACATACCGACGACGATAACGACAAAGCAGAGAAGCACAAAGGAGAGAAAAATCGCGATGCCCTTCTTGTGCTGGAGGGTCCCTCTCTTCGATTCTGCGTAGAAGTCCGAGAGGAATGCCTTCACCAGCCTGTAAAGGCGACGAAACTCTCCATCCGTTTTCTTCCCGGTCGGTTGGTGCATAGTGTTTGGGGCAGATCCTAAATCTGCCCCCCCATGAGATAACGGATTTAGAGCTTAAAGAAGAGAAGCAGCGAAACAACGAGCGAATATATTACCAGCGACTCGATCATGGCAAGACCGATGATCATCGGGGTAATAATCTTTCCCGAAGCTCCAGGATTTCTCCCAATGCCCTCCAGCGCGGACGCTACCGCCCTGCCCTGACCTATGCCGCCGCCCGCGGCGGCAATACCGAGACCGATGCCCGCGGCAATCGCAATCATCGCTTTGACCTGGGGATCGAGTCCCGCCCCAGGCTCGGCCGCCATGGCAACGCCGGCGGAAAGGCTCAGCACAACACCCAAAAGCATCAGAACTACAAACAGTTTCCTCATATTGTTTTCACCTCCATCGTATTAATTTTCCTCGTGGGCCACAGCCCCCGAAAAATAGGCCATCGACAAAAGCACAAAGACAAACGCCTGCACGAGGGCGACGAATGTCCCGAGAAACATCCCGATTAGCGGCACGAACAGAGGAACGAGCATGAAGAAGATGCCAGTGACAAGGTGATCCCCCATGATGTTGCCGAAAAGCCTCATGCCCAACGAAAGGGGCCTTGCAAGATGACCGATCATCTCGATGGGTATCATGAGGGGAGTGAGCCACCATATAGGGCCCATAAAGTGTTTCACGTATTTCAGGCCGTGTTCCCGGATGCCATAATAGTGGGTCAAGACGAAAACGGTGAGGGAACAGGCAAAAGTCGTGTTCACATTATCCGTGGCAGGGAGAAAACCCGGCACCAGGCCGGAGAGATTGTTAAAAAGGACGAAAATACCCAGGGTCCCGATGATGAGCATAAATTCCTTGCCCCTCGGCCCCATCGTTTCCTCCACCAGACCGGAGATCGTCTCCACCATAAGCTCCAGAAAGTTTCTGAAGGTCAAGGTCTCGTCAGGCAGCACATCGTCCTCTTTCTTTTTATACTGCGCGTAACCGAGGATGACGATCACGAGAAGTATGACCGAGACGACAATGCCGTTCGCGACATGGGGTTGGAGTGATCTGAGGCCGGGTATCAGCGACACCCACATGAACTGTTCATGCCCCATTGTGTTTCCTCCTTGCATAAGGCGTGAAAACGGAGATTACCTGGCTTATGACCACCGAAAGTAAGACCGTTCCCAGCCCGATGATGAAAAATAGAATATTGACGTTCCCCCAGACCACAATCACTGTCACGAGCCCCGTAAGACCGAAAAACTTGAGGGGCAGCTTGACGAGAAGCTCCTTCTTGCTGGGGGCGGCGTCGGAGAAAAAACTTTCCATGATCTTTTTAAGGAGTCGAAAGTTGAGGGTCATCATCGCGCTCGCCACGCCAAAGCTGAATGCGTAGGTGAAATCACGCATGATTAGGCCTGAGGCCAGCGACCCGAGCACAAGGATGCCCACATTTGTCCGCTCTATGTCACTTGTCGTGGTCTCTCTCATCGTCCTTTTCCATCTTTTTCCAAAGCTCGTAGAGGCGCCTCATTCCGGCAGCCAGGCCAAAACCCATGAATATAAGCGTCAAAATCGGCGCAGTGCCGAAATGACGGTCAAGGTAATAGCCGATGGCAAGGCCGATCGCCAGCGATACCCCCATCTCTATGCCGAGGGTACCATAAGTCAGAAATGAAGCGAGCATCTCCTTCTTTTCATTTTGGACCATAGCGGACACTCCCTTTTCTAACACGAGAGCGCTTGAATAGTCAATTGCTTTTCTCGTCCCTTGCGCATTTTTTCTCATGGGGCGCGGGCAAGGGGCAGACGCACAGGGCCGCTCAACGCCTGCTGCGTGTGAGCGGAAACGTTTGAACTTTGAGAGACAGTATGCTATAAACATAGTCTCAAAATCGTGGGCCGCTAGCTCAGTCCGGTAGAGCAGCTGACTCTTAATCAGGAGGTCGTAGGTTCGAATCCTACGCGGCCCACCAATATTTCTAAGCTATTTCAATGCTTTTCGTCAATCACCCCAAAAACAGGCAGCTAGAAAAATAGGGTAAAATAGGGCATTTTGAAACCGATTTGCAGGCAAAATGCAGGCACAGAATTAGTGTAAAAGTCTTCTGTTTACAACCCATTCCTGAAGATACAGCTCGCAGTCTCTCTCGGTAGTTCGTCAACCGGGATGATGAGGGTGCGGCGGGCAGCATCGCGCTCTATCCCCTTGGAAGTAACAGTAAAGCTGGAAAGTGCCGCTTAAGCCGCTAAAGTCAAGCTTCTGGACAACTTTAATGGACTTTTCCGGCTTTCGTTGACCTTGACGGCAGCCACACGTAACGTATGGCACAGGAGAAAACCGTGGAAGAGGTGTTCTTTTCTGACTATCTTGAGAAAAAAGCGAAGAAAAGCCTTGTGGCGTGCGTTGCCTGGGCCATGGCCGCTATGACTCTTCTACTCGCCGGGATCGCTACCGGCATCGCCGTGATCCTTGCATCAGGGGCGGTGGCCGTCGTGGTCACTCTTTTCGTCGTGGCCACGCGCGGTCCCGTCTATGTGGCTTATCGGTGCGGAATCCGAGGCGAGCAGATTCTCCGGGCCCAGCTTCTCTCGTCCGGGCTGCCTGACGATTACACCGCCTATTACAACCTCCCCTTGAACGGCAACGGCAAGCTCTCCGACATCGACTGCATCCTTGTCGGCCCTTTCGGTCTCTTCGTCTTCGAGGCAAAGCACCATCACGGCCTCATTCTGTATAGGAACGGGGTTTGGGCGCGGATCAAGGCAGGCCGAAGGGGAACTCGCTATTGGGGCCAGCTGGGAAATCCTTCCGGTCAACTATACCGCAATATCAGAAAGCTCAAGGAGCTGCTTGGGCACACAGACGGCCTCTGGCTTCACGGCGCCGTCGTCTTCACAAACCCGCGGGCCGTCCTCGACATCGAAGGACTCCGATGGGTCAGGGCCATAGCCGTGAAGGACCTGGAGCAGATCCTTTCCAAAAGAATGGTTCTTTCCGCCGAGCAGATCGATAGGATCAACGCTCGCCTCTCCGCCTTAGTCAAGAAGTAATATAAGGATAAGGACAAACCCAGGGGGCAGCACGGGCACGTCCGGAGTATCTTCATTAGGCGGTTTGCCGAGCAGCGAAATCGACCCGGGCGTGAGCGCGGGTTTTCTGTTGCCGGAATCCGAGATACGCAGAAGTTACGCACACAATATGAATTCATTAATTCATATCACTTCGACGGAAAGGAGAAGAGAGATGACCACGAGCAGAGGAACGGGCATGATGGAGAGGATACTGGGCACCCTCATGGGTCTGCCTCTCGAGGAGAGCATGGCGCTCCTCCCTCGCTGGATGGAAGGAGCGGACCCTCGCCGGAAGGTTGCCATGTTCACCGCATGGATGAACTGCGAGAAAGACATGAGACTGAAAAGGACCCTCTTCGTCGCATGGATGGCGGCGGAAAAGAAAAACGAGAAGTTCCTCAAGGACATATGCGTCAAGGCGTCGGTCGTCTACGTGACGGAGGGCTTCGCCCGCGCCAATGCGTCGAAGATCGAGGGCTGGATGACGAAGGCGTTCGAGCGCGACATGACGCTGACGCCGGGCGTAGTCGCGAACATGGCGAAGAATAACTTCCATATGCCGGAGGCGATGCTCCCTTTCCTGAAGAAGCTCGCACGGAAAGTCAAAGAGAGGATACGCCTTCGGCGGAGGAAGAATTCGGACGGGACCGCTCCGAGATGCCGTTCCTCAGCGACGGAAAGCCTTCTCGTTGAGGGCACTTACTCGCTGAATCTTCCCCTCGCTGAAACGGACAGGGCTGGCCAGACTCCGTTGTTCAGCCGCCTCTCCCCGGCTTCCTCGCTGAGCCTCCCTCGCTGGACTCCAAGAGGAGAATAGAAGACTACGAAGCCCTCATCGCCCCTTATCGGCCCCTCCTCGCTGAGGTCGCCTCGATGGAGGTCCTCGATGACCTGCTTAGGCTGCTCTATGAAGGCGGCGACGCCCCCTCGGTGGTCGGCTGGCCGGGCAAGATGTCGGATTGCGAGTACAGGAACCTGAAGGGGCATGAGCATTTCCTCCAGATTCTCCGAGGCGTCTCCCTCTACGACCACACCTACAACGTCCTGAAGGCTGCCCTCGACATTGCTCGGGAAGAGCTGCGACAGAAGCACGACTTCCTTCTCCCCGCCATCATCACCGCCGCCCTCGGCCACGACATGGGGAAGATCGAATCTCTGTGGGGTTCTTCCCCCGGCCGGAAACACACCCACGAATACGTTGGAGAGGTCAAGCTGGAAGAGATGCTCGCGTCCCATGGAAACAAGGTCTTCACTGAGACCGTTGTTGCCGCAGTCGCCCGCCACCACGCCGATCCCAAGGAAGACACGATTGCGAGGATCATCATGGACGCCGACGCTAGGGCGAGGGAATATGAGATAACATCGGCCGACCCCGCCTTCACCATAAATGCCATGACCGAGTGGCTGGATCTGACCAGGTTCGCCGAAATTACCCTGCCGCACATCAATGAACTCGTCGTCAAGAACCGGAGGGCCGTCTGGAAGGCGATGTCCTTCGAGGGCATCGTCTACTGCACGCCGGATTACGTCCGCGATATCCTGAAGGTCCTCTCCTTCGAGAAGAAAGTCCTCGACTATCGGCTCCTCCGCCAGTCCTTCAAGATGGACAACCGGGCGGTCCTCACCGAGTTCTCCGCAATACTGAGGAAACACGGCTACCTCGCTTACAAGATCAATGAGGCCTACTTCGGCCTGAGGTTCCTCTTCCAATCGAGCATTCCCGACATGCGTCAGCCGGAGCTATGGGCCATCCCGGTTAAAGTCCAGCTTTTCCCCGCGAAGCCGTCGGACATCGAGGAACGGAAGACGGACTACCTGAAGACCATCGTCTCTGTGAGACCCGTTGCCGGCGGCCGTGGCTGAACGGGGTTGCCACATGGCTTTCACCTGGCGCCACTGCGACAACAAAAACGCGTGCGGTCCGTCCTTGGGTATCCGAGTAACACATGCGATTTTATGGATCAACGGCCTCGACACCGTTATAGGGAGTAATGAAGTTCACACTTTTGCCTTTCGTGTTGCAGACCGCTCGTTGAAGTGGTGAGGAAGGTAGACCGGACCGATGCCGTTTCATCTTACTGACCATATGTATTTTTTAGTACACCCTGAGAATAGACATTCCTTACTTTCCCTTGAAAAATCCTGTAACATGGGTAGAAGGCATTACGGTTACCGGCTATAAAAGAGGAAGGCTCTCGGCACGGGCGGCTGGTCATGACCGGTGCCGAGTTGGTGAGGAAGCGCATGCTTTACGTCGGAGTTGACGGCTGCAGATCGGGTTGGTTTGCAGCCTGCATCAGTGACGCTGGTTGGTTCTTCCGTCTTTATGAGAACGTCGATGGTCTGTGGCGTGAACTCCAGGAAGCGCGCAGTATCTTCATCGATATTCCCATCGGACTTAAGCATGAGGGAACAGAAGAGAGAAGGTGCGATACCCTTGCTCGTAGCGTGCTTGGGTCTCGGAGGAGATCAAGCGTTTTTCCTGCCCCCTGCTGGGCTGCTCTCGATGCCCCTGAATACCGTATTGCAAGCCGGATAAACAGGGAGATCAGTGGGCGCGGGCTGAGTCAACAGAGTTTTGCGATTATGCCGAAGATCAAGGAAATCAACACTTTTCTGAGAGACAAGAGGTCTGCGCGAGAAGTATTCCGTGAGGTTCACCCGGAGGTTCTCTTTTGGGCGCTAGGCGGCAATGCAATGCAGCATAGAAAAAGTAAGCCCGAGGGTTTCGCGGAAAGGGTGCGAGTTATGGAGAACGTGCTCGAGGGCAGCCAGGCAAGAGCAGCTGAAGTTCTGACAAGGTTTGCGAGAGCCGCCGTGAAGCGGGACGATGTTTTGGACAGCTTGGCTGCAGCTGCGACCGCTCTTCTGTCCCAGGGCCATCCTGCGTCGATTCCCGAGAATCCCGACCGCGACATATACGGGCTTCCTATGGAGATGGTCTACTATAAGCCATGACAAAAAAAGCACGAAGATAATCCTGAGTAGAAAAGGTTTCGACTCCAGCTACGGCGGCTGCCCGAGCCCGATACTTCCGGACGGCCGTTTGATTTCCCTGCCTATTCCCGTTGAAGGGGAGCAGCTGTCGTACGGAGATTTGAGCCTTGACAAGGGAATGTCCTACTTCGACATCATGAAAATGCTGACGCCGACCATACTGGTAAATGGCCGACGTGAAATGGTGTCCAGCAGCGCCGCCTGTCATCTCGACCCAGATATCAGCTCGTCTGTTCTTAAACGGAAGGCGGGATGGAAAGGTCTCTTTGGTCAGATAGACGCGGCTCAAGGACATCTTACCAACCGGGGCGTGTCTCCCGGCGATCTGTTCCTGTTTTTCGGTTGGTTTCGTAATACGGTGATGATCAATGAAAGGTTGGTCTTCGATAGACAGGACCCGACAGGCAGACATATCATCTTTGGGTACCTTCAGGTTGCTGAGATCTGGAACCTGACCGGAACGACAACTCTGCCCCCATGGTCGCGATATCACCCTCACGCTTCACGAAGACGTAGGAAAAACAAGAGCAACACCGTCTATGTCGCGAGGCAGACCTTGAGTTGGTGTGAGGCACCAGGATTCGGCGTCTTCCACATTCACCCGAGCGTTGTGCTGACGGCAGAAGGCTGCACCAGATCCAAATGGCGTCTGCCCGGGTTCTTCCAAGGCGCTTCCATATCCTACCACTCACCTTCAAGCTGGAGCGACGGATGTTTCCGTAGCGCCGCCAAGGGACAGGAATTCGTCATAGACGCGAACAAGGAGATAATCAGATGGGCCAAGGAACTGATCCGGAAAGGAAGCCAGTAAGACTGTTTTCGTATGTTGTAGCCCATGATAGAGACTTTGCTCCTAATCCATTCTTCGGTTATTGCACGCCTGCATGTTGCAAGCCAGCTATAAGGAGGACAGCGACAAAGGGAGACAGGGTAGTGGGATTGACGCCCAAGGCCAAAGGAAGCAGAATCGTCTACGTTATGGGAGTTACCGAGAAGCTTAGCTTCGACGAATATGGCAGGGGCAAAAGGTTTAGGACGCGTCGAGAAGAAGATCGAGGTCGTCCGGCAATCCTCGGTCGAGGGCTGTGTAGTTCAAGAGGTGAGCCGGTTTCGGTTTTTCACCATTTTGCCCAGTGTTGCCATTTCTTTCCTTCAAGGAGGACAGGGGTTTTGAAACTTAGGCCCTAGAATAGATTCGGCCTGGCGATACCATTGTCCTCTGGAAGCTGGATCGGCTGGTATAAATAGTCTACGCGCGATGCTTGACAGCATGGAAACTGATTTTCCATTCTCTGATCCCCCCATGCTCCCTTAAGCGAGTTTTCTGTTCCATTGCTCCCCAACAACCGACTTTCCGAGCGGGTTGAGGAATAAACTAAACCGCCGTCACTGGGCTTAACGTACGGTTTTTCCCTTTCATGAGGTGACCCCATTATCCTCATCCGACTGCTGCGGCCCTTTCAAACTGGCCTCGACCTCGGGCACGGGGAGCTGCAAAAGCTCGGCGGCCTTGCTCAATGAAATCAACCCCTCTGCTAAGGCGCGGTAGCACAAGCGGCCAAAGCGGAGGGCGCGTTCGCGCTGCCCCCGTATGGTTGGCGGTTCAAGTTCCTCGGGTTCTTGCGTGCGCCAGCCACGCGCGATCGTCTGGAAGACGTAGATCAGCGTGGATTCGCTGATGACATCAAGCTGTCGCAGCCGCATGAGCAGGGCTGCGCCACTGACGCCATAAAGCCGCTTGAGGCCAACGATCTCCTGATAGCCGAGCGCGTTTCGATGTTTCCCGACTTCGCGGAGAAGATGTTCCCTAGGCACTAAGAACACCCCTGCAAACAGGGTCGTCGCCCTCTCCTCCTCCTTTTCAGAGAGGCTGTCGGTTTCGATCAGGCGGTGCGCCAGCTCATGAGCCAAGGTCAGCCGGCGCCGCTCAAGCGAGAACTGATTGTTCACCACGATGACTGGCAAGTCCGGTTGATTGCCGGACCGCTTCACTAGGCAGGTGAAGCCGGAAACACGTGCCGGAAGAGCCACGGTCAAGACCTTCAGACCCTTCTCTTCCAGAAGCTCAGTCATGTTGGGGATGGGATCGAGGCCGAGTTTCCATTCATTTCTTACATCTGCGGCAAGTTGCTCAGCCTCGCCGGCATCGCGCAGTTCGCGGGGGCTGACCACCGGACTTTGCCACTGCGTGCTGTCCATTTCGAGGATGAGCTCGATCTGCAGGTAGCGCTCGATCCATTCGAGCACTTCGGTTTCGACATGGGCGCGGTCCTGCGCGCTCGTATTGGATTTGGTTCTGAATTCTACGCCGCGCAGGTCGATCCCCTGAGTGTCGACCAGATAACTGAGAGAGACACCGAGTGCGCCGCACAGCGCCAGCAAGACCCCGGAACTGGGGATGTCTTCGCCGCGCTCGTACTTGCCGATAGCCTGGGCCGTTACTTTGCCTTTCATGGCGCCGGACAGACCGCGCAAGGAAAGGCCGGCCTTGCGCCTGGCGAGCTTGATTCGATCAGCTATCATGGCGGGCCTCCTTCCGGTTTACAATTGCACTATTTCTATATTTATTGTAAACTGAATGCGAGAATTGATCAAGCTGATTTTGAAGGGGTTTCGCTTTGGTGAAGCAGATCAATGGCATGAGCAATCCGGAGGGGGTGGCGCGGCGGTGCAGTCTGCCGGACAGTGAGTTCGAACCGGCGTGGACGTCAATCAAGCTGGCCGATGGTGTTCGGGAACGCTTGCTGGCCCAGTCCCTTTTGTCGCTGACCGTTCGGCAGAAGCTCCCTTTTGAGTCGGCGCCGCTGCACGGCCTGATCCTTCTCATGGGCGCACCCGGAACCGGAAAGACAACGCTAAGCCGGGGTCTTGCCAACCAGGTCGCGAAGCACCTTACGGGAACGAAGACAACCTACGTCGAGATTGACCCGCACGCCCTTACCAGTTCCGCACTGGGCCGGAGCCAGCAGGCTGTGGCGAAGCTGTTTGAGCAGACCATTCCCGAACTCGCCATGGACGGGGCGGCAATCGTCCTGCTCGATGAACTGGAGACGCTCGCCGTTTCCCGTCATCATCTCAGCCTGGAGGCCAACCCGATTGACGTGCACCGCGCGACGGACGCGGTCCTCGCGGGAATGGACAGGCTGACCCGCGATCACAAGAATGTCCTGCTCATCGGAACCACGAATTTCCCTAAGGCTCTCGACCGGGCAGTCGTCTCCCGCGCCGACCATATCGAGGAGATCGGTCTGCCAACGGA
Source organism: uncultured delta proteobacterium (assembly GCA_963717985.1). GTDB lineage: Bacteria > Desulfobacterota > Syntrophorhabdia > Syntrophorhabdales > WCHB1-27 > BOG-1155. Next base: position 678,927 of record CAVQYC010000001.1, read on the forward strand.
GGCGGCACGCCGCGAAATAATCCTGGATACGCTGGAGGCCGCCGGAGTCGTCTGGAAGGGCTTGCGCGCCCTTGAGGCCGATGTCGGCCAGCTGACAAAAGCCGCTGACGGCCTCGACGGGCGGCGCATCCGCAAGGAGATATTCGTGGCCATGGCGTCGGATATCGCAACCGCCAAGGACCCCGGCAAGCTGACCGTGACGCAGATCGAGTCTGCCTTTCAGCAGGCACTGAAAACGCAGAAGGAGTTGGAAAAATGAGGGTTCGCCGTGATATGAGTTCCATCCCTCACCGCTCTGCTGGTGAAACCTGGCAGCGCATCATCGACCTCGTGACTGGCCGGGGATCAGAGGATGTCCAGCAGCTCAAAGACGCGGCCGGGGTAATGGGATCGATCATTACCGATGAGCATCCGGCCAGCCGCTCGATCATGGTCGAGGGCGTCGGGCCGCAACTGCGTATCTACTGCCGGTATGGTATGAAGGCCGTCGAGGAAGGCAGCGCTGTGGACCCCCTCACCTGGAATCCCACGGCGGGCGACTGGACGATGCACGTGCCTTGCGATGCCGAGAATATGGCCTGGGTGAAGGAGTCTCTGTCGGAGACATCGCCGCGCATTAAGGTATTCGATGTCGACGAAGCCGACCGCGCCGAGGAGGAGCAACAAGAGGCTGCGGCAAAGAGCGGCAAGGATCTCATGGTGGACTGGAACTTCGGAGGACAACAATAATGGCGACCCAGGTATACGCTTACACGCGGACTTTTACTCAGACCCACAGCATCGTCTTTCTAAGTGACAATCTGCGGAACACGCTGCGGGAGGTGATTCGTGAGAACGGAATCAGCCCCAGCAAGCTGATGCAGGACTGGGAAACGATCGAGCGGGGCATTCAAACGTGGCTTCGGTCAGGGCATCTGAACAGCATCGCCGTCGAGTTTTTCAGGCCCGGAGCGACGGCGTCATCTGCCCGGTGGGAATTTCCCATTGGCTATGCGGGATCGGGCGTTGACGATGATATGTGGCTGGACAAGAATTACCTGCGGCAGCTCATCGCGAAGTCGGCCCGCCCGAGCACGGATTGCACATACCGGATCATTCTTTGCACAGGTGCCGGCGCGCCGTATGTTAGCGGCTTTTCCGACTGCTCATTCCTATCAACCGGGAATCTTGCGGCCCGTCAGGCCGGGACCGTCATCGCCACCAGCCATATGACGGCGGGTGTCACCTACTGGAGATAGGCGCAATGATCACGACAACACAGGCTTTCGAAAAATTCCGCCAGCGTCTGGAACTGAGCGATACGGAGCAGAGGGACGCGGCAAGGCGCCAGAAGGACGTGCGGGAGTGCATCCGCGAAGGACTCGATATAGAAACCGATTTTCTTTCGGGGTCGTACAAGCGCCACACGAAAACGAAGCCCTTGAAGGATGTTGACGTAATGTTCGTCCTCGGTGCCAAGGAAAAGTGGCGGCGGGACAAGCCTCCCATCGAGACATTGCAGGCCTTTGAGCGCTGTTTGAAGAAGAAATACAGCGAACAGGGCCAGGTCGAAATCGGGCGGCGCTCCGTCACGGTGGAATTTGAGAAGACCTACTATCCCGAGGGCCACGAGGGCAAGGTGCTCAGCATCGACGCCGTACCTGCATTCGAGTGTAGCGGCGGCGATTACGAAATACCAGACAAGGTAACGGGCACATGGATCAAAACCAATCCTGAAAAGCACAAGGAACAGGCCACAGCCAAGAACAAGGAAGTCGATGGACAGTGGGTCCCGCTCGTGAAGATGGTCAAAGGCTGGAACCGTGCGAACGGAAAACCTGTTAAGCCGTCATTCCTGATCGAGGTTATGGCCGAACAGCTTGTGGAGTCGCCGTTCTCGACGTATCCTGACGAAATCCGGAATTTCTTTGCCGCTATGGAAGCCAATATCGGCCGGACGTGGCCCGATCCGGCAGGCCTGGGTCCGCCTGTATCCGACCAGATGACGCTGGAAGGCATAACCGAAGCAAGAAAGGCGATGCAGGAAGCGCAGCGTAAGGCCACCTTGGCGCGCCGGGCCGAGGAGACCGGGCGGCAGGGCGAAGCGTTGGGAATCTGGCGCGAGGTGCTCGGCGACTATTTCCCCTTGTCGTAGGTGTCCATTGGAGGCAATATGAACAACTGGTCGCTATCGGAGCTTCTGTCCGGGCTTCATGACGAAATCGAACGCCGCCTGGCGATAGCCCGAAAATCATTCGCTCATCCCGGCACAAAAGGAGACGCCAGCGAAGGCGTCTGGCTTGAATTACTACAGACGTACCTGCCGCGGCGCTATCAGGCGGAGAAGGCCCATATCGTTGACAGCCTGGGCGCTTTCAGCGATCAGATTGACGTGGTGGTATTCGATCGACAATACTCCCCGTTCATCTTCAAATTTCAGGGTCAAATCATCGTACCCGCCGAAAGCGTTTATGCCGTGTTCGAAGCCAAGCAGGCGATCGATGCGGGCGAGGTAAGTTATGCCCAGAAGAAGGTCGCAAGCGTTCGCCGCCTTCACCGCACGAGTCTTCCCATTCCCCACGCCGGAGGAACCTATCCTGCAAAAGCATTGCAGCACATTTTTGGCGGCCTGTTGACCCTGGAGAGCGAATGGAGCCCGGCTCTCGGCCAGCCTCTGACCGCCGCGCTCGAAGCTGGCGACGCAGAAGGCCGACTCGATCTCGGATGCATTGCCGCGCATGGCATGTTTACCTGTGACAGCAGTGGCTGCTTCGTGCTCAAGCCCGAAGGAAAGCCCGCAACAGCGTTTCTGTTCGAATTGATCGCACGCTTGCAGAGCAGCGCTACGGTGCCAATGATCGATATCCGGGCATACGCTCAATGGCTGGCCAGGTGAAGGCCAGAAGGGGTCATCACACGGTTTGCACAATATAGGGAGGGAATAGGGGACGACTAAATAAGTAAATAACTCAATGGAGGCCGGTAGGCACGTTGTTTCATACATTGCCTTAATGTTGCAGGATTACCCTTTCTTGCGGTAAACCTCACTTCGGACGATCTATCCAACCCAACCATTTGTAGGTTGGAGGTCGGACCAGCACGGTTGAAGTCTGGCCGGTGAGCCGGCCTAACCCGGTGGAGATGGCTACAGGACAAAGGCCAGGCCTGCATGGGTCGGTGCCAGGGAATGGCAATATGAGGGAAGAACATACAGAATTCAGCCGAATCTTGTCCGCGAAATACGATGATGCGTACGAGCTTCTGCATCAGACTGGATTATCCTGATATGTTTGAACAAACCTCAGGAAGGCGATAACCGTTTCTCTATTGGAATCTCTGACTTTTCCGACGGTCTCAGCGACCGCCGGCATTTTTTCCTTCAGCAGGGCATAAAGCTCAGCGTTGGACATTCTCTTGTAGTCCATGATCACCTGTTCTTTATTACTGAACGTTGACCGCATAGAACTCCTTTCTTTTTCGCGACCTTGCAGGAAACCGAATCGGAAAGACGCCTACCGGCCGGAATAGACGGCAACCTGTTTGATAATAATATTCACCTCCGCCCACCCGCGAAATTCTGGCCCATCCGATACTTCTCACAAGACGACAACTACGCACCAATTACACCCGTCTATATTATACTACGTCTCATAGAAGAGTTATTACGTCTTGTAGATTGTTTTCATTTCTCGTTGGAAATTCGATACTTTCCAGCGGGTGCATATGGCAGACGTGAGAAAAATGATGGGCAAGCAGATCAAGACCCTTAGACAAGCCCGGGGCATGTCCCAGGAAGAGCTCTCAGAGAGGATTTCCATCAACGCGAAATATCTGAGCGCCATCGAGAGGGGAAAGGCAAATCCTACTCTTTCTGTTCTCACCAGACTGGCGGATTCATTGAGGGTTGGAGTTCCTGACCTGTTCAACTACGAGCTTGAGCCGAAAGAACTGGCGCAGCTCGTCGCCGGGCTCATTGCCGAGGGAGACGAGATGAAGCTACGGCTTGCCGCCAAGGTGCTGAACGCCATTTGCCGCTAATCCCGAAACGTTCATTGCTCTGACGCCTGGCATATGCCGCTATACCGTTCCCCGTCCTGAGCGCCGAGGCGTCAAGGAGGGTGGGCCCATCCGCCTTGCCCAACGGAACATTCGATTCTGCCTCGCATTACGCCTTCCGCGCCTCCTCGCTGACCGAACTATCGCCGTCCAGTAATTGTACGGCTTCCTTCGGACCGCCGATTTACAGGTTGTTCTGTGATCGCCGTCCAGGTATAATCAAGCATGACGAGCATAATCGTCTGCGTCGACATGGACGCCTTTTTTGCCTCCGTCGAGCAGCAGGACAACCCGGCCCTCAGGGGCAAGCCCATCGCAGTAACCGGCGCCGGAGAGAGGACGGTCATCACGACCTCTTCATACGAGGCGAGGAGCTACGGGGTCAAAACGGGGATGACCGTCTACGAGGCGAAAAGGCTTTGCCCGGACATAATTCTCGTTGTGGGCAATAACCGGAAGTACGCCGAGATATGCGTCAAACTCCAGGAGATCTGTCTCCGGTTCAGCCCGAGCACCGAGACGTATTCAATCGACGAGATTTTCCTCGATATCACCGGTTCGCACCACCTTTTTAACGGTCCTGAGAACCTGGCCCTGGCTATCAAGGGCGCAGTAAGAAGCGAGCTGGGCATTACCTACACGGCGGGCATCGGGCCGAATGTCCTCATCGCCAAGCTCGCGAGCGACCTTGCGAAACCCGACGGCTTACGCTGGATAACCGAGGATATGGCGCCGTCCGTTCTTGAGGCCCTTCCGGTGAAGAAGCTCTGGGGCATCGGGTCCCATACGGAGGAGAAGCTCCGGACCATGCGTATCACCACGTGCGGCGAACTGGGAAGAGCGCCCCTTTCCCTTCTGACAAGAAAGTTCGGCGTCATGGGGGAGCGCCTCAAGGCAATGGGCAACGGAAAGCTGGACCGGCCTTTGGAGATCGTGCCCCCGGAGCCGAAATCAATCGGCCACAGCATCACGCTGCCCAAGGACATATGGAAACGGGAGGAGATCATCCCCTGCCTCCTCCGCCTGAGTGAAAGGGTCGGGCGGAGGGCGAGACGCTACGGGTACAAGGGCAAGAAGATCACGCTTACCGTGAGGTACGCGGATTTCAAGACCTTTACCAGGCAGACCACCCTGCCCGCTTCCACGAACGACACCGGCGAGATCTACCGCTCGGCGATGGCTATCCTCGACGGGATACACCTCCGCAAGAGCGTGCGCCTTTTCGGCGTCTCCCTTTCGGCCCTTGGCAAAGAGGAAAACCAGTTGTCTCTCTTCCAAGACCCGGAACGGGATAAAAGGGCCGCCATGGCAAAGGCCATGGACGCCGTCAACGACAAGTTCGGGGAGCACTCGATCACCTTTGCGTCAACGATCACCGAGGAAAAGGATCATAAGGTCATCTCCCCGGCGTGGCGTCCATCAGGAGTGAGGAAAAGCGATTTGTAACCTGGTGACCATCGATTTTGGCGGCGATGGAGGCTCGCCGCGTCACCGGTCTCTGTCTACTCTTTCCCTTATGGCCGCAACAAGCTGTTCGATCTCTCGCTGCTCAAGCTTCATGAGAAAAGTCAGGTCAAGATCGGAACGGAGAAGCTTCTTGATCATTTGAAGAAGTGTTTCTTTCGGAATGTTTTCGCTTGCCGGGCCTTGCATGGGCTGTAGTCTATCAAGATCAGGGATAAAAGACAAAACTATTTGAATATCGTGGAATGGGCCAGATCTTCCCGCCCGGAGCTTCATCTGCTCCTTTTATGGAAGGAGTGAGGTTGGTACAAGAGTTTGTCTGATGGCTAATAGTCGCGCCGCCTACGGGCAAGACACATGCATATCTTCTCGATTCTCCACTGCTGCGACTCGCAAGGTGCCCGGAAGGGTCTGGACCTTAGGTATAGGGTGGGTGGGGCATCCATAATGGTAACTGATGCTCACCGCTCGGCGGGTAGCGGTCGAACGCTCAGAAAAATGACAAAGCAAACGATGTGTGATTCTTTTTAGGAACCCCGTGTTAGCAGCCACGAGAATACCCTCATAGATAGCCTCCCCACACCCTCAGGCATTACCACCCCGAACAGTCTTTCTCTCCGGTAGAAATACCTCTCATTTAAGCTTCTTTGTCTTTGAGCCATTGCGCGCCCCACGGTTCGGTGCCTTTGAGTTTTTGCGCCCCTCGGCCGAATGACCCTTTATAAGCGAATCCAATCGTGAAAAAGGGGGCAGATCGGATGGTCAAGCGGTGCCTTTTCTGCGGGCGGTACTTCATACCTGATTGCCGGGTCAAGGACAGGCAGAAGGCATGCGGCCACCCGGAATGCAGAAAGGCCCGGAAGAAGAAGGCCCAGGATGCCTGGGTGGAGAAGAACCCCGGCTACTTCCGGGGGAGATACCCCTACGTGAAGGCCTGGCGGCAGAAGAGGATGATACAAGACGAGATACCCCCGAGAAAGCCTTACGTGGAGCTTCTCATCCGCATCCCGGCGAAGAAGAAAGACATGATACAAGACGAGATCGTTCTTAAGAAGGTTGGCCCGCGGACGTTTGCGGCCCATGGATACGGATAGGGGATGATACAAGACGAGATGGACCGGATCGGCACCCTCCGGGTAAGCTCTTTCCATAGACGCGCGAAGATAAGGAGTACCCATGGATCCATCGAGGGAAAGCCAGGTGAAGCATCTCTTCGAGGTGGAGCATCTGAGCCGCCGGCAGATCGCGCAGACGCTCCACATGTGCCACAAGACCATCGCCCGCATCCTTGAAGGCAAAGAGGCAAAGAGGCGGTCCTACCACTCCGAGCTCGACCCCTTCGCCCGGCTCATCGACGAGTGGTACCGGAGATACCCCTCGCTGCAGGCAGCCCAGATCAAGGAGCGCCTCGCCTCCTACGGCTACCAGGGCAGCTACAGGAACCTCTGCCGGTTCACCGAGAGGTACCGGAGGAAGAGGCGGAAGGCCTACCACGAGCTCGAGTTCCTGCCGGGCGAGGTCGCCCAGGTGGACTGGATGGTGGCCAATCTCCCCTTCGGCAGGGTCTACGGCTTCGCCTTCATCCTCGCCTGGTCGAGGTACCTCTTCGTGAGGTTCTACCCCCGCTCGTCCATGGAGTTCTTCCTGGACGGCCATATCAACGCCTACAGGGAGATCGGCGGCGCTGCCCGGGAGAACTGGTACGACAATCTGGCCAGCGTGGTCGTGAAAAGAAAGCCGGAGCTCACCTTCAACGCCCAGTTTGTCGATTACATGTCGCACATGGGCGTTGCCATCCATGCCTGTAACCCCGGAAAGGGAAATGAAAAGGGAAGGATCGAAAGGGCCATCAAGGATCTTAGGGCCTTCGTCGAGACCAACGAGTTCACCGACATGGGGGACCTCAACAGGAAGACGGACCGGTGGCGGAAGGAGAGGAACGAGCGGATCCACCGGGCCACCGGGAAGGCGCCCGCATCGGCCCTCACCGATGAGCCCCTCCTTCCCCTGCCGGTCATCCCCTACAGACCCTACCGTGTGGTCCAGGCCGCGGTGAGCACGACCGCCTTTGTCGAGTTCGACACGAACCGCTACTCCGTCCCCACCGACTATGCGGGCATGACGGCGGCCGTCTTCGCCTACCCCGACCATATCGAGATCGCACTGAGCGACAGGAAGATCGCCCACCACATGAGGTCCTTCGGAAGAAACGGAAAGACGGAACACCCGTCCCACCGGGCGCGTCTCCTTGAAAGAACACCCCACGGCAAGTACGAGCGGATCTATCACCTCATGAGGCGCATGGGTGCGGAGACCGGCGAGTTCCTCGCCCGTGCCGAGTCGGAGGGAGAGGAGAGGCTGAACGTGGCATACGGCCTCTTCCGCCTCCTTCGGACCTCCTCGAAGGAGATGCTCCTCTCGGCGGTGAGGGAGGCCAACACCCTGAACATCCACAAGCTCAGGTACCTCGAGAGCCTCCTCGGGCCGAAGGGACCGGAAGAGGCGGCCGTCTACCCGCAGAACGCGTCCTTGCTGGACATCTCTTACGAGAGAAGGGAGCTCACCGACTACGATGGACTTGTATGAGCTGTGGAAGCACTTCAGGTTCCTCTCGGACCCCGGCGGCTACGCTCCCGAGGAGCGGGCCTTCCTGGAGAAGTTCCTCTCCCGGGAGCATGCCTTGAGGGAACAGAAGAAGAGGGAGCACCTCCTCCGCATGTCGGGGATCAAGCGGGTGAAGCTCTTGTCCGACTTCGACTGGGCCTTCAATCCCAAGGTGCCGAAGGAGAAGGTCCTCGAGTTCATGCAGACGGACTGGCTGAAGAAGCCGTGCAATCTCGTACTCATAGGACCCAGCGGAGTAGGGAAAAGCCATGTGGCGAGCGCCATCTGCTACGACGCGGTGACGAAGGGGAAACAGACGGTCTTTCTCTCCCTCTTCGATCTCACCGCGAAGCTCGCGAAAGCCAGGAGCGCCTATAACCTCATCGACTACTACGCCAAGATACCCGTCCTTTGCGTCGACGAAGTGGGGTACGTCATGCCGACGAGGGAACAGGCCGACCAGCTCTTCCAGATCGTCTCCAAGAGGGTCGAGACGGGCACGACGATCGTCACCACGAACCTCGTCCCCTCCCAGTGGGGCAAGGTCTTCGACTCGGTGACCGCCTCCGCCATACTCGACAGGCTCAGCATGAACGGCACGTTCCTCACCTTCGAGGGGAGGTCCTACAGGAACAGAAAAGGGGTGAAAGAAGAATAGGAGGCGCTATCGGAAAGAGGGGTTCGAAGGCCAGTCGGCAAAGGCAGAACGTTCGTCCGCCGCCTTAGGGGGAGATCCCTGCCCGGGGATCAACCCGCCGACAGGGTGCGGTCTATCACATGGCCGGTTTTGAAGGTCGGCAGATGGCCGAAACCGTGGGCGGCTAGCTGGCCGCCCACACCCCGAACCATTACCCCGCCGAAAGTCTTTCTTGTCCTACGGCGACAAACATGCAATATTATCTGAGATGTCCTTTGTTGTAGGGGTTGAGGAATGGCGAAGCTCGAAGATCTGAAACCAAATGCATCCCTCCGGGGTATTCTTCCTGATTGCCTCGTGACCGTAGTTCAAGTCCAGTGGTTCGGGTCTGAGGCTCTGGAGCTTACCTATAAAGACCCCACGGGCAAGGTGGCAAACGAGCTTCTCTACCGTCATGATGAGCCGAGAATAGAAGTCGTCGAGCAAGGCCGTCCGTGGAGCTTCGACGGGGACGGCCACATGTTTCGTCTCGTCTCAGAGGCTCATCGCATAAGGCTCGCACATCTCTTCGACCCAGTTCTCGCGGTCCATACCTCGGTGGTGGAGCCGCTGCCCCATCAAATCACCGCCGTGTATGAAGCAATGCTGCCCCGCCAGCCCTTGCGATTCCTTCTTGCGGATGATCCCGGGTCAGGAAAAACAATCATGGCGGGTTTGCTGATCAAGGAATTGATCGCGCGAGGTGATCTTCACCGGTGTCTTGTCGTCTGCCCCGGCAGCCTCGCCGAACAGTGGCAGGACGAGCTTTTTCGCAGGTTTCAGCTCCCCTTCGAGATTCTCACCAATGATAAACTCGAAGCCGCACGGACAGGAAATTGGTTTCTCGAAAACAATCTCGTTATAGCCCGCCTCGATAAGCTCAGCCGCGGCGAGGACGTGCAGGTGAAGCTATCGGTTCCTGATGCACGGTGGGACCTCATTGTCTGCGATGAGGCGCATAAGATGTCTGCGACCTATTTCGGGGGCGAGATCAAGTACACGAAACGGTACAGGCTTGGGCAGCTTCTCTCAACGCTCACCCGTCATTTCCTGCTTTTGACTGCCACGCCGCACAACGGTAAGGAAGAGGATTTCCAGCTCTTTATGGCCCTGCTCGATGGGGATCGTTTCGAGGGCAGGTTCCGTGACGGAGTTCATGCAGTTGATGTGTCCGACCTTATGCGCCGGATGGTAAAGGAAAATCTTCTGAAATTCGACGCAACACCCCTCTTCCCTGAGCGCTTGGCCTACACGGTGCCCTACAGGCTCTCCGATGCCGAGGCGCAGCTTTACAAGGCCGTCACAGAGTACGTTCGGGAAGAATTCAACCGGGCCGAGGCCCTTCAAAACGACAAACGTGCAGGTACGGTGGGCTTCGCCCTTACCATTCTGCAGCGGCGCCTTGCATCTTCACCGGAAGCAATATATCAGTCATTACGGCGTCGCAAAGAGCGTCTCGAAGGCCGCCTCCGAGAACTGGAACTCCTCCAGCGTGGAGCAATTGCTTCACAGGCCTTGGCGCCCGAGATTCCCACCCTCGATGCGGAGGCCGCCGAGGACCTCGACGAGGCCCCTGACAATGAAGTCGCCGAAGCGGAGGAACAAATCCTTGATCAGGCAACGGCGGCACAGACCATCGCAGAGCTGAAGGCCGAAATCGAAACGCTCCGACAGCTTGAAGCCCTTGCTCTCGGCGTGCGACGTGGCGGCGAAGATAAGAAGTGGCGGGAGCTCGCAACCCTGCTTGCCGAAATATTTACCTCAGCGGCCATCGGCAACAGAGTCGCGGCAGGCATTGCCGCATATGGCGCCGGCAGACCACCCACGTTCACCTCCTCAACACACCAGAAGCTCGTTCTGTTCACCGAACATCGAGATACCCTCAACTATCTTGAACAACGTATCTCCACGCTTCTCGGTCGCAAAGAGGCCGTCGTGTGTATTCATGGCGGTATGGGCCGTGAAGAGCGCATGAAGACACAAGAGTCCTTCAAACACGACCCGGAAGTGAAGATATTGCTTGCAACGGACGCCGCAGGTGAGGGCATCAACCTCCAACGCGCCCATCTTATGGTGAACTACGATCTCCCCTGGAATCCGAATCGAATCGAGCAGAGGTTCGGCCGCATCCACAGGATCGGACAGACGGAGGTTTGCCACTTATGGAACCTTGTGGCCGAGGAGACCCGAGAGGGCGAGGTCTACCGGACATTGCTCGATAAACTGGAGGAGGCACGGAAGGCCCTGGGAGGCCAGGTCTTCGACATTCTCGGCAAAGTTATTTTTGGTGGCAAGCCCCTTCGGGAACTCCTCATAGAAGCCATACGTTACGGAGAACAGCCAGAAGTACGCGCCCGCCTTTCGCAGGTTGTCACCAGCGCCTTTGACCGTGACAAACTTTGTAATCTCATAGAGGAACGGGCCTTGGTCCACGATGCAATGGATGTCAGCCGGGTTCATCGGGTGCGGGAGGAGATGGAACGGGCTGAAGCTCGCCGGCTGCAACCCCATTATATTGAATCTTTTTTTCTGGAGGCATTCAAACTATTGGGGGGCAGCATCCGGCAACGGGAGCCAAGGCGTTTCGAAGTCACCCATGTTCCAGCGCCTATCCGCAACCGTGACCGGCTCATCGGGTACGGCGAACCCGTCCTCTCGCGGTACGAACGCATCGTTTTCGAAAAATCCCTTATCAGTCCTCAGGGGCAGCCACTTGCGGCCTTTATCTGCCCTGGTCACCCACTTCTTGATGCCGCTATCGACCTTGTCATAGAACGCCACCGTGACCTCCTCCGCCGTGGTACAATTCTTGTCGACGATTGTGATCCCGGCACTGAACCCCGGATGCTCTTCTACCTCGATCACGTGGTACAAGATGCAAGCACGACACGTTTCGGGGAACGGCACATAGTCTCAAAGCGCATGTTCTATGTCGAAATGGATCGCTCGGGTGACATGCGATACCTCCATTATGCTCCTTATCTTGATTTTCGTCCGCTACGGGGTGGCGAGCCCGACGTTGCCACCATTCTCGGTCAGCCCGAGTGCTCCTGGATCGACAGGGAGCTCGAAAAGAAGGCGCAGTCCTATGCAATAGCCCATGTGGTGCCGGAACATTACGAAGAGGTGCGGAGTCGAAAAGTGGAACTGCTGGGCAAAACCGAAGCGGCCGTGAAGGAGCGCCTGACCAAGGAGATCAGCTACTGGGACCATAGGGCTGAAGATCTCAAACTCCAGGAGCAGGCAGGGAAACCGAGTGCACGGCTTAATTCTATGGAGGCCCGTAAGAGGGCCGATCTTCTCCAGACACGGCTTGAAAAACGAATGGAGGAATTAAAGCTGGAATCGAAGCTTTCGTCATTGCCCCCGGTAATCCTCGGCGGCACGCTTATTGTCCCAGCTGGCCTCCTTGCCCGGATTGCACCCTCACGAACCTCGAGACCACAAATTTGCCAGGATACTCAGCTGTCGGCCGCACGAGCCCGAGAAATCATCATGCAGGTCGAACGCGACCTCGGCTTTGACCCGGTTGATCGGGAAACAGATAAATTGGGCTATGACATCGAGAGCCACATTCCGGGTACGGGCCGGCTACGCTTCATCGAGGTAAAGGGGCGAGTCACAGGGGCGGAGACTATCACGGTGACCCGCAATGAGATCCTATATTCCTTCAACAAACCCGACGAGTTTATCCTTGCTATTGTTGAATTTATGGGTGATGATCATAGGGTACATTATCTTAGGCAGCCCTTTCAGCGCGAGCCCGATTTCGGCGTGACCAGCGTCAACTACAGTTTTGGAGAGCTTCTTGCTCGGGCAGGTGAACCGGTATGATTCATTACTTGCCAACTATTAAGAGTGATAGGGATGGTTTTGATCAACTTGCCGAACTCGCCTCCGATTCCGGGGATTTATATAACGACCAGTTGGAACTTAATTTTTCGCGTTGCGGTTTCTTCGATGCGAACATGGCCGCAGCCCTTGCGGCAATTCTCGCCCGGGTCGCAGATCGATTTAACACGATTGAAATCGTGAAGGTGCCCCCGCCAATTGCGAATATCCTGCGCAAGAACAGCTTCTTGGTCCCTTACGGGTATCGGCAACTTGAGGATGTAAACCGTACCACAGTCCCATTTATCCGCGTTCAGCTTTCGGACAAACAAGTCTTCGCCGATTATCTGAGGCGGCACATGAATGGCAAGGGAATTCCGCGAATGACCGAAGCTATGAGCAAACGGTTTCGCGATAATGTTTTTGAGGTGTTCCAGAATGCGGCCATCCATTCTGAGTCACACGTAGGTGTGTTTGTGTGCGGTCAATTCTATCCACAGCTTCAACGCCTTGACCTGACGATTGCCGACGCGGGTGTTGGTATTAGAGCAAACGTCCGTCGTTATCTCGGCACCAAGATATCTTCGGTGGATGCCATAAGATGGGCCCTCCAAAAAGGCCACACTACAAAGACAGGCCCCCATCCTGGCGGGCTCGGGCTTAAGTTCCTGATGGATTTTATTAAATTGAATGGCGGCAAAATCCAAATTGCGTCACGATTTGGGTTTTATGAGTACAATAAGGGCTCAGACTTATTTGTGAAGCTTGCCGCTGATTTTACCGGCACCGTCGTCAACCTCGAAATTAATACGGGCGACACAAATGCCTATCAGTTGACTTCGGAAATATCGGCGGATGACATTTTTTAGCAGAAGAATGGAGGACTACCTATGAAGGAAGAAATCACGGTACGTGTTTATGATATTGTCGGCGGCCCTATTTTTATCTCGGCGGAAGATGGGCAGAGGGTATATGAAAAGATTGCCCCCCTCTTGCGCGAAGGGCATAGAGTTGTTCTTTCATTTAGCCAGGTTGAGACCATGATATCCACCTTTCTAAACGCAGCCGTAGGTCAACTCTACCGTGAATTCAGCGAAGACGAAGTACGCGCCCTGTTGACTGTGCAGGAAATGAGTCAGGAGGACATGGTCATGCTCAAACGTGTTGTTGACAACGCAAAATCCTATTTCAAGAACCCTAAGGAGTTTGACGAGGCATGGAGGGAGGAAATAGGTGATGATGAATAAAGCCTATGATCTGACAACCTACACGTTTTCCACCAAAGAGCCTATGCTCCTTGATACGAATGTGTGGCTTTTTCTTTTTCCTGCTCCGTCCAATACACCTCGGGGATATGTGATGAAGTATTCGGCTGCTTTCAAACGTATGCATG
>CAVQYC010000002.1:0-57500 GCA_963717985.1 uncultured delta proteobacterium
TATGCTGCTATGATAAAAGTCAAGACCTTTTAGCGCGGTCTTCTTTCAGGTTTTTTTTACCCTCTCCCTCTTTGATCATCCGTCAGCTCATAACTTTCCCCCTTGAGGATCCGGCATCCTCTTTTTTTCCTTACTGATTCTCCCCTTCGTCTTTCCGCCGTCGTGCTGTGGAAATGTGGTAAAGGCGAAGCTTTTTCCATATTTCCACAGTATGTTAAGAGCCCTCGGGAAGGTAAGGTTCTTTACAACCTGCTATTCGTGGTAAAAGACCACAATCTCCCTAGCTGCGAAAAGAAGGAACCCGACGTCAACATTCTCATTTCACGTGGCGTGACTCGCTCACCATGTGGATTCCGTTGTACGTCGTCGTTCCGCAAAAGCAGCATAGCCCTTATCTTCCCTCTGAAGCGCTCCTACTCTCAACCGTTCCTATCGCATAAGGCGTGCCTGAGATCACACACGCCCTCAGGCGCACGATGAGAGCATCCGGCCACCGCGACGATTGCCTTCTTCTTGTGAGCCTTTTCCTTTCCATATCCTGGTAAACTTCGCCAGGAGGGACGGGTCCTTCCGTATCGCCATCCATCAGTTTTCAATGAGGGCCGCCCTGATGAGCCCTGAGCCCATGCCGGTGATGCGCCCCTTCCGTTGCCCGTCTCCCCGGTAGAGTATTCGCTACACGTCAGCCCCACGAAGGAGGCGATCTTCTTCCCGCTCGTGAAGCGAGAGAAGTCCTCTCCAAGTTCGAGGGGTAAGAGGCGGATCGCGGTGAACCACCCGATTCCCGGCAGGCTCATCGCAATCCCGAAAGCTTTCTTGTATCGTTCTTTTGAGCAGAGGGTCCGCAAGGCTGCGTGCAGCGCTTCCTTGTTGCGCCCAGAGCTGCTGAAGGAGTGTAATAAGTGCCGTGAGGCTCTTTTTTCAACGAATCCCCGAGGGGCAGCTCTTTTAAAGCTCGGAACTCCTCTTCCACCCCATCTCTCCGGGAAGGAGACCTCGATGCCGTTAAAGTCCGAGAAACTGCGAATCCTGTTGCGTGTGCGAACGATGTCTTTCTGCATGCCCCAGAGGGTCCGGCTTATCTGGCGGTCTTCTCTCCTTTCCTTGTCGGGAACACAACAGGGCTCTTTGAAGTCGTGGTTCTCCCGTATCATGGCCAAACGGTTGGCGTCTCTCTTATCGGTCTTCACCCTACTCACCTTGGGCTCCGTCACCAGATGGGGAGGAATCACCATGCAGTCTATGCCTTCTTCCGTGAGTCTATCGAAAAGGTTGAAGCCTCTGAACCCTGCTTCATAGATCCAATGGATCGTGCATTCGGGGAACTTGTTCAGCAAGGTACTGGACCACTATCTGATGCTTTGCCGGCATCGAGGACCCGATGGATGAGCATCTTGTCGCATCGGACCGCAATCTTCAGTCTTCTTCGAATCTTCGAGTCCCACAAAAACCTCTTTACCTTTGACCACGAAATCCTGTACCTTACGAGATATTCATCTGGCTACCTCCCTTTCTTTGATTTTTTGTGGTGCGTCAACACCACTTCAGATGAGAAAGAGGGTAGCCTTTTTACTGACCTGTCGCTCCAAGCCCGCTTTTATAGCATAGACACTCCGGTGCGCAACCCCCTCGATCACGGCGAAATCCATCGAAATTTCCTCCGGCCGAGTGAAGACCTTATGCTGTACGGAGGGAGAACAACGGCCGAGAATTATTGAATCACTCGGCAACGTTGTATCCGTCTCTACGAAAGTGATATGATAACAAAGCCCTTGCATACGCTTGACCATATTCGTAAATCCTTCAACGACCAGACAGACAGGAGTGGCCGCGCTCAAATAGGTCAGTTCCTCACACCGTCCGCAACAGCACGGTTTATGTCGTCGATGTGTGAGACAGTCCCGCAGGAGGTGAGAATCCTCGACCCCGGCGCAGGCGCAGGCGTCCTTTTCGCCGCGCTTGTCGACTCTCTGATTTCGCGAGAGAATCGGCCTCTCTCCATCGAAGTCGTTGCTTATGAAACGGACAGCGCAATACTTCCGTTTCTCGAAGAGACTCTGAAGCGGTGCGAGGTGCTCTGCACATCGAAGGGGATCGGATTCCGAGGAATGGCCAGGCACGAGGATTTTGTTTCGGATGCCATTGCGAAAACAAGCGAATCTCTTTTTGCTGCTCCCGGCATGCGATACACGCATATCATTCTTAACCCGCCCTACAAGAAGATCAATACGCAGACTGCCATGGGCAAAAGGCTCTATGCGGCGGGCCTTGAGGTAGCGAACCTTTATGCTGCTTTTGTATGGCTTTCCACCCGATTGCTGGAGGCAGGCGGCGAAATCGTCGCCATAACGCCCCGAAGCTTCTGTAATGGCCCCTATTTCAAAAAGTTCCGAACTGCCTTCCTCAATATGGTTAATCTCACACGTATTCATGTATTCGCCTCCAGGAAGAAGGCCTTCGGCGATGACGACGTGCTTCAGGAGAATATTATCTATCACGCCGTCCGGGAGGTCCGGAAGGCGAAGTCCGTAGTGATTTCCACGTCCGACGGCCTTGATTTCGACAAGGGGCATACGCTGTCCGTCCCGTACAGCCGGGTTGTTCATTCGGGCGATCCTGATGTGTTTATCCATCTTGACCTCGATGGAGCCGACCTTGGCCTCGCGGAACGAATGAAGTGCTTCACGTCATCTCTCAGCAAACTGGGGCTGGGTGTCTCCACCGGACGTGTCGTTGATTTCAGGGCACGGGAGTACCTGAGACAGTCAACCGAGCAAGGGACCGTTCCATTGATCCATCCGTATCATTTCCAGTATGGCTTCATCGACTGGCCGATGGAATCAAAAAAAAGACCGAGCGCCATCATGTCGTCGGTGGAGACGTCCGATCTTCTTATCGAGGCGGGATTCTACGTGCTCACGAAAAGATTCTCATCGAAGGAACAGCGGAGACGCGTCATGGCAGCTATCTACGATCCCGCAAGGATCGATGCACGTCTCGTGGGTTTCGAAAACCATCTTAACTACTTCCACGGACAGGGCAAAGGGCTGTCGGCCGACTTGGCGAAAGGGCTCGCGCTCTACCTTAATTCGACACTTGCCGACCAGTATTTCCGGCTATTTAGCGGGCATACCCAGGTCAATGCCACCGATCTCAGGCGAATGCCCTATCCCGCATATGAGCAGCTTATACGCCTTGGCGGCCATGTGAAGGAAACAATGCCGGATCAGGAAACCATTGACGCGATAATGGAAAAAGAGTACGAAACCCGTGAATAAGAAGACGGATGGAGAAAAAGGGGAACAAAAGATCGGGGAAGCCCTCACAATATTGAACGATCTGGGCTTGCCGCGGCAGCAGCAGAACGAGCGTTCGGCGCTGACCCTTCTTTCGCTGCTTGGCCTAAAGCCGGACACTGCCTGGGAAGACGCATCTGACCCCCTTACGGGCATTACTCCCATGATGAGTTTCTTTTCCGAACACTACGGCAAAAGGTACGCACCCAATACGCGTGAGACTGTCCGCCGCCAAACCGTCCATCAATTTCTGCAGGCCGCCTTGATCGTCGCAAATCCCGACAAACCATCCAGACCGACCAACAGTCCAAAAGCGGTGTATCAGATCGAATTGTCCGCGCTGAAGCTGCTCCGTGATTTCGGCAAACCGGGGTGGAAGAAGTACTTGCAAAAGTATCTTCGCACGCTGAAGACATTGAAAAAGCTCTATGCGCGTGAAAGAGATATGAGGCGGCTGCCTGTCCGACTGGCGAACGGACAGGAAATCAAGCTTTCGCCCGGCGGCCAGAATGTTTTGGTCAAGAAAATCATGGATGATTTTTGTCCTCTGTTTACGCCCGGAGGCACGATTGTATACGTGGGAGACACTCAAGCAAAATGGGCATATTTCGATGCGCGCGCCCTGTCGGCAGTGGGCCTTGAAATAGAAGAACACGGAAAAATGCCCGATGTTGTAGTCCATCATACGGAAAAGAACTGGCTGGTTCTCATTGAGGCCGTGACGAGCCACGGACCTGTAAATCCGAAGCGCAGGCACGAGTTGAAAGAGCTGTTTTCGAAGTCCACCGCCGGTTTGGTCTTTGTGACTGCATTTCTCGATCGAAGGGCTATGCTCAAATACCTGAATGACATTTCCTGGGAGACGGAGGTATGGGTTGCCGATTCTCCGACCCACCTCATCCACTTTAACGGCGAACGCTTCCTCGGACCATATGAAGAATAGGGGGAATAATAGGGTCAAGTATTTCTTGGATTCGGGAGGTCTGGTCGGAGCAATAAAAAGGATGGAGACCGGCGGACCCCCCTTATTCGGGTAACCCAGGACAGAGTTGACTAAATCTTTCTCTGCTATTTGAGAAATAATAATCCAACATGGACAGCCAGAATAGGTACTGTCAACCTAATTGTGTAAATTTCTTATAGAGGGGCAAATTAGGACGTACCTTCCCTATTTTCGTCGTCCTCCAGTTCATCTCCATCTTCAAAGAGATAAATGCCAGGAGCAGATAGCAGGCATTCTCCCCGGCAACAATTTCCATGGGTTTGGTCCTTCTTTTGAATTCCTTGTTCAGCCGTTCAATGATGTTGGTAGTCCGTAAGGATATCCATTCTTCTTCCGGAAAAGAGAAGAAGGTGAGGCAGGCGCTAAGGGAATTCGACAGGCATTTCACTGCCGAGGGGAGCTCTTTCTCCCATTTACCCGCGAAGCTTAACGCAAACTCGTCCGCCTTCTTTCTGGATGAGGCATAGAAGATAGACCGGAGGTCATCCGCTACCGCCTGTTTCAAGTTCATGGGCGCCTTGGCGATGACGCTCCTGGCGACATGTACCTGGCAGCGTTGAACCTTTGCATGAGGAAACTCTTCTTCGAATACTTTCTCCAGGCCGGACAGGCCATCCATGATGCCCAGGACTACGGTAGGTCCGTGAAGTCCTCTTCCCTTGAGATCCTTGAAGAACTGCCTCCAGACGGAAGCCGACTCCTTGTCGCCGCTCTGGAGACCAAGGACCAGCTTGGTGCCGTCTTCTCTCACCCCTATGACCACGAGGACGGGTACGAGTTCGATGCTCCCGGAAATCCTCATGCGGAAATTGACGCCGTCAACAAAGATGTATTTGATCTTCTCCCCGGAGAGGTCGCGCATCCTCCATTTCTCCACCGCCTGCTTCAGCTCGGTCGTTGTATTGCTCACCTCCGTCGCCGAGAGAGATCGGTCGATGAGCCTCTTCGTGAGAAGCGAGAGGGTCCTCGTGCTTATGCCGGTCAGGTACATGGCTGCAATGTCTTCGGTGATCCGCTCGTCATAACGCTGACTCCGGGGTAACACCTGGGAGTGAAAATCGCCGTCCCGATCACGGGGCACCCTGACCTCTACGTCACCGATGCCTTTAATGCAAAAGGTACGAGAATAGCTGCCGTTGCGGTAATCGGTGCTGTCCTTCCGCTCATATTTTTCTCTTCCTATATGGTCGGTAAGTTCTTTTCCCATAAGGTTCGTAAGAAAGGTCCCTACCTCTTTCTGTATGTTCATGCCGATGTACTCAAGAATCTTTGCCGGGACATTTTCAACTTCCTTGATTAACGCGAGCGCCTCTGATACGCTTACCTTCAGTTCCACGGATGTTCCTCCTCCCTAAAATATTGTGATTTGGTCGTCACCTATTTTATAGGAGGCACATCCTTTTTTGCCAGCCTCTTTCAGAATTTACACAAGAAAGTTTACACTACCAATCTTTCAGTCAGTACACCTTTCTCCGCTTTTCTCCATGAAATATCAGCCTTACACGGCAGGACGCGACGAGGCAACGTCAGCGTCCCTCCGCTTTGTGTTATGACCGACCCACCCGAGGCATAAAGTATCGGAAGTAAAGAATGACTAAGCCGTTTTCGGAAGTAACACGTGTCCAAAGCGGTCTTTCTTTACCTCGCGTCACAGCGATATGGACAAAGCTATACGTAACGCGGCAAGGGCCGTTGCGGTATGGCACGATGATACAACTGTTGGAAGTAAATCGTGCCCGACGCGGCATTGTTTAGGTCACGCGACCATCTTGCCTATGGTCATCGCCCCGGCGAGAGCCGGGGCCGGACGTGCCTTACGCTCCGTTAATTCCGGCATCGATCATGGTTGTGCTCGATTCCGACCATGAGGCCGTCCGGCCGCCCAAGGAAGAAAAGACTCGACAATTGACAGCCCGCCGCCGGTCGGGTACGATATACGAAAAACAACCGGAGATGCCATGATCGAACGATATACACGGAAGGAAATGGCCGCGATATGGGGAGAGGGAAAGAAGCTCCGCATATGGCTCGATATTGAGATAGCCATATGCGAGGCCTACGCCCTGCTTGGCATAATCCCCGCTTCCGATCTGGCCCTCATCAAGGAGCGGGCCTCCGTCGACGCGGCCAGGGTGCTCGAGATAGAAAAAGAGACGAGACACGACGTGGTGGCCTTTATCCAGGCCGTCTCCGAAGCCGTCGGCCCCGCCTCGAAGTGGGTGCACATGGGGGTCACCTCCTCGGATATCCTCGATACCTCCTTTTCACTCCTCCTCAAGGAGGCCGCAACTCTTCTGATAAGCGATATGAAGGGGCTAATGGAGGTGCTCAGGGAGAAGGCGGAAGAGTACAAGTTCACGCCGATGATCGGAAGGACCCACGGCATACACGCGGAGCCCATCACCTTCGGCCTGAAGATGGCCCATTTCCACGATGAGATGAGGAGGGGCCTGGAGAGGCTGGAAGCGGCCGCAGGGCGCGTCTCCTACGGCAAGATCTCCGGCGCCGTAGGCACCTATGCCCACGTGCCGCCTTTTGTTGAAGAGTACGTCTGCGTCAAAATCGGGCTCAAACCGGCGCCGATTTCCACGCAGATCCTTCCCCGTGACTATTATGCCGAATTCTTCACGACCCTGGCCATTATCGGCTCGTCACTCGAAAAGCTGGCCACGGAGATCAGACACTTGCAGAGGACCGAGGTTGGCGAGGCAGAGGAGTTTTTCCAGGCAGGCCAGACGGGATCTTCCGCAATGCCCCACAAGCGGAACCCCATCGGCTCTGAAAACATCTCGGGGTTGGCGCGCCTCCTGCGGGGCTATGCCCTTTCCGCGCTCGAAAACATCCCCCTCTGGCATGAACGGGACATCAGCCATTCCTCGGTGGAAAGGGTGATCGGCCCGGACAGCACGATACTCCTCGATTACATGCTGGCGCGCATTACAAGCCTCTTCCGGAACCTGGTCGTCTACCCCGAGCGGATGCAAAGGAACATGGCCCTCACCGGGGGTCTCTATCATTCGGAAGCGATAATGCTCAGCCTCGTAAGAAAGGGCCTTACCAGACAAGTTGCTTACAAGATCACGCAGTCGATCGCCATGGCCTGTTTCCGCGACGGCCTCAACTTCATCGAGTGCTGCAGAAAAAGATGAGGAGCTGAAAAAGTATCTCACAGACGTTGAGATCACCTCGATCACGGACGACACGCATTATTTCGAACACGTGGAGAAGATATACGGCCGCTTGTTCGGGGCGTGAGCTGCGGTCAACCGAGCGAAGCGAGCTGAGGGAGGAGGCTCGGTCAGCTTGCTGACGGAGGGGGCGCTGAGCCCCGATAACTGCCACGCATTATTTCGAACACGTGGAGAAGATATACGGCCGCTTGTTCGGGAAAGAATAGGACGGATAAGACTTATAGGACGTATAAAGGGCTGTACTGAAACTCCCCCCATCAAGACCTTTTTTGCGTGGGCGCCTTAAGAGGTGCGGCGAAAAAGGCGACAATATCAGTACTATGGAATGCTTATCAGATATACGCGCCTGCTACGAATTTGTCGGTCGGGAACAATTATCTATCGATATCAGCCGCATGGCCGAGCTGCCCATGGACCACGCGAACCCCTCGTGCCGGGCTTTTCTCTACGCAATTCTGGAGATGGGCCGGGGGAAAGCCAAGCGCGCCCTGCGCTTCATTCAGCAGGCCAGGGAACACGCGGCGGACATTGAGGAATTGACCTACGTGCTCTACGTGGAAGGCGTCCTCCTCTCTCTGGAAGGCAACTACCAGCAAGCAATCGTGCGCCAGGCAAGGTGTGCGGAGATTTGCAAGCTCACGGGGGATCAACGCCTCGAATCAGATGCCCTGCTGCACCTGTCCAAGGTTTACTTAAAGCTCGGAGAGCCCGCAATAGCCAAGGTGTATGAGAAAGAGGCGGCGCTCGTCCTGCCGAGGAGCCGTCGCGATATCTGATACCGAGTCGCGTATCGAAGCCCCTCGGTACTCAGATGGTTGGGCTACTTCGAGGAGCTGATGAATTTGAGCCTCACGTCGTAAAGCACGTTCTCGATAAGGTTCTCTTCTTCTTTCGTGAGGTTCCCCTCGGTCTTCTCCTTCAGCATCTCGATAATGCTGATCGTCTGTTTTGCGAGCTGCAGGTTTACCTCTTTCGCGCTGCTGAGAGGGTCCGGCAGCTCTCCAAGGTGCACAAGCGCCGAGGTAGAGAGGGAAAGGATAAATGTTGAAAAGCCAAACTCGTAGAGAAGCTCGTTATCGGGCGATCTCTCCGCCCGGTCCTTTCCCGCACCCGCTGCATCGGGCTTCCCTTTCCCCTTCCTGCCCTTGCCCGCTGAAGTCTCCTTTTCTGCTTCCATCACCCCTCCTAGAGTAAGGTGTCGAGTTTTATCGGGAGGAAAAAAATTGTGTCGTTCCTCTTCACCTGATAAAGAATATAGTTCCTTCGCAAGCCTTCCACCATAAGCGCGGTGAACGATTCTTTACCCGCCACTTCCGCGTTGTTGATCCTGATGATCACGTCGCCGGGCCTCAAGCCGTAACGCTCGCCCAGGCCGCCCTTCATCACCTTGGTCACCACCACGCCCTTCTGCTGCCGAACTTTGAACTTAAGCCGCGCGTAGCCTTCGATATCGGAGAGGCGGACCCCGCACAGGCGCTCGTCGAGGGGAGTGGGCACGTAGGCAGCGCTCTTTTCGCTGGTCTCGACCGTGAACCTCTCGTTCCCCCTGGCCACCTTCAACGGGCCTTTGCCGGTCAAAACGGCCTTCCTGAAAAGGTTCTGGAACTTCATCCCCTCCCGGATCTTTTTGTTGTCAAGCTCGATGATCCTGTCGCCTACCTTCATACCCCCCAATTCCGCCGGGCTGCCGGGTATCACCCCGTTTACGTACAGGTATTGGCCGCTCTCGTCCCTCCTCATCTCCACAAAGAGACCGAATATGGGACGCTTCCCCACGTGTTCGAGGAATTCCTGGAGCATGGCCATTACGTCGTCTATGGGGATGGCGAACCCGATCCCCTTACCCTCCTCATAGACGGCGGTCACAATCCCTAAGAGGTTCCCCTCTCCGTCAAGCAGGGCTCCGCCCGAGTTGCCGGGATTGATGGCCGCATCCGTCTGGATGAGGGTAGTGTAGACCCTGTCGTTGATCTTCACGCTCCTCCGCAGCGCGCTCACCACGCCCGTGGTGACTGAAGTGGGGAGGTCGTAGGGATTGCCGATGACAACCGCCCGCTCGCCCACGCGCGCGTTCCCCCTCGTCATTTTCAGGAAGGGAAACTCCTTTTTGCCGTCCTCCGTCTCGATCTTCAACAGGGCTATATCGATCTCCGGGTCCGCAGCGATCA
The DNA here is from genome assembly GCA_963717985.1 of uncultured delta proteobacterium. GTDB lineage: Bacteria > Desulfobacterota > Syntrophorhabdia > Syntrophorhabdales > WCHB1-27 > BOG-1155. The sequence continues at coordinate 9,659 of CAVQYC010000002.1, forward strand.
CATGGGCCTCGTATTCCTGGCGGTTGGTAAATTTGACGCGGATGGTAACTGCCTTGGAGATGAGGTGTTCGTTGGTGACGATGATGCCGTTCGGGTCGAGTACCACACCCGACCCTATATTTTCCACGCTTTCCGCGTCATCGTCCGCGTCGGAAGCGAAAAATCGCTTGAAGAGACTCGTGGTCCTCTGTTCGTTCCGCCCTTTCGCCGCCTCTTCCGTCTTTATGTTGACGATCGCCTTGCTTGCGATCTCGACCACCCCGACCAGCTTGTCCTCTTTCGCAAGGAGAAGAACCGGGCAAAAAAGCAGGAGAATAACTACGGAATCTATGTTTCAGTACCAGTCCTCTTCGGTCTTTTTCTTCTTTTTTGCCACCTTGAGCGCCTCGTCCAGTATAATCTGGCGCGATCTCGTCCTTTGAGAGCTGGGGCACGTGTATTGCCCTGCCGCCCGCATCGATGATCGTCACCTCATTGTCGTCCGCTCCGAAGCCTATGCCGCTTTTCGACACATCGTTCGCCACGATGAGATCGAGATGCTTCCGCCGCAGCTTATCCCTGGCATGCTCGACAACGTTTTCCGTCTCCGCTGCAAAGCCGACAAGCACGCGGTCGCCGATAATCCGCCCGAGTTCTTCGAGGATATCCGGATTTTTCGTCAGGGTAAGGGTGATTTCGTCCCGGCCGATCTTCTTCTTGATCTTCTCGCAGCTTTCCTCCTTGCACCGGTAGTCGGCCACGGCCGCCGCTTTGATGATCACCGACGCCCGCCGCTGTTCTTCCATCACGACCGCCCTCATCTGCTCGGCGGTCACCACGTTGATGGCCCGGATATCGTTTCTCGGCGGCGGCAGGGACGTGATCCCCGTAACGAGGACCACTTCCGCCCCCCTTCTCCTTGCGATCTTTGCGATGGCGTATCCCATCTTCCCCGAGGAGCGGTTGGTGATGCACCGTACCGGGTCGATGAACTCGATGGTGGGGCCCGCCGTGACCAGGACCCTTTGATCGAGGTAATCCTTCTCCGTAAAGATATCCTCCATCTGCTCCACAATATCTTCAATGGGGGGCAGCCTGCCCTTCCCCTGCCACCCGCACGCGAGGTCGCCCGAGGCCGGCTCCATAAACTGATACCCGTTCTCTCTCAGCTTCTCTATGTTCCCCTGGACGATGCTGCTCTCCCACATCTTCGTATTCATAGAAGGGACGAAGAGGACCGGGACCCTGGTCGCCATCACCATGGTCGTGAGAAAATCATCCGCTATGCCGTTCGCGACCTTCCCGATCATATTTGCCGTGGCCGGGGCTATCACCATCTGGTCTGCAATGTCCGAGAGCGCTATATGGCCTATCTTACCGCCCGCCATAAGCTCGAACATGTCATGGGTGACGGGTTGCCGGAAATGGTCTGGAAGGTCAGGGGGGTGATGAACTCCATGGCGTTTTTCGTCATGACCACATGCACGTTCGCCCCCAGCTTGGTCAATGCGCGCACCAGCTCGGTAATCTTATAGGCGGCGATGCCCCCGGTGACGCCGACGATGATCTCCCTTTTTTGCAGCATGGTAAACATAAGGACAGCGACCCTCTTTCCTAGATATTCAGACCTGTCTTTCGCACAATCCTCGTGAACAGGTTCGCTTTCGGCACGTACACGGGCGACACGATGTCGACCTTCCCGACTACCTCATTGTCGAGCTGGAAGAGCATCTCTCCGAGCTTCTGCCCTTGCTTCACCTCGCCTTTCACGGCGACCGGCACTGACACCACACGCTTTATCTCTTTCTTCTTTGCCCGCAGGCACGGAATATTCACATCGGCCGCGGCCACGCCTTTTATCTTCCGGTATCTGCCGTCGGGCAGGGCGATCTCTTTCTCGACCTGCTCACCCTTCTTCGCCAGGCTCACCACGGTATACTCCCCGAAATACTTCTTCAGCTTCTCCACCGCAAGGCCGTCCCGCGCCTGAGCCGTGGGGCTCCCCATTACCACGGCGATAAACCGCAGCTCTCCCTTCTTTGCCGTGGCCGTCACGTTGTAGCCCGTGCTCCGGTAGTAGCCCGTCTTCAGCCCGTCCACTTCAGGCATCCGGGAAAGAAGCTTGTTGTGGTTATTGAGTATGAAGGTCCCGTTCCTGAATTCGCCCGTTTTTGTCGACGTCCACTCGATCATCTTCGGGTATTTCAGGACCTCCCGCGCAAGGAGCGCCATATCATAACAGGACGTAAGGTCTTCCTTCTGATCTTTCCCCGGCGGCAGGCCGTGGACTGAATTGAATTCCGTATCGTTCATACCCAGGGATTTCGCCTTCTCGTTCATCAGCGTCCACAAAATCCCCGCTCGTCCCCGCGATCAACTCGGCGACCGCGTGGGCCGCATCGTTGGCGGAAGCGATCAGCATGGCCCGCATCATGTCTTCGAGGGTGAAGACCTCCCCCTCCTTGAGGTACACCTGGCTGCCCCCGATAGCGGCGGCCTCCCTCGATACCGGCACCTTGTCGGTCAGGTGGACCTCCCCCTTCGCGATCTTGTCGAGGACGATGCAGGCCGTCATCAGCTTCGCCATGCTCGCGGGGGCTCGCTTTTCATGCATGTTCTGCTCTTCCAGCACCTTGCCCGTCCAGGCCTCCATCACCACGTACGCCTTGGCGGGCTCCTCGGCGACTTTTTCCGCACGCGGCCCGGAGGCGGACGCGGACTGCCCATGACGGCCCTTCTTTACCGGACCGGCTTTTGCGAAAGCCCCGCCGGCGCAGCAAAAAAACAACAAATCACAAATAGAATGACAAGATGCTTGACATGATGTTTTCTCATATCCCCGTACCCTTACTTCTCGTAGCATTTTGTCCGTAAATACCTTCAGGAGGTCGATGGGGAGCGGGAAGATGATGGTCGAGTTCTTCTCCGTCGCGATCTCCACGAGTGTCGTCAGATAGCGGAGCTGGAGCGCCATGGGGTTCTGGGAGAGTATGTCGGCGGCCTCGTGCAGCTTTGTCGACGCCTGGAACTCACCCTCGGCGCTGATGACCTTCGCCCGTCTCTCACGCTCCGCCTCGGCCTGGCGCGCGATGGCGCGCTGCATCTCCTGGGGCAGGTCGACATTCTTCACCTCGACGTTCGACACCTTGATGCCCCACGGCTCGGTGTGCTTGTCGAGTATCTCCTGAAGCCGCTCGTTGATCTTCTCGCGGTGGGAGAGCAGCTCGTCGAGCTCCGCCTGGCCGAGCACGCTCCGCAGCGTGGTCTGGGAGAGCTGGCTCGTCGCGTAGAGGAAGTTCTCCACGTCTATGATCGCCTTCATCGGCTCGATCACGCGGAAGTAGACGACGGCGTTCACCTTGATGGAGACGTTGTCCCTCGTGATCACGTCCTGGGGGGGCACGTCATGGACGACGGTCCGCAAGGCTCACCTTCACCATCCTGTCGATAATCGGGATCAGGATGATAAGACCCGGCCCCTTTGGCTTACCCAGCACGCGGCCAAGGCGAAAAATCACGCCCCGCTCGTACTCGTTCAGTATCTTGATCGCCATCGCGAGAAAGATAACAACCACTACCAGGACAAAAAAATAGACCGGCATCATGACCCCCCTTCTTTTTTGACTTTCACCACCATTCCGTCCAGGGCGATGACCCTTACCCGCTCACCAGCGCGGACGGGCGTCGTCGCTCACCGCATCCCACAACTCCCCGTGGACAAACACCTTGCCCATAGGAGAGATATCGGTCCTTGCCGACCCGATCTCTCCGATCAGCCCCTCCCGGCCCGTTTTTACCTTTGAGAACTGGGCTTTAACGGCATATGATAACACACCGACGAAAAATATTATAGAGAACGGCCACCACAGCCGCTATCGATTGCCAGGACAGGGAAAGCCAGCTTGAAGGCAGGTCAATCAGCATGATAGAGCCTATCATAATCGAGACGGCGCCTGCAACGCTGAGCAGGCCGTAGCTCGCCACCTTCAGCTCCAGGACGAAAAAGATGATGCCGAGGATGATCAGGGAAAGGCCCGCATAGCTTATGGGGATGGTCTGAAAGGCGTAAAATGCGAGGATCAGGCAGATAGTCCCCATCACACCGGGAAAGACCGCGCCGGGTGAGTATATCTCGAAAAGTATGCCGTAGAACCCTATCATCATGAGCAGGTAGGCGACATTCGGGTCGCTGATATAGGAGAGCAGCGTGTACTTGAACGGGGTCTCGACCGCAACGATCTTCGCCCCTTTCGTCGCGAGGGCAACCCGCTTTGCGCCCACCTCAACCACCTTCCCGTCCACCTGCGCCAGCAGGTCATCGACGCTGCTCGCCACCACGTCGATCACACGGCCTTTCAGGGCCTCGTCCGCGGTGATGGAGACGCTCTCCCTCACCGCCCTTGCCGCCCAGTCTGACGTTCCGCCCCCGCTTCGCGGCCAGGCTCCTCGCATAAGCCTGCGCATCCTGAACGACCTTCGCCATCATCTCCTTGTCCATCTTCTCTTTGCTGATGCCGCCGATGCTCACCGGATGGGCCGCGCCCACGTTGGTGCCGGGCGCCATGGCGGCCACCTGCGCAGCGATAAGGATGATCGTCCCGGCCGATGCGGCCCTGGCCCCCGACGGGTAGTACGTAGACGATCACGGGCAGGGGGGCCTCCATTATGGCCTTCACGATATCCCTCATGGACGTGTCGAGGCCGCCCGGCGTATCGAGCAGGATAAGGAGGGCTGCGCACCCGGCGCTACCCGCGTTCTTTATGGACTCGGAGATAAACTGTGCAGCAGGAGGGCCGATGACCCCGTGTACTTTGATCTCGTAAACTGCTTTTGTGAGGGGGGAGGCTTCGACGGCTTTGCCGGTGGAGGGGGCGCTGAGCCCCGGTAATTGTGCATACCCCGGCGCTGCCGCGAGCACCATGAGAACCAGGCACAGCAAGAAAGGAAGAAATCTTTTCATGGATTGCCGAGTTTCTTCTTCAAAGCCTCCGCAACGACATCCGGCACGCACTGCGCGATCGAACCGCCGAAGCTCGCGACCTCTTTTATGGTCCTGGAGCTGACGAAGAAATAGTCTTTGCTCGTCATCATGAAGACCGTATCCACCTCGGCGTTCAGGGTTCTGTTCATGGAGGCCATCTGGAACTCGTACTCAAAATCGCTCATGGCCCTTAGGCCGCGGATGACGAACCTGGCGTGCATTCTTGTCACATAGTCCACGAGCAGCCCCTCGAAGCTGTCGATGATGACGTTGCCGTTGTTTCCACCGACTGCCGGATAAGCTCTTTGCGCTCCTCTACGGTGAAAAGGCCCTCTTTTTGCATGTTATAGGCGATGGCGACGATCACGGTGTCGAAAAGCTCGAGTCCCCTTTCAAGGATATCGAGATGGCCGTAGGTAATTGGGTCAAAGGAACCGGGGTAAATGCCAATTTTTTCTTTCATCGCGCAGCTCCTTTTGCATGGGGATACCAGGAAAGCGATTCACATTGCGCACACGCGCGCTACCCGCACGTGAGCATCGTCAGCGCCGTGTCGCCGTATTTGTGGGTGTGCACTTTAAACCTTTCTTCCAGCGAGGTTCCCAGACCCTCCCGTTTTGAATGCTCGAACACGAGGACCGTATGGGCGCGGCAGAGCCGGTGCGCTCCGAGCAGCTCCAGGCTGGCCGCAACATAGCCCATCTCGTAAGGAGGGTCGGCAAAAATCACGTCGAACGTTTTCCCCTGTTTACCGAGCATGGGCACGGCATATCTTACATCCATATTCACGACAAGACAATCTTTATCTAAGGCGAGATCCTTAAGATTCCCGCGCAGCAAAGAAACAGTGCGCGGCGCCTTCTCGACCGCCGTCACGGAGGCCGCGCCCCGGCTCAGGGCCTCAAGGGTGAAAGAGCCGGCGCCGGCGAAGAGGTCGAGCACGTCAAGACCGGCGACGTCGCCCAGGAGGTTGAAGACGGCCTGCCTGACCTTTGCCGAGGTGTACCTGGTCCGGCCATCCCGGCTGATGGCTATCTGTCTGCCCTTGTGCGTTCCGCCGGTGATCCTGATCCCCGCCATTTTTGCTTCTCACGCCTTCCGCCAATAGTGTGTGCTATTTCGGGGTTCTTTGTCAAAAAAGGGGGATGTCGGGAACATGAAGGGGTCTGGTGATAAAAATCTGTTATTTTCGTATTTTTCAGGCCCCGAACAGCACGATAATTGTTGACTTACTCGGCTCGATGAGATAAGGTCATCAGGCGGGCTTACTGCAATAATTCTAAAATGGAGGAGCAACAGAACATGGCGCAAGGAACTGTCAAGTGGTTTAACGATTCGAAAGGCTTTGGATTCATCACCCAAGACGACGGTGGGGACATTTTTGTCCATCATTCCGCCATTCAAAGCGACGGTTTCAGGTCTTTGTCCGAAGGCCAAAGAGTTGAATTCGAGGTCGTGAAGGGGCCGAAGGGCCCGAGCGCGTCGAACGTCAGGAAAATAAAATAGGCAGCAGGGAATACCGGCGGATTCAACCGGCGCAAAGGGCCAAAAGGACCGGCGTATACTTCGTTCCTGCCGGTCCTCTTTTGAAGTCGGCGGATGCGCAAGATCTCACCCACCGCGCTTTCGCGCTCGGTACGCACTTCACCTGTGACTTGCAGGTATCTGCTCCCGGATCGTGAGTCTTGACGGTTTCAAAAATGCTTTGTACCCGATGACAACCCGGCCGGCAACGGACGCGGGGAGGCAAATCGAGTGCAGGTCCCTATACCTTTTTTCCTAGGAAAGCCTCAAAGCGGGGGCTCAAAAGCCCCCGCAAGAGGAAAGAAAGCGGGTGTGCGATGGAGAAGCGGCTTCAAAAGCTGACGACCGAAGAAGTCGAGCGAATAAAAAAATTCTACGAGTACGGGCCCATGGTGAAAAGGCCGATCGATGAAGAATTAGCCCGAAAGGGATGGCTCCAGCCGAACGATGTGGTCGAGGGCGAAGTCCGGGCCTACGAGGTATCGGACGCGGCGTACTACAGGGGAAGACCGGTGCTCTTCACCGAGGCCGGAGCCGTGAAGGAGCAGTGGCTGCTCGAGGCAGAATAGGTCTTATAAGACTGATAGGACCTATATTTTTTTCTATTCATCATTCACCATTCAACCCTATAGCCTCACCACGCCTGAAAGGGCTTCCTTTTCGTGAAATCGGGCCTGCAGGAGTGCGCACTCTCCAGTTCCTGGATGAAGACGTTCTCGAAGCCTTCCTCCCTCATGAGCGCGACCAACGGGTCGTATTCATCACTCCTGATCCTCCGGTTGAGCAGCCGGTAGGCGTCCGCCCGGTGCGCGGGGTAATACTGGGACATAAGGCTGATCGCGGTTTCGGGGCCGAGGGCCTCTTTGATCCATGCGATGAGCCTTCTCGTACCCGCAAGGCCGCCGGGGAGCACAAGGTGCCTGATCAGCAGGCCCCGCCTGGCGACGCCCCGCTCCACGACGAGGTCTCCCACCTGCGACTTCATCTCCGTGATCGCCTCCATGGCTCGCTCCGGGTAGCCGGGCGCGGCGGAAAGCATCGAAGCGACGCCACCACCCGCGTATTTGAGATCCGGCAGGTAAATATCGATAAGCCCGTCGAGCATGCGTATAGTCTCCCTACTCTCGTAGGCGTTCGTATTATAGAGGAAAGGGATGGCAACGCCGCGCACCCTCGCGCGCTTGATCGCAGCGGCTATTTGAGGCGCGTAGGGGGTCGGGCTGACGAGGTTGATGTTGTGGCAGCCCCTTCTTTCGAGGTCCATGAAGATATCGGCCAACTGCGCTACCGAGACCTTCTCGCCGGATTCAGCCTGGCTGATCTGGTAGTTCTGGCAAAAGACGCACCGCAGGTTGCACGGCGAGAAGAAGACCGTGCCCGAGCCGCGCGTCCCCGATATGGGCGGCTCCTCCCCGAAGTGGGAGCCGTAATGGGCAATTACGCAATCAGCCCCGCACGTGCAAAAGCCCCGCTCCCCCGCCAGACGATTCGCCCCGCATTTTTTCGGGCAGAGCTCGCAGTGGCCGAGGACCGCTAAGGCCGTGTCTTCCATACCCATAGTATAACCGGTTTCGGACCGTAATCACTCGCTTGCCGGCAGGTATATGTGGAAGGCGGTCCCTGTGCCGGGTTCGCTGTATGCCGTGATATACCCGTCATGCTGTTTCACGATACCATATACAATGGAGAGGCCGAGGCCGAAGCCCTCTCCCACCTCCCTCGTCGTGAAGAAGGGGTCGAAAACCTTCTGAAGCGTCTTTTCATCCATGCCGATCCCTGTGTCGGTCACTGAGACGAGGGCGTATGTTCCCAGCGTGCCGTACCCGTGAGCTCTCTCAAACGCATCGTCGATCTCCGCCCGTTTCGTCTCTATCCGCAGCCGTCCTCCCTGCGGCATGGCATCACGGGCATTGGTTGTCAGGTTCACAAGCGCCTGGTTGATCAGCGTCTTGTCCGCCATAACCATGCTATCATCACCAATGGCGATCTCGAGTTCTATGTCGTCAGGCACGAGCCTCCGCAGGAGCTTCGCAGCATCCATCACCATGGCGCCGACTTTTTGGGGTTTCAGCTCGATCGCCTGCTTTCCGCCAAAGGCAAGCATGCCTTTGGTGAGGCCGGCCGCCTTTCCGGCAGACGCGAAGATCTGATCCACGTAGATCCTGAGAGGATCAGCCGGGTCCATCTTCATCTGGAGGAGGTTGGCAGAGCCCATGACTGCCATAAGGATGTTGTTGAAATGATGGGCTATGCCGCTTGCCAATATGCCGACGGCCTCCATCTTCTGCGCCTGGAGGAGTTCGGACCGTAATAGCGGGTTTTCTTTCTCTCTCTCCCGTTCCTGGCCCGCCATGAGGCTTTCCGGCAGGAACATGCTCCGGATCACGGCCCGCAGGTCGAGGAATTCTTCCCCCTGGTATATACCCTCTATGCCCTGTTTGAAGACTTCAACGGCCTCGACGGCGTCGTAGCCATAGCCGAATACGGAGATGCCTGCCGCGTGCGCTTTGAAGCCGGGATGCATAGGCTCGACCACGGCGACAAGGGGCATCCCGAGTTGCCTGCCAAGGAGGCGGCGAATCTCGAAACGACACGGGTCAGATTCTTCGACGTTATAGTGTCTCGCCATGAAAGGCACCAGTTATTGTTATCGGTTGGTTCCTGAGTCCTGGTACAGGCAGTCCGGACCGGCTAGGCGGTCGGCCTCAATCGATGTCCTCACACGCATGATGCAACTCCTCCGCCCGGCAGACATTTATCACCCGCCCGTAACATGAATTCGGTCGCTCGGTGGTCTTACCGATGAAAAATGTCGGTGCGGTTATATCTGAGGCCAGTCGGCTTTCCATCTCACCCTCGCGGGCGGTCCGGCTTTTTCACATTTGATTTATTTTCATATGGTATCTATTATAATTTCATACAGCATATAAGGCAATGTCAAGTATTTTCATGCAGTATTGTTGCTGCAATATAATTATGTCACCCCTTAGCTGCAATATGAAAATGTCACCCCCGCCGATAACAAGGGGCACCGAGGGGAGGTGCTCCGGTGAGAAAAGGAGTGACGTTCATGACGGAAGAGGTAAGGCGGTACGGCGTGGTAGCGGCGGCATTGGACGGCAGGATGATGAACGGAGAGGCTGCGGCGGCGTTAGGCGTCTCCCTCCGCCAGCTAAAGAGGATCAAGGCTAAAGTGAAGAAGGAAGGACCTTCCGGAATTAAGCACGGCAACAGCGGGCGCCCTTCCTGCAGAGCTTTCCCTGCCGGGATGAAAGAGCGGGCGATGAAGCTCGCCAATGAGAAGTATTTCGACTTCAACTTCTCCCACCTCTCGGAGATGCTGGAAGAGCAGGAAGGGATAAAGATCAACCGCGAGACCTTGCGGCAATGGCTTCGTCCTGAAGGGTTCGGAGGAAAGGTCCGGAAGCAGCGCAGACATAGGAAGAGAAGAAAACGATCGGAGAAGGAAGGCCATATGCTCTTTTTGGACGGCTCTCCCCATGCGTGGTTCGGGGAGGAAAAGACAACGCTCCTTCTGTCTACGGACGACTCGACGGGGAAGCCTCTTTATGGGCTGTTTCGAAAGGAAGAAGACCTGGAGGGCTGTTTTGGCGTATGCAAAGAGGTCTTTGCCCGTTTCGGCCGGCCCTCGGTCTTCTATCTCGATCGGGCCTCCCAGTTTAAAACCACCCGGCATAAGAGCGATTCTGTCGAGCCTACCCAGTTCCAGAGAGCCATGAGCGAGCTGGGGATACGGCTCATCTTTGCCCATTCTGCTCAAGCCAGAGGAAGAGGCGAGAGGATCAACAGGACCTTCCAGGACAGGCTTGTCGCTGAGCTTCGGCTTAAGAATATCGCCGACCGCGAAGGGGCGACGAAGTATCTGAACGAAACCTTCATCCCCAAGTACGCTCGGCTCTTCGGCGTTGCCCCGGAAGACCCGAAGCCTGCATGGAGACCGCTTCCTCAAGACGCGGACATGCGGAACATCCTTTGTAAGCGATATGAGGCAAAGGTCAATTACGACAACACGATCTCGGTCGACGGACAGGCGATCCAACTGTTCCCGACAAAGACGAGGCTGAGCTTTGCCAAGGCTTCCGTTACGGCGAATCATTGGCTCGACGGAAGCTGGCATGTCTTTCATCATACGGCGGGAGAGGTTCCCTGCAAGCCTATCGAAGGACGCGTCCGGCCGGGGTCCTACATGCGCCCAGGGCCGGCGAGCGAAGCGAGAGCGTCTCTATGAAAAGGGCCAAGGGGGGGTGACATATTCACGTTGCAAAAAGGGTGACATTTTTATGTTGCAATAACAGTATTTTCATGCAGTATATAATTTCATACAGTGCATAACGCAAGAAAATGTGTGATAACACGTATTATCAGTGCTTGATTTCAGACGGATCAATAAGTGAGTCTACTTCTTGAACCTTCTCCTTATTGCCTCAAAACCCGCGAGGCCGAGAAGCCGAGTTAAAACCTGAAGCCCACGTTCGCAGTGAAGAGGGCACCCTGCATTGAGCGACTTTCAGTGACAGGAAGACCCCCGACGCTCGTTGTCATCCTTATGTATCCTGGCCATAGATATCTCCCTTCAAGGCCAACGAACACTCGCGGGGTTATGTTATAGGCTACTCCTGTTCCCAGGAACCCTCCCACCAAAGTTTTATTGTCACTGCTCGGCGCGCTCACGGCCGCACCAGAAAACCTTGCCTTGCTATTAACGAAATAGGCACCTGGTCCTGCCAGGAAGTAGAGCTCAAACTGCTTTTTAATAGGCGCAATTATCTTAATCGCCGCCGTCAGAGGGACAGCGTCCACGCTCTCCTTCAGGGAAACACCTGAGCCTAAACCCGATGCGCTGAACGTTTTGCTTGTACCGAAATAGCCGCTGCTCAATTCTATGGCTAAATGCTCGTCAACTCGGTATCCGTATGCAAGCTCTCCACTAAACCCCGCATCCAGGTGGCTAGGGGGACCCTGAGGGTAAAAGCCTCCGCCTTTCACTACGACGTAGCTCTTGTAATCAAACCATGTTGAAGGCGCTTGCTGGGCATAAAGAGCTGGAGAGATGGCGAGAGTAGCGATGCAGAGCAGAAGGAACAGAGTAAAGTTTTTCGTCATGCGGCACCCCCCACTGGATTAGGTGGATTGTAACACAGAAACAAACGGGTAGTCACGAAAAAGTACGAAAAGCAGAGCTATCGAAGAAACAAATTGCTGCCCCTTTCAGGTGACATCCTTCGCTCATGTGAGAAGCCCCCACCCTACTCGATCATGAGAAAGGCATACCTGTTCATCGTCTCCTTGTAGTCTCTGAGGACCTGTATGGGATAGCCGACGCCTCTGGCCGTTGCATAGACATCTATTCCCATTGCGTCTGCCCCCGGACGGGCGGATCTTTTATCCTTGCAATCTGCCCTGTTGCCGGAGCACTCCTCGCATTGGCTACAAGAAGCAAAAGAAACCAGGAAGGCCTTGTAGTACCCGGCCAGAAAGATATCCCTTTCCAGTTTCAGGAGCCTTTGACCGGCTTCCCTGCCCCAGGGCACGTGCTCCGCCCGGTCTTCGAGGGCCTTTTGAAAATGAAGAATTGCGATCTCATCATACTCGGAAAAGAACTCCCGGCACTGCTCGATGGACGGCACGTTGGGCGGACAGCTTCCTTTGACCCCATAGTAAGGACATCCGAACATGCACCTGAACCGGACCCATTGGGCTACTTTTATGTCCTTCGGCTTGAGCCATCTGAAATCCGTAAATCCATGCTGCGCAAAAAGGTTTTCAAGCTCTTCTCTCTTCGCCATCCGTAGTGCCTCCTTATGATCTTGGTGAACTGAGCGCTATCGCTTCCCCGGCCCTACTTAAATTACGAATTCCCTTATATGGAGATGTATGAACTTTTCGCCCATCCTTTCCCTTATCGCCGGGCACGCGATGATCTTCACGCCCGGCACGTCGGGTATCTCCGTCTTCCTCTGCATGTTCCCGTACCAGATGCGGTTCCTCTGATCGACCAGTTTTACCGACCTGTTGCTGGCGGAGACCTGCGAAGGGGCGAGGAGGAAGCCCGGCCGCGGGTTGCCGAACCCGAAAGGCGCGAGCAGGTCGATATACTCTACCAGCTCCCTTGTCAGGTCCTCGAACTCGATGACCGCGTCGATGCCGATTACCTTTTCTCCGCATCTGAGCGCGCCTCTTACCGCCTCTTCGAACGCGCCCGGGAACCGGGACAGGTTCGCCTCATCGATCGACAGGCCGCAGGCGAACTTGTGGCCGCCGAATTTCACGAGGAGGTCGGAAAGGGTGCTCACCGTACCGTAGAGGTCGAGACCGGGGACGCTTCTCGCCGAACCCTTCCACGTCCCATCTATCCTCGTAAAGATGATGCAGGGCTTCCCCTGGCTCTCCGCCAGCTTCTGGGCGGCGATGCCGATCACCCCAACGGGCCAGTCCTCCTTGTAGAGCACAACCGTCTGCTTCGAAGGGAGAGCCTCTCCCTCCATCATCCCCAGGGCCTCCAGGATAATCGTCTCTTCCATGCCCTGGCGCTGTCTGTTCGCCCCGTTCAGCGCCTCAAGCAGCCTTGCGCATTCGCCCTCCCCGGTCGCGGTCAGGAATTCAAGGGCGGCTAGCGGGTGCGCAACACGTCCGGCCGCATTGATGCGCGGGATGATGATAAAGGAAAGGGCATAGCCGTCGAGCTTCTGCGAGAAGATCAGGTTTTGTCTGAAGAACGATTTGAGCCATTCTTTTGGCTGCTTTTGCATCATCTCCATGCCGAATTTCACGAGCACGCGGTTGTCCCCGGTCAGCGGCACCATATCCGCCACAGTCCCTACGGCCACGAGGTCGAGCTGCCGCTTCAGGTTGATCGGGCGCTTGAGTTGTCCCTGCCTGTGCATGGTCCTTCTGAGGGCGATAAGGAAGAAAAAGGTGACGCCGCAGGCGGCAAGCTCGCGCGTGGGGAAGAGCGCCCCTTTTCTCTTGGGGTTGACAAGGGCCAGCGGCCGGGGATGGATATCTGCTACCTCATGGTGGTCCAGGACGACCGTCTCCATGCCGAAGCCCCTTGCCATCTCTATTTCAATCGCGTTCGACGAACCGCAGTCGAGGCAGATGAGAAGCTCGACCCCCTTGTCCCGCAGCGTTTCTACGGCCCCGGGGTTGAGCCCGTAGCCTTCTGACCGCGCCGGCAGATAAACCTCAGGGCGGACGCCTAGCTCCCCGAGGAAGTTGACCATCAGGGCCGTGGATGTCACGCCGTCGGCGTCGTAGTCGCCAAATAGTCCGATCTTCCTGCCCTCTTTCAGCGCGCCGGCCACAGCATTCACGGCCGCCTCCATATCGGGCAGCAGAAAGGGGTCGGAGAGGTGCTCTATTTTGGGGTAGAGGAAGCGTATCCCGTCATCGCACGTGAGGATGCCCCGTGTTGCGAGGACCCTGGCGACGAGATGAGGGAGGTTGAGGCCCGTGGCCAGTGCCGCGACTACGGGCGGTTCATAAGGCTCGATTCTGAGCACGCGCTAGTCCTCTGATCCCGTCCACAGCCGGGATGGCGTGGCTGTCCATGTAGGTGCCGATGCCCTTTACGATCTTCGGTATGGCAAAGGGGTCGATGAACGTGGCTGTCCCCACCTGGACCGCCGTAGCCCCGGCCAGGAGGAATGCGAGGGCGTCCATCCAATCACAGACGCCGCCCGTGCCGATGACGGGAACGGGAACGGCCGCTGAGATGTCGGCGACTGCCCGAAGGGCCACGGTCTTCAGAAACGGCCCTGACAGCCCCCCTCTCACCGGCATGCGCTTCTCTTCCACGTCCACGGCCGCCGCGGGCAGCGTGTTGAAGACCGTAATGGCGTCCGCGCCCGCCTCATAAGCTGCGGCGGCTATCGCACCGATGTCCGTCACCTCGGGCGTCAGCTTTGCACAGAGCGGTATGCCCGTCGCCGCCTTCACCCTCCTCACGACCCTGAAGACGTCCTCCGCGTGCTTGCCCAGGCACATGCCGCCCTGCTTGACATTGGGACAGGAGAGGTTCATCTCCAGCGCCAGGATAAGCGGGTCCTCCCTTATGCCAACGGCTGCCCTCACGTACTCCTCCTCGGTGAAGCCGAAGAAGTTGATAATGACAGGCGTCTCCCTCTCCCGGAACAGGGGAAAGACCTCGTCGAAAAACCTCTTCAGCCCGATGTTCTGGAGGCCGACGTTATTGATGAGTGCCGATCTCTCCTCCCAGAGCCGCGGCGGGGGGTTGCCGTGGTGGGGGTGTTCGGAGAGGCCCTTCGACACGTAGGCCCCGAGCGTATCGACGTGCCACAGGGGCTCTATCTCGCTCCCGTAGCCCAGCGTGCCCGAGGCGTTCATCACCGGATTGCGCAGGGTCTTACCGAATATCTCTACAGAGAGATCTGCCATAGGTCAAACACCGGTCCTTCCTTACAGACCCTTTTGTACGGCTCCTGCTCATCGAGGGTCTTCCTCACGCAGCCGAAACAGATGCCCAGGCCGCAGGCCATCCTCTCCTCCACAAGCACCTGGCAGGGGATGCCCGCGCCGCCGAGCAGGGCCGCAAGGCTTCGGTACATGGCTTCCGGCCCGCACGCGAATACCTGGATGGGCCTCTTCATCCCGGCAATCTGCTGCGCCAGCAGCTCAACGACATTGCCCGTGCAGCCGAAGGAGCCGTCCATGGTGGAGACTTGCGGCGCATGCGGCATGATCCGTCCGAGCAGGCCCATATCGCTTTGCGTGGCACAGCCCCAGAAAAGCGTCCCTTTTTTGCCCACCCTCGTCCAGAGTAAATGGATGCCGGCGATGCCTATGCCGCCTGCGACGAGCACGGGCGCGTGACCGGGCAGCGGTGTAAACCCGTTGCCCAGCGGGCCGAGGACCCGCATTTTGTCACCGCGACCCGCGCCGGATAGCGCGGACGTCCCCTTCCCCGCCACCTTGTAAAGGATTGAAAGCACGCCCCTGCCGTACTGATAGACGCTGAAGGGCCTTCTCAGGAATATGTCGGCGCCGGGGACCTTGAGCATGACGAACTGGCCTGGCCTCGGGGCCGCCATCTTTCGTTCGAGCCTGAAGGCAAGGAGATAATGACCGGGCACGATGCACCTGTTTTGCAGGACCGTGCCTTCCAGGTCATCGATCCTGAGCATCGTCCGCCTTAAAGCACATCACCAGCGCGTCCTCATTCGTCTCTCTGTAGTATTTCTTCCTCTTCCCGATCTTCATGAACCCCAACTGCTCGTAGAGCCTGATCGCGTCTATGTTACCCTCGCGCACCTCCAGGAAAAACTCCTTCCCTCCGCGATCGCCCAACACGCCGATCGCATGACGCAAAAGCTGCGTCGCACAGCCCTCTTTCCTCGACTCCGGCGCCACGGCGATATTGAGGACCTGTACCTCGTCCCCTATCACGTAGAAGTTTGCATAACCGGCCACCTTGTTGTCAACCTTTTTTCTTATCACCAGATTGAAAGACAGGGGAAAGGAGAGGGTCTCCCGGAAGAGCCTCTTCGACCAGGGCGCGACAAAAGACCGTTTTTCAATCCCGAGCACCTCGTCGAGGTCAGCTTCCCGCATCTCCTCGATCTCCACCTCGTCGGATGAGTCTTTCGGCACGTAGTAAGTCCTCCTCGGTATTGATATTCGTAAAGACCGATACCCCACGGTTGAAAAACACGGGGTCAGGCGGCAGCACCTTCACAGACACCATGGCGAAAACGTCTGCGATCTTCATACGCCCGCGCACGAGGCCGGCGATCTTCATACTCCCGCGCCCGAGGGCAGTGAGCATGGGGGAAATGCAGCTCCTGTGGTAAAGCGCGTGCATCGGCTCAAGCCCGCCTTCGGTCTGCGGTATGATGATATCTTCCCCGGCTGCCGTGTCGACCACGTACCTCATCGCCTCAGCGCTGACAAAAGGCATATCGCAGCCCAGCACGAAGACATAGTCCGTATCGGATGCGATCAGTGCGGAAACAATGCCGGTCAGCGCGCCCGCCAGGGGCAGGATGTCTTTGATGACCGGCGCTTCCACCCCGTCGAAGGCTGTATGGAGGCTCGACACCACCATGATGTCGGTGAATACCCTTTTCGCCTCATCAAAGACATGGGCGATCAGGGGCTTGCCGTCGAGGAGCACCGTCGCCTTGTCACGCCCCATCCTTCTGCTCTTGCCCCCTGATATGATGGCGCACGTGACCCTCATGGAGTTTATTTAACACCCTTTTCGCTCGTCAGTAAAGCACCACGACGGGAGGGCAGGATCTACGATGTTTTTAAGGACGCATAGTACGTCGCCTCACCTCTCTTCAAGAGGAGCAGGACCGGAGCGCCTTTCCTCGCCTTCTTCAGGACGGCCCGGTATTCGGCCACACTTCGGACCGGCGTGCGGTTCACCTCTTCTACGAGGTCGCCCGCCTCTATCCCCGCCTCCTCCTCCGCGCTCCCCTGGGTCACATCGGTCACGACGATGCCCCGCCGTTCCTCGATATGCAGCTTTTTTTGAAGGGCAGGTGTGATATCTTCGAGGGACATGCCGAAATCGGACTCCGCGGGAGCCGCCTTCTCAGCCGGCGGCGTCTCTCCCTCTTCGGCCCGCTCCACTATCTTTACACTCAGCGTTATCTCCTTTCCTTCCCGGATGAGGGTCATGGGCGCCGCGCTGCCCACAGGGGTCTCCGCGACTATCAACGGCAGGTCGGAGACATGACCTTGACCTCCTTCCCGTTGAACCGCACGATGATATCTCCTCTCTTCACGCCCGCGGCCTGCGCGGGGCCGGCCGGCTCGACGCTGCCGACGAGTGCCCCTTTCGCCCCCTTCAACCCGAATGATTCGGCGATATCCGGGGTCACCTTCTGGATGGAGACTCCTATCCATCCCCGCACGACCTTGCCCTTTTCACGCAGTTGCGTGACGACGTTCTTGGCGACATTGCTCGGGATGGCGAAGCCTATGCCCTGCCCGGTCGCGACAATGGCGGTGGTAATCCCCACCACTTCGCCCCGCAGGTTGACAAGGGGACCCCCGCTGTTTCCCGGATTGACGGGGGCGTCGGTCTGGAGGAAGTTATCGTACGGCCCCGCGCCGATGACCCTCCCCGTAGCACTGATGATGCCCTGCGTGACCGTGTGGGCAAGTCCGAAGGGGTTTCCGACGGCAAGGACCCAGTCGCCTACCCGCATCTTGTCGGAATTACCCAGCGGGATCGCGGGAAGGTCTTTGGCCGGTGACGCTATCTTGATCAGGGAAAGATCGGTCTTCGAGTCCCTCCCTACCACCTTTGCCTTGAATTCCCTACCGTCTATGAGGCGCACGGTGATCTCATCCGCCCGCCGCACCACGTGATAGTTGGTCACAATGTACCCCGCCTGATCGATAATCACGCCGGAGCCGAGGCTCTGCTGCTTCAGCTCTCTGTCCGGCACGTCTCCGAAAAACTTCCTCAGGTAACTGTCGAGCTTGCCCGGGTCCCGGTCCTGATCCCCTTGCCCGAAGAAAAACTGAAAAGGATTCCCGGGGAGCTTCACGGTGCTGACCGTGCTTATGTTGACCACCGCCGGCTTCACCGCCTCCACCAGGTCCGCAAAAGACGGGAGAGGATTCCGGCCGCCGTCGCCGGCTTTCTTGTTTTCGCAGCCCCCGGCAGAGCAAAAGAAGACGGCGGCGATGAGGGAGACGACGAATATCCTCGGTACACCTATCCCAGTTCTTCCCGTAATAACCCTCCTTCCGGGCGACAGGACCGGTTGAGTCTATAAGTAAAGTAGTGCCCGGCCTTTTTGTTTTAAAGGTAAAAGAATCCGTCGAAAAAGAAATGCGCCCTCGACGTGTTGCCGGTGCCCACATTCTACCGGCCGAGGCGATTTTTGATGCATGACGCGAAGTCGAGAGGCTGCAACACCGGAGCATACCGTTTCTGTATGTGAGGATGTTGCGGCCCCGAAGACGACAAAGCCAGGCGCAAAAAGCACCCGGCCGGAGCAGGAAAGGCTTGACTACGGACCGGATTGCGGTTAGAATGGGGCTGGTGCCGAGGTAGCTCAGTCGGTAGAGCAGCGGACTGAAAATCCGCGTGTCACTGGTTCGATTCCGGTCCTCGGCACTTTTTTTGAAATCAAAGGCTTCACGGTTTTTCGCAAAGCCTTTTTTATTACCTTTGTGTAATTCCTGTGTAATCGTGTCAAAGATTCTTTAGCATGCCTTCCGCTTCCGTCGCCAAGAGGCGGGGTAGTTTAGGCAACCTGTACCTCTATCGTGGTAGTAAGAATCTCTTTGCTCAATAGCTCCCTGACTTCATCGGGCGATAGGGTTTCCAGGTAGAGGGCTACGGCTTCACGCGCGTTAATAACGATACTGACCTTATGTGCCATTGGCCGCCTCCTTTGTCGTAGTGATACTACGCATCAACCATGGCCGCAACGAAACCCGCATGCCCCGCCATCGCATCATTCACAATTCGGCACGCAGTTTTATGTGCTCCTCGTTCTGCAAAACCTTCAGTATCCCTACGATGCTATCCATGCGCGGATTCCCACCCGGCCCCAACATCCGGTGAATGCTCTTGCTCGATTTATTGAGCTTTTTCCCTAGTTCGGGGAAGGTGATCGTGGCGTTGATGTAGTCGCGGAGCATGGCTGGTGGCCTGTGGGCTTGTTAATTAACACATATCTCAACACCCTTATTTCCCCAGGTAATACTACTGCATGAACCATGAATTACCATTAAAACCCAGGGATGACATAAAGAAAGGCCTGTTACGGTATTTCTACCTCTGCTCCCCTTCAGCCACTTCTTTTTTCCCGTGTTGGATTAACTTCGAGGACATTGGAGGTCTTTGAGCGGGAATACCGTAAAGCATACCTTCGGCACTGATATCTTCATCGATGTCGGGCCAATGCACACCATAACCGTCCCCGATGATTACCCAGTTTGCCCGCTCTGTGGGCGTAGCCTCCGACAAGCGCCACGACCAGGCAAGGGGCACGCTGATTGTGCGCCCATCCATGAGTTGAGCGGTAATCGTGTCTTCCGTAATGCTTATATCCTTAATTCTGACTTCCTGTATTTGCACCGCAGTGTTCATACCATGCCTCCACGATCCTGTCTCTGTTGTTCAGGATTATCCCCCGTATGGTGTTTAGCTCCTTCGATGTAAAGCCCTGATTCTGCGCCAAAACCACTGGCTGAATCCAGAATTTACAGAGCATCCTTTCTCTTTGGACATGGACATGCATTGGCTCGTTGCAGTCGAAGCTGTAGAAGAAGAAGCGGTATGGTCCCGGAATGTCGCGAACCGTCGGCATATCACATGTCCTTCAGAAGTATAGATGAATGCGGGGCCACTGTCCATATTTCCTGTATAGGGTCACTATTGCGCATCACCGGCACGGGCGTGTCCGGTGTCGGCTCAACATATTTCTTCAGGGTGCTAATGGATGCGGGGGATTACGGGGACATCCCCTACGGCCATATGCACGCCGGGAACCAACGTTCCCTACGGCCATCTATTCACAGGTTCTACCCTTAAGGGAACGTTACGGAGGGTGTTTTGCGGGGGCACGGCAGGAAA
The DNA here is from genome assembly GCA_963717985.1 of uncultured delta proteobacterium. GTDB lineage: Bacteria > Desulfobacterota > Syntrophorhabdia > Syntrophorhabdales > WCHB1-27 > BOG-1155. The sequence continues at coordinate 29,729 of CAVQYC010000002.1, forward strand.
AACCAGCCCCCCAAGGGCCGGCCGCTACTCACTGTCCCGCTTTTGGTCAACCAGGCTACCAGAGAGCAGGACTCAATACTGGAGGAGAGTTAGTTATTTACTTTCTTGTGGCTGTCCCCTTCCCCCGCACCGGAATAAACGCGTAAGGATGAGGTTGCAATGAATGATGCTTTCTGGCAGGGGTTTGCCTCGGGGATGAACCAGAGGGTTTTCCGTAGAAGCAAGCGAGCGGTGGTGGTTTCAAGCGAGCGGTCGCGGTCTCCGGCCGCAGGCCCGCGCGATGCTTCTTGTGGGAAACCGCCGAGGGGTGCAGTGGGGTGGTGGCCTGTGGGCTTGTTAATTAACACATATCTCAACAGTCTTACTTCTTCTAGATAATGCTACTGCATAAACCATCAATTACCGCTAAAAACTCAAGCGGTGACAGAAGGAGGGGCCTGCTTCGATATTACATGCACTCAATGATTTCGTTGGACGCAATGCTGAGAATCACCGCAGGAAACAGAGCATAACATAGGTTTTACCTGGAGCCGAGTTTTTCGGCAATCTGGCGTAAGCCATGGTTATACAGGTTTTTTCTTAATGAAAATAAAATCAACGCTGATGGTCTCCATGCTATACGTTTCGACGACATTGTAGTCTTCGCCGTAGAACAGAGCGTAGTTGTTACCCCCATCATTGAATTCGCTTCTGTATTTGACCCCCCTCAGACCAACCGCCTTAAAATGCTCTGAAAAGTACTGCGTTATCAAATAATTCAATTTCAGTTCAGGGGGCCATTGGGTTGAGAATGAGCGAGAAAGCTCGTCAAAGAATAAGTCCCAAATCTGGTCTTTGCACTCCATCGTCAAGTCGGCTATGGCTATGTCGTGATTGGTTTTGATTTCGGCCATAGTCAAATGAGCGCCTTTCCACGGCCTGAGCTCTGCACCGGCAGTGGCCTTTTCTCCAGCACAATAGAGGTACGGGATTCCTTCGGGGTTGATTCTTCCTGGTTGTGTAAGTTGGGGAGGAGGAGGCCCCATTTGTTCCCGGGAAAATGGTTTTTGTTCCTTCTCTCTGTCTTGAAAATCGACTGCATTAATTCTTGCTCGAAACAATGTGGTATTGACCGGAATAATCGACGTCAGATCGTCTCGGACCTTTTGAACGACGGAATCAACGAACGAGTTATATGGTTCCTGTATGATAAAACGAGATTGATGCTTCAGGACGTTTACAAAAGAATCAAAGTCCAGTAGATTTCCATATCTGCGATCCAGGCTGGTCGATGTTTCCATGATGCGGCTCCTGTCTTTGGTGTGCTTCTCCTACATATATTAACAGTCTGAGAATGGTTTCGATATCCTTTACAGCCCTTGCAGACGGGGCAGGGGTAAGATTGTGCGAAATTCTGTCATTCCCGAATGCTTCGGGCAGTGAGAATCACTTTTGTTGGGTCTTGCGTTAGCACCCACGCACTAATTTGCGATAGGACCAAAAAACTGAAAATGACCCGCCATAGACCGCTTGAGAACGGTTTCTTTTCGTTCACTATCAAACGGTCTTTCCCGGAGGTTCATTGAGGTTCCATGTTATCGCACCACAAAAGCAGCGCAGAGAGCCAGGTTTTTGCCTTGGCTCGATATATAGGAAGTTATCGCAGTTCGGGCATTTGAATGTATCACGTAGCATTGTAAACGCAGCAAGCACGGGCTCGAAATCACCCTTGCTTGCTTGAAGCCAAGCGTTATAGTGTACCAGCTCGTTAATTATCCAATCATCGGACTTTGTAGCCTTCAGGGCATCACTAAATGCGGCTTCCCGCTCGGATATTTCCTGCTTCTTTACCTCGTTTTTCCAGCGTTCCGCCGCATTCTTAGCTCGTCGAAGCAAGGCGCCGTATTTTCCAATAGCAGCGGACGCTAACTCTCCGAGGTCATACTTCGGTTGGCCGCTATATGGGACAGGTGCGGCAAGGCATATACAAATCTCGTCAAACATCTCTTCGAGTTCACGGCGAAGAACGGCTTCCGCTGACGGGACATCCCCGTTTTGCAGGGACGTGCTGATCTGTGCCCAAAGGTCTTCTCTGACCCATCGAGGTCCTGTTTCCACTGTCCAACCCCTAGAGGAAATGACGTTCTGCCGCGCCACTACTGTTGTCTTTTCAAGCTGCCTTGCCCACGTCTTGTCATGCGTAGTTATGAAAAATTGTCTATCTGGAAACCTTTTGAGCAGAAGATCACAGACCGCTCTTCGGTGGTCGACATCAACAGACATAATTACATCATCGAGTACGGCGAACCCGACGCGGTTTCCGGATAATTTGCTCATGAGAGCGAGGAACAAACACACGCCCATGCTATCCTGATGACCTTCGCTGTGCAGCGCATGGGGGGGAAAGACGCCTTTTCCGAAGAAATCCACAAGCAATTTAACGCCCGCACCATCAGGCCTTATTTTTGCACTGAATGTCTTTTCGTTCTCGTGAAGAACTATGTAGTTTTTGACGAAGTCATTTTCTATGTCCGTATATAGAGAACCCAGCACAGCCTGTCGCGCCTTGTCGAAAGCGTCGGATAGAACTTTGCTTTTCTTGCTTTGGGAATCTGCCTTGGTTTTGTTTTTTGTCGCCTCTTCTATGTGCTTCCAATTCTCTGTAACCCGTGTGAGCGTGTCCCAAGCCGTCTGTTCGGGGGTTATTGTTGGGGTGGCCTCAACGGCCGCTTTCACTAAAGTAGAGAGACACTTGTCCCTTTCAGGATTAGGGCTGCATTCGGCCCAAAGGGAAGCCAGTGCTTCTGCAGAACACTTCTTGAGAGGATCGGACAAACGAGTCTTCCATTCAGTCCAGGACTTTTGCCATCCGACTATACAATCTTTAACATCATCCTTGGGGAGCTCGGCGGTTGCATTTAACAACGCGGGCAGGACAGTATCCAGGCTACCTAATTGCCATGTGATAGCCCCTGCCAAGTTGGCTGCCTTTTCCTGGATTTCGGCGGCTCGTGCGGCTTTCTTTCGCCTTTCATCGAGATGTTTTCTGAGATCATCAGGACTCCATGGCTTTCCGCAAAGGGGACATTGTGTTGCATCTCCAAGGAGCTCTATACCAAGGTCAACGAGATCCTTTTGCTGAAGGCCCTCTGTGCCAATATAAGTGAGACACTTCCCACCCAATAGTTTAGACTCTGAGGGCGGGAAGGAAAGAACGATCATGGAAGAGAAGAATTCAGTGATGGCACACCCGAAGGTAGTCCCTGATCCGGAGGTGCCGGAGAAGACGGTACGCAGGAAATTCACTGCGGCGTATAAGCTCCGTATCCTCAAAGAGGCGGAGAGCTGTACCGAGCCCGGCCAGATCGGAGCCCTTCTGCGCAGGGAAGGTCTCTACTCGTCGAGCCTCACCTCGTGGCGGCGTCAGGTTGCCCAAGGCCTCGTTCCTAAGAAGAGAGGACCTGCTGCGCAAAAGGCGGATCCCCACGTGCGCCGTATTACCGAACTGGAAAAGGAAAATGAAAAACTCGCGCATAAGCTCAAACAGGCGGAGCTGATTATCGATGTCCAAAAAAAAGTGGCCGAACTGCTCAAGGGGTCCAGCGAGGAGAAGTCATGAACATCACCGCGTCGCTTGCCTGTGAAGTGGGTATCCGGCCGGCCTGCAACGCCCTCGACGTATCCCGTGCGGGCTTTTACCGGTGGCGGCATCCAAGAGAGAAAGAGCCCTCACGCCGTCTTCCTCCGCTATCCCTCTCCTTCGAGGAACGGAACGAGGTGCTCGATATCCTTCACGCGGGTCGTTTCATCGACAAGGCGCCCAGGGAAATCTACGCGGCCCTTCTCGATGAGAAGAGCTATCTCTGTTCGGTGCGCACCATGTACCGGATCCTTGAAAAAGAGGGTGAGCTGAAAGAAAGGAGAAGGCAGGTATCCCGTCCCCGGTATGCAAAGCCGGAGATTCTTGCAAGAGCGCCCAACGAAGCGTGGAGCTGGGACATCACGAAGCTCAAGGGGCCGGTAAAGTGGACCTACTTTTATCTCTACGTGATCCTCGACATCTACAGCCGTTATGTCGTGGGGTGGATGGTGGCCCACAGGGAACTTGCCGCCCTTGCCCGTAAATTGATTGCGGAGACCTGCGCCAAGCAAACGATCCAACCGGATCAACTCCTGATCCATGCGGACAGGGGGTCGAGCATGACGTCAAAACCAGTTGCTTTGCTCATGGCCGATCTTGGCGTCACCAGGAGCCATTCGAGACCCTCCGTCAGTAACGACAACCCCTATTCTGAATCTCAGTTCAAGACCATGAAGTACCGCCCGGAGTTCCCAGAGAGGTTCGGTTCCATCGAGGATGCCAGGGCTTTTTGCCAGACATTCTTTCCCTGGTACAATGCCGGGCACTACCATTCGGGGTTGGGTCTTCTCACCCCTGCGGATGTCCATCATGGGAGGGCGTCAGGGATCATTGAAGATCGCAAGGACGTGCTGCGGGCTGCCTATGAAAAACATCCGGAACGGTTCAAGGGGAGGATACCGAAACCGGCGTCACTGCCTGATGCCGTCTGGATTAACAAGCCGTCGCTTACGAGCGATGGTGAGGTACACTAAATATTTGCTGGAAGTGTCTCATTTTCATTGACACGTTCCGTAAAGACCAAAATAAACCTACCGACCCACTTGCTAAATTCCCAAAAGCTGCAAAGACGTCAGGATCAATGGGAAGATTCAAGTGCTTATCTGGAATGGTGATAAGAAAAAGACAGAGCGCAATGACAAGAGACATGATGCCGAGGCCAATGCAGCTTCCTGCAACGATTTCGTAGACCGTCACCTTTCTCGGTCGCTCAGCCATACTCGTTCTCACCCTGTTCTATCTTCGGTGCGATCTTCTGTTAATGTTTATCACTTATACTGTTGTATTTCAAGAAAAACATTCCGTCAAATGGCGTAGGGGACATTGGTTCCCGGCGTGCATTACTGGAGGGTGGTCAGGGACGCCCATTGAATTAGGGGTCACGGGGTCAGCCCAGGGCAAACGCATTTGGAAACCTAGCTGAACTAGTAGAAATTTCTAGACATTTGGTGATATATATGCTATCTACCTGAAACTATTAACGTTATCAGGTGGAGGTATGTATGGACAAGGGAAACTCGATCAAGGACTTCTTTTTAGACCTTACCGAGCCACGGGAGTCGAATAAACGACATAAGCTCATTGATGTGATCACGATTGCGTTATGTGCGGTGATCTGCGGCGCTGATACGTGGGAGGAGATTGAGGAGTTCGGCCATGCAAAGGCAGAGTGGTTCGAGACTTTCCTGGAACTCCCTCACGGCATTCCCGCCCATGACACCTTTGCCCGCATCTTTGCGAGCATGGACCCGAAAGAGTTCCAGCAGGCCTTTCTCAGATGGGTGGAGTCCATACAGTCGGTCATGAAGGGAATTATCGCCATTGACGGTAAAACATTGCGCCGCTCCTATAAGAAGGACAAATCGCCCATTCATATGGTGAGCGCGTGGGCGGTTGAAAACCGGATGGTGTTAGGTCAAGTTAAGACCGGGGAGAAGTCGAACGAGATTACCGCTATTCCCGAGCTGCTTACGCTTTTGGAACTCGAAGGGTGCATCGTTACCATCGACGCAATGGGCTGTCAGAAGACCATTGCCGGGAAGATCATCGAGAAAGGCGCAGACTACGTACTGGGCCTGAAAGGAAACCAGAGCACGCTTCATGATGAGGTAGAGTTCTTCTTTCAGGATTGCCTGGCATCGGATTTTAAGGATATTGCCCATGACTATCATGAGACTATCGACGGCGATCATGGCCGAATCGAGACGCGACGATACTGGACTGCCTGCGCCGATTGGCTGTCTGAAAGGGGAGAGTGGAAAAATCTCTCTGCTATTGTGATGACGCAGAGAGAGTGTTATCAAAATGGCCAGACCACCATGGAGTTCCGCTACTACATTACAAGCATCGAGAGCAACGCCAGGAAAATAGCCGAGGCCGTGCGAGGCCATTGGGGCATTGAAAACAGCCTTCACTGGGTCCTCGACATTGCCTTCCGTGAAGACGAATGTCGAATACGGAAAGATCACGCACCGGCGAACTTCGCGGTCCTGAGACATATCGCGCTTAATCTCTTAAGAAAAGAGAACTCAAAAAGAAGGAGCATCAAGACCAAACGTCTCAGGGCCGGGTGGGATATGGACTATCTCGGCAAGATACTTGAAGGTTCCGTCCAGTGACAGGGCATAGTCCAAATGCGTTTGCCCTGGGGGTCAGCCCTTGACTGAGGACAGGAATCTTAAAAAAGAGCTATAATATCGGCCATCTTGTGTGCTGTCTCCTTCCTATTGTCCCTTGTCAAGGGCTGACCCCCAGTCCGCGGAAGAAATTGTGGTTGGAATGCACTTGTGTCCGTGTGGATAGAGCGGACTGAGGCCCCATAGAAGAAGATGCCTTGAAATTCAAGACGGACATGATTAATATATTGGTATCGGCGGATCGGGAAGGACCTTAAAGGCGCGTCCGAGCAGAAGCAATGCTCGGCAGGGCAAAAGCCAAGGCCGGAGAAGGTAGTGTCTTATACGCGGATCGGCAATAGCGTAAATCAACCCGCACTCTGCCGACACTAAGGGGCCACTCCAATGAGGGTGGCCTTCTCTTTACTTCCATGTCGAATGTCTACTATCAAAAGAGCTGGTTTCTATGACCATGGCTATGACGCCCATGACTGTCTCAGAATTGCGAAAAGGTTCGTCTGCCTTCATCTACGATCGACTTTCTCTCCTTGCGATATACTTTCGACTGTGACAGGATGGAAAAGAGGGAGGTTGTCTTAGATCCGGGGACAACTTCACTAATAGACTCTGATTCACGCTGACAAATATGTAGTGGAAGCGCGCGCCGGGGACGATGAGCCGTGGTTACGGCCTCCACCTACTCTTGCACCGGCCATACCCTTCACGGATAAGGATTACGGTAGAAAGCCGTTAGAAATCCCGGTGTTGTCTGATTGCAGCTTGAATTGTTTCTACGGATGGCGCATTGGTGAGTCTTCCAGACTCATCGCTAAACATCCTTCAGGAAAACCCTACAGTTTCCTGGGGCTGTAACTCTTTTCCGTTGATGAAAACCGAAGGTGATCCTGACAACCCGAGAGCAGCAGCTTCTTCATCATCAATCCTGTGAAAACTGACGTTAGCTTCAACTTTTTCAAGAACCAATGCCCTGGCAACGTTTTCCCTTAACGTATCTTCTGAACCACATTCTGGTGACAGATAACATTCAATATTCAGAAGCTGGCCCTCCTGATGCAATGTTGATGTGAACATCATAGCGTATTTTTGAAATCGCAGCGACAATATGAAAAATAATATCACAGTAGTAATTACTGCCTGAAAGAGAGGCTCGTCCGTTGCCCTTCAAGGTTGTTTACTTCAGGAAGGAGCCCGCGGGTGTGAAATGTTGATAAGACATGAAGATTTCACTCTCCTCGACTCCTGGTTACACCGTATGTACCCCACAGACGATTCTGTCGACGCGCTTGGACTTCGTATGCCAACGGGTGATAATCAGGCTACGTCCTCAACTGTTCAACTTGATGAGCTTCATCAGAGTACCTCCGGGGTTTTTCGGGTTTTCCCCGGCGAGGAGACTGTCCATCCTCATCTGGATCACCGGGGCGAACTCGGGATGCGTGAGGATGTAAAACTTTTCCTGTTTGATGGCTTCGAAGACCTGATCGGCCACCTGTGCGGGAGAGATGCCTGCCTCGATGAATGCGTTCATGAAAGCCCGAAACTCCTGCGCCTGGGCTGGTATCTCAGCCGGCTCGTTCTGCAGGGCGACTGGTCTGTTGCGTTCAAAGTCGTTGATGTTCGTCTTCACGTTCCCTGGACAGAGGACCGATACTTTGATGCGTGCGTTGCGCTGTTCGAGCTCCAGGTAAAGGCATTCGGAGAGGGCCACCACCGCGTGCTTCGTCACGGCGTAAGGCGCGCCAGGGTAGCCCGCCATCAGTCCCGCGAAGGAGGAGGTGTTGACGATGTGGCATTCCGTGTTCTGGGCAAGCATGAGTGGCGTGAACACCTTGACCCCGTTGATCACTCCCCACAGATTGACGCCGATGACCCACTCCCAGTCGTTCCACGTGGCCTCCCACGTTGACATGCGCCCAGGGATGCCGGCATTGTTCACGAGGAGATGCACGGCGCCGAAGGCGTCGAGCGTCTTTCGAGCCAGGAGCTCTACGTCGCTTCGCTTCGAGACGTCCGTCGGAACGCTGATCGCGGTCCCTCCGGCTGACTTGAGCTCGCTTTGCGCCTTCACGAGGTTTGTCTCGTTGATGCCCGCGAGCACAACCTTCATACCCTCCTGGACGCACCGTTCTGCTATTCCCCGACCGATGCCGCTCGACGCCCCGGTAATCACCGCGACTTTGCCCTTAAACTCCTTCATGGTCCCCTCTCTTTTCTGATCGGATCGCTTCTTTCTTGCCCTTGTGCCCCTTCGCTAGAGCTTGACCACGAGCTTGCCTTGGTTCGTCCCGTCGAAGAGCCTGTTAAGCGCCCGGGGTATCTCTTCGAGCCCCTCGACCACGTCGATGTTGAAAGTGACGCTCGGAGGGACAAGAGGGCGTAATTGAAATTGTGACATTTAGAATCCCTTCAGCTTAAATCACCTTAAAAAACTGCCCTCCCCTGTTGGGATACCTGGTCCCGCACTCGGCTCTTATGACCACTAGTCTAACCACTTGAAAGCGTGCCGTGCAAGAAGAAAAACAAGAATCGCGAACCCGCCAGCCGCTTTCTTAGAGGTCAGCCCTACTTCGCGCCGGCGCGCGCCTTCCTTATCTCTTCGCAGGACTGCGCCCCATCCTTGGGTGAAACCGTGCTGATGTCTGTAGCTATAAGAAAGTCCTTATACTCCGGGACCTTGGTCGTCACACCGGCGAACGTGGGGAGAAGCACCTGGTGGTCGCATGCCCTTAGCTCCAGGCGGCCGGCCGGCGTTTTCTCCAGCACCATGCCCTCAAGGGCGTCGACGAACTTCTCGTTGTTATATTTCCCGCCCAGTTTTTCGAGCGCCTTTATGACGAACTGGCCGGCCACGTAGCCGTTGAAGGATGGCATGGTCGGGTACTTGCCGAAGAGCTTGCTATATTCCGCCACGAATGTCTTGTTCTCAGGCGTCTGCGGGAAATAGAAGAGGTAGTTAGCCGTCCCCAGCACGCCCTCAGGCGCCTCCAAGCCGTTGGCCGCGAGCATCGTGTGGTCGATGGCTGTGTGGATGTAAATCGGAATCGCCTTCGCGAGCCCCGTCGCCTTGGCCGCCTTGAGGAAACCTATCATGCTCGACCCGGCGCAGCCGAGGATGATGAAATCGGGCTTGGCCGACATCATCTGGGTGATATATGGGCCGAAATCGGGCTCCCCCACCTTCCACCACGTCGTGCCCATCAACTGTACGCCGGGCTTCTGGGCCTTCAGGTAATTCCAGACTGCGCTGGTTATGGCGTGGCCGTACTCCATGTCGTCGCCGGCGATCCAGTACTTGATGTAAGGTTTCTTCGCTAGCACGTGGGCCGCCGCCTTGCCGGCCATGGTGCTGTTCTCGTCTATCTCGAAGACGTAGCGGTGGCCTTTCTCGCCCGTGATCTTTTCGCTCTTCGCACCCGTGTTCAGAAAAGGTATCTTCTCTTTCTTGGCGAACTCCGAGACGGCTAGGGTGGTCGCGCTGCTGATGGTGCCGAGCAGTATGTCCACCCGCTCCTTCATGACCAGCTCTTTTGCCATTGCCAGCGAGATGTCCGGCTTGAACTTGTCGTCCCTGGTCACGAACTCGATCTTTGTGCCGTTGACGCCCCCCTTTGCGTTGACCGCGTTAATCGCCATCTTGAAGCCATTCAGGTTATCGATGCTCATCGCCGCCGCGCCGCCGCTGTATGCGTCCACGATGCCTACTTTGAATACGTTCGAAGCGGCCTCACCCGGCCCGCACATCATCAGAACGCCCGCCAGGACCAACGCCGCGATTGCCGGCCAACTTCCAGATTGTCTCATGGTACACCCCCCTTAGTTGCTATATGCGTCATGTGGTTGAGAACCGCGTTACCGCAATGATTACGATAACCGATTTTACCACTAAAGGGGATAGACAGGCGAGAGAAAACTGGGGAGGGTCGTACCGCTCGGTGTGGACGTCCGTGAGGGTTGCCGCTAAAAATCGTCAAGACGCCGATAACCGAGGGCCGTGGTCATAATATTTGGGCTCGGCGGAGGGGGAGGCGGAGGGGGCGTATAGCTTCCTGAACTCCGTGATCTAGCTCATTTTTTGATTCTTTCACCTTTTACGTGGCAATGATTACTCACTGCGTTCATCCATGCCGTATATTTATTATTATGTGCCATGAAACCCTGTCGTATGGCACCGTTTAGTCGGTTTTTGTTGATCATATTCCAGTCAGGGCGTAGAATCGGAGGAAATGTATAATGAGTTTAAAGAATTAAAGAAGATGTGGGGCGGTAAAAGGAGAAAAAAGTATGATTCGACATGTAATCCTCTATAAGTTTCGTAACTCAGTATCAGAAGAACAGCGGCAGAATGCCATAAATACACTCCTTGCTATGGGACAATCTATTCCCGAGGTGCGTGAGTGGAGTATTGGCAAGCAAGCTCTCCCTTCGAGCACAGCTTACGACCTGGCACAAGTGTCCGGTTTTGAGAATGTGGAAGCATTAGAGAGGTACAGGAATCATCCCCATCACATCAGGATAAAGAAACTTCTGAGCGAAATAGCGGACTGGGTTGTCGTTGATTATGAATATTCGTTAGAACAGGGACGCTAAACATACCCTACCAAATTGATTCTCAGTCCCGGGAGTATTAGTGTTGATTGTGTAGAACTACAAAAATAGGAGATGGACATAATGGGAAGTGACACCGAGCCTTCCAGTGGTCCTCTGGTGACCCGAAAACTTACTGTACTTTTGGCAGGGATTATTATCTCAGCGTCCAGCATCACGACCATTTCGGAGGCACAGACGATGAAAAACGCAGGGATCTCAACAGCTCGGCCATAGTGCCGATTTCCAACAAAGAAAGGAGTCCCACAATGGAGATCACACGAAATGGGTCACAGGCGTCTATCATAGGAGCGGGCGATTATTTCACCGGCCGTGTACGCATCGACCCCTTGTTTCAGGCCCACGATCCGTCACGGGCGTCCGGCGCCTATGTCACGTTCGAGCCCGGTGCCCGCACGGCATGGCACAAACACCCGTTCGGCCAGACTTTGGTCGTGACCGCCGGCAAGGGTTTGGTGCAGCGTCGTGGTGGCCCCATCGAGGAAATAGGGCCGGGTGATGTGGTCTGGTTTCCTCCGAACACGGAACATTGGCACGGAGCGACACCGACCACTGCCATGACTCACATCGCCATTCAGGAACATCTTGACGGTAAAGTCGTCGACTGGATGGAAAAGGTCAGCGACGAATAATTCCACAAGTGATTTTGTTTCAAGAAAGGAGATCGCCATGCCCAGCTTGAATGTCGTCATCGGACCTGGATCTATCGGCCAAGCAATCGCCCGCCGTGTGAGTGCAGGCAAGCATGTTTTGCTGGCTGACCTGCGGAAGGAGAATGCTGACGGGGCTGCAAAAGTCCTTAGCGAAGCCGGATTCGAGGTGAGCACCACAGTCGTGGACGTGTCTTCGCGCGAGTCAGTCCATGCGCTTGTGCAGACAGCCATGGCAATTGGGGACGTGACCGGGGTGATCCACGCGGCTGGGGTTTCCCCTTCGCAGGCATCACCGACCACGATTTTGAAGGTCGACTTATATGGGACCGCGCTCGTGCTCGAAGAATTCGGCAATGTCATTGCGCCCGGAGGAGTTGGCATCGTTATCGCTTCGCAATCGGGGCATCGCCTGCCGGGTTTGACTGTCGAACAAAACAAGGCGCTGGCGACTACGCCGGCCGACGAGTTACTCGCTCTTCCAATGCTCCAACCAAATCAGGTGACGGACCCACTCTACGCTTACCAGATCGCCAAGCGTGGGAACTCGCTGCGGGTGATGGCCGAAGCAGTGCGGTGGGGCAGGCGTGGCGCGCGGGTCAACACAATTAGCCCCGGCATAATATTCACCCCTCTCGCCAAAGACGAACTGACCGGTCCTCGCGGAGAGGGATATCGTCGCATGATCGCGTTGTCTGCGGCGGGGCGCGGCGGAACCCCGGATGAAGTAGGAGCCGTCGCCGCTCTGTTGATGGGGCCAGAAGGCACATTCATCACTGGTAGCGACTTTCTCATGGATGGCGGAGTAACGGCTGCCTACTGGTATGGCGAACTCGCTCCAAAATAAGGGGGTCACGAGGGAAGGCGAAGGGGACATCTTCACCGCTTTCACTTGCTGAGCTGTTGACCCCCAGTCTAACCATTTATCAATTAGCACTCGTACGCGGAGAATGCAAGAGAAGGGAATCAGGAAAGGGGCGCTGAGATGGTCTTCTTGCTGGCACAAAAGTCTTGACGTTACCGGGGTGAGGAAGGTGAGGAGACGTTATAGGGAGGCTGGGGCGAAAGCGTTTCAGGACCCTTTTTGAAAGACGAAGCCGTGCCAATCGCGCAAGCGGTGATGCCGCAGGAGGGTGAGGGACTGGAACAGGGGAGGCAGACCCTTAGCGTACTGCTCTTCTATCCCTGAGATGACGAGGTATCCCCCAGGGGCCGCCATCCGTGTAACCTCCGTTGCCCGCCTGCTAAAAGTGGCGAAATCGAGGTTGGCGAGGACGACGTCAAAGCGCCCCTTGACGGCGGCGATGTCCGCGCACATCACCAGGATGCCGGGGGTGTTGTTGAGTTCGCAGCCCTTCTTCATCGCATCACAGGCCAGTGGGTCGTGGTCGAGGGCGGCGACGGAAGACGCGCCGAGGAGCCACGCGTTGACTGCAAGCACGCCCGACCCGGACCCGATATCGAGCACGCTCATTCCCCTTATAGGCAGGCGGTCCATCATTTTTACCATGAGCTTTGTCGACTCGTGTCTGCCCGTGCCGAAGGCCATCCCCGGCTCGATCACGATCGTTCTCCCCCGCACCGGGCGCCTGCGCCAGGGCGCCAGGATGGTCAGGTCGCCGACCTTCACGGGCGTAAAATGGCGCCGCACGAGGGCGACGTAATCCTTTTCTTTCTCCTCTACTACGCTAAGCAGCCGAACCGGCACGCCCGCGCCGCGCACATAGGCGCAGAACCTGTCAGGGTCCGCCGGGTAGCAGGTGATCCGCACGCCCCATGGGTTGTCTTCGATCCAGACCCCGCCGCAGAGCGCGTAAAACCCGTCGTCAAGGACCTCTTCGGTCCCTTTGTCCGCATGTATGTCGACGCGCGTCACCATTCGTCTATCTTGAGGCACCGCGAAAGTTTCTTGCTGAAAGGCGTTCCACCGGAAAAGTATATAAGAAGAGCGGGTTGTTTGCAAACGGGCCGGGGCTCACCCGGATACATGAGGAACACTTTTTGCGTTGAATTATGTGCTTGCGCACGGTATCCTTGGTTTGGGGCACTCGGATCGGACCGACCGGTCCGATCCGGCGGATCACGCACAGACCGAACAAAAAGAAGGAGGAGAGGATGAAGCGCGCAGTGTCTGTTGGAGTGATCCTGGTAGCCGCGCTGCTTTTCGCCACGGCCGCCGGAGCGCAAGGTGCCCCCGCCGGTGGGAGGAACGTCATCCTTGCAACCACGACCAGCACACAGGATTCGGGTCTGCTCGACGTGCTGCTCCCGCTCTTTGAGAAGAAGACGGGTTATTTCGTGAAGACCATCGCCGTCGGCTCGGGCCAGGCCATGGTGATGGGGCAGAAAGGGGAAGCCGACGTCCTGCTCGTCCACTCCCCTGACGCGGAGGAAAAATTCATGGCGGGCGGCTACGGCGCGGGCAGGCGGCTCGTCATGCACAACGACTTTGCCATAGTGGGGCCGGCCGAGGACCGGGCGGGGATCAAAGGCATGAAATCGTCGACCGCGGCGTTCAAGCGGATCGCGACGGCACAGGCGCTCTTCATGTCGAGGGGGGACAATTCCGGGACCTACGTGAAGGAAAAGGTTATATGGAAGGCTGCCGGCATCGCGCCGTTGAAGCAAAAATGGTACCAGCAGACGGGCCTCGGCATGGGGCAGACGCTCAACGTCGCCTCGGAAAAACAGGCATACACCCTCGCCGACCGCGGGACCTACCTGGCACTAGCGAGGCGGCTTGCCCTTGTCATACTTGTCGAGGGGGAAAGAGACCTGCTCAATATCTACCACGTGATAGAGATCAACCCTGTGAGGTGGCCCAAGGTGAACGCCGCCGGCGCCGTCGCGTTTGCCGATTTCATGGTGTCGCCGGAAACACAGGCGGTCATCAAGGTGTTCGGCGTCGATAAATTCGGGTCGCCCCTGTTCTTCCCCGATGCGGGAAAGCAGTCTGAAGACCTGGGGAAGTAAATAAGTGGACCTGATCGTCGAGGGGATCCGCAAGGCTTTCTGGCTCCTGGCCACAGGTGATGCTGAGGTCATGAGCATCACCTTGTTGTCGCTCAAGGTGTCGGGCCTCGCCACGCTCGTGAGCCTGGTGATCGGTGTATCGGCCGGTACCCTTGTTGCCCTGACGCGCTTCCCCGGCAGGGGCTTCGTCGTGAGTCTCATCAACACGGGGATGGGTCTGCCGCCGGTGGTGGTGGGTCTCTTCGTCACCATCCTCCTCTGGCGCAGCGGCCCCCTTGGCTTTTTGGGGATGCTCTATACGCCGGGTGCCATGATCCTTGCCCAGACGGTAATCGCGACCCCCATCGTCATGGGCATCACCCTTGCCGCCATGCAGCAGCTCCCGAAAAAACTGAGGCTTCAGATCCTCGCCCTTGGGGCCACGAGGCTCCAACTGGTATGGATATTGACCAAAGAGGCCCGGCTGCCGCTCCTCGCAGCCGTCATGGCCGGGTTCGGCGGGGTCATCTCGGAGGTAGGCGCCTCGATCATGGTGGGCGGCAACATCAAGGGGTATTCCCGGGTGTTGACCACGGCGACCGTGATGGAGGCGAGCAAGGGCAACTTCGACACGGCCATCGCCCTCGGCATCATCCTTCTTGTGCTCGCCTTCGCCGTCAACCTGGTGCTTACCCACATCCAGCAAAAGGAGCGGCCCCGGTGAGCCGTGCGGGTGCGGTCATAGAAGGGCGTGGCCTTCGCGTGACAAGGGGCGGAAGCGTGATCGTCGACGTCCCCTCCTTCACCGTTGAGGAGGGGGAGATGCTTTCCCTGATAGGTCCCAACGGCGCGGGAAAGACGACGCTCCTCCAGGCCGTCTCCTGCCTGGCGAAGCCTTTCGAGGGCGAGCTGTTTTTTCGGGGACGGAAGGTGGGCACGGAGTGCCCTGTGCTCACCTACCGGCGCGCCCTTGCAATGGTGTTCCAGGAACCCCTCCTTTTCGACGCTACCGTCTTTGAGAACGTGGCGTCGGGGTTGAAGATACGGGGCATGAAAAGGGCGCCGATGCGGTACGCCGTGATGGAAAGCCTGGGCCTCTTCGGCATCGCGCATCTGTCGGACCGCTCGGCCAGGAGCCTCTCGGGCGGGGAGGCCCAGAGGGCCAGCCTGGCCCGCGCCTTTGCCATCCGCCCGGACATCCTGCTCCTCGATGAGCCCTTCGCCTCGCTCGACCCCAGGAGCCGCGAACCGTTGATCGAAGACATGCAGACGGTTGTCAGATCGACAGGGACAACGGCCGTTTTTGTCACCCATGACCTGATGGAGAGTGTGCGGCTCTCCGACCGCATGGCCGTGATGGACCGGGGCCGGATCCTTCAATCCGGCCCACCCGAAGAGGTGCTGAACGCCCCCGTGAACGAGTTTGTCGCCTCCTTCGTGGGCGTCGGCACTATTCTCAAGGGGCAGGTGTTGAAGGCTGGGCGCGATACCGTGACCGTCTCCGTGTCAGGCGGGGAGATCGAGTCGGCCGGCTCTTTCCCCGTGGGTAGCCACGTCATCCTCTGCATAAGGCCGGAAAACGTCACCCTTTCCGTGCCGGCCGGGACGATTTGTGAGGACGGCGGGCCGGTCACGAGCGCGCGGAACGTCTTTCCCGGCACGGTGACCAGGGTCACGCCTATGGGGTTCTACCAGAAAGTCGGCCTCGACTGCGGCTTCCCGCTCGTCTCCCATGTGACTATGCAGTCCCGCGAGTCGCTAAAGCTCGCGGAAGGCAGGCGTGTCACGGTCTCCTTCAAGGCTACCGCCGTTCACGTGATAAAAAAGGACTAGCGCTTTTTACAAAACCCTCACCTAGACCCCTTAATTTTTTCTTCCGATCATCGATAAGAGTAACATGCAGTGTTCCACACTCAGGGAAGATGTGCTTGCAAGGGCCGAGACTTTGAAAGTCCTGCCGACCCTCAACACGGTCATCGATGAGGTGCTTCGGGTTCTCTCGGACGAGAATTCGTCTTTCAACCGGCTCTTCAATGTGGTCAGGTATGATCAGGCCATTTCTTCAAAGGTCATCAGCATCGCGAATTCCGCCTATTTCGGCAGGGGGTCTCAGATAACCAACCTGGAGAGGGCCATGGTGGCCATCGGGTTTGACGAGATAAGAAGGATCGTCATGTGTCTCGTTTTCCTCAAGGAGATGCTCCACGAGTGGGATCTGAGTCAGGCCGACCTCGCGATCCTCTGGACGCATTCGCTCTCCGTTGCGTGCGCGGCAAAGGTCCTGGCCGCCAAGACGATGGCCGAGGACCGCGAGAAGGTATTTACCGTATCGATCCTCCACGATATAGGCAAGGTGCCCCTTTTTATGCACGGCGACCCGTACAGGAAGCTCATAGAGGAAGCGGCGCGCACGGGCACGGACATCTGCTGCCTCGAAAACGAGACCTTCGGCATCGACCATCAGGAGGTAGGCCAGTTCATGGCGGTGAAGTGGAGGTTCCCCCAAGAGTTTTCCGCGGTCATCCGAAAACACCACGGGAGAGTGGAAACAGGGGAGCCCCTCGTCGACCTGATCGCGAAGGCCGACAGGTTCGTCGAGAACCCCGCAGCCGACCTCGGCGCCGAAGGCATTATTCTCAGGGGAGAAGAAAGCTTGATAAAGGCCGAAACACAGAGGATCGGCGAACTCATGGGGGTGGCGTGATGACGGCACATCAGCTCGGCGCAGAGTCCTTCCTTTTTCAATGGAACTTTTTCGAGCGCGCCATCAGCAACTACTCCATCATCCTCAAGATGTTCCAGCACATGGAGGCCGAAAAGGATCTTCTCGCTCACATGCCGAAAGTGTTTGTCGAGGAGACGATTTTCGATAGCTGCCAACTCGTCATGAGGGGCGACGGGACCGGAGAGTTCTTTTCCGTCGACGGCAGCCTGAAAGCGGTGGATTGGGAGAAGATCGAGCGGCGAAGGGGGCGGGCCTTTTCCCCTATCGTCACTCAGGATACCTTTGGCTACGGCACGCTCTACGTGTATCCCCTGAAGCGGGCTATCCACGTCTTCGGTTATCTCCTTTTCGGGAAAAAGAAATCGATCACCCTCGACGCGAATATCGTGAGAGACCTGGAACTGCTCTGTGAGATTATGAACCGCTTCATCCTGCTCAACATGCGCATAGACGAGTTGAAGGCGGCGGAGGACGCAAAAATACGCCAGCTCGATACACGGCTTGCCACCACGAAAACGCTCCTCGAGAACGTCATCGAGCAGTTCCCCCACGCGCTCTTCCTCCTCGATGAGAAGGGGAGCATCTGTTTCGCCAACAAGACCGCGAATGACGAGTTTATGCAAGGGAAGGAACTCGTCGGGGAGCGGATCGAGGACGTGCTGGGCGGGATCGAGAAGGCGCTCCTTGGGAAAGATGTGATCCTCCGGGGAGAATTGCATCACAGGCGCGGCGGCGAGTACAAGCTTTACAGCCTGGAGACCTACCCCATAAAGGACGGCAAGGGCAGAGCCGTCTTCAAGAGCCTCGTCCTCAAGAACGTCGTCGACGAGAGGGTCGAGGAGGAAGAGACCACGTACAGGGGCAGGATGGAGAGCATAGGCAAGCTTGCGGGCGGTGTCGCGCACGATTTCAATAACGTGCTGACAGGCATACTCGGCTATGCCTCCCTGATGAAAAAGGTGGCGCCCCAGGAGGGGCCGCTTGGCAGGTATGCGGAGGTCATCGAAGCTTCCGCGAAAAGGGCTGCCAGCCTGACCGAGCACCTCCTCAATTTTTCAAGAAGGCAAAGGACGCAGACACTCGATGTCGTGGACCTGAACTCGCTGCTCGGCGATGTACTGTTTCTCGTGCGGGAAAGCTTCAGGACCGTCAACGTGGAGAAGGAGTTCGAGGCGTCGCTGCCGCCCATCAGGGGGGACGCGGGCGAGCTGCAGCACGTCTTCCTTAACCTGTGCGTCAACGCCAAGGACGCCATGCCCGAGGGCGGCACGCTGACGATAACGACGTCGCGGGAAGCGGTCGGGGGCAACGCGGGATTTGCGGCGGTGAAGATCCGCGATACCGGGCCGGGCATTGACGAAAGTCTGAAGAAGCGGGTCTTCGAGCCCTACTTCACGACAAAAACAGAGGATAAGAAGCTGGGCATGGGGCTCTACCTGGTCCAAAAGACAGTAAAGCGCCACGGCGGCTTCATCGAGCTGGAAAGCGGAGCCGAGACCGGGACGACCTTCACCCTCTATTTTCCCTTCGCGGAACCCGTGGGTGAGCCCCCGAAAGAGCTTGCCCAGCCCATGCGGGACTTGAGGAAAAGGACGATACTGGTGGTCGATGATGAGGAGGTCGTTAGGGAACTGCTCGCAGGGCTCCTTAGCCAGGAGGGCTATGAGGTGCTGCGGGCCCAGGACGGGGTGGAAGCCGTTGCCCTCTTTGAAGGCAGGGCGGTCTCAATAGACCTGGTCATCCTCGATATGATCATGCCTCGCATGAAGGGAGAAGAAGTGCTTGCAAGGCTGAGAGACATGCCGGCCTCTCCGAAGGTCGTGATATCGAGCGGCTTTATGACCGAAGAACAGCGCGGCAAGCTGAAGGAATACGGGGTCGACGGATTCCTCGACAAACCCTATGGTGAAGAGGACGTGCTCAATGTAGTGAGGTCGGTCCTGGCGAAGGCGCCTGTTTTTTCTTGATTTGGCGCGCGGTCTGGTGAATAATTAAGATGATACGAAAATCATGGCCACCTTCTCTCAAAAGATCAGATGAGACATGTCTACCTGTTTCTCTCGGTTGCTTTCAATGTCGCATCCTATCTGCTGTACAAGAGCATTTCCCGCAAACCGGGTAATACCCTCTGGCTCATTGTATTCTCGTCAGGCTTGATCCTCGGTAGTATCAATGTACTGTTCTTCACGAAAGCGCTTAAGGATATGAAATTGAGTATCGCCTACCCCGTGTTTTCCGGGGCATGCATATTCTTCATGATGATATTGTCTTATGTGATCTTTGGCGAAAAAATAAGTGTGATAAATATGGTCGGCGCGGCTGTCGTTGTGGTGGGCATAGCTTTACTGTCGCAGTGAGGGGACGCGGGGGCAAAGTCCGGGGGATGCCTCGCCAAAGGAGATGAGGGGGCGTTGCATGAAGTACCAGGTCGGCAGGGTGGGCAGGTGCATAGTGGCGAGGTTCGACCACGGGGACGATATCCTCGGCGGGCTTTCGCAGATTGCAGAGGACGAGCATATCAGGGCCGCCGTCTTCTACCTGGTGGGAGGCATGACGCACGCCAGGATAGTAGTGGGGCCAAGGCAGGAGGAGTTGCCCCCTGAGCCCGTATGGCGCTCCCTCGACGAGAGTCATGAGACGGTCGGGGTCGGGACCATCTTCTGGCAAGGGGATGTACCGAGGATCCATTTCCACGGCGTCTACGGGAAACGGGACACAGTCAAAACAGGGTGTCTGCGGGAGCTTGCCGAGACCTTCATCATCATGGAGGCGGTGATACTGGAGATAGAGGGCGTGGAGGCCACACGCGGGACGGACCCGGCCTCCGGCCTGCTGCTCCTCACGCTGTGACGATCAGCAGCACTCCACGTCTATTGACCCGAAGGCGCGATTGAGCCGCTCGATGACCCCGTCAATGAATACGCCGTCGAGCCACTCATCGAGCACCTGCCTCCTGTAGACGGCCTTTGTCTTCGACGGATAGTTCATTCCGTCAATGAGCACCTTATCTACGTGGGGCCGGACCTTGCGCGCCAGGACCTCGGGGTCCATGGGGAGCACGGGGCCGATAAAGGCATAGGTGGAGATGCCGTTCTCGTGGAGCGTCTTCAGGGCCTCAACCCTCGCCTTTATAGGCGGCGCCCCCGGCTCGAATACCTTCCTCACCGCGTCACTGTCCGTGGTGATCGTGATCCCCACCGAGAGGTTGTCGAAGGTCTTGAGCAGGTCGAGGTCCCTCAGCACGAGGGGGGATTTGGTCAGGATATTGACGGGGAAGGGCCTCGACCGCAGCACCTCCAGACATCCCCTCGTCACGCGGTACCGGGCCTCCAACGGCTGGTAGGGGTCCGTCACCGAGCTGAGGATAATGGTACCGGCGCCGGCCTTCCTTGTCTGCCTTTCCAGGAGCCGGGGTGCGTTGACCTTCACGTCCACGAAACTCCCCCAGGGCTCGCGGTGTCCGGTAAACCTCTTCATGAAGCTCGCGTAGCAATAGGCACATGCATGCGAGCAGCCGACATAGGGGTTGACACAGTAAGTGATGCCGTCGATGCCCGATCTCGAAAGGATCGATTTTGCCTCTATCTCCCTGGTTGTCGTCACGAGACTATTATACCATGACCGGCCCCTACGGTCGCGTCAGCAGAACGAATTTTGTCTTGCTACTGTCCGCCCCGGCATGATAGAAATGCAAGGGAGGTGTTTCCATGAGAGAGGGTCGTGTCTGCCCCTGGTGGTGCTGCTTCACCTTCGACAACCCGTTGAGGCGGTTTTTCCACAATCCCGAGGCAATCCTGTCGCCTTACATCAGGCCGGGCTTCACCGTGGTCGACATCGGGCCGGGCATGGGTTTTTTTACCATTGCCATGTGCCGCCTGGTGGGAAAGGAGGGCAGGGTTATAGCCGCGGACGTGCAGCAGAAGATGCTTGACGGCGTCATGCGGCGAGCGCTGCGTTCCGGCCTGACGGACCGGCTGGAGACGGTGCAGTCCTTGCCCGGGGACCTGCGCGTCAGTGAGAAGGCAGACTTCGTCCTGGCGTTCTGGATGGTCCACGAGACGCCGGACCGGGAGCGCTTCCTGGGGCAGGTAGCCGGCCTGCTCAAGCCCGAAGGCAGGTTCCTTATGGTTGAGCCTAGTCTTCACGTCAGGAAAAGGGCCTTTGACATTACCGTCGGGGAGGCGAAAACAGCGGGTCTCAGGCTTGAAGGGGCGCCACGGATCGCATTGAGCAGGTCCGCCCTCTTTGCGCCTTCGGCAATGTGAAGACTCCTAAAGGTTGGGGGACACTCCTCTCGCCCTCTTGCTTTCGGAGGGGTGTCCCCCTTCGATTACGGCCGAGTCGATTTTTGATGGATGGTGCGGAAGCCGGGACGTGTCCGGGCCGGAGCGTACTGCGCGTACGTGAGGACCCGGACACGTCCCGGCGACCGTGCCAGGCGCAAAAAGCGACTCGGCCGCACCCGTTTCTGTTGACTTCGTTTTCCCCCTTGTATGATAATAGTTGATGCAGCGAAGATCGATTCCGGCCATCCTGGAGGAGATCGGGGTCCTGCTGGAGATCGAAGGAGAGAACCCCTTCAAGGCAAAGGCGTATTACAACGCCGCGAAGGTGCTGGCGGGCCTCGACGACCTGGATTCACTCATCGCGCAGGGGCGCGTCAGGGAGATCAAGGGCATCGGGGAGACGCTCTCCGCCAAGATCATCGAGTATCACGAAACAGGAAAGATGGCATATCACGAGGAGCTGAAAAAGAGGCTCCCCGTTACGCTCATCGAGCTCCTGCCGGTGCCGAACCTGGGTGCGCGGAAGATCAGGGCGCTCTACGAGGAGCTGGGCATTACGAACCTGGCCGACCTGGAGTGCGCGTGCAAGGAGAACAGGCTCGTCCGCCTTCCGCATTTCGGTGAAAAAACGCAAGACAGGATCTTGCGGGGCATCGAGTTCTTAAGACGCCACAAGGGGGAATTCCTCTTCGGGGAAGCCTACCCGGTTGCCGCCGATTTTGCGCAGATGCTCGGGCGGGCGCATTCGGATGCGCTTGTCGAGATTTGCGGGAGCGTCAGGCGAAAGAGAGAGGTCGTCAGGAACATCGATATCCTGGTCGGTGGGGAGGATTGGGCGGCCCTGTCGCGGTATTTCACCTCCATGCCCGCGGTGGAGGAGGTGCTGGCGGAAAGCAAGGCGGAGACATCGTGCCGGACGTCCGCGGGGATTACCGTCACGTTGAGGGTGGTGGACAAAAAGTCGTTTTTCTGCGCCCTCGTCTATTTTACCGGAAGCAGGGAGCATTACGCGAGGCTCCGGGCCCTGGCTGCGACGCGGGGTTTTGTGCTCGACGAGCGCGGCCTTCTCAAAGGTGAGCGGCCCCGGGAGGTGCAGAGCGAGGTCGATGTCTACGACCGGCTGGGCCTTCAGTTTGTGCCGCCGGAGCTGCGGGAGGATATGGGCGAGATAGAGGCGGCTGAGGCGCGTAAGCTCCCCCGGCTCGTCGAGCCGGCAGACATCAAAGGGGCGCTCCACGTCCATACGGACATGAGCGACGGCACGGCCGGACTTCCGGCCATCGCGCAAAGGGCGCGGGAGATGGGCCTGTCGTACGTGGGCGTCTGCGACCACAGCAAAAGCGCCTACTACGCCGGGGGCCTTAAGGCGGACGAGGTGCGGCGGCAATGGGCAGCCATCGACGCCTTCAATGCGGAGCACCAGGATTTTTGTTTTTTCAAGGGTATCGAGAGCGATATCCTTACCGACGGAAGCCTCGATTATGACGAGGAGCTGCTTGCGGGCTTCGATTTCGTGGTTGCGTCCGTCCATTCAGGCTTCACCATGAGCCGGGCGGATATGGAGGCGCGGATCATCAGGGCGATGGAAAACCCTTACACCACCATACTGGGCCATCCGACAGGCAGGCTCCTCCTCGCAAGGGACGCATACCAGGTGGATATGGGACGCATAATCGAGGCGGCGGCCGCCCGGCACGTGATGATCGAGCTGAATGCGAGCCCCTACCGTCTCGATATCGACTGGCGGCACCTGAAAGACGCAAAAGCTAAAGGGCTCTTGATCGCCATCGACCCGGACGCCCATTCCGCGGCCGGGCTCGGTGAGCTTTTCTATGGAGTCGGTATTGCGAGGAAAGGCTGGCTGGAGGCATCCGACGTCGTCAATACGCGCGGCGCATCGGAGATAAGGGACCTCTTTGCGGAGGTGAAACATGGCAAAAAACATTGAGGCCATTATCGGAAAGCTGAAGACCATGCACGGGGCGCCCAGGGTCGAGCTTGTCTATCACAACCCGCTGGAGCTGACCGTCGCGGTCGTGCTTTCCGCCCAGTGCACCGACGAGCGGGTAAACCGCGTGACGGATGCGCTTTTCAAAAAGTATAGAACGGTGGAGGACTACCTGCTCGCGCCCGAAGGAGAGCTTGAAGAGGAAATCAGGCCGACGGGCTTCTACCGGAACAAGGCGCGGAGTCTGAAGACCATCGCCGGCGAGCTAAAAGGAAGGTTTGGGGGTCATGTCCCCGACGACATCGATACCCTGGCGACGGTCAAGGGCATAGGGCGGAAGTCGGCCAACATGATCGTGGGGCTCGCCTATGGAAAACCGGCCGTGATTGTCGACACGCATATGATAAGGGTGAGCGGCCGCATCGGTTTGAGCGCGGAGAAGGACCCGGAGAAGATCGAAAAAGACCTTAAGGCCCTGGCGCCGATGGATGTCTGGACGGCTTTTTCGCTCCTCATGATCCTTCACGGAAGGTACGTGTGCAAGGCGAGAAAACCCGAGTGCCCCCGCTGCCTCTTGAGGGAAGACTGCGATTACTTTACGAGCGGGGAGGCACTCTTATGAGCGGGGAGGCTCCGACGGCTCCGCCGGTGGAGGGGGTGCTGAACCCCAATAATTGCTAGGTCCCATAGGTCCTATAAGTCCTATAAGACCTATAAAGAAATAATAGGAACAGAAAGCGAGGGAGGTAATATTATGTCCTTTGAGCGTGAGAGCTTGACGGGCGACGAGATCGCCCGTCTCACAGAGCTGGGCAGGCTTGCCCGGGGCGATATCATCAGCATGACGAGTGTGGCCGCATCCGGTCACCCCGGCGGGTCGATGTCGTCCCTTGAGATGTGCCTCGTGGTGTTTTCGTGTGCAAATCTATCGGGGGCGGTCCGCGACAGGATAGTGGTAAGCCACGGCCACACCTCGCCCGCCGTCTACGCAAGCCTTGCCCGCCTGGGCTACCTGCCGGTCGACGAGGTGGTCGCGTTTTTCAGACGGGCAAAAAGCCCTTACGAAGGTCATGTGGTCAAGGGCATCCCTTTCATCGACTGGTCCACGGGAAACCTGGGCCAGGGGCTCTCGGCGGGGTGCGGCCTTGCGCTGGCCGCCAAAGTGCGGCATGAGGACTTCCATGTCTACGTGCTCATGAGCGACGGCGAGCAGGCAAAGGGGCAGGTGGCCGAGGCGCGCCGGTTCGCGCACAAGTACGGGCTGTCGAATATCACCGTCGTGATCGACGTCAACGGCATCCAGATCAGCGGCACGACCGATTCAGTGATGCCCGTCAATATCGGCAAGGACTACATCGCCGACGGATGGGACGTGATCGAAGTGGACGGCCATGACACGGGCGCGCTCTACAAGGCGCTCCGGCAGGCCCGCACAACGCCGAATCCCGTCTGCATCGCAGCCCGCACCGTGATCGGGAAGGGCGTCCCCTTCATGGAGGGGAAGGCCGAGTACCACGGCAAACCCCTCAACCGGAAGGAGATGCAGGAGGCGGCGGCCGCCCTCGGCATCGAGGACAGGACCGATTACTACAGGGAGAAAAGGAAGGGCCTCTGGGAATGGCAGCCCGAGGTCGGGCCGGCCGAGGCTGCGGCGATCGATACCGGCGCGCCTTTCACCTATATGGACGACGACAAGATCGACAACAGGACCGCTTTCGGCAAGGCCCTCAAAGACATAGGAGAGAAGAACATCCCCATGGGCAGGCCGGTCTGCGCGCTCGACTGCGACCTGTCAAGCTCCGTCAAGTCCGCCGAGTTCGCCCGCGCCTTTCCCGATTACTTTATCCAGGGCGGTGTGCAGGAGCACAACACGGCTACCGTGGGCGGGGCCCTCTCCACCATGGGCATCCTCACGTTTTTCGCCGACTTCGGCGCCTTCGGCATGGATGAGACGTACAACCAGCAAAGGCTGAACGATATCAACAGGACCAACCTGAAGCTCGTCCTCACCCACCTCGGCCTCGACGTGGGGGAGGACGGGAAGACGCACCAGTGCATCGACTATATCGGCCTCAGCCGGAGCCTCTACCGCTTCAAGCCGGTCGTCCCGGCGGATGCGAACCAGACGGACCGCGTGGTCCGGTACGCGGCCGGGGAATGCGGGAATTTCATGATAGGCACGGGCAGGTCCCAGTGGCCGGTGGTCCATGCTGAAGACGGCGGGTTGTTTTTCAGCAACGGCTACAGGTTCGTGTACGGGCGGATGGACGTCATCCGGGAGGGCACGGACGCCGCCATCATCACGTACGGGGGGATGGTCGCCAGGGCGATAAAGATAAGGGCGGCTCTCCACACGATGGGGAAATCGACGGCGGTGATCAACATGGCCTGCGTGACCGAGATTGACGAAGAGACGATGGCAGGTCTCCTCAATATCCCCTGTATCGTCACCTATGAGGACCACAACCCGGAAACGGGCATCGGCGCAGGACTGGCGTGCTGGCTTCTCGACCACGGGTACAGGGGGCGGATGGCGCGCTTCGGCGTCAAGGACTACGGGCTCTCGGGCGAGACGGAGGAGCTTCTGAAGGGAGAAAAACTTGACGTCGATTCGATGGTGGAGGCGCTCAAGAAAATAATGAGGTAAGGAGGTAAGATGGCACAGATCAAAGACATGTACAAAAAGGTAGTGCAGGACAAGTTCCCCGAGACGATCACGATCGACATGGGCGGGCAGACCCTCTCCTACCGCAAGAAGGTATGGAGCATCTACGACGCGGGCGAAAAAGCGGAGATCGAGCAGGGCGTGCGCTACGGTGAAAACCCGGACCAGCCCGCGGCCCTGTACGAGCTGGTAAACGGCAATATCGCCCTGGGTGACGTGCGCTTTTTCGATTTCGATTCAGGGCTGGTGAGCAGGATCACCGAGAAGGACCAGTTGCAGGTGGGGAAGCACCCCGGCAAGATAAACCTGACCGATGTGGACAACGCGCTCAATATCCTCCGGTTCCTCGATAAGAGCCCGGCATGCGCAATTATGAAGCACAACAACCCCTGCGGGGCCGCATACGGTGCGACGCCGGCCGAGGCCTTCGAGAAGGCGTTCTGGTGCGACCGGATCGCGGCGTTCGGCGGCGCGGTGGTGCTGACCCGCGCCCTTGACGTCGAGACGGCCCGGTTGATTTCCCAGTACTACTTCGAGGTCGTCTGCGCCCCCGATTACGACGGGGCCGCCCTGGACATCCTCAAGAAATGGAAGAACCTGAGGATCCTTCAGATAAAGGAGATCGAGAGACTCCAGAAGTACAAGACGAAGAGGATCATCGACTTCAAGTCCCTCATGGACGGCGGCCTCATCATCCAGGAATCCCAGCCCTTCACGATCAAGGGGAAGGAAGACCTGAAAGCCGCCCAGACCACGTACAAGGGCGAGGTCTACAAGGTGAAGAGGGCGCCGACGGAAAAGGAGCTGGACGATATGCTCTTCGGCTGGTACGTGGAGTCCGGGGTCAGCTCGAATTCGGCGCTCTTCGTCAAGGACGGGGCCACCGTCGCAATCGGCACGGGCGAGCAGGACAGGGTGGGCGTGGTGGAGATCGCCGTCTTCAAGGCGTACACGAAGTTCACGGACGGCCAGGTCTTCAAGAAGTTCGGCGTGCCCTATGCCGTGTTCCGCCTTGAGGCGGAAAAAGGACAGAGGCGGATGGACGACCTCAGGGAGATCGAGGAGTACGTCAAGGCGCAGAAAGGCGGGCTTCTCGGTTCCACCGTGGTCTCCGACGGCTTCTTCCCCTTCAGGGACGGCGTAGACGCAGCGATCAGGGAAGGCGCGACGGGCGTGATCCAGCCCGGCGGCTCGGAGAGGGATTTCGAGGTGATCGAGGCGTGCAACGAGGCCGGTGTGACGATGGTCTTTGCCGGCCAGCGGCTGTTCAAGCACTAAAAGCGGGTTAAAAGCCTTCTTTTTTATAGTTGTGCCTTAATAGGTCTTATAGGTCTTATACGTCCTATAGGACCTATTAAGTGAGAGCCCTTTCCGGGCCCTATGCTTTTTCTGGTGAGAAAATCGTCACAATCAGGCTCGAAAGCTGAAGGAACTGCCTGGCCGCCTGTGCCGATTATGCCCTGTGCGATGCCGTTTTATGTTGACAAGCAGGCGCATTCATCAATATAATTGTGAAAATATTAACTATCAAAAAATACGCCTTTGGAGGGATTGAGAATGAGACCTTATTTCGAGAAGATGCAAGGATTCGGCAAGCCGGTGAAGGAGAATCCGGCCAATGCCGCGGAGATCAAAAAGGTGGAAGAGGCAATCGACGCGCTCCTTGAGGAGAAGAAGAACGCGGGG
>CAVQYC010000002.1:62500-667317 GCA_963717985.1 uncultured delta proteobacterium
GATCGGTTATGGAGGTAGAGCACTGAATGGGCTAGGGGTCCTACAAGGCTACCAAACCCAACCAAACTCCGAATGCCATAACCCAAAGCGGGGGAGTCAGACGGCGAGTGATAAGATCCGTCGTCGAGAGGGAAAGAGCCCAGACCGCCAGCTAAGGTCCCTAAACTGTGCTAAGTGGGAAAGGATGTGGGTAGGCTAAAACAGCCAGGAGGTTGGCTTAGAAGCAGCCATCCTTTAAAGAAAGCGTAATAGCTCACTGGTCTAGTAGACCTGCGCCGAAAATGTAACGGGGCTTAAGCACAGTACCGAAGCTGCGGATCCGCACCTATGGTGCGGGTGGTAGGGGAGCATTCTGCCTACCTGCGAAGGTGTCTCGTGAGGGGCGCTGGAGGAAGCAGAAGAGAGTATGCTGACATGAGTAGCGATAAACAAGGTGAAAAACCTTGTCGCCGTAAGCCCAAGGTTTCCTGAGCAAGGTTAATCCTCTCAGGGTTAGTCGGTCCCTAAGGCGAGGCCGAAAGGCGTAGTTGATGGGAAACAGGTTAATATTCCTGTACCACCAGGCAGGTGTTTGAGCGAAGAGGGGACGGAGAAGGGTAAGCCATCCGGGTGACGGATGTCCCGGTTCAAGCGTGTAGGGGGATTCCATAGGCAAATCCGTGGGGTCATTACCCCGAGACGTGACGAGGATCTCGCGTATGCGGGAATAAACTGGCTGATCCCATGCTTCCTAGAAAAGCCTCGTAGTGAATCTGTTTGGTGACCGTACCGCAAACCGACTCAGGTGGGCGAGGAGAGAATCCTAAGGCGCTTGAGAGAACCCTGGTTAAGGAACTCGGCAAAATCACACCGTAACTTCGGGAGAAGGTGTGCTCCGGCTGGTGTAGGGACTTGCTCCCGAAGCTGGCTCGGAGTCGCAGTGAAGAGGGGGTGACGACTGTTTACTAAAAACACAGGACTCTGCTAACTCGCAAGAGGAGGTATAGGGTCTGACGCCTGCCCGGTGCTGGAAGGTTAAGGGGAGATGTTAGTCGCAAGGCGAAGCGTTGAACCGAAGCCCCAGTAAACGGCGGCCGTAACTATAACGGTCCTAAGGTAGCGAAATTCCTTGTCGGGTAAGTTCCGACCTGCATGAATGGCGTAACGATTGCCCCGCTGTCTCGACCAGGGACTCAGCGAAATTGTATTGGCGGTGAAGATACCGTCAACCCGCAGCAAGACGGAAAGACCCCATGAACCTTTACTATAACTTGACAGTGAACTTCGGGGTAGCATGTGTAGGATAGGTGGGAGGCTGATGAAGCCTTGGCGCTAGCTGGGGCAGAGCCAACGTTGAAATACCACCCTTGTTGCTTTGAGGTTCTAACTCAGGCCCCTTACCGGGGTCGAGGACACTGTCTGGTGGGTAGTTTGACTGGGGCGGTCGCCTCCAAAAGTGTAACGGAGGCGCACGAAGGTTGGCTCAGGCTGATTGGAAACCAGCCGCTGAGTGTAAAGGCATAAGCCAGCTTAACTGTGAGACAAACAAGTCGAGCAGAGACGAAAGTCGGTCTTAGTGATCCGGTGGTTCCATATGGAAGGGCCATCGCTCAACGGATAAAAGGTACTCTGGGGATAACAGGCTTATCTCCCCCAAGAGTTCACATCGACGGGGAGGTTTGGCACCTCGATGTCGGCTCATCGCATCCTGGGGCTGAAGTAGGTCCCAAGGGTTTGGCTGTTCGCCAATTAAAGCGGTACGTGAGCTGGGTTTAGAACGTCGTGAGACAGTTCGGTCCCTATCTGCCGTGGGCGCAGGATAATTGAGAGGGGCTGTCCCTAGTACGAGAGGACCGGGATGGACGGACCTCTGGTGTACCGGTTGTCACGCCAGTGGCAGTGCCGGGTAGCCATGTCCGGAAGGGATAACCACTGAAGGCATCTAAGTGGGAAGCCCGCCTCAAGATTAATTATCCCGTCCGGTAGCAATACCGGGCTAAGATCCCAGGTAGACTACCTGGTTGATAGGTTAGTGGTGTAAGTGCAGCGATGCATTGAGCCTACTAATACTAATCGATCGAGCGGCTTGATCATATTTTAAAACTTCATTTCAGTTGTCATTACTTTTGCGCGCGAAGCGAAGGCGGCGTGCGCGGTAGTTTCCCGGTGACCACGGCGGAGGGGTCACACCCGTTCCCATCCCGAACACGGTAGTTAAGCCCTCCTGCGCCGATGATACTGCAGGGGTGACTCTGTGGGAAAGTAGGTCGTTGCCGGGAGTAACTTAAATAAAAAGGCCAGGAGAAAGACTTCCTGGCCTTTTTATTTAAGTTAACCAGAAAGCGGCCGGGCCAATTTCGCGCCATGCGCCGAAATATCTGGCTCGCGCGTCCTCGACGTACGAATAGTACGCCTCCGGGCGGCGACCCAGAGATTTCGGCACCTATCATCGAAATTTCCTCCGGCCGGGAAGAGGCCTAGGCACGGAGGATACCAGAGGTGCTCGTTTCCAGGTTCCTTCCAAGAGGAGGGGTATAGACTTCAGGTCGATCAAGGACTTGAGGCTCAAAGTCTTCGCGCCTTGACGCAAACGTTGACATCAGGAGCGGCCTCAATAGCCTCCGGCCGCACGGCAGCCGCTTCGCCAGCTTATGCGGTGCGCCTGCGAGCGGTCCTGGAGTTTCTCTCTTCCTTTTTTCCCAACCCTTCGGCGATGAAGGTCAGAACGAGGCTGTTGAGGCTGACTCCTTCGGCTTTTGCCCGACGGACTAACCTGGCATGAATCGTCTTGGGCACCCGTTGGATGAACTTGCCTGACGAGGCTTCCGGAGCGGCCTCAGGCTGCCATTGAGGCGGGGGGACCTTACGGCCCATATCGACCTGCGCGGAGATCCAGCCGGCAAAAGCATCCCGGCCGTTCTCTATGGCCTCCTCCTGCGTCTCCCCATCGGACATGCAGCCTGGAAGGTCGGGGAAGGTAATAAGATAGCCTCCGCCGTCTTCCTCGCTCAGAGGGGCGACCACGTGGGCGTAGGCCTCGAAGGGATAGGGAGGCTCAACGCGCTTGATGATTTTTACGATATCGTCCATGTCTTACCCCCTTCCCGCCAGGATTTCTCACTTTTAAACCCTTGTCTCGTGCTACCACATACAAGTCTTCAATGTTCCAGTCGCCCTGCGGGTTGTCTCTCATCGCCTTCAGCTTCTTGTCCGCCGAGCCCATAGCTTATGATACTATCCATAGTAGCATAAGTCAACAACCGTTCCCCTCAAGGGCAGAGGCATTTGGAAACTGTCTGTCTATCCGCCGGAGGGTAAGACACCCTTCCCGAGCACGTTTAGGCTCCACTCCCGACCATCAGACGGCGTCCATTCGCTTGCTGCCGGATGGAGAGAACTTGAGCGGGCACGAGCATCCGGCAGCATCGCCACGCGAGCGCTCTTGTCCGCCGATGCTGGTTCACGGTCGTTCCGCCATACGTGCTCGGGAAGGGCGCCATACCCTCCGGTCCAACTTGGGACTCTCAAATGCGTTTGCCCTGGAAGAAATTGCTCTCTCAAGATGAAGGGGGCGGAAATATCTGCTATAATTGAAGCACGTGGTGAAGGAGGCAAAATGAGGCAGGTGGTTGTTTATCGTGGAGAGGATGAATACTGGATAGCCGAATGTCCAAGCTTGCCCGGTTGCGTGAGCCAGGGAAGAAGCAAGGAAGAGGCGATCGATAACATCAAAGAGGCGATCAAAGGGTACGTCGCTGCGCTTGAGGAAGACAACCTTCCCGTGCCCGAGGAGAAGTTCGACGCTCTTCTAGTCGCCGTATGAGCGGGCTGCCTCGGATATCGGGACGTGAGTGCGTAAAAGCTTTGGAACGCGCCGGCTTTTATTTCAAAAGACAGGAAGGGAGTCATATAATCCTGCGTCGTGATGAGCCGTTCTGTCAGGTTGTTGTTCCGGGCCATAAAGAACTGGACCGTGGCACACTGCGGGCCATCATAAGGCAGGCTGGAATAGGCGTTGATGAGTTTACGAGGCTGCTGTGAGGTCGGGGTCGCAAACGCATGGACGAGGTAAAAGAAAAGATTGTTCCTGCATCGCAAAGCCGAAAGCAGAAGATTGCGGATCACCCTTTCTTCGGCATGAAGGCGGAAAGCTTTACCACGGTGCTTGAAGAAATGAGCGACCTTCGGGGTGGCAGACACAACGATCTCTCCGGCCGGAAGAATCTTCGATAGCTCCGATTCGCGGTAATTGACACCGGTCTTCATGTCTGCAATACTGTTTCTTAATGACTTCAAGCGATTCACCCGAGGATGTTGCCGTGGAAGAGGCGATTAAGACGAAGGAAGAGATTACGGTTCTGCTCCGTAAGAACGCCGCCCGATTACAGGGTTTCGGCCTGGGACGGATCGGGCTTTTCGGGTCCTTCGTGCGGGGGGAGCAGCAGCCTGCCAGTGATATCGATCTCCTTGTGGAATTTGAGCCGGGCAAAAAAACGTTCGACAACTTCATGGGGTTATGCTTTTTCCTTGAGGACCTGTTGGGGCGAAAGGTCGAGGTCGTCACAAGAGAATCGTTGAGCCCTTACATCGGTCCGCACATACTCGCAGAGGTCGAATTTGTCCGTCTCGCCGCTTGAGTACCTTCGACACATATGCATCGCAAAGCCGAAAGCAGAAGATTGCGGATCACCCTTTCTTCGGCATGAAGGCGGAAAGCTCTACCACGGTGCTCGAAGAGATGAACGACCTTCGCGGCGGCAGGCACAATGCTTTTTGATACGGACATCTTTATCCGGGTGCAAAAGGGACGCTTCTATTCTCCCCTCTTTTCCAAAGAGGGGTTGGGGGAGATTTTGGCCCTCTCCGTTGATAAAGAGGGACCTTAAGGAAAGGAATAATAGCCATGAATAGAGAACCAACGGCAGCCGAGAAGATGATCGGCGACTTCGCGCCCAAACTGGTTGAACTAACCGACCGCGTGCTTTTTGGGGATGTCTGGGAACGCCAAGAGATCTCGAAGCGTGATCGTAGTCTGGCAACGGTGTCGAGGACTATGGTATATCCCCACTAGAAGGCTCTTAGGGCCAAGGTTATTCCCCACTTGGTAGGGCCAAGATAATTATCCTCTGGGTATACCCCCGGCTCTGCCGGGGGACTCCAAAAGTTTGACATTTTCGGGAATATAAAAGAAAACCTCCTCCA
Source organism: uncultured delta proteobacterium (assembly GCA_963717985.1). GTDB lineage: Bacteria > Desulfobacterota > Syntrophorhabdia > Syntrophorhabdales > WCHB1-27 > BOG-1155. The sequence goes on from CAVQYC010000002.1 coordinate 67,682, forward strand.
ATGTGAACCGCTCGAAGTTACACAAGGAGGAGGCCTTAGTGAATAACTTTCAGAGTTTAAATCACACCAGGTGGGATTGCAAGTTCCATGTGGTGTGGATACCGAAGTACAGGAAGAGGGCACTCTACGGGCAGCTCAGGAAACAGTTAGCGCCGGTGCTCAAGGAGCTGGCGAATCAGAAGGAAAGCGAAGTATTGGAAGGGCGTCTCGTAGAGGATCACGTACACATGCTCATATCAATACCGCCCAAGTATGCCGTCGCCCAAGTTATAGGCTACATCAAGGGGAAGAGCGCCATATGGATCGCCCGTACGTGCGGAAGGAGAAAAAACTTCATCGGCCAGAATTTTTGGGCCAGGGGCTACTATGTGACAACGGCAGGATTGGATGAAGAAACGGTCCGCGACTACATCAGAAAGCAGGAAGACGAGGATAAGAAGCTCGATCAGCTCAAGATGTTCGACGAGTAGGGCTACCTTTAGGTAGCTCACGGTGTTTAACCGCTTTGAGCGGTTCACATATTTTCAAACCCCCGGCTCTGCCGGGGGATGAGTGATTCCCCACTTTTGCCGGATGTCGGTAGACAAACCGAATCTGATCCTGCCATTCCTATGGCAACAAATGGGAACGGAGGGATCATGGCAAGGAGGGATATACCGATGAATGAAGTAGTGGAGACAATCTACCAGTGGCACCAGGGAAGAAAGATCCAGCAGATCAGCAAATCGCTGGGCCTTGATCGCAAGACCGTGCGCAAGTATCTCGGCATGATAAACGAGCTGTCGATAGACCGTGGAAGTCCTCTCCCTGACGAGCAGGAGATCATCGGTAAGTTGAAGGACCTTATGGCAACGCAGGCGGCTGCCTACGAGCGTCCGGCGTTTGATCTCGTCGCACAGTACCGGGATGATATCAAACAATGGTTCGATGACACTCGCATGACCGCCAAGCAGGCATGGCGGCTTTTGAAGGAGAACTACAACATTGACGTCGGCTACACCACCGTCAAGCGGTATGTGAGAAAGGAGTTCCACCGGGAAAAGCCCCACGTGACCGTCCGCATCGAGACGCCTGCAGGCGATGAGGCGCAGGTAGACTTCGGCTACGCGGGGCTCATGTACGATCCCGAGGCGCAAAGGAAGCGCAAGACCTGGGCGTTCATCATGACCCTGTCTTTTAGCCGCCATCGGTTCGTGCGGTTCGTCTTCCACCAGGACATCCCCACCTGGCTCGACTGCCACGAACGGGCCTTCCAGTGGCTCGGAGGGGTACCCGCAAGGGTAACCCTGGACAACCTAAAATCCGGTGTTTTGAAGGCGGACATTTATGACCCCCTCGTCAATTACGCCTATGCCGATCTCGAACGATACTATGGTTTTGTCGCTGACCCTGCCAAGGCGGGGGACGCCGAACAAAAGGGAAAGGTCGAGCGGTCCGTTGCGGTGGTGAAAAAGCATCTCCTTGCAGGCAGGACGTTCAAGGATATCCATGAGGCGAACGAGCGGGCGCTGCACTGGTGCAAGGAGGAGATCGGCCAGGAGATCCATGGTACCACAAAGAGAAAGCCCTATCCCGTCTTCCTCGCCGAAGAAAGGCCCCGGCTGAAAGCCCTTCCGGACGCGCCTTTCGAGCGTCCCTTATGGAAGAAGTGCACGGTCCATCCCGACCACCACATCGTCTTCGACAAGTCCTATTACTCCCTCCCTACGAGATACATCGGGAAAAAGGTGTGGGCGAAGGGAACGTACAAAAAGGTAGAGGTTTTCCTTGACCACGAGCGAATCAAGCTCCATCCGCGGGCGTCCCGGCCAGGGAGCTGGGTCACCGACCAGACAGACTATCCGCCGGATAAACTCGCCTTTCTTATGGCAACGCCTACATGGTGCCGGAAGAAGGCCGCCGAGTATGGTCCCCACACCGAGGCGCTCATCACGGCAATCCTTGAGGAACACGCCATGAGGAACCTCCGTAAAACCCAGGCAATCCTGCGTCTCGCGGAAAAATACCGCGACATCATCGAGAAGGTCGCGGAGAGGGCTCTTTCCTTCGGCAATACCAGATACAAGAGCATCAAGGCCATGCTTGAGAACGGCATGACCCAGACAGATCACATGACCACCAGAACGGCGCCGTTGTCGGAACTGGGGAAGCGCTTCCTCCGATCACCCGATTATTTTAAGGGGGTCGCGCGATGATCGACCACCACCTCATAGACCAATTACGTAAGTTGAAGCTGGGAGGGTTCCTGGAAAGCCTGGAGCTCAGGCTTGCCCAGGTGACAAATGACGACCTGTCCCATCTCGCTTTTCTCACCCTTATCATCCAGGACGAGATCGAACGGAGAGAGGCGAAGAAGCTATCCCTCCGTATCCGGCAGGCCGCCTTCGAAGAAGAGAAGACTCTGGAGGGGTTCGACTTTGCCTTCAATCCAAGGATCAGAAGGGGCGTTGTTACCGACCTCGCGACCTGTCTGTTCATAGAGAAAAAAGAGCATGTCCTCATATACGGACCCGCCGGCGTGGGGAAGACCCACTTGGCCGAGGCGCTGGGACACGAGGCTTGCAGGAGAGGATATACGACGCTCTTTATTAAATCGGCAAAGATACTCAGGAGCCTTTTTGCGGCACGAGCGGATCAGTCATGGGAGAGGCAGCTCAAGAGGTTCGTGAGACCGGACCTCCTCATTATCGATGACTTCGGGCTTACAGCGTTGACGCCGATCCAGGCGGAGGACTTCTACGAGCTCGTCGCGGAGCGGCACCTTCGGTCATCCATCGTCATCACCAGCAACCGGCCGCCGCAGGACTGGATAGGTCTTTTCCCCGATCCGGTCATGGCCAACTCAGCGCTCGACCGCCTGAGCCACCATGCCCATCACATCATTATAGATGAAGGAGAATCATATAGGAGGAAACTGAGCCCAAACAACAACCGATGACTGACTACCCATCCGGGCAGAAGTGAGGAATTACCGCCGCCCCGGGGGTGGGGAATTACCTTGGCTCTTGACAGGCAACGGTGGCCGCGCTGATTGCCTTGAATCGTCCGGAACAATTGCGGTTTCACCTCGAAAAAGCGCTGGACCATGGGCTTACAAAGGAAGAATTGATCGAGGTAATCACGCATCTCGCGTTTTATTCAGGTTGGCCAAACTCGATGAACGCCATCATGGTTGCAAAGGAGCTATTCTCGAAAAAGGATGCTTCGTAACGGGAGGCCTGAGTGCAGTGGGTTGAAAACGTCGCGCCCCGCTTCGGTACGGGCGGGACAACGGGGTGTCAAGAGAAATGCACACCAGGAACCAACGTCCCTAACTTTCCTAACTTTCCGTCCTCTACCGCCCTAAGTTCAGGGCACATTCAGAGATCGTGCAGTGAACGCAGAGGCTGTCGAAGGGGCCGGGCATCCATTTTCAGTCGTCACCCTGGCGGACGCCAGGGTTCAGGCCCTTTGTACGTGAAGCAACAGTGAGTCGCATAATAATTGACACCAGTCTTCATGTCTGTAATACTGATTTCAGGGACGTCGTGTGCTTCACGGCGAGGAGTGAATGTCATGGCAGAGGCGATTCAGACGAAGGAAGAGATAACGGTTCTGCTCCGTAAGAATGCTGCCCGTTTGCGGGCTTTCGGCCTAAAGCGGATTGGGCTTTTCGGGTCGTTCGTGCGAGGAGAGCAGCAGCCTGCCAGTGATATCGATCTCCTTGTGGAATTTGAGCCGAGCAAGAAAACATTCGACAACTTCATGGGGTTATGCTTTTTTCTTGAGGATCTGTTGGGGCGCAAGGTCGAGGTCGTCACAAGAGAATCCTTGAGCCCTTACATCGGTCCGCACATACTCGCAGAGGTTGAATTTGTCCGCCTCGCCGCTTGAGTACCTTCGACACATACTGCCCTTATCGTGGGTAGGCCGACCATGCTTTCCGACCACGCAAATACTTGTCGCCATTTAGGAACATACCGAATGGTTCGTTAAAACCAAGCAACGCCTCAATACGCTTTTCGTAGGCACCGAGATGAGATAGCTCGAACATGATCGAGGATAACCATCGCACTATCTGAAGCGTGTAGAATCGTCCGTATTTCTGCACCACACGGGTTGCTCTACCATGACTAAAGAACGTATGAATGTCATTGATGGGTTCTCCGGCTTCGGTGCTGTGAAGCACTACAGAGTTGTCACCAAGCATTCTTTCGAACAGTGCAGCACGGGTTTCGTCTTTCCTTCGCTGCCGTTGCGAGTAATGTCGCTCACAGATAGGCGTCGCCACTTTCTCCCACCACAATGCCAACGGATCCCGTTGATCTTGTGCTGTCCCGACCAAGTGGTTGAGGTTGTAGTAGCGTAACTTTGTAGCGAATAGGGAGAGGACCTCTTCTATGCCGCTGTGAATCGGGTCATTTGGCCGTACACCATAGTCCCTATGCGTAGCGAGACTGGTACCAATCGCCTCACACTTCGACATCAGCGAAGTGAGGTCGTGGCCAATTCTGCGCAAGTCTTGGTCTGTGGGAAATATTCCCCCTGAGTTGATGACGTAATCGGCCAAGAAGATAAGCTTCCCTATTCGCTCCAGGCCGATTGATAGGGCAAAAAACGCCTGTGTATAATAGGCTGTCTGAGCGTGGTTCGCCCTTCCGAGCATCGTTACGCCATGTGCGGTTTGCTCGGCCGCTAACTGTGCCTCCCGTTGAATTGCTCGCCATTGCTCACCAAGCATTCCTGCTACCGAGCCTCCCTTTCTGATGCAAGGTCAATTTTTACCTCGCACACGAACGAAAAACTGAACCGGAAGCGGGTGCTCGTTCCAGCCGATTGTCTGCAAAACCTGCTTAACCTCCATGGTATTCTTTCTCCAGATAGCCTCCCGACGCATGGCGGGTCTAGGAGTGCGGGTAGGGACCTTCTTCACCGTTTTCACTTGGCTATCCTTCCCGGGATTCATGGCAATCGAGCTGTCGAAGCACCGACTCTGATCCTCTTTTCAAATACCCCGATTTCATCGTAGTCGGGATTGAAATCGTTGAGCAATTTCTGCTTTCTCTTTTCCGCTCCGGAAGCGGTGTAGAATATTTCCGGCTTTTCGATGAATCCCCGCTTGACCAGGCTCACTATCCATATCTTCACGTGACGGCTCCTCTCGTGCGATCGAACCAGCTATACACATCCTTGTATTCCAGGAAATTGCAGACATCGCCTAAGCCACTGAGTTTGAAAGTGGGCCTGTTGATCTGCCGGAGAAAAAGGGCGCGTCGTATGCCGTTAGCCACAATACTGAATTTCGGCCTTAGGTTGGGTTCCCTCAAGTGAAGATCATTAAACCTTAGCAGGCCTGAGTAAATCTGAGTCGAGTGTTCCACTTCGAACATCGCCGACATGTCGCTTGCGCCCCTTTTCAGCCATACGACATCGATTTCCCGAACAACATCGTCGATGGGCTCATATCTTGAAGGAAGTCTATCTCTGCACAGAAACTTATCGGTTAAGCTCCAGTCCAGTTTGTTCCTGTCGTTCATGGGTATCCACACATCATATCCTTTCATCATTCCGATCGACCCGATGAATGTTTGAATTTGCGAATGGCTGAAATCAGGCACGTCGGTGGTCTTGCTCGCCTCTATAAGACCGTTCACCTTCCCCCAGCCATAGAAGCCTTCTATTGAGAAGCGGCCGGCATTAGCAATGTAGAGTTCCAGTCCATCATCATGATAAATCTGACACTTGAACTGCCCATCTGAGGCGGGGATCAGGGAACCGAACACGTCTTCAAAATCAGAAAAAGGGACAAAGACCGGTTCTGTTTGACTGTTCCACAGAAAACAAATCAAGGAGTTAAACCCCTCAAGCTGCTTTAAGTCCTCTTTTCTCAGCCCATAGAATGACTTATTCCCGGAATGCACTTTGGAATACCTGATATATATGCGGGCCGCGCCGTCGCCGATCTCGAACAACGACAGGCTGCCCGATAATTGTTTAGGTTTCCCGAATCGTTTTGACAGCTCGTCTAAGAACGCTGTCTTTACTGGATTTGCCATACGGTCAACTCATGCACAACCGCCTGATGGGTCGGGGCATTGCCCGGCCTTTGGGTCTTTGAGCAGCTCTTCGCCAAAGTATTTAGGCATGCCTATGCTTCTGGTCTCGAACATATTGCTATGATAACAAGAGCGATGTCGGTAGTCAATCTATTCATGCTCTTCAATGTTCTTCAACGAACACGGAATTAAAAGGCCGGTTGCAAAGGCTTGTTGGGCGTCATGTTTGATCAAACGCTCCATGTTCGACAGCTACAGATGTTGCCTCATTCCTGGCTTCATAGGCTTTACCCAATCTCCCATTCACAAAATAAGCGACGGCGAGTTTGCGTAGACCACGGGCGAGAAAGCCACCTTCTCCACCATGTCTGAGCTTTTCAACACCTTCTTGACAGTAGCGGAGTCCTTTCCTGGGACTGAGGTATCGCAAATATCCAAAGCCAAGCTCACACAATGCTTCCCCAATTTGGCCATCCGAAGCATGAGCTTGTATTCGTATTTGCAAGACATCCTCATAATCTTTAATGCAGTCGGCCATTTTGCCCATCTGGCGAAATATACTTCCTCGTATGGCTAGTAAGCCTGATCGATCCTCGCCCGGAATCTCTAGCGAACGTTCAACGTCTTCCATAGCCTCGTTAAGTCGGGCTTTGCGGTCAGATTTGACGTAAAGGCGCTTCGCAATCGAGTATTTCGAGCTGGCGAGCGCCCCACCGGGGAATGCCCTATCGCCTGCATCCCTCATTTCAGGATTTAACGTAACTAACTGTTGCCGAACCTGCGTTAAGCTATTCAAAGCTGCGAGACAACTGAGGGGAGTATCGGCATGAAGGCCGTACCAGGCACCGGCCCGCGCCCATTCAGAAAGCAACCTGTTCCAGTACCCCAATAGTTCTCGATCCTTAAGGTTTTCATAGCCACCCGCCATTAGCTCGCGCAACCCAATCCATAGACGCGAAAGGCACTTTTCTTCGTTGTGTTGCTGTTGGATGTCTGTGTCTAAAGGCCGAAGAATTTCTATCCTGGGTGGTTCACTTATAGGCTCTGTAGCATAGTTTAGAAAGAGGACTGAAGGATTTTGTGAGTTCCTTGCACGTGCAGTGTAGAAAGCCTGCACCAATCGATTTATTGGGGCTCGCAAATTGAAGCGCAGATTGCTCGTCCGCCCGCGGAGCGCCTTGTCGACCACCTGCTTTACTCCCGACAATATATCACTCTCCCCTCTGTGCCAATATAAGTGAGACACTTCCCACCCAATAGTTTAGACTCTGAGGGCGGGAAGGAAAGAACGATCATGGAAGAGAAGAATTCAGTGATGGCACACCCGAAGGTAGTCCCTGATCCGGAGGTGCCGGAGAAGACGGTACGCAGGAAATTCACTGCGGCGTATAAGCTCCGTATCCTCAAAGAGGCGGAGAGCTGTACCGAGCCCGGCCAGATCGGAGCCCTTCTGCGCAGGGAAGGTCTCTACTCGTCGAGCCTCACCTCGTGGCGGCGTCAGGTTGCCCAAGGCCTCGTTCCTAAGAAGAGAGGACCTGCTGCGCAAAAGGCGGATCCCCACGTGCGCCGTATTACCGAACTGGAAAAGGAAAATGAAAAACTCGCGCATAAGCTCAAACAGGCGGAGCTGATTATCGATGTCCAAAAAAAAGTGGCCGAACTGCTCAAGGGGTCCAGCGAGGAGAAGTCATGAACATCACCGCGTCGCTTGCCTGTGAAGTGGGTATCCGGCCGGCCTGCAACGCCCTCGACGTATCCCGTGCGGGCTTTTACCGGTGGCGGCATCCAAGAGAGAAAGAGCCCTCACGCCGTCTTCCTCCGCTATCCCTCTCCTTCGAGGAACGGAACGAGGTGCTCGATATCCTTCACGCGGGTCGTTTCATCGACAAGGCGCCCAGGGAAATCTACGCGGCCCTTCTCGATGAGAAGAGCTATCTCTGTTCGGTGCGCACCATGTACCGGATCCTTGAAAAAGAGGGTGAGCTGAAAGAAAGGAGAAGGCAGGTATCCCGTCCCCGGTATGCAAAGCCGGAGATTCTTGCAAGAGCGCCCAACGAAGCGTGGAGCTGGGACATCACGAAGCTCAAGGGGCCGGTAAAGTGGACCTACTTTTATCTCTACGTGATCCTCGACATCTACAGCCGTTATGTCGTGGGGTGGATGGTGGCCCACAGGGAACTTGCCGCCCTTGCCCGTAAATTGATTGCGGAGACCTGCGCCAAGCAAACGATCCAACCGGATCAACTCCTGATCCATGCGGACAGGGGGTCGAGCATGACGTCAAAACCAGTTGCTTTGCTCATGGCCGATCTTGGCGTCACCAGGAGCCATTCGAGACCCTCCGTCAGTAACGACAACCCCTATTCTGAATCTCAGTTCAAGACCATGAAGTACCGCCCGGAGTTCCCAGAGAGGTTCGGTTCCATCGAGGATGCCAGGGCTTTTTGCCAGACATTCTTTCCCTGGTACAATGCCGGGCACTACCATTCGGGGTTGGGTCTTCTCACCCCTGCGGATGTCCATCATGGGAGGGCGTCAGGGATCATTGAAGATCGCAAGGACGTGCTGCGGGCTGCCTATGAAAAACATCCGGAACGGTTCAAGGGGAGGATACCGAAACCGGCGTCACTGCCTGATGCCGTCTGGATTAACAAGCCGTCGCTTACGAGCGATGGTGAGGTACACTAAATATTTGCTGGAAGTGTCTCATTTTCATTGACACGTTCCGCTCATTCTGCCGTTTAATATTTTTCCACTCTGGAAAAGCAAATTTGAGGATGTCTAATAAAGCTTCAAGCTTGGGCTCTGGCGTGAAATCATCCCGAACAAAAACGTGTATTTGCTTTTCAAGCAGAGCCGCCTGAAAAAGCTCGATCTCAAAAAATGACACGTTTGAAGGACGCTCATCGACTTTGATGGATGACCCGTGGCTGCTTCCACCCAGAATGCAGATAAACGTATCAGCCTGTCGGACACGGCTAATAAGTTCGTCAGCCGATTCTAAGTCGTCCTGTTGTTCGATATTGCGAGGGTGAAATCGCTCGTCGATGTAGACGTAAGTCTCCTTACCGATGTCATAGTAAACCTTGGCCCGAAGATCTTCAAGCTTGGCTCGTCGGCACAGCGATGAAACGAAAACCGGAAACGTTTTACTTTGGGAAGTATCCATGAAAGCTCCCTTCAAAGGAGGCGAGGGCGGCATTCTTAGGAAAGAAAATAAAATCTCAGGACAGCCACTTATCCGGTCGCCCTCAGCCGATCACGAAGTCAATACCCAGCCCTGCTATTTTCCCGTCTCCGTCTATGTCCCCTTTGCCGAGTGAAGTGCTATTCTGGGCATTTATCATTCAAGACCTCATCCCTAAGCCTTTTAGAGAGGGTGAGGGACGCCCGTTAAATTATCACTTTCCTTTCCTCCCTGGCAGCTTTCACCCCTTCTGATCGCAAAATCAATATCAAAGTGCCGCCGCTCGGCGCCGTCTGTCTTCCCCTTCACTGCACGTCTGCCGCCAAGCTGTCTCACAGCAGAGGCTTTAAGGTCTTCACCTCGTTTTCAAGATAACGATAGTAAGCCAAACTCTCCTTGCACCGGGCATCCTTACGGTTGGCCTCGGCGGCTTTTTTGTTATCAATGTCAAGATTGGAAAGGTGAACGTACATGTTGGAAGACGCGCCTTGAAAGTTTCCACCCTCGATGCGAATGATGACTCTCGGCACCCATGGTTTTTCGACTCTTTTTCTGACGGTGCGCACTATTTGCTGAAATTTTTTTTGTAACCTGACAGATGGCCATAACGTGCTCATGAGGTTATCGAGAACATTCAGCTTATCGAGAAGGTCCTCCAACACCTCCATGTCCGACTTTCCCCTCGTTTTCCTGATTATCGGTTGAAACCGCATGGCGGTCCTCCTGCAAGGTCCTGTTAGGCTTCCGGTTGCTATGACAATCAGATTTTCAGGTATTCTCCGCCGCCAAAAAACGTGATAAAACCCATATCGCGCAAGACTTGTAACTGCTGTCGTATTTTTGCACGAATATTTCTGTTCCCCGGATGTGCTTCGGCCAAGCGCTGCTCATGCGCGTACACTTCCCTCAAAGAGAATTTCCTCGGGAGCATTTCAATGATTCTGAACACGTCCAAAGTCCATCCTCTCACACTCGTGTTCAACGAAGAAAATGCTTTGACTTTCTCGTATCTGTTTCGCACCTCGCTCCGCTGCGCAATTATTCCGCCGGCAACGATCGGGATTTTTCCCGTCGATGGTATGTTGGAAAGCAGGATGTTGCAACCCACCCAGCCCGCTCTCCTCGCTGTTACCGCAAGGGGCGGTCTCTTTTCTATTGCCGATGAAGTGAGAAAGAAAGAAGGAATGAGGAGCAGATTGCGGACATTCCAATTGCTGTCGTAATGGAGAACAAAGAGGTTTGGGTTGCTATCCTTTGAAATGGCTTCCATCATCGCATAATAGCCGGCATCCGGAATCCGACGTTCGTCCCATCGCCTGCTGCTCTTGAGCTGGAAACGGGCCACGCAAGCCGGGCAGTCAAAATCAAAGACCTTCGTATTGTTCCTGGTCTGAACCAACTCGTCATTTGCGCAAGCCGGGCAGTACAAATTCCTTTTAGCCCAGTCTTCGGAAACGATTCGGGCAATTTGGGCTCCGCTCTTGAAACCCCTTGCCTCCTCGACATTCATCTGGAGGTTCATCGGCATAATTGGTGGAGACAACTTAATCTCCTCACCGGCTCCCTGCGATAGCCTTCACGCACTGACGCAACCTCCAGCCCTTAACGGCGTATGCGTCTCTGTCCGTTGTCACCGGCTCTCGTACAGATCTTACATGGTGGGGCAAATTTTGCAAGCAAAAAATCACGTCGGACGTTATTAACGGTCTCGAAATAGTACTTACCCGCAGCCCCGCACCTTAGCCAAAATCTCCCCCGGCCCCTCTTTAAGAAAGAGGGGAGAATTGAAGGAGGATCGAGGGGCGAGCAAATGGTCGGTATTGAGGTCATCCCCCTTTGAAAAAGGGGGATTGAGGGGGATTTACTCAATTGATTGCTTACAACCACGCCTCGAATCATTAGCGCGCTCGGGCATACAGAGAGACGTCCAGGGTACGGGCGCTATGGACATATAGCGTCGGTTTATTCTGTACATTCTCATTTATCGACTGCCCTGTCAGGCTTTCCGGTCCTGTCGACGATATCGACAAGCGCCCGCTGATGTGGCTGGACGAATAGCCGATGAAGGGGGTATAATTATGGAGTACGGAGGATATATGGGTACATTTGCAGGAAGAGACATCCTTGACCTAAGCGTACCGGAGCGCGTTCAGCTCGCTCAGGACATCTGGGACAGCGTCGCCGAGGTACCCGAGACTCTGATCCTGGCAGACGAGGAAAAGGCGGAAATCGATCGTCGGCTCGATGCTTATCACAAAGATCCCGGTGCGGGATCTCCTTGGTCGGTAGTGCGAGAGCGCATCAAAAGCCGCGCATGATTCGCCAACTCATAGTCCGACCGGAGGCTGAAGCAGACATCGCAGAGGCATTTAGCTGGTATGAGGCTCGCCTCTCAGGCCTTGGTTCGGAATTCTTGCGTGTTCTGGACGCTACCTTCAACTCAATCCTCAGAAATCACGATGTCTATCCCGAGGTCCATAGAAACGTTCGTCGTGCACTGACTAGAAGATTCCCGTTTGCCGTCTTTTTCGTCGTTGAAGAGACTCGGATGGTCGTTCTTTCAGTGTTCCATGTGAAACGGAACCCTCACGAGCGGGAAAAGAGAGTGGAGGTGTGACGCCCATTGAAAGCAGAAATTGCTCGGCGGCGTCAATCCCGACTACGACGAAATCACGGTATTTGAAAAGCGGATCAGACCGGGCGCTTCGAAAAGACAAGGGATCGGGGCCTGAATCATAGTAATCTCCAGTATGAGGAGGGGTTAGTTGGGACTTCTGCCGAGCTACGAGAAGTGTTTCTTCTGCGGCCGCGACTCGAAGGGATTGAAGCTCAGAATCGAGTACGCCGAGGGCGTCTGTTCATGTGACTTTGTGGTCGATGAGGCATTTCAGGGATTCCATGGCGTGTTGCATGGCGGGATCGTAAGTGGCATCCTCGACGAGATTATGTGGTGGACCGTCTTCATCGAAACTGGCGCGATATGCGTCACATGGAAAATGGATGTGGAATTCCGGAAAACTATTTCTTGCGGAAAAGCGTACAGGGCCATTGGAACGTGTCGGGGTACTGCCCACGGAAACTACAATGTCTTCGGGAGCATCGAGGATGACTCGGGGAAGGTTTGTGCGAGCGCTAACGCCGTGTTCCGCGAAGCGAAAGGCGTGAAGAAGGACGAGTTTCTCCAAAGCCTGGATTTTTCCGACGGGTCGGGGGAAATGGAGTCGTTATTACGGTCTCGCCTGCTAAAGACCGGTCGGGAACAAACGCCAACGGACGAGTGAGGGACCCCTCACCCGATCACAAAATCAATATCCAGCACCGTGATCGCCCCGTCCCCGTCCAGGTCGCCTTTGACGAGGGTGCCGGAGCAGTTGGCAGGGCTAAACGAGACGCTCTTGAAATGTTGAAATGTCATCCTTTCTCGGGGACAGAAAAATGAATTCAGACAAAACTGCCATGCCGGACGGGCTGGGCAGCGTTTGATAGACGCATGGGCTGAATTCCCCTTCAAAGTGCACTACGTAGAGTCTTACGGTACACCTCGGGAGAGCGCACCAGGCGAACGTTTCGTGCAAATAAATCAGTTGACAGACCACCACAATGTATTTACACTGTAATTATGTCTGATATTACGTTTGAATGGGACGACAAGAAAGGCTCTCTAAACAAAAGAAAGCACGGTGCCTCTTTCGTGGAAGCCCAGACAGTATTTGCTGATGATCACGCATTACTACTTCACGATCCGGATCATTCGAATGATGAAGACCGATTTGTGCTTCTGGGGCTAAGTTCCAGCCTTCGGCTATTGGTTGTTTCCCACACCTACCGTAGGGATGATGGAGTCATAAGACTCATTTCCGCCCGTAAAGCAACCCTTTCGGAGCAAAAACAATATTGGAGCAGGTGGTAAATATGAGAAAGGAATACGATTTTTCAAAAGCCAAAAAAAACCCTTATGCGAGTCTTCTAAAAAAACAAGTCACCATCAGGCTTGATGAGGGAACGGTGAAGTATTTCAAGGAGCTTGCCGCAGACGCGGGTATCCCATACCAGACCCTGATCAATTTGTATTTACGGGACTGCGCGGCATCTGGTCGCAAGCTTTCAATGGAATGGAAAAAAGCTTCATAAATCCTGAAGCGTCATTTCACGCTGCTTCATACAGGGCCGTTCCTTTCTTGTGTGCCTCGTAATACACGTTACCCGGTACCTCCGACCAATACTCGAAGGCCTTCTCATCGACGACTAAGAGATCAACCGGTATGCGCAGAGGGCTTATTATGCGGCCGAGGCGCACCATTTCGGCGACGCGATCCTTCACGCCGCGTTCAACGACCAGAACGTCGATGTCGCTGCGTGTGTCCGGCAGGCCACTCGCCAGGGAGCCGAAGAGAATTATTCTCGTGGGACTTGCCGCTTCGCAGAGCATCTCGGTCAGCTCTCTTATTTTCTCCTCATAGATCATATCGATCCTGCCTTTGTAGTATTCTAATATAATTGGGGCTTAGGCGCAATTAGAAGCTTTTTTGAAACCCGTGGCGTGCCGGCAACCGGGGCATTCAGGGGCCGCCCTTCAGATGTTCACAGTTTCTCTTAAGCTACGCCGGCCATTGCGATAGCCCTCAGTGGTCTTCTATCGCCATCCGGTCTGGCATAACCATCATGCCCGAGAGAGGGGCTGACTGTCGGGGAAGAGCTTAACTTTTACAAATCCGCCGGGATGCTTTTTGTCATCCCTGGTTGTCACTTCTCCTTGTCATCCCTGGTTGTCCCCCCTCCTTGTCACTTTGACAGGGCGGCGTAAAACAGAGAGAATATTTATCAGACCGGGCAGTCATTTTGAGAGGCACGGAGAGCTGACATAGCCCGGCCCGTTTGAGCCGGTTCCGAGAGATTCCGTAAACCGGCGTCGCTCTTTGACAATTGAGCCGTCATAGCCGTTCGGGGCGGTGTCCACCCGCTACCCTGCCGGGCGCTCCCGCATTCGACTGTGATACCTAGCCCGGTCGGCCCTCCTCTCGGCGGGGGCGCCAGGAAATGGTACCCCCCTGAAACCGTCCAGTTTCGTCCACTTTCGTAAACCCCCCTTCTGTAAGGCTTGTGGGAGAAGGAGATCAGGAAGGCGGCTGCTGAGACGGTTGGTGAAAAATGCTAAAACCAGCCGTTTTGGGGGCGAGGGAGGGGTGAGGGGCGCCCATCGGATTATCACTTTCCTTTCCTCCGTGGTAGCTTTGGCCCGTTTCTATTACAATCGCGCAAAACTACGCACCCCGGTAAACTCCGTGTCCGCCTTGGGCACGAATAGAATACCGATGTATGTTATAATGTTTGTAACAAAGAGTACCAAAGGGGGGTTTCGATGACCCGGATAGACGCAATAAAAGAAGCAATTGCGGCGTTGCCTGACGATGATTACGCGCAGTTGAGGCAGTGGTTTTCCGAAAGAGACTGGCGCAAATGGGACAACCAGATCAAAAAGGACTCGGCAGCGGGGAAATTGGAATTTCTAGTGAGAGAAGCATTTGATGAGAAGAGCAAAGGGAAACTCCGGGACTTGTAGATGCACCGAGCGACTGAGCGCTTTCGGAGATGTTTTGACAAGCTTCCCGAAGCCATTCAAGACCTGGCAAGCCGCAATTTCCAAATCCTAAAAACGAACCCACAGCACCCATCTCTCCATTTCAAGAAAGTAGGCGTTTTTTGGTCGGCCCGCATCGGGCTTGACTCAATGGATTAAGTATAACTGAATTTAGGTTAAATCTTTTTCTCTTGCTTTGTGAATGGTTCAGCACTATACTATGTATACAATTAATGTATACAAGAACTAGAAGAAAGATAAAGGAGGGACTATAAAATGCAAGTATCAAACGTAGCAAAAACGGACACAGTGGGAACCGAGGTAAGTGAAAAAGAGGCCCTTTATTACGAGTTGAAAGGGATTGCTGCATCGTCTGGGGCGGTTCACGGCCGGTGCATAGTCGTGAGCAGCCTTGAAGACCTCTACAGGTTGGAAGATGGGGCAATAGCCGTAGTTGAAACAGCAGCTCCCTATCTGATTCCGTTCATCCCGATGCTCGCCGGGTTGGCCACCGAAAGGGGAGGCATAGGCGCGAGCGCGCTTTTACACGCAAGAGAGCACGGCGTCCCGGCTGTTGTCGGCGTGAAGGGGTTGATGAAGCGTGTCCGTGAGGGTGATATGATCTGGGTAGACGGAGAATGCGGTATCGTTTATTCGCCAGAGTCATAACGCCTCCATAAGGTTGCCGGCAGGGCCTCGTGCGCTCGTCGGCAACCTTCCCCCCGCAACTCTCTCAGATTTCTTCATGTCTTTAACGGCTTCGATGATTTCTTCCGGGCTAATGTTTACCCTGAGCGCGCGCCATAGGTCTCAACGGTGCCCCGCCGGGGCAGGCTTGGTGACGGAATTCTTTCACAGCTTCGCGTCTGCCGGACCTTCAAATTAGGTTATAGATACGATAAGAATTAATGAATTGACTTGTAATAGCTGCCCGCTCGCATAATGTTGGCAAGCTGTTATCATGAACATGAACACCCTGCCGCTAAAGCGGGGCGTTGCCCTCTTAAGTTTGTTGGCTTTTTCCCATTGAAGGCTTAAACTATGAGGGAGATCAGGAAAATTCGCGCAGAAGAGTTGCGAGGCGGAAGGGACTGCGGCCAAATGCGTAAAAGTGGTTAAATGATGGGCGATATCCGAAAAATGTTCAGCCCGAAGACCGTGGCCCTGATCGGTGCGAGCGATAAACCTGATTCCCCCGGCAGGGCCATACTTCACAACCTGCTCCTCACTGCGGACAGGCGTGTTTTTCCTGTGAATCCGCACAAAGCAACTCTCCTCGACATTCCTGCCTACCCCACTATCTCAAGCATCCCTGAGAAGATCGATCTTGCGATTATTGCCACCCCCGCGCCGAGTGTCCCGTCAGTCGTCGAGGAATGCGGTGAGGCAGGGGTGGAAGGCGTTGTTATCATTTCGTCCGGCTTCAGGGAGACCGGTGAAGAAGGTGAGCGGCGCGAGGAAGAGATTGTGGGGATCAGGAAGCGATATTCGATGAGGATCGTGGGACCAAACAGCCTCGGCTTTATAAGGCCGCATATAGGCCTGAACACGACACCCTTGACATCCAATCCTCTTTCCGGCAACGTCGCCTTCATCTCCCAAAGCGGCGCGTTTGGCCGGGCACTGCTCGAATGGGGTATCGATAAGCATCTTGGCCTCAGCATGTTTGCCTCTCTCGGCTCCATGATCGACGTGGACCTGGGAGAACTCATCGATTTCCTCGGATACGATCCCCACACGAGAAGCATTATGATCTACATGGAGGAGGGCATCGGTGACGTCAAGAAGTTCATAAGCGCGACGAGGGGTTTTGCGCGGAACAAGCCCATCATTGTCCTGAGGCCGGCCCGGATGTCGGACCGGAGCACACGAGCTCATTCCCATACAGGATATCTGGCAACGAGCGATCGGGTCTACGATGCGGTTTTCAGACGGGTTGGGGTAGTCCGCGTAAAGACTGTAGCTGACCTCTTCAATACGGCCGGTGTGCTCTATTCCAAGCATTTGCCTAAGGGTCCGAGACTGCTTATCCTGACAAATGCATTCGGAATCGGCATGATGGCAGTAAACACGCTCTACGAGTTGGGTGGAAAGGCTGCCGAGCTGTCTGCCGAAAGTCTCCACAAGCTCAGGCACCTCCTTCCCCCCTTCTGGAAAGAGGGTACGCCCATCGACCTTCTTCGGGATGCAGACGTTTCGCGGTACTCCGAGGCCGTTAAGATATGCCTGGAAGACCGGGGAGTGGATGGCGTCCTCGTCATTTTTACGCCTCAAGGCGCGGCGAGACCGGATGAGCTGGCAAAGGCCGTCTCGGCAGTTGCACACGATGTCTGGAAGCCGATCATTGCGACATGGATGGGCGGCAGGGAAACCCACGAAGGTCGGGAAATCCTCTTCATGAACAACATTCCCACCTATGATACGCCCGAAACGGCGGTGAAGACCTACCTCTATATGTATAACTATGAGCGCAACCTGGAGATCCTGCACGAGACGCCGGCAGATGTGCCGGTCGATTCGGCGCCGCCAAAGAATACGCTCAAGGCCCTGGTCAGAAAAATATTGGCCGAAGGACGGACGGTCCTGACCGAGGAAGAGTCCAAAAAATTCCTCATAAACTACCGGATCCCCACTACCAGGACCTATGTGGCCGCAAGCGCCGACGAGGCCGTGAGTATCGCGAGAACCGAGGGCTACCCGCTCGCGCTCAAGATTGTCTCTCCTGACATAAGCTACAAGAGCGACGCCGGAGGAGTGGTGCTTGGGATCAGTTCCGAAGCGGAACTCCGGGACGAATATCTGAAAATGATGGACAGGGTGCGGGCGTTCTGTCCGGAGTGTACGATCAAAGGCGTGACCGTCCAGAAGATGGTAGAGAAGATCGACTACGAGGTGATCCTCGGGGCAAAGAAGGACGAGGATTTCGGTTCGGTAATCCTCTTTGGCATGGGTGGCATCGGCGTACAGATCTTCCAGGATTTTTCCATCGGTCTTCCGCCCCTTAACCAGGCATTAGCGAGAAAACTGATGGAAGAGACAAGGGTGTACAGGCTTCTCCAGGGGTATCGGGGAAAGCCCCCGGCGAACCTCGGCAAACTGGAGCAGATCATCCTGAGCTTCTCAAGCCTCGTCTCGGATTTTTCTGAGATAGCCGAAATGGATATCAATCCCATAGCCCTCGTCGACGGAAAGGCCATCGCCCTGGATGCACGGATCGTACTGGACCCCAATCACTCACACGAGTCGTCGTCCCATCCCCACTTGATCATCAGCCCCTACCCCACGAAGTATATCATGCATTGGACTCTTCCGGACGGGACGGATGTGTTGCTCAGGCCCATACGGCCCGAGGATGAGCCGCTTGAGCACGAGATGCTGACCAGTCTCTCCGAAAAGACACTCAAGGAGAGATTTTTCCAGGTCATCAAACAGATTACGCACGATATGCATGTGCGTTTGTGCAACGTCGACTACGAAAGGGAGATAGTGATCGTGGCCGAAATACGGACAGGCGATAAGAAGAGGATGATCGGGATGGGGAGGCTCATCATCGAGCCCGATCTCAAGAAAGCGGAGTTTGCCGTGGTCATTCACGACGATTTTCAAAGCAAAGGGCTCGGCTTCAAGCTCGTCGACACGGTGATCGGGATAGGTCACGAAAAAGGCGTGGAAGAGATCTACGGCTTTGTGCTCTCCGATAACACGAAGATGCTCAACATGTGCTCCAGATTGGGCTGCACCCTTGAACCGTTGGAGGAAGACGTGACAAAGGTTACCCTCACGCTGGGATAAGAGGGCGGCGCAAAGCCTCAGAGTGAGATGACCGCTACAGCCAACATAGCCGCGGGATAGAAACATGCCTTGTTGAACAGCCCCATGGCCGCGCTGACCGACTTGTCCGTCATCCAGCGCCAGCCGGGTCCCACAAGGAGGAATCCGCCGGCGGCGAGCGCACCGGCCTCGTAGAGGGCCACATTCGAACAGGAGACGGGAATGGGAAGGAAAAGGCTGGCGAGGACGGTGATGCAGAGCAGGAAAAAGGAGATGCGCGCCGACAGGGACTTGCCGTAGCGGACGGGGAGGGTTTTTATCCCTAGATGGATATCTTCCTCCAGGTCGGTCCAGTCGTTAGGGATATTCCGGGCGCCGACCTCCCATGCGAAGGACCAGACAAAGAGGAGGAGCACAAATGTCCAGGGCGGCTCTCTCACCACGGCGAAAACGCCCGCGAGGGCGCCTATCCCCACCATGCCCCCGGAGAGCAGGGTCTTCCAATGCGTCACTTTAAGGAGGGCGCAATAAATGATCTCCAGCCCGATGGCGGAGATCAGTATAAGGCAGCATGCCGGATTAAGCTTGAAGGCTGCGCCTAAGGAAAGCATGCCCCAGAAGAGCACCCAGATAAGCCCCTGGGTGAAAGTAAGTGCTTTTTGGGCGATAGGGTGACGAAGGCCGAGCACGTCCAGGTCAAAATCGGTGAATTCCCTCTGATGCTTCTCGATCCGTTCCGTGTCCACCCTGAAATCTATCAGGTCGTTGAGGGCGAAGACACTGGTAAATCCGGCAAAAGCCGCAACCAGCCCGAGGATAAGGGTGGGGAAGGGGGGGAATGCGCCCAGGACGAGGAGCGCCCCGAAGCCGGGGTGACCGATATCGAGCACCGAGTGGGACATCCGTGAGAAGCCGAAATAGACCCTTATCCTTCTGGCGACCAGGCCGGTGTTTACCATCTTTGCCTCCCTTGGTACGAAAGCGCAGCCCCTAGGTGTGCGAGAATCGCGTCCCCGCGCTCCCCGTCCGGACGCCGGAAGGCGTGGCTGCAGCAGCGGCCTATCATCCTGCTGAGAGGAGGGGGGTTGTAAATAAGCGTGCGTATATCCCACGGCCACACAGAAATCGGGTTGTATCCTTTCTTGAGGCCGCCATCCTCCAGGGCCTTTTTTTCAAGGCCGGTATGCGGCTGGACCGCGAGAAAGAAGACGACGGGGGTGACGCGGTCGGGGCCGAAGATCCCGCGCACCCGGTCGAGGACCTTCATCGTCTCCCTGAGTGTCTCCGGGGTTTCACCCGGGCTGTTCAACGAAAGGTCTACCTTGACTTTTCCCGTGTAACCGGCGGACTGGAGCACCCGGAAACCCTCCATCACCTCGTCGACGGAAAAGCCCATCTTGAGCCCGTCGAGCACCGGCTGGGCGCCAGAATTGAGCGCGATCTCGATATCCCTCAAGCCCGTCTTCACCATCAGGCGTGCAAGGCCGGGCTTGAGCCTGTTGATCCTCATATAGCCCGACCAGGACAAATCGAGCCTCCTCGCACTGATGCCTTCGAGGACCTCCTTCAGATGGCGTTCATCGCTCGCGTCGGAGAGGAGCTGCGCGTCGGCGAGCCAGAAGCGTTTCGCCCCCCACCTCGTGTGGTACGCCTCGATCTCCCGGACCACGCGGTCGGGTTCCCTCCGGCGAATCTGCCTGCCTTCGAGAAAACCATAGAGGCAGTAAAGGCAGTTGTGGGGACAGCCCCTCTTGGTCTGCACGCCGATTTCTTCGGTCCGGTAAGCGGCCCATTGCGGGAAGACGCTTTCGAGGGCCTCGAGATCGAGCATCGGCTCTATCAGGTTTTCGGGGGTGGGGACCCCGAGAAGAGGGAAGAGCTGCTCCAGGTCCGTAATCATGCGGACCTGATCGGGCATGTGGCGGCGCAGGGGCTCCTCGAATATCCTGATACTCGGTCCGCCTACTACAACGAGCGCCGATGGAGCGGTTTTGCGAGCCCCGCGAAGGAGAGAGAGATTGCCCGCCAGGGCGCTCCGGTAGGAGAAGATATGGAGAAGTCCTAAGACGGCCGCCCGCGCTCTCCGGAAGGGGGAAGGGTCGTAGAAGAAGGTGAATGCGTCCCTCATCGCCCCGTCCATGTCCTGGGGCGAGAAGACCTGCACGTCCCTCCACGAGAAGGCGATGACATCAGGCCGGAACCCGGCTATCGTCTCCGTCAGGAGCCTTCCGCGCGAGCCGGGGTCGATCAAGGCGAGGTCAAGCAGGTGAAGGGACAGGAGGGGCGCCGCGCGCCGCAGTGCGGCAGCGACGTATACAGGGCCTATAGGGTAAATCTTCCTGCACGGAAGTCTTACCAGGAGCACGCGCGGGTATGTCACTTAAAATAGCCTCTTTTAAGTGTAGTTACGCGGCCGATCATACGCAAGAAGGCGCCGGCTCTGTGTAGATTTGCCTTTATCTGAAAAGATCACTCTGTTATAATATACTCATCTGGTACCCTTTCCCATCAAATCTAAGATTGAGCTGCAACCGGTACGCTACGTCGCATTTTCCCAGGGAGCATGAACATGGCCAATATAGTAAATCAGAGGGGCACGCTTCACAAGAGGGCCGAGAGGCTGCTGAGGAGAAATCCCGAGAGGATCTCAGGGATATCGGGGAAGAGCGTTCCCGAATTGGTCCATGACCTGGCAGTGTACCAGATAGAACTGGATCTGCAGCACAAGGATCAACTTATCGATATCACCAAGCGGAAGATGACCGAGGCGCAGCTACGGGAGTCGGAAGAGCGTTACCGGGTGGCGATAGAGAACTCCAACGACGGGGTCACCCTTGTCAGGGGGGATCGCCACGTCTATGTCAACCGGAAGTTCCTGGAGATTTTCGGTTACCGCACCCCTGAAGAGGTGATAGGAAAGACGCATTACCTTACCGTCCACCCTGACGATCGGGAAAAGGTTGTCAGCTACAATCGCAGGAGGCAGAGGGGCGAAGCAGCCCCGGACAGGTACGAGTTCAAAGGGGTCAGGAAGGATGGTACACCGATATACATTGAGGTCTCGGTCGCGGCGATCACGTACCAGGGAGAACCTGCCTCACTCGCATATCTCAGGGATATTACCAAGCGCAAGCACGCGGAAAGGACTCTCCGGGAAAACGAAGAAAAGTTCAGGCTCCTCTTTGAAAAATCGGCCGACCCCATACTCCTTCTGGACGGGGATACCTATATAGACTGCAACGAGGCGGCCCTCAAGCTGATGGGCTGCTCCGGCAAGGACCAGCTCGTTGGACTTCACCCGTGGGATATCTCCCCCGAACGACAGCCTGATGGCCGCCTGTCGTCAGAGAAAGTGAAGGAACTCTCCGATATGACCATGAGGCAAGGGATCAACCAATTCGAGTGGATGCGCCGTACCTTCGATGGTGAGGAATTCTGGGTTGAGGTGTCGCATACGGTTATCCCCATACAGGGAAGACAGATCACGTACAACATGTGGAGGGATATCAGAGAGCGCAAGCAAGCCGAAGCGCAGCTCAGGGAGTCGGAAGAACGGTACCGTGTCGCGATAGAAAGTTCGAATGACGGGGTTCTGGTGATCAGGGGAGAAGTAATTCTCTACACTAACCGCAGACTGCTCGATAGCCTGGGCTACGATAGTGCCGAGGAGGTCCTGGGGAAAAATGTCGGTCTCGTGGTGCATCCGGATGATTACGAAAGGATCGTCGGCTATGCCCGCATGAGGGAAAGGGGAGAACCGGTGCCTTCACGGTATGAATTCAAACAGTTGCGGACGGATGGCGCCGTCATCTTTGTCGAGGCATCCGTTTCCCGGATCACCTACCAGGGCGAGTCCGCTTCACTCGCCTATCTGAGGGACGTCACCGAGCGCAAGGAGGCGGAGAAACAGCGAGAGCTCGTCACCACGATCCTTGAGATACTTAACGGCCCCGACGACAGCCCGAGCGTGATACGCCGCACCCTTTTTCTTTTGAAAGAGCATACCGCTGTCGACGCCGTCGGCCTGCGTCTGAGAAGGGGGGATGATTTCCCTTACGCCGAAGCTATCGGGTTCCCCGAGCGCTTTCTCGAAGCCGAGAGGTCCCTTTGCAGCAGAGACGAGGAGGGAGAGATTGTTGTTGATGAACTCGGCGCCCCACGCCTCGAATGCCTGTGCGGGAGGATCATACGAGGACGGACCGAGCCTCGCCGCTCCTTTTTTACGAAAGCGGGCAGCTTTTGGACGAACAGCATGACAGGGCTCCCGGCATACTTGAAAGAAGACCCCCGGGAGCGGACAAGGCCCTGTTGTATGAACGAAGGCTACAAGTCCATGGCCCTCATTCCACTCAGATCGCGAGAAGAGATCATAGGCCTGCTGCAGCTCAATGATAGGCGCCCTGATCGGGCCACACCTGGGCTGATCGAGTTTCTCGAAGGGGTTGCCGCGAGCATCGGTATGGCACTCGCGCGAAAAGAGGCTGAAGAACGTATTTACGCGAGCGAACGGAAATACCGCAGTATTTTCGAAAATGCTATCGAAGGGATCTTCCAGAGCACGCCCGAGGGAAGACTCATAAGCGTGAATCCCGCCCTTGCGCGCATTCACCACTACGACAGTCCCGAAGAGATGATGAGGGACGTGGATAACATCGGGAAAAAGCTGTGGGTGAGCAAGGAAGACAGGGTGCGTTATCGGAATCTCATCCAAAAAGACGGTTTTGTGAGGGCCTTTGAAACCGAACAATACCGAAAGGACGGAACTGCCTACCTGGCTTCGATGACTACCCATGCCGCCAAGGATCCGGAGGGGAAAATCCTCTATTACGAGGGCATGATCCAGGACATCACCGAGAGAAAAATAATGGAGGGCCAGTTCCAGCAGACCCAGAAGATGGAGGCAATCGGAACGCTCTCAGCCGGCATCGCGCATGATTTCAACAACATCCTCACTGCGATCCTTGGATTTGCCGACCTCGGATTCGAGGACGCCCCGGCCGGCAGCAAGGCGAAGCGGCATCTCGCCCGGGTCCTTCATGCCGCGCAGCGGGGCAAGGACCTGGTGAAGCAGATCCTCTCGTTCAGCCGGAAAGGCGAGGAGGAGCTGACGCCGACCGTGTTGGCCCCCGTCATCAAGGAAAGCATCAAGATGCTGCGCGCCTCGCTGCCGAAGACCATAGAGATCAGGGGGGATATCACGACCGAGCCGTCGCTGGCCCTCGCCGATCCCACACAGATCCAGCAGATCATCATGAATCTGGGCACCAACGCAGCCCATGCCATGTGGGAGAGGGGAGGCCTGATGACCGTCGATCTTTCCTGCGTCACGGTCACCTCAGAGGATGCACCGGAGGCGGGCTTGCCCCCCGGGCCCTACCTCAAGTTCTCCGTCAGCGACACGGGGATGGGCATGGACAGGGATATCCTTGAGCGGGTGTTCGATCCTTTCTTCACTACAAAGAAACGGGGTGAAGGGACCGGCCTGGGCCTCTGGGTGGTGCAGGCCATTGTGAAGAATCACAAAGGCGCGATCACGGTGAGGAGCACGCCGGGTGAAGGGTCGACCTTCGAGGTGTTTCTGCCCCGAATTCCGGAACAGGTCCTCCCGACGAAGGAGCAACCCCTCTCGGCCCTTAAGGGACACGGCCGTCTTCTCATAGTCGACGATGAAACTGAGTTAGTGGAATTGGAGAAGGAAATGGTTGAGCGGCTGGGGTACTCGGCCACGGCGGTGAGCGAGAGTGGCGCCGCCCTTGCCATTTTTAGGGAGAATCCTGACAAATACGATCTCGTGCTCACCGACCAGACCATGCCGGACATGACGGGTATCGACCTGGCGCGGGAACTCATTTTAGTAAGGCCCGATATTCCGGTCGTCCTGATCACAGGGTACCGTGACGTGGTGGACGCGGAGTCGGCCCGTAAGGCGGGCGTGAAAGTAGTCGTCGGGAAGCCGATGACCCGGGCTGAAATAGGCCTGGCGATAAAGCAGTTGCTCCCGAGAGACGACCGCTAAGAGATGGCCCCGTTTTTCTCGCAACAACGCGAACGGTTGCGATAACGGGCGCAGATAGGGTATATTATAGAAGGCTCCGGCCGGTATTATATTCCTTATTCAATCTGTCTGGAATATGCATGGGGTGAGCGAGAATAGATTCTCCTTTTTTGTGATGCTGGGCCTGGTGCTGGTGCTCGGGTACCTGAGCTACCTGATATTGCGGCCCTTTCTGGCCCCCCTGGCGTGGGCCGTCGTGTTTTCCATAGTGTTTTTTCCCGTCTACAGCTTTATCGTGAAATACGGCAAGTGGCGTTCCCTGGCCGCGGGCGTCACCGTGGTCCTCGTCTGCGTGCTCATCCTCGGGCCTTTCTCCTATTTTGCCTACCTGTTGACCGTCGAGCTGAGCAATGTCTCGCCGGACACCTTCGATTTCAGAAGCATCGCAAGGCTTCTCAACCATCCGCTGATCACGCCGATTACGGGCAGACTGCTTTCGTTTTTCCATATCAGCCATGCCCAGCTCCAGGCATCGACGGTGAAGGTCCTGTCGGACGCGGGGAAGGGACTGGTCGGATACTTGCCGGGGCGGCTGGGTGACGCCGCGGGCGCCGCGCTCCATTTTGTGCTGATGGCCTTTGCGCTGTTTTTTTTCCTGAGGGACGGCCCCCAGTTCCTCGAGCGGATAAGCCTGTATATGCCTTTCTCGAGGGCGCACAGGGAAAGGCTGGCCAGGCAGGTGAAGGATATCGTCATCTCCACCATCTACGGCGGCATTATCGTGGCTTTGGCCCAGGGTTTGATCGGCTCTTTCACCTTTGGCCTTCTCGGCCTCCATTCGCCCATACTCTGGGGCCTTGCTATTTCGATGGGATCGTTTCTCCCTTTAGTGGGATCCGCGATTATCTGGGTGCCGGCGGCGTTGTGGCTCCTCCTGAAGGGTGCCGTCACCGAGGGCCTGGTCCTGCTCTTCGTGGGGATTTTCGCCATAACTCTGGTAGATAACGTGTTAAGGCCGGTTCTCATTCGAGGGCGGCTGAGAATGCCCCTGCTCGCCATATTTTTCAGTGTCTTCGGTGGTATCCAGCTCTTCGGTCTCATAGGTCTTGTGATGGGACCCCTCGTGCTCGGCATTTTCATCTCCGTCCTCGACATATTCAAGGATGTAGAGCGGGAGTATGAGTAGCGGGTGGCGGGTAATAGCCGCACCCGCCGGCACGGCCGCGGCATGTTCCTTCGTGCTTCTGTTTTTGAGAAGCCTGTTGATGAAATCCTTTAAGGCATGGGCGGACGGGCGCGAGCAGAGGGTGCGGGTCTACGGCGCCGTCCGGCAGCCTCTGGCCACGCCTTCCGTGTACTGGTGCATAGCGGCGGGTCTCTATCTCGGCATGGCTGTATCGGACCTCCCCGAGAAGTATGTGTTTTATTGCAACAAGACCATCCACGTGATCCTGGTGCTCTCCATAAGCATTGCAGCGGCCAATGTGGTGGGGAGCGTCTACGGCGCCCAGATGCAGAAGCTGGATATCCCAGTCTCCTCGACCGCCCTTGTGGGCGGGGTGCTGAAAGGCGTGGTGATCGTGATAGGCCTGGTGATTATCCTGGGCATTTTGGGGATATCGATAGCCCCGCTTATCACGGCGCTTGGCGTGGGCGGCCTCGCCGTTGCCCTGGCCTTACAGGATACGCTCGCGAACCTTTTTGCCGGCTTTCATCTTCTTATCGAGAAGTCGATACGGGTAGGTGATTTCATCAAATTAGAATCGGGCCACGAAGGATACGTCGACGACATTACCTGGCGGACGTCCAGGATAAAGACATTGTCCAACAACACGGTGATGATACCCAACAAGAAACTGGCGCAGAGCGAGGTAGTCAACTATTCGCTGCCACAGCCGGAAATGGGCATTTCGGTAGTGCTGCGTGCGGGTTACGGGGCTGATCATGACCGGGTCGAAAGAGTCCTCATGGAAGAGGCGCAAAAGGCAGTGTTGGAGCTGCCGGGGCTGGTGGAGGGCCAAGAGCCGTCAATCGACTTCAACCCGGGCGAGAGCTGGGTAGAATTCTCTCTCAATTTCACGGTAAAGCGGTTTGTCGACCAGTACGCCGTTCAGGACGCGGTGCGCAAGCGCGTCTTCAAAAGGTTCGCTCAGGAAGGGATCGAGATTCCATTCACCACGAGGACCATTTACGTGAAGGAGACCCCCCATGGAAGAACAGGCACCCCTGCCTGACCCTCTCTTCTCCCGCAGCCGATGTCACCTCTCCTCGTGCTCTTGGCGTTGAAATCAGCCGGTCAGGGAACTATATTAATTACGGATGGACTCATAAATAGGGTGGTTGCTGCGAGCGCTAAAGGAGGGAAGTGA
This sequence comes from uncultured delta proteobacterium, assembly GCA_963717985.1. GTDB lineage: Bacteria > Desulfobacterota > Syntrophorhabdia > Syntrophorhabdales > WCHB1-27 > BOG-1155. The sequence continues at coordinate 94,617 of CAVQYC010000002.1, forward strand.
TATATGCTGCAAAATATCGGCTATGAAAAATGCTTGTCCTTCATCAAGGCCCAATTGAGACCGGTAGATAAAGGCGCTGTCGAGACGTCGATAAGGCCGGCGATAACTATTTCGAGGATGGCGGGAGCAGGAGGATACACGGTTGCCTCAAAGCTCGCGGAATACCTGCAAACGCATATTCCGGCTCGTTGTGAGTGGACGGTTTTTGACCGGAATTTGATAGAGAAGGTGCTTGAGGATCACCACCTGCACAAACGCATCGCCGATTTCATGGCCGAAAACCAGCGCAAATCCATGATTACCGATTCGATGGAAGAGTATCTTGGGCTGCATCCGTCCTCCTGGACGCTCGTGCAGCAAACGGCTGAAACCATCTTGCACCTCGCGCAGATGGGGTATGTGATTCTGGTGGGCCGGGGCGGCAACGTGATCACCGGCAAGCTGCCGAACGCCTTTCACGTGCGCCTGGTGGGATCGCTTGAAAAGAGGGTCGGGCATGCGCAAGAAGTGCATAATCTTGGCCGGCCGGCCGCGCTCGAATGGATCAAAAAGGAAGACACGGGGCGAAGACATTATGTGAAAGAGAACTACGATAAAGATATTGATGATCCACTGCTCTATCACCTCGTCCTTAACACGGATCTGATTCCCTTTGATAAAGCCGCGAGCCTGATCGGCGACGAAGTGATCAAGCGGTTCCAATTGGGTCACCGTCTGCGAGCAGTGGGAAGCTAAGGGAGGCGCCGTCTTCGGCCTTCCTTCCCCTGGGTACCGATCCTCCGTAATCAAGGCCGAGGTCGATTGCGGCATCGAGTGCCGCCCTGTCTACTCCTGTTTGTCCGCCGGATATAATTTTCACGTTACGCGTTGTTCTCCACTATCACGGGTGTCTCTAAACATTATCAGATTACCAAAAAAGAAACTTCTTGTGAAGACGTGGGCGATCCCCGTACAAGGACGAGGATGTGACTTGCAAATCCCCTGAAATGCGTCATATCCTTTTGTGGAATGCGGGGCGGCTATGGTGAGATGCTGTCTGCTGCATTAAAAAATAAATAGGGAATAGGGTGTCCTTATGGCAAAGCACTCCCATCGTTTTGTAGAAACGTTTGACGGTATTTCGGGGTATGGTCTGGACAGGCAAGCCGATGAGAATACAGTGCAACTCTACCTGCAGAAGTTTTCTGATGACGATTTGATGAAAACAATTCTGAAACGGATGACCGATGACGATCTAGCCGAGATATTTGAGCTTACAAGTAAAATGCTGAAGAAATATCTGACTGAGCCCGAATATCATCAATTGTTTCTCAAAGAGTGACGACGTCGTGCCGGGGACCCCTTCTCTTTTTTTTGCGGGTTAGCTGTAAAGTTGTATAATATGCATCTATCGGCCAACCAATGATTTCGCGACGAAGAAAAAACGGTCCTTCCCTACCCCCGCTGCAAAAGACCTTCCAAGAGTCGGAGGCGCGCTATCGGCTTCTCATAAAATACTCGCCCGACGGCATTTTCATATTAGACTTGAATACGAGCAAAATCCTGGAGGTTAACGATCAGTTTCTCAAAATGTTGGGATACAGGGAGCAGGATGTGGCGCAACTGACGCTGAAGGATATCCTGGTTCTGAAAGATAGGGCCATAAGGACGAACATCCAGGAAATGCTTGAGCGCGGCCAGGGGGTTTTCGGAATACGCCAATACAGACGCGCCGACGGTTCCCTCCTAGAGGTTGAAGTGGGGGCAAGGCTCATACACTCCGGCAAGCAGCAGATGGTTATGGTGAATATGCGCGATGTCACCGAACGGAAGCGCGCGGAGAAAGCCCTCAAGGAATCGGAAGACAGATACAGGATCATCTTCGAGACAACCGCGTGCGCAACGGTAATCATCGACGAGGATATGACCCTGTCGCTCGTGAACAGCGAGTTTGAAAGGCTGTCAGGCCGCTCGAAAGAGGAGATAGAGGGCAAAATAAGCTGGATTGAGTTTTTGGAACCAAAGGACGTTGAGCGTGTTGCGAGGTACCATTATCAAAGGCGGGTAGATCCGAACGGCGCGCCCAGAAACTACGAGTTTCAATTCGTACGCCGATCGGGTGAAACGAGAACCATATTCATGACTAGCGCACTCGTCTCCGGTACAAAGAAAAATATCGCGTCGCTCCTCGACATAACCGATAGGGTGCGGGCCGAGCGGGCCTTAAGGGACAGCGATAGACGCTACCGAGCCCTGTTTGAGGAATCAAGCCACGCCCTTTACACAAGCACGCTCGACGGAAAGTTGATCGATTGCAACCAGGCCATGCTCTACCTCTTCGGCTATTCGAAGGAAGAAATGCTGAGGATCAACGTGGCACAGCTCTTCACACACCCACGGGACAGAAATAAGCTCCAGAGTGATATCAGAAGGCATGGCGTGGTGAGAGACCGTGAAGAACGGTTCAGGAGAAAGGACGGCACAGAGATCAGTTGCCTTCTTACTTCGAGCTTCTGGCATTCCAGTAACGATCAGATCCTTGGATACCAGGGAATCATCCATGATATCACAGAGCGGAAGAGCGCCGAAGAAGCACTACGGGCAAACAAAGACAAGCTGGAACTGATGGTGGCCGGGAGGACCGCAGAGCTCCGGGAGGCGAACGAAAGGTTGATGCTCGCCCTGGAGAAGGGCAAGCGCATAGAACAAATGATGTGGAAAGGCGCTGAACGGTACAAGAACATGTACGAAAATTCGCCCCTCGGCATGTATCGCGCAAATCCTGATGGTCGCATCCTTATGGCGAATCCCGCCCTTGTCAGGATGTTAGGATATCCCTCTTTCGTCGAGCTTGCCTCAACAGAAACGGCATGGGGCGATTACGAACCAAACCACCTGCAGCCGGAGTTCAGAAAGCATCTTGCAGAAGGGGATAGAGTGAGAGGTTACGAAGGGGCGTGGAAGCGGCCTGACGGGTCCACGATCTTCGTAAGAGAAAGCGCAAGAGTGACCAGGGCGCAGGATGGAACGGTCCTTTATTGTGAAGGCACGGTAGAGGACATCACGGAACAGAAGCAGGCCGAGGAGAAGGTGCAGAGGTATCAGAAAGAGCTCCGTTCCCTGGCTTCCGAACTCTCCTTTGCCGAGGAACGGGAAAGACGTCGTGTTGCGGGAATCCTCCATGATGACGTGGGCCAGCTTCTGGCTGTTTCGAAAATCAGGCTGGGTAGTTTAGCGGAAACGACGCTGCCTGCGGAACTGCAGGCCCAGATCGATGAAGTGCGACAGTGGGTCGAGCAGGCAATCAGCCGTACACGGTCCTTGACGTTCGAGCTGAGTCCTCCGGTGCTGCATGAGCTCGGACTCGGCGCCGCCGTCGAATGGCTTGGCGAACAGATGGAGAAGGTGCATGGCTTTACCTTTGCCTTCCATAACGATGAGGAGCCCAAACCTGTTGACGAAGAGGTGGGAATTTTTCTCTTCACCTCCGTTCGCGAACTCCTCGTTAACGTTGCAAAGCATGCTAATGCCCACAAAGTGCAGGTGTCCATAACAAAGAACGGTGAGGGGATGGTGGTGGAGGTGAAGGATGACGGGAGGGGCTTTCTGCCGAGCAAAGCCGATTTGAGGTCTAAAGGCTTCGGCCTTTTCAGCATGAGAGAACGGCTCCAGCACCTTGGCGGCCACATGTCGATCGCATCCATGCCTGGTAATGGTACGGTAATTACCCTTTCGGCCCCAGCGAGAATGGGTAGGAGGTGAGGGCGGGATGACGACGAGGATCATTCTGGCAGACGACCATAAGATCATGCGTGAAGGACTGAGGGCGCTTTTGGAAAAGCAGCAGGACTTCGAGGTGACGGCCGAGGCCGAGAACGGCTTGGATGCGGTCCAACTTGCAAAAAAACTGAGACCTCATATAGTCATAATGGACATCGGCATGCCGGGGCTGAACGGCATCGAAGCGACCCGGCAGATTACGGCAGATGTTCCTTCGACGAAAGTCATCGCCCTTTCCATGCACTCCGACAAGAGGTTTGTCATCGAGATGCTCAAAGCGGGTGTGTCCGCGTATCTCCTCAAAGACAGCGCATCAGAAGAACTGGCTTCCGCTATCCGCACGGTTCTTGCCGATAAACCATATCTCAGCCCTCAAATAACCGGTGTGGTGCTCAAGGATTACCTTAGTACCCTCGCAAAAACGGAACCAAGCGCTTTTACTCTCCTGACGCCCCGGGAAAGAGAAGTGCTCCAGCTTATTGCCGAAGGGCGTACCACGAAACAGATAGCGACGGCGCTCTTTGTCAGTGTGAAGACGGTAGATACCCACCGGCAGCAGCTCATGGAAAAACTCAATTTGCGAAGCGTTGCCGAACTGACGAAGTATGCAATACGTGAGGGCCTGACTTCCCTTGATCCTTAAAACAGGCGCTTTCACGGCCCGGCCCCTATATTCTTGAACTATACAATCACCGCCCCTTCCGGTTCCAGGAATCCCTCTATCAGCCGTTATCACCCTCTCTTTCAGGGTTTTTTCCGACAATCTCAGAGATAACCCGATGCCCTTCTCTTCGAGAAAAGGCTAGCATAGAGCGTTCTGAAAAGCAGACTGACCTGAAGGGAGGTATCATGAGCACACTAGTTGAACAATGGGTCGAAGAACAGGCAGCTCTCACAAAGCCATCAAAGGTCTATTGGGTCCAAGGGACCGAAGACGAAATGAAGCGCCTCGTCGAGCTGGGCATAAAAGAGGAGAAAACCGGAACCAACCAGACCTTTCGGCAACTGAGCCATAAGGCTTTTGCGAACTCATATCTCCATCGAAGCCATCCTAATGACGTGGCGCGGACGGAGCAGCTTACCTTTGTGTGCACCCCTGACAAGGAAGATGCAGGTCCCAACAACAACTGGATGGCGCCGGGCGAGGCGAAGGCGATGGTCTCCGGGCTGTTTGACGGATGCATGCAGGGAAGGACCCTCTACGTCATTCCTTACATGATGGGCCACCCGGATTCTCCGTACGCGAAACCTTGCATCCAGATCACCGATTCCATTTACGTGGTCGTCAGCATGTACATCATGACGAGGGTGGGCAAGCACATTCTTGATCGAATCAAATCTTCGGGCTATTTCGTCAAAGGGCTTCACTCTGTCGGCGAGCTGGATCCGAAGAAACGATACATCATGCACTTTCCTTACGAAGACCTGGTAATGAGCATCGGGTCCGGCTACGGCGGCAACGCACTCCTGGGAAAGAAGTGCATTTCTCTGAGAATTGCCTCCGCCCAGGGCCGTCGGGAGGGCTGGCTCGCGGAGCATATGATCGTCATGGGTGTGGAGGACAAGAAGACGGGAGAAAAGATGTATTTTCTCGGATCCTTCCCTTCGGCCTGCGGGAAAACAAACCTCGCCATGATAGATCCCATTTTGGAGGGTTACTCGGTGACCACGCTGGGTGACGATATCGCCTGGATAAACGTGGGACCCGACGGACGCCTCTACGCGATTAACCCCGAGGCAGGTTTTTTTGGCGTTGCCCCCGGTACTTCGGACAAGACAAACCCCCAGATGATGAAAACGCTCAGGTCCGGAAAGTTCTACCCCACTCTTTTCACCAACACAGGAGTCGATACCGATACCGACGGCCCCTGGTGGGAAGGCCTCACCGATGCGCCTCCGGCACATGTTTTGGATTGGAAGGGTACTACCTGGGACAAGGCATCGGGAGCGGTCGTTGCACACCCCAACTCACGATTCACCGTATCGGCATATAACTGTCCCACCCTTTCGCCCGAATTTGACAACCCGAAAGGCGTACCCATCTCGGGCATTCTTTTTGGCGGGAGACGTTCGGACACGATTCCCCTTGTCTGTGAAAGCCTTGATTGGAACCACGGGGTTTTCAAGGCGTCGTCCCTCGGGTCTGAGACTACGACCGCCGCATCGGGCCAGGTAGGTGTGGTAAGGCGCGATCCCATGGCGATGCTCCCCTTCTGCGGATACAACATGGCCGACTATTTCCAACACTGGATGGACGTGGGCGCCAGACTGACAAATCCGCCCAAGATATTCTTCGTGAACTGGTTCAGGAAAGATAGCGCGGGGAAGTTCATCTGGCCCGGATTCAGGGATAACTTCCGCGTCATAAAATGGATGATGGACAGAATCAAAGGGACACTCCCCGCAAAGGAAACCCCTATCGGTGCTCTGCCGCGCAGTGGGGACATCGACCTCTCCGGTCTTAACATCTCACAAGAGACCGTCGACGGGCTCTTTGAAGTGGACCCTGCACAGTGGAGAAAGGAGATCGAGGGGATTGAGACATTTTATGGACAATTCGGCGGGCGGCTGCCTCAGAAACTCGCCGCTTATCTGGCAAAACTGAAGAAGGACATGGGCTGAAAAAGGCCCGTAAGAGAGGAACTATGACTAAGTATGTCTATTTTTTCGGCGGAAAACACGCGGAAGGCGAGAGTGGACTCAGCAATCTCCTCGGGGGAAAAGGAGCGAACCTGGCTGAAATGGTCAACCTGGGCATCCCCGTCCCGCCGGGTTTCACGATAACCACCGAAGTGTGCACCTCGTTCTATGACAGTAATATGCAGTTCCCCGCAGGTCTCAAGGAAGAGGTGCTGGCTAACCTGAAAAAGGTGGAAGGGCTGATGGACATGAGGTTCGGCGATCCAAAGAACCCGCTCCTCCTTTCCATTCGCTCGGGGGCAAGGGCGAGCATGCCCGGCATGATGGACACGGTCCTGAATCTGGGTCTCAACAGCGTGACGGTAATGGCCCTCGCGGACCTTACGGGCAATGAGTGGTTTGCCTGGGACTGCTATCGGCGCTTCGTCGCCATGTACGGAGACGTGGTGCTCGGACTTAAACCGGAGAGTAAGGAAGAGGAGGACCCTTTTGAGGTCCTTATCGACAAGAAGAAAAAGGCCCGCGGGATAAAGCTGGACATCGAGTTCACAAAAGACGACCTGAAGGACCTCGTAGCGAGTTTCAAACAGGCTATTAAAGAGAAGCTCAACGTAGAATTCCCCGAAGACCCGATAGAGCAGCTCTGGGGGGCAATCGGCGCGGTTTTCAACTCGTGGATGAACGCCAGGGCCATTGCCTACCGGAAGCTGAACGGTATTCCCGCTTCATGGGGAACGGCCGTCAACGTACAGTCCATGGTTTTCGGCAACATAGGCCTCGATTCGGGTACAGGTGTCGCCTTTACGAGAAATCCGTCCACGGGAGAGAACGTCTTCTACGGCGAGTATCTCCTCAATGCCCAGGGCGAAGACGTGGTCGCCGGAACGAGGACCCCCCTTCCCATCAATAAGAAGCAGAAAACGGACCCCTCCACCCCATGTCTTGAGGAAGAGATGCCCGAAGCCTATAAGCAGCTCCTCGAAATCAGGGCCACCCTGGAACGCCATTTCAAGAACATGCAGGACGTCGAGTTCACCATCCAGCGCAAAAAGCTCTGGATGCTCCAGACCCGAAACGGTAAAAGGACTGCCTTCGCCGAGTTCAAGATTGCCGTGGACATGGTGAAAGAGGGACTCATCGACAAGGAAGAGGCCCTCATGCGGGTGAGTCCTGACGGTCTCAACCAGATCCTGCGCCCTGTTTTCGACCCGGAAGAGGTGAAGCGCGCCCTCAAGGAAGACAGGATGGTGGTCAAGGGCCTCAATGCCGGTCCCGGTGCGGCAACGGGAAAGGTTGTCTATAACGCGGAGGACGCCGAGGCCTGGGCGGCACGCGGTGAAAAGGTGATCCTCATTCGGATAGAGACCTCGCCGGAAGACATCAGGGGGATGAATGCGGCCGAAGGGATTCTCACCTCCCGAGGAGGCATGACGAGCCACGCGGCGCTTGTGGCCAGACAGATGGGTAAGGTCTGCGTCGCGGGGTGCGGCGAGCTGGACATCAGCTACAAGACCAAAACGATCCGAATAAAGGGCAAGACCATCAACGAAGGCGATTACATATCGATCAACGGCAGCACCGGTGAGGTCTTCGTCGGCCAGGTGAAGACCATACCGTCAGAGGTGCTTGCGGTCCTTGTCTTCAAGACGATGAAGCCGGAAGATTCCCAGATATATGGAGATTTCGAATCCCTCATGAAATGGGCCGACGAGGCGAGACGTCTCGGGGTCCGGACCAACGCGGACCAGCCCGATCAGGCCCAGGTAGCCGTCGCTTTCGGCGCCGAGGGCATAGGGCTCTGCCGGACGGAGCACATGTTTTTCGAGGGGGAGAGGATCGACGCGGTACGGGAGATGATTGTGGCAGAAACCCTGGAAGGACGCAAAAAGGCCCTCGCCAAGCTTCTGCCCATCCAAAAAGCGGATTTTGCCGGGCTTTTCACCGTCATGAAAGGTCGTCCCGTCACGATCAGGACCCTGGATCCCCCGCTGCACGAGTTCCTGCCCCACGGGGAGAAAGATATCCGCGATCTGGCCGCCAAGATGGGCATTACCTACGAACGGCTCCAGACAACGGTGGACGGCCTCAAGGAGGCGAACCCCATGCTCGGTCTGAGGGGTTGTAGACTGGGAATTCTCTACCCCGAGATCACGGAGATGCAGGCAAGAGCCATATTCGAGGCCGCCTGCGAAGTGAAGCGGTCGGGGATAGAAGTGAGCCCGGAAATCATGATACCCCTCGTGGGTGATGCGCACGAATTGAGCCTTCAGGCGGACGTGGTGGACAGGGTGGCCAAAGAAGTCTTCGCGGATTGCGGCATGACTGTCGACTACAAGGTGGGAACGATGATCGAGATCCCGAGGGCGGCCTTAACGGCAGACAAGATTGCCGGTAGGGCCGAATTCTTCTCCTTCGGCACGAACGACCTGACCCAGACCACCTTCGGCATGAGCCGGGACGACGCAGGGAAGATCCTGCGCCTCTACGTCGAAAGGGACGTGCTCGAGTACGATCCCTTCCAGCGTGTCGACGAGCACGGCGTGGGAAAGCTTATGAAGATGGGCGTGGAGCTCGGGCGGAAGACCCGCCCCAACCTGAAGATCGGCATATGCGGCGAACATGGGGGAGAGCCCAATTCCGTCAAGTTCTGCCACCGGATAGGGCTAAACTATGTGAGCTGCTCACCCTATCGGGTGACGGTGGCGCGCCTGGCAGCGGCCCAGGCGGCGATAGAGGAGAAGCGCACGGCAGCGCAGTCGACCGATTGAGCAAATAAGATGGCTGTGGGCCGGAAGAGAGTGCAGGCCAGCCCCTGAGAGGAGAGAGAAATGAGTGAAAAGAAGCCGGTGCGCATCACCGATACGACTTTTAGAGACGGGCATCAGTCTCTGTTCGCAACGAGAATGACCACAGAGGACATGTTGCCGATTGCAGAGAAGATGGACGACATAGGCTTCTATTCCATGGAAGTGTGGGGCGGGGCCACTTTCGATGTCACCACAAGGTTCCTGAACGAGGACCCCTGGGAACGGATAAGGCTTCTCCGGGCCAGGATGCCTCACACCAAGTTTCAAATGCTCCTTCGCGGTCAGAACCTTGTAGGATACCGTCATTACGCGGACGACGTGGTAGAAGCCTTTGTCGAGAAAGCCGCGGAGACGGGTATAGACATTTTCAGGGTCTTCGATGCCGTAAATGACGAAAGAAATTTTATCACCGCCTTTAAGAGCATAAAAAAGGCAGGAAAGCATATTCAAGGGTGTCTTTCCTACGCGCTCACCGAGAAAAGACTGGGCGGCAGCATATTCGGCCTGGAATATTACGTGGACAAGGCGCAAAGGATTGAAGACATGGGGGCAGACTCATTTGCCATAAAGGATATGGCCGGCATCATATCGCCCTACGATGCCTTCGATCTCGTATCTGCCTTAAAAGAGCGGATCAGCATTCCTGTTCATCTTCACACACATTATACCAGCGGCATGGGTTCGATGGCGCTTTTGAAGGCTATTGAAGCGGGCGTGGACGGTGTAGACACATCGGTTGCCGCCTTCGCCCTGAGAAGCTCGCAGCCCCCGATAGAACCCCTGCTTGTTACCCTTATGAATACCCCCTATGATCCGGGGCTGGCCCTCGAGAAGTTCGCAGAGATCAACGAATACCTGGAAAGCATCATTCCCAGGTACACCTCTTTCTCGGATAACACAAAGTTTTCCGTGATAGATATTGGAGTGCTGATGCATCAGATCCCCGGGGGCATGATCAGCAACCTCGTGAACCAACTCCGCCAGGCAAAGGCCCTCCACCGGATCGGCGAGGTCTATGAGGAGATACCCCGGACGAGGAAGGAAATGGGATATCCGCCCCTTGTAACCCCTACAAGCCAGATAGTAGGGGTCCAGTCAGTCATGAACGTGCTGGCCGGGCGCTATAAGATCATTACGAAGGAAGTGAGAGATTATTTCTACGGCCTGTACGGCCGTCCCACGACCGAGGTAGACGAAGAAATCAGGAAAAAGGCGCTCAAAGGATACGAGCGGGGAGAGCAACCGATAGACGTGCGGCCGGCCGACGTGCTGGAGCCGGAACTGCCAAAAGCCCGTGAAGCCCTGAAGGGCATTTCCGACCGGATGGAGGATATCCTTATCTATGCCCTCTACCCGATGACCGGAATGGAGTTCCTGAAAGCCAGGCAGCAGGCATCGTCACAATTGTAGTCCTTTAGGACTCCGGACGTTCCTGAGTGTTGCAGCACCCACGGATATGTCCGGTTCCTCTACAATTCTACGTTCAGCTTCTTCGGTAAAACGCTGCTTATCTCTATTGCCTCCTTGTGGATGATGTCGATGTATTTAAGGGTAGCTTGTATAGTCTCGTGTAACTTGCCGGCGAAACCTCCCAGGGGAACCAGTTTGTTGATGACCATATCCCTGAAATGCTGCAACACGACACTCTCCTGTCCCAATAACAAACCGAGAAGCTCGGCGACCTCGGAGCAGAATAGTATGTCATCGTCGGTAAACGTCATGCCGTGGATTGCGTCGATGACTATGACACCCGTAACCTGGCCATCATCCTCGATAAATAGGGGGGTATAAGCAATCTCCGATATGCACCTTTTATCCACGATGCCCCTGAAATAGGCCGTCCGTTCATCATTGAGGGGATCCCGTACAACTAGTGTCAATCCTTTGACAACTGCAGCGTGTATGTCCGGATGGGCCTTCAACGGCGTCCGTTCGCGCGCATCGGGTCCGTACTCTTCAAAGGGGACGCCCGCTACTATCTGATTCCTGAGAAGAAAGTGCCCTTTCTGAAAGGATCAATCGTCACCATCGTTGTGTTACCACCATCGTGAAGATGAACTTCTTAGGCAAGGACACGCTGACTATTTGGGCCAAGAATACCTTCATGCTAATACAAAGAGACGATATGCAGCCTTCCAGGGTCTTTTTCAAGGCCCAAGGGGCCTTGGCCCACCTCTTTATGTTGCAGGCGATCAGTTTGCATGCAACGGCAAAGCATACTTTTGCCAGCCGACGCACCCGAAGTCTGCCGATTCCGTGAGATCGTTTCAATTCGGAGTTTGTTGCTTCGATCCCTGCACGAATCTTGTACCGGTCTTTCCATTCAGTGGTCTGCTGGATGGCATACATCTGATCCCGCAGGCGAAGCTCGCGGGTGATCTCCAGACGAAAGTCCCCGACCGTTTCACGGGCCTGGCAGCCTTTGTTGCGGTGGTTCGGAGCTCTTACCGGGCACCTATCGAGCATCGTGCACGATCGACAGGCGTTTCCGTCAAAGATCGCATGGAGAGAACGACGGGTGCTGTTGTTGCCGCTCAGTATGCGATGGTCTATGGGACTATTACCCATGGGACATCGGGTCACCAAACCTTCCGAGTCGAAGGAGAAAAGGTCTCTGCCCACGATATCGTCGGAGAGCCTGCTGCGGTTGACGGGCGTGACGAATTCGATACCTTGCTCTATGACCTTTGCCGCTGAAGGGACAGACGGATAACCGCCGTCGGCAAAGAGCGCTTCGGGCTTCAACCCGGCAGCCTCCAAACGTTCGATAACAGGAAGGGCCTTGCCGATGTCGGATCTGGCGGCGCCATGCACCTCATAGTCTGTGATGATTTCGGTTTTTCCGGTATTCTTGCACGTCTCCGTAACATGAAGGCTGTATCCCGGCCCTTTATGTCCGCAGGACGCATCCGGGTCGTAAGGGGATTGAAGGGTTGCTCCTTCACTCTTTTTCTTCACCTGGACCTTGGACGATTCTTGGTCTGAGGTGAATTCGCATTGTTCGGAGAAAAGGCGCTTCAACAATTGGTACGGCTCATTGCCTGTAAGTTCATTATCCTTCTCGAAGATAACAATAAGGTCATAGAGATACTGCGCCAGTTCTTCCAGCTTGATCTTCTGCTCGGCCGGACCCAATCCGAACCAACCCTCGGGTTCGCTTGAATGCCATTCCTGAATTGCCTTCGGGACTCTCGACAATTGATCTTCATTCAGACTCTTGAGAAACTGGGTGAGCGTATTCGAGAATAGAGCCAATCTGCCTCGTACACGAATGTTCGAGATTATGTGGGTAGAATCAAGCCGTTGGTTACCGGCGGATAGACCAAGTTTGTGTATGGCCGAATCTCTGATATTGTCGAATACATGGCGGACCAGCTTCATCTCCGGGTCTTTGGCGGCCAATCGCCTGCGGAACTCTACAAGAGAGCGACGGGACAAATAATCTTCCTCATCGCTGACATCCAAGGCGTATCGCCACCGGGTGTCAAAGCTGAAGGTGTCGAGGGCCTCCTGGTCACTCAAGTTGCTCCACTCCTGAAGGAGACACAAACCCAAAAGACGCGCAACGCTGAAATTAGGCCGGCCTGTTGTGCCGTACAGAATCGCATAGCGATCTTCGTTTCTGAACAGGATTGGAAATACCTCGCCTCTAAACAGGTGAGCCCATGAAGACTCAAGACGGTTCCGCAAAGAGGGGGACACCTGCGTCTCCACGCCGAGTAGTTTTTGTTGAGGTGGTGTTTTCTTATACATGACATATTCTATCATTGTATGTAATTAAATACAATAGTTATTTGTGGAGAGTTACTTCTCAGGAATCACTATCTCACAAAATTCTTCCAGTCTCCCATCCATCTGCTCCTGGCCGATTTTGAACATGACACATCGTTCCACCCCGAGGATCCCTACAAGCTCCTCTATGATACTCTGTTTGATACATACTGAGGAGTCCGTCAGGCCGCTGCGTAAACTGAGGATGAGCGCCTTCGTTATCTGGAGGAACGCCTTTCTCTCGATCACCTTACTCACCCCCATTAATCCAAGGATAGATTGCCGCCGTCACGATCATATTATTAAAAGCATAAATCGTGCCAGAACAAAGTGGGGACAACACGCCTTGAACAGCGGGGGAGATGGGCTGCTGAAGGGAGCCGACGGGGGCATATGCGTACGGGGTCGGACATGGCCAACGCGGAAGATTTTGCCTACAGGCGATACTATTTTCCGGCCATCCCAAGCCGGTGCGCGTCCCCCTTCTAAGGTTTAGGAGGCTTGTGGGATATACGGTCCCGGTCGTGCCCGGGACCGTATATCATCACGAGAGGTTGTTGTGGTTATGGATTGGCCCTGAGAAAGTCTGCGCAGAATTTCAACGAGTCTTCTCCGGGCAGCCCCAGCTTTTTCATGTTTACCACATACGCGTCAAGAAGAGGTTTCATCTTCTGGGCGCTAGCCGCCGCCTCTTCCTTTGAGATAGTCACGGTTTTCAGGCCTTGAGACCGCGCGAAGTCTATTGCCTCCCTATCGATATCGTCCCATACGGGTCCGGTTTTTTCCGCCCACTCCTCGCTCACCTGCTCGACAAGTTTTTGCATATCAGGGGAGAGGGAATTCCACTTCTGTTTGTTCATGACGACCAACAAGGTGGATACGCTTCCAATGCCGTCATTCTGCTGGAGCCCCCTCAAGAGGTCTCCCCACCGAAAAGCCTTTAAGGTCTCGGCAGCCAACAGTACGCCTTCACAGACACCTCTCTGGAATGCTTCGTAGGCGTCGGATATGGGCACTGAAACGGGGACGGCGCCCATTGCAAGCACTATCTTGCTCGTTTCACCGGCAGCCCTTATCTTCAAGCCCTTGAGCTGGTTTATGGAGTTCAACTGCTTAAGGGTCATGAAATGACTGGGGCCTGAAGTAAACATGTAGAGGACTTTCACGTCGTCATATTCCTTGGGCTTGAACTTCTTGTACCAGGCGTTGATCAGCTTCGTCCCCTGGGTCGAGCTCTTGACACGAATCGGAAGGGCCACACCCTCGGTCAGGGGGAACCGTCCGGGCGCCCACTGCTGGGAGGTCAAAGAGATATCGGTGATACCCCTTACGGCGCCCTCGTACGACTGATTGGCCGGCACCAGAGTGCCGCCCGGGAAAAAGGCGACCTTGATCTTTCCATTACTCCGCTTTTCCACCTCCTTGCACCATTGTTCGGCCAGTCCGGCCAGGCGGCTCATAGGCGGCGAGAAGGTTGAGAACTTGAGCTTAACCACTTTCTCTTCCGACCGAACCGGGCAGGTGAAGACAAAGAAACAAAACAGCGTTAAAACCCACACGAAACATGCACGTCCATACCTCTTCATAATTCCCCCCACTTTTCAGGTTTTGTAAAGCTTCGCGACTTTCTTTGGAAACGTTCCCGTAAATCCCTCGTTCTTTCCCTGGTAAGCCTCACCTCCCCCATTGCGCCGGCGTCCTGCCGCTTGAATCAGTCCTTTTGCTCTAAGCACCCGCATGCGTGCTTTTCTCCCTCTCGACAAGGAGCCGCCTCAACACTTTGCCCGTGCTGCTTTTCGGCAGGTCCTCCGTGAACTCAATGAAGCGAGGTCGCTTGTAAGCCGCCATATTCTCCTTGCACCAATCGAGGATCTCTTTTTCCGTGACTTTATCCGTATACCCATCTTTCAGCACAATAAACGCCTTGGGCGTCTCGCCCCTATAGTCGTCATCCACCCCTATCACCGCTACCTCTCTCACTGCCGGATATCTGTGGAGAAGATCTTCCACTTCGGCCGGAAATACGCTGAAGCCCGAGCATTTGATCATCTCCCTTGTCCTGCCTAAGAATTTAACGTAGCCGTCCTCATCCATGAGCCCCGTGTCTGCGGTATAGAGCCAGCCGTCCCGGAGCATCTGTTTTGTCTCCTCCGGCCTGTTCCAATAGCCAAGCATCATGGCCGCCGATTTGATGGCTATCTCTCCCTCCTCATTAGGTCCCAGTTCCCTTGTTTGAGTCTCCTGATCAACGATCTTGACGTCCACGTTGATCTGCGGTATGCCTACAAAGCCGGGCCTGTATTGATACAATGGAGTGCAGGGGCCACCCTGAGTAATAGTCTCCGAGAGCCCGTAGCCTTCGCCGATGGCCGCATTCGGCGCCAGCTCTCTCAGCTTCTTCTGAAGCTCGACGGAGATAGGGGCGCCTCCGCTCCAGAGACACCGAAAAGAGGTGAAGTCGTAATCGGTGATGTTGGGAAGACCCAATAAGGCGATCACCATAGTTGTTGCGGCTACCCAAAATGTGCAACGATAGCGCGTAATTGTTTCAGCAACCACGTCCGGAACGAAACGGGGAAGAATGATAACCCGCCCGCCTGACACCAGAGGAGCACACATCAAGGCTACCTGCCCCATGACATGGAAGAAGGGCGTCACACCCAGGTGAACATCATCCTCCCTGTGATGGTACCAGTGCATCAATCCAAGACTCGCAGTGGCTAGTGCATAGTGGCTGATCATCGCCCCCTTGGGGATGCCCGTGGTGCCGCCGGTATACTGGAGAACCGCCAGCTCTGTTTTCAGATCGGTTACCCTGCAGAGGACGTCGTCCCTGGATTTCTCCATCAGCTCCATGAAATCGATTGTGTCCGGGAATGCATGTTTCTTTTCCCCTGGCTCATCTGACAGCGGCAAAGCCGGGTCGGCGTGAAAAAACGCGCTCATGGAGGTGATGATCACTCTCTTTAGCGGCGTGAGGCTCCTCACCTTTTCCATTTCCGGGTAGAGGACGTCAAGGCCGATGTACGTTTCCGCCCCTGCGTCATTGAGCTCGTGCTCAAGCTCCAGGCCCTTGAACATGGGATTGACGGCCACCGCCACTCCCCCTGCCCTCTGGGCGGCAAAATAGCTTATAACGAACTGCGGGCAATTCTCCATGTGGATAGCTACGCGATCACCCTTCTCAACTCCCGATTCCACGAGACCCCATGCCAGTCTGTCGATCATCCTGTTGAGTTCCGCATAAGTGATGTCCCTGCCGTAAAACGTTAAGGCAGGTCGATCAGGCGTATATTTCCCCCATTCCCGAACATATTCCGACGTAGGTTTTTCGACTTCAAGGGTCTTCGGGGCCCATACGGGCCACACTTTGTGCCATCTGCGTTCCATTATTACCCCCCTTTTGGTTCTTTACCTCAGTTTCAGTCTGCCCACCTCTTCAATAGACGTTCGCCATAAATGCCTCCTCTTATGTGCCCCCTGCCTTTACCCCCCCTGACCTGCGTGCGGAAGGTCAATAGGGGGGGTTAAGGAGGGGTCGCCCCTTTCTCGGCAAGGGGCGAGAGGGGAGTGCTATTGGTCAAGGTATCGCTCTATGATCATTGACGTGGCCGGGCCTCCGCCGCCACACAGAGAGGCGCCTCCATACCGGACACCACGCCGCTTCATCTCATGAACGAGAGAGACGAGGAGGCGTGTGCCGGTCATGCCCACGGGGTGGCCTATCGAGATCCCGCCGCCATTGGCATTTACGTTGTTCAGGTCGAGTTTCAATTCTTTGTTGCATCCAAGGAACTGGGCAGCAAAAGCTTCATTGATCTCCCAGTAGTCGATGGCTTCAATCGGGAGATTGGCAAAGTGGAGCGCCCGTTTTATCGAGGGGACTACCCCCATGCCCATGATCTTGGCATCAACCGCGGCGCTGCCCGTGGCAACGACGCGGGCAAGGGGTTCTATTCCCAGTTCTTTTGCCTTGTTGAGGGACATCATAATCAGAGCGGCTGCACCATCGTTGATACCTGAGGAATTGCCCGCCGTAACGGTACCGTCCTTGACGAAGACCGGTTTTAACTTTGCCAGGTCCTCTATGGTAAGGCCCTGCCGCGGATGTTCGTCCGTATCAAAGAGCGTGGTGCCTTTTCTTGTTTTGATTTCAACAGGAACGAGTTCCTCTGCCTGCGTTTTGTTGTTGATGCAGTGACAGGCTCTCTGGTGGCTCAGGAGCGCAAACTCATCCTGTTCCTGGCGGGATATGTGGTACATGTTCGCAATGTTCTCGGCAGTCTCCCCCATGAGGATCTTATAAAACGCATCTACCATGCCGTCGTTGTACAAAAGGTCGATAAGCTTCTGATGACCCATTCTGAGTCCGCTGCGCGCCCCCATGAGCAGATAGGGGACATTCGACATGCTTTCGCAACCGACAACCGCCCCGCACTCTATCTTGCCCAGGATGACCTCCTGCGTGAGGATCTCTGCCGCCCTCATGGAAGAGACGCACTGCTGGTTTACGGTGCAGGCAAACGTTTCCCAGGGGCAGCCTGCGCGTACAGCCACCTGTCTTCCCGGGTTAGGCCCGGCTCCCGCCATATCGGGGTTGCCGCAGACCACCTCTTCGATGAGTGTGGGGTCCACCTTCGCCTTCTCCATGGCTGCTTTGAGCACCATGGCGCCCAGATCGATACAACTCAAGTCCTTAAGGGCCCCGAGGAAATCGCCGACTGCTGTTCTCACCGCGCTTACAATCACCACGTCGTTCATAGTAATTCTCCTTATTGCAGTACTTACGTCACTTGCCCATTAACAGGGTCGGGAGCCAGGTGGCTATCCCGGGGAATAGAAAGAGAAGGGCCCCGACAACGACAAAACTGGCGAGGAATGGAACCACACCGGCGTAAACGGTTTTGAAGGACTCCCCGGTAATATTCTTCACCACAAAGACACTGATGGCCACGGGAGGTATGATGGTCCCCACCATAAGCGTGACCCCTATCATCACACCGAACCATAAAGGGTCATACCCGAGCTTTTGGACTGCGGGAAAGAGGATCGGGGTGACAAGGATCATGAAGGCCAGATCGTCTATAAAAGAGCCACCCAGGAGGTAGAACAGGAAGACGATCACCATGATAAGCACCCGCGGAAGGTGAAGCGCGACGAGCCAGTCGCCTGCAAACTGCGGGATCTGGGTGATGGTGAGGAAGTGTCCCAGGACTGCCGAGCAGGCGATAAGGGTGAGTACCATCACCGCCGCTCTCAGGGATTCATCGATCGATTTTACAAAACCCTTGAAGGTGAGGCTCTTTCGGGAGAGTGCAAGGATGAGGACTGCGATTGTCCCTATCGTGCCCGATTCGGTAGGGGTAAATATGCCTGCCATAAGCCCGCCTATGACGATACCGAAAATGATGACGACACAGATGAACTCGGGAAGGGAGCGGAGTTTTTCCCGAACGGTAAAGGTTTCCGTGCTCCTCGGACCGAGGGAAGGATTTATCTTGCACCAGACGTAGATTATGCCGATAAAGAAGAGGGAGATGAGAAGCCCCGGTATCATGCCCGCAAGAAATAGCCTGCCAATGGACTGCTCGGTCATAATCCCGTATATGATCATCGTGATGCTCGGGGGTATGAGGATGCCGATAGTGCCGACACTGGCGACTATGCCCGTGGAGAGCTTCTTGTGGTACCCATATCTCGTCATTTCGGGAACGGCAACGCTTGAGAATGTTGCGGCCGTGGCAAGGGTAGATCCGCACATTGCCTTGAAGAGGGTCGCCGCGACAACAGTAGCCATGGCAAGGCCGCCGGGCACGCGGCCGATCAGTTTATATGCAGCATCGTAGAGTCTCTTGGCAATTCCCGCATTATAGGCGATCTGGCCCATAAGCATAAAGAGCGGAACGACCGTGAGGCTGTAAGCGGATAGGACATCGAAGAAGTCCTGCACCATGAGGCTGAAGGCAGCGTCGAAGCCGGAGAGGAGGGTGTAACCGGCAATGCCTATCATGGCGATGCCGAAAGCGATCTCGACGCCAGTGAAGAAGAAGAATATGAGAAAAATACATGCGCCAATTCCTAATACGAATTCGTTCATTATTTCCTCCCGGCGTCAAGAATGTCGGATATCGCTACAAGGCACTGGGCAATACAGCTTGCCGCCATTCCGAACACGATCGGGTAGAAAGGGACCCTGAGGCTCATGGTGACGGTCTTTGTGGTGATGAAGTTCTTCCCCATAATGATGAAATACCAGGCAGCAATCAAAAACATTAAGAATACCAGCACCCTCGTGATGATCGTGAGCACTTTCTGCGGTCCCGGCGGCAGCTTGTCAATCACGAGATCGACATACACCTGAGCCTTCGTGAGGGATGCGCGGGGAAGGGCAAATCCGGTGACGGTCACTCCCAGGAAGGCAACAATTTCATACACCCCCACAATCGGTTTTCCAAAAAACCGCATGACCACATCGGCAAACGTGGCAACCATCATTACGAGCAGGATTATGCCCGCGATTACTGTCATAACGCTACAGAGACGTGAGACGAATACCCGCATGATTATCCTCCTTTTCTCCCCCACCGGATATCCCCGAGGGGGCATAATGCTCAGAACGTGAGCTGACCTTTGACCAGTTGACGCCCGATCACGAGTTTTTCTACCTCTTTGACGCCCTCGTATATCTCCACGATCTTGGCGTCCCTGTAAAACCGGCTGATGTCGTATTCGTCGATGTAACCGTAGCCCCCGTGGAGTTGGAGAGCCTCGTTGACCACCTTTACCCCTACCTCGGCGGCGTACCACTTCGCCATAGACGTGAGCGCCGGGTCAATCTCCCCTCTGTCTACTTTCCAGGCAGCCTTGTACGTGAGATTCCGGGCAGCTTCCGTCAACGTGGCCATTTCGGCAAGTTTCACCTGGACGAGCTCACTGCTTGCAAGCGGTTTTCCGAAGACCTTCCTTTTTTTTGTGTGTCGCAGGGCCATCTCTACCGCTCCCTGAGCCACGCCCACTCCCTGAGCGGCAATATAGGTGCGTGACCTGTTAAAAAACGCCATAAAGCATTCAAACCCCTTGCCCTCCTGACCGATCAGGCGCTCTTCAGGCACCCATACGTTGTTAAACGTAATCTCGGCCGTGTCATGGGCTCTGATGCCAAGCTTCCCCCGTATCTTAGTCCGCTCTATGCCCTGTCTGTCCCCGTCGATAACGATGACGCTGTGGCGGCCTGTTTTGGAGGCGCTGTCAGGATTCGTCAGACAGAGAGTGACGAAGAAATCGGCGATATCACCATTTGAGATGAACATCTTGGAGCCGTTAATGAGATACCCGCCATCCTGCTTCACGGCCCTGGTCGAGACATTGAGGACATCGCTTCCTGCGTCAGGCTCAGTGACGGCGACGGCGCCGATCTTGGTCCCCCGGCACACCGATGTAAGATACCGCTCCTTCTGTTCTTCGGTACCAAAGAGGAGTATCATTTCACTGCCGAAGGACATGCAGGAAATGGTGCTGCCGAGACCCGGGTCGACCCGCCAGAATTCTTCCATCACTATCGATGTCTCAAGGAAACCGAGACCCATTCCCCCGTATGCCTCATCGATGAAGACACCGACAAAGCCAAGGCCGCGCGCCCTCTCCATAAGCGCCCTGTCGAACTTTTCTTCCCGGTCGCACTCCTGCGCGATCTTGGGAAATTCTCCCTCAGCAAATTCCCTGGCTGCGCGTTTTATGTCCAGTTGAATGTCCGTAAGCTGAAAGTCCATGATATTTCCTCCTATCCGCCATGAGTTGCTCCCTACGATATCGAGGTAAAAAAAACCCGTCTAAAAGGCCGGTTTGCACATGATGGACCGACCGCCCGGTCTATTACAGCCCACAGGTATGTATGTTTCATCGGCTCCTTCGTCCCTGCGAAACAGGCGGCCGATGATCTTCATGCTTTTGAACAAATTAGTGGTACGTCATTGCTGTATCCCCAATCCCCGAAGCATTGTAGTACGGTAGGCCCGCGCATATGCGACAGCGTCGAAGGAATCACCCTGGAGGCACCACTGGAGATGCATACCAACGAAATTCGCGATGATGATATGTGCCTGGATGTTGGTGTCCAGGTCCCTGGCGATGGCCCCTTCCTTCTGTCCCAGGTCAAGCAGCGTCTTAACGAAATCGTGAGCCCTCCTCTGAATGCCCCGCATCTTTAGTTCTGCATTGCTCCCGGTCCCCGCGATCTCCCCCAGTATGGTACTGGATACCAGAAGCAAGTCTTTCTTTTCCCGGGCGAATTCAGTGATGAACCTATAGAAGACCTTGAATTTCGCGATGAAATCCCCTTGGCAGTTATCGACTTTCTCAAAAGCCGGATCATACAACTCACACGAAAACTTCTCCAGAATTTCCTCAAGGATGCTGTCTTTGCTGGTGAAATGCCAGTAGAGTGTGCCCTTGGCCACTCCGGCCGCGTCTGTCAGCTCCTTCGTGGTGGTACCTGCAAAACCCTTCGCGAGGAAGAGTTTAATGCTCGCTTCGATGATCCTTTCCTTAACATTGTCTTGTTTATTACGCAAAGTCTGTCCCCCGGTGATTAAATGCACGTACAGACTGACCTCCCAGTCTATTACTGTTCAAGGATAGTTAAAGAGAGTTATAAATGTCAAGAAAAAAATTGTTGATGTTGCTGCAATATAATTATGTCACCCCTTAGCTGCAATATGAAAATGTCACCCCCGCCGATAACAAGGGGCACCGAGGGGAGGTGCTCCGGTGAGAAAAGGAGTGACGTTCATGACGGAAGAGGTAAGGCGGTACGGCGTGGTAGCGGCGGCATTGGACGGCAGGATGATGAACGGAGAGGCTGCGGCGGCGTTAGGCGTCTCCCTCCGCCAGCTAAAGAGGATCAAGGCTAAAGTGAAGAAGGAAGGACCTTCCGGAATTAAGCACGGCAACAGCGGGCGCCCTTCCTGCAGAGCTTTCCCTGCCGGGATGAAAGAGCGGGCGATGAAGCTCGCCAATGAGAAGTATTTCGACTTCAACTTCTCCCACCTCTCGGAGATGCTGGAAGAGCAGGAAGGGATAAAGATCAACCGCGAGACCTTGCGGCAATGGCTTCGTCCTCGGAACGTGTCAATGAAAATGAGACACTTCCAGCAAATATTTAGTGTACCTCACCATCGCTCGTAAGCGACGGCTTGTTAATCCAGACGGCATCAGGCAGTGACGCCGGTTTCGGTATCCTCCCCTTGAACCGTTCCGGATGTTTTTCATAGGCAGCCCGCAGCACGTCCTTGCGATCTTCAATGATCCCTGACGCCCTCCCATGATGGACATCCGCAGGGGTGAGAAGACCCAACCCCGAATGGTAGTGCCCGGCATTGTACCAGGGAAAGAATGTCTGGCAAAAAGCCCTGGCATCCTCGATGGAACCGAACCTCTCTGGGAACTCCGGGCGGTACTTCATGGTCTTGAACTGAGATTCAGAATAGGGGTTGTCGTTACTGACGGAGGGTCTCGAATGGCTCCTGGTGACGCCAAGATCGGCCATGAGCAAAGCAACTGGTTTTGACGTCATGCTCGACCCCCTGTCCGCATGGATCAGGAGTTGATCCGGTTGGATCGTTTGCTTGGCGCAGGTCTCCGCAATCAATTTACGGGCAAGGGCGGCAAGTTCCCTGTGGGCCACCATCCACCCCACGACATAACGGCTGTAGATGTCGAGGATCACGTAGAGATAAAAGTAGGTCCACTTTACCGGCCCCTTGAGCTTCGTGATGTCCCAGCTCCACGCTTCGTTGGGCGCTCTTGCAAGAATCTCCGGCTTTGCATACCGGGGACGGGATACCTGCCTTCTCCTTTCTTTCAGCTCACCCTCTTTTTCAAGGATCCGGTACATGGTGCGCACCGAACAGAGATAGCTCTTCTCATCGAGAAGGGCCGCGTAGATTTCCCTGGGCGCCTTGTCGATGAAACGACCCGCGTGAAGGATATCGAGCACCTCGTTCCGTTCCTCGAAGGAGAGGGATAGCGGAGGAAGACGGCGTGAGGGCTCTTTCTCTCTTGGATGCCGCCACCGGTAAAAGCCCGCACGGGATACGTCGAGGGCGTTGCAGGCCGGCCGGATACCCACTTCACAGGCAAGCGACGCGGTGATGTTCATGACTTCTCCTCGCTGGACCCCTTGAGCAGTTCGGCCACTTTTTTTTGGACATCGATAATCAGCTCCGCCTGTTTGAGCTTATGCGCGAGTTTTTCATTTTCCTTTTCCAGTTCGGTAATACGGCGCACGTGGGGATCCGCCTTTTGCGCAGCAGGTCCTCTCTTCTTAGGAACGAGGCCTTGGGCAACCTGACGCCGCCACGAGGTGAGGCTCGACGAGTAGAGACCTTCCCTGCGCAGAAGGGCTCCGATCTGGCCGGGCTCGGTACAGCTCTCCGCCTCTTTGAGGATACGGAGCTTATACGCCGCAGTGAATTTCCTGCGTACCGTCTTCTCCGGCACCTCCGGATCAGGGACTACCTTCGGGTGTGCCATCACTGAATTCTTCTCTTCCATGATCGTTCTTTCCTTCCCGCCCTCAGAGTCTAAACTATTGGGTGGGAAGTGTCTCACTTATATTGGCACAGAGGGCTGAAGGGTTCGGAGGAAAGGTCCGGAAGCAGCGCAGACATAGGAAGAGAAGAAAACGATCGGAGAAGGAAGGCCATATGCTCTTTTTGGACGGCTCTCCCCATGCGTGGTTCGGGGAGGAAAAGACAACGCTCCTTCTGTCTACGGACGACTCGACGGGGAAGCCTCTTTATGGGCTGTTTCGAAAGGAAGAAGACCTGGAGGGCTGTTTTGGCGTATGCAAAGAGGTCTTTGCCCGTTTCGGCCGGCCCTCGGTCTTCTATCTCGATCGGGCCTCCCAGTTTAAAACCACCCGGCATAAGAGCGATTCTGTCGAGCCTACCCAGTTCCAGAGAGCCATGAGCGAGCTGGGGATACGGCTCATCTTTGCCCATTCTGCTCAAGCCAGAGGAAGAGGCGAGAGGATCAACAGGACCTTCCAGGACAGGCTTGTCGCTGAGCTTCGGCTTAAGAATATCGCCGACCGCGAAGGGGCGACGAAGTATCTGAACGAAACCTTCATCCCCAAGTACGCTCGGCTCTTCGGCGTTGCCCCGGAAGACCCGAAGCCTGCATGGAGACCGCTTCCTCAAGACGCGGACATGCGGAACATCCTTTGTAAGCGATATGAGGCAAAGGTCAATTACGACAACACGATCTCGGTCGACGGACAGGCGATCCAACTGTTCCCGACAAAGACGAGGCTGAGCTTTGCCAAGGCTTCCGTTACGGCGAATCATTGGCTCGACGGAAGCTGGCATGTCTTTCATCATACGGCGGGAGAGGTTCCCTGCAAGCCTATCGAAGGACGCGTCCGGCCGGGGTCCTACATGCGCCCAGGGCCGGCGAGCGAAGCGAGAGCGTCTCTATGAAAAGGGCCAAGGGGGGGTGACATATTCACGTTGCAAAAAGGGTGACATTTTTATGTTGCAATAACAGAAAAAAATTGTTGATGTTGCTGCAATATAATTATGTCACCCCTTAGCTGCAATATGAAAATGTCACCCCCGCCGATAACAAGGGGCACCGAGGGGAGGTGCTCCGGTGAGAAAAGGAGTGACGTTCATGACGGAAGAGGTAAGGCGGTACGGCGTGGTAGCGGCGGCATTGGACGGCAGGATGATGAACGGAGAGGCTGCGGCGGCGTTAGGCGTCTCCCTCCGCCAGCTAAAGAGGATCAAGGCTAAAGTGAAGAAGGAAGGACCTTCCGGAATTAAGCACGGCAACAGCGGGCGCCCTTCCTGCAGAGCTTTCCCTGCCGGGATGAAAGAGCGGGCGATGAAGCTCGCCAATGAGAAGTATTTCGACTTCAACTTCTCCCACCTCTCGGAGATGCTGGAAGAGCAGGAAGGGATAAAGATCAACCGCGAGACCTTGCGGCAATGGCTTCGTCCTGAAGGGTTCGGAGGAAAGGTCCGGAAGCAGCGCAGACATAGGAAGAGAAGAAAACGATCGGAGAAGGAAGGCCATATGCTCTTTTTGGACGGCTCTCCCCATGCGTGGTTCGGGGAGGAAAAGACAACGCTCCTTCTGTCTACGGACGACTCGACGGGGAAGCCTCTTTATGGGCTGTTTCGAAAGGAAGAAGACCTGGAGGGCTGTTTTGGCGTATGCAAAGAGGTCTTTGCCCGTTTCGGCCGGCCCTCGGTCTTCTATCTCGATCGGGCCTCCCAGTTTAAAACCACCCGGCATAAGAGCGATTCTGTCGAGCCTACCCAGTTCCAGAGAGCCATGAGCGAGCTGGGGATACGGCTCATCTTTGCCCATTCTGCTCAAGCCAGAGGAAGAGGCGAGAGGATCAACAGGACCTTCCAGGACAGGCTTGTCGCTGAGCTTCGGCTTAAGAATATCGCCGACCGCGAAGGGGCGACGAAGTATCTGAACGAAACCTTCATCCCCAAGTACGCTCGGCTCTTCGGCGTTGCCCCGGAAGACCCGAAGCCTGCATGGAGACCGCTTCCTCAAGACGCGGACATGCGGAACATCCTTTGTAAGCGATATGAGGCAAAGGTCAATTACGACAACACGATCTCGGTCGACGGACAGGCGATCCAACTGTTCCCGACAAAGACGAGGCTGAGCTTTGCCAAGGCTTCCGTTACGGCGAATCATTGGCTCGACGGAAGCTGGCATGTCTTTCATCATACGGCGGGAGAGGTTCCCTGCAAGCCTATCGAAGGACGCGTCCGGCCGGGGTCCTACATGCGCCCAGGGCCGGCGAGCGAAGCGAGAGCGTCTCTATGAAAAGGGCCAAGGGGGGGTGACATATTCACGTTGCAAAAAGGGTGACATTTTTATGTTGCAATAACAGAAAAAAATTGTTGAGGAGCCGCTAAGGTGCCTTAAGCCACGGTGATATCGAGGCTGCCTTCCCAGTAGCCGTGGAGGTTGCATCGTTCATGCGCGACGAGCGTCACCTTGCCTGAAGGGGCGGACTCTTTTGTCAGGGTGACCGTGAATGTCGCCTTTGGGCTCAAGTATCCCCTAGGCTGAAAATCTATCCTGCCGGCAGGCTCATTGCCTATGTTAAGCTCGATAAACTCGATCCAGTGAGCCGGCGCCATAGGATGACTGACTTCCCCGACGGCGACTTCAACGGTAAACGGCTGGCCGGCCTTGACGGTTCGTGGAGCGTTGATGACCGGGGCGTGCGACTTCTCCAGGGGGGTTTTGCCCGACGGATTTTTCACCCTGTTGATGGTCTCAAAGAGACCCTGGTCGACCTTCACGGGGAAATATTGCTCCGCGGCAAGGACGCGGCCGGCGACTCCTGCCGCCATGGTTCCTAGGGCGACACTCTTAAAGAAAGCTCTCCTGTCCATAGTTCCTCCTGTGTCGATGCGATTGAGAGATAAACCAACCTCTGACGCGGACGTCCCGCAGTCACACTATTCGGAAATACTCATTAATAGTAATGACGAAATTGCCGTTTTTCCACGTGCGATCATCGAGAAGGTAGCTTAACGTGCTCAGGAAGGGCGCCATACGCTCCAGTCCAAATTGGGATTCTTCAATGCCTTTGCCCTGGTTTTGGCTGCCTGAGACTTGACGCATGCGGTCGACCTATGCTATGTAGCACTTCGGGGGGAGGGCGTTTTGCACAACCCTCCCACGGTGCCGGACTAAGAAAAAAAGGGGGAGGGCGGGCCATGTTGCCGCGCTATTTCGACGATATCCGGATCGGTGAAGAGTACGAGACGCCGGGCGTGACCGTGACGGAGTACCATGTCATGCAGTACGCGGGCCTCTCCATGGACTTCTGGGAGCTGCATACTAATGAAGAAGTCGCCCGGAAGAGCAAATTCGGCCGGCGAGTCGCCCACGGGCTGCTAGGTCTTGCGCTTACGGACGGACTAAAGAACCGGTCCGAGTTTCAGGCCGAGGCGGTTGGCGCTCTGCACTGGTCGTGGGATTTTGTCGCGCCCATTTTTATCGGCGACACCGTGCACGTCAGGTTCCGTGTGGCGGACAAGAGACCCTCTGGCAGTAGACCCGGCTATGGGGTGGTTACACTCGAAATGGAGCTGATCAATCAGAGAGGAGAAGTCGTGCAGCGCGGCCGAAATCTCTTTATGGCAAAGCGAGAGGCGGGAAAAACCCCGAACCCGCTTTGAGGGGTTGTGAAAAGCCCGCTCCTACCTGGGCCTCACCGCTCCTCATCCGGGAGGCGGGCCGCGGTGAGAGAACACCCCAGCGCGAGAAGCACGGAAATACACGCGATGGTGTAGGCGAGCGATTTTCCGTGCCATAAACCGGTAAACCAGCGCCTCAGCTCATCCGCAAGCACGTTCGCCTTGCCGCCGTACAGCTCCATTTCGCGTATGTACTGCTTGGAATCTTCGGGCATAACCGGATAGACGGACCCGTCCCCTTCGACATAGCCCAGGACGCTACCCTGGGTATGCGCGGCCGCCCGATAAATCAACGCGGCGCTGCCTAGGCCGATCAGCAGGATAATGCCGGAGAGGAGAGCAAGAAATGTACGGGGATTACGCATCGGCAGGGAAAGTATATAAAAAAACGCCTTGCGTGTCAATATGATAGCCTCGCATGCCGGCTTTACAAGTGCAGTCCGATCTGCTATTATTAGTGTCATTGTGTATAATTATAAACCCCCTGGACCACCAAAAAGATCAAGGACCGGGGCCGGCAATCAACGCTTTTCACCGAGAGACCGAGAGACCCGACTTTCCTTAAGCGCGGAAAACTTCAGCGGAAGGAAAGGAAGATGAGCAGAACAAAACACGACATCACGAAAGGGAGCGGCACCTTGCCTCGGCACCCGGCCGACGGGCACGGAAAGGCCGGCCCTGAATCTTCTCACCGGAACTTCCAGGAGCTTTCATTCGAGCTGAAGGGCGTACATTGCCAGGGCGTATGGGTTGAGATGAACGCATCCGGCGCCCGCCTCCTTGGAGTTGCCGGTCCCAAAGAGGCGATCGGCGCTCCGGTGCTCGATTTCGTCCCCGAAGGTCTTAAGGAAGAGGTGAGAAGCCGGATAGAGAAGGATCGCAAACAGGAATGGCTGAAGCTCTACGAGTCGAAGGTGCTCCGTCCTGATGGGACGATTATCGATGTCGAGGCGACGGCGATAGGCATGCTGCACGAAGGCAAGCCCGCGACCCAGGTCTTCATGAGGGACATCACCGGACGCAGACAGGCGGAGGTTGCCCTGCGGCAGACCCAGGAACTGCTCAGGGTCGCCTTCGACAAGTCTCCCGTGGGCGCGGCCATCACCGACCCTGATTTCCGGTGCGTCCGCGTGAATGACGCCTTTTGCGCCTTTATCGGCTACCGCGCGGAAGAGATAGCCGGCCTGAGCTTCAAGGATCTGACCCACCCGGAAGATTCGGCCGAGAGCCTGAGCCGCTCCCTCGGCGTACTCAGGGGGGAGACGGACTATTTCCACATGGACAAGCGCTACATTCGCAAAGACGGCGCCGTCGTCTGGGGGCGCTTGTCCGCGCGCCCCATCACGGATGCGGCCGGCAGGGTGCCCTATCTCCTCAGTATCGTGGAAGACATCACCGAGCGCAAGCATGCGGAGGAGGCGCTGCGAAAGGCCCATGACGAGATGGAAGAGCGGGTGCGGCAGCGGACGGCGGAGCTGGAGGCGGCATACACCGCCCTCAAGGACGAGATGGAGAAGACCGGACGGGCCGAGCAGGAGCAGTCGAGACTTTCGGCGATCGTCGAATCGACGGACGACGCGATCATGAGTGTAGACCTTGAGGGCAGGATCGCGAGCTGGAATAAGGGCGCCGAACGTCTCTACGGATATTCGGCAGGAGAGGTAGTGGGCCTGTCCGCGTCAGTGCTTTTGCCCCCCGGCCGCTGGGGCGAGAATCGTCTGCTCATGCGCGGCGTCGCGAGAGGAAAGCCGGTGGAGCGCTACGAGACGGAGCGGGTCAGGAAGGACAGAAAAAGCATCGTCGTCTCTTTAAGCCTCTCGCCGCTCAAGGACCGCAAAGGTCGCATTATCGGCGCCTCGGACATCAGCCGCGACATCACCGGGCGTAAGCGCGCCGAGGAGGCCCTCAGCCTTGCAAACGCGTACAACAGGAGCCTTATTGAGGCGAGCCTCGACCTCCTTTTCACCATCGACCCGGAAGGCAGGATCAACGATGTGAACGCCGCGACCGAGCGGGTGACCGGCTATTCAAGGAAAGAGCTGATCGGGACCGATTTTTCCGGTTATTTCACCGAGCCGCACAGGGTCCGGGGCGGGTACCGCCGCGCCCTGGAAGAGGGGTCGGTTCGCGACTACCACCTTGAGGTCCGCCATCGCGACGGGCATGTCACGCCTGTGCTCTACAACGCGTCGGTCTACCGGGACGATGCGGGAAGCGTCCTTGGCGTCTTCAATGCCGCCCGTGATATGACCGCCCTCACCCGCACGGAGCAGCAGCTCCGCCACGCGCAGAAGATGGAAGCCATAGGCACCCTTTCCAGCGGTGTCGCGCACGATTTCAACAACATCCTCGCCGCGATTATGGGTTTTGCCGACCTGGGGGCGGAGGACGCGACCGATAGCACGACCAGGCAGTATTTCGCGCAGATCCTCCATGCGGGCGGGCGGGGCAAAGACCTCGTGAAACGGATCCTCACGTTCAGCAGGAAGAGTGAGGAGGAACGAAAACCGATCCAGGTCATTCCGGTGCTCGAGGAGAGCATCAGGATGCTGCGCGCCTCCTTGCCCGCGACCGTCGAGATCCGCAAGGTTATTCGAGTCAACCAGCCCATTGTGGTGGCCGACCCGACGCAGATCCAACAGGTGATTGTGAACCTTGCGACAAATGCGGCCCACGCGATGAGGGAGAAGGGCGGCGTGCTGGAGATAGGGTTGACCGATTTCGTCCTTCGGTTGCCGGCCGATGCCCCGGCCCCCGATATGGCCGCCGGCCCCTTCCTGAAGCTCTCTGTCAGTGACACGGGGACGGGCATGGATAAAAAGACCATGGTACGCATATTCGACCCCTTCTTCACCACCAAGCAGCGGGGCGAAGGCACGGGGTTGGGCCTGTCGATCGTACACGGCATCCTGGAGAGCCACGGGGGTGCGATTACGGTGACGAGCGCCCTCGGAAGAGGGTCGAGATTCGACGTCTTTCTCCCGAAAGTCCCGCAAATTACCGCGCCGGCGGGGGGTGATCCGGCATCGGTCCCCAAAGGACAGGGCGAGGTGCTCCTTGTCGATGACGAAACCGCCCTAGTCGAGTTGGAAAAGCA
Source organism: uncultured delta proteobacterium (assembly GCA_963717985.1). Lineage (GTDB taxonomy): Bacteria > Desulfobacterota > Syntrophorhabdia > Syntrophorhabdales > WCHB1-27 > BOG-1155. Next base: position 124,928 of record CAVQYC010000002.1, read on the forward strand.
GATGATAAGCAGGCTCGGTTACAGCGTGACGGCCGTGGACGACAGCATGAAAGCCCTGGCACTCTTCAGGGAGACCCCCCGGAGATATGACGTGGTGCTCAGCGACCAGACCATGCCGAATATGACGGGCATGGAGCTGGCGCGGGAGCTTATCGCTGTCAGGCCCGATATCCCCATCATCCTCGTCACCGGGTACAGTGACGTAATCAATGCGGATTCCGTGAAAGCCGCAGGAGTCAAAGCGTTCGTCATGAAGCCGCTCACCCGCATGGATTTGGCGCAGACCATCGAGCGGGTGCTGCGGGAAGCAGAGCAGGGTGAAAAGACATAGGAAGAGACTGTAGAAGGAAGAACATGCGTATCGCTAGTACTTGATCTCTCTCAGAAAGAGCCCGTGCGGTGGCGCGGTGGGGCCTGCCTTCTCCCGCATCCCCGACGCGAGGATCGTGCTGAAGTCACACAACCCTGTCCTCCCCTGTCCCACGTCAAGGAGGGTCCCCACGATATTGCGCACCATATACCGCAAAAAGCCGGTGGCCTCGATCACCACGTAGACCATGTCCCCCCTGACCGCCACACCCGCCCTCTTTACTTCACGCACGAGGTTCCTGTAGACCTCGTCCTTTTTCTTGAACGCGGAAAAATCGTGCTCGCCCACGATGAGCTTTATGGTCTCCTTCATGGAGGCGACGTCGAGGGCGTGAGGGAAATGGAGGACGTACCTGGCGAGGAAAGGTGAATTGCAGGCCCGGTTGAGGATGCAGTAGACGTAGGTTTTGCTTTTCGCCGAATAGCGGGCGTGAAAAGCCTCGTCGCAGTCGCGGGCGTCCCTCACGCGGATATCCCTGGGCAGCAGGCTGTTCAGTCCCCTTGTGAGGCCGGCATGGTCGATGCCCTTCCAGGTCGTAAAATTGACGACCTGACCCATGGCATGTACCCCGGCATCGGTCCTCGCACCCGCATGGAGCTTCACCTTGTGGTCGAGGATCCGCGCAACAGCAGCATTAAGCGTCTCCTCCACGGTGATTGCGTTGGGCTGGCACTGCCACCCATGATAGCAGGTTCCTTCGTAGGACACGGTTAAGCGGATGTTCCTAGTGGGGGTTGGACCGTTCGGTTGTCCCGTGGGGCTCCACGTCTGAGAGCCGGCGGAGAAAGGCGCGCTCACTCTTCGTCGGGGCTCCCGCCCGCCGGCTTCTTGCTGTCGGGGGCCTTTTGCGGGGCCGTCTTCGTGCCGGCTTGCTTCACCTTATTTCCGCCCGAGCCCGCATTCTTTTGAAGCTCGTCTTTCTTGGCCGCCCCGGTGTCGCCTCTGGGCGGGACTTTTTTTGCGCCGTCGTTGTTGGCTTGTTCTTTCTTCGCAGATCCGCCCTTCTTCTTGTCCGCTTCAGCCTTCTTCTGCACGGCCTCGTGCATTTCGTCGATCTTCTTCTGCATCAGGCCGCGCTCTTCATCAAGCTTCGTCTGGAGCGCCTCCCTCTCTTCCTTCACCTTGGCGGCGAGCTCGGCAAACTCCTTCTTCAGGCCGATGATCTCGGCCTCGGCGTAATTATTCTGCTCCCTGAGCATCCTGACCTCTTCTTTCAGACGGTTGTTTTCCTGTTCATAGCTATTGCAGGCAAAAAGCAGAACGGGCAGACAGAAGAGAAAAAGGACGTATCTCATGATACTATTCTCTCTAATATCGGCCCGGTTGTCAACGCTTGCCGCGTCTCTCCACCGCCCGTCTGTATCGGCACGGCTTAAAAGGCGTTTTTCTCTACACCTTGAACCAGTTCGTCGTCTCGGATAGCTCAAGGGCTATCTTCGACAGGTCTTCGGAGGTGTCCCTCATATCCGCGGAAGAGCCCCTGAGATGGCGCGTCACCGTAGAAATGTTCTCCATGTTCTTCGTGACCTCGTTGGCGGTGGCCGACTGCTCCTCCATGGCGACGGCAATGCGGTCGACCATGTCGGCGACATTTTCCACGTAGGAGACCACGCCGTCCATGGCGGACAGGGTCTCGCCGGTCTGCCCCGACACCTTGCCCACGGATTGCTTCTGGCCTTGCATCGAGGCAACCGACCTTTTGATCTCCCCCTGCATCCTTTCGATCATGCCGGCTATCTCGTTGGCTGCCACTACGGTTTTCTCCGCAAGCTGCCTCACGTTATCGGCGACAACGGCAAAGCCCCTGCCCTGCTCGCCCGCGCGCGCGGCTTCGATTGCGGCGTTCAGGGCAAGCAGGTTCGTTTGGTCGGCGATCGCCTTGATCAGATCGACTATGCTCTGGATCTCATCTGAGTTTTTGCCGAGGGACTCCACCTCTTTCGCGGACTCGTTGACCGTCTCGATGAACTTTGAAAGCTCGCTGCCGCTTGAGTCGACCAGGCTTTTCCCGTCAAGGGCGATCTTCTTCATCGATTTTGCAGCTTCCGAGGTATCAAGCGCGTTTTTTGCCACATCTTCCGTGGTCTGGGACATCTCGACCATAGCGCCTGCCGCCTGCTCCACTTGAGCCGCCTGCTCGCCTGAGCCCTGGTCCAGGGACCGGGCGGTGGCGGATAGCTCTTCCGCGCTAGACGCAAGGCCGGATGCGGCAATACGTATCTTCCCCACGATCTCTTTCAGGTTTTGCACCATCTTCCCCACAGACGCCTCCACCCTGCCGATCTCGTCATTAGCGTGTGTGGCTGTATCGTGGGTAAGGTTGCCGGAAGCGATCTTATCGGTCACTGAGATGAGCCGGGACAAGGGCGCAGATATGGAGCGGTAGATCCATGCGCCGAAGCCTATGCCGAAGGCTACGGCGATCATGCCTATGATGATGACGAGGGTCATGCTGTATTTAACCATGTTATTTACGTCGATGATCGACTGCTCCTGGGCGCCTCTGGCCGTTGCCATGGTCTTCTTGGCGGCTTCCGCCTGCCGCAGGACAATGCCCCTCAAGTCCTCCATGGCGAGTCGAGCCTTTTCCTTCATGGCGAGATAGTTGCGGACCTTAGCGACAATGCCGTCGCCGGCAAAGAGCAGGCCCTTCATGGAGCCTATGCCCGAAAGTGCGTTCGCCAGCATCTTCCGCTCTTCTTTTGCGGCCAGGTACACCAAAGTGGCGTCGAGCGACTTCGAGACCTTGTCGATCTTCGCGAAGGTGTCGGAAAGAGACCCGTTTATCTCGTCCACCTCTTTGACACTCCCTACCGTAAAGAGCCGGGTGGCGAGTCCCTCTGTCGACAGGCCCAGAGAGGTCAGCTCGGACGCGCCGTGGAGGACGGACGTGGCCTTGCCGACCTGGGCGAAGATCGTGCCCTGCGCGTCCGATTCGGCGGTAAAAATCTCAGCCGCTTTAGTGGACTCGTTCTCTGTGAGCACCAAGGCCATGTTTATCCTGACGAGCATCTCCTTCTTGAGGTCATCATACTTTTTCCGTGTTTCCGCGGAGGCATTCTCCACAAGGGATGCCTTGAAAGCCACGAGCTGCTCGACGGTGTCGCTGAAGCCCTCCGTCAGTTCGGCGAATGAGCCGCGTTCCTCCGGTCCGCCCTTGGTTATGAGCTGTCCGTAGGATTTCATCATCACCACAGCCCCTTTCCCCTTGAGCTGCATCAGATCCAGGGCCTCCTTGTTCGTCACGTTATCAAGTTCGTGGCACCAGACCTGCAGGTCCTTCATTTGCACCCTTAGATTGTCGATCGTCCGCTGGCGCGCGGTGATCTTATCGGTCGCTTCCAGGGATTTCCCATAGGCCGCGGAACGGGCCAACTGAAGGGACATCACTTTTTGATCGAGTCCGCTGAGCCTCTGGGAGACGTCATTCAGCTTCTCACGGACTTGATTATTGGCGCCCACCGCCTCCGCTTCTATCTTCAGCCTCTGCCCGGTAACGGTGAAGAGCTGCTGCGCCTGCCCGGTCAATTCACGGTAGGACTCCATCTTCTTGTCGGAAAGGGCCTCCACCGCGCTTTGCGCCTTTTTTACCTGGTCGAGGCTTGCTTCCGCCTCCTGCCGGAAGGTTTGGAGCTCCGCCGGGCTCACTGCCGAGCCCACCTTTACAAGATCGGCGGTGGTCGCGTGGATGGCCCGCTGCAGCTCCATGCTCCTCGTCTGGAAGGGCGTGCTCTTTTCCGTAAGGTCGTAGAGCTTGCTCTTGACAAACCCCATACCGATCACGCTTGCAAGCACCACGGCCGCTATCACGCCGAGCACCGTCGCTACGTTTAATGTCAGCTTCGATTTGATGGTCATCGTAAGACTCCTTCAAAAAAGCCTGCGTGCCTTGAGCGACAAGACCGCTTTTCCAGCATGGTCACATGCAGTTCCTGTCTGTTTTGTTATCGGCATAAAACCGGTATGCATAAGTCTTTTTCGTGGGCGGCGCGGTAAAATTGCGGAAAATCAACGACTGAGGAAGGGTCTGAGATTTAACGGAAAGCTCTAGCGCCCGGTGGGACTTGTTTTCCTATCTTTCGCCTTTTTTCGCGTGCTACTGGCCGTTGTCGTTTTGTTTTTTGAACTCGGCCTCGAGCTTCTCCAGGCGTTCCAGAAGCGCCTTCCGCTCCTTCTCCCAGGCAGGGTCGGGCCCAACGGATTCGGAGCGCCTCGGCGAGTAGTCTTCCTTGTGCATCCAGACGTGCTGCGGCTCATCGGGGCTGAAGCCAAACTTGGGGTTGCGGCTGTATATATACTCGACCCCGTTCTCGAGTCTGACATCCCCCTCGGACGGTCCTGGCTGCCCTATTTTGTCGTCCTTCTCTGTTTTTGCCGCATCCGCCGGTCCTTTTTGACCGGTCGGCGTGCTGCACGAAATAAGGAGCGAGACGAGCAGGAGCATCAACACCCCGGCAACAAGTGCGCCCTTCGCATGGCACATAGCCGGGGTCATGGGCCGGCCTTCACAGGGTGTAGTGCTGCGCATGGACAAGTGAGCCTCCTCCTTTGGATCGGTTTGTCTAACCGTACCGGTACTGGACGCCGAAGCCGCCTTCCGGGTATTCCCATGAGACGGATTTGCGCACGCAGGCGATCTTGCAGGTGCCGCATTCGAGGCACCCCGCGTATTCGACCACCATCTCGCCTGTCTCCGGGCTTTGTGAATAGAGGCGGCCCGGGCAGAGACGGATGCACGGCCTTTCGACGCACGTCCGGCACACCGTCTGGTCGAGCCGTATATGGCTCTCCTTGGCGTTCCTGATCGCGTTGCGCGTAAGTTTTTCTTCAACCTTCATGGTCATATCTTCCTCAGCGACAAAAAGTCCTTAAAGGCGCTCCAGGCGCCGGTGTGTTTCTTTGCGGCGTCCATGGCCGACCGGTAGAGACCCTTCCGGGGCTCCTCTCCTATAGTGAAGACCGCGTCGAGAAGCGAGGAGATGCACGCGGGGTAGACCGTAAACAGCCGGGGGTTCGCAAGCACTTCGGCGGTGTGGCGGAATGTCTCCATGTCCTTCATGACAAAGCTTTCTTTGAGCCGCTTTTCGTAGAGAGAAAGGAATTGCGCGGAGAAATCGTTTTTCGTGAGGGCTTCGTCGATCACGTGTGCGGCGATCACGCCGGAGGCAATGGCAAACTCCATGCCCCTTACCGTGACCCCCATGTTGAGGGCGAACCCGGCCGCGTCCCCTGCGACGAGCATGCCGTCCGTAAAGAGCCGGGAAAGACCGCCCACGCCCGCCTCCGTGATGATGTGGGCCGAATATTCCTTCAGGTCGGCCCCCTTTATGTACCGCGCTATCTCGGGCAGGGACTCGAATTCCTCCATCAGGGAGGGCACGTCGAACTGTTCGGACCCTTGCTTGAGGGTGACGTCGAACTGTTCCGGCCCTTGCATGAGGGCGTCCATGCCGAGGACGAGCCCCACGGAAAGGCTCTCTTTGTTGGTGTAGAGAAAGCCGCCCCCGAACCTTCCCTTCGTGATGGAGCCCATGAAAAGGTGTGCCGCTCCTTCACCGGGGTCAAGCCCGAAGCGCTCCTCGATGGCGCCCGAATCGAGGCTGTACACCTCTTTGACCGCCACGGCGTGTTTTTTCGGGACGAGGGGCTGCCTAAGGTGCGCCTTCTCGGCCATGAACGAGAGCGCCCCGTCTGCCGCAAGCACCACGTGGGCGGGTATCTCTTCGCCCCCCGCACGCACGCCGGCCACCCTCCCGTTTTCCCACAGGAGGTCGTCCACGCGCCGCCTGGGGACCACAAAGGCCCCTTTCTCCATCGCGCGAGCGGAAAACCACTGATCGAACCGTGCGCGCAGCACGGTATAGCTCATGTACGGCGCATGGCGCCACCGGTCCTGCACGTGCGAAAGCGAGGTCGTGTTCCGCCCGTCCACCATTGTCAGCGCCTCTTTCACGACGTGCCGCTCGAAAGGCGCGTCATCGAAGAGCCCGGGCAGGAGGGATCGGATAGGGGCCAGATAGATCCTCCCGCCCGTCACGTTCTTGCTTCCCGGCTCATCCCCCCTTTCGAGGAGCAGCACCTGCCGTCCCGCATCGCTGAGGCAATAGGCGGCCGCCAGGCCCGCCAGGCCCCCGCCCACGATAACCGCATCCAGTTTGTCGTCTGCCATGGTTTACCGCCCGGTCCTTTTCTTCAGCTCTGCCGTCATGGCGGGCACGATTTCCATGACGTCGCCCACGATGCCGTAATTTGCGTAGTTGAAGATGATGACGTTAGGGTCCTTGTTGATAGCGAGGATGACCCCGGAGGTATCCATACCCATGACGTGATGGATAGCCCCTGAAAGCCCTGCGGCAATATAAAGCTTGGGGGATACGGTCTTTCCGCTCTTCCCCACCTGGTCATCCTGGTCGCGCCATTTTGCGTCCACCACCGAGCGGGTCGCGCCGACCGCCCCGCCAAGGCCGGCGGCAAGCTCTTCGAGGAGGGCGAAATTCTCCGCTCCTTTCATGCCGCGGCCGCCGGTAACGATGCTGTCCGCCTCCATCAGGTCGACTTTGCCCTTCGACTTTGCTTCGGCCCTGAGGACCCGTGTCTTTATCCGGTCCGGGGAAACGCAGCCCGCCACTTCCGCGTATTCGCCCCTCCGGACTCCAGCGGGCGCGACGGCAAACGAATTGGGACGCACCGAGACAACCGCCGGATAGCCGGCAAAGGTGCATCGGGCGGAGACCCGTCCACCGTACATAGGCCGGACGAAGGTCATCGGGTTGTCGGCCCACCCTATGGCCGTCACGTCGGAGGCAATGCCCGCCTTGAGGAGCACGGCCGTGCGGGGCAGGAAATCCCTCGCCATCAGGGTTGCCGCCCCAAGGACGAGCAACGCGTTCTCCTGCCGGGCATACGCCGCGAGCGCCTCCGAGTACCCTTCAGGCGTATAGCTGTCGAGGAGCGTGTCCGTGATGTGGACGAACCTGTCCGCATAGCCCAGGACTTTCTCTATGGCCTGCTCGCTTATCTTGCCGAGGCCGACGGCCGTGACGGCAAACAAGCCGTCTTCCGACAGCTTTCTTGTCTCGCTTAAGAGCTCCAGCGTTGCCTTGCGCGGCTTGTCCCCTTTCGCCTCCACAAAAACCAGTAGTTTTTCCATTAGTGTTCCCCCTGGCACTTCACCTTTACACTCCCTCGCTCCTAGATCACCCGCTCCACTTCCGCGAGGATACGAATTGCTTCGGCCGCCTGCTCCTCGGGCGTACCTTTGATAAATTTCACCGCCTCTCTTTTCTGCCGGGTGAAGTAACGCTCGATTTTCAGCTTCGAGCCGGCCTTTCCGATATCCGATGGTGCAAGGCCGAGGTCCGCGGGGCTTATCCGCGGCATCTGCGCCCTCATTGCCTTCATGACGCCCATGACCTGGGGGACCCTCGGCTCGTTGAGGCCCTTTTCCGCGGTAATGACCGCGGGCAGAGTCACTTCCACGACCTCCCTGCCTCCTTCCACGGCTCGCTCCGCCACGACTGTGCCGTTCCCGATATCGAGCTTCATCACGGCCCCCACGTGTGGCAGTCCGAGAAACTCCGCCACCATAGGACCCACCTCGCCCCGGTCGTCGTCTGCGGCCTGCCGGCCGCAGAGCACAAGATCGGCCGCCTGTGAGGCGATTGCTTTGCTCAGGGTGAGTGCCGTTGCGTAGCCGTCGCCTTCCAGGAATGCCGGGTCTTCAAGAAAAAACACGTCGTCGGCCCCCATGGCGAGAGCCGTCCTCAGCACTTCCGCCGCCTTCGGTCCGCCGAGTGTGATGACCGTGACCTTTCCCCCGTGTTTCTCCCTGATGCGGAGTGCCTCTTCAATGGCGAATTCATCGAACAGGCTGGTCGCAAACTTCTGCTCTATCTCCAGCTCCTTGCCCTCGGCCCGGACCTCGACGAATGCCTCGGGATCGGGTACCTGTTTAGCCAGGACAACAATTGTCATAGGCCATCTCCTCCTTGCACCTATCGCTTATGTGCCTTTCTTTTCTTGGTCGTTCACCCAAGCCGGGTCCTAATCAGCCTCTATGCAGCCGATAATCCCCGGCAGGTAAAATGGCAGTCTTCGTTATAACGCATTTATGGAAAAATGTCACGGGGTCGGTCGTTGATAGAGGCCATAAGTCCTCCGGGACAGGAATGGCTACCCGCAGGCCCTGCCTTTCAGGCCGAAGACGAAGGTGAGGACGCGTTTCACCCTGTCCGAGAATATCTTTGTGGAGAGGAAATCGCTTGCGACCCGTTTGTTCATCTCTCCCAGGGTCGGGTACGGGTGGACGGCCGAGGCCAGCGTCGACAGCTTTACGCCCCCGCTCATCACGGCAACCCACTCGGCGAGCAGGTTTCCCGCATCACACCCGAGGATCTGCGCGCCGATAAGCCGCTCTTTTTCATCGAGGAGCATCTTCACCTTTCCGATTGTCTCGCCTTCGGCAAGACTCCTGTCGTTATCGGCGAACGCCCCGGACCATACGGTATAGTGTATGCCTGCCGCTGCGGCCGCTTTTTCATTCATGCCGATACAGGCAAGCTCGGGGTCTGTGTAGGTAACCCAGGGCATAAGCGCATACGTGGCCTTTCTCGGCACGTGGAATACGGCGTTAGCCACGACGATGCCGCCTTCATAGCCGGCCGCATGGGTAAACTGGTACACGCCGGTGACATCGCCCGCCCCGTATATATGGGGCTGCGTGGTCCGCAGCCTCGCATCGAGAAAGAGGCCCTTTTTCCCGCGGGCAACGCCGATGTCTTCGAGGCCCATGCCGTCCAGGTTCGCTTTCCTCCCGGTGGCTACAAGGAGCACGTCGCCCAGGATGGTCTGCGTCAGACCGCCTCGCGTGAAGGTGACCTCCTTTCCACGCGGCGTCTCTTTCGTGCCCACGACCTGGGAATCGCAGAAGAAGTCGACGCCTTCGCCCTGGAGCACGCCCATGACCGCATCCGCCATGTCCTTGTCGTCGTTGCTCAGGATTTGACCCGCAAACTCGACGATCGTCACCTTTGTGCCCAGCCTCGCGAAAGCATGGGCAAACTCGATGCCTATCGGCCCACCCCCGATAATCACCATCGAGGCGGGGAGCGTTTCCAGGGAATAGATATCTTTGTTGGTGATGAAGCCGGTCTCGCTCAAGCCCGGGATGGGCGGAATGGCGGGGGACGAGCCCGTGGCTATTACCCAGGTGTGGGCAGAAAAACGCGACCCCTTTAGGCTGATCGAGTGCTCGTCGACAAAGGCAGGCGTCCCATACTCAACCCTGACGCCGAGGCCGCAGAACCTTTCTTCTGAGTCATGCGCCTGAATAGCGGCGATTACCGACCGGATCCTTTCGGCGATCCCGGTATACACGGGCGGTGCGATAGTCACCTGGGGCAGACCGAAGCGCTTCGCTTCTTTCATGAGGTGGTAGACCCTGGCGGTTTTGATCAACGTCTTGCTCGGCACGCACCCGTAGTAGAGGCAGTCGCCTCCGAGCCTGTGCTCCTTTTCCACGAGAAGCACGCGGCCCCCCGCTCTTGCCGCCCCGGCGGCAATGGTGAGCCCTGCCGCGCCGGCGCCCAGTATCCCGATATCGAAATCATAGTGCGCCATACGTCGCTCCTTGTCGGTGATGTGCTTTCATTCAGTCTGTTCATGGCCCGCACTCTTCCGCGCCCGGTAGAGGGCAAGCGATTTCTTTGCCGCCAGGGGAAGGATGCCGATCAGGACAAAGGAAATCACAAGGCCCGGCGAGAGTATCCCTCTGAGCGACTCGATGCGGGCAAGCTCACGCCCCGCGTTGACGTAGACGATGCTCGCCGGCAGCATCCCCAGTTGTGATACCCAGTAGAACCTGCGCAGCGGCATAGTGGTAAGCCCCATAGCGAGGTTGATCATCCAGAACGGGAAAATAGGGATCAGCCGGAGGGTAAAGAGATAGAGCGCCCCCTCCTTGTCGACCCCCTCGTCGATCCGGTTGACCCTGCGGCCGAGCTTCTTCTGTACCCATGAGCGGAGGAGATACCTCGACAGGAAGCAGGCTATTGTCGCGCCTATCGCGCTTGCGAAAGAGGTGAGCAGCGTGCCCGCGACAAGGCCGAAAAGCCCGCCGGCGGCGATGGTGAGCACCACGGCCCCCGGCACAGACAGGGCGGCGCAGAGGACGTAGAGCGCAAAGTAGCCGGCGACGGCGAGGACGGGATGGGCGGCGTAGACGGTGCGTGCGGCGCCGGATGAGGACTTGAGAAAGGAGAGGGTGAAGTAGCGGTTGAGGCCGAGCGCCCAGAAGGCGGCGAAAAGCGCGGCGAGCAGGGCGAGAAGAGCTATCTTGCCTCCGTGTTTTCCCATATTAAGATCAATATAGGACTGGAAGCGGCAGCGTGCCAATGGCTTAAGTTATTTGACCTCTATCCTGACAACGATCTCTTCTGTCGAGGCCACGGGCTTACCGTTCTTTATCGCCGGAATAAACCGCCATTTCTTGAGGCTGTCCAGCAATATCCAATTAAGACGCGGATTCGGGGTCGGCTTGGCGAGTTCCACCTTTGCGCTGCCGTCGACGGCGATGTGGAAGCGTGCGAGGGCAGTGACATTAAACGCTTCCTCACGCAGCTCATCAGGAATCTGCGGCATTGGTCGGACAATTGCCCGGGCCCCGCTGCTCGCGTACATATCGCCATGACGGGAGCCTTTTGCGCCATATGGCCCGGTCTGGGCCGCGCTATCCGAGGGGCTGCTTCCCCCGGAGGCGACCAGCCCCTCACCTGGCGAGCCGGCGGCGCCGGGCCCGGCGGTAAGTACCGACACGCCGGTGTTGGTTGGCGCTTCCGCCTTCTGGGTTGCCGGATGCTGCTCGATTTGGGAATTCACCTGGGGCGCCACAGGCGCCTGGCGTGGCCTGATCCGGGGAAGCGGGGTGGATTTCTTTACGGCGACAGGTCGTTCCGGCCGGGTGCTCTTTGTCACAGCCGGCGCAGGCTCCTCAATTAACCGGGCTTCGATAGGAGGCGGCGTTACCGGTATGGTGGGCTTTTCCATAAAATACGCAAACCCCCATAATGCCGCTGCCCAAATCAGCAGGGTTGCCGGCAGCGTCCAGGGAAGGCGGCGCCATGGATTATCCACGTCTTGGAGCGTCCTCATCGAGGTGGTCTCACTCAACATGTTTGACCGCTATCAGGAAATGCTGCGCACCACCGTTGCGGGACTGTATCATCGCCTGGACGGTTACGCCGTTGGGCGCCGCACTGTCGGCCGCCACAATGATACTCGAGTCCGGCCCCCTGAGCATAGGCTTCAAGGTCGCGGCAAGGGTACCGAGAGTCACCGGGGTGTTGTCCAGGAAGATGCGGCTGTCCCGGGTGATGGCAAGGGTCACCGGGGTTTTGGGCTGCATGGCCGAGGCGCTTCCTCTAGGGAGATTGACGGCCAGAGAATGCAGGTTCTGCATGGAGAGCGACGCAAGCATGAACGTGACGAGGAGGAAGAACATCACGTCGATCATCGGGATGATCTCGATGCGGCCGCGCCGGTGTTGGCGGGATTTGCGCAGTTTCATGGGTGCACTTCCTGAAACGCTTCAGCCATGCGGATCTTGTCCACCAGCCGCGTCCCCAGTCGTTCCATTTCGTCGAGCACCTGCGACTGCCGGCGCGAAAAGAAATTGAACGCGAACAGGGCAATGACGGCAATGAAGAGACCCAGGGCGGTTGCGATCAGCGCCTGGGCCACGCCTCCGGTCACTCCGGTCGGGTCTACCAGGCCGTTGTTGCCGATCAGGTTAAAGGCGCTGCATCATCCCGGTGATCGTGCCGAGCAGTCCTAAGAGAGGGGCGGCCGTGACGATGGTTTCGAGGACCCACAGCCCCCGGCTCAATGCATTTTCGATCAATTGCGCTTCATCGCCGGCCCGCGATTCCACCCACCAGACGGGCTTTTGCCGGTTGTCCATGACCACCCGGAAAAACCGCGGTGAAATAGCAACGCCCGTCGATCCCGTCAACTGCCGCTCCAAATCCGGCCAGGAAAAATCATAGGTCTCAACGAGCTCGAGCACTGTCTGCGGGAGGCGCACGTACCGCCAGTAGACGAAGGCCTTGTCGAGTATGACTACCGATGCCAGGACGGCGAGCACCACCAGCGGATAGACCATCGCGCCGCCGAACCTCAACGCTTCCAGAGCTGTGTGTAGTTGTTGCATGCTGAAATCTCCCTTTGTTGCGGAGGGGGACGACCCCGCCCCCTTCCGTCAAAATAATTTGCTTATGCCGCCGAAGAACCCGATCCTCGGCCCGTACTGGGGCGCGAATATGCCGATGCCGGTCCCGCTCCTGATCGGATTGATCTTGTCCAAAACATTGGTGACGGCCAGGCGCCACTGCATGGGGCCCAGGGCGCCCCAGGACGAACTGACGCGTTGCCCCCAGATTGACCGAGGTGTTGCTCGGCACGTGGTCCGTATTGGCGAATCCGCTCCGTAAGCCGGTCCCGAAAGTGGCATTGATGCTGTATAGCGTTTCCAGCCAGCGGTAGGAGACACCGCCGGAGGCGGTATAGAGCTGGTCGTGGTCCGTATGCACCCAGTGATTGGCGATGTAGTTGAGCTCATCCTGGCCGAAGTTGAACTGCCCGGAGACGACGTCCTTGGCAAGACTCGTGGTGCAGGCAAGGTTGCCATAGGCGGCGAAATTGCCTGACTTGTAATTGGCGGTCAGCTCCACCCCGTAGATTTTCCCCTGTGAATAATTGAAGGGGAAATAGATCGGCGCCTCGCTGAACTGGCCCTCGTCGATCAGGTCCTTGACTATCTTGTAGAAACCGTCGAGTCCGACGGTCAGTCCGGGGATTACCTTCTGGGTGACGCCGGCATCGAAGTAATGCGACCGCTCAGGCAAAACGGGGGAATTTTGATTTACGGAGGGCGCATTGGAGGTGCCTGAGAACAGGGCCAGGTCTTTGGGCGAGACCAGCTCGGTCGGCGGCGGCGTAAAGTACCGGGCATAGGCTGCGTGCAGCGTCGTGTCCGGCTGTCGCTTTGTACACCAGGCCCACACGGGGACTCAACTGCCCCGCCTTCACGAAGGCGTCCAACTCGTCGGCCCTGAGCCCGTAGTTGACTGTCAACTTGTCGAGGGCCTTCCACTCGTCCTGGAGATAGAGCGCCCCGTAAGTGTTGCCGTTCTTCGTGGGGTTATCCCTGACGTTGAAAGGCCCGCCGGTAACGTTTCCGGCGCTGTCCACAGGGAAAACCGAGGAGGTGTTGTCGCTCTCGACATTTTCCGTGAATCCGAAAAAGCCCCCGCGGATCGTATGGGAGTCGCTCAGATGATAGCTGCCGTCGCCCTGCAAACCGTTGCTGATGGCGCCGAGGTGTAGTTTCGACGCGACTCCGTCGTAAGCGAGGTCGCCAATGCGGTCGGGCGTGAAATCGATGGTTGTATCGCGGATGAAATAGGCTAGTTGGTAATTGATGTCAGCCCCGACAGAGCTTTGCAGGGCAACGATCCCATAACGGTTGGTCTCGGACTGCCGCTCGTTCAATGTGGCGGAGTCGACGCCGGCGACGCCCAGCGCGGCCAGGTATTCCTGATTGGGGGTCTGTCTCGGATGGTTGGGGATTTGAAAAAACCCATCATAGCTGCCGAACATCACGCTTAACTTTGTCGTGGGGTTGATGAGGTACGATCCATACGCGAAGCCCTTGAATTGGTCCGTCTGGTCGTGGATCGCGTTGGGGCCGGGAGTCGGGTTTTCGATCCCCAGGTTGTTATGCAGGTAGGAGCCGATCAAGTAGTAATTCAGCTTCCCTGAAGAGCCGCCCAACTGGAAGCTCGGCTCCACCGTGTCGTGGCTTCCGCCGTAGAGATCGAGGCGGCCCCCGTTCACGAACGCGGTCTTCGTTTCTATCTCGATCACCCCCGCCTCCCGGTAGCCGTACTGGGCCGGTAGCGCCCCGGTTAAGAGGTCGACCCGTTGGGCGAACCGGGTGTCGAGGGTCTGTCCGAAACCGGTAATCCCCTCGGGGAGGGTCACGCCGTCGATGCGGTACTGAATGTTGGCGTGGTCTCCCCGTACATGGAGCTGGCCGTAGGAGTCATTGGCAACACCCGGCGCCTGAAGCAATACCTGGTTGAGGGGGGTCGCCTGCCCCTGGGGGAGCGAGTTGATATCGTTCTCGGTTATCGTATATTCGCTCCCTCCGGTTTTCGGCGACAGGCTGTTTCTCGCCTGGACCAGGCGCTGCGCCGTAACGGACATCTCCAAAGCTTTCTGGGCGGTCAGGGCCAGCGTCGTCGTGGCTATCGTTCCGGCTTCCACTGTCACGACGGCGGTGCCCGTTTCAAAGCCTGGTTTTTCTGCCAGGATCGCATAGGTACCGGGCAATACACCCGAAAACACGAAGAGGCCGGCGGCATCGCTCTGAGTCTTGCCCAGGGTAGTTTGATCGGGTGATTTCAGTGTCAGACTTGCCTCCGCCAGGGGTCTGCCCAGGGCGTCCCTGATGGTTCCCTGGATTTTGTCGGTGCCTCCGGGTGGAGCGGCGAATGCGCCTGATACAAATATAAAGAGAAAGGCGAGTGCAATCATAGATTTCATGGTAACACCTCCGTCAGTCGAGTGTCTTGGCGAACGTTCTTTTAGTCTCTTTGGATTAAAGGCACGGGCGTTTTACTATTTCGATACTACGCGGGCGGCGCCCGATTCGAGTATGGGGCACAACGAGGGGAAGAAGGGCTTGCCGCATCTTCCGGAAAGAGGGGAAGAATGGCGGAAACCGGTGCTGAAATCTGAGGAATATCCTGAAAGGCCAGCGTTGAATGGTGGGCAACGTGAAAACAGAGGGAACAGTCTGCGTGACGCTCTCCGTCCGCATGGTGATGAAACGCAAGTCCCATAACGCAGAGAACGAAACAGATGCAGAGAAGCAGGGTAACTTTTCGATTCATTATATTCATTGTAGTCACTATAGCATACCATCACCACCTGTTTAAATAGAAATCATTTCTATTTAAACAGATGATCCGCTCAAAGACGACTACACGCTCTGGCTACTGCTCCCAGGCGGTTATCGGGACAATGAGGCCGCCTGACGGAAATATGGCAACCCGTGCCTTTGGGTACGCTTTTTCGAGCAGCCTCAAGCCTTCTTCAAGAGAGGGCGCATGTTCGAACCCCATCGTGGCGGCTTGGGCCTGAGAGACCATAGGCGACACAAAAATGGTCCGTATGCGGGGCCGTATGATCATGCACTTCATGGCCATATTGAACTCCACGGGCTTTTCGGGCAGAAAAGGCATCCCCTTCGACATAGCCTCGGTCACGTACTCTGCGGATCGGCCGTGGGACCTCTCTCTGACGACGTCAAAGGAGGTGATAAATTCCTCCGATATGGGGGTTACGGTAGGGGCCAAAAGGAGGATTGCCCCGGTTTCTTTGGTGACGATGTCGGTTGCGCTCAAACCCTTGCAGAACTGGTGCGCATGGGTATGGGGATAGGTCGAGGCAATCGCGACATCGACCTTCTCTTCAAACCTGGCCCCGAGTTCCTCAAAGCATGTATCGACGGCCGCTTTAAAGGCCGCCTCCAGGCTGCCGCCTAGTATACGTATCAGCTCCGCCCGCTGGTTGTAGACGCAGTTTATGGAAAAGGTGAGCCCTACGGACTGAGCGGCCCTCATGCAGTCTTCGTGGAAGGGATTTCCCTTTGTAATCCCGGCGACCGCCCGGGGGTGAATCGTGTACTTCATGTGGTGGTCCCTTACGAACTCAAAATTGGAAACGCCTGGCATGATAATCTTCGGTCCGCCTCCGTATCCCGCCATGGGGTGGGGCAGGATGGAGCTGATGCCTATCTTCACATCCGCCTGGGCCACCTCAGGATTGATTTTCAGCACTCTTTCGTCACCGGGAATCAACACCCGCACAAGGTCGCCCTGCCACGCGTTGTGCTGTACTATCCTGCAGCTCGCCGCAACGTCCCTCCCCAGCCTTGTCTCAAGGTCCTCCTGCTTCATCGGAACGTGGGTCCCGAGGGCGACAACGATCGTGATATGCTCGCGCGAAACGCCGGCTTGCGCCAATTGAGGGAGCAAAACCGAAAGGATCTCTGCCACCGGAGTGGGACGGGTTGCGTCGTCCACGATGACGGCAACCCTCTTTGCGCCGGCCACCAACTCTTTCAATGGCGGCACACCTGTCGGCTTCATGAGGACTTCGAGGGTCAGTTGCGCAACCGAGGGCAGGGGGCTCGCCTCTTTACTTTCCACGAAATGAGAAACGGCCCATCCTTCGGGAAGCGCGAAAAATTGTTTCTTATCCCGGCTCAGATCAAGATGATACTTTTCTCTCATTGTTACCCTCCATCCCCTTCCGTCTATTGCGGCCACTGATTAAAGAGCAAAGAACGCGCTGATTATACCAGAACGCCTTTATAACTTAAACACCATTTCACCTGCCCTAATCAACGGCTGGAAGACCGACGACGACCCTGGTCCCTTCCCCTTTTTTGCCGTAAATCGCCAGCGTCCCATGGTGTTTTCTTGCCACCAGCCTCGCAATGGGAAGACCGAAACCCGTGCCCTCGGCCTTTGTTGAAAAGAACGGGGTGAATAATCTCTCGCTGTCGTCGACCGGAGGCTCACCTGAATTGAATAACTCGACCCGTATGTTGCGAGGCGGGGTATCTTCGAGCCGGGATGAAACTCTCACAAAGGCCTGTTCCCTGCCTGCCGCTTCCATGCCGTTCTCGATGAGATAGTAAAAAAGATACTCCATCCATTCCTGATCACCTTTCACATAGCGTGCCTGCTCCTGCACCTCGACGTGAACAGCG
Organism: uncultured delta proteobacterium; assembly: GCA_963717985.1. GTDB lineage: Bacteria > Desulfobacterota > Syntrophorhabdia > Syntrophorhabdales > WCHB1-27 > BOG-1155. The sequence continues at coordinate 142,135 of CAVQYC010000002.1, forward strand.
ACGTGCGAGTACATGCCCTTGTCCCTGACTCTTTCAAGCACAGAGGCGATAACGCCTTTCACATCAACCGCGTGGAAGCCGGGCTCCCCCTGGAAGATATCCATGTAGACTTTGATATCCTTGACCATGTTTTCGAGCCTTTGGTTTTCACCCATCAACATTTGATAGACGTCATATTCCTTGGTCCCCTTCTCGACCCTTCCTTGCAGCCTTCTTATATTCCATCCGATTACCATGGCGGGATTTCTGACCCTGTCCGCGACCTCCCTCATCACCTCTATGTCGCAGCTTATCGTATTCTCGATATAGGCACTCGTTTCAGCCAAAAGGCAGAGATCGAGTTTTTTGTTTATGGCGGAGAGGGCCTGGTTTCTCTGTTCGGGGGGAACCTCTGTTGCCACGATCTTGTGGCAGAACTGTCGTATCATCGCGAAACCGAGGTTCGAAAACCTCTGATCGAGGCTTACCTCGACGTGCCTTACTCCGACACCCCAGAGGTAAGCGAGGAATTCATCGTCGGGCCTTGACCGGAAAAATGAAGCGAACCAGCCTGCCCATACACGTTTCATATGGCCGGGCTGCTTTTCTTTATCCAGGAACCGCCTGGTATTCTCAATATCATGGAAGAAGTCGTAGAAATAATCTGCAAAAGCATCTTTCTTGCCGACGAAAAGTCGCGTCAGCTCTTCAAGGAGATCTGCTTCGTTCTCATCGATCCCGATCATATCGAGAAAAAGGCGAAGCTTTTGATAAGGGGATGGGGATGCCATTATTCCTGTCCTGGAAATAGTATAAGGGCAACATGCCGGCAAGGGCAACGAAAAGAGCCCCTATTCTCTCCCCGACGCACGGCAAAGCGGCCAAAATTATGGTATATATTTACGGAGCGCGGCGGGCGGCGATGACAGAAAAGAGGGCTGTTGAAATCGCCTTAGACCATCAAGAACGTGCGGAGGCGACGGACATGTTGATCGGCATCGATGTGGGCGGTACCTATACGGATGGGGTGCTTTTTTCGGAAGGGAGGGTGATCCACAGCGTCAAGCATCTGACGGACGAGAAAGATTTGAAAGGGACACTCTTATCCGTGCTGGATGAGCTTCTCACCCACGGGAAAGCGGAAAGCATCCAGAGGATCGTCCTCAGCACCACCCTTGTGACCAATCTACTGGCCACGGGACAGGGAGAACGTACGGCGCTCCTGCTTCTACCCGGCAGCGGGCTCCCCTTTTCGGCCTACCGGATCAGCCCCGATACCTATTTTTTGAAAGGCAGCATCGATTTTCGCGGACACGAGATCGAAGCACCGGACGAAAAAGAGATCGAAGAGGTCCTGCAGGAGATTGACCGGGCAGGCATTCAGAGGGTGGCTGTTGCAGGGAAGTTTTCCAATCGCAATGACCGGCAGGAAATGCTTGTCAAGGAAATGGTCCAGGCGCGTTATCCCCATATGGATATATGCACCAGCAACGAGATTTCCGGACAGCTCAATTTCCCGCGCCGCGCCGTGACCTGCTATTATACGGCTATGACTATGAGGGAGTGGAACCGCTTTGCCGATGGGATCGAGACAGCCACCGGCACCAGGATTCCGGGTTGCGAGCTTCATATCTTAAAGGCTGACGGCGGCACCACTACCCTGGAAGCCAGCCGGAAAAGACCTTGCGAAACCGTGTTTTCAGGGCCTGCGGCCAGCACCATGGGCAGCGCGGCCTTATGCCGGGAGCCTTTGAACTCCGTTGTGGTAGATATCGGCGGAACCACATCCGACATCTCCCTGCTCATCGAGGGACAACCCCTCTACGCATCGAAGGGGGCCTTGATCAGAGGGCATCTGACCCACATCCATTCCTTTGCCGTCAATTCCATAGCCATGGGCGGAGACAGTCCCATATTTCAGGAGTCCGGGAAGTTTTGGGTGGGGCCGGTGCGTCTCGGGGCAGCAGCCTGTTTTGGGGGAGAAACGCCCTGTGTGACCGATGCTTTTAACGTCTTACTGGGCTTGAATATTGGAGATCCAAGGGCTTCGCAGACAAAGCTTTGCGCGGTCGCCGGAGGCCTGGGCCTTTCCCTGGAAGGGCTTTGCCGCAGCGTTGCCGGCCGGGTAATAGAGGCATTAAAGGATAGCATTCAACAGATGTTCCGCCGGTGGGAGGATGAGCCTGCCTATAAAGTCTGGGAAGTGGTAAACCGTAAAAGATTTGTCCTCCACCAGGTTATCGGTATAGGTGCGGCAGCGCCGGCTATTGTCCCCATGCTGGCGCAGGAACTGGGCGTTAAGCATTTCCTGCACCGCTATTCACCGGTGGCCAATGCGCTGGGTGCCGCAATGGCCCGGCCCACGCTTCAGGTGCGGGTCCATGTGGATACCCAGAACAGGGTTTATACCGTATCACCGGGAGGGTTCAGCGGCACCGTTGAGAGCAGCGATTACCAGATGCAGGACGCAAGGCAACTGGCGCGGCGGTTTCTTGCGGAGATCGGCCGCGAGAGGGGCCTTGCGGCTTACTCGGATGAGGCCCAGGTCTACCTGGAGGAGCAATTCAATGTTGTCCGGGGTTGGCGCCTGGCCGGGAAACTCTTTGACGTAGGCATCCAGATCGCGCCCGGATTTATTCATGGATACGAGGGGGTGGCACAATGAAGCCGACGGGTCTGCTTTTCTTTCCTGCCTTCGACTGGGCCATCAGCCCCACCCATCCCGAACGGGAAGAGAGGTTGCTCTACACCCGCGACCAGCTCTTTGAAGAGGGGATTATGGATATGCCCCAGATCAGGGAGTATCATCCCCGCCTCGCTACGGCCAAAGAAATATCCCGTGTCCACTTTTGTGTTCCCGATGTGGAAAGCCGCGTCACCCAGGCCCATCTGGTTTCGGCCGGCTCGGCCATGGTAATGGCCGATGCCTTCATGCAGAAAGAGGTGAAGAACGCCTTTGCCATCATAAGACCTCCGGGTCATCATGCCATGACCGTGTCCCACGGCAATCGCGGTTTTTGCGATATCAACAACGAGGCCGTCATGGTGGAGCACCTGCGCCGGAGGTATGGCATAAAACGGCTCGCCATTGTCGATACTGACGTACATCACGGCGACGGGACGCAGGAAATCTTCTGGGATGATCCCGATGTGCTCTTTATTTCCTTCCATCAGGACGGGCGGACCCTGTATCCCGGGTCAGGTTTTACCGAAGAGCTGGGAGGCCCCCTGGCCTACGGCACCACCATTAACATACCCATGGCGCCGGGGACAACAGACACGGGGATCCACTATATCCTGGACAATCTGGTCCTGCCGATCCTTCAGGAATTCAAACCCGAGCTGGTGATCAACTCTGCCGGTCAGGATAATCATTACAGTGATCCTCTTGCCAACATGAGCTTCACGGCCCAGGGCTATGCGGTTCTCAACCAGAAACTGCGGCCGGATATAGCCGTTCTGGAGGGAGGATATTCAGTGGAGACGGCCCTCCCTTACATCAATATGGGTATCATCATGGCCATGGCCGGGATCGACTTTTCCAACTTGCGTGAACCGGATTACGACCCGGCACGGTTCAAGGAATCCCAGGGGAATATGAACAACATCAAGGCCCTCGTAGAAAAACAGTTGGCCAACTTCCGGGGGAGGGGAGAAGTGGTGGAGAGGCACCGCTTGAGGGGCCGTACCATCGAGACGACGTCGCGCAGCATATTCTACGACACCGACGGACTCCGCGAGCAACAGCGCGTGGGCCTGACGATCTGCCCGGACTGCTGCGGTTTTCGGACAATAGCGTCATCGGCCACCCAGTCGAGCGGCCGCCATTACACGGTCTACTGTGTCTCGCTGCCCGGCGCCTGCTGCAAGGTCTGCAGCGATGAGGCCCGTCGCAGCTATGAGGACATGGAGGATCAGACGGGATATGACTACCTCTACCTGCAGGACCGCATTAAGGATGAGTTTCGCACTTTCGACAATAAGACCGGGCAGGAGAGTGTGCTGTAGCCGGTAGCGCCGGCATGGTGAATTCCGCATAAAGAGGTTGGGGCAGGCAAAACCGATAGGGATAAGGAGGAGCATTTGGACATACAACTCACCCATCATGCGCGCTTTGGCGGGTGCGCGGGAAAAATAGGCCCCGATGAGCTCTCGAACGTACTCTGCGGTATAGATATCCCCGAGGACTCCCGTGTGATCGTCGGTCTCAAAGGATTCGAGGATGCCGGGGTATACCGGATCAGCGATGACATGGCCATTGTCCAGACCGTCGATTTTTTCACCCCTGTGGTGAACGATCCTTACTCGTTCGGCCTGATTGCCGCGGCGAACGCCTTGAGCGACATTTATGCCATGGGCGCCCGGCCCATAACGGCCCTCAACATCGTCTGTTTCTCCCCAAAGAAGTTCGGTATCGCCGTATTGCGGGAGATTCTCCGCGGAGGCATCGACAAGGTGAGGGAATCGGGCACAAGCCTCCTCGGCGGACACAGCGTCGACGACGAAGAGATCAAGTACGGGCTTTCGGTAACAGGCCTCGTCCATCCGGAGAGGATCGTGAGGAATGAGGGTGCGCAACCAGGTGACTTTCTCATCCTCACCAAGCCTCTCGGCAGCGGCATTCTGATAACCGCCATGAAAGGCAACCGGGTTTCAAAGGACACAGAGACGCATTTGATTGCGGTCATGGCGGCGCTCAACCGCCGGGCATCGGAAGCCATGCTCTCGGCAGGCGCCCACGCGGCGACGGACGTCACCGGATTCGGTCTTGCCGGTCATCTCAAGGAGATGATAAAGGAGAGCCTCGGGGTGGACGTCTATGCCGACAAGCTTCCCTATTTTCCCGAGGCGGAAAACCTGTCAGCCGAAGGATTTCTCCCGGGGGGCCTTTACAAAAACAGAGCGTTCTACGCCCCCTTTGTGGAGGCGGGAATCGGCGGGTTTCCCCTGGAGCTCATCTTCGACCCGCAGTCGTCAGGCGGGCTGCTCATCGCCCTCAAAGAAGATGATATGGGCGCTTTCAGCCGGGAAGCGGCGGGGTCGTCCCTGGATTACTGGGTTATAGGCCGCTTCACGGAGCAGCCGAGAGGGAAAATACGCCTCCGATGATGGGCGTTGTCAATATTTTTGGTTGTCTGCCCTATCGACTTTCTGCTACCATGGAGAGGGTGCACAAAAACCGGCTGTCCAAGGAGGGGGTATGAAGGGGAAGAGATGGCTCACACTGGTCCTTTTTGTCGGCATATCAATGCTTGCGGGCGCAGGATACGCCCAGGAGAGGCCGATCAAGCTCGGCGTGCTTTTTGTCATGTCCGGACCGATGGGGGGTTACGGCAAACACGGCCTCCAGTCGGTTCAGATGGCCGTCGATGAGCTTAACCGGTCTGGCGGCATCCTGGGCAGGCGAGTGGTGATCGTCAGTGACGATACGAAACTCAACGCGCAGAGGGGAGCGGAGATCGCCAAAAGGTTCTGCACGGAGGAGCGGGTCGATTTCATCATCGGGCCCACCTCCAGCGGTGTTGCAGTCGCCGTATCGAAGATAGCGGCCGAGCAGCGGAAAATCCTCATCCTTACTCAGGCGGCCGCCGACTCCCTCACGGGCAACCAGTTCAGCCCCTACCAGTTCGCGACCATGAGCAATGCCATGATGCATGCCAGGGCAGGGGCCTACTACGTGGCGGCAAGGCCGTACAAACGATGGATGTGCATCGGTCCCAACTACAATTACGGGTGGGATTCATGGGTCCAGTTCAAGGCAAAGCTGAAGGAGCTACGGCCGGACGCCGAATTCGTGGGTGAGGTGTGGCCAAAGCTCACCGAGACCGATTACACGCCCTACATCAAGCTGATAATGGAAGCGAAGCCGGATGCCGTCTGGGCTCCGTTGTGGGGAATGGACGCGGTCAACTTTATCAAACAGGCCCTTCCCTTCGGCCTCTTCGATACGATCAAGTTCGCCTTTCCGGACGGCGCTGCCCTGGAGACCCTCATGCCCCTGGGGAAGAAGATGCCGGAAGGCACTTTCGTCTCGGCCCGTTACTTCTTTCTTACCCCCGATTCCGATATGAACAGGGGATTCGTGAAGAACTATCTGGAAAGGTTTAAGGAATATCCCGACTACATGGCAGAGGAGACCTACGCAGGCGTCTACTTCATCAAAGCCGCGGCAGAGCGGGCAGGCTCGGTCGAGGCGGACAAGGTGATAGCGGCCGTCGAGCGGGAGCCCCTCGCCTGGGAGACACCGGAAGGCTGGAAAATCATGAGGAAAGAGGACCATGCGGTCGTGGAGGACGTGGTCTGGGGCGAAACGGCCTACAGCGCCGCATACGGCTTTGGGGTGTTGAAAAACCTCCAGGCCATCCAGGGCGAACAGATCTGCCGGACCCCCGGCGAGCTTAAAGGGGTGCGGGAAAACTACGACAAGAAGCTCAGACAAGCGAAATAGACCATTTTCATGAAGAGCGGATAGGTCCGTCCCCGAGTGCGCTTAGCCGCCGCCCGCCGTGAGCCGTTTTTCGGTCACGGGATGGGGATGTCGCTCCCTCCGTGGCTGATCCTGTCCTTGCGCCTGAAGTCATCGGGTGATGAGACCGGCTCCCCGGTGACGATGCTTTTCAGCTTTTTGATCACCTCATGGTCCTCTCCGAGGACAGGGAGGAGTGCCTGTATCGCCCGGCCGATCGTCCCGTTGCACAGGTCCTGAAATTCCCCCTTCGCCTCCGCGGGGAGCATCCCGTAGCCCCGCACGATGTGATCGACCCATACCGGCAGGTATGAGACTTCCATCTCCTTCGGGTAGACGTACCCTTCGAAAGCGCCTGCCTTTGCCGCAAAGTCGTACACATCCCGATAAATGCTCATTGCCGCCTCCTTATCACGATGGTTGACGTGAGGCCGATTTTTCCCGGCCGTGTGCTTTTCGAGCATTGTAACATGCAACAGTGTCGGGTGCGAGACAAATCTAACCTTTCTGCGCGGCCGGGTGAATTTCGCGCCTTTCGCCTGTCTCGTAGGCGCCGCGAGTCCTCACATACGAGCAGTATGCTGCTATGATAAAAGTCAAGACCTTTTAGCGCGGTCTTCTTTCAGGTTTTTTTTACCCTCTCCCTCTTTGATCATCCGTCAGCTCATAACTTTCCCCCTTGAGGATCCGGCATCCTCTTTTTTTCCTTACTGATTCTCCCCTTCGTCTTTCCGCCGTCGTGCTGTGGAAATGTGGTAAAGGCGAAGCTTTTTCCATATTTCCACAGTATGTTAAGAGCCCTTCGGGAAAAAGGTTCTTTGCAACCTGCTATTCGTGGTCCAAGCCACATGTGTCTACCTGCGAAAAGAAGGAACCGGCGTCAACATACTCCGGGCCGTGATATGGCACAGCATACTAATCGTTGTACGCCGTTGTTCCGCAAGATCGGCAAAGATCTTCCCTCCTGGCTCATCCTTCTATCGAACAACCCCGATAGTGTAGGGCCTGCCGGCAAGTATGCACGCCCGAAGGCGAACGATCAGGACACGGGCCACCGCTACTATCGCTTTCTTCTTGCTGCCGCTCGACCGCCATACCCGTGAGAATTTGGACAGCAGGGCCGGGTCCCTTCGGATCGCCATCCAGGAGTTCTCGACCAGGATATGTCTTATGAACCCCGACCCCATCCCGGTGATGCGCCCTTTGCGCTCGGTCTCTCCTGTAGTATATTCACAACACGTCAGTCCGACGAAGCTCGCGATCTTCTTCCCGCTCGTAAAGCGGGAGATATCTTCCCCAAGCTCGATGACAAGGCGGATGGCCGTGAACCACCCTATGCCCGGGAGGCTCCTGGCGATCTCGAAGGCCTCTCTGTAGCGTTCTTTCCTGCACAGGCCCCGCAGGTAAGACCTCAGTGTCGTCTGATGGTCCCAAAGCTGCTCCAGTTGCGTCAAGAGCACGGTCATGCCTGCCTTGAGCGATTCACCGAGGGGTAGCTCGCGGAGGGCGTAGAACTCTTTCCTCCGCCAGACACCCTTATCTGCAAAGGGTACTTCGATGCCGTAGTAGTCCAAGAACTTGCGGATGCGGTTGCGGGTGCAGATGATATCTTTCTGTACGGCCGTGAGGGTGCGGCTCACCTGCCGGTCTTCCCTTCTCTCTTTGTCGGGAACATAGCAGGGGTCTTTGAAATCGTAGTTCTCCAGTATCAGAGCAAGACGTTTGGCGTCCCTTTTCTCCGTCTTTACCCTGCTTACCTTGGGCTCGGTCACCATATGGGGAGGAATGACTATGCAGTCTATGCCGTCTTCAGTAAGACGGTCGTAAAGGTTGAACCCTTTGAAGCTTGCCTCGTAAATCAGGTGAATCTTGCAGTCGGGAAACCTGTTCTTCAAGTACTGCTTCAGCAGGGGATACTTCGCTTCCATGGATGCCTCGTGAACCAGCATGCGCTCACACCGCACAGCGATCCTCCAGGTCTTCTTCGAATCCTCGAGACCAACGAACATTTCTTTGCCTTTGACCACGAAATCCTGTACCTTATAGATCTTCATCTGGCTACCTCCCTTTCTTTGAATTAGCGGTGTTGGTTCCACCGCTCGGTTCCCGATCCCTCTGTGCCAATATAAGTGAGACACTTCCCACCCAATAGTTTAGACTCTGAGGGCGGGAAGGAAAGAACGATCATGGAAGAGAAGAATTCAGTGATGGCACACCCGAAGGTAGTCCCTGATCCGGAGGTGCCGGAGAAGACGGTACGCAGGAAATTCACTGCGGCGTATAAGCTCCGTATCCTCAAAGAGGCGGAGAGCTGTACCGAGCCCGGCCAGATCGGAGCCCTTCTGCGCAGGGAAGGTCTCTACTCGTCGAGCCTCACCTCGTGGCGGCGTCAGGTTGCCCAAGGCCTCGTTCCTAAGAAGAGAGGACCTGCTGCGCAAAAGGCGGATCCCCACGTGCGCCGTATTACCGAACTGGAAAAGGAAAATGAAAAACTCGCGCATAAGCTCAAACAGGCGGAGCTGATTATCGATGTCCAAAAAAAAGTGGCCGAACTGCTCAAGGGGTCCAGCGAGGAGAAGTCATGAACATCACCGCGTCGCTTGCCTGTGAAGTGGGTATCCGGCCGGCCTGCAACGCCCTCGACGTATCCCGTGCGGGCTTTTACCGGTGGCGGCATCCAAGAGAGAAAGAGCCCTCACGCCGTCTTCCTCCGCTATCCCTCTCCTTCGAGGAACGGAACGAGGTGCTCGATATCCTTCACGCGGGTCGTTTCATCGACAAGGCGCCCAGGGAAATCTACGCGGCCCTTCTCGATGAGAAGAGCTATCTCTGTTCGGTGCGCACCATGTACCGGATCCTTGAAAAAGAGGGTGAGCTGAAAGAAAGGAGAAGGCAGGTATCCCGTCCCCGGTATGCAAAGCCGGAGATTCTTGCAAGAGCGCCCAACGAAGCGTGGAGCTGGGACATCACGAAGCTCAAGGGGCCGGTAAAGTGGACCTACTTTTATCTCTACGTGATCCTCGACATCTACAGCCGTTATGTCGTGGGGTGGATGGTGGCCCACAGGGAACTTGCCGCCCTTGCCCGTAAATTGATTGCGGAGACCTGCGCCAAGCAAACGATCCAACCGGATCAACTCCTGATCCATGCGGACAGGGGGTCGAGCATGACGTCAAAACCAGTTGCTTTGCTCATGGCCGATCTTGGCGTCACCAGGAGCCATTCGAGACCCTCCGTCAGTAACGACAACCCCTATTCTGAATCTCAGTTCAAGACCATGAAGTACCGCCCGGAGTTCCCAGAGAGGTTCGGTTCCATCGAGGATGCCAGGGCTTTTTGCCAGACATTCTTTCCCTGGTACAATGCCGGGCACTACCATTCGGGGTTGGGTCTTCTCACCCCTGCGGATGTCCATCATGGGAGGGCGTCAGGGATCATTGAAGATCGCAAGGACGTGCTGCGGGCTGCCTATGAAAAACATCCGGAACGGTTCAAGGGGAGGATACCGAAACCGGCGTCACTGCCTGATGCCGTCTGGATTAACAAGCCGTCGCTTACGAGCGATGGTGAGGTACACTAAATATTTGCTGGAAGTGTCTCATTTTCATTGACACGTTCCGATAAGAAAGAGGGTAGCCTTTTTTCTGAACCCGTTACAAGCTCCTTTTATAGCATAGACACTCCGGCTCGCGACCCCTCGATCACGGCGAAATCCATCGAAATTCCCTCCGGCCGCGAGAAGGGAGCTTGCTCGCTCCACCTGCAAGTCCTCAATCTCATTAGAGTTACACTTTTCAAACATTACCACTTCAATATCTAGAGAGGCATTTTGAAGAGTAGCAGGAGCCAAAATGAAGAACCTACCGATTGCGGTCTTCAAAGAATACGGGTGGCGAGAGCTGAATGTGTGATATATCAGTCGGAAGTTGGAAGAGGTCCGACCACGTAATCGCGCAGTCGAAAGGCGCTATGGGACCCCCTCTCCACAAGTCTGTCCAAGAACGAAATGACGACCCGATGTATGATCGGGTTTCTACGAACACTTGTGCCAAAAGTGTAAGAGAGATTGCGAAGCAAAACTTCCAGTTCAAACTGCGCATTGAGATCGCTCAACAAGGCTTGTCCCTGGTCCTCCTTGATTGCTTCAGAAAGCCACAGTAACGCTTCGGGGAGAAAGACCCGGCCGACAGAAATTAGAAGGGATAAGAGGGCGCCAAAACCGGCTGGAGTATTACCGACAGTCGAGGCCGCATTCTCAAAGAAATCCTTGTGCGTGCTGATAGGTTCCCATTCCCGCACGCCTTCCTTCCACCTCATGTCCGCGAACAAAAGGATACGGACTAACTTGCGCATTTCGTCATAACTGGGGTATGATGGATTTAGTGGACACCAAAGTTGAGGTACAATACAGAAGCAGACGGAGGTGTCACTATGGCGAAGGAGAAGATCCCCTATGGCGTCTATTCGAGAGAGTTCCGGGAGGAGGCGGTCAAGCTGGTCATAGAAAACGGCTTCAGCGTCAGGCAGGTGGGCGTTCAGCTATCAATCCCTTCTACCACCATAAGGTACTGGGTAAAGGCCCACAAGAAGGGTGAACTCGCATCAGTGGGGAAGACGAAGAAGACCCTCTCGGAAACAGAGCTGGAACTGGCACGGGTGAGAAGAGAACTGGCCGAAGTGAAGATGGAACGTGATCTACTAAAAAAGGCAGCCGCGTACTTTGCGAAAGGGTCGCTGCCCGGTACGCGCTGATGAAGCAGATGCGACTCACGTACTCCATCCCCCGGATGTGCCGTTTCTTCAGGGTATCGGCAAGCGGATACTATAAATGGCTCAATGCTCCTCCTTCAAGACATGCCAGGGAGGAAGCACGGCTGGAAATAGAGATCCGGGTCGCCCACAAAAGGACCCGTGAGACCTCAGGGCCTGAGAAGCTTCAGGCAGACCTTGCGGAACATGGGATAAGGGTGGGCATCTGCAGGATCAGACGGATCAGGGAGAAACTGGGGATACGGTGCAAACAAATCAGGAAGTTCAAGGCAACAACGCACTCGAAACATACGCTTCCCGTGGCGGAGAACCTCCTGGAACAGAACTTCAGGGTAGAAGCTCCAAACGAGGTCTGGGTCAGTGACCTGACCTATGTGCCCACCGAAGAAGGCTGGCTCTACTGCGCCGCTCACAAAGACCTCTTCAACGGGGAGATCGTCGGCTACGCCCTGGGATCGAGGATCATCACGGACCTGGTCAAGGAGTCCCTCTCCCGGGCAGTAGGGTCCAGGCGCCCGGCCAGGGGACTCATTCATCACTCTGATCGCGGTTGTCAGTACTGCTCCCACGAATACCGGAAGCTGCTCGAACGGTTCGGCATGAAGGCATCAATGAGCAGAAAGGGCAACTGCTACGACAACGCCCCTATGGAGAGCTTTTGGGGCACCTTGAAGAACGAGCTTGTCCACCACCGGCATTACAGAACAAGAGAGGAGGCACGCAGAGACATTACCGAATACATTGAAGTCTTCTACAACCGGCAGCGGCGTCAGAGACGGCTTGGCTATCTATCTCCCGTGGCATATGGGAGGCAGTTCCACGCCAGACAGGTTGCGGCATGAAAGATATTTCGTGTCCACTATTGACATCAGGGGTCAAACGCCAGACGTGAGACGAAGGCTTTCGTAGCAAATCGTGGGCGAAAATTGGTTCGGAAACGCTTTTCCAGATGCTCCAAAAGATTTCTCCTGAACGAACTTTGTCCTCCTCGTATGCCAGATTGTCAAGCAACTCACCGAGATACTTTGGACAACGCTCTACACAATTGCGAAGAATCTCTCCGATCTTGGCAGCCTCGGCGACTGGGCGAGCAAGAGCGAATCCCGCAAACCACGTCGCGAAGCCATGTTGGAATTCATAATGCCCGCGTTTGTGTGATTGCCAGGCTTCGTCCTGTTCTGCTTCATGAAGCGCTGCGGATAGACACGCCATGGCAAATGCGTAAAGGTCCGGATCAGTGGCGTTGGGTCTGATAATGTTCAGGGCATCCAAGAGTTCCGGCCAATCGTGAGTATCCAGGTCAATTGTAGGCGAACTCAAGGCAGTCAAGGCTTCCCGTTGCGCTATGCGAGACCGAATCTTTCTCGTAGCTGCCAACATCTTTTTCTTCGGAAACTCCACACTGAGCCGCTTGCGTCGCCATTCCGCCCTGATCTGGGTCTTCGCCTCCGCAAGTTCGAGCAGACCTGCCACACAGGCGTTCGCAAGCCTGGGGTCGACGTCGCAGAGCCAGTTTCTCACCCCGGCGGCCGCATAGTCCCTGACTTCGTCACTCGTGTGAGTGACTGCAACCGCGAGACATTTCTCGATCGTGTTGCGAGTTCGACCTGCCGACACATTCTTCAGGAGAAGCGGCAGCACGAGCGCGGTCGGACGCGAGCCGTCAAGCGAATTCTTCGCAAGCACGGTCTCAGGCTTCCTGTCGGCGTCCTTATCAAGCACTTCTTCGATCACGGTTCGTCGGCACCACCCTAGTTCAGGAGGAGTCAGTTCGTCAATGCGGTCCCGAATCAAATAGGCGGCCACAAACCCGACACCCGATCTGCCGAGCGAGGCCTCCTCTGGGTTTGAAGCTTCCTCTATCTGGAGAGCCTGAGCTTCATGAAGCGCGTCGCGCCAGTCGGGGAAATCGTCCTGCGTTTGCTCTCCGCGGCGGAATTTCGTCGTGGCCCACGCCATCAGGCGCATTCGTCTTGTTACCGGAGCACGCCTCTCTTCAGCATCTGTAATAAACTGCTGCAAATCGGCCTCGGGCTTTTCCGGACTTAAGATAACTTGTCCTGGCTCTTTTCCCTTTTCAGCCGTAAAATGGCGGCTATCCATGCGATGAAGAGCTATTCGCCATGTTTTGTCGGCTTCGGACTGCTCCTGGCTCGGCGGGAGCGCCTTGTGGCACTGGTCAAGGATGTCCCATATTCTGTCGCGCAGTTTCGTGAACTGTAAGCGAAAGGCAAGTTCTTCGAGGTTGCTTTTGCGGTGGGGGAGGGCAGCGGAATCCTTCCGCTCCTTGTAGTGAACCTCCTGAACCCCGCCCGTGGGGAAGCCTAGCGATGGCCTAAGATCAATGACGTTAAACTGCTCCTGATGCGACCGCTGGAAATCCCATTCGTAAAATTCGCGAACGCTGAGAAGTGAAAGAACTTCTTCCCCCACCTCTAACGGATAGGCAGCCGCAACTGACGCCAGTACGGCAATGGTGGCAGCCGATGAACTAGTGTCAAGAATTCTGCGGAACTCGTTTTTGATATCCATTCCCTGCTTAGCCTCGCCCAGCAGCCAGGCTTCTAGGGCGATAAGCGCACATTCCAGAACTTGAGGCCCAGGCATCATGCCCCGGTAGAGCGCCCAAAGGCGGGGACTGGCAATTATTGGCCGAGAGCCGGTCGAAGTGTGAATCGTAACGTTAGTCACTTCGTTGCCGAAGATCGACCGTGCATACGAAGCCGCTCCTTCATTGGCCATTCGTACGATAAAATCGATTCCGACCTCGGAATGTGAGGACAGCAAAAACGCGAACGGCCCCTGTAGAGCGCTCGGGGGGAAATAATCGAAATACGCAGAATGTATAAATCCAAAGGCTTCGTCGACGTCTGGAAGGGAATAGTCCGGGTCATACTCCTTTTGCGATCTCCATGTCGCCTCCGCGGCCTCGATCACCAGGTCGGGAAAGTGTATACAGAGCGGCTGGCACTCGAATGATTTCGTGACGTGTTCAAGGACCGCTCTGGCATGTGACCTATTGGATGACCTGTTGGATAGAGCGGATCGAATGAGATCAGTCACTTCGGCGGGAGCAGCATGGGGGACCTTGAAAAGCAGCTGGATGAATTCATGCTCCCTGGTATCCCCATACAGATCGACTGCACGAAGAAGGGCCAAATAGTGCAAACATATTTCTGCAGCAGGTTTTGTTTCGATAGGAAGGGGTTTCGATATGTCGAGACCTTGCGCCCAGTCCTTAAGAAGACCGATCACTATATGCGCATCCGTCAGGTCAAACATAGTTATATTTCTATGGGTGAACAGAATTAACTCTCGCCACCCACTGCCCGTCGGCCTCACGAAAAGAGTGCCTAGGGCGGAGTCGCTGAGAAAGGCAGCGAGCCCAAGCGAACTCAGCAACGCCTCGTTCGGCCCCTTGCAGGCAGTCCTTAAGATATTGACAAGTTGGCGGTAGAGGGCCTTGCCTTCACCCAGCAGAGGTTTTTCGGCCCTTCGAATAAAGTCGGCCGCATTTTCTGACTGCAAGACTGCCACGGCAATGTCATCGCGCCACACGAGTGGGACCTGGGCGTCTCTAAAAACGAGAAGGGCGAAGTCCGTTACCGTCTCGTTATCGGGGGCGGCAAGAGATTCCGTCAGCCACACTCTAAAACCTCTACGCATGGCTGGCTCGCTGCCAACAGCCTCGAAGAATGATGTGGGGTCGCCTCCTTTTGCCTCAAACTCCTCCGCTATGAATTTGGAAATAGCCCAGTCTTCAAGCACATCATGCGCGGGCGCTACGCCTCCTGTTTCAGATCTGATCAAAATTCCGTCGTCCGTGAGCGCCTGAAGGGCTTTAGCGTCCAGACCTTCAGAAGACACGAAAAGTCTCATTTGCCGGGCGCGCTGAACAGAGACCGTGAGGAAGCATTGTCTCCTCTTGATGGGTAGCCCATCCTGAGCCCGTGACGCGCGCTCGACATAGTCGCGCCAGACTATCTTCTTAAATTGCCTTTCATCAATATCGGATAGGCTATCGGCGGATTCCGATGACGGAAAAGTCCTCCACGCGAGGGACAAAATAAACAGGCTTCGGAGCAACCCCCTCAGACGCTGATTAGCGATCAATGGCACCAATCGAGGCGCACGCTCCGCTACCCATCGTAGTTCCTCGTCGGTTAGGGGCGGAATAGTGACTGTGACCACATCGCTCCCCCACTGTGCCAACAGATGTTCTCTGAGCAATTGCGCCGCCGATTCGCGACAAGTAATTACAATCGTCCATGACTGAGCGCCACTCATCTTTTCGATCAAATGTCGAAAAGCCTCATGAGTGCGGAGCTCGAACAGCCTCTCGGCACCATCAATGAGCAACAGTTTCCTTGGCAACTGGGAGAACTCGCATTGAAGCTGGGATAAGGATAATCCGATGCCGATGCTTGTGAGGAGCTGATGGATGTGCTGGTAATCGAATTCCTGGGCCTTGAACGCAAACGGCACAATTCCGTTTGGCAAGGTTTCGAGGAGCATTTTCACTATCGCCGACTTTCCTGATCCCGGAGCACCTTCCACTACGACAACCCGGCCCGATTCAATGGCACCGGCCATTTCATCTATGAGGTCACCTCGAGGCAAGCGCATTCCCGGTGCAAGTTCGGTTGAGATTGTCCCCAGAACCAGAGCTGTATGTTCCTGTAGTTTCGAAATAGCCTCTCTTTGCGCCGCAGAGCGTCTGGACTGAATAGCCGACCGGAGCCGCAGAGGAATCTGCGAGGGCGTAAACGTGCCCGCCGTTTTGTTCCATTCTTGGGCTTGAACTATCAGGCCCTCCCAGATTGCCTGGGCATCAATCCCACTGGAGGGGTTTTGAGCCAAACCAAGAACCGTCAGAACGGAAGCCTCATCTTTACTGCCTTGTGCGTCGAAATCAAACGGCAAAATGTAGAAGTGTCTGATGAATTGCCAGAGGGTATCATCGGCGGGCGCAGTGCCGTCGATCTCCGTCAGTATATTCTTGAAAGCCTGGAGGTAATCTCTCTTTTCCTCGGAACTGAATTGTGCAGTCTCCACTTTATCGATAAACTCTGCAGCGGTCGCCGATGTCCGCGCCCAATCAAGTAATGGCCGAACGTGTTGCAGCGCGCGGGCGGACTGAGGGCCGGTAATAAGGGCTAGTGCGTCATGGTTCCTCTCAAACGCACTTGGATTATGAAAATCTGACCAGGCACTGGCCAAAGAGTCACGAAACTCCTTGTCCGAAGTGGAAACAACAGCATGGTGCTTGATCTGAGCCAGAAGCCTGTGCTCTATGCCAGTGTCGGTAAGAACAGTCACGGCAACGTCGTCTGTCTCAAACCCTGCTTGTTTGGCTTGGAGCCGAACCGATTGAACTCTACCACTTGGCAGACAGGGAACCCGGCCCCCGACGAGCATGAGGAGCAGGAAGCTTGCTTGGACTTTCGCTTCGAAGAACTGCCCTCCTCCACCTGTGCTAAAGGGATTCGAAATCTCGGAAGTCATGCTCTGGCCTCTCGCACGGCATTTGAACCCGAAGGCGACCTTGATATAACGTTATAGAACCTCTCTCGCCACCTGTCCTGCCAGAGAACCGCGTGCTTGAGTGCTCATACGAAATCATTCGCTATTGTGAATATCGATGCGAACGCGGCCATGGCCGTAGCTTTCGAAATAGTATGCCTTGCCGAAATCTCTTTTTCCAGGTGAACGATATTCCGGAATTGGCGTACCGAGTCTGCAAGCCTATGAATCGCTCCCTTTAGAAGGCCGTTTTCGTCACACGCTTTTATGTAAGAATCGAGATTGTTACGCGCTGGCGTTATGTTCTTGTGAAGAAGGTAGAGGCGCAGCATCTCTTCGATGACGCTGCCGGACAAAACGACAGATGGTTTGTTGAATCCCTCTTGAGCCAGTGCATGGGCTTGCCCTACGTCTCTGAAGATTATCTCTTTTTTGAACCGATCTCGTACGAAGTTGATCTTCTTTCCGAATGTTTTTTTTGAGACCTCGTACTCTTTTTCGATGCTCATCCAGGCCTCGGCACATATGGAGGAGCGCGATGTCTTGTCTGTTATCGTCCCTTGGTTGGGAGCCTTGGAGCGAAGCAGTACTGCCATCTCCCTTTCTCTTGCGTCCCGCAACTCAGCTTCTTTCGCCGCCAGTAAAGCTGTTGCAACAGCATGGTTTGGGCTACCTATGTCGCCAAAAGCACCCGAGGCGACATCTATTCGGGCATCTTCAATTGAAAGGGCATTTAATCGGTCAGCGATTTCTTTGTGGTATGGTCTCATGCGTCTTCCTTTACGTAGACGGCGGCCCCGCAATAGTTACAGCCACAGATGCCTCTACCTGGAATCCTTTTGGTAGACCGCTTATTTCAATACCTGGATAATCGCCGCCCAGCAGATGGAAATTCCCTTCAGGCAATACGCCTTTCAGGCTTTTGCGTCGTTCTGTATTTAAGCGGACGACCTTCCAATAGGGCAGAGAGGGGGACAACCATAAGCAAGTAAATAACTCCGACCCCCGGAAAGAAAAAAGGGACAGGCTAGCGTTTTCGGCCCGTGCTCGCCTTCTCCACTCCCACCACATGCATAATCATAGCCACCAGTAAGCTTGTATTGCAAGAAAAACATTCAGCCGCCCCCTTTCAGGAAGGCGTGCCGATGAAAATTGCGCGGATGAACTTATCTCGGCCGGTGGGGAGATGGCGCGGGGGCCGGCCCGTGCGCATGAAGGTAATGTAATCGCCGATGATCTCCAGGCGATCGAAGGCCAGGCTTTCGGGAGCCCATCGGGAGAGAAGACGCCAGCCCCTTTCGCGGCGTCACCGGCTTTCCCTATTGTTTACAAGCATAGGGCTTTATGGTATCTCTATCAGCCGGAACATGCGGGGCAAATTGGCAAATTGGGGTCAATTGGCAAATTGGGGTCAAATCTTTATCCTTGACTTAAGGCCTCTTCCAAAGCATGAAACTGCTTTTTCAGCTTATCGTCTGTGGTCAGCATATCCCGAAGCCTCTTTCTGGCCACGCTCACGGAACTGTAGTCAACGCCCATAAGCTCCCCGATTTCTCTCTGGTTCACACCCGCATAACGGTAGAGAAGCTCCATTGCGATGCTTCTTGCCGGCCCCCTGCATCTGTTCTTCAGGATTTCTTCGCGGGTCGTCCGTAAGCGCTTCATGACTGTGAAGAGCACCCTTTCCGGCTCCACCTGACCTATGGCTTTTTTTGCCGCGGGTTGCTCCCGGCTGGGTTTTATCCTTTCCTGCTTCAGCATATTCTTGATGAAGACCGCATCCCCGACTATCCCGTGGCCTTTTCCTTTCTCCAGGGGTTTTTCGCCGAGTGTTATCCCTTCCTCGACAAAGTCTCTATAAGACAGCCTGTCGCCCCTAAAGTACCCGAGCACTTCGTCGAGGGCCAGAAAGGGGTAGCGAGAGGAAGAAATGTAATCGGGATAACTACTCCATTGGTAGGCCCTCAGCTGCTCCCTCTTTTGCTCTTCACTGGAATTGATGAGCTGTTTCGTATGAACAGGGTTTAAGTGCAGGTAGCGAGAGACTGCCAAGAGATAGCTGTCCGCGTCTATCAGAAAAGCCTTGTATCTTCCCTGGTAGAGATGACCGGATCTTCCGTGTCTCTTGTTGAAGTAGGCCGTGTAGGAGATGTTGAAGTGGCGCATCAAGTCTTTCAGGTTTGCGCGCGGGGTTCTGACGATAAGATGAAAATGGTTGATCATGAGGACGAAGGCGACCAAACGGACTTCGTAGATCTCTATGGAACGGGTGAGAAGTTCAAGAAATTTCTCTCTGTCGGAATCGGCCAAAAAAATGTGCTGTCTTCCGTTGCCCCTGCAACTGACATGGTAACATGCGTTTTTGTACTGGATGCGCAAAGCGCGGGCCATGCGTGGATGATAGCAGGGGCAAGGGTTAAAGTCAAGGATAAAGATTTGACCCCCTTATTCTTCCAAGGGTTAAAGTCAAGGATAAAGATTTGACCCCCTTATTCTTCCTTATTCTTTGAAGTCCAGCCGTCCGGCTTGTTGACGGGCTGATGGATGATTCACTTTGGATAAATGGCCGGATTCGGCAAGACGCCTCTCGGCGGCTCCCCAGTCCGGCAACTCCGCGGATTCCTGGTTCCAATGCACGTACGCGGCTTCGTCGCACCAATGGCGAAGCTTGGGCATCGCGTCCCGATGAGGCGGTGTGATGCGGAAGGCATTCATCGCCGATTCGTCCTGCCACGCGCTCAGGGTCCAGAAGGCGAGGCCTTCTGCTTTCCGTAACTTGGCACCGAGACCGCCGGCCGCGTGTTTCGCCTGCCTGAATGAACGCCAAGCACGCCGCGCAAAGGGCAACAGAAAGCGAAAGGATCGGACGCGTAAGCGGGTGACAGCAATGGATGGCATCGTCAAATCCTCATGTCCGGACTCGTCAGGAGGATGTCCCCGCGGTTCTCAGGAAACCGTTGTTGACTATCGTAATGCCTGCTGTCGCTTTCGATATTTTTCCAGCCTGCATGCCGAGTAGTTTCTCCTGTCATAAGTTCATTGTTCTCCAATGCTGTTTGAATTTCAAGCCCATAACATAAGATAATCACTGATTACGATGTGTACTATGGAATGGCGGAGGAGAATCCAAAAAACGCGACTTCAGGAAGGCGTGCCGATGAAGATTACGCGGATGAACTTATCTCGGCCGGTGGGGAGATGGCGCGGGGGCCGGCCCGTGCGCATAAAGGTAATGTAATCGCCGATGATCTCCCGGCGATCGAAGGCCAGGCTTTCGGGAGCCCATCGGGAGAGAAGACGCCAGCCCCTTTCGCGGCATCACCGGCTTTCCCTATTGTTTACAAGCATAAGGCTTTATGGTATCTCTATCAGCCGGAACATGCGGATCATCGACAGTCACAACCATTGGGGCGCCTCGGTAAGCCTCGGCACCTACGTATCCACCGGGGAGATCTTCGGCCAGATGGAAAAAGCGGGCATAGGGCACGCCGTCATCCTCCCCTTCCCCTCCACCGCCATAATGAGCGACGAGATAAACATCCGTCTTCTCAACGAGGCCGGAAAGAGAGAGGAATTCGTCCCCTATTTCTACATAAGGGAAAACTTCCCCCGCATCCCTCCCGGCTACTCCGGCGGCAAGTGGCACTGGATGCGGGGCATTCAGGATGCCGCCTCAAACTACGACGTGCTCGGCGACAGGGAACTCCCCGGCCTCATCGCCGACCTCACCGAGACCGGAAAGCCCATCATCTTCGAGGAAGAGCTTTCCTTTACAGAGCAGTTCGTGAGGATGGCGCCCGGCCTCCCCCTGATCATTCCGCACCTGGGAATGCTCGGCGGCAGCCCCCTCGATTTCCTCAAGGCCTTCAGGGATAGCTCGAACGTCTTCTTCGACACGGCTCTAGCCTCCAGCAGCACGATCCTCCGGTTCTTCGAAGCCATCGGCCCGGAAAGGATAATCTTCGCCTCTGACGTCCCCTTCGGCTCCATGGCAACGGAGCTGTCCAAGGTCACCTCCCTGCCCATCGCCGAGGGTGACAAGGAGCTGATCCTTTCCGGGAACATCATCCGCCTCGCAAAGCTTCTCCTCTAAGCCCCCGCCTCTCCTTAGCCATTAGCTGGGATACGCTGTATTGCATAGCCCAGCGGAAAGGTCAGCCGGGCTTTTTGTCGCTTCGGTTTGACCGCCTTTCTCGACCTCTTATCTGTTTCTTGAGTTCATCGATGCCAATGGTCGGCGCATCCTTTTCAGATTCTTTGGCCTCTCTCAGACAGCGAAGATCTTCGTAGTTATGAAGCTCCTCTTGGACCTTTAAGAATTCGTCATAGGGTATGACGACATATTCCTTCTTTCTTCCCTTTTTTATGATTGCATTTATGGTAACCATAGTTTTAGCTCCCGTTTATCGATATGCCTCTCGCCGATGCCGAATTCGATAAATAACAATTACATCTCCGTGGATCTCGAACAAAACCCTATACTCTCCCACACGCAAGCGATACTCGGGTGTCGAATCGGTAAGGCGCTTGATGTCTCCGCTAAGATTATCACTCATCTCTTCGATCCTTGCAAGGACGCGGGCCTGAATTCTGGAAGAGAACATCTGGATGTCTTTAACCGCCCGTGGCTTGAATTCAATGTTGTATTTCATCTTCCCTCATGGGCGACAAATAATACACGGTGCCGGTATTTTCTATGGGTCGAGGGGGACTTCTTAAGTAATTCAATAACTCGTCGGTTGCTTTGCCCCCTCCGTACAGCATGTTTAATCTATTCTGACACTCTGTCGAGATAATCGTCAACAAGATTTTCTCAGGCATCCCACCACATTAAGCTGCGGTTGCCCGTTCCGGCCCGCCCGACCCTCTCCGGTTTCTCTGTTTGCCATGCGTTCTCGACCTCGCAGTGACGAGGGGTGGAGCCTGGGCAGGCTGAGATGGAATGGACAACATCAGACGAAGAAAATATAACAGGCTGATGGGAATATGAGCCAACGGTTCCGCGCGGGTTCGGACCGGGGAGTTGAAATGGATAGAGAGACCGAAGAGCGAGGTGGAGACGATGGGAACAATCCGTGCTGAAAAGGGTAAAAGGAGGGTAAAAGGCAATAAAAATGGCAAAGAGGACCGGTTTTGCGCTAACTTTAAGAAGGTGACAGACCGCAGAGGATCGAGGAGGCGAAACATGACTGAGAGAGATGACCTGATGAGCGATGCCTTTCAAGTGTTCATGCGGGAGGCCCCAAAACACGCCCAGGCATGGATGGCAGCGGTGAAGAGCGTGGATGCCGCAAGCGCCCTGGACAAGAAAACGGAAAGCCTGGCTTATCTGGCCGTCCTTGCAGTATTGGGGCTTGAAAGCGGCATGCCTTTTCATGTGGCACTTGCAAAAGGCGCCGGCGCATCACGCGAGGAGGTGATCAGTGCAGTACTCATCGGCCTGCCTGCCGCAGGCAATGTTGTTATCCGTGCCTTGCCTGCTGCCATTCACGCGTACGACTCCCCGCAGGCATGGCCGTGAAGACCGCATAACCAGGCATGAAGAGGCGGTGGATTTGTGGGTCTTTCTTTCGAACATCCTTGACATCGCGGCTTTTTACGGATATCTTGTGGAAAATTATTGAAGGAGCAGATCAATGGTCCGGGCGAAGCTGTGGCTCCGGTGCGCCGCCATGCACGACCCCGTCACTCCCACTCTTGTGCGGTCCGCCGTCGTGGGCTGGGAGGCGAAGAGGAGAAGGGTCGATCTCACCATCGAGAGGCCTTTTTCCGGCGAGGAACTGCTTCGCCGGATGAAGGGTTGGGTGACGACGGACCCGGGGAAGGTCATCGAGGTGGTAAAAAAATACGGGCGTCTGAAGGTACTGGACGAGAGGGAGCTTGTCGTCGAGTTCGAGCAGCAGGACGCCCTCGAGAAGCTCCAGGCGGACCTTGCAGAGACCTTCAAGGGTGAGGTGGACGTCGAGTTGATGGAACGGAAGAAAAGCTAGAGGCGGAGACGGCTGGCCGACCCCGTGGGGAAGGTTAACCGTGGACGATGGAAAAACCGGTTAAACGGCCGGACTTGTCGTGCCACTCCACGTCGACCTTTTCGACGAAAGCGCCCTCCGGACCCTGCCTGCACCACGCGATGAGGCTGTCGATCTCCTTCTCATCCCCCTCGCAGACGATCTCGACCGAGCCGTCAGGCAGGTTTCTCACCGTGCCCGCGAGGCCCAGTTCGTCAGCCTTCCGCTTTGTGCTGTAGCGGTAGAAGACGCCCTGGACAATCCCCGTGACTATTATTCTCGCCCTTCTTACCATTGATTTTCTGTTGATTGGGTGCTCGTTTGTATTATAATTAGTAGCATAGTCAGTCTTTCAAAATCAACTCATTTCGGGCCGGAGGAAAGTGGATGTTCAGGGTTGGTGTTGACATCGGATCTGTAAGCGTGAACGTCGCAGTGCTTGATGAAAAGGGAGATATCGCCGAGGACCGGTATGTGCGCCATAAGGGCAAACCGATGCATACGGCAGGCGCAGTAGTAGAAGAACTCCAGGCGGCATATGGGAGCGAGATAGAATTCGTGGCCGTGACGGGTGCGGGCGGCAAGACATTCGCGCAGCTCGTCGGCGCATCGTTCACCAACGAGATCATCGCCCTGACCAAGGCGTTTCATCACCTCCTGCCCCAGGTGGGAAGCGTTATCGACATCGGCGGGGAAGACTCCAAATTTATCATGTTTGATATGGACAGCGCGAGTAAGCGCTTGAGGATAAAAGATTTTTCCATGAACACCCTGTGCGCCGCGGGCACGGGCTCTTTCCTGGACCAGCAGGCGTCGAGACTCGGGTTCACTATCGAAGAGTTTGCCGAGATTGCCCTCAAAGCAAAGAATACACCGAGAATCGCCGGTCGGTGCACGGTCTTCGCGAAATCGGACATGATCCATCTTCAGCAGATCGCCACGCCAGATTACGAGTTGGTTGCCGGCCTTTGTTTTGCCCTCGCAAGGAATTTCAAGAGCAACATCGCCAAGGGCAAAGAGGTGAGGAAGCCCGTGGCCTTTATAGGAGGGGTGGCCGCGAATGCGGGCATGAGGAAGGCGATAAAAGAGGTCTTCTCTTTGGACGACCAGTTGATCGTGCCTGAGCATTTCACCTCGATGGGTGCTTTGGGCGCCATATTCGCCGTGCTGGATGAACCGCGGCTCAAAGAACGGTTTATCGGTGTGGGTGGGATAAAAGAGTATCTGGCCAAGGACGAGACTGCGGAGGCCCACGAGCCGCTGACCATATCGGACGGAAATAAGGCCGTGACCTACGAGGTGAAGAGACCGGAAAAGATGGTGCGGGCCTATCTGGGCGTGGACGTCGGCTCCATCAGCACCAACCTCGTGGTGATCGATGAGCAGAAGAACGTGCTTGCCAAGAGGTACCTCATGACCGAGGGGAGACCTCTGGAGGCGGTGAAGCGCGGGCTCGACGAGATAGCCATGGAAGTAGGCGATTGCGTAGAGATCCTAGGCGTGGCGACAACAGGGTCCGGCCGGTACCTGACGGCCGACTTTATCGGGGCCGACCTCGTGCGCAACGAGATAACCGCCCAGGCGGAGGCGGCAATCGCGATAGACCCCGAGGTAGACACGATCTTCGAGATCGGGGGGCAGGACTCGAAGTATATCAGCATCGACAACGGGGTGATCGTCGACTTCGAGATGAATAAGGCCTGTGCCGCGGGCACGGGTTCCTTCCTGGAAGAGCAGGCGGAAAGGTTGGGCATATCCATCAAGGACGAGTTTTCGGCCCTTGCCCTCAGCGCGAAAAATCCCACAAAGATGGGGGAGAGGTGTACAGTCTTCATCGAGTCGGACGTCATGCACCACCAGCAAGCGGATTCGAAGACGGATGACATCGTCGGGGGCTTGTGCTATTCGATAGTGCTCAACTACCTGAACAAAGTCGTCGGTGACAGGAGGGTAGGGAAGAGGATCTTTTTTCAGGGTGGGACCGCATTTAACAAAGGTGTTGTCGCCGCCTTCGAAAAGGTATGCGGCAAGCCGATTACCGTGCCTTCGCACCACGACGTGACAGGGGCGATAGGTGTCGCCATACTGGCCATGAAAGAAAGAGAACTGGGAGAAGAGCGGGTTCAAGGGATTCGATCTGAGCAAGCGATCCTATGCGATCGACACCTTCGAGTGCAAGGGGTGCGAGAACCTCTGTGAGATCAGGCGGGTGACGTGCGAGGGCGAGACGCCGCTTTACTACGGCAGCAGGTGCGAGAAATACGATGTGGTGAGGCGCGTCAAAGGGCTTGAAGGTATAGACCTGTTCAAGGTCAGGGAGAAGCTGCTCCACGATACGTACGGGCGAAAGGATAACGGCGGGGAGGTGATCGGGCTGCCGAAAATCCTTAATATGCATGAGCTTCTGCCTTTCTGGGGGAGCTTTCTCGCGGAACTCGGCTTTTCGGTAGTCCTTTCCGATCCGACGAACAAGAAGATTATCAAGGAGGGGGTCGAGACCATTATCGTCGAGTCATGCTTCCCCATCAAGCTCGCCCACGGCCACATTCTCAACATCGTGAACAAGGGGATACACAGGATTTTCATGCCCAGCGTGATAAACATGAGAAAGCAGTCCGAAAGCACGCTGAACAGCTTCGCCTGCCCCTACGCGCAATCGCTCCCCTATACCTCCAGGGCTTCCATCGATTTCGACGAATTGGGCGTGAAGGTGGAGTCCCCGGTGGTCTTTTTCGGGAAAGCCAAGACAGCACTGGCCAACCTGACCGCCTTCGGGAAAAGCCTCGGAAAATCGAAGAAGGAGATCGCCGATGCTTTCGCCGCTGCCGAGGATGCCCAGGACCGGTTCTATCGGGCATGTCTCGATGAGGGGTCAAGGTTCCTTGCGGATATAAAGCCCGGCGAGAAGGTAATGGTGCTCGTCGGAAGGCCTTACAACAGCATGGACCCGGGGGCCAACCTCAACGTCCACAAGAAGTTGTCGGACCTGGGCGTTGCGTCCATCCCCATCGACATGCTGCCTCTCGACAGCGTGCCGGAAGACGACGACCTGAAGGACATGTATTGGGGTTATGGGCAAAAGATCCTGAGGGCCGCGAAGATCATCAGGTCCCACCCCAACCTCTACGGGATATATATCACCAATTTCGGATGCGGCCCCGATTCGTTCATCACCCATTTTTTCAAGCAGATCATGGAAGGCAAACCTTTTCTGCAACTGGAGATTGACGAGCACAGCGGAGACGCGGGCATTATCACGCGCCTGGAGGCTTTCCTCGACAGCATCAAGAATGCAAAGACGGAGGCAATGGCTGAAAAACCGGCTGTTTCGTCATTTATGTCGGACGGCCATGCCAGGAAGATCTACATACCTTATATGTCGGACCATGCGATCCCCTTTGTCGGCGCTTTCAGGGCCTGCGGCGTGGAGGCCGAAGTGATGCGGGAATCGGATGAAGAGACGGTCCAGATCGGGAGAAAACATACGCTGGGGAAAGAATGCTTTCCCTGTATCCTGACCACGGGCGACATGCTGAAGACGAGCAAGAGGGCCGGATTTCGATCCCGACAAGAGTGCTTTCTTCATGCCCTCGGGAAGCGGGCCCTGCCGTTTTGGCCAGTACCACCGCTTCCATCGTATGGTGCTGAGCGAGCACGGACTTCGAGAATGTGCCCATTTACTCCCCGAACCAGGACGACAGGCTCTACCAGGAGCTTGATATCGTGGGCGGCAAGTTCATGAGGCTCGGGTGGAGGGCGATTGTCGCGACAGATTTCCTCATCAAGATGCTGCATCAGACGAGGCCCTACGAGCGGACCCCGGGGGAAACAGACCGGGTGTACGCGGCGCAGCTCGCCCGCATCGGGGCAACAATAGAGAAGGGCGGCGACGTCGTCTTCTCCGCGCTCAGCGAGGCAGCGGAGGCTTTTCTCGCGATCCCGAAGACGGGAGAGCAAAAGCCTGTGGTGGGGATCGTCGGGGAGATCTACATACGCTCAAACAGGTACAGCAACAACGACCTCGTGAGGAGGGTGGAGGAGTTTGGCGGCGAGGCGTGGCTTGCCCCCATCACCGAGTGGATCACCTACGTGAACTACACGGGGAAGAAGAAGATCATCGAACAGGGCGGTTTGTCGGGGCTTTTCCAGATCATGCTTACGCAGTACATACAGAACAAGGACGAGCACCGGATGGAAAAGATATTCGAGGACTACCTGCGACTGGGGCGGGAACCGAGGATCAAGTATGTGCTGAACCAGGCAATGCCTTACCTGGATGAAAGCTTTGAGGGGGAAGCGATACTGACCATAGGCAAGAGCATCGACTTCATTCACAAGGGCGCCTCCGGGATCATTAACTCCATGCCCTTTACCTGTATGCCCGGCATGGTTTCAAGCGCAATCATGACGCTGATCCAAAACAAATACAGCGTGCCCGTGCTTAACGTCGCCTATGACGGCCAGGGGGAGAGCAATACGACGACGAGGCTGGAGGCGTTCATGCACCAGGTCACAGATTATTTCCACAAATGAGATGCATCTTCCCCGGCCGGCCGCTTTTTGCGCCTGGGGCGGTCGCCGGGGCGTGTCCGGGTCCTCACGTACACACGAAGTACGCTCCGGCCCGGACCACACCCCAGCTTCCGCCCCAGGCGCAAAAAGCGGCCGGCCGGGGAAGATGCACTGGAATTCCTGCCGTTATGCACAACCATGATCGATGCCGGAATTTTAGGTGGGTAAGAGGCGGCTTCTCGGAGTATTTATTCCGTGTCATGCCCATTGGCGTCATTCCGGGCGGAACTTTTATTGGTCCTATCCGTCCTAATAGTCCTATTCTTAAAGATGTTGGAGCTATGAGTATGGCATCCATGTCAACTGGCGCTTCTCTCGAGCTATGCTGCCTTGCACCCCTTAATTACCAACTGGACGTTATGCCATGAAAATATAGGGAGCTATTATGTATGATTGCTTAATTTTGGTTGACCTGCAAAATGACTATTTCCCAGGTGGCCTGATGGAACTTGTCGGCATCCAGGCCGCTGCCGCAAATGCTCGGATTCTCTTGAATGAATTTAGAAAGTCAGACTCCCCCATTATCCATATTCAACATATTTCTACTCGCCCAGGCGCCACCTTTTTCTTGCCTGGGACCGATGGAGTAAATACTAACCAAATGGTAGCTCCCCAAGGGAACGAAATTGTTGTCGTGAAGAATTATCCCAATAGCTTCCGCAGCACCTCTCTGTCCGAAATCCTGAAGAGTAAAACGATCGATGATCTGGTTATCTGTGGAGCTATGAGCCACATGTGTATTGACGCAACCACTCGTGCTGCTTTTGACTTGGGTTTCAGCTGTGTTGTCGCCGATGACGCTTGCGCCACCAAAGACCTTAGTTTCAAAAACAAAACTGTGAGAGCATCAGAAGTTCATGCATCTTTCATGGCAGCATTATCAAGCGCCTATGCCAAGGTTCTTTCAACGGAAGAAACCATCAAGAACAGAGTATAACCACTTGATGGAGCCGACCCGTTACACTTGCGGCTCATCATGGCGTTATCCTCCACACATGGCAATTCTCGGTAGTTTAGTTATTTGAAATCACCTACTACTCATCGCACACAGACATCTCAGGTAAGTACGGATTGCCGGTTAAAAGCGAGAGCAATTTATTTTCCGGAACCCGCACGTTTTTTCTTGACATTGTGTAATGCTCAGTATAACATGACAAAACAAACTGAAAAAAGCCAAACCGCTCGCGAGGGTGGGACGGAAAGCCAAGGGATCTCCCGTGAGACAGCCCGGTTACCTGAGAATCTATGCATAATAGAAAGGAGGGTTTTATGAGGAAAGGTCTTGTTGGATTGTTCGTTACAGTGATGCTGGTGTTTGCCTTGGCTTCCGCAGGTGCCGTAATGGCGGACGGCCTTATTGCTTACGAGGCTACCGGTTCGAACAACTTTGGAACGGTAGATCTGAACACCGGGGTCTACACGCAAATAGGCAATATGGGACTTAGACTCTCCGGTCTCGGAGTGGCGAACGGCGCGCTCTATGGCGGCGGCTATTATAGCAGCACGCTGTACTCGGTGAATCCCACGAGCGGAGCCCTTACCGCCGTTGGGACGGGGAGCATAGCCTACGGTCTTACCGGTTCCACGCTGACCGGGTTGTACGCCCTCGACACCTCTGGTGCGAATCTCTACTCTATCAATCCGTCCACAGGCGCCACCACCCTAATCGGACCGACCGGCATCAGCTTCACTGATTATTCGGGTTTTTCAACGAATTCGAGCACGTTGTATTTAACAACCCTCACAAGCCTGTACACGCTGAACACGAACACCGGAGCTGCGACTCTGGTTGGAAGTACCGGCGCTGGAATCGGTGCGCTGGTGACCGAAAACGGCATACTCTACGGGGGAGTTGAATCCCCGTTGTCGGTCAACACGGTGAACCCCGCCACGGGTGCCCTCACGTTTGTCGCCAGTGCGAGCGGCACCTACGGTAACTTTTGGGGGCTCGCGCCTGTAAATCCGGTGCCCTTGCCAGGGGCCATCTTTCTTTTCGCTCCTGGCCTTGTGGGTCTTGCGGCAATAAGAAGAAGGTTCAAGAAGTAGGCGTCATTCACCGAACATCGCGGGCAGGGTCAGCACATGGCCCTGCCCTTCCTACCCTCCTGCTTCCACGATTACCAGCCCAAATACGGCATTACAGGAAAAACATAGAGAGCAACGACTACAGGAAGCTACTCACCAGGGTTCGAAAAGTATTTCTCACACCTAGGAATCAAGCATAGGATGTACTATACAGGCGTTTGCGGATTACGGAATAAAATAGAGCATAACGTCAGCGGTGAGGCGCAGTACTCCGTCGTCCCAACCGGATTGTTCGCCCCTTATCTCGACAACACTTCGACAGATCATCGGGAAAAGAGGGCCTTCTTTGTTCTCAAATGGCATCGTGACCTTCTTACCGAATTATTTATCCCTTTCTCTCCACGACCGGCTCGTAGACACATCCGGTCTTCCCGCAGTAGTGACCGACGTACTCCGACAAAGGCCGGTAGAGCGCGGGCTTTTCCTGGGCATCGGCGAACTTCTCCTCGATGATATGGGCGGTCCAGCCGGCAATCCGTGCCACCGCAAAGACCGGCGTCATGAGGTCGAGCGGAATGCCCATCAGGTGGTACACGGAGGCGCTGTAAAAATCGACGTTGGGCCTGATCGTGGTCTTGCCCCGCGCGTTGAGTTCGGCTACCGCAGTCTCCTCGATCTCCGTCGAGAGCCGGCACCAATGATCCTCACGCGGCTTTTTCCCAAGCCTGAAGCACATATCTTTCAAGAACCGGGCGCGCGGGTCCAGGGTCTTGTATACCGCATGGCCCATGCCCATGATCTTCCGTCCGCTCGCAATCTGGTTCTTCACCCATCCTGAAATGTCTTTCTCGTTTCTAAGTTCCTGGAGCATCTTCATAACCTGGGCGTTGGCCCCGCCGTGCAGGCTTCCCGAAAGCGCTCCCACGCCCGCTGCCACGCCGGCATACATATGTGCCCTGGTGGAAACGACCTCGCGGCAGGCAAAGGTGGAGGCATTAAAGGAATGGTCGGCATGGAGCACCAGGATGGTGTCGAGATCGCGGGCGATCTCCGCATCAGGCTGTGTGCCCGTGAGCTGCCAGAGGAAGTTTTCGGCGTGGGAGAGGGCGTCGTCGGAGGGCAGGGGCTCTCTGCCCTGGCGTATCCTCTGCCAGCCTGCCACGATTACAGGCACGCGCGCGATGAGTCGGATGGCCCTGGCGATGTTGGCCGGACGCGTTTCATCGTCAAGGTCCGGGTCCGCCGTGGCCAGGATCGGGATTGCTGCCTGGAGAACGTCCATGGGAAGGGACTGTTTCGGCAGCTTTTTTAGCGCATCGAAGACAAACTCAGGGACCTGCCGCGCTTCGATGAGCGCTTTCCCGAACTTCTGGAGTTCATTTTCCGTCGGCAGTGCATCATGGTGAAGCAGGTAGGCCGTTTCTTCAAACGTCGAGCTCTGGGCCAGTTCTTCGATCCGATACCCCCGGTAGATGAGGATGCCGTTTTCGCCATCCACGTGGCTGATCTTGGTGTCCGCCACCGTGACGCCCCGCAGACCGATGTTCTTCAGCCTGCCGGCTGCTGCCGTTTTCTTCTCCTCTTCGGACGTGAGTACTTTCGTTGCGCCATCCATGGTTATCCTCCCGCATGCAATTCGCTTTTCACAAAATTCAAAGTCCCGCCCGCCAGGAGGTGCTCTCGCTGGCGCTCCGACACGTCGAGCAGGGTCATGATGGTCCTTCCTGCGGCTTCGACCGGGATCTCCCTGTCGCCCCGCTCGATTCGTTTTCGCACATCAGAAAACACAACCCGCGTTCCTTCCCTCAGCCGGTCGTAGTCGCCGGGGTCCTTGAACGTAAGCGGCAGGACGCCAAAGTTGCAGAGGTTGGACTTGTGGATGCGGGCGAAACTCTTTACAATCTTGGCGCACACGCCCAGGTACCGTGGCGCCAGCGCCGCATGCTCGCGGCTCGACCCCTGGCCATAATTCTGACCGCCCACAACCACGACGGTACCCCTCACCCGGCAGGCAGCGGCAAAACCGGCACGGATCTGCTCGAAGACATGCTCGCTGATGGCCTCAATGTTCGAACGGAGCGGGAGCACTTGAATTCCCGCCGGCATGATTGCATCGGTGGAGATGTTGTCCCCCACCTGCAGCACCACCTCGGCTGCGAGTGTGTCGGGAAGGGCGGTAAGCTCGGGCAGGGGTTTGATGTTCGGACCGCGCACGACCACGGTGTCCCTCAGGTCCTCGGAGGGGAAGACGATGGAGCGGTCGTCCGTGAGATATTGCTCCGGGTCCCGGAGGCGCGGGAATGTCTGCTCCCGAGTCAGGTCGCGGGGATCGGTGATCACGCCCCGGAGGGCAGAGGCGCACGCCGTCTCGGGCGAACAAAGGTAGATTTTGTCGTCCTTGGTGCCCGAGCGTCCGGGAAAGTTCCTCGGGAAGGTCCGCAAGGATATCTCGCCTGTCCCGGGGGCCTGGCCCATACCGATGCAGCCGTGGCAGCCGGGCTCGTGCACGCGTGCGCCGGCTCCGAGAAGAGCCAGCATCCCGTTTTCCCGGGCGACGTTTTCGAGCACCTGACGGCTGCCGGGGTTCACATGGAAAGAGGTAGTGGGATGGACATGCCTGCCTTCGAGAATCTTTGCCGAGACCATCAGGTCCCGGAAGGAGGAATTCACGCTGCTGCCCACGATCACCTGGTCCACCTTGATGCCGGCCACTTCCCTCACGGGCACGACGTTGCCGGGTGAGGTGGGCGTGGCGATCAGCGGCTCGATCTCCCCCAGGTCAAGCGTGAGGTCTTCGTCGTACGGTGCGCCCTCGTCGGCGGAAAGCTCGCGCCACGCCTGACCGCGGCCCTGGGCCTCAAGGTATTCCCTCGTCCGTTCGTCTGAGGGAAAGAGACTGCTGGTGGCGCCCAGTTCAGCGCCCATGTTGCCGATGGTCTCCCGATCCGTGGCGGAAAGAGTCGCCACTCCCGGGCCGTAGTACTCCACGATCTTGCCCACGCAGCCCTTGACGTTAAAACGGCGCAGCATTTCCAGGATGACATCCTTGGCACTCACCCAGTCGGGAAGCCTTCCCAGCAGCTTGACGCCGAGCACGCGAGGGCAGGAAAGATAATAGGGAAAGCCTGCCATGGCTAGGGCCACGTCCAGCCCTCCCGCGCCGATGCCGAGCATCGAGACACCGGCGGCTCCCGTGGTGTGGCTGTCCGCACCGAGCAGGGTCTTGCCGGGTGCGCCGAAACGCTCCATATGGACCTGATGGGATACGCCGTTGCCCGCCCCGCTGAAGTGGATGCCGTATCGGCTGCATGCGGTCTGGAGGAACTTATGATCGTCGGCGTTCTTGAAGTCCGTGTGCAGGATGTTGTGGTCCACGTACTGGACCGCCAATGCCGTCTTGACGGCGCGCAGGCCCAGGGCCTCGAACTCGAGCATGGCGAGTGTGCCCGTGGCATCCTGGAGCAGTGTGTGGTCGATCCTGAGGCCGATCTCCCGTCCGGGGGAGAGTTCGCCTTCGGCAAGATGGTCGCTGAGTATTTTCCGGGTAAGGTTTTTTTTCATGGCGGTCACCGAAACACCCGTTAGGTGAAAATATGTCCGTTGATTTCGGATAAGGAGTTGCAGCCGGTCATGATCATCGCCCTCTTCAAATCCTGGGAAAGGAATTCGGCTTCAGAGCGCACTCCTTCCGCCCCACCGCCAATGGCCGCACGGATAAATTCCCGGCCCGCCATCACAAAGTCTGCCCCCAGGGCGAGCATTTTAAGTGCATCGAAACCGGTACGGATGCCTCCATCTGCGGTGATGACTACCTTTCCCTTCAGAAGGGGAACGAGCCGGGGCAGCACGTCGGCAATCCCCAACATGGAATCAAGGGTGCGGCCGCCGTGGTTGGAAACGGCGACCACTTTGCAGCCGGTCTGCAAGGCGGCGGTAGCATCTTCAACACTTGTGATCCCCTTGAGGATGAAGGGGAGCGATGTGGACTGCACGAGTTCTTTCAGCTCGCTCAGGGACTTGCGGAATGAGGGCTGCCCCTTCAGGGTCATGGCTACGGAGCCTGCACCATCGAGATCAATCCCCACGGCGATCGCCCCGGCTGTCTGCGCCTCCTGAATCAGGCGCAGCAAAACCGTCTGCTCGCGCGGTTTGAAGATCTGTACGCCCCGGCCGCCGGCTTCCCGGATTGCCTGCAGTCCGGGTCGATCCTCGAAGGTTTCGGCGCCATCGCCGATAAAACCGATGGTCCCGGCTGCCTTGCACCCCTTAATTACCGCCTGGGCGAACTCCGATTCGCTCACTCCCCCTCCCATACTGATCTTCACCCCGCTCATGGAGGAGCAAAAAATCGGAAAGGCTACCTCGTGCCCGAGAAAGGAGGTTTTCATCTCCGGTTCGGCATGGGGAGAAATCAGACGGGTTTTCAGATGGAGACGATCCAGCGCTTCGGTATTGGCAGTGAAAGTGGTCCCTTTCCCGATCCCGCCCATGCCGAGGGGTTTGCCGTATTTAATGCCCTGGCAGAGGCGGTCGGGACGACCATCGCAGACCTTGTACACGGCACAGAATCCTTTCATGCGTTCTGTTGCTTTTTCCCGAGCATCAGTTAAATCCATAACACCTCCCGGGGGTTGCTTACGTGCTCTTCCCGTATGCCATCGCTGTTCGATACCCTTTTTTTAATCTAATGCTTCAAGACATTACTGTCCAAAATAATCCAAAATCAGGATCGACCCCCTTGTAGAAGAACGTTTTTAGACGGGTAATTCCTTCATTCCCGGATGAGGTTGTGCGCCGAGGGGGGATGTAGTTCTGTGGTGCCCGGCGCGGCCCAAGCATTTCTTCAAGAAAAATGGTAAAATAATATCGTGATGTGTGATTTTTCCGAAGAAAACCTCTCGGCAGGGCCGCAAAGATATCGATGGGCAACCTGTTCCGAGCAATAGTAATCATCGCCGTCCTCATCGTCCTGAACGGGATATTCTCGGCGGGAGAGTTCGCCATCGTCTCCTCCCGGAAGAGCAGGATCAAAGAGATAATCAAGGAGGGAAAGGAGAAAAGGGCGCAGGCGCTGTTGCAGATGCGCGAAAAGCCGGAAATGTTCCTCTCCCTCGTGCAGATCGGCATCACAATCGTAGGCACCCTCGCTTCCGCAATCGGCGGTATTATTTCGGTCACCTATGTGCAGCCCCTTGTCGCGAAGGCGCCTTACGTGGGCGCCTATTCAGAGCCGGCTTCCCTGATTCTCGTCGTCCTCGCGCTCACCTATGTCATTATGGTAGCGGGTGAGCTCCTGCCGAAATATATCGGCATCAATTATCGCGAGCGGGCAGCCCTGCGTCTTCTGCCTGTTTTTGAAGTGCTCTCGAAGGTCCTTTTTGTTCCTGTCTGGATCCTCAACAAATCTGTCTTCTCGATCATGCGGGTGCTGGGGCTCAAGAGGAGCCACGACGTGGTAATCGGGGAGGAGGAGATCAAAGTGTTGCTGGAAGAGGGCAGGCTGCAAGGCGTCTTCGACAGGACGGAGGAAGAGCTGATCCAGAGCGTCTTCGAGTTCGTCGACCGTTCCGTGAAGGAGATCATGGTCCCCCGTCCCAATATCTATGCCCTGGATATCGAAAAGCCCCAGGACGAAAACGTGCGGTATATCATCGAAAATGAATTTTCCAGATATCCCGTGTACCGGGATCATCTCGACAAGATCCTCGGCATTGTCTATCAGAAGGACGTAATGCGGACCTTATGGCTGGAGAAGCCCCTTGAGCTGCATGAGATCCTGAAGAGGGCTTACTTTGTTCCCGACACCATGAAGATCAGCGCGCTCTTCAAGGACATGCAGAAGCGCAGGGTCCATCTCGCCATCGTCGTCGACGAATACGGCACCACCGTGGGCATTGTCGCTCTCGAAGACATTATGGAGGAGGTATTCGGGGAGATTATGGATGAGACGGACGTGGACCTGCGGGTGGAAAGAAACAAGGACGGGTCCGTCGTGGTAGAAGGCTCATACTCCGTCCGCGACCTGAATAATTTCCTTGACCTCAATCTTCCTGAGTCTCCCGACTACGAGACTCTCGGGGGTTTTGTACTCTCACAAATCCAGGGCATCGCAAGAGGCGGCGAGATCATTCACTATGACAGCTACCGGCTCACCGTGGTGGGCATCCATGGGAGAAGGATCGCCAAGATCAAGATAGAGAAAGTGAAAGGGCATATTTAATTAATGACGTCATGAGGTTGCGCCGTGAATAGAAGAGAGTTTCTCAAGTTTTCAGGTATTCTTGTTGTGATGAATCGTCTATTGGTGAAGGAGGTCGCGGCAAAAGAGACCCCCGTCGTCGCCGTTGCCGAGGGCCGGGACTATGGGGCCGTCACAAGGAACGCGATCAATGCCCTGGGGGGTATCGGCCGGTTTGTCAAGGCCGGGAATACCGTGGTTGTCAAGCCGAATATGGGCTGGGACAGAAGGCCGGAGCAGGCTGCGACCACTCACCCCGCCGTGGTGAGAGCGATCGTCGAAGAGTGTCTGAAGGCCGGGGCAAAGAAGGTGAAGGTTTTCGACAATACTTGCAACGACATGAGAAGGACTTACGAGAACAGCGGCATACCCGCCGCGCTGAAAGACCTCAGGAATGTGGATGTCAGGTACATGGAAGAGGAGCGTTACAAGAAAGTAAGTCTCAAAGGGGCCTTCCTCAAGGAGTGGGAGCTTTACGGTGATGCCCTCTCGGCTGACGTCTTCATCAATGTCCCCATCGCGAAGCACCATTCCCTTACCGTCCTGACGCTTGCGCTGAAGAACATGATGGGTATTATGGGCGGGGACAGGGGCTTTATTCACCGGCAGATCGAGGATGCCCTCGCCGACCTTAACAGCACGGTAAAGAGCCACCTGGTGGTCATCGACGCCACCCGCATCCTTACCGCCCACGGCCCCACGGGGGGGAGCCTCAAAGATGTAAAGGTCCTGAACAAGGTGATCGCCTCGACCGATATCGTTGCGGCCGACGCATATGCCACGGGCCTGTTCGGGCTCAAGCCCCAGGATGTGCCGATCACGGTGACCGCAGCCAGGAGGGGGCTCGGCGAGATAAATTTGGAGAAGGTGAGGATAGTCAAGGTTTAGGTAGTTCTCCATGAAAATCACTCTTTCGCGCGCTTTTCAGCTCCTCTTTCTCGTCCTTTTTTTCTTTCTCTTCGTCACTACGGACTACAGGGGCAAGGACGAGATCTCCGTCGCCCTCAACAGTTTTTTCAGGATGGACCCCCTAGTCAGTCTGAGCTGCCTGCTCGCGGGAAAGACGCTCACCATCCTTCTTCTTCCCGGTCTCCTTCTCCTGGTCTGCTCCGCCGTTCTCGGCAGATTTTTTTGTGGCTGGATCTGTCCTTTGGGGACGGTCATCGATCTGTCGACAAAAAGGATAGAGAAGCATAAGCCTCTTGTCTTCCTCAAGGGCAGGCTCAAATATTATCTGCTCTTCACTATCCTCTTCGCGGCCCTTTTCAACATGAATCTCGCCGGTCTTCTGGACCCCATGGCAATTTTCGTCCGCTTCCTGACGTTCTCCCTGTATCCCCTTTTCGGGTTTTTGGGTCGCGAGGGCTGGGTAGGGCTTTACAACCTCCTTGGCGATTCGAGGGACTATCTGGACCCGGGCTACAGCTTCCTCAAGAGCTATCTGCTCCCTTTTCGCGACACCTTTTACCCCCTCGCCCTTGTCTCTCTCCTCTTTTTCCTGGGTGTCCTTTTTCTCGAAAGGTTCGAGCGCAGGAACTGGTGCAGGAACCTCTGCCCCCTAGGCACGCTGCTCGGGCTTGTCGGCCGCTTTTCCATTTTCAGGAGGCTGCCTGTCCGGCTTTGCGCTGACTGCGGCGACTGCCGGGACCATTGTCCTACTACCTTCGACGAGGAGGTATTCCAGAAGAGCGACTGTATCCTCTGCCTTGATTGCCAAAGGAAATGCGCCCATGAGCGGGTGAGCTTCCGCCTCTCCCTGAAACGCGCAAAAAACTCCGTTTTCTCGCCCGGACGAAGGGTCTTCGTGACGGGGGTTGCATCGCTTGCATCAGGACTTTTCGTCTCACGCATGCTCGGGATAAAAACCACGGTCAAGGAAACGCGGCTCTTGCGCCCGCCCGGGGTTCGGGAGGACGCAGACTTCCTTGAGAAATGCGTCAGGTGCGGGGAGTGTATGAAAGTCTGCCTGAGAAGCGCTCTCTATCCTGCTTCCCTTCAGGCGGGTATCTACAGCCTCTACACGCCCACGATCGTGCCGCGCCTGGGCTACTGCGAATATAACTGCAGCCTCTGCGGGCAGGTCTGTCCGACGGGGGCAATACCGAAACTACCGCTGGAGCAGAAGAAGAAGGCCGTTATCGGACTCGCCGTGGTAGACAAGAACCATTGCCTGCCCTACGCAAAGAAGATGAACTGCATGGTCTGCGAGGAGCACTGTCCGATCCCGGATAAGGCGATCAGGTTCGAATCGGTGAGGGAGACCGACTACAACGGGAAAGAGGTCGCGCTCAAGAAGCCTTACGTTATCGATGAGCTGTGCAATGGCTGCGGCATCTGCGAATATGTCTGTCCCCTGGAGGAAAAAGCGGGCATAGAGGTCTATAAAAAGACGAAAAAGAAGCTCTGAAAAATAGGTCCTAGGACCTATAAGTGCGGCTCGCCCTATTGTTTCAGCGTTTCAGCCAGACGGGTAACCGTGGCGCGAAGATTGACGAGATAGGCGCCTTCCGGCTGCTTCTGCCCCGTATTTGTGTCGTACTCCTCGGACTTGATCTGCGCCACGACCCGCTCGATCGATCCCTGTTCTTCGTACAGCAGTCGTTCTATTTTTTCCCGGAAGTGCTTTGCCGCGGAAAGCGACCGGGCAAGAAAATCCCGGACTTCGTCGACCCCCACCCAGACGAACCTGTGTCCCTGGCAGAGTATCTCTATGGGGAGCGCGGCAACCCTCGCGAAAGAGGAAAGGAAGGCGTCATAATCGGCTGGCGCCGTGATGAGAATATGGCCGGTGATATCCTGGCAGCCCGCTGTTTCCGTTGCAAAGAGTATCTTTCGCTCGGGTATGTAGTAGCTCAGCATGTCTCTGGTGTGGCCCGGCGTCGCCATGACCTGAACGGTTATGCCGTCCAGATCTACGGTCTGCCCCTCGCCCACAACGATATCAACGTCGAAAGGCTCGAAAGGCTCGTCGATCAGCTTCGACCGATCGCCGTTATAGCTCTCGGAGATAAGGTCGGTCGCCTGTCTGGAAAGCTCCGTCATCAATCCCTGAGCATTCGGGCGGCGCATAATCCCGGCCGACCTTTCGGACGCGGCTACCCTTAAGGAAGGGAAGGCCCGTTTAAGGTATCCTGTCGCGCCGCAATGATCGTAGTGTACGTGGGTGAGAAAAAGCATCTCCGGCTCCCTTTCTCCCAAGACTTCCCGGATAGCTTCCGCGTAGAGCCGCCCTGCGCAGGTGTAGCCGGATTCGAAAAGAACCGGCCTTTTTCCGTCAAGCAGATAACAGGCAGACCAGGGGAAGCCGGCCACGTACAAGTCCTTCGCCACAAGACCTGTTCCTGCAAATGGCACCGCCGCCTCCTTTAGAGTAGATACTGACGAAGTATAGCAGAAGTCCCGATTTCCGACAAGCTCGTACCCTGCCCATTTCCCGTTCAGGCGTTGACATTTCGGGCGAATGCGGTTATAAACAAGGCTGGGTCTATCGTTCCGAAAAGCAAGAAGGCACAGGTGGAAAACGTCATTGCGACGGTCACGACGCTGAGGGAAGGTGAGACGGGTGTAGTCAGCTCCATAGGGGGCAGCGAGCGCCTGACGAGCCGCCTTGCGTCAATGGGCATCATCCCCGGCATCGAGATCAAGGTGCTGAGGAAGAGCGCGGGCTCGGTCATCGTCCTTGCCTCCGACACGCGGTTGGCCTTGGGCAGGATCGAGGCATCGCGCATCTTTGTGTCGGGCGTCCCGGTGGAAGAGAAGAAGAGCGTGCTGGTCGCCCTTGCCGGCCAGCCAAACGTGGGGAAATCGACAGTCTTCAACATCCTTACCGGCCTCTCGCAGCATGTGGGCAACTGGCCGGGGAAAACCGTCGAAAAGAAAGAAGGGGTCCACATAGCGGATGGCGCGGAGATGCGCATCGTTGATCTTCCGGGCACGTACAGTCTCACCGCATTTTCCGAAGAGGAGAGGGCGGCCCGGGAGTTCATCATCCACGAGCACCCGGATGTCATCGTGCTCGTGGCCAATGCCTCCGCCCTCGAAAGGAGCCTCTATCTGCTTACCGAGGTGCTTCTCCTTGACGTGCCTATCGTCGTCGCGGTCAATATGACCGACGTGGCGGAGAACCAGGGCATTCACGTGGACGTAGAGGCGCTCCAGCGGTCCTTGGGTCTGCCCGTTGTATCGATAATCGCCACGAAGAACAAGGGCATAAAGGAGCTTGTGCCCCTGATCATAGACGCTTCGCTGCACGAGGTCGACTTTAACCCGCGATTGCCTGACGTGTCCTTCGACCACAGGGCTATTTATATGCGGCTCCTGGAGCTTCTCAAGGGCCATGTCCCCCCGCCCTATGCGGACCGCTGGGTCGCGACAAAACTGATGGAAGGGGACCACGTGGTATCGGTGGCGTTCCAGGAGATCCTGCCTCAGGAGATATGGACCGAGATCCAGGGCCTCCTCATCGAGCATGAGGACGCACTGCGCGCGGTCGTGGGCGGCCGGTACGACTGGATAGAGATGGTGACGCGCATCGCTGTGTCGCGGTTCAGGCGCGGGCAGGTGCTCATGACGGACCGCATAGACCATCTGCTCACACAGCCCGTGCTCGGCATCCCCTTGCTCCTCGGCATACTGGCCCTCGTCTTCGTCCTCACTTACCGGGTGGGTTTTCCCTTACAGCACGGGCTTGAGCGGGTGCTGGAGCTTTTCGCGCGTCTCGTCGAGACGGGCCTTGCCGGAGCGCCCCACTGGCTCATGGGGCTCGTGATAAACGGCATCATCGGCGGCGCGGGCTCGGTGCTCACGTTCTTTCCCATTCTGCTCATATTCTTTGTCTGTCTAAGCTTTCTCGAAGACGTCGGCTACATGGCAAGGGCCGCCTTTGTGATGGACCGCTTCATGCACGTGGTCGGCCTCCACGGAAAGAGCTTCATCCCCCTGTGCCTGGGCTTCGGCTGCAATGTGCCTTCCGTCATCGGGACGCGGATCGTGGAGTCGAGGAAAGCGCGCCTTCTCACCATCTTCCTCGCGCCTTTCATACCCTGCACGGCCAGGCTCGCGGTGCTTACCTTCGTCTGCGCGGCCGTGTTTGGGGAACACGCGTCCCTTGTTTCCTGGCTGCTTCTCACTGTTAATATCGTCGTCCTCGGCGTCACGGGCATCGCGATCAGCAGGGTATTCATGAAGGGCGAGCCTATGCCTTTCATCATGGAGCTTCCCCTCTACCACAAACCCGACCCGCGTACCATCGCGGCCGTCGTGTGGGCAAGGACGGTCTCCTTCGTGAAGCGGGCGGGCAGCGTGATCCTGGTTGCTTCCGTGGTGATCTGGCTCCTCTCCAACATCCCTTCCGGCCGGCTTGAAACGAGTGTGCTTGCGTGGGTCGGCAGGCTTCTCGCGCCGATAGGCGCTCCTATGGGGCTCGGGTGGAAGGAGATGGTGGCTCTGGTCTCCAGCCTTGTGGCGAAGGAGAATTCCGTCGCCACCCTAGCCGTCCTTTACGGCGTGGGCGAGGAGGGCTTAAGGCAGGTGCTGCCTACGTTGATGAGCCATGCCTCTGCCGTCGCTTTCCTCGCCGTGCTCATGCTCTTTGTCCCCTGCGCGGCCACTGTGGCGGTCATGAAGCAGGAAATGGGCAGTTGGCGATGGTTCTTAACGTCCTTTGCCTTTATGCTGGCCGTGTCATTTCTGGGAGGGGTCGTCGCCTACCACCTGGCCCTCGCTTTCGGTTTTTAAAGCCTTCTGCAATTAAGCGTCGATTGAACAGGCGGAAACACATTCTTTGTTTGTTGGAATCGTTTTCCATTCATGGCATAGTATAAGCAGCAATTGTGCAGCTTAATTGAATTTGCACGGTGGTATGGTAGAATAGGTTGAGGAGACAACGCAATAAGCCATATCAGCGCACCGGGCATGGAAAAAGGAACGTGGGGAGGATAATGATGAAGGTATCATGGGCGGTAGGGCTGATCAATGCGGTATGCCTCCTCTCGCTCCTACCCGTGCCGGTCCACGCCCTTATGCCTGCTGAAGTCTTCGACAAGGTCAAGGACGCCGTTGTTGTGGTGAAGACACTGGACGCCCGGGGCAAGGTAAAAGGACAGGGGAGCGGGGTGCTCCTTCCTTCCGGCAGGGTTGCGACCAACTGTCACGTCGTTGAAGGGGGGGCCTCCTATCTGGCGGGCCGGGGTAAAGAGCTTCTCACTGCTACCCTCTATGCGGAAGACGACGACAAGGACATTTGCCTCCTCGATGCCAAAGGCATTGCAGGGAAACCGGTGATACTCGGCGACGCGGTAGGCCTCAAGGCGGGGGATCCGGTCTATGCCGTCGGTGCGACGCGGGGTCTGAAGCTTTCCCTTTCCGAAGGCATCGTTGCGCAGCTCCGGGGCGGACCGTCACCCCTGATTCCTACCACGGCGGCCATCTCCCCCGGGTCGAGCGGCGGCGGCCTGTTCGATGGACAAGGCTACCTTGTCGGCATAACTTCCTTTTATATAGAAGGTGGACAAAGCCTCAACTTCGCCATGCCCGTTGAGTGGATAGGCGAGGTCAAGCCGGGCCGCACACCCGCCGCCGAGGGTATCGGTTACACCGAATGGTGTAAGCGCGTCATTGCCCTGGGAAAGACGGAGAACTGGCCGGGGTTGCTTGATTGGTGCCGGAAGTGGACGAAAAGCGAGCCTAAAAGTGGCGACGCCTGGTGCAACCTCGGGTTCGCTTACGGGGTCCTCCATCTCTACGATGACGCCATCAAAGCCTGTAGCCAGGCCGTCAGAATTAATTCAGGGAATGCCGACGCCTGGACCTGCATCGGGATCGCTTACGACGGCCTCGGCAGCTACAACAAAGCCATCGAGGCTTACGGCCAGGCCATCCGCATCAATCCGCAGTATGCCGACGAGGCGTGGTACGAGCTTGGAACTGCTTACTTCTCGTCCAAAAACCAGAGGGCCGCCCTGCGTGCCGTGCGGGAACTGCGACGCCTCGATCCGACACAGGCCGAAGAGCTTCTCAGTCTGACCTTGCGGCGCTGATTGCGAGATAGCTCGCGCGAAGCAAAAACAGATACACGGGAGTGGGTATTAGAAGCAAGGAGGGGGCGCCTGGAAAATCACGCCTTTGAGATAAGGAATACCCCCGTCTCCGCGCGCAGGTTCGGAAGCATGCGAACCCGCTTTCTTGACGTAAAATAGAAGGCCCGTTCCATGCGTATCGCTTTCTTCTTACAGAAATCGACGAAATCGAGGATACTCAGAAAGTGGAGGTTGGGCGTGTCGTGCCACTCATAGGGGAGCGACGGGGTAACAGGCGTCCGGCCCCTCAGGCCCAGTTGGAGGCGCGTGCCGAGGGTGGCGAAATTGGGAAAACCGACGATCACCCGCGTCCCGACCCGTAAGGCTTCTCTCAGGACCTCGCCCGGTTTCTTCACCTGTTGGAAGGTCTGATCGAGGATGACAAAGTCGAATGAGCGGTCTCCGTATTCCGGCAGGCCCCTGTCGATGTCGTCGTGGAAGACGTTCAGGCCTTTCGAGACGCACCTGAGTATCGCGTCGTCGTCGATTTCTATGCCCTGGCCCTTCGCGTGCTTTTGTTCCGCCAGCGCCGCGAGGAGCTCCCCCCTGCCGCAGCCCAGGTCTAGGACGGAGGCGCCCGGTGTGACGATCTCCACAATGACTTTCTGATCGAGTCTCAGTTTCGGGGGGTCGTGGTCCATCCGGCTCCCCTATGATGACATGACTTTCTTGAGGAAGTGCGTGATCAGGTAGGACTGCTCTTCCACTTCGATGAGAAACGCATCATGGCCCCAGGTGGAATTCAGCTCCGCATAGGTTGCTTCCACCCAGGCCCGCTTGCAGGCGCGGGCGATCTCCTGAGACTGGTATGCCGGATAGAGCCAGTCGGACTTGAAAGCTATGACGAGAAAGCGCGCAGCCACACCCCGCAATACTTCCTGCAGCCCCTTGCCGTTTGCGAGGTCGAAGTAGTCTATGGCCTTCGTGATATAGAGGTAGGAGTTGGGATCGAACCGCTTGATAAAGCTTTCACCCCTGTACTGTAGATAGCCCTCCACCTCGAAGTTCGGATCGAAGGAAAAGCCTGATCGGCCGTTTTTAAAGCGCCTGCCGAATTTTTCACTCATGGACTGGTCGCTCATATACGTGATGTGTCCCACCATCCTCGCCACGCTGAGACCTTTGGCAGGCAGCGGACCGCCGTAGTAATTACCGTCACTCCAGTTAGGGTCGGCCATGATGGCCTGCCTGCCCACCTCGTTGAAGGCGATCTGCTGGGGCGAGTGCGTCGCGGTGGTGGCGATGGGTATTACCGAACGGACCCTCTCCGGGTAGGAAGCGACCCACTGGAGGGCCTGCATGCCGCCCATGGAGCCGCCTGCGACCGAGAGCAGCCGGTCTATGCCGAGGTGGTCCACGAGATGGCGCTGGGCGTTGACCATGTCTCCTATGGTGACGAGGGGAAAATCGAGGGCGTAGGGTTTGCCCGTCTTGGGGTTGAGCGAAGCAGGGCCCGTCGAGCCCCTGCAGCCGCCGATCACGTTGGAGCAGATGATGAAATACCGGTCCGTGTCGAAGGCCTTGCCCGGCCCTATCATATTGTCCCACCAGCCGGGGTCCTTGTCTCCTTCGTGGAACCCGGCAGCGTGGGCATCGCCGGTGAGGGCGTGGAGGATCAGGACGGCGTTCGACCTATCGCTGTTGAGGGCGCCGTAGATTTCATAGGCGAGCGTGACAGGTGAGAGGGTCTTTCCGCTCTCCGTCTCGAAGGGGTTGGGGCTCTCGGCAAAGGTATAGTAGTGCGTCTCCACAATGCCCGGACCAACGCGGGAGCCGTCTTTGCCTTTTTTCATCACGTCCGCCTCACCAATGCTCATTGCCCGTGCGTGCCGCCGCGTCCGCCCTCTTACCCGG
Organism: uncultured delta proteobacterium; assembly: GCA_963717985.1. Classification (GTDB taxonomy): domain Bacteria; phylum Desulfobacterota; class Syntrophorhabdia; order Syntrophorhabdales; family WCHB1-27; genus BOG-1155. The sequence goes on from CAVQYC010000002.1 coordinate 186,646, forward strand.
TTGCCTTCCGCAGGGCCTGATCGATATCTTCCTTGATGTCCTCGACGTCCTCGATACCGACAGAGAGGCGGATGTAATCTTCGGTGACGCCCGTCTCAACCTGTTCGGCCCTCGTCAACTGTTGATGTGTGGTTGACGCGGGATGTATGACGAGGCTTTTTGCGTCTCCGATGTTCGCGAGATGAGAGAGGAGCCGTACCGATTCGATGAATCTCTTCCCCGCGTCCAGACCGCCCTTGATCCCGAAGCCTACGAGTGCCCCATAGCCGTTTTTGAGGTATTTGCTTGCGGTTGCGTAGTTCGGGTTGTCCGGCAGCCCCGGGTAGATGACCCAGGATACGAGAGGGTGCTCTTGCAGGAACCTTGCGATTGCAAAGGCGTTCTCGGAGTGTCTTTTCTGCCGCAAGAAGAGTGTCTCCAGCCCCTGGAGGAAGAGCCACGCATTGAACGGACTTAAGGCGGCGCCCATGTCGCGCAGGAGCTGCACCCGCGCCTTGAAGACAAAGGCGACATTTCCCATCTCCCCGAAATTGCCGAAGGTATCCCAGAATTTGAGGCCGTGGTAGCTGGGGTCAGGCTCAGTGAATTCCGGGAACTTCCCGTTGCCCCAGTTGAAACGGCCGCTGTCAACGATCACGCCGCCAATCGAAGTACCGTGGCCGCCTATGAACTTCGTAGCGCTTGTTGCGAGAATGTCCGCCCCATAATCGATGGGTCTGACGAGACCGACGCCCACCGTATTATCGACCACGAGGGGGATGCCCGCGTCGTGGGCGATCCGGCTAAGGGCAACAAAATCGGGCACGTCGAGCTTAGGGTTGCCGATCGTCTCCGCATAGAGTGCCCGGGTCCGCTCCGTGATCGCTTTTCTGAACTCTTCAGGCTTTGCGGAATCGACGAACAATACCCGCCGGCCGAGCTTTGGGAGGGTATAGTGAAAAAGCTCATAGGTGCCCCCGTAAAGGTTGTTTGCCGACACGATTTCGTCGCCTACCTGCGTGATAGTGAGAAGGGCAAGGGTTTCCGCCGCCTGGCCCGACGAAACAGCTAGCGCCCCCGTGCCGCCCTCGATGGCAGCTATGCGCTGCTCGAAGACGTCCGTCGTGGGGTTCATGATCCTGGTGTAAATATTGCCCAGCTCGGCGAGGGCAAAAAGGTTGGCGGCGTGCGCCGTATCCCTGAACACGTAGGAAGTCGTCTGGTATATGGGTACCGCTCGCGCCCCGGTCGCCACATCAGGGCTTTCCTGACCGGCGTGTACGGCCAATGTCTCAAGTCTCCTGGTTGTCATCTGTTTCATTCCTCCTGAAAGGTTTCCCTCTCTTCCCTCTTCCCTTGCCAGTCGTCCTTATATATAGTACATGGAAGTACCCTTCCCCGACTTCTCTTCCTGCATCATGACCAGGCGCTCGATGGTGAATCCGGAGAGCACCTCATCGATCTTGCCGCCTACAAGGCCCCATATATCACGGGTAGCGCATGTGGCGGAGCGGGGGCAGACGTCGGGTTTCGCCACGCAGTCGACAACCGTGCACGGGCCTTCAAGGGCCGTTACAACGGTGCTCGCCGTGATCTCGCTTGGCCGCCCGCGGAGCAGGAAGCCGCCTTTTCTGCCCCGCACCGTACTCACGAGCCCCGCGGTCCGTAAGGCTGCGAAAATCTGTTCGAGATACTTTTCGGATATCCCCTGCCGCCTGGCAATATCCGCAAGAAACACGGGGGTGTCGTCCCTTTGATTGGCCGCAAGGTCCATCATTGCCCGGAGTCCGTATCTCCCCTTGGTCGATATTTTCATACGCCACTGCTCCTTGCGCTTTCTCCTGCTAAATAGCGACGTCTGAAGCGGTTGCCGTCTCGAGACCGGGAAAGAGGTTCTGAAAAAGGACCGTCGACAGGTAGCGCTCGGCGGCGGAAGGCAGGATCACCACAATTGTTTTTCCCTTGCTTTCCGGCTCACCGGCGATGCGCGCCGCCACGAGGGCCGCGGCCCCGCTTGAGATGCCGCAGAGGATACCCTCTTCGCGGGCCAGCCGGCGGGCCATGTCGATCGCCTCATCGCTCGTTACCGTCTCTATGCGGTCTACGAGGTCGAGCTGCAGCACTTTGGGTACAAAGCCAGCGCCGATGCCCTGAATCTTGTGAGGGCCCGGCTTCAGCTCTTCCCCCCTGCGTTTTTGGCTGAGGACAGGGGACTCGGCCGGCTCCACGGCCACGGAGATAATCTTTCTCCCTTTTGTCAACTTGAAATAGCGGCTGACCCCGGTGATCGTGCCGCCCGTTCCCACGCCCGATACCAGGATGTCCATCTTCCCGTCGGTATCATTCCATATCTCGGGCGCGGTCGTCGCTTCATGGATGGCGGGATTTGCCGGGTTTTCAAACTGCTGGGGCATGAAATAGCGGGCGGGGTCGCTCTGGCTGAGCGCCTCGGCCTTCGCGATTGCCCCTTTCATGCCTTTAGCAGCCTCCGTCAATATGAGGTTCGCACCCAGGATCTTAAGCACTTTCCTCCGCTCGACGCTCATGCTCTCCGGCATGGTGAGGAGCAGCTTGTATCCCTTGGCGGCAGCCACAAAAGCGAGGGAGATGCCCGTATTGCCCGAGGTAGGCTCGATGATCTCCATACCCGGTTTCAGTCGTCCCGTTTTCTCGGCATCCAGGATCATCGCGGCGCCGATACGGTCTTTTACGGAGTAGGCCGGGTTTCTCCCCTCGATCTTGGCGAGCACCGTCGCCTCCGGACCCACCACGCGGTTCAGTTTTATCAGCGGGGAATTCCCTATCGACTGACTGTTATCCGCATATCTGCTCATAAAGACCTCCTTCGGATTTGTGCCCTTCAGACGGGCTATGGAGTTACTCTACTATGATGATAGGATTAATATAGTTGATGCACACCTTTTTGTCAACAAGATAATTGTGCAGCAGCAAAACAGAGTCGGCAAGGCTTTTCACTGGCCGTCGTCGCTAAAATTGCTCTTCGGGCGCATAAAAGCTTATACTTATGCATTATGGGAAAACCGACAACGCCCCTTGTCGCTGCTGACATCATTATTGAGTACCGGGACGGGATCGTGCTTATCGAGCGGAAAAACGGGCCTTACGGCTGGGCCCTGCCGGGCGGATTTGTGGACGTGGGCGAATCGCTTGAAAGCGCGGCAGTAAGGGAGGCGAGGGAAGAGACATCCCTCGACGTGACGCTTCGGGAGCTGCTCTACGTGTACGGGAAGCCTTCCAGGGACCCGAGAGGCCATGGGATCAGCATCGTCTACATTGCCGAGGGCGCAGGTATGCTTGCGGCTGCCGACGACGCGAAGGGCGCCCGTGTCTTTACGTTCGATACGCTGCCTGACCGCATGGCCTTCGATCACCGCGAGATCGTCGCCGATTATTACACCTTTATCCAGACGGGCAACCGGCCTGTACCGGATGCCGACCGGCCGAAATAAGAGACCAGGGACCTGCCGTATCACCACAAATCTCTTTATCTACATGCCTCGTCGCGCTTGACAGCCTTTCAGGAGTACTTACATTGAATGTAAAGGCACCGCGACATCTTCACCGATCGGGCGACCGGCCCGCATCCCGAAAAAGGAGTGGAGCCGATGAGGACGATATTTGCGCTCTTCGAAAGGTTCGATGAAGCGAAGGCATCTGTCGCCGAGTTGATTGACAGGCACTTCGACGAGGGCGAGATGAATGTGATTGTTCGGGAGCCTGCCACGCAGACGGGTCAGGACGCCGAATTGAGGGCGACGAACAAGGCTGGATCGCCCGAAAGGGCGGCTTTGCAGGGGATAGACCGTGTGCTGATAGACGGCAAATCCGTGACCATGCCTGATGTGGGCGCTGTCCGTGTGGCAGGCAAGATTGCGGTCGTGACGGCCGGTGCAGCGATGGCGGAAAAGCCGCGGCACGATCTTAAGGATATCCTCGCCGGTCTCGGCGTGCCTGAAGAGCTGGCAGACTTCTACCGCAACGGCGTCCTGGGAGGCGGCTTTCTGTTCTGGATACGCGCAGATGGCGGACGGGCGGCCGAGGCGGCGAACATCCTCAGCAGCACCAGGACCGAAAAGCTCGCCAATCACGCCTGACAGCACCGGGTCGCACACCAAAAAACCTGTCCCCTTTTGTAAAACCCGTTACTTGTTCTTCGGCGCCCGGCCGTTCTACTTAGCCCGCAGGAACTGTTGCCTGATCCCGACACAATCTGCTACACTTCTCCATGCTTTCGGTTGGCCGGATGTGTTGATGCCGCGTGCCCTTTCCCCCTATGTTCAGGTATACCTTAAGCCCCGCATGATGCTTATGGCTGTGCTCGGGTTTTCATCGGGCCTTCCTGTAGCCCTTACCGGCGGTACTCTCCAGGTCTGGATGACCAAGGTGGGCATTGATCTCCACACCATAGGCATCTTTTCCCTTATCGGCGTGCCCTATGCGCTCAAGTTCCTCTGGTCCCCTTTTATGGACCGCTTTGTGCCGCCCTGGCTCGGCAGGAGGCGCGGATGGATCATATTGGTCCAGTTCGTGCTGTTCATCGGGATCAGTGCCATGGGTTTCAGCTCACCTGCCTACGCGCTCGGCGCCATTGCCGGGCTCGCCTTCTTTGTTGCTTTCAGCTCGGCGTCCCAGGACATTGTCATCGACGCATACCGGACCGACCTTTTGGCTGAGGAAGAGCGCGGGGCCGGAACGGCCGCCTCGATAGTCGGTTGGCGGATCGGCGTGTTGGTTTCGGGCGCTCTCGCTCTTGTCCTCTCGGACAGTATCGGCTGGCAGAGCACGTACCTCCTCATGGCCGGGTTCATGGTTGTGGGGATCGTGGGCGCCGTATTCGCTCCCGAGCCGGATACGGTGGTGACCGCCCCGAAGACTATGCGTGAAGCGGTGTGGGGGCCCCTCCAGGACTTTTTCACCCGCCCATCGGCATGGATGCTGCTCCTGGCGATCATCCTCTATAAGCTGGGCGATGCATATGCGGGGACCCTGACCTCGGTTTTCCTCATCAAGCTCGGTTTTTCAGCAAGTGATGTAGGGAAGATCAATAAGGGGCTGGGCCTTGTCTCGCTGCTCGCCGGGGCGGCCATCGGCGGCTCTCTCATGGTGCGGCTCGGTCTTTTTCGATCACTTCTTTTGTTCGGGGTGCTGCAGCTCGTGTCAAACCTGTCGTTTACGGCCCTTGCCTGGATCGGCAAGAGCTACGCCGCAATGGCCTTCGCGGTGGGCTTCGAGAACCTGAGCAGCGGTATGGGTACCGCCGCCTTTGTGGCCTTTCTCATGAGTTTGTGCAATAGACGCTACACCGCCACCCAATATGCCCTGCTCTCCTCGCTGGCTTCCCTCGGCCGTGTCTTTATCGCTCCCACGTCCGGCTACGTGGTCGAATCTATCGGGTGGGCGGGATTTTTTCTCCTCACCGCAGTCACGGCGCTCCCAGGGCTTCTGCTTCTCTGGCACCTGCGCCCTGTTATTGTCAGGATGGGTGAACAGCAGATGCCCGGTTAATTGGGCTCAGCGCCCCCTCCACCGGCGGAGCCGCGACCCGCAAGCATAGGGCCGGGTACCCGGCTCCGTATTGCCTTGCTGGGTGGTCACCCGGCCTCCCCCTTCAACCTCGCTTCGCTCGTAGCCCCGGGGCCTGAGCACGACTATCCCCGGTTTTCCTTCGATATAGGGGCTGAAGTCCTGATCGACCACCTTTTGTGCTGTCGAAGACGCATGCCGCAGGAAGATGCGGTTTTCGCGCCTGATGAAGATGCCCGCATGGGAGACGTCAAGGCCGTCTGCCGGCGTATATATGCCGATGTAGTCACCTGTCCTCAAGCCGTCGAGCGCCCGCCCGTCGAGCATGCCTGTGGGAATGAAAGCGATCCTTCGCTCGACCGGTGGTATTCCCGCCAGAATTGATCCGCCGCCCTTCCTGTTGAGGGTCTTTGTGATGACCGTCGCCTTTTCCCGTCCTATCGCGCCGGTCACGTCCTCCACCCTGTTCGATGCGGCCCAGTCGGTAAAGAAGTGGTTCCGCTCTCCGTACTCAACCACACCCGATTTGTACCGCACCCTTCTCAAGTTGCGTCTGAATTCATAAAAAGTGCAGGATAAACGCATCGATTCCACGTAATCGAGATAGGTGAAACAATCGACTGCCTGGAGATTGATGACAAGTGCCTCGGGTACGCCGGGCGAGCCGATAAGCGTCGATCCTCCGTAAGGCACGCCCAGGAAACGGCCGGAAATAAAGTCTATGCGGGCGGGCAGACCGGGCATTTCAGACGCGGCAGCGAGCATCTGTTCCAGCTCCCCGGTGCTCCACGGCCCGAGGCGTGTCTCAACACCTGCTTTGGCGCGTACCCGATATCCCATTCAGGCGACGTTACGTCGCTCCCCCGCTCCCCTTGTCGCGCAGCACGGCAGCCCTGGGGTCCGGGCTCATTTTAAGTTCTTCCAGATAGCCGATGAACCGCCGTATCGCGGGGTTATGCTTTTTCGATTTCTCGTAGAGCACCGACACCTCCAAAGAGAGGGGCTCGATCAGGGGCACCACGGTGAGGGAGCGGTCGTCTTCGTCGCCCTCCACAGCTCTACGGATCAGGATCGAAAGCGCCATGTGCCGGGCCACCCATTCCTTGATGAACTCTGTGCTGTTCGCCTCGATAAATACGGAGGGGGAGGTGCTCATCCGCGAAAAGGCGGCGAGGACGGTGCTCCTTGTCGCGGACCCTTCCTCCCTGATAAGAAAGGGGTAGGGGCTGATATCGGAGAGCGACACCGCGCTCCGCCCGGCAAGGGGGTGGTTCTTCGATGCGATCAGCACAAGCTCTTCCTGCACGAAAGGGAAGGACTGTATTTTGTTCGAGGTGTGCTGGTACGACACGATGACCACGTCATTCAGGCCGGAAAGCAAGCTCTTCTCCATCTCTATAGAGGAGCCGGCGTCGAGCTTGATCTTGATATCGGGGTTTCTGCTCTGGAAGCCGCCGAGGATATAGGGCATGATCTTTCTTGCGTAGTTGATCGTCGTGCCCAGGCGCAGGGTCGGCGTTGTCTCCGCCTTCGCGGCCCGCAGCTTCTCTTCCAGCCCCCGGGCGATCGTTTCAATCCGCTCGGCGTAGCGGTAGACGATCCTGCCTTCCCTGGTGAGGTCGAACTTGCCCCTGTCTCGCCTGATGAGCTTCATGCCCGTCTGGGCCTCAAGTTGGGCGATGTGTCCGGAAACCCCCGGCTGCGTCATGAAGAGGAGGTCGGCCGCCTTAGAAAAGCTTTTGCATTTTACGACCTTGGAGAATACTATAAGGGATGTGAGAGAGTAGAAGAGCATAAGTTTTTCTTATGTAGTATAAAAACAAATGAATTGACTTGTCAACACCATAGCATAAAAATGGATGCATAATAGGGCATTAAATTCATGCGGCGTATGCTCGGCGTTCCCGAAAGATTCATGCGGGACAGGGGGGTAGGCATAGCAGGCATAGTCCAAATTTCCTATAAGGAGGAGTCGATGGACCTGAGAGATTTCATAGGCACGTGCGAAAAAGTGGGGCAGCTCAAAAGGATCAAGGCGGAGGTTGACTGGGACCTCGAAATTTCCCATATCTGCAAGATTGTGGAAGAGAAGTCCGGCCCGGCCCTTCTCTTTGAGAATGTCAAGGGGTATGAGAGCCCGGTACTCACGGGCGCCTTCGGTACTACCCAGAGGCTGGCGATGATCCTCGGGAAGAGCCCGGATCTCTCCATGGTTCAGTTGACGAAAGAGTGGGTGAACCTCGCCGTAAAAGAGGTCATCCCCGCAAAGCAGGTAAAAGACGGCCCTATTTTCGAGAACATCGTCGAGGGCGACAAGGTCGATACCTTTGCTTTCCCGTCACCCAGATTCTACGAGCTTGACGGCGGCCGCTATTTCGGCACGGCGGTATTCATGGTGATCCAGGATCCGGAGACGGGCGACGTCAACCTGGGTACCTACCGTATGGGCATCCTCGATCAGAAGAGCATCGGCGTCCAGATCCTGAAGGGAAAGAAGGGCGACAGGATCATGAAGAAGTACGGGAAACAAGGCAAGAAGATGCCTGCCTGCGCCATCATAGGCGGCGATCCCCTCCATATCTTCGCCAGCGCCGCCACGGTATCGGGGGCGAAGAGCGGCTACGATGTCGTCGGCACCCTCCGCGGAGCCCCGGTGGAAACGGTCAAAAGCCCGATCTCGGGACTACCCATTCCCGCGCATGCGGAAATCGTGCTGGAAGGGGAGATCGACCCGTCTCAGCTCAGGAACGAGGGGCCCTTCGGCGAGTACACCGGATACTATACGGAAGAGCTCATCAAGCCCATCCCCAAGCCGGCCCTCGACGTGAAGCGCGTCTATTTCAGAAACAAGCCGATACTGTGGGAGACGAGCGTGGGCAGGCCCGTGGGCGACCAGCACATGCTCTATGCTTTTACCAGGAATGCATCCCTCTGGACCGATCTTGCCAAGATGCAGATACCGGGCATAAAATCCGTCTATACCCTGCCCGAAGCATCGGGCCGCTTTACCGTGGTTGTCTCCGTGCAGCAGATGTATCCGGGCCACGCGGACCAGGTGGCTGCAGCGGTCATCGCGAGCAACACAGGCTCGTATGGGATCAAGATGATCATTATCGTCGATGACGACATTGACGCGGACGACCTCCCGAGGGTCTGGTGGGCGCTCGGCACCCGCTACAACCCGGCCAGGGGCACCCAGATCATCAACAGGGGCAGATCGACGCCCCTCGACCCTGCCCTCGAGGCAGGCGGCAACAAGTTCATTACCTCACGGATCATCCTCGATGCCACCATCCCCTACGAGTGGAAGGAGAAGCCGACGGAGATCAAGCTGTCGGATGCCATGATGGGGAAGGTGAAGGCCAGATGGAGCGAGTACGGGATAGACTAATAAGGAGGTTCCCATGTCATTTGAAAAAGATATAGCGAGTGCGCAGGAAAGGGCAAAGAACCTCAAGCTCTTTGTCCATGATATTCACGGGGTATTGACCTCGAACACCCTCTTCTGCGACATCGAGGGTAGAAGGCAGTACGGCTTTTGGCACATGGACGGCTTCGGCGATCTCTCCCTCACCGCGAACGGCATAGGCGTCGCCTATCTTGACACTACGTCCATAGACGGGGAAGGGCTCTTCCGGGCGAAGGAGCTGAAGCTCGACAAATTCTACTACAGCGTGACGGACAAGGCCGCGAAGCTCGAGGAGTTGAAAAAGGAGATGGGTATCGGCTACGAGGCCGTCGGCTGCCTCGGCTGCGAGATCTCCGACATCCCCATTATGAAGAAGGCGGGCCTCGCCGTCGCTACAGCGGACGCCATAGACGAGGTCAAGGCCGTGGCCCACTATGTCACCAACAATGCCGGCGGCAGAGGCGCAATGCGGGAGATATGCGAATTCATCCTGAGGGCCATGGACAAATGGGATGGCTGGGTAGAGAAGGTCACTAAGATGGGATACAAGTAGGAGGCTATGATGGATAAGGCAGAAGCAGTCGAAAAGGCAAAGAAGGTGCGGTTCGTCATCCTCGATATCCACGGGGTGCTCACCGATAATACCCTTTATTATACCCAGGAAGGGGTAAAATCGGAGGCATTCTCGCTGCACGACCGCTTGGGGGTGAAGGCGCTCACCGACGCCGGCATAGGCATCTCCTTTCTCACCACCAAGATCTCCCGCGCCGACGAGCAGATGGGCAAGATCTACGGCATCCCCCCGGAAAAGCTCTGGGGTCAGGGGGCAAAGATGGCGAGGGTTGACCAGTTTGAGCAGGAGTCGGGCTTTAAGGACGAGGACCTCTGCTATGTGGGCGACGAGATGATAGACCTCGCTGTCATGAAGCGTGTCGGCTTCTCCGCGGCCCCCGCCGACGGCTCTGCCGAGGCGAGGGGAGTGGCGAGCTATGTCACGGCGGCCGGAGGAGGCCGGGGCGTACTAAGGGAGCTTGCCCAGTTTATCCTTGAGGCCCAGGGGAAGTGGGAGCATTTTGTGGCGGAATTTAAATAACGGAGGGAACTACATGGCGTTCAAATATTACAAGGATAACAGAAGCTATATCAAGGCGCTCCTGAAGACCGGAGACGCGGTCGTCGTCGAGCAGGAGGTGGATTGGGACCTGGAGCTCGGTGCCATCGTGCGGAGGACCTGCGAAAGGAAGGGCCCTGCGGCACTTTTCAAGCACATAAAGGAATACCCCGGCTTCGAGGCGATCGGGGCGCCCATCGCTACCCACAGGAGGCTCGCTATTGCCTTCGGTCTCGATCCGTCCACGTCGATCGCGGAGATCTCGGCCGAATACCTGAGGCGGACATCGTCGGGCAAGCCTTTCCCGCCGAAGATTATCGACAGGAAGAACGCCCCCTGCAAGGAGGTCATTCTTACGGGTGATGACGCGAACATAATGAACCTCCCCGCCCCCATGGTCCACGACGGTGACGGAGGCAGGTATATCGGTACCTGGCACTTCGTGGTCGCAAAAGACTTCGACACCCCCGCCATCAACTGGGGCATGTACCGCCAGATGCTCTTTGACGAAAAAACTATGGTCGGTCCCGTCCTTGCCTTCTCCGACATGGGGAAGATGTTCCACAACAAGTATGCGCCCAGAAATATCCCTATGCCCTTCGCGACCGTCCTCAACCCCGATCCCCTCTCGGCTATCGCGAGCTGCGCGCCCGCGGCGATCCCGGAGGACGAGTTTACGAGCCTCCTTATGGGCGAGCCCGTCGAGGTCGTCAAGTGCGAGACCTGTGACCTGTACGTACCGGCCCACGCGGAGATTATCATCGAAGGGGTGATTGTCCCCAACGTCACCATCGAGGAGGCGCCCTTCGGCGAGTATACCGGGTATCGGACGAGTCCTAGGGAAAAGAGGACCGTCTACCGGGTGAAGGCGATCACCATGCGGAAGAAGCCCATCATGCCCGTCTCGAATATGGGCGTGCCCACCGACGAAGGGCAACTCCTTAGGGCCTTCTCCCTTGGCCTGGAGATGGAGAGGCTGCTGAAGGACCAGGGGATCCCTATCACCGGCGTTTACATGCTGCCCGAGTCGACCCACCACCTCGTTGTGGTAGGGGTGAAGCCCCTTTATGCGAATATCGCCACCCAGATCGGCCAGCTCGTCTTCGGGAGCAAGCTCGGACCGTGGTTCCATATGGTCGTGGTGGTGGACGACAAGACGGATATCTACAGCAAGGACGAGCTGATCCATGCCCTCAGCACCAAGTGCCACCCGGTCAATGGCATAAGGGTGGAGGCCCATGGTGTGGGGACACCCCTCAACCCCTATGCCTCTCCTGCGGAGAGACGCCTCGGCGCGGCGCCGAAGGTGGTCTTCGACTGTCTCTTCCCGCTCGATTGGCCGGCCTCCGACGTCCCCATAACGGTATCGTTCAAGAACGTGTACCCGAAGGAGATCCAGGAAAAGGTGATCGCCAACTGGACGAAGTATGGGTTCAAGGACTAGACTGATTGAGAAAACCGGGGAAGGAGACTTCCCCGGGTCCTTTGACCGGAAAGAGACCGTTTGATAGCACATAAGCAGGAGGATATTATGGCAACCTGGGATACGTTCATAGAGAAAGACTTCGCAGATATGGAAGAAGACGTTGAGAAGGTGGTGGTGATACGCGACCTCACGCCGGGAAAGCGGAAGTATCGCTCGACCTACGCAAAGGTCAAGGTCTCGAAAGATCCCAAAAAGTACCCGGAGCTTCTCCGGGTGAGGCTGGGCAGGGGCCAGCTCGTCGAGTCCCCCTGCTCCATGGAGATACTGGAGTTCGTCAACGTCATCCCTAAAGGGCTCTAGCATGGAGACGTTGCGGGATTACCTCGATTTCATGAAGGGCCGCGGTCTTGTGCTGGAGATAGGGGAAAAGGTAAGCCGTGAGGATATCCCCGAGTTGATAGAGCTGCTTGCGGACCGGGGAAAGGTGATCCATTTCAGGAATATCGACGGGTACGAATGCGGCATGGTTGCCAACCTGGCGCCGTCCATAGACGCCTTGAGCGCAATCGTCGGCGACTGGGGCCGCTTCGTCGAAGCAGGCAGTAAGGCTGAAAAGAAGGTTGCCGTGGAGCCGGCCGGGCTCACGAGCATCGACATGGCGGGCCGCGACATCCTGTCCGTGCTCCCCATTCTCAAACACTGCGAGAAGGATTCAGCCCCGTTCATTACCGCGGGCATCGTCTCGTCGCCCGACCCTGATTCCGGCGTCGTCGGCCGAGGCGTCCACAGGCTCGAATACCGGGGCGTTAACCGGCTCGGGGTGACTCTTATAAATCCGCCCCTTTCCGACACGCTGGAGAAGTGCAAGGCCAGAGGAGAGCGGATGCGGCTCGTCGTCACCATAGGCGTGGATCCCGTGCTCTTTCTCTCCATGGCGATGAAGGCAGCGCCCGGTACGGACAAGCTCGAGGTTGCCGGGGGGTTGAAAGGGGAGGGCATCAAGGTTATCAGACCGGCTTATCCGGATATCGACGTGCCGGCAGGCGCGGAGTTCTATCTGGAGGGCGACGTCGATTACGCCGACGTGAGACGGGACGGTCCTCTTGGCGAGATAGGCGGCTACTACATGGCCCTGGAGGCCACGCCCACCCTGGTGGTAAGCCGCATCTTCCATCGGCCGGCCCCGCTGTATCAGGCACTCGTGCCGACTGGTCTGGAAGGCGACGCCTACCTGACATTCGTGAGCAGAGGCCATGTGGAAGGGACCGTCAGAAAGCTGTTTCCCTTTGTCACGGAGATCGTTTTTGTTCCGAAAACTTTCGGGACGTCGGTTGTGGTGTCGACAAAACCCGCGGAGCGTGCGCAGGTGCGCAGCCTTATCACGTTCATGATGGGTTTCCCCATGATAAAAAAGGTGGTTGTTGTCGATGCGGACGTGGACGCGCACAGCCTGCGCGATGTCGAGTGGGCAATCATCACGAGGTGCTTTGCCGACGAAGACGTGATCGTGGTGGCCCACCTCCAGGGTCAGCCGATCGACCCCCAGTCGGCCGGCGGCGCGGGCGTCGCGAAAACGGGCATCGACGCGACAATGCACGGCAAGCGTATAGAAGAGCGGGCGCGTGTTGCAGCGGGCAACCGCGAGCGCGTCGCCGCGGTTTTGCGATCCATCGGAGGTGTGGTATGAGCGGTATCATCGTCGGCATAACGGGCGCTACGGGCGTTATCTACGGCGTACGCGCCATCGAGGCGCTCTCTGCGATGGGAGTGGAGACGCACCTGGTGGTGACACAGTCGGCCGCGAGGAACCTTGCCCTTGAGACCGATTACACAGTCGAGCAGCTCAAATCCATGGCATCAGCCGTCTACAATGTTGATGACGTAGGGGCGAGCATTGCGAGCGGCTCGTTCAAGGTTGACGGCATGGTCGTCATGCCGTGCTCCATAAAGACATTGTCCGGGATTGCGAACTCGTTCAATTACAACCTACTCATCAGGGCCGCGGACGTGACGCTGAAGGAGCGTAGGAGGCTGGTCCTCGCGGTGCGCGAGACCCCTTTGCACGAAGGGCACCTTGAGCTGATGACAAAGGTTACGCGGATGGGCGCGGTGATCATGCCCCCGGTGCCTGCCTTTTACCATATGCCAAAGACCATAGACGACCTCATCTACCAGACCGTGGGGAAGATGCTCGACCTTTTCTCTCTCGACGGGCACCTTTACAGGAGATGGGGCACCGTGGACGATGTAGTGCTTGCCAAGGCGCGCGCAAAATGAGACGGGTCGAGGAACCGGCCGTGGTGGGTGCGCAGCGAAGGGAGAGAAGGAGCCTCAAGCTCACGGGGACCGTGGTGAGCGGCCTCGGGGAGTCGGCGTCCTTCCTTTCCATCCCATGGGTCAGCGGGCAATTAGCATCGATGCTCAATTTCTCTCCGTACCTGGGGACTCTCAATATCGACGTACACGCACCCAGGATACAGAAGGTACTCAAAAGGCTTGGCAAGGAGAGGATCGTCCCGGCGGAGGAGGGCTTCTGCGACGCGCTGGTGTTCAGAGGCACGATTGCGGGCCGGTATCCCTGCGGTGTGATACTGCCGCTCGTGCCCGGCTACCCCCCATCAATTCTTGAGATAGTGGCGCCGGTCCACCTGAAACAGGCCTTGGGCGTGAACGACGGCGACGGTATTGAATTCGAGATATACATAAGTTTTGCTTATGGTGTATAATATTAAATGTTTTGCGTTATGTACTTTACGGCGTTTAGATAGATGCCATAGTGCATTATAGTTGAGTCATTTATGTTCTTCATCATGAGAAGAAGAGGCGCTTACCTTCGGAATCTGGAGGGTAGTGTTCGCCAAAACACGAGGAGAGGAGGTTTCATATGGCCGTCCTGTTTACACAGTCGTGGGACATCATTCAGGGAAAGGGGGATGCCTATGTAGAGTTCGTGAAAAGCACGTTTTTACCGGGAATGAAGGCAATAGGACTTGAAATGGTCGGCGCGTACTACGTGGAGGTCGGCTTTGGTCCCCGGATCGTGGGCGTGAACCGCGCGCAAGACACGGAGGCGCTTTGCCGGTCTACCGCTACGAGCGAGTTCAAGCAGCTTACGCTTCAGGTCAAATCGCTCGTGCAGAACTACCGGGGAGCCGTGCTGGAGCCGACGGGGAGGGTAAAACGGACGGAATACGTGATCCAGAAGGGGGTATGGAAGTTCAACCAGTATTTTGACCTGCGGCCGGGCGTGAAGAAAGACTACGCCGATTTTGTCATCAACGACTATGTGCCGACGCTCGAGAAGCTGGACTACCTGGAAATCACCGGTGGGTGGAACGTGGTGATGGGTGGTGTCAGCGAGATCGTCGGGGAGCTCACCTTCAAGGATCCCGTCGATATCGGCCGCATGCTCGCGAGTCCGGAATTCAGGCGGCTTTCGATCACGCTCCAGGAGGAATTCACGGTCAACTACCAGAACAGGATCATGCGGTGTACGGAACGCTTTGACGAACCCAGGTGGTTCAGACTCTAGCGGTAAAATAAAAATAGGGGGGGTTTATGGCAACATTTATGGATCCACACGACGTTCCTGCGATTCCCGGCACGGAAGGATGGGAGAGGCTCTATCCTTACCAGTACCAGTTTTCGAAGGAAGACCCGGAGAGGGCGGCCTTCGAATCGAGCCAGATATGGTTTTACGACGGCCTGCACTACCCTGAGCCGCATTATCCTTTCGACCTGATATGGGACGAGGCGTGGTCTCTGGCCTTGTCGCAGTACAACACGCGCCACTGGCTCATTCCGCCGGCTCTCGGCATAGACCACAGGATCGTCAACGGCTACGTCTACATTAGCCCCGTGGGTGTGGCCGATCCGGCGGACATCCCGAAGCGTGTGCCCCATTTCATGGAAAGGGCAGGGTACTACTTCCAGAATTGGGACAGACTGGTCGAAAACTGGAAGAAGAAGATGACGGGGGTGATCGACAGGCTGGAGGCGATGAACTTTGCCGAGCTGCCGGAGATGGAGGATATGAGCGTCATCAAGGACGGCATAGGGACGGGGAGCGGCTACCACCTTCTCAAGAAGTGGGACGAGTTGATCGACCTCGGTCTTTTGTGCTGGCAGTACCATTTTGAGTTCCTCAATCTGGCCTATGCCGCGCAGGTCACCTTTTTCCAGACGGCCGATCAGATCTTCCCCGGTATCCCCATGTCGACGCTGACGAAGCTGTCGGCCGGTTTCGACCCGATCCTGTTCCGGCCCGACGCGGAGCTGATCAGACTTGCGAAGCTCGCCATCGAAGTGGGCATCGAAGACCTGATTATGAAACCGCTCAAGGCAGATCAGTTGATGAAAGAGCTGTCGACGCACCCCGTGGGAAAGGAGTGGCTCAAGGAGTTGGAGAAGTCGAGATACCCGTGGTTCTATATCTCGACCGGCACCGGTTGGTATCATACCCACATAAGCTGGAACGACAACCTGAATATCCCCTTCGACGCCATAAGGACCAACATCACGACACTCAAATCAGGCAAAGAGATCGGGAGACCGACGGCACAGATACTAAAAGAGCGGGACAGGATCGCCGACGAATACAGGAAGCTGATCAAAACGGACGCAGACAGGGAGGCCTTTGACCAGGGCCTGGGAATCGCGAGGCTGGTGCTCCCCTATGCCGAAGACCACAACTTTTATGTGGAGCACTGGTTCCACACCCTCTTCTGGGCAAAGGTGCGTCAGGTGGGCCAGATCCTGAAAAACGCGGGCTTCATCGAAAACGCCGACGAAGATATATGGTTCTTGAGGCGGGACGAGATCAAGCAGGCCCTGTGGGACCATGCAACATCATGGGCAACAGGCGTGAGGGCGAGAGGGCCTTCGTACTGGCCGAAAGAGATCGCCTGGAGAAAGAGCGTCTATGCGAAGTTCAAGCAGTGGCAGCCGCCTGCCGCCCTCGGCACCCCGCCTGACGTCGTCACCGAGCCTTTTACGATCGTCCTCTGGGGCGTCACGAACAATGTGCTCCAGTCATGGCTCAAGGGCGGCGGGGATGGAGGGTCGTCAAATGAAATACAGGGCTCCCCGGGTTCCTCCGGTATCGCCGAAGGCCCTGCCAGGGTGCTGAAGACCGTGGAGCAGCTCGCAGACCTCAAACAGGGCGAGATCCTCGTTGCGACGACCACATCGCCCAGTTGGGCGCCCTCCTTTGTAAAAATAGCGGGGGCCATTACCGACGTGGGCGGGCCCATGTGCCACGCCGCCATCGTGTGCAGGGAATATGGCCTGCCGACCGTGGTCGGGACGGGCAAGGGTACACAGTTGATAAAGACCGGCGATATCGTACGGATGGACGGAGACACGGGTCTCGTCACCATAGTGAAACGCGCGGGATAAAGGCTCTTTTGTCCGGCGGGTCCGGAAAGGCGGAATGACACCGCGTCCGGTCCCGTCGGGCAAGTTATACCATGGAGGCTACATCATGACAGACAAAGAGAAGCGATTGACAATCTGGTACGAGGAGATGGAAGGGGCCGATTACCCCCTCGTAGGCAAAAAGAACGCCAACCTCGGGGAGATGATCAAGGCGGGCATACCCGTCTCTCCCGGCTTTGCCATCACCATCCTCGCTAACGACAAGTTCATCACGGACACAGGCATCAAGGCAGAGTTGGAAAAGTGGCTGCCCGAATTGGGAGAGGTGACGTACGAGTCGGCGAAAGAGGCGA
Source organism: uncultured delta proteobacterium (assembly GCA_963717985.1). Lineage (GTDB taxonomy): Bacteria > Desulfobacterota > Syntrophorhabdia > Syntrophorhabdales > WCHB1-27 > BOG-1155. The sequence continues at coordinate 203,844 of CAVQYC010000002.1, forward strand.
GCGATTTTGCCATGAGCCTGATCGAGCGGACGGAGCTGCCGGCGGACCTGGAGGAAGCTATCCTGTCCGAGTACAGGCGGCTCTGCGAGAGATGCGGGCACCCTACCAGCCCTGTCGCGGTGCGCAGCAGCGGGTCCGTGTCGATGCCCGGCCAGATGGAAACATATCTGAACATTCGCGGAGAGCGGGACCTGATCGAGTACGTGAGGAAGTGCTGGTCCAGCGCCTACAACACAGAGGCGATCATGTACCGGATGAACAAGGGCATGCGTTTTCTGTTCAATATAGGGGTCGGCATACCCAAGATGGTCAATTCGAGGGTATCGGGGATCATCTTCACCCTCAATCCCGTCAATGGGGACCTTTCAAAGATATCGATAGACGTGAGCTACGGACTCGGTGAGGCCGTCGTGAGCGGTATCGTCACTCCAGATACCTGCCTCGTCGATAAGGTGACGATGGAGCCGATAAAGACGACGGTGGGCAGCAAGGAGATACAGTGTGTCTATAAGGAGGGAGGGAGCGATATCATCACGTGCGACGTGCCGGAAGAGAAGAGGCGGATGACGTGCTTGTCCAGGCAGGAGATGTTGCAGCTTGCGCGCGTAGGGAAGTTGATCGAGGAGTACTACGGCAAGCCCTATGACATCGAGTTCGGGATTGACGCGGATATGGCCTTTCCCGAAAACATCATTATCCTGCAGGTCAGGCCGGAATCGGTCTGGAGCAAGAAAGAGGTGGCGCCAAGAACCGAGAAGAAGAAGGACCCGATGGAGCGCATCCTGGGCCAGTTACTTACGGGGGTCAAGCTTAGATAAGGCACGCAGTTGCATTGGGAGTCTTGACATATTATGCTCGTTGTGCAACGATAGGGTCAAGCTTAGATAAGGCACGCAGTTGCATTGGGAGTGGGTGGATCGGAAAGAGACGTCTTAGTTTTTAGCGCAATAATGCCAAACCGGCGGGGGATTCTTTTTCTAAGGAGCCGGATACTAACCTAAAAGGGGGATGTAATGGATGAATTGACGCCGAAAGCCAAATGGACCGTGACTCAGCCCTGGCGAGGCCTTTTTGGGACAGCCCTCACGCTCTGGGTAGCATTTGCCATCGCGGCGGCTTTTGACATGCAGAGCTTTATGGGCAATTTTACGTTGTTTATGATGTCGTTTGTGGCCATCGAGGTCGTAATGGGCCTGGGGTGGGGAGGCAAGTTCCCTTCCGTCGAGGGCTGGCCGCAGCCATGGCCCGGACTCTTCCTGACCGGGTTCGTGATAGTCGTCGCAACGCTGGCCTACTTCACATTGAACGGCTTCGTGGGCGGGGGAGCGGCCCACCCGGCCACGAACGTCCTTTCTATCTGCGTAGTCATCACCACGTTCTTTCTTGTTATAGCTTTCGGGATGTGGCCATTCCAAAAGGGCAGCGTTCCTACCAGGGGATTTCTGACCTGGCTGCTGGCCTATGTGATAACTTACCTCATTTGGCACCTCTTCAACTTCAGCCAGCTCTCTTGCCCTACGGGGGTCTCTCCTTCACCCATCGGCGCGGTCCCCTTCTATGCGCCGGGCGGCCCCCTCGCAGGACTGGCCGCTTTTGCCCCGACCGGGCCGTGCGCCTGGGAATCTATTTTCTCCTTCTATTTCTGGGCGCTCTTGTTTCTTTTTGTCTTCGTGCTTCTCGGCATGTGGCCTTTCTACAAGAAACCGGGTCTCATGAAGCAGCCCGTGATGGGTATCGTCGTGACTATCACCTGCCTCATCCTGTCCGGGATTGCCTACGTGATTTCAATAAATGTCCTGTCCATTGAGCCCCTGAAGCACCTGCTTAACGGGATCTGCTACCTTTTCGGGGTGCTTTTCTTCCTTGTTATGCTCCAGACGTGGCCTGGCCGTGCCCTGAGCCAGCCGGCCGGCGGGTTCTTGAACGCCGTGCTCTCCATCGGGATCGCCATTATTGGATTTTATGCCGTGCAGGCTTTCTGTCAGTGGCATTTCGGCAAGGCCTTTGCCTATCCGGTCAACATCTTCTCCATGGGCAATATAATGCTGGGCCTGACGTTCCCTGCGTGGGCTGCGTATGGGGCCTTCTTTGATTTCTGGCCCCTGCCTCCTACTCCGCCGCCTCCGGCGTAGAAATAGTATAAGGGCAGCGAGGGGCATCCCCTGTTCGGCCATGGGCAGGGGATGCCCCTCCCCTTACTGCCCAGTAGCTAAGGCCAAAAAAGGCCGGAAGGCGTTTACTCTGATACTTCTTGTTATTCGGAGGTCCCCCTCCCGAAGGGAGTGTGCGGTCTTTAGCCTTCTTTATCCTCCCGCGCGTGTTTCTCCTCCCCCTTTGAGCTTTCAAGGAGGGAAGGGGTTTTCACGTGGCTGCCTTCTCCATCCCCAGCTTCCTTCTGCACCACCTTTCATAGGAAGCCGCTATCGTCAGGTATTCTGCGACGGTCACGGGAGGGGCATTGAGGGCGGCCAGGAGTTCCCGGTCCGCCTCGCCCGTCCGGGCGATGACGCCACCTAAGCGGGAAAGCAGCTCGAGGTGATGCGCCATTTTCGATGGCTCGACCTGGAGGGCGATCGACCCCGGGACGCAGACGGAGCCGATGAGCTTGGAGTGCATATTCGCCGCCTGTGCCTTGACGGTAGTGATGAGCGGGTCGAAGGTCTCAGCCTCCGGAAAACCTGATGTGGCGACAAGGAGAAATTTGGCGGGCATGTTCCACCAGCGGGGGTGTCTGATCCTGCCTGCCCGGTCCTTCATGAGGAACGGCTGAAGGGAGCACACCGAACGGTCCAGCACGGCCTTAATCTGGGCCGTCATATTATCCGTGTAGACCGGGGTGCCGAGGACAAGCAGGTTGGAAACCTTCAGCCTTGCATATATCTGTTCCATATCGTCTTTCTGCACGCACACCCCCCGGTGTTTATGCATGCATGACAGGCAGGCTTTGCACGGCCCGATATGCATCTCTGCCACCATGAATTCGGTGATCGATGCTCCGCCCGCAGCGAGCCCCTCCGCCAGACTCTGCAGGAGCTTAGCCGTGACACCCCTCGACCCTCTAGGGCTGCCATTCAGTATAAGTGCGTCCATCGTTCCCTCCATGATCTGGTTTCTCCATATTAACCCATCGCACTGCCGGAAGTCTTTGCTTTTTTGAATCACTCATTGACGGAGAACAAGAAAAAGGTGTATGTTTCACGTGTAGGATAAGAAGATTGGAAAGAGGAGGGTCTATGGCTGATTCGATTCTGAACGGCAAGAGTATTTTGATCGTTGATGACGAAGCGGATGTGCTCCAGGTGCTTGAGGACGAGATTCTTGCGGCCTGCCCCAATTGCACGATGGACAAGGCGACGACTTATGAAAAAGCGGCTGAGCTGCTGCGATCGAAAGAATACGGGGCTGTCGTGCTGGATATCATGGGTGTTCGCGGTTTCGACCTCCTGGAGCTGGCGGTCAGCCGGAACTTCAAGGTGGCCATGCTTACCGCGCACGCCTTGACGCCGGAAGCCCTCAAGAAGTCCCATGACCTCGGCGCAAGGGCTTATTTGCCCAAAGATAAACTGGGCGAGATCGTCCCTTTTCTCGAAGATATGCTGACGCACGAGTACAAGAGCGGCTGGTTAAGGCTCCTCGAAAAGCTGGAGAATTACTTCAGCGACCAGTTTGAGCCGGACTGGAAAAGGCGGTCGGGGATTACGTACTGGTAAATTGAATTAATAACTGAGCGAAGCGAACTGAGGGGGGTGGCCGGGTTGCGACCCGCCTGTGGACGGCGGGCACCCCGCATTGGTGCGAAGCGGGTCGTGGCTTTGCCCAGGCCCTAAAACAGTCCGCCCAATCCCCGGGCATAGCCGGTCAGCTCCACGTACCCGAGACACGTAACCTTATGGCCCCCTGACGTTCCCCTGCCTTCCACTGCCCCCTCCCAATAGATGACCCCTGTTGAGGCTGGAGTCACAAGCTCCTGGTCGGATAGGAGGGGCGACACAAGAAGGTCGAGGCCTTCATCGGGTATGCGTATCCGCCATCGGCTTGGATAGGAAGCCCCGCTATGCGGGCTTTTCCAATAATCGAGCACATCACGCCGTATCACTGGCAGGGGGAGATGCCGGCTTCTTCCCCACCGGTCCACCATCGTGCCGGACGATGCGGGCTCGATTGCGCCGTTACCGCGCCTCAGAAAATAGAGCATAAGGTCTTTTCCATCGGAGAGATGGAGACCGAACCAGTCCCAGCCCACAAGTTCTGCGGCAAGCTGGTTTGAGCCGAATTCGTGATCGAACCAGCTTACACCTTTCACCCTGATAGGGGCCGGGGCGCTCTCAATCTTGAGTAAGCCCGTGGTTTTGAGGTCCGTGCACGTTGCGTAGTAGGAGGCCTGCCCGGCAATAGACCCTTTCCTGCTCAAACCGTTCTCTCCATGTATTACCGGCGGTTTTTGAGGGGCGAGTTCAAGGGTGAGCCACATGGTGCTTCCCCTTGCCTGTAGCAGGACTATGCCCCCTTTCATTTTGGCCGACCAGCCGAGGAGCCGGACACCGAGGCCGTTTTCCTGGCTGAGCGCAAGACCCGGACCTGTCCTCGATACGGCCTCGTCGAAAATGAAACGCTTTTTCGCCATGTCCGTCACGGTGAAATGGGCCAGGTAGAGGTCGCGTAACGACCAGGGATCGGCAGGGTCTGCTGCGTGTAGGCGTATCCCCTGCCGGAAAAACGTGAGCTGATACCCGAAAGCGTTCCCTTGCTCGTCCGTCAGATTGCCGGTGAAGTACCACCACTCGGTCCTGTAAGCTGGGTGTGCCCCGTGGTCTTTGGGGAATTTCCATTCCCTGGGGGCCGTTACCTGCCGCCACTCCTCGGGGCCGGTCGCGGCTGCGGGCATTAGGAGGCAGACGAGCAGAGGGCCCGACCACAGCGCATAGAGGAGAAATTTTAAAATCTTGCAATCCATCGCCGCGCTCATTCCTCCCTGAGCTGCATATGGGGATAGGTGCGCAGCACCTTCCAGATGGGATAGAGCGCCGCGCCCGTGCTTGCGAGGGCCGCGGTGATGCCGGCGGCAAGATAGGGTCCCCATGCGGGATAAAAGAAAATCGTCCAGTTGAAGCTCCTGAGGTTGATCACCTTTATCAGTATCACGGCGAGGATCGTCCCGATGAAGACGCTCAGCACAAAGCTCACCATGCCCATACCAAGGCCCTCCAGGAACGTCATAGCCGCGACCTGTCTCACTGAAAAGCCGAGGGCCCTGTAGATGCCGAACTCACGCTGCCGTTCGATGAAGAGGGTGAGGAGGGCGCCCGCTATCCCGAAGAAAGCGACGATAATCGCCAGCATCCTCATCGAGCGCGTAACAGCGAAGGTGGAATCGAAAACGGAGAGGATCCTGCCCCTCAGCTCTCCCTGCGTGAAAGCCGGCAGACCAAAGCGGTAAGCCTTCACCCTCACCTCGTCGATGAGCCTTTTCCGGTCAGGGTTGGCCCGGTCAATGAAGACCCCGACGCTGTTGATGGTATGGTCGCCGAAGACAGCGATGTAGGTGGAGCGGTCCATCATGATCAACCCGTGCTCCGTCGTGTAGTCGTAGAACGCGGCCGCTACCCTAAGGCGCACCGGTCCCGCGAGGCCCTCCAATTCGACTGTATCCCCAGGGGAGACTTTGAAACTCCGGACAAAGCTCTCGGAGACGATCACCTCTCCCTGCAACACCTGCTCCCAGTGCTCGTTACCCCCCTTGAGCCAGCCGAAATGGGTGTACTTTTGCAGGACATCGGCACTTACCGCGGCCACGGAGATAGAACTCCCCTTGTAGATCAATTGCGCGTTCCTGTACGGGTCGACCCCGCCCGGACCCGGCATGGCCGACAGTTCCCGATAGAACTCCTGCGGGACCTCAATCCCCTCGGAAGTGCTGCCGATGTAGATGTCGGCCCTGAGCTGCGTATCCATCCACCAGATGAGCGATTCCCGAAAGCTCCCTATCATCGAGCCGAGACCGACGGACATGGAAAGGGCCACGGCAAAGGCAGCAATGGCGACAGCGGTTCGGCTCAGGTTCTGCTTTATGTTGTCGGCTGCCATCCGCCCGGGGAGGCCGCCTAAAAAGGTGAGCGCGCGTTTGAGGAAGGGGGCCGCGCTGACGAGGAGCATGCCCGTGAGAAGGCTTGAGCCGAAGAGGAACGAGAACGCAGCGGCAAAGCCGACATACACGTGCAGGGATGAGAGCATAAGGAGCACGAGGGTCAGGCCAAGAGTCGCGACACCCACCGAAGCGATCCTCTTGGTTCCCGCTATGCTCCTCCTCGTTGTTGTTTTTGGCTGAAGTATCCGTATGGGATCGACGCGCGCCAGCTCTAAAAGGGGGAAGATGCTTCCGAGGAGACTTGCGGAGCAGCCGAAGAAGGAGCCGATGGCGACCATCGACCACGACCACGGCAAGGGCGCGGGCTTCAGGAAAAAATAGAGATTGCTGATTGTCTGGCCGACGAGACCGGTGAGGAAGCGGCTCAGGGCGTAGCCTAACAGGCCGCCCACCAATCCTCCGGTGAGGCCGAAGATGAGTATCTCCGTAAGGAAGGCGGACGCGATCTCACGCCTGCTCGCCCCAAGGCTCATAAGTATTGCCGCGTCCTTTCTCCTGCCTGCGATTGTAAACATGGTGGTGTTGTAGACAAGAAAGACGCCGACGAAAAGGGCGATGAGCGAAAGGGCTTCGAGGTTGAGCCGGAAGGCAGCCAGCATGCCCGCATATACCTGCTCCTTCTGTTGTTTCGACTGGACCCTGAACCCTTGCTCGTGGCGGGAAAGGAAGGATGCCTCATCCCGTAGTACCAGGTCGACGCGGTCGATCTCTCTCCCGAGACCGAAGAGGCTCTGGGCGTGGCCTATGTCCATGACGATGAGCGGTTCGGGCGACGGACTCGGAAAGGTGGCGATGAGCGTGAAGACGCCCCTTGAGGTCCGGACCGTGTCTCCCGCGCGTATGCGGAGGCGCGAAGCGGTCTGCCGGTCGATGAGGACGGCCCGTGGGTCGAGGAGGAAGGAGAACTTCCCTCCCCGATCCTGCCGGAGGTCCGTCGTCTCGTTTCCGGGGTTGCGGAATAGCTGAGGTCTCATGGCCCTGTCGAGGAAGGGGTCGATCCCCAGGAGGCGAATGGGCTCTCCATTTTCCAGGCGGAGCCGGCGGTCTATTACGGGCGAGAAAGCGAGGACTGCCGGATCATCGATCAGACCGGCAAGCACCGATTCATGAAGCGGTCCTGCGGTGCGTTCGAGCGAATGGGTCGCCTTGCCATTTAGAAACTCGATTGCTCTGGAAAAGCTGAAGAGGGCCGCACGGGCGGAAAAAAGCATACCAATCACCGCCGCGACGCCGCAGGCGATCCCGAGGACCTGAAGCAGGCTCAGGCTCCGTCTTCTTGCCAGGTGCCTGAGAAAGGCCTTCGCCACGATTTTCAAAGGAGGAGCCTCGTCCCAGGGGCCTCTTCCCGCAGGACCCCATCCACCATCCGCAGCACGCGGTCCGAGTACTTCGCGGTCAGGGGGCTGTGGCTCGCCATGACAAGCGTCGTCGTCGATTCCCGGCATTGTCTGTGAAGGAGCTCCAGCACCTCTTCTCCCGTTCTGTTGTCGAGATTGCCCGTGGGCTCATCCGCGAGAATGACCACCGGGTTCTTCACCACGGCCCGCGCTATCGCCACCCTCTGTTGCTCCCCTCCGGAAAGCTCGTGAGGATAGCGGGCCTCTTTGCCTTTCAGCCCCAGGTCCGCAAGGGCCTTGATTGCCCGTTCCCGATCCGGAACGCGAGCAAGCTCCAGGGAGAGAAAGACGTTCTCGAAGGCGGTCAGGGTGGGCAGCAGGTTGAAGAACTGGAAGACGAACCCCAGGCGGAGACGGCGAAGGCGCGTACGGCCCGCTTCTCCGAGAAGATGAAGGTCCTGCCCGTCCACTTCTATACTGCCCCGCGTGGGTTGGTCGAGCCCTGCGATGAGGTTGAGGAGGGTTGTTTTTCCGGATCCGCTCTTTCCCAACAGCGCGACAATCTCACCGGGGGCGATCTCCATGCTCGCCCCGGCCAAGGCACACGTCTCCTCGCGTCCATCCTGGCTGTACTGCTTCCATACGTCGATGGTCCTGATCATCGACCCCAAGGTCTGCCCCTCCTGTTCTGAGTCAGGCATAGTATAAGTTTTTTTGCAAAGAGGGTAAAGCAGGGGCTTTTGGGGGCAACATTCCTCCTTAATAAGTCTTATAAGTCCTATAGGACTTATAATCGCGCCATGCTTCACGAGCGGACCGCGGAGGTGTTGGGCCGTCGAAACGATGACAGTGTAAAGATTTTGTTCGGGCAAGCTTTCTTTAGGAAAATCGGCCCATTTTGTGTGTTTGTCACTTTTTAAGAGGATTATGTCCGGATGGGAGTTGACATGGCGCAAAAAGGTGTAAACATTTTATGACAGGGGGTTGCTGAAGGCAAGAAGGCTCGCGATTTCCTATACGGTGTTTTGCGTTGTATGGAGCGGATGTTCTCGCCGCTGGCAGCGCTTTTCAGAATATGGTATATATCTTGCTTGCAAAGCAAGCATAAGGAGGTAAAAGGCCATGAAGAAAGAGGTCACTATTTGCTTCCGCACGAGCGAAGAACTGCGCGGCGCCCTCGAAAAGGCGGCACGTGAGGACCGTCGTTCGCTTTCGTCGGCAATTGAGCTTATATTGACGGACTACCTGGAGAAGAACCACGAGTTTCCGCACCAAAAGGACCGGCGGCGCTTCGGTCGCAAACAGGTGTCCATACCCGCCCACGTGAAGGGCATAGATCCGGACAAGTTGGAACACGATGCGGTCATTCTCGATATATCACTCAGCGGGCTTCGCGTTTCCCTGCCGAAAGAGTTGATGCAGGAGATTTACGAGGGGGAGAAGGAGTCCATGTTCGAGACCTGGTTTGTGCTGCCGCAGGAGCAGAAGAGCATACGGCTGGTATGCAGGCCCCAGCGGGTTGTTCCCGTCAACGGCAATATCCATGTAGGCGCCAGTTTCGTCGATTCGGACTTCACGAATTATCAGCAGCTCCAGCAGTACCTCGTGTAAACGATTACCATGACGCCTGCCGGTTGCCCCCTTGCGGCGGCAGGCGGGCTATCTGATCTCGGCGACCGGGGCCTCCTGCATCCATAACTTGTGAATGGAGCGGTAGAGGTCCTCGTTGACCGAGACCTTGTAGGGCGTCGGGTTTATGGACCGCATATGGTCGGGGCGCATCACGGATATCTGATTGATCACGTATTCACGGACTGTGTCGAGTGAGGGGAAGGCATACGTTTGACGCCCGTCCCAGACGCATCTGAGCAGGGGGATTACATTTCTTGGTATCACATAGGCGCGCTTCGCCTCACTGAAGGGATGGAGACAAAGAATTCTTTCCCCGACTCCCGGAGCCGGTTTTCCCACTTCAGTCATCAGGTCGAGGAGGGGGTGCAGGTTTTCCCCGATCAGCCTGTATACTTCTTTCCTTCCGGGAATCGTCATTTTATCCACATCGTCGGAAAGTTTAATCCTCGGATGACCGTTTACCGCCACAAGCTTGTAGACGCATCCCAGTGACGGTTGAGCCTGGCATGTCACCAGGTGCGTGCCTATCCCGAAAACGTCAATCTCATGGCCCTGCTGTCCGAGGGACAGGAGGATCGATTCGTTGATATCGTTGCTGGCCATGATCAAAAGCCGCGCAAAAGACTCAATTGAAAACTTCTCCGCTATTTTTCTGAACACCGTTCTGGTTTCCTTCGAGAAGTAAGCCAGGTCGCCCGAATCGAGCCTGATGCCGATGGGCTTGTAGCCGATGTCGATCAGCGCAAGGGCCACGCAGATAAAGTTCGGCAGACCCGATTTCGGGGTGTCATAGGTATCGACGAGGGCGAGGAAGTTATCGGCGAAGGAGCGTGCATAAGAGATAAACGCGGCAAGCTCCCCTTCATTGGTGTGCTGATAGTCCAGTTGGCGGCGATAGCGAAGCACAAGATCGACAAAATTGTGTTCCTTACCGTCCGGTCCGGCGAGAAAGGGGTCGGCAATCTCGTTGAGCCCGGCAAAAGAGCTGACGTACGAGTGTGCCATCGTCCCTTTTATAGGAAGTCCGAAGAGTTGGCCCGCCCGCACATTGCTTGTCCCGTTAAACCCGCCGATGTAGCTGTATCTTGAGGCCGAAACTCCCCCGTCGGGCCCTTGCGCCCGGCGAAGACCGAATTCGACAAGTCCCTTGTGTATGCCCGCGGCCAACCTGAAACGCGCGGCATTGGTGGCAATGAGACTGGGAAAATTCGTCAGGTTCAAAAACGTGGTTTCCTGCATCTGAGCGATGCCCAGCGGCCCTTCCACCCGGATCATCGGAATCCGGGGGAAAACGATGGTGCCTTCCGGTACCGCGTAGATCTTCAGCTCGGAGCAGTCGATGCTTTCCAGCCAGTCGAAGAAGGCGGGCTCGCACTTGGCCAAGGGCGCCGGTATCATTACGTCATCCTCCGGATATCGGGTCGGTTCCCAGGATCCAATCCCCCAAGGGTCAAAACGGAATTCTTCAGGGCCCTTCGGAGTCTCCCTGATAAAACCGTTTTTTAATCCGACTTCAAAACATCGCTGCAATTCCGCCTTTTGCTTTAAGTCGCCATAACGAAGATACGCGATATCCTCATCCGTAAATTTGAAGGCATGAAGCGACCGGATAACCTCCTCGAGGCCGGCAAAGATGGTAAATTCCCCGCCGAAGGGGTTCCTCCTGAAAAACAAATCGAATACCGCCTTGTCTCTGTGCTTGCCGCTCTTCCAGTATCCGTAAGCCATGGTGAGCTGGTACAGGTCGGTAAGCATTGGTCCGACAAAAGCGTTTGTTGGCCTCATATATCTTCTCCTTTTTCTTAAAGCCGGCTATTTCATCCGGCTCCCTATCAGTGTAGTAGATAAGGCGAACGGTGACAAGAAGGGAATGAGCATTTGAGGCAAAGTTACCAGAATAAGACGTGGAAGACTTGTATAAGTGGAGACACGGTGAGGTGCAGCAGCAATGGCGTTCCTGGTGGAACGCCATTGTTATTACATGCAGGCTTGCGCTTATTTGCCTGACAGGCTCACGTCTTGCCCTGTCTTAGGAGGAACGGCAACCATGAATGACCGCAGGAACCGGGAAGTAAAGGAGTTGTCCCTTCTTTTCGAGATCAGCAATAAGTTGAGCGAGGCCCTCGATCTCAAGACCGTCCTGAAGCCAATTCTCCAGTTTACGGCCGAGCATATGGGGATACTCCGGGGCACCCTCACCATTCTGAACAGAAACACCAGGGAGATCGCCGTCGAGGAGTCTTACGGCCTTCGGCCGGAAGAGCAGGCGAGGGGCCGATACCGCATGGGCGAGGGGGTAACGGGCAAAGTGATCGACACAGGCAAGCCGATGATTGTGCCAAGGATCTCCGACGAGCCTATGTTTCTCGACAAAACAGGCTCCCGGCAGCATCTCAACAAGCACGACATCGCCTTTATCTGTGTGCCTGTCAAGATCGGCAGCGAGGTGATCGGCGCCCTTTCCGCGGACCGTCTCCAGAATGAGGATATTTCACTGGAGGACGATGTCCGTCTGCTTACGGTTATTGCCTCGACTATTTCGCAGGCCGTGCGCCTCCGTCAGCTCGCGCAGGAAGAGCTTGAGAAAATGAAGGAGGAGAACCAGAGCCTTCAAGACCAGTTGAAGAGCAGATACGGGATGAAGACCATTGTAGGCAGCTCAAAGGTCATGCAGAACCTGTATACGCTTATCGACCGGGTTTGCCGCACGAACGCCACGGTGCTTATCCTGGGCGAGAGCGGAGTGGGAAAGGAACGGGTAGCCCAGACCATCCATTACAGCTCTAACCGGGCCGATAAACCCTTTATCAAGGTAAATTGTGCGGCCCTGCCCGAATCGCTCATAGAGAGCGAGCTGTTCGGCCACGAAAAGGGTGCTTTTACCGGTGCCACACGGTCTCGCAAAGGGAGGTTTGAAGCGGCTGAGGACGGCACCATCTTCCTTGACGAGATAGGCGACCTCCCCCTCTCCATTCAGACGAAGCTTTTGCGCGTGCTCCAGGAGAAAGAGTTCGAGCGGATAGGCGACAGCACCCCCGTAAAGGTGCACGCCCGTATGATCACGGCGACGAACAGGAACCTGGAAAGCCTTTTGAGCGAGGGGAAAATCAGGGAAGACCTATATTACAGGCTGAACGTCTTTCCCATCCTCGTTCCGCCCCTCCGTGAACGGAAGACGGATATTATGCTCCTTGTCGATCACTTCATCGAGAAATACAGCAAGGAGCACGGCAAGAAGATTGCGAGGATATCGACCACCGCGACGGACATGCTCATGGCCTATCATTGGCCGGGCAACGTGCGGGAGCTCGAGAACTGTATAGAAAGGGCGATTATCCTCACTACGGACGGGGCTATCGAGAGCTATCACCTGCCGCCGAACCTCCAGATAAGCGACGGGACGGCATGGCATGAGGCGCGGGGCACGCTCAAGAACATCATCATGAATATGGAACGGGATGTCATCGTTGAAGAGCTGAAGCGGACGCGCGGCAATATGGCCCAGGCGGCGCGGAGCCTGGGCATTACGGAGCGGATGATCGGGCTACGGGTCGAGAAATATAAGATCGACACGGCGAGGTTTAAGTAATCCCTAGAATGGGCGGTCGGCCAACGGCATGGAGGGATCGCGATCTTTGCCCACAGTAAATCACCTAGAAAACGTCCAACAATCGCTTGGGGGACGGTGCGGACGGGCGTGAAGAGGGACATTCAATTGTTCGATAACTCCAGCAAATGAAATGCTGGATGGCGTTCCTCATGCCCCTTACTCCGCACCTTCTCGCTCTTTTTGCTTTTGTTTTTCTACGTACTACCAAGGAGCGCTATCTTTTCGTACAGTGTCTCCGGGGTTACGTCGGCTCCATTCGGCCAGGAGATTGTCCCGCCTTCTATCGTTGCCTTTTGGAAAAATACCTTGTCTCGCAGCGGCTCAAAGACAGGGCCTCTTCCGATATACTCTGAGAAGTCTACGTCACCACTCTTGCCATCATCGAAGACAATACGATAGACAAATTCTCCCCGATACTCTATTCTTGTCACGTCGTTCATGTTCCACATGATTCACCTCACTCCAGAGGAGCAATTTTCTTCACTTCCTTGCCTGCTTTCGCCAGTTCCCAATCTTCTTCAAGGTCGTTAAGGCGAATGTCTATCCACTCTCTTACGAGTCTCGTTGCTGTTTTTGAATTAAGGCTTCCTTTATAACGTTACCGTTAAAATCAAAAACGCCCCTGTATCCCTGGTACTCGGCGTGGAAGTGGGGAGGGTCATGTTCATCAAAGAACATTCTAATGATAATTCCAAAGAATCTGCAAATCTCAGGCATACACTGTCCTTCCCATGTTCACTGCCAACCGACTTAAATAGACGGAATAAATTTTATCATATCCGACTGAAAAATACAGAATGCTTCTTCCGATGAAATGGCTGGGCTTTTTCAGAATATCTGAATAATATCACCGCAAAATGAACTGCAACAAAAGTTAAGAGAAATTTCTGCACCACTTGTCTTCAACGCCGGAAAAAACCGGCCTCGGCCCGGCCTCTATCCATTCCACTATTACCATGGCAAAGAACATTCCGCCTGTGTCAATGAATTCACCTCGATCCGGTCCTCATGGCCCGTCACGGATAATTCTGACCGGTAGGACGAATCATGATTTCGTTGACGTTGATATGAGGCGGCAACGTGAGTAGCCAGTAAATGCCTTCGGCAATGGCTTGGGGTTCAACCAATTTGCCGAACTGGGCAACCGCGTTGCCGAAGTTTTCCTCGTTGTAGCCGGCCACCTCCTGGAATTCGCTGAGCACGATGCCGGGCATAACCACGGAAACTCGCACACCGTGCATGCAGATCTCACGGCGAAGGGCTTCCGCAATTGCGGCGATGGCGAATTTGCTTGAACCGTAAAATCCGCTGAAGGGCGAGATGTTGCGTCCGACCACCGAACCGATGGCTACGATATCACCGCTTTTTCGTTGGGCCATGTACTGCCCGACCCGGCGCATCAGATGGGCGGCACCAAGAACATTGATCTGGTAAAGCTCCTGCCACCCGGATTCATCGCTGCTGAGGATACCGCCCGCCAGTCCGCGGCCCGCGTTTACCACGGCGATGTCATACTTGCACCCTCCTTCTTGCCAGACTAAGGCACGATCGAGAAGCAGATCAACGTCTGCCTGAATGCTCGCGTCGCCCACCACGGCCAGGGCCTTGCCGCCGTGCCTGGAAATTTCCGAAGCCAGTTCATCCAGTCTGTCTTTACGACGAGCTTGGATCACCACCGCAGCGCCTGCCTGCGCGAGGGTCAAAGCTGTGGCCCGTCCTATGCCCGAGCTGGCGCCGGTAATGACGGCTGTCTTGTCGGAGAGAAGGTGATTTGCCGTCCTCTCAATTGCTCTATCATAGCCCATTCTTTTGTCCCCCTGGTGTAATTGCGCCGAATAATGTTTCTCAGTGTGATTTGTATCGGCATCCCTCTCCAATCAACATAGGATCATGGCGCAAACGGTATCATTGGGCCGGCTCATTCCAGGCTCACCACGAAACAACCTGCGTTCTCCAGTTTACGAATCCACATCTCTGCAAGAATACGGAGTTCTTCAACAGGGTTTGCCCGAGAGGCCTCCTCATGACCCAACTCGTCAAGGACGTCAAACTCAAAAGACGATTCTCCCAACGAGTTCCACTCTCCCAACAATTCCACGTTTCGATGGCTTCCAAACTTCAGTTCGGCTTTATGCCTGTTTATTCTGGCCGGCAAATCCGTACTGAAACCGACATACGATTTGTCGTTTCGTGTGTTCCTGATTCTATATACACCCATCAACGTTTTGCCTGCTTGTAATTATCCTCTGGGTATACCCCCGGCTCTGCCGGGGGACTCCAAAAGTTTGACATTTTCGGGAATATAAAAGAAAACCTCCTCCAATGTGAACCGCTCGAAGTTACACAAGGAGGAGGCCTTAGTGAATAACTTTCAGAGTTTAAATCACACCAGGTGGGATTGCAAGTTCCATGTGGTGTGGATACCGAAGTACAGGAAGAGGGCACTCTACGGGCAGCTCAGGAAACAGTTAGCGCCGGTGCTCAAGGAGCTGGCGAATCAGAAGGAAAGCGAAGTATTGGAAGGGCGTCTCGTAGAGGATCACGTACACATGCTCATATCAATACCGCCCAAGTATGCCGTCGCCCAAGTTATAGGCTACATCAAGGGGAAGAGCGCCATATGGATCGCCCGTACGTGCGGAAGGAGAAAAAACTTCATCGGCCAGAATTTTTGGGCCAGGGGCTACTATGTGACAACGGCAGGATTGGATGAAGAAACGGTCCGCGACTACATCAGAAAGCAGGAAGACGAGGATAAGAAGCTCGATCAGCTCAAGATGTTCGACGAGTAGGGCTACCTTTAGGTAGCTCACGGTGTTTAACCGCTTTGAGCGGTTCACATATTTTCAAACCCCCGGCTCTGCCGGGGGATGAGTGATTTTTCTTTGCCGTTGATTTGTCCACACTCTTTTCCTTTTTTCTTGCCTGTCACAGGCTAGCATGCCGGCTTGTTTTTCCTCAGTATACTACCGCCACCGACCGAAAGAGAATTGTTTTGCGGATATTATCAGGGCAAACAGAAAGAGGGGCGCTAAAAACGGTCGGTGCAGAAAGTCCGGCACCTATATCACGCGCCGCTGGAGGCTGGTGGCATGGCTAATAAAGTTGCTGCCCGGATTCATCTATGAAAGATTGTGATTAGGCTGACAGGTAACGTAGTTCCGTACAGATCGAAATGCACTATCGCAGGCTCCCGAACGACGGTGTAAAGGCTACCGGGTGGAATCTTCCACTTTATGCTTGAATCACAACCGATTCCTGGTATAAACTTCTAGGGCTTCGCCCGTTCCGGGTCAAATCGCCCGTCTGATGGGTACTCTCCAACAGGTGTGGCCGACGTGCCTTCAAAAGGCACATACTGAGTGGGCCACGTGAATTCCACTGTGAGGTATGGTTTTGAATTTCATATTCTCGATCACTATTTTGGCAATCATCCAGGGCCTCGCGGAACTTTTGCCGGTATCGAGTTCTGCCCATGTAATCATCGCTGAGAAGATCCTCGGTTTGGATCCCACTGCACCGGAGATGACCCTGCTTCTCGTGATGCTCCACACGGGTACAATGCTCGCGGTGGTCATCTATTTCTGGAGATCCTGGAAGCATGCGTATTTTTCTTCATGGAAAACAACATGGTCCTGCCTGAAGCTGCTCTTCCTTGCAACCGCGATGACGGGCGTCATCGGATGGACCATCAAGGGCGCCATCGAGCGATATGCATTCCACAATGCCCCTAAAGCCGAGATCGAGCTGCTGTTTGGAAACCTTCCGCTGATTGCTCTGGCGCTCGCTGCCGCCGGAATCCTGATTGTCGTCTCCGGCCTCAGGTACGACCGTACTATCAATGACCGAGAAGTCTTGCTCCGGAAAAAACACGCAGCCTGGATGGGCGCTATACAAGGCTTGTGTCTGCCGTTTCGTGGGTTCTCGCGGTCCGGCGCAACAATTTCATGCGGGTTGGTCACGGGTGCATCGAGGAGGCCGGTTGAGGAATTTAGTTTTGCCCTGGCCGTCATTCTGACACCACCGGTTGTTATTCGCGAGGCGATGCGATTAATTGTATCACAGCAAAGGTTGGTGGCTTCCGGTACCGGTTCGATGCTGAATCTGTTCCTTCCGGGTTTGCTCGGTCTATTCTTAAGCTTCCTTGCAGGACTTCTGGCGCTGCGATGGCTGACTCGCTGGCTTGATCGCGGAAAATGGCATTACTTCGGCTATTACTGCCTATTCGCTTCCGTGGTTGTGCTGGTATTGCATTTTGAGGGGTATTGAGAGTTTTTTTTGCTCTCTTCACGAATAATTAGCACACAATTAATTTGACTTAATGCGTGCCGGTGATACCATTCCTTTGTGAACATATTCCAAATCACTTTGGATACATGTTTTAAGCAGTTTATCGAAGCGAAGGGGATCAGGCTTGTAGATGTTAAACCCGGAACCGCACTTTACCGAAAGCTGGTGAAAGAATTTAACGACCTGAAGCAGGCCTTTATCGATATCGAAGAAAAGGAGGAACAGCTACAAGCCAGGGCACTGATGATGGAAGAGGGAGATTGAATCATGAATGAAAAACGCCTCGTCCTGGTCCTCGGGTTAGCCGGGTTTGTGGTGATAGCCGACAACTGGGTCGTCTCGCCTATACTTCCCGCTATTGCCCATTCGATACATGTGTCGCCCGCTCGGGCGGGTCTTCTTATCAGCGCTTATATGCTGCCCTTCGGGTTGTTTCAGCTTCTGTTCGGCCCCCTGGCGGATCGGTACGGGAAGAGACAGGTTATCACCTTTTCCATGGCGTTCTTCACGATAGTGACGGGACTCTGCGGCCTGGGTCTCGGCCTCTACGACCTTGCCCTATACCGCGCCATTACCGGTGCGTTTGCCGCATCGGTCTTCCCCATATCCGTCGCGCTCATAGCCGACACAGTCCCCATGGAGCGGCGCCAGGAGGCCATCGCAACGTTCATGGGCATCTCTTTCCTCGGACAGGGGTTGAGTACGGCAGTGGGAGGGTCCATAGCCTATTTTGTCAGTTGGCGCGGCGTATTTGTCACGTACGCGGCGTTGTCGCTTGTTTCCACGTGGCTGCTGGTTGTGCTGGGGCGCAAAGCGCTGTCAAGAAAGAACCCTCATAGTGCATTCGCGAAGCCCTACGTCGACCTACTAAAAAACCCGAGGAGCCTCGCGGTCTATCTCGTGGTCCTCGCGGAAGGCGTGCTCATCGTCGGGTCATTTTCCTATCTTGGGGCGTATACGGAGTTTCTTTTCCATTACAATTATTTGGCCATCGGCCTCGTTCTTACTGCGTTCGGTTTCGGCGCGATCCTGACGGGACGACTCGTGGGGAAAGTCGTGCCGCGTATCGGCCGGCCAAACACCCTGAGTCTCGGCCTTGTCGCTGCCGTGACCGCCGAAGCGGTTCTCTTTTCCGTTGCTGTCCGGCCGGCCCTTCTCGTTGTCGGCGTCGCCCTTCTAGTGTACTGTCTCAGTAACGGCTTTACAACGGGCCACCTTCTTGACGATATCTTCCGCTTTCTTCGTCCAAACAAAAGGCTTGGGGTTCTCGTTGTAGAGCCGGATGTACTCTTCGATGGCGGCTACCAGTTCCGGCACGCTTTTGAATACTCCCCGACGGATTCTTTTCCGTGTGATTTCTCCAAACCAACGTTCTACCAGATTCAACCAGGATGAGCTTGTGGGTGTGAAGTGAAGGGCAAAGCGAGGATGCTTTTCAAGCCACATTTTCACATTTGGGTGGCCGTGCGTTCCATAATTATCCAGGATCAAGTGAATTGCCAATTTCTGGGGCACTTCCCGGTTGATCTTGCGGAGAAACTTTAGGAATTCCGTGTTCCTGTGCCGGGGATAACAGGAGCCGATAACTTTTCCTTCCAACAGGTTCATCGCAGCAAAAAGACAGGTAGTACCGTTGCGTCGGTAATCGTGCGTCATTGTTCCGCAGCGCCCTTTCTTCATAGGCAGACCCGGTTGCGTCCTATCGAGCGCCTGCACCTGGGTCTTTTCATCGACGCATAGCACCACCGCCTTGTCGGGCGGATTCAGATAGACGCCTACAACATCCGTCAGTTTTTCCACGAATCGCTTGTCTTTGGATAACTTGAAGGTCTCCACGCGGTGCGGCTGCAAGCCATGGGCGTCCCAGATGCGTTGCACGGTCGCATGGCTGACGCCATGAGCCTTTGCCATAGTTCTCGTCGACCAGTGGGTTGAATCGGCAGGCGTTGTATGGAGGGTAGCTTCCACGATGGCATCAACCTTTTTCGGATCGAGTTGCCTTGAACTGGGACCATGAGGAGCATCTTCAGCCAATCCTGAAATGCCTTTCGCTCTAAATCGGTTTGTCCACAACAGAACCGTGGGGCGAGAGGCGTCCAATTCCTTAGCGATGGCGTTATGCGAGAGACCCCTTGCGGCAAGCAGGCAAATACGGGAACGGAGGACTACTCTTTGAGGCGTCTTTTTCGCACGAATCCAAGCTTCCAATGTTCTTTGCTGTTCTTCCGTCATCATGAGCTTATTGGCTGGTTTCCACATGCACCAAGTATAGCACAAGCAAAGGCTATTGTAAATATATTACTGAGACAGTACACTAGGTATAGGCTTCATGGCGGCCCAGTCGACCCTTATCACTATCGCTACCGAATTCGCGGAGATGGCCAGGGGAACAGCCATGTCACTGGTGGCATTCTGTTTTATGGGAGGCGGGGGGGTTGGGACCGCCATCGGGAGTTGGATCATTCCCTCCTATGGGTATGCGCACTTCTACGGCATCTGCGGCCTTCTTCTCCTGGTTTTGGCGGTCATGGCCCGTTTTGCCGTTCGCGATGCCCCTGCACGGGTGCGCGCCGCATGACCACATAATCTATTTAGCAAAACACACCGGGAGTGCCCGGAGGCCGCGGATGCCTGACTGGGGAGCCCAGCCCCGCTGGCCGTCGCGGAAACGGAAAGCGGCGGCGTTGGAACCTTGCGCCTCCGATGCCCAGAGAGCGCTACAAGTGAGGCGAATCAGTTCTGTTAAATGGACATCGTCACCGCAGTCAGACGTGTAAGTTTTAGCCGCATCATACAACCCCGCCAGCTCTTCCTGCGTCGGCATACGCCAGTCCGTATGTCCGCCTCCGCGATAATTCTCGCAAAAATTCTTCGCATTACTCCAGCTAATATTACTACCATTGTCACCAGATGCCCACAACAGGTTGGTCCGTGTATCCAAAACCGTTCCGTTGTCATGGGCGATAAAACGTCCATCTCTGCCTGTTTCCCTGGCCGCGGAGACAGAACGTTGTGCCTGGGCCATGCAGACCGATATAATAAACAATATAGAAATTAATGACAGAGTTGCGATTGTTTTATGAGTCATGGTTTGTCTCCTTTATGGCACCACCCTTACAAAAAGGTTCAGATTGCTTGTTAACCTTTTGATGATGCCTCAGTTTAATATGCTTTTTTACCCTTAATTCCTTGAGAAGTCAAGAAACTAAGGGCGGAAGCGCGCATAGATTCTAACTGACCTGCATTTTGCCCGTGCAATTCTCCTAAAAATCTGGTACAAAAAGTAGTTTGGTGAGGCAGCTATAATTCATCGGGGAGGCTGAAGGTGAAAAGGGTTATCATACTTTCCGTTATGTTAATCGGTGTTTTCTTGATTTCGCCCGTTGCGTCACAGGACGGACGGTGGCGAGAATTCTATACGAATTCGGCGGGCAACAAGTTCTATTATGATGAGGATAACCTGTCCTACAATTCTTCCGATTATATTGCACAGGCCAATGTAAAGGTGTCAACGGTGGTGGAAGGCCGCGGTCCAAGAGAACTGACCATGGTTATCGAGATGAACTGCAAGGAAGTGACGTACCGCAGGCTTGAGTGGGAGGTACCCGGTCCCGACGGTTCCGTCCGGACGGTTAAGAATCAGAACCTTTCGGAGTGGTTCCACGTTACGGGTGACTCGCAGATGGACATACTCGGCGATATAATCTGCAAGAGCTTCAAAGGAGTCCGTTATAAGCAGCGATAGCTTCCGGGGGAATCAGAGCCATTAGGGTCAGCGATTTTCCTTTATCCCCGCCGGCTTCGTCAAGATACGTCACCTCGGCTTTTTGAGCAACTTAGAACCGCACGGCGTGCCCCAGGATCTGCCGCGAACTTCTCGGCGCGGCGGGACCTGCGCCCACGCCATGCGGAGACCTGGCAGGAATCGCTCATGAGGATTACCGGGATCGACATCACCCTATGCCCGTTGTGTCTCGGGGAAGGATGAGGAGGAAGCGCTGTACCGGCGGTATACCGGCGATTTAAGAATTAGAAAGAAACCGCGACAACAGATAGGGAGGCGGTTATGGCCCACGAAGATAATGGCGAGATTTTTGTGGCGCGGCAACCTATATTTGACCAGCGGCAAACGGTGTATGCTTACGAGTTGCTTTATCGCAGATCCTTCACCAACTCCTCTCAAGTGGCTGATGCCACAAATGCTACGTTGAGCGTGATCCACCATGCGTTTTTCACTCTCGGCGCCCAACTGACGGGAGCGAAAAGAGTTTTTATCAACTTCGGCCGCGACGCGCTGCTTAAGAGGATGCCCTTTGCCCTGAGGCCGGAATCTACCATTATCGAAGTGCTCGAGGACGTGGAGGTGGACGACGTTATCACGGAGGTTTGCAAGGACCTGAAACGGGCGGGCTATCTCATCGCGCTGGACGACTTCGATGGGCACTCAAAGAACGCGGCCCTTATCGATTTTGCCGACTTTATAAAATTCGACTTTCGGGCAACGACCGCCGACGAGCGACAGGATTTCGCCAGACAGCAGAGCGGTAGAAAGATCCCGCTGTTGGCCGAAAAGGTGGAAACGCCCGAGGAATTCAATGAGGCCCGCGAAGCGGGTTACGCCTATTTCCAAGGCTATTTTTTCAGCAAGCCGGTAATCCTGTCCGCGAGGAGCATCCCCACGAACAAGATGAACTATTTACGGTTGCTCGGTGAGATCAGCAAGCCCGAGCTCAACTTTACGGCACTCCAGAAGACGATCATGCAGGATACGTACTTCAGCTATTCCCTCCTGAATTACATTAATTCGGCCTTCTTTAGCCTCCGGACTCGCATCACAACTATCCAGCAGGCCCTTATGTTCCTGGGCGAACGGGAGGTGAGAAAATGGGCCTCCCTTGTGACGCTGACTTTCATAGGCGGCGACAAACCCCCGGAGGTCCTTGCGACATCCCTGATCAGGGCCAAACTGTGCGAGTTGCTGGGCGAAAAGACGTATCTCTCAGCCAACACCATGGAGTTATTCCTGATGGGCATGTTCTCGTTGCTCGACGTGCTCATAGGCAGGCCCCTTGAAGAAGTCATTGCGACCATGAACCTGTCTCAGGAGATGAAGATCGCCTTAACGACAGGCGGCAATGCGTATGGTGACCTTTTTTCGGCCGTGTGCGCCTATGAGCGGGCGGACTGGGGGCAATGCGAGGCGTCGGCCCGTAAACTTGATATGGATATGAGCGTGATCCCTCCGATGTACAGAGAAGCACTCGAATGGACGGATAAGGCACTGGCCGGCCAGGGTTGATCCTCCTCTCTCATGCATGTTTGCAGAAGGTGTAGTGCGGCTTACAGGGGCCGGACTTCGAGGCGTCTCAGGGCGAGTTCCTCCCGCGCCATCCAGCGAGAGAAATCGAGAAAGAACCACTGGTCGATCACCCGCTCTAGCTGACCCGCGAGGTTGTCCGGGGCTATCGAGAGCAGACGCGCTATGGTCCAGAAGCCGGCGCCGTAGCGCGTGAGCTTATCCGCGTCCTTGACGACTTTGTCATCGAGGGAAAGGGCCGAGGTCCTGGTATCATGGCCGTCTACGATCGCGATGACCTTCTTTGCGACCGCCCGGTCACAGTCGACCTCACCGAGGATGCGCGTGGCGGTCTCCACGCCTGCCTCCTCATGTAATCTCAACATGGCCATGTCGGGGGAAGGGCCCCAGGCCCTGAACAGTTGTTCCTTCGACAGGGTGATCCACCCGACATCGTGCAGGATCGTCGCAAGGCCGACCACCTCCCTCTCGCCCTCGTACCTCTCCAGGAGAGAGAGCGCGAATCCGAGGGCGTCCCACGTGTGTCGTTCGTTGTCCCTCACCTGAAGATAAGGCGTGGCCAGCCTGAAAATCTCTTCTTCCATGGGTGTCAATAGCAGTTCTTTCGGATGCGCCTTCACGAGTTCCATCCCGGCCGTCTCCTTATCCCGGCAAGAATTCTAACAGTTTTTCCTGCCGCGGGCAAGCATGGGGACATAACGGCCAGGGCAAGTGCATTTGAAAAGTGTTTATCGGGCGGGAGACTTGACAGGCACATTATCGTGCGATACATCGTGACCCTTGGGGTTTAGGTTATCGACGTCACTGAAGAAATAGCACGAAATTAACCCGGCTGCCCGCATAGGTGCAGCAATTCCCGCTCATAAAATATCCCTCCGTTTTATGCCCCATCCTGGGTATTCCCGAAAAGGTTTTTCGCAATGTTGTGTTTGAGGGCGGAAAAGGGGAGAAAAAAGTCGATTGTGAAGCTTGTGAAGTCTAGACTTTTTTGCTCCTTTATGATATGGTGTGCATTGCCAATGTACATCAAGAAACATCTAGGTTTTATGGGACTGCGCAAGGTCGTTTCGAAGGGGTTCAACCGCATTCCCGACCATCGGGACGAGGCTGACTACAGGATGCACGACGTCTTCATGGGTGGCCTCGCCATGATGTACTTCCAGGATCCTTCGCTCCTTCAGTTTGAGGAACATTTTCAGTGTTTGAAGCTTGAGAACAACCTGAAGGCAATGTTCGCTTTCGAATCGATCCCCAGCGATACGCAGATGAGGGATGTCATGGATGAGATCGATCCGGAGGATCTCAAACCCGTCTTTGGCGAGTTCTTCCGTCTCCTCCAGAGGGGAAAATATCTCGAAGAATACCGGGTGTTCGACAGCTACTACCTCTGCGTCGTGGACGGCTCGGAATACTTCGGGTCCGAAAAGGTTCACTGCCCCAGATGCCTCACGCAGGAGATAAAGAAGAAACGGGGGACGGCGGTCCGCTACAGCCATCAGATTGTCCAGGCCGCCATCGTCCATCCCAAGAAATCGCAAGTCATCCCTCTTGCCCCTGAAGAGGTAAAGAACGCGGACGGCAAGGAAAAGCAGGACTG
Organism: uncultured delta proteobacterium; assembly: GCA_963717985.1. Classification (GTDB taxonomy): domain Bacteria; phylum Desulfobacterota; class Syntrophorhabdia; order Syntrophorhabdales; family WCHB1-27; genus BOG-1155. The sequence continues at coordinate 227,772 of CAVQYC010000002.1, forward strand.
CGAGACCAATGCGGGGAAGAGGCTCCTCGAAAAGATCAGGCAGTCTCATCCCAGGCTCCCACTCATCATTATCGCCGACAGCCTCTACAGCAAGCAGCCGACCATCGAGGCGATCCTGTCCCTCGGCATGCGCTATGTGTTTGTGGCAAAGCCCGACGACCACAAAACGCTCATGGAGTGGGTGAACGAACAAAGACTTTTGAAAGAAGTAGTCCATATGGAGGCGAAAGACCGCAAGGGGCGCACCCATATCTACGAGTGGGTAAATAACGTTCCACTCAACGACAACAGCCGTGATGGTCAACTACTTCGAATACTGGATAAAGGATGGGAACAGGATCGCCTATCACAATAGCTGGGTGACCGATTTCTGCGTCGACGACGAGAATGTGGAGGAGCTGGTCAGGATAGGAAGGTCCCGCTGGATGATAGAGAACGAGGTCTTCAATACGGTAAAGAACCACGGCTACCACATAGAGCACAACTACGGCCACGGGAAGAAGAACCTCTCCTTCAACTTCTTCATCCTGAACATGCTCGCCTTCTTCATGCACCAGATCTTCGAACTTACCGACAGCCTGTACCGGTGGCTTCGAAAGAAGCTGGGAAGCAAGAAAAATCTCTGGGATCACTTTCGCGTTTACTGTCATGCTCTCACTTATCCAAGCTGGGAGACCCTCCTGCGCTCCATTGCCGAAGACTATGGCTATACGTAACGCTCACAAGACAGCTCCTTTTTTAAGCTCGTGGCAGCCGAATAACGGAAGAGGTGCGCCCCTGTGAGGTGTCAGCGTCTCTTGATAAGCCCCTTTCTTCCAATCTACTCATCAAAATAACGGAGATAGGCACTATGTGAGTTCCATCGATCAGGCAAACGCGTAGAGGATAACCGGGATTGGGAAGAAACTGCCGGGGGAAGAGGGCCGACCGGGAATTGCTGGCATAGGTGCTCCCATGTTGAACGTAGACAAACAAGCTGATATAGTTATAGCACTATGGAATTATTCAAGACCGAGACCCTGGGCAAAAAGGCACGGAAGCCCCTTGCGGACAGGATGCGCCCCACAAAGCTCGAAGAGTTCGTGGGTCAGGAGCACCTTCTGGGTGAAGGCAAGTTTCTGAGGATTCTCCTTGATAAGAAAGAGATACCTTCCATGATCTTCTGGGGCCCCTCGGGCGTGGGGAAGACGAGCCTGGGATGGCTCATGGGGAAGTACCTCGACCTCCCTTTCGTCTCCCTGAGCGCGGTCAATATCGGGATAAAAGAGGTGAAAGAGATCATCCAGAAGTCGAAATTCCGGAAGACGATCCTTTTCATCGATGAATTCCACCGGTTTAACAAGCTCCAGCAGGATACTTTCCTCCCTCACGTGGAAGGCGGGGATATTATTCTCATCGGGGCGACAACCGAGAACCCTTCCTTCGAGATCGTCGCGCCCCTCCTTTCCAGAATGAAAGTCCTCACCCTCTCTCCCCTGTCCGAGGAGGAGATCGTCCTTATACTGGAGCGGGCGTTGCAGCAGGATAGCGAGCTTAATGCGCCCCCTACCCGGGTGGAAGGGAACAGCCTCCGGGAGATCGCTTCCCTCGTCACGGGCGACGCGCGCAAGGCGCTCAACCTTTTGGAGATCTCCCACGCAATGGCGGCCAGGCAAAACGCGTTGAAGCCGGTAGTCGATCACGAGACGGTGCAGGAGGCCTATCAGAAAAGGGTGCTCGTCTATGACAAGAAAGGGGAGATGCATTACGACCTGATAAGCGCTTTCCATAAGAGCATGAGGGGCTCCGATCCCGATGCGGCCCTCTACTGGCTCGCGAGAATGATAGAGGCGGGTGAAGACCCGCTCTATATTGCGAGGCGTATGGCCCGTTTTGCGTCCGAGGACGTGGGGAACGCGGACCCCGGGGCCCTGTCGGTAGCCATTGCCGGCATGCAGGCGTTCCACTTTCTCGGTGCCCCGGAAGGCTACCTGGCCCTGGCCCAGGTCTGCGTCTATCTCTCCTGCGCCGAAAAGAGCAACGCCGTCTATACTGCCTACAACGACGCGGTCGCCGACGTGCGGAACCTCCCGGAATACTCAGTCCCCCTGCATATCCGCAATGCCCCTACCGGGCTTATGAAAGATCTCGGCTATGGCCATAATTATCTTTACCCCCACGATTATGATGGCGCCCTTGTCGGCCAGGCGTATCTCCCTGAAGCCTTGAAAAGTAGAAGGTATTATGAACCGAAAAGCAGGGGATACGAAACGAAGCTGAGGGAATTCCTGGAGAAAGCGAGAAAAGTCCGGGGAGATCAGGAAGTATAGCGTATAATCTTTGTTTCTGATGTCCTGGAGGCCGAATAACGAATAAGGAGGATCGTCATGAAAGGCCGGGAATGCTTCCGTTGGAGGTGTCAGCCGTGAAGCGGCTCTTTGTCAGCGACATAACGAAGGATGCCGAAGTGAAGGATTTCTTTCTCGTGGTGAAGAAAGGCATCTATTCCAGCAGGAACAATACGAAATACGCGAGTGTCAGATTAAGGGATAAGACCGGGTCGATAGAGGCGAGGATCTGGGACAGGGTTGACGAGCTGTCAGCCGGCTTCGACCGGAACGACATCGTGTATGTCGAATCGAAGGCGAGGAGCTATCAGGAACAACTGCAACTGAACGTAACCGATATCCGCAAAGAGACGCGGGTGCTGTCGGTCAAAGAGATCAGCGAGTTTTATCCCGAGACGGGCTCGGGGACCGAGCGATTGAAAGAGGCTTTTTTCAGGATAACAGGCGGGATAGGCGACGTTCATCTTGCGCGTCTTTTTGATGAGATGAAAAAGAGGGAAGAGGTGCTCGACCGGTTCTTTCTCTTACCCGCGTCCGTAGGGGTGCACCACGTTTCCATCGGCGGTCTCCTAGAGCATTCCGTAGCGGTGGCCGAGATGGGAAGGCATGCGGCTGCCTTTACCGGGGCGGACCAGGATATCGTCACGGCGGGCAGCCTCCTCCACGATATCGGCAAGATCGAAGAGATCACCTTCAAGGCGGGCGGGTTCGGTTATTCAGATCAGGGGAGACTTCTCGGACATATCACGCTGGGGATCATGATACTGGACAGGCTCGTAGCGGCAATAGAAGGCTTTCCCGCCTTTCTGGCCGACGTGCTGAAACACATCATTTTGAGCCACCATGGTGAGGCGGGATGGGGCTCGCCGAAGAAGCCCATGTGCACTGAGGCACTGGTGGTACACTATATCGACAACCTGGACGCAAAAGCCATGGGTGTGAAGGAGCATATGGAGGCCGGCATGGAAGATGAGAAATGGAGTCAATTCCACAGACTCTATGAATCACGTTTTTATAAAATCCCGGAAAGGTGAGTTATGGAAGTGAGAAGGATTTTTGTTGACAAGCTGAAAATGAAGAATGGGATGGTCCTCGTTACGGGACCGAGCTGCAAATATATTCTTCAGGTGCTGAGAAAAGTGGTGAACGACCGCATCGACGTGATGGACGGCAAAGGGTACCTGTATCGTTGTATGATCCATGCGATCAAAGGCAAGGAAGTGTACCTGCACATCATGGATGCGGTACCCCATCCCGAGGAAAAGAAGACGAAAGTTACCCTCATCGTCAGCCCCATAAAGGGCCCGAGGATGGATTGGCTCGTGGAGAAAGCCACGGAGCTGGGCGTCGATCGAATCCTGCCCACCATTTTCAGGAGGACCGTCGTCAGGTTCAGCAACGGGGAAGCGGAGAAGTGCGAGCGATGGAAGCGGATCATGATCGAGGCATCCCGGCAGTCAGGCAGGTTCTCGGTCCCCGAGATGGGCCCGCCGACCCCGCTGCGCGGTGTGCTTCCCTATATCGATCACCTCGAGAACCGGTGGCTTTTGTATGAGCGCGAGAAAAGCACGACCATGAAGGATGTGCTTGTCACACAGAAGAACGGAGCGGTCTGCGTTGCCATTGGACCGGAGGGCGGGATAGAGGAAGACGAGGTCAAATGGTTTACGGATAATGGCTTCGTCTCTTGCACGCTCGGTGAAAACATACTGAGGACCGAGACAACGCCTCTCGTCATCCTGTCTGTAATCTTTTACGAATTCAATATGCGATGAAAAGGGCGCCCCTGTTCGTAAGATTTCTGGCAATCCTCGTCGATCTCTCCTTTCTCCTGTGTGTCTCCGTGCTCCTCCTCATATCGGGGCTGATCGGCGCCGTGATGGGTGTTGGCGAGGGCATTGCCTTTTCTTCAGATCTGCTTTCGACCCTGAAGATCTTCGTCTCTATCTTCTTTTTCTTTGAAATTTTTCTCTTTCTGTTCTATTTTACGTATCTTACTGCGTGCGGTGAGAATACTTTTGGAAAACATATCTTCAGGCTCAGGGTTGTACGGAGGGGAGATAACGCGCCTCTCGGTGTGATGACGTCTCTGGTAAGGGCTTTCGCGTACTGGTTATCGGCTCTTCCCTTGTTTCTGGGCTTTTGGATGGCGTTGCTGACCGGAGGTCCGGCGCTTCACGATGTCATTGCGGACACGACGGTGATAAAGGAGGAATAATGGGTAAGGCTGGAAAGGGAAGGGCGGGCTGCGGGTGTCTGATCTTTGTGCTCATTGCCTGCATGATTCTCGCTGGTGTCCTGGCCCACCCGTTTTCACTGAGGATCATGGCGGGCCGTTTCCGCCATGAGGACAAGGTGGTCCCCTGTGACGCCATTTTCGTCCCGCGCATCCCGGAAGACAAGAACGGCGAAGTGTACATCGATGCCTTCAGGGAATACTGGGCGGGCAACGGCAAAGCCATATGGGTGGAAGACGACCGTCTGTTCGGTTTCAGCATGAAGGATATTGTGGGGAGGATGGCCAAGGAGAGGGGCATAAAAGAGGGTGCGGTGCATGCAGTTGCGGTCGAAGGGGATGACGCGGCAAAGGCACAGGCTGCCCGAGCGGCGCTTTTGAAACAGGGGATCAAAAAGATCGTCCTCGTCGTGCCCGGCTATGCGTCGAAGAGATACCAACTGCTCTACGGCTCTGCAAAAGGGGACGATCCAATGCTCGTTCTGGTCGAACCGGTGAGCGTGTCATATTTCAAGGCGGACAAATGGTGGAGCGATGATCTTTCCAGGACCCTTATGGCAAGGGAGTTCTACCGGACGGGTCTCTTCTATATAAAGCGTTTCAAACACGACGAAAAAGGGGACAGCGGGAAAGAGCAGGGTGATCGTAGGGATCCTTAAGCCCAAAGCTGCTCTCCCGTTCACTCGCCATGGAAGAACTGACGGCCCTTCTGGCGCTTTCACGGGTCAGCAAAATCGATAATGTGCGCAAGAAAAGGCTGGTCGAGGGCCGTGAGAGCGTTGCATCCCTTTTCGAGGGGAGGGAAAAGGCTGAAAATGCCGCCGATGACAAGGCTATAAGCTCTTTTCGGGAGTTTGAGACGATTGACAAAGACCTGGCCTTGCTTTCCCGGATGGGCGCTACCGTCCTCACCATAAAGGACGGCGCTTACCCGCCGCGCCTGTTGGATATACCCGATGCGCCTATCGTGCTGTACAAGAAGGGTCCCCTCCCGCTTCCCCATGAGACCTTCGCTGTGGTGGGGGCGAGGAAAGCAAGCTTTGAGGGGATGCTTCTCGCCGAGCGTATTGCCGATGCATTGTCCTCGGCAGGGATCACAGTCGTCAGCGGTCTCGCCAGGGGGATAGACGCGGCAGCCCATAAAGGAGCGCTCCGCGGGAAGGGCGGGACGGTGGGCGTGCTGGGATGCGGCATCGACCGGTGTTACCCTGCGGAGAATTGGATGCTTTTTCAGAGCATCGGCCAAGTTGGGGCGCTGCTCACCGAATACGGACCCGGAGAAAAGCCGTGGTTGGGCCATTTTCCCGCGCGGAACAGGATCATAGCCGGCTTATCTGCCGGTGTGCTCGTGGTGGAGGCATCGAAAAAGAGCGGCTCTCTCATCACGGCTCGGCTCGCCCTCGATTACGGGCGGGAGGTAATGGCCATACCCGGCAGGGTCTTTGATGAGGCCTATAAAGGCACGAACAGCCTCATCAAACAGGGGGCGCTTCTGGTAGAGGATATCAACGATATCCTGACCTGTTGTTTCCCCCATATAGAGCTCCGGACGAAATCGGCTATTGATATGAATGGCGATGAGGATTATATTTACACACTGTTGGGCGCAGGCAGGCTGCATGTGGATGAGCTGATCCAGAAGAGCGGGTTTGAAGCGCGGAAGGTAATGGCGGTTCTCACCAGGCTCGAAATGAAGGATATAGTGAGGCCTATACCCGGAGGATTCTATTTGAGGAAGGTGTAATGACGAAATCGTTGCTTGTTGTTGAGTCGCCGACGAAAATGAAGACTCTCTCCAAGTTTTTGGGGAAAGATTATATAATCAGGGCTACCTACGGCCACATAAAGGACCTGCCCAAGAGCAAGATGGGTGTTGACGTGGATCATGGCTTCACGCCGCAATTTACAGTCGTGAAAGGCAAAGCGAAGATCGTCGCCGAGATCAGGAAGGCGAGCAAGGAGGCGGACAACGTCTACATAGGATCGGACCCTGACAGGGAAGGTGAGGCCATCGCGTTCCACGTGGCCGAGGTGATCGGTCGCGACACCCCCGTAAAAAGAGTTTTGTTCAACGAGATTACCAAGAAGGCGGTGCTGGCGGCAATGGCGTCGCCCTCGAGTCTTGATGAGTCGAAGTATGACGCGCAGAAAGCGAGGCGCATACTCGACCGGCTTGTCGGCTACGAGATAAGCCCGCTGTTGTGGGAAAGGGTAAAGTACGGGCTCTCGGCCGGGAGGGTACAGTCTGTCGCCCTTAAGCTTGTCTGTGAGAGGGAAGATGAAATAGAGGCCTTTGTCAAGGAAGAGTACTGGAATATTGAGGCCGAGCTCACACTTTCGAGCGGGGAAAAGATAAGGGCTAAGCTCGAAAAGGTCAACGGTGCAAAGGCGCGCATACGGACAAAAGAGGAGGCGGAAAAGATCAGGTCTTCCCTTTCGGGCAAGCCGTTCATCGTCGCCGGGGTTGAGGAGAAGGAGCGGTTTGCGAGCCCCTATCCGCCCTTCAAAACGAGCACCCTCCAACAGGATGCCTCGGGCAGATTGAAGTTCTCGCCCAAAAAAACCATGGTCGTGGCCCAAAAACTCTTCGAGGGTGTGGAGATCGGCAAGAATACCACGACCGGTCTCATTACTTACATGAGAACCGATTCCGTGCGCATCTCTAATGAGGCGCTGACGGAGGCGAGAAAGCTCATCGGCGCAGCATTCGGGGCGGCTTATCTGCCGGGAAAGCCAAATGTTTTCAGCAACAGCAAGACCGCCCAGGACGCCCATGAGGGGATCAGGCCGACAAACGTGAAGCTTACGCCCGAGAAACTAAAAGCCCATCTTGATAAGGACTTGTTTGCTCTTTACGAGCTGATATGGCGGCGGTTCGTGGCATCCCAGATGGCGCGGCAGAGGCTGCATGTCAGGGTTGTGGAGATCACCGCGAAGGGCTGCACCTTTGTCGCCCGCGGCTCCAAGGTGGTGTTTGACGGCTTTACAAAGGTTTTTGAGGTGGACAAGAGCGAAGACGAGAGGGCCTACCTGCCGGATATGAAAAAGGGGGACGCCCTGGACCTCGCGCACCTTGACGCGAGCCAGCATTTTACAAGCCCGCCTCCGCGCTACTCCGAAGCATCTCTCATAAAGACCCTTGAGGCAAAGGGGATCGGACGCCCTTCCACCTATGCCGCTATCGTGAGCACTGTCCAGGAGAGGGGCTACGTCCATAAGGAAAAAGGGAGTCTTGCGCCGCTGCCGCTCGGAAGGACGGTCCACCGGCTCCTCGCGGAATTTTTCCCCAAGGTGATCGACGTCGATTTTACCGCGCGGATGGAAGAGGGCCTCGACCGCATCGAGGAGGAGGAGAATAACTGGGTCGTGTCCCTGAGCGAGTTTTACGGGGTCCTGCAGGAGGAGATGGGCTCCGCCAAGACAAAGATGAAGAACCTGAAGCAGGAAGAGAAGGAGACTTCCATCATATGCGACAAGTGCGGCAAGAACATGATCCTCCGCTGGGGCAAGAACGGGGAATACCTGGTCTGCAGCGGTCGCCCTGCCTGCAAGAACAAGAAGAACGTCACCGTCGATAGAGACGGAAACATCTCTATCGTCGAGGAGGCGACGTACGGCACGTGCCCCCAATGCGGCGGAACCCTGGTGGAGAAGAGCGGCCGTTTTGGCCGTTTCATCGCGTGCGGCAACTATCCCGACTGCAAGTATACAAAGCCCTTCACCACGGGCCTCCACTGCCCTCAGGAGGGCTGCCAGGGTGAATTGGTGGAGCGGACCTCCAAGAAAAAAAAGAAATTCTACGGATGCACCCGTTATCCGGACTGTGCCTTTGCCACAAGCCTCCAGCCGAAGGAGGGTGAATGCCCTGTGTGCGCGGCGCCCGTCCTTTTCGGCTACAAGGGGAAGTCGAGCTGCCTGCGGAAGGATTGCGGGTGGAAATCAGGATAATCGGGGGCGGCCTGGCCGGGAGTGAGGCCGCCTATCAGATCGCCCGGATGGGCGGACACGCCGTGCTCTACGAGATGCGGCCGGTCTCCCGGACACCGGCCCACAAGACCGACTACCTCTCCGAGCTTGTCTGCAGCAATTCCCTGAAGTCGAAGGATCTGACGAACGCGCACGGTCTTCTGAAGGCAGAGCTTCGCCTCCTCGATGCCCTTATTGTAAAGGCGGCCGATGAGTGCGCCATACCGGGCGGTAAAGCCCTTGTCGTCGACAGGAGCCGGTTTGCGGAAAGGGTCACCTCCACCATACTGAGTCATCCCCGGATCAGGGTGGTGAGGGAAGAGGAGACGGACCTGCCCCGGGAAGGCATCGTGATCGTCGCGACCGGTCCTCTCACCGCGCCTGTCCTTTCCGGGCGGATAAGGGTGATGACAGGCATGACGAACCTCCATTTTTTCGACGCGATATCACCTATCCTGGATGGTGACAGTATCGACATGTCTCGCGCCTTTTTCGGTACCCGCTACGCCCCCGGCGTTGAGGACTACCTCAATTGTCCCCTCACGAGGGAAGAGTACGAGGTGTTCTACGAGGCGCTCCGGTTGGCCGAGCGGGTCGATCTGAAGGAGTTCGAGGAGACGCCTTACTTTGAGGGATGCCTGCCCGTAGAGGTGATGGCGGAAAGGGGGAAGCATACGCTCCTTTTCGGTCCCATGAAGCCCGTGGGCCTGCGCGACGAAAGGACGGGCAGCGAGCCCTATGCGGTTCTGCAGCTCCGGCGGGAGGATGCCTCGGGGAACATGTACAATATGGTCGGCTTCCAGACGAAGCTCACCTACCCCGGTCAGGAAAGGGTATTCCGCCTTATCCCGGCCCTTAGGGAGGCGAGGTTTTTCAGATATGGCAGCATCCATAGGAATACCTTCATCAATTCGCCTTCGGTCTTGGCCGGCCTTCAGCTCAGGACGGACGGGAGGATCTTCTTTGCGGGGCAGATTACGGGCGTGGAAGGGTATATGGAATCGACGGCCATGGGGTTGCTCGCAGGGGTCGCGGCCCTTTACCGCGAGCGGGGCAAAGCGTTTGAGGCGCCTGAGCCGACCACCTGCATCGGGGCGCTCTACCGGTATATAGGGACGGAGAGGAAGGATTTTCAGCCGATGAACGTGAACTTCGGGCTCCTTGAGGGGTATCACAAGCGGAAGAAGGAGATGGTGGCGGAGAGGGCGCTCACCGCCATAGGGCGGTGGAAAGAGAGGGTGGCCGAAGACCTGCGCTAAATATTTTGTTTTCAATTCTCTTTCTTTGAGGTACTATGAGTGAAAAGCCACAAAGCCGGAGATGTTGATGTCGAAGCTTGACGTATATGCGATCCGTCGCGCTTTTCTTTTCGCGCTTCTCTTTTTTTGTTTTTCGGTGTCTGTCTCGTTCTCAGAAGAATGGTCATGGTCGGGGACGGGTTTTCTCGTCGGCAAAGCGCCGGTCGTGGTGACGAACCACCACGTTGCGGCCGGGGCAAAACAGATCAAGATGACCTTCAGGGACGGGCGGACGGCCAAAGGTAAGGTGCTCCGCCTCGATATGCACAACGACCTTGCCGTGATCGGCTTCGACAAGCCCCCGGAAGTGAAGGCGCGGTTCAAGATCACTCACTCGGACGGGGTGAAACCCGGCCAGGAAGTCTATCTGATGGGTTATCCTCTTCGCGGCCAGCTCGGCAATCGGTTGAGCATTACAAAAGGCGTAATTGCGGCCATCGTGGGGTTTAACGAAGATAACGGACAATTCAGGTTTACCGCGCAGGTCAACCCGGGCAACAGCGGCGGTCCCCTGCTCGATGCTAAAGGCAGGGTCGTCGGGGTAGCCAATTCCCACCTGCTTCCCTATAGGTCCGGGCCCCAAAGCATTGACGTGCCGCAAGGAGCTAATTATCCTCTGGGTATACCCCCGGCTCTGCCGGGGGACTCCAAAAGTTTGACATTTTCGGGAATATAAAAGAAAACCTCCTCCAATGTGAACCGCTCGAAGTTACACAAGGAGGAGGCCTTAGTGAATAACTTTCAGAGTTTAAATCACACCAGGTGGGATTGCAAGTTCCATGTGGTGTGGATACCGAAGTACAGGAAGAGGGCACTCTACGGGCAGCTCAGGAAACAGTTAGCGCCGGTGCTCAAGGAGCTGGCGAATCAGAAGGAAAGCGAAGTATTGGAAGGGCGTCTCGTAGAGGATCACGTACACATGCTCATATCAATACCGCCCAAGTATGCCGTCGCCCAAGTTATAGGCTACATCAAGGGGAAGAGCGCCATATGGATCGCCCGTACGTGCGGAAGGAGAAAAAACTTCATCGGCCAGAATTTTTGGGCCAGGGGCTACTATGTGACAACGGCAGGATTGGATGAAGAAACGGTCCGCGACTACATCAGAAAGCAGGAAGACGAGGATAAGAAGCTCGATCAGCTCAAGATGTTCGACGAGTAGGGCTACCTTTAGGTAGCTCACGGTGTTTAACCGCTTTGAGCGGTTCACATATTTTCAAACCCCCGGCTCTGCCGGGGGATGAGTGATTTCGCCATCAAGTCGTCGTTGCTGGTGAGTATGCTCGCGGATTTCGTGGAAGAAGAGTTGGCGGACGATGCGGAACTGCCGGACCTGACGGGCGACAAGATCTTTGCCGCATACCGGGACGCCGTTGTCCTGATAGAGGTATCGGAGAAGCCCGAAAAACCGGAAAAATCGGAAAACAGGGAGCAGCAATCTCCGGAAACGGGATCTGGGGCACAGCAAAAAGGCGCCGTTGTCATCACGGACACACGGGAGGCGACCGGGTGGGCAATGAAATCGCGCGACAACATCGCGAAAGGGAATTGGGCCGAGGCGATCAGGGCCGCATCCGCCGCCATCACCCTGGACCCCGGACTCTCCGGTCCCTATGCCGACAGGTGTTTTGCTTACTATAAAAGGACTCTGTATGACGACGCGGCCGCGGATTGCGACAAAGCAATCGAGATAGGCCCTCACAACGATCTGGCATACAGCTACCGGGCCCTCGCCTATTGCGAAAAAGGGTTCACCGATCAGGCCCTCATCGACGCGGACCGGGCGATAGAGCTGAGTCCGAAAAATATGAGCTATTATAATAATCGTGGGGTAGTGCTCGAGAGACGGGGCGCGAAAGAGAAAGCCAGGACCGATTACGAGGATGCCTGCCGCGCCCATGTCGAAATAGCCTGCCAGAATTTCACGCGCCTCGTGGGGTTCTCACCCGCGGAAATCCCCAAGATGGTGAAAACGCTTCTTGAGGAAAGCATTGCCTGCTTCAATAACGGCCAGATGGACAAAGTGATCGATATTACTTCGAAGGCCATAAAACTTGACCCCAAGAGCGATATCGCTTACGCGAACAGAGGAGGCGCCTACGCAAACAAAGGGTTGTTGCTGCAGGCTATTGATGATTGCAACACCGCCATAAGGATAAATCCCGATTGCGGGTTGGCTTTTAACAACAAAGGCTTCGCCCATGAACAGCTCGGTCAGACCGCCGAGGCCCTGCTTGATTACGAGATAAGCTGCAATTTGGGCATTGAATTAGGCTGCAAGAATCAGTCGAGGATGGGTGGCAAGCGAACCACGAACAAAGAATGAAGCCCACCTAGCGGCCGGGGCACACCTCTGAAGCCGCTATCCCCAAACCTCTTCTACGTGACATGCCGCTCATCCCCCTTCCAACTCATATAAAAATCAGTTACAATAGTAGTGCCGGACGATAGGCGGAGGTGAAGCGCACTCATGGCACGGGTCTTAATTGTTGACGATGACGAGCTGATTTGTGAGATGCTCTCCTTTATGGTTGAGGACAAAGGGCATTCGGCTTCTTCTGCAACGACGCTGAAAGCAGGCTTCGAGAAGGCGTCGTCGGAGGACTTCGACGTGATTTTCCTGGATATAAGAATGCCGGACGGCAACGGGCTTGACCTTTTGCCGAGAATCCGCGAGCTGCCGCGGCATCCCGAAGTAATCATCATCACCGGGCGCGGTGACCCCGATGGGGCAGAGCTCGCGATCAAGAACGGCGCCTGGGCTTATATCCAAAAATCTTCCTCGACCAAGGAGATGTTATTGCCTTTTGTGCGGGCCTTGCAGTACAGAGAGGAGAAAAACGCGCAGAAGCCTCCCACCGCGCTGAAGCTGAACGGCGTTATAGGGAAGAGTCCCAACATGAAGGCGTGTCTCGACCTTCTCGCTCAGGCGGCCCACAGCGAGGTAAATGTCCTCCTCACCGGCGAGACGGGCACGGGAAAGGAAGTTTTCGCGAGGGCCATTCATGAAAACAGCGTGCGCGGCGAAGGCAATTTCGTCGTTGTCGACTGCACGGCCCTTCCCGCAACACTGGTAGAGAGTGTGCTCTTCGGACATGAAAAGGGTGCATTTACCGGGGCGGACAGGGCGCAGGTCGGTCTCGTCAAGCAGGCCGACGCCGGCACGTTGTTTCTGGATGAAATAGGTGAGCTTCCCCTTGCCATGCAAAAGGCATTCCTGCGTGTGCTCCAGGAGCATAGCTTCCGTCCTGTAGGAGCAAAAGGCGAGGTTGAGAGCAATTTCCGGCTTATAGCGGCGACCAACAAGAGCTTGGAGAAGATGGTGCAGGACGGGACGTTTCGGTCGGACCTCCTCTTCCGTGTGCGAACGCTCACTGTCGAGTTGCCGCCTCTCTCTGCAAGAAAAGAGGATATTAAAGAGCTGGCGATGTACCACATGGCAAGGGTTTGTGAGCGCTATCAGATAGGGACGAAGGGTTTTTCTCCCGAAGTCTTCGATGCCCTCATGGCCTACGAGTGGCCCGGCAATGTGCGGGAGCTGGTGAACGCTATAGAGCGCGCCATCAGCGATGCTTACCATGAGCCTACGCTCTTCCCCAAACATCTGCCCCTCGACTTGCGGGTGAAAGTAGCCCGTTCATCGGTAAGAAAAGAGGCGGCCCCGTCGGCAGAGGGAAATGCTCCCCTGGGATCGCTCGCCGAATGCAGGCGGGCAGCGGAGCGCCGCTACCTCCAGGATCTTATTCTCCAGACAAATGGCAGGATAAGGGAAGCATGCCGCATTTCCGGGCTGTCGCGTTCGCGGCTCTACGTGCTTTTCAAAGAGCACGACCTCTCTCCCGGTTCATAGCTTTCCCGAAAGCCCCTGCGCCGCCACCGGCGACAGGCGGGGCACCCGGCTCCGTAGTGCTTTGCCGGGTCGCCGCTTGCCGGGTCGCACCTCTGGGTGGTTCCTTTGGATGCAACGCGGTATTGGTCCTGTTTTTTGGACGCTGTCCAGTGTACAGGATAAAAATTGATCTCCAAAAGCATGGATACCCTCCGCCTGGAAGCTCATAAAGCGTTATAAATAGGGTAGAATTGACAGACAAAGCGTCTTGGCCCACTCTGGCACACTTCTTGTTAGTATCTTCTGAACGGATAAATTCCACATCGAATTATCAGCCAAAGGAGGCTTGCAAGATGAATTTCAGCTCGATGGAGAACACTGCTGCAGAAAGTGCCCAGGTTCCCGATCCCTTCAGGATGTATTTGTATGAGATTTCAAAGCATTCCGTGCTTTCGAAGGAAGAGGAAAGAGAGATCGCAGAGCGGATACAGATGCATGACAAGGATGCGGAGCAGGCGCTCGTGGTGGCCAACCTGAGGCTCGTGGTCAAGATAGCGCTGGATTATTACAGCTATCACCTGAATATCCTCGACCTCATACAGGAAGGGAATGTAGGTCTCCTGCGGGCGGTACAAAAGTACGACCCCGAGAGAGGAACCCGCTTCTCCACCTATGCTTCCTTTTGGATTCGCGCGTATATCCTTAAGTATCTCATGGATTCGTGGAGTATCGTAAAGATAGGCACCAAGGACAGCCAGAGGAAGCTCTTCTACAGTCTGAACAAAGAAAAGGAAAAGCTTGAAAAAGCGGGCATAGAACCTTCAGCCCGGATACTTGCCGAAAACCTCGACGTAAGCCCGGAAGACATAGAAGACATGGAAAAACGGCTCTATAACGGTGACGTATCGCTCGAAGACCCGCTCTATGAAGGCGGTGAAGATGTGATGGATACGATCGGCAGCGGTGAAGACATAGAGGAGACCGTGGCGGAAAAGGAGAAGAATGATATGCTCCAGAACAAGCTGGCGGAGTTCAAAAAGCTGCTCAATGAAAAGGAGCGCTTCATTCTGGAACATCGCATTATGGCCGAGGAGCCGGTCACGCTGAGGGAAATCGGTGAGCGCTACCACACCTCAAGAGAGAGCATCAGGCAGCTCCAGAGCAAGATTTCCAAGAGCCTGACAAAAAACCTGCGGGCGGGCATGGCGTGGTCATAAGCGCCTCACATTGATGTCTCGATCAATGAGACAAGTATCTTCATCGTAAGAGAATTTTCTTATCCCGCAAGACATGAAACGCTGCCTTTCTGCGCGCTCTTCTTCGCTAATTCATTAATATCATTGCATGACTATATTTGGTGCGCGGCTTTTAGCCAGTGGCACAATTCTTGTAATCGACTAATTACGTAGGAGGACAATCATCGAATCACAATCCTTAGGCAAGGAAAGCATGGGATTTGTGTGAGTTCAGCCGTCGGCCGGCATCATAGAGCGATGGTGCGAAATATGGGCAGGAAAGCTCTCCGCTCACGTGGACGAGAGACGCAAGGCCGGGCGGCGCGAAGCAGCTCGGAGGCAAGGACCCTAAAGCGCACGGGAGACTGCAGAAAGCAGAGTAATTCATCATGGGAGGCATAATTTGCTGCACGATCCATCTCTGTATGAAGGCAAGGAACAGGCTGGGGAACAAGAAGAGACCGCACAGGCGCCGTTTGATCCGCTGAAAACGTATCTGTCTGAAATATCAAAGCATGCCGTCCTTTCGAGAGAAGAAGAGACGGAAATTGCCGAGAGGGCGCATCGGTACAAAGACAACGAGGCATCGCAGAAACTGGTGACCGCCAATCTGAGACTCGTCGTCAAGATCGCGCTCGAATATTACAACACCTATCTGAATATCCTCGATCTCATTCAGGAAGGAAACGTGGGGTTGGTTCATGCCGTCAAGAAGTATAACCCGTACAAGGGCACGAGGTTCTCGACTTATTCCTCCTTCTGGATCCGGGCATATATACTGAAATATATCATGGATTCGTGGAGTATAGTGAAGGTGGGGACGACGCAGAACCAGAGGAGGCTCTTCTATCGATTGAAAAGGGAAAAGAAGAGACTCGAAGACTCAGGCGTATTCCCCGCGCCCGAGCTCATCGCACAGAGCCTCGATGTGAAGGTAGGAGAGGTTGAGGATATGGAAAAACGCCTCTCCTACACCGACATCTCCCTTGAGTATCCCCTCTACGAAGAAGGAGAAGAAACCATTATGGATATGATCAAGGCGGATGACAATATTGAAGAAGTGGTGGCAGCAAAGGAGAGAAGAGAGATCCTTGCGAAGAGGATAGCGGACTTCAAGACGATGCTCAACGATAAGGAGCTCTTCATCTTCGAACATCGCGTCATGGTAGAGGAACCGCTCACGCTCCAGGGAATAGGCGAGCAATTCAAAATCTCCAGGGAGCGGGTGAGACAGCTTGAGAGCAGGGTGATAAGGAAATTCAGCGACAAATTCGAATCGGAGTTCAGAAAGCTGGACCTCTGAAATCGTTTTTGCAAAAATAGGCACCTCTTTCACCCTCACCGCCTCTCTTTACAGGCTGCATCGTATCTTTCGCTTGCAAAACGCTTTCGTTTGCATACACGGGACGAGATGTGTATCCTAATAGGGGATTCATGAGGAAACCCGTAAGGAGAGCGATATGGAGCTGCTGGAAGAGTTGCGGCAGGCGCTTGAGGAAAAGCTGGAGAGAACACGCAAGATGATCGACGAGTTCGACGAGGGGATGGATTACGCGACCCATTGCACGCTCCAGGGATTCGCTGAAGGACTTGCTTTTGCGATAGAAGAGCTGAAGGAACGGTTGGGAGCAGTCAAGAGTCAGGAGTCAGGAGTGAAGAGTGACGAGTGACGAGTGAAAAGTTCCACGCATAAGGAAGGCCAGGGCAGAGGGGTGTCGATCAGCATCGGAGAGGAGCGGGAAGCGCGCCTTTCTCTGTACGGTGGTCTATCCCTTGAGAACCTGCATTACGTCATGGAGCGGGTGGACCCGCTTCTGGAGCAGCCGTTGCTGAAAAGCCTGGCGGTCGATCTCGCAGGGCTTGTGCGGATTGACAGTGCAGGCGGCCTCTTTCTGCTGCGCATGCAGGAGGAAGCGCGCCGCCGGTCCGTACCCTTCGAGTTCCTCAATATGTCGCCCAGGGTTCTGGGTATAATCGATCTTCTCGACAAAAGCATGGTCGGGCCGGGGCTGCCTGCTCCCAAGGCAAGGTCCGGAGGTTTTTTTGAAGAGGTAGGGGAGACGAGCATCATGTTTTTTGGCGATTTCAGCCGGTGCATGACGTTCGGCGGCATACTGCTCTCGGAAGTGCTCTATTCCGTCCTGCATCCCGCGTCGGTACGATGGAAGGATGTTCTCGTCTCCGTGAAAAAGATCGGTGTTGACGGTCTGCCGATACTGGCCCTCATCAGCTTTCTTATGGGCCTTATCATTGCGTTTATGTCTTCGCTGCAGCTCAAGCAGTTCGGGGCGAATATGTACGTCGCCTCTCTGGTGGCAATCGCGATGGTCAGGGAGTTGGGACCCATCATCACGGCGATCGTCGTAGCAGGGAGATCAGGGTCGGCAATTGCCGCAGAAATAGGCACTATGAGGGTGAACGAGGAGGTGGACGCCCTTACGATCATGGGATTCAACCCCGTCAGGTTCCTCGGGGTCCCCAAGGTATTGGCCGCCATCCTGGTCGTGCCCCTTCTCACGTTCTTTTCCGACCTGTGTGCAATTGGAGGGGGCTTGGCCGTGGGCATGCTTGGCCTCGGGTTGACCTTCCATACCTACGCCGACCTGACGTCATGGGCGCTTACCGTGCACGACGTCGTGACCGGGGTGGTGAAGACAGTGGTATTTGCCATTCTCATCACGGGGATCGGATGCCAGCGGGGTTTTAGCGTGCAGGGAGGGGCTGAAGCAGTGGGGAATGCCACCACCTCGGCGGTAGTTGCCGGGTTGTTTCTCATCATTGTGACCGATTCCGTATTCGCCCTGGTCCTTAATTATGTCAAGTGGTGAACAACTCATCAACGAAGGGATGGGCGGCAGCCGGGTGATCAAGGTTGAAGACCTGTCTGTCCGGTATGGCGATGACGTGATCCTGCGGGATGTGACCATGGAGGTTTTCAGGGGTGAGATATTGGTCGTCGCCGGGGGCAGCGGCTCGGGTAAATCAACGCTATTGCGCCACATGGTGGGTCTTTCCAGACCCTCATCAGGCCGGGTGGAGATCAATGGCGTCGATATCACGACCGCGTCAGCGGTGGAACTGAGGGCGGTGATGAGAGGTATAGGCATGCTTTTCCAAGCGAGCGGTCTTCTCAGCTCGATGACCCTGGCTGAGAATGTTGCACTCCCCTTGTTCGAGTTTACCGACATGCCCGAATCTTTCATCGAGGCAGTCGTCCGGATGAAGCTCGCCATGGTAGGGCTCGAAGGCTACGAAGACCATTTCCCGAACGAGTTATCGGGCGGGATGAGAAAGAGGGCCGGCATCGCCAGGGCCATGGCGCTCGATCCGGACATACTTTTTCTTGACGAGCCTTTCGCCGGCCTCGACCCCATCACTTCGGCCGGCCTCGACCTCCTGGTGAAGAGGATCAACCAGGGGATGGGGACGACTATGGTGATCGTGAGCCATGAGCTGGAATCGATTTTCAGCCTGGCCCAAAGAATAGTGATGCTGGACAGGGGCGAAAGGGGTATAATTGCGCAAGGAGATCCTATAATACTGAGGGATAAATCCCCGAACCCACACGTGCGGCATTTTTTTAACAGGGAGATCGAGGAAAAGGACGAAGCAGGAGGACACGGGGCGTAAATGGCGCAGAACAGGTTCTATTTTCTGATAGGCCTTTTTGTTACCGTCGGCGTGATGATAGGTGTGTCAGCCATCATATGGCTTGGCGCCTCGAAGTATTTTCAGAAGGGGTCTATGTATGCCACGTACTTCGATGAGTCCGTCCAGGGACTCCAGAGAGATTCTGTCGTCAAGTTCAGGGGCGTCGATATAGGCACGGTGCGGCAGATAGGGGTTGCGCCTGACCAGCGCCTTGTCGAGGTCCTCATGAAGATCGAGGTGAAGGACTTCAACGTGAACGGCGTGGTAGCAAAGCTGACTCTCGCCGGCATAACAGGTATCGTGTACGTGGAGCTAGACCGGAAGAAGCGGGACGAGCAGAGCTTCACACCTGCCGGATTTCTGCCGCTTTACCCGGTTATACCGTCTGCCCCATCGGATATCAAGCAGATAGAAAGCAGCGTCAACGAAGTGCTGAAGCGTATAAGAGAGATTGACTTTGCGGGTATCTCCACTCAAGTGCTAAAGACGACAAAGGCCATCGACGGTCTTGTAAACAGTGACAAAATGAAGGGCATTATGAGGGATGCCGGCGTTGCGGCAGGGAAGCTGGCAGATGCATCGGAGAAGATTGACAACTTCGTGGCCGGGGGTTCGGTCAATGAGATGGTTGCCGAGGCCGGAGATGCCGTGAGGGAGGCGAGGGCGGTGATAGCCCAGGTAAAGACCGAAATAGAAGGTATGAAAATGGCACATACCGCGAGCAGCGTAAACCGGTTCGTGGAGAGGACGTCGACCAAGGTGGATTCGACCCTCACGGAGGTCGAGCTCACGGCGGAGACGCTGAGACGGGCGGCAGATTCGCTGGAGACACTTATCGACCGGATAAACGCCGATCCGTCGGCGCTCATCTTCAGCCGTCCTCTTAGGGGAGAATAGCATATGGCAGCCGCAGGGCTCAGGACAATTTCCGTCGTCGTGCTGCTCGCATGCCTCTTTCTTCTGGCGGGCTGTTTTCCGTGGAGCACCGCCCCCGAGAGGGTCGAACTCTATACGCTCGACTACGCCCCCCCGACCGCGTCAGGCAAGCCCCTCGACCGGGTAATAAAGATTGACAGATTTTCGGTCGCTCAAGTTTACAACAGCCCCGCGATGGTCTACAGCCCCGAGGCGTACAGTCTCGCCGTCTACCAGCACCACCGATGGAGGACCGGACCCGGAGACATGGTGACGGACTACCTCGTCAGGGATTTCCGTTCCTCCGGCCTCTTCAAGGCGGTCTTTTCCTATCGTCAGCCGGATGATGTGAGGTTCTGGGTTGACGGAGCCGTCGAAGAATTTCTGGAAGCGAGGGGAGGGGACGGACGGAAGGCGGTCCTTGGTCTCGCTGTCACGCTCCTCGACCGGAGTAAGCCCGATATCACCTCAAGGGTCGTGTTCCAGAAGCGATATCGGGCTGTGGAGCCCGTTTCGGATCAATCACCCGGAGGCTTCGCTCGCGGGATGAGCGAGGCCATGGCGCGTCTGTCGGCGGAGATCATGGGTGATGTGGCGAACGCGGTCGGGCGGACAGACAGGTGAGACCGAGTCCTGACATGGATGACGGGGCGCAGGAGAGACAGAACTGGATCGAAAAAACAATTTATTCCCTCCTTTCCAGTAAACAGGACGGAGAGCCGACCGGCACACCGGAAGAGATGATTGACGAGGCCGGCCAAAGGGCGTTCAAAATCGGCACGGCCCTCGGGCTTATTCCCGGACCGTTGGGCATGGCCGTTATCCTTCCGGAGATCGCAGCCCTCACAAGACTTCAGATTAACCTTATTCACCGTATAGCCGGGCACCACCGGAAACAGGAGAAGGTCAGCAGAGAGATCGTTCTCCTTATTCTCGGAAATGCCCTGGGCGTGGCCGCCGGCGAGAGCCTTGTTAGGAAGGCGGGCTCGGCGCTCGTGATAAAGTCGGTGAACACGAGGATCATCAGGGGCATTGCGCGAAAAATAGGTACCCGGATCATCGATACGGCCGCGGAAAAGGCGATGGGCCGCTGGATACCAATGATCACCGCGCCTCTTTTCGGCTACCTCTCCCGGTCGCTTACCAGGAAAATCGGGAGGGAGGCGAACAGCCTTTTTTCGCACGAGATGGTGCAAGAGATGGTACCCGGGCTTAAACAAGATGGAGGTGTGTGACGAGCCGGCTCGCGGATTGCAATGGCGCTGATCCGGTCTTAGATTACTGGATGAGAAGATACTAAGGAGGTTATTATGGGAAAGCAGATGAATACGGGGAAAGCCTTTGTCACGTTTCTTCTGGGAGGCGCTGTGGGAGCAGGGGCGGCATTTCTCATGTCGAGAGCATGCAAGATGAAGGGGTCAACCGCAGGAGCCGCGGCTTCGAGGCCGGGTGGTGCCGACACAGAGGCCGCTACACCTTATTGTGCAGTGCCGGAGGGAGCGGATATCTGCTTTCCCGAGCAATAGCGCATTCTCTCGTTCGACGAACCCTTAGGCCTCGTAGGTAATAACTCTTATGACGCCGATTGTCGCCCTTGTATTGTCCGTCGTGCAGGCGTCGCTTGCAGAGATTATTCTTTTTACCCCTTCCTCTGTGATAAACCGGTTTACCTGGTCATCAAGGGACGAAAGCTCTTCCACGGTATGAAAAATTTTGAGGGGCGACATAAAGGTCTTAACCTTGATCATATTCCGACCTCCTTTGTATGCGGTGACGGATCACATTTCTTTGTTCTTTCCGCGGACACCCGGCTCCTTCGCTGAGGGGCTCGCTTCTTCGGCTATCCCGGCATGATAAGTGTAATATAGTTCCATTTACCTGTTTTTGCCGGGTGTTATGCGCGGGAATGACAGCGGAAGGGATCGCCGCCGGCTCCTCTTGCAATAGGCTGCCCTCACATGATAAATTCATCACTAAGAACTAATAGAGGAGAATCAATCGAGTGGACGAAATAGAAAAAGAAGTAATGGTGGCGGAAAGGAGCTCTCTCCCCGCCAGCTTCGATCCCTTAAAGCAGTACCTTACGGAGATATCGCGGTATCCGCTGCTCACGAGGGCCGAGGAGAAGAGACTTGCCGAAAAAGCTTACCAACATAATGACAAGGAGGCCGCCCGCCAGATCATCCTGTCGAATCTGAAGCTTGTGGTGAAAATAGCCCTTGGCTACTACAACACCTATCTGAACGTGCGCGACCTTATTCAAGAGGGAAATATCGGCCTGATGCAGGCGGTAAGGAAATATAACCCCTACAAGGGCACTAAGTTCTCAACATACGCATCCTTCTGGATCAGGGCCTACATCCTGAAATATATCCGCAATAACTGGAGTTTGGTGAAGGTGGGCACAACGGAGAGCCAGAAGAAGCTTTTCTATGGTCTGGAAAAGGAGAAGAAAAGGCTCGAAGCAAAGGGCATCCTGCCCGTGCCCCAGCTTCTTGCGGCTAACCTCGACGTCTCGGAGGAAGATGTAAAAGATATGGAAAAGAGGCTCGTGATGACTGACGTCTCCCTCGATCAGCCTTTGTACGAAGACGGCGGAGAGACGATGATGGACATGGTGCAGGCCGATCAGAATATCGAAGAGGTGGTCGAGGAGAGGGAGAAGCAAAAGATAGCCTCCCGAAAGATAGCGGAGTTCAGGAAGGGGCTCAACGAGAGGGAGCTCTACATCTTCGAGCACCGGATCATGACCGACGAGCCGGTGACGTTGCAAGAAATCGGGGACCACTTCAATATCTCAAGGGAGAGGGCGAGACAGATCGAGAAGGTGCTCTCCGACAAAGTCTCGAAATATCTTATCGGCAGCGCCGCAAGAACCGGCGCTCAGATGGGAAGCCTCGCCGGGCCGGCGTAAGCCGGCCTCGCCGGCAAACGGAGGTTCTTAATAGGTCTTATAGGTCCTATGCGACTCAGAGAAGACCTATTAAAAGCACCGCGCTCAGTGAGGAGAGGAAGCAATGTATGAGCAGGGAGTAATAAGACCGCCCAGTGAAGCATCGAGCCTCCTGGTGAGGGTGACGCGCAACTGCCCCTGGAATCAGTGCGTTTTCTGCCCTGCCTATAAGGGGGCAAAGTTCTCGAAAAGGACGGTCGAGGAAGTAAAAAGGGACATCGACGCCATGGCGGTCGAGTATGGCGCGTTTACCCGCATCGACTCGGTCTTCCTACAGGATGCGGACAGCCTGGTTTTGGCTGTTGACGATCTCGTCGCCATTCTTGAGTACCTGAGAGAAAAGTTTCCGAGGATCGACAGGATCACGACGTATGCCCGCGCGAGGACCCTCAAACGGCGGACCGTTGATGAGCTGCGCCGCCTGAAAGATGCCGGGTTGACCAGGGTTCACGCCGGTATGGAGAGCGGATCGGCGACCGTGCTGCAGTTGATCAGGAAGGGATTGACGCCCGAAGAGATCGTTACGGGAGGCAGACACGTGATGGATGCGGGTCTCGAATTGTCGGAATATATTATGCCGGGTATTGCCGGCTGCTCTTTGAGTGAAGAACACGCGCGGGAGACGGCCCATGTGTTGAACCAGGTCCGTCCACACTTCATAAGGGTGAGGACTTTTGCTATGCACCCCCTCTCGCCTATGCAGAAGATGGTCCGCGAGGGAACCTTCGCGCCTATGGCGGACGATGAGATAATAGGTGAAATCAGGCTGCTCGTGGAGAACCTCGAGGAGATGCACAGCTACTTCTCCTCCAATGACTTCAGCCTGAATCTGCTTATGCAGGTTGACGGCTTTCTCGACGAGAAAAAGGCGTTCATGTTGCGTGAGCTCGACACTTTTCTCGCGTTTTCGAAAAGACAGAAGCAGGTCTATATCCTTCTGCAGCGGTCCGGATATTACCGCTATCCCCTGGACGTGGTCAATGACCCGGACGTCCTGAGGAAGGTGCTGCCGGAGATAGAGAAGCTGGAAAATGACGGGGAAGACGGGTTCAACCGGTACATAGATACACTCAAGTCGTACCAACTGCCCCAACCGCAGACCGACGACTGGTGCTAGGTCCGGCCAATTCCTGCCGCCTCACCGGCCATAGGGTTCGTGCGACCGGCGCGCTGCTATCACCGGGGTTCTCCCCAGGCCCCGCGGCCTTGCCCTCGCCATGAGGATTTCCGCCAGCCTTCCTGCAAAGAGTAATATCAGCACACCTATCAGGAACATGATGATGACCATCGATACCATTGCCTTTCTCCTTTCGGCGAGACTTCTACTTTTCCTTTTATCGGCGGAAGGGGTGGTGAGGTTAAGCTGCGCGCCTTTCGCGGTTTGTGCCGACGGCGGGTTCCGTGCTACAATAGCGGGGGAATAGGTCGATGGACATAAGGTATAGACTCGACGACACGCCGCCATTAGGCGAATTCGTCCTTTTCGGTCTTCAGTGGCTTGCCATATCCATCCCCGGGATCATTGTCATCGGGAAGGTCGTCGGCGGCCTCCACTTTACGGACCCATCCGCCCAGATCACCTACCTGCAGAAGCTGACCTTCGTCATCGGGATCGTCCTTGTTACCCAGGTGCTCTGGGGCCATCGCCTCCCGTTGATTATCGGCCCTTCGACCGTGCTTCTCGTGGGGATGATAGCGAGTGCCGGCTTCGATCCCGCAACAATCTACGCCTCGATCATGATGGGAGGAAGTCTCCTTTTTCTGACCGCTGTCACCGGTCTTTTCGGGCGTCTTCAGAGGCTGTTCACGGTTCGGGTCGTGGCCGTGGTGCTCCTGCTGATCGCGTTCACGCTGATGCCTACCGTCCTGGGTTTGCTTATTCCCCCGGGGCCCGTCCTGCCGCACCAGAGCATGTCCTTTGCCTTCCTGCTCATACTGTGCATGTTTGTCAGCCAGCGGTACCTGCCTCCGGTGTGGAAATCGGCCATAATCTTCTTTGCCATGATCGCCGGCGCTTGTGCCTGGGTCATCATTTTTCCTTGTTCCAGCCTCCGCGCTGCGCCGCGCAGCCTGCCTGTTTTGTCGGGTTTTTTCCATGATTTTACTACGCATGTTTCTGTCGCGCCGGGCGTGATAGTCTCTTTCCTCTTCTGTTTCCTGGGGCTTTCCATAAACGATCTCGGCTCGATAGAATCCGTATCCATCCTTTTGAAGCTTCCTGACATGCGGCGGAGGGTAAACCGGGGCATCAGTCTTACGGGTCTTGCCAATCTGTGTGCGGGGTTCTTTGGCGTTATCGGCCCGGTCAATTTTTCCTTGAGCCCCGGCGTGATACTGTCGACAGGCTGCGCCTCCAGGTTCACTCTCGTGCTTACGGGCCTGCTGCTGGTCCTTCTTGGTTTTTCACCGGCGGTTTTGGGTCTTGTGGAAAGTGTGCCTCCCGTCGTCATAGGCTGCGTCCTTACGTATCTCCTCACATTCCAGATAGCGGCAGGGTTTGCAACGATCGGTCAGGAGGAGAAGGGCTTTAGTCTCGAAAGCGGGATAGTTGTGGGTCTGCCCGTGCTTATGGGGACCGCCGTAAGTCTGCTGCCTGCGCGTATCCTGGGGACCTTCCCTCCCGTCCTTCGCCCCGTGGTCGGAAACGGGTTTGTCATCGGCGTGCTGGTGGCGTTTATTCTTGAACACGTGGTCTACAAAGAATAATAGGTCGTATAAGACTTAGAGGACGTATTATTTTTTTCAGGACGCAGCGATAAGGAAAACATGGTGAGTCAAAAAGATTACTACGAGATACTGGACGTTAATAAGACTGCAGGTCAGCAGGAAATCAAGGAGGCTTACCGCAAGCTCGCCTTTCAGTATCATCCTGATAGGAACAGGGGTGAGGCGGCGGCCGTCGAAAAGATGAAGGAGATAAATGAGGCATATGCTGTCCTGTCAGATCAGGAAAAGCGGAACAGATACGACCTGCTGCAGCAGCGGTACGGCATTGGGGCTCACGACCGGTTCAGGCAGACCTATTCGGAGCAGGATATCTTCAGGGGCTCCGACATCAATCAAATCTTCGAGGAGATGGCCAGGACATTCGGGTTCAGGGGCTTCGAGGAGATCTTTCGCGATTTCTCCGGTCAGTATCGCACGACAGAGTTTCGCGGCCCCGGCATGTTCGGCAGGGTTATCGTGTTTGGTCACGATTTTCGAAACGCTAGCCGGGCGCCCCGGCCGGAAATCTCCGGGCAGCCGGGTATCATCGCGAGGATGGTGAGCCGGCTCGGCCGGTACGCGCTCGGGAAGGTGCTGGAAAAGATCGGGGCCGGCGGGAAAGACATCTATGCCACTCTCACGCTGGACGAGGGCGAGGTAATGCAGGGCGGAAAGGTTGCCTACCTCGATGAAAGAAAGTCAAGGCGGCTGCACATTACTATTCCTCCCGGCACGAAAGAAGGCCAACTGATCCGGTTGAGAGGGATGGGGGGAGCGGGAGGCGACCTCTACCTGAAAGTCGCGATCAGGCGGCCTGTGTTGAAAAGGGTCAGAGAATTCCTGAAACTATAATCGAAAGGGTAAGATTCAAAACCCGCTTAAGCCTTCCGGAAACCTTCCGATAATATAGCCGGCAACAAAGAACTAAGGATTGATCATGGCATCTTTATTTCATCACTCCATCCCTTGACGTCACCGCACCAAAACCCCTCCTGGCAGTCTCGCCCCCACGGGCGAGACTGCCACTCACCTCACCCATTACCGGATGCCTCCGGCGGCTCACGAGCTCACGCGGCCCTCGGCTGCCTTCCCGATGCCCGGCTGCGTTTTATTGTGGCATAATTGCAGGAAAGTCACATAGAATAAGACGCAGCAAAATCATTAACAGGGAAAGGAGAGCACAGCCATGCCCAGACATAATTTTCCCATATTCCTTCTATCCGCCGTCATCGCCACACTCTCTGTAGTTTTTCCGGGCCCGGCACTTTGCCGGCTGAATCTACCCGAGCTTGAGGGGCAGACAGTGATCGAGGGTCAGGATCACCAGATGCTGAAAGACTTTTTTTCGCTCTTTCAGCAGGAGGACATACAACGGTCGCCAAGGGGTGAGGTGAAGCGGGTATTGCTCGATGCCCTGCCGGAATCCTATAAGCATGGGTGCGCTGACATGGTGGCTCACTGGGGGCCCGGAGCCGGTGGAACAGAAGCGATGTCGGTGAGGGCGCTGCACGTGGAGGGGGGAAATAAGGAAAGGTCCATTCGGGTGCTCCTCGCGTATGCATGTTTTTCACGAGCCAAAGAATATGTGAATCAATTCCGGGATGAGCGGCTGGCCGCACTTATCGTTGACCGCAGCGCGTCCCGCCTCTCGATGATGCCGGATGACGCGGATTGCGAGAACTGTCCGGCCCTGAGCCGTATACTGCCCGAAAAGGAGGTCCACATCGGAGGGAAATGTGTGGTTGGCCTGAACGTGCTCAAGACGAGCGCAAATCCATGCTGCAGTCTGTCCGCGGCAGAGAAAGAAGAGAGGGTCAATTTTTATCTGATGCAAAACAACGGGATAAAGCCGGCGGGGTCGGTTTTGAAAGGGCGCGAAGAGTGCGCCGGTACGAACGGCGCGGATGAAGAGAGAACCGTCTACAGCGCAAGCGTCATCTTTAAGAAAGACATGAAAGGCAACATCATCGGTATTCTTGCACCCTACACCGTGGCAAAGAACGCCAGACGGAGCGGGAAGGGGATGGTGCGCTACGACTGGAATAGCGAAAGAGAGGAGTTTGTGAAGGAGCAGGCGCTTAGATAAGACGGCCCCGCTCGCTGTTGATCACCGAAACCGGAACGTAGGCGCTGCCCGGGTAGTTTTGAAGTAAGCCCATACAGAGTCGAACTTGCTCAGGTATGTCTTGGTCTCCTCGGGCAAAAGACAGGTCCATCCGTCGCTGCAAGTCCTTGCAGATCTCTCCACCCTCTTCGACCCGCAATTGTATGCCGCAGCCAGATACCGCCCCACGGCGCGTGCATCACCGCCGATGGCGCGAAGATAGTTGCCAGGAAGGTCGTTGAGGTCGGAATCAAACAGCAGCAGTGAAGCCTTCGCTGCGTTCACATGGCTGCTGCAACCGGAGATGAAGTTCTTATTAAGCCCTGCTCCGCGGTACTTTCTCAGAATCTTTTCGTACGTGCCCGGGATGAACTGAAAAAGCCCCCTCGCCCCTGCCGGCGATTTAGCGTAGGCATAGGCATTCACCGTATTGGCGCCGATGATCGTAAGCACCTCATGCACAAGCTTTATTTCATCGCCGACTCCGGCGCTCTTGAACCTCTCGGGGTCGATGTGTTCAATTATGGAAAGCACGAGGGAAATGTCGGTCGGCGCGACGTCGACCGGAAGCCCTTCGAACCCCTTGAGCTTTACACCCCTTTCTTCCAGGTCGATACGCGCCGATTCTATCTGCTCTTTGAGGTAGTTCAGCCCATCTTCGCGTACCTGCCACGTATCTATTTGCGGGCAGTAAGGCGTATAGACTACTTCCTTATACTCCTTCTTTCCTGAATGGACCATCGTCCGCAAGGCGAGAACGGCCATATTTTCAGGATATCTGACCTCAAACCTGGAGCCTACCCCGTTGTTCCGGGTCATGACCACATCGAATCCGTCAGTTTCGCACCCCCTGCTCGTGAACCGCACCGGTCGCAGGGTTTTTTCCTTCAGATCTTCAACCGCCAGCAGGAAGGCAGGCTCGATACGTTTTTTCCTGACGACTTTTTCCCGCGTTCTCCCCCGCCGGCTTCTCACGAGCACTATGGTGCTCTCGACCGTCACGGTATATCCGGACCGCTTGTTGCTCAGAAATTCCTGAGCCCTTTTAATGTCTTCCCTGATGTCGGAAGGCGCCTCCAGCCGGCCGTCGCTCCACGAGCCGGCGAAATCGTGCTGAACGGACACATTTCCACCCGGTTGCTGCGATTCGTTACCGCCGAGAGCAAAGCCGGAGCCCAGAGAAAGACACCCTGCAACGAAAGCAATGAAAATAGATTTCAACCGGTACATGTGCTCTGTGTCCATGCCTTGCAATCCGCGTTCCTCAACCCCGGAAGGCGCCGATAATTGCCCATGCAGGCCGTCCCAGCCTCGGAAACAGCCGGAGGGAGGCTCCTTCGGCATGTCTCCTCCATAGAAGCCGCTGTCATAAAACCGACAGACCGCGAAACAGTCCGCACGCTCAGAACCATCTATAACAGGTAATCCTCTGCGCTTTTTGCCGATTGTTTCATAGGGTCGATGGATGCCGGCTACAGCCGCCGTACGCGCTCCATCTCCTCATGGTATGCCCGGGTAATATCCTTTCTGCTCACGATAGAGACCACCTTTCTCGGATCGTCTTTGTTCACCACCGGCAGTTCCCTTACGTCGAGGCCGGCCATGAGACTCAATGCCGTATTAAGGGTGTCGTTCATCGTTACAGTCCTCACTCCTCCCATAGCAATATCTTTGGCCAGGAGAAGGCTTTGCACTTCCCTATCTGCCATCGCTTGGCGCAAGTCGGTCATGGAGATAATCCCGCTTAGGTTCTCCTCCTCATCAACAACCGGGAAATCTTGCTGGTTTGAGGCCAGCATGACCTGCAGAATCCGCTCGAAAGGCATGCTTTCCGGAATAACTTCTGCCTTCCGGTCTTGGGCGACAGCGCTTCTTATGGTAAGACGATCCATGATATCCACCACGAAATCCCCGATATGGGCCGGGGAGTCCACCCTCGTCGGCACCTGCTTCTCGTACAACGACACCCTTCCAAGCAGGAGGTACGACAGCGATGAGACGATCATCATGGGGACAATGAGGCTGTAGCCGCCCGTCATTTCTGCCACCATGATGAGGGCTGCAATGGGAACTTTGGCGACGCCGGCGAAGAACCCCCCCATACCGACAAGGACGAAGGCTGAAGGCTCGGCCACGATGGCCGGAAAAAACCTATGACACGTCGTGCCGAAAGCGCCCCCGAGCATGGAGCCTATAAAGAGGGAAGGAGCAAACACCCCGCCGCTTCCGCCCGAGCTGATGGTGCACGACGTCGCCACGATCTTCGCAAAAATGAGCGCCGCCATCAACGGAACAACGATCTGCCCGTCAATGGCCGACTGGATCCACGTGTAACCACCACCCAGCACTTGAGGAAGGAAAACGGCGATGAGCCCTACCATCAGACCTCCGAGCGCCGGTTTCAGCGACCGGGGGAGGTTAAGTCGTCTGAAGAAGCGATCGCGTGCGCCATAGAAAAACCAGACATAGGGGAACCCGACGACTGCGCAGAGCACACCCAGAACGGCATAGAAAGGGAGTTGAGCCGGAGTGGCCGGGCTAAACTGGGGGATGTGAAAAATGGTCGCATTGCCGTCATGGAAGGTAAAGACCATGAAGGCGACGATTGAGGAGAGGATGCAGGGGATGAGGGCCTCGAATTCGAAAGCCTCTTTCCGGTAGAGCACTTCAGTCGCGAAGAGGGCCGCGCCCAGAGGCGCTTTGAAGATGGCGCCGATGCCTCCTGCCGCGCCCGCGAGGAGCATGATGCGTCGTTCGCTGTCGCCGACCCGCAAAAGGGACGCCAGGAATGAGCCGAACCCCGCGCCTATCTGGGCAATAGGACCTTCTTTTCCGGCCGAGCCTCCGGAGCCTATGGTGATGGCGGACGCGATAGTTTTGATTACCGGCACCCGCCTGCGGACGACCCCCTTCTTTCTATGAAAGCTGTCGATCATGGCGTCGGTGCCGTGTCCCTCTGCTTCAGGTGCGAAGCTGAACACAAGGAGCCCGGAAATAAGTCCGCCT
This sequence comes from uncultured delta proteobacterium, assembly GCA_963717985.1. Taxonomy (GTDB): domain Bacteria; phylum Desulfobacterota; class Syntrophorhabdia; order Syntrophorhabdales; family WCHB1-27; genus BOG-1155. The sequence goes on from CAVQYC010000002.1 coordinate 257,998, forward strand.
AAGGCGGGAATCCATATTATGATCCACCGGCTGAGAGGAATCCCGAGGAGCGGGCGCCCGGTCCCGGATACCGGAAGCACGAGCCCGGTCAGGTCTTGCATAAAAAAATGGGTCCCTGTTTTCAGGAGAAAATTGAAAACTATGGCGCCGAGCCCTGATACGACACCTATCAGGATGCCGATCAATGTTCCGCGGCCGATGCGCTTGATCCTCCTCGGATAAGATGATGTGGCAGGTCCGGTAGTCATCAATCAATACTCTCACACAAGCCGGGTCTTGGGGAAGGCTGCCCCCTGCCCGCCTCCCCCAAGCTGCCTTTGCACCAGCACCAGCACTAGCCCGGCAAAACCGAAAATTGGCGCACGGAAGTATCGTCCCTTCCGATGTGCCCCGCCCCGTTGTTGTCCCTGAAAGCACTTACTCCTGATCGAAAAAGAACGTCACCTCTACATTTTCCGCCTCCGCTATTTCCGCGAGTCTCTTGACGGATTCGTAGATAGTGTTCAGTTCATTTTCACTCAACTTCATTAAGCCATATATCATTTTGCCCTGAATGGGATTTGGCGCCTTCGCAGCCAGATCTTGTCCTCCGGGAGTCAGGTTCACCTTCACGACTCTTCTGTCGGCAGAATCTCTGTCTCTCACGACATAACCTTTATTTTCCAGACGATCGACCACACCGGTTACAGTACTCGGATGCAGGAACATCTTTCTGCTTAGTTCGCCGAGGGCTATGCCCGGATGCTGGGAGACTATTTTCAGCGCCCAGAGTTGTGGCCCGGTTATGCCAAAGCTGCTTGACACCTCTTGAGAGTAATCCTGTATGGCCTTGAAGATTCGGCGCAGGGATTGAACGGTCTCGGCAATCTCAAAATCTCGCCCGGTCTTGCTCATCGGTCTCTTTTAATGAATTTAATATACTCTGTACACATAATATTAGCATACAAAATATTGCTACAGCGAACATATAATTATTATTACTGTTGATTGTCAACAAAAAAATGCTTTATAACGGCTTTTTGTGCGACATGCCGCCAATATACTCCCCGGAACCGCTCTGATGCTGCTCTTTCTCCTCATGACCATCTGGATGGCGATAAGATATTTGAGGAGCTAAAAGCAAGGAGAGCCGGTTACTTAATCAACATGCAGCCGCTGAGCTTCGGCCTTCATCCCGTGCGCAAAAGGCCTGCGCGGATCAAGTTTTCCTTGAAAAAGAGGCCGTTTTGTGTCAAAACTTACTGTGTACCGGTGTTGGACGCCGTCGACCCTCTGGGGATCTCGAACAGGCGTTCTTTTTCATTTCATGGAGGGGCTATGCGTATCGTCACAATCGTCTCGCTGATGCTATTCGCTTTCGGCTTCTTCTGTGCGGCGGCTATGCCGGCCGATGTGACGGGCGAGAAGAGGATCGCACGGGTGGTGACGGCTGATACAGTCTGGAATGCCGATAAACAGGCTATACTGGCGGCAAAGCAGAGATGCGTCGACACCGGCGGCAGGGAATTGGAAGAATGTTTCGCGGACGCCATGCAGGGCTTCGGGGCGTCGCCGGAAGCGGCCGCGTTCACGAGGTTTTTCGCGGGTGGGGCATTCGTGCGCAAGTTCCGGGAAACGGGGCGTATCGATATTGCCCATATCGTTTATCCCTTCATGGCGAACGAGAATCATGGAATTCTCCTGGTGAACGGGGATCCCCCCATCGTTGATGTGGATGATATCGCGTTGCTGCCGAAGGAGGCAATGGAACAGGACAGGACCTATGCGGCTATCAGGAAAAGTTACCCGAGGGTGACCCTGTGGCCCGGGGACCGGTCACTCAGACAAGTGCCTCTCATCGAAACCCTGCCTGGCGGAGGTCAGGCTTTCATTGTACCGTACACCCTGCGCAATTTCTGCCATGCCTGCGAGGTTCTGGGTTCGGCTTTTTTCGCGTTTGATTTCGACAAAGGGGGGAAACTGGTTGGAATCCGTTTCCTGCGGGTCGAGCTGCCGCCAAAAAAACCCCCGAAAAATGAGGCGCGGAAGGAGAGCGAGCAGATCAGTTTCGTGGTAATGGCGGAGGAAGGAAAGGAGTTCACCGTAAGGCTCAATTCGAACAGGACCACCGGCTACCAATGGCGGCCGGCAGGCCCTCTTGAAGAACGTATTGTCAAGCTCGTAAGATGCGAATATGTACCCTTTGGAGGGGCTTTGCTGGGCGGCGGCGGCGAGGAGATATGGACGTTCCTTGCGGTCGGCAGGGGAAGCATAGAAATTACGATGGAATATGTCCGCCCGTGGGAGAAGGCGCATTCCCCGGTGAAGACGGCTACGATCATGGTTTCCGTTCGCCCGGCGTCGAGCCGGTGATAAACGGGCGGTAAAATACAGGACCTGGAACGGCCGGAAGCGTGCGATGGTGGCCGGAAACGATTGGCACGTGGTTTCACAGGCGTTTCATTTATGGCGAAGCAGAGTGCGGGATTGCTCATGTACCGGTGCCGGCTGGGCGTGGCCCAGGTGTTGCTCGTGCATCCGGGCGGCCCCTACTGGGCAAAGAAAGACAGGGGTGCATGGACGATCCCGAAAGGTGAGATAGAGCAGGGAGAAGACGCCTTTGCGGCTGCCAGGCGAGAGTTTGAGGAGGAGACGGGGTTCCGACCCGAAGGTGATTTCCGTCCCTTGAACCCGGTGTCCCTGAAAAGCCGTAAGACCGTTTACGCGTGGGCATTTGAGGGCGATTGTGACACCGGGGCCCTGAGAAGCGCCACCTTCACGATGGAATGGCCTCCCCACTTGGGCAAAGAGCAGGAGTTTCCCGAAGTGGACAGGGCCGAACGGTTGAGCCTGGAGGAAGCAAAAGAAAAGATTCAGGCCGGCCAGATAGGATTCATTGAAGAATTTGAGCGAATCATCTCCGGGAGAGAGAAGGGCGCGTGATCGAGCTGCCTATTTCTCCCGTTTCCCGAGTACCTCGTTCCAGGCTTCGAGCTGGTCTTTGTGCTCTTCCGCCAGCTTCGAATAGTCGCCCTCTATGGTAATTGAGCCGATTTTGTCGCCCACGGCGATGCCATTGACGACTTTCTGGTCCTGCTCGTCCACCACCTGGCCGAAAATCGTATGTTTGTCATCGAGCCACGGCGTGGCAACGTGGGTAATAAAGAATTGGCTTCCATTCGTACCAGGGCCCGCGTTGGCCATAGAGAACACACCGGGTTTGCTGTGGCGCAGGTCGCGCGAAAATTCGTCCTTAAAACGATAACCGGGTCCGCCCCTCCCGTCGCCTGCCGGGCATCCTCCCTGGATCATAAAATCGGGTATAACCCTGTGGAATGTAAGTCCGTCGTAGAAGCCCCTCTTTGAGAGGTTGGCGAAGTTGAGGACGGTCAAAGGGGCCTCGTCAGGAAACAGGTTCAGTCTGATATCGCCTTTTGCGGTGTGGATCGTTGCTTTCAATGGAGGATAACTCATTTTTTGATCACCTTTCTGTATGTTGTTTTCTGCGCCACTCAGCGCAAAAGGCCGGCAGCACAGTCACAGCTTAAAGCCTTTGCATCACGATGTCAATGGTTGCGAAAGGGTTGCGAAAGCCGGTCCGGCACACTGCAGGAGACGCGCAAATTGCATTAACATTCCCGCGATCTTTCCCGGATCAGTTTGTCGATTATGGGCAGGTCCGCTGCGGGAAAAGCATATGAGTGAAGGTTTTCTGCGGGCACCCATCTTATTTCTTTGTGGTCGCGCAGGCAAAACTCGCCTCCGACGATCTTAGCCTTGTAGACGAGCAGCTCTATCGCGATATGGCTATACGCATGCTTATTCGACAAGAAAAATTCTCCGATCGCAGCCTCGACATCGAGCTCTTCACGGAGCTCCCTTTTCAGGCATTCCTCAGGGGTTTCTGCGCCCTCCACCTTCCCGCCGGGGAACTCCCACATATCGGCGAACCGGCCTGCCTTTCTCCTGCCTATCAGGATATGTCCGTCTTTCTCAATGATCGCGGCCGTAACCTTTATATAGTCCATCAACTCCTATGAGGAATCTACTCCATTTTCATTAAGTAGTCCAACCATAATTGCAGGTGCGGCAGGCAGCGGTTGCACTAGAGCATAACCTCCCCTTGGGGCATGTCTAACCCTGTTGGTATGGCAAAAACGGGGCGTCGCCCGCATGAGGGATTGCATTTCCGCGAAAAGTTCATAAATTATTCTGTATATGGTCAAGGGAGAATTGGGAATCAGGGTGCCAGGTACAGGCCGGGAAGAACGGCGAAGCCTGGTTTTGAGGTGTTTTGCCTCTGTCGGTAGGCGAGTTCTGGTATTTTTTGGCGACCTGGGCGCGATCTTGATCTTCTTCCTGATCTCACTTGGCGGCATTTTCTCCCGAAAACAATTAACCGAGACGGCGTGGCAGATCTACTACGTGAGCGCGACATCGACGGGCATTGTGATCCTGGTAGGCCTGTTTACGGGAATGGTGCTGGGACTCCAGTTGTTTTACACGTTGGTGAAGTTTGGCTCCGCGAGCGTTCTCGGCGCCGCCGTGGCACTCTCGCTGGTCCGGGAGCTCGGGCCTGTCCTGACGGCAATCATGGTGGCTGCCCGGGCCGGCTCCGGAATGGCGGCAGAGATAGGGATTCTTCGTATATCTGAACAAATCGACGCCCTCGACACCATGGGTATAGACCCGGTCCGGTATCTCGTTAGCCCCAGGCTGGCTGCGGCGGTCATAGGCATGCCTATTCTCACCGCTTTTTTTGACCTCGTGGGGATTATCGGCGGGTACCTGACGGGCGTCCTGCTCTTAGGCGCGAATGGAGGCGCTTACTTCTATCGCGTGCAGTCATCGGTGACCTATGAAGATGTGCGGGGGGGATTTATCAAAGCGATTGTGTTCGCCGTCATCGTTTCCATGATCTGCTGTTTTGAGGGCTACTTTTGCCATATGCGGACCGAAAGCTCGGGGGCAAAGAACGTGGGTCTTGCAACCAGGGCCGCTGTTGTCCTTTCATGCACGATGGTCCTCGTATCGGACTATGTCGTGACTTCCTTCCTGACGTGAAAGGAATGGCGAAAAAGCCCCTCATCGAATTCCTGAACGTGACGAAGCGGTTTGGCGAAAATACGGTGCTCGACCGGGTAAATCTGAAGATATATGAAAATGAGATTACCACGATTATCGGCAAGAGCGGCACCGGCAAGACCGTGCTCATGAAGCATATCATCGGCCTGCTGCGGCCCGACGAAGGCGTCATACTCTTCGCCGGCAAGCCTCTGACCGAGATGACAAAGGGAGAATGGAGGGAATATAAGCGCCATATCAGCTATCTCTTTCAGCACAATGCGCTCTTCGATTCCATGACGGTCTTCGAGAATGTGAGCCTCCCCCTCGTTCAGACGACTTCATTCAATAAAGAAGAGATAGAGACAAAGGTAATGAACCGGATAGAGCAGACAGACCTTACCGATGCAAAAGATAAATACCCTGCGGAGCTGTCCGGAGGCATGCAGAAGAGGGCGGCTCTTGCCCGCGCCCTTGTGACCGATCCAACAATTGTGCTTTTTGATGAGCCGACCACCGGCCAGGACCCCATCAGAAAGAACGTGATTCTGAGCATGATCGCGCAGTACAGGAGGAGATTCGGCTTCACGGCAGTCCTGATCAGTCACGACATTCCGGACGTATTTTATATTTCCGACCGCGTGGTTCTTCTCTGGGAGGGCACGGTCGGATTCGAGGGCACCTTCGAGGAGGTGACACGCTTGAATCATCCCATGCTCGTGGAATTCCTGAACAGTCTTGAAGGTCTGCAAGACGAAGTGAGGGGCCTTCTCTCCAAAGAGGGCTTCAGGTCGTGCTACGCTTCGGTATTTTCTGAAGAGGCCCTGGCGCCCGAAACATCGGCAATACTTTTTATCGTTGAATTCGATCTCCCCGAAAAGATGCTCAAGCCTGAAGCCCGTCTGGAGATAATGGAGATCCTCGCGGAGCATACGGCGCATCGTTTCAGACCTATCGGAGGGTTCTCCGCCCGGCACGCCCTGGGGGAGATCCTCGCCATACTGCCCCATACGAACGCCCTTGAGGCGGAGCAGATCATGGAGCACTACGCGGCGGAGCTGAAGGAGCAGACCCTGATTGCGCTCGAGAATATCGAGGGGTTCAAACGCGGAACCGGTGATCCCTTTGAGGTCCGCATAAGGGGGGGCGCCTCGGAGGTTTCATTCAAGGATGATATCGACCAGATAGCCGGCAAGACCGCAGGGAGCCGGCGCGTGCTGGTCACCGGCAGATTCGATGGCAAAGGGATCAGGCAATGAAAAAATATTCGATGGAAACGATAGTCGGCATCTTTGTTGTGGTCGGTCTCATCTGTGTCGGATATCTCTCGATCAGGCTCGGCAAAGTATCCCTTTTTCACCAAAACACTTACACGCTGTATGCCCGTTTCACCTCTGCCGACGGCTTAAGGGTGGGCAGTCCGGTCGAGGTGTTCGGCATTGACGCGGGCAAGGTCACTTATCTCGGCATAGACAACGAGCGGCAGGCGGCCCTGGTGGCGCTCTCACTCCGCAAGGATGTCAAAACCTACCGGGACGCGACGGCTGAGATAAAAACGATTGGACTCATTGGAGACAAGTACCTGAAGATCGATCCGGGAGGTGCGGAAGAACCCCTGAAATCAGGAGACACGATCACGAATACCAGCGCCCTGCCTGACATTCAGGACCTCATCGGACAATACATCTTCGGACAGGTGAATACCCAGGGACAGGCGAAAACCCCATCAGGCGGTGAAACAGGGAGAAAACAATGAGAAGGGTAGCCGTGGCGGCGCTTGTGCTGATCTTTCTGTTTCCCGCGGCTGCCCGGCCCGAGCAGCAGGATGCCAGGGCGACGGTGCAGGCAAGCGTGGACAACGTCCTGAAGGTGCTGCGCAATCCGGCGTTGAAAGGGGAGAGGGGGGAAAAGGAAAAGAAGGCAGAGATCATGGCCGAGGTCGAGAAATTCTTCGATTTCGTGGAGCTTTCGAAACGAACGCTCGGTCTTGATTGGAACCGGTTTAACCTGGACCAGCGCAAGGAGTTCGTCAACCTCTATAAAGAGCTCCTCCGGGACACCTACATCGACCGGATCACCGCGTATACGAACGAAAAAGTGGAAGTTACCAACTCAGTCCCTCTTGACCGGAATACCGTCGAAGTTCGGAGCGAAGTGATTAACCAGGGTGGCCGGATACCTATTTATTACCGGGTGATGAATAAAAACGGTCAATGGAAGGTCTACGATGTCGTGATAGAAGGGGTCAGCCTCATCAGTAACTACCGCAGCCAGTTCAGAGAGATCCTCATCAATCAGTCCCCCGGGGGGCTCCTCGACGCCCTGAAAAAGAGGGTAGGGGGCAGATCGCGAGACGCAAAGGGCTCCTGAGCGTCTGCCCGGGGGTATTTTCTTCTGTTGCCTAATCGGACCGATGAGAAGTAGACTCCTTGCTATTGTGATGTTGAGACACTTCCTCCGGACCGGCGGATTTAAGGCCTGCTTCCTTGCGGCTGCGTGCCTCTCTATCGCGGCGTGTACCATCGTCGAGATCCCTTACCGCATAACCAAGGACGCGGTGAAGACCGCAGCCTATGTGGTAGAGGGAAGCTATGAGCTCACCGCCGGCACGACAAAAGTGATATACCGTATCGGGAAATTCACCTTCAAGGTGGCGAAGGCCCCCCTTGAGTGGCCCCTCACCGGCAGCATCGAGGCGATCGATGGGCTTCCCCCGAAGGAGGCCATCACGCAGGGGCGTGTGAAGACCGCGCCTTACACGGTCAAGGGGAAGACGTACTATCCCATGTCGGTCGAGGAGGCAAAGACTTATCGTGCGACAGGCACTGCTTCCTGGTACGGATATGAAACCTCCCGGAGTAAGTACGGCCATATGACGGCCAACGGGGAGGCTTTTGATCCGGAAGGCTTGACGGCCGCGCACAAATATCTGCCCCTTCCAACCCATGTAAAAGTCACTAATCTTGAGAATGGCCGTTTCATCATACTCAGGGTGAACGACCGAGGTCCTTTCCCAAGCGATCGCAACCCGTCATCGGGCGAGCGTATTCTTGACGTCAGCGCTGGGGCAGCAAAGCTGTTGGGATTCTATCATAAGGGGCTTGCGAAGGTGCAGATCGAGGTCATACAGCTCCAACAAAGGGTGACGGAATCGGGTCGATAATCATGATCAATGAGAAGACGGGGTACCTCCTCCTTAATTAAGAGCCTGGCGTTCTTTTTAAGGAAGGTACCCTATTTTCTATCACTGACACAACATATTATACGCTGGCCTAAGGCCCCCCGCCCTTGATCCCCGCCCGCTTTCATGATAAAGTAGCAGCCAACAGCCGCAGCCGGCCGTCCGGTCGACATCGTGTTCGCATTACGTGAAAGGCGAGGATATGAAAGCAGGCGCTCATCTGAGGATATGGGTATTTGTGATAATGGCGGGCGTGCTGCTTTTGGTCCCTTCACCGGGGTTCGCAAAAGAGAACGCGCCGGGGGGAAACCGCGCCTCTTCCCTTATTCGCTTCGGGGTCCTGCCCGTGCTTCAGGCACTCCCCCTGTTCGTTGCGGCCGAGAGGGGCTTCTTCAAGGAAGAGGGTCTGAATGTCGAGCTTACCATGTTTAATTCCGCCCTCGAAAAGGACATAGCTTTTACTTCCGGCCAGATCGTCGGTTACTTCGGTGATCTCCAGACCTGCATCGTGCTCAACGGCAATGGAGCGCCTATTAAGATCGTGGCGGAAGTGTACAATGCGACGAAACGGCAGCGGACTTTTGCGTTACTGATCTCGCCAAAGTATAGGGGCAAGACCGTCGCCGAGGCGGCGAAGGCGGGGGTCGCGGTGAGCTCGAATACGATTCTCGACTACCTTACGACGAAATTCCTCGCATCCCGGGGCGTTCCCTTAAATCAGGCGAGCCTGGTCGAGATGAAGAACATACCGATCCGCCTGCAGATGCTCGTCGGGGGACAGGTGGCGGCAGCAGTCCTGCCCGAGCCGCTTGCCACGCTTGCAGAGGCGCAAGGCGCGGCCGCGGTGGCAGACGACGCGGGTACCGGTCTGTCTTCGACAGTGCTCGCGTTCAACGAAAGATTTCTTAACCAATCCGGCAACCAGGCAAAGGCAATCCTGCGGGCCGTGGCAAAGGCATCGGCCTATATCAACGAAAAACCCAATGATGTGCGCCCGGTGATGAACCGTGATTGCCGGATTCCCGGGCAATTGCAGAAGACGTTCCCTGTTCCGGAGTTCCCAAAACCGGCCCTCCCCGGCCTCGGCCAGGTGAATGACGTGCAGCTTTGGCTTCATCAAAAAGGGACAATCAAAGAGGAATTCCCCTACCGCCGGTGGGTGGCTGATGGCTACCTCCCCTGAGCTCCTGCGGGTAGCGGGCTTGCGGAAAACCTTTTACGTCGCGCCTCATCCCAAGACTGTGCTGAATGAGGTCAATTTTACCCTGTCCGCCCACGACTCTCTGGCGGTGGTGGGACCGTCCGGTTGCGGCAAGACGACACTCCTGCTTATGATCGCGGGGCTCTTATCGCCGTCGGAAGGTACTATATTACTGGAGGGCTCGCCTATGTTGGGCCCATCGAGGGGTGTCGCGCTCGTGCTGCAGCATTACGGGCTTTTTCCGTGGAAAACAGTCGCCGCAAATATTTCCCTCGGCGCAAAGCTGCAAAAGATAAGGATTACGGATGCGGAGCTGCACGCTGTCAAGAGAGAACTCGGCATAGAAGACCTGGACCATCTTTATCCCGAACAGTTGAGCGGGGGTCAGCGACAACGGGTCGCCCTCGCGAGGGCTATCCTCTTGCGGCCGAGCCTGCTTTTGCTTGATGAGCCCTTCGCCGCCATCGATACGATTACCCGGGAGCGGCTTCAGAACAGTCTGTCCGCTCTCTTCTCACGGCGCCGCTTCAGCTTCATTGTCGTCACCCACAGCTTCGAAGAAGCAGTTTTTCTGGGAAGGCAAATCCTTGTTCTCGACAATGGCGCACGTATAAGAGCGACCCTTCATAACCCCGGGGCGGGCGACCCCGAGTATCGTCGTACGCCCGAATTCTTCAGGCAAAGTCTCCGCTTGCGAAACACCCTGGAGGACTCTTAGATGAAATCGGCAAGACTTCCGGCGTACGCGGCTACTGTTCTTTTCATTTATGGTTTCTGGTACGTGCTTTCGCTTCTCCTGGGGAGCACGCTGCTCCCCGACCCCTTTCAGGTATTCTCTGCCGGGTTTAAGGAAATCGGTATGTACGCGTTCTGGCAGCACGTGGGGGCGAGCGCATACCGTATCCTCGCGGGCCTCTTCATCGCGTTCATCGCCGGCGTGCCGCTGGGCCTTCTCGTGGGAAGCAGCCCCCGCCTCGACCGCCTCTTCTCGCCCCTCATTTATTTGGGCTATCCTGTCCCCAAAATAGTCTTTCTGCCCATTATCTTCGTCCTCTTCGGTTTGGGGGATACGAGCAAGATAGCGTTGATCACCTTGATCGTCTTTTTTCAGCTCCTTATCACCACGAGGGATGCAGCACGGAGCATCGATACGGAGGTTATCTATTCATTGAAGTCCTTGGGGGGAGGGCGCTTCGATTTCTACCGGCATGTCGTGTGGCCCGTCAGCCTGCCCGGTATCTTTACGTCGCTTCGGATCGTCACCGGAACGGCTGTCGCGGTGCTCTTTTTTGTCGAATCGATCGGCACGAACAAGGGCCTGGGCTTCTTCATCATCGACGCCTGGGGTCGGGCAGATTATGTCGCCATGTTTGTCGGCATCATAGCCCTTTCCGTCATAGGCATCATGCTCTATGAAGCCTTTGATCTCCTGGAGCGAAAGCTTTGCAAATGGAAAAGTGTATAGATTCATTGCAGACGATGAAGGTCAGTCGCATGAGGGCCTGGATACAGGCAAGCAGGCCTCCCTTTTTCATCGCGACCCTCATTCCTCTCTTCGTCGGATGGGTCCTTGCAAGAGATGCCGGTCTCCATCCGGGCAGGTTCTTTCTGGTCGTGCTCGCCTCTTTTATGGTGCATCTTGCCACGAACCTTGCGAACGATTATTTCGACTATCTGGAGGGGACCGATTCAGGAGAATCGATTGGCGGGTCACGGGTCATTCAGGAGGGAAAGCTGGCTCCCCGAAGTTTGCTGAGGGCAATTACGGGACTTTACGGACTTGCCTGCCTTATAGCTTTTTATCTGATGGTCACTCTCCATCTCTTTATCATTCTGCCTCTCGTGCTTTTTGCCTTTCTCAGCAGCCTTTTCTATGTGGCGCCCCCGATCCGCTACGGGTATCACAGCCTCGGCGAGGTGTTTGTCGGGATTAACATGGGTCCGCTGATGGTGGTAGGCACCTATTGGGTCATTGCGGGCCGCCCCGCATGGATGCCTCTTTATGTGTCGGTCCCGATAGGCCTTATGGTCGCGTCAATTCTCTACTATCAGAGCCTGCCGGACATGTTGACCGACATGGAGGCAGGCAAGCATACCTTGGCCTTGATGCTGGGGAAGAGAGGGGCCTACCTGGGACTCATCCTGTTCTTCGTCCTGATTTATGGATCGATTATAATCCTGCTCCTGCTCGGTCTTCTCTCCCGGGTAGCCCTGTTCTCTCTGCTCGGCATTCCCCTTCTCTTCAAATTGATGGCGCTTGTGAGGAGGACGGATAACTGGGTTATGCTCGATCAGTACGGGAAATACGTGCGGATGGTCTATTTCATAAACGGTTGTGCGATTCTGGCGGCGCTGTTCTAGCTCACATTCCTCTCCGCATGGTATTCTCGTAGTGCTGCACAATGCGCTTCCCTGGCACTATATTAGTATTGCGTGATAGCCCTTGTGCACCCTCTACCAAGGTGATACCCTGTGTGGGGAGATAGATAGCAGGGGTATGGTTATCGGAGCGATATTGAGGATGATTTCTAAAGTCAGGATAGGACGGCGTTATATTCCACCAGTGGCAGTGATGGTTGTCGGGGTCGGGCTGTCCGTGCTGGCATTTCTGTTGGTGCACCAGCGCTGGCAGCCCTGGGTGGCACTGACGGCCGGCCTTACGTTCACTGCTTTCCTGGCGGGCTACCTATTTATCAGTATCGGTCGCGCCAGACATATCGAAAGACTCGTGGAGGAACGGACCTTGGACCTGGCACAGGCCAACACCGATCTGCACACGGAAATCATCGACCGCCAGAAAGCCGAGATGCAGCTCCGGGAGTCTGAAGAACGCTACCGTGTGGCGATAGAAAGCTCGAACGACGGCGTATCACTCTTTAGAGGACCTGGCCTCATCTATGGCAACAAGAGATATCTAGACATGTTCGGGTACGACAGCCTTGAGGAAGCGCAGCGCACGGATCGTTTCGTCAAGATACACCCTGATGACCGGGAGATGGTCGTCGAGTATAGCGCGAGGAGGCAGAGAGGCGAACCGGCCCCGTCGCCATACGAATGCAAAGTGATCGGGAAGAACGGCGCAATAATGCATCTGGAGGTCTCTGTCGCCAGTGTGACGTATCTTGGAAAACCCGCCTCCCTTGCGTATCTCAGGGACATCACCGAGCGTAAGCGGACAGAGGCGGCGTTTATACAGAGTGAGAAGAAATATCGCAGTATCTTCGACAACGCCATAGAGGGTATCTTTCAGACGACGCCGGACGGCCGCTACCTCACAGTGAATCCTGCCCTGGCCCGCATGTACGGCTATGGCTCCCCCGAGGAGATGATGGAGGCGGTATCCGACCTCCAGGAGCAGCAGTACGTAGTCCCGGAGGATCGCGTCAGGCTCAAGACCCTCTACCGGGAACAGGGCTTTGTGGAAAGGTTCGAGACCCAGATCTACACAAAAAGCAGGTATAAGGTGTGGATCTCCATGAATGCCCGGGCCGTCAAAGACGAGGAGGGCAATACCCTCTACTACGAGGGCACGACCGAGAACGTCACCGAGCGCAAGAACCTCGAAGCCCAGCTCCGCCAGGCGCAAAAAATGGAGGCCGTGGGCACCCTTGCGGGCGGTGTCGCCCATGACTTCAACAACATCCTCACCGTCATCATGGGCTTGAGCAATCTCATCCAGATGAGCATCGACAAGGACGACATCCTCCGGCCGTACGTGGACCAGATAGTGGCCTCGTCGGAGAGGGCGGCCGAACTCACCCAGAGCCTTCTCGCCTTCGGCCGCAAGCAGCGCATCGCCCTGGAACCCCACAAGGTGAACGGAGTCGTCACGAGCACGGCAAAGCTCTTAAAAAGACTCCTTCCCGAGGACATCACACTCACGATGAGCCTTGCAGACGAGGATGCCGCCAGCCTGCTCGACATCACCCAGATAGGCCAGGTCCTCATGAACCTTGCCACCAATGCCCGCGACGCCATGCCGCATGGAGGCTCGCTCACCATAGCGACAGATAAGGTAACCCTGGACGAGAGCTTCAGGAAGATCCACGGATTCGGTCTGCCGGGCGACTATGTGAAACTCTCCGTGTCCGATACCGGCACGGGTATGGACGAGCGGACCATGGAGCATATCTTCGAGCCCTTCTTTACCACGAAAGAAGTAGGCAAAGGGACGGGCCTCGGACTCGCGAGCGCCTATGGCATCATGAAGCAGCACAACGGCTACATCACTGTTTCCAGCAGGCTTTTCAACGGGACCACCTTCGACATATACCTCCCTCTCATCAATGCGCCATCCCAAAAAGAAGCTCTTCCTTCCGGAGAAATCACACGGGGCACCGAGACCATCCTCATAGTCGAAGACGACCGGGACGTGAGGAAAATGCTCACCGAAATCCTCCAAACTCAGGGTTACGTCACTATGGAAGCCATTGATGGAGACGATGCGATAAGAGTCCATCATGAGCACAAGGTGGACCTCATCATCCTTGACGTGGTGATGCCGGGGAAAAACGGCAAGGAAGCCCTCGACGAAATCACCCGTACCGACCCAAGGGTCAAAGCAATTTTCGTGAGCGGCTACACGGGAGATATCGTCATTGACAAAGGCATTCAAAGCGAGGGCATTGACTTTCTCCAGAAGCCCCTCTCGGCGACGGTCCTGCTTGCGAAAGTGAGAGAAGTACTGGACAGGTAGAAGGCTGTCGCCGGCCACCGGTTAAGTCCTGCCCCTTTTGTCCGAACAACTCTATTATGAGAATTGTGCCCGGACTCAGTGTGAGGATCGTTGTGGAGACCGACCACCGGAGAGAGGGTGTAATGGTGATGGACTCGATGGTCTATGAGGTGAGCGGCGATGCCCTGGTGCTCGCCCAGACAGAGCCCCCGCTCAACAGCGGGGAGATCACGGTGACCTATCTCGCGGAGGAGAAAAAAGGGGCTATACGCTATGGTTTTCCCGCCACAGTCACCGCATATGTGGATGCCTACCAGCCGGTGCCCGGCAGGCAGGTGCAGGCCCTGCTCGTGAGCAGAAAGGCCGACCCCGCTTCGCATAGCATAAGGAGGTGCTATCGCGTAGAACCGACCCCCACGAGCCGCATCGATCTCTATGTGCATGACGAGAAGGTAACCATCGCCAATATATCGCTCGGCGGTGTGAGGTTCAGCTATGACACGTCTATTCCCCTTGAAGCAGGCGTTTCCGTGAAATTGTTCTTCGATGTGGTCGGAGAGGACTATATGGTCGATGCCACGGTTCTCAGGACCTCATACGGCAGGGGAAGACTTTGCTTTGCCGTGGCTGAATTCGAAAGTAACATGGGCCGGTTCCAGCGGGCATTGGCCCGCAGGATCTATGCCATCGAAAGGGAAGCACGCCGGCAAAGAGCGTCGACCGACCAAGGAAAAAGTGATGTGTGATAAAAGTGAAGAAGGTGCAAAGGGGTATTAGGGTTTCTACGCTTTGCCGCGGTTTGTCGCGTAAATGCCCGCGCATACCAGGACCAGGCCGCAGACGAGCCCCGTTGTCATCTGCTCATGGAGAAAAAGCCCGCTCGCCGCAGTGCCGAAGATGGGGGTGAGCAAGGTGAAGACGGCGAGCTGCGATATAGGGTAGGTGTGTATCATCCTGAACCAGATAAGGTAGGAGGCAAAGGCGACGATGACCGACGAATAAAGGACGCCTGCGATAACGAAGGGGGTAACCCTGATTATCCACCGGGGCTCCAGCAGAACGGCAAACACTAAGATAATCGGTATCGAGAAGACAAGCTGATAGAGGAAGGTATTGATCGGGTGCACCCTTTCGGCAAGGTATTTTTTTATATAGACGGTCGTTGCGCCCCAGAAGACCGCTCCGCCGATGGCGAAGATATCGCCGAGCAACATGGCAGGGGTCCAGGTCTTCGGCTTGCCCTGGAGGACCATATAGGCGCCTAGAAATGCGAGGATCATGCCTATGATTCGCATCGTCCCCATCCGTTCTTTCACCACTGCCCAGGCCCCCAGGGCGACGACAAAGGCGGACAGGTTTAACAGTATGGCGGTCCGTGCGGCATCCGTATACATCAGGCCGAGGTAGATGCAGATGAATTCGGAGCCGAAAAGCATGCCGGTCATGAAGCCGTGAAAGAGGCGGATATCCCGGTGGAAAATGGGCTGCTTTACCGAGAGACAGTAGATAATGCCGAGGAAGGAAGCGATTAGGGACCTCAGAAGCGAGTTGAAGATGGGCGAGAGGCCATGGTTGGTGACCTTTACGACCGGATAATTGACGCCCCAAAGCATGGTGAGACCTATGAGTATCACCACCCCGGCGAGATCGATATGGTCTTTTCTCCCCGTCAAAGCCTGCGATGCCTCGCCGTCTCCGTGCATGGACCGCCCCCCCGCCTTTTGGCCGCCTTTATTTGACCATAACGCGAGCGGTTATTGCAAGACAGGGGCATAGGGGGCAGGCCCTAATAATAGGTCGTATAAGTCTTATAGGACCTATTATTAGGGCATATTTTTAAATGCGCGATTTTGTACTATACTATGTGCTTATGGATGTGCTGCTCATAGAAGATGAAACAAAAGTGGTCGATTTCATCAGCAAGGGCCTCGATGAGGAGGGTTATACAGTCACGGCGGCTTATAACGGCAAGCAGGGACTCGACCTTCTGAAGGCGCACAAGTACGATATCGTGCTCCTCGACCTGATGATACCCGAGATCGACGGCCTCAAGGTATTGAGGAACATGAGGGCGTGGGGCATCAATACGCCGGTCCTGATCATCACTGCAAAAAGCTCGAAAGAGGACGTGGTGCGCGGCCTTGACACGGGCAGTGACGACTACCTTACCAAGCCTTTCTCTTTCGAGGAGCTCCTTGCAAGGATTCGCGCCTTGCTGCGCCGCAGCGCGGCGAGAGAGAGTCACACGCTCAGGTACTCCGAGCTTACCCTTGACCCGTACAGCCGCGTACTCTCAAGGGGCTCAAAAGAGGCAGAGCTTACGGAAAAAGAGTTCCTTCTCCTGGAGCTCATGATCAAGAACAGCGAAAGACCCATCAGCCGCAGAGAGATGGCCGAATATGTCTGGCAAAACGTCACCGATTCGACCAACATCGTCGACGTCTACATAAACTTCCTGAGAAAGAAAATAGAATCCGTCACGCCGAGAAAGTATATCCAGACGGTCAGGGGGACCGGCTACATCTTGAAGGAAGAGGATGAGAAGGCTGTCTAACCTGCCCATACGGTGGAGACTCACCATACTCTATGGCTGGATCATCACCCTGATCCTTCTCGTCTTTTCCGGCGGTGTCTACATCTATTTCAGAAACAGCCTTCAGAAAAGTATCGATACCAAGATCAGGTCGATGGGGGAGGTCATTTCCTCTTCGATGACCGATGTCCATAACCCGGCCCTGTTCAGCAATTTCGAACGATATCTGGAGAACGTGCTGGGGAGGAAACCCAAGGGTAAGCTGGTCCAGATCATGGACAGCTCCGGCAGGATCGGGGCGAAGAGCAGCGACATCGAGGCGGAGAACTTCACGGCAAGCTTCAGCACCCTGGAGCGGGCCTTTGCCGGGGAGGTTGTCTACGAGACCGTGGAAAAGGCGCGACCAAGACTCCGCCTGGTCACGATCCCCGTAATGGACAACAAGAAGGTGACGAGCATTGTGCAGGTAGGGACATCGCTTGAGGACTTCGATGATAGTATGAGAAGGCTCCTCATCATTCTGATCGTCGGCACCATCACTTCCGGCAGCCTTACCATAGGCGTCGGTTATCTCATAGCCAAGAAAGCGTTGAAACCGGTGGACAAGATCAGGAAGGCGGCAGTAAAGATATCCTCCAGCAATCTTGAGGAGTATATCGACATCGGGGGGAGGAAGGACGAGCTTGGCAAACTGGCTGAGACATTCAACGCAATGACATCGAGACTCCGCGACGCGTTCCAGAGGATCAACCAGTTCAGTGTCGACGTCTCGCACGAGCTGAAGACGCCTTTGACCATCCTCAAAGGGGGCACAGAGGTGGCGCTCAGGAAGGAGAGGAACCCCGATGAATACAGGGCGTTACTAGCGAGTCACCTGGAAGAGATCGACAGGATGTCGCAGATTATCGACGACCTCCTCCTTCTGTCGAAGGCGGATACGGGGAAGATGCAGCTCAACCTGAGCGAGATTGACCTGAAAGACCTGATACTTCAGGTCTATGTCGGCATGAAGATTTTTGCGGAAAAAAAGGACGTGGCCCTCGTCGTCGACGACCTTCAGGATGCCAGGCTCAAGGGAGATGAGCTGAAGCTGCGGAGGATGTTGTGGAATATCGTCGATAACGGGATAAAGTACACAAACAGCGGCGGAAGAGTGGAGATCTCTTCGGCCTCGGACGACGGATACGTGACAATAAACGTGAGAGATACGGGCGTGGGGATCGGAGACGAAGATATAAAGTACGTATTCGACAGATTCTATCGGGCAGACAGGGCAAGGAAGCGGGAGAGCGGGACCGGCCTCGGTCTATCCATCAGCAAATGGATTGCGGAGGCCCACAGAGGGGCCATAGAGGTAGAGAGCCATCTCTCTTCGGGAAGCCTCTTTTCCATAAAATTGCCCGTGAGCGGAGGAAATGCATGAGAAATAAGAAATGGTTCGTTATTGCGGGGATATTGATTGTTGCGGCAGCCGTATCTCTGCATATGAAAGGGCAGCCTGCCCGCTCCGATATAGCCACCGTCTCGCAGCCGGCCGCGAATCCTCTGCCGGTCACGTTTGAGAAAGGCCTCCCTTCCCTCAGCGCGCTTGTAAAGGAGACCAAGCCGAGTGTTGTCAATGTCAGCACCACGACCGTGGTGAAGGGCGTGGGCCTGCCGGGCCGGTTCGGCAACCCATTCAAAGATTTCTTCGGCAACGATGAATTTTTCGAAAAGTTCTTCGGGAATGAGCCGACCAGGGAATTCAAGCAGAAGAGCCTTGGCTCCGGCGTCATTATCGACAAAGAAGGCTATATTCTGACCAACAACCATGTGGTGGAAAAAGCGTCAAGCATCAAGGTGAAGTTGAGTGACGGCAAGGAGTATGATGCGAAGGTCATAGGGAAAGACGCGAAGACGGATATCGCCCTCATCAAGGTGAACGTGAAAAACAGCCTGCCCGTCGCTATTTTGGGAGATTCGGATAAGCTCGAGGTGGGAGACTGGGTCATTGCAATAGGCAACCCTTACGGCCTCGACCACACCGTTACCGCGGGGATAGTGAGCGCAAAGGGACGGGTCATAGGCCAGGGGCCGTATGATGATTTTATCCAGACGGACGCGTCCATAAACCCGGGCAATAGCGGCGGGCCGCTCTTCAACCTGAGGGGAGAAGTGGTGGGGATCAACACGGCCATTATCTCCGGTGGTCAGGGCATAGGATTTGCTATACCTGTCAACATGGCAAAAGCCCTCCTTCCTCAGTTGAAGACGAACGGGAAGATCGTGAGGGGATGGCTGGGGGTAGTGATCCAGAAGGTGACGCCGGAGCTGGCGAAAAGCTTCGGGCTCAAGGAGTTGGAAGGCGCCCTCGTTTCGGATGTGCTGGAGGACAGCCCGGCGGCCAAGGCCGGCATAAGAAGGGGCGATGTGATTGTTTCCTTTGATGGAAAGCCGATAAAGGAGATGGACCAGTTGCCAAGGATCGTCGCCGCCACGCCGGTTGGTAAGAAGGCCAGAGTAAGGATAATAAGGGACGGCTCACCCCTGGAGGTGGATGTCACGATCACCGAAGGCAAGGAAGAAACACGGGAGGCCGCGAACACAGGGCCGGAAGTGGATAAAAATTTCGGCTTGGTGGTCCAAAACGTCACACCCGAAATCGCACACCATCTTAACATCAAGGATACAAAAGGTGTGATAGTGACCGATATCCAACAGGGAAGCCCTGCCGACGAAGCCGACGTGAGGGCAGGCGATATTATCCGAGAGATAAACAGGAAGCCCGTCAGGAATGTCGATGACTTCAGGGATATAGTGACCAAGGTGCAGCCAAAAGAAGGAGTCGTCATGCTGGTGAAAAGGGAAAATATGACCTTTTACGCCGTCATCAGAGGCAGAAAGGGTTAAAGAAGGCGACTCGGTATAAGGGGGCGTATGCCTGTATTTGAATGGGTTGGCAGGGATCAGCAGGGCGATTTAAAGAAGGGCATTCTCAGCGCCCGGTCGAGCGAGGAGCTCAGGGCTCTTGTCAGAAAAGAGGGCATTTTCCTCACCAATGCCGACGAGAGAGCGAGTGTGCCGGCGAGGGCGAAGCACGGCACGCGCAAGAGGGTGAAACGGGTACAAATAGGCATTTTTACGCGCCAGCTTTCCACGATGATCAGTTCGGGCCTGCCGCTGGTCCAGTCTCTCGACGCCTTGTCCAGTCAGCTCGAAAACGCCACCTTGAGGGGAATCACCGCGGAGATGAAAGAAAAGATAGAGGGTGGCGCCAGGTTCGCCGAGACGCTTCAGGATTACCCTCACTGCTTCGACGATCTTTATGTGAACCTTGTCGTGGCCGGCGAGGAAGGGGGCATGCTCGACACCGTCCTGATGCGGCTTGCACACTACATCGAGAAGACGGAAAAGCTCGCGAGGAAGGTGAAAACCGCGCTCATTTATCCGTCAAGCATCGTCGTGGTCGCCGTCGCCGTCGTCCTCGTCCTGCTGCTTTTCGTGATCCCCGTTTTCGAGCATATGTTTGCGAGCTTCGGAAAGGCGCTGCCCTTGCCTACCCAGATAGTGATAGGCTTGAGCAAGCTCGTCAAGGCCGGCATCTTCTACATGGCCGCGGCCGCCGCCGCGGGGGCTTTTGGCCTGAAAAAATATTACGGGACGGACCACGGCCGGATGACCATCGACAGGCTGGTCCTGAGGGTACCGATCATCGGGCGCCTGCTGCAGAAGGCATCGGTTGCCCGGGTGACGAGGACCCTATCGACCCTTCTGTCAAGCGGTGTGTCGATCCTCGAAAGCCTGACGATCGTGGCGAAGACGGCGGGCAACAGGGTTATAGAAGAGTCGCTCGTCACGGCGCGGGCGGATATCAGCGTAGGCAAGACCATGTCCGATCCGTTGAAGGAGAGCGGCGTTTTTCCCCCTATGACCATTCAAATGATCCAGGTGGGCGAGGCGACCGGCGCGCTCGACACCATGCTCAATAAGATCGCCGACTTCTACGAGGAAGACGTGGACAATATGGTCACGAATCTCACGTCCCTGCTCGAGCCCGCTATCATGATCGTGCTCGGGGTGGTGCTCGGCGGACTGATCGTGGCGATGTATCTGCCGATTTTCCAGCTCGGGACCGTAGTAGGGTAGTCGACCCCTGGGGGCCGGGTGCTTTTCGCGCCTGGCTTTGTCATCGCCTTCGGCCCGCATCCTCATGTACAAAAGAGTACACTCCGGTGCGGGCCGAAGGCGATTTCGCGCCATCCATCGAAAATCACCTCGGCCCCCAGGGGTCGACTGACTGGCAGTCATGAGGCCGAGGGTTCGATCCCCTTCAGCTCCACCAATTTTTTCAAGGGTTTTCGGTCCTCTGTATTGGTGTTGACCGGGTCATCAGAAGGATTCTTGCAGATCATCAAGCGAGTATCGCGAATCCTCATCTTCCATATCCCGCATGGCCGACGATAGAGAAAATGCCGACCAGTCCTTGTCCTCGGCCCTTGCTTTCAGATATCCCACGAAGTCGAGCACTTCCGCCTTTTTAGACTCGGGCAAATCCTGTAATTCCTTCATGATCTTCTCTTCAAGGCTCATTCTCCGGCATAACGCAACGCCTGGCTGATATCCTCTTTTTCCAAATCGGGATATGCTTCGAGAATCTCCTGTGCGGACATACCAGCCGCAATCTGCTTGAGGATTATGGAGACTGTTATTCTCATACCCCTGATTGTCGGCTGGCCGAGGCATATCTCCGGATCGATGGTTATGCGGTCCAACTGGGCCATACATGTTCCTCCTTCTGTTATCTCTCCGTTCCCTTCAAAAATCCTGTCAATATTATACGTCTTTTTTCGAGAACATTTCTATTTCCGATTCAATCATCACCACGAACACGCCCATCCATATTCACTCTTGGTTTCCTCAAAGCGCGAGTCCTCACGCAATAGCGTCAAGGCCCTTTTTCCGCACCAGCGTGAGCAGCTTAAGAGAAGGCCCCTGCGGGTGTTTTTCGCCTCTTTCCCATTGACTGACCAGGCTGACGGTCACGTTGAGATAACTCGCAAACACGGCCTGACTGACACCGGCCCGCTTTCTCACTTCAACGATTTCCTCGGCAGAAAGCTTTTCCACCGGCGTCAGACACGATGCGTCGAAATCCCGCATCGTCTTCGCGTCTACCAGCCCGATTCTATGCAGCCCGGCCGCTGTCTTGTGCGCGGCAGCTAAGGCATCAGTCCGATATCTCTTTCTCACCGTCATAACTTACCTCCTCTACTTCGCCTTCTTTCAAAGCTTTTTCCATATCCGCATCACTGAACCCCAAAAAGATTTGTGCCAATTTCCGGTAAGCATCCAGTTCCCTGGGGCTTAAGTTAGCTCTTGCACTTTTGGGAAAGCCGTATACGAACACCGACCGGGACCCTGCGCGATAGACAACGATTGTCCTATAGCCGCCTCTTTTACCCTCACCGGCGCGAGCCACCCGCTTTTTGATAAGCCCCCATCCCAACTCTCCATCATTCAGACCTTTTTCTATTTCCCGGACAGCCGCTATCAGCATATCGTCATTGATAGGCTCTTTTCGTGCAAACCGCGCAAACCACTTCGTTTTGAATATCCGCACGTGACCTCCGTCATCGGCATTAACATACTATATAGCACTCTGTGCTATAATGCAAGAGCGTCGTAGTACTTCTCACCCTCACTCCGCTCAAGGACAAACCTCTCCATGATTATTGGGAATTGCGAATTGGTCTTGACATAGAGAAGGAATCAGCTTACTATTAAAGCTATGAGCAGCGGGAAGGTCTATTTTTACTTTTTTAGCTTGCACCTGTGTACCTTGGTGCTCTGAAGCGGGCACAAGGCCATGGGTGCAAACCGGCCCATGGCTTTGAAGTTTTTTAGGGGCTGTGGAGATTCCGCAGCCCTTTTTTTGTGGAGGATCGGGTGATTCTATCGAATAAGATCAAGAAGCTGGTAATGGACCAAGAAGGATGGACAAGGAAGATGTTTGAGGCCGGAATCCGGATGAAGAAGGACTACGGTGTGGAGAACGTGTATGATTTTTCGCTGGGGAACCCGGAGATAGAGCCCCCTTTGAGCTTGAAATCCCGGCTTATCGAATTGCTTGACCATCCTGCCCCCGGCATGCATCGCTACATGCCGAACAACGGCTACGAACAGGTGAGAGAGGAGGTCGCCGGGTATCTGTCCGAGCGGTGCGGCCTTCCGTTCACGGCCCTGCATGTCTTCATGACAGTAGGGTGTGCCGGCGGTCTCAATATCCTTTTTAAGGCAATGCTCAACAGGGGTGACGAGGTAATCCTGCCGAGCCCGTTTTTCTGGGAGTTCAAGAATTACGTCCAGAACTTCGGGGCTGTCCCGAAAATGGTCGAGACGAAAGAAGACTTCCAGCTCGATATGGGGAGTATCGAGGCTGCAATCACTGCCAAGACTAAGGCTATACTGATCAATAGTCCCAACAATCCCACAGGTGTTGTCTACAGCGAGGAAAGCCTGAAAGAGCTGGCGGAACTCCTCTACAGGGAGAGACGGAAAGGGCGGGATATCTACATAGTTGCAGACGAGGCGTATAGAAAGCTGGTCTACACCGAGGCGCCCCTCCCCGACCTTTTCGGCCTCTATGACCTTGTTATCGCAGTGACATCGCACTCGAAGGATCTGGCGCTGGCGGGCGAAAGGATCGGATATGTGGCCATTTCCCCGCATATAGCCGAAACACCACTTCTGGTCTCGGGTCTTATGATCGCGATCCGGGCCCTTGGCTTCGTGAACGCCCCGGCACTCTTCCAAAGAGTGGTGGGGGAATTCCAGGGGAGTTCGGTCAGCATCGACGACTACCGGCAGAAAAGGGATTTCCTTTATGACACTCTGATGGAGGCGGGGTTTGAATGTGTGAAGCCGACAGGCGCCTTCTACATGTTCCCGCGGTCGCCGCTCCCCGATGAAATCGAGTTCGTCTTCAAAATGCAGGAAGAGGAGCGGATCCTCGTTGTCCCTGGACGGGGTTTCGGAAAGAAGGGCTATTTCAGGATCGCCTACTGCGTCCCTATGGAGACGTTAGTGAAGGCCAGACCGGGGTTCCTGAGAGCGGGGAAACGATATATAGGGGGGGCAGGAAAGTGATTATATCGAACAAGATTTCAAAGCTGATGGAGAATTCGTCCTGGATCAGGGCAATGTTCGAAGAAGGTGAAAGGCTGAAGATGCTCTACGGTCCGGAGAGCCTTTTCGATTTCACCCTCGGAAATCCGATTGAGGAGCCGCCCCAGGAACTGAAGAAAGAGCTCCATGATATGGTTACGAAGCAGACGCTCGGTATGCACCGCTACATGTCGAACAGCGGATATGGCGACGTGCGCGAACAGATCGCGGGCTTTCACAGGGAAAAGTCCTGCCTGCCCTTCACGGGGGACCATATCATCATGACCGTGGGCTCCGCGGGTGGGATCAACGTGGTCATGAAGACGCTGCTCGATCCCGGCGATGAAGTGCTGGTCATGTCGCCGTTCTTTGTTGAGTTTATGTTCTATATAGGGAATCACGGCGGCGTCATGAAGCTGGTGGAGACGAAGGAGGATTTCCACCTGGACGTGAAAGCCATTGAAGAGGCCATTACGGAGAAAACCAGGGCGATCCTCATCAACTCGCCCAACAACCCGACAGGCGCGGTTTATCACGAAGATGAGCTGAAAGAGCTGGCCTCGCTGCTCCTTCGAAAGAGGCAGGAGGGGCATCGCATCTTCCTCATCTCCGATGAGGCATACCGTAAGCTGATGTATGCCGACACGCCCCTGCCGGATGTCTTCAACCTCTATGACGACGCAGTGGCGGTTTATTCCCACTCGAAGGACCTGGGCCTGGCGGGTGAGCGCATCGGTTATATCGCCGTGTCGCCCCGGATTGCCGACGAGAGGCCGCTGATCGATGCGATGATCTTTGCCAACAGGATACTCGGCTTCATCAACGCCCCCGCCCTTATGCAGCGGCTTGTGGGCAAGTTCCAGAAGAACAGCGTGGATGTGTCGGGCTACCGGCGCAAACGGGACGCCATCTACAATATCCTTATAGAGTCGGGATTTGACGTCGACCTTCCCGCGGGCACCTTCTATATCTTCCCGAAATCGCCCATAGAGGACGATATCGAGTTCATCAGGATATTGCAGCAGCAGCACATTCTGGCGGTGCCGGGGGTGGGTTTTGGAAGACGTGGGTATTTCAGGCTGGCCTATTGCACCGAGATGAGCGTGATAGAACGGTCCCGGGAAGCATTTATGGAAGTAGGTAAATTGTACCGGTAGACCGGGCCTTTTGCCGAAGGGCTGGAGGGATGATGACGGACAAAGTGGCGTTTGGGTGCCCTATTTGCGGCAAAAAGAAAGATTATCCGGTCGACGAGCTGGTCGAAGGCGCGCTCCTCGAATGTCCTTTTTGCACATTGAAGCTGACCCTGCATGGCCACATGCTGCAAGAGGTGCAGGAGCGGATCAGAAAACTTAAGGGCTGCGACAAGTAACGGGAGCGGATAGCGCGCGGGTCCTTTTGTAACTCGTCATAAGGGATGTCGATAGCCAAAGGGTCTTCTTTCCGGAAAGCGACCGTTGTTCACTTCCCATCTTAACTGTTATAATATGCGATGATGAAAGCGGACTGGAGCCACATTCAGCTTTTGGGATGGTACGATCACCGGGGCAGGGCTTATTTGATTCCCTTGCAGGACAGCCGCCCCACGGTGAAGATGGTAATAACCGGGGTCAAAGAAGCCGACATGCCTCTCCTTGATATGCCCGTGCCGAAGGGGGCGACGCTCCACCCGATCCCGGAGGACAGAAACCCTTACGAATATGCCAAGGAAATGGGTGGATTTTATGCCGTGGGGTTTTATGTGGAAGAAGGCTTCGAAAGGTCGAGCAAATAAGAGTCAGGAGTCAGGAGTGAAAGAGAGGGCCTTGTTCCCCTCTGATGACTCCTGACTCCTGACTTTCGTTATCAGGCGCCCGGCGCGGCCGCAGGAGCAGCGCCCTGCCTTGCGACAAAGCCTTGTGTGTTCAAGCCCGTGCTGGAGGGAGTGCCCGCGATCTGGGCGAGGTATACCTTACCGAGCATCGAAAGGTGGTCGGTCACGTTGTCGAAGTAATTATAGTGGATCTGCTCTTCGTCGTTGATGGTCTCGAAGAGCTTTACAGTCGTGCTGTCGCCGTTTTCCCTGGCCACCTGGATGAACTGGTTGTAGGATGTCATCGCTCCATCCTCGAGCTCTCTGTCGAAGGGAAAGGCAGCTTCCACCGCCTGGCCTTTTTCGACCACTGCCGCCAGATCGCTGGTCGGCTGCCCGCCGAGTTCCTCGATCCTGTCCGCCAGCATCTCTGCATGGCGCATCTCGTCGATCGCGATGAGCTTCACTTTCATGGCCATATCGCCGTAATCCATATTGTCCAGGTCGTAGTGCTGGACCATATACTGGTGAATGGCGTGAAGCTCCATGGACCTTGCGCTGTTCAATGCGTCAATGATCTTCTTTTTCCGCTCTTCCCGTGCGGGATCCTGAACCATCTTGAATACCTCCTGTGAGTATCTTAAGGTTTGCCCCTTTCTCCACCGGCGAAAGATGCCTTTTATGTAGTATGATCATAAAAGAAGCGCCGCGCAAGGAAGAAGACCTGTTTCCCCTTACAGCGGGGGCTTCGTCTGATGCAGGGCATGCCGATTTATAGGTCCGGTGGTATCCACGCGGCAAGGTGCTTGAGATAACTCCACCGCCGGTTTATCGCGTTCTGCGCCCTGTCCATCAACTTGGCGGCGATCTCGGGGTTGCTCTGCCTCAGGGCCCGGTAACGGTTCTCCTCATATGCATACTCCTTAAAAGTAATGGAGGGTTCAGGGCTATCGATGATAAGGGGGTTCTTGTCCTCCTTCACCAGGTCAGGGTTGTACCGGAAGAGGGGCCAGTGGCCGCAGGCAACGGCCTTACGCATCTCCGCTATGCCTTTGCTCATGTCAAACCCCTGGGCTATGCACGTGGCATAGGCTATCACGAGGGAAGGCCCCTTGTATGCCTGGGCCTCCATCAGCGCTTGCAGCGTCTGGGCAGGGTTTGCGCCGAAGACGATCTGGGCCACGTAGACATAGCCGTAAGCGGTCATCATCGCGCCCAGGCTCTTCTTAGGCGTCCTTTTCCCGGCGGCGGCAAATTCAGCGGTTGCGCCAATGGGCGTCGATTTCGACATCTGGCCGCCTGTGTTCGAATAGACTTCCGTATCGAGGACCAGGATGTTGATGTCCTCTCTGGAGGCAAGCACATGGTCGAGCCCTCCGTAACCGATATCATAGGCCCAGCCGTCTCCGCCTATGGCCCACACGATCTTCTTCACGAGGTAGTCCGCCAGGGTAAGGAGCTGCCTTGCCTCAGGTGATCGGTCGTTCGCGAGGAGTTTTTTCAAGTCCTCTATCCTCCGGCGCTGCTTTGCGATTCCCTCCCGCGTTGTTTCATCTTTGAGGAGGGCGAGAAAAAGGTCCACGTCCTGCGGGTAGCCTGTGGCCGAGATCTTCTGGAGGAGCCTCTTTGCCTCTGCGTTGAATTGCTTTACCGTCTGCGCCATGCCGAAGGCGAATTCTGCGTTGTCCTCGAAGAGCGAATTCGACCAGGCAGGACCTCTCCCATCGGGTCCCTTGGTATAGGGGATCGTCGGCAGGTTGCCGCTGTAAATGGAACTGCAGCCCGTTGCATTCGCGATGAGAAGACGGTCTCCGAAGAGCTGGGTGAGGAGCCTTATGTAAGGCGTCTCTCCGCAGCCGGTACAGGCGCTGTGATATTCGAACAGACTGGTCGCGAACTGGCTTCCTTTTACTGTGCGCAAGGTGTAGCGGGAGATATCGAGGGGAGGAAGGGCGAGGAAGAAGGCGTAATTCTGCGCTTCCTGATCGCATATGGGTTCGTTGAGAACCATGTTGATCGCTTTGAAGTCGGGTATCTTCTCCCCCGAGGCGTCCTTTTTGTGGGCCGGGCACATAGAGACGCATTGCCCGCACCCGGTGCAGTCCTCGGGCGCCACCTGTACGGTGAAGTTGAGTCCCTTAAGCTCCCTGCCCGTGGCAGCAGTCGATTTGAAGAGGGCCGGAGCGTCTTTCAGGAGGGCCGGGTCGTATGCCTTTATCCTGATCGTCGCATGGGGACAGACAAACGAACAAAGGCCGCACTGTATGCATATATCGGGCTCCCAGATAGGGATGTGTACCGCGATACTGCGTTTTTCATACTGCGTCGTGCCTGTCGGCCACGTGCCGTCGACAGGCATGGCCGAGACGGGCAGATGGTTTCCCTGCATCGCCACCATGGGGGCGAGCACGTTCTTGACGAAGGGGGGTGCATCGGAGACAACGGGGCCGCGCATGGGTTTGCCCGTCAGCCTGTCCGGTATGGGCACCTCGACGATACCCTTGAGCGCAGCGTCAACGGAAGCGTAATTCATATTGATGACTTTTTCGCCTTTCTTTTTGTAGGTTTTTGCGATCTGCTCCTTGATCGACCTGATCGCTTCCTCTTTGGGGATGATATCGGATATCACAAAGAACGCAGTCTGCATGATCATGTTGATACGGTTGCCCAGCCCCAATTCCTCGGCAAGGGTGACGGCGTCGATAATGAAAAAGCGCATCTTCTTTTCGATGAGATGCCGCTGGATTTCAATGGGCAGGGTGTCCCATACTTCTTCCTTCGTATGGGAGGTCGTCAAGAGAAATGTGGCGCCTTCGGCCGCATCTTGCAGCATGTCACAGGTCTTCAGGAAGGAGGTTTTGTGACAGGCAATAAAATTCGCGGTAGTGAGAAGATAAGGCTTGTCGAGGCGGCTTTCCCCGAAACGGAGGTGGGAGACGGTCATGGCGCCTGACTTCTTCGAGTCGTAGACGAAGTACCCCTGGGCATAGTTGTCCGTCTCGCCCCCTATGATCTTGATCGTGTTCTTGTTGGCGCCGACCGTCCCGTCTGCTCCGAGCCCGAAAAACATGCCCCTGAAAACGCCGTCTCCTTCGATGATAAAGGACTCGTCGACGGCCAGGCTCGTGTGGGTGACATCATCTGTGATGCCGATGGTAAAGTGGTTCTTCGGGTTTTTCCCGGACAGATTATCAAAGACCGCCTTCGCCATGGCCGGAGTAAAATCCTTGGAGCCGATGCCGTAGCGGCCGCCGATCACCTTCGGGTAATGCGTGAAGTGCGCCGTGCCGGCCTCCATGGCCTCGCCGATGGCCGTTCTCACGTCCATATAGAGCGGTTCTCCCGGGGCCCCTGCCTCCTTGGTACGGTCGAGCACCGCGATCGACCGGACGCACCTCGGGAAGGCGTGCACGAAGTCATCGATGGAGAAAGGGCGAAAGAGGTGCACCACGACCAGCCCCAGTTTTTGCCCTCGGGCGGCACGGGCGTTGAGAAAGTCGATGGTGCTTTTCACAGTCTGGCTGGCCGAGCCCATGACCACGATCACGGCTCTCGCATCGGGTGCGCCGAAGTACTCATAAAGTTTGTAGGACCGTCCTGTCTGGCGGGCGAAGCGGTCCATTGCCGCCTGTGTGATCTGCGGCACCTTGAGATAGAAGCCATTGACTGCCTCTCTGCCCTGAAAGTAGACATCGGGGTTCTGCGCAGTGCCGCGAATGACCGGGTGGTCCGGCGAAAGGCCTCGCCTCCTGTGGGCGAAGACAAGCTCGTTATCGATCATCTCAGCCATGTCGTCACGGGTGAGCTCCTCGATCTTTTGTATCTCATGAGAGGTCCTGAAGCCGTCGAGGAAGTGGATGAAAGGGACCCGCGATTCAAGCGTGGCTGCCTGGGCAATAAGAGCAAAATCCATTGCCTCCTGTACGCTGGATGAAGAGAGCATCGCGAAACCCGTCGTCCTGGCTGCCATGACATCGGAATGGTCGCCGAATATACAGAGCGCCTGGACGGCAACCGAGCGGGCCGTCACGTGGAAGACAGTAGGGATCAGCTCCCCGGCTATCTTGTACATATCCGGTATCATGAGGAGCAGCCCCTGAGAAGCGGTAATGGTGGTAGTGAGGGCGCCCGTGGTCAGTGAGCCGTGAACGGCCCCCGCCACCCCCGCCTCGGACTGCATCTGGGTTACCTTCGGTATGGACCCCCATATATTTACCTGACCCGCTGCGCTTTTGGTGTCGCATATCTCGGCAATGGGGGAGGATGGGGTGATGGGAAAGATGGTGATGATCTCATTCGTCGCGTGCACGACGTGGGCGCATGCAGTACAGCCATCTACGGTGACGATTCTTCTGCTCATAGGTGCCTCCTCCTCTTTCTGACAAACAGACTCACTGGCGCGACAATGTCAGGTCCTACATAATAACTTAACTGAAACTTAACTTAAATGCTTGGCGTACGGCTGCCCTTGTCAAATTCCGATCAGGGGCCTGTTTCATTATGCGGAAGCGACTACCGAGGTTTGGTTCTTGTTTTGTATGACGAAGCCTCTTTATCTGTCGCACTTTACGGGGAGAGGCGATCCTAACCCTTCCTGTCGCAGCAATAATTATAGCTCTTTAAAGTATCTCACAAAATAAAGTTTTATGTCAAAAGGAAAGTAACGACCGCCGGCCGATATGTGATTGACAGAAGGCCTTTTGATTCATAAATTACTTATGTCTGTCGTAGATGCAGCGCTAAAACAAAGAGGAGAGGTGAATACGATGCCATTACTTACAGAGAAGGAAATCAGGGCGTACCACACCAAGAGGCAGGAACTGGTCTGTCCGGTATGTGCGAGTGACGAGGAAAAGGCTGATCCCGGAACGAAGCCGGTGGTTGCCGAAGACGTTCTTCATGACACGAGTCCTCTGGAGTGCGTCAGGTGCAAGAAGAAAATCAAATAGATGGCAAAAGCTGCGCGCGGCAATCGGCAACCACCCGTTTGTGTTTGTCAAGCCTCATCGTGAGGCGCCTGGGCATACAACTTTGAGGGCTTAAAGAGGCGCACCCGTGGTGCGGGTGCGCCTCTAGTATTCTTCCAGATGATACCACTCGGCATCCTCCAGCCACTGGTTCGGCCGCGAGACAAAATCTATAATCTGTTGCAGGATGAAGTAGTGCTTCTTTTCCTCGCCCGCCACCTGGAGGAAGGTTTCCCGTTCCTTTGGGTCTTCTGTTTGCGTTGCCTTTTCGAGGTAGAAGTCCTCGGTCATCTTTTCTATGCCTTGCGCCTTTGTGTAAAGATCGATCGCTGGGACGCCGATGTTTTCCAGACCCCCCTCTTCCCTCATCTTGACAAAGATATTTTTCACATCCTTCAATATGGTGGTATCGGGTATCTGCCTGGGCTTGAGCTCTTTCATCTTGCTGAAGACGTCATAGTGGATGACTTCGGCATCGGCGAGCATCGTGAGTATCGCGGCAAGACCCCTGTGCGTTGAGCGGTTTGCTGCTTCGCGGTAATAGTTTTCGCCGTCTTTTTCCAGTTGCATGGCATAGTCGTAGATGTTCATTTTACCCCCTGTTCTGAATATGCGCTTTTTACAAATCCGTGATTGTGCCCCAACCCCATGTGTCTTTTAAGTATAGTACCCGGAACGAGAGGCATCAAGCTTATCCGGTCCAACATTAATGTACGTAGTGAAATATATCGGACTCCCGCTTCGAAGCTTTCGGAAATATTCCGACCTTCAAAAAAGTGTGTTAAGATACGGGAGGTGAGCCCGGTCCGCGCATATCTTCAGCTCCACAGGGGAGAAAGACATGACAAAACTCTTTGAAACGACAACGCTCGGCAATATAGTGCTTGAGAACAGGTTCGTCCGCTCCGCCACCTGGGAAGGGTTGGCCGCACCCGATGGATGTCCGACTGAGAGACTCACGCAGGTGCTTGTCAACCTGGCTCGCGGCGGCGTTGGCTTGATTATCACGAGCCATGCCTATGTAAGCCGGGAAGGGCAGGCGGGACCCTTCCAACTGGGTATTTATTCCGACGACCTTATCGGCCCATTGCGGGAGATGACAACAGCCGTTCATGATGCGGGCGGAAAGATCGTCGCGCAAATCGCCCATGGCGGATGTGCGGCTGCTTCGCAGTTGACCGGAATCACGCCCCTCGGACCGTCGGCGATTGATAAAGACGGACGCTCGTACTGCGGTGAAATGACGCCGGATGACCTTGCCCGGCTGACGAAAAACTTTGTCCGGGCCGCGGCCAGGGCGCAGGAGGCGGGATTCGACGGAGTCCAGTTGCATGCCGCCCACGGGTACCTGTTAAGCCAGTTCCTCTCCCCCCTGCAGAATAAGCGGCTGGATATCTACGGAGGGTCCCTGGAGAACAGGGCGAGGATACTTCTAGAGGTCTTCGAAGCCGCTAGGGCGTTGGTCGGCGATGCTTTCTGCCTTATGGTCAAGATTAACTCCGAAGACTTTGCAGACGGTGGTTTTACGGTCGACGAGATGCTGGTTGTTTCCGCCATGCTCGCAGACCGGGGCATCGACGCCGTCGAGATGAGCGGGGGTACCGTCCGTTCGCGGCATTATTCGCCTTCGAGGATGGGGAAAGCGGCCCGCATGGAAGGAGAAGCGTACTACATCGAAGCCGCCCGCCGCTATAAAGAGAAGATCCGCGTGCCCCTGATGCTGGTGGGAGGGATACGCTCCTACGCCGTTGCAGAGAGGCTGCTTGCGGAAGGGACTGCCGACTACATCTCCCTCTGCCGCCCGCTGATCGCCGAGCCCGATCTTATCAGCCGTTGGAAATCAGGGGATAGAGAAGCGTCTGCCTGCAAGTCAGACAATCTCTGTTTTAAGCCGGGCATCGAAGGACGCGGCGTCTGCTGCGTCACCAGGGAGAAGCAGAATAGGAGCGCGAAGCGAGCCTGAAGCGTGGGCGCCTTGCCTGCCGGAGGTTTTCTCGTTATATTAGTAGGGAACAAAATCGAAGGTCGCCCACGCGGTGCGCTCTTCGATATCTTTCATTGAAATGAGTGTGAGGAGGAGTAATACCGATGACCGTAGAAACGCGAGAGTTTAAAACAGAGATCAAGCAGTTGCTCGATCTTATGATACATTCCCTCTATTCCCATAAAGAGGTTTTTTTGAGGGAGCTTATCTCGAATGCGTCCGATGCGATAGACCGCGCACGGTACGAGTCGCTCACGAATGCCGATATCCAGGAAAACGATAAGGAGTGGACGATCAGGATTACGCCGGATAAGGAGAAGATCGCTCTTACCGTGAGTGACAACGGCATCGGCATGACAAAGGACGAGGCGGTCGAGGCCCTGGGGACGATTGCACGCTCGGGAACCAAGGAATTCCTCCAGGCCCTGCGGGACAAAGATATCAAAAACAACCCGGAATTAATAGGCCAGTTCGGGGTGGGCTTCTACTCTTCCTTCATGGTTGCCGACCGGATTACGGTTCTTTCGAGGAAGGCGGGCTCGAAGGACCATATGGGCGTCAAGTGGGAATCGACGGGCGATGGCTCATTCACCGTCGAGGACATAGAGAAGAAAGGGAAGGGGACGGACGTGATCCTCCATCTGAGGGACGACGAGAAGCAGTACCTGGAAGAATGGGAGATACGGGACGTTGTCCACCGCTATTCCGACTTTATCGAGCACCCCGTTGTGATGGAGGTGGAAAGGGAGAAACAGAGCGAACTGGACAAATCGAAAACCGTGAAGCTTAAGGAGGACCTGACGCTCAATTCGCGCAAGGCCCTCTGGCTGCGGGACAAGTCGGAGATCACGTCTGAGGAGTATACCCAGTTTTACGAGCACATCTCCCACGACCCGGAAGAGCCGCTCAAGGTGATCCACTACAAGGCCGAAGGCACGTCCGAGTTCACTGCCCTGCTCTACATCCCGAAGAGGCTCTCCTCCGACGTTTTCCATAAGGACTACAAGATAGGCCCTATGCTCTACGTGAAGCGCGTGAAGATCATGGACCACTGCGAGGAGCTTATCCCTTTGTACCTCCGCTTTGTCAAGGGCGTGGTCGATTCTTCCGACCTGCCCCTCAATGTATCGCGGGAGATACTGCAAAACAACAGGCAGGTCGAGGTCATAAGGAACAACATCATCAAAAAGGTGCTTGAGACCTTCGACGAGCTGAAGAAGGACGCATACGAAGAATATCTCGCGTTCTACAAGCAGTCCGGCGCTGTGCTGAAAGAGGGCCTCTACTACGACTTCGCGAGGAAGGAGACCATTGCAGACCTCCTCCTCTTTGCCTCCACGAAAGGCGAAAACGGGAGATTGAGGACGCTCTCGGAGTATGTGAATGACATGAAAGAAGGGCAGGAGCACATCTACTATATGCCGGCGCCCTCTTTTGAAGAAGCGGTGAAATCGCCTTATCTCGAGGCGTTCCGGGCGAAGGACTTCGAAGTCCTCATCATGCTCGACGAGGTTGACGACCTCGTGATGACCGGCTTTACCTACAAGGGAAAACAGATCAAGTCAATCGTCGCGGGAGACGTCGACCTGGACAAGTCCGGGAAGGCGGAAAAGGAAAAGACACAGGAGAAATACCGGAAATTGATCGACCTGATCAAGGAAGAACTTAAGGACCAGGTAAAGGACGTGCGCCTCTCGGGAAGGCTCCTGGATTCCGTGTGTCTCCTTGTGACCGATGAGGGGGGTCTCAACCCGCAGATGGAGAAGATCCTCAAAGCTATAGGGCAGGACGTGCCCGACAACAAGAAGATACTGGAGATCAATCCCGATCACGCGCTCTTTGCGGCGATGAACGCGCTCTGTGAGCAGGACAAAACGAGCCCTGTCCTCAAGGATTATATAAATCTCCTCTACGATCAGGCGCTCCTCCTCGAAGGATCGAGACCCAAGGACCCGGCGGCGTTCGCGAAGAGCGTGGCGAGACTGATGGTGGAGGGTATTAAAGGGGCATGACGCAACATTCTTCTTCCTTGGGCCGGCCGGACGACGGCCTGGAGGAATCGTGCAGGAGGATTGTAGCCTGTCCCCCTTGTCCTTTCCTTGTCGAGGAAAACGGACCTTTCGGAACAGCAATCGTTAACTTGACAAGAGATTCCTGAGAAGTAAGTGCCCTTTCTGAAAGGAATCAACGCCACCCATCATTGTGCCACCACCATCGTGAAGGTGAACTTCTTAGGCAAGGACACGCTGACTATTTCGGCCAAGAATACCTTCACGCGAACACAAAGAGACGATATGCAGCCTTCCAGGGTCCTTTTTAAGGCCCAATGGGCCTTGGCCCACCTCTTTATGTTGCAGGCGATCAGCTTGCATGCCACGGCGAAGTATACTTTTGCCAGCCGGCGCACCCGAAGTCTGCCGATTCCGTGCGCTCGTTTCAATTCGGAGTTTGTTGCTTCGATCCCTGCGCGGATCTTATACCGGTCCTTCCATTCAGTTGTTTGCTGGACGGCGTACATCCGATCCCTCAGGCGAAGCTCGGGGGTGATCTCCAGACGAAAATCCCCGACCGTGTCACGGGCATTGCAGCCTTTCAGACGATGGTTGGGAGCCCGCACCGGACATCGATCGAGCATCGTGCACGATCGACAGAGGTTTCCGTCAAAGATCGCATGGAGAGAACGGCGGGTGCTGTTGTTGCCGCTCAGTACGCGATGGTCTTTGGGACTATGGCCCATGGGACATGTAGTTACCAAACCTTCCGGGTCGAAGGAGAAAAGGTCTCTGCCCACGATATCGTCGGAGAGCCTGCTCCGGTTTACCGGAGTAATGAATTCGATGCCTTGCTCTATGACCTTCGACGCTGAAGGAACAGATGGATAACCGCCGTCGGCAAAAAGTGTTTGAGGCTTACACCCGGCAGCGTCAAGCCGTTCGATGACCGGAAGGGCTTTGCCGATGTCGGACCTGGCAGCGCCGTGCACCTCATAGTCGGTGATGATTTCGGTTTTTCCGGTATTCTTGCACGTCTCCGTAATATGAAGGCTGTATCCCGGTCCTTTATGTCCGCAGGACGCATCCGGATCGTAGGGGGATTGAAGGGCGGCTCCTTCGCTCTTTTTCTTCACCTGAACCTTGGACGAATCCGAGGAGTTGTCCTGTACGAATTCGCATTGTTCCGAGAAAAGGCGGTTAAGCAATTGATATGGCTCATTGCCTGTAAGTCCATCATCTTTCTCAAAGATAACGATAAGGTCGTAAAGATACTGAGCCAGTTCTTGCAGCTTGACGGTTTGCTCAGCCGGACCCAATCCGAACCAGCCTTCGGAGTCACGTGAATGCCACTCCAGAATTGCCTTCGGGACTGTCGACAATTGATCTTCATTCAGACTCTTGAGAAACTGGGTAAGCGTGTTTGAGAAGAGCGCCAACCTGCCTCGTACACGAATATTTGAGATGATAT
This sequence comes from uncultured delta proteobacterium, assembly GCA_963717985.1. Classification (GTDB taxonomy): domain Bacteria; phylum Desulfobacterota; class Syntrophorhabdia; order Syntrophorhabdales; family WCHB1-27; genus BOG-1155. The sequence continues at coordinate 293,979 of CAVQYC010000002.1, forward strand.
GGGTAGAATCAAGCCGCTGGCTGGAGGACGAGAGGCCAAGTTTGCTTATCGCTGAATCTCTGATATTGTCGAATATACCGCGAACCAGCTTCATCTCAGGGTCTTTGGCCGCCAACCGCCTGCGGAACTCTACAAGAGAGCGACGGGAAAGATAGTCTTCTTCATCGCTGACATCCAACGCATAGCGCCACCGGATGTCAAAGCTGAATTCGTCCAGGGCCTCCTGATCGCTCAAGTCGTTCCACTCCTGCAGGAGACACAGGCCCAAAAGACGCGCAACGCTGAAATTGGGACGGCCTGTTGTGCCGTACAGCATCGCATAGCGATCTTCGTTTCTGAACAAGACTGGAAATACCTCGCCTCTAAACAGGTGAGCCCAAGAAGACTCAAGACGGTTCCGCAAAGAGGGAGACACCTGCGTCTCCACGCCGAGTAGCTTTTGTTGAGGTGGTGTTCTCTTATACATGACATATTCTATCATTGTATGTAATTAAATACAATAGTTTTTTCGGGAGTTACTTCTCAGGGATCACAAGATAGCAGTGTCCCCTTGGCCTTTCCGAGAAACTGTGGAATCGGACTGCCTATTCTGTTAAAATAGCCCATCAAGCGGCCTCGGGCTTGATTTGTTTCTGTCGCAATTTGGATTCTGGCTGTTTTCATGTATCTTTGACAGATGTGTTTGTAAATCGATAGCGCGAGGAGGACCGACATGGAAAATCCTGACAAGTCAAAACAGCAACTGACCGAACCGACTCAGGAAGGAAACAAAGGCGGGGATAAGTCCGTAGCAAGTACCTTCATTGATTCCACGACCCTCATCAGCAGATCCTACGTTTATGATTTCGCGAGCGAAGCCTACTGCCGGGATCATGGAAGGAGCAGAAAAGACGTCGTTGGCAACTCGGTGGCACATGTTTGGGGGGAAGCAAACTTCAGAAAATTCATCAAGAAACATCTGGACCAATGTTTTGCCGGCAACGTGGTGCGTTACGAAAACTGGCTGGAATTTCCCGGACAGGGGCCAAGATACTACCGCGTTTTCTATTCCCCCTACTTCAACGTCGACGGTCAGGTTACCCATGCGGTGGTGGCCTCTCTGGACATCACCGACCTCAAGAGGGAAGAAGAGTTGCTGGAGAAGAGCGAGCCCGGCTTCAGGACGATCCTGAAAGGCATGCAGTACGGGGTCTTCACCTTTGATACGGAAGGACGGTTTACCTTCGTGAATGATGTGGTGGCCAAGAGGGCAGGGTATCCGCGGGAATGGTTTGTGGGAAAAAGCTTGTTTGACCTGGTCCGGCCACAGGAGCGGGAGACCGTTCGAGGCCATTTCAGAGCTTCGGTGCGGGGAGAACGGGTACCACCCTACGAATTTGCCTACCGAAGGGCGGCAGACGACATAGCATGGGTGCATATCAGCACAACGGCCTTGCGGGAAGGGGGTCGCATAGTCGGCGTCCTCGGCGTCCTCCGGGATATCACGAAACGCATACAAACCCAACAGGCCCTCAAGGAAAGCGAAGAGAAGTACAGGACACTTTTCGAGGACTCAAGGGATGCCATATTCATCACCGACGGAGAAGGAAGGCTCACCGATGTGAACCGCTCTTTTCTGACCCTGTTCGGGTATACAAAGGAGGAGACCAAAGGGCTGCGTGCGGTCGACACGTACGTCAACCGGCAAGATTGCGGAACGTACGTGAAGGCAATTAAAGAACAGGGTTTTGTGGATTACTTGGAAGTGAAGTTGAAGAAGAAGGACGGAACGGTGATGGACTGTTTGCTCAACGGAACACCACTACGGGGCGCTGATGAGACTATCCAGGGCTATCACGGCATTGCGCGAGAGATCAAACAGGCAAGAAGAAGTGGAGATGGCCTTACGGGACAATGAACATCAATGAGTTGAAAAGCAGCGTCAGGGACCTAGTTGACTAACGTGCCCTATCCTTCCTCCTCCTGCCGGACTGCCTCCCCGTAGCGGCCCACCCATTGAAGGAGTTGGTCGAGGGAGGCCTGATCGAAGGCCCTCTGCCTCCGCGATACCTGGCGGAGCCTGTCCATCGCCTGCCTCAGGTCTTCAAAGAGGGGGCTGCACGGCCTGTTGCCGGCCAGTCTCCGTGCCACGTGGTCGCAGAAATAGGGGGCGAACCGCTCAGCCTCGGCGCAATATATGCGCAGGGTCGGCGGGCCGCCTGTTGCACGGGCAACCCCGCACTCCATGAAGCGGTTGAAGAGGCCGACCCACGCCTCTACCCCCTCCATCCCGGCCGTGCCCCTGGCGATGTCGCGGACCTGTTTGAACATGCGGTGATTTATTACCTGCCATATGATATCCCGCTCCGGTCGCCCGTTTTTCGCCAGTTCGGCGGCGAGGCCTATCTCGCCGGGGTCGAGGTCGGCTAAAAGCTCGGGGTAGCCGGCCAGCCGGAAATACGCGCTGAAGGCGTCCCGGAAGCCCCGTGCCGCCCTTTTTGCCGATTCCACCAGATCCGTATGAAAACGGAGCAGGTCGTGGTGATACGTGAGTCGCTCATACCGGCCGCGGGAAGGCATCTCACACAACACGTGGCCGAAATAATAGGTACCCGAATAGGACAAGGCCGCCTCCCTTGCCTTAGTATACCATACTCTTATCAAGGTCTACACGGTCTTTTTCGATCAGCCCAAGCCGGCTTTCAGGAAGGCAAAAGCAACGACGCCGCCTGCTCATGCACAAGACCGAGGATTGAAAAGCGGTATCGATGGCCGACGGAAAGCACACGATGAGGACGCGTGCCCGACGTGATCGTCCGGACGGTCTGCCGTCGTCTCCATCCCTTCCAATCTTCTTCTTGACAGAAGCGGGCTCCTCCTGTTTGATTGATATGTATACAGACGGCTGAAAGGAGCGCACATGGAAAAGGTGGATCTTCTCTACCAGGTTGAGGGCAATGTGGCATCCATCACCCTCAACCGGCCCGAGGCGAAGAATGCATTTAGCAGCAATATGATAGGGCTATGGCGGGACTCCCTCGAAAGGGCCCGTGCAGACAGCAGTGTGAGGGTCGTTATCCTCACGGGAAACGGCGACACCTTCTGTTCGGGGGGTGATATACGTGATATGGCCGAGGGAAAGCTCAAGTCATGGGACATGAAAAACTTTCTCTGGGAGGGGGTGCACCGGATCGTCCTGGCCATGGAGGACCTCGATAAGCCGGTGATCGCGGCCGTGAACGGCGCCGCCATGGGGGCGGGCCTCGATATGGCTCTGATGTGCGACATGAGGCTGTGCTCCGATAGGGCGCGGCTCGGGGAATCTTACATTCTTATGGGACTTGTGCCCGGGGATGGCGGGGCGTTCTTCCTCCCAAGGCTGGTAGGGGTCGCGAAGGCAATGGAGCTTCTCCTTACGGGCGAGGCCATCGACCCTGGAGAGGCCTTGCGCATAGGGCTCGTAAACCGCGTGGTGTCCCACGAATCGCTTATGGACGAGGCAATGAAGCTGGCCCGGAAGATCGCGGCCATGCCGCCCCAGGCGGTCAGGATGATGAAGCGAGCCGTCTATCAGTCCCTGGACTGCACCCTGCGGACACACCTCGATTACGTCTCATCCCAGTTGTCCCTTCTGTCAGAGACAGAGGACCATCGGGAGGCAGCGCGTTCGTTCCTGGAAAAGAGAAAGCCGCTTTTTACGGGGAGGTGAGGGGGCATAGTCCTTTCGTCAACTTTTGTAAATCCCCTTATGAAATGCTTGCAAGAGAAGGGAATCTGGATAGAGGTCGTGAAAGGGTTGGCGAAGAATCAGATGCCGAAGGCATCCCTTAGCGCGGCCGCCGCTGTATCGAGGGCCTGCTGCCTGCTCCGGGACGATTTGAAGAGGAGGAGAAAGGCATGTATCATGTCTTCATAGCAGACGCATTTTGCCAGGACCCCCGCGTCCGCCAGCCGCAACACGTAAGCTTCTCCGTCGTCTCTCAGGGGATCGCAGCCCGCGGTGACCACAAGGGCGGGGGGGAGAAGGGAGAGGTCCTGGGCGAGAAGGGGGGAGACGTACGGGCTTGACCAGTCTTTCTTCTCGGGCACATACATGGCCCTCGCACCCTCCATATCGCGGCTGCTGAGGAAAAATCCCTCGTCGAAGTCTTTTGCCGATGCTGTCGTGGAATCGGCGAGGTTCGTCGCAGGGTAAAAAAGGGCTTGAAAAGTAATGGCCGGTCCTTTCCGGTCTCTGGACATCATGGTGAGGGCGGCGGCCAGGTTGCCGCCCGCGCTTTCCCCGCTGAGGGCGATGCGCGTCGGATCCGCCCCCGGCACGCGGCCGCGCTCCGCCACCCAGAGAAGGGCCGCATAACAATCTTCCGGTGCAGCGGGATAGGGATGCTCCGGGGCGAGCCTGTAGTCCACCGAGACGGCGATGCACGGCGTCCTCTTCGCCAGGGAGAGGCACGTGTCCTCTTCCGTATCGAGGTTTCCGAGCACCCATCCGCCGCCGTGAAAATAGAGGAGGACGGGCAGCGGCCTGTCTCCGGCGGGCGTGTAGACGCGGATAGGTATGGCCCCTCCCGGCCCCGGTATCGTCATGTCCGCGATCTTCCCTGAAAAGTCCGTTCTCTCTACCTTTGTTACCATAGAAAGCACAAACTGTCTCATCGCTTTATAGGAAGTGACGGAGATGGCGGGGCCGGGCGTTTTTCTTAGCTGGCTCAAAAAGGCCTTTACCTCAGGCGCAAGTCTGCTGAAGCATTCCTCGCCGCGCGTCGTGTTCATGTTCTCCTCTCTGGTGCTCTTTGAGCCCAGCATTGCTTATAAATGGCACAAGGATTACTGGTTCAGCTTATATTAGCCGGGCAACAGTACAATGTCAACAGCCGGAAAGGGAAGGGCAAGGCAAACGTATTTTGGAATCCCAACTTGAACGAGAGCGTGTGGCGCCCTTCGTGAGCACGTATGCGCAAGCGTGGCGGCCCGCGGAACGGGTGTCATGCGGTCCTGCGGGTAGACAGTTTCAAATACGTTTGCCCTGCCATCACAGGAGGGTGGACAGAAGCTCATGACCCGTGTAGTCGATGGGGACGTCCACGACCACCGGTCCTTTTTTGGATAAGGCCTCGGTGAGGACCTGCTCCATGCCGTCCGAACTCGTTACGGAAAGACCGTGGGCGCCGAAACTCTCGGCGAGTTTGACGAAATCAGGGTTGGAGAAGCCGAGCCCGCCGGAGCTTCCGAATTTGCAGGCGCTCTTCCACTTAATCAGGTCATAACCGCCATCTCTGAAGACGATAACGACCACATTGAGGCCCATGCGACACGCTGTTTCAAGCTCCTGAACGTTCATGAGAAAACCGCCGTCGCCGCACACAGCGACCACCTTCTTCTGGGGATGGAGGAGCTTGGCCCCTATTGCGGCAGGGAGGGCAAAGCCCATAGAGGCGAAGCCGTTCGATATGAGCAATGTGTTATTGCCGTAAACCGGGTAGAACTTGGCAACCCACATCTTGTGCGTACCCACATCGCTGATCACAATGTCATCGTGTCCCAGGGTCTTCCTCACGGCGTAGAGCACGCGCTGGGGCCTCACGGGCCAGGAATCGATTGAGCCTTCCCGCTCGAAAGTCTCCACCAGCTCCTCCCTTAAATGTGCGACATACTCGTCCTTCTTGTTGCAACTGGTCATTCCTTCCAGAAGCTCAAGGGTCTCCCTGATGTCGGAGACGATCTCCACCTCGGGCACGTAGTGGACGTCCACTTCAGAGGTAGTGAAGTCGATGTGGATGATTTTCTTGTCGGCGTCGGGGTTCCATTTTCCGGGACTGTACTCTACCAGGTCATAGCCGACGGCGATGACGAGGTCGGTTTTCAGGAAGACGTCAGGGATTTGGCGGTCCCGGCTAAGACCGATGGTGCCGACATAGCAGTCGCTTTCCGCCGTGATGGCCCCCTTGCCCATAAAGGTGGTCACCACAGGAATGCCGAAGATCTCGGCGAATTTCCTGAGCTGCGACGCCGCGTTCTTGCGCACCACGCCGTTGCCCGCGAGGATCACCGGATTCGAGGATTTCTCTATGAGTTCCGCCGCTTGTCTGAGAGAGTGCCTGTCTGCAGAGCTGCGGCGGGCACGTATGGGCGGGATGGTGGTCTGGTAGGTCCGGCTTACCTTCAGAGCCGCCACATCTTCAGGGAGCTCCAGGTGAACGGAACCGGGCTTCTCTGTCTCGGCAACCTTGAAAGCCTTTCTCACCACCTCCGGCACGACGTCCGGTATCTCGATCCTCGTATTCCATTTCGTGACGGTCTCGAAGTTCTTCACAATATTGATATACTGGTGGGACTCTTTGTGGATGCGCCCAAGCTCGGCCTGACCCGTGATTGCAACGAGGGGGGATCGATCCAGGTAGGCATCGGCGATGCCGGTGAGCAGGTTTGTCGCGCCCGGGCCAAGGGTGGACAGGCAGACCCCCGCCTTGCCGCTCAGGCGGCCGTAAGCATTGGCCATGAACGCGGCGGCCTGTTCGTGTCGCGTAAGGACAAAGGCGATTTTTGACCTGCTCAGGGAGTCCATGAAGTCGAGTGTTTCTTCCCCGGGGATGCCAAAGATGCGGTCGACGCCCTCGTTTTCCAGGCACTTGACAATCAAGTCACAGGTTTTCATACCACCTCTCCTCTTTTGTAGCCGCGGAAGTCCTGGTAAAGCTTACACTGCGATGATCCAAAGGTCCACTGAAAAGGCAGGCGAATCGACCACCTCTCGGGCATACGGGGAACATCCACGACGAAATAACTGACCCACCCGCCTGCGTTACCCAGGTTGATTCCCCCCGACAGTCTGGTGTATACTGGCCTGTTCGGCTAAGTAAACCGCTGGATCGATCAGCTTCCGATACCGGCAGCCCGAGGAGGCTTGTGTGTGGGTGAGGCGAATATGGATTCCCTGATAAAGGCGCTGCTTGACGGCGACACAACAGGAGCTGTGTCTCAGGCCCGGGCCCTGCGTGGCTCGGGAGTCAGCATAGAGCGCATCGTGACGGACGGTGTCGAAACCGCCATGTCGACGCTGGATGCAAAATGCACATTGGAACAATTCAATCTACTGGAGATCATGCTCGTGGGGAGGGCTGTAACGGAAGTGATGAAGCACCTGTTTCCAACGGGCACCCCTGTTCCTGTGAGAAGAGACACGGTTGTCATTGCCACACTGGAAGGGGATGTGCACGATCTGGGGAAGAACATTTTGAAGATGGTTCTTACCGGAAACGGATACCGGGTGGTCGACTGCGGCAAGGACTGTCCTCTCGAAAGGCTGTTAGATACGGTAGAACAGGAAAAGCCTGTTGCTGTCGGGATCAGCGGTCTGATTACGACCATAGTGACCGAGGTGAGGCAGGTCAAACCGCAACTGGTGAGCCGGGGGCTTGGGGACGTGTTGGTTATCGCCGGCGGAGCGGCCTTGAAACAATCGACACCGGAGCGGTTGAATGTTGACTACGTGGCGGAATCGGCCTTTGACGGCGCCGGTTACCTTGTACGTATCGGTAAAGGGGGCGGGAGATGAACAGCCTTGAGCGCGTCGTCGCAGCTATCCGCTTTGAGGAACCGGATCGATTGCCTGTTATTGCGCAAGTGTTCGGCCATGCGGCAGCAGTTTCGGGCGTTGCCCTGGACGCGTATGTGCAGGACGGAGAACTGATCGCCCGATGCCAAATGAAGGCCCTAGAAAAGTATGGCTACGATGCTGTCTTTACGGTGATGGACGTCAATGTGGAGACTGAAGCGCTCGGGTCGGTGCTGCGATACAAGAAGAATCAATATCCTGTGGTAGAGCGGTATGCGTTCACAAGGGAGAGTGAGTGGAGCGATCGTTCCGCGTCTGACCCAGGTGGGGGCGGTCGCATGCCGGAAATGATGAAGGCGCTACGGATACTGCGACGGGCGCTTGGTGATGAATACCTGATCGTAGGCTGTGTTTTAGGTCCCCTGACCCTTGCTTCTCAATTGCTGGGGCCTGAAGCTACTCTCTATATGGCAATTGATGAGCCTGAGCGTCTGGGGAGTCTGATCGCGTTTTCCACTGAGGTAATCACGGAGTTCGGTCTGGCCCAGATCAAGGCTGGAGCGCATCTCCCTATCGTTTTCGACCCCTTCGCCTCCCCTGCGGTAGTGCCCTACCAGTTTTTCCGCGAATTCGAGCTTCCTCGTCTGAAGACGGTCTTCGAGGCGTTCCGCAGGGCAGGCGCTGCGGCGAATTGGCTTCATATTGCAGGTCCGACACAGAGTATCCTGCCATTTTACCCGCAGGTTGGAGTCGATATAGCCAATTTCGATTACTGTGTCACGCCCGAGGAGGCCCGACGTTGTCTCCCCGGCACATGCCTCGATGGGAACATAAAAAGCCTCTCTTTTGTGGAAGACAATCCGGAGGAGATCAGGGCTCAGGCTTTAATGCTCACGAACTCGCATGCATTGGCCGGAGGCTTTATCCTGTCATCGGGCTGTGAGATTCCGCCCGAGTCGAAAGAGGAAAATGTAGCCGCCATGGTCGAGGCATTACGGAATGAAGGCTGATCGCCTGCCCCGTCTCACCGTTGTAAGCCAGGGAGAGAGGCGGGTCATTACCGTCGAGCCGGGGTTTTCCCTGCGCGATGCCCTTGACACGACGGACCTCAAAGTCCGCTCCGGCTGCAACGGGTCAGGTGCGTGTGGTCTCTGCCGTGTCCGGATCGAGGAGGGAAACGCCGGCGAGCCGGCCGAGAATGAGCTGATCATGCTTACCACGGAAGAGCTTCGCGACGGGATACGCCTTGCCTGCCGGGTAATGCCTGTGGAGGACCTCCGTATCAGGATCCTCAATCCTGCCCCCAAATCCGATTGGAGGAGGTTGATTGTCGAGGATCCTCCTGAGCGCGGATTACTCACCTGCCTGTATAAGGGGAGGGCGCCCGGCGACAAAGAGGAATCCTACGGTGTTGCCCTCGACCTGGGAACGACGAACATACGCATGTCTCTGTGGGACCTGAAACGAACGCGCCGTCTTTCCTCCGTTATCGGGCTTAACCGGCAATCGTGCCACGGCTCGGATATAATGACAAGACTGATCTCGGCGTGCGCGTCTTCGACGCAGGCGCAAGAAATGAGCCGGATGGTGAGGGACTCCATAGAAGAGGGCATTCTCGTCATGTGCTCGCGGGAAGGGTATGATTTCCGAAAAATAGAACATATCTCCGTAGTGGGCAACACCGCGATGCTCACGCTTCTGGTAGAGAAGAATGCCGACCTTCTGCTCCGCCCGGAGTACTGGACAGCCGCTGTCGATTGCCGGCCCGAGGATGGACAAAGGTGGCTTAAAGGTCGTCGTATGAACGCCGATTTTTCGTTGGAGATCGTCCAGCCTCTCGGCGGCTTTGTCGGTTCCGATCTTTTGGCCGATACAGTTGCCACAGGGCTTACCGTGGATGATGGGGCGGGCCTGCTCATCGATTTCGGCACAAATTCGGAAATGGCGCTCTGGGATGGCCACAAGCTATGGGTGACTTCCGCGCCGGGGGGGCCTGCCTTTGAGGGCTGGGGGATCAGATACGGAATGCCGGCAGAACCAGGCGCCATTTATAGGGTCGATGGGGTGAACGGCGATGCCGCACCAATGGTCCATGTTATGGGGGGCGGTGAGGCCCGGGGGATTTGCGGCTCAGGCATAGTGGATCTTATCGCCGGCCTGGTACGGGCGGGGTACTTAAGCAAGAAGGGAAAACTGGCAGAGGGCCTTCAGGACAAGGGATTCGTCGTTGCTCGGGGTCTCCCTGATATTGTCCTGAATAACCGGGATGTTGATGTATTTCAGCGGGCAAAGGCCGCCATAGGCGCCGGGATAGGAGTGCTTCTGAAGTTGGCCGGCATGGATGCCGGCGGGCTGCAGCGCATTTGTGTGTGTGGAAGCTTTGGGCGGTTCCTGGACATACGCAATGCCCAGGCCATAGGTCTTTTGCCTGCAGCACCGCCCGAGCGAGTGGAGCTATGGGGCAGCGCGGCACTGATGGGATGTGAGTCTCTTCTTCTGTCGGCAGATAGAAGGGATTACCTGGAATCTTTGAAGCACGATAAGACCACCCTCGTCAATCTTTCGCAGGCGCCCGAGTTCGAGGAGCATTTTTTGGAGAGCCTTTATCTTCAGCCGTTACAGCAGGATTGAGCCATGGAAAAAGACGATTTGTACGGAGCGCATAATATTGAGAGTTTTATAAAGGCAGCCCAGTATATTGTCCGGTTGACTGCCGAGCAGAACGCCCTGGAAGAGCTGGGCAAGATCATCGTCAACTATTTTCACGCAAGTTGGGTCGTCTTTGCCGGAATGGGCACGGACCGGGAGATTTTCCTTCACAACTGCACGATGCTCGACAAGGACATCTATGGGATGGTCCTTATGGAGAAGACGGCAGAGCACATCCATGACGTATTCGGCAGCGGATTTCTGGCCTCGGGCACTGTCGTGCTTTCCGAGCCCTATGCAGTCACCTTCCTCCCCTTGACGGAGCTGAATCAGACCAAGGCGGTGATGATCGTCGCCCACAAGCCAAATGACGCCGTTTCCGCGGAACGTCTCAACCTCTACCTCGCCCTTGCCGGGATAGCGGGATCGACCATGGGCAGAATATCCACGGAACAGGAGCTGAGGCGCCACCAGCGTCATCTGGAGGACCTGGTAGAAGAACGAACCCGTTCGCTGAGGGCGTCCAATGAGAAGCTTGAGCAGGAAATCGTGGAGCGTGACCGCGCACAACGCGCCCTCCGGGAAAGCGAGCAGCGCTGGGCGACCACTCTTTCGAGCATCGGTGACGCGGTTATCGCAACGGACGATGCGGGCAGAATTACATTTATGAACGCCGTGGCGGAAAAGCTGACCGGCTGGACCCTTGATGAGGCGTCGGGAGAAGAGGCGGCGAAGATCTTCAATATCATTGACGAGCAGACCCGCAGGGTGATAGGAAGCCCTGTTTCCAGGGTGCTCCGGGAAGGGATGGTTGTCGGCCTGGCCAATCACACGCTCCTGGTAAGGAAGGATGGAAGTGAAGTCCCTATCGACGACAGCGGCGCCCCGATAACGGATGCAGGCGGCAGGATTGCCGGCGTCGTGCTCGTCTTCCGCGACGTCGCCGAACGCAGGCGCGCCGAGAAGGCCCTGGGAATCGCCAGGGATGAGCTTGAGCAGCGCGTCCGGGAGAGGACCGCGGAGCTCCAGCAGGCTTACGATAAGCTGATGGAGGAGACCAGGGAACGGGAGCGGATTGAGGCCCAGTTGCGGCAGGCCCAGAAGATGGAGGCCCTGGGCACGCTCACAGGGGGCATAGCGCACGATTTCAATAACATGCTGGCGGCGATCATCGGCTTCACGGAAATAGCAAAGGACAAATTACCCCCGGATTCAAAGGTGCAGAGCCAGCTTGCACGGGTGCTCGAAGCGGGAATCAGGGGCAGAGAACTGGTGAAGCAGTTGCTCACCTTCTCCCGTCAAACAGAACAGGAGAAGAAGCCTTTGTCCCTGAGCAGCATTGTGAAGGAAACTGCCAAGCTGCTCCGGGCTTCCATACCGACGACTGTCAGCATCAGGGTCGATGCCAAAAGCGAGTCCGGTTTTATCTTAGCAGACTCCGTTCAGATCCAGCAGGTGGTCATGAATCTTTGCACAAACAGCGCGCATGCCATGCGGGAGAAAGGAGGAACCCTCGATGCGGAGGTCTGCGACTTTAGTGTCTCCCCCTCTGACGGGAACCCTCACGGCATCAAGCCCGGTCCCTACGTGAAACTGACCGTGCGGGATACAGGAACGGGCATCTCGCCGGACATTATCGGCAAAATATTCGATCCTTTCTTCACCACAAAAAAACCTGGAGAGGGCACGGGCCTCGGTCTCTCCGTTGTCGACGGGATCGTCACGCAGCACGAAGGGTATATCACGGTTGAAAGCGAGCCGGGTAAGGGGTCGGCCTTTACTGTCTATCTCCCCAGGGTGGCTGAAATTGCGCGCACCGGGTCGGCGAGAGAAGACGCCATTCCCGCAGGACACGAAAGAGTGCTCTTCGTAGACGACGAAGAAGCCCTCGCCGAGATGGGCCAGCAACTTCTTGAAAAGTTGGGCTACAGGGTAACCACCAGAACGAGCAGTATGGATGCGCTCGCGACGCTCAAAGCAGACCCCGCCGCCTATGACTTCATCATCACCGATCAGACCATGCCGGAGATGACAGGGGTGGAGCTTGCCAGAGAAGCTCTTGCCCTGAGACCCGACATGCCTGTCATCCTGTGCACCGGGTTCAGTCACCTGGTTGACGCGGACCAGGCAAAGGCCGCGGGCATCAGGGAGTTCGCGATGAAGCCCCTGACCAAGGCGGAAATCGCAAAAACCATCAGGAAAATACTGGATGAGTAGATCAAAGGCGGCAGTTCCCTTACGTCGGGTATCACTACACATCTGACAGGAGCGAAACCAGGCTTGGATGTGCCCTGTAAGGAAGAAAAGCGATGCTGAGGTTGATTGAGTTACTAGGGATTCTTGCCTTTGGCCTCTCCGGCCTGATAGAGGCGCGACGCAAGAAGATGGATTTCGTGGGTACCTACGCCATTGCCTTCGTGACTGCCCTTGGAGGCGGTACGCTTCGAGATCTTCTCCTCAACAGACAGCCTTTGTGGGTGGTCCATCAAGAGTATCCCATCATGGTCATGGCACTGGTAATTGGTGCGCTCATCATATTTCGGTTGAAGAAAGTGACTCTTACGGAGCACACGATAATTATACCCGACGCTCTTGGCCTCGGTCTTTTCAGCGCCAGTGGTACCGCCTCTGCCTTCGACATGGGTCTTCCGCCCTTCGTCTGTGTGCTGATGGGCGTGATCACTGCGACGTTTGGAGGGGTGCTGAGGGATATAGCCTGCAACAAAATACCGGTAATCTTCAGACGCACCGAGCTTTACGCGACGTGTTCCTTTTTCGCTGCCGCCGCTTACTGGGGCGGGCGCGCTTTGGGGGCAGAGCACGTGCTGTCTGCGACGGCGAGTATCGTGATTGCCCTGAGTCTCAGATTGTTGGCGATAAGATACCATTTGAGGCTCCCCCCTTTGTAGGAACGCGTGGAGGCTAGGTGTAATGCTTCGGACTGTGGACAAGGATGAGGCGCTTCAGGTCTGTGTGAAGAGCGACCAGGTCGTCCGTGCAGCAGCCTGATTTAAGGAAGCCCTGCGACCGCATGTAGATAAAGACGCCATCGATGAAGTGCTCTCTGAGGGCCGGGTCCTGGAGCCTTTCTTCGTCAATCACGGGGATCAGGGGGTTTCGCCGGATGAAGGCCGCGGCGAAGATGCCGCTGCCGCTCCCGCCAGGCATACCCTCCGCAGTATATACCGTGACTCCTTTTAAGCCGGAGCTGGGCGACCGGCTTTTGAAGATAAATCCCGCGAGGTCCTCACGGGCCAGATCGGCCGCCTTTGCGTCGCTCCATCGCTGCATGGTCTCGGTGTGATCCACGGCGGTCCGGCTCGTGATTAAGCGCGGCGATCCGGGGTTGTCTACGAGGCGGAGCGTTTCCCTGGGGACGGGGAGCCCGCAAGCGACCTCAGGGCACACGGGGACGTACTCGAAGAACTGCCCAAGGGTCTCTGCAATGTAGCGATCGAGCTTATGACCGCCGTCATACCGGACCCTTATCCCGAGCAGACACGCGCTCACCCCTATCTTGATTTTTTTCATGATCGGTATCATGCGGCGGTGGGCCGATACCGCTTTAACATGAGCGAGAGAGAGACCACGGTGACGGAGCTCATGGCCATGGCCAGACCCGCCCACTCCGGTTTCAGAGTGATGCCGAAGAAGGGATAGAGGATGCCCGAGGCGACGGGGATCAGCGCCGCGTTATAGGCGAAGGCCCAAAAAATATTCTGTTTTATCCGCGCCATTACCTTTCTGCTCAATTGGATCCCCGAGACGGCGTCCCTTAAATCGTCCCGGATCAGCACCATCTCTCCGCTCTCGATGGCCACGTCCGTTCCGCTCCCGATGGCAATGCCCACATCTGCCTGGGCCAGCGCTGGGGCGTCGTTTATACCGTCACCCACAAAGGCGACTACATTGCCTGCCTCCTGAAGCCGCCTGACCGCCCCGGCCTTGTCCTGAGGCAGCACTTCCGCCAGTACCTGGTCGATGCCGGCCAGACGCGCAACAGCGTAGGCCGTCCTCTCGTTGTCGCCCGTGATCATCACCACCTTTAAGCCCAGTTTCTTGAAGCCCTTTACTGCATCGGGCGTCGTTGCTTTAAGGGTATCGGCAATAGCGATAAGGCCCAGGATTCTTCTTTCCAGCGCCACGAGGACTACTGTTTTCCCCTCGCTCTCCAGGGCCGAACGCTTCCGCTCCACTTCGTCTGAAGGGTTCATGCCTCTCTCCGTAAAGAAGGCCCAGCTTCCTACCGAGGCTTCCTGCCCGTTTATAGCCGCAAAGACACCCTTGCCGCCGACCGTATCAAAAGACGTGCTCTCCGGTAGAACGACCTGCCTCTCCTTCGCCCTGGCGAGGATTGCCGCGCCGAGCGGGTGCTGGGAGTACCTCTCCACAGACGCCGCCAGAGCGAGCAGACGTTCAGCGGTTGTGTCGAGGGGGATAATGTCGGTCACCTCCGGCTTCCCCTTCGTAAGGGTACCGGTCTTGTCGCAGGCCACAACGGTAAGCTTCTCCGAGCGCTCAAGCACCTCGCCGTTCCTGATGAGTATGCCAAGCTCCGCGCCCCGCCCCACCCCTACCGTCACCGCGGTGGGGGTGGCGAGCCCCAGCGCACAGGGGCAGGCGATCACGAGGACCGAGATAAGGGCGGTCATTGCAAAGAGCAGGGTGTTGCCGAGGATAAAATACCAGAGGCAAAAGGAAAAGAGGGCGATTGCGAGGACAACGGGGATGAAATAGGCGACGACCTTGTCTGCTATCCTCTGGACGGGCGGTTTCGACCCCTGGGCTTCTTCCACGAGTCTCACGATCTGGGCGAGTACCGTATCCCTGCCTACCTTCCGCGCGAAGAAGGCGAGCACGCCGTTCTGGTTGAGCGTCCCGCCTACCACGGCGTCGCCCGGCTCCTTCAACACGGGAAGAGGCTCTCCGGTAATCATCGATTCGTCCACATAGCTCGCCCCCCCTTGCACTTCCCCATCGACGGGCAGCTTTTGGCCGGGTTTCACGATAACAATATCCCCTATTTGCACGTCCTGCACCGCCACCTCGGTCTCCTGCCCTTCTTTGAGCACAATTGCCGTTTTTGGCTGGAGACCCATGAGCCTCTTGATGGCCTCTCCTGTCTTGCCCCTGGCCCGCGCCTCCAGGTAACGCCCCATGGAGAGAAAGGTGGCGAGGAGGACCGCGCTGTCATAAAAGAGGAACTCCCGCGAGAGGACGATGCGGAAGGTGCCGAGGAGGCTTGCTGCAAAAGAGACGCCGATCCCCATGGAGTACATGACGTCCATGTTCAGGCTTCTATTCCTGAGGGCTCTCCACGCAGCGGAAAAAATCGGATGGCTTATGTAGATGAAGACGGGCGTGGACACGATGAGCATCACATAGGGCATGATGCCGTGGCCGGCCATCGGCAAGAACATGAGGACCATCAAGGGTATGCCGACGGTAAAACCGACAATAACCCTGTTACGCTTTTCCCGCAGGTCCTTTGCGCGGCCTTGCGCCTCCATGCTGTCGGTGTCCTCACCTTCGATGCCGAGGTAGTGGTACCCCGCGACTTCAATCGCCTTGCGTATGTCGGAAGGGAAAACGAGGCCGGCCCTGTAGGTGACCTGCGCCTTTTCCGCCCCCAGATTGACAGAGACAGCGGTCACGCCATCGATGGCGGAGACGGCCTTTTCAATCGCCCCGGCGCACATCACGCAGGTCATCCCTCCGACCTTGACATTTTTCTTTTCGATCACCTGGTAGCCGGTCGCGCTCTCTTTCTTTCCATTACTCATCGCTTTCCTTTTCCTCACTCCCTGCAAGCCTTAAGGTCCCGGCAGGCATCCGTGTTTTCGTAAGAAAGCCTGCTTCTGTTTTGTCCGAACCTTCCTGAGGTCCGGCTTCTCCGTGTGGGAGATATCTTCCGGCAGTACTTCGGCAATTGTGTCAAAGGCGCGAACGGCCTTCGGGTTCGCAAGCGAATAATAAATGATGTTATTATATTATTATTAGTGAATATATGTGTCAAGGGTCCGGGCGATAGCTTTGTTTGACCCCTGTTGACAACGCTGATCCGAAGACATAGCATTTATGGTGTTTGTTGAGTGATGAGGGAAACGCGACTTCCGTGCATGAAATATAACCAGCAGGTGGATACGGAGAAGGACCCTTGTCCGCACCCGGCTGATTATTGTCAGTACAGGGAGAGTTGCGTGATCAACAGGCTCTGCATGGACCGTAAGGATTGCAGGGAAAAAAAGAAGGCGGCCCGTGACGAAGCCTGAAGCCGGGTCGCATTCTAAGGTCCATCGAGGTGGCGACGAGGGAGCCGACGCGGGCGTACGTAGTTGGTACATCGAGGAGAGCGACGAGGAGCCAACAAAGATGGGGCGAAGAAGGCGGCTCGGGCGCGCACATATCGGATGAAGGAGGATGTGAGATGTCGGAAGTCACACTGAAGATCGAAGGGATGACGTGCGGGCACTGTGTGATGCGCGTGAAGAAGGCTGTCGAGCAATTGCCCGGCGTTTCTCAAACTGATGTTGCCATCGGTACAGCCCGGATCAGTTACGACGAATCACGCATCAAGGAACAGGACCTGGAGCAGGCAGTGGAAAAGGCGGGGTACAAAATCAGGAAATAGCACCCTGATGATTTTTGCGAAGCGATGCCTTACACTATAACAAGAGCGTATCACGTATGCACGACTATCAAGAAAAGGAGTGACCTATGTTTGAGGCAACAAAGAAGGCGTTAGAGAGCATTAAATCGTACATGAAGGAGCAGAACCTGACGTCTGCCGTCAGAATCGCGATGTCAGGCGGCGGATGATCGGGGCCCTCACTGGGCTTGGCTCTGGATGAGCCAAAGAAAACGGATGAAGTCTTTGACCGCGATGGGGTGACGTTTCTGGTCGATAAACAACTCTATGAGGAGAACAAGCCGATCACGGTTGAATACGTCGAGACCCGGGGGCGCGGGGGATTTGCGATCAAGTCGGCCCTTGACGACAAAAAAGGCTGCGGAAGCTGCAACTGCTAAAGACCCACGTGACGGACAGTACCAGGCCCCCGATCCGGCAGTGCTTCCGGGTCGGGGGCCTTTATCAGGAGTTTCTTTGTGAAACGCGTCGAGGTGCGAAGCACGCATGGCGATTCCCATCTCGGCCACGTCTTTACTGACGGTCCGCCTCCAACGGGTCTCAGGTATTGCATGAATTCAGCCGCCCTGCGGTTTATCCCGAAAGCAGACCTGGCGAAGGATGGCTATGGGGAATATCTCAGGCTTTTTGGAAAGCAGTAAATGAGAGCGTACAATCCCGACTACACCTTTTTCCCCATTGAGGTCGAGGGGTTCGATTCCCTCGCCGAGCTCGCCCTCGATATGCGCTGGTACTGGAACCATTCCGCCGACGAGCTGTGGAGACAGCTTGACCCTGTTCTTTGGGATTTCACCTATAATCCCTGGGTCGTCCTGCAGACCATCTCGCGCGACAGATTGCGCCGTGTGCTCTCCGATACCTCTTTCCGGGACAGGGTGGATGAGCTTTTGCGGGCCGGGCGGCAGGAGGCGGAAGAACCGGCATGGTTTCAGCTCAAGTATCCAAAGGCCCCGCTTACGTCCGTGGCGCATTTCAGCATGGAGTTCATGCTGAGCGAAGCCCTTCCCATTTATTCGGGAGGGCTCGGCAACGTGGCGGGCGATCATCTCAAGACAGCCAGTGATCTCGGCGTGCCTGTCGTGGCGGTGGGGCTGCTCTATCAGCAGGGCTATTTCCGCCAGGTGATCGACAGGGACGGGGCGCAGCAGGCACTCTTCCCGTACAACGACCCTGGGCAATTGCCGATCACGCCGCTCCGTGAGTCGGACGGGGAATGGCTCCGGCTGGAGTTGATGCTGCCCGGCTACCCGCTCTTGCTGCGCGTGTGGCAGGTACAGGTGGGCCGTGTGAAGCTCTACCTGCTCGACAGCAATGACCCGGCCAATTTCCCGGCCCACAGGGGCATCACGAGCGAGCTCTACGGGGGCGGGCCGGAGCTGCGGCTCATGCAGGAGCTGGTGCTCGGGATCGGCGGGTGGCGCCTGCTCCAACATTTGGGCATGAAGCCGGAGGTCTGCCACCTCAATGAAGGGCACACGGCATTCGCGGTGTTGGAACGTGCCCGGTCCTTTATGGAAGAGACGGGGCAGCCCTTCGAGGTGGCGCTGACCTGCACCAGGGCAGGCAACCTTTTTACCACCCATACGCCCGTGGACGCGGGCTTCGACCGGTTTTCTCCGGCGCTCATCGGGCAATATCTCGACCGGTATGCCAGGGACAAGCTCCACATTCCGCTCAAGGACCTGCTCGCTCTTGGCCGTCGGAACCCGGATGACCCTGCCGAGTACTTCAATACGGCTTATCTCGCGATGCGGGGGAGCGGTGCGGCCAACGGGGTGAGCAGGCTTCACGGCAAAGTGAGCCGCCGCCTTTTTCAGCCCCTGTTTCCGCTCTGGCCCGAGACCGAGGTACCGATCGGCCATATCACGAACGGCGTGCATATGCCGAGTTGGGATTCGGCCGAATCCGACGCCCTCTGGACAGGGGCGTGCGGAAAGGAGCGCTGGATAGGGACTACCGAGAGCCTGGAGGAGCATATGCACGCTATCCCCGACTCCCAGCTCTGGGAATACCGCACGGCTGCGCGCCGGTCGCTTGTTGAATTCGTTCGGAATCGGTTATTGCTCCAACAGAGCGCCGTAGGTGAATCATTCGTGGACGTGGGAGATGGGACGTACGTGTTCGACGTCAATGCGTTAACCCTGGGCTTCGCCCGCCGGTTTGCGACCTACAAGCGGCCAAACCTGCTGCTGCAAGACCCGGAACGGCTGCTGCGTCTGCTTACCAACCCAGAACGTCCGGTACAGCTTATTGTCGCGGGCAAGGCCCATCCTGAAGATAAGCCGGGGCAGGCGATGATTCAGCAGTGGACGCGCTTCATCCGCATACCGGAAGCCCGGAAGCACGTGGCCTTTCTGAGCGATTACGACATGTTGCTGACCGCGCGTCTGGTGCAGGGGGTGGACGTCTGGATCAACACGCCGCGACGCCCCTGGGAAGCCTGTGGGACAAGCGGCATGAAGGTGCTCGTAAATGGGGGCATCAACCTGTCAGAGCTGGACGGCTGGTGGGCGGAAGCGTATAGACCCGAGGTGGGATGGGCGTTGGGCGATGGTAAGGAGCACGATGATGACCCGGCCTGGGATGCCGCCGAGGCAGAGGCACTTTATAAGTTGCTTGAGGACGAGGTTGTCCCTGAGTTTTATACGCGCGACAGCAGCGGCATACCTGCCGCCTGGGTGACACGCATCCGTGAGAGCATGGCATTGCTTACCCCACAGTATTCCAGCAACCGCGCGGTCCGCGAGTACACCGAGCGTTACTATATTCCCTTGGCTGCTGCGTATGTGGCGCGTGCCGCCGGTAGTGGAGCCGCCGCGGTCAGAATGGTGAATTGGCGGCACGACATCGAACGGAAGTGGACCAATGTGCGCTTCGGCGAGGTGAAGGTGGAGAGAGGGGCGGAAGGTCATTTATTTGAGGCCCAGGTCTATCTGAATGGCATTGTCCCGGATGCGGTCCGGGTTGTGCTCTATGCCGAAGGATCGGACAGCAGCGACACGGTGAACCGGGAAATGACGCGCGGCCGGGAACTGGTGGGCGCCGAAAACGGCTATGTCTATGCCGCAAGCGTGCCCGGAACGCGACCGGCGTCCGACTACACAGTGCGGGTGATACCGTACTGTGAGGGTGTGGCGGTCCCAGCGGAGGCCGCCCGGATCCTGTGGCAGCGATGAGGTGAAGAAAGATGAGCAACCGGTGCGACCCAGCAAGTGGCGACCCGGCAAAGCAATATGGAGCTGGGTACCCCGCCGATCGCCGATCGCCGGTCGACGATGGTCGAGGAAGCGGCTACGCGCGAGGAACGGCCGCGTGTCTGGTCTTTCTGCTCACACTGTTTTTCTCTTTTTCCCCGGTGTGGCAGGCTTGTGCCGCTGAGGACCATGAATCGGGCGCGGGCCTTCAGCTTCAGGGCGAGGCGCTGAGTCCTGAAAGAGTCGGGTCACCTCCGGCCGCTCCGAAGGAAAAGCCCTCAGACGAATATGGAAATGTGACTGCGGAAGAAGCGGGCGCCGAAGGACCTCGTATCGCCGATCCTGTCGAGCCCTGGAACAGGGCTATGTACCACTTCAATGACAAGTTGTACTTTTTGGTGCTGAAACCGGTGACAAGGGCCTACAAGGCCGGCCTGCCCGAAGGCTTCAGGGGCCTGATCGGCAATTTCTACCGGAACATAAAAGCGCCGGTCCGCATAATCAACAATTTGCTGCAAGGCGAGCCGGGATACGCCGGGCTCGAGTTGGGCCGGTTCCTTATCAACTCCACCATCGGTGTCGGAGGTTTAAGAGACTGCGCCACTGACTGTTTCGGGATCAACGGCCGAAATGCGGATTTCGGCCAGACTCTAGGCAAGTATGGAGTCGGTTTCGGTTTCTATGTTGTCTGGCCCTTTCTCGGTCCTTCCAGCCCCCGTGACACGGTTGGATGGGTGGCGGACCTGGCATTGACGCCCACGACTTACGTCACCGCCCAATGGCTAAGCGTCGAAGCCGTGGGAATTTACGCGCACGAGAAGATCAATTATCTCTCATTCCATCTCGGAGACTATGAGGCCCTCAAAGCAGCGGCAATCGACCCCTACGTCGCCATGCGCGACGCCTATGTCCAGTACCGGAAAAAGGCTATTCAAGAATAGCTTCCGCCCCAGGCGACCGGCGATCGGCGGGGTGCCCGGCTCCATAGGCGGGGTGCCCGGCTCCATATTGCTTTGCTGGGCCGCCACTTGCCGGGTCGCACCGGATTACTAATATGACCGGTTGCGGCCGCCGCCGCCTCTTCCGCCGCCGAAACCACCCCGCCCGCCCTTGTCCGCCCGGGCCCGGGCTTCGTTCACGGCAAGGGTGCGGCCATGCACTTCCTTTCCGTTAAGACCGCTTATGGCAGCCTGGGCTGCAGCGGCATCAGCCATTTCCACAAACCCAAATCCTTTCGACTGGTTGCTGTACTGATCCTTGATGATGTTCACCGATGTGACCTGTCCGTAGGCCTCAAAAGCCTCCTTCAGTTCCTCCTCGGTGGTGCTGTACGCCAAGTTGCCGACGTAAATGTTCACTATGACCCTCCTCGGTCGTAAAAGTGGTCGAAGATCGAAGATCTCCCCATTTCAACTATATTGTTATTATGGACGCTTCAAGAGCCGGCTTCCTTGTCGTCTGTCTCATCTGCAACGTCGGGTGCCTGCTGCTCGTTATCTCCCGTATCTTTTGCGGGTGGGCCGCCTTTGCCGTGCCTCCGTGCCATTTTCTCTATAGCTTCGTCTTTACGCTTCATTTCTTTCTGGCGTTTCAAGAAGCTATGCTGACTTCGCCTTGCCATCCTTTTCTCCTCGCCTGATAGGGGGTTGCCTCATCGGCCGAAGAACAGATCCGATAGATAAAAAAACATTCCGGATGCTTTTCTCAGCCCTGGGAGCGGTGTCCGGAAGAGCCGTGAAAACCCTCGCGGCGTGATGTCAATTTGATTATGGACCTTAAGTGGCTTTTTGTCAAGAAAGATCACCGGTCCTGTTCTGTCGTTTCCGGTCCGGGCGTTACGAAAGCTCGGCAATCCTCCTTCTCGCCTCCTTGAGCAGCTCGATAGCCTGCTCCGCTTGATCAGCGGTAATGGAAACCCCGGCTGGAGTCGCAATAAGCTCGCCATCCTGACCGGTTTGGTGCACCCTGAAATCTATCAGTTTTGTACCTTTAACGTCCCGGAGTGTGACGAGCAACTTCTGTTTGTGTCTGTCATTGATTTTTCCTATAAGCATAGAACCTCCTTTTCATCTCGGTGCACGACACCTGTCCTTTTGCCGTTAAGACGCCGTTTTAGGTCGCGGGCCGGAATAAGGGAAGGGAAAGAGCGTCGTTACGCCGAAGCCATGGATCCTGTAAGCTCGTTCATGAGGTCTTTGACCGTAAGCGTCTTGTCCACGCGATAGCCGTTCGTTCCGACCGTGTACAGAGGCTCTTCCGACTCCATGTTGTAACCGGCCGAGCTCAAGAGGCCGTTGCAGATGCAGAAGTAGTCCCGGCTCGATGACTTGGCGCGACACAGGTAAGAGCCGTTCTTGTCCTTGAACTGGACATATCCCTTATCACATCGCGGTTTCCTGCGGCCCTGCTGTGCGGAAATAAACATGGGCGCTTTTCGTATTATCCGGAAAGGCAGCCCGCAAGGCGAGCCGGGTTTCCGGGAAACGATTATGTCTTTCTCGCTCGCATCCACAACAGCCTGTTTGTACCGCATCGATGCGCTGCTTTCTTCCGTTACCAAAAAGCGGGTCCCCATCTGGACGCCGTCAGCCCCTAGATGCAGGAAACTCAGGATGTCCTCGTGCGTGAAAATACCGCCGGCGACGATGACAGGGAAATTCCCATATTTCTGCGCGGTCTCCTTCACGGGAGGCAGGAGATTTTCGAGTTTGTTCTCTTCCAGAGATATTTCCTCGAATTTGAACCCAAGGTGACCGCCTGCAAGAGGGCCCTCCAGTATGACCGCATCAGGTCTGTAGCCGTGTCTCTCCCATTTCCTGCAAATAAGCTCAAGTGCCCTGGCAGAAGAGACGATGGGAACAAGGGCGGTGCCTCCCGGATCCTTGATAGCTGGGAGGCTCAGGGGAAGACCTCCGCCGGAGATAATCACATCAACCCCCGCGTCGATAGCGGCCCTTACCGAGTCTTCGTAATGTTTGGCAATGGCCACCATGATATTGATGCCGACAACCCCGCCCCTATCTTTGGCGATAGACATCTCTTCGCGTACTGCCTGGTACGTGGTAAGCTCTTTTTGAAGTCTTCTGGACGTGAGCAAGTCCAGACATGCACTCGACACGATGCCGAGTCCTCCCTCGACGGCAACCGCCGAAGCGAGCGGAGAAAGAGACACCCCGATGCCCATCCCCCCTTGGACGATTGGCACGGGTATGTGTTTCCCCTTTATCGTTAACGGCGGTAAAACTTGTCTGTACGGCATTCACGGCTCCTGCAGTAAATGATATTTGCTTGAAGAAGGAAATCCGAGATGATCAAAGGAGTTCCATCGAACATACATAGCTTAGTCATCTAAGAGGGACAATAGCAACAAAAAAAGTCGGGTAGCCTGCGATGGAGCCATTTATTTCAGAAATTTGGTTTGACTTCAGTATAAGTCTATGGTAATGTCCATCTTAAGAAGTTTACGTTTTTGCCGTATTGAGAGCCGCAAAGACCTGTTAAGCTTTGTGGCTTTTTTTATTGCGTTTTCGTAACCTTTCAACGCTATGAAAGGAGGTGTTTGCCATGATGAAAGGAACTGTTAAGTGGTTTAACGAGTCCAAGGGTTTCGGGTTCATTACCAAAGAAGATGGTGAGGATATTTTCGTCCACCACACGTCTATTACCGGCAACGGGTTTAAATCTTTGTCGGAAGGTCAGGCGGTTGAATTCGACGTCGAGAAGACCCCGAAAGGCCTTCGGGCGACGAATGTCGTGAAACTTTAGGGCAAATACAGACAAGGGCCGCTTTTGGGCGGCCCTTTCTTTTGCCGCCGGCCGGGCTTGTCGGCAGATGTTCCGTCCCTGCTTCCTTTCCACTCGTCGGGTGACACTTTTCTGCAATGAAGTATAAGTCTTATAGGTCCTGTAAGACTTATACGACCTATGCCCTTTTTCCTTCCCCATCCCCATCGCGTAAATACCCTGCCTCAAGCGATTGACATATGCTTTTTATGATGATAGTTATGGAGATGCGCCGGCGCAGAGAAGGAGGGAATTTTATGGGAGACTATTACGAAAAGAAGGACCTTGAGGATTTCGCGAATATAGGAGAATATGCCCCCGAGATGGGGAAACGGTATTTCGACTACTACGGCGAAGTGATGAAAGAGGGGAAGCTGAGCGAGAGGGAAAAGGCACTTATCGCCCTCGCTGTGGCCACTACCCAGAGGTGCCCGTATTGTATTGACGCCTATACCGACCGCTGTTTATCTTTAGGTGTATCCAGGGAAGAGATGATGGAAGCCGTTCACGTGGGCGCGGCAATGGTGGCCGGAGTTGTTCTGGCTCACGCTACGCAGATGCGGAAGATCGTCAAGAAAAAGGAAATGTGAGAGTGGACGTTGCAATGGTAGCACCACCGTTCGAAGAGAAGGTCTCGTGCCAGGTGAGGGCAATGGCCGTTGATGTGCTCCAGGTCAACCTGGGGTACCGGTGTAATCTGGAATGCAGGCATTGCCATGTGGAAGCCGGCCCGCAAAGGCAAGAGGCAATGCCTGCGGAAGTGATGGAGCAGTGCGTCAAGGTCTTCAGCGCCCATTCTATCGACACCCTCGATATTACCGGCGGGAGCCCCGAGATGCACCCGCGTCTCCGGTGGTTGCTTGATCGATGCGCCCCTTTAGGGCGTCGCCTTGTAGTGAGGACTAACGGGGTGATCCTTCTGGAAAAAGGGTATGAGACGTTTATCGATCTCTATGTCCGGAATCAGGTGGCGGTTGTGCTCTCTCTCCCGCATATGGAGCCCGGGGTCACCGAGCGGCAGAGGGGCCGGGGGGTATTTCCTCGATTGATCGAGGTCCTGCACAGGCTTAACGACCGCGGGTATGGGCAGGGAGACAGTGGCCTCGTCCTGAACCTCGTCCATAATCCGGGCGGGGCCTACCTGCCTGCCTCTCAGGCCGTCCTGGAGGCGCATTACAGGCGGACCCTTCTGGAAAGGTACGGCATATGTTTTGACCATCTCTTTTGCATCACGAATATGCCGGTCGGCCGGTATCTGGAGTACTTGCGAAGGACGGATAATTACGAGGAATATATGAGGGGGCTTGTCATGGCGTTCAATCCGGCGACCCTCGGAGGCGTGATGTGCAAACGCATGCTTTCGGTGGGCTGGGATGGAAGCTTATACGACTGCGATTTCAACCAGATGCTCGGCCTGCGGCCGGACCATGATGCGCCCGGGCATATTTCAGCCTTTGACATCGAGAAGTTGGCCGGCCGCCGGATCGCGACCGGCGACCATTGTTACGGCTGTACCGCAGGCGCGGGAAGTTCCTGCCGGGGTGAGGTGGCTTAGGCAGCCTAGTGCCCTCCGGCCTCCCGTAGCGTTGGCTGACTCGCACCTGTTTTAAGGCGTCCAACACCGGCTTGCAACGATATTCATGAGATCGTTTTTCCTGATAGGGTTCTTTTGAACTTTCCGGTTGATCTATGCTAAAGTGTGAAAGGGAAGGGGTCCTTCGTGAAATTACAATCCGTAGGAAATCGCAAGATTTTGCGAGCCATGCTCGATGCGCTCCCCCATGAGCTGTACGTGCTCGATGAGCATCTCGAAGTCCAGTGGGTCAACGAAAGGGCCCTGGACCGCTGCAGCACAAAGAGTGCCTTCAAAAGGCGCAAGGCCTACTGCTATAGAGAGATCTTCGACAGGCGAGAGCGATGCGATAATTGCCCCGCTGTCAAAACCTTCGAATCGGGAGAAATTGAGACCGCGGAAATAAGGATCCCGGCAGGAGACGAGCACCGTCATTTTCTCGCCACCGCGGTGCCTCTTGGTCGACACCTTACCGACGACGCGCGCCTGGTGGTCGAAATGGTGCAGGAGATCACCGCGTCAAAGCAGGTTGAGGAGCAGCTTCGCCGGATCAGTGAGTTGAACTCGGCGATCATAGAGAATGCGCCCGTGGCCATTTTCACGATCGACAAAAACGGCATGTTCCTCAGCGTGAATCCGGCGCTTGGAGAGCTTTCCGGCTTGGGCGACCACGCCTCGGAAAAGTTGCTCGGCTTCAATTGGCTGCGGAATCGTTATACCATCAATTGCGGCCTCGCAGATTATATAAGGAAAGGATTGGAGGGAGAGGCTTTTGCGCTGTGGGATTTTCCTTTCGCCAATTATCTAGGCGAGAGCCAGTATATGCACTTCAAGGGGGTGCCGTTAAGAACAAAGGACGGAAAGGTGGAAGGACTTCTCTGCATTATCGAGGAAACGACCGAGAGGGTGCGGATAAGCGCCCAGTTGATGCAGGAAGGGAAAATGTCGGCCGTCGGAAGACTCACGACGGCTATCGCTCATGAACTGAACAATCCTCTTGCGACATTAGTGGCGCACGCCGAGCTTGCCTGCGATCTGATCCCTCCTTCCGGACAAGGCGTGACGGCGGCTGAATTTGAAGAGCTGCGGGGATACTTGGAAGTGGTTCAAAAGCAGGCCTTTCATTGCAAGGAGATTATCAAGAATCTCTTCGACCTCTTGTGGAGTGAAGGGGTCGAAGAGGGATGCATCGATGTCAATTATCTGCTGAACGATATAGTCGAAGCAAAGGATTTTACCGAGCGGGGGATAAAGGCTACAAGGGCCTTTTGTGCCGATCTGCCATTGATAAAAGGGGACTCCAGGGCACTGAGGCAGGTATTCATGAATATCATGCAAAACGCCCTCGACGCCATGGAAGCGAGAACGGGAGCAGAAATCCTGATAAAGACGGAGATGGACGAGGAATGCATAAGAGTCGAGTTCGAGGACAACGGACCCGGTATTCCTGACACTATCGCCGACCATATTTTTGAGCCTTTCTTCACCACAAAGAAATCGAGCAAGGGTATGGGGCTTGGTTTGACAATCTGCCATGATCTGATGAAAAAGATGGGGGGCGGTATCGAGATGCGGCAGCGACAGGGGGGTGGAAGCATCTTCAGGATAAGTCTCCCTGTTGTTACTAGGGGGGGTGAAGACCATGGACAAGATACGGGTATTGATTGTCGATGATGAGGTTCAGCTTACCCAGGCATTTAAGAAGAAACTGGAACGGGAAGGGTTCACTGTCTGCACTGTCCCTTTGGCGAAGGATGTTTTTCCCCTGCTGAGGAAGCAGACCTTCGATGTGGGTGTCCTCGACATCAAGCTCCCGGACATGGACGGGATCGATCTTCTGAGCAGGCTGAAAGAAATGGAGCCTAACTTCGAGATCGTGATGCTGACCGGCCACGCCTCCGTCGACACTGCAATCAAATCGATGAAGCTCGGGGCATACGATTATCTGATCAAACCCTGTAAGATTTCCGAACTGGGTAACGTCATCCTTAAAGCCTATGAAAAGAAATCGCTGAAAGAAAAGAATATCCTTCTTGAGAAGCAGTTGCAGCGGGCAGAGTTCCACGACAAGTTCGTGGGTGAAAGCCAGCGCATAAAAGAACTAAAAGGCCTTATTTCTCTGGTAAGCGCATCGGATTTGCCAATTTTGGTCACCGGGGAAACGGGGACCGGAAAGGAATTGATAGCCCGAGCCGTTCACGAGTCTTCCACGCGCGCGAAGAACCCGTTTGTGGCTATCAACTCGAGCACCCTCCAGGAGACCATGCTTGAAAGCGAGTTGTTCGGCTACAAGAGGGGGGCATTCACCGGCGCCCATGGCGACAAGATGGGTCTTTTGGAAATAGCCGACAAGGGTACGTTTTTCGTGGACGAAGTAGGCGACATGTGTCTCCCGATACAGGCGAAGCTGTTAAGGGTCCTTGAAACGGGCGTTTTCATGAAGCTGGGTGATGTTAGGGAGAACAGGGTTAATGTCCGCTTCATATTTGCCACCAACAAGAGACTTGAAGAAGAGGTGGCGGGCAACAGATTCCGCAAAGATCTGTTGTACAGGATCAATGCCTTTGTGGTAGCCGTTCCGCCGCTTCGCGACCGGAAAAGGGACATACCCCTGCTGACCGATTATTTCATCTCCAAATTCAGCAAAGGCAGTAGGCAAAAGGCGATTTCCAGCGATGCCATGAAACTCCTTCTGGAGTATGAATGGCCGGGTAATGTGAGAGAACTGGCGAATGTAGTCGAGAGGGCCATGCTTCTTTCCGCAGCCCGGGATGGGATCGTTGCGGATGATTTTCCTCTCAGCGTTCGGGCCGGTTCAAGCGACTGCCATTTGTCGCGCAAGTCCGCGCTGCAGGAGGACGATTTCAGACTCGAGGGAGTAGTGAAAAGCCACATAGAAAAGGTGCTGCACTACACCGG
The DNA here is from genome assembly GCA_963717985.1 of uncultured delta proteobacterium. GTDB lineage: Bacteria > Desulfobacterota > Syntrophorhabdia > Syntrophorhabdales > WCHB1-27 > BOG-1155. The sequence goes on from CAVQYC010000002.1 coordinate 322,280, forward strand.
GGAAAACAAGAGCAAGGCCGCCCGTCTGCTGGGGATCAGCAGGAAAAAATTCTACCAGAAGCTGGGCAGGAGCTCCTGATGCGGCCCTTCCTACGCCGGCGGACACTTCAATATCTCTGGCGTCATGCTTTTTTACATAGGTTGTACGGCAGGTGACGCCAAAAGGGACATCTGTCGCTTTTGGGTACATTCACAGTAATCCGGAACTCAAAGCACCCGCATGAGAAGTCGGCGCGTGCTTTGGCCTTTCGGGAAGGAGGTGACTGGCATCCGATTTGCAGTTGAAGAGAACCAAAATTCATAGGGGAATTTTTGTAGGGGGTTTTTGTGCCGGGTGGACAAGGGCACAAAGCCAGAACGTAAAAAAGGGGGGTTTATGAAAAGATCGATTGTTGTCAGGATGCTTGCCGCAGTTGTATTTTGTCTCGTGCTGGCTGTCTCGACCCATGTGTATGCCGCAGAAAAGGTGATAACGATTAAGGTGGCAAATTGGTTTCCCATCACCCATAAGCAGAGTATTCTTCTGGATGAGTGGTGTAAAGAGCTGGAGAAGAAGACCAACGGTAAGGTGAAAGTCAACTATTATCCCGGGGGCACCCTCGTGCCCGCGTCCCAGGCCTACGATGCGGTGACAAAAGGCATTTCCGATGTGGGCAACCACGTTCTCGGCTACACCCCGGGAAGGTTTCCCTTGACCGAGGTGATCGACCTGCCCCACGGGTATCCGAACAACACGGTGCCGACCAAACTGGCCAATGCGTTTTACGCCAAGTTCAAGCCAAAGGAATTCGATCAGGTGAAGATCCTCTGGTTTCATTCGCAGGCCCCGGGAATCATCCATACGAGGGCTGTGCCTATCACGAAGCTGGAAGACCTGAAGGGGCTCAAGATGAGGACTTACGGCTCCAACGCAAAACTGATGGGGTTGTTGGGCGGCGTGCCTGTGGCAATGCCCATGACCGACGTCTATGATGCCCTGTCGAGAGGGGTGGCGGATGGGCTCATGAGCTGCTACGAGGCGCTGGAAGGCTTCAGGATCGGCGAGCAGATAAAGTATACGACGGAGAACTTCGGCACCTCCTATACGGCCTGTTTTGTCGTGGCGATGAACAAGGATAAATGGAATTCCCTTCCGCCGGACGTCCAGAAGGTGATAGATGAGATGATCCCGGAGTACATCGACAAGTACGCCGCCATGTGGGATGAAATCGAGAAGAGCGGCAGGAATTACATGGTGAAGCGAGGCGATAAGTTCACCTCCCTTTCGAAAGCGGAAGAGGCCAGGTGGGTCCAAAAGGCACAGCCCCTCTTCGAAGATTATGTCAAGAGAATGAAGGATAAGGGCCTGCCGGGCGATGAGGCCCTGAAGTTCGTCCGTGATTACCTGAAACCTTATAAGAAGTAAGCGGGCCATCCGGAGATAAAACAATGCAAGGGCTAAACAAAGTAATCCATAGAGTGGCAACGGTAATGGATGTCCTCGGGGGGGTGGTGCTCACCTTGATGATGCTCATCACGGTGACGGACGTCATCCTGCGCTTCTTCGGAAGGCCGATCACCGGCACTTATGAGCTCGTTTTCCTGGGAGGGGCCGTGGTGGTAGGATGTGCAATCCCCATGACCTCCTGGGAAGGCGGTCATGTGAACGTCGATTTGCTCCTGGAAAGCTTATCGGGGGTAACCAGGAAGGCGACCCTGGTCTTCACGAGACTGTGCGGAATAGTCTTCTTTTTCTTCCTCGGCTGGAACCTCTTCCTCCAGGGGGTCGATCTCTACGAGAGGCACGAGGTCTCCCTCACCCTCCATGTGCCCTACTATCCCGTGGCGTATATTCTGGGCGTCTGCGCCTTCGTCGAGTGTCTCGTGCTCCTGTCCGACCTTATCACGACCATCCAGGGGGTGAGCCATGAGTGAGGCCGCGATCGGAGTGATTTTTCTTTTAGCACTGCTCGGTTTTTTTATGACCGGCATCGAGCTTGCTTTCGCCATGGGTATTATCGGCGTAGCGGGATTTGCGTACCTGGTCGATGTGAAGGCCGCCATGGGCCTTATGGCCAACGATTTTTTCGATGCCCTCGCCTCGTACGGGTTGACGGTCATCCCGCTCTTCATCCTCATGGGCCAGATCGCATTCAACGCGGGCATCGCGAAGCGGCTTTATGACTGTGCACACAAGTTCCTCGGACACATTCCAGGAGGCTTGGCCATAGCCACGGTTGCGGGGGCAACTGCGTTCAAGGCGATATGCGGCTCGGTTGCCGCTACAGCAGCCACCTTCGCGAGCGTCGCCGTCCCTGAGATGACAAAATACGGCTACGCAAAGAAGCTGTCCACCGGCATCGTTGCCACCGTCGGCACCCTGGGCGTGCTCATACCCCCCAGCGTGGTGCTCATCATTTTCGGTATCATCACCCAGCTCTCCATAGGCAGGCTCTTTCTGGCAGGTCTTGTCCCGGGGCTCCTCATCGCCTTCTTCTTTGTGGTGGTCATTCTCGGCTGGTGCAGGATAAATCCGGAACTGGGCCCCAAGAGCGAAAAATTCCCTTGGAGCGCGCGGGTGAAGACGCTTCCCGAGATTATCTGGCCCATCGTGATCTTCTTTGTGATCATAATCGGCCTTATGAAGGGGGTATTCACCCCCACGGAAGCGGGCAGCATAGGCGCCTTCGCAGTGCTCCTTCTGTGCTTCTTCAAGAAAAACATCAACTTCAGCGGCTACGTGAAGTCCGTGAGGGAAGCCCTGAGAACGTCTTGTATGGTATTGTTGTTGATTGCCACGTCGAACATGCTCGGCCACTTTATCGCAGTGACGAATATCCCGAACGCCCTCGGTGGATGGGTGCTGGGCCTCAAGATACCGGCGGTGTTCATCATGATCCTGATCTTCCTCATCTATCTTCTGGGGGGGTCGTTCATCGATGACCTCGCCTTCATGATACTCGCGACGCCGATCTTCTTCCCCATCATGACGAAACTGGGGTACGACCCGCTCTTGGTCGGAATCCTGGTGGCCCTCACCATATGTATCGGTTCCGTCATTCCTCCTGTTGCCATCTGCGTCTTCGTGGTGAAGAACATCACGAAGGTACCGATGGGCGTCATTTATAGCGGGGTATACCCTTTTCTGATCTCCCTCGTTGTCGTGGTGATCCTCGCTTTTATATTTCCCCAGATCGTGCTGTGGCTGCCAAATGCGCTGATGCCATAAGGGATGCATATGACTTTTGTGTGAAAAATTCATGCGCCGTCCTGTGCATCGCCTGACACCCGATGAGAAGGGCATGAAGATGTGGGACGAGTGAGAAAGGAGAGATGAAATGACCATCGGTGATCTGCTTACAAGAAACGCGAATAAATTCCCTGAAAAGAGGGCGGTGGTCTTCGAAGACTGCTCCATGACGTTCCGGGGGTTGAACGATAGGGTAAACCGGTTGGCCCATGCTCTCCTTGATCGAGGGTTGGAAAAGGGCGACAGGGTAGGAGCTCTTGTCCATAATTGTCACCAGTTTATAGAAATATACTTCGCTGCGGCGAAGGTCGGCGGTATCTTCTGCCCCTACAACAACCACTTGAAGCAGTGGGAGCTGAAAGATATTCTCGATTACTCAACCCCTAAATTCCTTTTTCTGGATAACGACTTCGCCGGGATGATAAGCGAACTTCAACCTCAATTGGTCTCGACGGACACATATATATCGCTGCAGAAGCCGGGTTACCAGGTTATGGAAGACTATGAAAAGCTTATCGCCGGCGGACGAAGTGCAGAACCGGCCGTGAAGGTAGCTGAAGACGATATACTGAGTATCATCTTTACCGCGGGCACAACGGGGAAGCCAAAGGGGGCGATGAGGACGCACAGGCACCTGATGTCCAACGCCACCGCATCTGCGATCGACTTGAAAGTCGAATACGACGAACGGGTCTTAATAACCTTTCCCATGTATCACGTTGCCTGCGAGGACAACATTGTACGCCATTCATTCTTGCCAAACACTATCTATATAAAACGGGAAGGCGGGTTCAACCCCGGGGAGATTCTTGACTACATTTCAAAGGAGCGGATATCGAGGTGCCAGTTTGTTCCCACCATGATTCATAGCATGCTTCAGGTGCCGAACGTCGATAGCTACGATCTGAGCAGCTTGCGGTTGATCCTCTATGCAGGATCAACCATGCCTGTCGCGCTGCTTAAAAGGGCGCTGGCGATCTTTCCGTGTGGTTTCGCCCAGATGTACGGACAGACTGAGAGCGGTCCCTTCACCACCGTGCTGAAACCGGAGGACCACGTCCTGGATGGGACGGAGAAGAGTCTTGCGCGACTTGCTTCGTCGGGAAGGGCCGCCGTCAACTATGAGATAAGGGTCGTGGACGAGCATGATAATGATGTCCGGACAGGTGAAATTGGTGAGATCGTGGGGCGAAGTGAAGCAATGATGGTAGGCTATTGGCACATGCCCGAAGAGACGCAAAAGAAACTCGCCAATGGCTGGCTGCACACCGGTGACCTGGGAAGACTTGATGAAGAGGGGTACATGTACGTCGTGGAAAGAAAGAACGACATGATTATTTCCGGAGGCGTCAATGTGTACCCCCGTGAGATTGAAGAAGTCCTCTACAGGCATCCCGCTGTCTCGGAGGCATCGGTAATAGGATTACCCGACGAGCACTGGGGAGAGGTCGTGAAAGCAGTGATCGTTCTGAACGAGGGCGCTCAGGTTTCTGAAGGGGAGATAATCGAATTCTGCGGCAAAAACCTGGCGGGGTTCAAGAAGCCGAAGTCGGTAGACTTCTGGAAAGAACTGCCGAAGAGCCCGCAAGGAAAGATACTCAAAAAAGAGATTCGCACACATTACGCGCGATAATCGCAAGGAATGTCAGGAGTCGCGAATAGCGTGATGGGCAGGGTCATGGTGGAATAAAAAAACGGCATTCTCGATGGAGGGGTGGAATGATCAATTTGACGCCTGAACAGCAAGACATCAGACAAGCGGCGCGGGAGTTCGCAGAGAAGGAGTTCACGGATATAGCCAGGGAACTGGACCGGGAAGAACGATACCCTATGGAGCTTTGCAAAAAGGCGGGTGAACTCGGATTTCTCGGCATGTTCATAGACGAAGCATACGGTGGCGCGGGACTGGGCCATCTGGAACAGAGTCTCGTCATAGAGGAATTTGCCAGGATCGATACGGGTATTGGGCAATGCATGGTAGCAGCGTACTTCGGGACGCAGTTGATAAAACTCTTCGGAACTGAAGAGCAAAAGAAGAAATATCTTCCTCCTATTTGCTCGGGTCAGTGGCGGTGCGGCATGGCATCTACGGAACCGGATGCGGGAAGCGACGTGGTTGCTATCACCACGACTGCGGTGAAAGATGGCGATGACTATGTCATCAATGGGACTAAGATGTTCATTACAGATGCAACCATCGGCGACTACCTGTTGGTTTTGTGCGTGACGAATCCCGATGCACCGCGCAAACACGATCGCCTGAGCACTATCATCGTGGAGACGAACCGGCCGGGTTACGAGGCAACGAAGCTGCACGGGAAACTCTCCATCAGGTGCTCCGACACTGCAGAGGTTGCTTTCAAAGACGTGCGGGTTCCCCGTTCGAATTTGGTAGGCAAGGAAGGCAAGGGTTTCTATCAGCTCATGGAATTCTTCAACCGGGCACGAATTGAGGGAGGCGGAGCGCTCGCTGTGGGCACAGCCCAGGGAGCACTTGACAAAGCCATAGCCCACGTGAAGAAGAGGAAAGCCTTCGGCGGTACCTTGGCTCAACTCGGAGCGGTTCAGACAAAGATCGCCGAAATGGCCACTATGACCGAGGCTGCGAGGAGCCTCCTCTATCGGGCAGCGGCGAGTGTTGATTCCGGAAATATCGACCATGCGCTCATTGCCATGATGAAGTGGTATACGTGCGAAGTAGCGGTGAAGGTCGCCGATGAAGCCATTCAACTGCATGGCGGCTACGGCATCCTCGAGGAGTACGATGTTGCCCACTACTGGAGAGACGCGAAAGTGCTCGAGATCTTCGAGGGCACGAAGGAAGTAGAAAAGATACTCATCGGAAAGACGCTCCTGGGAGGTAGGTGAGCGCATCATTAAAAAAAGGGCATGGGGCGACATGGAGCGTTTTAGTGATATATCGGAAGAAAATGTTTTTCTTGACAATCATAATCCGTGCGGCTACTATTTGTTGTGTGAATAGACTGGGAGGTCGGTCTATAAGCGGAAGGTCGTTAAGGCGAGGTGGAACGATATGACAAGCGTGAGCCCGAGCAGGGTATTGACCTGTATCCAGTGCGGGAAGTGCACGGGTAGCTGCCCGGAGGCAGGTCGGACGGCTTTCAATATTCGTATGATCGTGAGAAAGCGGCAGTTTCAACGTGAAATAGACGAAGCCCTCCCCTGGCACTGCACCTCGTGCGGGGCCTGCACGCTCCGGTGCCCGAGGGACGTAAAGCCATCGGAAGTGATCATCGACGTGAGGTCCGCCTTTGTCGAAGAGGGCCGGATCGATGTAGCGATCCAAAAGGCCCTCGAAAACACGTTCGTCCAGAAGAACCCCTGGGGCCGGTCACGGGCAAAGAGAGGGGCATGGGCGGAGAATGCCGATTCCGCCATTCCCCACATCAGCGAAACCAGCTCGAAAAGATTGCTCTTCACGTGCTGCATCCAGGCATACGACCCCCGGTGCATGGTGATCCCCACGAACGTGGCGACCCTGCTGCACAGGGGGGGCGTCGAGTTCGGCGTGCTCGGCGAAGAGGAGGCGTGCTGCGGCAACGAGATCAGGAGAATAGGCGAAGCCGGTCTCTACGAGGAGCTGCAGGAAGAGAATATAGCGGCTTTCAAAGAGTATGGGGTGCGGGAGATCATAGCCCTTTCGCCACATTGCATGAATACCCTGAAGAAGGAGTACGGGGAACTCGGGATCAAGGTCTCCCATTACACGGAGGTCCTCGCGGACCTGATCGCAGCCGGAGAACTGAAGATCGAAGGGAAGTATGAAAAGAAGGTGATATATCACGATCCCTGTTTCCTGGGCAAGCAGAACGGGGTTTTCGATCAGCCCCGCAGCATCCTGCGTTCTCTCGACGGTCTTGAGCTTCTGGAGTTTACCAGATCGAGAGAGACCTCCCTGTGCTGTGAGGGAGGGGGTGGCAGGATGTTTTACGAGGCGGAGGGACAGGCCGCGGTGAGGAATGCGGAAGTCCGGGTGCTCGAAGCAATAGAAAAAGGTGCCGAGGTAATCGCGACGAGCTGTCCTTTCTGCCTCATGACCCTGGAAGACCCGGCGAAAGAGAAAGGACAGACAGTGAAGGAGCTGTCAGAAATACTTATGGAGGTCGTATAAGATGAATCTCTTGGTATTTACAAAAAGGGTGCCGGCGACGCAGGAGGAAGAGCTCCGCATAGTTGCCGATGGGCAGGCGGTTGACCTGACGAAGGTGCCGTTCAAGGTGAATGACTGGGACAATTACTCGGTCGAAGAGGCGGTGAAGACGGTCGAGAAGGCAGGCGGCGCGGTCACGGCGATCTCTGTCGGCGATGCGCAATCTGATGAGGTCCTCAGAAAGGCTATCGCCATGGGCGCAAAAGACGGTTTCCTCATCGAGACGGAACAGGTTATCCATGACCCTCAAGCTCGGGCCGCCCTCATCTACAATTTTCTCAAGAAGGAAGCTCTGCCCTTTGATGCGATCTTTACCGGCGTACAATCGGAGGACGACCAGTTTGGGTCGGTGGGCGGCATCCTCGCCGCCAAGCTTGGCCTCCCCTATGCGTCGATGGTGATAGGAATAGACGCCTTTGAGGCCGACCATGTAATCGCTCGCAGGGAGCTGGAGGGGGGCATACAGGAGCGCATCAAAGTTGCGCTGCCGTGCGTCCTTTCACTACAGAGCGGCATCAACGAGCCCCGCTACGTCTCCATCATGGGGGTGAGGAAGGCTTCCAAGGTGGAGCGGAAGGTATTCAAAGCGACGGAGTACCAGGAGCACGTGGACAACATGATCGACCTGGTGAAGTGGGTCTATCCCGTGAAAAAGGGTGGGGCCGTCATGCTCGACGGCGAGCTCGATACGGTCTGTAAAGGGCTCCTGGGCATCCTGAAGGAGAAGGGGGTGTATCAATGAGCTACGCACTGGTTGTGGCGGAAGTGAGGCGGGGTCTCTTCGAGGAGAGAAACCTGGATACCCTGGGCCTGTCGCACTTGCTCGGGAAAGAGGTTACCCTGCTCATGCCTGACGGGGCCTATACGATCAGCGAGCGCATCGCGAGCACGATCGTCAGGGTGAAGACAGAGGAAACGACTTTTCTTAACCCACTCGCGATGACGCAGATAGTGCGGAAGGTGATCGAGGCCAAAGGCGCACCCGACGCGATATTGTTCACCAGCTCGTCATCGGGTATCGAGCTTGCCTCATATCTCGCGGGCGCTCTCGACCTGCCCCTCATCACCGATGTGAGCGGCTTCGACGCGGAAAGAGGTGTTTTCCTGAAAAGCTATTATTCCGACAAGATCTTCGGTGAATTCAAGCCTAAGGAAGGCACCTTTGTCCTCACGGTGAGGAGCGGGAGCTTCAAGGAGAACGCTGCCCTCCAGGAATCGGCCGCGGTCGGCGAGGTACTCGACGGCATCACTCCTCCGGCGGGGCGGAGCTTCATCGAGTACGTGGAGGAGGAAAAAGGGGCTGTCGATATCACCAAGGCCGAGTTTCTCCTTTCTGTGGGAAGAGGGATCGGCAGCAAGGACGAGATACCTGCTTACGAGGAGCTGGCCGACACCTTGCGGGCCGTGCTCTCCGGATCGAGGCCGGTTATCGACAAGATGTGGCTTCCCAAGCCCCGGCAGGTCGGGACCTCCGGCAAGACTGTCCGGCCCAAGGTGTACCTTGCTATGGCCATAAGCGGCGCATTCCAGCACATCGCGGGGATGAAGGACTCGGAGTGCATCATAGCGGTCAACAAGGACCCGGAAGCACCCATTTTTCAGTACGCCCATTTCGGCGTCGTATGCGATGCGAACAAGCTTCGGGATAAAATGAAGGATACTATCAAAAAGTGATGGAAGGAGAAAGGGAAAGACAGGTCCTCGTCGTCGGCGGGGGGATCGGCGGCATCACCGCGGCCCTTGAGCTCGCCTCGTGCGGCATTAAAGTGACCATGACTGAGGCGGGACCGTCGATAGGCGGAAGGATGATTCAGCTCGACAAGACCTTTCCCACCCTCGATTGTTCCACGTGCACCCTCTCGCCGAAGATGGTGGAAGTGGCGCTCCAGCGGAACATAGAGCTGCTCTCCTGGGCCAGACCTGTGGAAGTAAAGAAAGAGGGGAGGGGCTTCAGCGTCACCATCCGGAAAAAGTCCCGCTTCGTCGATATAAAGAAGTGTACTGCCTGCGGTACCTGTTTTCCCGGATGTCCCGTTGTTATGAAGAGCGAATTCAATATGGGGACCGGCCCGAGGAAGGCCGTCTATATCCCCTTTCCGCAAGCCATACCCAATAAGGCCAGCATCGATAAGCGCGCTGAGCGGCCGTGCAAGGCGGCCTGCATGGATGCGTGCCCGGTCCACACAAACGTGCTTGGTTATCTGAAGCACATCAGCGAGGGAAGGTTCAGCGATGCCTACCTGCTTATCAGGGAGACGAACCCTTTCCCTTCCGTCTGCGGCAGGGTCTGCTACGCACCCTGTGAACAGGCATGCAACAGGGGGCAGCTTGATGCCCCTCTGGCAATCCGTGACCTGAAGCGCTTTGCGGCAGACCGGTTTGACTTCGGTTCCTATGAGCCGCCGCAGATTCAGAAGACGGAGAAAAAGGCGGCGGTCATCGGGGCGGGTCCCGCGGGGCTTGCGGCTGCCCATGACCTGGCGCTCGCGGGGCACGACGTGATCGTGTATGAGGCCCTGCCCGAGCCGGGCGGGATGCTGCGGTACGCCATACCGGAATACAGGCTGCCGAAGTCCGAGGTAGAGAAAGAGATAAATTATATCAAGGCCCTTGGCGTGGAGATACGATGTAATGTGGAGATCGGAAAGGATGTGACCCTTCCCGCGCTGACGCATGACTATGATGCGGTTTTTATAAGCACGGGGGCGCCCGCGGGCATGCCTTTGGGTATTCCCGGGGAGGACCTTCCCGGCGTGACGGACGGCATAAGGTTCCTCCGGCGGGTTTCGGCCGGCGAGCCGGTCGCCGTGGGGTCAACAGTGGTCGTGGTGGGCGGGGGCAATACAGCTGTCGACTGCGCGAGAACGGCCCGCAGGCTCGCAAGCGAGCATGTCACGGTCGTCTATCGTCGCACCCGCGACGAGATGCCCGCCGCCGATGAAGAGGTCGAGGCGCTCTTGCATGAAGGCATAGAGATACAATTCCTCGCCGCGCCGGTGCGGTTTTACGAAAAGGACGGAAAGCTCTCGGAGATGGAGTGCGTCCGTATGGAGCTTGGCGAGCCTGACGGATCAGGCCGCAGGCGGCCGTCGCCCGTCAAGGGGTCCGAATTCCGCGTGCCTGTCGAGACGGTGATCACTGCCCTCGGACAGGCGGTCGAGACGTCTTTCGTCAAGGAGCTTGGCGTGCCCACGGGGAGGGCCGGGACGATCTCCATAGACCCCGCCACAGGGGCGACCAGCGTGGAAGGCATATTCGCCGGCGGCGACGTCGTTACCGGGCCGGCTTACGTGATCGACGCTATCGCGGCGGGGAAAAAGGCTGCCCGCTCGATGAACCAATATCTCAAGGGAGAGCCGGTAGTGGCGGAGGCCGCGGCGAGGATGCCGGAAAAGCTCTCGGAGGCGGAAGCCGCCGAGCTGGGCTCGAGGGTGGCCAGAACGGAGCGCGTCCATGGCCTTGAGGAAGCCCCGGAGGTCAGGGTCGGTACGTTCCGCGAGGTGAGTCTCGGCTATGCGCCGGACGCGGCCCGGATTGAAGCCTCCCGGTGCCTCGCGGGTCAGATCGAGGGCTGCATCGAGTGCGGAGAGTGCGAGCGGCGGTGCGACGTGAAGGCCATCGATTACCGCATGGAAGACGAGACGGTGGAGATGCACTTTGACAGCATCGTCCTCGCGCCGGGGTTTGATCTTTACGATCCCACTGAAAAAGGGGAATACGGCTACGGCACGCTTCCCGGTGTGATAACGGGCATTGAATTCGAGCGCATCTGCTCGGTGACGGGACCGACGGGCGGCGACATCATGCTGAACGGAAAGACGCCGAAGCGCTACTTCTTCATTCAGTGCGTGGGCTCAAGAGACCGGCAGAGCAATGCGCGGTTCTGCTCGCGGGTCTGCTGCATGTACACGGCAAAACACGCCAGTATCGTGATGGACCGGGTGAAGGGCGCGGAGATTTATGTCTCCTATATTGACGTGCGCGCCTACGGGAAAAGCTATGAGGAATTTTATAAGAGTACGCAGGAAGCGGGCGCCTTTTATATCAGAGGTATTCCGGGAGAGGTGACGAAGGGCAAGGACGGGCTCGTCGTGAGGGTGGAGGATATGCTGAGCAATGAGGTGCGGGAGATAGAGGTAGACCTTGTGGTGCTCGCGACCGGGGTGAGACCGCGTAAAGAGACGGCGGAGCTGTGCGGCATCATGTCGGTTGCACGGGACGAGTACGGGTTCATCAAGACGTCCGCCTCGGCCCCTTCCAGGACGAACGTGGAAGGCATATTCGTGTGCGGCATGGGCTCCGGGCCGAAAGACGTGCCTGATACGGTCGCCTCCGGCGGAGAAGCTGCATCGCGGTGCCTGGAGTATATAAGCGAATGACGAGTGAAAAGCAGAAAGTCCTTTTTGACGTTTTTGATAGGTCCTATGGGTCTTATATGACTTATAGGTCCTATAGGACAGATACGACCTGTAAGACTTATAAAAGACGAGAAAAGCGGAGCTTGTGATTTGAAGACCGGAATCTTTATCTGTCATTGTGGACATAATATTAAACACACGGTGGACGTGAAAAAAGTTCGGGAATATTTCAGCGGGTTCCCCAACGTGACCGTCTCGTGCGACTACCCCTTCGTCTGTTCGGAGCCGGGACAGGACATGATCAGGGAGAATATCGAGAAAGAGGGCCTTGACCGCGTCGTGATCGCCTCCTGTACGCCGTCGCTCCACCAGGAGCTTTTTAAGGACCTCTTGAAAAAAGCGGAGCTCAACCCCTTCCTCCTCAGAAGAGTGGGCATCAGGGAGCACTGTTCCTGGGTCGGGGACGATGTAGAGAAGAACACGGAAAAGGCAATCAGGCTGATAAGGGCAGGACTCTATTCGGCGGCGCACTACGTGCCCCTCGAAGAAAAGCGGGTAGACGTCACGAAGTCGGCCCTTATCATAGGAGGCGGCGTCTCGGGTTTGTCCGCCGCGCTTTTTCTCTCAAAGATGGGCATGCACGTCTATCTCGTGGAGAAAGAGGCGCGCCTCGGCGGCCACGTGAGGACGCTGAAGAATATCTGGCCTATAAGACGGGACGGCGAGGGCGTGATCGGGGAGATGGAGAGCGAGCTTCGTGCCGCGCAGAACGTGGAACTTTTTACCTCGACGACCATCAGCAGCTTTGAGGGTTCTTTCGGCAGCTACCAGGCGGTGCTCGATACCCCGGCGGGTGAGACAAAGATCACGGCCGGAGGAGTGATCGTGGCGATAGGGTTCTCTCCCTTCGACGCACGGATAAAACCCGAATTGGGCTACGGAAGAGATGAGAGGGTCATGACTACCATCGATTTCGAAGCAAAGGCGGATAGCCTGTCCGTGCCCGCCCATCCGAGGGTCGCCATACTGCACTGCGTGGGGTCGCGGGATGAGCAGATAGGAAAGCCGTACTGTTCCAGGGTCTGCTGCGTCAATGCGCTGCGCGTGGGCGAGGCTATAAAAGATAGATACAAGGACGCCTATGTGGAATCCTTCTATATGGACGTCCGGGCCCATCCGCGCGGAGGGGAGGAGTTCTTCGAGGATACGCAGGAAAAGGGCGTATTGTTTACGCGGGGGAATATCGCGGAGATTATCCCCGGTCCTAAAGGGCTGCTCGTGCGTGGAGAGGATACCCTGTTGGGCGAGCCCTTCGAGCGGGAATTTGACCTGGCCGTGCTCTCCATAGGCATGTCGTCTCCCGAGGACAGCCGGTTGATCTCATCTCTTTTGAAGATCACCCTCGACAAAGACAAGTTCTTCCTTGAAGCCCATGTAAAGCTGAGACCTTTCGATACCGCGGTGAAAGGGATCTTCATCGCCGGGACGTGTTCCGGTCCCAAGGACATGGAAGAGGCGATCAATCACGGGAGGGCTTCGGCAGTAAAGTTGTTCGGGTTTCTGAATCTCGGTTATGCGTTCGTCGAGCCTTTCATCGCGATGGTTGACGTGAAGCGGTGCAGTGGCTGCAGGATGTGCGAGAAGGCGTGTGTGGCGAAGGCGATAAAGTACGATGAAATGAAAAGGATTGTGCGGGTTGAAGAGGCGGCATGTATGGGTTGCGGCCTCTGCAACAGCACCTGCCCGTCCTCCGCGATAGGTTTGAAAGGGCACCTCGACATGATGATCGACGACGAAATCGGCGCTTTGGTGGAGGCTATATGAAAGGGGATTCCATGGAAGATCAAGCCGGAAAAAGCCCGCAGGTAATCGGCTTTGCCTGTTCCTTCTGTACGTTCAAGGCGTCCGAAATGGCCGGGAGCCTGAGGATGAAGTACCCTGACGGGGTGAAGTTGGTCCAGGTGCCCTGTTCGAGCAGGGTGGACCCCGCATTCGTGATCAAATCGATCTTCGAGGGGGCCGATGCCGCCTTTGTCGCAGGCTGTCATCCCGGCGACTGCCATTTTATCAAGGGGAACTACTTTACGAGAAGAAAGATCGCGGCGTTGAAAGAGATGTTTGACGCCTTTTCGATGAAAGAGAAGCTGCGGCTTTTCTGGGTGAGCGCCGCCGAGGCGCGCCGTTTTGTTGAAAAGGTCACCTCTATGTACGACGAGATAAAGGAAGCCAAAGATGCAGGCAAAACAAATTAAAGAGGGTGCGCTCGTTCGCGGCCTCGACCGGTTTCTGAGCGATGACCGGCATCTGATCCTGGGGTTTCAAAAGGGTGATGACGGGGTCCGCCATCGGATATTCAAAACGAGTCTCGACCGCCACACGCTCCTGAACCCCTTCTTCGATGTGAACGGGGCGCTCTACCTGCGCCGCCTGTTCTCGAAAGGGACGAAGGTGATGCTCCTGCTCAGGCCGTGTGAGATAAGGGCGTACCAGGAGCTGGTCAAGCTGAGCCAGATAGAGCCCGAGGACATCATTGCAGTCTCGGTCGACTGTGTGGGCACGGTCTCTTCGAAAGGAAAGACCGAGGGTGTGCCCCTGGATGTGCAAGGGATGATCGACTATTTCAAGGACCCTGACAGGATGCGCCCGGCCTGCCGGACGTGCAGGGAGAGAAGAGGGGTTTTCGGGGACGCGGGAATAAGGATCGACAAGGACGGTGCGTTTTGGGCGTTCTCCCACACGGAAAAGGGAGACTCATTGCTTGCGCTCCTTGAGGGCGATGCACAAGAGGGCGCCCCCGAGATGCTCCTGGGGGAGGCCGCGAAAGGCGAGCCCTTCCAGACTGATATGGCGTCGTTTTCCAAGGATTTTTCCGCGTGCGTGCTGTGCAAGAACTGCAAGGGAATGTGTCCTGTGTGCTACTGCATCGATTGTCTGTTCAACGGCGACGAATATCTTCCGAAAGGCGACGCCCTCCTGAACAAGGTCCTTCGCACGGGGTCCGAGGCCATGCCGGAGGGGAAAGAAATGTTCCACTTTATCAGGATGTTCCATGTATCCCAGGTCTGTGTAGGGTGCGGCGCCTGTGAAGAGGCGTGCCCCCAGGGCATCCCTCTGACAAAGTATTTCAAGGGGATATCGGAGAGGCTTCAGGGGATGTTCTCCTACATGTCGGGTCGCGACGCAGGCGATACGATACCCTACCTCACGTTCCTTGAAGACGAGCTGAAAGATGCCGAAGATTGATGCCGCCAGGATTATTGCGCTCGCGGGCCACAAGAAGGAAGACCTCTCGGTCTGTCTCGGCTGCAAGATATGCGCGTCGGTCTGCACGGTAAACGACCTCGGCAAAGACGTCAATCCCCAGGACCTGCTGGCGCGTCTGTTTCTCGGGAAAGAGATAGGCTCAGACGATCCGCTTGTCCGCAACTGCACGAGCTGTTATCGCTGCACAGGGGCTTGTCCCTGGGGCATACGCATACCGGAGGTGGTGCGCGCGCTCAAGGAAGTGCTCGGCATAGCGTCGCCTTTTGAGAAGGCGTTCAAAGGCTCCTTGGGCATATGGGGCAGGGTGTACGAGCCTTACGTATTTCTCATGGCGGTGCCCTTCCTCATAAAAGAAGGCTATCTTAAACATATGACGAAATGGGTCGAATATATGAGCATTCATCTCCCCCACAAAGTGCGGAGGATATAGATGGATTACGCCTATTACCCCGGTTGTTCTCTTACCGGTTCCGCGCGCGCCCTCGACAAAGGCGTAAAGGCCCTGTGCAAGGCTCTCGGCCATGGCCTCACGGAAATCCCGGATTGGAATTGTTGCGGCGCCCTCGAATACGGCGACAAAAATGAGCTTGAGGCGCTCTCCAGGGAAAATCTCGTGAAGGCTGAAGCCCTGCCGGCCCGCGAGATCCTTGCCCCGTGTCCCGCATGCTACAAGAACCTGAAAGACGCGAATAAGGAAAACACCTTCACCGTAGTAAATCCCCTGGAGCTTCTCGACAAAGAGATGCTCGCCCGTATTCCGGCCAAGAGGGCGTTGAAAGGCAAAGTGTTTACACCCTACTACGGCTGTGTCCTCTTGAGGCCCGAAGGGACCGCGATCAGGAACAAGAATATCATGGAAGAGCTGATCACGTTCTTCGGCGGGGAGATAGAAGGGGAGCGGATCAAGGACCGGTGCTGCGGGGGAGGCCAGTTCTTCGCCAACAAATGGGTGACTGAAAAGCTTTCCACCCTGATCTTAGAGAAGTCGAAAGGCACGCTGGTCGTCTTCTGCCCCTTGTGCCATATGGCCTTGAAGACGTTCTCGACGGGCAGGCGGATCATCTATCTCACGGATCTGGTACTCTATATCATGGGAGAAAATAGAACGTTATGAACGTAGTGATAGTGGGCGGCGGCATAAGCGGCATATCGGCCGCCAAGGTTGTCCTGAAAGCAGGCCACCATGCGACGATCATTGAATCGGCGCCGGCGCCCGGCGGTCTCATGGCCCGCATTGCAAATTGCCGGGTAGGGTTCAGTACTTTCTACGATGAGATAGGGATGGACCCCCGCCTTGCCGTCATCAATGAAAGAAGGATCACGGCAGTGGAAAAGAAGGGTGAAGCATTCCTCATCACCCTTGACAACGGTCAATCCGTCGCAGGCGACAGAGTGGTGATCGCCACCGGCCTCACCCCTTACGATCCGGTCGAATACAAAGGGCGCAGGGTCTTGACGAGCCTTGAGTACGATGCCCTCATAGACCAGCGCAAGGCCGAGCTTCCCGCAGACTTTCACAGGGTTGCCTTTGTCCTCTGTGTGGGGTCGCGCTCCAAGGAATATCCCTTGTGTTCGTCGGTCTGCTGCTCCTACACGATCAGGGAGATCAAGTGGACTCTACAGCGCGCAAAGCCTGAGATTACTGTCTTTTACAACGACTTGCGCCTCTTCGGTCAGGAATTCTATATGGAGAAGATATACCGCGATGCGGGCGTGAGGTTTGTGCGCGCCAATTCCAGGTATTTCGAGGAAGAGGGCGAAGAGGTCAAGGTCCGCTATTTCACCGGAGGAAAGCTCGTGGAGGAGGCCTTCGACTATGTGGTCCTCGCGATAGGTCTCCGGCCGGGCGCCACGCTCGGGGAATTGAGCAGGCTTTTCGGCTTTTCCCTTGACGAATGGGGGTTTGTCAAGGAAGAGGGTAGCCTCCGAACGGACGTCAAAGGGATTTATGCGGCCGGCGGCGCCCTTGAGCCCATGAGCATCAAGGATGCAATCCTGACCGGGTTCGGCGCGGGACTCGCCGCATCGCTTGGAGGCGGGGCGGACGTCGCCGGGGCCATGGAGAAGGACGAGAGGCTCTACCGGGAAAACGGACCCGAGGTTGCAGTGCCGGACGGCGCGTATGATTCCTGCCTCTTCTACCTGGGGACGGAGGACGCGGGGGCCCGGATGTTTTACGAGCTTATGTCCTGGAAGTTCATTGCAGCCGCCAGAAGCTTGCGAAAGGCGGGGAAGACGGTCTACGTCCTCGACCGGAACATGTCGGTCCCTTCCTATGGCGAGCTTGTCTTTGAGGCGGCGAGGCGGGAAGGCGTCCTCTTCGTCCATCTTGAAGAAGGGGAGGATGTCGTCTTCGATGGGGGCACGGCAGTAGTGAAGGGTCAGGCCAGGGAGCTTCTCTTCACCGCCGACAAGATCATCCGGTTTGACGATTATATGGACGCCTTCAAGGATAGGGAGTTTCTCTCCGTTTACAGGTCCGAGCCTCAGCTCCGGTGGTCGCCGACAAAGTGGGGGAGGAAGAAATACCACGTGGGTTTCATCAGACACCCGCGGGCTGAAAGATGGGAAGCCCGTGAGCTGCTCGGGGCGTTAGGCGAAATGCGCCTCGACGAGGAAGAGGAAAGGGTATTCCCCGAGATAGATGAAGAGCGCTGCAGCGGGTGCGCCTCGTGCAAGAACGCCTGCCCTCACAGCGCCATCGAGATGGAGTTCAGGCAGACCGCTATTGCGCTCTTCGGGCCCTCCACGGGTGCGGCCGTGCCCATAGCGCACGTCAAGAAAGATACCTGCGTGGGCTGCGGGCTGTGCGCGTCGACGTGTCCTTCCGACGTGATTGCCTATACTCCGTAGTCGGGGGCCGGGTGCTTTTTGCGCCATGCATCAAAAATCACCTCGGCCGCTATTCCCACGAAGAAGGCCGTGCTTTTCGCGCTCGGCCGCTTGACCCCTGTCGAACTGATTGTATACACTACTTAGTATGCGCCGTTATCTCATCTTTGGCTGTGCCGGTTTAGCGCTTCTGATGTACTCCATTGACGGCACGGTCGTGGCCGTCGCCTTCCCCAACTTCATAAGAGAGCTGGGTTCCAACGTGCTCTGGACCGCATGGACTATTTCCGTGTTTCTTATCGGCGTCGCTTCTACTATGCCGCTCGCGGGAAATCTCAGCGACAACTTCGGCCGCAAAAGGATATTCCTCATTTCCCTGGGCCTGTTCACCTTCAGCTCCCTTGCCTGCGGTTTTGCGCCCAATATCCATACCCTCGTTGCGTTCAGGTTTCTTCAGGGGATAGGAGGGGCCAGCTTTCTTCCGAGCGCATCGGGGATCGTGGCCGATTACTTTCCCGAAAGCCGGGAAAGGGCGATAGGTCTTTTCACCAGTATTTTCCCCATAGGGGGCATCATCGGCCCCAACCTGGGAGGGTGGATCGTGAGCCGGTATTCCTGGCGCTACATATTCTATATCAATCTGCCCGTCGGCATCCTCCTGATGGTTTTGACGATCATCCTCCTCGAAGATTCCCGCGTCCTCTCCCGGCCTCGCGTGGATGTCGCCGGCGCCTCTTTTATGAGCGGCTCCCTGTTTTTCCTCATGTTTGCCCTGAGTCTCGTCGGAGAACATTATTCCGCCCGTTCTCTGCTTTTTGCCTCGGTTCTCCTGATGGTCAGCCTGTGCCTGATACTGTTGTTCTTCCGTCAGGAAACAAGGGAAAGCAACCCTATCCTTGATATGGCGCTGCTGCGGTCAACACCCTTTCTCGCTGCAAACATGGTAAATTTGATCACGGGAGCGGGCGTTTTGGGAATCTTCGCGTTCATACCGCTCTACGCGACCTCGGTCCACGGGCTTTCCACGTTTATAAGCGGCATGATACTGACTCCCAGGTCGGCAGGGATGGTCGCCGCCTCCGCCGCCATCAGCTTTTTGCTCCGGCGATGGGGTTACCGCTGGCCCATCGCTCTCGGACTAGCCGTCACCGCTCTCTCGACGATCTTTCTTGCGCCCGGCTTGCCGCCCTGGGGAATGGGTATTCGATGGGGAGACGCGCAGATACTCTCGGTGCTGCTCCTGATAGGGGGGATCGGGTTGGGGGTCATGTTTCCCGCAGCCAATAACGCATGCATCGAGCTGATGCCCGAAAAGGTGGCGACGATCGTCGCCCTCCGTAACACCTTCAGGACTATCGGAGGGGCCCTCGGGATCTCCCTCATTACCCTTATCCTTCACCTCAGCCGCACACCCGCGAAAGGCTTTAGCCTGACCTTCATCTCTTTCGGCCTCGCCCTCCTTTGCTCGATCCCGCTCGTCTTCCTCATGCTGTCGGGGAAGGGGACGTGGGACCGGGGGAAGGGCGCGATAAATGCTTAGTCGGAGCAGCGAGTGGGCAATGCGATTTTATAGACAACGCAGGTGTTTATCCGCTACAATAGGTAAAACGGTGGCCACCCGCGAGCGAAGGTGCGGTATCAGGCAACCGGCTAAAACGGGTTGCTCCGTGAGCTTTGCTCATGGAGTGGGCGATTGGTGTGAAAGCTGCGACGAAGCGAAGGGGGGATTCATGCGAAAAACTTTACTGTTTTTGGTAGTTCTGGGAGTATGGGCCGGTCTTTGTTCCATCCATCCGCTTTCTTTTGCCGCGGATGCGATCAAGATTGGGATCGTCGATACGTATTCGGGTCCTGCGACGTCGTTCACGTCGGACGTGCTCGACGGGTTTAAGCTGGCGGTTGAGAAAATCAACGGCAAAGGCGGAGTGCTGGGCAAAAAGATCGAGTATGCCGCAAGGGATGAGAAGTTCAAGCCCGATATCGGTTTGAGCATGGCAAAGGAGCTTGTGATGAAAGAAAAGGTCGATATCCTCATGGGTACGATCAATAGCGCGACCGCGCTGGCCGTTTCCGACTTTGCCAGGAAAGAGAAGGTCCCCTTCTTTGTCACCTTTTCAAAGAGCGAGAAGATCATCGGCGAGCAGGGGCATCGCTACGTGTTCAACATGAATGAAAACACGCTGATGGCAGGAAAGGCGGCCGCAATCGTCCTCGCGAAAAAGCCCTATGTAAAATATTGGATCGCGGGCGATGATTATGAATATGGTCATGCCATCGCGGATGGCCTCTGGAACAGCCTGAGAAAACTGAAGCCGGGCGTCCAGCTCATCGGCCAGTCATGGTGGAAGGTGGGCGAGGCAGACTTCACACCTTATATAACGCAAATTCTGGCAGCAAAGCCGGATTTCCTCATCGTAGCGACCGGCGGCTCAGGCATGGTCAATTTCCAGAAGGCGGCGAAGGCCACGGGTCTCAGCCAGAAGGTGCCTTTTTACCAGCATACGGCCAACGAGCATTCGACCCTCCTGGCGCAGGGCCCCAACGCGCCTGAAGGCGCTTTCGGGACTGCGAACTACCTCTTCTATTACCCGGACACGCCGGCGAACAGGACCTTCGTCGATGAGTTCCGGAAGTCCTATAACAGGTATCCGCGGATCGGCGCCCTCTATGGGTATATGACGGCCCAGTTCATCGCAGAAGGTTTCAAAAAGGCGGGAAAGATCGACAACGAGGCGTTCGTCAAGGCCCTGGAAGGCATGACGCTCGACAGCCCGGTGGGTCCCTTGAGGATCCGCGCCTGTGATCACCAGCTTGAGCTCCCCATGTACTGGGGTGTTACGAAGAAGGACCCCAAGCATCCGGAATTTCTTATTTCCGCTGATAATCAGGTGATTCCGGCGAAGGATTACATGCCGACCTGCGAAGAGGTGCTTAAGGACCGCAGGAAGTAGTTTAAGTTTTCAGTGTGCAGACCGATAAATATCTCAGTATGCATGAGCAGGAAAACAAAAGACCCTATTGTCAAGACCCTGGCTAAATTCGGCAAATACAGAGCCTGCTGGAGGAGAAGATGGAAGTAAAGTTTATCAACCCTTTTGTCATAGCCGCTCAGACGGTTTTCAAAACCATGCTCAATATCGATCTGACTCTGGGCAAGCCGGGACTCAAAGAAGCGAAGACGACTTCCGGCGATATTACGGGGATCATGTCCATGGTGGGGGACAGGAAGGGTACTATTGCGATCAGCTTGAGGGAAAAAGGGGCACTTTTTGTCTTTAACAGCCTTATGGGTGACGGGGCATCCTCGATTGGTCCTGAAGTTGTCGACGCAATCGGCGAGCTGACGAACATCGTGTCCGGTCAGGCGCGAAAAGAATTTGAGAAAAACGGCATAAACCTGAAGGCGTCCATCCCTATGGTCGTCGTCGGAAAAGGGGTGGAAACGAATTTCATCACAAACCTTCCCATTATTTCATTGCCGTTTAACTTTCCTGTAAACAATGGAAACGGGGAGGTCATGCATCTCGACTTTTCCTTCGAATAGATTCCCACGGGCTCACGCCCTCTGGTTCTCTATGCTCGTCAGCGTGTTGGCGTGACTGTCAACGCGTTGACGAGCTTTTATGTATGGTGCGCGCACCTTCGCCCTTCGTCAAGGAGTCGCATCGCAGGGAACAGTTTTTTGTTCACTACCCTAAACCGACAATGACGTTGCCGAATATTGGCATACGTGCGTTGACATAGTTGTTGCATTCTTTGCTTTAATGTGGGAAAAGAATAGCAGGGCTCGAAAGGTCGATCGAGCCAAGGGACCGAAAGGCGGGGAATGGGCGCTCGCCCCGGGGATACCAGGAAGGAAGACACGGACAGGGCATGGGACATGCTAGACAATGCTGCAATCGATGTGAGAGGCGCTCATGGAAAAGGGCCGGATAATAATCGTTGAAGATGAGCAGAATATACTCGGCATGCTCGATGAGCTGCTGACCGCGAAAGGCTATTCGGTAGATCCTTTTTTAGATGCGAGGGGCGCGCTGGTTGCCCTCAAAAACAACTCCTACCAGCTTCTCATCACCGATCTGATAATGCCGAAGATAGACGGGCTCCAGTTGATAAACTTCATCCAGAAGGAATATCTCAGCACCCTTGGGATCGTCATCACAGGGTACGGGAGCCTTGAAACCGCGATCTCCGCGATGAGGTGCGGCGCCTTCGATTACCTCCTCAAGCCTTTCAAGTTCGAGGAAGTCCTGTCGAGCGTCGAGTCCGCGATGCAGTACTCGAGGCTTCTCACGGGCGACAACATACCTAAGAAAATCACGGCCAAGGCAAACCTGCTCAGGAGGTTTTCAGAAAACCGGATGGTCCGTGAAAATACCCTGCTGAGGAGTTTCCTGAAGGATAAGTATAAGTTTGAAAACATCATAGGAGTCAGCTTCGGCATGCAAAAGGTGTTCGAGCTGATAGAAAAAGTGGCTGATACAAACGCGACGGTCCTGATCACCGGAGAAAGCGGTGTGGGCAAAGAGCTTGTGGCTCGGGCCATCCACTTCAATTCGTCGAGGAGGGATAAGCCTCTGGTGGTTGTCAATTGCGGCGCCATACCCGAGACATTGCTGGAAAGCGAGCTTTTTGGCTATGAAAAGGGTGCTTTTACAGGTGCGACCGCCACACGGCTCGGCAGGTTCGAGCTTGCCGACGGCGGCACGATCTTTTTGGATGAGATAGGAGATATGAGCTTCAATCTCCAGGTCAAGCTTCTCCGGGCGATACAGGAGAAGGCCTTCGAAAGGATCGGCGGGGCCAAGACCATTGATGTGGATTTGAGGATCATGGCGGCGACAAACCGCAATCTTGAAGATCTCGTGCGGGAAGGGAAGTTCAGAGAAGACCTTTATTACAGGCTGAATGTCGTTCCCATCCATATACCTCCATTGAGGGAAAGGAAGCAGGATGTCCCGGTGCTCTTCGCGCACTTCCTGGAAAGATCGAACGCCATGAATAACGCGAGCGTGGAAGGTTTTTCCGAAGAGACGATGGAAGTGCTGATGGAGTACGATTATCCCGGCAATGTCAGGGAACTGCAGAACCTGGTAGAGAGGCTCGTCGTGCTCAAGAAAAGTGGTGTGATCAGCATCGAGGACCTCCCTGAAAAATTTTACAGCCAGCAGAAACCGGATTATGCGCGGCTCGATTTGCACCGGGGCTATGACACGCTGGTATCGGAATTTGAGCAAAATCTGATTCTGAAAGCCCTGAATGAAACAAATGGTGTAAAGAGCAAGGCCGCACAGATATTGAGCATGAACAGGACAACGCTCATCGAGAAGATGAAGCGTTTGGGAATAGCAGAATAGCGCGCTCATACCCCGACTGTCAAAAAGGTGACGGGCATGGCGCTTCACCTCTTTGAATATCCCTCACATTTCCTTATGTATCGCAGATATTCCCCGAGTCACCGGGTCTGGTACGTATTTTGCTGGAAGCTCTATTCATGCAGTCAACGGAGACACAATTACTCAGGAACGCTTTTCAGGAATTCGTAAAGGCTTCCGATTCCCTCAGCAACTATTATCTGGTCCTGGAGGATCGGATAAAGGAGTTGAATAAAGAGATAAATGAAAAGAACAAAGAGCTGGAGAAGTCGAAAGAAGGTTTTTACAACATCCTCAATTCTCTCCCTGTAGGCGTTGTCGTGCAGCACGGCAAATCAACTCTCTTTACCAACAAGGAGGCCGAGAGATTCGGATGGCCGGAATTTTCAGAAAGGCTCGATCACGCCGACGGAGAGATGGGGGAAGTCAGGAATGGCAAGGGCTATTTTCGCTGGAGGAAGAGCAGTCTTACCAACGGTTCTGCGGGCAAGGAGGTCATCGTTTTCGAAGACGTGACCGAAGTGCAGAAAATGAAGGAACGCTTCGAAAGGGATGAAAGGCTGAGGGCGATGGGGGAAATGGCGGCCAGGATCGCCCATGAGATAAAAAACCCCCTAGGCAGCATGCAGCTTTATCTTTCGATGACTTTGCGGGGGAAGGTGGGCCTGAAGGAAAAGGAATACGTCAATTCCGTGATCTTCGGGGTCAATACCATCGACAGGATCATCAATAACCTCCTCTCCTATACCCGTCCGAAAACGATCTGCCTGAGGCAGGCCAGGCTTTCCGGGGTAGTGAAAGAGACGCTCGACTTCATGAGCGTGTCGGTAGGGAGCAGGGACATCAAGATCAATTTCGACAGCGCTTACGACGCCGACACATGGTTCGATCCGGACCTTATCAAGCTGTGTTTGATGAATTTTATCAGCAATGCAATAGAAGCCATTGAGGATAAAGGGCATATCAACGTTGGGATAAGGGAAGAGGGCGGATACGCGTCGGTGATCTTCAATGACAGCGGGGCCGGCATGAACGAAGAAACGAGGAGGAGCATATTTAATCCTTTTTTCACCACGAAGGACAAGGGCGTAGGTCTGGGCCTGTTCATCGCGCACAACATCGTCAAAGCCCATGAGGGCTACATCGAGGTGGAATCAATCGAGGGCAAGGGTTCCTCCTTTATGATCTACTTGCCGAAAGGGCGGTCATGAGAAATATCCTGGTTGTTGATGACGATTATCATATGCGGGTAGCCTTAAGCGAGGCCCTGATAAAGGCAGGGTACGAGGTGCGCGCCGCGGAGGACGGCCGGGTTGCAATGGAATCGATCAGGAAATCCGCGTATGACCTCGTGATCACCGACGTGAAGATGCCTTATATCAATGGGATCGACCTGCTCGGACGCCTCAAAAAGGAGCAGTGTTCCGTTCCCGTTATTGTCATCACCGCCTATGGGACCGTGGAACACGCGGTAAACGCCATAAAAGAGGGCGCTTTTGACTACATCCAGAAACCCTTCGATGCAGAGACGCTCTATGGAATAGTGCAACGTGCCCTCGGCCTCGATAGCGGGAAAATCGTCTGCTCGTCCAGGGCCATGAAAGAAGTGCTCCTCAAAGCGCTGCAGGTGGCGAAAACGGATGCGACGGTCCTGGTGATGGGTGAGAGCGGTGTGGGGAAAGAGCTGATCTCCCGATACGTGCACGAAAGCGGCCAGCGGAAAGAAATGGCGTTTGTGGCCGTGAACTGTGCGGCCCTTCCGGAAAACCTGCTGGAAAGCGAGCTATTCGGTTACGAGAAAGGCGCTTTTACAGGGGCCTCGGCTAGAAAGCCGGGGAAATTCGAGGTTGCGGACAAAGGGACTATCCTTCTCGATGAAGTGACGGAGATGGACCTCAGATTGCAGGCGAAACTTTTGAGGGTCCTACAGGAAAGGGAGGTCGAGGTCATCGGCTCAAAGTACCCGAAGAAGGTCGACGTGAAGGTGATCGCCACGACGAACAGGAACCTCGCCAGACTTGTGCAGGAGGGGAAATTCCGCGAGGACCTCTATTACAGGCTCAACGTTTTCCCCATCATGGTCCCCCCCTTGCGGGAAAGAAGGGAGGATATCCCGGAACTTACTGCGCACCTCCTGAAGAAGTATGCCCGCGGGACAGATACCCGCATAAGCGCGGAGGCGATGGATTTCCTTATGCAGAGGATCTGGAAAGGGAACGTCCGGGAACTGGAGAATGCGGTCGCCAGGGCTTGCATCCTCTCCGACTACACGGTCATTAAACGGGCGCACCTTCAGGATCCCTGCGATGAGAGCGGGCCGGCGAGTGCCGGGACACCTGTGGATGCCGTGGGATCGGTGAGAGAAATGGAGATGAAGCTGATTCTGGACGCCCTGAAATCTATGAACGGAAACCGTACGAAGGCAGCGTCGGTCCTGGGGATAACCTCGCGGACCTTGAGAAATAAAATAAAGGAGTATCGGGATCTGGGTGTTGCGGTCCCCTAGGGAGGGCTTCTTGGAAGTAATGGGTCTGCTCGAGAAAGCGCTCGATATACGGGCTTTTTATCACCGGATATTGGCGAGCAACATAGCCAACGTCGAAACACCGGGATACAAGGAGAAAGATCTAGACTTCAGGAAGGAACTGGATAGTTTGACGAATGACCCGGGGGCGCGTATCGAAGTGAGCGAGAAGAGCAAGGCCGATGACGGGATAGCCGCTGTCGATGGAAATAGCGTGGGCTTGGAAGACCAGATTGTCAAGATGACGGAAAATACCTTGATGTTCAATTCGCTTGTCCAGATGATCAACAAGAAATTTTCGATGATACGCTACGCGATTAACGAGGGGAGGAAATAAAATGGGGATGCTCGATATCCTGCGCATAAGCTCTTCAGGCATGAAGGCCCAGAGGACGAGAATGGAGGCTATTGCGACGAACCTGGCGAATGTCCATTCGACGAAGACCGAAGAGGGGGGTCCTTTCAAAAAAAAGGACGTGGTTTTTACCCCCGCGGATGTTTCGGACAAGACGCCGTTCGGGTCAATGCTGGAGCATAAGATGGAAGGGGTGAAAGTCGAGGAGGTAGTCGAGAGCCCGAAGCCCTTCGAGCGGACGTATGATCCCTATCATCCCCATGCGGACGCCGAGGGCTACGTAACACTTCCCAACGTCAATGTGATGGAAGAAATGTCGGACATGGTCGCGGCGACAAGGGCCTACGAGGCGAATGTCACCGTGGCCGGGAGCGTCAAACAGATGTTCCAGAAATCCTTGGAAATAGGCCAGTAGGAGAAACCCTATGAACGTAGAAAAGGTCGTATTCGACAATTTCGCGCTGGACGAAGGGACCAAGGTGCGCAAAGGGGCGCCTTCCTTCTCCGAGATCCTGAAAGAGTCGATCAACAAGGTAGCCGAGCTAGAAAAGGACGCGACCGCGCAGACAGAGAAACTCACCAAAATGGAAACCCAGGATGTCCATAACACCATGATCTCCGTTCAAAAGGCGGACCTGAGCTTCCAGATGATGATGCAGATAAGGAACAAAATTATCGATGCCTATCAAGAAATAATGAAAATCCAGGTATAGGTAAATGGACACGTTCATCGGCAACCTGAAGACTCATCTCAAAACCGTACCCAGGAACAAACTCTATCTCTATCTTATGATCCTGATGGCGGTCGTCGGCGGGTCTGTCATCGGCCTTTCTTTTCTCCAAAAGGAAGATTATCAGCCGTTATTCACAGGGCTCGCGACCGAGGACGCGTCCATGGTCGTGACGAAGCTGAAGGAGCAGAAGGTCCCTTACAAGCTGGGCGTAAACGGAACGACCATATCCGTGCCGAAGGACAAGGTCTATGACGTAAGACTGCTCCTTGCCTCTCAAAACTCACTCCCCGGCTCGGGCGGAGTAGGTATGGAGCTGTTTGACAAGACGAACTACGGCATGACCGAGTTCATGCAGGGCATTAATTATAAAAGGGCCATACAGGGGGAATTGACCAGGACCCTCAACCAGATGCCGGAAATCCGGGCTTCCCGGGTCCATATCGCCATACCTGAGAAGACGCTCTTCACGGAAAAGGAACGGGAGGCGACGGCATCCGTATTCCTCAAGCTGAAACAGGGCAGGGAGTTGGGGAGGGAACAGGTAAACGGAATAGTGCAGCTTGTGGCGGGCAGTATAGAGGGGCTGAAGGCCGAGAACGTGGTGGTCATCGACTCTTCCGGGAAAATCCTTCACAAGAGCGGGGATACGAATTCTGCTTTTAACATGTCCGGTCAGGAATACGAGCTGCAAAGGAATGTGGAAAGAAAGATCGAGGAGTCGGTCCAGTCGATGCTCCAGACCTTTCTCATGAACAGCAGATCCATCGTGCGGGCAAGCGTCGAGCTCAACCTGCGGAAGGTGGAGAAGGTAGAAGAGGAATATGCCCCGGATAAAGCCGTAGTAACGAGTCAAAAGAAGGTCAGGGAGAAGTCGGTGAACGGCAAGACGAAAGTCGGCGGGGTCCCCGGTGTCGCGGCCGGTGCTGCGGCGGCCGCAGCCAAGGCGAAGAAGGCGCCGCCGAAGCAGGAAGAGCAGAACCTTAATGAGTCAGAGAGAGAAGACGAACAGGTCAATTATGAAGTGAGCAAAACGGTGAGAAAGATCGTTGAGCCTTTCGGTGATATAAAGCACATCTCTCTCGCTGTCCTTGTCGACGGAAAATACGAAAAGATAAAGGGGCAGAAGGGCGAGGACCTGAAGTATATCCCGAGGTCGCAGCAGGAGCTCGGCAACATACGGAACCTGGTCCTGAGGGCGGCCGGTTTGAATGAAGAGCGGGGCGATAAAATAGAGGTCCTCAACATGCCCTTCGAGGTCGAGAACATTCCGGAAGAGAAGGGCTTGCTTGGCAATGCGGACAACAAGGATCTTGTGCTTAACCTGGGAAAATATGCCTTTTATCTGATCATCGTACTGTCCATATTCTTCCTGGTTTTGAGGCCTTTCTTGAAAGCATTGCAAAAGAAGGAAGAAGCTCTTCCCCTGCAGAAGACAAAAGATGTCTACGTGAAGACCGGAGGAGCAGGAGCTGCTGCTATTTCGGCGGGCGACCAGCCTCAACCCGCTATAGCGGAGGCGCTCAAAGACAAAGCCCTCGTGGGATCGATAATACGGGAATGGGTTAAGGAGAGCGCGTAATGGATGTCCCCACAGAGCTTCCAGGGATAAGAAAGGCCGCAATACTCCTTCTCACGATGGATGAAAACCTCTCCAAAGAGGTGATCAAGGAGCTGGATGAAGATGAGATAGAGGCGGTTGGGCAGGAAATAGCCAAACTGCGCCTTGTCCCACATGATGTGGTAAACAAGGTGCACGAGGAGTTCGCCAAGAAGATCGACGGACGCAAGAAGAATCTCGTCGGCGGGGAATCAAAATTCAAAATGCTCATCGAAAAGAGCCTGGGCGCTGAAAAGGCGGAGCTTTTCATGGGGAACATGGAATCGAGGAGGGGCATGCCGGGTGATTTCCTCAGAACTGCCGACGCGAGGATGCTGGCGAACGTCTTACGTGGGGAACACCCTCAGACCATTGCGCTGGTTTTGTCCATATTGAGTGTAAAGAAGGCGTGCGACCTTGTGACGTACCTTCCGGAAAAAATCCATCGCGATGTAGTCTCGCGGATGGCATACCTGGAAAAGGTGGACAAGAAAATCATCGAGGACGTGGAAAATGTCCTCAAGGAGCAATTGGAGACGACCGGCTCCGTAGAGGGCAAACAAATAGGCGGGGTTGAGATGGTGGCAAACATACTCAACCAGATGGACAGAAAGCTCGAATCGGAGCTGTTGGGAAAGATAGAGGAAGAAGACGCGAGCCTTGCGGAGAGGATACGACAGCTCATGTTTACCTTCGAAGACCTCATGAAGATCGACGACCGGGGCATGCAGACGCTGCTGAAGGAAATTACTTCGGAGGATGTGGCTCTCGCCTTGAAGGGCGCTTCCGATAGTATTAAAGAGAAAATCTACAAGAACATGTCGGAAAGGGCCGCCGCGATGCTCAAGGAAGACCTGGAGGCAATGGGTCCTGCCCGGGTCTCCGACGTCGAGCGGGGGCAGATAAAGATCGCGATGGTCGCCAAGAAGCTGGAGTCCGAGGGCAAGATAATACTCTCGAAGGGCAATGAAAGATTCGTCTAGGGCGTCGATGCCATTCACTTTTGACGACCTCGGCACAGGAGGGTATGAGAGGCCCGCTGCCGGCTTCGTATCCTTTTTTGGTCCCAGGGTTATGGAGGCAGCAGCAGAAGAAGAAGAGACCATCGCAGGAGCCGGCCCCGAGTCCCGAAGACCAGGCCAGAAAAGTGTTCGAGGACGCGTACGTGCAGGGGGAAAAGGCGGGCTGCGATATGGGCATGCGGCGGGTTGACGCCATCGCAAAAAGGCTTGAGAGGCATATTGAGGAAGTGACGTTATTCAAGGGTGTCCTCAAAGAAAGGTATGAAAAATTGGCAGTCGAGCTCGCCCTGAAGTTCGCCGAGGCGATCATTTTCCGTGAATGCGCGGAGAAAA
Organism: uncultured delta proteobacterium; assembly: GCA_963717985.1. GTDB lineage: Bacteria > Desulfobacterota > Syntrophorhabdia > Syntrophorhabdales > WCHB1-27 > BOG-1155. The sequence goes on from CAVQYC010000002.1 coordinate 352,074, forward strand.
GAGATGTCCTGGCTGCCATGATAAGGAAGGCCATGGAGATGTGCGAGGAAAAAGGCGAGCTCGTCATAAGGGTCAGGGCGGAGGATGCCCGCTACATAGAGGGTATCCGCTCCGATCGCATCAAGGTGATCGCCGATGACACACTGAAGGAACCGGGCTTTACGATCGAAACACAGGTGGGCGATATAGACGGAAGGATCAGTTCCCAGATCGAAGAACTAAGATGTGCGCTGACCGGTGATCATGAGTGATGAACAGCTCTTGTCGGAGATGACGGGAAAGCTCACCCATCGCTATCCCTACAGGATATACGGAAGAGTAAATCAGGTAGTGGGGCTTGTTATCGAGGGCAGGGGCCCGTTGTCATCCGTGGGTGATTCGGCGCTGATCTACCCGCTCGACGATTCTCCTCCCATACACGGGGAAGTCGTCGGTTTCAGAGACGGAAAAACCATGCTTATGCCCCTTGGCGACCTGAGGGGCATCGGCATAGGGTCACGCATACTCTCGAAGAAGCAAACCGTGAGCACACCTGCGGGAGACGGCGTCATGGGCCGGGTCATAGACGGTCTCGGTCACCCTATCGACGGGAAGGGGCCCTTGAACTGCCGCGAATCGATCCCCATTTATCAGGCCGCCGCCAACCCTATGAAGAAGCAGCGCATTACTGAGCCCCTTGACCTGGGTGTGAGGAGCATTAACGGTCTTCTCACCTGCGGGAAGGGACAGAGGATGGGGATTTTTGCGGGATCGGGCGTCGGGAAAAGCGTACTTCTCGGCATGGTCGCACGGCATACCGAGGCAAAGGTGAACGTTATCGGCCTGATCGGCGAAAGGGGCAGGGAGGTGCGGGAGTTTATAGAAAAGGACCTGCAGGACGGGATCAACCATTCGGTAGTAGTGGTCGCGACCTCTGATCAGCCGCCTCTCATCAGGGTAAGGGCCGCTTTCCTTACCATCGCCCTTGCCGAATATTTCAGGGACCGGGGAAACGACGTGCTTTTGCTCATGGACTCATTGACGCGTTTCGCCATGGCGCAAAGGGAGATCGGCCTTGCCATAGGAGAGCCGCCCACGACAAAGGGTTATCCGCCGAGTGTCTTTTTTCTGCTTGCGAAGCTTCTCGAGAGGGCGGGGAATGGGGAAGGCGAGGGTACCATGACCGGCATTTATACGGTGTTGGTGGAAGGCGACGACCTTGATGACCCCATAGCCGATGCATCGAGGTCGATTCTCGACGGCCATATCGTGTTGTCCAGAAAGCTGGCGAATGGAAATCATTACCCGGCGGTAGATGTGCTCAAAAGCGTAAGCAGGGTAATGAAGGACATCGTGCCGAGGGAGCAGACGGAGTACGCGGGCAAGATCATCGAGGTGCTGGCGGAGTACGAGAGGGCTGAAGACCTCATCAATATAGGGGCATACGTGTCGGGCAGCAACAAGAAAATAGACTATGCAATCTCCATGATGGAGAAGGTGAAGCTCTTTCTCGCCCAGAAGAGCGACGAAAAGGCCACCATTGAAAAAACGATCGACAGCATGAGGATACTCTTCTATGTCTAGCTTCCGTTTCGGCAGGCTGATAGAGATCAAGGAAAAGCTGCGGGAACACAAGCAGGGGGAGTTGGAGAACGCGACTGCGGCCTCGGGCGCGCTGATGCGCGGGATCCTCGCAGTGGAAGAGGAGATCGCGGACCGCTATAACGGTATGATTAGCCGGTGCATGACGGGAGAGGAATTCGCTTTTCTGATCGGTCATCTGGCCTATCTGGACGGAAAGAAAGCGGCCATGACGGAAGAGAAGCATACAACGGACAAGCGAGTTAATGCCCTGAGAAGAGAGTTGTTAGGTCTTACCATGGAGCTGAAGATGTTTGACAAGCTGAAATTAAAGGCCCTTCAGGCGGCAAGGACTGCCGTGCACAGGAAAGAGCAGAAAATGATGGACGATCTCGCGCTCAGGTCGAAAGGAAGGTAGAAAACGAACAAACGGGAAAATTCTTCCGTATAGGAACTTTTTTCCAGAGCACCCCCCGCCTTGGCACACCCCTTCTCTTATTTTATCGCACTCTCCCAACACATTTAGGCTGTGGCACGCTTCTTGTTATAAAGTCCCTTCGTGCAACAGACAATACTAAACCTTCAGACAACGGGCATGACGGACTTCAAGGCGACAACCTCGGAGAATAAGGCCATCGGCGCGCTCATCGGGGACAGCACTTTCGGGGCCCTCCTGAGTCAGGCAATGAACGAAGGCTCGCAGCATGGAGCCGCCGGAGCTGCGGGGGAGGTACCGTCTTCCGTGCCTCTTAGCCTCTCGCGTCTCCTGTCGGTCCTCCTGGAGAAGGAGGAGGCGACTTCGACACAGACCCCAGAGACGAGTGCGGGGCAGGCGGCGCTGCAAACGCCGAGTGACGAGTCCCTGAAGGCGAGCGCCGGGGATGCAAAGCCCTCAGCAGTTCTTGATATTACGGCTCTCCTGTCAGCCTTCCTGGGGGAAGACACGGCAACTTCCGGCCAGACCCTGCGGGCAGAAGAGACGACGGCTGCCGACACCACGACTTCAACGCAGACCTGTTCCCTGCCGACGAACGCAACGGGGAGCAGCGGGGCGGCGGCCGGAATAACGCGGGATGAGGGGACGGCCGCAGGCACAAACCTCAAACCTGAGCAACAACTGCAAGACCTGGTTATGGGGCTGCTGGCCCTGGTGATGATGAAGGATGCCGGAGCCGGAGGTCGCACCGGCGCGGCGACAGGTTCAGACGGAACGGAGGAGAAATCTGCCGCGGAAGCCGGCAATGGACTCATTACCGGTGTGAAGGGCCGGGACAACACCGGCCTGTCTCGCCGGAGCGGGATGTCATCGAATAACGGCGCATCCACTAGCACGTCGGAGACGGATAATCGGCATCTCCTCGATACCCTTGCGCTCCTGTTTTTTACGGGCCTTGAAGCAATGCAGCGGGAGCCGGGCAAGGGATCTGGAGCATCCGGGGAGACGCAGTCTCTCCTGCCGAACGAAGGCAGGACAGAGACCGGAACTGGAATTGCGGTGCCGGGCCGGCCTGCGGCCGGTGGACCGGCTGAGGAAAGCGCGAACATGTTGGGTCGGGAGACAGTTGCATCGGCAGGGGACAAGCCGAACGGGTTTGCGGCCCGCCTTCTCGGCGCAGGGACGGATGCGGCCTCATCCACAGGCCCGACGGCGGTCCGGGCCGAGTTTGCGCTTACGCCGGCCGGGGAGGCCGGGTCGGACGAAAACAGTCTCAGCCTGCAGATATTGGTGGCTGGCGCCGGGGCCTCCGCCCGGACAAACCGGGCAGTGGAGGCGGCGGGAAGCGTCCAGGAGGGTACTGTGGCAGGGGCTAAGGGAGCCGGCAGTGCATCACAGGACGCCGTGGTGACCATCGTCAAGGAGCTGACGCCCCTCCTTCCTGAAGGCCGGGACGGGAATGCGTCGCAGGACAAGGCGGCAGGCATCGACAGTCCCGGTGCGAAGGGGGGCTACCCAGTCACACTCGATGACCACGTCTCGACGAATAACGAACCGACGCAAGATCAGCAGGTGTCCTGGCAACCCGGCTCCGCCGGTACAATCGAGAGGTTCGATCGGGTGATGGAACAGGTCGGGGGTGGGACAGGTCCGCACGATATGACTGTCAGGCTGACGGTAGGGAATGGCGAAAGCCTCGTCCTCGGGTTGAAGGACCTCGGCCAAACGGTAACGGTGGAAGTGAGGGCGTCGAACCAGGGGATGGTAGACCTGCTTCAGTCGCAGCGGGACGTCATCATCAGACACCTGGAAGGCAAGGACATATCCGCGAACATCGTGATCGATCCGAATGCCTCAGGGACGCCGGAGAAAAGAGACAGAAGAGAGACGAGGCAAAGGACCTTAGCCGCTCGCGGAAAAGTTGGCGGGGGGTTTGACGGATTACTCGAAGTATTCGCGTAAAGGAGGGCACCATGGCTGCAGGAACCAGTAGTACGACGGCTACCTCGGGAGCGAGCACCGCCATTTCTTCGACCGGATCCAACTTGTCCACGGTAACCAACGAGGACTTCTTTCAGATTTTGATCGCGCAGCTACAGAACCAGGATCCCCTCAATCCTACGGATCCAAGTCAGTTTGTCACGGAGCTGGCTGAGATGACGCAGGTGCAATCGCTTCAGAGCATGCAAACATCTCTTTCGGACCTGGCGACCAGCTTCGGCACCGGGTCTATGAGCAATTGGGCTTCGACCGTGGGCGACTACATGCAGGTAAAAGACACATCCATATCAGAAGGCGACGAAGTGGTCCTCTCCCCGACGAGCTCGAATTACAGCCAGATAACGTTGAACCTGACGAACAAATCGGACGGAACTACCAGCCAGGTGACGTTTGAGTCGGGCGACTCCCTGGTTTACAGCGATACAAGCGGGGACTACACGATAACCGGGGCGACGGCAACGGTGAACGGCCAATCCGTCACGTGCCCTACAACGGTGTACCGAGAAATAACCGGCGTGCAGTCGAGCAGCTCCGGGGTCAGCCTGGTGGCAAGCGATGGGACGACGTACGCAACAAGCGCTATCTTAGGACTAACCAAATAACGGAAAGGGGGACAGCATGCTCACTTCACTCTATTCGGGAATCAGCGGCCTTTTGGCCAATAGCGAGGCGCTCGACATCGTGGGTAACAACATATCGAACTCCAACACCACGGGTTTCAAGTCAAGCAGCGCATCCTTCGAAGACGTGCTCTATCAGACGATAACAGGCACAAGCGGTACGGGGCAGGTGGGAACAGGCGTGGCCCTGGGCGCTGTTCGCACGGATTTCTCCGAGGGGTCGATTGAGACGACGGACTCCGCGACCGATCTGGCAATCGGCGGACAAGGGTTTTTTATCGTGACGAAACCGGGGGACAGCACGGATTACTACACGAGGGCAGGCGGGTTCAGCCTTAATACGGCCGGCAATATGGTCGACGCCAATGGCGATTTCCTTCAGGGCAAAGTGATAGACCAGACCACCGGAACGGCCACAGGGGTGGATGGAGATATCAACATATCCCAGCAGCCGAGCCAGCCAAAGTTAACGCAGACCCTGAATATGGTGGTCAACCTGGAGTCGACTTCGGCGTGGAAGGGCGAGTGCACCGTCACGGGCGGCACGCCCGGCACGGATCTCACAAGTATTTCGGCGGCCACCGGCGACTACCCCGCGGTAGGTAATTATACCTTTACGGTGACCGGTGCGGCCGTGGCCGGTGTTTTCCCTGTGACGGTGACTATGCCCGATGGCACCGTAGTCACGGGGAGCGCAAGCGATAATGGCAACAACACCGATTTCACCGGTACGGATGGCGCCGGAGCTACGGTGGATACGGGCCTGAATCTGACTTTCGGCACCCTTGTCAGTGGTGACACGACCACGTTCAAGCTTAAGGGTTTTGACGGCACGTCCGCGACCACCCAGTCGGATACATCAAATTATTCGTCATCGGAAACCGTGTACGATTCACTCGGCACGGCCCACACGGTAACGATCGATTTCCGGAAGGCTTCCGTAGACGCCGTCTCTCAAACATCGACGTGGGACTGGAATGCGGTGGTAAGCGGAGGGGATACGGTGGTCGCAGGGGGGTCGGGGACCATGACGTTCAATGAAAACGGCGTCCTGACCGCAGGCGGGACACCGCAGGCCATCACCTTCGATTTTGTCGGGGCCCAGCAAAATCAGACCATCAACCTCGTCTTAGGGTCGACATCCGGAGGAGGCTCATCGACGCAGTACAGCAGTGCTTCGACGACCACCTACGTGGGCCAGGACGGGTACGCCCCAGGCGTGCTCCAGAGCGTCAGTGTAAGCAACAACGGTACTATCTCGGGTACCTATGACAACGGACAGATATTGCAGCTTTACCAGCTCACCCTCGCAAGCTTCAACGATCCCCAGGCACTGAAAAAAGAAGGCGGCAATCTCTATGGGGCAACGCTCGATTCGGGTGCCGCTTACACCAACGCCCCGGGCCAGGGTGGGACCGGAACGATCAGCTCCAACTCACTCGAAGAATCAAATGTAGATTTAGCAACAGAATTCGTGAAGATGATAATCTACCAGAACGGCTATGAGGCGAACTCAAAAGTAATTACCACGACAGACCAGATCCTGCAAAGCCTTATGAACATGAAACAATGATGCCTTTCTAGAAGAAGCCAGGGGCCTGTTTGTTAAGCCGTAAGCCCTTAAGAAAGACGAGACAAAAGGAACGGGCGGCGTACCGCCCGTTCCTTTTGTCTCCCGGAGCGGTGTGCCTAAGGCTATGGGGAAGGGCTACTCCTTTCTTAAGAATTTTAGGCATAGGTCGTGGAGGACTTATAAGACCTATATCCCATAAGACCTATGTCTTCCATGTCCCTTATGTCATGCATGTCAAGAATGTGACATAAACCGTTTTTCTTCCAACAGCAAAAAGAGCGTCCCGCGCCGCGCCGCTTCCTCGCATGGGGCCCTTTTCCCCGGTGCAAGCCGTTTTTCCTTTGTCCGGCGTCGCTGGCACATATATTGCTTTTTGCAGGCAAGAGGAAAACACATATGGCCGAAGAGCAGATAGAGGAAATCGTCCAGGAAATTGCACCGCCGGAAAAAAAGAAGAAAGGGTTCTTGAAAGTAGTGGTGATCGGTATCGTGGCCGCCGGCCTGGCGGGAGGGGCAGGGTACTATTTTTACGGCAAGACGCTGCTTGCGCGTCACGCGCAGAAGCAGCAGGTGGTGAGCAAGGTGCAGGAGAAAGTTGAGATCGGACCTATTTTGTCGCTAGACCCTTTTATTATCAATGTTTCAGGAGATCCCCAGAGATTTGTCAAGATCTCCGTGGCCATGGAACTGAAGAATGAAAAAGCCGTTGAGCATACAAAAAACATGACGCCGGTCATTCGGGACATCGTACTGTCGGTGCTCGGGAATAAAAAGCCGGAAGTTTTCATGGATGTCAACGGACGGGCCGGGATAAAAAAGGAGTTGTTTGACGGCGTTAACCGGCTTTTCGCGGACGGCGGCCTTAAGGCCGTCTACATCACCGATATCATCATGCAGTAGGAGCGCGCAAATGGAGCAGTTACTCTCCCAAGAAGAAATTGACGCACTGCTGAAAGGCATTTCCGAAGGAGATGTCGAGGCCGCGGTGGAAGAGGTGGAGGCAGAGGCCGAACAGACGCCTTCGCCGCGGGTCAAAGCCCAGATATTTGATTTCGCTAAGTATACGAAAGGCAGAAAGGATAAGCTGCCGTCGCTCGAATTTATTTCAGACAGGTTGTCAAAATCCTTAAGATCGGCTCTCACGCTGTTCCTGGAAAGAGAGGTCGAGATAAACATCGCCCCCACGCAGTATATCGAATACGGAGAATTCATAAAGACGCTCCCTCTGCCCACAAACATGAATATCGTCATCACGGAGCATCTCAAAGGGTTCTTCATCGTGATTTTCGATGCAAAATTGATTTTCTGCGTCCTTGAGACCGTCTTTGGCAGCAACACGATTACCGTGCCGAAAATAGAGGGCAGGGAATTCACCAAAATTGAATTTAACGTCATAAAGAAGCTTGTCGATGTCGTCTGCGCAGAAATGGAAAAAGCATGGGAGCCGGTGTACAGGATACGGTGCAGATATTCCAGATCGGAGATTAACCCCAACTACATCACCATGGTCTCCCTTGAGGAAACGGTCGTCGTTTGTGAGTTCGCGATCGAGGTTGCAGACGTGACGAGCTGGATGAAAATATGCATGCCCTACGGCATCCTCGAATCGATCAAGGGCTATCTCATTTCCACTCCTTCGAGGGAAGACATGGAGATGCGGGAAAAGTGGCTCCAGAAACTGCGTGAGCGCGTGAAAGAAGTGCCCCTCGATATTAAGGGCATCCTCGGAAAAAAGAAGATTTCCGTGGAGGAATTCTTGAGGATAAAAAGGGACAGCGTCATCCTCACCGATACGAGCGTGGATGAGCCGATCGACATCCAGGTCGGGAACAAGATCAAACTGAGGGGCAAAATGGGCATTTACAAGGGGAATAAAGCAGTCAGAATAGAGGAGATAGTTGAGTGACAGGAAGCAGGACCGTATTCATGCCTCCTCCTTTTTATGAGGGGGGGCCACCCGCGAACGTAGATGCGGAACCGCGCGGGTACCCGGTTAAAACAGGTGGTTCCGTGGAGGGGGCGACGCTAGCCCCGATAATTGATTAACAGGGGGAAGTGATGGAGGAATTCTCAGCCGTGGATCGGCAGACCGGCAGCAATGAAGGTCACGAAATGAGCATCGAGAGTCTCCTTGACATCCCCGTCGAGATCTCCGTCGAGATAGGAAGGACGAGGATGGCCATAGGAGATCTTCTCTCGCTGACAAGGGGGTCGATTGTGGAGCTGAACAGGTTGGCAGGGGAATCAGCGGACATTTACGTGAACGAGAAACTTGTCGGGAAAGGGGAGATCGTGGTGGCGAGTGAGAGGCTGGGTATAAGAGTGCTGGAAATAGTGACCCCGAAGGAAAGGGTGCAGAAGCTCGGCTGATGGAAAATATCTATTACAGCGCTCTGAAGATGCTGCTGGCCCTCGCCGCGATGGTGTTTGCCGCTATAGTCTTCTATCGCTATATGGGAAAATGGCGGTTGAACCTTGGACCGAAAGGCCGGGGCTACGGCTTGCAGAAGGTGGAGACCGTTAATCTCGGATACCGGAAATTCGTTTCGGTCATCGAGATAAAAAACCGCGTGCTGGTGATAGGGGTCGGTGAAAAGGAGATGGCCCTTCTCACGGAGTGGAAAAAGGAGGAGGAGCTATAATGAGGCTCTTCCTCATTGTCCTTGTCATGGTTTCTTTGCTCGGGCTGCCTTCCCTTTGCTATGCCAGGTCGAGCCACGCCAAGGCCGTCGGCCAGGATGCCGGGCCCAAAAGTTCCGATCTCTTCGGCTCCCTCGTGGGGAGCCACGGGAGCAAGAACCTTATCAATATCGTGATCGTGCTCACGATTCTGACATTCGCCCCGGCGATCCTGCTCCTCATGAGCTCATTCACCAGGATTGTCATTGTCCTATCCTTTTTGCGGCAGGCGATGGGCGTGCCGCAGCTTCCTCCGAACCAGATCATCGTGGGTCTTTCATTGTTTCTCACGTTTTTCATCATGGCGCCGACCTACGAGAAGATTCAGACCGCCGCCCTGGGTCCTTTTATGAATGATCAGATCGGTTACGACGAGTTCCTGAGCAAGTCGTCGCAAGAACTGAGCCTCTTCATGTTGAAATTTACCAAGGAGAAAGACCTGGGCCTGTTCATGAGCATTGGGGGATTGAAAAGACCTGCCAGTGAGAAGGACATACCCTTCAAGGTCATCGTGCCGGCATTTGCGATCAGCGAGCTGAAGAGGGCCTTTCAGATCGGCTTCCTCCTCTATATCCCTTTCCTTGTTATCGACATGGTGATCGCGAGCGTTCTGCTTTCGGCGGGGATGATGATGCTGCCGCCCATATTTATCTCGCTGCCGTTCAAACTGATGCTGTTCGTACTTGTTGACGGGTGGAACCTGCTTACGGCCTCTCTCGTCAAAGGCTTTTTCTAGGAGGCGCACGTTGAGTCAGGACCTGGTAATCCAGATTTTCAGAGACTGCCTGAAGACGGCCCTCCTTATCTCGGCCCCCTTGCTCGGCGCGGCCATCGTGGTCGGCCTCACGGTCAGCATATTCCAGGCCGCAACCCAGATCCATGAGGCGAGCCTGGCGTTCGTGCCGAAGATACTGGCTATCATCGTATGTCTCATAATCCTGTTGCCGTGGATGCTGCAGGTTCTTGTGACGTTTGCCACCGGGATTATCACGAATATCCCGGTTTACGTGAGGTAGATGCGGTGATCGACATAACCCTAGAGACACAGAAATTCGTTCTCGTCTTCTTCCGGGTCGTCTCGATGATCTGGTTTCTGCCACTTTTTGAGTCAACGAGCGTATCAGCCGTTTACAAAGCGGGTTTGTCTCTGCTTATCGCCTTTCTCCTTTTTGAATCAGTGCCGATGGCCGATTTTCAGGGGGATGCCTTTCTCCTTCTGATCGCCGTGGGGAAGGAGATCGTGATCGGCCTTGCTATGGGGTTCTTCGTGAGGGTGCTCTTCTCCGCGGTGAGTGCGGCAGGGGAGGTGATTTCCATGCAATCCGGCCTGGGTTTCGCCCGTTCGATGGACCCGACGATGATGTCGCAGTCAACGGTCCTTGAACAGTTCCAGGGTCTGCTTGCCACCATGATCTTCTTAGGCATCGACGGCCATCACGTCCTGTTGAAAAGCATCGCGAAAAGTCTCAAGGATGTGCCTCCCGGCGCAATTGTGATAAGACCGGCCCTGTTCGAGTTCATGGTCAACGCGACAGGAAAACTCTTTGGAGCGAGCTTGAAAATATGTGCCCCCGTGGTCGTGACGCTCTTTCTTATGGAGATAGGGCTGGGCATTCTGGCACGGTTGATCCCGCAGATAAACGTCTTCATTGAAGGTGCGTCGATGAAAGTCCTGGTGACGCTTGCCATGATGGCAACTGCCCTCAACCTGATCGTTCCGGTGATTGCGGGGCTTTTCAGGGGCTTGGATGGCGACATGCTGAGAATCATCAAGTCCGTGATGTAAGGAAAAGGCAAAAGCATGGCGGATAGCTTTCAGGAAAAAAGCGAGCAGCCGACCGAGAAGCGGTTCCAGGATGCGCGAAAGAAGGGGCAGGTGGCGCAGTCGCCGGAGCTTGCGTCCTGCTTCGTCATCATCTTCATGGCCGTCTTCCTGTACGGCGCCATGTCCAGGGGTTTTGAGAAGATGTTCGCCATCTATTCCCGCTACATCAGGAATTCGAATATCGAGATTAACGTGGCGAGCGTCCGGGACGTGCTCTCCTTTGCCGCATATCAATGGCTCGAGATAGTGATCCCCATGTTCGCCCTGCTCGTTGCCATCGGTGTTTTCTCCTCATTCGTTCAGACGGGTTTCATGTGGAGCTTTGAGGCGCTCAGTCCGAAGATCGAGACTCTTAACCCCTTCACCGGGATAAAGAAGCTTTTTTCCGGGAGGTCTCTCTTCGAAGTGCTCAAAGCGGTCATCAAGATAGGTATTCTCGGCTATATCGTCTATTCGCTGATTATGAAAGAGCTGCCTGCCATACTCTCCCTCGGGACTCAGGACCCGGTGTCGATAATCGGCTATATCGGGCGGACGTGCTTCGGTTTGGCCACCAAGCTCGGCACTATCTTCCTCTTCGTCGCCGGTCTCGATTATATGAAGCAGAGATGGCAGCAGAAGAAGGACCTCATGATGACGCACCAGGAGGTCAGGGAGGAATTCAAAGAGAGGGAGGGCAGCCCCCTCGTGAAATCGAGGATGCGCAGCCTCCAGAGGGATATGGCGCGGAGGAGGATGATAGAGGACGTGAAGAAGGCTGAGGTGGTGGTGACGAACCCGACGACATACGCCGTGGCCATCATGTATGTCGCAAAAGAGATGCCCGCGCCCAGGATCGTCGCCAAGGGTGGAGGGTTTGTCGCGGAGCAGATAAAGAAGACGGCCAGGTTGCACGGCGTCACGATCATCGAGAATAAGCCTGTTGCGCGAGCACTCTTCTTCGCCGTAAAGGTGGGGGACTACATCCCCGAAACATTCTATCTCATCGTCGCGGAGTTGCTTGCGCAGGTGTACAAGCAAAGGAACAAGGTGATCCTCTAATGGAAAAGATCGCGAATCAGTTACGGGATAAGGGCGACGTTATCATCGCCTTCAGCGTTGTTTTCGTCATACTTATCATGCTCATTCCCCTCAACCCCTTCCTTGCGGATATGTTCCTGACGGTGAGCATCTCGGTCTCCCTGCTGATCCTCTTTATAGGGATGTATATACGCAGGCCCCTCGACTTCTCGGTGTTTCCCTCGGTCCTCTTGATCACGACACTCTTCAGACTCTCCTTGAACATCGCATCCACGAGGCTGATACTCCTGCACGGCGACGAGGGTCCGCAGGCCGCGGGAAAGCTGATAAAGGCATTCGGCACGTTCATCGTAGGGGGGAATTATGTGGTCGGCTGCGTCGTCTTCCTCATCCTGATCATCATAAATTTTGTTGTTATCACAAAAGGTGCGGGGAGGGTCGCTGAGGTCGCCGCCCGGTTTACCCTTGACGCAATGCCAGGCAAGCAGATGAGCATAGACGCGGACCTGAACGCAGGGCTCATCGACGACGTCGCCGCGAGAAAAAGAAGGCAGAACGTCGAGATCGAGGCAGACTTTTACGGGGCCATGGATGGGGCGAGCAAATTCGTCAGGGGAGACGCCATAGCCGGCATCATTATCGTATTCGTCAATATACTGGGTGGTTTCGCCATAGGAGTGCTGCAAAAGGGCATGAATGTGACGGAAGCCCTGGCCGTCTATACCATCCTGACCATAGGGGAGGGCCTTGTCAGTCAAATACCGGCCTTGGTCACCTCAACGGCAGCCGGCATAATCGTCACCAGGGCCGCCAGCGAATCGAACCTGGGCAGAGATGTGGTCACCCAGGTCTTTACGCAGCCGAAAGCGATTCTGCTCGCCTCAGTCATCATACTCTGCATAGGCATAGTGCCGGGCATGCCGCTTATGCCTTTTATGGCACTGTCGACCGTGACTTTTGCCGTCAGTTACGTGATCAACAAGGCAAAGAAAGAGGAAGAGGCGGCTGCCCCGGAACTGCAGCCTGCGGAGAAAGAGAAGGAAGAGACGGTCCAGCCCATCGAGGTCCTGGAGTTGGAGATCGGCTACGCCCTCATCCCCATCGTGGACGCCGAGCAGGGCGGAGAGCTGCTGGATAAGATAAGGGCCATAAGAAAACAGATGGCCATGGAGCTCGGCATCGTTGTTCCCCCGATGAAGCTGAAAGATAACCTTCAGTTAAAGGCGGGTGAGTACGTGATCCAATTAAAAGGGATAGAGGTGGGAAGGGGTGACCTTCTCCTTGGCCATATCCTTGCCATGAGCCCTGAAGGCAACGAGAAAGCGGTGGAGGGCGTGCCGACGCGCGAGCCCGTCTTCAACCTTGAAGCATACTGGGTCAAGGAGAAAGACCGCGAGAAATGCATGGCGGATGGTTTCACCATAGTGGACCACCCGACCATCATTGCTACCCATCTGACGGAGATCGTGAGGAACAACGCTCACGAGCTGATGACGCGGCGCGAGACGCAGAAGCTGATAGAATCAATCTCTTCAACCAACCAAAAGGTTATGGAAGAGATCACCCAGAACCAGGTCAGCATGGGCGTTATCCAGAAGGTGCTCCAAAACCTCCTCAGAGAACAAGTGTCGATCAGGGACCTTTTGACGATCCTCGAAGCTATTGCGGACTCCTGCGGCGCGATCAAAGACCCCGACATTATTACCGAATATGTGCGGCAGAGGATGGCGCGGAGCATCTTGAAGCCCTACCTTGTCGACGGCGTGCTCAATATAGTGCTCCTCGAGAAATCGCTTGAAGAAAAGGTGATCACCGGTCTCCAGGGCGCGGAGCAAGGCGGCTTTCTTGCGCTCGATCTTAATTTCGGCCAGAAATTAGTCGAAAAAATCGGAGAGGAAGCAAGGAAGGTAATGCTGAAGAGTCTCCAGCCTATTTTGCTGGTGCATCCGATAATAAGAGGAAAACTGAGGAAGTTCCTGGAAAGGCATCTGCAAGGCATTACGGTCATCTCACACAATGAGATCCCTCCTCAGATAAAGATACAGTCCGTGGGGATAGTAAAGATGAAGGAACAGTAATCTTATCACATTGAGATAGAGGTGCAAGCGTGAATCAATCACTATCCGAGGCAAGCAGAATGATCCGAAGAAGGAAGACTATTTCCATCACAAGCGGCAAGGGGGGCGTGGGGAAATCTTCCATCGTCTCCAATATGGCATACATGTTGAGCAGCATGGGACAGCTTACGTACATATTTGACGCAGACCTATCCCTCGGCAATATCGACGTTATGTTCGGCATGGTGCCTAAGTTCAATGTGAGGGATCTGATAGAGGGAAAGAAACATATCACCGATGTGGTTGCCGAAGGGCCCTTCGGCATAAAAATCATTCCCGCTACTTCAGGTGTGTCCGAGCTTTCCCATCTGAGCATGGAAGAAAGGCAGATACTCGTCTCTTCTTTCAGGGAGCTGCCGGATTATGACTTCCTTATCGTGGACACCTCGGCCGGCCTGTCGTCAAACGTCGTCTATTTTAACGCCATAAGTGAAGATATCTTCATTGTCGTCACCCCCGACCCGGCGAGCCTCACCGATTCCTACGCAGTAATAAAGGCGCTGCGGGGCAAGACCGGGCAGAAAAACTTCAATATCATCATGAACCTCGTGAGAGACGAAAGAGAGGCCCTGGGGATGTTCAAAAAGATCCTCACCGTAGCGGACAAATTTCTCGACGTCTATCTGGATTTCTTTGGCTATATTCCGGCGGACGATAACATCAGCGCGGCGACAAGGAAGCAAAAGCTGTGGGCTGAGCATTTTCCCCGGACATCCGGGACAAAGGCGCTGGCCAGAATATGCGACAGATTGGTAATGTGATGCTGAACAAAGCCTATACGAAGATAGAAAAGGATCAGCGCGAAAAGATCATCGAGGAATTCCTTCCGGTTATCAAGCATCTTGCGTACAAGATGTCGAGGGGTTTCGAGAGCGATAATCTTACGGATGACCTTATCTCGGCCGGCATAATCGGCCTCCTGGAGGTCATGGAAAAATATGACGCGAGCAGGGGGGCAAAGCTCAATACCTTCGCTTACTTACGGATACGGGGGGCAATGATAGACGAGCTGAGGTCCCGGGACTGGTTCCCCCGGAGCGCGAGAGCCAAGGCGAAGAAGATCCAGGAAGTGACCAGAAGGCTCGAACACGAGATGGGCAGGTACCCCGACGAGGAGGAAGTGGCCAAAGCGCTCAATATGGACCTCGATGCCTACCTCTCCATGCTGAGAAGCTGCGGCAACCTTTCCGTCGTCAGTATCGAGGATGTGAGCGACACCGTGGGTGAGAGCAGAGACAGGGTCATCGATTATGTCCTTGCCGACGATGATAGTCCGGAGAAGTATGCCGAGTTCTACGAGCTGGAAAGAATACTCGCCGGCGAGATGGAAAAACTGCCGGAAAGGCAGAGGCTAGTCCTCTCACTCTACTATCATGAGGATATGAACATGAAGGAAATAGCCAAGACCCTGGGGGTAACGGAGGCGCGTGTGTGCCAAATACACAGCCAGGCTATTTTGAACCTGAGGCCATCCATGAAAAAGCATTTCGACAGGTAGTGTCCGGCCCCCCAAAAGACGCCCTCGACAGCAATCGGCCTCAAACGGAAATACTGATGTTGGAGCCAACTGCCTGGAAGAGAATGCTGTTGCCTGAGGTTCCGGTCGCGCTGTTTCCCAGGTCCTGCATGAGCGTGGCAAAGGCGCTCTGCGCAGTTGCGAGGTTACCGGACTGCAGGGCACTGCCAACCGCTGCAAGGTCAGTGTTGAAGGTCGTGCTTGCAGTCTGCGAGCTTGTGCTTGTACCCTGTGAGCTCGTACTTGCTGTCTGTGAGCTGCCGCCGTGATGGTGATGGTGATGGTGGCCGTAAGTCTGCTGCGTACCCTGGGTCTGCGCTGCACTCTGCAGGTCCTGCGTCAGTGTGGCAAAGGCGCTCTGGGCAGTTTTGAGGTCCCCGGACTGCAGGGCTTTGCCGACTGCCGCAAGGTCGGTGCTGATCTGGCTACCCCCTGAGGTCTGCTGGATGCCCTCGGTCTGCTGCACGTTCTGCAGGTCCTGCGTTAATGTCGTATACGCCTGCTGGGCCGTCGTCAGGTTGCCCGAGGACAGGTCCGTCTTAAGGGCCGAAAAGTCCTTCATTATCTCTTGGAACTGGTTTCGGTAACTAGTGGTGCTTGAAGAGATACCGGAAATGGACATGATGGAACCTCCTTGAGGGGACTGCAAACATTTTTTGCCAAGGGCGTACCGTTCTGTTCCCTTGTGTGTGGAAGAAAGGCCATTCTTTGTAGCCCTACTGTTCCTCGGGTATTATCGGAAAGAAGACGAGCAACTTAAATGCCTTCGTGCCGCTTAGGTTCAATCGTGTCGGGCGCCTCTTCGTCGGGAATTGCTGTTCGTTTTGCTATTGATTTGACATTGCTGTGTGCGATTTGTTACTCTTCATCCGCTAGACGGAAGTGAGGTAACAGCTCATGGGTATCATTTCAGTAATTCTCCTCGGTGCGCTCAATGTGCCCGTCTTTCTCCTTTTTTGCCGGTTCGTCCGGAGAGTCTTCTCCAGGGACAGGCAGGACTTCCGGCGGTCGCTTGTTGTGTGGAGCTTTGATCTCTATGCCTTCTTCGACTATGTGTAAGCCATCTGCTAAAGGCGGTGACATCTTGAAAGCATTCATAGTGTTTTGCAGTCTCCTTGTCGGTACTATCTCCTATGCTGCGGACCCTGGATATCACGTTATCAGGAAGCTGCAACCGGGCGGGACCGGCGGTTGGGACTACCTGACTGTAGACGGTGCAGCCAGGCGGCTGTACATTTCCCGGTCCACCCACGTTATGGTGGTCGATATTGACACCGATAAAGTCGTGGGCGATATCGGCGACACTCCGGGCGTGCATGGAATCGCTATAGCGTCGGAGCTGAACCGAGGCTTTACCAGTAATGGAAGGGCAAATACGGCTACAATTTTCGACCTGAAAACGTTGAAGGTTCTTGGCCGGGTAAAAACCGGAGAAAATCCCGATGCTATCCTTTACGACCCTGCCTCCGGACGCGTATTCACTTTCAATGGCCGCAGCAGGGACGCCACCGTGTTTGAAGCCGCCACCGGCGCAGTTGCCGGCACGATTGCCCTCGGCGGCAAACCGGAATTTGCGGCGGCAGACGGCAAAGGCAAGGTCTATGTAAATGTCGAAGACACTAGTGAGGTAGTGGAAATAGATAGCCGGAAACTCTCGCTGATAAAAAGATATTCGCTCAAGCCTTGCACGGAACCCACCGGGATGGGACTTGATGCGGAGCATCACCGCATCTATTCGGGATGCCACAACAAGGTCATGGCCGTTCTGGACACGGAGATCGGCAGAATAATTGCCACCGTGCCGATTGGCGGAGGTGTTGACGGAAATGGTTTTGATCCGACAACGGGACTGGCGTTCAGCGCCAATGGAGACGGCACTCTTACCGTGGCGCAGGAGTCTTCTCCGGGCACGTACAACGTAGTAGAGACCGTTGCTACGCAACGTGGATCTCGTACGATGGCGATTGATCCCAAGACCCACAACATCTATTTGCCTGCCGCACAGTTTTCTCCAGCCACAGCATCAACGAAGGAAGGACCAAGGCCGCATACTGCAATGATCGAGGACAGCTTCGCAGTTCTGGTAGTTGGGAAATGACGCACTAGCCGGGTAGTGCGGACCCCGACCACCGGGCGTGCGGGTCCGCGCAGGACGACGCATAGGCAATTGAAGTTCCTCCCTCTCTATGGTACGTATTTAAAGGTATTCTATCTATGGCCCTCACGCGCTCGGAACAGGCTCTTGTCGAGGCCCTGGCGGTGCTCCCTCCCCACAACGTTTACGCAGACGCGGGGAAAAGAGAAATCCTCTCGGGTTTCAGGCTATTTACGGACCGCCGGATCACCGACATCGGTTGGGAGACGGGCGCAGTGCTCGTTCTCGGACTAACCGGAGATCCCGGTTCAGCCATGTCCCGCCCTGCAACCGTGCGCGTTTCGAAAGAGGGGGACCTTTTAAGGTTCAGGTGCTCCCATCCGGACCATAACGGCAGCGAGCGATGCAGCCACGTCGTGTGCGCCCTTATGACGCTTGTCCATTTCTTCAGGCCGAACGTCCTTAAAATGGCAAGAGAGGACCCGCCCTACCGGGACCGGCTCGCGGCAGGCCTTTTCAAGCGAACCGGCCGGCCGGAAGACGGCAAGGTTGTGCCATTTGCGCCTTTGAGGGCAGCCGGGGTGAACCCGCTCAGGGCCGTAAAGAAAGAGGAGGGCCGGATTGAGATCATTGTTGAGGAGACGGCGCAGGGGCTGAGGGCCTTCGCCGAGAGAAGCGGCAAGAGGATCACGGACCTGTCGTCCGACCGCTCGCTGCCGCCGGAGATCGCTTATCTCGTGAGGTCCGGCTACAGACAGGAGATGTCCCTGGCGCTTTTCGTATTCCTGAAGCGCGCCGAAAACCGTTATCCCGTCTACCATAGTGATGGATCGCGGAAATCGCGCATCCAATGGCTGGGTGAGGTTCCGTGCGCCACCTGGACGGAGCTTGATGTACTGGGAGATGAGATCGTCGCGCGAAAGGCGTGCTCGCTGGAGTCGGACAAGAGAGTGCGAGGTACGCTCATCGGTGATTTCGTTTTCAACGACGAGCGTACGCAGATGGGCCGGGTGAGCGGAAGCGAGGGGTGGCATTGCTTTGACCTTGTGGGGGCAGCCTGTCGAAGGAACCGGGTGATGGCGGCCCGTATGCGGGAGACGGACGGGCGGCAAGTCTCTATCCCTCTGGAGGTCTTCAGAGCGATGCAGTTTTTTATCAAGAGGTCCAGAGTCACGCATGTGCTCCGGTCGCTCGTGTGTATGGTCGAAGGGAAGGAGATGCGAGTCCGCGCCACACGCGCAGGCGTTTACATGCTCGTCATCAGTGCCGACAAGAGGGGCAGGTTCACCATCACGCCCCAATGCCGTTCGGGTGAGTATTCCTTTTCGCCCTCGCAGGCTATCATCTCCCTCATTCGGTCGGTAGAGCTGGGCCGTATCCCCCTGGCGATCAGGACCAAGAAGCGAAAACCGGTCCTTTATGGCGCACTCTTTCGCGCCCTTGCGATAGATAAGCGTGAGGCGGTCGACGAGCTTATCAAGGCGACCGTTGACGAGGAGGTTTTCGGCCGGCGTCAGACTGCCTCCGAGGCCCGCAGCCTGATCAAGCGGTCGCTTTCCACCTTTATGGGTGAGCACATGCAGCTCCATTTTACGGGTGTGGAATGGCAGGTGATATCGGTGGACAAGGAAAAGGAAAAACGTCTCTTCTCCACCCCTTTTGAGGTGTTCGGGCCTTCCCTTTACGACCGGATGGCCCATCACGGCATTGCCATGTCGGTAAGCGAGGACGATCTTTTCGGGCGCCTCCACCACCTCCACGCGCTCGCCGTAAAGACGGGCATCGAGCTCTCCTTTGACGGTCGTCCCGTTGAGCAGGTCTCATGGGAATTCGCGGTCGATGCAACAGGGGGCACCATAGACTGGTTCGAGATCCGTCCCGAAATAAGGTGCAAGGGGGAGGTTTTGCCGAAGGAGTTGTGGGAACAGGCCCTGTCCGGGAAGGGTGTTGTCAGCCACGGCAATTCGGTTCAGATCCTTGATGAGGCAAGTCTCCGCGGCCTTGCGCTCGTTGCCGGTCTCTGGGGCGGAACAAAAAAGGCGGCGGGGCCGAGACAAGTCACCTCCATCCCCCGGCTCCGCATCATCGATCTCTTTACCCTCAGGAAAAAAGGTATCTCCGTGCGCCTCAACGCAGAGGATGAGGCGATGATGGCGCGCCTCGTCCGGTTCGCAGGCATCGAGGAGCGACGGTTGCCTGCCCTGCGGGCAGACCTGAGGCAATACCAGCGGGAGGGGTACCATTGGCTCTCCTTTCTCTATGAGCACGGGTTCGGCGCCTGTCTGGCCGACGATATGGGCCTGGGCAAGACCGTGCAGGCAATCTGCCTCCTGGCTGCCATGAAGGAGGGGAAGGTTGCGCCTCCCGGTTCTGCGCCCACCGGGCTCAAATCCCTGGTAGTCGTGCCGCCGAGCCTCATATTCAACTGGGAGCGGGAGATCGAGCGGTTCTATCCGGACCTCAGCGTCCGCGTGTACAGGGGCAGGGGGCACTCGGCCGGGACAGAGGATTATGACGTACTGATCGCCAGCTACGGCCTCGTCCGAAGGCATATTGCACGACTGAAGCAGCTTCGATTCAACGTGATCATATTCGACGAGGCCCAGGCGATCAAAAATATTTTCGCCGATACGACACACGCGGTCCGCCAGTTGAAGGCTCTCTTCAAGATCGCCCTCACCGGGACGCCCGTAGAGAACCACCTGGGCGAATACTTCTCGATCATGGACCTCGTCCTGCCCGGCCTCCTCGGCGACTACCGGGAGTTCCAGGGCCGTGCAAAGGCCGATGCGGCAAGCGTTCTCCCCGCGCTGAAAGAGCGGACGAGACCCTTCGTGCTGCGTCGCACCAAAGAACGCATACTCAAGGAGCTCCCGCCCAAGATCGAGCGGGATGTCTATCTGGAATTGACGGAAGAGCAGAAGAAGTTCTACAACAGGACGGTGCAGGAGGTGCGCTCGACGGTCGATGCGGCCTACCGTACGAAGGCGGCGGAGCAGGCGAGGATCATCGCACTGACGGCGATCATGAAATTAAGGCAGATATGTCTCACGCCCAGGCTTCTCGTGGAGGAGCTTAAGGAGCCGGCGCCTAAGATAGAGTTCCTGAAGGAGAAATTGGGCGAGTTGTGCGAGGAGTCCCACAGCTCACTGGTCTTCTCCCAGTTTACCTCATTCCTCGACCTGGTGGAGGAGGAGCTCCGGACGAAAGGCCTGCCTCTTTTTCGCCTGGACGGATCGACGCCGGTGAGCAAGAGGAAGGGGATTGTCGATGGGTTCCAGGAGAGCAGGACGCCTGCCGTCTTCCTCCTGAGTCTGAAGGCGGGCGGGCGGGGGCTCAACCTCACGCGCGGTGCTTACGTGTTTCACCTCGACCCCTGGTGGAACCCGGCGGTCGAGAACCAGGCGTCAGACCGGTCCCACAGGATAGGCCAGGAGAACAAGGTGATCGTGACGCGGCTCCTCATGCGCCACACGATTGAGGAGAAGATGACCGCCCTGAAGAACCGGAAGCTCAGCCTCTACCACGCCCTTTTGGACGGGCCCGGAGGATACGGAGACAGGGCGATCACGAAGGAGGATTTTGAGTTCTTGTTGGAGTAGGTTTTTTGTTGTCCTGCAAATACCCTGACCGGAAATCTGTCCCCACCGGCTTTTTATGGTATAATATCCTCCATCTCAAGGCTTTTTTCGTAAAGTGAAGCTCCTCATAAAGCCGGGCCTGCGGCGCATTCCGGGTGAGGGAGCACACTCCTTTCGTGTAAACGGAGATAGACCTAAAAAGGGGGAGATATGGGATTTCCCGAATACCGGCCGAGGAGGCTGAGGAAGAACGCAAAGCTGAGGGGTTTGATCCGGGAGCATGAGCTTTCGGCGCAGCACCTGATCTACCCGATATTCATACGGGAGGGCTGTCAGGACCGGGTTGCCATCCCGTCCATGCCGGGTATTTTCCAGCTTTCCATCGACCGGGCACTTCAGGAGGTCGAGGAGGTCGTCGGCCTCTCCATCCCGGCAGTACTCCTTTTCGGCATTCCTGCCACAAAAGATGAGGTGGGCAGCGGCGCCTACGACGAAGCCGGCATCATTCAAAAGGCCACAGCCGAGATAAAGAAGCGGTTCGCGGACGATGTGCTGGTTGTGGCCGACCTATGCCTCTGCGAATATACGAGCCATGGTCACTGTGGGGCTATAAGGGACGGCGAGGTGGACAACGATGAGACGCTCAAGCTCCTCGCCAGGGCCGGGCTCGCCCAGGCACGTGCGGGCGCGGATATCATTGCCCCATCCGATATGATGGACGGCCGGGTGAGGGCGGTAAGGGAAAGCCTCGACGGATGCGGCTTCTCTCATATCCCGATTATGAGTTACGCGGCCAAGTACGCATCCGCCCTCTATGGTCCCTTCAGGGACGCGGCCGAATCGGCCCCCCAATTCGGCGACCGCAGGAGCTACCAGATGGACCCGCCGAACCAGAGGGAAGCGCTGAGGGAGATGGAGCTGGATGTGGAAGAGGGGGCCGATATCATCATGGTGAAGCCTGCCCTCTTCTACCTCGACATACTGGCCCTTGCCAGACAAAAGATCCCCAGGCCGCTTGCCGCCTACTGCGTCAGCGGCGAGTACACCATGATACAATGCGCGGCTGCGCAAAGGTTCCTCGATTACAGGAGGACCGTCATGGAATTGTCCACCAGCATCAGGCGCGCCGGCGCCGACATCATCATCACCTATTTCGCGAAGGACATCGCGCGTTGGATAAAGGAAGATGGGACTTAAGGCGATCTGATGCGGATTTTCCTTGTAGACGGTAATTCCTACGTATATCGCGCTTTCTTTGCGACGCCCTACCTTTCCAGCTCAAAGGGCATGCCGACGAACGCAATCTATGCCTTCATCAACATGCTCAGGAAACTGATCAACGAGCAGAAGCCGGATGGGCTGGTGGTGGTGTGGGATTCGAAGGGGCCCTCCTTTCGTGCGGAGATCTCCGCCGAATATAAGGCGACGAGACCGCCCATGCCCGGAAACTTAAGTCTTCAGTTCCCCTACATAAAGAATATCGTGGAAAAAACGGGCATAGCCATGCTCGAAAAGGAAGGCTTCGAGGCGGACGACGTGATCGCGACGCTCGTGCGGCGGCTTCAGGGCGGAGATGCGGAGATTTTTGTCGTGACGAGCGATAAAGACCTGATGCAGCTTGTGGGTGATTCGGTCACCATAGTCGACACCATGAAGAACCTGGTGATGAAAAGAGAGGAAGTGACCGCAAAATTCGGCATAGACCCCGCTCTCATCTCCGATTTTCTCGCCCTTTCGGGCGATTCCTCCGACAATATACCGGGCGTTCACGGTATCGGAGAGAAGACGGCCAGGGACCTGGTCGCCACCTTTGGCGGCCTCGACGGAATCTACGCCAACCTCGACCAGATAAAGAAGCCGGCACTTCGGCAAAAGCTCGCGGAGCACAGGGACCTGGCTTTCATGAGCAAGGAGCTGGCGACCCTGCGCTTCGACGTCCCTCTCGACATACCCCCGGAAGACATGAAGATACAGGAGCCGGACCTGTTTGAGCTGCGCAGGATCTTCAGGGAGCTTGAGCTTGTCTCTCTCTACAAAGAGGTCAGGATGGAAGACAAGGACGTCCCGCACCCGGAAGCGTCCGAATTACGCGACGTCCTCACCGGGGCCATTTCGGTGGTCGCCCGCATTCACGGCCGCTGCCCCTTCGATGTGACCCTCGACAGGTTCGCCGTGTCCAACGGTACGAAGGTATTTTATTCGGAAGACGCCGACGAACTCTTCTCCGCCCTCTCCTCGGCCCAAGAGGTGACAGTCTATGACCTGAAGCCCATTTTTCTCGCTGCCACACGGCGCGGCGTCGATCTTCACCCCGCCTTGTTCGATGCCATGCTCGCTGTTTACCTCGTCAACCCGGGGAGAAAGGACTACGCCATCGACAGCGTCCTCGGCGAATTTATCGGCATCGATATCAACGGCGACGGCGAAAGGCACACGCTTGCGGAAAGCGCGCTCCACCTCGGGGAGCTGAAAGACGCGCTCCTTGCGAGGATCGACGGGCTCGGGATGCACGACCTGTTTTTCAATATCGAGATGCCTCTCGTCGAAGTCCTCGCCCATATGGAATGCTTCGGGGTGAAGGTGGACAGGAGCGCCCTTATGGCGCTTTCGAGGGATTTTGACTCCAGGCTGAACACCATCATAGCGCGGATCTATGAGACGGCCGGGGAGACCTTCAACATCAATTCGTCGCAGCAGCTTGCCCGTATCCTTTTTCAGAGGTTCAGCCTGCCGCCCGTGAAGAAGACAAAGACTGCTTTTTCGACGGACAACGAGGTGCTCACTACCCTTGCCGACCTCCACCCCCTGCCTGCCCAGATACTTGAGTACCGGATGCTCGCGAAGCTGAAGAGCACCTATGTGGACAGCCTCCATACGTTGATCCATCAGTCCACCGGCAGGGTCCATGCCGCTTTCAACCAGATGGTCGTCGCCACGGGCCGCCTGTCGAGCAGCGACCCTAACCTCCAGAATATCCCCGTGAAGGGCGTGGAAGGCAAGAAGATAAGGGAGGCCTTCGTGCCGGAGGACGGGTTCCTTTACATATCCTCCGACTATTCCCAGATCGAGCTGCGCGTGCTCGCCCATATATCTGAGGACGAGTTGCTTATCGATGCCTTTCGGAACGATCAGGACATCCACAACAAAGTGGCCCGGGAAGTATTTCGGGTAGAAGCGGACCAGGTGACGCACGACATGCGCAGGACGGCCAAGGTGATAAATTTCGGCATTGTTTATGGCATGAGCGGGTATGGTCTGGCCAAAGAGCTGGGTGTCGGTCCCAGGGAAGCGCAAGGCTATATCGACGCCTATTTCGAGCGCCACAAGGGCATCAAGGCGTACATCGAGAGGACTTTGGCGGAGGCGCGCGAATTCGGCTTCGTGAAGACCCTCTTCGGCAGGATCAGGTACATACCCGAGCTTGCAAACAGCGACGCGAACGTCAGGCAGTTCGGCGAGAGGACGGCGATGAATGCCCCTATCCAGGGGACGGCCGCGGATATCATCAAAATGGCCATGGTCAACATTTACCGGCGGATGAAGGAGAGAAAGTCCCGGTCGCGCCTCATCATGCAAATCCACGACGAGCTGGTCTTCGAGGTCCCGGAAGGCGAAGCGGAGGAGATGGAGCAGGTGATCAGGCATGAGATGGAGCAGGTCTGCCCCTTGCTCGTGCCGTTGAAAGTGACGATAGGCAAGGGGCGAAGCTGGGCCGAGGCCCACGACTGAACCGGCCGGGTGCTTTTTGCGCCTCACTTTGTCGCCGGGGCCTGTCCGGATCCTCACGTACACAGAAAGTACGCTCCGGTCCGGACAGGCCCCGGCTTCTCGTTATGCATCAAAAATCCCCTCGGCCGGGGAAAAACCTTACTCAGTACACCTACCTACTCATCGCGCACGGGCTTCCCGGACGAACGAGGATTGCCGTGTGAAAGCGAGAGGAATTTTATTTTCCAGATCCGGGCGTTTTTTGTGTTATTGCAACATAAAAATGTCACCCTTTTTGCAACGTGAATATGTCACCCCCCCTTGGCCCTTTTCATAGAGACGCTCTCGCTTCGCTCGCCGGCCCTGGGCGCATGTAGGACCCCGGCCGGACGCGTCCTTCGATAGGCTTGCAGGGAACCTCTCCCGCCGTATGATGAAAGACATGCCAGCTTCCGTCGAGCCAATGATTCGCCGTAACGGAAGCCTTGGCAAAGCTCAGCCTCGTCTTTGTCGGGAACAGTTGGATCGCCTGTCCGTCGACCGAGATCGTGTTGTCGTAATTGACCTTTGCCTCATATCGCTTACAAAGGATGTTCCGCATGTCCGCGTCTTGAGGAAGCGGTCTCCATGCAGGCTTCGGGTCTTCCGGGGCAACGCCGAAGAGCCGAGCGTACTTGGGGATGAAGGTTTCGTTCAGATACTTCGTCGCCCCTTCGCGGTCGGCGATATTCTTAAGCCGAAGCTCAGCGACAAGCCTGTCCTGGAAGGTCCTGTTGATCCTCTCGCCTCTTCCTCTGGCTTGAGCAGAATGGGCAAAGATGAGCCGTATCCCCAGCTCGCTCATGGCTCTCTGGAACTGGGTAGGCTCGACAGAATCGCTCTTATGCCGGGTGGTTTTAAACTGGGAGGCCCGATCGAGATAGAAGACCGAGGGCCGGCCGAAACGGGCAAAGACCTCTTTGCATACGCCAAAACAGCCCTCCAGGTCTTCTTCCTTTCGAAACAGCCCATAAAGAGGCTTCCCCGTCGAGTCGTCCGTAGACAGAAGGAGCGTTGTCTTTTCCTCCCCGAACCACGCATGGGGAGAGCCGTCCAAAAAGAGCATATGGCCTTCCTTCTCCGATCGTTTTCTTCTCTTCCTATGTCTGCGCTGCTTCCGGACCTTTCCTCCGAACCCTTCAGGACGAAGCCATTGCCGCAAGGTCTCGCGGTTGATCTTTATCCCTTCCTGCTCTTCCAGCATCTCCGAGAGGTGGGAGAAGTTGAAGTCGAAATACTTCTCATTGGCGAGCTTCATCGCCCGCTCTTTCATCCCGGCAGGGAAAGCTCTGCAGGAAGGGCGCCCGCTGTTGCCGTGCTTAATTCCGGAAGGTCCTTCCTTCTTCACTTTAGCCTTGATCCTCTTTAGCTGGCGGAGGGAGACGCCTAACGCCGCCGCAGCCTCTCCGTTCATCATCCTGCCGTCCAATGCCGCCGCTACCACGCCGTACCGCCTTACCTCTTCCGTCATGAACGTCACTCCTTTTCTCACCGGAGCACCTCCCCTCGGTGCCCCTTGTTATCGGCGGGGGTGACATTTTCATATTGCAGCTAAGGGGTGACATAATTATATTGCAGCAACAGCCCGTACGTTTTTTCTTGACAACTGGTAATTCATGGTATAACATTAACGTACAAGCTGAGGAGCCAAACCATCCGTGAGGGTGGGACGGAAAGCTACTGGTCTCGGATCTGCCTCGCAGCCGTAATCAGAGACAGCAGGGTTGCCTGAACGTCGCTGCTTTGAAATGGAGGATATGTATGGACAGGGCTTTTCGAGGAGTGGGCTTAGGCATCATATGCGGGATGGTTCTTCTCGCCATGACAACGGGACAGGCGTGGGCCACGTTCATAGTTGACACCAGCCCGGGGGGTGAAAAGTTTTATAACGGCAGTGCCAACAAGGACGTCGGTTCCTTTACGGGCAATGTGGGAGCGCAAAGCTCAGGGCCGATGGTGACCGTTACCACGACGGGCAACGTCGACACAGGGGCCGGGTTTTCGACCATCACACCGGTAAAGGGTGGTTCCCTGACGGACCTCGTCTTCACACCGGCCAGCCCGACCTTGTTTAAGGATTTTTCCTTTAGGGGCCAGGTGCCGACAGACAACGATGTTATTACGTTAAACGTGTGGGACAGCATGGGCACGGAGTTTACCTTTACATTTAACATCGCGAAAAAAAATGCGGACTTTGACAGAATCGGTGTTGTTTCGACCGACGGCGAGACTATAGAAAAGGTCGAGCTTAGCCTTGCTAACGGTTTCAACGAGGTGAAAGAGGTCGAATTTTCAGCGGTCCCCGTGCCTCCGAGCCTCCTGCTTCTTGCCCCGGGGCTTTTCGGTCTCGTGGGGTTGAGAAGGAAGTTCTTCGGATAAGAGACATCATATTTCTCTGTTGTGCGGGCAGAAGGTGAGAGCTTTCTGCCCGCATTATTTTGTCAGGCCCAAGCGGACATTGTCATCTTGCCAAATTGCTGATGGTCCCACTGGTCTTTCCGATCGGTCCGTACCAGTGACTGCAAACAAATCCGCATAATTCCGTCCCCCTGGAAAGGTTCATCCCCTAGACGGCCGTTACGAGTTCACCGGCCTGGGACAATCAGGGACGTGTTTTCTCGCACCGCACGAATTATCTTTTATAGTATGATTCGATAGGGACGCCGGGCGTCCGTCTTGTGCGGACGGTTTAGGGGCAGCCGCCAAAAAGACATGTGAAAGGAGAGACCTATGGCCGAGGGAGATTCCTTTGCGGGGAGCTGGTCGGTGCGTTTCCTTAGCGTTTTGCGGATAATTGCGGCGTTTCTTTACATGCAGCACGGGGCTCAGAAACTTTTCGGGTTTTTTGCGACGCCTCAGATGCATTCGTTCCCGCTGTTCTCGTTTATGGGACTGGGCGGCGTAATCGAGTTTTTCGGCGGGCTCCTCGTCCTGTTGGGCCTCTTTACCCGACCGGTGGCGCTCATCCTGTCCGGCCAGATGGCAGTCGCCTATTTCATGGTTCATGGGCCAAAGGGTTTCTGGCCCATTCTGAATGGCGGCGATCTCGCAGCACTCTGGAGTTTCGTATTCCTCTATCTGGCTGCTGCCGGAGGGGGCGTATGGAGTCTTGATTACGTTATGAGGCGGAAGGATCTTTAGCCGGGTTTTTTTGGATGTATTGTTGCTATAAAAATTCTTGACAGGCGAAACCCCTAGTCTTGCAAGGCTATCCGCATTATTGACAAGCGACAAGAATGTGAACACCTGATGAAAGCCGCCCCGGCAGGCGTTTTATCTCACGGGGCACCCATTTCCTTATCGCCGGTGAAATCTCCTTCCCTGCATAATGATGCCTAACTCTGCGGAATGACGACCGTTGCATGTTTGGCACCACTCTTGCTATGTAAGGGGTGTGCGGTTAAGACAGAAAATAATAGAAAGGAGACATATCATGGAAAAGAATGTCCTGCTGATCGATGACGAGGCATCCCTGAGAAGAAGCGTTGCAATTGGACTCATGCAGAAGGGTTATCAGACCGAGCCGTGTGAAAACGGAATGAAGGGGCTCAACACCCTGGAGACCTTCAGGAGAAAGCACATTCCCCTCAGCTGCGCGGTAGTCGATATCCGCCTTCCCGACATCGACGGTCTCAAGCTCCTCAAGGTCATAAAATTTAACTACCCGCAGCTGCCCGTCATCATCATTACCGGCCATGGCAGCGAGGCAATCGCCGAGGAGGCGAAGGCGGCCGATGCGTACCTGGAAAAGCCTTTTGACATGGACGATCTTGCGCGGATACTCGACGAACTGGAGCCAAAGGCGGCGGTAACCGAGGAGGAGGCGCCCAGGGAAGGGACGGAGAAGAAGGAATCGGTCAGTATGTATGCGATGGTATCCATGGACAACAACGCGCATCTCCTGGAGGCGTACCGCAAATTCTACTTCCACGAGAACGTGCTTTACTGCGATGCCGTCAGGGGCGATTGCGACCTCGTTCTCCTGCTCCAGGCGCCGACCTTCGAGGGGATTAATGAGCTGGTTGAAAAGGAGATCAAGGCGATCCGGGGTGTCGCAGAGGTTTCTCTTCTGCCGGTCGGGACCCCGATGTTTGGCGACAACGTGGTTAATATCATCGGGTCCGTAGACAGGGCCCTTGGCAGGAATGAAGGCGAGAGTGAGGCGAGCCAGACAGCCAGGCAGAGAATATCTTCATATGTCATGCTCGAAGCGGAGAAGGAGAAGATGGAGGCAATTTACCCTACACTCTACTTCAACAACCAGGTCGTCAACTGCGATTATACGGAGGGCCGGTTCAACATCGTGCTGCTTATAAGGGGAACGAGCTTTGCCGAGATCGAGCAGACTGTCCGGAATTCCTTCAAGACCCTGGACGGGGTGTTGAGGATCAAGGAGTACCCGATCATCACCCTCTTCGAGGCGTGATCAGGCGGCCGGGCGCCTTTTGCGCATAGCTTTGTCATCACGTTCGTCCCGCATCCTCATGTACGAAAGAGTACACTCCGGTGCGGGCCGAACGCCAACATTACAAGATCCAAGTTGGTTTGCCGGGCACCCCCGAGTAGCCACCTCGCGCAAGAAGGAACCACCTGGGACGGGGGTGGTCTCTGCATCAAAACTCGCCTCGGCCACGAGTCCCCCAAATAAAAGGGGGGCATGACTCCTTCCCCCTGTTAATTGACACAGTCTCGTGAAAAGCATAACCTGTAGTGGGTTGCGCAACAGATTAATGATGGCTGTGAAGCAGTCTGAATCATGCAAAACCCCGAATATCAGGTCAAGGATCGATGAACGTCCGAAGACGTTTCTCCCGCGCAGAAGTCCGGGAAGCATTGAAGTCCCTGGCGTTGCGACACCCGAGGTACGGTGATCTGAGTTGCTTCGACTCGGTCCTCCTGCCCACCACGGGCAGCTTCTCGTACCCTGAAGCAGCCGACCCTCTTTACTTCCATCTGACCGCTACCGTGCGCTGTAACGCCCGGTGCAAGGGGTGCATCAGCTACACGGTCACTTTCAAGGATTCCTCTTTGTCCGGGATAGAGGACATGGTTCCCGAGAGAGATGTGGAGGGCATTGCGCGGCTTGCCGAAAGAGATCACGCAGATCCCGTGACCGTCTGCATCTATGGCGGCGAGCCATTGCTCGTGCCGGACAAGCTTGCCCGTGTCATTTCCCTCCTTCGCCAACGCCTCCCGGAACGAGCCATCCGCTTCATGATCTATACAAACGGGGAGTTGATTAAAGAGGCGATTAAGGCGTTCCCGATCCTGGGTGCAGAAATCTGGCTTTATTCGGTCTCCATAGACGGCGGTGTGGAGCAGCACAATGAGATCCGCCGGGGCACCGATCTGCGCAGAATCAGGGAGAACCTCCGCGCGTTGAGGCGCAGTCACAAGGGAGAGGTCCTCATGTGGTCGACCCTCCGCGAGGAACAGTCGCTCAAGGACTGTTTCGACGAGTTCATTCGGTTGCACGACGAGGGGGTGATCGATCACTTCTTCTGGCACTGGGTGGAGAAAGGCGAGCCAATGGCTAACCTGGGGGCTTTTGCCGATTGTTACGAAAGTGCCCTCAAGGAAATTATGGAGACTTATCTTGCCCGGCTCCGGCGTGGGCAGCTTCTCTCCCTGGTGCATATCAACGAGTTGATTCTTTATCACCTCACCGGAAAAAAGAGGGGTTCTTCGGCCTGTGGGGTGGAACTGGCTCACAATTATGATATCATAGGAGGACAGGTTCGTCCCTGTGCGGACCTTCCGGTCGAGTACACCCTCGGACATTTGGACCACAATGGAACGCCGGTGATAGACGAGCAGGAGCTGTTCATGCTTGTAGACTACAAGCATGAACTCGGGTGCTACGAATGCGGGGTCCATTCCTACTGCGGCGGCCGGTGCCCGGTACAGGCGCTGACGAGCACGGTGGGACGGCTGGTTCAGTACTGCCAGCTCATGCGCCTCCACGTCGCATTAGTGGGCGACTACATGGTGGAGATAGAAAAGACCCTCACCCGACAGTCCATCACGACCGGTGACCTCTGGGTGCGCTCCGCCTACTATGCCCAGCTTACGGATGTAACGCCCTGAATGGCGTGAGGAGGTACCACACCCTCGTCCTCGGCGGTTACGGGAGCATAGGACGGGCCTTCTTGATCCTTGGCTCCTCCTTATTTGCCTCCTTCGAACGGGTTGTCCTTATTGAGCGGCAGCAGATGGAACTCTCCGGCGTGCGGGATGCGCTTTTTCTTCGCGGCGACATCGAGGATGGGTCATTTCTCTCGGGGGTGCTCTCTGCATATGCCGGGGGCTTTGTTTTTGTCAATCTCTGCTCTTCCACCGATGGCTACCGTATTCGCGCAACCGTCTCAAGGTGGGGCGGGGCCTACATAGATACCTCCTGTAGTACCATTCATGGTAAGGATGAGCACCGGTACAGCAGACTCATGCCCCACACCTTCCGACCCACCGGGAACAGTGAACCCCACTTTACCTGCAGTGGCGTGAATCCGGGAATGGTGGAGATCGTTGCGAGAAAGATCATGAATGAAGCTTTTCCCAAGGGCACGAGCTTTGACGTGCGTTTTTTTGAGAATGACCGGTTCTGTGCCAGCCTCAACGACGATAAGGTCGGCGTAGCCTGGTCCCCCAAGACCCTGGTTGATGAAGTCATCCTCACGCCTACCTTCCGTATCGAGGCTGGTCGAGCTGTCGAGTCCGATAGTCCTCCAACCTTGAGGGCGAAAACCAGGTGGGGCAACGATACCTTCGAAGCGCGCCTCGTGGGGCATGAAGAGATATGGAACCTCCGGCGGCTCAAGGGCATGACCATAGAGAACTCCTATTTTGCTTACGCCCTCCATGAGGAGATCATGAGCGTCCTGAAGGATGATCCGGAGGTGGCGGTCCGTCGTCTCATAATACCAGGTCCCGGTGTGCCCGTTTCCGGCACCGACACCCTTGCGGTCCAGGTGATTGAGAAATCTAGCGGGGACTGCCGCACCCTCGCCTGGACTACCGATCACGCCGCGACATGGAAACGATGGGGCATCAATGGTGTGCAATTTCAGGTCGCTTCATCGCTCCTCTTTTTTCTCGACCTCATGCTTCGCAGCGGGAATTGGGCTGCCGGCCGGGTATTGTGCGCATCCGACATTCCTCTCGAATTAATCGGTTGGGACGCGGCCGACGAGCTTTTTAAAAAATACGACATAGAATGGAAAGACGCGAACGAGCTCGGTCTGGGCATTGAGGTGGGTCCCGGTATGTTTCGTCCGCCGTTGGCCTCACCGGACAAAAAGATGTAGGACATAAAGAGCGAAACAGACGGATGGGGGTTTGACAAGCTCCAGGGGGGGGATTATATTACGATTGTCTTTTTGGAGACTAAAAACCCGGGAGGAGCGTTATGGCGAATAAAGTAATCGGAATCGATCTCGGAACCACATTTTCCGTGGTCGCCGTTATGGAGGGCGGGGAGCCGAAGGTCATTATCAATGAAGAAGGCAGCAGGCTCACCCCGAGCGTGGTAGCTTTCACAAAAGAAGGGGAAATCCTTGTCGGTCAGGTCGCGAGACGGCAGGCGATCACAAACCCTGAAAATACGATCTTTTCGATAAAAAGGTTCATGGGACGCCGCTACAGTGAGATACAGAGCGAGTTGTCGCGCATACCGTATAAGCTGGTAAGCGATGCGAACGACGTGGCGAGGGTGGAGGCAAGAGGGAAGACCTACACGCCGCAGGAGATATCCGCCTTCATACTTCAGAAACTGAAGAAATCCGCGGAAAACTATCTGGGGCAGCCGGTGGAAGACGCGGTCATTACGGTGCCGGCCTATTTTAACGATTCCCAAAGGCAGGCAACGAAAGACGCGGGGAGGATCGCCGGACTCAACGTGCTCCGCATCATCAACGAGCCGACCGCATCCGCCCTTGCATATGGTCTGGACAAGCAGAAGAACGAGACAATCGCCGTCTATGACTTTGGCGGCGGCACCTTCGACATCTCGATCCTGGAAGTGGGCGACAACGTGGTTGAGGTGAAATCGACGAACGGCGATACACATCTTGGCGGTGACGACATAGACCAGAGGGTAATGGACTGGATCGTAGATGAGTTCAGGAAGGAGCAGGGCATCGACCTTTCTCGCGACAAGATGGCCTTGCAAAGACTAAAAGAGGCGGGGGAGCGCGCAAAGATCGAGCTCTCCACGACCATGGAGACGGAGATCAACCTGCCTTTTATTACCGCGGATCAGACCGGGCCCAAGCACCTTAATATGAGGCTTACAAGGGCCAAGCTCGAGCAGATATCGGACGACCTCTTCGAGAGGACCATGGAGCCCTGCAAGAAGGCACTCGCCGACGCAAAGCTGAAGGCATCGGATGTGCATGAAGTCGTCCTCGTCGGCGGTTCCACCCGCATACCCAAGGTGCAGGAGATGGTGAAGCAGTACTTCGGCAGGGAGCCGCACAAGGGCGTCAATCCGGATGAGGTGGTGGCGCTGGGCGCGGCCGTGCAGGCAGGCGTCCTGGCAGGCGAGGTCAAGGACGTGCTTCTCCTCGACGTGACGCCTCTGTCACTCGGCATCGAGACCCTCGGTGGCGTGATGACGAAGATTATCGAGAGGAACACCACCATTCCTACTCGGAAAAGCCAGGTGTTTACCACTGCGGAGGACAACCAGACGACGGTCGAGATACATGTGCTTCAGGGCGAGCGTGAGTTGGCGGCGGCTAACAGGACCCTCGGAAAATTTCACCTCGTCGGCCTTCCCGCTGCGCCGAGGGGCATGCCCCAGGTCGAGGTGACCTTCGACATCGATGCGAACGGTATCCTCCACGTGTCGGCCAAAGACCTGGCGACCGGCAAGGAGCAGAATATCACCATCACCGCATCGACGGGCATGAGCGAGGCCGACATCCAGAAGATGGTCAAGGATGCCGAGCTGCACATGGAAGAGGATAAGAAAAAGAAAGAGGAAGTCGATCTGCGCAATCAGCTTGACAACCTCATCTACGGAACGGAAAAGACGCTCAACGACAGCAGGGATAAGATAAGCGCCGAAGAAGCGAAATCCGTGGAGGACGCGCTCAACTCAGCCAAGGATGCCGTAAAGAGTGGAGACGTGAACAGGATGAGACCTGCCATGGACCAGGTGACAAAGGCTTCCCATAAACTCGCGGAGGTGCTCTATAAGCAAACCGCTTCGCAGCAGCCAGGGGGCCAGGCGGGTGAAGCCGGACCGCAGCATGAGGCACGCTCTCAGCAGGGCGGCCGCGGCAATGACGACGTAGTTGACGTTGAGTTCGAAGACGTCAAAAAGTAGGGAGGTATCAATGGTTATCGGCTTTAAGAACGATAAGACCGTGAAGGATAAGCTCTTCATCCCCGCAGAAGTGCCTGTGCTTCCTTTGAGGGGCACGGTGGCTTATCCTGATCTGATAGTACCCCTGGTGGTGGGCAGGGAGCGGTCCATCAGGTTGATCGACGAGGCAATGGGCCGGGACAGGCTCATCGCTATCCTTACCCAGAAAAACCCGGACATAGAAGACCCCGAGTTGGAAGATCTCTTTACGATAGGTACTGTCGCCACTATCATGAAGATGGTAAAGATGGTAGACGGGAGCCAGAGGATCGTGGTCCAGGGGCTTGCGCGGTTCAAATTAGTTGAATTTACCCAGAGGGAACCCCATTTCAGGGCCCGCATCCTTCCCATTTTTGAAGAGTACCAGAAGGATATAGAGATCGACGCGATGTATATCAACCTGAGGAATCTCTATAAAAAGGCGGTGGAGATAGCTCCCTATCTTTCGTCGGAGCTTTCCCAGATCGCGACAAAAATAGAGAACCCCGGCAACCTCGCGGACCTTGTTGCTTCAACGATCAATATCAGCGTTGCCGAGAGGCAGGAGGTGCTGGAGAAAATTGATTTGAAGGAAAGGCTCAAGAAGGTCACCGTCATGCTCAACCGCGAGCTCGAAACCCTAGAGCTTTCCAGCAAAATACAGTCCCACATCAAAGAGGGTATTGATAAGACCCAGAGAGAATACTATCTGAGGGAGCAACTGAAGGCGATCCAGAAAGAGCTTGGCGAGACCGACGAACGGTATACGGAGATAGACGAGCTTCGGAGGAAGATGGTAGAGGCGAACATGCCGGCCGACGTGCAGAAGGTGACGGAGAAGGAGCTCGACAGACTATCGAAGATGAGCAGCATGTCTGCTGAGTATACGGTGGCAAGGACCTACCTTGACTGGCTCGTGGATTTGCCGTGGTCTTATTCTACGCAAGACAATCTCAATATCATGGACGCGAGGAGGATCCTCAACGAAGACCACTACGACCTTGAAAAGGTGAAGAAGAGGATACTCGAATACCTGGCGGTCAGGAAGTTGAAGACGGATATGAGGGGACCTATACTCTGCTTTGTCGGACCGCCCGGAGTAGGAAAGACGTCCTTGGGGAAGTCGATCGCCCGGGCCCTGGGAAGGAAGTTCATGAGGATATCTCTTGGGGGCATCCGTGACGAGGCCGAGATCAGGGGCCACCGCAGGACGTACGTGGGCGCCTTGCCCGGTAGGGTGGTCCAGGGGATAAAAAAGGCAGGGTCGAACAACCCCGTCTTCATGCTTGACGAAGTCGACAAGATAGGCATGGATTTCAGGGGCGATCCGTCGAGCGCACTCCTGGAGGTTCTCGACCCTGAGCAAAACTTTTCTTTCAGCGACCACTACCTGGAAGTGCCTTTTGACCTGTCCAAGGTGATGTTTATCGCCACGGCGAATATCCTCGACCCCATACCGCCTGCCCTGAAAGACAGGATGGAGGTCCTGGAGCTGCCCGGCTACACGGAAGAAGAAAAGATCATGATCGCCAAGGAGTTCCTCATTCCAAAGGAGCTTGGCGAGCACGGGCTCACGGCTGAACTCGTGGAGTTCGAGGATGAGGCGCTCCAAATAATCGTCCGCTCCTACACAAGGGAGGCCGGGGTAAGGAACCTGGAGCGTGAGATCGCGGCAGTGTGCAGGGCCATAGCACAGGAGGTTGCGGAAGGGAAGACGGAGAAAACGATCGTCAGGGGCGAGGACGTCCGCAGATATCTCGGGCCTATAAAACACTACTCGGAAGTGGCGGAAAGGACGAAGTACTCCGGCGTCGCCACAGGACTTGCCTGGACCCCTACAGGCGGAGACATCATTTTCATCGAGGCGACGAAGATGAAGGGTAAGGGGAACCCGCCCCTTCTGACCGGGCAGCTCGGCGATGTGATGAAAGAATCCGCCCAGGCGGCGTGGAGCTACATAAGGAGCAAGGCGCAGGATTTCAACATACCTGACGACTTCTTCGAGAAGAACGACATCCACATACACGTCCCGGCCGGGGCCATCCCAAAGGACGGGCCGTCTGCCGGCATCACCATGATGGTCGCCCTCGTGTCGCTTCTTACCGACCGGCCCGTACGGAACGATGTGGCAATGACCGGTGAGATCACGCTGCGCGGACTGGTGCTGCCTATAGGCGGCGTCAAGGAGAAGGTGCTCGCGGCCCGCAGGGCGGGCATAACGAACGTGATCCTGCCCAAAATGAATGAGAAAGACCTGGAAGAAGTGCCGGAGAGCATAAAGGAAAACATGCACTTCAAGTTTATCGAGCGGGTGGATGAGGCAATCGACGCCTGTATGGGTCTCACCAATTCAGCGGACTTTTGCGTCCTCAAGGAGAGCACGGGCTAGTGGCCCGGAAGCGGCAAAGCCTCGATTCTTTAATAAGTCCTCTAGGTCTCATAAGACATAGAGGACTTATTTTTTATCCCAATCCTTGACCGTCAACCGTCCACCTGCCCGCCATGCATCACCTGGTCGAGCACCGAGCAAAGCTCCTCAATCTTATAAGGTTTCGCCACGTATCCCTGAAAGCCGTGTTCCTTGAAGTCGCGGAGCACCGAATTGTTGGAATAGCCGCTTGAAATGACCGCCCTGACCCTCGGGTCTATGCTTTGAAGCTCTTTGATCAGCTCTTTGCCCCCCATGCCGTCGGGCACGGTGAGGTCGGCAATCACCACGTCGAAGGGCCGGCCGGCGGATGCGGCCTCCTTGTATTGCTCGATTGCCTCAAGACCGTCACCGGCAAACCTGACATGATATCCCAGATGCACGAGTATCTCGACCATCACGTCCCGCACGCCCCGGTCATCATCCATGAACAGGAGCCTGCCCTTCCTTCCTTCGCCTTCTTCGGTTGTTGGGACCGGTGTAGTCGTTGTCGCGGGCACGTTCTCCGGTAGAGACTCCCCTTCCATGTGCGCTGCAGGCAGGTAAATCCGGAACAGACTCCCCAATCCCTGCTCGGATTCAACCGTGATCGAGCCGCCGTGGTCCTTGACGATAGAGTAACAGATACTCAGGCCGAGGCCGGTGCCTTTTTTGTTGCCCAGGTCCTTCTTGGTGAAGTAGGGATCGAATATACGCTGGAGGTCGGGCCCTGCTATTCCCGGCCCGTCGTCCCGCAGGGATATGCACACGTAGCTTCCCGGTTTCAGTGCGAGGGGATTGGCCGGGCCGAGTGTCTCCTGCTCCACCTCCACCGCGAGCACACCCTTGTTGCCCGTAGCCTCGTCCGCGTTTTTGACGATCCTCTGTATGACCTGGCGCATCTGCCCTTCATCCACCTTGAGGAGAGGGAGGTCTTCCGGGAACGAAAAAGATACCTTCACGTCCGATCCGTTGAGGCAGGATCTGACGGAATTCTCTATCAGTTCCGCCGCCGCCATTGTGCGCCGCAATGGTTCGCCGCCCCGCGCGAAGGCGAGCAGTTGATAGGTAAGCTCTTTTCCGCGCATACACGCCTTCTCGGCTTCGATGAGCCGGTCGGACACCTTGTTGTCCTTTTCCTTGAGGAACATCTTTCCAAAGGAGATATTGCCCAGGATGACCGCAAGAAGGTTGTTGAAATCGTGGGCGATCCCACCTGCCAGGACGCCAAGGGATTCGAGCTTGCGCGCTTGTAGAACCTCTTCCTCCATCCGCTTTTCCACCGAAATATCACGGAAAACGATGACGGTTCCCAGGATGCCTCCCCCCTTGTCCCTGATAGGCGAGCTCATCTCCGCGATGGTCCTCGACGTGCCGTCCCTCGCGAGAAGGAGTATTTGGCTCAAGCCGGGCTCCGGCGCCTGTTGCGCGGCAGCGGACACGTCTTCGGTCTCCCCCTGGTTGCCGGGCGCTTCGGTCACTACACGGAAGACTTGTGAAAGATGCTGTCCCGCGGCCTCGTCCTGAAGCCAACCGGTCAATTTTTCCGCCGCGTTATTGATAAGGGCAATCCGCCCCTCGCTGTCGGCAGTGATGACGCCGTCGCCGATTGAGCGCAGGGTGACGTTGAGGCGCTCTTTCTCGGCGGCGAGTGCCTCTTCCGTGCGCTCGCGATCAGCAATTTCTTGTCGCAGCTCGGCGTTCGCCTGGTTCAGTTTTGCCTCGCTTACCTGTAAAAGGTCTTTTGATACCATGGTCGCCGCGAGCTTATCCACCATCCTGTTGAAGTCGTCGATGAGCGTAGCCACCTCGCCTGACCCGGACGGTTTTACCGGCGTCGAGAGGTCGCCCCGATTGACCCTCGCCGTGGCCTCCCTGAGCCGGCTTACTGCCCTCGACAGGTAAATCCCCATGACAAAAAAGGCGATGAGTGAAACGGCGAGTATGCCGACCCCCATTGAGATGAGGCCCGTGTGCCTGAACGATTCTATCACGGTCTTGGAGGCATGGATCAGAAATTGTTTCGTGTCTTTGTGATCTGCTTCAGCCTGTCTTACCGGGGTCAGAAAGTCATCCACATTGATGGTGGCGGCAACGCTCAGCCGGGCATGGTCAGCCGTAGTGTTGTGAAGGGGGATGATATAGATGAACCTCTTCATGATGTTCCCGTCCCCAGCCTTCAACTGGTAATATCCGTAAGCCGTCCCCGTCCCCCTCAGGCTTGTCTCCAGTATGTTCTGCAGCTCGGGCAGATGACGGAAGACGCTCGGGAGGTTCTTGTTCTCCAGGCGCAAGTCCCGGTGCAAGCGGATAATGGCGGTATCCGAGTCGAAGACGAACGTATAACCCGTCCGGCCCACTGTCTGGACCGCCACTTCTCTGAACCTCTCGTCCTTCTGAAGGTCTGCCGCGGTCATCCACGGCACCGTTTGAATGACCATGTCGAGCTGTTGAGCGATGTCGCTCACTTTGGCGAATACGGATGCCTCGCCCATTTCCCGCAGCATGACCTCACTCCGGCCCATATCCCGGTCGTACCCTTTTTCGATGATCCTCGTGATTTCCTTCTCGATGCGGCTGCCGTAGATGTCGATGAGGACGACAAAAATGATGATCGGAATAAGGCCTGCAATGAACGTGACGAGGAAGAGGCGGGTGCTGAATTTTTCGGGCAAAATGCTTGAAAGTCGCATAATTCTTTTACACCTCTCGAAAGCACAACAACCGGAGGCTTATAAGTATAGATACCATACTTGAAGCACTATGTGAATTACAATCGTTGGGGAGCAACTGCGCAATATTTTTTGCGCAGTTTTCGTGAGAACTGCACTATATTCTTGACCGGATGCCAAATATGTGCAAAAACATACTACAAGGTCAGGAGAGGCAGGACAAGAATGCCTCGCAGATGTTGCTGCTGTAGTGCTCGGCGTAGTGTTGAACGACTGGTGCAAGTCAAACTCGAGGCTGAAATATGGACGATTACAGCAGGACGAAAGCGGAGCTCACCGATGAACTGGTTCGTGCACGCCAGAAGATCGCCGCCATGGAACGTCAAACGGCACAGCTCGCCCCGGGGCCGGACGCAGTCGAGGGAGACGGATCTGTGAGACGCATGCAGACCCTCCTTGAATACGAAAGCAAGTTCAGGTGCCTGACAGAGCAGTCTTTGGTGGGCGTCTTTCTGATCCGGGACGGCTTCTTTACCTACGCGAACTGCGAGCTGGCCGATATATTCGGCTACGCCATCGATGAGATTGTGGATAGGAAAAGGCCTGAGGACCTGGGTTTTCCCGAGAACTGGGGTTCGGTCGGAGACGATGCCGACAAATGGCTGCCCTGCGACGCCGCCTCAATGCAGTATGAGTTTCGGGGGAAGAGGAAGGACGGTCAGGCCGTCTACGTCGAGGTGCACACCGCGCCGACGATGGACCTGGGCGCTCCGGCTGTTCTTGGGCTCCTGCTTGATAAGACCGATCAGAAAAAGCTTGGGACGCAGCTCATCCGGTCGGAGAGGATAAAGGCCATAGGAACACTGGCAGGAGGGATTGCCCACGATTTTAATAATCTCCTTATGGGTATACAGGGCCATACTTCTCTCATCCTGCACCGGCTGAACCCGGCCGATCCTATATACAACAAGCTGAAAGGGATAGAAGAACTGGTGAAAAGCGCGTCCGACCTGACCAGGAAGCTCCTCGGGTTTGCGAGCGGCGCCAAGTACGAGACCCGGACGCTGGATGTAAACGCGGTTATCAGAAGGACTTCAGAGATGTTCGGCCGCACCCGAAAGGAAATCGTCATCAAATCACGCTACGAAGAGCCCCTGGCTGCCGTGGACGCGGACAACGGGCAGATCGAGCAGATGCTCCTCAACCTCTACTTGAACGCGTCGCAGGCCATGCCCGGAGGGGGGATGCTCTCTCTGACGACGGAAAATGTGATGCTCGATACGAGATTCGTGCGGCCTTACTCGTTGAAAGCGGGAGGATATGTGAAGATCTCCGTAGGGGACACGGGCGAGGGCATGGATGAAAAAACCAAAGAGAGGATTTTCGAGCCTTTTTTTACCACGAGGAAGGCGGGCAGAGGCTATGGTTTGGGGCTGGCTTCGGTCTACAACATAGTCAAAGCGCACGCCGGGCTAATCACTGTGCACAGCGAAAAGGGACGAGGGACCGTCTTTTGCATCTATCTGCCCGCATCGAAAAAGACGGCGGAGAAGGTGAGCGACGCTCCAACAGAGCCCCGGCCGATGGAAAAGGGCGGGGAGACGATTCTCCTCGTGGACGATGAAGAGGCCGTCACCTCGGTGAGCAGGGACATGCTTGAGGTCCTCGGATATTCCGTGATGATTGCAAAGAGCGGGCAGGAAGCCATTGACATTTATGAAAAGCGCCATGACACGATTGACCTCGTTATCCTTGACGTTGTCATGCCCGACATGGGCGGTGAAGAAACACTGGCGCGACTCAGAGGCATCAAGCCGTCGGTACTGGTTACGCTTTCGAGCGGCTACAGCCTTGACCGGCAGGTGACAAAGATTATGCAGCAGGGGTGCAAGAGCTTCATTCAGAAGCCTTTTACCATTAACGTGTTGTCGCAGAAGCTCAGGGAGGCCCTGGACTCCTAGGGGAGGGCGGCGGCGTCTGAGGCGCATCTTTGGCGTTGCGCCGCGGTCCGTGACGCTCCGACGTTTGCCACCCAGCAAAGCAATATGGAACTGGGTACCCGGCCTATGTACGCCTCCGCGCCTCGAACCTTGCGCGCCACCCGGGTACCCGGACGGCACATCGGCGGGTGCTGCATCCTCATACTTGCCGCTCACCACGTGCTTTAGAGCGACTCGGAAGATTAAGTGAGGATTCGTAAAGCCGTCACCCCGGCGAAAACCAGGGTTCAGGTTTCGTAAGCGCGCTTACCGGTTCTTTGTAGCCCATCTGATGATCTCTTCTACCATGGCAGGGATGGTC
Source organism: uncultured delta proteobacterium (assembly GCA_963717985.1). Taxonomy (GTDB): domain Bacteria; phylum Desulfobacterota; class Syntrophorhabdia; order Syntrophorhabdales; family WCHB1-27; genus BOG-1155. The sequence goes on from CAVQYC010000002.1 coordinate 393,570, forward strand.
GCCTTCGACGGCATGATTGCTACCTTTAATCCCTTCTTCTCCACCGCGTTTTTTGTGACAGGACCGATCACTGCGATGGTCACGTCTTTGAGGAAGACAGATCGCTCCTTTCCCAACATATCAAAGAAATTGTTAAAGGCGGCTCCACTCGTGAAAGTGGCGAGGGATATGCGGCCTTCGGACATGAAACGCTGCAGCCGCTTTCCATGTTTGTCCGGCCTCACCGCACGGTAGATTGTGGGCGTGTCGATGCTTCCTCCTAGTTGCCGCACCCTTTCCGGAAAGAGCTCCCGGCTGCCGGCCGCCCTCGGCAGCAGCAGGCTCAGCCCTGTCAGATTGCCTGCTGTACCGGAGCGCGCTATAAACGCATCGGTAAGCCCCTCGGCGCTGAATTCATCGGGAACCAGATCGACTCTCAACCCGAAGCTCGCGATCGCCTGCGCGGTTTTCGACCCGATTGCGCAGATCTTCATGCCTTTCAATTCCCTGACGTCCTGGCCCTTTTGCAGGAGCCTTTCCATAAAGTATTTGAAGGCGTTTGCGCTCGTGATGACGAGCCAGTTATAGGTGTGAAGCTGCCCGATCGCGCGGTCGGCCTCGTCAAAGCTTTCGGGCGGCATGATCCGCACGGTGGGGAACTCGAAGACCTCCGCCCCAAGCTCTTCGAGCGGCTCGTAGTCGGGCGTGTATTCCCTGGTAATTAGTACCCTGTGGCCGAAAAGCGGTTTCTCCTCGTACCATTTTAGGGCGTCTCGCAGCATGACCGCCTTTCCCACTATCATAATTGCGGGTGGATGGATATTGCTGTCCCTGGCGGTCTGCGCGATCTCGTGAAGCGGCGCGACTATCGTCCGTTGCTCCGGTCTTGTGCCCCAGCGGATGAGGGCGGCCGGCGTCGTAGAAGGCAGGCCGTGCTCGATCAGTTTGTGGGTGATGGCCTCTATGTTCTTCACCCCCATAAGAAAGACCAGCGTATCGCAGGCCTTGGCGAGGCCGGACCAGTACGTGCTGCTTTCGAGCTTCGAGGCCGCCTCGCTTCCCGTGATGACCGCGAAGGAAGAGGCGTAGTTGCGGTGGGTCAGGGGGATGCCGGCATAGGCGGGGACTGCTACGGCAGAGCTGACGCCCGGTACCACCTCGAAGAGTATACCTTTCTGTGACAGCAGTTCCGCTTCCTCGCCGCCCCTGCCAAAGACAAACGGGTCGCCTCCCTTCAATCTGCAGATAAGCTTGCCGGCCCTAGCCCGCTCGACGAGAACCAGGTTTATCTCGTCCTGCGACATCTCGTGGTGTCCGCCCCTCTTTCCGGCGTAGACAAACTCGGCGTTGTCTCTTGCGTAATTGAGGATCTGGGGGTTGATGTGAAAATCATAGACGATCAGGTCTGCCTTTTGAAGGCACCGCAGGCCTTTCAGGGTGAGGAGCCCGACATCTCCCGGACCCGCTCCCACAAGGTAGACTTTTCCTTCTTTCATAGAAGCTCCACGCCAAATCTATCATAAGAGACCGTGAGATGTCCACGTGTGCTAGACGAATAGGTACTTGCTCGTCCTTTCCAACATGGCCGCGCCCCTCACCTCCGTTTCGAAGAGGGGGGCGATGGCCCTCACCCTATCCCCGAAGACGTTCCATATTTCGGCCATATGCTCGTCCTGCATGGCTATCCTGTTCCGCACGAACTCGACCGTTTTTCCATGCACCTGGTCTTTTTGTATCACGCCGTTGACGATCACGCCGCCGACGGGTATGCCAAATTCGTAGAACCACTTTATGAACCTGGTGATCACCGCGATGGGTAGACTCTCCGGGAGGGTCACGAAAAAGAAGGCGGTGAGTGCCTTGTCCGTGAGGAGCGTTTGGGCGGACGCCATCCGGTCCTTGAAGCTGAGCAGGTAATCCATCAAGGGGTCTTTTTGGGTTTTCTTCGTAAAAGAGAGCACCTCTCGCAGCGACTTCGCCTCTTTCCTGCTCTTGAGCATTTTTTCCACCCAGAGGGAGTAGACCTTCGACATGCCGAGCAGTCGCCGCGCATTGGCGGTCGGGGCAGTGTCGAACACGTAGAAATCGTACTCGTCCTTGAACATGAGGTCCATCATGTTTTCAAACATGGCAGATTCTTCGAAAGCCGGGTTCATGGTGGCCAACTCGATAAAATCTTCGGCCTTGGTGGTAATGTCCGCAAATTTGAGGAACCAGTTTATCTTTTCCCTGATCTCCTGTTTCGACCGTTCTATACTGTCCCGCGTATCGATCTCAAACGCATGGCACCGTTCCTCGTTGCAGACGACCACGGGTTTGCCGAACACGTCCTGTCCGAAGAGGTTCGACAGGCTATGCACGGGGTTGGTGGAGGCAAGGAGGGTCTTCTTCCCTTTTTTTGCGGACCAGAGGGCGGCAGCGCCTGCCATCACGGTCTTGCCCACGCCGCCCTTTCCTCCAAAGAAAATATACTTGAGCCCGGGGTTATCCTCCATGAATGTGCTCATGCTCACGCTGATGCTGTTGCTTATGCTGATTGCGTCCACGTCTCGACCTCCTCTTGCAAAAACCCTTTAGAACATTGCTGCCGCCAACTTTTCGATCATGGCAAGACCCGTCACGTCCCTCTCCATCTCGGGCACGGACGCAAGTATCTGCCCGGAGAACGTCTCGTCGATCATCTTGAGGTAGTGTTCCTGCATGGAGAGCCTGTTCTTCAGGTACTCAGGGATATCCTGGTCTCTCAGCGAATCGGAGAGCACGCGGTTGACGATGTAGCCGCTCAAGGGGACGTTGAACCGCGCGAAAAGCCGGGCTGCCTTCTCTGTATCGGAGATTACCATCTGCTCGGCAGTTATCACGAAGAAGAAGGCCGTCTTCTCCTTATCGGTGAGGATGCTGGAGGATTTATTGAGGCGGTCTTTTATATAAAGCAGCTCGTTGAGTATCGCATCATCATCCATCTCCTTTTCGCGGCGCATTACGGCGGCAACCTGGTCATACTCCCGCATCTGCTGCCGGAGTCCGGTGATCTTGCCTATCCATGCATCATACACAGAGGCCATGCTCAAGTAATAGAGGGCATGGCCGAGGGGCGCCAGGTCGTAAATGTAATAATCGTAATCACCTTTGACGACGATATCGACCACCTCATCGAAGATCGCGCTCTCCTCCATCGCCGGCTCCGCAGCGGCGGCCTGGATATAGCTCTCTATCTCCTCGGGGATCGCCTCCATGCCGTACATGTCGAGGATCTTTTGCCGTATCTCTTGCTGGTACTCTCTTATCCGCCGGTGCGCATCGATTTCCTGGGCATAGAGATTGGGTATGATCTCGGTCGGTCCTTTGCCGAAAATATCTTTTTTGAAAATGTCGCTCAAGGAGGCCTGCGGGTCCACGGAGAAGACGAGGACCCGCTTCCCCTGCTTTGCCAGGTAGTACGCGGTCGCCGCTGAAAAGGTGGTCTTTCCGAGCCCGCCTTTCCCACCGAACATGATGTACCGTCTATCCGGATACTGTTCAAATATCTTTGCGAGAGAAATAACGCACCTCCTGTAAACGCCCGCCCCGCCGCCCCGTCTCTTTTTGCGGAATTTACGCCAGACCGTCCGTCAGGTCTTTTTCCCTCAACATCCTTCTCTTCCACGTGGCAATCCGGGGAACCACATAGGGCAGGAGTCTTAAAGAATAGTAGGGCGGAAGGATGGGCACGCCGAGCATATCGCCCACGGTAATCAGGATGAAGAGGTGCTCCATGCTCGCCCTTGTTTTGAGCGCGGAGCGCGCGGAATCGTGGGCGACCGCGCCATACACGAAATCCTTTATCGATCTGAATATGCCGCCTTTCTTATCATCATCGCCCATATGCTGACGTCTCCTTCAGCCGTCGATCTGCGGAAAAACCTCACCTTATCGTACCTTCGCAGCGGCCTTCCGGCTAAGCTCCGGCCATGCGGCCCGGTATCTCCGGAATGCCTTTATGCCTTCAACCCCGAGAGCAATCGCCGCGACAACCAGAAAGAAACCCACAAGACCCATAAGCGTATTGCCCACCAGGGCCTCGCCTTTCGCCATCCCCTTTGCCACGTTCGAAAGCAGCGTGTAGGACGTGTAGGATAGGGCGGCTATCGTCGTCACGAACATGAAGATCATGGGGTAGAATGCCCATGCATACGATTTGCCCTCCGACATGAGCCATACCGTGATGAGCATGAGCGCAAGCGAGGCCATGAGCTGGTTGGCCCCTCCGAAAAGCACCCATAAGTATTGCCACCACCCGGTCATGACGAGGATGATGGTCAGCATACCGGCAACGAAGGCGCCGACATGGGCATTCTTGAAGATGGTGCTCACGTCGCCCAAAAGCTCTGCCGTGGCGACGCGCATGAACCGGAGGACGAGCTGCATGATGGTAATGGCAAGGATCACCATCATAACGCTGCCGTACGATTTACCGATGGCCGCGGGCAGGCCCAGGACGCCGAGGAACTTGGAGACGCCCGTCGCGAAAATAGCGCCCGGCCCCTGAACCGCCGCCGCTCCGTATTCCGCGGGCGAGGCATAGATCGTGCCGGCTATCACCAGGGCAAACAAGGCGAGCATCATCTCCACGAACATCACGCCCGCGCCCACCGGCCGCGCATCCAGCTCGTTCTCAAGCTGGCGGGCCGTCCCCGAGCTGGAGACTAAGCTGTGCCAGCCGGAGACCGCGCCGCAGGCGATGGTGACGAACATAATCGGCCACACAGGACCGATCTTTATCGAAAAGGTGGTGACGGCCGGGAGCGTAAAACTGGGATGGAGCACAAAGACCCCGATCATTCCGAAAAAGAGTCCGAGGAACACGATATAGGACGCGACGTAATTGATGGGCAAAGAGAATCTCCAGATCGGCAGCACTGCGGCAAAATAGCAGAAGACCACCGCAGCCAGCGCCCAGAGCAGCCTGCTGTTCGCGAGGCCGGCCCCTATGATCGAATCGGAAGGGGCTACGGTGCCCAGCCAGACGCCGATGAGGGCGATGATGACGCAGACGGCGGTGGTCAGGAGGATATCCTTTTTCCAGCGGTAGATCATCTGTCCCGCCACGACGCCGCCGATGGTGAGAAAGAGCCATGCCATGGGGGCCGCCTTCAGGGAGACGGCTGTGCTCACCACCACATTGCCGAAGGCGCCTGCGATGAGCAGGAGATAGAAGTAGAGGAACGAGAGGAGGATGATTCTCGCCCTGGGGGAGATAAGCTTGTGGCTCAAGCCCCCGAACGAAGCGCCCTCGTTGCGCATCGCCATCATGGCGCTGGAATAGTCCTGAACCCAGCCTATAAAGAGGGCGCCGCCCAATATCCAGACCAGCGCGGGCAGCCAGCCCCACTGAATGGCGATGATAGGGCCGATGATCGGCGCCGCCCCGGCGATCGATTTAAACTGATAGCCAAAAAGCACGCTCTTGCTCGTCGGCATGAACTCGACCCCGTCCATATACATCTTCGCGGGGGTGGCCCTTTTGCGGTCTGCTTTTATGATATGAGTATCGATATAACCCGCATACCAGCGATAACCGATAAAAAAGACGATGAAACCCAAGACAAGGACAAGTACTGCGTTCATATCTCCTCTCTCCCAGGCGCGTTTCGTCGACTATTGCGTTTTATTCCACTACTTCTTGCATGACAGAATCACCGTACCGGTCAATAACCGGCTGCCGGATCTGCATCAGATCATAGACGCGCGTAACTGCTGTAGCAAACACGATACATACAAGAGCCATAATTATAATCGAGAGCATGACGAGGAGATAGTCTCCCTTGGGCAGATAATTCATCGTGATATTGAGGTACCCCGCATAAAGCGTGGTAAAGGCCATGACGACGCCCGGGATGGCAGTGATCCATGAATACCTGGATTTCCCCATCCTGAGGAGCATGATCGTGCCGATAATCAAGGCGCTGGCGGCAAGGAGCTGGTTGCTCATGCCGAAGAGCGGCCAGATTGTCGTGATATCACCCGTGAAAACAAGGTAGCCCCAGGCGCCTGTAAAAAGAAAGCTGGTGACGATGATGCCCGGTATCCAGCGTTTTTCAAGAAACTGCGGGATGATCTGACCGATCATTTCCTGCAGCAGAAATCTTCCCACTCTTGTGCCCGTGTCAACGGCTGTCAGGATAAATACGGCTTCAAACATGATGGCAAAGTGGTACCAGTAGGACATTAACCCCTTCATGAAGGGAACAGCGGAGAAGATGTAGGCCATACCCACGGCAAGAGACACGGCGCCGCCCGGACGCCCCTGAACTTTTTCTGCGACTTCTGACGCAAGTTGTGGAAGATGGACCGGAACCATTCCCAGTTTTGCGTAAACCAGGGGCGCCGCATTGATAGCGAAATAGTCTGCCGGAACAAGAACACACGCTGCGATAAGCGCCATGATAGCCACAAACCCTTCAACGAGCATCGCACCGTAGCCGATAAACAACACATCCCGTTCGTTGGCGATCATCTTCGGCGTGGTTCCTGTACCAATGATAGCGTGGAATCCCGATAACGCGCCGCAGGCGATCGTGATCATGATAAACGGATATACAGCGCCGGGGACGATGGGACCACCGCCGTGGATATAGGGCGTCAGAGCGGCCATTTGGAAATCAGGCCGCATGATCAATATACCGCCCGCCAACATGCTGATGGTTCCTATTTTCAGAAATGTGGTGAGATAGTCGCGCGGACAGAGCAACATCCAGACCGGAAGAACCGAGGCAACAAAGCCATAGACCGGTATAATAAGAGATATCTGCTGTTTCGAGAGGCGGAATACCGCAGACCAGGTTGGGCTTGCCGCGACATAAGGGCCGATAAGGATTGCCACAAAAAGAAGCACAACACCGATGATAGTTGCCCCTTTTACGTCGTCTATGCGTATCACGTGCAGGTAAATTCCCATGATGAAAGCAATCGGCATGGTGGCGAAGACAGTGAAAGTTGCCCAAGCGCTTTCAAACATGGCGTTGACGACTGCAATGGAAAGGCCGGCCAGAGTGAGAAGGAGAATAAAAAGAAAGGCGAAGGAAGCGACCAATCCCGCAAATTTGCCTATTTCGCTTTCGGCAATTTTCGAAAGGCTCTGCCCTTTATGTCTCACCGAAGCGAAAAGCACGATCATATCGTGGACCCCGCCCGCCATTACCGCCCCGATGATGATCCAAAGCGCCCCCGGCAAATAACCGAACTGCGCGGCCAGCACCGGTCCCAGGAGCGGACCCGCCGCGGCAATTGCAGCAAAGTGGTGGCCGAACAGAACATATTTGTTGGTCTTCACATAATCGTGGCCGTCCGCCATCACGACGGCGGGAGTTGCTCTTTTCGCCTGCAATTTGAGCACCTTGTTGGCGATGAACAATCCGTAGTAACGGTAGGCAAGCGCGAAAACGCATAATGAAACAAACATCAGAGTCAATGCATTCATGCCCTATTTCTCCTTAAACCTTAGCTATGAAAAGCACGCTCTTGCCGGTGGGCATGAACTCGACCCCGTCCATATACACCTTCGCGGGGTTGGCCCTTTTGCGGTCGGCTTTTATGATATGCGCATCCATAATAACCGGCATACCAGCGATGAGTACCGCCTTCATATCTCATCTCTCCCAGGTGCGTTTCGGCGACGCTCGTTGACGGGAAAGCCGCGCTCTTCAGCCAACTCCCCGGCAAATGTGGCCCCTTCGCCACTACTACTTAGTATACAATATCATTATTACGAACTCCATGGGACGTCAAGGAAAAAACTTCCTGGAGTTTCCCGAGTCTTTCCAACCATCCGGGAGGAACGTTCGGACGCTATGCGAGCGGCTAGCGGGCCAGACACCTTGTTATCTCTCCCACATACAATCTGTGGTAATCCTTCTGCGGGTAAAAGGCCTCTATGGCGCGGTCCTTGAAGTTTGCGGGGATGAGGTCCTGAAAATAGAGCTTCTTGCACTGAAAGACAAGGCGTGCCTCCTCAAAATAGATGGGTTCGTCATCCAGCACCGGGGTAAGCCCCGTCGCGGCGACCTTATCCGTGTCCCTGCCCGACTTTGTCCCGCACAACGTGAGTGCATCCTTGTACCTGTCCTCGAAGAAACAGAGCGTATACGCGTCCGATCGCTCGATGAAGGTGTACGTGTAGCGAACGGGTCGGATCACGCTGAAGCAGACGTTCTTTCCCCAGAGGACGCCGAGGCCTCCCCATGACGCGGTCATGGTATTGAAGGATGCGGGCTCACCCGCCGTGACCAGCATTCCGTCCTTCCCTATCAGTGTGAAAGGGTTGTCCTTTACCTCCTCCGGATTGATTTCTTTCAGCATCTTTGTCATAGTCTCCCCCCTTTCTCTTTCTTCATTCGGCCTTTATATTATCCCACAATTGTCATTTCGGCGATACCTTTCCAGCATTTTCGAAGACTACAGCGGGTCGGCAAGGCTGAAGCGGATACCTGGAGTTCAAAAAGAGAATGTTGAATGGCGGGGTCGTACCCGGCTTTATATTGCCCCGCCTGGGTGGCAAACATGAGGATGCGGGCCGAGCAGGATGGCAAAGAATCGGCGGGGTACCCGGCTCCATATTGTTTTGCTGGGCCGCCACTTGCTGGGTCGCACGTGAAAATCGCCCGGCCGCTACCTATTTTCCCCTCAATGCTTCCCAACTCTTCAATATCTGGCGGGCCATGACGAGCTGAACATCGTTTTCGTCGTTTTTGCCCGTGGAGTCAGAATTGAGACTTGGAGCAAGTTCCTCCGATTTTTTTTCATCCGGTTTGCTTTCCTTCTTTTCTTCCGGTTTCTTCGTGCCCTCCAGGTGCTTGTCCAGGTCTTTCTCTTTTATGGGCGTATATTTTTCGCCTTTCGTTCTGGTAAAATCGTTTTCAACCACTATGTCGGGGTTGATGCCGTCCGCCTGAATCGAACGGCCGGCGGGCGTGTAGTATTTTGCGGTAGTGAGCCGTACCGCTGAGCCGTCGGCCAGAGGGATGATGGTTTGCACCGATCCCTTGCCGAACGTCTTCGTTCCGACAATGATGGCCCTCTTCGAATCTTGCAGAGCCCCCGCCACGATCTCGGAGCCGCTCGCGCTGCCCTCGTTTACCAGGACCACCAGCGGCCCCGTATAATCATTTTTTTTGTGCGCGGTGAAGCTCACTTTCTCGTCGGGCCTCCTGCCCTCAATATAGGTGATCAGGCCGTCGGAGATGAACTCGTCGGATACCTCGACTGCCTGATCTAGAAGTCCTCCGGGGTTGTTTCTCAGGTCGAGCAGTATGCCCTTGATGCCTCCTTTGGCCGATTTCTGCAGCTCTTTGATAGCCGCGGCCAGGTCCTTTCCTGTCTTTTCCTGGAACTGGGTGATGTGGATATAGGCGTACTTATCGTCGAGCATCCTGTACTTCACGCTCTTCACCTGGATGATATCGCGGAGCACCTGAAAATCTTTGGGAAAAGCGAAACCTTCCCTCATTACGGAGAGTGTGACGGGTTTGCCTTTCTGTCCCCTGATAAGCTTCACCACATCGACGAGGCTCATATTCTTTGTGGGCTTGTTGTCGATCTTGACGAGCAGATCGGCAGGTTTCAATCCGGCCTTGAAGGCGGGCGTATCCTCTATCGCCGTGATCACCGTCGGTATCCCATCCTTTATGGTCACCTCTATGCCTATGCCCCCAAACTCGCCCTTCGTTTCCGTCTGCATATCCTTATACATGTCGGGAGTCAGAAAGGAGGAGTGAGGATCGAGAGATTCGACCATTCCTTTGATGCCCGCGTAAATCAGATCACGGTCTTTGACATGGTCGACATAGTTTTTCTTCACTATATCGAGCACATCGGAAAAGGTCTTCAGGTACTGGTATGCCTCTTCACCTTCAGCGTTCTTGACGATCTTGTTTCCTTGGGCTCCAGCCAAAAAGCCCAGCAGAAAAACGACCGCCACGAGGATGCCTACGGAGAATTTTATCTTTTTGCCCATTGATTGATTCCTCCTTAAAGACTAGCCTCATAATACTATATATTTCGCTCACTTTCAATTTGATTCACTGCGTGCTATATTCATCGCGTGGAAACCGTCTTCATCGCGATGAGCGGCGGCATCGACAGTGCATATTCGGCCTATCTGCTGAAAAAGCAAGGATACAAAACGGTCGGCTTTACCTTTGACCTGCTGCCCCGCGGCCTTCGCAGCGAATCCAACCCCAAGGTATGCTGCTCTGCGATAAGCATGCACAGGGCGAGGCGCATAGCAGACCGCCTTTCGATCCCGCATTACGTGATCAACATGCAGGAGGAGTTTGAGCACTACGTGATCCGGAAATTTGTGGACGAGTACGGAAAGGGACTGACGCCAAACCCTTGTGTGCTCTGCAACAGGCATATAAAATTCGCATTGTTCCTCGAAAAGGCGCTGGCCATGGGCGCCGACAGGGTGGCGACGGGCCATTATGCGCGTCTGGAAGATACGCCGTGGGGGCCTAGCCTGAAGAAGGGGAAGGACAGGACAAAGGACCAATCTTACTTCCTCTACCCCGTCCCTGCCGCCGATCTCCCCCGTCTCACTTTCCCCCTCGGATCATACACGAAGGAGACGGTGCGCCGCGAGTTTGCCGCACACGCCGGCACGCAGGCGGAGATGCAGGAAAGCCAGGATATCTGTTTCATCCCCGGCAATGATTACCGGCGGTTTATCGGGCAGTTCATCCCTCTCAGGAGAGGGCAGGTTGTCACGGCGGACGGCGCCCGGGTGGGGTATCACGACGGGGTTCATCTCTACACGATCGGGCAGCGGAGGGGCATCAATATTCCGTACAGGGAAGCCCTTTATGTGATAGAGTTGAGGGCTGAAGAGAACCTGCTCGTTGTAGGCCCAAAGGACCGGTTGATGAGAGACCGGCTGACCGCGGACGAGGTCAACCTGCTTACTCCCCGCACTCAGGGTGAGGCACGGGCAAAGGTGCGCTACAGGCAGAAAGAGGAGCCGTGTTCCTATTCGGTACGGGATGGCATGCTGGAGGTACTCTTCCGCCGGCCGATCTCCGCCATAACCCCCGGCCAATCGGTTGTCCTCTACGACGGGGAGACCGTGCTGGGCGGGGGGACGATAAGCCGTGACGCGACGTTACCGGAATAACCCCCGGGTGATCGCCGGGTAACGCGCTTTCATCCGCGCCCTTCGTTATCATGAAGACCGTTTGGAGAGAAATGCATGCGATACGGGAAGTTTCTTAGCAAAGAGACGGCCATCTGCGTCCTGGCCGTTCTTGCTGTCTCATACCTCGTTTTTTTCTACAACCTCGGCGCCTATTCACTCAAGGAGCCTGATGAAGGCAGGTATGCGGAGATCCCCCGCGAGATGATCGAACAGGGCGATTATGTTGTTCCCCATCTCGACTATGTCCGCTATTTCGAAAAGCCGCCTCTCCTCTACTGGGCGTGCGCTGGTTCGTACAAACTCTTCGGAGTCAATGAGTGGTCTTTCAGGTTCCCCAACGCCTTGGCGGCGCTCGCGTGCGTGCTGGTCACCGGCCTGTTCGCGGGCCGATGGTTTTCTGCCCGCGCCGGCCTGATATCCGGTCTCATACTCACGACTTCTTTCGGCTTCTTCGCGATGGCCCGCATCGTCACGATCGACATGCTTTTTTCCTTTCTCCTCTTCGCCTCTCTTTCATGTTTCTATGAATTCTACCGGGAAAGAAGACGTCTTTTTCTCTACCTTTCCTGGGCGGCCCTTGCCCTCGCGGTGCTGGCGAAAGGCCCCGTTGCGCCCGTCCTTCTGGGAGTTGCGGCCGTGCTTTTCCTATGGTCCGAAAAAAACATGCGCTTTTTGAAAGAAGCGGCGTCACCAAGGGCGTTTCTGCTCTTCGCGGTAATCGCGTGTCCCTGGTTCGTCCTCATAGCCGTGAAGGAGAAGGAGTTCTACCAGTTTTTTTTCATAGACCAGCACGTCCTCAGGTTTCTGACGACAAAGCACAGCAGGTCCGGCCCTCTTTACTATTTCTTCCCTGTCTTGTTCGGAGGCCTCTTTCCCTGGTCGATATTTATTCCCAGGGCCGTCATCCTCTTTTGGCAAGAAAGGGAGATGCGGCTGCTCCTTATCTGGTCCCTTGTCGTTTTCACGTTCTTCAGCGTGTCGGGCTCGAAGCTGCCCCCTTATATCCTCCCCCTTTTCCCCGCTCTCTCGATCGTTCTCGGCTGCCTCTTCGACAGGCAGTGGCTCACCAGGCTGCGCCTGAGGCGTGAGATCATCGTTTATGCCGTATTCTTCTCGTTGGTTGCAGCGGCGGGCCTTCTCTTTGGAACCGGCCTGCTCGACAGTCGCCTCACCGGCATGGCCGACATCATCTCTTTACGCGAAGACATTCGGGGTCTGTCGTTGGGGGTGTCCGCTTCCTCCTTCATCATGCTTTTTATCCTCGCCCGCAAAAGCATGCGCTCCTTCAGATCCCTCTTTTTCATGCTCGGCGCTTTCTCCCTTTCCGTTGTTATCGGAATCATGCTCCACAGCCATGTCATCGACCGCTTAAACACCACAAAAGGACTGGCGCAGGCCATACACAAGGTGGGCAAAGAGAACGCAATTGTCGTCAATTATGGCTCTTTCGATGAAACCCTCCCGTTTTACCTCGGCAAGAGGACGTACCTTGCCGAGTTCACCGGCGAGCTGCAGATGGGCTCAGAGTATCCCGACTCGAAAGGGTCCTTCTTGAATCGGGATGAAGTCGTGCGTTTGTTCCACTCGGACTCACCTGTGCTTGTTGTGGCGAAAGCGAAGCGGCTTGCCGAAATGAAAAAACTGGGCATAGAGGGCTCGCAGACGACCTGCCGGGATGAGAGATGCCTGATCGTTAACCGGAGTGCGGCCCTGACGCCGCGTCTCACACCATAGGCGCGAAAGAAAGACGGATAATGGACGAGAAATTCGGGAAAGACCTGACCATAGGGAGCATCCCCAGGCACCTCCTGCTCTTTTCAATTCCTATGCTGTTGGGCAATGCCATGCAAATCGGCTACGGCATAGTAAACACGATCTGGGTCGGACATCTCGTGGGTGAGAACGCCGTCGGGGCAATAGGCGTCAGTTTCCCCGTGATCTACGTGGTCGTCGGGATCTCCATGGGCATGTCGATAGCGACGACAATACTCGTCGCACAGTTCTACGGGGCAAAAGACTACCCCATGGTGGAAAGGGCGGTAGGCAACTCGTTCTCGCTGACCCTGATAGTAGGCGCCGTGATGACGATTGCGGGTATACTTTCGAGTGACGCCCTCCTGAGGCTTATGGGGACGCCGCCGGAAAATTTCGCCATGGCCTCAACTTACCTCAAAATAAACCTTGCGGGCATGGTCCTCTTATATCTCGGCCTTCTCACAAATTTCATTCTCAGGGGCATAGGCGATACGGTTACCCCCATGGTATTTATGGCCATAGGGTTGGGACTGAACGCGCTCCTCGACCCCTTCCTGATCGGCGGCTTCGGGCCGTTCCCTCACTGGGGTCTGAAAGGGGCAGCCTGCGCCACACTGCTCTCACAGGCTGCGTCGCTTGGGACAAGCATTTTCTACCTGAATCGACGACGGCACGTAATCTCTTTCCGTCCTTCGAAACTCAGCCTCGACGGCCACATGACTTTTCTGCTTTTCAAGATCGGCCTTCCCTCGATAGTCCAGCAGTCACTTGTTTCCATCGGCAGCCTGGTAGTGACGACCTTCGTGAACTCTTTCGGCAGCGCGGCGACCAATGCGTTCGGGGCGGTAGGGAGAATAGATATGATCGTCTTTATGCCCGCCCTCTCCATGAGTCTCGCGGTTTCCGCTCTCACCGGACAAAACCTCGGCGCAGGCAGGCCGGGAAGGGTGAAGGAGGTGTTCAAGTGGGGGGTCGTGATGACGTCGTCCATCACCCTCTTCATATCGCTGGTCGTCGTTATCCTTTCGAGGCTGATATTGAGAATGTTCGGCCTCGGAGATGACGGCAGGGTCATGGACATAGGCGTCGCCTATCTGCGGATCGTCGGGTCCTGCTACATATTCTTTGCAATAATGTTCATATCGAACGGCGTCATAAACGGTGCAGGCCACACCATGATAACGATGGCTTTTACCCTCCTGTCGCTCTGGCTGGTGCGGGTGCCTGTGGCATGGCTGCTTACGCGCACCAGCCTGGGGATCACGGGGATATGGGTGGCCATAGTGCTCAGCTTCGTGACATCGATGACAGCCAGTCTTGCGTACTACTTTTCGGGAAGGTGGAAGAAATCGACCATCATCAATGCACCCGCGCAGATCGCGTATATGGAGTGAGGTTTTCTTTTCCGGTCTTCCTCTTGTCGGTCGGCCGACGGCATGATCGGAATCGCGATCTTCGGCGCCCTGCTGCGGTCGTGAGGCTACGCCGTACGTACAGTACGGCTCCGCTCAACGATCCTCACAGTGCATCCAAATCTCATCGATTCTGAACATGCCGTCGTCCACCCGATCCGGCATCGGGTACAAGGCTTTTCTGCTGGCTTCAGACGCTTTGCGTGTTCGAGGAGGTCTCCCTTCCAATACACAGATTCAATCATTGTCTATAGCCTGGCACGGACGAGGGAAATGTTTTCCACGCGTTTCACTTGCTGATCTGTTGACCCCCAGTCTACCCATTTATCAATTACCACTTGTATGGCGGCATTGCAAGAAAAACTTTGTGCTCCTCCACTTCAGGAAGTTCTTCTTGAGGTGGCAAACGCAACGGGGAAAGAGGCGACATCCCTGAACAAGACCCTATATTGTGATCGTTCCGGAGAGATATGTTGCCGCCCTTCCCCCTATCAGGGGCAGAGGGGGACATCTTAAGCAAGTAAATAGCTTTCCCCTTGCCCTTTCACGAATAGCTCATGTTCCCGGTTACAGCAATCGGATAGAGCGGACTGAGGCCCCATAGAAGAAGATGCCTTGAAATTCAAGACGGACATGATTAATATATTGGTATCGGCGGATCGGGAAGGACCTTAAAGGCGCGTCCGAGTAAAAGCAATGCTCGGCAGGGCAAAAGCCAAGGCCGGAGAAGGTAGTGTCTTATACGCGGATCGGCAATAGCGTAAATCAACCCGCACTCTGCCGACACTAAGGGCCACTCCAATGAGGGTGGCCTTCTCTTTACTTCCATGTCGAATGTCTACTATCAAAAGAGCTGGTTTCTATGAACATGGCTATGACGCCCGTGACTGTCTCAGAATTGCGAAAAGGTTCGTCTGCCTTCATCTGCGATCGACTTTCTCTCCTTGCGATATACTTTCGACTGTGACAGAATGGAAAAGAGGGAGGTTGTCTTAGATCCGGGGACAACGGAGATATTCAAGGCTACTCCATCAAGTGGTGAAGGTTCTATGATCCCCTAAAAGTTATTTTTCAAACTGACCCCCAATCGCAATATGAGGTAATTCCAACGATTCCGTGGTAAGATATTGCCCGTATGGAACCGACAGCACAACAGCCCCACAAAACTGTGACCGTTTCATTTGAGGAGAACGTCTACGTAGCTACTTATTCAGCAGGTTCTCATGCCGTTACGGTGTACTCCATAACAGGTCCGGAGACCAATTCCGGACACGAGAGGTACGGCCTTGGGGGCACCTCTATAGACTCCCAGGAGTCTACTGCCAAACTACTCACTCTGCAATTTCTCGAAGAACGCAAAAACACAGCAGACCGAGCCGCAGGTCCCAGCCCATGTGCGAGGAGTAGTGAAAGTGACCACGTACTGCAAGGTTGCTGGAAAACTCTTGAGTGAAAATTCGTCATCATCCGATCTACTATCTCGTAACCAGATTCAACACATGTAACCATCTTGTCCGGAATCGACAAAGAATCTCCGCGGAAAGACCTGAAAGCACCCCTTTTTCTATGCTCGACGTCCTTCGTCGACGAGATCAAAGACTCAATCAGGGCAACATCGGCGGAAATCCCGAAATGACAGCGGCACGTCGCAATGCCTTCTCTTGAGAATATTATTCCGTCTCCAGCAGATGCAACGGATCGACAAATCACCGATGCTCGCCGGCATGGCTATTCGCTAATGGAGATCGGCAATCGCCTATCCCTTCACTACGCAACCATTCCCGAGGAGCTCAGCGCGGGAAAAGAGAGGTCGACGATCAATATGCAAAAAACAAGACCCCTACTCCCCCTCTGGTCCGTCCAGAAGTTTTTGCTGTACAAAAAAGATTGATCGTGTAAGACTGTGAACAATTTGGTGGTTAAGCCACCAAGGGATTTCAACATCAAAGACAGAGGTGCCTATATGCAATCGACTTCAGATGGCAAAAGGATTCTTGCGGTTGACGATGAACCGGACGTTCTTGCCCTTTTGGAGGAGGAGATCAAGCAGGAGTGGCCTAACTGGACGGTCGAGAAGGCGACGACCTATGAGAAAGCCAATGAGATGCTGAAAGCCAATGAGTATGATTTGGTGATTCTCGACATCATGGGGGTAAAAGGGTTCGATCTCCTCGATACTGCGGTGAGTCGTAAATTTCGCGTGGCCATCTTCACAGCGCGTGCCCTGAGTTCAGAGGATTTGAAACGGTCGTACGATGCAGGAGCCTATGCGTATATTCCCAAGGACAAGCTAGGCGAAATGGTAAGCTACCTGTGGATTGCCCTTACTTACGATCGCGAGCCTGGATGGAGAGAACTTCTTGGCAGGCTCGAGGGGTATTTCAACGACAAATTTGAGCTTGGCTGGAAGAGACCCTTCCAAGGCTAGCGAACAGAATCGACTCTCGTTCCGGAATTGCAGAGCATCGTGAGGCAAAGGGTTTACAATTTGTGTCGTTAGCCGCTGTTACGATTCGTCGTACCGGCGGGAGCCGGTGCTCAGGGGAATTATAGGGTTCTGGACCCCGGTTTTCACCGGGGTGACGGCTTAAGCTAGCGCTTATGCCCCTTGGGGAGAGGGCAGGGTCTTCAGAGTGCCTCTGCGTTGAATCGCGCGATAGTGCCGCTTGCGAGGTTTTTTCGGTACACCCGGACAAAGAGAAGGGACGTCAGGAGAAGATAGAGCACGGAGAGGAGGGCGCCGATAAGAAGATTTGACGCAAAATTGGCCGGCAGGGCGCCGGTGGCAAGCACGGCGCGGCAGGTTTCGAACACATATGCCGGGGGGATCAGCTTTGCGAAGGCCCGGAGAGCAGCGGGCAGAGTCGAAACCGGATAATAGACACCAGCAAAAATCGAAAGTACCAGGGGGATGGGCCAACCCAGCCATTCCGCCGAAGGCCCGAGCCGAAAAATCAGGGCCGAGACAAAGATGCCCATTGCAACCCCGAAAAGCAGGAGTATCAGCATAAAAGGCAGGAGCAGCACGCCGATGCGCAGCACGTGGTAGCCGAAGGCCGCTCCGGCCACGGCGACCATAGCGAGGAAGGCGGCCAGCCCGGTCGTGATGCTCGTCAGGACAAGGCCGCCCAGGTATTCCCTTACCTTTAAGGGGGAGGCAAAGAAATTGATGAGGTTCTGGCTCCAGACATCCTCCAGGAAGGCCATCATTATCCCGTTCTCGATCCGGCCCAGGAATTCCCACAAGATGATCGCCCCCAGAGCAACAGTGACGTAACCAAACGTGGCCCGGCCCAATGAGCCGAGGTACTTGCTGATAAAACCCCACTGGATGATATCGATGATCAACCATAAGAAAATGCTGACCAGCCGCGTGGGATTGCTCTTCAGCAGGAAGAGCTGCCGGACGAAGATGGCAAGGGTCCGTGAAAGACTCATCTACCTATTCCTTTAGCGAGACGGGCTCGCGCGCCGCAATTACCGGGGCTAGCGTCGCCCCCTCCACCGGCGGAGCCGTCGGAGCCACCCCCTCATAAAAAGGAAGGAACATTGACTGGTATTTCCTATTCATCTCTCACCTTTTCACAAACTTTCATTCCTTTAGCGACACCGGCTCGCGCGCCACGGCGATGAAGAGATCCTCGAGGTCCTTTTTTCCGTGCGCGGCCGGCAAGGTGTTCGGATCGCCGCTCAAAAGGATTTTTCCGTGGGATAGAAAAAGGACCTGGTCACATACGGCTTCGATCTCGCCCATATTGTGCGATGTCCAGAGTATCCCGGCCCGCGTTTTCACGGCATATTCCCTTATTTTCTCGCGGACGAGGCGTGAGATGCTCGGGTCGAGTGAGGCGGTCGGCTCGTCGAGGAGCAGGAGCCTTGGTCTGTTCATCAACGCCTTGGCCAGATTGAGGCGGCTCAGCTCTCCGGAAGAGAGGAGCCCGGCCTTGGTGTTCGCAAAGCGTTCGAGGTCGAATTCTTGCAAAAGAGCGCTTATTCTCTGCCTGATAGATTTGATCCCGTAGAGCAGGGCGAAGACGTAGAGGTTCTGGCGAACGGTGAGGTTGGCGGGAAGATGGGCGTAAACGGCCGCGAAATTGATCTCGTTGCTGATCTCCGATCTCCGCTTTTCGAGCATTTTACCCAACACCTCGATCGAGCCGCTCGTGGGCTTCAGGATGCCCAGGATCATGTTGATGGTGGTTGTCTTGCCCGCCCCGTTTGGACCCAGGAGACCGACTATTTCCCCCTCGTGCAGGGAAAATGAGATATGATCGACCGCCTTGAACGAATCATATGTTTTCGTCAGACCGGTAATGGTCAGGATGGCGCCGTTAGTCATGGGCAAAGGTCCGCTATGTACACGGGTTATCGAAAGATCATAGAGGTGGAGGTACCGAATGCGTAGAGGCGGCCTTGTACGTCGCTCAGCCTTGCCTCGCAGATGCCCGTGCGTGTGCCCATATGAACGATCCGCGCTTCGCACCGGAGCTTTCCCGCTTCCGAGGTGATCGGTCGCGCGTAGTTTACGTTGAGATCGAGTGAAGTATGCCTTACGCCGGCAGGAAGGAGCGAATGAATAACTGCTCCCGTGGCCGCGTCGATGACGGCGGCAGCCACGCCGCCCAGGACACTGCCGAAGGGGTTATAGTGAAGCTCCGAGGGAGTAATCTCAAAGACGACCCTGCCCGCCTCCGCCTCGGCAAGCCTGAATCCGAGCAGCATTTCCACAGGCGACCCTTCAGCCAGGCCATCCCTCATAGCGTACAAGTATTCGAGACCGCTCATAGTCTCGACAATTTTGGCCAGTTTTGCCGGATCGGTCCAGTAAAACGTGCGCGAACGGGTGTCGTCGTCCATAAAGTAATGCCTCTGCCTTAGTTATTATTTGCGTGAGAGGCATCGGAAAAGACGCGCGCCGAATGGCGGGCCGGTCCCTCTCAAGAGAAATTATACCTCAAGAGCCCGGTGCGTTGGCGAAAAATCGGAAAAGTTGGTGCGCATGTTTATAAAAATTGCGGCGCTGCCGATAATAGGGAAGTGACTATGAAGGAGAGCCTGCCTTGGATGTAGAATACAGTCGTTCGTTCGTCGCCGGCATTACCCATGTGTTCAAGACCATGTGCGATATTGATTTGATCCGTTGCGACCCGTTTGGGAAAGACGACAGAAAGACGACGGCTGAAGTAACGGGCGTGATAGGGTTCACAGGTGACAAAAAAGGGGTCATGTCTCTCAGCACTTCCACCTCCGGAGCACTGACCATTTACGCAAGGCTCCTGCGTGAAGAATACGACAGGATAACCCCGGAAATCATCGACGCGGTGGGAGAGATTACCAATATTGTCTCCGGTCAGGCGAGGAAAGAACTCGAAAAAGAAAGCCTTCACCTTATGGCCCACGTTCCTATGGTTTTCGTGGGAAAAGGCTTTCAAATAAGCTATGTCACGAAAGGCCGCTTCGTATCTATCCCTTTTTCCTTTAACGCTAATGGATCGACCGAAGAGGTGAGCCTGGACTACGTGTTTGAATGATGCGCCGCTAATGCTTGCAAGAATCGCTCGGGCACCCGGGCGATTCTTTTTGACCGATAGTTGAAGGTGACTATGCCCGTTTCAGCAATTGCAAGCACCTTTCCACCTTTCCTGATCCTTTGAAATGCCGTGAAACTATGCCCGGTGAACGCGCCGAAATACGTATCGATTACGATCTCGTCGTGAAGAAAGCCTTCCGCTTTGTAGTTGACGACTATATCGGCGGTGATGGTGCCCGTCACGCCGTCGCCGAGGTCCACTTCGCTCAGGCCCAGCGAGTGAAAAACATCCGCCTTGGCGGCGCTTGCGAGTAAGATGAGATTGTCGGCGCCCAAGTGGTTGCCTATGCTGAGGTGCCGCGGCTCAATTCTGACGGGATAATGAAATGCGTACTGCTCCTGCTCGACCAGCTTGACGCGCGCCATCCGCATCCTCCCCCAAGGTCCTTTAGCCGCCGACCACCAGATGTACCAGAAATACTTCCGCGTTATCCGGCACCGGGGCCCTGTGGAATTCGTGACCGGTGACGGCCTTGCCGTCGACCCGCGCCAGTGCATAAGGATACGGGTCGTTCAATTCCCTGAGGAGGTCGGCGACGGTCATTCCCTCGTACCACGCCAGCTTTCTGCCGTCGACCCTCACCATCATGCAACCCCGTGGGCTTTCAATACTTCCAGGACTTCCGGAAAGTCGATGCGGAGCCGTTTTACCGTGGCAAGGGTGGGGATACCGTCTTTTGTCCAGCCCCGTCTCTCGTACACGGCGTCCTTGAGCAGCTCGTACCTCTCCTCGCGCAGCCGCCTGAGTTGTTTTACCTTCTCCTGCGTCTCTATCCCCTCGATGTTTACGTTGTAGAGTTCTTTCAGTTGGCCGTCGTAGCGCTCCGCCCTTGACTCGTACTCCTCGATGGTTACCGGGCCCATGGCGCGGTAAGGGATGGCGTCATGAACCCTGCGGCCAAAGCCCATCTTCAGAGAGAAGATCCTCTGGAAATTATATACTCTTTCGCTCATGGCGATCAGGTCGCCGGGTGTCGCCTCCCTGCCCGTCACGGCACTGAAGTAACGGGCGTACCATTCCACGTGCTTCATTACCTTCGCCGGCTCTGCCGTCTCTTTATTGTCGGCAGGCGTAACGTCGTTCCACGGCAGCTTGCACAGACCGCAGAGGCCGAACCAAGTGCGGAAGAGGGGGAACCAGTGGAGGGCCTCAGCCTTTTTGTCGAAGGTGGGCAGAAAATTGTGCACCATATCGAGGAAAATCAGCCATGCCTCGTCATGCTGCGGCCCTTTCAGGGCCAGGCCGTAGCCGCCCTGCTGTGCCAGGGACTCTTTGCTCATATATTCGGAAAACTCCAGGCCCTTGGCTTCCATGCCGATATCCGCCATAAGAGCGCTGTCCGCGCCGTAACTGCGGCTGAATATCTCCTTCATCCTCCGGACTGCCTGGCCCACAACCGCGCCGAACCCCTCGCCTTTTGCCATCTGGTGGAGCAGTTTGAGGGCGCTTTCCTTATTGCCGAAAGAAAGGTCTATCCCGGCCGTATGCGTCTCGTTGATGAGACCCATTTCAAAGCACTCCATGGCAAAGGCAATGCTCGTCCCTACGGAGATTGAATCAAGGCCGTAGGTGTCGCAATAGAAGTTCATCTCGACCACGAAAAGGGGATCGAAGATGCCGAGGTTCGATCCGCACCCCGCGACGGTCTCGTACTCCGGCCCGTCGACGAACACCTTCTGCCCTTTACAAGGCCCGCTGACAGGCACGAAATCTTTGACCCCGTGGCTGCATGAAAGTGTACAGCCGATCCAGCAGCCGTCAAAGCCCTTGTCGAAGAGGCCCCGAAAAACATCCTCACCCATGACAGCCGCATCCGGATGGCTCCCGTACCGATAGTTATGGACGGGCAGGAGGTCGTAGTCGTTCATGATGGTCACAAGATGGGCGGTGCCCACCGAAGACATGTGGTTCTGTTTGGGGTCCTGCTCCGCAATCTCCCTGGAATGGAGTCTTGCAACTTCTTTGAGCGCTGCCTCGTCCGCCGGGTTGTTCGTGGAGACCACGACCGTATGCCAGCGCACGACAAGGGCCGCGAGCCCCTTGTCGGCGAATACGGTTCCTACGCCCCCGCGGCCGGCCTGCTTGAGCCTGCTTCTCGACCGGTTTTGATCATACCACGAGAAATTGAGGCATCCGATAAGGGTATGGCGCGCCCCCGGTCCGGTCGTCACAACGGAGATATCCCTCGGCGTGCCCCTGCCGAAATAGTCCGTCAGCAAGGCCGAGCGCTCGTGGGCCTGCTCCGGCAGCCCTTCGACCTGCAGGATCTGGACCTGCTGTTCGATGCCGTCGATGAAGATGATTGCCGGGACTTTCGATTTGCCCTGGATCTCAAGCGCATCGAAGCCGGAGAACTTGAGGTAGGGACCGAAGTAGCCGCCCACGTTCGAGTCCATCACGGAGCCGGTGGTGGCGGAGATAGCGGTGACGATACTCTTGCCGGAACCAGGATAAATGGGCGTGCCGCCGAGGGGGCCGGAGGCGATGCAGATGGCGTTTTCAGGGTCGTTCCATCGGGTGCTGCCTTTCACCGCGTGCCAGAGGAGCCACAGGTCGAAGCCCTTTCCTCCCACGAAGACGTCTTTCATCTCCTCGGTCACGGGTTTGATGGCGATATCCTGATCGGAGAGGTTGACGTGAAGGGTTTGGTTCGCGTATCCTTTCTCTATTCGCGGCTTTTCGTAACCGAGTCTCTTCATCTCACAAGCGGAAAACGTACCCATTATCTCACACTCCTTCTCCTTCGGGCGTCGCGTCGAGCCGGGCGGGCCTTTAGCGGCACAGGTCTTCGGGGCTGCATCCACAGCCGCAACCGGCAAAACGGGCGCTCTCTTTCAAAACAGCATCGACCAGCATCTCGGACGGATCAGCCGCGTCGGTAATTTCCTCTATCTTCTTGCCGTTGATATTAACCGTATCGGCACGCTGCGTTTCATCTCCGGTCAGGGTTACCTCCCGGAAGTCGAGCTGCACCTGCATTGTTTTCATAAAAGGCCGCATGGCCTCGATGGTGCCCTTGATCAGCTCCGGGTTTTTGTACAATCCAGGGCAGACAGGTTCTTTCCTCTCGCAGTGGAACCATTCGACCAGTATCCTCTTCATGACATCCCCGGCATCATGACTGCTAATTTATGCTGCTCCTGCCGGCGTTGTCAAGCGACATTGCAGGACAAAGCATTTGGAAGTGGTTACCCTCCGGAGCGTATGACGCCCGTTCTGAAAAAAGGCACCTCTTTGCGGTTTTATCGGTATGATGCTGATTGGCGGGGCACCCACGCCCTCCGGGCGCGGGTCGTGAAAACGTCAGTAGACTCGATAAGGTCTGGTTGATCACCTGACTCGGCAACGAGAGGAGGGAGGGTGGTTTCCTGCCCCCGCACCTCGAACATTATCCGGTCAATTGAGAGGCGTAAAGTGGACCCTCCGCTGCTTTGCCCAGCATGCTTCGTCTTTCTCCGGGCAGATCGGTTTCGTGTCACCGTAGCTTGTTGTCTGGAGGAGCGCTCCGTCAATACCGAGCTTGATGAAATAGGCCTTCGCCGCATTAGCCCTTTTATGGCCCAGGCCCATGTTGTACTTCTCCGTCCCCGTGATATCGGTGTTTCCCTCGACCCTCACCTTTATTCCGGGATTCTGTTTGAACCACTCGACGTTCTTCTTCAAGGTCTCCGCGGCATCATCTCTGATGTCAGCCGTGTTGAAATCGAAGTAAATGTCCCGGAGAAGGGCTGTGCGGGCCGGCGGTGGGAGAACGACCACGCGAGCCTGCGGTGGCGGTGGCGGCACATAGGATCGCGTCGGGCGGCGCAGGACACCGGGGATCTGGTTTCCCTTCGCATACATACATTGCTGGTAGGCAATGTCGTAGCGCCTTTGTAGCTGATACCCGGAGGCAGCGCCTGCGTCGCTTCCCATGGCGGTTCCGCCGAGGAGACCGGCTGCACCACCAATTGCAGCACCGGCGCCCGCGCCACCCGCGCCACCCGTGGCAGCGCCGATCGCCGCGCCCATCGCAGCCCCTACCAGCGTTCCGACAGTCGCTCCGGTGGCGAGATTCTGGTTAGCGGTTTGACCGGGTGATACCCCGCCAATCTGCTGCTGGGCCCATTGCCTGCAAACAGCGTCATCAGCCTGGAATACCTCGAAGGGCTTTCCCGGGCTTGGGAACACCGCGACGCTCGGGCCTGTCGGCATGGTTGCGCATCCCGAGAGTATTACGACGACAGAGAATAGCAGAACGCCTCGTTTCCAATTCATGGTGCGGCACCTTCCCCTTCTGACTGGGGCGGGGTCGGAATCACCTGCATCCACCCGCCCGGGCAACTCTTGACGAACGGGTAATAACCTTGCGGATTCTGGCAGTAGTACCAGTAGAATTGTTGCGGTTCGCTTGGGACGGCAAGCTGGGTATCAGCAGGCGGGTAAGGAGCCTGCGGATAGGCGTAAGGGTAGGGGTAGCTGTAATAAGGAGCGTAGTAGGGATAGGCGTAAGGATACCCCGACCACGGGCCGAACCCATACCAGCCCCAGTACGGGCCGCCCCACCCGCCACCAAAATGGCCGCCGTAATGGCCTCCTCCTCCGTATCCGCCACCCGACGCACAGAAGGCACTTGAAAAGAGAGCGAAAGAGAGAAAAACACCGAGAGCAATAAGAGCAGCAACCTTTTTCATCTCTAAGCCTCCCTCCTGTTCAAAGCATAAGCCCCAAAAGGTCTTACGTCAACGTCCCCCTCGGCTCCCGCAAGGCTGGGTCTATCTCTCTGACCGTGCGCCTATCAAGCGTCGCCCGACCCGGCTGCCATGGCAAGTTTCTCTCATTCGATTTTCCCTGTGCCCGAGATAAGGATGAGGAACATTTCAAGAGTGTCCGGCTGGGCCCCAGCTTTTAGGCGGTGGTGTGTCGGTTTCTTGACTTCTCGCAGAATTTGGGGTAAAAAGAGCATATTTTATTAGGGCATCGTCAAAAGGTTAACAACTAAACTGAAGCTTTTAGTGAAGGTGGTGCCGTAAAGGTGACAAGCCATGACCCATAAAACAATCGCAACTCTATCATCAATTTTTATGTTGTTTGTTATATCGGTCTGCATGGCCCAGACACAACCTTCTGTCTCCACGGCCAAGGAAACGGACAGGGATGGACGTTTTATCGCCTATGAGAACGGAACGGTTTTGGATACACGGACCAACCTGATGTGGGCGGTTTTAGACAATGGTAGCAATATTAACTGGCGTGATGCGAAGGAATATTGCGACAATTATCGCGGAGGCGGATACACGGACTGGCGTATGCCGACGCAGGATGAGCTGGCGGGGTTATATGATGCGGCTAAAACTTACAAGTCTGACTGCGGGTATGATGTCCATTTAACAGAATTGATTCGCCTTAGTTGTAGTACTCTCTGGGCATCGAAGACGCGCGGTTCCGGCGGCGCCCGCTTTCATTTCGGCGTTGGCCCTCGGGTCTGGACTCCCCAGTTATTCGGCCGCGGCGACCGGGCACTTCCAGTGCGTTTTGGCAAATAGATTATTTGGTCATGTGGTTCTTTGATGATTTTCTTTTTTTGGATACACAGCCAAGCCTAGCTCGCGCATCGCATCGTGCAGGAGTACTTCAGCGTCGATCTGCAAATCGTCTGGTATATAATACAGGAAGATTTTCCTCTACATAGGGAAGATTTAAAAAAACTCTGTCAGGCTCTAAAAGCCAGGTCCTAACCGATATCCGACGGCGGCAACGCGGAGCGTCCCGTTGGACTCCCACCCATCTGTTTTGTTTTGTCCACGACTCCTAATAAATAGAAACAGAGTAATACTTGAACTGACATGCATTGTGTAGTACAATGTCATACCTCATCGCAGAACCAATCGGGTGAGGGAAGCTCACGAGTCTTAGATGTGTTTCCTTGTGCTTTTCCAGCCAGACGACCGGGGCAGGGTGATCAAGCAATAAGTCATGGGAGGAAACAGACAAATGAAACTTTACGGAGGCTCAAGACAATCTAAAATGGTCGGGAATTTCGGCAAACAGCTTGTTTGCAACTGGTTAACTCGGCTCGGCTGGGAGGCCGTTCCGGTTGACTATACTGGAATTGATCTAATCGCATACCATCGAGAATCAAAGAAAAGAATAGGAATTGCCGTGAAGGCACGTATTAGGGCACCAGGAACCGAAAAGGCAGCTGTCCATATTTTCAAGAAAAAGAAGGATGACAGGGAAAATACCCTTCGAGCGTGTAAAGAGTTTAATTGTGAAGCATGGGTTGCCGTATATGTGGAGGGAGCCAGGTGGGCCGATCTGTTCCTTACAAGTATACGCAACTTCGATAACAAACACGGAGGTGATTTTGGCAACGCGATAGAGAACTGGCATATGAGTGGAAAGGGCTGCCAGGAATATGCTGCTGACCCAAACGTTTGGCACAATCATTTAACATTTGATTTCACTGACAGCCCGCTCCACCGGATGTTATAAGGACTGCATAGTCCTGCTCTTATCCCTGGTGGTGCACTTTGAAGTAGAATTCACCCCAGACATGGACGCAGGGGCGCGGCAATCCACTTTTCTAAAGAATTGTCCGGAATTTGCCGAATATCTTATTATGCACGATTGGCTCGGCACGCGCCTTGCTCGACTTGTCCGCCGGAGCTTGTCAGGGGAGACGCAAAAGAAGGCCGTTGACGGCGGTTGCCCAAGGCCCGTTACACGTAGCAATACGGGTCTGGACCCCCGGACGCTGGTCACACTTTTCGCCAAGGCCTACCCTTTCGCCATCGGGTTCGGGGGCCTTTCCTTCATCCTGTCGTTTTTCAGGACCACTTACTTCGCATTTTACTGGACATTGGCCTGGCATGTCACCCTGTACGCCTCCGCCATACTGATCCTCCTGCTTCGCCGCCACATTGCCACTACCATTATGTTCCGTGTGCTCCTCGGATTGGTTTTCGGAGAAGTCGTCCATTCCCTCATGACCGTGGGTCTCGCCGGCGTGGGTATGATGACCCTGGCCATGCTTGCCACCCTTGCCGGCATTTTCATCGGTATGACGGCTGGAATGGTTCTCCTGGCAGCCGGTACCCTGGCAGCGTGCGTCATCGGCGCCGGCGTCTGGACCGGGATCATACCGACCAGGCCGGATATCGCAGCGTATGTCTCCTCGCCCGTTGCTTGGCTTGCCCCGCTTGCCTGCGTCGCCATGTATACGGTGCCGATCATTATAGCGGCGGACGGCATCCACAGGAATCTTGCCTCTTCGCTCTTCGAATTAAGGAACACGAATTCGCGTCTCCTGGAAGAAATGTCAATGCGGAGAGACAGAGAGGAAGAATTAAGCCTGGGGGAGGCAAAATACCGGCATATCTTCGAGCACTCCGTGGAGGGAATCTTTCAGATGTATCCCGACGGCAGGCTGCTCAACGTTAATCCCGCACTGGCTCGAATGGCGGGCTATACCTCTCCGGATCAGATGATCCGGGGCACTAACGATGACGACTGTCGGTCCTGGTTCAACCTTGAGGACGGAAACCTGGCCACGGCGCTGTTTGAAAAGCCGGAAATCGAAGAAGGCATCGAGCTCCGGGTGCGGACAGGAGACTACGAGACTCTCTGGATCCGGGTCAACATCGGGACTGTCCGTGATGCCGGAGGCGAAGTCCTTTATTACGAAGGGACTGTGGAAAATATAACCAAACGGAAATTGGCCGAAATAGCCCTTCAGGAGTCTGAGGTCAAGTATCGCACCGTCGTCGAGAACTCTCTCGCCGGCTTCTATATCGTTCAGGACGGATTCTTTCGATTTGTTAACGCCAGGTTTTGTGTGGTGACGGGATATGCCCGCGAAGAGATAATCGACCGGATGAAACCCGACGACGTCGTTCAACCAGACGGCATAAGGGCGATCGAGGACAGCATGGACAAAACCGCTTCCGATAGGATGGGGAGCCTCGAAGTTAAAATGATAAGAAAAGACAGAAGCGCCCTGATTGTCAAGGTCCTGGTTGCGTCTACCATCTACGGCGGGCGGCCCGCCTATTTCGGGACGTTCATCGACATAACCCAGGAAAAGACCCTTGGATCGCAGCTGCGCCAGGCGCAAAAGATGGAGGCCATCGGGACTCTCGCCGGCGGCATCGCTCACGATTTCAACAACATACTCACCGCCCTCATGGGCTACGGGACCCTTCTCCAGATGAAGCTGGAGCCGGCAGACCCGCTCCGGCATTACGTCGAGCAGATCCTTTCTGCGTCCCAAAAAGCTGCTAATCTCACTCAGAGTCTCCTCACCTTCGGACGCCTGCAACCGGTCTCCCTCAAGCCGGTGAGCCTGAACGGCATTGTAAGGGGCGTAGAGAATCTCTTGCGCCGTCTCATCACCGACGATATAGTCCTCACGACCGATCTCGGCGACGAAGAGCTCATCGTCATGGCGGATACGACTCTCATTGACCAAATCCTCTTCAATCTGGCCGCCAATGCCAGGGACGCCATGCCGGGCGGAGGATCACTTACCATCGCCACCAAGCTGGTTTACATGGACGAGGATTTCAAGACGAGCTACGGCTTTGGCGAAAACGGCAGATACGCCCTTATGGCCGTCTCCGATACCGGTACCGGTATGGAAGAAACGACCAAACAGAGGATTTTCGATCCCTTCTATACCACCAAAGAGGTCGGCAAGGGAACGGGGCTCGGTCTTTCAATCGTCTATGGCATCGTAAAGCAGCACCGGGGCTACATCACGGTGTCGAGCAAGCCGTCCCGTGGTTCGACTTTTCACATCTATCTTCCTGTAGTCAACGCCGTTCCGGACGAGACGCTTTCGACCACGACGGAACACGTCATAAAGGGCACGGAGACGATTCTTGTGGCTGATGACGGTCCGGAGGCCAGAAACCTTATGAAGGATTTGCTGAGCCATTATGGGTATACAGTGATTGAAGCCGTTGACGGCGAGGACGCTATCGACAAGTTTATGAGCAATGAGCATATATCCCTCACCATCCTCGATTCCGTCATGCCCGGGAAGAACGGGAGAGAGGTGTTTGACCGCATAAGGATGGCAAGGGCTGATGCAAAGGTCCTTTTCGTGAGCGGGTATACGCGGGACATAGTCCTCGGCAAGGGCATCGAAGAGGGTGAGGTCGATTTCATTGAAAAACCCCTTGCCCCCCGCGAATTCCTGAAAAAAGTGCAGAGTATCATCGCGCGATAGAAAGTGCGCCAGCGGTCTTTCACGAAATCACGCAGGGTGCCCAGCCCTGTGAGCGGGATTTCCTTTCTTCTTCAAATCCTTGCCAAGGACTCCGAACTGCTGGTTCATCTGTCCATGGGCGCCATGGCTTGGCTCCTTCCTGGGGTATTCACTTTGATACACGCTCTCTTACGCTCGCAATCATGCTTTCGTGTCCTTTTGTTTACCCTTCCTTGTGCGGAAAATAATACTTAACAAACACCCGATTAAGGCGATAAGTATTCAAAGGGCAGGAACATCTGCTGCTTGATACGTCCGCCTCGCCGGCCTATCTTTGTTCCGCACAAAACTGGACGGCCAATTAGGAGAGGGTCTAGGACCAAGTCATGAGTGATCGTGGGTTTTGCAGAGAGAGTGTCGATGCGATAGTAAAGAATCTTCGCGGTTGCAGTTCCTGGCTGGCTGCTCTGAACGGTTCCACGGAAGATGATTTTCTCACTACCGGAAGGGACCTGAGGGCTGTGGCAACACACACGGGTCAGATCTCGACTACGGCCAAGTCGATCGCGGATCTCGTGAGCGGTCGGGCTCTTGAGGGATACATGAAGGCCCTGCAAGAGCTCTTTGAGCAGATGAACACCTATCTCGATCTCTCCAGAAAACAACTCAACCGTAACAGCGACACGCTACTGGCTATCCTCAAGAACAGCGACAACATAGCCCTCCATCTCACCGGTTTCAACAGGATCGTTAAGCACCTGCGAATCTTGGGGATTTCGACAAGAATAGAAAGTGCCCGTCTCGTCGGCAGTCACGACGCCTTCAGCAATATCGCCGACGACGTGAACAAGCTCTCGGAACTCATCAATTTAAGATCAGCCGGTATTTTGCAGGCAGTGATGTCGACACATAAGGTAATCAGCGAGACCCTTTCCAAAGTGAACCTGTTCGAAGCCGGACAACAGGGGCAGAGCCAGACCATGCTTGACGATATCATCAGGAACTTTCCCTCTCTTTCGGAGAAACATGAACTCTCTTCGACTACCGCCTACCATATCATAGGACGGTCCGAAGAGATATCCCGAAACATCGGTGAAATCGTCAGCTCTCTTCAGTTCCACGACATCACCCGCCAGCAGATAGAGCACGTAATAGAGGTAATTGATGAACTGTCCAACATGCTGAGCCCGAAAGAGAGGGAAAGTCTGCCGGATTCTTCCATCAGCAATGTGTGCAGACTCCAGGTGAATCAATTGAATAACGCAAAACGTGAGTTCCTGTCCGCGATAGACGGGGCTATGGATAGCTTCCGCAGCATAGCCGGTAACGTGAGAGAGATATCAAAAGAGGTGGCCGCGCTGGCAGGCGCAACAGGCGGATCGGGCGTCTCCTTCCTGGCAAGACTCAGGACGGATGTGGCGAAGATCATAGCGACGCTCAACGAAAACGAGGAGGCCAACCGTAGGGTGCTGGCGGCAGTCGAGAGCGTTGTCACCACGATAAGCGATCTTGCTACCTTCGTGGGTGGTATTGATGAGATAGGGGTGGACATAGACCTTCTTGCACTCAATGCCCAGATCAGAGCGGTCCAAACAGGCAGCGACGGTGCAGCCCTGGGAGTGCTCGCCGAGGCGGTGCGGAGTCTCTCCGACGATGCCCGGGGTCAGACCGCCCCGGTTTCTGAAACCCTCACTCATATCAGCGCCATCGCTCAGGGGCTTGGCAGGGCAGAAGCGGACGAGGACGAGATCGAGAAACTGGATGAGATGGTAGAAAGACTCGGTGGGCTCCTCGATTCTCTCGCGGGCATGGACGGACAGGTCACCTCACTTGTTAACCTGATGGAAGGAACGACGAACGAGGTCGAAATGGAGATAAAGAGCCTGATTTCCGGGATCACCGTTCACGAGAGGATGGAAAACGAGCTTGACAGGGTTGTTGCCGGGCTTGCCGAGATTGAGAGGGAGGCCGTGAAGCTCGGTTCCGCAACAGGTGAGAACCATGATACGGCATATCTGAAACAGCTTGAGCAACGGTATACCATGCGCAAAGAACGGAGCATACATCACTCCAGCATTCACGCCAATGGACCGACAATACCTATTTTTCATAACGGGCCGGAAGAAGGTCTGGGTGAGAATGTGGAACTTTTCTAGGAGGACCTGATGATCGACTTCATGCTGGAAGATACCGCTCGCGGACCAGCGCTCAAGTTGTGCGGCGACCTCACAATAGAGAATAGCAAAAGGCTCAAAACGATCCTTGTCGAATCGCTTGAGGGCAGAGAACGCCTTTCCCTTGATCTTGCCGGGGTAACGGCGGTTGACGCGGCAGGTTTTCAACTTCTATGGGCGGCCTTAAAGACTCCAGGCTACTCAAACCAAGACATCAACCCTTTTGAGAGCCTTCCAGAGGAGCTGAAACAGACGATGATGGATGCGGGATATGCTCAACAGGACGGAACTGTATGCCGAATTCAGGCAGGTAATGTTCTTGCAAAGGGGGAAGGATAAATGGCCAAGACAATCATGACCGTCGACGATTCGGCCAGTATTCGCCAAATGGTCAGTTTTACCTTGAAAGGCGCCGGCTATGACGTCATTGAGGCAACTGACGGTCGGGATGCCCTATCCAAGTTGAACGGCAACCCCACCCACATGGTAATCACGGACCTTAATATGCCCCATCTCGACGGAATAGGGTTGATAGGGGAGTTGAGGAAAACACCTGCCTGCAAATTTATCCCGATCATTATGCTTACCACGGAATCGCAGGACTCTAAAAAGCAGGAAGGCAAGGCAGCGGGCGCCACCGGCTGGATCGTAAAACCCTTCAAGGCGGAGCAGCTTCTCGCTGTGGTAAAGAAGGTGCTGGGATGATGGACACTCACGCAGAAGCGTTCAGAGAAGAGGCATACGAACTCCTGGGGGACCTTGAGACATCCCTCCTTGCCCTGGAAGAAGCGCCGGACGACATGGAGCTGATTCAAAGGATATTCCGCGATATGCATACGATCAAAGGCTCCGGCTCAATGTTCGGTTTTGATGATATCGCGCACTTTACCCATGAGATAGAGACGATCTATGACAAAGTGCGGGATGGAAAAATGTCGGTATCAAAAGAGCTTATTAACCTTACCCTGCAGGCTAAAGATCAGATACGGCTGATGCTCGACATCACCCCCCATGACAGGGCCTCACAGGAGCCGATACTTCAGGAGACCATCCATGCCTTCAAAGAATTAGCCCAAGAAGATGAAGGAACAGCCTCCCCCCTGAGCCACACTTCGCCCTCCCCTGTAGAAGAGGTTTCAGCACCCCGGATGA
This sequence comes from uncultured delta proteobacterium, assembly GCA_963717985.1. GTDB lineage: Bacteria > Desulfobacterota > Syntrophorhabdia > Syntrophorhabdales > WCHB1-27 > BOG-1155. The sequence continues at coordinate 425,990 of CAVQYC010000002.1, forward strand.
CCACCTACCGTATCCGCTTCAAGCCATCACCGCACATCTTCCTCACAGGGACAAACCCTTTACTCCTTCTCGACGAACTCCGCACCTTAGGGGAGTGCAGAATAGCCGCCCAACTGGGTGCCATACCGTGTCTGGATGATATGGATCCCGAACGCTGCTATACATCCTGGGACATCATACTTACCACGGATAAGGGGATGGATGTCATAAAGGATGTCTTTATTTTCGTGGAAGGTGACTGTGAGCTGACGATCGATCAGATAGACAGCGCCTGCGAGATAGAGCCTGAACCGGACTACAAGAAGCTGGGTCAGATACTTACCGAACGGGGAGATATTACGGCAGAAGCGTTACAAGACACCCTCAGAGAAAAGAAATACATCGGAGAGATGCTCGTCGAAAAGGGACTCGTTACGTCCGATAAAGTGGAATCGGCCCTCTTAGAACAGCAGCACATGCGAAAGATGAGGGAGAGAACCCAGGCAAAGGACGAGGGAATATCGAGCATACGGGTGCCGGTGGAGAAGCTCGATATCCTTGTCAACCTTGTAGGGGAACTCGTGACTGTTCAGGCACGGTTAACCCAGACCGCTTCAGATCTCCATAATGCCGGGCTTGCCTCCATCGCGGAAGAGGTGGAGAGATTAACCGCTGAGCTGAGGGACACTACATTGAACGTCCGTATGCTCCCTATCGGCACCATCTTCGGCAAATTTAAAAGACTCGTTCACGACCTGTCCCAGGAGCTGGGAAAAAAGATAGAGTTGGTGACCGACGGTGCAGAGACAGAGCTTGACAAGACAGTGATAGAGAAACTCAACGATCCCCTCGTCCACCTAATCAGGAATTCCATAGATCATGGCATTGAACCTCCTGATGCGAGAATATCCGCAGGCAAGACCGCCACCGGGACGATACGCCTCTCTGCAGTCCATTCAGGAGCACACGTGATAATCCGGATTCAGGATGACGGCAAGGGTCTGGATAAAGAGGCGATACTCTCGAAGGCAATAGAGAAGGGCCTTGCCCATCCGGGAACGGACTTGACCGATAAAGAGGCATTCAATTTCATCTTTCTTCCCGGATTTTCCACGGCTGAGAGGGTTACCGGGGTATCGGGTCGGGGTGTTGGGATGGATGTGGTGAAGAAAGGCATCGATGCCTTACGGGGTACCATCGATATCGGCAGTCAGAAGGGCGCTGGAGCAACAGTGACAATTAAGCTGCCTCTCACGCTTGCCATCGTGGAAGGACTGCTCGTAGAGATCGAAGATAACCGTTTTGTTCTTCCCCTGTCCGTTGTGGAAGAATGTGTGGAGCTGACCCGTGAGGACGTGAAGAAATCCCATGGACGTAATATAGCTAACATCCGGGGGGAGATTGTTCCCTACATCAGGCTCCGGAGGGAGTTTAAAATTGCCGGCCAGACACCCCCTATCGAACAGATCGTGGTGGCCGGGGTAAACGGGAACAGGATCGGTTTTGTCGTTGATAAGGTGATAGGGGGACATCAGACGGTGATCAAGAAGCTCGGCAACATCTATAAGAACGTGGAGGCCATATCCGGAGCCACCATTCTGGGTGACGGAACGGTGGCATTGATTGTGGACGTGGCGAAGGTGGCGAAAAATGTGGAGCTGACGGAAGCGGTGTTTAATTGATTTAGTCTTTAGAATAAATGGTTATCGATAGGGAGGCAGGTATGAAAAGCTTTAGAGATTGGAAAATATCAACGAAAATAATGGGGATTTCAGTTTTCACGATTGTGCTGGTCGTATCGGGCATACTGTTTTATCTTTTGCCCCTCGTTGAAAAAAAGTTGCTGGACGAGAAGAAGAGCGCCACGAAAAATGTGGTGGATGTTGCCTATACTCTAGTGTACTGTCTCAGTAATATATTTACAATAGCCTTTGCTTGTGCTATACTTGGTGCATGTGGAAACCAGCCAATAAGCTCATGATGACGGAAGAACAGCAAAGAACATTGGAAGCTTGGATTCGTGCGAAAAAGACGCCTCAAAGAGTAGTCCTCCGTTCCCGTATTTGCCTGCTTGCCGCAAGGGGTCTCTCGCATAACGCCATCGCTAAGGAATTGGACGCCTCTCGCCCCACGGTTCTGTTGTGGACAAACCGATTTAGAGCGAAAGGCATTTCAGGATTGGCTGAAGATGCTCCTCATGGTCCCAGTTCAAGGCAACTCGATCCGAAAAAGGTTGATGCCATCGTGGAAGCTACCCTCCATACAACGCCTGCCGATTCAACCCACTGGTCGACGAGAACTATGGCAAAGGCTCATGGCGTCAGCCATGCGACCGTGCAACGCATCTGGGACGCCCATGGCTTGCAGCCGCACCGCGTGGAGACCTTCAAGTTATCCAAAGACAAGCGATTCGTGGAAAAACTGACGGATGTTGTAGGCGTCTATCTGAATCCGCCCGACAAGGCGGTGGTGCTATGCGTCGATGAAAAGACCCAGGTGCAGGCGCTCGATAGGACGCAACCGGGTCTGCCTATGAAGAAAGGGCGCTGCGGAACAATGACGCACGATTACCGACGCAACGGTACTACCTGTCTTTTTGCTGCGATGAACCTGTTGGAAGGAAAAGTTATCGGCTCCTGTTATCCCCGGCACAGGAACACGGAATTCCTAAAGTTTCTCCGCAAGATCAACCGGGAAGTGCCCCAGAAATTGGCAATTCACTTGATCCTGGATAATTATGGAACGCACGGCCACCCAAATGTGAAAATGTGGCTTGAAAAGCATCCTCGCTTTGCCCTTCACTTCACACCCACAAGCTCATCCTGGTTGAATCTGGTAGAACGTTGGTTTGGAGAAATCACACGGAAAAGAATCCGTCGGGGAGTATTCAAAAGCGTGCCGGAACTGGTAGCCGCCATCGAAGAGTACATCCGGCTCTACAACGAGAACCCCAAGCCTTTTGTTTGGACGAAGAAAGCGGAAGATATCGTCAAGAAGGTGGCCCGTTGTAAAGCCGTTACTGAGACAGTGCACTAGTTGCGTCGTTTGAAGCCAAAGTCGAATCCGGTGAATTAAAGCTTGAGGAAGCTCAGAAAAGGGCAATTGCAAGCGTTAAAAGCCTCCGTTACCAAGGAAACGAGTACTATTTCATAAACGATGTGAACGGAATAATGCTGATGCATGCAATGAAACAGGAATTGAACGGAAAGAACGTGATGGCCGAGAAGGATTCCAACGGCAAGTTCATGTTCCGGGAAATGCTCGATGTCGCTAAGAGCAAGGGCGAAGGATTTGTCGATTACTATTGGCCCAAACCGAACGAAACCAAGCCCTCGCCAAAGCTTACTTTCGTAAAGTCATTCACTCAATGGGGCTGGATCATAGGGACCGGTATCTATATCGATGATGTGAATGCCGAGATCTCAAAGATGCAGACCCAGATCATTACTTCAACGGTAGCCATTGCAGTACTGATCTTAGTTATTGCCTTTTTTGTCTCGAAGATGATCACAAATGCTTTAGGGAAGGCCGTTGTTATGGCAAGAGAACTTTCCGAAGGAAACCTGTCACTGGAAATCGAGGTGAACAGCGGAGACGAAGCAGGTCAATTACTTTCCGGAATGAAGAATATGATGGAAAAGTTGAAGGACGTTGTTACGGATGTCAAAAATGCCGCGGATAACGTCGCTTCGGCGAGCCAGCAGATGAGCAGCAGCTCTCAGCAAATGTCCCAGGGCGCCACGGAACAGGCGGCTTCTGCGGAAGAAGTCTCTTCCTCCATGGAGGAAATGGTTTCCAATATCAAACAGAACGCTGATAACGCCCAGCAGACGGAAAAGATCGCGTTAAAGTCCGCCCAGGATGCGCAGGATGGGGGCAATGCAGTGGTAGAGACGGTATCTGCAATGAAACAGATCGCCACGAAAATCGCTATCATCGAGGAGATTGCCCGTCAGACTAATCTTCTGGCTCTCAACGCAGCGATTGAAGCGGCAAGGGCAGGTGAGCACGGAAAGGGTTTTGCAGTGGTCGCGACCGAAGTCCGAAAACTTGCAGAGAGAAGCCAGACAGCAGCAGCAGAGATCAACAAACTGTCTGCGAGCAGCGTTGAAGTTGCAGAGAGGGCAGGTGAGATGCTGATGAAAACGGTTCCCGACATACGGAAGACAGCCGAGCTTGTGAGCGAGATCAATGCTTCCAGCAGCGAACAGGATACGGGGGCACAGCAGATCAACAAAGCCATCCAGCAGCTCGATCAGGTAATCCAGCAGAATGCATCCGTCACGGAGGAGATGGCTTCCACAGCCGAGGAGCTTACCTCCCAGGCAGAACAATTGCAGGATACGGTAGCCTTCTTCAGAATAGATACCGACACCAAGCAAGCGAGAAGGGTTGATTCGACTGCGATGAAGGCGGCCCATAAACCATCCGCATCTGTGGGATATCCGAAGGTTTATAGGGCGGAGACGTCAAATAATGGCAATCGTGCAGGCCGGAAAGGCATAACAGTCGACCTGGGCAGTGGCCGGGACAGCATAGATGAGGAGTTTGAGAGACTTTAATGAAGCTCGAAGCGGAGTATCGGAGTATCGGCGAAAAAGCATCAAAACATCACCGGTGCTTCGGTTCGTCCCATCGTCGGTTCAGATAAGATACGGAGGGGACCATGAGTGTAGCATCGATAACCGATACGAAGCAGTACCTGACATTCCAGCTTGGTGAAGAGGCATTTGCAGTGGATGTCTCCCACGTGAGGGAGATACTGGAGTTTACGACCGTGGCAAAGGTGCCGAGGACCCCGGGATACATGAGGGGTGTCATAAATTTAAGAGGCAGCGTTGTGCCCGTCCTCGACATGAGGCTCAAGTTTGGCCTCAGCCAGACTGAAAAGACGGTCGATACCTGCATCATCGTCGTAGAGGTGTTCTTTGAAGACGAGAATACGATAGTGGGTGCACTGGTAGACTCGGTCCAGGAGGTATTGGAACTGGAGCCGGATCAGATAGAGCCTGCCCCCAGGATAGGGACACAGCTTAAGACAGAGTTCATCAAAGGTATGGGAAAAAGAGACGACCGGTTCATCATCCTGCTCGACATAGATAAGGTCTTCTCCTCTGAAGAACTCGCCGTAATTGCGGAGACGGAAGGAGAGGAAAGCCTCAAAAAAGCAGGTAATGAGTAAAAAAGCAAAACGAGACGAGAGAGAGATGTTATCTTCTCGTCGTCTCATGATGTGTCAGGGATTGTGTGGACCGAGAAGAGACGATGGCGAACAGCGGAGAGATACTGATCGTAGAAGACAGCAGGCTGCAGGCTGAGACTCTTGCTCAGATACTCCTGCAGGAAGGGTACACCGTGAAGACTGCCCCTGACGGGTTGGAAGGACTTTCGATGTTTGCCCAATCACAGCCGAATCTCGTCATCAGCGATGTCTGGATGCCCAAAATGAACGGCTACGAGTTGTGCCGTGCACTGAAAAACGACAAAACGGCAAAGAGTATTCCCATAATACTGCTTACCTCGGTCTCTAAGTTTGAAAATATTCTGAACGGCCTGAATGCGGGTGCCGACTACTATCTCACCAAACCCTACAGCAAAAGTCTGCTGCTCTCCATGGTCAAGTCCATATTCTCGAAATTGGAGGTCAACCATGGAGGGGGCAATGGACACGTTCTTGACGAGTTAGTCCCCGGCATTTCACTATCTTCCCGTCAAATACTCAACTTCCTTTATTCGACCTACGAAAATGTCCTGTACCAGAATGAAACTCTTGCACAAACCAAACAAGAGCTGGTGAGACTGAACAGCCGGCTTGAGGAAAGGGTAAAAGAAAAAACCGAGTCCATAAAAAAGACATTAAACGGTATCGTCATCGCTCTGTCTACGGCGGTAGAGATTCGGGACCCTTACACGGCAGGCCACCAATCAAGAGTTGCCCAACTGGCAGGAGCCATAGGGCGGCAATTAGGTCTCTGCGAAGAACATTGTGAAGGCATCAGGGTTACGGGGCTTCTTCACGATATCGGCAAGATCATCGTTCCCGCGGAAATTCTCTGCAAGCCGAGCAGACTGACCGAGTACGAGTTGCACTTCATTAAGGCCCATCCCCAGGCCGGGTATGATATCCTGAAAGGAATCGAGTTTCCCTGGCCCATAGCCACCGCGGTCATCCAACACCATGAGAGGATAAACGGGTCAGGGTATCCATCGGGGCTTACGGGCCGGGAAATTATTATTGAAGCAAAAATACTGGCCGTTGCCGATGTCATCGAATCGATGGCCTCTCACCGGCCCTACCGTCCCTCCCGCGGCATTGAGCCGGCCCTGCAGGAGATTTCCCGAAACAAAGGAGCCTTATACGCAGCCGAGGTCGTTGATGCGTCATTGAGACTCTTTAGAGAGAAGGGGTTTAAGTTTGAATAAGGAAGGTCGGGAATCAACGACGATGGAGTGCAATACGGCACAAGACCCCCAGGGCATGGCTACTCTCTCCCCCAGGGACTTCTCCCGTCTCAAAGGGTTCATCTATACAGAATGCGGCATCAATATCACCGATTCCAAGCGTATCATGCTCGAAGCCCGTCTCCAGAGGAGGTTGAGGAAACTAAATCTCCCTTCTTTTTCTCAGTACTGCGACTATCTCTTCAGCCCCAGGGGGATGGAAGAGGAGTTGGCGGATATGATCGACCAAGTGACTACCAATAAGACGGATTTCTTCCGGGAGCCTGCCCACTTTGTTTATCTTACCCGGAAGGTCCTCCCTGAAATCACCCGGATCAAAAGAACCGTCACCGTATGGAGTGCAGGCTGCTCAAGCGGAGAAGAGCCCTATACCCTTGCCATGATCTTACAGGAGTTCGGTTGCAACTTCATTATCCTCGCCACGGATATCTCCACAAAGGTCCTCGACAGGGCAAAGCTTGCCGTCTACGACGATGAGCAAGTAGGGCCTGTTCCCGACCCCTTCAAGAAGAAGTACCTCTTGAAGAGCAAAGACCCCGCGAAGAGTCTCTACCGGGTTACACCCGAACTGCGGGAGCACGTGAAATTCAGACGGTTGAACTTCATGGACGGCGACTTTGGGTTCCGGGAGCCGATGGACATCATCTTTTGCAGGAACGTGATCATCTATTTCGATAAGCCTACCCAGGAGAAACTGTTAAACAAGTTCTGCAGCCATCTCTCCCCGAAGGGATATATCTTCATGGGCCACTCGGAGACCCTCCTCGGTATGGATGTACCCCTGACTCCGGTTGTCCCCACCGTGTACCGGAGAGCGCTATGAAGGTCTTCTTGAAACCGGGGGATCTCTGCGTCTGTGACAGGGTGCTTTTTAAACGGATAAAGAGGACACCCCATGAACAAGATTAAAGTCCTCATCGTCGATGATTCGGCAGTCGTCCGCCAGGCAATAACGGATATCCTCTCATCCGATCCTGCAATCGAGGTGATAGGGTCTGCGAGGGACCCCTATCAGGCAGCAGAGCGGATGAAAGAGATCGTTCCCGATGTGATCACCCTCGACGTGGAGATGCCCCGCATGGACGGTATCACCTTCCTCCAGAAGCTGATGAGCCAGCACCCATTACCGGTAGTGATGTGCTCCTCTCTCACCGAGAACGGATCGGAAACTACCTTTAAAGCGTTGGAATACGGTGCGGTTGATATCATCCAGAAACCGAAGTTGGGGGTAAAGCAGTTCCTGGAAGAATCGAAGATCATCATCTGTGATGCAGTGAAGGCAGCTTCACGCGTCCCCATGAGAAAGAGCGTCAAACCCCTCCACGTGCAGCCCAAACTTACCGCAGACGCAGTTATCCCCAAACAGGTAAGCAAGGCTATGGTGGCCACCACTGAGAAGGTAGTGGTCGTCGGAGCCTCCACCGGCGGCACCGAAGCGCTGAAGGTGTTCTTGGAAGCCCTCCCGGAAGACGCACCCGGTATGGTCATCGTCCAGCATATGCCTGAGCACTTTACCCGCGCCTTCGCAAACAGACTCAACGGTATATGCAGGGTCTCGGTCAAAGAGGCGGAGAATGATGATACAGTCATAAGGGGGCGTGCCTTGATCGCCCCTGGGAATAAGCACACCCTTCTGAAAAGGAGTGGTGCCCGCTATTATGTGGAAGTCAAGGATGGACCCCTTGTGTGCCGCCATAGGCCGTCGGTCGATGTTCTTTTCCGCTCCGCATCCAGGTATGCGGGAAAGAATGCCATAGGCGTCATCATGACCGGTATGGGAGATGACGGCGCGAAAGGTATGCTTGAGATGAAGGAAGCAGGTGCATATACCATTGCTCAGGATGAGGAATCGTGCGTTGTCTTCGGTATGCCGAAGGAGGCGATAAAGCTCGGGGCAGTGGATAAGATTCTGCCGCTGCCCAATATCATGAAGGCGGTCCTGAATTACGGTTGAGTAAGGGACGCAAACCTTCTGTTGATCTTACCCGTGCTATTCAGTAAACTCTACTATAGTCCGGTATACTCCTCGCGACACGTTGCCTTTAAGGATTGTTCCCAATGCGCCGCTACCTTATTTTTGCCCTTGCCAGCCTAGGCCTGCTCATGTCTTCCATCGACGCCACGGTGGTGGCTGTGGCCTTGCCCAATTTCATCAAGGATTTCGGCGCCACCATCCTCTGGGCCGCGTGGACCGTTTCTATTTACTATATCGCGGTGACCGTGTCGATGCCGCTTATGGGAAACCTGAGCGACAGCTTCGGCCGTAAACGGGTTTTTCTGATTTCCCTGGGTCTTTTCACCGGCAGCTCTCTTGCCTGTGGCCTTGCGCCCAACATCTACACCCTGATAGGGTTCAGGTTCCTCCAGGGTATCGGAGGAGCGGCCTTCCTCCCCACCGCATCAGGGATCGTCAGCGACTACTTCCCGGAAAACCGGGAGAGGGCGATCGGCCTTTTTACGGGCATCTTCCCTATAGGGGGCATTATCGGCCCGAACCTAGGGGGATGGATCGTGAGCCGCTATTCCTGGCGCTACATCTTTTACATCAATCTGCCCATCGGCATCATCCTGATCATCTCGATCATGATGCTGCTCCGGGACTCCAGGGCCCTATCCCGCCACCGCATAGACTTTGCCGGGGCCTTTTTCATGAGCGGAAGCATACTCTTTCTCATGTTCGGCCTGAGCCTCATCGGGGAGAGCTTTGGAGCCCGCTCCCTCCTCTTTGCCGGGGTCTTCTGGGGCTTGAGCATTTCCTCGCTCCTTTTATTCTTTCGCCGGGAGAAGAAGGAAACGAACCCGATCATTGACCTCGCTCTGCTCAGGTCCACCCCGTTTCTTGCGGCAAATGTCCTCAATATGGTTTTGGGCGCGGGAGTTTTTGGGATTTTCGCTTTCGTGCCTTTCTATGCGACGTCAGTGCACAAGCTCTCAACATTGATGAGCGGTATGATCCTAACTCCCCGGTCCATAGGGATCATTCCCGCCTCCGCGGTCACCAGCTTTCTGCTCAGGAGATGGGGCTACCGGCGGCCCATCATAGTGGGGTTGAGTCTCGCCGCAATTTCAACGATCTTTCTCGCACCCGGCCGGTTATGGGAAATAATGGGCATGTGGTTCGGCACCGTGGAGCTCTTGTCGTTCCTGGTGCTGTTGACAGGGATCGGGATGGGTATAATGCTCCCCGCCGCGAATAACGCCTGTATTGAATTGATGCCCGAGAGGGTGGCTACCATCGTGGGGCTTCGGGGGATGTTCAGGACCGTGGGAGGGGCGTTGGGGGTATCGTTGATTACCTTTATTCTCCATAGAAGCGCCGATCCGGTGAGCGGCTTCCGGGTCACCTTTATTTTTTTCGGTCTTGGGCTACTATGCGCAATACCCCTCGTTTTCTTTATGCCCCTAGGGAGAAGAGAAAGGGGATAGGCGTTTTCTATAGCGATCATGCTGCGAGAGCCGCACCGGAAGATAGTGAGTCAAAGATATGATTTATTAGCATATTTTTTGTCTTGACAGACACCTGTTAATGATGATAAAAAGATTTGTATAGAAAACATGTATAACGCACCCGTACTGAGAAAAGGAATTGAAATATTGAGGTTGGTCACCCGGACGAATGAACCGCTCGGTGTGAGCGACATCTCTCGCAGACTCTCCATTGTCAAAAGCACGACCCTCGGCATACTCAAGGCGCTCGAAGAGGAGGGATTCCTTGTACAGGACCGGATGACAAAGAAATATGCCCCGGGGAATACCCTTTTTGAATTCTCGAAAAGGGTTCTGAGGAGCATGGAACTGCCTTTTGTGGCGGAGCCGTTTCTCGAAAGACTTGCGGAACATGTGGATGAGACGGTCATTCTGGTGGCACGGGAGCATGAGAATACGTACCGGGTCCTTGAGGTAAGCGAGCCGAAGAAAGAGCTGAAGATCACCGTCCCCGTGGGCACGCGTTTTCCCCTCTATGCGGGCGCCCTGATGAAGATTTTTTTCAGTCAGATGGCGAACGATGATATTGTCCGTCTTGTGGGAGAGAATTCCCCGCCGAAATATACGGACCACAGCGTGACGGGGGTCGAAGACCTGCTGGCTCAGGTGGAGCAAACACGGGAGCGTGGGTATGCCACCGACCTGGAAGAGTACCGGAAGGGGGTACGGGGCCTCTCGGTGCTTGTGTTCCGGGGGCCGCGCGCCTGCGGTGCGATATCGATCTTCGGTCTCGCCAGCTCTATGGAGGACCAACGATTTCCCGACATAGTTTCCCATATGAAAAACGCCGCCCGGTTGATTAGCAGGAAATTGACGCTCATGGCGGAGAATCCGGGTACGTCCGATGGCGTAGTTGATCCTCCCGGATGTGGATCGAGCGAAGCGATCTGAGGGGAAACGACCCGCACGCGGGTGCCCCGATGCGGCTCTGCCGCTGGAGGGGGCGCCGGGTACCCACGAAGTGGGTGCGGCGGTATAAATGTTTTTGTGAGGGGGAAGGCTTCATGCGGCTCTGCCGCTGGAGGGGGCGCTGAGCCCCAACAATTGATCGGTGGGATTGAAGGAGTAAAGTTGTCATAGGTACCTTATTCACGCGGGAAGAAGCACATTGGCTGAAGCAGCGTAGCGTTAAACCTTTATTTACTGAAAGGAGGTAAAATGCAAAACAAGGAGCAGTTAGAAAAAATCGTGGGGAAGCGGAACGTAAGCGACGCGAAAGAGGCGCTGGCGCGCTATTCGCGTGACCACAGCCTGGTTCCTCCGGCAATGCCCGATCTCGTCGTACGGCCGAAAGACGCCGAGGAAGTCGGTGCCGTCGTAAAGTGGGCTAACGAGCATGATATTCCCTTGGTCCCGGTTAGCTCGGAAGTGCATTTCTATGGTTGTACGATACCGAAGCAGGGTGGGGTCGTCGTTGACCTGACCAGGATGAACAAGATCTTTGAGATCGACGACTACAACCGGAGGGTAAGGATCGAGCCGGGCGTCACGTGGAAGCAGCTTACGGAAGAACTGGAGAAGAAAGGCATGAGGATGATCATGCCCTTGTTGCCGCCGGCAAACCGCTCGGTGCTCACCGATTACCTGGAGCGGGAAGTGCCGACGAACACCGTCTACGATTACGGCGAACCGACCCAGAGCTTCGAGCTTGTCTGGCCGACGGGTGAGGTCTTCAGGCTCGGGTCCGCGAGCGTGAACGGTTATCCCGAATCCAAGTCAAAGGGAGCGAACCCTTCCGGCCCGGGTCTCGATTTCTATCGCTTCCTCCAGGGAGCGCAGGGTACCATGGGCATTGTGACCTGGATGAACCTGAAGAGCGAATTTGCGACGAAGATTGACAAGATTTACTGCGCGCCCGTCGACGACCTTGCCTATGTGCAGGACTTCCTGTACAGGTTGTTGCCGAGAAGAATAGGGCAGGAAGTCGTTCTCCTGAACAACGTGGACCTGGCCGCCATCCTTGCGGAGAATTGGCCGGACGACTTTGAGAAGCTGCGCGCAACACTGCCGCCGTGGTCGCTCATCATGATCATCAGCGGACTTCAGCGGAGGCCGGAAGAGAAGGTGGCGTACGAAGAGAAGTTCCTGAAAGAAGTCATGAGGAACGAGTTTCAGAAGATCAAGCTCACGGACAGTCTTCCCGGTTTCCCAGGCGTGGGACGCAAGCTCTTGTCGCTGCTGCGCAAACCATGGCCCGCGGAGAAAACCTATTGGAAGAACGCATGGAAAGGCGGAGCACAGAGCCTGTTCTTTATTGCGAGGCCGGTTTCTACGCCGCTTTATGTTGACATCGTGGAAGAGGTGGCGGCGAGATACGGCTATCCCATGGCCGATATCGGCATGTATATCCAGCCCATAGAGCACAACCGCGCGGCTCACGTGGAGTTCACGTTCTTCCACGACCCGGACGATGCAGAGGAAAAGGCCGTGATTGCGGGTCTTTATCGGGAGGCCGCGAAGGCACTGATGAATGAAGGCGCATTTTTCTCGAGACCTTACGGGGAACTGGCCGCAATGGTATACGACAGAGCCGCGGGCTACACCATGGCCCTGAAGCGGGTGAAGAAGGTCTTCGATCCGAAGAACGTCCTGAACCCCGGAAATCTCTGTTTCTAAGGAGGATATGATGCCAAAAGATCGCTTTGACACACCGAAAAAGCCGGTCGCCCTGGATGTGACCGATTTGAGTAATTTTGCCTATGACATGAGCCGTTGCATCAAGTGCAAGGGATGCTACTGGGTGGAACACACCTATATGCCCGGGGTGCGGTTCAGCACGAGATGCCCTGCCAACGTGTGGAATGATTTTGATGCCTACGGCGCTTTCGGCAAGTGCAGGATCGGCCTTGGCGTACTTGAAGGAAAGCTTCAGTGGACGCCCAAGCTGCTCGAGATCATCTATGCCGACCCTCTATGCGGCGCATGCGACGTGGGCTGCAAGAGGAACCTCGATCTCGAAATAGAGCTAATCCTTGAATCCTTGAGGATAAGGGCCGTCAAGGACGGCGCCGGTCCTATGCCCGCGCATAAGAAGGTGGCGGACAACATCGCGAGCGTGGGCAACCACTTCGGAGCGCCGGCCGCGAACCGGAAAAAATGGATCACCAAAGACATCAAGGTAGCCGACAAGGCAGAGACACTTTATTTCGCCGGCTGCTCCGCGTCGTACCGGAACCAGGAGATCGGCCAGGCGACCGCGAAGATATTGAACGGCTCGGGCACGCCTTTCATGGTATTGTCCGATGAGCAGTGCTGCGGCAACATGGTCTACTCGGTCGGCATGATCGATCAGGCGCGGGAGATAGCGAAGGCCAATATCGCGAAGGTAAAGGCGACAGGGGCGAAGAGGCTCGTCACCTCCTGTGCCGAGTGTTACAGAACGTGGAAGGTCGATTACCCGAAGATGCTTAATATCCCGACCAGCGCGCTGGGCTTCGACGTCGTCCATCTCGTGGAATATGCGGACGACGCGCTCAAAGCGGGTAAGCTGAAGCTCACGAAGCCGCAGGATATCAGGATGACGTACCATGATTCGTGCGGCATAAGCAGGCTGGCAGACCCCTGGACCCCCTGGAAAGGGACGAGGGGCTGGATGGGCATGGTCGAGCCCCGGCTGAAAAGGCGGCGCGGTACCACCGGACTCTATGCGCAGCCCAGGAACCTGCTTGGCGCCATCCCCGGCGCTCAGGTAGTGGAAATGCCCCGTATAAGGGAAAACGCCTTCTGCTGCGCCGCCGGGCGTGGGACAAAGGTTGCTTTCCCGGACCTCGCGGATTCCTCTGCAAAGTTGCGGTTGGAAGAGGTGAAGGAAGTGGGCGCCGAGGTGCTTGTCTCCACGTGCCCCTGGTGTAAGAATAATTTCGGCCAGGCGGTGAGGGAGAACGGCGACGCCGTGAAGGTGATGGACATCTCGGAAGTTATTCTTGCTTCAATGCAAGGTTAAGGAGGGACGCATGCCTATATCGAAAGAGACATACAATGCATTGGAAGCGGTGGTGGGCGAAAAGTATATATCCGATGATCCCGCCATCTGTGAAGGATACAGGTCGGGGCCCGGAGGCTATGAAGCCGGGTGCGGCTATGAGAGGGTAATGACGACGATCCCCCAGATCGTTATCCTGCCTAGGAACACGGAAGAGGTGCAGAGGATCGTCAGGATATGCAACCGCTACAAGGTGCCCTACGTGCCTTACAGCACCGGCTTTTACGGACCGCGTTCCCACTGTCACGTGGAGAATGAGCTTCTCATCGACCTGAAGCGTCTGAACGACTATGAGATCGACGAAAAACACCTCTATGCGGTGGTCGGCACGGGCGTCATCTATTCGCCGTTTCAGCAGGAGGCGTTTAACCATGGCGGCTACGGCATTATCGGGGGCGGCGGCGCGCAGGCCTCCGTCATCGCGAACCTGATAGGCGACGGCTGGTCGCCCCTTTCCCACAGGGTAGGTCTGCCCCACCGGAGGATCCTCGGCACCGAGCTTGTGCTGCCCGATGGGGAGCTCGTGCGGATGGGTTCTTTGGCCGTGGGCGACGACCCCTTCTGGGGCGACGGTCCCGGCCCCGACCTGAGAGGGCTACTCAGGGGATTCACCGGACTTCGCGGGTGCCTCGGCATCGTCACGAAGATGGCCGTGAAGATCCTGCCCTTCCAGCCGGAAAGGCTTGAGCCGACCGGCATTGCGCCGAATACGGGCCTTGCCTTGCCTGAGAAGCGGGTGAAGTGGATCAACTTCCAGATGCCGACGAAAGAAGCCCAGGTGAAGGGCATGCTGGCCATAGGCCATGCGGAGGTTGCCGGTGCCGTGACGAAGGTGCCCCTCTTCTGGAGGGCCCTCGCCAAGGCGGAATGCAAGGAAGACTTCTGGGACATGTGGGGGAAGGAAAACTCGGATACGATTAAGAACTTCTTCATCCTGCGCGTGCTGCTCATCGGCTTCACGTCAGAGGAGCAGATGGAGTACGACGAAAAAGTGGTTACCGACATCATGACGGAGCTCGGCGGCATACCGAGACCGACCAAGCCGACGGATGAGTCATGGCTCAAGAACGCGGACTCGGCGGGTATGTGGCTCATGACCGGCTCCTATATGTCGGTGGACTACATCATCGAGTCCATGTCTCAGGCGACGGTGCACGGCGAGAGCTACGCGGAAGTGAAGAAGGGTTACACACCGCCGTTGATGCCAGACTACGGCGACCCGGGATGGTTCCAGAGCTTCGAGATGGGTCATCAGGGCTACTCGGAATTCCTCATTTATTGGGACCAGGACGAGGACACCTCGGGGGTCGATCAGTTCTATGTCCAGACTTCGAAGATGAATATCAAGGAGCGGTTCTATACGTCGCTCCTTGGACCTCACCAGCCTATGTACCTGACGGGACCGAAGTACGGGCCGAACTACCACCTGTTCATGCTCAAGGTGAAGGACGAGTTCGACCCCCTGTGGGTATGCCATCCGCCTGTACCGCTGGCGCACGACGAATTTGTGGAAAGGGCGCCCTGGATGAAGGCGATGAAGGATTGGGAGAGCCCGAAAGAGCTGCCCATGCCGAAATGGTAAGAGCGTAAGAACAACCGCCCTCGCCGGAAGGGGAGGGCGGTTGTATGAGGCGAAACAGCCGCGGGCCGGACCGAAAAAAGGTTCTGCCCGCGGCTTATTTTTTCTCTCTTAGTCCATCCCCCCCCAGGCAGAGTTCCACGACTTCTTTCAGATTCTCCTATAGTTCGTCCAGTGTTTCCGCCTCGGTGTGAGCGCCTGGAATCCCGGGAACTGTCGCAACGCAAAGTCCGCTCCACGAGCGCAGAAGAGGTAAAGAAGCCAGACGGTATGAGCGGCAGTGCCGCCTATATGCACCACAAATGAGGATAGGAAAAATTGTCGGTAGGTTATTTAATTTATTGAAGCCGACGCGGGGATTTGAACCCCACTGCGTGACTCATAACACCGTGTAAATTAAGGCGTTTCATCTGTCCCCTTCTCCCTTGGTGACAGTCTGGTGACAGTCGGGCCTTCCTTGAGAGATATTTTGTCGATCTCTACCCGTAGGTGCTCCAGAT
Source organism: uncultured delta proteobacterium (assembly GCA_963717985.1). Taxonomy (GTDB): domain Bacteria; phylum Desulfobacterota; class Syntrophorhabdia; order Syntrophorhabdales; family WCHB1-27; genus BOG-1155. The sequence goes on from CAVQYC010000002.1 coordinate 441,978, forward strand.
CGGCATGAGCATATTTCTCCGTCGTCTTCATCGACGTATGACCCAAGAGCTTACTTACCTTGAAGAGGCTTACCCCGCTGTTCACAAGGTTCGACGCGTAGGAATGCCTTGAAGCATCGTAAAGGCGCAAGTCCTTTTCCAACTTCAAAACCGTTCTCACGTGCTGCCAGAGCCGCCGCAAGCTGCTTTCTGTATAGGCTCTGCCTGTTCTCGGGTTAGCAAAGACAAAAGCCTCCGGCAGAGAACCCTTGAGCCGGACAGAGAAATAGTCAAGCATCTCCGGGTGTATAGGGATTGTCACCGCCCGCGATTTCTTCCCCTTCCTTTTCTCCCTGTAAACTTCCGCGGAAAAGGTCGCATTTATGGTCATGCTCTCGTTCTCAAGGTCCACGTCCTTGCACTTGAGCGCCCGCGCTTCTCCAGGCCGACAACCGTGGAGCATCAGGAAACCCACAATCGGTTTATCCTCGTCCCGTACCGTATTGAACAGCTTCGCTTGATCTTTGCTATGTATCCACTTCACCGGGGCCTCTTCCGCCTCGATAGCAGGAAAGGGGGGCACAGTGGTAATAACTTCAAGGTCTTCCCGAAGCCAGTTCATAAAGGTCTTCAGAATGTCTACCGCATTCTTGACGCTTTTCTCTTTCCATGCGAAGGTTTTCCGGCAATACTCAGCGAAATTGATAACATCCAGCTTGCGAATCTCGCGTACATCCTGAGTCTTGAAGAAGTCTTGGGCAATGGTCACGATCCGCTTATAGTGTGATCGATAGGAAGGGGCAACGACCTTGCTTTTATCCTCAAGGAACCGCTGCAGAAGGTTCTTGCTCCAAAACTTCGAGGCTTCAGCCGTGATATAGTGGGAAGGATCAAAGGCATGGTTTTCGAGTTCTTCCCCTATTCTGTCGCTCAGTTTGTCGGCCCTATCGTATGAGTCAAGCACCTGGCCGGTCTTATCGGAAAAGACCCTGATCCTTTGCCCTTGCCAAGGCAAATCAATGTACAAGCGTTTCGGAACCGTCTGATGTTCCAGACACATGAACCCTAATTTTTGAATCTCAATAAAAGCCTTACCGCACACTGGACATTTCCCCTTTGCCCTTATGTGACCCGCCATCTTTGCCCCCTGTCGTTTTTCGACAAGGATACGAAGAATATTCAGGTCTGTCAATGCGTCCGTGGGCAACATCGCTGTACCGGACCCTCTCCGGCCTGTATTTTCTCAAGCTCTCTTCCACGGTGAAATAGTACATAAGTCCTCTTTACTTATGTTGTCGGCTCAGCTTCCTCGCCACACTCTGCACACCATACTATGCTTTGTGCTAACACCAATGCCGCTGTTTCTCCTGTTCTCCTATTCTACCCACCCTTCCCCACGTCTGTTCCATAACAGTACATATGTTCTATTGTCATTGTCAACTCTTTTTTTCACTCCGTAGAGAATCTTCTAAAATCCGCGCCATTACACGACGAATGAACATGGATTCTATAGTACCCTTGCCAGCGAAACAGCGTAGAACTTTTTCCCCCGGACACTCCGTGAGGGGAAAAGATTTCTGTAATGGAGGCTTCTTAAATTCTTGATTGGTCCCCCTGGATGTTCTATACTGTCCCTGTGAACCGCAAGCGGAGAGAGGTAATCGGAGGCGCAGTTGCCGACATGGGCAAGTTCATAGCCACCGCCGGGACAGTTGCGGTATTTGTCGCCGGGAAGCTTACCCCCTTTACAGGTTTTGTTATTGCGGCGTCTGCCCTCTTATCCCTCGTATTGGCTTACTTTATTGTTCCGAAAGACAAGGAGGACGAAGAATGACAGGAGCACAGATCGCATTCTTTTCGACGCTTGCTTTGGGTCTCATCATTTTTGCCGTCATCTTCATTATTCAGGACCGGAAGAAGTGACATCTCATCACTGACGGTGACGCAAAATCAGGAGGCAAGTCAATGCCAGCTCCAAATGAATTTCTCGAACAAAACCAGATTGACGATTACCGTTCATGCTTCACCGGTTCCGGGTTCACACCGGATGACTTTGAATTGACCCAGCAAAGAGATCAGCCTACAGGGATCGTTTACGACCCACAAGCCGGAAAGGTAACTGTTCGCTGTAAAAGGACAGGCATAGAAAAAGTCTACGAATTACATTCAGGGAATACTTGGCCCTCGCAATTCGATCAGGATTTACACCGTGGGGTTTTCAGTAGGAATGCGTAGGAAACAAATTTATGACCACCAACAATCAGATTCGGCCCGGCAACCGAGCCTTCGAATACCTTCTTAACCACTACCAACCGCTCGACGCAAAGATTACGCCTTTAGTAAATGTTCTTCCTGTCCTTGGAGACGAATTATATGGCTACGCGCAGACAGGGGCAGAACTTCTGCCCCGGACCGTTCGCACAAATCTCTTGGCCCGTCTGTTTACTACCTTCACCAAAACATCCTATTCAAACCAGAAAGACCTCCTCGCCCTTTGCATTTTTGATTTACAATTGTGCATCTACTTTGACGCTGTTTTTTCTTATTGCGGTGATAAACAATTGGCATCCCTTCTCGCGGATTCTTTACTCTATCAAGCGACGGGTTACGAAGCCTCGTCGCCTACTAATTCCCAAATTTGGGACGAAGGCACTCAAAGGGCGCGCGGTATCTCCAAATATATGCTATCACGCCAGCAATTCAAGGACATCGGTGATATACAGGCATGGGTCTTTGGAAAGGAAGTCTCAGCAATTCTTCACGGCAACGCCAAAGACATCTCAATTATCCTCGGCCTCCGCAACTTTTCAATTGTTGTCCGAATGAATGCAAAGAACGCGTGCGCTTTTTCCTTATATGGAACTCTGCCGACGGAGGCAGAGCAAAGAGCGTTCCAGGCCAGCCTTGAGGAAACGAACAAGCAGCTTACAGAAATGCTTAATAAGATCGGAGGTAAAAGGCAATAATAAGGAGCAATAAGCAGGTTCCCACATCTTTCTTGAACTTGCACGGACGCGAGCAAGCCGCGTAACAACACGAACGGAGGTGCTTAGCTGTTATGGTGAAAATGATGGAGACTTGGCTAACTCAGGGGCACATGCATTTCATCGTGAACAGCGTATCATACAGATTGTCCATAGATCAACCCGACGGAAGCATTCAGGAAACGCACGAGTTGTTAATAAGCGGCAGCAGAATTGGCGAGGACATAGATATACAGGACGGAACCCATGTGGTTTTGCAGATCAAAGGCTGTGGCGCAGAATATGCGAAGGATGACGGTGGTAATGTTGTCCTCGGGTACTTGCCTACGCGGACTGAAGACGCCTGGTTGCCGGTACTTCTGATAAAAAATGAAACGATCCGAGAAATGAGAGACTCATTTAGGCATTGGCAAACGAACAAAAGTGGAGACGCTTTCGTCTCGATTACACTTTCAACGAGGCCCGAAGATACAGAAGGTACTGGGCATGTGCTGGTGAGAGGGATTAAGTTGTCAATCCCCGAGGCGACACAATTAAAGGGAGACTCTTGATGATAGAATGGCTTGGATTCATATATGGAATTGCGAAAGACCTAAAAGACTATCTTGAATATAAAGAGGAGGATAAACTGGTTGATTCAAGTTGGCTTGAAAAATCGGGCTTCGATCAAGAATGGAAGCGCAAAGGCTATCAACTCCGCTGGTCACGCCCCGAGAAAGTCCCGTCCAGACGTTATGATGGTTGGGAGGTTCTTTACGAGGTTGATAAAACAAAGCACGTGCGACGGCGCATAATATTGAAGGATGCCAGCATCTTAATCGGAAAACTGAACTGAGGCACACAAGGCGTTGAGATATGTGTTAATTAACAAGCCCAAAGGACGACCGATGCGCCCGGCCCCATCCTCTATCGGGATAGCTTGCCAATTTCCGCGCCATGGCCGTCACGGAAATTGTATCATCGCTGCCGCGAGAAAACGCGAAGATTTCCCCCCTTCTTTTTGAGGGGAAAAATTCTCCAGAAGGGAAAGACCCTACCAGGCGTAAGGCGCGGACCCCCGCCCCCGTGCTCCTCACGTCCGCGCGGGAGGCGGGAGGGACTGCGCATCACTCCTTGACACCACTCAGCATAATCTATCTCCCGGCCCGTCCCCTGTTCAAAGAAGCGCCAGGTATCGCCCTTTTTGACCACCTTCGCGGGCGGACGGTACGCATACCCATCGCCACCGGGAACCGCCTTTGCTCCCTCAGCCCCTCTGCTTGCATGTAAAAATGGGGAAAGTTACGCAGGCTATTCTCATGAGGAGTTATATAGGACATTAGTACTATGTAATCAAGAAATATTATGGAAATAGATTTTTACCCTTGACGTTCCGTCTATTAATGTGATACATTTGTTCTGTCAATGCCGCCAAAGACCGCCACGCGAGAGAAGATTTTTGCCTTTTTGCAAGCTTACAGGCAAGAGAACGGCTACGCGCCGACATTGAGGGAGATCGCCAAAGCCTGCGCTATCAAGAGCCTTTCTGCGGTTCAATTCCATCTCGACCGACTGGAGCGGGATGGCGTTATAAGAAGAGACAAAGACAAATCGAGGTCCATTACCTTGCCTGCGGAGGACGTGGAGCACGAGGCGATACCGGTTCTTGGTACGATTGTTGCCGGCCATCCCGTCCCCGTGCCCGATACCGATACCCGGCTCACAGCTAGGGAGTGGGTGGACGTCCCGCTTTCGATCATCCAGGGCAAGAAAGACATTTACGCACTTCACGTCAGAGGCAATTCGATGGTCGATGCACTTATCGGCGATGGCGACATCGTAATCATGCAGCCCGGCAATGAGGTAAAAAACGGCGAGATAGCTGCCTGCTGGCTTAAAGAACAACAGGAGGTAACGCTGAAGAAGTTCTATCTCGAACGGGACCGGGTTCGCCTTCAGCCCTGCAACCCTTATATGATACCGATTTACGAAAGGGCCGAGAACGTCGAGGTCCAGGGGAGGCTGATCGGTGTCATGCGGAAGTGTTTTTCGGTTTCCCCCCCTTGAAAACGCCAACGAGGCTCATAATGCCGATCCTGGCAGACCGTATAGGCGGCAAGCCAACCGCCCTCGCTTCCAGCCATCAAGAAAGCAGTGAATCCCTGCCAGAATTCCGATTCACGAAAACCTCTTTCTTACTAAATGCCCCGTTTTGTCATTCGGCGGAGTATCCGATCCGGCGCTCACCTGGACAGCAATATTACCAACATGCTCCACAGACACAGCGCCGCCCCCCGGCCCCCGTGCTCATTCTTCCGCGCGGGAGGCCGGAGGAGCGGCGCTACTCTCAGGCACCCACCGAACAAACCCCACGACCCGCCCCGTGTAATCCGTGAAAGTCCACTTATCGCCCTCTACGGCCACCGTAGCAGGCGCGTGGTACACTTCTACCGCCGGCAACCCCCTTTGATCCCCCAGGCGCACCCGCAGCCCCCACAGGAGCGACAGCAGACCCCGCCGACTCTATCCCCTTTTCAGTGATTTTCGCCGGCAGAGCAACCCACTTGCCGCCAGAGTAATAGCCGCTTTGCCCCTGGTTAAGATCGACTGGAGCAGCACCCGCCTTGACGAACGCCGCCGCAGTGACCTTTTGAGCTTTTTTCGCTCCGAAAACATCCCCGTGAGCAATCCCACTCCGAAAAAGCATAATGACCATGAGAATAAACACGCAAGGGATAGCATAGAAAATCGGATGACGGAATATGTTAGTAGCTTTTCCAATTCCTTTCTCCTTTATGTCCTTTGCAGCATAGGACTTGTAACACTTGAAGATCAGCGGATTATAGGTCTTACGCTTGCGAGACAGACAGTTTCTTTCGTCATCTTCAGAATAGACGTACTCCAAATAGGACCGCTTGACGAGCGACCCCATGAAGTTTACCTTTCGACACCTATGCGTCCACTCGATCAGCGAGCGCACATGACCGTCCAGCTTGTCCAGAGCTTGCGTAATTAAGACAGCATCATAGCCTTGATGACGATGCGTCGAGCACCATTCCGCCATCTGCTTATTGGCCTCAGATGCATAGGTCCGTGACGACCACAGCTTATGGACCTCATCGATCATAACGACCGAGCCGACAGGCGCCAGGTCCCAAAAGTGTAAGGTCTCATCCCGCTTCATATGGTGAACCTGTTTTTCGATCTGCTCACGATCCAACCCGGCCACCAGACCAAGAGCGATCCGGCAAGACTCATCGTCTAACCCGTCCATGTTCGTGTAGATGACCCGGCCCTTTTTCAGCATGTCAAGCATGAGCAGAACCGCAGCATACGACTTGCCGCCCCCAGGAGTACCCGTGTAGCATGTAATCATGCAATCACCCCATTCTTAACCTTGTCATGTCACCCCCTCAAGATACCCCGCACCAGCCCCAAGACCGGACCGAGCACCAGGAACGCCAACCGCAGCAAGCCCTTTAGCCCCACCCACCGGGCTACAAGGCAACCCACCGCAAAGAGGCCCAACCCGATGCACCGATCCGGCCAGGAAGACCGGCGAATCACAATCACTTTCCTTGCGATCATATCCGCGTGATCCATGCAGGAATCAGGTTAAGAGTCATGCGTATCGCAATCCCCGTCCCGATCATACCCAGGCCATTTGCTATCCCGCTTTGCTGGATAAGGTACGCCAGCTGAGAGGGGAGCAGCCCCCACGCCGCCGCCGTTTGTGTGGCAATGTTCCCCAGGTTAAGCGCCCCGATCAGCGTAGACATGCACGTCAAGACCCCGTCCCATATCACGTACAACCCCATTTGAAGCGCATAGATCACGCCCTGTATAAGCCACTGCAACACCTGAACGATGATCCCCCAAAAACCGTTGATGAAGGAGAGCAGCCAATCGAAGCCCCACGTCATGACCGCGCCGCCTTTGCTTTCTTCGCCTTCCTGAAGCCCTCACACCCCGTTCTCGATACGTCATCACTCCACCAGATATCGCAGTTTGGCGAGTTGTAACACTTCATGCCCTCATCCCACACCGGCGAGAACTTGCACTGACCGCACACCAACAACGGCTTACGTCTCGGTTTCTTCATCTCATCCCCCTTTTACCGTAGCAATCTTTACGGCCACAAAGCCGCACGTTATTTGAATCAGGCCCGACAGCAGCCCGAAGACCGTCGACCCCCATGAACTGAAGTCATAGGTATGAGTCCCAAGAGAACCGGCATTGAAAGTGTAGGACGATCCGCCCCCGGACCCAGGCGAACCGAACGCGGAACCCCACAGACCAAAGAGGCCCGTTGACTGGACCCCGCTTGCGAACGTGAACCACCGCGCCGCGAAGTCCGAAGGCGTAGCCCACGGAACGCTTGTAAACGACCCGGAGTAAGACGGATCGGTATACGGTTGATCCTGAGTAGTGGCCTGAGAAGTCCCGGCAGCGGGAGGAGCCGAGGTAATAGCCCCGCTCGACGGAAGATTGCCCGTCGCCACGTTGACCGCTTCCGCCCCCGGAGTAGTCGCACCCGTGGTAGGAGTAGGGGGAATCGTCGTATCAACCACCGTGCCCGTTGTAGGAGGCGCGGAAGTCCCGTCTTGCACCGCAGGCGTGGCCGTCGGAGTAGTCGCCGCCAAAGGCACGCCCTTATGTAGTATGTCTTCCGCCTCATCCGCCGCCGCCAGAGCCGCAGGCGTCGAATTTGTAAGGTCCGTGGTTATCTTCGTCGTCAGGTCCGTGATCGTCGCAGCCACAGGAGGCGGAGAAGAGTTGTTCGGCTGGACATATTGACCGGCTGTCACCGGCCCGCACCAACCCACCGTTGAAATCCATGCCAACGTAGACGGATTAAGCACCATGCCCCACGCACACTCGACCGTACCCACGCCATTTGACCAATTCTCACGTAGGCCCGCGCTATACCCGCCCCCCGCACTGTACCAAGTCCCCTCGGCGGTAGTCGCATCCGAATAACTGTTATAGATCGACGCCCCCGCCGCCGCTTCCGTGCCATAGTGCGTAGTAGCTTGCGCCAACGTCGCCGCGTAGTCCGTCGCGCCCTGAGTACCCGCGATGAATTGCTTAGGACCGTTGTTCAGCATCGAACCCGGCTTATAGAGCGCACCCCCCGCCACCGTATATCCTATGTTCGTCATGTAAGTACGGATAGAATCCACGCCCGACTCGAAAAGCGGTTCAGCCGCGATCATCCCCATGATAACCGCCCCGGCGAGGCCCCCGCGAATAGTCGTGGACAAGGCCACGTTTGCCACTTCGGTTATACCTTCCCGCGTCACCAGGAACGACGTTACCCTTTGCGCCCCGACATACCACCCCGGCCCCATCCCCAGGAGGCCCACGCCGCCCGCGCCAACCAACCCTTGAGCGGAAGCCGCGCCAGATAGACAAAGCACCAAGGCCAGCACCACTAACACGACAGATCCTTTTCTCATCGGAACACCCCCAGGCGCACCCCGGCAGTATGAACGACGCCCACCAGGAGCACCACCGCAATGATACCGAGCCAGAACGCCCACCGCCGAAATCGGTTATAATTCATAGTCTCACATCCTTTTCAGAACCTTGACGAGCAGCAAGAAGCCGCCCACCGCAGCCACCAGCGGCAGAATGAGCGCACCATACCCCATCAAGTAACTGATAAGCCCGCCCGCGTCCACACCGGAGGGCAGAGCAAAGGTCCATGTCATAGCCACCGCCCGCCAGCGGCCCAGGCGAACGCCAGCACCGTGGCTATTCCGCAGATGAAGCACACCCCACTCGACACTGTATTCCCCGGCACGGCCCCCGTGATCGACGCCGCCACAAGGCCCACGTCACCACTCACGGCCAGATTGACCGTTGTCCCGGAAGGAGCGGGAACCTCGACGCCAACCGAAGCGAGGCCCACCGTCCCAGGACACGCATAGTTGACCGCCTGATACCCGCCCAGGATAGAGCCGAAACTATCACCGCCCGAACACGTCACTTGAACTTGAACCGTATAAGGCACACCAGACGTAGGGACCGACGTTGACACCCACACGACATTAGGCCCGCTTTGCGCGTAGGAGCTCGACCCCATAGCGAGCAGAGCCCCTACAAGCACATAGGCCCCAAGTTTACCCATCCGCCCAAGGACGTTAAGCGCCACAGAGACGAGCATCCCGGCGATCCACCCGCACATGACGAAGCCCGCCCCGTACCCGAACCACGTTACATCGAATGTCATCATGTTATAGGTCCTCCGGCATTTTCAGATCGGAACTCTTGCCGATCCCCCGCGTGGCATACGTCCGTTTATTCAACTCGGAGGTATACCGCTTACGAGCGTATGACTGAAAACCAGCCTCAAAGGAATCATCCGTATCCGCGCCCATGTCCTTCTCTTTCGTCAGGAAGCCCACCAAGACCCCGCACCCGCACACGATCAGGATGCAGCCTATAGCCCCGATCATAAGCGTATACAGATCGACCGAAATACCCGTGAGGCCCCCCGTTGCAGCACTGAACAAATCGCTTATACTCATGTAAGGCCCCCTTATAAGGGAACGGGGAGAGCAGGCCACACCTACACCCCCCGGACCCAGGAACGAAACCGAGTGAACGACTACGCCCGGCGCACGGCCATCTTCACGAACTTGTAGCCCATGAAGGCCACAGGAATGGCAATCGCCACGATCAGGAGAGCCACCACGTTTGTGGACGCGGTAGTGACGGCGGAAGTCGCCGTGCTCCACACGTCCGCCGATCCATCCGCGAAGACACGCCCACCGGCGCAGAACAGACCGCCCACAGCCATAGCCATATACATCCAAACCCTTTTCATGCTTAAACCCCCTTGCGAGAATTGCGCCAGTCCATACGGACAAGGCGTTACTACCGAGCCAGTACGTGAACGAGAATACCGATACCGCACACGATCAGACAAACCCCAACGATCCCGGCAGCAGCGGACCCCACGTCCGTCGTGATCCCCGTGAAGGTAGACGACGAAATCAAAGGCGTCCACGTTGACCCATCCGCGAAGACCCGGCCCCCGGCCATGAACAGACCGAAGCCCGCAGCCCCCAGGATGTACCGCCACACCCTTTTCACGCCGATCACCTCCCTTGATCTGTCTCGATCACCGTGACCGACAGGCCCGCGCCCTGAGCATTGCCCTGAAAATCCCTCTTCAGGTATGCCATGGACCTCACCGGCCATTTCACTTTCTGACCCATCTCGACCTTAAGCCCGCCGAGCACCTTCACGTCCTGCAACTCAGGCTTTGACCCGGCCGGATTCTGCAGCACCGTCACCGTCCGGTAACGCTCTTCCGGCTTGCCGTCCCGCTTGATGCTCTTTTCCTCGACATACGTAACCGTTCCTTCTAAGACTGATAACATTGACGCACCCCCTTAAAGATTTGATTTTGCTCCGTAAGGAGCCGATCCCACACAGCCGCGCACTCCCAGCCAATGAAACCCCTCTGCCTTGCCCATTTCCACGTGAAGCCCCAACTCTTGATCTTCCGTTCGTAGTACTTCCGAACGATCCGCAGCACCTTACGCGCTTCGAACTCTTTGCATCTGACGACGATCTTTCCGACTTCCCGGAGAAGCTTCCGCGTCGATCCCCAAAAGCGGCCGACCTCTTTATATTCATCAGGCACCTTCTTTTGATCCGCTTTCTTGAGATAGGAAAACAGATACCGGAGCAGCCTGTTTTTGTCTCCTTCTATCCCCTCGACCCTCGTACCCGCGCACAGGTGCTTTACGTCCCCGGACCCGACGATCTTGAACCACCGCGTAGCAACCTCATCCTTGGGAACAAAACCCGACACGAGAATATGGAAGTGGGGAGCGCCCCTTTTCTGGAACTCCAGAACCCAGCAGTACGAACAATTAAGACGTCTCAAGTACTGTAGGAAGCTGTTCAACTGCTTCTTCACGGCTTTCCCATCGGCGATATACTCACGGGGATATGTGAGCGTAATAAGGCCGACCCATTCGCAACTGGAATTCTTGACCATGAGCATGAACCTCCGTATACTGGCCCTTGACCAATGCGTGATCTCACCCCGGAGACCGCCCCCAGGCTTGCCGGGGACCAGCCGGTCAAGGAACTTCACGACCAGATCGATTTTGTACTGGATCACTTGAATATGAGAGACCGGGTTGCTATACTCATGCTTGAGGACCATAACACCTCACCTGTTTTTTGCCACCCGGAAGGCCCGCCAAGACTCGCCGGGTGGCATTTTTTGTTCCTGCCTTACTTCACAACTCCCAAACGACAAAACGCCCCAAGTCCGTAGACATGGAGCGCCCTAATTGTTTCGTTTCGATTAGTCTTCTATAGCCGGAAAAACACAGCCACCCGCGCGAGCTTAAGCCGGTCCTCGTAGCACATGCCGAGAGGCGAGCCGGTGACAGTCTGGTGACAGTCTTTAGAGGGGTGTCAGATTTGTAAGCACTGGTAAGTACTGAAGATAATAAAAGCCGACGCGGGGATTTGAACCCCGGACCTAGTGATTACGAATTTTAACTTGGCGTAATCACTGCATTTCCTCATAAATACATATCGTCCTAACCTCTTGAGCGGCAAAGGAATGCCGTTCGGCAGCGTATAGCTGCGTTCAGGAGGAAGGGTCCGTGTAGGTGAGCGAAAGCCACCTATAGGGACACCAAAAAAATGCCCCCGGTGCTTGGTCGGCGTCACGGGGGCGGGGTGCGATATGTACAAGTACATTCTAAAACATCCCGCAACAAATCTCAACCACCTAAGCGGAGCCTTTTCAACAATTCCGAGCGAGCAGCGACGCTTCGAAGGGGGCGAGCGGTCCCGGCCATCGCCGCAGGCAAGCGGGACGGCAATTGTTGGAAAGACGGAGCGCCGTGACAATGTGGGATGCGAGTCTCTTTCGTCGCTCCCGCCTCCCGAGCGGACGGAAGGAGCACGGGGGCGGGGCGGCGTACTTAACTTGATTAATACCTCACAACTGACGAAAAAGGTCTTAAAAACCTATTCGGCTAAATGTGTGATCTCCGGCGACCACGCGGAAACCTACGAGTACCATAAATCTCAAACAGGCGCAAAACCGGGAAAACGCGAAGGGGCCAGGGAACCGAAGAAAAGAGAGGCGAGAATGGATAACATCTTCAGGGCAAAGAGAACAGTAAGGAGACTCATCAACGCGAACGTGGGCCGTCACTCCAAAGAGAAAAACAGGGATAAATTCTTAACCCTTACTTTCGCGGAAAACATGACGGACATACAACAGGCGAATCACCATTTTCATAACTTCGTCAAGAAACTCCGCTATCACCACGGGGCGTTTGAATATATCGGTGTTCCCCAAATCCAATGGCAGCGATACGAGAAATACGGGGTAAAGGTCTGGCATTACCACGTTGCCGTCTTCGGTCTCCCCTACGTACCCCAAAAGGAACTGGTCGAGGAGTGGGGCCATGGGACTGTCTCTATCGAAGCCATGGAAGGCTATGAGAACCCAGGGAGCTACATGTCCCGGTACATGGGGAAAGATTTCGCAGGAGAAGAGCTAACGGGCCACAGGCGCTTCTTTACCTCTCAAGGGCTATATCGGCCGGAAGAGATCAGAGCGGAGAGCGTGGGCGAAATTCTGAAGAGGCTGAATATCCCCGAGGAGTGCAAGACTTACGAGGTGACGTATATCAATAACCCTTTGGTCGGGGCAGTGACGTACAGGCATTACGATCTACGCAAGATGCCGCCGAATAGGGACCACGGAGCGGGCCATGACCACGATGAGGCCGAGGGGCATGATTCGATTTCCCTGCCCTCCGTCAGCAAAGGACCATGTCACCTTGAAATTTGAAAGCGTCGCTTCGTGAGTTGATACGTAAGTCCGGAGAGAAGAAAGGGTCTCGACCATTTTTCACTGCATTTATCGCTTGTCATTATGGAGTTCGTGTGGTAATCAATAAGGAATCGACTGGTCTGGGGCCACGGGGAAGGTGGGACAGGCTGGCGGGGATATACAGAAGTTTTTCTGCAATTTCCAGTGATATACAGAAATTCTTCTGTATACTTAGTTGTTAGGCATCAATGCTAAATTTAATGAAGACAAGATTACACAAAACAGGAACAACTCTTGGCCCATTGACGTCGACGGTTATTGACAGAGCTTGTTGGGCTGGGGAAGATGAATTTCCATCATCCCAACTTTGGGCTGATGAAATTGAGAAGGTGCTCGACTTTGTTGAAGTTCAAGGGCAATTCAAGCGCTATTTGAGTGACCTAACAGCTTCGACAAGTCAACGGGATTCAGCAATTGCTGAGTTGCGTGTTGCATTCTTCTTTCATAGAAACCAATTTGATATAGTGAGGTGGAAACCTGTTGGCCTACATCCAAAGGAGGGGGAATTTCTAGTTCGGGGTCCTTTGGAGGTGGACACATTTGTAGAGGTCAAGAGTCCTGGCTGGGAAGGACAGTGTTCGGGCGCGGAACTAAAAGCGGGCCGGCCTAAACAGCCTAAGTATCTAAATGGAGACTTCAGATCAATAGCCTCGTGGGAAAGAATACAATTCGCTGTCGACAAAGCTTACGAAAAATTTTCACCCGATAAACCTAACCTTTTAGTAGTAGTTGACGATCTTTTTGTTCACCTGAAATGCATACATGCCAGGCAAGCCTTATGTGGCACATACGAAGCTGATGGTACTACATACAAAGCTGGTTGTTTTAGCAGTTCCAAATACCAGAACCTGGGAGGTGTGGGAATCTTTTTGGTTAAGAACAACTCGAAGGAAATCTCTTACGAAATGAAATTATTTCTCAACCCTTACACTCATATTGCATTACCAGATGATTTGCGCCAAACATTTCATGGTCTGGTGCTGACCTGGGAAAATTGTTAATTTCGGCAATTGGTTGTTTTTTTTGCAGAGTGCCATTTTTATTTTCAGGAGACAGGAAATCTAAAGGGGATAAAGTGATAGATTTATTAAGAAAGATTAAATGGGGTATTGGGAAAGAGGGGACTCGAATAATTTTTCGAGATAAGCAGTCTATACCGTCACATCCAACACAGAATGCAATTGGATTCATTGATTCCATCTATGGTGCACCCGCGGCAATTGTCTGTTATTTTTTTAAGGGAGGCTTATTCAGCAGAGATAAACTGGTTAGAGTCGTTGTTCAGTTCTTTAAAGAATTACCAGAGGATGACATTATTGAAAAAAAATACACGCAGATTAAAAGCGACTTAGTTGCCCAATATGGAAAACCGTCCGACAAAACAGAATATTCCAAGAATGACCCGCTTGAATTTCGTATATCTGAACTACTTGTTTGGGTTGTCGGAGATTCCATACTGACTTTGTCATTAGGCCTGAAGCGTGACGGCGTAATCGAAGATAACCTTGGTATCTTTGTAGGTTATGGAGATGCAAAGAAAGACCCTATTTCTCAACAGTGGAATTGGCTAAAAGCAAAATAAGGGGCGTCTTACACATTTGACATGAATTAGGATTTTCGAAGGACTATAGTTATTATGCCTAACCCATCAATCCACCTGACCTCTATTCCGCTGGTGCTCCATGAGAGAGAGAACGGGCTTGAGAAAATCCCATTGAGTGGACTATGATATACAGAAGGTGATATATGAAGATTGAAATCGAAAGAGAAGAGGACGGCCGCTGGATCGCGGAAATCCCGGAGCTACCCGGTGTCATGGTCTATGGAGCTACCCGGAACCAGGCTATTGCAAAGGCCGAAGCCTTGGCCCTGCGGGTCATGGCGGACAGGCTTGAGCATGAGGAAGAAATCCCGGAGCTTAAGGAAGTTTTCGCAATCTCAGCATGAGCCGGTGGCCCTCAACACGAGCACAGCATGTGCTTGCTGCCTTGCTCCACATCGGTTGGACCATCAAGCGGCAGCACGGCACTTCTCATCGTGTCCTGACCCGTCCCGGTTGGCCTGACTACGTCTTTGCATTTCATGACGGAGAAGAGATAGGCCCGAAGATGCTCGCCCGGATCGCCAAACATACGGGCCTTGCCCCAAAAGACCTGTGACACTTTGAGAGAACACCCCGAACACTTCGCCGGCTAACTGATAGATCGAATCAATGGAAAAAAATATCTTGACAAAATATGCCGTCTCACTGTACCATTACCACGTGTCACACGTATTCTATATAGAGGGGGTGGAAGATGAAGAAGAAGCTTACACTGACGATTGATAGCGACGTGTACGACGGCTTGGAAGACCTTCCAAGAAAGGTATCGGTATCCGAATTCGTCAACTTTATGCTGAAGGCGTACATCGAGGTGTTCAAAAAGGGGGGCCTACCGAGCGACGAACAGCTTGACGAAGTTGTGGAAAAGATGGGCGGGGAGGAATTCAGGGAGAGGTTGAGGCACACGTTCCCTTCCTTGAATGCAGTGGCGCATATGATAAAGAACGCCATGGAAGAGGACGAGGGTAAGGGAGAGGCTACGCCATAAAGTAAGGTTGCAGAAGGTAGGGGGTGCATCCGTGGCAAGTAGGCTGTTGTGCTACAAGGACTTGTCGGAAAGGTGGCAGGTGCCGGTGACGACCCTGCGGGTGTGGGTGATGGAAAAGAGGCTCAAGCCCGTAAAGCTCGGGCGTCTCGTTCGGTTCCCCGAAAGCTATGTGGCGGAACTGGAAACGAAAGGGCTGGTGGCGCGATGATCG
Organism: uncultured delta proteobacterium; assembly: GCA_963717985.1. Taxonomy (GTDB): domain Bacteria; phylum Desulfobacterota; class Syntrophorhabdia; order Syntrophorhabdales; family WCHB1-27; genus BOG-1155. The sequence continues at coordinate 457,608 of CAVQYC010000002.1, forward strand.
TGGAAAAATGGAGCGCGTCGCTAAAATGCAAGGTTTATTATGTCCGCCTCAGAGACGAAACCGGCCATAGAAAACTTTACCCTGAAAAGCATACCTCGAAAAAAGTAGCAGAGCAGTATCAGCGAAAGCTGGCGGGGGAAATTCAAGAAAGGAAGATGTTCCCGAATCAATTTCCGAAGAGGATAAAATTCCCTGATTTCGTTACGGGTGAATACCTCAAGAAACACGCCTCCAAGAAAAGAAAAATGACCTATCAGCAATACGAGAGCATCGCGGGGAAGCTCGTCAGGCATTTCGGCGATATCTACCTTGACGAGATGACGCTGTACAAGGCAGAAAGCTACCAAAGCGAGCGTCTTCATCAAGTGGGCGTCTGCATGGTAAACCGGGAAGTGATCGTACTCAAGGGGATGTGCACGAAGGGCGTTGATTGGGGATTTCTGCTGAAAAACCCGATCAAGGGCATCAAGCTTGGCAAGGAAAAGCCAAGACCGCGATTCCTTAATGAAGAAGAGCAGGCGAGATTGATAGAGGCTTGCGGCCGGGCGCAACATGCGTTTTACCTCAAGGATATGGTCGTTCTCGATCTCCACACCGGCTTGAGAAAAGAAGAGTTGCTTCAGCTTAAGCGTGAAGACGTGCTGGTCGACGGAAAAAAGCTGAAGGTGGAAGACGGCAAGGGTGGAAAGAGACGGTACGTGCCTTTGAATGACACGGCCAGGGCGGTCCTTGAGAGGCTTCTTGCCAGGAAGGGGAGCGACTACCTGTTTCACGATAAGAACGGCAAGCCTTTCAAGGATATCAAAAAGTCGTTTATTCCGGCCGTGGAAAGGGCAGGATTGAAAGACGTGGTGCTCAAGGATTTAAGGCGGACGTTCGGCACGATGTGTGCCCTTCGGGGGGTGCCTCCAAAGACATTACAAAACTGGATGGGTCACGAGTCGATCACGACAACGATGAAATATTACGTGATCGCCCCCGAGGAGTACGAGCAGGAACAGATAAAGAGGCTGGACGGTATGAGTGGTCAGTGGCCACCTATAGGGACACTCACCACAACTGAGGATAGGGAAAATGGTCGGTAAGTTATTGAAATTATTAAAGCCGACGCGGGGATTTGAACCCCGGACCTAGTGATTACGAATCACTTGCTCTACCACTGAGCTACGTCGGCATTCGTGACTCAAGCCTCTTGGGGCAGTTGCGCGACTCCCTATTATACAAGTTTTCCTTTGTCTTTTTCCAGTTTTTCTTTCTCAGCTTTCCTCTTTGCTCGCCCTTAGCCCCTGGTATTGTTCCTTGTCCGCGTTGAGCACCTCCCTGACCTTATAGAGGAGCTGCCTAGGCGTGAGGGGCTTGGAGACGTAATCCACTGCGCCTTTGAGGATGCCTTTTTCCAAGACCACGTCATTGGTATATCCGCTCATGAAAAGGACCTTTATATCCTTTTTCACGGCCCTGATTTCCTGATACGCCTCCCTTCCGTTCATGACGGGCATGACGACATCGAAAACGAGGAGATCTATCCTGTCCCCATGAGTCCTGAACTTCTCGACTGCGTCTGCTCCGTCCGTCGCCTCTATCACGGTGTATCCCAACAGTCCAAGTATATCGGAGGCCATTTTGCGAATGTCGTCATTGTCCTCCGCGAAAAGAATAGTCTCGGTGCCGCCGGGCACGTCGGAGGGAACCGGTTGTGTATCCGTGGCCCTGGCTCTTACTACCGGCAGGTATATGCGGAAGGTTGTGCCTATACCATCCTCGCTGTAAACGGTTATATACCCGCCGTGCTGCTTCACGATGCCGTACACAATGGAAAGGCCGAGACCTGTCCCTTTTCCCACTTCCTTCGTTGTGAAGAAGGGCTCGAAGATCTTTTCTCTTGTCTTCCCGTTCATGCCTGTGCCGGTATCTGTCATGGAGATGAGGGCGTACTCCCCGGGCTCACCGTATCCATGGAATCTGATGAAGTTTTTGTCGATCCGCGTGCGCGTCGTTTCTATTTTAAGGACCCCTCCATTTGGCATGGCATCGCGCGCGTTTGTCGCCAGGTTCATGAGCACCTGGCCGACCTGCGTCATATCCGCCAAAACGATGACGTCCTCACCGAGGGTAATCACAACCTCCATGTCTTCAGGCAGGAGTCGCTGAAAAAGCGTCGAAGCATCCTTGACGAGGGTGCTAACCGAGTGGGATTTGAGCTCCATCGCCTGCTTTCTGCCGAAGGTGAGAAGACTTTGAGTAAGACCGGCTGCCTTCCCCGTGGAAACGAGTATGTGGTCCACATAGACCCTGAGCGGGTCATCCGCATGCATCTTCATCTGCAGGAGGTTACCGTAGCCCATGAGCGTCGTCAGGATATTGTTGAAGTCGTGGGCGACTCCGGCCGCAAGCGCGCCTATGGCCTCCATCTTCTGGGCCTGGAGGAGCTGGGATTCGAGACTTTTTCGCCCGGTGATATCCCTGAGATAGGCTAGGGTCACCGATTCGCCGCGGTACGTGGTCTCCGTCGCTGACACCTCAATGAACACCACGTCGCCGTTCGTCCTCGCGCCCTTGAACTCATACGAGTCGGGCGCCTCCTCGCTCCGCTGCCTGCGTGTGTTGTTGATCTCGACGACCCTCTCGCGGTCATCCTCGTGCACTGTAATACCCACCGATCGACCAAGGACCTCTTTGGCGCTATTGAAGCCGAAAATCTGAAGGTATTTCCTGTTGACATAGAGATGTTTTTGGTTCTTTAAGATGGCAATACCGTCGTTAGAGCTTTCTATCGCAGTCCTGTAACGTTCTTCCGATTCCCGCAGCTCTTTTTCAGCGCGCTTGAGTTCTGTGAGGTCCCTTATCGATTCGATGGCGCCGATGATATTCCCGTCGCCGTCAAAGAGCGGGGATGCCTTTACCGACAGGTATGATCCCGCCCCCGGCGAGCCCGGGGGCGTGTGGACTTCTGCGAAGAACGAGTCTCCCTCTTTGCGGACGGACTCAAGATATTTCGTGATGTCTTCGTCGTTCCGGAATATCAGATCGATAACGAGCGGCCGGCGTTCTCCGCAGACGGGAACAGCATAGGCGTAGTCGCCCTTTCCGAGCATATCTTCCTTTCTGACGCCCGTCATCCTTTCCATAGCCTTATTCCATGCGATCACTTTCCGCTGGTTGTCGATGACCAGGGTCGCGTCAGGAAGGAACTCGATGATGTCAAGGACCTGCCGGTGGGCCGCGCGCAGCGCCTCCTCCGCCTGCTTACGCTCGGTGATGTCACTGCCTGTGCCCTCATAATAAAGGACCTTCCCCTCAGGGTCGCGGACAACACGGGCGTTGATGGAAAACCAGACCCTGGATCCGTCTTTTCGGTAAAACTGTGCTTCATACTGCTCGGCAAAGCCATTTGTCTCAATGAGTTCCCTGAACCTCTTGCGGTCTTCGGGGTCGACATACAAGCGGTTCGGGATGTCGGTAACTGCCGCCAACAATTCTTGAGGGGATTCGTAACCTGCTATCCGGGCAAAGGCAGGGTTTGCGCTCAAGAAGTACCCTTCGGGCGTGCTCTGGAATATCCCCTCAACGGCGTGCTCGAAGATGTTCCGGTATTTTTCCTCGCTATGCCGGAGCGCCTCCTCTGCCAGGGCGGCACGAGACTCCCTTTGTTCCAGTCTTGCCGCCATCGTGTCAAAAGCTTTTGTCACCTGCCCCAGCTCATCGCGCCAGTGGGCCAGACCGGTGCGCGCCGTGAGGTCGCCCCGCCCCAGTCGTCGTGAGGCATCCGTGAGCGCATTCAGTCTTTTCACGATGAGACTTCCCCCGAGAAACCACGCCGACACCATCGCGAGACCCATGGCAGAGCAGAGGAAAACCAGGTTTCGGAGTTCCATCCCGGAGTAGAGGATAAACCCGAGAGCGGGTAAGACGGATACCAAAACGAGCAGAAGCAGATGGGTCCTGATGGATTTGACGGAGATGACGCTCACTTGGACCTCCCGACTAAGCAATTCCGACCATTTAGACTCTCATATTCGGACTCGCGGTGCAAGCTTAATAATTAGGTTAATAATAGGTGCTATAAGTCTGTAGGACCTATTAGTAGAAGACTTCACAATGCGCTTCCCTTATGGTAGCCTAACAGATGCAACGGCCGCACCCGGGTGCGCCGGTTGTTGTAAAACAATGCATCAGATCGATTATCCGACAAACGCCAAAAATGAGAAAGCGACTGCGAGAGATATTCGAGAAACTCCTTACCGCATTCGGGCAGCGTCACTGGTGGCCCGGTGACTCCCCTCTAGAGATCATGGTAGGGGCCGTCCTCACGCAAAATACGTCGTGGCGAAACGTGGAAAAGGCGATCGAGAACATGAAAGCGAAGGACCTTCTGGACATGGACGCCCTTCACCTGATAGAGGAGGATCGCCTCGCCGATGTCATCCGGCCCGCGGGATTCTACCGGGTGAAATCGAAGCGCCTGAAAGCACTCATCACGGACGTCCACGTCCGGTACGGCGCATCTATCGAGCATATGCAGCAAGCGCCGACATGGCAGCTTCGGGATCAATTGCTGTCGGTAAAGGGGGTGGGCCCCGAGACCGCGGATAGCATACTGCTCTACGCGCTCAATCGCCCTGTTTTTGTGGTCGACGCCTATACGAAGCGGTTCCTGAAGAATCACGGCCTCTATGACGGCGACGATTATCATGACGTCCAGAAGTTCTTTACGGACAATCTTCCGTGGGATACGTATATGTTCAACGAATTTCACGCGCTTCTTGTATGTCTTTGCCAGCGGCATTGTAAAAAGAGGCCCGATTGTCCGGCATGTCCCCTTGCAGACGAAGGCGTGCGCGCTTAAATGAAGACGGGTCATCCGTCCCGTGGGCGATAAAGGTTTTCACACACGGCATCTGCGGCAAGATAGGGGTTTGCAAGCAGACTCGGAACCTATATACTATTATGATGCTAATATGCGTGGTAGACGGCCAGGGCGGGAAGATCGGAAGTATCATTATCGCAAAGCTTAAGGAGCGGTTGAAGGAAGACATAGAGGTGATCGCCCTTGGGACGAACTCCGCGGCTACCCAGAGCATGATGAAGGCAAGGGCCAACAGAGGGGCTTCGGGAGAGAATGCGATTGCCGTGACCGTCAGGAAGGCGGATATTATCATCGGCACCATGAACGTCCTCATGGCCAATTCCATGCTGGGGGAGTTGACCCCGCGGATGGCGCAGGCAATAACCGAATCGGCCGCGACTAAATACGTGCTTCCCGTTACACAGGAAAATGTGGTTGTGGTAGGCAAGGGTGAGTACTCGATCCCCCAAATGGTCGGCCTTCTGGTCGACATGATAGAGAAGGAGACAGGCAGATGTGTGAAGTAAAGGTATTCAAGAGGGAAAAGGACGAAGAGATCCTGCTCCTCAGGGACGTCTACCTGATAGAGGAGGAAGCCGACGGACTGAGGTTCGAGACGATCTTCGGTGAACAGAAGGTGCTTGAAGCGGAGATCGAGTCGGTATCGCTATCGGAGAATAAGGTGGTGATCAGGGAGAAGGGGCAATCAGCGATATAGCCGGCACACGTTTTTGGGGCCCGGGAGTCACAGCGCATGTGGGAAAGTTTCCTGAAGTCCTTTATCCCCCTGTTTTTTGCCCTCGATGCCCTGGGTGTTCTCCCTCTCTATGCCCGTTTTTCCATAAAACTCGATAAGGCAAAACGACACAGGGTACTCCGCGATTCCATAATCACCGCTTTTCTTGTCACCCTTGCCTTTATTATCTTCGGCAATAAGGTACTCCTCTATCTGAATATATCGATTTACGATTTCCTGATTGCGGGAGGCGTCATTCTCTTTATTATCTCAACGAGGGATCTGGTGGGCGGCGGCCGGGACGACCTGGCCGGGCAGGAAGACCTTTTTGCAGTCGTGCCCCTCGGTGTACCTCTTCTCGCGGGCCCGGCGGTGCTCACGACATCCCTCATCATATTCAATTCTTTCGGCTTTTTTTATGTTCTCGTCTCCCTGCTGCTCAACCTGCTTATTGCGGGAATGATCTTCAAATATTCACTCACTATTCTCCGGTTTGTCAGCCGCAGGTGGGTAGAGGCGATATCGAAGGTATTTGTCCTGCTCCTCGCGAGTATTGCGATCATGTTCATCCGGACGGGCCTTCAGGGCTTGCACCCGCTGCGATAAAAGGGCGGATCTCTTCAGCCTCTCATTTCAGCGCGGCTTTCCGGTCGTGCGCAACCGGAACGGGCGGGTCGGATGTCCGGGAGCCGGACAGCCCGGCAAGGGGGCCTTGCAAGATCTCGTTTGGCGGTTATATTTTGTGTATAAGGATTAAATTCTGGAGAGGAGGGGCGCCGTGGCTCAACTGGAAATGAATGACGAAGAGGCGAAAGTGCTCCGCAGCGTAATTGATAACTACGCCGCTCACCTTGAGATTGAGATCCATCGCACAGAAAGGCGGGATTTCAGGGAGGCCCTGGAAAAGCGGGAAAAGGTGCTCCACGACTTGATTCAACGGCTCAGTAAGAGCGTATGAGCAGCGGAAGTTGGGGGCGGAAGCGCCCTGGCAAAAAGGGCTGACCGGGCGAAAAAGCATGGGTGGCACAGGCAAGTAATGGGCAACTCTCATGCTCCTCCGACGTCGTAAGCTATCTCCAGTATCCGGTCGATCCTAAAATTGCGTTCGCCCTTTCGGAGACAGCAATAAGCCCTGAGCCCTTCGAAGACCTTCCCCCTGTATTCCATCTCCTCTATGGAGATCGGACGTACGGTGCGGCGCGACTTCGTGTCGTCGGGTCTGAGGTAGAGGATTTCGAGGTTAAGTCCGCGCCTCATGGCATCTTCAATGACCCTGCGCTTCTCGTCAATGCCCATCCTCTCATCGGCCTTTCTGTATTGGAACCTCGTGAGGAAATCTGCTACCCGCCAATCGGCGCGGATATGGGCCTTCGTAATCTTTTGGATGAGGGTGATGCCGGCCAGCCCGGTGCAGCGGCTGAGCGCCACATAGACCTGGCCATGGGCAAACGCGCCGCGGCCTATGTCGATGACGACCCTGTCGAATGTCTTGCCCTGGCTCTTGTGGATAGTGACCGCCCAGGCAAGGCGGATCGGATACTGGGTAAAGGTCCCCGTTTTTCTGGCGGAAATGCGTTTCGTGGTCTTGTCGTACTGATATTCGAAGATCTCCCACGTGTAGGGCGACACTTCGACAAGCGCGCCGTCGGGAAGTGTGACCGGCACCGGGTCGTCCTCACCCCGTGGCTTCTTGATGCTTGAGACCATGCCTATTGTCCCGTTCACCCACCGGCCGGCCTTGTCGTTGTTGACGAGCATCACCTGGGCGCCTGGTTTGAGATTCAGGGTTTCCTCTGCAGGTAGGGAGGACCGGTCGAATACCCCGGTGATAGTGCATGCATACTGCCGGACGGGCCCGGAAAGGGACTCGAGCCTCTCGGCGTTGCGGGTCGCCGCAAGGGCGTTGGTGCTCGTGAGGGTGACACAAAAGGCATCGTCAGGAGGGACAAATCCGGGGTGGTGTCGCTCGTTCAATCTCTCGATGTCGGCGTCGGTGCAGGACCTGTTGCGAATGGTATTGAGGAGGGCGATAAATTCAGGCTCTGTCTGGCGATAGACCTTCTCCAGCTCGATCAGATCCATGTCATATGTCGGTTCCTTAAAAACCTGCGCCGAGAAGAAGTAGGGCGTTTCATACCGATGCGTGAAAATCTCCCTCTCGGCTGTGGTAACCACCGGAGGGAGCTGATAGAGGTCGCCGATGAAAATCATCTGCACGCCCCCGAACCACCGGTTGCGGTGAGGGCCGTTCAGACGCAGAAATTTCTCGACGCAATCGAGGAGATCGGCGCGCACCATGGAGACCTCATCAATGATGATCGTGTCGAACTCCCTGTAGATATCGCCACCCGGTACCTTCCTGATCTTGTCCGGGGTGACGCTCGGCTTGAAATTGAAGAAAGAATGGATGGTCTGACCTTGCACGTTGAGCGCGGCCACACCTGTGGGCGCGAGTACCGCAACCTCCTTGCGGGTGGTATTTCGAAAGAGGTCGAGGAGCGTCGACTTCCCCGTGCCTGCCTTCCCGGTGATGAATACATGGCGGTTCGAGTGCTCCATGAGGTCGAGGGCACGCGCGAAGTCGGCATTGATATCGATCGGGGTTTTTCTCACTTCAGCCCTTCGTTCCTCGCCTCCGCTTATGCGGGGAGGTCCCTTCGCCATAGAGGTTAGGCCTCATGTTGCGGCCCTCACACGGTAACATAAACACTCCCCGACCGCAAGCTTCAATATGGGTCATGCAGTGCAGGGGGTTTCCGTTTTTGCCGGGTTATGATATAAATAGGGATGGAAAACACGGAGCGGGTAAAGGCGAGGTGGGTCGATGTCGTCCCCACGAAGCACAACGGCATGGAGATGTTTCTCATCCGGGACCCGGAAGGGCTTGTGGGTGAGTCGCTCATCGTCTCGAGGGACGTCCTGTTCCTCATCTCCCTGATGAACGGGAAAAGAACGGTGCTCGATATGCAGGAGGCGTACATGAAGGCCGCCGGTGGCGTTCTCCTGCCCGTTGACCGCATCGTCTCGGTGATCGAAGCGATGGACGCGCAGTTTCTCCTTCAGAACGACAGGTACGAGGGGCAAGTGCGTGCGCTCAAGGACGCGTACATGGGTTTGCCCTGCCGGACGTCATTTCTGGCGGGCAGGAGTTATCCCGGCGATGAGGCGGGGCTGCGCGCTTTCATGGAGGGGATGCTCGGGCAGGGGCAGGAGCCGGCCGGATGGGACCACGTCAAGGGGATCATTGCCCCCCATATCGATTACGCGCGGGGTGCGGACGTGTACTGCCGGGCGTATAAGTTTCTTCCCGTGGAAGAAAATACGCTGTTTGTCATCTTCGGCACCTGCCACAAACCGGTGCCAAAAGTGTGGAACATTGCGCTGAGGGACCTGAAGACACCGTTAGGCACAGTGAAGGGCGCCTCCGTTGTGGGGAGGCTTGTGAGAGAGGATGTGCTGCTCGGGACCTATGTGGATGAGTGGCCCCACCGGAACGAGCATTCGATCGAGCTGCAATTGCCCATCATCCAGTCCGTTCTGGGGCATGATAAATTTGAGGTGCTTTCTATCCTTACCGGTTCCCTCCACGAGTATATGGAGGCGGGCAGGTCTCCGGGTCTTGGAGAGGCGGCCGAGCTGGCCGGAAGGCTGAAGGAAATACTCAAGGCGCACGAAGGGCCGTGCGTTGTTATAGCTGGCGCGGACCTCGCGCATATCGGCGCACAATTCGGGGATCCCCCACCGCTCGATGCTTCCGTGATGGAAGAATCGAAGGAAAAAGACGGCGCCCTTCTTAAGACAGTGGCGCGGGTGGACGCAGCAGGCTTCTTTGAAGCTGTGCGCGGCGAAGACGACAGGAGAAGGATCTGCGGGCTCGCGCCCATCTATTTCCTTCTCTCTATACTCGGTCCCTGCGAGGGAGAAGTCGTAGGCTATGATCAATGGACCGACGGGGCGTCGTCGGTGAGCTTCGCCGGGGTCGTCTTTTCCTGATTGTTTTTTCTCGCGGCGGTATAAAACCTACTCCCCCGTGATCTGGATTATCACCTCTCTGTGCCGCGGCCGATTGTCGAACTCGGCCAGCACGACCTGCTGCCAGGTGCCTAGAAGCAGCCTGCCTTCCTCGAAGGGGATAGTCAGTGAGGGGCCGGTAAAGGAGGCTCTGATATGACTAAAACCGTTAGCGTCACCCCAGGTGTCGTCGTGGTAGTAGTGTTTGCCTGACGGTGCGATCTGCTGATAGAATTCCTTCATGTCGGCGATGAGGCCGGGCTCGTACTCGAAGGTGGTGATGGCCGCCGTGGACCCGACCACAAAAACCAGCACGCTCCCCGTCCGCAGTCCGGACGCCTGCAGCGCTTCGGCCACATCCCGGGTGATGTCGATCATGTCGCCGGCGCCTTTCGTGTCAAGCCTTACGCGTTTGTTCGTGGTTTTCACAACTCACCGCACTATATCGCAGGAAGACTCGGGAAAGAAACGAAAAATCGGGACGACTGGACTTGAACCAGCGGCCCCAGCGTCCCGAACGCTGTGCTCTACCATGCTGAGCTACGTCCCGTGTAAGTAAAATACCAAACTTCGATGAAAAATTCCATTACTTTCGTGGTCCTGCTCATGCATCATTATCTTGACCCATGATCTTATCCCGTGAAAGATGAAAACCGATCGCTTCCCTAAAAATGCGCACGGTGAGGCCGACTAGTTGAAAATGGGCGTGTTTCAAAGTATTATAACGCATGGGGCAGATCGTTTTTACTATCGGATCAAAAGAGAATTTCTTCGAGGACGTCAATCTCCTCGCTTTGAGGTGGTTGCGGGAGCCCCGGATCGTCACCCTGACAGGGCCGGCAATCAGGCAGGCGGTGACGGAAAAGGCTTCCGCCCTGTTTATCGAAGAAAACCTTGTTCTTGCGCTGCTCGACCCTTCAAAAGAGGTGATCCGCCAGATCGAGGCAAGCTTGCGGGTGGTTTCGGTGCGGGCAGGGGTTATCATTTATTCCACGTCCGACGATCCCGGTCTTCCGCCGTCTCTTGGTGCGGTCAGGGTAGACCTGGAGCAGGAAAGGGAGAAGCGGATCAAAGAGCGCGTCCGGGCGGCGGTAAGGGCGGACGGCAAGAAGATGTCCGACAAGGCCTTTGCCCTTTTGAAGGAGCGCATACGCGACGAGGCCCTCATGGAAGGGGAATTGGCAAAGCTGATCAGTTACGTGGGAGACAAGGAGGTCATTGAGGCCAAGGACGTCGCGGCTGTGGTGACGGAGGAGCAGCACGAGGAGGACCTCATCGCCCTTTCCGACGCGATGGCGCGGAGGAACAAGAAAGAAATACTGGGGATCCTTGAGACCCTTCTGGGTCAGGGCACGAATATTCTTGCCATACACGGCTTCATGACGCGCTATATGGGACTCCTGCTCCAGGCGAAGGACAGGGAAGGGCTCTTCAACGGGATGCCTGACTTTCGCGCATTCTCGAAGGCCTTCGGGAGATTGAAGGAAGACCTCGATGCCGGGCCGCTGGAAAAGAGACACTTCCTGGCCTTCCAGAAGCCCTTCTATGCCTATAATCTCTTCAGGGCAAGCCGGAAATATACGAGGGAAGACCTCCTCTCTTTTCTTGACATGCTCGCGCATTTCGACGCTAAGGTGAAAAAGGGCACCAGGCATGACCGCACCAGCTTCGAGACAGGTCTTTTAGAGGTGTAAGTGTTTAGACGAACGTTCCTGCATATCCTCATGTTTATACTCACGGTCCTCTCTACCATTTGGGTGGGAGGGCTATTATACAGCCTTGCGATCATGACGATACTCGTGGCTCACGAGACGGGCCACTACCTCACGAGCAGGCGATACGGTGTGCCTTCCACGCTGCCCTATTTCATCCCTTTCCCCTACTTCCCCTTCGGAACGTTCGGGGCGGTGATCAAGATGAGAGGGGTGATCTACGACAACCGGTCGCTCTTCGACATAGGCGCGAGTGGTCCGTTGTGCGGCTTCGTCGTTGCGTTCGTCTTTGCATGTATCGGCATAAACCTGTCTCTGGCCGTAAAGATGGGCGGCGCCAGCGCCGGGCTTATACAGCTCGGCGACCCCTTGCTTTTCAAGGCCCTGGAATGGGTCATCGTCAGACACCTCCCACCCAATTATGAGCTGGTGCTCCATCCTGTCGCATACGCTGCGTGGGTCGGACTGTTCGTGACCGCCCTGAACCTGATGCCCATCGGCCAGCTCGATGGGGGGCACATAGCCTATGCGGTCCTCGGCACGAGGAGTGTATGGGTGTACCGGGTACTCATCCCTCTCCTATTGGTCCTTGCGATTTTCTACAGCGCCGGGTGGCTGGTCCTTACGATACTGCTTTCGGTGTTCGGCATACACCATCCTCCGCCCGTCGACAGCGTCACCCCTCTGGATAAGAGGCGGAGGGTCCTGGCCGTGGTGATGCTTTTTATTTTCGTTCTCTCTTTTGTGCCGGCCCCTTTTCCAGGCGGCAGCCTGATCGAGATCTTCCATAAGCTGTTACGAAAGTAACTTGACGGCAGAGGGTTCCCACAAAAAGAACAGTTACGACTATTGTTGCGCTCTCGACCCCAGCATGGAGGAAAAGCGCCGGGCGCTCTCGGCTACCACGGCGCCATACTCCTCCACGAGCGACTCAGAAAACGTCCCCATGATGAACATGCACCCCTTGATCCTTTCATGCACGTCAAAAACAGGGGAGGCGATCACGTTAATGCCGGGGTTGAGCTCGCCCATATCGAAGGCATAACCCGTCTCCCGGCATCGCGCAAGCTCGGCATCCAACCGGGTGCGATCGAACTTTGACGCATCGCCGTGGAAAAAGAGCTTTTTCTGTTTCAGTAGCCTTTCTCGCTCATCCCCTTCCATGAAGGAGACAATGGCCTTTCCGTTGGCCCCGTGGGTCATATGAAAGCGGTAGCCGACGCGGATGGTGACGCTGACGCGCCGTTCTTCTTCGTGCTTCGCCACGACAAAGATGTTTTCATCGCTGAGGGTACAGTAGAGGGCCGTGCTGCGGGTTCTCCCGGCGAGCGTCTCCAGAAGGGGGGCCACCACCTTGTTGTCATTGAGATCGTCTAGGACTTTCCTCGACAGAGAGATGAGGCCGAGCCCCAGAGAATATGTCTTTGTCATCGGGTCTTTCAGCACAAAGCCGAATTTTTCCATCGTATTGAGGATCGAGTACCCTTTGCTCTTGTAGATGCCGACGCTCTCGCAGATATCGGTGAGGTTCGCACTCGCCGAAGCGTTTCTTGACAAATAGAGGAGTATCCTTGAGGCCTGATCGACCGCAGGCACCAGACGGGTATATTCAGGTTTGGCAGGTATTGCCAATCACTCTCTCCTTCGCTACTTCGCGCCCGGCACGACGGAGTCGAATTTGCATACCTGGCCGCAGATAGCACAGCCGACGCACTGGTCTTTGTTAATGAACACGGTCCCCTTCCTCTTGTGGCCATCCTTTGTCAGGCCGTCCCCGGCCCGCCAGCTTATCGCGGGGCAGTTGATTTCGAGACATGCCTTGCAGCCCCTGCACAGGTCGGTGTCGATGACGTAGAACGGGTTCTTGAACTTCGCCAGCGGGTTTGCCCTGCGGAGCAACATGCAGGGGCTGTTTTCGGTGATGATGACGGAGGCGGCGTCCCTTTCCACCTCTTCCTTGATCACGGCCATTGTCTCCTTCACGTTGTAAGGGTCTACCTTCCGCACATGTGTGATCCCGACGGCTCGTGCCAACTGCTCGTAATCGACTTTCCCCGTGGCCTCACCCCGTATGGTGTATCCGGTCCCCGCGGTCTCCTGCTGCCCCGTCATCGCCGTAATCCCGTTATCGAGGATGATTGTGGTGGAATATCCTTTGTTGTATGCCGCGTCCATGAGCGGGGTGATGCCGCTGTGGAGAAACGTGGAGTCACCGAGGACGGCGCAGACCTTCCCCAATCCTTCCTTCCCCAAGACTTTTCCGGCGCCGAAGGCCCCGCCTATACCCGCGCCCATACACGTGGAGGCGTGCATGGCGGAAAGGGGCGGCGCTGCGGCGAGGGCATAGCAGCCTATGTCGCCAAAGACGAAAAGACCGAGTTTTTTCAGGGCATAGAAAAGGGGCCTGTGGGAGCAGCCGGCACAGAGGTTGGGAGGTCTCTTGGGCAGATCTTCAGGCGCGATGCGCACCTTGGGGGCCTTATAACGCTTTCCGGTCACCGTCTCGGAGAGGGCCTGTTCGATGACCGCGGGCGACAGCTCGCCTATCGCCGGGATGAGATCTTTGCCGTGACTTACGTTGTAGCCCCTGGCCCTGATCTCCGTCTCAAGGAAAGGGTCGAGCTCCTCGACGACGATCACCTTTTTTACCCTCGTGAAAAACGCATCAATCATCTTCCACGGCAGGGGCCAGACCATGCCGAGCTTCAGAAATGAACCGTGGGGAAACAGTTCTCGCGTATAAAGAGAGGAAATGCCCGAAGAGATGAAACCGATCTCGGGGTCGTTGATCTCCATCAGGTTGTAAGGGAACAAGGTATCAGCGTATTCGGACATGCGTCCTGTGCGCTCTTCAACGAAGACCCGCCTGACCCTGGCATACATGGGGACCATCACGTGTTTGGGCGTCTCTTTCTGAGAGAGGCCTTTCTGTCTGGATGGCTCCTCTCTGTCGCCCAGATCCACGAGGGAATCGCAGTGGCACACCCTGGTCTCGCCCCTCAAGAGCACGGGGGTGTCGAAGGTCTCGCTAATCTCGAAGGCAATCCGCGTAAAATCCTTGCACTCCTGGGAACTGCCGGGCTCGAGCATGGGGATCTTGCCGAAACGGGTCCAGTGCCTGCTGTCCTGCTCGTTCTGCGAGCTGTGCTGACCGGGGTCGTCGGCCACGACAATCACAAGGCCGCCCTTCACCCCGGTATAGGAGATGGTCATCAAAGGGTCGGAAGCCACATTCAGACCCACATGCTTCATACAGGCAATGGCCCTTCCTCCAGCCAATGATGCGCCGTGGGCCACCTCTATCGCCACCTTCTCGTTGGGCGACCACTCTGTGTTCACTTCCGGGTACTGAGAGAGCTCCGTCATGATCTCGCTGCTGGGTGTACCCGGATAGGCGCAGCCCACAACCACCCCGGCCTCCCAGGCACCCCTGGCTATGGCCTCATTGCCTTGTAATATTCTTTTCACCTTATCCTCCTCGCTCGTTCAATTATCGGGGCCTTATCAGCGCCCTCTTCAGATCGGTACGGCTGCGGCCCGAAAAGCGGGTGCCGCCGCTGGTAATTGTTTTGCCCACAGAATACAGTTCTCTATGCAAAGATACTAGCGAAGGCTGAGAGGTTTGTCAACAAAAATCGGGAAGCTGCCAGGGCAAACGCATGTGGAAATCCCAATTTGAGTGAACCCGCCCTCGTCCCCTCTTGGGAGGGCGGGTTCGTATTCCTGGCCGATAATCTATCCGTAACGACAGAAAAAACTGTAATATTTGTAAGAAATAATGTAAAGTAGCACATGTGGCAGTCACAGCATAGACAGGTTGGGAGAGAGACATGGACGACAATGAGTTTTTTCGGGAATTTACCCTGCGTATTTGCGGCAGTATCGACCTTGGCGAGGCGCTTCGGGATTGCCTGTTGTACGTCAGAGGCGTCATGCCGGCAGATGAGCTGATACTTACCATTTATGATGCGTCTTCAGGTGTCCTGGAAGTGGTTGCAAGGGCCGATGAGACAGGGAGCGACGCGCTCCTGTCCGACAAGGTGGTAATGCCTCCGCACCTCAGAAGGGAGCTTGAGGATGTGGAGCACTATCCGCGGGTACGGATAGGCGGCATTGTGTTGGAGGATCCTATAATGGAGAGGGTCGCATTCCAGTTTAAGTGGCCGGAATCCTCTCTGATCGTGGCCCGGCTCATCATCCAGCACCGGTTTATCGGCTCGCTTATCGTGCGGGCGGCCGGAGGGGGTCGGTATGACGAAAGGCACGGCCGGCTTTGGTCCGTTGTTAACGAGCCTACGGCTATTGCCCTGGCGAACAGTCGGAGGTACATCGAGCTTTTGAAGCTGAGGGACATGCTGGCCGACGAGAACCGTTATTTGCGGGACGAGCTGCAAAGAGATTGGAAAGAAGAGATAGTGGGCTCAAGCTTCGGCTTGAGAGAGGTGATGGAGCAGGTGTGGAAAGTGAGCCCTCTGCCCAGCCCCGTGTTGTTGGTCGGCGAGACGGGAAGTGGTAAGGAGTTGATCGCGCACGCCATCCATAACCTCTCGCCGCGGCACAACGGACCTCTCGTGGCCGTTAATTGCGGCGCAATCCCCGAAACACTGCTGGACAGCGAGCTTTTCGGTCATGAAAAGGGGGCTTTTACCGGGGCGGTGACACAGCGGAGGGGCCGCTTCGAGCGGGCAGACAAAGGGACGATTTTTCTGGATGAGGTGGGCGAGCTGCCTGCCCAGGCTCAGGTCAGGCTGCTGCGGGTCCTGCAGGAGAAGGAGATCGAGAGGATAGGCGGCTCCCAGACCATCAAGACCGACATAAGGATCATTTCCGCGACGCACAGGAACCTAGAGGATCTGGTCGCGGAAGGGGTTTTTAGGGCTGACCTTTATTATCGTCTCGGTGTGTTTCCCATCCGGATTCCGCCGCTCAGGGAGCGAAGGGCGGATATCCCGGCCCTCATCAGCCACTTCATGGAGAAGAAGGTGCATGAGATGGGCATGCGTATCACGCCGACCGTTGCCCCTGGCGCCATTGACCGGCTCCTCAGATACGACTGGCCGGGGAATGTGAGGGAAGTGGCGAACGTTGTGGAGCGGGCCCTCATCGAGTCGAACGGCAAGCCTCTCACCTTCGACGATATTGGCGCGGCTCCCCGGCAGGTATCAGAGACGCCAAGCGGGCCGTTCAAGCTCGACGAAATGGAAGCGCAGCATATCATGCAGGTGATGAAGATGGCCAACGGCAAAATAGAGGGAAAGAACGGCGCGGCCGAGATCCTTGGGATCAATCCGGCGACCCTGCGGCACCGGATGCGGAAACTTGGCATTCCCTTCGGCCGCAGTAAAGCTATACGGGCAGTCGGGTGAAGGTCAATTGGTTTCTATCCGGGATGGGTATTTCCCCAAAGCAGTGAGAACGGCATAACAGAGCTCGCAAGCCACCCCGTTTTCTTCCATGAGTCTCATGCACGCATCGCTGTGATGTCCGCATACCATCATGCGGCACGCGCGCCGCACGTCCTTTTCGTTAAAACATATCCGGAATTGCCGGTCCTTTTCTTTGGAGATCGCAACGCCTACCTGTTTCACGGGTGACTCCTTAGGTTTGTGAGATTTTACATATTGAAGGGTTATTAGCACAAACTGTGCCAGACTATGGAAGCCGGTCAAATTGTAGAGATTATTGTGACGAAACAAGGCGGGGCGGCAGTATATCCATCATATATTGAGGATAAACTATGAAACTGTCACTGATGGCAGCGAGAGTATTCTGGTTCGAGGCAAGGGGATTACATCCTTCGACGCCA
Organism: uncultured delta proteobacterium; assembly: GCA_963717985.1. GTDB lineage: Bacteria > Desulfobacterota > Syntrophorhabdia > Syntrophorhabdales > WCHB1-27 > BOG-1155. Next base: position 474,719 of record CAVQYC010000002.1, read on the forward strand.
GACTTTTCTTCGGGAAAAAAGAACCGGGCTCGCGGGCAAACTGCCTTTGAAAGGATAGAGACATTGTATACATTGCGTTTCAGATTTTTGTTGACACGGCGTCAGCAATTCAGATAAGGTTCTATATAGTAATGCAGAACTATGTTCTGTGGAGAGAATCATTCTATTCGCAACAGGTGTGAGAGGGTGATGCACTATTTCGTGGGTATCGATATCGGCTCCACGATGACGAAAGTGGCCATTATGGATGAGTCCGCCATCGTGTCGTCAATAATCGGTCCCACAGGCCCGGAACACCGAAGACTGGCATACCGGGTGATGGAAGACGCCCTGGTGCAAGCCGGCCTCGTTTTCGAAGACCTGACCTTTGTCGTGGCCACCGGATATGGGAGAATAAATGTGCCCTTTGCGGACAGGCAAGTGACAGAGATCACTTGCCACGCAAAAGGGATCCACCACCTTTTGCCCACAGCGCGGACGGTGGTCGACGTGGGAGGCCAGGACAGCAAGGGCATCAAGATCCTGGGCGGCAAGGTCATCGGTTTCGTCATGAACGATAAATGCGCCGCCGGCACGGGCCGGTTTCTCGAGGTGATGGCCGATGTCCTTGGGGTCCCCCTGGGCCGGCTCGGGGAGCTTTCCCTTTCCGCGGAAAGGCCTGCCGAGATCAGCAATACCTGCACGGTTTTTGCGGAACACGAAGTGACCGGCCGGCTTGCAAACGGTGAAACCGTGCCGAACCTGATCGCCGGGATCCATGAAGCCGTGGCCACGCGGATATATGCGCTCGTGAGCAAGCTCAAGATAGAGCCGGACGTGGCAGTGACCGGGGGCGGCGCCAAGAACATTGGCCTGGTCAAGGCCCTGGCCGCAAAATTCGGCTTTCCCGTCCTGGTCCCGCCCGAGCCGCTCCTCAGTGGGGCCATCGGTGCGGCGCTTGTGGGGAAAGAGGCATACCGGAACGCGCTCAAATGCGGAGAAACGCTGCAGAGGAGCGGGCGGGACCTCAAGGAGGCCACATTCTTCACGTAAGTTATACACTCGGTATTGATATAGGCTCCGGTTTTTCAAAGGCGGTTGTCTGCGAAGGCGGGAGTGTCCGCGGGAGCGCGGTTATGCCATCGATGGGGAGCTACAGGGAGACTGCAAAAACGGTCGCGGGGGCCGCCCTGGAGAAAGCCTGTCTTTCGATGGCCGACATTGCGTTTACGAGGGCCACCGGCTATGGGTCGGGAGCGGTCGATTTCGCCGATGAAACCACGACGGACATCTCCTGTCACGCGGCGGGCGTGCACCATCTGTTTCCTCGGGTGAGAACTGTTGTCGATATAGGCGCGCAGTTCAGCAAGGCGATCAGGGTCGACAGCTCGGGGAGGATCACCGGCTTCGTCCTGAATGAAAAGTGTGCCGGAGGGAGCGGAAGATTCCTACAGGTGATCGCGCGCATCCTCCACATGGCCGTGGAAGATATCGGAGAAGTTTCCCTGAGGTCGAAATCGCCCGTGGAATTCACGACCGGATGCGCGGTCTTCGCTGAATCGGAGGCGGTGTCGAGGATCGCGGAGGGGGCCCTCCCGGCGGATATCCTGGCGGGGGTCCATAAGGCTATAGCATCGAAAATCGCCAACCTGGTCACCCGTGTCGGTCTTGTCCCCGACTGTGCGGTCACGGGGGGCGGTGCAAAAGATATAGGGCTGGTCAGGACCTTAGCGGCGGAGTTGGGCTGTGAGATCCTCACTCCCCAAGAGCCGCAGATCACCGCAGCCCTTGGCGCAGCCCTGATGGCGCGGTAGCTCTTTACGGTATGTGGAAGGATCATCAGTAAGTCAGCCGAAGGAGATTTAGGTTTTTTTGCGGGCCGGCCGAACTCAAGGCCGGCCCGTTGTTTATACCGGTCGATTGTTAAGTCTTTTTCGCAAAAGCCGATCAATTAATATGCGGTATAACCATCGTGCGAGCGGCTTTGTGCCCCGCAAAAAAGAGGATCATGGCTGACCTGCTATCGCAGAACGACCTAAACGCATTGTTGGGTCTTACCGCAGAAGATGAGGCGTCGGGGCCCGCAGAACCGGCTGAAGAGACTGCGCCAGCAACCGGTCTTTCCCAAGGGGACCTTGATTCCCTCCTGGCCGGTCTTGCGGATTTTACCCCGGCAGCCAGCCCAACCCGCCCGCCCCCTGCGCTGGAGGAAGACGCCACGCCTTCCGGTGAGGCGCTCAGCCAGGATGAGATAGACCAGCTTCTCGCGGACTTCGGCAAGTAAGAGCAGCCCGGCCGCTCTAGGATTCTCTTACAAGGATATGGTCGGCGAGATTGAGCAGAGCCTCCTTGTATTGGGAGGCGGGGAATAGATCGAGCAGGGTTTTTGCGGTATTGATGTGTTCTTTCGAGATGCGGGAGGTGTAGTCGAGCCCGCCATACTTTTCGATGATGTTTTTCACCTTCTGGAAGTCCTCTTCGGTGGTGTGCAATTTTGTCAGGTTCTCTTCTATCGACTCTCTTTCCATTTTGGTGGCGGTCTTGAGCGCATGTATCAGGGGAAGAGTGACCTTGCCTTCTTTCAGGTCTCTGCCAATGTCCTTTCCGAGAGTCCTGTCGCTCGACGTATAGTCGAGCAGGTCGTCGGTGAGCTGGAAGGCCATGCCCATATGGAAACCGAAGTCGCGAAGGGCGACGCGCTTTTCATGCGTCACGCCGCCGAGGAGGGCGCCTATCTCACAGGCGGCGGAGAGCAGCACCGCCGTCTTGCCGGCAATTACCTCGTAATATTCTTCCTCCAGGGTCCGCACGTCGGATGTCTTGAGCAGCTCCATGATCTCGCCTTCGGCAAGGTCGGTGGTCGCCTTGGACACGACCTTCAGGATCTCTTCGTTGTGATGGGTTGCCATTAAGTCAAAAGACTTGCTGAAAAGGAAGTCGCCTACGAGCACGCTGGGCTCGTTTCCCCACAGGATATTGGCCGTAGCGGCGCCCCTCCTTGTTTCGGCGTTGTCGACCACGTCGTCGTGGAGAAGGGTCGCAGTATGGATAAACTCCACGATCGCGGCGTAGGGAAGGTGCTCGTCCGTCCGGCAGCCGCTCAGCCGTGAGCAGAGGATCACCAGAATGGGCCTTATCCTCTTCCCTCCAGACCTTGTGAGGTGGTGGACGACATCCCGTATGAACGGAATCCTGGTGGTGAGGAGCTTTTCAATAGAAACTTCAAGCTTCTCAAGGTCTTCCCTGATGAGCTGTACCACCTCTTCCATTTATACCCTTTCACGCATAGTATGTTTTTACCTCTTCTGTGTAATCATTCTCCGCATATATGTAAAGCGGCGGCTCTACCAACAGGTTCGCCCCACCGTTTTTCATGCACTCCACGAGAGAAAGCACGGCCTGCTCGCCCCACCTTGAATAGACCGGCCGGAGCCTTTTCGGCTCCAGACCCAGGGATTTCGCCGTGTACAACAGCTCGGCCAGCCTGCCTGCCGGATAGATCACGCAGAGCCTGCCGCGGGTCGCAAGCATGTGCGAGGCGGCAGCCAGCAGCGAGGGAAGGTCGAGCGCCGACTCGTAGCGAGCCAGCAGGCGGGACTGCCCCGGACTTTTTCTCCCTGTCCGCTCTTTTACGTATGGCGGGTTCGACACGATCACGTGAAATGTGCCGAGGTCCTTCCCGGCCGTTCTTACGTCGCCCTTCACGAAGGCCACATTCGCGCATCCATTCAATTCCTTGTTCCGTAAGGCCAGGTCATACAATTCGTCCTGGATCTCTATTCCGACGATCCGGTTTTCGATGCCTTTTCTCGACAGGTACACAGGTATGATACCACAGCCCGTGCCTATGTCCAAAAGGGTTTCATGACGCTTCACGGTAACGAAGTTTGCGAGGAGAAGGGGATCCATGGAAAGACGATAACCCTTCTTCTTCTGAATAACCCGTACCTTCTCATCGCACAACACGTCCAGCGTTTCGTCAGGTCTTATGGACTCAGGCATATTTATAGAACACCAGCCCCGTAAGCGCCTTCGGATAGAAGTAGGTCGACTTGGGGGGCATGGAAAGTCCGTTTTCAGCGATATCCTTCACCTCTTCCACAGACGTCGCCGGGACGAAAACAGCGAAGTCATAGTAATTGCAGTTCACGAGCTTGACTGCCTCATCCGCACTGTTCAAAAAAGAGATCTCGTCGTCTTCTACCTTCAGAAGGTCCTTCAGGACGCCCCTATGGACTGCGTTTACCCTGAGGCCGCGCAGGCTCCGGTGGCTCTCCGGGTCGAAGTCCATCGCTCTTTTCTGCGTCAGCTTGTAAAAAGAGGGTTTTTCCCCATTGAAGTAAAGGATCAAAGAGAGGGCGGGAGAGCGCGATATCTGTTCGACGAGCCCGTCCAGACCGACCTGCGGCGGGTACTCCACCTTCGACACCTCAAAATAGGGCGCCACGAGTGCGAGGATCTGCTTATCTTCTTTCCTTTCCTTCAGACTGACGACCCGGTGATAGGGGAGTATGGCTATCCCGTCCGCGTGCATATCGGTGAGATACATGGCGACGTAGGGCAGCCCCAGCTTGAGGGCGACGCTCAACCTGTGATGGCCGTCTGCAACATAGAGCAGCTTTTCCTCCATCATGGCAGCAAGCCTTGCCGTGAGGGTTGGGTCGGTCAACCGGTAAAACGTGTTCCTTATAGACAGCTCGTCGATAAAATCGTATATCGTCTCTTTTGGGGAGTCTTCGATGAGTCTGCCTATCTTCCCTCCATGGTCTTCATACATGGCCAGGATGAGGCTGGTGAACGTGCGCAGCTTCTCGATAAGCTTCTCCCTGTCCTCCCTCGCCTCCCTCCGTGTTTCCTCGTGGGTGAGAATCCGCTGTCTGTCGAGCCTCACGAGGGGGATCACACCCCTGCGCCTGAGGGTCCGCCCGTGGAGCGCGAATTCCTGCTCGTACAGGTAGACAGACTCCCGGTCGTCTTCGGTGAGGACCTGCTCGGCAAGCCACGTATCGAGTGTCTTCCCTGCCGTGTCGTACATGTCCGCCTCCGCCGTGCCGAGCGGTAATTCAAGGCGGATGGCGTTGCAATCGCTTCGCTGGTAATAAGGGAGCGGATCAGGGATGATATCGTAAGGCGGGCAGACGCACGCTGAGATGTCGGCTATTTTTGTTTTGTTGTAGAGTAGACCCTTGAACGGTTTGATAAGAGCATCGGGCATGGACCCTTTGTTTACCACAGGGACAGCACAATTGTCAATTGACGCGCCGGGTTTACGCAGGGCGCGTGTCGCTGATTGTCAAGTCCCCCCACTCTAACTTGAGAGTTCCCTGTAGCTTGCTACAGGGGGTCTTTGTTATACTGCACAGGTGGACGATGAAAGCAGGGTTAGAAAAGGATACCACTGTGCCTGGCAGATTCATTACCACATCGTCTTCCCGGTCAAGTACAGGAAATCCCTTCTCGACGAAGAGGTTGTGCGCATAATCAGAGAGACGGCTGCGGGCATAGAAGAGCGATATGAAATTGAGATCGAAACGATGGGTATGGACAAGAATCATATCCACCTTCTCTGCGGAGCGCATCCCAAGCTCTCCCCCGGTCGGATCGTCCAGATTTTTAAGAGCATCACCGCTCGGGAGATATTCGCAAGAAAACCCTCCGTCAAAAAGCACCTCTGGGGCGGTGAGTTCTGGACAGATGGCTATTATGTTGCCACTGTCGGAGAAAGAGCCGATTGGAAAACGGTCGAAAGGTACATCCAGAAACAAGGAGTGCCAAAACAAGACCTCAAACAGTTACCGCTTTTTGGTTTTTAATACCCTGTAGCTTGCTACAGGGTGGTTTATTAATAGGTCGTATAAGTCCTGTAGGACCTATACGACCTATGACAAAACTGACGAGTGGAAAGGAACCGTTCCTCGAAATTCTTATTTGAGGCGCGCCTCTGCTGCCTGCCAGTTCACGTTCTTGAAAAAGGCATCGATATACCCCGGCTTCTTTGTGCCGTAGTCGACCATGTAGGCATGCTCGAAAACGTCCATGATGAGGATGAGCGCGCAGCTGGCCGGATGTCCCTGGTCGTGCTCATTAATCCAGAAATTGATCAGCTTGCCGCTGGCCGTATCGTGGTAGAGAGCAGCCCAGCCGATGCCTCTCATTGCGCCGATTGCCCTGAAATCTTTTTCCCAGGTCTCGTAGCTCCCGAAGTCCGCGGCCAGTTTTTTTGCAAAGGGCCCGTCTTTGTTGATCTGCCCTTTGCCGCCGAGGTTCTCGAAGTAGTATTCGTGCAGGCGCATGCCGTTGAATTCCCATCCGAGTCTCCGGTGAAGCTCCGCGAACTCCGGTGTCGCGGTTTTCTCGTCCTTGAGCTGGGCGAATGTGTCGAGGAGCTTGTTGGTGTTCGTCACGTACCCCTGATACAAGGTAAAATGGTTGTTGAGGAGTGTGTCGCTGAAGCCTTCCATGCCGATCAATTTCGCATAATCTTTCGCCGTGTACATACCTTCCTCCTTACTTGAATGGGATCAGTCCCTTATAATTTCTCTCCGGCGGCCTTCGGGGAATCGAGAGGCGAGCGCCGCAAACCCTGTGCCATATCCCCGAACTTGCCGAGGCATAAGTTAATATAATCTCGGAAAAGCCCCATCGCCAGAAAGGGGAAGACTTTTTTGGGAGGGTGCCGTACGCTCTCACTCAACCTGGGATTACCAAATGCTTTGCCCTGCGTATGCGCCATAATTATATTGACTTTATAGGCACTTTTGGAGTTTAATAGAGCACTTTTATACAAAGATACAGACGGAGGGAGGGGAACAATGCATGACGGCAGTTATTATAAGAGACGGAGAATCTTTTGAAAGCGCCTTAAGAAGGTTCAAGAAGCAGTGTGAAAGAACCGGTATCCTGTCCGAGATCAAAAGAAGAGAACACTACGAAAAGCCGAGCGTCAAAAGAAAGAAAAAAATCCTTGCCGCAAAGAAAAGGGCCTTGAAGAAGTTGAGAAGGCAGATGGAGAAGGGCCTTTACTAGGGGAATGGCATACAAAGACGAAATCAATGAAAGTCTCAAACGGGCGCTTAAGGAGAAGGATGCGCTCAGGGTGTCCGTGCTGCGGATGCTTTTGTCCGCCCTTGGTTATAAAGAGATCGAGAAGAGGAAGCCGCTGACCCAGGAGGAGTTTTACGCGGTCGTGAAGACCATGATGAAGCAGCATGCCGAGTCTATCGAAAGCTTCAAGAAAGGTCAGCGGCAGGACCTTGTGGAGAAGGAAGAAAACGAGCTTCACATCCTGAAGGAGTTCGAGCCCGCCCAGATGTCCGAGGAGGAGGTGGCGCAAGAAGTGGACAACGCCATAGAGACCCTCGGGGCGCACGACCAGAAGGATATGGGTAGGGTGATGAAAGTCCTGATGGAAAAACTTGCATCCCGTGTGGATGGAAAGGTATTGAGTGAAATGGTGAGAACCAGACTGTCTTCTCAAAGACCGTCGTGAAGCCATTCATGGCAGATAAGACTTTAGAGTATGTAGACTACCTCAAGCTCCTCGAAGTTGTGCAGCGTTATTCATCAACCGGCTTTATCAGCGAAGAACTGCGTAATCTAAGGCCTCTTTCGACACTTCATGAGATCGAAGAGCGCCAGGACCGGGTAGACGGCGCGCTTGAGATTATCAAGTGGTACGGACCGGTCCCTTTGGGTGACATCCCCGACATAAGGAAGCAGGTCGCCGGGCTGTCGCTTCCGGAATTCACCCTGGAGATACCTGATTTCCTCGCTGTCGCACAGTTCCTGTCGAGTTGCAGGGGAGTTGCGGCGTTCCTCAAAAAAGCCGTGAAAGAGAGCCCCTATATCGAGTCGGTTATAGAGGGCATAAAGCCCCTGCCGGACGTGAGCGCCAGGATCAAGAAGACAATAAACGAGGAGGGATTCATCGAGGACAGCGCCTCTTACGAGCTGTCCAAGATCAGGTCCGACCTCTACCAGTTGAAGGAAAAGGCGAGGAAATCCCTCGATAGGATAATGGAGAGGGATGAGGTACGGCCTGTAGTGCAGGATACATATATTGCCGTCCGCAACGGCAGATACGTGATACCGCTCAAGCCTAACTATAATCAGTTTTTTCAGGGCATTGTCCATGATTACTCTCATTCCCTGAAAACCTCCTTCGTGGAGCCTGTCGAGGTCATGGAAGTCAACAACACGATCAGCGTGCTGGAGAAGGAGGAAAAAGAAGAGGAAAAAAGGATACTCCGGGATTTGACCCGATGGGTTCGTCCGTATGCGCCGGAGATAAAGGCTACTCTTTCACTCATCGCCGACCTTGACCTGCATCATAGTCTTGCCCTTTTTGCCTCAGCATTCAATTGCGTGAGACCCCGGATCGAGGCGGGAGGGTCGATTGAGATAAGAGGGGCCGTCAACCCTTTCATCATGCTATCCAAAGGGGAAAAGGCCGTACCCGTCGATATCGTTATCGGCGAAGAGAAGCAGGCGACCATCATCAGCGGGCCAAATGCGGACGGGAAGACCGTCGCATTGAAAACAACGGGTCTCCTCCTGCTCATGGCATCGACGGGCATGTTTATCCCGGCCAGGGCTACCCCGAGGGTCTCTCTTTTTCCTGGCATTTATGCGGTAATGGGGGACGAGCAAGATATTTCCATGGAGCTTTCGACGTTCACGGCCCACGTGGAGGCGATCAAAAATGTGTACGAGCACGCATCCGGCGGGGAGCTCGTGCTGATCGACGAGATCGGGGGCGGCACCGAGCCGCAGGAAGCGTCGGCCCTGGCCATGGGTATTGTCGACGCCTTTGTCGAAAAGGGGTGCAAGATCGTGGTGACGACTCATCTCAATCTGCTCAAGGCATACGCATCCGCGCGCCCCTTCGCCTTGAACGTGGCGACCGATTTCGATACCCGCACAATGAAGCCGCTCTACACGCTCCTCTATGGAGTGGCAGGCGTCAGCAACGCTCTCAAGGTCGCCGAGACGTGCGGCATGCCCCGGGAGATTGTGGAGAAAAGTTCTTTCTATCTGGGGAAGCAGGAGTATGTGCTCAACGATCTTATCAGGGACCTTGAGAGCGAGAAAAAGGCGGCGGAAGCTGAGCGGAGGAAGGCGGGTCTTTACAGAGAGGAGATGCGGCAGAGACTTGAGGCCCTCAAGGGAAAAAGGGAGGCCTACCTGTTGGAGGTGGAAGAGCGGTGCCGGAAGCAGGTGACGGACCTTGAAGCGGAGCTTGACGAGATACGGAAGGGGTTAGCCGCAAAGGACCGGGAGTCATTGCGGAAGGCCCGGGAAAAGGTGTCCGAGGTGAGGCGGAGGGTTGTTCCCGAACGGAAGGCCGTGCAGGCCGAAATCGCGGTCGGGGACTATGTCAGGGTAAGGACCATCGGAAAAGAGGGTTACGTTGCCGCACTCGACGGACAGAAGGGGATGTCGGAGATCGTTATCGGCAATATGCGGATGCGGATAGGAAAGGATTACGTAGAGCGTGTGAGTCGAGGGGCCGAGGCGAAGGAGAAGCAGGTCGAGGTGAACGTGACCGATATCGCGGTGCCCGAGATCAATGTGCGGGGCCTCAGGGTGGAAGACGCGCTTGAGGAGGTCGACAGGTTCGTGGACAGGGCAATCGTGCACGGCACGCCCCGGCTGAAGATACTCCACGGCATCGGCACAGGGAGGCTGATGCAGGCGATCAGGGCGCATCTTTCGGAAGCGGGTTACATAAAGGATGTGAAAAAGGACGAGACAAACTCGGGCGTGACAATAGTAGAACTTATATGAGTTCCGTTCTTGATGAAGTACTGGAGAAGGTGAACATCCTGGACATCGTGTCCCAGTACGTGAAATTAAGAAAAACAGGCAAGAATTTCGTAGGGCTCTGCCCGTTTCATAAAGAGAAAACACCGTCATTCACCGTAAGTACTGAAAAACAAATATATTATTGCTTCGGCTGTCATGAAGGCGGCAACGCGGTCAACTTCCTCGCCAAATACGAGCGATCAAGCTTTTCAGAAGCCCTTGAGACGCTGGCGCACCAGGTGGGTATAGAAGCCGCCGGCAGGTTGAGCGCCAGAAGAACGCCGGTAATCGATGCCCTTTCCAGGCTGACCGACTATTATCAGGAGCGCCTGAAGCGGAGTGCTCCTGCTATGAAATATCTCAACGACAGGCAGATCGACGATCCTGTTATTGCTGAATTCAAGCTGGGTTACAGTGATAAGAGCATCTATGGGAAGGAGTTCGCGAAGCGTCTCGGCGTCCCTATGGATTTGCTCCTTAGCACGGGCATACTAAAAATGAGGGACGGCGGCGAGATGTACGACATATTCCGGGGCAGGGTAGTGGTGCCTATCTGCGACATGCGTGGAAAGGTCATAGGCTTCGGAGGGCGCGCCATCGTGAGAGATGCTCTGCCGAAGTATATCAACTCCCCGGAATCGCCTGTTTTTTCCAAGCGCTCAGTGCTCTACGGCGTTGACAAGGCCAAGAAGGATATTGCCGAAAAGGACGAGGCGATCATCGTGGAGGGTTACTTCGACCTCATCGCGCTCCATGCGGCGGGGGTGAGAAATAGCGTGGCAACACTCGGGACCTCGGTCACGGAGGAACAAATTTCACGTTTGAGGAATTACACTGAGAATATCACGCTCATGCTGGACGGCGATGAAGCAGGTGTCAAGAGTGCGCTCCGTCTTATCACGCTTTTTGCCGAGATGGGGATAAACGGGACTATGGTGGTGCTGCCTGAGGGGCACGATCCGGACAGTTTTATGCGGCAGCACGGTGTGTCGGGCTTCCAGAAGGTAATGGGGGAGAAGAAGGCGCTCCTCGATTATTTTTTCGATTTGCACGTGTTGAAACACGGCATGGGGACGCTTGAAGGCAAGATGGCCTTTATCAAGTCGGTTGCCCCCCACATTGAAGGGATGAGGGACGCTGTCAAAAAGAGGCTATACATTCAGCGGCTGGCCGAGTTGACTGGTGTGGAGGAATATCACTTCCGGGACAGCTTCCGGGATGGGCGCCGAGAGACCGAAAGATGCGACGGGGAGGAAACCGGGAGCGTTATAGAAGAAAAGGTCGTCGGCATTGTGATGAACAGGCCGGAGCTTTTAAGACTTATTAAAGGAAAGGGGGTGGAAGCATCTATCGGGGATAGAGACCTGGGGGAAGTGCTGTCCATGCTGCTTAAGTACGAAGAACAGCATCCGGATCCGGATATCAAGCTTTTCCTGAACGTGCTGGAAAGGCCGGAGCTAAGGGAAAAGGCGGTGGCTGCCGCGCTTGGTGGGGCAGAGTGTGATGAGCAGGAGGTGGAGAGGATCGTGTCGGACTACCTCTGCCACAGGGAAAACAAGCTTATCCGCGAACAAGGCAGGGAAATTACTGAAAAATTGGCAGAGGCTGAGAAGAGGGGTGACGCAGAGGCGCTGCGAGAGCTGCTCGAAAGAAAGAGAAACGTGTTGAGAGCCATGAAGAATAAATCCGCTAAGTGAGGTAGCCATGTTTGACGATATGGACAGCAGGATGAAGATGCTCGGTTTCAACAGGGCAAAACAGTTTTTCCCCTACGATGAAGGCCGGAAAGTCGGCGAAATCTACCTGATAATGGCGCCGACCGGCGCCGAGGATGAGGCAGCTTTTTGCGATGACATGGATCTCTTTGATATGGACGCGGAAGGAGAGGGCAGCTTAATCCGGACGGAAAGGTATAGTTTTGAGGACGGGCCGGACGGTGTCTACGACGACGACCTGACGGACCCTATCAAACATTACATCAAGGAGATGGGATCCGTTGGACTTCTCACGCGGGAAGAGGAAAAAGAGATTGCCGTGCGCATCGAGGAAGCGAAGGAGGAGATCAAGGACGTCCTTATGTCCTATCCGGGAACAGTGTGGGAGCTTCTCACTCTATATTCCAGTCTCAAGATGTCCGAGTTGAGTCTTTCGGAGATAGCAACAGATGCGGAAGACGAGGAAGGGCTGGGCGAGGAAGAGGCCCAGAGGGAAAGGATCGTCCGTCTGCTGGAAGCGCTGAAACAGGGCTACAACCAATCGAAGAAGGCTGACAGCAAGGAAGAAAGAGACCGGTGCCGGGCCGAGATGAGGCAGATCGCCGGTGATATAAGGTTCAGCAGAAAACTGGTGGAGCGGATAAAGGGCAGGATTCAGACCTCGGTCGAAAGAATCGAAAAGGCTGAGGGAGAGATTGAGCGGCTATGGCAGGTGGCCGGCGTTGGCGGGAACAGGAGCCTCGAGATGCTGCATAAAAGGGTCGAGAGGCTCGAGAAGGAAGCAGGAGTCCCGGGGGCAGAATTGAAGCAGCTTTTCCGGCGCATCGAGAAGGCCGGCAAAGAATGGGTCGCTGCCAGGAACGAGCTGATAGGGGCGAACCTGAGGCTGGTTGTCAGTATTGCGAAGAAGTATAGTAACCGGGGTTTATCCTTCCTCGATCTCGTTCAGGAGGGGAATATCGGTCTTATGAGGGCGGTGGAGAAGTTTGAGTACAGAAGGGGCTACAAATTCAGCACGTACGCCACGTGGTGGATAAGGCAGGCGATCACCAGGGCGATTGCCGATCAGTCCCGAACCATAAGAATTCCGATCCATATGATCGAGACCATCAACAAGATTATCAGGGTCTCGCGGGAGCTTGTTCAGGATTTGGGAAGGGAACCCTTTCCTGATGAAATCGCAGAAAGGATCGGCTTTTCCATTGATAAAATCAGAAAGGTCCTTCGTATCACGAAGGAGCCCATCTCGCTTGAAACGCCGCTGAACGATGATGAAGACTCACGCCTCTCTGATCTGATAGAAGACAAGAATGCGACCGTGCCGCAGGACTCTGTCATATTACATGATCTCATCGAGCACCTCGACAGGACGCTCTCAACCCTCACCCCGAAAGAGGAAAAGGTGATCAGGATGAGGTTCGGCATCGGGGAAAAATGTGATCACACCCTGGAAGAGGTAGGCCAGGTGTTTGAGGTGACGAGGGAAAGGATACGGCAGATAGAGGCAAAGGCATTGAGGAAGCTGAGGCACCCCGCAAGGGCGAGGCGGCTGGAGTGCTTCGCGGACATGTGATACCAAGCCGCTTATCGAAGCCCCATCTTTGTTGGCTTCCTCATCAGTTGGCTGCTGACCGGCAAAAAAGCACGCCTTCTAGGAGAGCACGTTATCGAGCGGGCAGTAAGGGAGATTGAAAACCTCCGCGACTGCCTTGTAGGTGACGGCCCCGTTCACCAGGTTTACGCCCCTTCCTAGGGCCTTGTCCTGTTTTACCGCGTTTTGCCAGCCTTTTTGCGCTATCGCGAGCACGTAGGGCAGGGTATTGAGCGTGAGCGCCCTGGTTGCCGTTCGCGGGACGGCGCCGGGCATGTTTGCCACCGTATAGTGAACAACCCCTTCCTCGATGTAGATGGGATTATCGTGTGTCGTGGGCCTTGATGTCTCGGCGCAGCCTCCCTGGTCGATAGCCACATCGACGAATACCGCCCCGGTCTTCATAGTTTTTAGCATGGATTTCGTGATCAGACGGGGGGCCTTCGCCCCGGGGACCAGGACCGCGCCCACGAGGAGGTCGGCAAAGGTGAGGGCCAATCTGATGTTGTAATTGTCCGCAATCATGGTGACGATCCGGCCTTGGTACCTGTCGTCGATCACCCGGAGCTGCTGCGGCGCGATGTCCAGGACCGTGACGGAGGCGCCCATGCCGAGAGCAATGCGGGCCGCCTGAGACCCCACGGTCCCCGCGCCGAAGATGACAACGTTCGCAGGAGGGACGCCGGGGACTCCACCGAGCAGCACGCCCCGACCCCCGAAAGTCTCTTCGAGATACTTGGCGCCCTCCATCGGGGCCATCCGGCCGGCGATCTCGCTCATAGGCCGTAAAAGGGGCAGACAACCTGCGTCGGTCTCTACTGTCTCATAAGCTAGGGCGGTGACCTTTTTGCGAAGCAGGCTGAGGGTGAGGCTCTCAGCCGCGGCAAGGTGTAGGTAGGTAAAGAGGATCTGACCTTCCCGCAGCATGTCGTATTCAGCAGGAAGCGGTTCCTTCACCTTCAGGACCATGTCGGATCGGTTGTAAAGGTCTGATGGCCCTTGCGTGATCTCGGCCCCTACCCGCACGTATTCTTCGTCATCGAAGCCGCTTCCGAGACCCGCGCCCGTTTCAACGAGCACCTTGTGTCCGCGGGCGGCAAGCGCTTCCGCTCCCCCGGGCACGAGGGCGATCCGCTTCTCTTCAACCTTGATCTCTTTGGGCACACCGATGACCATTGCGCCGCCTCCTTTTTGTCGTTCTTGATGCCTCTCTCTTATTATAAATGCGCAAGGCCGTCTTGTCATCGGATTGCGCAGTTGCCTCCTCTCCCTCTGTGTGTGTCTTTTCGGTCGGCCGACCGAAAGAAGAAGGAATAAGAGGAGATAAGAGGGCGGGGGGGGTGGTGATGCGTCACAAAGGTGATCGGGTGAAAGAATTCTGGTGCATCATGAGCGTGATGAGCTTCGAGCGACTCGAAGCATTGCATTTCCTGAATATTCTGTTGAGATGGGCTTTTATGGTGTGCTCACTGAGGGAAAGCGAAGTGGCGATCTCCTTGTTGGTGCATCCCCGGCACACGAGTTCGATGATTTCCTTCTCCCTTTCCGTGACCCCGTCCCCTCTGGGTGCAGCCGGCGGAGAATTCCCTTGACGGAGAAAAGCCTTCAGTGTTTTATTGTCGACCCATATTTGTCCCTCGGTCACGACCCGGAGTGCCTTGTTCAAGAGGGGGATCTGGGTATCGACGGACAGAACCCCATGTATTTGATATGAGAGAAGTGCCTGTACGATCTTTTCCTTCTCTACACCCGTGTCTACGAGGAGCACCTTCGATGCGGGATAGCGGGCGCTCAGGTTCTCTCTGATGCTCGTAATATCTACAAGGATGACGTCGGGCACAAAGGCGGCGACAACCGATCCATTCCGGACGGCCGCTACCCCTTCATGGCCGTTTCTCAATAAAAGGTCTTTAATCCCTTCTGAAACAAGATAGCTACTCAAGCTTACCAGCACGTTCATCACTTCACCTCGTAAAGGGATCAGCCATGTTGTAGTAACCTATGATGTAGTAGAAGCCGACTTTTCTCCTAAACCTCCTGTCGGTTCCCGCATTGCGCAAAAGATATTAGCGCTTTTGAAAGGAGAAGTGCAACGAAAAAAGCGTGAAAGATTTGGGAATCTTTAAAAAAGAATTAGGTCTTATAGGACCTATAAGACCTATTCTTAAAAACACTTTATTGGACGCGGAGCTTTTCTGAGCCGCTACTGTTTTGCGATATACGTGGTAAGTGTGACCGAGCGCTTCTTCTTTTGCCAGAAGACCTCGATATCGATTTGTCTGACCTGATCGATAGGCGTCTCGGTGACCACCATTACGTAGTAGAAGCCGTCAGGGTCCTGCTCGTCTATGAGACCTTCGGTTTTGCCCACGTCAGGAAAACCCGTTCTCTCGACTTCTTTCAATTTATCGTCGGCCGCGAGGGTCGCGTCGGTAACCTTCCTCGCATGATCTTCCAGATCCATGGAAGTGACAACCAGCGTGATAAAGGAGACAAGGGCAATGGAAGCGATTGCTATCGCGACTATTACCTCAAGAAGCGTTGTTCCTGTTCTTGACCGATATTTCCCCGATGTAACCATCTTTGCCTGCGACCTTTGCCGTCAAAGGGTTTATGAGCAGTGAGTAGTATGCCGAGCTTCCTTCAAAGTGGACGAGAGTCCTGTCCACCATCCCGCTCGCGTAGAAAGTCATGTAACATTTTCCCTGCGGAAAGGGCGTTCCATTGATGACCACGTCTTTAATCAGATAATCTTCCGGTAGGTGCACGAGGCCCGTCTCCACGAATCCGGTCTTCATGTCCATCATTCCCACACGGACCTCGTCGTTCGAGACGTCAAATTCCAGCACCCTGTTTTCATAGTGGGAGATTGCATCTTCCCGGATCATGGCGACCTTGATCGAAAAATCCTCCAGCAGCGCTTCCTTCCCCTTTTTGGCGGCGACATTCCAGTTCACAGAAGCGAAGGTGATAAATATGGAGATGATTAGGATTACAATAAGCAGCTCAACAAGGGTAAATCCCTTAATCTTTCGCAAGATCGGTACTGGAAATGTCCGCATTTTTACCCGTCCCGCCCAACTCCCCGTCTGAGCCATAGCTTACGATCTCGTAATCCTTCCCGTCCGTAGTGGGAGAGACATAGTAGTAAGGGTTGCCCCATGGGTCTTTCGGAACGGCGGTGCCGTCCAGGTACCCGCCCTCCCGCCACTTCTTCGGGATAGGCGCTATCTCGGGCTTCTTGAGAAGAGCGATGAGACCCTGCTCCGTGGTCGGGTAGGACCCGTTGTCGATCTTGTAGAGCTTGAGCGCGCTCTCAATGGCTTTGATATCCATCTTACCCTTGATTCTTCGGGCTTCCTCGGGCCTTTCCATGATCCTCGGAATGAGGAGTGTGGCAAGGATGCCCATGATAACGACGACAATCATCAACTCGATGAGGGTAAAACCCTTCCTGTTGCTGTGGTCTCTTTTGTGCGGCATGGTTCCTCCTTGCCTTATCATCTGGCTAGCACCTTGTTCATCTCGAAGAGCGGCAGCATTATCGAAACGAGGATAAAGGCTATGACCGCCCCAAGAATGACTATAATGAGCGGCTCCACCATAGAGGTAAAAGCGGCTATTTTCTGATTTGCGTTTGTCTCATAATAGTCCGAGACGCTTGCGAGCATCTCCTCAAGATTTCCGCTCGATTCTCCCACGGAGACCATATCCGCGACGTAGGAAGGGAAGATCGGGGTCTCCCTCAGGGCTATCGAGAGGTCGGCGCCCCGCTCGACCATCTTGGACATATTTATGACGGCATCGGATACGATGCTGTTTTTCATGGTCGAGCTTACCACCACAAGGGACTGGAGCATGTGGACGCCGCTCCTCAATAAAGTCCCCATGATTTTGGCAAACCTGCTGATCAGGACCATCTGATAGAGGCTCCCGAACAAGGGAGACCGCAGGACGAACCTGTCCCAGAACTGTCTGCCCTTCGGGTTGCGCTTGACCCACCTGGAAAAGGCAAAAATGGCGAGCCCGAGAGAGATGGCGATGATAAAGAGATAGCTGTTGACAAAATTTGTGATGGCCATGAGGATCTGGGTCGGCATAGGCAGTTGTTGGTTCATCCGGTCAAAGATTTTGGTGACCATTGGGACCACATAACTGATAAGAAAGAGGAGAACGCCTGCTCCCACGACGCACATAATAATGGGGTAGACTAAGGCTGTCTTGATCTTTGCTTTCACATTCGCGCGGCTCTCAAGCAGATCCGCCTGATACTTGAGGATCGAATCGAGGGCCCCCATCTTCTCGCCTGCAGCCATCGAATAAACGAAGAGGTTGTCGAATATTTCAGGGTAGGCTTTGAGCGCCTCCGAGAGCGGGGAGCCGCCTTTTACCTCGTCGCGCAGATAGCCGACTATATCCTTTTCCCTGTCTCCTTCGAGCTGGTTTGCGATAATGGTAAGGGCCTGGAAAAGCGGCACGCCGCCTTTGAGCAGGGAAGCGAGCTGGCGCGCCAATTGTATGGGCAATCTCTGTTTTATGCCGAAGGAAAAAAAGAGACTCCTCTTTTTTCCCTGTATTACTGTTTCCTTGAGCGAGACCAGGTAGAGCCCCCTGTTCTTCACTTCGTTTTTCGCGCTTGACTCCCCGTCCGCCTCTATGCGGCCGTGTTCGAGTTTTCCCGTTTTTCCTATCGCGTCGTACCTGAAATTCATAGTGTTCCTTTATTCCCGGTCCGACCCCCCTCTTTGTAGAACGGGCCTTTCCGTCATTCTATGGTGACCCGGACGATTTCGGACACTGTGGTGTCTCCTGCCAGGATCCTGTTGATGCCGTCCTGCCGCAGGGTCACCATCCCGTCCTTTACCGCCTCCGCCTTTATCTCCTCCGAAGACGTCTTTCCCTGAACCATCTGCCTTATCCTGCTGGTCATCGTGAGAAGCTCGAATACGCCGATCCTTCCGAGGTAGCCGGTATTGAGACACTCGGGGCAGCCTTTGCCCTTATAGACCATGTGCGTTATGTCTATGTAGTCGTGGAGGAGTTGCCTCTCGAACTCGGTAGGCTCGTAAACCTCCCTGCAGTGCGGGCATATCCTGCGGACAAGACGCTGCGCGAGGATGGCGGTCACGGAGGACGTGAGCAGGTAGGGCTCTATGCCCATATCGATGAGCCTTGTAAGCGCGCTTGCCGAATCATTCGTGTGGAGGGTCGAAAAGACCAGATGGCCGGTGAGGGCCGCCTGTACGGCGATTCTCGCCGTCTCCTCGTCACGCACCTCTCCCACCATGATCACGTCAGGGTCCTGTCTCAAGAACGACCGGAGGGCCCTGGCAAAATCGAGCTGTATCTTCTGGTTGACCTGTATCTGGCCGATGCCGTCCAGGATATATTCCACCGGGTCCTCCACGGTCAATATATTCTTTTCCGGTGTGTTGATATGCTGGAGCATGGCATAAAGCGTGGTGGTCTTGCCGGAGCCGGTGGGGCCGGTCACGAGGAAGACCCCCTGGGGCCTGGTGATAAGGGAAACTATCTGCTTTTCGAGGTCCGGGTTCATTCCCACGGAGTCGAGGCTTATCAGCGCCCCGCCCCGGTCGAGGAGCCTCATCACCACCTGCTCGCCGTAGGCCGAAGGTATGATCGAAACCCTCACATCTATATCCTTGTCGGCGGCCCGGACCTTGATCCTCCCGTCCTGGGGGAGCCTCTTCTCGGCCACGTCGAGACCGGCCATAACCTTTATCCTGGACACGATCGCGTTCTGCGCCCGTTTTGGCGGGGTATAGGTGTCGTAGAGAAGGCCGTCGATCCTGTAGCGGACCCGCAGGTCTTTTTCAAGAGGCTGGATGTGGATATCGCTTGCCCTGTCTTTTACGGCGATGGAAAAGAGGAGGTGACCAGCTTTATAATTGGCGGCTCGTTTGCCGCATCATCAAGGAGGTCGTGCCCGCTTGGTATTTCCTGGGCGATCTCCGTGAGCGTGCTTTCGCCCAAGTCCTCAACGACGCCTATCACCACTTCTCTTCCCTGTTCTTCCTTGAACATGTTCAGGTATTCGAGGAATTCCTCTCTCGGCAGGCGCTTCTTTTCGAGGGGCATATTCACGAAAATGCCCAGTATATCCGAACGCGACGGGTTTTCGTCCTGGTTGATCACCACGACGAGGGTTGGGGGATCACCCTTTACGCCAAGGGGCACGACGCCGTTTTTCTGGAAGAACGAGTGGTGTATCCTGGCTATGCGGTTGGGGACAGGCGCCAGCTCTTCTTCACGGGATGCGAGTGATTCCATTATTTCTTTCCTTGCGGTACCAGTAATTGCTGCTGCTGGGCCTTCTTCTCGTCGCTGATCTGCTGGAGCATTTTGGGGTCATAGACGATTTTGGGCGTGAGGAAAACGAGGAGGTTCGTTCTGGTGTCGCTCTTGTTGCTATAGTTGAAAAGGGGCCCCAGAATAGGGATATCTCGAAGCAGCGGTATTCCCTGCCCGGTGTCGGTAAGGGTGTCCGAGATAATGCCGCTGATGACGATAGTCTGGTTGTCTCTCACACCGACGGTGGTTTTCGTGGACCGCTTGGTGGTGGTCGGCGCAGTCTGCTGACCGGTTCCGACCGTGGCGAGGGTGTCGTCACCTGTGTTATCTCGGTGAATATATTCAGATACACCAGGCCGTCCTTGTTGATGTAGGGTTTCACCTTGAGCTTGACCCCCACGTCCCGGTAGTCGAAATTGGTGATCGGGTTGCCCGCCGAATCGAGCCTCGTGCTCGTGGTGTAGGGGATGTTCGAACCGACGAGCACCTCCGCCTCCTCGTTATTCAAGGTGAGGAGCTGGGGCGTGGAAAGCACTTTCGTCCTGGTGTCGGCGGCAAGGGCCTGCACAAAGGACTGGACGCTCGGGAACGAAACCCCGCCCATGGTAATGTTGGCGCCCACGACCCCGATATTGAGTCCGGACTTCAAGGAGCCCAGGGCAGTTGCCGGGGTGTTCGACGCGATGCCCGCGGCAAGGGGGACCAGCGCGCCGCCCGACGCGGCGTCAGTGCTGATAATATTGCCGCCGATGATCTTTGAGCCGTTGTTCGCTCCGCCGACAAGCCATTCGACGCCCAGGGTCTGTGTCTTAACGAGGGACAATTCTATGATTGCCGCCTCTACGAGCACCTGGGGCCTGAACGTGTCGATCTCATCCACGATACGCCTGATCTCCTTCATGTCTTCCGGAGGCGCACTGATGAGCAGCGAGTTTGAGGGGGCGTAGGAAGTGACGAAGATCTTCTCCTTTGCGGTTTGGGCTTTTTTCCCCTCCGCGAGCAGGGCCTGCAATGCCTTCGCGAGATCGGCCGCACTCGTATGCTGCACGTTATAGATTTCAATCCCGGAGAGCTGCCGTGAAACAGGGACATCAACCCGGGCGATCAGGGCCTCGAGTCTTTGGAGGTTCGAGGCGGTGTCGATCATGATCAGGGAGTTCGCTGTGGGGACGCTCACCAGGTAGGCGTCGCGCGACATAAGGGGTCTCAGAATGCCAACCATGGCATTGGAATCGGTATATCCCAGGGGATAGACAAGGGTTGTGATCTTCTCCTCAGGGGGCAGTTCCGTGAGAGCGGCCTTGTCCAGCGTCTGCACCGCCATACCCTTTGCATCCGCAGACCTGACAATCTTATATGCCTCAGGCGTCGGCATCACGGTAAAGCCGAAGTAACTGAGGACACTCTCGAAGACCCTGAATACCTCATCTTTTGAAAGGCTTTTCGGTGAGAGCACGGTAACCCTGCCCTTGACGACAGCCTCGTCATAGATGAAATTCTTCCCCATGATGTTGCTCACAAACCTGATCAGGTCGCGCAACTCTATATTATCGAACTGCATTTGGACGAGACCGGCCTGCGGGAGCTTCGATGCCTCCGGCCCACGGCTGGGCGGCGCCTGCATCCTGGGAGGAGGCGAGGGAGGGGCGGGTGCATGGGGCCGCGGCCCCGCTGGTCGCTCCTGGGGTACTGTTTCCTGGGTTTCGGGCGCCGGACCTTGCGCCAGCACCACTATATCTCCCGGCAGTCCCGTAAAGACGGGGATGTCGCCGGCCTTACCCGGGAGGGCAGGAGTTAAGATGAGGCTTGCGACAAGAAGGCAGAGCAACAAGAGCGCCGGTTTTGTATGCAGCAATGAATTAGCCTCCTGCCTACCTTATTTGGTAACGAAGCGTCTCGGGTTTTCCACTCCGTAGGATCGTGACCTCAAAATCGGTGGCATTCTTCAATGACTCATAGACCGTGCTCATGTCTGCGGCGGAGCCGAGCTTATGGCCGTTCACTTCTTGAAGGGTATCGTTAGGAGCAATGCCCATCTGTTGCGCGATGCTTCCTTTGTCGACAGCGACAATCTTTACTCCCTCGGGAGACGGCTTCACTGCCACTGAAGACATGATCATAGTATTGTCCGCCCTCAACCGTTCCGCTAGAGATTTCGAGATTCTGGTGACCGAACCCTGTCTTTTTATTTCTTTACCGGGATTGACCTTGCCGATAGCCGGTTTTGCCGCGGCCACGCCTGCCGCCCGCTGGTAGGCGGGCGAGAAAAGCTTCAAGACAACACCGAATTCCTCTTTTTCAATCCTTACCGAATCCTTCCCGATCTCTTTGAGGGCGAGACCTTTTTCGATGACGTCTCCCGGCTCGTAGACCCACACGCCCTTTTGCCCGCCCAGGTCTATGACCGCGTAGTTGTCCCGCTTCCGCGGACTCAGCATCACCCCTTTGAGCACCATGGTTTTGACGATGGCGGTCAAAGCCTCTTCCTCAATCTCCTTTTCCGTTTTTGGCTTGGGGATTTCTACCTGAAGCCTCGCGCGGAAAAGGTTCCTTTCGGTGATGGCCTTGTAATCGGGTTCCGCAAGAGCGGCGGCTTGCACGGACGCAACTGCCCCGGCCGCGGATGTCGCTCTCACCGGCGGGCTGTCCGGTACCCTAAGGAAAGAGGCATTGACGGCTATCAGCACAATGATCGCCGCAACCACACCCGAAACGGTAGAAATGCCAGAGACGATGAGTTCCTTTTTCTCATATCGCATAGCTTTCCGCAGCTTAAGATTTTCCTACGATCTTACTTCATCCTCCGATCTACCGTTTTCATGCCTTGCCGCTCCCACATCAATCATCAGATGAAAAAACCGGAGTTGCAAAAGAGAGCCTTTCTTTCAGCACTATTAATGAACTATAAGGCGTCTCTTCCGTGCCTATAGTAACACCATCCTTTGAACTTTGTCAAACAACGGCGGGGCGCATTTGCCGGGGCTTAAAGCGCCCCTTTAGACGGCCCGTAAAGGCGCTGCATAAGGCCCACGGAGCCCTCCCTTTACGCCTTTTATCGTATAAGTCTTATAGGACTTAAGCGACCTATAGGACTTAACCGACCTATAGGACTTTAAGACCCTACCCCTTCTTATGCTGTACACTGCTGCCACCGGGGGTCAGAGGCGCATTTACCGGGGCTTTAGCGCCAGCCGCCATCCCGGCATCCGGCGCCGAGATGGCGACAACCGGCGCCGCCTGACTTCCGGTTACTGTAATAACGCCTTTCCCTTGAAAAGGGAAAGACTTTGAGAGTACCTGATAAGAGAGCTTCAGGTCGACGCCGTGGTCAGGCTCTCCCGGTTGCACCACACCCGCGCCGGAGAGCGCAATCACCTCGCTCGTAAGCGTGAGCTTGTTGATGTTGAGCCTTGGCCCGTCTATTTTCCCC
Organism: uncultured delta proteobacterium; assembly: GCA_963717985.1. Lineage (GTDB taxonomy): Bacteria > Desulfobacterota > Syntrophorhabdia > Syntrophorhabdales > WCHB1-27 > BOG-1155. The sequence continues at coordinate 497,550 of CAVQYC010000002.1, forward strand.
TCGACGACAATCTCCTTGTAAGGGATGATCAGCCGCGGCATGTTTTTTACCTGAAGGCCCTTGATCTCTCCGCCCCTGATGTTGAGCCGGAAAACGCCGGTCTCCTTGTCAGGTCTGCCGGCGGGCGTTTCCTTCCTTATCACCCCGTCAAGGATACCGCTCATGCCGTTGAACCAGGGGAGGGCGCCGTCGGGGCATTTGCCGATATTCACCCGATCGAGCTTGAGGGATATGTTCGGGTCGGAAGGACCGATGAAGGGGATCCCCTCCACCGTGCACCGGAGTGTCCCTTCATAGAGGGCGGCTTTGGAGTAAATGGTAACTTTTCCCTTCAGCAACGAGAGCGGATTCCAGAAGATATCGACATTCGATAATTCGAAAGGCGCCATTTGTATTGCGCTCGCATCGGGTCGAAAGAGAATCCTCGATACCTTGATCCCCATCAACTTCGTGGTCACGCCTTCCATGGATACCGCAGCCCTGCCGTTGCCCACCACGTTCTGCAGGGCTATCTTGAGCGCCTTTTGATAGGGGAAAAACAGGTAGATGACGAAGGCCATGACGAATATGCCCCATGCCACGACGCCGGAAAAAAAGAGGACTTTTCGGTTACCCATTGGAACGCCTCTCTATGACGGTGGCCTGCATGTCCACGGACGTGGGGTTTGCCGCAGGCACAGAGAGCCGCAATTTGCTTATGTACAGGCCGATGTTGTCCGCAGACCTGACAAAAGCGATGACCTCTCCCAGCGCCGCGCCTGCCACTTTCACGTCCACGGCCATAGGCTGCCCTCCTTTATCTTCCCTGGTGGTTACGGGCTGCAGCGCAGTGAGCGTGCCGCCTATGAAGTTCTTTGCGACCATCTCCTCGACCACGCCGAGGGAGATAGTCGCGCGGTTTTCAACTTTTTTTGATACGGCCTTTTCAAAGGCGCGCTTCTGCGATTCATACACGTCCTTGAGCTGGAGCGCTTCAGCGTAATCCTTTTGCTTGGACTGTATTTTCTTTTCAAGAGTACGTGCGTCTTCACTCAAGAAGTATGCGTAAATCGCCGAAATGACGAAAATGGACGAAAAGGCCAGGACATATACGCTCTGCGGGACAGCCGGAAAGCCGTCGAGGATCTTCATAGCTTACCCCTTAGTTTGAATTTCACCTGCTTACCGGCGGCAAGGTCAAGGTTTTGCATCTCCACCTGCGATACGCCTTTCACCTGTTCGAGGGCTGTCTTGATCTTTTCAACCGAGGCAAAGGAGGTGGTGGTCCCGGAAACGGTAAACTCCTTTTCATCCGAGGCAAATTCGTTGAGCTTGACATCAAGATCAGGCCCTATCTTGCTGCTGACCTCGTTCAATACGGAGAGAGGGCTCGTCACGGCCGCTACTGCACCGGGCCCCTTTTCCAGCAGCCTGGTCTTCTCCCGGAACATCCTGATCGGGTCCTTTATTGGGGGAGATTTGGGGAATGAGAGGCGGTAGATCCGGTTGGGCTCGGAGACGAGGTACTGGTAAGTCCGCTCCTTGAGATAGTAGTCGAGAAAGAAGAGACCTGCCGCTAGAAGGCCGCACGCGGCGAGGCCGGCGGAGAGATGGAGGGCTGTTTTCGTGGACAGAAAGAGGTACCGGCCCCCGTTCCCCGTGAGGTTGAGCTGGCCCTTTGGCCTGAGTGAAAGGAGCGCGGCGCCCACGGCCGGCCACAGCCATTCAGGGGCTTCTTCATTCTTGAGTATCTTCTTCAAAGACGGCATTTCGATGTCTATGTGAAACATCTCCTCAAGGTCCTGCTTCTGTTGCACCGCATCGACGCCGTCGCTCACCATTACATAGGCGCGGGGGCTATCCGCCCGCCCGCCGGTTATGTCCTTCATGGCGTCACGCAGAGAATCCGATTGGGGCGAGTAGAAAAATTGTCTGAGATAATTGAGACGATTGTCCTTGAAGCCCATGATCACCATTGTGTCTCCGTTCTTGTGGAGAAAGACGAAATCTCCCTGGTGGATCACATTGAACCATCTGAGGGCGTGGAGGACCGCAATGCTCTGCACGGTAGTAATCCGAAGGCGCTTCGATCGGCTCAGTTCTTCGGAAAGCGATTTGGGGATTGCTGCCGCAAGCACGCTCCCCTTCGTGGTCTCCACAAAATCTATTGTCAGGTCGTCCGCGGAGGCAGGCAGTCTCTCTTCAAGCTCACTGCGGATCACAAGTCTGATCTTCCGTTTATCAGAGAAGGGAAAACCCAGGTTGAACAGATATGCCGAGCCGTTTTCAACTGCAGCGCCGTAGCCGTCCTCTTTGAGGACTTTTATCAACTCGTCGAGGCTTCCCTCTTCGAGGATTTCCAGGTCAGTTATCTCTTTTTCCCGGACGGCAAGGGTGACTCCGTGCCAACCTCCGTTTTGCTGGACAATGGCCGCTCCTTTTCTTTTCAAAACTCCCTCCAGGAAATGGTTGTTACGGCTGTGCCGGCTCTCTTCAAAAGGGCCTCCACATTTTTTACGACATTGCCTATAGTATACCTGCTGTTGACCGTAAAGTACGCAGAGTTTACCTTGACGAGGTGTGCCTGTGTCACCGCTGCTGCCTGGTCCTGGCTTATCTTGACCGCCAACGTCATATCCGCCACGTTCTTCAGGTCGTGCCCGTCGCGGTAACTGACGAGGTCCTGTATGTCGCTTTGACTCATGGGCTGGGCAAGGCTGTCCGTCTTCGTGCCGAGCACTGCGTACAGGACCTGGATCGGGGCTGTGTTGAGGTTCACCCCGCCCTCCGTGGGGGCAATTGTCAGATAACTTTTCAGGTTTTTGTCAATCAGCAGTTCCTTATCGAACCCCTTGACGAGAAGGAGCTCGTCCAAAGAATCCAAAGGACCGTTCTTGCAGCGATACCCCCGTTGCTTATAATAGTCGTCCTCGGCGCCCTCAGTCCCTGTCGTGTCGTTGTCAGGGTCGAGCCAGTCGATCAGGGCATCGACGATTTCCGGCCTGCCGCCCAACTGGGTAATGAGACTCCTGAGCCTGGTGTCAAGGTCCTTGTTTAACTGATAGGTCGCGTTGCCTGCGGTTAGGGTGGTTGTACCTGTGGGTGTCGTGCCGCCTGTAGCCTGGGTGGTTGTACTTGCAGGTGTCGTGCCGCCTGTGGCCTGGGTGGTTGTACCTGCAGGTGTCGGGCCGGCCACCGCCTGGGTGGTTGTACCTGTGGGTGTCGTGCCGCCTGTAGTCTGGGTGGTTGTACCTGCAGGTGTCGTGCCGCCAGTGGCCTGGGTGGTTTTCACGGGGGCCACCAGGTTGTTGATTGGGAGTTTGCCGTCTTCGTCCGTTACCACCACGTTGAGGATGCCGTCCCCTAGCGCCATAGATGGAAAAGCGGCCGCCCATTTATCCGTTTTTGCATCATAGGTGGCGTCGTCCGCTTTCAGGATGCCTATGGCCCCCGCAACTCCCGACCTGGCGATCCGAAGCGCCTGAACGGAATTTCGGAAATTCTCGGCCTGGATGAGGTTGAGCTGCACCTTTGCATTAAAGGCCAGAATGAGCGGGAAAAGCACCGCGATCACTAGAAGGATAGTGATGAGTATAAAACCTTTCTCGTCGGTTCTTACCTTACTTACTCGCACTCTGACCACTTTGGTTTGCACTCTGACCACTTTGGTTTGCACTCTGACCACTTTGGTTTGCACTCTGACCACTTTGGTTTGCACTCTGACCACTTTGGTTTGCACTCTGACCACTTTGGTTTGCACTCTGACCACTTTGGTTTGCACTCTGGTCGGCCTGACTCTGGATAGCCTCCTCTGCGACGAATCTCCTGGGTTTCCCTTTTGCATCGGAGACATCTATCGTAACCCTTATCTGTGTCGGCATTTGTCCCGTCGCCCCTGAATCCCAGGCCTGGACCCAGTCGGACCCGTTATAAAACTCGACGAGAAACCCGGTTATTATGGTCGATACCCCGAAGACCTTCGGAGGGTAATCAACAGGGCTCTTGTCGAGGAGATCGCTCAGGTCCATCGATTCTCTCCTCACGAGGGTCTTTTCGTCATCGTCGGACAGGATAAGCGCGTAGCCTACCCTCCGCAGCCTTTGGGGATCCGTCGCGGACAAGGCGTTGGTAACGAACTCCAATTCCCCGAAGGAACTATTCCGGATCACGGTATTCTTGCCCATGAGAGTGTACGGGGTGGGACTGATGGAACGAATGTCCCTCTTTATTAATTCCGAGAGTGTCCTGCCCGTATCCAGGGCATCCTGGCTCTCTGTGGCCGCATCGACGGACCGGTTTATGGAAAAGTAAGTCCAATAGACTATGGTGAGAAGAAGGGCCGACAGGGCGATGGCAAGAATGACCTCGACCAGCGTAAAGGCCCCGGCCATGCCGGTTTTACGCGGCAACACCGCCCCAATTGCACTGCCCCTTATCGCCGGACTCGCTTCTCTTTTTATTGTAGCACAGCCCGCCTTCATCTACCTGCCTTTTTCAAAGGTAACGTAGTCGCCGAACTTTATGCGATATTTTTTCACAAACCCCTGATTCACTTCGATTGCATGCCGAGCGTTCACGCGGGAGGTATAGACAGGGCAGGCGCCTGGGTCCTCTCCGGGGCAGGGCGCCATGTTTTGCATATCAACGATCCTGAATGCCTCGTCGAGAAAAATGACGGTCAAGGGTATGCGGGTGTGATACATCCAGAAAGCCTGGCGCGCGGACTCCTCGAAGGAGAATAGCATAGCCTCCAGCTCGCCCATCGATGTCCGGTACATAAGCCCCTTGGATCTTTCCGCAGGTGTTTCGGTCTCTTCCGCCGATACCGAGACCCCTGACGGCATAAACGTGATCTTTCGCTTTGCCGCTCTCGTTGTCGCGGCTGACAAGGCAGTGAAAAAGAAGCAGAGCGCCATTACCACCGCGATAGACGGCAGCCCGACTTCTATTCGGGACCAGGCCCTGTCCTTTTGTCTCATGGTCTTCCCCTTTTTTTGCTTTGTCGCAAGATTCCTTCTTATGGAGGTCATAGCAACAAGTATACCACCTAAAACCGGTCCGATAAAGGACGTGGCTGCCGCGGCCGATTGGTACAGCGCCACAAAGCGCAAGCGGTTCCCCGAGCTCCTTGATTTCTGGTGGCCGAGACACTAGGTTTAAGAATTCGGAGGGCAACGGAAAAGAATAGCAACGCGCATCAAACCGGTAAGGAGTGTGGCATATGAGAGAGGTGCAACAAAGCTCCAAAGGATATGTGTCAAGCCCCGAACTCTACCGCATTCTGGCCACGAGCATATCGATTTTCGACTCCGCGATCACTTTGCTGGGAGAGCCGTCAACATGCGGGGTGAGCTTGCCCGGCCCCGCCCAGGTCGCATGCATCAGGTATATCTTGCATTCCCTTGGGATCGGAGAAGACGCGCCTGATTTCTTTTGATGAAGAGTGCAGTCCTTTCAGGACCGGGCAGCCATGTCTCCTTGGACAAGACACGTCTTATAGGACGAGACAACGTCTTGTACTGCAAGACTGGAGGTTTTGCAGGCAGAGAAAGCGTCTTTAGGACAAAAGGCGGAATCCTTGATGAGCCGTAACAATTCCACGGACAGTCCGGCGTCATTTATTTGGCACAGTTCTTGTAAAAGTGTAAGAGAATCTGACAGTAAGAGGCAATCATGGAAAAAAGAAAGACAATGAACGTGCTCCTTTATTCAACCGGTGATGCGGGAGAACGGCTTCAGGAGATGGTCCGGAATCTGGTGCCGAAGGACAAGCTTGAGGTTTACAGGACCCTCGATGGTTTTTCCGAAAGGCTGCGGAAACCGATGGATGATATACCTGTGGCCGTTATCCTGGCCGCAAGCGAGGACGACCTTTTGACCATCCTTTCCGTTAGTCATTTACTGTACGACGTTCGTTTCATATTAATTCTCCCTGACAGGGATGATCCTACGGTCGCAATCGGTCATAGCTTGAGACCGCGTTTTCTCGGTTACAAAGACAGCGATTTCAGAGAAGTTACGGCTGTGTTGGGCAAGATGATCGGCGGGTTCTACTATGGCCGGAGGGCCAGGGACTCAGGTGCCGGTCAGGCGTACCCGGTACGACACATTGTCGGACATCAGCCACATTACGAGAAACTCGCTTCGTAAACCGGTCAGTATTTGTTTCTGTAACCCCCCCGGTCCTGTCTTGGCTTTTGAGGCTTGGCTTCTTCAATTCTCAAGGCCCTTCCCTTGAAATCGGCACCATTAAGTGCCTTTTGTGCCTTCTCCGCGTCTTCGGAGTTGGACATTTCAAGGAAGCCAAACCCTTTTCCCTCAATCACGTTCGCCTGCTTTACCTCGCCGTACTGAGAGAACAACTCCTTCAGTTCTTCGTTCGTCACAGAGTAGCTCAGGTTGCCCACATACAGCTTGCCGCCGTCCATGGTTGCTCCTCCCTAGGGTTTTTCTATTAATTGCGTAATCAACGATCATACGGACGCAGTCTCGCAATAGCCGGGCATTTCTCGGTAGTTAAAAGTTGATCGCTACACATCTTTCTTATGGAATTATAAGTCCCGTTCTCGACGATATCAAGGCCTGGTGAAAAAATTACCGGTCCTGAACGCTTTCACCACGCATATTCTTTGCACGGAACATGCAACAATTCACCTCCCTGTGCCTTGTCCACGTATACTGCTTGACCCTGAGCCGTAATTCTTCTATATTACTTTAGCACCGCGTGGGGGGGTTTTCTTAAGGATGGCGAGTTTTCCGGCATGTTTTTTTCCGATATCTGCCCCAACGGGTGAGGAGATAAGGGAATGGGCCATAAAGACTATCTCTACGATCTTCTAGTGCATGACCTTACGGGGCCTTTGTCCGTAGTGGCGACAACGGCGAAGGGTCTTCTTTGCAGGATGGAGGCGTATGGCTCGCTGACCGAGCAGCAAAAACGCAGCCTGGAGCGCATAGAGAGGAATTCGAAAAAGGCTCAGGTCATCCTGACGGAAATCCTTGATGTGAGTCGTTCCGAAGAACATCTATTTCAAAAAAGTGAATTCTATCTGCAAAAGCTGGCGAAAGACGCCCTCGTGAGTGTGATGGAAACGATGGACGCGGGCGTTGCCGAAAGGATTGAGAAGCTCGAAAGTCCGGAAGCGGTGCGGGGCGTCTTCGAGGAGCAAGGTATTTCTGTCAAGGTCACGGGCAAGTATGCGGGATCGCCTTTCCATCACGACAGGAGGAAGGTACAGTTGATCCTGGAAAACCTGATGAGTAATGCGTTGAAATACCGCAGAAAGAGAATGGACGTCTCCATAAGCGGAGAAACGGACCTGGTGATCCAGGTTTCCGATGACGGATGTGGTATTCCGAAAAATGAGCAGGAAGTCATGTACAAGCGTTTCATGCAACTGAAGCACGATGAGTTGCGGGAGGCCCAAGGTCTCGGTCTTGGGTTGTTCTGTGTCAAGGCGCTGGTAGAGACCATGGGGGGAGAGATTGCGGTGACGAGTGGCGAGGAGTGTGGGACAACTTTCACCGTGCATATATCTCCTCTTCAAGCGGACTAGAGGGGGACAATGGCATCGATTCCGTACGGCTTGGGGAGAGATCAATGAGATTCAAAGACAAAATTGTGTTTATCACGGGTGGAACCAGGGGTCTTGGCAAGGCCATGGCGCAGGGCTTTCTTTCCGAGGGGGCCTCTGTGGCGGTGAACGATAAGGACGCCGAAATGGTGGCGAGGTGTGAAGAGGAGTTCAGGGGGAAACCGCTGCTGGCTTACACGGCTGATATCACGAATTATGAGGAGATGGAGGGTGTGGCCGCGAAAGTCTGGGATACGTGGGGGCGGGTCGATGTGCTCATCAACGGCGCCGGCGTCGTTGCGCCTCTCGTTCCGGCGGAGAAGGTGAAGAAGGCGGATTTCGACAGGGTTATCGACGTCAACCTCAAAGGGACTTTTTACGTGACGCAGATTTTCGGCAGAAAGATGATCGGGCAAAAGAGCGGGAGGATTATCAGTATGTCCTCCCAGGCCGCCGTTATGGGTGAAAGAGGCTTCCTCTCCTACTCGATCAGCAAAGCGGGGTTGATGACAATGACCCGCAGCCTCGCGTATGAGTGGGGGCGGTACGGCATCACTACGTGTGCGATCGCCCCGGGGTTTATGGCAGGAGGAATGAACGAGGGTCTGCTCCAGCGGCGCGATCTCGTTGATTTTATTTCGAAGAGGACGCCTGTCGGCAAGATGGGGCAGGTCGATGAGCTGGTCGCCACCATCCTCTTTTTGGCCTCTCCGGAGGCATCCTACATCAACGGTGAAACCCTGGTGTTCGACGGGGGCGCGACCGGCTACGCGCCGGAAACACTGCTCGACGCGATAAGCAGGGGAAGATGAGGCCCGCCGCTTCCGGTTAGAGGATCACGAACTTCTTGATATACTCCGCGATCTCCTCGGGGTCGTCCATGACCTTGAATATATTCAGGTCCTCTTTGCTGATCATGTCCCGTTTGAGCATATGCTCCTGCATGAAGGCGATCATCTCGCCCCAGTATTCAGTGCCCATGAGGATGACGGGGAAAGACCTTATCTTCTTTGTCTGGATCAACGTGATCGCCTCGAAAAGCTCATCGAGCGTGCCGAAACCGCCGGGCAGGACCACGTAGGCGATGGCATATTTGACGAACATCACCTTTCTCACGAAGAAGTACCTGAAGCTGAGGGGAAGGTTAATATAGGTGTTCGGCTTCTGCTCGAAGGGCAGCTCGATATTGATGCCCACTGATTTTACGCCGGCCGCCGAGGCGCCCTTGTTGACCGCCTCCATGACGCCCGGTCCCCCTCCCGTGATGAGATTGAATTTATTCTTTCCCAAAGTCAGGGCCAGCTCGTATGCCTTCGTGTACAGCTCCTCCCCGTCTTTGGTCCGTGCGCTGCCGAACACCGTGATAGCGGGCTGCACCTCGGAGAGCTTCTCGAAGCCTTCAACGAACTCCGCCATGATGTGGAAGAGACGCCATGAATCCCGGAGCGTCATGTCGTCGATGATGTATTGTTTTTCCATATTTCCTCTTTTTGCCTTGAGATTTTTGCCGCCTCACATATAATATTTAGGACTTGGCAGGGAAGTCAAAGAAAACTTTCGGCGCGGCGCTGTCGAAGGATTTTTATAGGTCCTATAGGCCGTATAAGTCTTATAGGACCTATAGGAGGGTGCTGCGTCCAAAGTGAAAGACTCTTTGAAAGAAAATGAGAGGCACAGATGAACAGGGACATATTCAGGGAATATGATATCAGGGGAGTTGTCGGGGTCGATCTGAGCGACGAGCTGGTGCGGGACATAGGGCGGGCCTTTGCCGCATATATGCGGGAGAGGGGCAAGGCAAAGGCGTCTGTCGGAAGGGACTGCCGGCTCAGCTCCGACCGGTTCGGAGCCCTTGTCATGGAGGGTATGGCGGAAGGGGGCCTGTCTGTAGTAGACCTAGGCGTTGTGCCTACGCCCCTGTTCTATTTTTCCCTCTTCACCCTGGATGTGGAAGGTGGCATCATGGTGACCGGGAGCCACAACCCGCCTGAGTATAACGGCTTCAAGGTGGCGTGCGGCAAAAGCACGCTCTACGGCGCCGAGGTGCAAAAAATAGCGGACATAGTGGAGGGACGCCGCTTCGTCTCCGGACCGGGCTCCATCACCACATACCCGCACATCAAGGAAGATTACTACGCGTTTCTTAGGAAAAATATCAGCATCGGTCGGGGCTTGAAGGTTGTCGTGGACGCGGGCAACGGGACCGGCGGCGCTGTGGCGGTCCCGATCATGGAAGAGATGGGTGTGGCGGTCACCCCGCTTTTCTGCGAGATGGACGGTCGCTTTCCCCACCACTTCCCCGACCCGACCGTCGAGACGAATCTGGAGGCGTTGAGAGCGGCGGTCCTCGCAACGCAGGCCGATCTGGGCATAGGCTATGACGGGGATGCCGACAGGATCGGCGTGGTGGACAACGAGGGGAAGGTGATCTGGGGCGACTACCTCATGATCATATTTGCAAGGGAGATCATTGCGCAGCACCGGGGGGCCTCTTTTGTCTCCGAGGTGAAGTGCTCGAAGCACCTCTTCTCCGATATAGCCGGACGAGGCGGGCGGCCGATCATGTGGAAGGCGGGCCATTCACTCATCAAGCAGAAAATGAAAGAGACGGGGGCGCTTTTCGGCGGAGAAATGAGCGGTCACATGTTTTTTGCCGACAGGTTTTTCGGGTTCGATGATGCCATTTATGCCTCGCTCAGACTACTAGAGATCCTTGCCAGGGACGGCAGGAGACTTTCCGAGTTTCTGAATGACCTGCCTCCGACCTGGTCGACCCCTGAAATCCGGATCGATTGCCCCGAACAGATAAAATTCGACGTGGTGGGAAAGATTACCGACTACTACCGGCAGAGGTTCGATATCGTGGATACCGACGGGGTGCGGGTTGTCTTACCCGATGGGTGGGGGCTAGTCCGGGCGTCGAACACGCAGCCGATATTGGTGCTCAGATTCGAGGCGGACAGCGAGGCGGCGCGGGAGCGGATCGAGGCGATGGTGCGAGCTGACCTCAGCCGCGTCATGGAGTCTGTCGCGCCGTAACTCTTTTTCTTCTCTTGTCTTTCCATGTCTTCTCTGTCGGTTGGCCAACGGCATGTTCGGAATCGTGCCACCCTTCCCTCCCTGCCGGTCGGGTGGCCGGTTTCCATCCACGTTTCTTAACGTGCTATTTTTGCCATTTCCTGAGGCGACTTTAATTGAACTTGCCCAATGTCCATGGTGATAGTGAACCTTGCAACCCTGCATGTGTCTGATGGTGTGGTCACAACCTCAAACTTGCCATCTTGTATGCTCAATAGAATTACCGGTATCGTTGCCTGTTCGACACATTGTTGACCGAGAGTGTCTTTGAGCATTTTGTTGCCTGAAGCCGTGAGTGTTACAGAGGCAGCCGAGGGAGGGGACTGGAAGACCGAGAGAGGTGTAGTTTTTTGCCCTGTCGCCCACGCAAATACACCGATAGCGACGGCCGCAGCCACAGCACATCCAAACAACCATTTGATTGCCTTTTTGTAACTCTTCAGTACCATAGCATACTTTGCGGCGAGGAGGAGGATGTCCAGATGATAATTAAGTCTGGCAACCGAATCTTTAAGCCCTGCAATGGCTGCCGTGTCATTCGCCCCTTCGGCTATCACGTAGTTTTTGGATACTATTTTGTAGTTATCCAGAAAACTGCCCACGTTTTCATAGCCGCCAAGAAGTATGGTGTCGTCGAGAGGAACGTCCTTTTCTGTTGTCGCAATCTCCCGAACAGTCTTTTCGTTAACACTTCCGGCCCCAAGTACTTCAACGGTCCTCCAAACAACTATCAATACGGCCGCCAATGCAACGAGAAATGCGCATGCGGATATGACAAGGTGAAGTAGGTCGACTTTACTGAGGTTAGAGAGCTGAAGGCCGACTACCAGGACCCCGGCAATCGCCGCGAATACAGACAAGATCCACTTTGACGTGCCCCTTATGTTCTCAATTGCCTTGCCATAAGTGTCACTGAGTTTATCTATGTAATTCATTTCTTCAAGTTTTGTTTATCGATGTTCATGTGAAGTCCATGTACATCGAGTTCTTGTGCCAATCCTTTTAGTTTTTCCGCTGAGCGTCGGTCGCTGGGACTGGCTGCTAACTTAACCGAGCCTTCGTTGATCATCTTCGCCAGCTTCATTAAAGGTAAAAAAATAATGTGCGGCGGATCGGGATCATCTCTGAGAAGTGTTGGAACAACGTTCCCATCGCCGACGCTTGCGCCTGCCTGTGTTCCGGTTGCATTAATCTCTTTGGAGCTACCCTTTGTCTTTGTCATGTTTGCCTCCCTGAACTATTATTTATCGCCCTCGGAGCGGCGCACAATCTCATACGTCGGCTAAGGGGTGCCGAGGCTAATCGCCGTTGATTTTGAGCTGCTCGGTGCAATTACGGGCAGGGCGATCACCGACACAGCACCGGCCACCGGCTTTGGGTCGCCGCCGGCAGGGCCCTGCTTCCGTCCGACTGCGGTAATGGTAACGGTCCGTGTCGCAACGAGCCCCTGTAAGCTGACATCGACCACCGTGGCGGAACCAACGGCTAAGGGCCCGACCTTAAGCGAGGCAGCGGGTTGCGGCGCAGCTTCAACCGGTGTCGCATTGCTCGACAGCGAAGCCGCAAGGGTCGCTCCACTGAACGACAAGACGACATCATCGAATACCTTAGCCGTAGCCGTAACGAACAGGCGGAGGCTCTGACTTTTTCCGTTCGCGTCTACCGTCACCGTATCGACTGCCGGTAAGATGGCAACGCTGGCCTTAACCTGGGTGCTACCGTCAAGATAGAGGGACTCAAACGTGAGGTACGCAGGAGTGTCGGCTGTGGCGGGTTTATTGCCCCAACGCGTATCGACAAGTTTATCAATCGTGAGTACGGCATCGTCAAGCTGCTTCGCAGGAGCGGGGTTTTCATCCTGGTTCTTCACTCCGCCCGGACCTGGATCGGGGCAAGCGTCATTGACCGCCGGGTTAGAAGGGGCCAATGGGCGAAGTGACGGAAATTGCAGGGTGAAAGGCCCCCCTGGCGTGCTCTGCGTGATTGCCGTAGCAGCGAGCCTGACATTGTTCTTCAGCTTAAGACCCGCCGTGAATTGACTTGGTGACAGGCTGCCGAATCCGCCGATCGTTGCGGTCGCCGTGTCTTTACAATTGTCGTGCAGGAACACCGTTTGTGTCTCATCGATTGCCGGCCTCTGTTTTTTTGGCAACTCGAAAAAAGTCCCTGCATATTCCGACATATCGACGACGCCCGTAAGCCCTGTCCAGAGTGACTCAACTATTCCTGCCGGAACATCCCTGGCACAAGACGCAGGTGTCACCTTGCACACGAGATCACGGTAGCTCTTTTTGAACGTTTTCACATCGTTCTGCTGCATGGCTACCAACAATGGCGTGATATCATCCACATCAATATTCTTTGCTTGGTCGGCCGGAAGAAACCGTTCCATCACTTTTTCTGCACGCTCTAAAAGGAGGGCTCTATTAATGGGCAATTCCTCTCCCGTGATTGCATGGCGAAAGCGCGCTAAGCTGTTGACCCATACCTGTGGGCCGGCTTTCGGATCCACGTTTGTCGATCCAGAGCACGTGCCGTCATCAGGTGAATAATCACGGTCGACCAGCAGCAGGAAGGTGACATTATGGGTTTGCGTCAACATCCCATAGCCTACTTCCAGGTTGGGATTGCGTGCAGCCCCCAAGCGCACCTGGATGACATTGTCGCCCGCGCGGGACACCATGTAGAGGCTATTGAAATCAGTGCCCAGTATTGCCTGGAATCGATCTTTCAGGTCACTCAATCCAGCCTGCAGCGCTACATTGCTGACAATGCCGCCGAGGCTCAGTGCCAATTGCCGGGCGACGTTGAGGGCATTGGTTGTCTGTCCTGTCTCTACATCGTCGGTGACGAGCAGCGGGATCACGATCACAGGCTCCTCAACATCTTCGTGTCTGCAGCGCGAGAACATACCTAAATTGACATAGACGTCGTAAGGTTCGTTGTGCGCGAAGGGGACAACACTGACCTGAACACGGGCAAGATAGGGTACATACCCGTATCGAAGGACCGCATCCTTGACATAGGCATTGAGAAGCTGCACCTCCTGATAGATCGCGGTGGCTGCAGTATACGTGAGAATCGGATCCATCTGCACGGTGCCGCTCGGCGCTGTAAGCGCGGCGGCGTTCGGCAGGGTGCTGCTGGGCAGCAGGTTAGGCGGAAGGGTACCCGGTCCTTGCTGGGTCGTGGTGGTATGCGTTGTTGTCTGGTTGCCGCTGGTTGTCGTGGTGCTGGTCGTCGCGGTACTGCCGGTACTGCTGGTGCTGGCGTTACTCGCCGTATTGCCGTTAGCGGTCGTTGTGCCGCTGCTCGTCGACGTACCGGCGTTGCTTGTGTCGCCGGTGCTGCTTGTCAGGCCTCCGGTAAGCGCCTGGGTAAGGGAGCTCAACTGGGTTGACTGCGGCAACCCAATTTGCAGTCCTCCGCTCAAGACGTCGGCGATGCTGCTCTGGCTGATCGAGGTTCTCGGCAGGGCGAGCGCCAGTGCCTGGGCGGGCGTTATGGGGAATTGCGGCTGAAGGGCGTTGACGTAGTCGTCCCATCGGCTAATCGACAGCGCAGAGACATGGACACTCGCCGCCTCTTGTACGGAATTGAATTCCCGTGCTTTATCTAGCCCAAGGCCGCCGCCGCAGCCAGCGAGAGCAAGACTTAACGTCAAACCAGCACAAACAAAAAGGCCCTTGAGTAAGCCGAAGTCACAACCGCTCACAGTCAATAAGAAAGAATGATTTTCTTTCAAACCCGCACCCCCTGCCCGATATGCCGATGCCAAGCGTCTTTGTTCCAACCCTTTTCGAGCACGCGTCTTCGCACACATGTTGCTTTTCACAAACACCTAGTGTACTGTCTCAGTAACGGCTTTACAACGGGCCACCTTCTTGACGATATCTTCCGCTTTCTTCGTCCAAACAAAAGGCTTGGGGTTCTCGTTGTAGAGCCGGATGTACTCTTCGATGGCGGCTACCAGTTCCGGCACGCTTTTGAATACTCCCCGACGGATTCTTTTCCGTGTGATTTCTCCAAACCAACGTTCTACCAGATTCAACCAGGATGAGCTTGTGGGTGTGAAGTGAAGGGCAAAGCGAGGATGCTTTTCAAGCCACATTTTCACATTTGGGTGGCCGTGCGTTCCATAATTATCCAGGATCAAGTGAATTGCCAATTTCTGGGGCACTTCCCGGTTGATCTTGCGGAGAAACTTTAGGAATTCCGTGTTCCTGTGCCGGGGATAACAGGAGCCGATAACTTTTCCTTCCAACAGGTTCATCGCAGCAAAAAGACAGGTAGTACCGTTGCGTCGGTAATCGTGCGTCATTGTTCCGCAGCGCCCTTTCTTCATAGGCAGACCCGGTTGCGTCCTATCGAGCGCCTGCACCTGGGTCTTTTCATCGACGCATAGCACCACCGCCTTGTCGGGCGGATTCAGATAGACGCCTACAACATCCGTCAGTTTTTCCACGAATCGCTTGTCTTTGGATAACTTGAAGGTCTCCACGCGGTGCGGCTGCAAGCCATGGGCGTCCCAGATGCGTTGCACGGTCGCATGGCTGACGCCATGAGCCTTTGCCATAGTTCTCGTCGACCAGTGGGTTGAATCGGCAGGCGTTGTATGGAGGGTAGCTTCCACGATGGCATCAACCTTTTTCGGATCGAGTTGCCTTGAACTGGGACCATGAGGAGCATCTTCAGCCAATCCTGAAATGCCTTTCGCTCTAAATCGGTTTGTCCACAACAGAACCGTGGGGCGAGAGGCGTCCAATTCCTTAGCGATGGCGTTATGCGAGAGACCCCTTGCGGCAAGCAGGCAAATACGGGAACGGAGGACTACTCTTTGAGGCGTCTTTTTCGCACGAATCCAAGCTTCCAATGTTCTTTGCTGTTCTTCCGTCATCATGAGCTTATTGGCTGGTTTCCACATGCACCAAGTATAGCACAAGCAAAGGCTATTGTAAATATATTACTGAGACAGTACACTAGCAAAGTTTAATTTACTAAAGTTTCCGCTCTCAAATCACCTACCTATTTAGGTAGGGGGCGATAGTAGGAAAGTAAATAGTCCATCATCCGCTGACACCTGCGGGTTGAGGGCAAGCTGGGCGTCCGCTTGGTGCCAGTATACAAAGAAGTCAGACCCTTTGCATTCGGCGCACAATTCTCCCTTGACGGATTCCTCGCAGCCTTTTGTGCATAGCTTCTGATATACTAATAAGAAAGGGTCACACAGGGATCGAAGAAAACGACCGCGAGGTAAAGCATGTCCGATGAGGTTCCAAAAGGAATGTACTGTTGTGTGCCCCCCACGCCGGGCTTACGGATGTTGACCTTCCCGGACGGAATCCAGGCAGGTGTTATGGGGCTCGACGAGATACTCGCGGCCATCTACGACGAAGGCAGGCAGGTAAGCCGGGAAACCGCGGAAGAGATAGTGGAAAGGCTCGCGGTGAAGAACTATATCAGTGCATCTGTCCGCCAGGAGTACTGCGATCTCCTTACCGAGCAATACAGAAAGTACGTCAATGCCCGAAGCCGGACCGGGCCAGGAGAAGCGAGCCGTTCTGCGACGAGCGGTAACGGCAATAGCAGGAAAGGATTTCTTTCAAAACTTCTGAAGGTTTTTCGCCGCCTATATCCACATTAACCGCGACTAATTCGTCCCGATCATGTATAATAGTGAACTAAAGTTTCTGGAGTGTCTATGTTTGTCTTACCGAAAAATATCGCCCGCCCTGCGCGGTACCTTGGGATCGAGCCGGGAAGGGTGATGAAAGAAGTGTCTGCCTGCGACGTCCGGTTCGCCCTGTGCTACCCCGATGTCTACGAGATAGGCATGTCCTACTTCGGTTTGTTTCTCCTCTACGAGGTGCTCAACAACATTGACGGGGTGTGGTGCGAGCGCTGCTTCGCACCCTGGCTCGACATGGACGAGTATCTGAAGAGCGCAGGATTGCCCCTCTTTACCCTTGAGTCGCATACCCCTCTCGGACAGATGGACGCGGTCGGCTTTTCGCTTGGCTATGAGCTGAACGTGACGAACGTGCTCAACATGCTGTCCCTGGGACGTATCCCGATCAGGGCCGATGAGAGGGAAAAGGGGCCGCTCGTCATCGGCGGCGGGCCGCTCATGCTCAACCCGACCCCGTTCGAGCGGTTTTTTGACCTCATCGTCGTGGGAGAGGCGGAAGGAGTGCTTCCGGAGATCGCGCTCCGGCTCAAGGCGCTTAAGGGTGAGCCGAGGGCGCGGATAATCAGTGAGGTCGCCGCACTTGTTGGCGTCTATTCGCCTTCCGCAAAAAAGCCCGTGAAGAGGCTCTACATCGAGGACCTGAACGCGTCCCCCCATCCTGTAAAGCCGCCCATCCCTATTGTGGGGGCCGTGCACAACCGCCTCAACATCGAGATATCGAGGGGCTGCGGGAACGGGTGCCGGTTCTGCGTCGCGGGCTACGGGTACAGGCCGTACAGGGAGAGAGAACCGCGGAAGGTAGCGGAGATCATAGACCGGGCGGTGATGGAGACCGGCTTCGAGGAGATCACCCTGCTCTCCCTGAGCGCGGGAGATTATAGCTGCCTCCCCTCCCTCATCGATTACGTGAGACGCAGACACCGCAACCTTTCAGTCTCCCTTCCTTCCCTCAAGATAGGGAGCATCACGGAAGAGGAGATCAACCTGCTTGGCAGCGGCGCGAGGGGCGGTTTCACCTTCGCCCTAGAGACCTCGACCGTGGAGCTCCGGGACAGGTTGAACAAGGATATAGAAATCGAGCTGCTCATTAGCCGCCTTCCCCTCCTGAAGAAGCACGGGTGGAGAAAGGTCAAGCTCTACTTCATGATCGGTTTCCCCTGGGAGCGGGAGGAGGACCTTTCCGCCATCCGGGAGCTGATCAGGCCCTTTGTGAGACACGGGATCGAAGTCAACCTCTCCGTTTCCCCCTTTACCCCGAAGCCCCATACGCCTTTTCAGTGGCTCCCCATGGAGGAGGAAGAGCGGCTCCTTGAAAAAGTGGCCCTCGTGAAAAGGGCGGCCTCCGGCAGGGGCGTGAAGATAAAGGTGCGGGATATAAAGACGAGCATGGTGGAGGCGTTAATTTCACGCGGCGACGCGCGCCTTGCCCCTCTCTTTGAAGCGCTGCACGCCTCGGGCGTGAGGCTCGAGGCCTGGGGTGAATGCTTCAACCCCGGCATCTACGAAGAGTGGCTCACGCAAGCGAACGGGCTTGCCGCGAGCCTCCTCGGGCGGCGCAAGACTTCGGGCGAGCTGCCGTGGGATTTTATCTCTACAGGGGTTGAGAAATCTTTTCTCTTATCCGAGCTTGAAAAAGCGGAAGCGGGGAAGAAGACGGGGAACTGTTACGAGTCCTGCGCCGGATGCGGCATGTCGTGCGGGCCTTGTGCATCAGGAGCGCCCCGCGTTGCGGAAAAGGCCACCGCCTTTCAGCCCTTGGGGGGTGCGGAAGACGAGGCCCGGAATGGCGCAAACCAGGGGGACGCCTCCTTTACCACCGTCACCATACGGTACGCTAAGGCCGGGCAGGCCCGTTATATTGGCCATCTCGATACCGTCGACATTCTTCTCAGGGCAGTCAGATCGGCAGGCATTTCTCTGAAGATGCACGGGAAGTATCATCCCAAGCCCCGCATCTCGCTCTCTGCCGCGCTCCCCGTCGGCATAGAGAGCGCCTGCGAGATGATGGAGATGGAGGCGGAAGGGAGCGATACCGTCGACGCCGCCCTGATCGCGCGCATCAACGGGCACCTGCCCGGAGGTATGCGGGTCCTCGGCGTTGTCATTGGTCCCATGCCCGTGGGATGCGGTCATTTCAGCTATCTCCTCGTGGGGGAGAAAGGTCTGGAAGGAGAAGTGACAAAGATAAAGGATTGGGGGGCGAGGGCACTTTATATGTCGCCCGGTCCCCACATAAAAGACCTGTGGCTTTCGGGAAATTTCTCGAGAATCGTGAAGGTAGGAAACAGGAGAATCGATGCCATCCGAGCTGATCATCAACACAACTTTCAGTGAGACGAGGATTGCTTTCCTGGTGAACGGCATCCTCACTGAATTCTTTATTGAGAGGAAGAAGGACAGGAGTATCGTCGGCAATATCTACAAGGGCAGGGTAGTCAGGATCTTGCCCGGGATGGACGCAGCCTTTGTCGATATCGGCCTTGAGAAGTCGGCATTCCTCTACGTCGCCGATATCGTGGTCGATGCAATGATGTATGAGGAGTTCGAGGAAGTGGCCACGGCGGTAGAAGCGAGCGAGCGTATAGAAGGCGTGCTCGAGGAAGGGCAGGAGATCATCGTGCAGGTGTCGAGAGAGCCTATCGGCCAGAAGGGCACCAGGGTGACCTCGCGCATCACCCTTCCGGGCAGGCTGCTCGTGCTGATGTCGGCGACCGAGCACGTCGGGGTGTCGCGGCGGATAGAGGATGAAGAGGAGCGAAAGAGGCTGGCTTCCATACTCAAGAAAATGTGCCCGAAAGGTTTTGGCCTGATCGCAAGGACCGCGTGTGAGGGGAAGAAAGAAGACGAGCTCCTCGCGGACCTCGATTTCTTGCGGCGCATGTGGGAGAGCATCCAGGAGAAGGCAAGGAAAGTGAGGGCGCCCGCCATGCTCCACCAGGACCTCAGACTTATCTTCCGCGTCATCAGGGACCTCCACGCCCACGCCTTGCGGAAAATAGTCATCGATGATCCTGCCCTTTACAAAACGGTCGAAGAGTTCCTGAAAGAGTATCTCCCGGAGGAGCAATGCGAGGTCGAGCTTTTTGACGGGAAGGAGGACATATTCGAGTCCTACAGGGTCGAGGTGGAGATTTCCAAGCTGACCCAGAAGAAAATATGGCTGAAGTCGGGGGGGTATATTGTCCTGGACGATACGGAGGCCCTCAATGTGATTGATGTCAATACCGGCAAATACCTGGGAAAGAAAGGGCTCGAAGATACCATCCTCAAGACCAATCTGGAAGCGGTTAAGGAGATCGCGTATCAGATACGCTTGCGGAACCTGGGCGGCATCATTATTGTCGATTTTATCGATATGGAGCGGAAGGACTCCAGGGAGTCCGTGTTTCAGGCGCTGCTCGACGCCCTGAAGCGGGACAGGATAAAGACCTTTGCATATCCGATCAGCGAGCTGGGCCTTGTACAGTTGACGAGGAAGAGGACCAGGGAAAACATGGTGACCATGCTGACCGAGTCCTGCCCCACCTGCGAGGGGTCGGGCTACATAAAATCACGGTACACCATATGCTACGAAGTGTTGAGAATGCTCCGGGTCTTATGCGGAAAAGGAAAGGTGAGGCAGTTCAACGTCCACCTCGCCCCCGAGGTGGCACGGCTCCTCGTGGAGGAAGAGAAGACGTCTTTAGAGTATCTCGAAAATAGTTTCGGCACGAAGATTAATATTATTGCTAATTCTGCGTTCATCATAGATAATTTTGATGTGAAGGCCGTGCAGTAGGTGGAACAGATTTCTGTCCGCTCCTGCATGGAATTGTGAAGCGTGGGAACCATAATAGGACAGCCGCTCCTGTCACCCGCCAAGGTGAACCTTTTTCTCAAAGTAACCTCGAAGAGGCCGGACGGATACCACAACCTCGTGAGCGTTGTCGATATCGTCGGCATCTACGACGTGATACGCCTGCAAGAGGCGCGAGGCGGAGAGGTGGTCGTGAGAGACGACCGGGGCCTGCTGCCCCTGGGTGAGGCCAATACGGTTTACAGGGCGATCATGCTCATCAGGGAGAAGTACGGCGTACGTGCGGGTATGGTCGTCGATGTGGAGAAACATATCCCGATAGGCAGCGGGTTGGGTGGAGGCAGCGGGAACGCCGCTACGGTGATGAAGGAATTGGTGCGTCTCTGGGGGCTGCCGGCAGACAGCGCCGAGCTTGCAATGATAGGGAGGCAGGTAGGCGCTGACGTTCCACTTTTTTTGTATGGAAAATCGTGCGTCATGAGAGGGGTCGGAGAACGGATAAGCCCCATCGATCTGCCTGCAATATGGTACGTTCTGGTCTATCCGAACATCGCGGTCAACACCAGGGATGTGTATAATAGCCTGAGAATCGTGTTGACAAGAGATGAAAATGAAGTTACATTTTCCGGGAAATTTTCGCGTGTGTGTGATATCGTGGACTTATTGGAGAACGACCTGGAAGAGGCCGCTTTCTTGCTTTGTCCGCAAATTAAGACAATAAAGGAACGGTTGAAAAAAGCCGGCGCCCTCGGTTCGCTTATGACCGGGAGTGGGTCTGCGGTTTTCGGTGTATTTGAAGATGAAACAAGTGCACGAAAAGCTTTAGAAGAAGTGGGGGGTCTAGGAAGTGTCTTCATAGCTCACAGCGTCTAGAAGGAGACGGACATGGAAATCACTGATGTGAAGATCTACCCGGTCAGCGAGAAGAAAGTGAAAGCGTACGCTTCTGTTATCTTTGATGAATGTTTCATCATCAGAGATCTCAAGGTGATCGACGGAGACAGCAAGCTTTTTGTGGCTATGCCGAGCAAGAAGATGAAAGACGGCTCGTACAGGGACACCGTGCACCCTCTGAACAGCGAGACCAGGCAAAGAATAGAATCAAAAGTGCTCGATGCGTATGAAAGGGAACTCGGCAGGATTAGCCTGTAGATGATTGGGGTGTCGTCAAGCGGTAAGACACGGGTCTTTGGAGCCCGCATTCGGAGGTTCGAATCCTCCCACCCCAGTATTTTCTAATATTGCATAGGTTTTCCAGGAGGATGGGCAAGTGGACAAATTGAAGATATTCACCGGCACCGCGCATAGAGAGCTGACGGAAAGGATATGCGCGTACCACGGGGTCCGGATGGGAAAGGCGAGTGTGAGCAAGTTCAGCGACGGCGAGATTCAGGTGGAGATCGAGGAGTCGGTGAGGGGCATGGACGTATTCTTGATTCAGCCCTCGTGCCCCCCGGTAAATGAGAACCTCATGGAGCTGCTCGTCATGCTCGATGCCTTGAAGCGGGCCTCTGTAGCGCGGGTAAATGTGGTTATGCCTTATTACGGCTACGGAAGGCAGGACAGGAAAGTGGCGCCCAGGGCGCCGATTACGGCAAGGCTCGTGGCCGACCTTATCGAAGTGGCCGGTGCGACGAGGGTACTCGCCATGGATTTGCATGTGGGGCAGATCCAGGGTTTTTTCAACATACCGGTGGACCATCTCTACGCGCTGCCCGTTCAGCTCGATTATTTCAAACATATTCTTCATGAACAGGTGGTGGTGGTTTCCCCCGACGCGGGGGGCGTGGAGAGGGCGAGGGAGTTTGCGAAGAGGATGGGGGAGACATCCATCGCCATTATTGACAAACGGAGAGAGAAGGCCAATGTTTCTAAGGTGATGCACATAGTGGGAGACGTGAAGGGAAAGGTCGCCATCCTGCTCGACGATATGATCGACACGGGTGGAACCATTGTCCAGTCCGCGGAGGCCCTGACAAGGGACGGCGCAAGCCGGGTCTATGCCTGCTGCACTCACGCGGTGCTTTCCGGAAACGCGGTCGAGAAGCTGAACAAATCGCCCATACACGAGTTGGTGATCACGAATACCATCCCCTTAAGCGCGAAGTCGAAAGATCTGGAAAGGGTGGCGGTACTCGATGTCTCCCCTATCCTGGGCGAGGCGATCAGGAGGATACATAACGAGGAGTCGGTAAGTTCGCTATTTGTGTAAAGCCTTTCTTTGAGGGGGAGGCTCTACGAGCTTGCTCGTGGAGGGGGCGACGCTAGCCCCGGTAATAGTAAGTTCGCTATTTGTGTAAGGCCCTTCACTGAGGGGGCGACCGGTTGCGACCAGTCTGTGGACGACTGGTGCCCGCTATTGTTGCTTGCGGGTGTCCCAATAAGTGCAAGTTCGCTATTTGTGTAACTACAGGAGGTCAGGTCATGGAAGAAGCACGCATACAAGCAGAGATAAGGGGGGGGGAGAGGGAAAGGTTCTGCACGCAAGCTCAGGATGCAGGGCGCTATCCCCGCGGTCCTCTATGGGAGGGATGTGGAACCCATTGCCCTTTCTATTTCATCAAAGGATTGGAGGCTCCTTGAGGCCCATCTGAGGAGCAACGCGGTCATCAAGATGGAGCTGCGCGACGCAGGGAACATAGAGGAAAGACCGGTGATGGTGAAGGACGTTCAAAAGAGGCCCGTGGGCCACGCGGTGCTTCATGTGGATTTTCTGCAGGTGTCGATGGAAAGGGTGGTCCAGGTTGAGGTCCCGATTCATTTCACGGGTGAGTCCGTAGGCGTCCTCAAGGGGGGCGTGGTAGAGCAACACCTGCGGACGGTCATGATCGAGAGCCTGCCCGGCCAGATTCCCGAAAAAATCGACGTGGATATCTCGAATCTGGATATCGGTGATTCCATCCATATCAATGAGATTTCCCTCCCCGGGATCAAGCTCCTCGACCATCCCGATGTGGCCGTTGTAGGCATTACCCCGCCTGAGGCAGAGGAAGCGGTGCAGGCTACCGCAGCGCCGGCCGCGGAAGAGGGGAAGAAGGAGGAATGATCCTTTTTGTTCCTCATCTGCGGTCTTGGCAATAAGGGTGCGGCATACCGGTATACCAGGCACAACGTAGGCTATTTCGTTCTTGACAGGTTTTCGGAAAAGATAGGTGTCCCGCTGTCGAAGAAGGTCGCCGGGTGTCTCGTGGGCGAGGCGGACGGCGTCCTTCTCGCCGTAGCCGATACCTTCATGAACCTCTCAGGCGGCCCTATCTCCGCCTTGATGCGAAAGAGACACATCCTGGCGGAGCAGCTTCTTGTTGTCCACGACGACCTCGATATGGAGTTTGCAAGGATGAAAATGAGGTGGGATGGGGGCGACGGCGGCCATAAGGGCGTGCGCTCCTTGTCGGAAGCACTTCACACGCCACTTTTTTACCGGATAAAAATAGGGATCGGCAGGGATCCCGTGATGTCGCCCGAGGACTACGTGCTCTCCCGTTTCAGGCCGGACGAGGTGGTTGCGCTTTTACCGGTGTGTGAAAAAGCCGGTGATGCCATCAGCGTCTTCCTGGCGGAGGGGGGAGAGAGGGCGATGAACCTCTTCAATAGGTCGTGAAATGGGCTTTTCCTGCGGCATCATCGGGCTTCCGAATTCCGGTAAGTCGACCATATTCAATGCGCTGACCGCGCTCTCCGTCGCGGCGCAGCCTTATCCGTTCTGCACCATCGAACCGAACGTGGGCATCGTGCCCGTGCCCGA
Source organism: uncultured delta proteobacterium (assembly GCA_963717985.1). GTDB lineage: Bacteria > Desulfobacterota > Syntrophorhabdia > Syntrophorhabdales > WCHB1-27 > BOG-1155. Next base: position 521,411 of record CAVQYC010000002.1, read on the forward strand.
CGACCGCCTAGCGCGTCTGGCCGGGCTTACGGGTGCGGAGAAGGTAACGCCCACCACCATCGAATTCATCGATATCGCAGGCCTCGTCAAGGACGCCCACAAGGGCGAGGGGCTCGGCAACAGGTTCCTGGGTCAGATTCGGGAGGTTGACGCCGTCGCCCACGTGGTGAGATGCTTTGAGGGCAGCAACGTGCCCCATGTCTACGCCACGATAGACGCAAAAAGAGATATAGAGACAATAGAGACGGAAATCATCATTGCGGACCTAGAAATCGTGGAAGAGCGGCTGGGCAAGATAGAGCGCCTGGCCAAAGTATCGAAGGAGAAGCACGACGACGAGCATGGCGTGCTGCAAAAGGTGAAAGCGCATCTGGAGGCGGGCCGTTTCGTTGAGATGGGCGGGCTTGCCCCTGAGGAGCGGGAGATACTCCGGTCTTTCAGCCTTATCACCGTGAAGCCTGCTTTCTATGTTGCCAATATCGACGAAAAGGACCTTGAGGCCGCAATTGCGCCGCCTGTCGCCGCGCTCGCCGGGAAAAGCAGGCGCGAGGTTGTCGCCATCTGCGGCAAGCTGGAGGAGGAGCTGGCGCTGCTGCCTCCCGATGAGCGGGCAGACTTCATGGAGATGTACGGCATGAAGGAGGTAGGGATAGAGAAGATTATCAGGGTAGGGTACAAGATCCTCGACCTGATCACGTTCTACACGGTGGTGGGCAGAGAATTGCGGGCGTGGACGGTCAGGAAGCATACCCCTGTCGTGAAGGCCGCGGGCAGGATACACTCCGATATGGAGCGCGGATTCATCAAGGCTGAGGTGATCCCCTATGACGACTTTGTGAGGCTCGGCTCGGAGCACGCGGCGAGGGAAGCGGGCCTGGCGAAGATCGAGGGGAGGGAGTATAAAGTGTGCGACGGCGATATACTCCACATCCGCTTCAATATCTAGGCGGGCGGGGCCTTTTGCGGCTGGCTCTGTCGGACCACAGGGAAGCTTGTTATGTCTAAGTCCGAACCTATGGCCCCCGGCGGATTCCGTTTTGCCCTTGCCGATTCCATCGCTTTTCTGAACCCCGATCACTGGGATCTCGTGGCGGCGCGTTCCGGGCTGTTTCTCTCGCGTCCCTTCCTCCGGCTTCTGGAACAGTACCTCCCCGGCAACCTATCCACGCACTATGCCATCGTTTATGCGGGTGACCGGCCCGTTGCCACAGTGGTTGCGCAGAGCCTTGAGATTCGGGTTGCTGACCTATCCCGTGGAGGCCTTCCGGAAACGACGCCCGGTTTTTGGCATTCCCTGGGAGAGGCTTCTCAGCGCTCCATCAGTCGGGTTCGCAGGCGCGTCCTGTTATACGACAACCTCTTGTTGTGGCCCTTCCGCGAGGAAGCCGCGGCAGCGACCGCCCCGGGGGAGTTGTGGCCCGACGTGGCCTCGGACCTCTGGCACCGCTTCCGGCACCTGCTGAAGGTGGCAGAGCGTGCTGCGGAGCTCCCGGTTGCGTGGGTCCGCCTGCGCTTCCTGGTCTGCGGAAACCTGTTCTCTACGGGTCCGCACGGCGTTGCTTTCAGCGGGGATGAAGACCCGGTGAGATTGTGGCCGGCGGTGGTGGAAGCGCTCAACCGCATAAGGAGGTCCAGCACAATCTTCGGCGAGTCGGATATGGTGATGATAAAGGACCTCACGGAGGAGCAGGCCGGGGCGGGGGCAGCTCTGCGGAATTTCAACTTCCGCCGCTTTGAAACGGAGCCGAACATGGTGCTCCAGCTTAAGCCATCCTGGGCCGGCTTCGACGATTGCCTCAATGACATGAAGTCCGCCTATCGGACCAGGATAAAGAAGACCTTACAAAGCCTGGATGAATCGGGAATCGTGCTAGAGCGCATCACTCCGGAGCAGGTGGAAGCCGCCGCCGCCGAAATCTACGGGCTCTACCACCAGGTGCACGATCGTAAGAAGCTGCGTCTGGCGACTATCGGGGAAAAGTGGATCCCCGCCCTTGCACGGCAGTATCAGAACGATTTTCGCACCGTGGCGGCCCGCCCCAAAGGGGGCGGCAAGATCCTCGGCTTCATCACGCTCATCCGGGACGGGGATAGCGCCTTTGGCTACTACATGGGTTTTGATAAGGCCGGGGCAGCCGGAGGTCTTCCACTGTACGTGTCCCTGGTCTATGCGGGCGTGGCTCAGGCAATCGAGATGCGAGCGTCGCGTGTCGTCCTGGGGCGCACGGCCCTGGGACCGAAGGCCCAGATCGGCGCCAAGCCTCAAGCGATGTATGGCTACCTGCGCCACCGGAGCTGGGTCCTGAACCTCGCGGTACCGAGTATCCTGGCCGTGCTTCCGGCGCCAAAACAGGCCCCCGATCGCCATCCCTTCAAAAAAGAGCCGTACGATTAATGGCCTCTTCCATTTCGTCAATCTCGCGGGCGGCAACCCCTGTATCGTTCGATATCGGGCCTTCAACGTTGGTGCAAGGAGTATTCACATGAGTGGTTATCCGGAAATCCGGGAGAAATTGATGACCCCTGAGGAAGCGGTCAGGCGATTCATAAAAGACGGCTGCCAGTTGGCCCTGGGGGGGTTCACCGTGAACAGGAACCCGATGGCCCTCGCACGCGAGATCATAAGACAAGACATAAAAGATCTTCATATCGTCTGCCATTCCCATGGCCAAGCGCTCGATTTACTCATCGGCGCAAAATGCGTCAAAAGGCTGGAAGTGGCATATGGCGCCAACGGCCGCTTTGCTTCCACATGTATCCGTTTCAAAAAGGCAATAGAAAACGGAGAGATAGAAGTCGAGGATTATTCCAACAACCAGATGAGCCTTCGATTCCTCGCCGGCTCTCTGAGCATCCCCTTTATACCGAGCAGAACAGGATTGGGAACCGACATCGTCAATAAGGAGGGATTCGGACCCGAGACGAGAAAAGAAGCAAAGGTGGCGCGGAAAAAGCTCGTCGTTACGAGCAACCCCTTTGCTGAAGGCAAGGATGAGCTCATCCTTCTCCCTGCCCTTAACCCCGATGTCGCCATTGTCCATGCACAGTATGTGGGAGAGGACGGCAGCGTCAGGATAAAGGGCCTTACCTTTGCCGATCTGGAGCAGGCCAAGTCTGCCGATACGGTCATCGTGACTTGTGAAGAGATCGTGCCAAAGACGTTCATCAGGCTGGACCCCGACCAGAATTCGCTGCCGCCTTTCCTCGTCGACGCGATAGTCAGGGTGCCTTACGGAGCCCACCCCACGGCATGCCGCTTCTTCTACGACTACGACGCGAAGCATCTGAACATGTACAAGTCCCTGGCAAAAGACGACGACACGTTCAGGAAATATCTCGAAGAATGGGTCTTCAGCCCGAAGAACCACGAAGAGTATCTCGATAGGATAGGGGGGGCGGGACTGGTCAATATCAAGGCAAACCCGATCATCGGTTATGCGCCCGGACTCGACAGGCGGTAAGGAGGATACACCAATGGGTAAACACACGGAGAGGGAGATGATGGCCATCAGCGCAGGGAGACTCATCAAGGACGGTGATATTCTTTTTGCCGGAACCGGGGTCTCCATGCTTGCCGCAACAGTTTCAAAGAAGATCCACGCCCCTAGAGCGGTTGTCTTCTTCGAGACGGGCGGAATAGACCCGTCGCTGGACGAGCTTCCCATGGCAGTTGCCGATTCAAGGGTCATGGATGGCTCCGCCCTCAACTCCGGGCTGATTGACGCCTTTTCCATAGCCGGCCACAGGAAGTTCCATTCGGTGGCCTTTCTTGGCGCAGCACAGATCGACAGGTACGGAAATCTCAACTCCACCTGTATAGGCGATTATAAGAAACCGAAGGTGCGCTTCCCCGGAAGCGGCGGCGCCTGCGACGCGGCCTCGCTTACCTCCGGAGTCATTATCTTCATGCAGATAGGGAAGAGTAAGTTTGTTGAAAAGCTCGACTATCTGACGAGTCCGGGATGGTTAAAAGGCGGCGATTCCCGCGAGAAAGCAGGATACAAACGGGGAGGACCTATAGCGGTAGTAACGAATGTGGCTGTATTCAAATTCCACGAAACGACAAAGGAGATGTACCTCGCTGAGTATTATCCCGGGGTGAGCATCGAGAGCATAACAGAAAATGTAAGCTTTCCCTTCGACGTATCGCGGGCTTACGAATCGGTGCCTCCGAGCGATGATGAGTTGAGGATCCTGAGAGAGGAAGTCGACCCACAGCGGTTGATACTCGAATAAGGGCGGACGCGTCTTCAGTTCTTTTGAGCTACAACAAAGATTGATTTGGCATAGTCGATGGAGAAGAATCGAAACAAAAACCCGAAGATGTAGACCTTCAAGAGGTACCGGTGGAGCGGGGCATTGAAGGAACGATAGATACGCTTTATCTCGAAGCCCGCCATTTCGATAAGTCCCGATATCTCTTCATAAGAATAGAAGGTTTTGTGAGAGGCATCCATAAAGAATCGGCCGGGATTGTATATATTGGGGACAGATAGTATGAGCAGTCCCCGGTCGTTTAGCTTCTCCCGCAAGTCGGCAAGTAATTGAGCGCCATCCTCCAATTCGAGGTGCTCGATAACTTCAAAAAGGCACGCGACGTCAAACCTTTCCTGCACCTCTTTGAGATCACGGAAATCATGTTCAATGTTGGTATCGGTATCCAGACTCGCGTACTTGACGTTAATCCCCAGCCGGTCTATCTCTTCCTTCATCCCCTTTTTCCCGGCCCCGACATCGAGCACTCGCATCCCTTCTTCTAATACCATTTTCAGAAGATGGGACCGTTTCTTGATGAGCGGGATATTCCAGAGAGATCTATACCGTTGGTGCACGCTATTGCGGGAGTCGAAGAGCCTTGACCAGGGAACACTTCTCGCCTTCAGCACACACCTCTGTTTCTGCGGTTATCCTCAAAATCGCTATCCCATTCCATTTCGGTCGACTATTTTATCACACGGATGGCTTGACAGACAAACATTTTGTCGGGACGCTTTGGGTGTGGTTGTCATCTTTTCGCACCCTGCACTCGCTCGCGCCCTTTTCACTTGACAGAAGGTCTTAAGAACTGTCCATATTACTATATGGACATTTACGATTACGCCGAAGCAAAAGGCATCTCGACCCGGCAGGTCCTCGACTTCACAGACCTGACCAATCCCCTCGGGCCTTGCAACAAGGCGAAGCATGCGATGAGAAAGGCGTTGAAGGAGGCGCAGCTTCCCCCGGACCGGCAGACCCGCTACCTCAGAGGTTTCATCGCGAAGAAGGAACATGTGGCGCCGGGGAACATCCTCTTCGGTCACGGCTCAACCCAGATTCTCGATCTTCTCCTGGCCGCGGCCATGCCGGGGAAACTCCTCGCGCCGTCCCCGCTGTCTGTGTGCCGCGCCGGACTGCTCGAAAGGCACAGGACGGAGTTCATCTCCTTTGCTTCGTGCGAGGCCGGGCAATTCGCACCCGATGCAGCGCAGCTTATTGCCCGGCTCGGGCCTGCCGATATGCTCCTTATCCCCAATCCCCACCCCGTGACAGGCACGGTCGTGAGCCTCGGCTTCCTTCGCGAGGTCGTGGACGCCATTAACGGGTCACACAGGATACTCGTCATCGACGAGACGCTCGCCGGGTTTGTGAAAGCGGATTCCCCCGTGCAGGCGGCCATCCATTCGGCCAACGTCCTCATCCTCAGGACCTTCTCTTTATTTCATGCCCTCGCCGGCATGCGGCTTGGTTATGCCCTCGGCAGCCAACGGGTGCTCGACCTCGTGCGCAGCGTCGCAGAACCGGGTCCCGTGAGCACGGTCGCCGCAGCCGGCGCCCTAGCTTCGTTGCGGGACCGAGGCTTCTTAACGAGGAGCGCGGAATTCGTCGCAGCGGAGAAAGCCTATATGACAGCGAAACTGGGCCGCATCAAGGGGATCAGGGCGATAGACACCGGCTGCAATTTTCTCCTTGTTGCGGTTGAATTGCCGGTGGCCGATCTCCAATCACGGTTTCTGCAAAAGAACATCCTGATCGATGTCTTCGAAGATGAGAAGGGTCGTCACCTTATCCGTCTGCCTCTGCGGAGACGACGCGAAAATGCGCGTTTTGCGAGGACGCTGACAAGGATCATGGCGGAGGAGCCCATGGCGTGACTCCGTGCGGCGGCCCCGACCGGAATATCAAAGTACGTTTGATTTTTTACAGGTGAACAAGTATAATGCTCCAGACGGAGAGATGACCGAGAGGCCGAAGGTGCTCGCCTGCTAAGCGAGTGTACGGCTTAAACCCGTACCGAGGGTTCGAATCCCTCTCTCTCCGCCATTTATGATTAATATATCAGTCAACTATATCCTTTCCCGCCTCTGTTTTTCCGTCACCAATCTGTCACCAGCGCGACAGAGCCGGCCTAAAAGGCGCAAAAACTTTGTCGTACTGCAGTGCGGCTTGCCCGGCCTGTGCAAGAGGTGTATAATCTTACAAGTAAGAACACAGATGGAGGTGCGAAATGGCAAATATAGCAACAACAAAGATGTCTTCGAAGGGTCAGGTGGTCATCCCTGAAGAAATCCGGAACCGACTCAAATTAAAGAAAGGGTCTCAGTTTGTGGTTGTAAGCGAGAAGGACGTGGTGATATTGAAAGCCATATCTCCACCATCTCTGGATGAATTCGATGCTTTGATCGCGGATGCGCGAAAGAAGGCGAAGGAAGCGGGCATGAAGCGATCAGACATTGAAGCGGCCATCGTCGAGGCTCGAGGCCGTAAGTGAGGATAGTCCTGGACACGAACGTCTTCGTTTCCGGCGTCTTCTTCTCCGGACCCTCTTACCAAATTCTTAAAGCTTGGCGGCACGGTCAGCTGCATCTCGTTATTTCCAAGGAAATACTGGATGAATACCAAAGGATCGGAGAAGAGCTTGCCGTGAAATTTCCTGGCATCGATCTGGGACCCATCCTTGAACTGGTCACTCTGAAGGCAAAGTTTTTCCCCTCTCAGCGGCTGCCGGCGCCTCTCTGCGACGATCCTGATGACGACAAATTTTTTGCTTGTGCCCTTGCGGGCAAAAGCAGAATAATCGTAAGCGGGGATAAGCATCTTCTAAAAGTATCGGGCTTCCGCACCATCCAAGTCTTAAAGCCACGCGACTTCGTGTATGCCTATCTGACACCCCCAAGTTCTAAGGTATCTTGAGTGATTATAGTTGACACGTCCGGGCTTGTCAAAGCTACCTCTCGCGCACAGTCGTTGATGCAACTCGGAAGCGCCCGGGGGACGATTGAGAATCATCAGTAGATTTTTAAAAAAGGTTACTGTTTTTGACGGTAGCCGGTCTCTTTGATACTATTGCCCCCTTGTTCGGCTCTCAGCCGTTCTCTGTAGTATGCTTCTCGCCGCCGCTCCATCTTCTCTAAAGTTTTTTTGACGTTCTCTACTTCTTCTTTGTATCTCTCAGTGTTTGGCAGCGGGGCATCGATAAATGTGATTAGGGGGATGTAGGCTTCCAGGATTCTGTAAAGTCTGTCTCTACGGACGAAATAGTGAATGATTTGTTTATTTCCCCACACCCGCAGGGTCTCTCTCGAAACGCCAAAGGCGCCCGAGATACCCCCAGGCGATTCCATCTGGTATTCAAAGGCATCGAGTATGAGATACATATCAGCGTTCGAGACCGAGTGATAGCCCCTTGGGTACTTCGTCAAAACCCATTGAAGCTCTTCGGTCATCCGTAGCATACTGCCCTCACCTTGTGCCTTTGGCAATTGTCAATTTCAATTGTAAAACGGGGTGATTAGGGTTGTCAAGAAGTTTTTTGATTTCTTTTTAGAAGGCGGCCGCCGATCGCGCCCGGCCACTCGCCACCCGTAACAAAAATGCCGCAACCTTATGGGTTCTTCCCAATCCACTTTGCAATGATGGGATGTTTTTGCAGATAATCCTGAATAAACTCGTCATGACGTATGTACGCCCGCTTATACTCCGCGACCGCCGTATTGTACGAAGAATAAAGACTCTCAGCCTTACCCGTCTCTTCTCCTTTATTCCGTTGCAGCGCATCGTAATTATCGCGCTGGTATTTCAAAACGGCCAAAAGCCTATTATTAACTCGCATAAGAGCGTCATCATACGCTCTATATGTTTCACCCCTCAAGCCGAACAAATCAGAATACATCCCCTTTTCCTCGTGAGATAAGCTATCCTTGTGTTCTTCGAAATATTTTGTCGCACTATTGTAGTCTTCGCCCGCTCTCTTTCGGAGAGTTTCGGCGTTTTCGCAAGTAACAATGGCCTGCTCGATTTTTTCTTTCGTAGTTATGTCGCTAATTCCGTTGACTTCCTTAAATGCCTCCCGCGCCTTCGACTGTGATTCGGACGCTACCTTGTTTAATTCTTGAAGCTCGCCACGAGTCCAAGACCACCTGGCGTTTCCATAGCCAACAGTGAAATTAACAGCGAGAGAAATGCAAAAGAAAGCTATCAAGCCCGCAGTAAAGGAGCAGATCCATCTTTTGCTCGTAAAGTCCCATCGCTTGGCAATTTTGTGTCTCAAGAAGTAGTAAAGCGCAAGCATGACGACGATGCCGATGTCTTCAGCCCAAAATCCAATTGTACTGTCATTTCGCATATGCTTCATGTCTGTTCCATAAATTCCGAGCAAGACCAACCAACCCCATCCATAACGGGACGCCCACCTCGATTGCCAACTACTCCTCCGGGATGAACCCCTTACGACGGCTGTTTGTGCGTTCGTCTCCTCTTTCTCTGGCGAATGAGGCGGTTCGGGTTCATGCGCACCCATATCCGTCCGCATATCCTCATCTTTTTTGAGCCACTCTCCACAGAATCTACATTTGACTGCCTCATCTTGGATTTCCTCAGCACAATAAGGGCATTTCTTCATATCCCGAAAGACCTCCCGGACTACGGTTGAGCAGTTTTCTTTCTTCTCATCAGAATTCTATTGCCCTTCTTAGAATGATCCATCTGCCTAAGCTCGTTCTGTACATCTTCTGGTAACTTGAAAATCAAGAACTCGAAAAGCGCTTCTACGCTGTCCCAGTCATCGTCTCCTATCTCTATTGGATTTGAGGAGTCGGGGTATCTCAACTGGCTAAAACCGTCAAGCATTGCTATGGCACGAGAATGATTCCTTCCGTAATTCATCTTTGCGCCTTGCTTTTCAATCAGATTGCTCAGCTTAACGAGAGAGTGGTAGTTGGGAAACTCGTGGCACTTGGCGAGGAGTATGGCCTTCAGCACTAACTCGATACCCAGATGGCAAAGATAACCAGCCGAATCGAAGCATCGAGGGTTCTTGTTGAATAGAACCTTCGCCGAAGCAAGATGATCAGCGGCACTATGGAGTAATGCCGTCTCCGTAAACCCTTCTCCGCGTCTAAATCTCTTTTCCTGCATTGCCCCGTCTACCCGATCATATGCCCTTCCTGCATCATACTCCTGGGTGCTATTGAGAACAACAAAAAAAATCGCCAAACTCGGTCGGACTAACCCGTGTTTGTTTCACCAAGACCAACCCTTACCCGAGACGCGATCATCGCATCGACAATCCGTCGTACCGTCTCCCCCCGAATCGCCACGAACCCCGCGAACTTGTCATTCCTCAAGGACTTCTCGTATCGCCGCTTCGGACGGACCATGATAACCGATCCGTCTTTCAGCCTCTTCTTGCGCTTTTGCCTGCTGTGCAGATACCGCCGAAGGAATCTCTTCAGCCGCACCGTCTCCCCATCCGTGATCTTCTGTTCTTCCCCTTCCGCCTGTTCCACCGGTCCTATCATCCCCCAAAAGCGCCCTATGCCCTCTCCGTCGATGGTGGACTTCTTTGAAACGTACTTGGCGAAGTAGGTAATGTACCCGTCATGCTCCCTCAGAAAGCCGAAGCTCTTCCGGTGCATGATAACCGCGAGCGCCTTCCGTACCTCTTCCGTCTTGGAGTAGGCGACCCACTTCAAGGCCACCTGGGTGAACATTTCCGTATATTGTTCATTGGTCCAGCCGGGACCATAGGCCATGAAGTGATAATGCGGGCAGGCTTGCCCTGTGTTCCTACCGGATTTCCTTTCCTTCCATTCCCTCTTGTAGACAATTTGGAGGCCGGGGTATCTTGCTTTTATAAGGTCTTGCGTTCTATGAAGCACGGTATAGCCGTACCTTGCCCTGTCTTCTAAAGTCTTGCCCTCCATCATGTCATCGGCGAATCCGAATTCGAACCTGAAGCGCCATGTATGGGGGAACCTGCATAGCATCTTTATCAGCCTATTTCTGGCCTTCGTGGAGAATTGTCTTATCTTGTCCCTTTTGACCCAGGCTGACGACCTCCCCGGAGCGTTGCAGGCGCTTATGAGGTTCGTTGCGTGATAGAAACCGTCCTCATTCTCGACGTATGTGACTCCCGCTCCGACACGCTTCTTCTGCCTTGGCTCTATCGTAACCATCCCCGGATAGAGTCTTACCAGATCGTTTGAATCATTACAGCCACTTAGCTTCTTATTCTCTGCTAATATGGCCCTTAAACAAGCAGGGCCATAAGGACCGCCCCGGAATCGGGTCTTATCAGGCTTCGCACCCAGGCGGACCGGCGACGGCGCTGGACTTTGAGGGTCCCCGCCGTGCCGCCCGCTCGCCGGGGCGGGATAAGAGCAGTGATTCGATTGTGATGGGTGTTCACCGGCATCGGCCCGGCCCCCGTGCTCATCCTTCCGCGCGGGAGGCCGGAGCCTTGCCGAAGAAAGACCGACTAAAGCTCTATGGCTTGGCTGCACCTGCCCCCGTACCCTTTGGACGGACGGCGAGAGCCAACCTGTCTCGCACACCCGCCCGTGGGCAGGGGGTCACTTCTATTTCACTTCTAAAGTGTCTGAAAACCGTTGAAAGAGAAGGGGAGTTGAGGGTTCGAATCCCTCTCTCTCCGCCACTTAATGGCAGAGTAATTTCGACGGGTCCATGAAATGGTTGCCGATTAGCAATTTCCAAAGGAAATCTTGCGCTCCCCTTAGCGAGAGTCCTGCCTGCCGTCCAGCACTTCCCTTACCTTCTGTAAGAGGACAGGGAGTGAGATAGGCTTTTGGAGGAAGTTAAACTTCTTGTCCTCGATGCCTTTATCAAGAAAAACATCTCTCGTATAGCCGCTCGTAAAGATTACTTTGATACCAGGTTTGATTTTCTGTATCTCATCATATGCTTCCCGCCCGTTCTTTTTCGGCATAACAGAATCGAGGATGAGAAGATCGATTCTATCCGCCTTTTTGAACTGCTCTATCGCCTCTACTCCATCGATTGCTTCAACGGTCGTGTATCCGTATTCAGTGAGTATCCTGCTGAGGAGACCTCGAACCGCCTCACTATCTTCCGCAACCAGAATGGTTTCGCTGCCCCCTTTGACAGGGGCCGGCGCCGGTTCTTCTTTTTTAACGGCTTTATTCACGGCAGGAAGGTAAATATGAAAAGCCGTCCCCACATTCGGTTCGCTGTACACGGTAATATAGCCATTATGCTGCTTTACGATACCATACACTGTAGAAAGTCCCAGACCCGTTCCTTTCCCCGTTTCCTTGGTAGTGAAGAAAGGGTCGAATATTCTTTCCCGCGTGGCCTCATGCATGCCCACACCTGTATCAGAAACGGAGAGAAGGGCATATCGACCAGGCTCACCGTACCCGTGGAGACGCAGGAACTCATCGCCCACCTCCACTGTTTTTGTCTCTACAGTAAGGGTTCCACCGTGCGGCATAGCATCCCTGGCGTTGACGGCAAGATTAAAGAGTATCTGGTGGATCTGGGTTGCATCACCCATGATCGTGATGTCTTCGGCAGCCGGCAGTGTCTTGATGGCTATATCCTCGGTAAGGAGGCGCTTCAGCAGCTTTTCCACCGAGCGAAGGCTTTTGTTCATATCTATATGGGTCAAGAGTATAGGCTGCTGCCTGCTGAAGGCCAGCAGGCCGTGGGTGAGATGGGTTCGCCTTCTCAGCCGAGGAGAGTACACACTCGACATAGGTCTGCAAAGGATTAGTCTGTCCCATCTCCATCTTCAGCAGAGTGCCGTAGCCTGTGATCACAGTCAGGATGTTGTTGAAATCATGAGCCACCCCTCCTGCCAGGGTGCCGATGGCCTCCATTTTCTGGGCCTGCCGAAGCTGCAATTCGAGGCGCGTCTTTTCTTCTTCCGACTGCCTCTGCTGGGTGATATCCTCCACGGTAGTAAGGAAGTACAAAAACCGGCCGTCTCCGCCGCGCATGATGCTGACCGTGGAAGATCCCCATACGACCCCTTTGTCCTTCGTGACATACCGCTTATCCGTTCGATAGAGCGAAATCTTTCCGCTGACCAGATCGTTCACACAAAGCGCATCGTTGGCGACATGGTCAGGATGTGTAATATCTTTGAAGGTGAGGGAAGCCAGCTCCTGCTCCGTATAACCGAGCATCCTGCAAAAAACCGCATTTGCCCTGATGAAACGAAAGTCGGCGCCGGCCATGACCATGCCAAAGGGGCTCCCCTCGAACATTTTTCTAAACTGCTCTTCGCTCTCCTGTACTGCTTTTTCCATCTGCTTACGCTCGGTAATGTCCTGGTTTGCGCCGTATCTTTTCACGATGCGGCCTGAATCATCCTTAACGATCCTCACTCGCGCCAGGATATATCGCACTTCTCCATCGCGACGGACAATACGGTGCTCCATGTCGGCAACCAATTCCGGGCCCGGCTTTGAAGTGCTTTGCTCTACAAATTGATAGAAAAGCGGCCGGTCGTCGGGATCTATGAACCGTTGTGCGTAATCCTCCCTCGTCATCCGGTATCCTCCTTCCTGCTCGGCGGTGGTGCCGTAAAAAGCATAGAAGGGATCGTTGAGGACGAAGGTGTTTGTGACGGGATCGAACTCCCAGTATACGATATGCGCAAGGTCCATTGCCTCCGACAACTGAAGCCGGCCGGCGCGTAAGGCTTCTTCCGCCCTTTGCTGTTCGGTGACGTCGATAACGGTCCCTGAAACGGCGGGACGTCCTTCGTAGACCATGAAGGACCCGAGAACCTTCACGGTAATAATCTTACCGTCTTTCCTGATAGCTCTCATCTCGTATTCGATATGGTCTGCTTCACCGGATAGACGTTTTCGAAGATTTTCTTCCACGAGCTTTCTATCCTCAGGATGGGTTAAATCCAGGGGACTTACCTTATCGGTCATCTCATCGTAGGTATATCCATAAATCTCGCAAAACCGTCTATTGACGAAACGACAGAGGCCGTCCTGTATGATATAGACGCCTGCAAGAGAATTCTCTACTATAGTACGGTATTTGACCTCCGATTCAAGAAGGGCGTCTTCCGCTCTCTTCCGCTCGGTGATGTCCCGTAGTGCGCCGACGATGTACTTTTCACCTGCCTTGTTGACATACAGGGTCTTTTTCGTGACGATTGTTCGGACATTGCCTAGCCCATCGGTAATCTGCTCCTCAGTGACACTTTTTTCTCCCGTCTCGAAGACGGCATTGTCAGTCTTCCTGAAAATATCCGCCTGCTCTTTCGGAAAGAGTTCATAGTCCGTCTTTCCAAGCACCTCCTCGCAAGGCTTACCGAACATCTCACACGCCGCGTCGTTAACAAACACGAATTTGTAGTGTCGGTCCTTAGCAAAAATAGGATCCCCCACGCAGTCGACAACCGCCCTAAAATACTCTGTGGACATCATTGAGGCCTCCTGTTGATTTGCACGCATAGTGTATCAGGCCACGGATTAGTTGAGTTTTCTTCCTGACTTCGCCTTGCGGTATCATATATCAGGTCCGTGACGGAACCCTCGCATTGTTTGTCTACAAAAACATATTATACATTAGTTATACGTCTTGCTAAGTAATTCGTCAACCGGCTCGGGTGCCTTTAGCGCTACGGGGAACCGCCACACCCGTGTTCTTCAATGCGACAGGGGAGGGCGCAAAAAGTTCCGAAAAACATCGGGCGGTAATAGTCGGTCGACATTGGGCACGGTATGCGGGGACGAGCCGAGCCCTTAACGGCAAAGCCGGCAATCGCCCGACTTAGGTTCCTAAATACTCTTTCCATGCCTCCACTAGTGCTTTTTGCCCTGTCGGGCGCTGCGTTTGTCCCTTTATGCTATTTCCCCAGGAGCTTGCTCATGTCATCCATGGCGCGGCCGAACTCGGACCATTGCCCACGCTTCATTGCCTCCTCGGCCTGCCGGAATTCTTTCCGCACCCGCGTCAGGGCATCCTCTGATGGCCGCGCCGGCCCAAGGGGCGCAAGGGTTCCCGCCGGCCCGGGGGCGACGCTGGGAATGCCGCTGAAGACGGCCCTGATCGCCTCGTCCAGACTGGGCTGCATCACAACGCGGTTGCCGTAAACGGCGATCACCCGGATCAACTGCGGGATATTCACCTCCTCGGCGATGAGGTAGACAGGCTCCACGTAGAGGAAAGAATTCTCGATGGGGATGACGAGGAGATTACCCCTGATCACCCGGGAGCCCCTCTGGTCCCAGAGGGACAATTGCTGAGAGATGGTCGGTTCCTGGTCGATCATCGCCTCGATCTGCGTGGGGCCGTAAATGAGGCGGTCCTTGGGCAGGCGGTAGGTGATGAGTTTTCCGTAATCCGGACGGTCACAGCCAGCCGCTATCCATGCGACCATATTCTCCTTCTTGAAGGGCGTCATCGGGAGCATGAGCAGGAACTGCAGCTTCTGCTGCCCCGGCATCCTGATCAGCGTGTAATACGGGTCCATGGGGGCGGACTCGGCCGCGTGCTTCTGGCTGGGCAGGGCCCAGACGTCTTCCCTGTTGTAAAAAACCCTAGGGTCTGTCATGTGGTAAGTCATGAGCCTGTCGATCTGGATGCGGAATATATCCTCCGGGTACCTTATGTGGCTGGTCAGGTCTTCCGACATCTCGCTGAGCGGTCTGAAGGTGCCGGGGAACGCGCGGGCGTAAGCGGAGAGGATTGGGTCATCGGGATCGCTCACATAGAAGGAGACCGAGCCGTTGTATGCATCGATGACGGCCTTGACCGGGTTGCGGATGTAGTTGAGCCTGCTCGTGTACGGGTCGGAATAGGGATAGCGGGAGGAGGTCGTGTAACAGTCCTGTATCCAGAAAAGCCTTCCCGCGCTCACTACCAGATAAGGATCAGGGTCGAGGGAGAGAAAGGGGGCGATGAGGCCGACCCGCTCGCGTACGGTGCGGTAGAGCTGAATCCTGCTTTCCGGTGTGATGTAGTTTGACACGAGGATGTTCGTGTCGACTAACTCCCAACTGAAAAGCAGCTTTTTCCAGAAACTGCTGAGAGGAATGCCTCCCGTGCCCACGTATCTCGTGTAGACGTTTTTATCCCCCTGGGGGTAATCGAATTCCTCGACGCCTGTTCTTACGATGCGGTAGCCGGCCATGTTCTCCCCATAGTAGATGGCCGGTTGGCCGATCTTGAGGAGCGGGGATTCGGGCGGAAGGTCCTTGACCACCATGCGGGGTAAGTGCCCTTCCGTTGTCTCCGACACGTAGCACATGGCGAGCCCGTAGCCGTGGGTAAACTCCAGATACTGGTTGACCCACGTGCGCGCCTGCTGGAAGACCTGTTCGCTCAGCTCCCGCCCCGAAACCATCACCTGGCGGTACCCCTCACCGGGAAGGAGATAACGATCGACGTCCACCTGATAAAATCTGTAGTAAAGGCGCATCTCCTGTGTCTGTCTGAAAGCCTGGAGCACGGGCTTCCAATCCCAGAGACGGACGTTTTTGAGGGTATCGTTATTTTTGGAAACCGCGGCGAGGGTCAGGTCGTTGACGGCGCCGAAAGGGCGTTCCTCCACCCGGTCAAGCTGGTATGCCTGGCGGGTAAGCCTGATGTTGTGCAGGAGGAAGGGTCTTTCGAGGGCCAACTCGTTGGGTTGCACGATATACGACTGAACCAGGGCCGGAATGATGCCAAGGATGACGAGCATAAGGACAAGATAGACCGCGACGCCTCCAAGGACGACGGCAAGTCTCCTCTGTTTCAGGTTGACCAAAACGAGGACGGCGAGAAATACTGTGGCTGCGGTCATGGCCCAAAGGCCGAGACGCACGACGTGGTAGTCCGTGTAGCCCGCCCCGAAGACGGCTCCCCGCTTTTCGTAGAGCAGCCCAAAAATGTCTAGGCAGTAGCCGCTGCCCCATACAAGGAGAAAAAGGACGAGCAGGATTGACAGGTGCACAAACATCCGCCCGTTTTTGAAAGAGGTGGCACTCAGTATGACCTGCCGGCTTGCCAGATAAGCGAGGAAGGTGAAGGGCATTGCAAGGAATGTGAGGACGGCGAGGCTTTTCTGTATCGCTTCAAAAGCGGGGAGACGGAACACGTAGAAGCCGATATCCAGGCCGAAGAGCGGATCCGGGCGACCAAACGAACCGCCCCAGAGGCACCGGATAAAGGTATCCCAATCCGCTGAAAAGGCGAGGCCGAAGAGGAGCGCGACCACCAGGGAGATGGAGAAGCCGATCAAGCCTATCCTTAGCGGCCTTGCGTGAAATTCGTAGATGTCCGCATCTTGCGGGCTCTGCACGCGGAGGAAGCCGCTTCTTTGCCTGCCCGCGGCAATTCTCAGGTTGATCCAGAGATAGAGGAACACCGGTGTTGCGGCGGCCGTGAAGAGAAGGAGCTTTATCCATATGAGGCGCAAAAAGAGGGGGCTGTAACCGAGTTCCTTCATCCAAAGCCAGTCGACAAGCCAACCGGAAGCCTTCGACACGATAGCGAGGAGGAACAAGAAGAGGACGAATGCCCCGAACAGCTTAATGATCTTTGGATTCGGCAGGCTCACGCCGGCCGTGTCGCCTTCACCCCCATTGCCCTTTTGCGTATTTGCCACGACAGCCTCCTCGCACTCATCGTTTTCGCGAAAGCGCCTCTAAACCGTCTCCACGATAGCCAATACTACTCCCTTGCAGAATGGTTTTCAAGCAAGGAGCTTCTCTTTTTCCACTTCTATATTCTTTAAGAATACTTACGGTGCCGGATTATTTTGCCTTCCACGAGGAAGATAACCAGCTCGGCGATACTGACCGCATGGTCGGCCAGTCTCTCAAGATATTTGGCGATCAAGAGCAGCCTCATGGCACGGGATATGGTTTTCAGGTCTTCCGACATGTAGGTCAGCAGCTCCCGGAATATCTGCTCCGTAAGCTGGTCCACCTTTTCGTCTTCGTTCGTCACCTTCCACGCAAGCTGTATGTCCTCCCTCACGAAGGATTCAAGGGATTCCTTGACCATCCTCTGGGTCAGTTCAGCCATCTCGGGCAGGTCGATATAGGGCTTGAGCTGCGGCTCCAGGTTGAGGTCGAGTACCCTTTCGCACACGTTGACCGCCATATCTCCCATGCGCTCCAGGTCGTAATTTATCTTTACCGCAGTGGTAATAAAACGGAGGTCTTTTGCCGCGGGTTGTCTCAAGGCAAGGAGCTTGATGCAGAACTCCTCTATCTCGACCTCCTTCGTATTGATCAGGTCATCATCTTCGATCACGCGCCTCGCAAGCTCGGAGTCTCTACTCATCAAAGCCTTGATCGCGCTGCGCACAGCCTTCTCGACAAGGGATCCCTCGAAGAGGATCTTCTCCTTCAGCTCCCTCAGTTCCTCATCGAAGAGCTTGTAAATATGTCCTTCGGTCATCCAGGGCCTCCTTGGGCGTGCGACAATTATATGATGGATCTGCGGCTGAATGCAAGCTCAGCGGTAATTGGGGCCGGCCGGGCGCATGTGTTTTTTTATGTTCCTTTTCTTCGGTGGGCCACCCGACAAGACAAGAAAAGTGCGCGGAAGGGGGATCGTCTACGAGGGCGCGTCGAATCTCAAAAGGGAATCATAGCAAGGGCGTCAGCCAGACTTCCCTGTACCCTTTTGCCGCCGGACTCGATGAGAAAATGGCCCTCCTCCAGCGTTCTATCCTCCTCCCACGTAGGGAATATCCCCGATGCTTTGATCTTCGCAAGATTGGAAGCCTTATGACCGGTCAGGTGGGCCACGTCCCTGGGGTGCACAGCCAGACGAATGTCGCCCCGTATGGCCGATGCGGCGCAGGTGTGCAAAAGAGCCAGACAAAACGCTTCCGATTTCACGAGATAGCCGAAAGCGGGATGAAAGGGACCGGCGGCGATCTTTTCCTTCAGCACGTCATTTTCCGTGAGCCCCATCTTTATCGTCCTGATCCGGTAATTCCATGCGGTTACAGAGATAAAGACCGCTTTTGCGACGGCGCTTTCGATTGTATCCGGCGAAAAACAACCGCTCTTGAAGTCCTGGTAAAGCCCGGTATCCTGAAGCACGAGGAGTGGGTAGATCCTGATGAACGCCGGGGCGAGGAACGTGACGGTCCTTGCCGTCTCGCGCACATCCCGCGGTGTCTCTCCCGGAAGGCCCACCATCACCTGGAGGCCCGTCTCGAACCCCTCTTCGCGCAGCGTGCGATAGGTCGTGAAGAGGTCATCGGCGGTATGGCCCCTTTTTAGCGCGGTAAGGATATCGTCGTTAAAGGTCGGTATGCCGAGCTCGATTGTCCGAACGCCGTATTTTTTAAGGAGACCTATGACCTCCATGTCGGGGACTACTGGCTTTGTTGATATGCGTAAGCCGGCGATCTTGTCCCGGTAGGGCTCGAACAGGCGCAAGAGCCCCTCAAGCCGTGTCCGGTTGAGCCCGAGCATGTTTCCGCCATACAGGGCTACTTCCACGGGGTTCGACCGGGAACCGAGCAGCCGGGCGACGCGGTCTTCTATGCTGCCGTCTTTTTCGCTATTGGTAATATGGTCCTGATTACAATAGGTACAGCGCTGCCCGCACCCGTAGTGGGGCAGAAAGACCGGTAGGATCATGAGGCTTCAATCTGTTCGAGCAGGAGACTGGCAGCCTTTTGCTCGGCCTCTCGCTTATTCTTGCCTACGCCCTTTGCCTTCATCTCTTTGCCCACGTAGACGTAAATGCTGAAGCCCTCTTTTGTCTTTTTTGTGAGCCGGTATTTCGGGAGAATGCCCCATTTCTTTTGCGAATACTCCTGAAGCGCGTTCTTGGGATTTTTCTCCTGGAGCTTCGCTTCATCGAAGTACGGCTGGAACAGGCGCCTGATCACGCGGCTTGCCACCCTGAACCCGCCGTCGAGATAGACGGCCCCGATGAGGGCCTCCAGCATGTTTGAGAGGACCTTTGAATCGCGCGGGAGGTGTCCCTTCCCATTTCCGTAGGACATATGCTCGTCCAGCTTGATGATGCGGGCTACTTCCGTCAACATGACCCTGTTTACCAGGCAAGACCTGGCATTGCTCAGAAAACCCTCGTTCTTTTCCCTGTATTTTCGGAACAGGAGGATGCTGGTGACAGTGTTGAGGACGGCGTCCCCCAGGAACTCCAGCTTTTCGTTTTCCGACTTTCCCATCCCCTTCCTGTCGTTGAAGAAAGAAGAGTGTGTGATCGCCTGGGCGAGCAGCTCGCGGTCCTTGAACTGGTACTTTATAGTCTGCTCCAACGGGGAAGAATAGTCAGTCAATAGCTCTGCTCGAACAAGGCCGTCAGATCTTAAAGGCCTCTTCCTTTCCACTATATTGTTTTCTCAGTTTAGGTTTTTCGATCTTGCCGGTCGGATTCCGGGGCACATGGTCCAGAAAAACCTTCCTGGGTCTCTTGTACCGGGGGAGAGGCTCGCAGAACGCGAGCACCTCCTGGACAGTCAACTCCTTGCCGGGCGTGACTTCCACGACGGCGACGACGATCTCACCCAGCCGTTCGTCCGGAAGACCGATGACTGCCGCATCTTTCACCAAAGGGTGCGTATGCAGGAAATCTTCTACTTCCACGGGGTAGACATTCTCTCCTCCCGTGATGATCACGTCCTTCTTCCTGTCCACGATCCAGATAAAACCGTCCTCGTCGGACCTGACCATATCGCCGGTGTAGAGCCAGCCGTCTCGGAGGGCCTTGGAGGTGGCTTCAGGGTTTTTGTAGTACTCCCTCATTACGCCGTCACCCCTTACAATAAGCTCCCCGGGTTCTCCCTGGGGCACATTGTTCCCCTGCTCATCGACGATGCGGGTTTCCCAGTTGAACCCAGGCCGCCCTATTGCCCCGACTTTATGGCCGTTCTCTATGCCGAGATGGACGCAGCCCGGTCCTGTCGATTCGCTGAGACCGAAGGTTGTGTCGTACTCCATTTCGGGGAAATATTGTTTCCAGTGCTTAACCAGGCTGGGCGGAACGGGCTGGGCGCCTATGTGCATGAGCCGCCACTGGTCGAGCTTGTAATTCTCCAGTTTCAGTTCCCCGCTGTCGAGTTTCACTAATATATCCTGCGCCCAGGGCACGAGGAGCCATACTATAGTCCCGCCTTCCTCGCTCACCGCTTCGAGCACCCACTCGGGCGAGATCCCTTTGAGGATTACCGCCGGCCCACCCACTATGAGACTGCCGAACCAATGCATCTTCGCCCCTGTATGGTAGAGCGGGGGCATAAGGATGAAGTTGTCCTTCTTTGTCTGGTGGTGGGAGACATTTTCCGTGATACAGGCGCATACCATATTCCTGTGGGTAAGGAGGATCGGCTTGGGCTGTCCCGTGGTACCCGAAGTAAAATAGAGTCCGCAGGGGTCGTCGAAAGTGATCGGGGTCCGGAGGGGACTCGCCGGCGCCCGGTCTACAAGGGCCGAAAAGCTCTCTGCATAAGCAGGAGGTTCGCTTCCCACACAGATGTAGTCCCTGACAGGCAGCTCGTTTTTTACGGCATCGATACGGGGCGCGAATTCCTGGTCGAAGACCATCAGTCCGGGCTCTGCCACATCCGCACAATACTTCACGTCTTCGGCGGTAAAACGGAAGTTGAGGGGTACCACCCAGGCCCCGGTCCTCACGATCCCGAAGTAAGCAGCGAGCCAGTCAATGGAATTGTTCATAAAATGGACGACCCTATCTCCCTTCCTGATGCCCTTTTCGAAGAGCATGTTCGAGACTTTGTTAGCCCGGTCGTCGAATTCTTTCCACGTGATCTGCGAGCGCTTGCCGCTGGCCGGTATACGCTCGACGAGCGCAACGTCGTTCGGATACATCCTTCCGTTTCTTGCGAGCATTTCCCCTATATGTATGTAGACCGTATCCATCGTATGTTCCCCCGTGCGGAAAGTTTCCTTAACTCACCAGTGGTTGTGTGCACTTTATCACGGGTCAAAATTTGGAGTCAATATAAATAAAGGGAGCAAGTGGGACGAACGACCCCTCATGGGTATGACTTTATCTGATCGCTAATCTCAGCGGCCTTTTCCTTTATCTCCGGCGACCTGTCGGTGAGGGAGAGTATTGACAGCTTCCTCCGGATGTCTTCCTTTTCCCTGTTGGATACCTTTGTATAGACCTGCTCCAACTTCTCCATCATGAGGAGCATGAGAGGAACGTCCCTCGTATCGAGGCCGATCAGCAGGGTGGACACATCGTCGGGCGGCCCGTATTTTTCCACATATTCCCGGACGGCTTTCGGAAAAGCCGGAGCGCCATAGGACTTGTGGACCTTCTTATAGAGTTTTTCATGTTCAAGGGTACCCTTGTCCCCCATGAAAAGTTTTTCGAGGGCCTTCTTGTGGCGCCCGGTGTTCCATCTATCCGCAGCCGGTTCCTTGTGCTCCTGTTTCTCCCCACTGACGTGACTGCTTCTGTCTCTCTTCTTGTCTATATCACGCCACGAGGGCCTTTCGTCATCGTCATATTCACGGCTCATGCTCGCCTCCTTGCGAGAATGTTGCAGCATTCTGATTATTATATCTCAAGTTATAGATGGAGTGGTATGGTTTTGCGATCGCGAGGGGGAGTGCGCGAATATAAAAAACAGGCCCTGGGATGGAGGGCCTGTTTTGATAGGCTTATGCGTTATTAGAGCTTAACCACGTTGGCTGCCTGCATGCCCTTGGGTCCTTCGACGACTTCGAAGGTGACCGTCTGACCTTCCGTGAGCGACTTGAACCCGTTCTCCTGTATAGCGGTATAATGCACGAATACGACCTGGCCATCCTCTCCGTTAATAAATCCAAAACCTCTCGAATCATTAAACCACTTCACCGTTCCCTTGGGCATCTGAATTACCTCCTTGCATAATCTTTAAAATTGCGGAACTATTCGTTCGCCGTTTCGTGTGGGTACAAGAAATATGCCAGGAGCTACCTCACCCGTGTTGAGGCTTCCCACATAGTATTGCTGCGCTTCTGCGCGGTTGTAGCACCATGCGGGGGAAGCCGCCTCATTGGAAAAGGTGTCTTAAAAAAGAAGACGATGTCTTGTGACGCAAGAATTATCTCATAAAAGAAGACGATAACGACACGCAAACGCCTTCAAGTCCGACGGCCCGTCTCGGTTATTCATAGCGCAGTGCATCGATCGGATTGAGCAGGGACGCCTTGTAGGCGGGGTAGAAGCCGAAAAATATCCCCACGATTCCTGAAAAGGCAAAGGCAAGCACGGCAGCAAAAGGCGAAACAACTGTTGGCCAGCCGGCCACCATGGAGAGTATCTCAGAGCCGGTCACCCCCACGATCAGACCGACGATACCGCCTATCAACGAGAGTATTATCGCTTCCATGATGAACTGGAGCCGGATATCCCACGTCTTGGCCCCGATCGCCATCCTTATGCCGATCTCGCGCGTCCGCTCCGTCACGGACACAAGCATGATGTTCATGATCCCTATGCCGCCCACCAGGAGCGAGACCGATGCGATTGCGCCGAGGAGCAGGGTCATCACCTTTGTTTGCTCTTCCGCGGCCTGCATCATCTGGGTCAGGTTCCTCACGGAAAAATCATCGTCCTTTTTCGTGCCCAGGTGGTGCCTCTGTCTGAGCATCTCCGTGACCTGCTTTTCCGCCGGACCGAGGTCCTGGGCGCTTTTCGCCTTCACCATGATCTGCCTTATCATGCCGGGGAAAGTGGTGCCAAAAAGCTTTTTCTGTGCGGTGGTCACGGGGACGAAGACCGTGTCATCCTGATCCTGGCCCATGACCGATTGTCCCTTTACAGCCATTACCCCTATTACTTTGAAGGGGATCTTCTTGATCCTCACGATCTGATCGAGGGGGTCGATGCCGCCGAAAAGGTTGTCAACGACGGTCTGGCCGAGAAGGGCGACCTTCGTCGCGCTTCTCACATCCTCGTCGGTGATGGGTCGACCGGAACCGACGGGCCAGTCCCTGACGGTGTTTATGCCTCCTGTCGTTCCCAGAACACCCGTTGACCAATTCAGATTCCCGTAGACAATCTGGGCGGTCCCATTATGGATCGGCGCCACTTCCTGTACTGCCCGGCACTCCCTCTGGATGGCTTCTGCATCCCCGAGAGTCAGGGTCGTCTGGCTGCCGAAGCCTGTTCTTACACCGCCCGATGTTTGGCTGCCCGGCAGGATGATGAGGAGGTTGCTCCCCATGGTTGCCATCTGCTCCGATATCTGGCGGCTTGCCCCTGTCCCGACCGCGAGCATGGCGATCACCGCCCCCACCCCGATGATGATGCCCAGCATGGTGAGGGCCGAACGCATCTTATTCACCTTCAAGGCCCGGAGTGCTATCCGGGCGGTCCAGGGGATGCTGATCATGAGGACACCCCGGGTTCGCTCCCCCTTCGCTCGTCCGCAGTCAGACGGTCGCTCACGAGGCGTCCGTCGAGGAACCGTATGATGCGCCTGCTGTACGCGGCTATGTCAGCCTCGTGGGTGACCAGTATCACCGTGATGCCCCCGTCGCTGTTCAGCTTCTGAAAGAGCTCCATGATCTCCCCGCTCGTGTGCGTATCGAGGTTCCCCGTGGGCTCGTCCGCCAGGATTATAGGCGCCTGGTTCACGATGGCCCTGGCTATGGCAACCCGTTGCTGCTGTCCGCCCGAAAGCTGATTGGGATTGTGGTCTTCTCTGCCCAGGAGTCCCACCGTTTTCAGCGCGGCAAGGGCCTTCTCCTTTCTCACCTTGGCCGGAACCCCATCGTAGAGCATGGGAAGCTCCACGTTCTCGAGGGCCGAGGTCCTGGACAGCAGATTGAATCCCTGAAAAACGAAGCCGATCTTCCGGTTCCTGATATGGGCCAGCTCGTCCCTGCCGAGCCCCCCTGTATCGATACTTTCGAGGAGATACTGCCCCGCCGTGGGCACATCGAGACAACCGACGATATTCATGAAGGTGGATTTGCCCGACCCCGAAGGTCCCATTATCGCGAGAAACTCCCCTTCCTCGATGGTGACGGAGACCTCGTCGAGCGCCTTCAGGTCGAACTCACCCAGGGGATAGATCTTCGAGATTCCTCTTGCCTCGATCAGCCTCATTACCTGATGAACCTCGGGATAGACTGGCTGCCGCCGGTACCGCCGGTCTTCAGGGGCCTGGACGAGGACTCGACGATCACCTCCTGGCCCTCCCGCAGGTTACCTGTTGTGAGCTCACTGAACGTGCCGTCGCTGATGCCTATGGTGACCGGGACCCGTTGAGGCGCATGTTTTTGCATTATCCAGACAGCATAGCTTCTCGCGCCGGTCGGTCGGGCCCCAGTCTTACCGCGCAGAGGTGCCGAGCTTCCTCCAACTCCTTCGGCCGATGCCGCCTGGGGGCTGACCCCGTCCTTCTCGGTAGGCTTGAACCTGAGGGCGGTGTTGGGCACTTTGAGGACCCCTTCCTTGCTCGCGACGACGATAGACACGTTCGCCGTCATGCCGGGCATCAGTTTCAGGTCCGTATTATCCACCGTGATGACCACGTCGTAGGTCACGACGTTCTGCACGACGATGGGGGCTATCCGTATCTGTCTCACCGCTCCGTGAAAGGTGCGGTCGGGATAGGCATCAACGGTGAATTCCACATCCTGCGGAACTTTCACCCGGCCGATATCGGCTTCGTCGACATTGGTGTCGATCTGCATCTTCGTCAGGTCCTGGGCTATGGTGTAGAGCGTGGGCGTGGTAAAGCTCGCGGCCACCGTCTGGCCGACGTCGACATTCCGCGAAACTACCACGCCGTCAACGGGGCAGGGGACCTTTGTGTAGTTGAGGTTGATTTCCGCGGTATGAAGGACGGCTTCCATTTGCTTTGCGTTATGTGTGTCTGCGGCCAGTTGTGCTTCGTCTGCGTCGTGCACTGTTTCTGCGGCGGTGTAATCGGCCTCATCGATGTAGCCTTTGGCAAAGAGCTTCCTGTCCCGGTCCCTGATCCTTGTGGCGTCGGCCAGGTTTGCCTTGTCCTTCGAGACAGTCGACCATGCCTGGGCCAGGTTCTCCCTCGCGTTTTCGACCGCTGCCTCATAGGTCGCGGGGTCCAGCTCGGCGACGATCTGCCCCTTCTTGACCGGGGAGTTGAAGTCGGCGTGGAGCTTTTTGATCATGCCCGAGATCTGGGTACCGACGAGGACGGTGGTGACGGCGTTCAGGGTGCCCGTGGCCGTCACCACCGACCTCAAATTGCCCCTGGTAATCGGCACAGTCTTGAATTTGGGTCCGTTGTCCCTGCCCCTGACGTAGACCGTGGCGCCGATCCCGGCCAGCACCACTATTCCCAAGGCGATCAGTACCTTTTTCATCATCTCATCCCTATGTCGTTTTCTATGGACGCCTGCGCATTCTTGTAGCTCGCGAGGGCCTGCGTGTAGGCGACCTCGGCGTTGCCCAGGGTCACTATGGCGTCTATTACATTGAGGGCTATCCCCACTCCATACTTGTACTGGCCGGTGGCGAGCTCCACGCTGTCTTTCCCCTGCCTCACCGCGTCCGCGGCGGTCTTCATGCTTTGCTCTGCCGTGCGAAGGGTCAGGTAGTCCGTGTGGACCTGCGTGAATATGGTAAGGCGGAGGTTGCGCTCGTTCTGCTCGGCGACGCCGAGATTCGCCTGGGCCTGCTGCACCTGGTAGCGGGTGAGAAAGCCGCTGAAAATGGGGATGGAGAGGTTGATTCCGTAGCTCCAGCCCTTTTCAAGAGGAAACTCCGTGCCCGTGTAATAATAGTTGGCATTGGCGTTGAGCTGCGGGAGATACCCCTCCCGGGCCAGCGTGACGGACTGTTCCGCTGCCTGCTTTAGTTTTACCAGTGATTTCAGGTCAGGTCTGTGTTCGTAGGCGGTATTAAGCGCCTCTTCGGGGGAAAGCTCGAACTTCGTGTAGAGGAGCAGGTCCTCGAGGGAATACGCCGGCGCATCGGTGACGGCCATGGCGCTATTGAGGGTCAGACGGGTAAGATGCACCTGGTTCTCGGCCTGTATCAGGGTGAGTTGGGCATTGCTCAGGTTGACCTCGGCCTGGGTTATATCGAATCTCGTGTTCTTCCCGACCTGGAAGATAACGCGGGCCTCATTGAGGTGCTCCTGGAGCTGTTTGACGGCCTCCTTGGCTGTGACCAGGTTGCGGTCGGCTTGAAGGGTGTTGTAATAGGCCTGCTTCACGTTGAGGACAACGGTATTCTCCGTGGCCGTCAGGGTGTGACGGGAGGACTGCGCGGTCAGGGCATTGATCTTTACCTGACTCGACGTTCTTCCGAAATCGTAGATCATCTGGCTCGCGCTCGCGGTGCCCGTATAGAGATCATAGGGGCCTACGCCGCCGCCGCTGGCCGTGTTCGCTCCCGTAGAAGTGGTAATTGTGGGGCCGTGGGCCGCCGTTGAAGGCGGAGAGACCCTGCTGAAGACAGGATTTACGGTCACCTGCGGGTAGTAGGCCGATCGTGCCTGGCCGATAAGGGCCTCATTGGCTTTGACCGTATAGGCGCCGGCCATGACGGTTGGCTGGTTCTTGAGGGCGATCTCGATGGCGTGGGACAGGGAGAGCACTTCTCCCGGAGCAATAGTAGTCTGTCCCAAAACCGTCGACGGCAGGAGGGGGCAGAGAAGGAGAGCGGCCATGAGGCAGCCGGTCATGATATATCGCCCCTGGTTCTTCCACATATAAACTCCCTTCGGCAAGATCTCACGTAAAAAAGGACCGGGGAAATATGTGCCCGGATCGATAACGTGGTCGTCGCTACATAAGTCGCACGGGCGGGCGAAAAGGTTACAAGGGAAAACCTCTGCCCGATCGATAACGTGCTCATCATATCAATATTAAAGCATACTAAGCAATAGTGATGCCACCGCCGACAGGGTAGGGCAAAGGGGGAAGAATTTGATAGGTCGTATAGGTCCTATAGGACTTATAGGACCTATGAGAGGATTGGCCGGACCCGCCTGAAAGAGCATACGGGGCAGGGAGCGCCTGTACTCGTTGTCTATCCGGTCTATGAGCGCCGGACAATAAGGACCGGCGTTTTCGTATCCATGTGGATCACGCCGGACGTCACGCTTCCAAGAAAAGCGGCCGCCAAGGCGCTTTTCCCGTGGGATCCCATCACGATAAGGTCGCTCTTTTCCCTCTCCGCTTCTCTTATGATCTCTTCAACCGGGTGTCCATACCTGATTACCAAATTTGTCCTGATCCCCTTTTGTTCGCCCAACTTTTCGATCTCTCGCATGTCCTGTTCGGCAGCCTGTTTCAGGTAGTCTTCGAGAGGTTCCACGATATGGGTAGGGGTCTGCGCCGCGGGCACGGTGGGTTTGCCTATAAAGGCATTCCGGTTGATGACGCTCAGGAGCGTCACGCTTCCGCCGGAGAGGGCGGCCAGCGCGTAGGCGTATTTCGCTGCTTTTCTGGATGTCTCCGAGCCATCGGTGGGTACGAGGATTTTCTCGATCATCTCGATCTCCCTGGAATGCCCCGACCACAGGAGCGGACCGGGGATCCCCTTTGCGTTTTCACTAGATCCGAGCGGACCCGTGCGCCGCTTTTAGCCAACGCCCTAGGTAACTCTAGTTCCCGTAAAGAAGATCGTCAACCTGACGCTGCTTTCGGCAGCGCCTGAGGAAATCTGCCTTGCAGGGATCGGCGCGGGCGCTTACTTTTAATCTTGAGAAAACGCTTATCAATCGGGTAAAATGGAGGTTGAGTCATGAAAGACATGGGTACACCCCATAAGAGGATGCAGGAGTTGTGCGATTGCTTCGCTGAGACCGACCCCCTCAAGGAGATGGCCCTGCTCGGCGCGGACGCGGACAAAGAGGAGGCCGCCCTTAAATGGCTTGCCCTGGCGATTCTGCACGGTGTTGACCGCAATGCAAAAAAGATTTGTCTGGAAAGGACTGCAAAAGGCTCCGTGAAAGCAGAGGCCGAGTATAGGGATACGGAGCTGCCAACGCCGGGGGCCGAGATAGGCGGGAAAGTGATAGAGGCGGCGCGGCAGATCAGCCACATCGAGAACGAAAAAGGTGAGATGCCGATTGCGGTCGGCATCAGGGACAGCAGCATCGAGATACGCATGGAGGTGGAGCGTAAGCACGGAGACGAAAAAATCACGCTCACCTTCGGTAAACTGAGATGATAGGGGTCACATGAAAGTTGCCGCATTCAACGGCTCGCCGAGGGTCGGGGGAAACATCGAAACACTTCTGCGTGAGACAATCCGGCCGATAGAGGACGCCGGCTTTGATGTGACAAAGTTCACGTTGAACGAGATGAACATAAGGCCGTGTCAGGACTGCGGCGGATGCGAAACGACGGGACGGTGTGTCCAGGTGGACGACATGGCGTTGATAGCTGACGCGATCCGCGCAGCCGACCGGTTTATCCTTGCCTCTCCCATTTTCTTTTTCGGTCTTTCAGCGCAGACAAAGACGATGATAGACAGATGTCAGGCCTTCTGGTGTGAAAAATACGTGTTGAAGCAGCCTATCCCCGAAGGGGAGAACGGGAGAAAGGGATTGCTTCTGCTTGTGGGGGGAATGAAGAAAGAGATCGGTGTTCAGTGCGGTGAGGCAACGGCAAAGGCATTTTTCAGGACCATCAGCGTGGGGGAACACGAAACGCTCAGCTATCTCGGCATAGACAAGAAGGGGGCGATCTGCGGCCACGAGAGCGCTTTACGGGACGCGTATCGGGCCGGACGAAGGCTGGTCGGGCAAGACGGGCGGGAGTAGCCGGTGGAGGCAGGGGCCGGGAGCTACAGCGCCATAAAGGACGCCCATATAGAAACATGCCTTACCCGCGAAGTAGAGTCGAGGCTCGCCACAGGTCTTGAGAGCCTGAGTCTCGTCCTCGATGTGCCGGACTTTGCGGAGAAGGACATGGACACCACCGTTCAGTTCTTGGGCCGGACACTCTCGATGCCGCTTCTTATCGCCCCTATCACGGGCGGCGGCCGCCGTTCGGCAGGCATTAACAGAAACCTTGCAACAGCCGCCGAGCAGTGCCGGATAGCCATGGCCGTAGGGTCGGAGCGGCCCATGCTGGAGAAAAGGGCGGGCGCCGAATCGTATCTGGTGAGAGAGTTTGCGCCTACCATTCCACTGCTCGCCAACCTTGGTCTGGTCGACGCGAAGAAAGGCAGGGACTACCTTAGAGAGGCGGTCGAGTCTATCGGCGCGGACGGACTCATCCTGTACGTGAACCCGCTGCATGAGATCCTTCAGCCCGATGGGGAGAGCGATTTCAGCGGCGCCCTCGATACGCTCGCAGCAATAATCGACGCGTTCCCTTATCCCGTATTTCTCAAGGAGGTCGGGTCCGGCCTGCCGGAATCGATCGTTCGCTGGGCGGCGACAAAAGAGATCGCGGGGATAGATGTCGCGGGTCTGGGCGGCACGAACTGGCCGAAGATCGAGGGCCTCATCCAGGGCAAGGACTATACGGTTTACGAGAGCCTTGGCACGTGCACGAGAGATGCGATCATCAACAGCCGCAAATGGCTGAGGAAGGGGCAGCATCTCATCGGCGGGGGAGGCATCAGGACCGGAATCGATATGGCCAAGGCCTTCGCCCTGGGCGCGACCCTCACTTCGATGGCGCTCCCGTTCCTGAGATGGTCCGGGGAATCGGCGGAAAAAGTGATCCGCGAGGTCGAAAGGCTCAAAGAGGAACTTTGTGTCGGCCTCTGGTGCAGCGGGTCAAGAACGATAAGCGAGCTGGCGGGGAAGGTCGTCTAAACAGCGCGAGGCCCGCTCTTCTCTTCTTCTTTAGGCGGCCGGCCAACGGCATGATCGATGCCGGAATCAGAGCATTGTGGTCCCTGCCCTTTAAGCCCCGGCACAGACGACGGCAGAGAGTTTCATCACCAGTGAAGAATCTATTGACGTGTCGCACTCGACGTTGGAAAATATTCCTGCGCCACGCTTTCCGATTCCTCGGCGCTATATGTTGGGAAGGGGGCGTGGCACATCGCAGATGGTTTTGAAGGGTGAGTCCTCATAATTGTGGTTATACGAATTTTAGTCATACTGATATCGTGCCTGTTTCTATGTCCCTGCCAGCATTTATCGGCTGAGGAGGTAAATCCTTATGACATTGTGCCTGTCAAGCCTGAGTTAAAGGAGCTGACCGCCGAACTGCAAAAGCTCACCTGCCGGATTCCGGCCGGGGAGCTGGAAAGTCGCCTGCGACTGGCCCTCAAGCTGATAGTTGAGCAGCATCCAAATCCAGCCGTCAGAGAACTTAACCGGCTCATCGCCGAAAATCGAATGTTCCTGCTTTTTAGCTCCGAATACCTGAGTGGACTTAAAGAACTTTCCGCGGAAACGATGCCGGCGAACACGAAGGATGGTAAGAAAAGGGACTATTACCTGGTCTTGACTTTCGATCCCGACCTGCTTCTTTGCAGCGAGAGCGAAAGCGATGTCAGGGAAATCATGATCGCGTTAGACCACGAGATGTTCCATTACCGGCAATGGCTGGCCGCCTGGCCTGACACCGAAGTTTTCCGAATCTACAAGTATCTGAAGAACGTCAAAATACCACTCAAACTTTGCCGCCAGTTTTGGCAGAACGAGTTCGCCGCCTACCGCCGCACCTGCGTCCTGATCGATACCTGGGACAACAAAAGTCTGATGCCTACCGACAATTTTTGTCTCTATGACAGCGACCGGGAATTTGAGGACAAATTGTATCTGCATCTCTTGAAAAACTCCAACGTGTCGATAGGTTGCAAGGAGGTATGGCGGGAAGACATCGACAAATAAAGAGGTAGCTCCGGCGGACCATAATTCAAAAATTCCATCACGTGCTTTGTGGCCCGCACTCGCATACGTCCACCACGCGAATTTCTCCCACTTCAGGTACCTTCTCCCGAATAAGCTTGTCCGCCCACAAACTGAGGGCGTTCAT
The DNA here is from genome assembly GCA_963717985.1 of uncultured delta proteobacterium. GTDB lineage: Bacteria > Desulfobacterota > Syntrophorhabdia > Syntrophorhabdales > WCHB1-27 > BOG-1155. The sequence goes on from CAVQYC010000002.1 coordinate 552,562, forward strand.
GCCGCATCAGTGGAGCCTACCGCCGAAGGACTTTATCACAAGCACGCCTCTTTCCTCATCAAGCTCCATCAACTCCACATACCCCTCTGCCAGTTCTTCGAGCCTCGGGTTGATCGTCGCCAGGGTCCGTTCAATTTTCTCCTTTAACATCATTGCCCCATCTCCTCCAAACCCGGCCTTTCCGGGTGTGGATATGATACCACGGAAAAGGAGACTGCGGGAATCGCAAACCGGCGCGCGGCCAGGGCAAATGCATCTGGAAACTGTCTACCCGGACCGCATGACACCCTTCAGGAAGAATTTTACGGCTTGAAGGATATCGAGAACACCCTTTAATGGGTACTATTTCTCGCACGCGGGCATCCCAGGAGAGTGAAAAATACCGCTTGAAACCCGCAAGAATTTGTTTTCACATTCGACGACTTTTTCTGTTATTGCAACATAAAAATGTCACCCTTTTTGCAACGTGAATATGTCACCCCCCCTTGGCCCTTTTCATAGAGACGCTCTCGCTTCGCTCGCCGGCCCTGGGCGCATGTAGGACCCCGGCCGGACGCGTCCTTCGATAGGCTTGCAGGGAACCTCTCCCGCCGTATGATGAAAGACATGCCAGCTTCCGTCGAGCCAATGATTCGCCGTAACGGAAGCCTTGGCAAAGCTCAGCCTCGTCTTTGTCGGGAACAGTTGGATCGCCTGTCCGTCGACCGAGATCGTGTTGTCGTAATTGACCTTTGCCTCATATCGCTTACAAAGGATGTTCCGCATGTCCGCGTCTTGAGGAAGCGGTCTCCATGCAGGCTTCGGGTCTTCCGGGGCAACGCCGAAGAGCCGAGCGTACTTGGGGATGAAGGTTTCGTTCAGATACTTCGTCGCCCCTTCGCGGTCGGCGATATTCTTAAGCCGAAGCTCAGCGACAAGCCTGTCCTGGAAGGTCCTGTTGATCCTCTCGCCTCTTCCTCTGGCTTGAGCAGAATGGGCAAAGATGAGCCGTATCCCCAGCTCGCTCATGGCTCTCTGGAACTGGGTAGGCTCGACAGAATCGCTCTTATGCCGGGTGGTTTTAAACTGGGAGGCCCGATCGAGATAGAAGACCGAGGGCCGGCCGAAACGGGCAAAGACCTCTTTGCATACGCCAAAACAGCCCTCCAGGTCTTCTTCCTTTCGAAACAGCCCATAAAGAGGCTTCCCCGTCGAGTCGTCCGTAGACAGAAGGAGCGTTGTCTTTTCCTCCCCGAACCACGCATGGGGAGAGCCGTCCAAAAAGAGCATATGGCCTTCCTTCTCCGATCGTTTTCTTCTCTTCCTATGTCTGCGCTGCTTCCGGACCTTTCCTCCGAACCCTTCAGGACGAAGCCATTGCCGCAAGGTCTCGCGGTTGATCTTTATCCCTTCCTGCTCTTCCAGCATCTCCGAGAGGTGGGAGAAGTTGAAGTCGAAATACTTCTCATTGGCGAGCTTCATCGCCCGCTCTTTCATCCCGGCAGGGAAAGCTCTGCAGGAAGGGCGCCCGCTGTTGCCGTGCTTAATTCCGGAAGGTCCTTCCTTCTTCACTTTAGCCTTGATCCTCTTTAGCTGGCGGAGGGAGACGCCTAACGCCGCCGCAGCCTCTCCGTTCATCATCCTGCCGTCCAATGCCGCCGCTACCACGCCGTACCGCCTTACCTCTTCCGTCATGAACGTCACTCCTTTTCTCACCGGAGCACCTCCCCTCGGTGCCCCTTGTTATCGGCGGGGGTGACATTTTCATATTGCAGCTAAGGGGTGACATAATTATATTGCAGCAACAATTCGACGACTTTTTCTTGACATCGGATAGGCAACTCATAATAAATATGACTGTACTCTGAAAAAGTCACACCGACGGTGAGGGACGAGACGGAAAGCGGACAGGTCTCTGATTTGCCTTTCGTGATTTCCTCTCGTAAACAGCCGCGCCAACGCTCTCAAGAGCAAAGGGAGGATGATAGATGATGCGAAGAAACCGGCTCTTTCTCTTTACGCTGGCATGGGCAGTATGCGCCATAATGACGATCATGCCGGCGAGGGCGCATGCGTACGACATTACCGGCACTTACGAAGTCAGCGGCACGACGCTGAACATCGGCACATCGGCCGGGGACGACTACACCGCGCTGACCATCGATTCCGGCAGCCCCCCGAGTTATGCCGGCGGTACGCTGAACATTGATGCCGGCGGCACGGTAAACAATAACTCAGGCGGCACGCTGACTATCGATTCCGTCGGCATGGCGCCCGGCACCAATCCCGGCACGCTGAACATTAATTCCACCGGCATATTAAACAACAACTCCGGGGCTACGCTGAATAACTACGGCATATTAAACAACAACTCTGGCGGCACGCTGAACAATTATAGCGCCCTGACCACCTCCGCCGGAGGCATAGGGGCCTATGCTATTCTGTTCAATTACGGCACCCTGAACAACTACGCCGGCGGCACGCTGACGCAGGCCAGTAATGGCACGCTACAGAATAGTACCACGGGCACGGTGAACAATTGGGGCGCCCTGACCATGACCGGCTCCGGCTGGCTGGCGAACATCGGCGTGGTAAACAACTACGCGGGCGGCACTCTGACCGTGACCGGCTCCGGCTCGCTTGACAACGGCGCCGGCGCCAATCTGAACAACTGGGGCACGCTGAACAACTCCGGCTATCTGTTAAACGACGTGGGCACGGTGACCAACTACGCCGGCGGCACGCTGAATATTTATTCCGGCGCCACGCTGCTTACCACCAACTCCACTTCCGGCGGCGCTCTGGTCAATCGGGGCACGCTGAACAACTCCGGCTCTCTGGAAAACGACCCGGTCACCCTGAACGACAACTATGGTACGCTGAACAACAATGCAGGAGGCAAAATCTACAACACTGGGGGAACCCTTAACAACTGGGGAACCCTCAACAACTGGGGCAGCCTGACCAACGATCCCTCAGGGCCGGCTACCCCCCCGGGCGGCACGCTCAACAACTACGGCACGCTCAACAACTACGGCGGTGTGGGTAACAACGGCTTGTGCGTGCTGAACAACTACGGTACGTTCAACAACAACTCCGGCGACGTGAGCAACAAGTACGCTCTGAACAATAACTCCGGGGCCATACTGAACAATAGGGGCACGCTGGAAAACGATGATGCCGGTACGCTTACCAATTACTTGGGAGGCACGCTCAACAACTCAGGAGGTCTGCTGACGAACAACGACGTCGCCACGCTGTATAACTACGGCACGCTATATAACCACGGCGGCGTGCTGCTCAGCTCGGGCACGGTGAGCAACTCCGGCATCCTGACCAGCTCCGGCGGCGTGCTGCTCAACGCCGGAACGCTGACCAACAACGCCGGCGGAACGCTGACCAACAACTCCGGCACGCTGGCCAGCAGTGCTATTGCGCTGGCCAGCAGTTGGATCGGCGCCCCGTTCAGCTACTCCGGCGGCACGCTGTCCAACGGCGCCACGGTCAGCGGCGTCACCTATGTAGGCACGCTGATCAATAACGGCACGATCAATGGCACCGGCGCCTACATACAGATTGCCGGCCAGACCACGAACAACGGGAGTATGAGTCAGGCATCCGTCAACATCCAGGGAGGCACCTTTAATCAGCAGGCCGGCAGCCTGAGCGCGCCCAGCATTACCAACGGCGGGACGTTCAACTACTCAGGCGGCACCATCACGGGCGCCTTTCAGAACGGCGGGACAACCATGGTGACCGGAGGCACGGCCCTTGCGCCTAATATGTTCGGTGCGTCAGTGATGAATAACTTGGGCGGGAATTTCACCGTAGGTAATGGGCTGAACTCTGCGTACGTCACCTTCATGAAGGCGGTGACGAACAACGCGGGGGCGACCTTTACCATCGACAACTCATACGTGACCTTCAACGGCCCCGTAGTCAACAACGGGACCTGGATTACCGACCCGTCCACCGTTATCTTCAAGGGCATTTTCACCGGCCAGAACGGCACAATCACCGGCTCGCCCGGCGACACGTACGAGTTCCTGGGCTCCGGGGCCAATACGATCAATCTCGGTGGCAACGCCATCACCATCACAACGCTGGTCCTGGGACCGGGGGTGACCCTAAATATCACGGACGGTTCGCTCACCGTCACCACCCTGTTCGATCCGACCGGGTCGAACCCCGGCATTCCCGGCCTTACCGCCACCAACTACAGCATGTTCAGCGCGGTGCCTATCCCGAGCGCTATCCTCTTATTCGGTCCCGGCCTTGTAGGTCTTGCGGCCATAAGGAGAAGGTTCAAGAAGTAGGCGTTATTCACCCAGCGTCGTGGGCAGGATCAGCAAATGACCCTGCCTTTTTCGTTCGTCGCACCTTCACTATTACCGCTTCAATGTAGCATCAAAAGAAAAAACTTAAGCGTAGGGTCACAGGATGGCTGAACAAGTGGCATAAGCATCATGCCCGAAAGAGGGGCTGACTATCCGGCGAGAGCCTGACTTTTACATAACGTTCCGGTTCAGCGGCGGCGATACGCCGTCCGCTGAACCGGTTGTTAGCTGACCGTTTTTTGCCGCGTCCGTCAGAAGCCATCAAAGACGTATAAATAGCGGTTGTGGGGACACTCCTCTCGCCGATACGGTTGTGGGGACACTCCTCTCGCCTCTTGTTCTTCGGAGCGGTGTCCCCACTCCAATCTTGATGGGTGTCCCCCCAACAATCTAGAGGTCGAAACGGTCAAGGTTCATTACTTTGTTCCACACCGCTACAAAGTCGTGCAGGAACTTCTCCTGGGAGTCCTCACACCCGTAGACTTCCGCCAAGGCCCTGAGTTGGGAGTTCGAACCGAAGATTAGGTCGACACGTGTGCCGGTCCACTTGAGTGCGCCGCTCTCGCGACCACGACCCTCGAATACGCCGTCGTCTTCCGCGGTTGCCTTCCACGTCGTGCTCATGTCGAGCAGATTCACGAAGAAGTCATTGGTGAGCGCCTCCGGCCGCTTGGTGAACACGCCGTGCGGGACGCTTGCGAAGTTGGTCTTCAGGACGCGCATGCCGCCCATGAGAACCGTCATCTCAGGAGCGGTCAGCGTCAGAAGTTGCGCACGATCAACCAGCAGTTCCTCCGCCCTTACCGCATATTTGGCTTTTAGATAGTTACGGAACCCATCTGCAGCCGGTTCGAGTACGGCGAATGACTCCACGTCGGTTTGCTCCTGCGACGCATCCATGCGTCCCGGCGTGAAGGGAACCGTCACATCAAAACCAGCATTCTTTGCAGCCTGCTCTATCCCTGCGCAACCGGCCAGGACGATCAGGTCGGCCAGTGATACCTTCTTACCGCCGGACTGCGCGCCGTTGAACGCGCTCTGGATGCCCTCCAGGTTCTTGAGCACCTTCGCCAGCCGGGCAGGCTGGTTGACTTCCCAATCCTTCTGCGGCGCCAGACGAATGCGGGCGCCGTTGGCACCGCCGCGCTTATCGGAGCCACGGAAGGTGGACGCCGACGCCCAGGCGGTCGAAACCAGCTCCGACACCGACAGGCCGGAAGCCAGGATCTTGCCCTTGAGGGAGGCGATGTCCTGTGCATCAATCAGTGTGTGATTGACGGCAGGGATGGGGTCTTGCCAGATGAGCTCTTCTGCCGGGACCTCCGGGCCGAGATAGCGTGCGCGCGGGCCCATGTCGCGGTGCGTCAGCTTGAACCACGCCCGGGCGAAGGCATCCGCGAGCTGATCCGGATTTTCGAAGAAGCGCCGGGAAATCTTTTCGTAGACAGGGTCGAACCGCAGAGAAAGGTCCGTGGTGAGCATCGATGGCGAGCGACGCTTTGACGGGTCGTGCGGATCCGGCACGGTATCGGCACCGGCGCCACCTTTCGGCTTCCACTGGTACGCACCGGCCGGGCTCTTCGTCAGCTCCCATTCGAAGCTGAATAAGATCCTGAAGAAGTTGTTGCTCCACTTCGTGGGAGTATTGGTCCAGATGACTTCCTCACCGTCGGTAATCGTGTCGTTGCCTTTGCCCGTGCCGAAACTACTCTTCCAACCCAAGCCCTGCTCCTCGATCGGAGCTGCTTCTGGCTCTGGTCCCACATGCTTTTTGTCCCCTGCGCCGTGGGTCTTGCCGAAGGCGTGGCCACCAGCGATGAGGGCCACCGTCTCCTCGTCGTTCATCGCCATGCGAGCGAAGACCTCGCGGATATCCCGCGCCGCAAGCATAGGGTCCGGGTTGCCGTTCGGGCCTTGCGGGTTCACATAGATCAGGCCCATCTGAACGGCGGCGAGGGGATTCTCGAGTTCCCTGTCACCGGCGTAGCGCTTGTCTCCGAGCCACTCGCTTTCTGCGCCCCAGTAGACGTCCTTTTCCGGCTCCCAGATGTCCTCTCGCCCGCCGGCGAAGCCGAAGGTCTTGAAACCCATCGATTCCAGGGCGACGTTGCCGGTGAGGATGATCAGGTCGGCCCAGGAGATTTTGCGGCCGTACTTCTGCTTGATCGGCCAGAGGAGCCGGCGCGCCTTGTCGAGGTTCGCATTGTCGGGCCAGCTGTTGAGGGGTGCAAACCGCTGGTTGCCGTGGCCTGCGCCGCCGCGGCCGTCGCCGGTGCGGTAGGTGCCGGCGCTGTGCCACGCCATACGGATGAACAAAGGTCCGTAGTGACCGAAGTCCGCCGGCCACCAGTCCTGCGACTTCGTCATCATCTCACGGAGGTCCTTCTTCACGGCCTCCAAGTCGAGACTCTTGAACTCCTTAGCGTAGTTGAAACCCTCGCCCATCGGATTGGACTTGGAGGAACGCTGGTGCAGGATATCGAGCTTCAACTGGTTCGGCCACCAGTCTCGGTTCGTCGTGCCCCCGCCGGCAGGGTGTTCGTGAGCTCTGCCCGTTTTTTCTTCATCCATGATATTTACTCCTTTCGTCGTGTGAATCGTTGAACAGTGCTACTATGAATAATAATAGTTTCGCTGCCCATCCAGCTAACAATTAATGAACGAAACCGATGCCAAAAAAAAGGGAAAGGCATAGGGCCGTCAGGCATTCTCTTCCTCGACACGCTTATCCCCGCCCTTTTTTGTTTTTGCACGGCAGTCCCTGCAATACCCATAATACTCCAGCCTGGTATCCGTGACCGAGAAGCCGGTTTTCTTCGCTATCTCCTGCTGGTCGGCAACAGGAGGTACTTCGTAGTCAAGGATCTTACCGCAGCGCCCGCAGACCAGATTGAGATGCTCTTCAAGGTTACCTTCGTAGCGGTTCTCCATGGAATCAAACTGCAGCGTTTTAATGATGCCCAGGCGGGAGAACTCGTTGAGTGTCGCATAGGTGGTCGACAAGCTCAGGCTTTTCTTTCTCTTCTTTGCTTCCTCATACACAGAACGGGCGCCAGGATGGAAATCCCGCTTTTCGATAAGCACCTCGATGATAGCCAGCCTTTGAGGGGTAAGCTTCAACCCCTTCGCTTTCAGCTGTCGTGCTATTGATTCTTTGGTTACGCTGGTCAATTCGGAACCATTACTGACTATGATTAACCTATAAGACCCCTTTTCCCATCTGTCAAGGAGTCTTTCAAACAATGTTGCTGCAATATAATTATGTCACCCCTTAGCTGCAATATGAAAATGTCACCCCCGCCGATAACAAGGGGCACCGAGGGGAGGTGCTCCGGTGAGAAAAGGAGTGACGTTCATGACGGAAGAGGTAAGGCGGTACGGCGTGGTAGCGGCGGCATTGGACGGCAGGATGATGAACGGAGAGGCTGCGGCGGCGTTAGGCGTCTCCCTCCGCCAGCTAAAGAGGATCAAGGCTAAAGTGAAGAAGGAAGGACCTTCCGGAATTAAGCACGGCAACAGCGGGCGCCCTTCCTGCAGAGCTTTCCCTGCCGGGATGAAAGAGCGGGCGATGAAGCTCGCCAATGAGAAGTATTTCGACTTCAACTTCTCCCACCTCTCGGAGATGCTGGAAGAGCAGGAAGGGATAAAGATCAACCGCGAGACCTTGCGGCAATGGCTTCGTCCTGAAGGGTTCGGAGGAAAGGTCCGGAAGCAGCGCAGACATAGGAAGAGAAGAAAACGATCGGAGAAGGAAGGCCATATGCTCTTTTTGGACGGCTCTCCCCATGCGTGGTTCGGGGAGGAAAAGACAACGCTCCTTCTGTCTACGGACGACTCGACGGGGAAGCCTCTTTATGGGCTGTTTCGAAAGGAAGAAGACCTGGAGGGCTGTTTTGGCGTATGCAAAGAGGTCTTTGCCCGTTTCGGCCGGCCCTCGGTCTTCTATCTCGATCGGGCCTCCCAGTTTAAAACCACCCGGCATAAGAGCGATTCTGTCGAGCCTACCCAGTTCCAGAGAGCCATGAGCGAGCTGGGGATACGGCTCATCTTTGCCCATTCTGCTCAAGCCAGAGGAAGAGGCGAGAGGATCAACAGGACCTTCCAGGACAGGCTTGTCGCTGAGCTTCGGCTTAAGAATATCGCCGACCGCGAAGGGGCGACGAAGTATCTGAACGAAACCTTCATCCCCAAGTACGCTCGGCTCTTCGGCGTTGCCCCGGAAGACCCGAAGCCTGCATGGAGACCGCTTCCTCAAGACGCGGACATGCGGAACATCCTTTGTAAGCGATATGAGGCAAAGGTCAATTACGACAACACGATCTCGGTCGACGGACAGGCGATCCAACTGTTCCCGACAAAGACGAGGCTGAGCTTTGCCAAGGCTTCCGTTACGGCGAATCATTGGCTCGACGGAAGCTGGCATGTCTTTCATCATACGGCGGGAGAGGTTCCCTGCAAGCCTATCGAAGGACGCGTCCGGCCGGGGTCCTACATGCGCCCAGGGCCGGCGAGCGAAGCGAGAGCGTCTCTATGAAAAGGGCCAAGGGGGGGTGACATATTCACGTTGCAAAAAGGGTGACATTTTTATGTTGCAATAACAGGAGTCTTTCAAACAATTTTGTTTCTACGAGCTATTCGATGACCGTTCCTTTACCGGTCTTCCGATACTCGAGCTCGACGTAGTTGACAAACGCCGTTCTGCCCCAGGAATCGGCTCTAAATCCATGACCGTTGCACCAATCGATAAATGTTTCCGGATCGATGTCTGCGCGAAGAGCGATATTACCACAACCCTTAATCTCTTCGCATTGCCTTCCGACAAGAGCTTTCCAGTCTTCATACGTGGCGGGCATATTCTTGGAATCGGTAAAGACCGCAAGCGCCCTCCGGTAAGTAAGCTCATCTTTGAACCAGGCAATTCCTATCACATCGTTCATTCTGACACCTCCTTTCATTTATCGGGGACCCGTAGGTCGGCAGGGATGTTGTTTCATCCGGTACATTCTCATTCGCCAGGACGGCCTGTAAGCCTTTGCGGCTGCGATCTCTCTTTTCTTCATTATCAGAGAAACGCCACAAGATTGCAATAAGTATAGTAACCTTTTCCGTTCGAAAGACTGCATTCATGGTCAGTAGGTGAGAAACTCTGTTTCAGGAAGTACTTCTTGACGGCTTCTCATGGCCCATCGTCATTTTTACATTCATTTGTAGTGCGTTTTTTGTCACCCCTGGTTGACATGCCTCCTTGTCATGCCTGGTTGTCACCCCTCCTTGTCACTTTGACAGCAGAGCAGGAAACAGGGACAATATTATGACCCGGCGGTCAATTTTGAACCGTCAAGTTTCGTGCACAATTGTCAACCCCTCTTCTGAAAGGCTTGTGAGAGAAGGGAATCAGGAAAGGGGTACCGAGACGGTTAGTGAGCAATCCGTGCTGAAAAGAGTAAAAGGAGGGTAAAACTCAGAAAAAAATGGGAAAAAGGACCGTTTTTGCGGTAATATTAGGACAGCAGGTATTGCGAAAGGAGGAGTTTCATGGATGTGGTGACGGAAGCTTATCGTGATGGAGTATTCAGCCTGACCTTGAATAGACCTGAGAAGAAGAATGCCATGAGCCTCGAGCTTCTGGAGGCCCTTTACCGTGCGCTTAAGAACGCCGAGACACAGGGGGCTTCAATTATCGTCGTACGGGGGGCGGGGAAGACCTTTTGCAGCGGTGGTGACGTGATCGAGTTCAGGGACAGCGCGGAGCCGGCGATTCAGGTAGACGGCATGGCTGACTTCCTCAACAGGAGTATCAGTCTCATACGGAGTATTCCGGCCATCGTCATTGCCGTAGTCGAGGGTCTCGCCGTAGGGGCCGGTATGGGCCTCGCCCTTGCGGCCGACCTCACCCTTGCAGAAGCAAAGGCGGTGATGAATATGGGGTACCGGAGGATAGGGCTGACACCGGACGGCGGTGGAAGCATCTTCCTGCCGCGCCTTGTGGGCATGAAGCGGTTCAACGAACTCTATTTTCTGTCCCGGAACGTGACAATGGAAGAGGCAAAAGAGATGGGGCTCGTCAATTTCGTGGTCGACGAAGGGGATCTTGAAGAGGAGCTGGCTACGCTCATCGAGGAGTTGAAGGCCCTTCCAATGGAAACGACCCGAAAGGTGAAGGAACTGGTCAACTTTTCCCTCATGTCCGGACTGGGGTCGCATCTGGACAGGGAGAGGCTCTATGTATCACAGTTTTCGGCGGAGCCGGCGTTCCAGGAGAGGCTGAAAAAGCTCTTCAAGAAAGGATAGCCGGGTCTCAAAGGTTCCAATCGGGTATGGTGGGGGAAGAAGGTATGAAAGAGAACGAACAGGCATCGCCCCCTTGGGGCAGGTGGGTGGTGCTTGACGACGAGAGTGCGTTCAAGGTGAAGCGGATAGAGGTCTTGCCGGGCAAGCGCCTGAGTTATCAGAAGCACTTCAAGAGGGAAGAACACTGGTACATCGTGAAGGGGCAGGCGCGGGTGACGAGGGACGGGCAGGACTACCTGCTCGGAGAGGGCGCGTGCATCAGCATAGGCAGGGAGGCGCTCCACAGGGTCGAGAATGTGGGGAGCGACCTGCTGGTATTCATAGAGGTCCAGAAGGGTGAGTATTTCGGGGAGGATGACATTGTCCGCGTCGAAGACGACTTCGGCCGGGCCGCGCACTAGGAGGAGCCTGTTTCAGCTTCCGAGCGGGCAATATTTACGAGCTGAATGATCATCTGTATGCAGGTGGGGAAACCGGCAGCACTTGAGTCAACGCAGAGATGATAGTGTCTCGCGTCCGCCCATTCCGTCCGGACCATGTCTCTTATGAATTTAGTCCTCCTCCGGTCCGACTCCTCCACCAGGGCTCGTGCCTCCCGGATATCGGCCATGTTCTTGACCTTCATTACCCTTCCTATCCGAAACTCCTTGGGGGCATGGACAAAGATATGGATAGCTCCCGGCCGGTTTTTCAGCACATGAAACCCGCCTCTTCCCAGTATCACCGCATTGTGCCTGTCCGCAATCTCGTTGATGATCCTGCTTTCCACCGCAAAGAGGTCCCTGTCGTAGAGCGGCCGTTCCTTCGAGATGCAGGCCGATTCCGGCGTTCCCAAAGAGAATACCCGGATGATGTTGTCAATCAGGCCGGAAGACCTTTCTTCATGCGCTTCCAGAAGCCTCTGGTCGCTGCCGAGATGTGTTGCCGCGCGCCGGAGAATTTCTCTGTCCACGTACATAAAGCTCAGCTCTTTCGCCACCTGATACGCGAAGTAGGTACCCCCACTCCCTATCTGCCTCGATATGGTTATTGCAAAAGGGTGCTTCTTCATAGGGTCTTCTCCTTCCCCTCGGATCCATTATTCCGTCACGACCTTCGCGTCTCTCATCTTGTGGCTGATGAAAGGGACCAGTGGTAGCGAAAAGAGGAAAATCGCGGCAATGAGAAAGAACACATGGTTATAGGCAAGCATGTCCGCCTGCCTCTCGACGGTCATCTCCAATACCTTAAGTGCCTCCATATCGGTGCCGCTTGCGTTTGCTCCGTGAGAGGACAAAAGCGACGAAAGCTGGCGCATTGATTCTGACGTAGCGTCGCTGAAGGCGGTTGTGCGTTCGGTGAGCACCGCCCGGTACCAGTATTCTCCACGGACCAGGAAGGTGGCGGCCAGGGCGATGCCGACGCTGGAGAATACCTGTCTGATCACATTATAAAGTCCCGAAGCTGCTGCCATGACGGGTTTCTCCATTGTCGCCAGCACGGCGGTGTTCAGCGAAACGAATATAAACCCGAAGCCGACGCCTTGCATAACTTGGGGAAAGAAGAGTTCCCAGTAGCCTACGTCGAGCGAAAGCCGTGAGAGCTGGTAAAAGGAGATGACGTTCATGAAAAGCCCGAGAACTATCAACGACTTTGGCCCCGCTCTATTGTAAACCCTCCCCCCGAAGGGCATGGTTACGGCCATGGCAACACTCCTGGGCAAGAGTGCAAGGCCCGAGTTGTATGCAGGATACCCAAGAAGCTGCTGGAGGAAGAGGGGCAAAATGAAGATGGCTGCGAAGAGGCCCATGCCGAAGACACCGCTAAGGAGACTCGCCGAGCTGAAATTGATATCCTTAAGAATACGCAAATCAACCGCCGGCTTATCGGTGGTGAGCTCACGGATCACGAAGAACAGGAGACCGAGGAATGCCGAGAGGGCAAGCCATTTTATCATGTTTGAGGCGAACCAATCCTTTTGTTCACCCTTTTCCAGCATGATCTGCAGGGCCCCCAGGCCGACCGCCATGAAAAAGAGGCCCGCCACATCGACCTTTCCCGTTTCCCTCACGAGATAGGGCGGGTCCTCGATGAAACGCACAATCAGGAAGATGTTGAGGACGCCCACCGGGAGGTTGATATAGAATATCCATGGCCAGGAATAGTTGTCTGTGAGCCATCCGCCGATGGTGGGTCCGAAGGCCGGTCCCAGCATAATGCCAAGGCCGAAAATACTCATGGCCGTCGCCTGCTCCTCCGGAGGGAATGTCTCCCGCAATACCGCCTGCGATAAGGGTATGAGAGTACCGCCGCCGATCCCCTGAAGAATGCGGAAGACGACCATGGACTGCAGGTCCCAGGCGAACCCGCAAAGCATGGAAGCACACGTGAAAAGCCCCACGGAGAGAATATAAAACCTCTTGCGTCCCATTCTGGAGCTGAGCAGGCCGATGAGGGGCATGACGATGACGGCGGAAAGGATGTATCCTGTCGCAACCCAGGTGATTTCTTCAACGGAAGCGTTGAGTGCACCGCGCATGTAGGGAAGGGCGACGTTCACGATGCTGGTGTCGAGAGTGGCCATGAGGGTCGCGGTCACGACTGTGAAAGTGATCAGCCATTTATGAGGTGTATGGTCGCCGCCCATAATGCTAGTGCCTGGACCGAATGGAAGCGGCTTTTCTGCTCACATCGACGGTAGGGATGACGGAGAGGCCGGGCCACAGCGGATGGACAGGGTCAAAAGGGGATTCCATGACAATTTTTACGGGAAGGCGCTGGACGACCTTCACGAAGTTGCCGGTGGCGTTCTCCGGGGGAAGCAGGCTGAAAGCAGCGCCGGTGCCCGGTTGCAAGCTGTCTATATGCCCCTTGAAGATGATGCCGGGGTAGGCGTCGACTTCCACCTCGACCGGCTGTCCCACGGCCATCTTCCCCACTTGTGTTTCCTTGAAATTGGCGATAACCCACGTGTTTTCCTCCACAATGGAGAGGAGGGGCTGTCCCGGCTGCACGTACTTTCCCGGATCAACATTTTTCTTTGCGATTCTCCCGGAGATAGGCGCAAGAAGGGCCGTCCTTTTGAAGTTCAACTGGGCGAGCCTGTGCGACGTTTCCGCCTCCCTAATCCTGAACGCCTGGGTGTTTAGCCTGGCCCGGGCCGCTTCAATCGCCCCTTCGGCTTCGGCGACGGCCGCCGCGGCTGCATCGAAGCGGGCGTGGGCGACCTTCCAGCGCGACTCCACGTGATCGTACTGGCTGCGCGAGGCCGCCTCCTCTTTCACCAGCCGTTCGTACCGCTTCAATTCCTTCTCCGCGAGATTTTCCTCCGCGATTGTGGCACTGAGGTTGGCCTGTGTTTGGCTGAGCGCCTTTTCTCTCTGCGTCAGGGATGCCCGCAATTCGATCTGCTCAGCGGTCAACGTCGATACTGCATGGCTGCGCTCTTTGACCGCATCCGCATAGTCCTGGGGAAAGATATCGAGTAGGGCGGCGCCGACCTCCACGTGCTGGTTATCATTGATATAGACGTTGACCACCCTTCCGCGCACTTCCGGTGCGACAGGGACGATCACGCCGGACACATACGCATCATCCGTGCTTTCGTGCGAAAACGAGTAGACGAGACGAATGGCGCCATATGCAGCCGCCGCCATAACCACCAATACTACTACTCCCTTAAAGGCCCATTTATTCATCTGTTTTTCTCCGGCTCAGTACTTTCCCCCACTTCATTTCTCGTATACTTCTTTCAGGTTCTTACCCATAGCATAGAGGTAGCCTGCCTCCGATCGATAAGAGTCGTAAACAGCCCGGTAATAATTTGTTTCCGAAATGGTGCGCAAGGTAATCGCATCGGTCACATCTCTTGCGATGCCCACACCTTCCGCATATTTGGTCCTGGTGATCCTCAGGTTCTCCTCCGCCTGGGAAATTGCTTCTCTCGCGACCCGGAGGCTTTCGTTCGCATTGACCATATCAAGGTAGTACTTCTCCAGTTCGAGCCCGATGTCGTCCGCCAGCCTCTTGCGCTCGATGCGCAGTCTCGACTGGGCCAATTGCACTTTTTCCACAGCAGCCCTTGTGCTGCCTCCGTTGAAAAGATTGAGCTGCATGAAAAAGGTAATCCCCATGTTCTGTTCATAGGCAGCGTACTTGTTCTTGGTATAATCCCGTTCACCCTGGGCGAGGAATTTGGGGAAATAATCCGATTTTCGCCCAATTTCTTCATACATGAGGGCTTTCAGGGTAGCGTCGGCTATTTGCAGCTCGGGCCGTTCCTGCTCGGCTATATCGGCCGCCCCCTCGTGCGGCGGCGCTTCCGGACATGGTGATGTAGGCTCGACTACATGAATGGGTGCGGAAAGCGGCCATGTGAGCATGCTGTTAAGCCTCGCGCCGTTTATCTTCCGCATGTTCTGGCTGTTGAGGAGCTTCTGCCGCGCGTCGGCGAGCCTTACCTGGGCCTGAAGGAGGTCGTTCTTAGTGATCAGACCGCTCTCCAACAGCTCTGCTGCCACCCGTGCGTGTGACGCGAGGCTCTCCATCTCTTTTTCCGCGACCGCTATCATCTTCTCGGACTCAAGGACGTCGAAGTAGAGCAGAGTGAAGGTGAGGGCAACGCCATTCCTGGTTCTTTTTGTACCGAGCCGTTTTGTCTCCTCCGTCAGTTTGGCGGCCTGATAGAGAGAATTGACGCCGCCAAAATCGTAGAGGATCTGCTGGACCGCGAGCTGGTAGGTGTAGAAGCTGCTTTCGCCGATAGGTGTGATTGATGACCCGGCATGCAATCCCGGCTGGTGTTCGAGGAAGGTCTGGCTGTAGGAGGTGCTGACATTGGGGAGGAGCTTTGACCGGGCAATGATGGTGTCGTCATGTGATATCCGCTCTTCCTGCTGTCTGATCTTGACCAGACGGTTTTCCTGTGTCACGATTTTCAGGCCGTCGAGGAGGGTGAGGGGTTCTCCCTTGGCGACGGCGGAGAGTAGACAAAGGAGTAAGGCTGTTATGGCGAGGGCGCATTTACGCACGGCGGTTTCCCCCGGCGTATTGGTCGCCCTCGGACTGCGCCTCAGCAGGTATCGGCTGTGAAGGCGGGGAGTCGCCGGTCCGTAGGGAAGGGTGCGGATAGGTGGCGGTTGGCTCCCCGGTCGTTGCGTTTCTCAAGAAGCTCAAGGAGAGTTGACAGAGGGTATTGCCCGACCGGGTGAGGTCCATGGCGCCGGACAGGTCGTAAAAAAGGGCGCCCTTTAATACCCAAAGGAGAAAAAGGGCTGCGTCCCCGCAGTGGCTGACCCGGAATATCCCTTGTTCCACCCCTTTGCGGATAATTGCTTCCAGGAACTCCTTCTGATAGGTCCAAAAACGGGCACTCAAGGGTTTGACGAACTCCAGGTCATAGTCTTTGAAATGGCGCGAAACCATCTGCTTCTTTGAAGCTACATACGCGAGATGGGTCTCGATAAAGGACCTTACGGCGACTTGCGGATCTTGATGTTCCAAGTCCCGGATACGCTCGTTAAACTGTCCGGTCTCCTCGGCCAGCACTTCCAGGTAGAGCTGCTCTTTATTGCCGAAATAGGGATAGAGCCCCCCGACGCTCACGGCGGCGGTCCGGGCTATCTCCCTTACGGTTGCCTCCTTGTAACCCTTGGCACCGAAAATTTGCAGCGCCGCCGCAAGAATTCTTTTTCGCGCACTATGTGATGGCCGTCTGCTCATTAGTGAACAATTGTTCACGTTAGCAGATGGCCGGGTGAATGTCAATCGCTTCTTTGAGCTGCGCCCAATGTTTTTACGTGCACTGCTACCGGACCGATGCGGAAGGAATATCTCCCGGTCCATTCTTTTGGTGATTATTACTTTGAGGGGGAGACTCGTCAAGTGAATAATCACGATTCTTTTTTCTGTTATTGCAACATAAAAATGTCACCCTTTTTGCAACGTGAATATGTCACCCCCCCTTGGCCCTTTTCATAGAGACGCTCTCGCTTCGCTCGCCGGCCCTGGGCGCATGTAGGACCCCGGCCGGACGCGTCCTTCGATAGGCTTGCAGGGAACCTCTCCCGCCGTATGATGAAAGACATGCCAGCTTCCGTCGAGCCAATGATTCGCCGTAACGGAAGCCTTGGCAAAGCTCAGCCTCGTCTTTGTCGGGAACAGTTGGATCGCCTGTCCGTCGACCGAGATCGTGTTGTCGTAATTGACCTTTGCCTCATATCGCTTACAAAGGATGTTCCGCATGTCCGCGTCTTGAGGAAGCGGTCTCCATGCAGGCTTCGGGTCTTCCGGGGCAACGCCGAAGAGCCGAGCGTACTTGGGGATGAAGGTTTCGTTCAGATACTTCGTCGCCCCTTCGCGGTCGGCGATATTCTTAAGCCGAAGCTCAGCGACAAGCCTGTCCTGGAAGGTCCTGTTGATCCTCTCGCCTCTTCCTCTGGCTTGAGCAGAATGGGCAAAGATGAGCCGTATCCCCAGCTCGCTCATGGCTCTCTGGAACTGGGTAGGCTCGACAGAATCGCTCTTATGCCGGGTGGTTTTAAACTGGGAGGCCCGATCGAGATAGAAGACCGAGGGCCGGCCGAAACGGGCAAAGACCTCTTTGCATACGCCAAAACAGCCCTCCAGGTCTTCTTCCTTTCGAAACAGCCCATAAAGAGGCTTCCCCGTCGAGTCGTCCGTAGACAGAAGGAGCGTTGTCTTTTCCTCCCCGAACCACGCATGGGGAGAGCCGTCCAAAAAGAGCATATGGCCTTCCTTCTCCGATCGTTTTCTTCTCTTCCTATGTCTGCGCTGCTTCCGGACCTTTCCTCCGAACCCTTCAGGACGAAGCCATTGCCGCAAGGTCTCGCGGTTGATCTTTATCCCTTCCTGCTCTTCCAGCATCTCCGAGAGGTGGGAGAAGTTGAAGTCGAAATACTTCTCATTGGCGAGCTTCATCGCCCGCTCTTTCATCCCGGCAGGGAAAGCTCTGCAGGAAGGGCGCCCGCTGTTGCCGTGCTTAATTCCGGAAGGTCCTTCCTTCTTCACTTTAGCCTTGATCCTCTTTAGCTGGCGGAGGGAGACGCCTAACGCCGCCGCAGCCTCTCCGTTCATCATCCTGCCGTCCAATGCCGCCGCTACCACGCCGTACCGCCTTACCTCTTCCGTCATGAACGTCACTCCTTTTCTCACCGGAGCACCTCCCCTCGGTGCCCCTTGTTATCGGCGGGGGTGACATTTTCATATTGCAGCTAAGGGGTGACATAATTATATTGCAGCAACACACGATTCTTTTTTATTGACATTTCGGGCGATTTGCATTACAAGTTAAATCAATAGGAGAAAATATAGTTGAGGGCAGGGGCGCGGCAAAAGGCCGGATGCTTTCGAGCGTTTGTCGAGGCCCGTGCTGCCCGGCTTTTTTGGGGCCTTGATTCCGCATGAGAATTGTTTATACGAATCTCAAAGAAAATGACGCCGGAGTAAAGAGGAGCGTTAAACAGTTCCAGGTCGATTTTAACGGAACTAGCACACGGTCGGCTCCCGGTGCGTCTTTAGCGACACTGACCGCTGCGGCGTCCGATGAAAGAAATGACGCAGAGAGTGGTCAAAGCGTACAGACCCCGGAGGTCGCACACGCATTGCGCCGGCAGCGAGTAGCCCCGCCGGTTGAAGGCATGGGCGGCTTCAGAAGCATCTTCATCAAAAAATTCGTGGATACCCAGACGGCTATGGCCGGAAAGAAAGGAAACGTCAGCATCACCGTCTGAATTGCGAAAAAGACCGCGTATGAAAGGTCTCTGTCCTCTCAGGCGGACGGCGCCTTTTTCTCCTGTCGCTTCAGGGCGCGGTGTAAGATTTCCCGCATCTCCTTTCTTGATACCGGCTTCATGATAAACTCCCTGATGCCGGTCTTTTGAATTTCCTCCTCCGGGAGGACCTCGCTCTATCCGGTGCAGAGAATGACGGAGGAGCGACGCCCCCTCAAGTCCTGCGGATGGTTGTATGGTCTCACCCGGCGACTACGAAGGTGTTTTTTGTCATCGGTGCCGGCCCGCCGTATTATAATTCTCTTTGGGTGCGAAAGAAGTCGTCGGACAGGGAGCCGGCAGGGGGTGAGGTATGGAGGCAAAGGAAGGGAAAGTCAATCTGGCCCGCATGGCCGTGAGCCAGGTCGAGAGGGCATCGGCTCATCTACCAGGGATCGATGCCGGGATATTCGAAAAAATCAAGTATACCAGGAGGGAGATCATCATCCATTTTCCGGCCAAAATGGATGATGGATCGGTGCGTATATTTACGGGTTATCGCGTCCAGCACAACGACACACGGGGTCCGTTCAAAGGCGGGCTGCGCTACCATCCGGACGTCGACCTCGATGAGATGCGGGCCCTGGCAATGTGGATGACCTGGAAGGCGGCCGTGGTCAATATCCCCTTCGGAGGGGCGAAGGGAGGGGTAGAGTGCGACCCGAGCCAGATGTCGGAGCGTGAGATCGAGAGCATGACGCGCCGGTTTACATGGGAGATATCGCCCTACATCGGCCCCGAGATAGATATCCCCGCGCCCGATGTAGCCACCAACCCGCAGGTGATGGCCTGGATGATGGATACCTTCAGTATGAGGAAAGGGTACTCGGTTCCGGGGGTCGTTACCGGCAAACCTTTAGAGCTGGGGGGGTCGCGCGGCAGGCACGAGGCTACCGGCCGCGGTGTCTTCGTGGTTGCGGCAAAGGCGGCCAAGCACAGCGGTTTTTCATTGGCAGGGAGCCGCGTGGTGATCCAGGGCGCGGGAAATGTGGGTGGCGCGGCCGCCCGGGAATTCAGCAAGGCGGGGTGCCGCGTGGTGGGTATTTCCGATGTCAAAGGGGGTCTCTACAACCCGGAGGGGCTCGATGTGGAAAAGGCGCTGGACTGCAAGAGACGCAACAAGTGCTTCGTAAAGGAGGAGGTCGACGCGGAGGAGATCACAAACATTGAGTTGCTCGAATTGGAATGCGATATACTTGTGCCGGCCGCGATAGAGAATCAGATTACTGCGACGAACGCGCCAAGGCTCCGCTGCCGGATGATCGTGGAGGGGGCCAACGGTCCGACCACCCCCGAGGCGGACTCGATTTTATCCGACCGCGGGATTTATCTCGTGCCCGACATCCTTGCAAATGCGGGGGGTGTTGTTGTCTCTTATTTCGAATGGGTGCAGAACCTCCAGGAACTCTTTTGGACAGAGGGCGAGATAACCGAGCGTCTGATCCATATCCTCTCAAGGGCCTTTCACGAAGTCAAGGCCATTGCGGACAGAGAGCGGGTGGACATGAGGACGGCGGCACTGGTGCTGGGCGTCGGACGGGTTGCCGAAGCGGCAAAGCTGCGGGGCATATTTCCTTAAAGCCTCGGATGGGTTAGACTATATATTATGCAAGAATTCGCATTCGGACCGGTCCCCTCAAGAAGGCTCGGCTTTTCTCTCGGCGTGGACGTAATCCCGCGCAAATATTGCAGCTTTGATTGCATATACTGCCAGGTCGGCAAGACGACGCACAAGGAAGTGGAACGGCGCAGCTTCTCGGACCCGGGTTTAATCGTCAAACAGGTGGTTGAAAGGGTAGAAGAGGGGAGGCGGATCGATTTTATAAGTCTTTCAGGCTCGGGAGAACCAACCCTGAACGCAGACATCGGGGAGATTATTCGCGCCATAAAGCGGAAGACCCCCATTCCCCTGGCGGTGATCACGAATGGGTCGCTCCTCTTCAGAGAAGATGTACGCAGAGATATCGCACCGGCCGATGTGGTGCTCCCATCGCTCGATGCGGGAGGGGACGCCGTTTTTGAAAGGATCAACCGCCCCCACCCCGCGCTTTCCTTCGCTCAGCTCGTCGAAGGATTAAAAGCGTTCCGCCGGGGGTATAAGGGCAAGATATGGCTTGAGATTATGTTGATAAAGGGGATTAACAACGGCATGGAAGATATGGATATATTTAAGCAAATAGTGAGCGGTATTTCGGCTGACAAGGTCCAGTTGAATACGGTTGCCCGACCACCCCTTGAGGAAGCGGCCCGCGGACTCGATGGCGCGGAGCTTTTATCCCTCGCTGATTTTCTCGGCAATGGATGCGAGATCATCCCGGCCTTCGAGAGACGGAGCCCGGCGCAGAAGGCGAAGCAGTGGCGGGAGTCGGTGGTCGAGACGCTCAGGAGGAGGTCTCTCAGCCTCGATGACGTAGTACGAACAACCGGGGTATCGCCGACCGAGGCGAAAGCGGGACTCGACAAGCTTATCGAGCAAGGTAAAATAAGGCTGGTGCGATTCAATAACGAGTGGTTTTATGTAGCCGGGAGAGAAGAAAACCTCTCGTGAACCGAGAAAGAGCCTTTCGAACGCCTCATTTGCGTTGAAGCCGCCTGAAGCGCCGGCGGATTGCTATTGACAAACGGCCCCGTGTGAAATTATCATAAATCGTAAAATCAAGGGAATATGGTGAGGGGGATTAATGAAAATCGAACGGGCAGTGATAAGCGTATCGAACAAGGTGGGTCTGGCGGAGCTGGCGCCTTTTTTGAAGAGTTATCAGATTGAGATCATCTCAACAGGCGGCACGAAGAAATACCTCGACGAGTTGAAGGTCAATCCGAAAGAGATGAGCGAGCACACGGGTTTTCCTGAAATAATGGATGGGAGAGTGAAGACACTTCATCCAAAGGTGCATGGCGGTATTTTGAACATCAGGGACAAGGCTGAGCACCAAGAGGCCATGAAAGCCCTCGATATCAAAAATATTGACATGATCGTGGTGAACCTCTATCCGTTCAAAGAGGTAGTGGCCAAGGGGTGCACCTTTGACGAGGCCATAGAGAATATAGATATCGGTGGGCCCTCCATGATACGAGCGGCTGCGAAGAATTTCAAGTACGTGACTGTGGTGGTGGACCCCGAGGACTATCCGCGGGTGATGGAAGATATGAAGGCGCACAACGGCGAGACGACCGAGGAGCTTCGCTTCTTTCTCGCGAAGAAGGTATTCTTCAAGACCTCAGATTACGACAGAGCCATTTACGAACACCTTTCTCAAACAAGTCGTTAGGCGGAAAACGAAATGCGAGTTCTCGTTATAGGCGGCGGGGGTAGGGAGCATGCCCTTGTGTGGAAGCTTTCTCAGTCGCCAAAGATTGGTGCCCTGTTCTGTGCCCCCGGCAACGGCGGCATTTCGCAGATAGCCTCTTGTGTTGATATAGGTGCGACGGAGACGGAGACGCTTCTTGCGTTTGCCCGGAAAGAACATATCGGGCTTGTTGTCGTGGGACCCGAAAGCGCGCTGGCGGCGGGGATCGTCGACCGGTTTGAAGGGGCGGGCATACCTGTGTTCGGCCCCTGCGAGGCAGGCTCGCGCATAGAGACGAGCAAGGTCTTCGCAAAGGCGCTGATGGAAAGGTACGGGATACCCACGGCCCCTTTTCGGACCTTCGACGCGTTCGACCCCGCACTTGCCTATATAAAGGGGCTTTCACTGCCGTATGTGGTAAAAGCGGACGGGTTGGCGGCAGGGAAGGGCGCTTATGTCATCAAGTCCGCTGACGAGGGGGAAAGGACGCTCAGGGAACTGCTCGTTGACCATATCCACGGCGAAGCAGGCAGAAGGGTGATTGTGGAGGCCTTTCTTTCCGGCATCGAGGCTTCGTACCTCGTGTTCTCTGACGGCTCATCCATGCAGCGCATGCTTCCCTCGCAGGACCACAAGGCGCTGCTTGATAACGATATGGGACCGAATACGGGAGGCATGGGGGCGTATACGCCGCTGCCCTTCATAGGGCGGGCGATGGAAGAGAGCATTGATGCTTCAATAATGAAGAAGACCATAGATGCCCTGCGAAACGAGGGTATTGTCTACAAGGGCGTGCTTTACGGCGGCTTGATGCTTCACGACGGGGACCCTTACGTGCTTGAGTTCAACGCGCGGTTCGGCGACCCCGAAACCCAGCCCATACTCTTCAAAATGGAAAGTGATCTTCTGCCGGTAGTTTCCGCGTGCGCTGAAGGGAACCTTGGGCAGGCGGGGCCGATGGCGTGGAAAGAAGGTGTTGCGGTGTGCGTTGTTGTGGCGTCCCGGGGCTATCCGGATCGGCCGGAAAAGGGAAAGCTCATCAGCGGACTCAGCGAGCTTGAGGGACAAAAGGATGTGGCGGTGTTCCATGCCGGCACAAAGCGCCGGGGGAACGAGTACTATACGTCGGGGGGCAGGGTGCTAGGGGTGACGGCCCTGGGCAGTACCTACCGGAAAGCAATAGATAAAGTCTATGAGGCCGTTTCGTGCATAGAGTTTGAGGGCATGTATTATCGCAGGGACATAGGGCACAAGGCCCTGGAACACATGTGAGCCGTCATCGAGCGCAGCGAGCCGAGCAGGAGGCCGGGGTGCGGCCCGCCTCTGGACGGCGGGCACCCCGCATTGGTGCGAAGTGGGTCGTGGCCGGGTACCCGCCTGCGGGTGCCCAATAATTGCGCGGACAGGAACCTGTCTCAAAGGAGAGGAGAATGGCGAAGGAATATCGGATAGGCGTTATACCCGGCGACGGGACAGGCCCGGAAGTCGTGGAAGAGGGGGTCAAGGTACTCGACGCGGTATCGAAGAAATTCGGTTTCGTCTTGCAGTATACCTACTACGACCTTGGGGGCGAAAGGTATATGAGGACCGGAGAGACCCTTCCGGACAGCGTCTTGTCGGAGCTAAAGTCGCAACAGGCGCTTTTCCTGGGCGCCATAGGCCATCCGGATGTGAAGCCTGGTATCCTTGAGAAGGAGATATTGCTCCGTATCCGCTTCGAGCTTGATCAGTACATTAATTTAAGGCCGGTGAAGCTCTATGACGGGGTGGAAACGCCGCTGAAAAATAAGGGGCCCGCAGAGATAGATTTTGTCGTGGTGAGAGAAAATACAGAAGGACTTTATGCGGGTGCAGGGGGCATCCTCAAGAAAGGCACGCCTGACGAGGTCGCGGTCCAGGAGTCGATAAACACACGAAAGGGCGCTGAGAGATGCATACGTTTTGCCTTCGATCTCACGAGGAAGCGAAACAAAGGGAACAAGCTGACGCTCTGCGGAAAGACCAATGTGCTTACGTACGCCTTCGGCCTCTGGGAGAGGACGTTCCATGAGGTGGCCAATTCTTACCCGGACATACAAACGGACTACGCCCACGTGGACGCCACGGTCATGTGGATGGTCAAGAACCCTGAATGGTTTGACGTGATCGTGACGGATAACCTCTTCGGCGACATCATTACGGACCTCGGCGCCATGATCCAGGGTGGCATGGGCATCGCCTGCGGCGGCAACATAAACCCCCAGGGGGTTTCCATGTTTGAGCCCATAGGAGGGTCAGCGCCGAAGTATACGGGCAAAAACGTGATAAATCCCCTAGCCGCCATCTTTGCGGGCGCCATGATGCTCGATTCGCTGGGCGAGACGGAAGGCGCCGGGGCCATCGACAGAGCAGTGGCGCGAGCCCTGAAAAATGACGTCAAATCAGTTGATGCGGGCAAGATGGGCATGGGGACGAGGGAACTGGGAGATCTTATAGTCCGTTATCTCGCCTAGGGGTGTGTCTTTTCTATGACTGTTCTTTCATCTCCTTAAGCTTCTTGCTCAGGGTGTTGCGGTTTATGCCCAGCAGCTTTGAGGCTTGCGAGACGTTGTCAGCCGATAGCTTCATGGCGGTGGCAATGAAAATCCTCTCCATCATCGTCTGGACGCTCTGAAGTATATTGTCATTATCATTCATCTTTGAGACGAGTAGTTTTTCAACGATGCTCTCCAGTTTCCCCTCTACCTGTTTGTAAAGGCGGTTGATATCTGCCGAGCCTATTCCCTGGTCCTTCATGAAGCCTCGAGTGGAGAATTGACCGATGTCATTGAACCGGCAGGGCAGTCGATAACGGGGGGGGTGACAGGTGCGGCCGGGCTTCCTGGGTCATCGGGATAGCTAATGGTTCTGATAAGAGATATTATGTTAACTCACGATCCTTTATCAATTTGATGATTTGTTCGATGTTTCTATCACTAATCGAATACTTCACCTTCGCGCCACAACGCTCTTGCTGCACAATGCCCTTTAACCGCAACAGCGACAGGTGCTGCGACACCGTGGCCTGCGGAAGATCCAGAGACCCCCAGATATTACTCACGCACTTGTCGTTGTCCAGGAGGGCCTCGATTATCTTGATCCTTATGGGATGACCCATGGTCTTAAGGATGTCAGCCCACTTTACATAACTCTTGTTTTCCATAGTAGTATTATGTTAGCCAAAAGCCGATGATACTGTCAATCAAAATATCCCGCACCTTCCCGTGAAATATCACGGGGCGACTCTCCTGGAGATGCCTGTCCCTGATGGCGCCTGCTGGCGGAGGAACCTCTTGATCTCTTCAGGGTCGATATGTCTCCATTCGCCCGGCT
This sequence comes from uncultured delta proteobacterium, assembly GCA_963717985.1. Lineage (GTDB taxonomy): Bacteria > Desulfobacterota > Syntrophorhabdia > Syntrophorhabdales > WCHB1-27 > BOG-1155. The sequence goes on from CAVQYC010000002.1 coordinate 577,579, forward strand.
TGAGAGCGCCCAGCGTAAAGCCGTCGACGCGCACGCGGCGGAGTTTCAGGACGCTGTGGGAGAGCGCTTCGGCGACCTTCCTGATGTGATGGTATTTCCCTTCGGTGACGGTCACTCTGTACCAGGTGTTCTTTTCCGCCTTCTTGAGTGATGCAATGGTTTTAAAGCGGTACACGTGGCTTTTATCAAGAGGAAGGCCCGTGACTGCGCGTTTTAGGTCCTCCTGCGTCAGGGCGCCCGAAAGCTTCACGTGATACTCTTTCTCCACTTCATACCTAGGGTGCGTCACCAGATTGGCAAATCCTCCGTCATTCGTAAAGATCATCAGGCCCTCGGAGTTGTAATCGAGGCGGCCCACGGGGAAAAGCGGCGTTTTGAGGCGTATGAGCTGGCGCGCGAGTGGGCGGTCCTTGCCCTCAATGTCGGCGAGGTCGGATAGATAACCCGGCGGTTTGTAGAGGGCAACATAGCATGACGCCGCAGGAGGCCTGATAGCGTTATTGTCAAGGGTGACCATGTCGGCGGCCGGGTCGATCGGATGGGCCGGGTCGGTGACCGTCAGGCCATTCACCTTCACCCTGCCGGACGTGATGATCTCTTCCGACTTACGCCGGGATGCGATGCCGCTGTGTGCAAGGAATTTGGAAAGTCTTTCAGCCGCCATAGTAAGAAAAAGAGCGCCTAACTCAGTCCTTGAAGACTTCGATAGTCTTCTCCGACTGCACCTTATAGATCGGTATGATTATCTCGCGGCGGCTATCCACGCGTTGATCTACGTCGAGACCGATCGCGCCCGCCCTGAACGATGGGTTGATCCTGATCTCGATGACAAGGTTGTTAGGCTTGCTGAGATCCAGGAGGGCCTCACGCGTTACTTCCCGTTCCGATGTGTAGAGGAGTGAGTCGTTGAAGAAATAGCCACGCCTGAAAGAAACCAGGACACGATGAACACCGCTCGGAAGACTGAATTTCTGTTCCTTCCTCTCGGAGATAGCCATTGCTTCGTCATCTACCTTCACCTTTATCTCAACAGGACTGAGGAGATTGAAACCCGTCTGTTTCAAGACCTTTTCGACGAGCGCGTTGCCGGCCGATTCCTGCCGTATCAATTGCTCCAGCTCGTGCTTGGGCGGTTCAAAGGGTGTGGTGTTTAACGAGACGAGGCACGTCGAAACTTCAACGCTCGACGGGGCCGCCGGGTTCGCGACAATCGCAGAAAGCGCATGCGCGTATCTCTCCTCAAGGGGGAAGGAAAAAAGACCGGTCTTGCCGCTCCCCTCTTTGTTTATGGCGAGAACCGTCAGGTCTATCCTTTTGCCGGTTACCTTGTAGGCACCGGTGACAAGTGCATCTATGTCGGCCATTTTCATGTTCTTCTGCACGAACTCGATCAAAGGTTTTTCGCTGTCAGGATAAAATATAAGCCCTTTCAGGGCCGATTTGTCCACCAGCTCTATGCGCTTCTTCTGGGCGAACACGCGGCTGAATTCCCCCATGATCACCTCGGACAACCCTGTTTTCGCGTCTCCGTCGTTGAATATCCCATAGAGGCAGACCCGCAGCCGCTTATACGGCTCATAGGACTCCACGACGTGAGAGAGGACTGCGATGGTAACGGGATAAAGGGTTGCATCCGTAAAGACGACGGGGTCAAAAAAGACGAAAGATCCCGGGTCGATCTCCTTTTTATCGTTGATGACCTCACACACACTCGATCGGTAATTGCTGGCCGTAACCGCACACCTCGCGATAATAGTCGAGGGGGTGCTGTCTCTGTAAGCCCTTACCGAGCCCACATCCCCTTTGATGATCCCGTCTCTCTCCCCGACATTTGCCACGGCTTTATCGCCCAGCGTAATGGTCACCCTCTCGTTGTCCAACGGGGCAATCACTCCTATCACAGGATCAAGGGCGAAGCACGGCCAGGAGAGCGCCGGAAGAGCGAGCAGTGTGAGTAGCAGCACCCTTACATTTTTCATTTATCCCCCCCTTCTTTCGCGTAAACATTTTTGAGGAGAGTGGGTGTGATGAATATGAGGAGCTCGGTCTTGTTGTCGGTCTTGCCTGTGTGCTTGAAGAGCTGGCCGAGAAAGGGGATATTCTGGAGAACCGGTATGCCCGACGTGGAGTCATCCAGGGTTACTTCATAAATCCCCCCCATCACCACGGTCTCCCCGTCTCTGACCAGCAGCTCGGTAACAGCCTCCCTTTTCGTGACCCCGGGCACGGGAAAGCGCGGGTCGAAATCCGGCTCATCATCCTTTGCCTCGATCGTCAGCCTGATATTCCCGTCCTTTATGAGATGGGGGGTCACCGCAAGCTGCAGTACGGCGAGCTTGAACATGATGTTGGTGCCAAGCTGCGCCGAGGAGCTCTGATAGGGGATCTCCGTGCCCTGTGTGATGCGGGCCGGGCGGTTTTCAGAGGTGATGATCTTCGGGTTGGATATAACCTTGCCCTTGTCATGGGCCTCCATGGCGGAAAGTACCAGGTCCAGCTGCAGAGAATCGGTGAGACTGCCCACATAGACGCCCATCGACCCGCCCGTGCCCGCCCCCATAGTAGCGGGTAGGTTCACATTGTAAGGGAACGACACGACTCCGTTCCTCATGCCCAGGTTCCCTGTCGGGGCCGTGTACGTGCTGGAGCTGGAATCCCCTGTCACCTGCCTGGAGCCGGCAGACCCGACAGATTCGCCTCGTATCCTTGTCTGGTAGGAGGCGCCCCATTGCACACCCAGCTCCTTCGAGAAAGTGGAGCTGGCCAGAACTATGCGCGCGTTTATCTGCACCTGCTGCGGTGGTATGTCATGCTCTTTTATAAGCCTCACCACCTCGGCCACGTTCTCTTTTGTGTCCCTGATAACGAGCGCGTTGTTCCATTTGACCACAGTGACCACGCCGTTCGGTGAAAGCAAGCCCTTGGGCTTCCCTGTGAGCGTGCTCTGGCCGCCCGGCGCGCCTTGCGGCGCCGCCTGCGCCATGTCTTTTGCCGAGGCCGAGGTCTCGCCCGTGATCATCTTCTCCACTTCGGCTATGTCGGCATAATTGACGTAAACCGTCTCCGTCACAAATTGCTGTTCCAGCCTCTGCCGTACCTCCCTCTCCCTCACGAATTCAAGCCTGTCCTTTGCTCCCCTGTCTCTTTCATCGTAGAACTTTTTTGCCGTCATGACCCGTACCACGTTCTCCCCTTCCACCTTGGCCAGATCATTGTTCTTTAAGACGACCTCAAGCGCGTCGTCGCAGGAGACATTTTCCAATTTGATAGTGACCTTGCCCTTTACGTCATCGGAGATCACCATGTTCTTCTTTGAGACCTCTGCAATCACCCTCAGCACGTTTCTGATATCGGCGTCGATAAAGTCAAAGGATATTTTCGGCGGAGGCGCCTGTTGCGCCTGGCTTGCCAGCGGTATGAAGATAATGGCAAAAGAGAGAATGAGCAAAAACCTTTTCATGTGTCACCCTTCCTATTTTCGAGGAATATCAAGTGATATCTTGTGGATATCTCCTCTCAGCTTATAAGCCAGGATCACTTTGTCTTGCAAGACGTCGAAAATCCACATGTTCCTGTTAAGGAAATCCCCTTTCTTGAAGAGCAACCCTTTGCCCTGCATGTCCTCCATCAAGGCGAACGCCACCGCCCCTGACTTGATCACTCCCGCGAATTTCAGCTCGTCGAGCTCATATCCCTCCTTTGGGGCCGCCTGGACAGATGTTTTTTTGACTGCCTTCAGCAGATAGACCGGCTCGAAAGGGTCCCGCCGGTCCTGGGATGTATAGGAAAAACTGTCCATATCCATGGTGGGAACGGCCGGCGCCCCCTGCGTAGCGCCCGCGCCTGCGGCAAAAGGAGTAGAAACAAGGGAAAAGAACAATAGCGCGGGGAGAAGCCTATGTCCTGACCGGTTCATTCTTTTCCTCCTGGACCAGCTGTTTTAGCCGGTTGCGGCCCGGTTGTAGCACCCGCATCGGTGCGCGGTCCCACACCTCCGCTCGCCGCTGGCGCCACACTTTTGTTCGCCGGTGGCAATGGCTCCTTCAGAAAAACATAGGTTTTTGCGAGGCAGGAACCTTCAAGAGTCCCTTTTGAGCCCGCCTCTTTCGCCTCCAGGGAAAAGCTCGTGATATGAATAATTCTCTCAAGTTTTCGGACCCCATCGAAAAAGTAGCCGATGCTGTGATAAAGCCCTGTATATTTCATTTCGAAGGGCAGCTCCAAATAAAACTCCCGGGGCACCGATTCTTTTGGGGCAAAATATTTCACATGCGTCTTCGTTTCCTGCGCAGTGAGAGAAACCTGTCTCAGCAGGGCCGGCACTTCCTTTTCCTCCGGCATCTGCCTCAGCCTGTATTGCAGTTCGGCTTTAAGGCTGGTGTACTCTCTCCGCGTCTTTTCCATGCTGTTTTTCATTGCCGTTACCTTGAGGAGTTCCTGTCGCAGGCCCTTTGCCTCGGTATCGAGTCTTTTCTTCTCCCGGAGCTGTGCATCGAAGAGAAGGAAATAGGCAGCGACAATAATCACTGCGGGTAGAAGGAGCATGAGCACAACCCTGTATCTCCCCGGAATCGTCAGTTCTCCCAGTTGCAGCTTCATGAGGCCGCACCGCCCACAACAATAAATTTCTTCACCGTCGTCCCCGCTTCGGTCACATCTTCCACACTTTTCAATTCGACGTTCCTCATATAGGAGAGCCGGGATAGACCTTCCACAAAGGTGCAAATCGACTCATTGTCAATGGACCTGCCTTCGAAATCGACCTTCATGTCAATCTTGTGCACCTTCTTGAGCCACAGATTGTCCGTGGTCAGCGACGAAAGGTCGTAAAGCAGCCTGGGCGCAAGTGCCCTACCCTCTTTGATCCTGTTTATCACGGCTATCCTCTCGGCGATCTCCTTCTTGTCTTTTCCTATGGTGAGAAATTCCTTGTAAACGCTCTGAAGCGATCCGATTTGCGCGTGTAAGGCGGCCGCATCACTGCGCAGCCTTGCTACATCCCTGTTGTTCTTCAGGAAGATGCCTCCGACGAGAGCGACGGTGAGCACGAGTATTGCCGGGAAGATAAAGAGATCGGGGTAAAATTTGTGTTGTCCGTGGCTCCTCTGCGGCAGAAGGTTTATCTTTATCATCACACGCTCTCGTTCATTCTCATTGACAGGGAGAGCGCCACAGGCATCAAAAATTCCTGATTTTCCTGAGTCCCCATGGGGCCACTATCATCGAGACAAAGGAAGGGGTTGAGAAATTCGACGCCTATGCCTGTGTCCGATTCGATCTGCTTTTTCAGTCCGGGAACAAGAGAAGACCCGCCGGTCAGATATATCTTGCTTACTGCCTCCCGGGGTTTTGTGGCCACGTAAAAGTTGACCGTCTTATTGATCTCGGAGGATATGTTCGCGACGAAATCATCAAGCACGCCTGCTGCATCGTCACTGCCCTTCAGCTTCTTCTCTTCGGCCTCCCTATAGTCGAGCTTTTGCGGTTTTGCAAGCTCGTGGGTGATATACTTCCCTCCTACCAGTATCTCCCTCGTAAACTCTATATTCACTCCCTTGACGATCGCGATGTTTGTCACCGATGCGCCTATGTCCGCCGCAAGGATCGAGTGGCTCTCAGACGTGTATATCTGCTCGATCAGGTTTGTTATTGCAAAAATATCGACATCGAGCACACAAAGGTTCAGCCCGGCCAGCTCGAAGGTCTTTATGTAACCTTCGACTATCTCTTTTTTCGCGGCCACAACAAGGAGGTTCATCATCTGCTCCTTCTCATCATCCGCGCCCATAATGTAATAACTGTAATAGATATCCTTCAGGGGAAAGGGGATAATATTTTCAACCTCGATCTTTACCGCGCTCTCGAGGGCTTCCTTTTCAAGAAGGGGCATGGTTACCCTCTTTGTGATCACGCTGTAGCTTGAAAGGGCTGAGGCAGCGTTTCTCGTTCTGATCGAGCCGGCGCCGAGCAGGGCCTTCAGCTCCTGGGCCACAAAAGGACGGTCTATGATGTTTCCGTCATGCAGCAGGTCATGGTCATAGGACCTGCACGCCAGGCCCGATAGGGCGAAGCGCCCTTCTTTCGTTTTTTTGAGAAGACAAACTTTTATGGAAGTCGTTCCGATATCGGCCCCCAGCAACTGGCGGGGCTTCCCAAAACCGAGCCTATAAAGAGGGTCAAACTTGTCCAAAATACGATTTACCATAGCCTCCTCAACAACGCGCAGACTTTTTCATCTCGAAATAATCCCTAAGAACAGACTAGTAAGCTGATTGCCGGCGATTGCATAAATCAGCGCGCCAAGGGAGAGAAAAGGGCCGAAGGGAAGCGCATATTTCATGCCTCCGCCTTTAATCAGCATGAGAGGAAGGCCGACGATAGTGCCCAGAAACGATCCGGAAACCAGAGAGAAGACAACACCCTTGATGCCGCAAAACGCGCCTATCATGCCGAGGAGCTTTATGTCGCCGCCGCCCATGCCTTCCCTTTTTCTGATAAGCTCATACGATTTCGCAATGGCAAAGAGCAGACCGGCGCCTAGCAGCACGCCGCCGAGCGAGTCGGTATAGCTGAAAGAGGACCTGAAGAAAGAAAGGGCAACCCCGAGAAGGAGGCCGCCGAGGCTCAGCACGTCGGGGATTATCAGATGATCCAGGTCGATGAAGGATATGACGATGAGGAGGCTCGCAAAGACGAGTGAGACGGGCAATTCTATGGATAGACCCAGCACCCTGTAGAAGACGACGAAGAGGCTGGCGGTCATTAGCTCCACCAGGGGATACCGGATCGGTATGGTCGCGCCGCATTTCCTGCATCGGCCCAGGAGGACCATATAGCTGATGAGTGGGATATTGTCGTAAAACAATATGGGTGCTGCGCAGGCCGGGCACCTGGAGCCGGGATGCACAATCGACGCGTCTTGCGGGATCCGGTAGATGCAGACGTTGAGGAAGCTGCCGATAATCGCCCCGAGCACAAAAAAAAGCACGTTCATCACAGGAAGGGAAAAAAATGTAGTGCTCATCCGATCACATTATCACTCGCATAGATGCTAAGACAAATCGTGGGGACAGCGCAAGCCTTTTTTTGCAGGGATGGGGGCCGAAGGGCCCCCATCCGTTCGTGTGTCGTCCGTATTAGCTCTGTGGGAGGAAGGCTGCCGGCACGCTGCCGCCCCACGCCCATTGGCCCGTTACCCAGTTAGGGGTGAGTGTGATTGTCTGGTTGTCCGCGGCGCTATTCGTCGCGGTTACTGTTGCCGATATGACACCGGCGGCACTTACGGTCCAGCCTGCCACGGTCGCGTACTGCGTCGGAGGGGCTACCCCGAAAACAGTGGTGATGGTTCCTGCAGTAGCGGGATCTGTCCCGGCTGCGGGGGTAATGACTCCCGCGTTCGCGGCATACTGCGCCGCTACCGCATTCTTGATAGCGCCGAATGCGTTAACCACGCCCGCGACCTTTGCCTTCGTCGTATATCCCGTGTACGCCGGCACGGCAATGGCCGCGAGGATACCGATAATCGCGATGACGATGAGCAACTCGATAAGCGTAAAACCTTTGTTTCCCCTCCTGACCTTCATCATGTACTGCCTCCTTGATAAGATAAATTTTATAAACCTTCCGGGGTTCGATCCCTTTCTCACTCCTCCCGGACGCAAGTTATATAAGCAAATACAGTGCCATGGGGATATGCACCGTGAAAACGCCTATCCTTACAGGAAAAAGCAGGTCAAGCCATTTTTGGGGCGAGAGGCAAAGAAGGGCGTTTTTGACACCTATGAGGGGTCTGCTGACGCCCGAATACAGGCAAAAACTCTACGCTGCGACCGGAATATGCAGGTGTGCTATTTTAGCCCTTTCGGTAATGCCGTTATTTGATCCCATACTTCTCTATTTTCCTTAAGAGGGCGCGGCGGCTGATACCCAGCTTCGCTGCGGCCCGGCTCCGGTTGCCCCGGTATTCCTCAAGCACCGCCCCGATGTGTCTCCTCACGACCTCACCGAGAGAGCTTACCTCCCCGCCTGTCCGTTTTGTCTTAGGCGCCCTCAAATAGGGAGGTAAATGGCTCGGAGCGATAAAAGACTCGCCCGTCATGATCACCGCTTGGTTAATCACGTTCTCCAGCTCCCGCACGTTCCCCGGCCAATCATGGGAGAGCAAAATGTCCTGAGCAGGTCTTGAAATGCCGTGCACCGGTTTTTTCGTCTGCTCCCTGTACCGCTTCAGCATGAAGCGGGACAAAAGAGGGATGTCGTCTTTCCTGTCCCTTAAAGGAGGGATGTGGATAACAAGCGGGGTAATCCTGTAGAAGAGGTCCTCCCTGAACCTATTGTTCTGGACCTCCTCTTTCAGGTCCTTGCTCGTGGCCGCGATTACTCTGCACCGCGACTTGGACACGCGATTACTCCCTACCGGGCGGAATTCCCCGTTTTGCAGGACCCGGAGGAGGTGCGGCTGGAACGACAGGGGGAGGTCACCTATCTCATCAAGAAAAAGGGCGCCTTCTTTGGCCGCTTCGAACAGCCCTACTTTGTCCTGAATCGCGCCGGTAAAAGAGCCTTTCTGATGGCCGAACAATTCCGATTCGATCAGGGTTTCAACGTAACCCGCGCAATTAGAAGTGACAAAAGGGTCTTCAGACCGGCTGCCTAGATTGTGAAGGGCGCGCGCCACCACCTCTTTTCCCGTTCCCGTCTCGCCGGTTATCGTGACAACCCGATAATACGGGGCAATACGCCTTATGAAGGAAATGATATCGAGGATCTTCGGGTTCCTGCCGACGATGCCGGCAAACTCGTATTTCTGATCAAGCTGTTCTTCGAGCTGGGCCAAATCGCTGCGCATCTCGGCCATAGAGGTCAAATCGCGCACGATAGCGCCAAGTCTTTCCATGTCACCAGGGGTCTTGACACACGCATACGCCCCGTCCTTGACCGCCTCAACCCCTTCCTCATCATTCCCGCCGATGAGCACGACCTCCGCCCGGGGATCGGCCGACTTTATATCGGAAAGCATTTCTGCAACCTCAAAGTCTGCCAGAATAAGGTGATAATTCCCGCGAGATATCCGCGCTGTGAGCGAATCGGCACTTTCCGTCTTATCGACCTGGTGGCCTTCCAGTAGTGAAAGAAGGGCGGCCGGGGGATTCTTGAGTGTCATGAGGATCTTCAAAATGTTAGATTACCTGCCGGTCATTATTTTAGCAGACAAAATCTTTTAATCAATGACAAAAACATATGGTCTTCCTCAGAACTGTAAAAGAGCGGGAAAAAGGATCGGTGACGTGTATATGGTGGAGTACATCGATCGCGGCGGAAGGCGGCGTCCCACAGTGGGCGCATCTTGCCTTTTCGCTTTCTGAATGGGGTTATATTCGCTTGACAACGGCCGATTGATCAGATAAGCTATCCCCTATACGGGCCCATAGCTCAGTTGGTAGAGCCACCGGCTCATAACCGGTAGGCCCCTGGTTCGAGGCCAGGTGGGCCCAAAATCAGAGAATCGGGAATGGTAAGGAAATCATTTATATTCATATCAGAATAAAACCTAAGGGGTGAGCAGAAATGCCACCCCTTTTGAATTTTAGGAGGGAACACATTGAATGAAGACCTATTAACCCTCTGCCAAGTCCAAAAAATAGACACGGAAATAATCGGCAACGAGAAAAAGAGGGCCCTCGCACCCCAAAGAATCGAAGAGATGGAAAGAGAGGTCGCTCAGACAAAGGAAAGACTGGCAAGAGAGAAGGAAGTCATCGAAGAATTGGAGAAGGAAAGAAGGAAGAAAGAACAGGAACTGGAAGGGGAGAAAGCGCAGATCAAAAAGGTGGAAGCAAAGCTCCACGAAGTAAAAACCAACAAAGAGTATCAGGCGATCCTGAAAGAGACAGAAACAGCGCGGGCAGAGAACGACAAGACCGAGGAAGATGTAATTCTTCTCATGGAAAAGACCGAGGAATTGAAAAAGGATTATCAGTCCGCACTGAAAGAACTCACCAAAAGAGAAAAAGAGGTGCAAGAAGAAGTCAAGGAACTGGAAAGAGAGATCAAGACAGTCGATAGCATGGTCGCAAAGCTCAAGCAGGAGAGGGAAAGACTGCTGACTGACGTAAACCGGGACCTCAAGGCGCGCTATAATGTCCTTATAGAGAAAAGGGGCGGCCTTGCCGTTGTGAATGCCAGGAACGGGATATGTCTAGGGTGCTTCATGAATATCCCGCCTCAGCTTTTTATCGAGGTGATGAAGAACAGCGAGGCTCTTACCTGCCCGAGTTGCAACAGGATCCTTTGTTACGAAGAAGAAGCATGAAAGAATGGCATATCTACATCGATGGGGCATCCCTCGGCAACCCCGGCCTTGCGGGGGCCGGTATGATAGCCTTTGATGAGGACGGACAGGAGATTTGGAGGGACGGCATTCATCTGGGGCTGATGACCAACAATATGGCGGAATACGAGGCCCTGGTACGGGCGCTCAAGAAGGTCGGAGACCCGGCCGGGCTGCCGGTCAATGTGTATACCGACTCCCAACTCGTTGCATATCAAGTCCTTGGAAAATACCGCATCAAAAACGAAGGGCTGAAGCCCTACCTTGAAGAAGCGCGCCGCTTGATGAGCGGCTTTGCGCAGGTGAAGATAAAATATATACCCAGAGAAGGAAACAAGCTTGCAGATAAGCTTGCGAAAAATGCGGCAGCAAAAAAGGGGTAGACGCGTGGTCGCGGGATACGATCCCGAGGAAAGTCCGGGCATCGAAGGGCAGGATGGTCCCTAACGGGGACTGGGAGCAATCCTAAGGAAAGTGCAACAGAAAAGATACCGCCTTCCCTTTCGGGGAGGGTAAGGGTGAAATGGCGGGGTAAGAGCCCACCAGCATTCAGGCGACTGAATGGCTTTGCAAACCCCATCTGATGCAAGGCCAAAAAGGGGACCGTCGAGAGACGGTGAGGACGGCCCGTCCTTTAACCCGGGTAGGCCGCATGAGGCTCGCACAGTGAGGCGAGCCCACAAGAGAAATGACCATGGACCCTTGTAGGTAACAGAACCCGGCTTATAGTCTACCCCTTTCCTTTCCTTATGCGTCGACGCTTCATACCAAGTCGCTTATCTGAGCCCCACCTTTGTTGGCTTCCTCGTCGCTCTCCCTGACGTATAACGGCGAAGAAACTTGCTTTTCTGAGCTTGTGTTCTTTTTTACAATCATCCTTGCCATAGACTAACTTCTTATGTTATAAAATTCACAAATAAATTTATAAGGGGGGTGGAGGAAAACGCGATGAGTAATTTCTTGGACAAGCTCCTTATCAGGGTCATGGAGAAGCAGGATCTGGATTTCATCGTCAATATCGACACGAAGGTGCTCGGGGAGACCCGCCGGGACTATTGGGTGACGAAGATCGTAAAACAGGCGGAGTCGAGGCCCCACGATGCCTCCCTCGTCTCTGAGATAGATGGAAAGGTGATAGGTTTCATTCTGGGAGAAGTAAGCGGTTGGGAATTCAAGGTCCCAAACAATATCGGTTGGATCGATACTATAGGTATAGACCCCGATTATCAGAACAGGGGGATTGCAAAAGAACTCGCGAGCACGTGCGTGCAGAACTTAAAAAAATACGGCGTCGACACCATCTACACGCTTGTCAACTGGAACGACTGGGATCTCCTGCAATTCTTTCACGCCATGGGATTTTCGCGGGGGGATATGATCAACCTCGTTTTGAGGGTTTAGCCTTCGCCCTGGATGCCGTGAGTTTGGCGCCTGCCGACGCCTTACGTTTCCCGGCATGCTTCATTACTTTGAAAGTCCGGTCTTCCAGGCTGTGCTTGCCGGCGACAGATGCGGTCCCGCGCCTTTTTTCCACGTGGTAGACCGCAGTTTGAACAGGTTCCTCTTTCTCGGCCACGTGGCTCGTCAGTTGCAGCCGCATGTGCGGGCGTGCCTGGTTCTTTTTCGGTTTATCGAGTTCTTTTAACGCCGCCAGGCTGATCGCGTGCCGTCCGGAGATCCCGGCCAGGTTCTCCCCTTTTTTCACCATGGGGGAATCCCCGCTTGGTTCCGCCTTAGAGGCGATCTTCACGCTCTCAGGCCCGAACACGTCCGGCGATTCCCTGTCTGCAGCCGCCACGCTTACTTCAGGCCCTGTCTCCTGCGCGACTTCCGTCGCTTCCGCCCGGCCGTAAAACTTTGGAATGTAAATGACCATGCCGGGTTGTGCCTTCAATTCCTGGTCACAGGCATTGACGAGCCGAAGATCATTATAGTCTACCCTATACTTTTTCATGACCACAGCGAGGCTATCCCGCTTCTTCAGGGTGTACGTCGTTACCTCCCGCACCTTCTTTTCCGTTTCCAGTGCTATCTTCAACCCTTTCCGGAATTTATCTCTTGCGATCCATTCGGGAAGCTTGATCGCGTAGTCATCCACATCCGGCGGGATGATACCCGTCAGGACCTCCGGGTTGAGCGCCCTTACGGTCATCACGTCCGTCGATGCAGCCTTTGCAACGACCGCAAGCGGCGTCCCGCCCGGCACTTTCTCGTTCACGAACCTGATCGGTTGATCGTAGTCTATGCCGGTGAAACCGAATTTCTCCGGGTCTTTAGCGATAATCGCAGCAGCGAGGAGCCTCGGGATATACTCCCTGGTCTCCCTCGGCAGCGTATTATACTTCATAAGCTCCCAGAAATCGCTCGTTTCGTGCTTCTCTATGGACCTCTCAATCCTCTTCTCGCCGGCGTTATAAGCCGCAGCCGCAAGGTACCAGGACCCAAACTGGCTGAAGAGGTCCTTCAGGTAGAGGGCGGCCGCCACTGTCGATTTCTCCGGGTCTCTTCTTTCGTCCACCCAGTGGTTGACCCGAAGGCCGTATCTGCCGCCTGTCTCGTAGATGAACTGCCATGGTCCGCAGGCTTTCATGGAAGAATAAGCCCTGGGATTGAAGCCGCTTTCGATCATGGCCACATAGATAAGGTCTTCAGGCAGTCCATGGGCGCGCAAGATCTCCTTGATCATCGGGACATAACGCTTCGACCGCCGCAGCCAGTTGGCGAATATTTTCCTTTTGTCCGTAGTGAAATACCTGACAAAGTAGTGGACCGCATCGTTAAAGACGATCGGTATATCGAACTGCTTCAGATAATCCGCTGTCAGCAAAGAGGCGATGTTGTCGTCATCGCCGTCGGGCAGTCTGAAAAGGAGGGACATATCCTCTCCCGGACCCCCGGCATCCAGTTCGCTTTGGACCTTTTTCTCCGCACCTTCGTCCGAGCTCTTTCCGTATACCTTCTTTTGGAATCTCTTCTTCAGCTCGTTCTTTCGCGCCTCACCTTTCTTAGGCCCCGGCATCGACCCGTTACCTTCCGGCGGCACGATCTGCGACGCGCGCTCCCCGGAAGCTGCAAGGACCGGCCCGGAAGAATAAACCACGATCGGGCGGGAGGATGTGCCCCCGCTCCCACACCCGGCGAGCAAGAAACAGGCGAGGATGGCGGCACAAAACACCAGCCCCGCCACGAATGGGGCGTGTTGCAGCGTCTTGCCGTCCGCCGATGAAGAAAGGGACCGCTGCTTAGCTGCGGTATGCCGTGTGCACCCGGCAGCCCTTCGTGCGCGACGCGACACGCAATGCCTCCGGTGGGAGCGCAGAACACCAGCACTATAGAGCCAATAAAGCGCCATTCACAGGCAATCCTTTCTGATCATAAGTGGGAAACCTGCTTCTGTCAACAAAAAAATGGGGTTCGATCCTTGACTCAGATAAAAAATGGCGTCAGGTGAACAGTTTTCCAGAAAGTTGCCGATAACCCTTGGCAAAGTCGGAGGCCGCCATTCTCTTCCTGTTCTCCATCTGTATCTCCTGGAGGATGAGAGAGCCAACTCCTGCAGAAACTTCTATTCCCGCAGGAGTTGAGGCGAGAATAGTGCCGGGTTCGGGCTTTTGGGGTGATATGGCCTGGGACGGTTTGACTTTAAATACCTTTATCGTTTTGCCGTCAAGGGACGTATATGCGGTCGGCCAAAGCACGAGCGCCCTCACCTGCCTTATTATCTCGATCGCGCTCAGGCTCCAGTCTATGCGTCCCATCTCTTTTGTGATCATCGGTGTATAGGTTGCCTCCCCGTCGTCCTGGGGCGTGCCATACCCAATCCCTTTGACCTTTGCTTCCTCGACCACGGGCGGAAGGATTTCGGAAACCCTCGATGCAAGACGGGTTGAAAGGGCGGCCGCATCCTCCTCAGCCGCGAGAGGCGCCTTCTCCTGATAGAGGATATCGCCCGCGTCCATCCGCTCGTTCATCCTGATGACCGTTATGCCCGTCCCCTCTTCCCCATTCCAGATGGCCCATTGCATTGGCGACGGGCCGCGATATTTCGGAAGGAGTGAAGGGTGCACGTTGATGGCGCCCAAGACGGGCAGATCGAGAAACCATTGTGGAATGATGAGGCCGAAAGAGACCACGACGAGGAGATCGGGTTTGAGTTCACCCACGCTCGTTGCCTCCTCATCTTTGAACGACCCTATCTCCCTGACCGGAAGACCGAGAGAGAGGGCTGTCTGCTTTACCTCGTTGTCTTCGAGCAGATATCCCCTGCCCTTCGGCCTTGTTTTCTTCGTTACCACACAGGATATGGATGAGTGAAGCGCAAGCAGAGCGGGAACCGAGAAGCTCGAAGAGCCGAAAAAAAGGAGATTCATTTCTTCTCTTTCTTGTATTCCCGTTTAAAAAGCAGTTTCTTGACAGGGCTCAGGTGGTCGATAAAGAGAATGCCGTTGAGATGGTCCACCTCGTGCTGTACCGCACGGGCAAGCATGCCGTTGCACTCGACCGTGAATTCCTTGTCATCCAGACCCTTGCCCTTGACAACAGCCTTTTTTGCCCTCTTCACCGTCTCGTAAAAGTCAGGGATGCTCAGGCACCCCTCTTCGCCCACTTCCTCCCCTTCCAGCTGTACAATCCGGGGATTGATAAAAACGAGTGGACTGCTTTCCTTTTCCGAACCTGTTTCAAGGGAAATGATGCGAAGGGATATACCGATCTGGTTTGCGGCCAACCCCAGTCCGTGGGCCGCGGCCATGGTCTCCACCATGTCGTCGCACAGGCGGCGTATCTCTTCCGTCATTGCATTCACTTCGGGGGCAACGCGCCTCAGCACCCGGTCGGGGTGCGTTCTTATCAGATGGATCACGCAAGTATTTTAAAATCATACGGACCGATAGTCAATACGGTAATGGCTATCCTTTGCGGCCGTGCGCTGTATAGAATCATCCGAAGGGGCACTTCGCCATCCGAGAAACGCGACTCCGCCATCGGTGAAGCTCGCCCTATTTTTCTTGGGAATGTTTTTTACTGTTATTGCAACATAAAAATGTCACCCTTTTTGCAACGTGAATATGTCACCCCCCCTTGGCCCTTTTCATAGAGACGCTCTCGCTTCGCTCGCCGGCCCTGGGCGCATGTAGGACCCCGGCCGGACGCGTCCTTCGATAGGCTTGCAGGGAACCTCTCCCGCCGTATGATGAAAGACATGCCAGCTTCCGTCGAGCCAATGATTCGCCGTAACGGAAGCCTTGGCAAAGCTCAGCCTCGTCTTTGTCGGGAACAGTTGGATCGCCTGTCCGTCGACCGAGATCGTGTTGTCGTAATTGACCTTTGCCTCATATCGCTTACAAAGGATGTTCCGCATGTCCGCGTCTTGAGGAAGCGGTCTCCATGCAGGCTTCGGGTCTTCCGGGGCAACGCCGAAGAGCCGAGCGTACTTGGGGATGAAGGTTTCGTTCAGATACTTCGTCGCCCCTTCGCGGTCGGCGATATTCTTAAGCCGAAGCTCAGCGACAAGCCTGTCCTGGAAGGTCCTGTTGATCCTCTCGCCTCTTCCTCTGGCTTGAGCAGAATGGGCAAAGATGAGCCGTATCCCCAGCTCGCTCATGGCTCTCTGGAACTGGGTAGGCTCGACAGAATCGCTCTTATGCCGGGTGGTTTTAAACTGGGAGGCCCGATCGAGATAGAAGACCGAGGGCCGGCCGAAACGGGCAAAGACCTCTTTGCATACGCCAAAACAGCCCTCCAGGTCTTCTTCCTTTCGAAACAGCCCATAAAGAGGCTTCCCCGTCGAGTCGTCCGTAGACAGAAGGAGCGTTGTCTTTTCCTCCCCGAACCACGCATGGGGAGAGCCGTCCAAAAAGAGCATATGGCCTTCCTTCTCCGATCGTTTTCTTCTCTTCCTATGTCTGCGCTGCTTCCGGACCTTTCCTCCGAACCCTTCAGGACGAAGCCATTGCCGCAAGGTCTCGCGGTTGATCTTTATCCCTTCCTGCTCTTCCAGCATCTCCGAGAGGTGGGAGAAGTTGAAGTCGAAATACTTCTCATTGGCGAGCTTCATCGCCCGCTCTTTCATCCCGGCAGGGAAAGCTCTGCAGGAAGGGCGCCCGCTGTTGCCGTGCTTAATTCCGGAAGGTCCTTCCTTCTTCACTTTAGCCTTGATCCTCTTTAGCTGGCGGAGGGAGACGCCTAACGCCGCCGCAGCCTCTCCGTTCATCATCCTGCCGTCCAATGCCGCCGCTACCACGCCGTACCGCCTTACCTCTTCCGTCATGAACGTCACTCCTTTTCTCACCGGAGCACCTCCCCTCGGTGCCCCTTGTTATCGGCGGGGGTGACATTTTCATATTGCAGCTAAGGGGTGACATAATTATATTGCAGCAACATGGGAATGTTTTTTACTTGACATGATGAGACGACCGGTCTACTATTTAAGAATTGTCCGACTGAACGGCAGCACTTAAACGGATGTCATATGCGGGATAACACCAAGAGCAGACTCATCGAGATTGGCGCTGAGATCATACATTTAAAGGGGTTCAACAACACCGGCATCAAGGAAATACTCCAAGCCGCGGGCGTGCCAAAGGGTTCGTTCTACAACTACTTCGAGAGCAAGGAAGATTTCGGACTACAGGTCATTGACTACTTTGTGGATTACATGGCCCTCGTGGCTGGAGGAGTGCTGGGCGATCACTCGGTTTCGCCGTTGGAAAGGATCAGGAAATTGCTGACCGGATTCATAGAACTCTTCAGGGCAAAGGGCTACGGGTACGGCTGCCCGATCGGCAACCTGTCACAGGAAATGGGTGACTTAAGTCCCGCCTTTCGGGAGAAGCTGAAGTACGCACTCGATTCGCTGGCGAAGACCTATGCCGATGCGCTCGCGCTCGCGCAAGAAGCGGGAGAAATCCCCCGGGACCTAGATATCCATGACACGGCCCGCTTTATCGTTTCAAGTTGGCACGGAGCACTTATTCACATGAAAGCAATAAAGGGTCCGGAACCGCTTGAGAATCACATCAGATTCATATTTGATCATGTATTGAGACAGTGAAAAAAGCACGTGAAGGAGGTGACACATATGCGCAATGTTGACGGTCAAGTAGTAGACCGGTCTATTGGGCGGCGATGACCGGCGGCCATTGGAGAAATTGTTCGAAGTCACTGCGACACCATAACAAACAAGGAGGAGACAAATGTCTGACTCATCACCCAAGGGACTCAAAGAAAAGATTCTGGCTAAACTGACCGGCCCCACCCTGTGTACTCTGGCGACGGTAACCGAGGATGGTAAACCATGGGTGCGCTACATGATACTGTCTGCCGATGAGCACCTGACCATATGGGGGGCTACCTTTGTCAGTTTCCGCAAAGTGGGGCAAATCCGTAAGAACCCTGAAGTTCACCTGACGACCGGCGCCAAGGATATGGAAACGGCCGAGTCCTATCTGCAGATTCAGGCCCGAGCTGAGATCCTGACGGACGCCGAAACAAAGAGGGCTTTCTGGTCTGACTACCTCAAGAACATCTTTTCCGGTCCCGACGACCCGAATTACGTCGTCTGTAGGTTTACCCCATACCGAATCGAATATTGCAAAATGGATCGTTCACCGGCCGAGGTGTGGGAGCCCTAAATCCAACTTTTCAAAAACGTGGGATGCCGAAGGGGACGCTGTTATTTTGTGATTCCTGAGAAGTAACTCCGTTTTGTGGATTAATGACGGCTCGCATAACAAATTGGTGCAATATTTTCAAGATGTTGGATACGGCATGTTGTGCCGACCTGCTTCAAAGTGAGTTGCTTCTCAGGGATCAGTAATTCTCGTCGCCTGCCCTTCCCCTCCGTACAGGATGTTCAGTCTATTCTGACACCCTGTCGAGGTAAGGTCAATAAGATTCTCTCAGGCATCCCAACACATTAAGCATTTCAAGGAGTGAATTTTACTGTAGTTGCAAAGAGTTAAAAAGACACGCTGCCAATGGACATTGACAGTTTTCCTGGCTGGCTATACAATGGTGGGAGGGAGAATTCGCTTACAAAATAGTCAGCTGTCTATCAAGGAGAGATAATGGATAGTTGCACAAATGATGAAGAATTGTTTTCCGCCGTCCATGAAATGTTCAGCGAGAAAATACCATTTAATAAAGTACTCGGCCTTAAGGTTGAATCGATAAGCTATGAGCGCGTACGGGTTTCATTTCAAATGCGGGACGAATTGATGGGAAACCACAAACGGGGGATGTTGCATGGCGGGGTTATATCATCTGTCATCGATGTCACAGGCGGCCTGGCGGCGCTTATGGGTGTTCAGGAAAAAATGTCAGGTAAGACTTTAGAAACAAGACTTGAGAGGTTTGGTAGGGGAAGCACCATTGATTTGCGTGTTGATTTCTTGCGTCCAGGGATCGGTAAATGGTTTGTGGCTACGGCCTATGCCTTAAGAACGGGGAATAAAGTTGCTGTGACCAGGATTGAACTGAATAACGATCAAGATGATCTCATTGCCGTTGGTACCGGCTCATATTTCGTGGCATAATGACAAATCATACAACCATGTCCACGCCAAACCGGAACCCCACGTGGCGACAAAGGCCGTGGACATGCCTGCTACGCTCTTTTCGATCTTGAATCCGTTCGCCGCAAGGTACTGCTGGAGTCTTGCCGAAGATTTGAATTCCACGAGGCTCAATTCCGGGTTCTCCCAGATGAAGGTAGCCAGATCCTTGTAAGCGGCCTTGTCTTGATCGACCCACGAGATCGCCGTCTGCATGGCCGGAGTCGATTCGCGGGCAGGAAGCGTTGAAAAAGAGCCGAGTACGATGGTGAGGAGAGTAACCGACAAGATACGAACTGCGTTGGCCCTGATCATTTTGCCCTCCTTCTTGTCGCAGTCAGATGAGCGCGGGGTATGTCTTTACTAACCCTAACAAATTTCAGGGGGAAACCACAAGAGATTTTCGGAGACCGCTGATGGACATTGTGAAGATAAACATGCTGTTCGTGGCGAGACGACGGGGACGGATCAGGACATTCGTCTCTGACCCCACGCGCCTGATTTGATGGACTTTCACTGGTCCAATGACGCCCGGAACGTCAGGTAGTCCTGAGCGCACTGTTTAGGAGTTTTGAGCATCGGCACATGACCAATGTGTTGCATGACAATGACCTGGGAATGGGGCATTAACTTCTTGAGTATCTTTGCCGTCTCAACATTGATTACCCGATCTTCACTGCCCCACACAATGAGAGCAGGCGTCTCCAAGCCGGCTACTCGCTGTTCGACGGAATCAGCCGCTATTTCGCCCATTATACGTTGTTCCAGCGCATAGTTCTTGATACGTTGTCTCGCCAGCACGTTGAGTATCGGACGTGGGATATAGGGAGGGCTACTGGTGACCAAGTGGAAGAGCTTTACCATATCATCTTCCGTTTTGACCATGAGCGGGTTTTGTCCCGTTTTGACCATGGTTGCCTGCACCACGCTTTTCGGGGCACTCCAAACCCCACCCGGCTCGAGCAGCCAGAGGCTCTTCACCTCTTCAGGGTAAAGAGCCGCGTATGTCATGGCGATGTGGCCGCCCATTGAGTTACCGCCGAGATGGAGATTCGTAATGCCCAAAGCGAGCGCAAAGGCCCGGAGCCGCTTGGCCTGTGCCGGTGGAGAATAATCGGCGTCCACCGGGTGCGCTGATTCGCCAAAGCCTATGTGGTCGGGAATGACTACCCTGTAGCGCGTCGTCAGGTAGCCTGCAACACGGGCGAAGTGGTCCTTGTCGCCTCCAAAGCCGTGCAAAAGCATGAGCTGTTCACCTTTGCCGCCCTCCAGATAAACGTAACGCAGACCGTCGGCGAGTTGAATCTCCTTTCGGTCAAGCCCCGCTTGCGCTCGTTGGACCCTTAGTAGAAGGCCCCTCGCATTCTCTGGGGCAAGGTACACAAATCCAACCACCGCAATAACGACCACCGTCAATACGATCAACCCTATCCTTGCGAGACGCATGTCGCCCCCCTTCACGGACCACAACTCCTGTCCGCTTTATTGCTTCAACCAATGTGCCTCCATGTGCTAGGAAGTCCATGAGGACGATAGGTTGTTCCCTCACTGCATTACCTGACCGCCGTCGATATTGATGGCTTGACCGGTAATACCCCTGGCTTCATCTGAGGCAAGGTAGAGCGCCAATCCCGCTATCTCTTCCGGATCCAGCATACGGTGCTGGATATTCATCGCTGTTACGTATTTCTCCGCCTCCGCCCTGTCGACCCCTCTGGCCTGGGAGAGCCACTCGAAGAATCCGCCTTCTCCCTCCAACATGTCTGTTCTAGTGGCACCGGGGCAGATGGCATTCACCGTGATTCCCGGTAGACCCATCATGCCCATCTCAAGGGCCAGGGTCTTAACGAAACCCAGAATACCATGTTTCGACGCCGCGTAAGAGCTGTTGCCGGGATGGCCGACCTTCCCCGCAATGGAGGCGACAGCGATAATGCGACCTGTACCCCTGGGAACCATGGTCTTAAGGAAATACTTCGTCACCATGTAGGTCCCTATCAGGTTTGTTTCGATGACCTGGCGCCAGTCCTCATCCTCGTAATCGAGGGTCAAGGCCCTCCGTGTAATGCCTGCATTGTTGACAACAATGTCGGGGGGGCCGAAGCGCTCCACGGTTTTTGCGACAAGGGCCTCGACGTCGTCTTTCTTAGTGATATCGCCTGTCACTGGCAGGGTCTTTGCTCCGAGGGCTTCTGTCTCCCTGCATACGGCCTCCAGTTGGCTTGCGGTCCTATCCATGAGAACGAGTTTTGCACCCTCCCGAGCGAAGGTAAGGGCGATGGCACAACCGATCCCCCTCCCTCCACCGGTTATTACCGCGGTTCTGTTTTCGAGCTTCACACCGGGCCTCCTATTATGCCAAAAGCCTCTTCAATGTCTTACCTGCAACGCTCTGCACTGCCCCCCATCACTCCTTCTCTCGCCCCTCCTCCGGTCCGATGATCTTGAGGAAATCGTTTTCCATCGTGGTGGCCGGCGATTCTATGATGCGGCCCAGCTCTCTGCCGTCCCTGAAGAAGATCATCGTGGGCACGGCCCTGATCCCGCGCGTTTTCGCGAGGCCCACGCCGTCCTCCATGGAGGTATTGACCGCATAAATATCGAGAGAGATATTCTGGTTGTTCGCCGCTTCCAGTAATTTGACCAGCTTAGGTGCTTCCCGCATCGAGTCCGGGCACCACGTGCCTAGAAACATTACGATCTTAAGCTGCCAGTCGATCTCCCGAATCCGCTTCACTACGACCGCATCGGCCGTAAATTTCTGCGCATTTTCCCTGAAGACGGGTGCACCGGCGTAAAGCCGCTCCGGCGTGATCTTTCCCTTAAGGTCCTGAGCCGCAACCGGCTCCGCCACCATGAAGAGCGTGGAAAGCCCAACCAGCGCCACGACTGACATAAAAGATATTTTGAGAAATAAAAGGGTCTGCCATTGACGTAGGAGCGCTTTGGGGAAGGCCTTTCTCAACGTTCCTCACTCCATGTTCGGGCTTGCCTGGAAGAATGCAAGAAATCAGTAAAGCATCTTCGCGATGGTGTTCTTCTGCATTTTGCTGGTGCCCTCGTATATTGACGTTATTCTTACATCCCTGAGAGCACCCTCAAGCCCCTGGTCGCGCATATAGCCATAGCCGCCGAGAATATCTATAGACCTGTTCAATGTCTTTATCGCGCTCTCCGGTATCGCCAATTTTGCCATCGAAGAGTATTTTTTCGATTCCGGGTCCTTCTTGTCATAGAGCCAGGCTGCCTTGTAAAGAAGATTTTGGCATTTTTCGGTTTCTACATACATATCCACCAAGTCGTGCTCGATTGACTGGAATTTTATTATGGGCCTGCCGAACTGTTTTCTTTTCTTTGCATAGTCTGCTGCCTTTTCGTAGCCGTAGAGCATGCTGCCGAATGCCTGTGCTGCTATCACTATCCTGCCGAGCTCGAATCCATCGAGAACGATCTTCTTGCCTTTGCCGCGTTGGCCGATTACACAGTCTTTTGGTAGGTGAAAATCACTGAAAACAAGCTCTCCCGATGTCGTCGTGTTGATGCCCATCTTCCTGCCAAGATCGTTTATCTCAAGGCGCTTGGAGCCATTCTTGTCGATCAGCTCTTTGTCAAAAAGCATCGCAGTAAAACCGTTTGCATCCTTTGAAAGCAGTGTGTAGAAATCGGCATAACCTGCATTTGTCGTGAATATTTTTGAGCCGTTTACTACAAACGAATCTTCTTTATCCTCCATTGTCGTCTTCAGGCTTCCGATATCGCTACCGCTGTCCGGCTCCGTAACGCTTATCGCGGAGATGAATCTTCCTTCTATCATTGGGCGGATATATTTCTCTCTCTGTCCCTTGGTTCCGCAAATATCAACGACAAAGCCAGGTATGTACCCAAGGCTCAGGGCCATTCCTATGCCAGGCAGTCTTCTGCACATCTCTTTGACGGCAACCACATGGCCTAGCGCTCCGTACCCAGAACCACCGATGTCCTCAGAGAAACCCACGCCTATGAACCCCAACTCTCCGATTTTCTTATATAACTCTTTTGGATATTTGTGCTCATCCTCAAGCCGTTGGAAGTATTCCTGGTCTATCTCCCGTTCGCAGAATTCGCGTACCGCCTTCTCCACGTCTTTCAGGTCGTTGCCAATATATGGGTCCACGGTCACCTTTGGGTGTTATGTCAACTGCTGATGACGAATAAGTTATTTTAACAATATAGGCAATTTTTCTCTATCAAATTCTTCCGCTCAGCCCCGGCGGCTGCTCAGCCACGCTTCGAGTCGCTCGCACCCCTCTTTTAGGTTTTCACTATTGTTCGCGAACGAAAACCTCACGTGGGAACCTGCCCGATGAGCGCCGAAATCGTACCCCGGCGTAATTGCAACTTTTGCCTCGGCGAGCGCCCTCTCCACGAATTCCATGCTGTCCATCCCCCATCTTTCGATGCCGGCGTAGATATAAAAAGCCCCTTCAGGCCATGCGGGCAAGTCGAAACCGAGCTGCTTCAAACGTGGGAACAAAAACGCGCGCCTTTCCCTATACGTTGCCTTCATCGCTTCAAGCTCTGCCGTCACTTCGAAGGCGCCGAGGGCCGCATACTGAGCAACCGTGGGTGCCGAGATGAATACGTTCTGTGCCACCCTTTGGATGGGGCGCACAAGCGATTGAGGCACTACCATCCATCCAAGCCTCCAGCCTGTCATTGCGTAGGTCTTTGAAAAGCCGTCGATCACCACGATCTCGTCCGATACCGCAAGGGCCGAAAGGTATTTCCGGTCATAGGTGAGACCGGAATATATTTCGTCCACCGCCATAACCCCGCCCTTCTTCGAAACGACGTCGAAGAGACGCGCCAGAGATTCCCCCTCATACACCGTGCCCGTGGGATTGGCCGGGCTGCAGAGCATAAGCAGGTGCGGCGTGGTCTCGCACTCTTCCAGGTGTGCGGGCGTAATCTCGAACCTGGATGTTTCGGACACAGGCAGGGGGACAACATGAGAGTCGAAGAGGGCGCCGAAATTCCGGTAACAGGGGTATCCGGGGTCGGAGATCAGGAAATTCCTTCCCCGTTCGAGAAGCACGGCGCAGAGGAGAAAAAAGGCGCCCGACGTCCCGCTCGTCACGATGATCCTGGCGGCCGGCACGCTAAGGTTGTGCGATTCTGCATAGTAGGCTGAGATCCGTTCCCGTAATTGGGGTAAACCGAGACTGTGGGTATAAAAGGTGTGTCCCTCTTCCATGGCCCGCACACCGGCTTCCCTTATGGCGAGCGGGGTGGTGAAGTCCGGCTCCCCGATTTCCATATGGATCACCTTCTCGCCGCGCGCCTCCAAGGCTTGAGCTTTCTCCAAAAGCTCCATAACATAGAATGGCTGAATCTTAGCGGATCTCGCGGTGCACTGTATGGGTTTTGCCTTTGTCATTGCACTACCCTTTCACGTCAGGGGAAGGCCCGGCCCTCGTCATAAAAGCTTACCCCTTGTGACAACTCTTCCAGCTTCTTTCGCTCGAGTAATCTGATCCGCCGCCCCTCCACCTCGATGAGCCCTTCCGCCGCCATCTTTCCGAGCACCCTGGAGACTGTCTCAGGTATGGTGCCGAGCACGTTGGCGAGGAGCGTCTTCGATATGTCCAGCTCGATGAAAGCGGCGCCGTAGGCGCGATCACTTATATCGATGAGGTAGGATGCGAGCCTGCCGGGCACCTCTTTCAATGAGAGTTGCTCCACCAGACGGGCAAACTGCTTAAGCCGGCGCGACAGGAGCGCCAGCATGTTCATGGATAGGGTTGGATCGTGCCGCGTGAGTTCGATGAAGGCGGGCGCGGGGAAAAAGATGAGGAGGCTTTCCTCTATTGCCTGGGCATGGGCCGGGAACCGCCCGCCGCTGAAGACGGCGGCCTCCCCGAAGGGTTCCTGAAACCCCATTATGTGCAGCACCTGTTCCTTTCCCTCGGGTGAAAGCTTGAATATCTTTATCCGCCCTCTCATCGGGACATAGAAGCCGTCCGCCTCATCGAAGTCGGAGAAAACAATCTCGCCGCGCCTATAGGCCCTCGACACGGCAATCTCGGTGATCCGGCCGAGCTGGTCTGCCGGCAACCCTTTGAAAAGCGGCACATTTGCCACAAACGACAGAATATCCATAGAGGAAACATACCATACCACCGCCTGAAATGGTACACCCAACGCATCGGCAAAAACTCTTCCGCTCCTCGACCCAAATGAAGACTGGATTTGGGGGGAACACGGTCATGGGCGTGGCCGATAACGTCATAGAAGGGGTCAAAGGCAAGAATATCCGCCATTACTTTCTGGTGGCCGGTTGGAGAGGGAGTTTGCATCACGAACAGGCGCGAATTCTTTTTTGCAATTGGAAGACCTTTATGTGATACTAACGGGGTATGGGACTCATCGGACTGCTCCTTTCGGACCCCGTTACCTTTATCCTCCTTGCGATCCCCCTACTCTACTCGGTCATCATTCATGAAGTAGCTCACGGATGGGTGGCGGACAAAATGGGAGATTCGACGGCACGGTGGCTCGGCAGGCTGAGCCTCGACCCGCGCCGTCATCTGGATCCTGTCGGCACAATCATGCTGTTTCTCTTCGGTTTCGGCTGGGCAAAACCTGTGCCGGTCAACTTCAACAACCTGAGAGACCATCGCAAGGGCCTCATCTTCGTCTCGGCCGCCGGGATCATAGCGAACATTACTCTCGCCTTCCTCGCGCTCTTGGTCCTTACGACCGTTCATTTCACGCTCTTCAGCCCATTCGCGAGGGGCCTTCAGTACCTCGCGCAGATCAACATCATGCTTGCTTCCTTCAACCTTATCCCCATTCCACCCCTGGACGGCTCGAAGATCCTCATGGGCTTCTCTTCCAGGAGCTTCCAGTATACGCTCCAGAGGATAGAACCCTATGGTTTTTTTATCATCATAGGTCTGCTCTATCTCCACGTCCTCGATCCGCTGATTACGTTCTTTCAGTGGTTGATCATGAGCCTGATCGGTTTGATCATATAGGTTGAAAAAGAGCGCATTTTCGAACCCGCGGGCGTGGAAGTGAGCACGCGGACCCGTGTGTTAAGCCTTAGCCAAATCCTTTTATTCCTCAGCCGTCGTGCCACCCGTGGCTTTGCGATATGCCTCTTTCACCCCGCTTACGCGCGATTCTAATTCAGTTTTCTTCTGCTCCAGGATCTCCGCCCCTTTCTGCATGGCTGTCGAAATCTGATCTCTGGCCTTGTCATAATAGTCCGCTGCCTTTTCTTTCGCATCTTCCGCTATGTCCTTGATCTGTTCTCTCGTCTGGCGCCCTGACTTGGGCGCGACGAGGAGGGCAACGGCTGCCCCAATTAATCCGCCAAGTATGAACGAGAGTAACCATGACCCTGAACTTGTTGCGAATTCATTCTCTTCGTACTTCATTGTTTTCCTCCTTTCTTTTTCGGCTGTACTATAATATAAGGGTTATTGGGTTACTTGCCAAAATCAGACGCCGTCACTTCCCTGCAAGCAGGTTCTTCAAAAAAACCTCAAAACCGGTCTTGATCCCCGTCCGCAAACCACACATTGAGGCGACTGTCTCCTTGCCAAGGTTCTGAACCAGATCGCTTAGCTGTTTCACGTTTGTCGCCAACCCTTGCACACCGTGTCCCATATCTCTTACCGACCCCGAGAACGATTTCAAATCACTTGTTACCGCACTCACGTCATCGGTAATGACACGCAGGCTCCTCAGGTTCTGGCTCACCTCCCCAAGCGCTTCCTTCACTGCCTGATCCACGCCACTCGCTTCCTTCAATGCCTGATCCGCAGTCTCAATCAAATTGCTCAGCGCCCTTACCGTGTCCATGAGTCTCATGATGAACCGGATCAGGAAGATCACTAATATGATAATTGCCACGGTAATCAAACCGAAGAATATCTCGTTCGCTCCCATGCCCTACACCCCTTTCTCGCAGATTTAACCGGTGACCGGATCCCAACAAGCGCTCTGTACAAAAATAACCATTTTCGCGCGCTATGTAAAGGGTCCTGCGCCATTACAGGAGCGAAAGTCGGGAAAGAAGGCAAAAGGCTTGAAAATGCGTCACGGATGGATTACGCTAAAGGCTGTAACCACATCCGGCGAGAGCCGTTTTGCCTTTTTGAGGAGATCAATTATATGGTTAAAATCACCGACTCGCTTTTCTTCATACCCGGCCAGGACGAAATGATCCCGGATTCCCACGTCTACCTGATCGGCCAACCTCAGTCCGGCGACCTCTCCCTGGTCGACGCCGGACTGATGGGCAAGGGCAAATACAAGATGAGCGCTCTCACCGAAGCAGGCATTCAGCCGGCCGACATAAAAAGGGTGATCATGACCCACACACATCTCGACCATATCGGCTGTCTGAGGGAAATCTTCGAGGCCGTCCCCTCCGCGGAATTATGGGTGCACGCGTTGGAGGCAGAGCCGCTCGAGCGCGGGGACGAGAGCACGGTTTACGGCATGGAGATGTTCAAGCAAATGTGTCAAACCCAGTATCATCTAAAAAACGGCGCCTTCACCTTCAAAGTAAACCGCTGGCTTGAGGATGCAGAAGAGCTGCAGATAGGCGGAGAGGTGTGGACGGTCCTCCATATCCCCGGCCATTCGGCAGGCGGCATAGCGCTTTATGACGCGACGAGGGGGATATTGATACCCGGTGACGTGATCTATGCCGACTACAGCATCGGGCGGTTCGACCTTCACGGCGCAAGCGGACCCAGTCTGAACGAATCCCTGGTGAGGCTCTCGGGCCTTGATGTCAAAATGCTTTTACCCGGGCACAATCGCGTCCTGACGGACGTACCCAAGGGCTATATCAGCGCCGTCGCAAAGCAATGGGAGCCGTACCTCACGTAAGCCGGCATCGCGCTGGATTCCGAAAAAAGCCGCCGGTCGCCGTTGTTGAAGACGCATCATTTATCGCTTCCGGTTCTTAGCGCTTTCTCCTTTTCGTATGCTTCTTTGCCGGCCTCTATAGCCGCGAGCAGCAAAGGTTTCCCTTCCCGGATCAATTCTTTGCCTTTATCGAGAGTCACTCCCACCTTGCTGAGTACCTGTGCGGAGCAAGAGCTCAACGCCGCTCTCGTCTCCCTGGACGCCTCCTTAATCTGCCGTCTCGTTCTCAAGCCGGACTGCGGCGTGAGTAAAAGTCCCAGCCCCGCTCCGGTAGCGGCGCCGAGGAGAAAGAACAACGCGACCGACAAGCCGCCGTGGCCAGCGGACGCGGTATAGTGCTCGGTCCCTACCACTGTGTACCCCTCTTCGCCGTAGACTTCATCGCCTGCCATCTGCGTACCCTCCTTCCTTACACTCATTCACTCACCTTCGCATACAATTTGGTGCCCTTCACCATTAAATATAGTGCCCCGGATCACAGAGTCAAGATGTACGAGAGGCGGTATTGTCCGGGCAGCAGGCGAAAACAGCCCCTGTGGCCCGGAAATAGAAAACTCCTCACCCCACGCAAAAAGGGATCACGGGAAACGGGTGAAGGACCGTAAAGGGTGCGGCCTACTCTTCGATAATAATGGCCTCTACAGGACATGCGTCGGCCGCTTCTCTACACGACTCCTGGAGGTCGGGAGGCACCTCTTCCATAATGGTCACCGCCACATCGCCCTCCATCTTGAAAACCTCAGGGCAGATCGACAGACACGTCTCATCTCCCACACACGCCTCCTGATCGACACGCACTTTCATTTCCTTCCTCCTCACGGATAGATTTCATAGGATTTATGCCACGACGTATAGGCCCGCCTAGCCCGAAAGGGCTCCTATTCCAGCCCCGCCTCTTTCAAATCGGCGACAATAACAGTAACCGACTCATCAGGATGGACGTAGGTCCGCGCTACCCTAAGCACATCCTCCCTTGTGACCCCATCGATAAGCGAAGGATATTTCCCCGGGTAATCGAGACCGAGACCATAGTATTCGACCTGGGCGAAAAATGAGGCGATCCTCGACTGGGTGCTGAACCTTTGAGGGAAATTCCCGACGAGGTACTTCTTGGCGTCCTCCAGCTCCTTTTCGGAAACAAGCTCGCTGCGCACGCGCTCCAGGTTTTCCACCGTCGCCTTAATTGCCTCGGTCGTCGAGCGGTTCTTTGTCTGGAGAAAGACCGTGAAGGGCCCCGGATACTTCCGCCCCTCAAACGCACTGGCCACAGAGTAGGCCAGTCCTCTCTTGTTTCTGATGTCTTCCATAAGGCGCGACGTGAGGCTGCCGGCGCCGAGTATATGGTTCATCACCTGGGCCGCATAATAATCGGGGTTATCACGACTCATCCCGCCGTTGCCGATGACGATGTTCGATTGGGTAACCGGTTTGTTGATCCTTATGGTCTCTTTCCGGGTGGAGAACTTTATCTCGATCCTTTTTTCCGAAAGTCCTCCCCTGGGCCATTTTTTGAGCCAGGGTGCCATATATCCGTTAATTACCCCTTGGTCGATATCTCCCACCACGCTAAGGATGGCGTTGTCGGGGTGATAATGGAGGCCATGGAACCTCATTATTGCCTCGCGAGTCAGTTTCGAAACGGATTCTCGCGTGCCCTCCGTGGGGTGACTGTAAGGGCCGTCAAGGTATAAGGCCTTCTCGAAGGCCCGGTCCGCGACCGAGCCCGGCCTGTCCTCTAGGGACTGGATAGCGGCCAGAGTACGGGAGACCTCCTTCTTGACCTCGTCCTCAGGAAAGGTGGGTTTTGTCACCACGTCCATAAAGATCGGAAAGGCGCGTTCGAGGTCCTTCTTCAAGACCCGCAGACTGACAGTGGTATAATCCTTGTTGGCGCCTGCGTTCATGTTGGCGCCCATGAAATCCAGCTCTTCATTGATCTGCTTCAGTGTCCGGCCGGCGGCCCCCAGAAGCAGGCTTGAGGCGGTCAGGTCGGATAGTCCCGCCTCTAGGGGCGGATCATCCTTGGCACCTGTTTTTACCATAAGATTGATCGTCACAAAGGGAAGAGAGTGCTCCTCCGACACCAGGAGCACCAGCCCGTTGTCCAGCACCGTCCGCTGAACAGGTGGAAGGCCGAAGGCGCATCCCCATGAAGCGACAACACATAAGAGAGCGATACAGACAGACGATGCGGTTCTTCTCATCCTTTCCCCTCACCTCACGATTTGCTCTTCTTTTGGAGAACCGGGTCTCACGGGCTTTTGCTCCGCGGAAGGGATCGGAACAAGACGCGCGGTGACGCAGTTCTCGGGCACGAGGTATTTTTGCGCGACCCTTTTCACATCGGTTGCCGACACCGCCCTGATGGCGGGAACATACTTGTCGGCGTCTCGCCACGAGGAGACGATTTCATACGTGGCAATCAGCATGGCCTGGGAGAAGATCGAGTCTTGCGCGAACGTGAAACCTGCCTCTAACTGGTTTTTTGCTTTCTCCAGCTCGCGCGTCCCCACGAGCTGCTTCCGGAGGAGATCTATCTCGGCCAGCAAGGCCGACTCTACCTCATCCGAGGTTTTTCCCGGTAACACATCGGCCGAGAGGGAGAACAGATTAGGGTCTTTGGAGACTAGCTCGTTATCCGCTGAAACGCTCAGGGCGAGCTGCTTATCCCGCACCAGCGTCTGGTTAAGCCTCGAACTCTCACCGGCCGACAGGAGGGCGGCAATTACTTCGAGCACGTAGCTGTCCGGCGACTGTAGATTGGGTACGTGGTATGCCTTCTCAATCGACGCGAGCTGGGCTTCCTTCCGGACTACGATCCTCCGCTCGCCCAATTGCGGCTCCTCCTTATCCTGCCACTGGACGGGGGCAGTGCCGGCAGGGGTTGGCCCGAAGGCCTCTTCGATCAAGGGGAGGACCGCCTCTTTTTTAAAATCACCCGCAACCACGATAAAGGCATTTACGGGAACATAGTAGGTCTTGTAGTGTTTTTTCAGGTCGTCGACCGTGTACCGGGCTATATCCTGCATCCAGCCGATAACGGGCCAGCGGTAAGGCTGGATCTGAAATGCCGTGGCCTCAAGTTGTTCGCTCAACACCGCTTTGGGCTTGTCCTCCGTCCTCATCCGCCGCTCTTCCATTACGACGGACCGTTCGGTCTTGAAGTCCTCCTCTCTCAAGAGAAGACCGCGCATCCTGTCCGATTCGAGCCCTATGGGTATCTTGACGCGGTCGGCGCTGATATTCTCGAAATAGGCCGTGAAATCAGTGGAGGTAAAGGCGTTGTCGTCTCCGCCGTTCTGGGCGACGATGCGTGAGAACTCATCCGGACCTATCTTCGCGGTGCCCCTGAACATCATATGCTCCAGCATATGGGAGAGACCCGTCTTCCCCGATTCTTCATTGCGGGAGCCCACCCTGTACCACACCTGGAACGTGACGAGGGGGGCTTTATGGTTTTCGAGGAGAATGACTTTCAGGCCATTCCCGAGCGTCACCTCGGATACGCGATCCGCGAGCGCCGCGACGCCGGGAGAAAACAGGGACAAAACGCCTGCGGCGCCTAGGCAGACCAACAATAAAAGTTTTTTCACCACCACCCCCATGAGCGACACGGTATCCTTGATTGTACGGGCAGCCGCGCCGGTTGTCAACATTTGCACTGTACGCCTGCACTCAGTAGACTTCTTCCGGCGCCGTCTCCGCTGTCGATTCCGGCGAAGTGACCCCTCGGCGGAAGAGACGATAGACCCAGGTCTGATAGAGCATCACCATAGGCACGACAATAACGGCCACGACGAGCATGATGGTAAGGGTAAGCGGCGTAGAGGCCGCATTTCGAATCGTAAGGCTGTACCCCTGGTTAAGAGTCGAGGGCAGCAAATCCGGGAACAGGCCGAGGACTCCGAAGAGAACCGACGTGCCGATAACGGCCGCGGAAGAAAAGAAGGCCTTCCGCAAAAGCCGTTTCTTTATGTAGTACCTTTCCGCAAAGAGGGAGGCTACTGCCCCCGCCGGTACGACCAGCAGGACCGGCAGTGTGGTGTAGTTTTCCCACAACCGGGTGTAGATGGCGGTAAGGACGAGGAAGAGCACGGCGACCAGGACGAGAGGCACCCAGACGCGCTCCGAAAGGACCCGGGCTCGCTCGGAAACAGTCGCCCCGGACCCGACCGCTGTCCAGAGGGTGCCGTGCATTACGAACAACAGGAAAAAGAAAATCCCGCCTGCGATGCCGTACGGGTTGAGGAGGGTGAATATGTTCCCATGGTACACTCCATCGGCATCAATGGGAATGCCCATGAATATGTTCGCGAAGGCCACACCGAAAAGGATGGCGGGCAGGACGCTGCCGAGAAAGATGCCCGCGCCGAAGAGGGTGCGCCAGGATGGGTTATCGATCTTCCCCCGGAATTCAAAAGAAACGGCCCTGACTATGAGGGCAAAGAGGACGATCATGAGCGGACTGTAAAGCGCACTGAAAAGGACCGCATATGCGGCAGGGAAGGCAGCAAACGTCACCCCGCCTGCCGTTATCAACCAGACCTCGTTGCCGTCCCAGAAGGGGGCGATAGAACCGAGAATGGCGCGTTTTTCGTCGTCTGTCTTCCCCAGCCAGGGGAAGAGCATGCCGACACCGAAATCAAAGCCGTCCAGCATGAAATACACGGCCCAGAGAACACCCCATATCACGAACCACGTGGTTTCGAGCATTTTGTACCTCCTTAACGGTCGGCCTTAATGACAGCGTCCGGGCCCCTGCGCACCCACCGCGCCATCAGCCAAAAGGCCGTAGCACCGATCAGGCCGTACAACAAAATGAATGCGACGAAGGAGACGACGACCTGAGACGCAGCTATGGGTGAAGAAGCCATCGACGTTTTCATGAGGCCGTAAACTATCCATGGCTGCCTTCCGACCTCCGCAACCGTCCACCCCAACAAGACTGCGAGGTACGGAAGGGGGATGGACCAGAGCAGCGCCCGGAGAAGAAGCGGGCTCGAATCAAGCTTGTTGCGGCGCCACCAGGCAGCGAAGGCGAGCAGCAGCAGGACCATCCCCAGGGTGACCATTAACCGGAAGGAGACAAAGGTCGCCATAACAGGGGGCCTATCCTCCGCAGGAATATCCGCTAAGCCCGTCACGCGGGCATTCGGGTTGAGATAGGCCAGGATGCTCAGCGCGCCCGGTATCGGGCCGATTTCAATTCTATTGCGGCTGTGTGCCGCGTCAGGTAGTGCCAGGAGGTAGATCGGAGCCCTTTCCTGCGTTTTCCAGTGAGTTTCGAGGGCGGCCATCTTCGCAGGCTGCGCGGCTGCGAGGTTTACCGCATCCTGGTGCCCCTCCACGGCCACGAGAATAGTGAAGATCAACGCCATTGCAAGGCCCATTCTGAAGGACTTCTGAAAGATCTCGGGAAATTGTTTACGCAGGATATGATACGCACTCACCCCCATCACAAAGAAGCCCGAAACAGCGTACGCGGCAAAGAGCGTGTGGGTAATCGTGAGCCACGCGTACTTCTGACCTATTATCGTCAGAAAATCGGACAGGACCGGGTGGCCGCCTTTCATCACGTATCCGACGGGATGCTGCATCCAGGCGTTGGCGATGAGGATCCAGACGGCGGAAAGGTTGGAGGCAATGGCCACGAGCCAGATAGCGGTCGCGTGCGCCTTGCGTGAGAGACGATCCCAGCCGAGGGCCCATACAGCAATGAAGGTCGATTCGAGAAAGAAGGCGACTGTGGCCTCGACGGCGAGAAGGGGGCCGAAGATGTCACCCACATAGCGCGAGTACCGGGACCAATTAGTGCCGAACTGAAACTCAAGGGTGATGCCGGTCACGACTCCGACGACAAAATTGATGAGGAAAAGCTTTCCCCAGAACCTGGTCATCCTCTTGTAGTTTATATCCCCCGTCCGCACGTACTTCGTCTCCATAATGGCAAGAAGAATGGAAAGCCCGAGCGTCAGGGGCACGAAAAGAAAGTGAAAATAGGTGGCCGCCGCAAACTGCAACCGTGAGAGCATCGTCACATCCATAGTTTCCCTCGCACCAAGAAATGTTGTTTTTTGGTTCCGTATCCAATATAAAGTTGCAATCTTCTGGATGATACGTCATTTTCCTTATCTTTTTCTACACTTTCTTTTTCTATACTATGGTCATAGAAAGGCTTTATTGCATGCCCCTCCGGGAGGAGGTGGACGAAGTGGACGAAAGTGGACGGTTTTAGGGGGGGGGTGGGGGCCTTAAAGGCTCGCGTACAACACGCTTCGGCGCGGCCCCTCCGCGTAGCAAGATCCAGGTTAATCTGCCGGTCCCGCCCGCCTGTCGATGGCTGTTGGGGTTCAATTGTCAAAGAACAAGCTCATACAAATTTTCCCTTATTCCCGCTTCCCTGTCAAAGTGACAAGGAGGGGCGACAACCAGGGGTGACAAGGAGAGATGACAACCAGGGGTGACAAAAGGCATAAGCGTAATATGATAATCGAAATTCCATTGACAGCATGTCCGGCCATGCTTACATTTAAAATGGGAGGATTTAATGATGGCTACTTTTGCATCTGGAAACACGACATATCAGGTGGACACGGAGGAATTCCTCTCGGATTTCAACGAGTGGGATGAAAATTTTGCCCGGGGGATGGCCCCCAAGGTCGGTATCATCGCCGGATTGTCGCAGGACCATTGGAAGATCATCCATTTCATCCGTGATTCATTCAAGCGAACCGGCAAGTGTCCGTTGGTCTACGAAACTTGCCGAACAAACCGGCTGCATATC
Organism: uncultured delta proteobacterium; assembly: GCA_963717985.1. Lineage (GTDB taxonomy): Bacteria > Desulfobacterota > Syntrophorhabdia > Syntrophorhabdales > WCHB1-27 > BOG-1155. The sequence goes on from CAVQYC010000002.1 coordinate 612,170, forward strand.
CAGGAACTGAAAAAACTCTTCCCGGCGGGATACCTCCGGGGAGCCTGCAAGCTTGCCGGCGTTACGTACAGGGAAGGTTATATGGATCAATCCTGGGTGGAGGATTTTGCGGAGCGGATCACAGAGGGGGCTCAGGACGAGAAGACTTACGAGGTTAATATCCGGGGATTCCTTATCAATCCTAATGAGTGGGATAAAAAGTTTGCCGTATACAAGGCCCACGAGATGAAAATGCCAAAGCTGACAGATAAGCACTGGCAAGTCATAAATTTCCTTCGCGAAAGCTTCGAGAAAAATAACCTGGTGCCCACCGTATACGAAACCTGTGAGGCCAGCGGTATCGGCTTAGAGGAGCTTGAAAAACTGTTTCCCGACGGCTATCACCGTGGTGCAGCCAAGATTGCCGGGCTGAGGGTGAGATGATCCTGATAACGCCACATCCGGCGACAGACTAAGACTTTTCCACCACATTCAGACTGCCATGTACTCCGCGAAGGCAAAGGGAAGAATCTGCCGAAACAGGAAAAGGCCATCCTGGATCGGGACGTACGACGAATTGCAGAAAATTCTTTGATTGGAGAAGAAAAAAAGGGAGACCTCACGGCGGTCTTCGTTCACAAAATCACATTCAAGGCCACCCAATACCTTCTTGCCTATCGAAAGGTCGGTCAGGACCTGGAGTTGGTCATGATTGGTCCCCATGAAAACTACTATCGAGACTTGAAGCAGGTATCTGAAGAATCGTTAGCAGAGACGCAGATGCGGAACGCAACGAGTGAAACGATGTCCCCACCGCTCTCCTCGGGAACCACAGTCACCTACGCCCCCGATTCTTGTATGAACACGATAAACAAGCGTTAAATATGCTTGACGTAACGCATAAAGGGGTCTAAGATAAGGGGTGATCGTTAGCTTTAGAGATAAGCGAACACGGGAGTTCGCCGCAGGAAATCGGGTCAAAGCCTTTGCAAGCATAGAGCGCAAGGCAGAAATGAGGCTCGACCAGCTCGATTCAGCCACTTCGGTGCGCGATGTGGACTTGCCTGGTAACCACCTGGAAGTGCTCAAAGGTGATCGAAAAGGCCAATATAGCATCCGTATCAATGCGCAATGGCGGATATGCTTTGAGTGGCCGAAGGAAGCGATTGGGCCGAGCAATGTTGAAATTGTGGACTACCATTGAGGTGTGTCATGGGAAGAACTGCTATACATCCCGGCGAGCATCTCGCCGAACAGCTTGAAGAGTTGGGCATGAGCGCGGCTGAATTGGGCCGCAAGCTCAAAGTGCCGACGAACCGTATAACGGAGATTCTGAACGGACGCCGTGCCGTCACCGGGGACACCGCGTTGCGCCTCGGGCATTTCTTCGGGACAAGTCCTGAATTCTGGATGAACCTGCAGAAGCTCTACGAACTGCGTCTTGCCGAGAACAAGGCGGGGCAAGCAATCAAGGGCCTGCCGACACTCACCGAGCGAAAGAGGAAAAGCGCGACGGATTCACCACCGTAGCCGACGTAAAGATAACGGAGGGTGCCCGAAAAGACTGGCTTCAGGCGTTATCCGCCCCGACCGGCCTCGCGAGAACCACAAACATCCACGCCCCCGATTCTTGTGTTTCAATCGACGCGCCCGCTTGTAAAATGTCAATTTACTGTTTACAATACATGAGATGATCCAGAGCTTTCGGCACAAGGGGCTGCGGCAACTGTTTGAAAATGACGAGGGCAGCAAGTTGCCACCTGATATGTTGGTGCGAATCAGGATCATTCTGTCCGTGCTGCACGCGGCAACGGATGTCGCGGGCATGGACATTCCGGCTTTTCGGCTGCATGCTCTCAAGGGAGAGTTAAAAGGGTTTTTCTCGGTTACTGTCCGGGCAAACTGGCGGATTGTTTTTCGTTTTGAAGATGGAAACGCTTTTGACGTTGATTTTGTCGATTACCATTAGGGTGAGGTAAAAGCCATGGAGATGAAAAATCCCGTGCATCCCGGCCTTCTTGTTGTCGAGTGTCTTAGCGACCTTGGGCTGACTGTCGCTGAAGCCGCGAAGGGCCTGGGCGTGACGCGCCAGCAGCTTCACAACGTGATTGCCGGACGTAGCAGCGTGACGCCTGAAATGGCAATCAGGTTTGAAAAAGCCTTCGGCAGCACTGCGGATACCTGGCTGAAGATGCAGATGAATTATGACCTCGCGCAGGCGCGCAAACGCGAGGGTGAGATCGCTGTCACCCGACTGGCCCCGAAAGTTGCCTGAGAGCGCTTAATAGCATCCGTATCAATGACCAATCGCGGATATGTTTCGAATGGCGGGCCTCCAGGCTGCGATGCCCGTACGTACCCCCCCCTCATCAACTCGACAAAATGACAGCGTCCCCTTGGCCCTTCTGTTTTCCTCCGGGGGTGACGATCCAAAGGGGGGGGTGACAATTTGTCCCCACCCCTTTGGATAACTCAGCGTCTCGATTACGCATTTTCTTGATATAGTCTGTGCTGTTGACCGTATCGGTCAACACCTCCACAACATCGGCCACAACGAACCACCATTCGTTATTGTGGATCGTTTTGCTGATTTCCTTGCCTTTGAAAACCGCTATGTGAGATTCCAAATTATCCCCCCTGCCCTGGTTATTGATGTCATTCATATCCACCTCACAAGTTCACAACTTGCCTCTGTTCTCTTCCGCGTTCGCGTAATAGTTGTTTCAATCCACGCCCCCGTCAAGAATGCTATAGGCTTTCTGTTTCAATCCACGCCCCCGCGCGGGGGGCGACGCCGGGCGACCTGATTATACTCACAGCATCCCCGTTTCAATCCACGCCCCCGCGCGGGGGGCGACGCAAATCTTCAGGCGCAAGTAACGGCGGCAGTAGCGGTTTCAATCCACGCCCCCGCGCGGGGGGCGACGCGATGATGAGGCTCTTGCCGCTGCCCGTAGGGAGTTTCAATCCACGCCCCCGCGCGGGGGGCGACATTCGGCAACCTTCCACGGAAACTCATTCTTGTTGTTTCAATCCACGCCCCCGCGCGGGGGGCAACCGATAGACGGCATCGAGCATGACGTCTGTTTTTAGTTTCAATCCACGCCCCCGCGCGGGGGGCGACACAGAGCGTCGGTGTAAGGCTAAATAGGTGATTGTGTTTCAATCCACGCCCCCGCGCGGGGGGCGACACTCTCTCGCTAACGGCTTCAGCTTGCAGTCGCCGTTTCAATCCACGCCCCCGCGCGGGGGGCGACGAGGCGCTTATCTGGGCTCAACCGTTGAGGAAGCGTTTCAATCCACGCCCCCGCGCGGGGGGCGACGCCGCACGGCGAAAGAGACCGGTGAGGCGGCAAAGTTTCAATCCACGCCCCCGCGCGGGGGGCGACACGAAAGGAGGGAAGATGTATGGCAGGAATTGAAGTTTCAATCCACGCCCCCGCGCGGGGGGCAACCAAAACCCTCGATTGGGTAGAAGACAGGATAGTCGTTTCAATCCACGCCCCCGCGCGGGGGGCGACACACCACTTTTTGTCACTTGATAGCTCCAACTCGTTTCAATCCACGCCCCCGCGCGGGGGGCGACGAAAGCAAGCTTACTGCCGCATTGTTGGAGATGCTGTTTCAATCCACGCCCCCGCGCGGGGGGCGACGCCAGAAATTTGACAGAGCCAGTAAGCTTTGGGAGTTTCAATCCACGCCCCCGCGCGGGGGGCGACACAAAACTGATTGTGTCGTACTGCTTGCCACACGAGTTTCAATCCACGCCCCCGCGCGGGGGGCGACTCGGCGCCATCACCTACAGCCGCTGCGTCGAGGAAGTTTCAATCCACGCCCCCGCGCGGGGGGCGACACGTAAATTCTACCGCCGACTCTGTTGACGCGAAGTTTCAATCCACGCCCCCGCGCGGGGGGCGACGCATAACCTGTTACAGGCAGGCCATGCATCGAAAGTTTCAATCCACGCCCCCGCGCGGGGGGCGACAAAATACGTTGCAAAGTCCGCCGATCAATGGATTGTTTCAATCCACGCCCCCGCGCGGGGGGCGACAAATCGAATTCTTGATAAACTGGCTTTATTGTTGTTTCAATCCACGCCCCCGCGCGGGGGGCAACCAAAAATCTTTAACCGCGTCGTCTACTACGTCCAGTTTCAATCCACGCCCCCGCGCGGGGGGCGACCCCGGTGGCGGCCGAAGGTACAGCCCCTGTCGATGTTTCAATCCACGCCCCCGCGCGGGGGGCGACTCAGCGCCCCTGTAGATCGCGTCGTTCTCGACAAGTTTCAATCCACGCCCCCGCGCGGGGGGCGACCATCCGGAGTATCGAATCTGTCAACCATGTCGTCGTTTCAATCCACGCCCCCGCGCGGGGGGCGACTTTGAGCCTTGTCCTCTTTGATGTATTGCAATGCGTTTCAATCCACGCCCCCGCGCGGGGGGCGACGTCTGCCGAGTGCCGGGCCGGGTGTGTGTACGATGTTTCAATCCACGCCCCCGCGCGGGGGGCGACGCGGTCAGCTGGTGGAGTAAACTACTTACAGATGGTTTCAATCCACGCCCCCGCGCGGGGGGCGACACAATGACGGCGCCAAGCGGCGGGAATGGCAGAAGTTTCAATCCACGCCCCCGCGCGGGGGGCGACTCCGGTCTCATTGTGCAGCAGAACGCGACCAACCCGTTTCAATCCACGCCCCCGCGCGGGGGGCGACGCCTGGTAGATCGCATCGACAAGATCAAAGCAAGTTTCAATCCACGCCCCCGCGCGGGGGGCGACGCCGCTAGACGTTCCTAAGTTGTAGGGCGGTGAAGTGAGTTTCAATCCACGCCCCCGCGCGGGGGGCGACCAAGAAAACCGGCGCGGGTTTAAGTCCCGCGGCCGTGTTTCAATCCACGCCCCCGCGCGGGGGGCAACCCTGCGCGGCCGGCGATCTTTTCTACGTCTTCCCGTTTCAATCCACGCCCCCGCGCGGGGGGCGACGCCCACCGGTCTGCTCGCCTCGGTCGAATTCACGTTTCAATCCACGCCCCCGCGCGGGGGGCGACCCCCGGCTGCATCCCAGTTCTTGCTTACGCAGCAGTTTCAATCCACGCCCCCGCGCGGGGGGCGACGACGCTAAGTGCCGTGAGGTCTATCGACGTGCCGGTTTCAATCCACGCCCCCGCGCGGGGGGCGACGATTTTACTAAGCTGGGTTGAGCTTAGGGGACTGGTTTCAATCCACGCCCCCGCGCGGGGGGCGACTCCCCAAAGTAAAGTAAAGAAAAGTAAAGTAAAGTTTCAATCCACGCCCCCGCGCGGGGGGCGACGCGATGCGATCCTGATCTATGCGAAAACCACGATAGTTTCAATCCACGCCCCCGCGCGGGGGGCGACAGTGTTACTCTAACACACCAAAAATAAACAGCAAATACCAGCGATTTCGCGGAGCGGACACATCGCCTTCTGTCTCACCTCATATAGTTGTCAAAGAGCCCAAAATAACTACAACGATTCCAACATGATAGAGCAATCGCGAAACCCCCCGGAAAACCACGTGTGCTCGGGGTTCGCGGATCATGCAATCAGGGGTCCTTCCTGGTCAAGGCCCGCTTTCGCGCCCACGTGCTCGACACGTCGCCTCCAGTTGGACCCAAGATAATAGAAACGCAGGCTGTCCTTCGCGTGATCGATCTCATCGATAAGACGATGCTTCAAGACAGTCCATTGCGCCGGGTCTACGATGCATTCAAAAACGGAATACTGGACCCTCTGGCCAAAGTCTTCACAAGCCCTGGCAACGCGATTGAGGCGACGCGAGCCGCCAGGGTCTTTTGTCGCCACGTCATAGCTCACCAGAACCATCATTGGTGTGCCTCCTTACTTCCAGATGAACGGCGGATATCCGTCGAGGTCTCCACGCAGATACCGTGTAAAGAGGAGCGCCTGGACGTGGAACAATATGCCAACCGCGACTTTTTCTCCGAGAAAGGGGTGCATGATCTCTTCCTGCTTTCTCTCCTGGTACGCCACGAGCACGGTCTTTCGTGTATCGTCGCTCATGGTAACGGCCCCGGAATCCATCTTTTTGAAGCCCTTATCCTGAACTTGTTGAAGGTTGATGAGCGACAGGGTAAGGCGGTCGGCAATAAAGGGTCTGAATTCCTCCATGAGGTCTAGCGCGAGTCCGGGCCGGCCCGGTCTGTCCCTGTGCAGAAAACCAACTGCCGGATCGAGCCCGACCGTCTCCAGGGCCGATCTCACGTCGTGCATAAGCAACGTATAGATGAAGGACAGGAGACAGTTTACATTGTCGAGGGGCGGGCGCCTGTTTCGCTCATCAAACCGGAAGGTCTCCTTTTGCGCCACAATCAAATGATCGAATACATCGAAATAAATGTGCGCCGAATCCCCCTCGAAACCCCGCAACTCATCGAGTGAATGATTGCCGTCAATAAGCTCGATCTGCCGGGTCAACCGAAGAACCGCATGGCGCATCTCCTGCTCGTCGATCTTGCTTGCGTGGTCCCGGATCACCCTTTGCAGCACCGCCCGGCAGTTGGCGATTTTCCCCGTCAGGATACTTTTCGCGATCTCCGCCGACTGTTCGAGATCGTCGGCGCGCCTGTACTGCTCCCTTCTCAGCAGGACATTGCCGGATACCGGCCCCTGGACTCTCGCCAGAAATCGCCCGTGCTCGGTCAAGAAGCTGAGGCCCACCTGTTTTTCAGCGCAAAACCCCATAAGATAGGGACTGCACCCGACATTGCCGAAACAGACGATCCCTGAAATGGTGTGCACGGGCAGACGCAGACGCACGTCTCCATCGACCTTGACAGCGACCGTCTCGCCCTCCTTCGAGAGATACGCCCCCTGGGTGGTGACATAAAGCGTGTTGAGAAGCTTTTTCATACTGCACCCGGCTCGGTCATTTTCGAAAGATATCGTTTCACCGACGATCTTTTCTCCATCTTTTTCGGCAAACATTCACCGATGAGAGAACAACTCTCGCACCGCTTGCCGTAGACCGGCGGAGGTGTCACGCCGGAAGCGATCAGTTGGCGCACCTTGTCTGCGGCCTCCTCCGTTTCGCGCCGGAGTGCTTCATCGAAGGCGACGTCAAGACGCCTTCGTGTCCTGCCATAGAAGAGCGCACCTTCCGCAACAGGAACCGACAGCATCTCCTCCAGGCAGACGGCCTGGGCGCAGAGCTGGATCTTGTCGGAGTGGTCCGGTTTCGGCTTCCCCCGCTTGTGCTCCACAGGAAAAGGCTGCCAGGCACCCTTCCCTATCCGGTGGAACTCCACCACATCCGCTTTACCGATCAGCCCCAGCCGAAGGGAGCGCAACGGGATGCCGTATTCGATGCGCACGGCGCCCCTCGATTCCCGCTGCTCTTCGTGCACCTTCTCGTGCATGATCCTGCCCTCGGCGGTAAGGCCACTCTCGGTCCACACCTGCTCGATGTGAATCAGGGCGCATTGGCGCGGACAGAAAGCAAAGTGCTGAAGGGCGGAAATCATAATAAGGTCGTCTTCGGAATAGCTCATGGCTTCTTCCATGGCCCTCGCGCCTGGGACCGCACGCGGTGGAGCCGCTCGGTAAAGCCGCCCTCTTCCAGGAATTGCTTCTCCAGCCGTTGCAACTGCCGATCGAGGAGGTAGTTTGCCTGGTGGATCAGGCAAATGGCGGTGTTGGCGGCGATTTCAGGTGTGTTTTCTTCAAGATAGGTCTTATAGGTCGAATAGGACCTATCGGACCTATACGCAAGCGCTCTTACTTCTCGCGCCCGCGGGTGCTCTTTCGTCCACAGCGGCAGCTCCCGCTGCCGCAGAAAGTCCTGAAAATCCAGCAGCAGCTCTTCAAGGCTGGCCCGCGCCACGCCCACGAGCTTAAGCTCTGTTTTTCTGGAAGTGGCTGACGCCACGCTTCCCTCCGCGATGTTTTGCTTACCGCTCCGCGCCGCCTGCACCATCTGGTCAACGGTCCGCGAGCGGCGATCGACGAAGCGATCGCAGAACGCCATCGTGGCGTCGAAAACGATCTCCGCCATCTGATAGGATTTCAGATCCCGATAGCCTCCGTGGGGAGGGATGAGGGAGGGGGGAGGGGGGTCAGTCATAACTTGCCTCGGGCTAAGCCAAACGTGTAACATGCACGCCAGGGAAACCGTGAGCCTCCAATGAGCCATTCTCAGGAAATTCGATAACGCCCTCGTAGTCTTCGAAGGATCGAGGCGTCCCGCCAATCCCAGGAGTTTTGACTAGTTTAAAAAGCTTGTGTGCAGGGGCATTCCCTTTTTCATTGTCATGAGAAAAGACCCAAAGACCTCGAACCGCCATCTCTCCTCTAGCCGCCGACCGGTCGAATTCAAAAAGATTAGTGAGGGCTTCCCAGAGGGCCTCCAGGTCCGCCTGTCTAACCCCTGTTCCGCTATCTTGTTTTGCCAAGAAGGGATTGAAGTAGCCATGCGCACGGTAAAGGCCATAGGCAATCAATGGCTTACGGCCCATCTCGGTCCGTTTCCTTTTGCGGTCCGCTTCCTTGGTGATAGCGACGCGGGTTATCGATATGCCTTGGGGAAAAACGTGATCGAGAGACGTGGAAAAGGTGCACTGCACGGGCCCCCTAACCTGGCCTGCGTTCGTTCCGGCGGTAAGAACGGCCCCGAACATACGTATGTCGAAGTAGTCACGGCAGAGCACGCTCTTCGCCTCTTCCCTTTTCTTGGGGGTAACCCTGGGCTGCCCCTTGATGGCCATGGCCATGGCCTTCGCCAGCGCCTTCAGCTTCGGTTCCAGGGCTTTACCCACCTCGTTGCCACCCTTCAGGATATCCAGGATATCCTTCTCTTTGCTTGCCTCGCCGGCATAAGTCAGGCACGGCGTATCCGAATCGAACTCCAGGTCGTCGGCATCAAGATGGGCCAACCATTCCACAAGTTCCTCATCGTCGGAAACATCAACTTTTGTGGCTTCGATACCCGTTTCCCTGAGTGCGCGAAAGTAGAGGGTGTTCAAGGCGGTCTTGCTCTGGACGAATATGCCGAACCCCGGCCTGGACTGGCCGTTGTCCTGCTGGGTAAGGGCGATATAGTCTCTTATCTTGCGTTTGATCGCTACATCCGTTACCAAGCCGTGCATCGTTTCGGTGTCTACGCGGGGCAGGTTTCCCGTATCGGGATCGCCATTGGGGTTACCGTTCTTTACGTCGAACAGCAGAACGAATTCGTGTCTCTTGCCGGGATCGGTATGGATCATTTTGCCCCTCCTTCGGGATTCTCTGCGTTTCGATTACTGCGAAATTTTGCCCTTTGATGGTAAAAGCCCAATGCGAAATCCGCTTGCTCCTCAAGATTCAGGGTCCTCGGAAAACCACCGGCTTCCTGCAAAGCCGCCATTATTTTCTCCAGGCGCACATTTATATCTTTGCCTGCATCTGGAAGATGGGCGACCGTTGCCTGACCCATAAGTTTGCCGAACGTGCCCTTTGGGGCACTCGACGCGCCACCGTAAAAGCGGTTCACGATGGTCGTCTCCAGCCGTCTCCTTGCCTTGACCCAGGTCGCAACCTGTTGCGCCTCCTCAAGGACGGCCAACAGACATCCGCACAGGTATGCCGGATTGCCACATTCCTCATTCAATTCCGTCATTCTTTCTCCCTCCTCGCTATCATAGTAGAGACCCAGTTTTATTGCCGCCGCAAGGGCCTGCGGCCATCTATCATCCCACAGCCGCTCCCTGCTCTTCCGGTTGCGTTCCCTCAGCGCGGCTTCGTTGAGGAAAAGCCCGCCAAGCCGCTGAGCGGCCATGATATGTAGATCGTTCGGCGGGTAAACCCCGGTGTATGCTGTTCGAAGAAGCGCCCTCGTGAGATTGGGGTTCCTGGTGGCCAAAGCGTCGAGCATGCCGCCCATAGAGAGCGGATACACCGAATCCCCGTCGTGAGAGATCATTCGAACGGCTTCAAGGAATTTCTTGAGGCGGCCCTTGAGATTGTTCAGTGACACCGCAATCCATTCCCGGAGGGCGATTCTTCCGACATTGGGTGAGACAATCGCCAGGTAGAAGGCGAAGTCATCGAGGCAAAACGCCGATTCCGTGGGCTCCCATGGGGACTTCAGAAGCTCCAAAAGCTGGGAAGGAGTAGCGGGCGGCATCTCGTTATCGCCACGCGTTTCCCGCAGCACCGCGCCCCAATCCGCAGTAACCATATCGGATAGGTCAAGAGTGGTTGTTTTACTTTCATCCACATAGACACGTGAAGGTGCTTTCATCCAAAACAGAGCAATCTGGTTCGATAGGCTGTCACGCTTTGCGCTGTCCCTTACGAGGTCCCGGCGGTGCTGTTCCGAGTCGCTCAGGTAATTAAATGCCCTTGACGCAGTGTCGCCACAGTCAAAACACAGCCCGATATGGGCCTTTTTGAATGCGCCGCTTCCAGAAACGAACGATGTGAAGGCATCGGCGTTGATGGAGTGCAGCGGTGTATTACCGACCAGTTTAACGCCCACGGGAATTTTCCCGACAAGTAGCGCTTCTCTTCCACATACCGCGCATTCCCCCCGCGTTTGCCGTTTTTCCATCTTTTCCCCTGGGGAACTGCGCGTCTTCAATTCCTTTAGCCAAAAGGCCTTCGCCTCCGGGTGCTCGAAAAGATGCTGGTGGCGTAATGGCCCTATCTCTGGAACAAAGGAAACCCAATCCTTGGTCAGCACCTCGCCGAATCGCGGGTCTTCCAATATCCGATCCTCTTTAAGCGCTACGTCCAGCCAGGCCACTGCTTCGCGCAGGGCAGGATCGCTCAGTCCTTCCCATTGCTGGAAGTCGCGCATAAGTTCACAAAAACTCTTGTGCTTTTCGGTCGCGCGTCTGTCGATCCCGCCCTTGTCCTTGGTGACACCTAGTGCATACCCTGCCTCATCGACGAGAAGGTGCGCCTGCAAGTCCGATGTTCGGCCGCTAAAGGGACGGGGGTATTCCGACAGAGTGGACTCCAGATAAACCCTATCCTTGCGCAGGTGCACCACCCATTTGACGGGTTCTTTGTAATAGTAGAAGCCAGGAGGAGGAAGCTTGTCCTTGGCTTCAAGGTCGCGGCCCAATTCTACCAGTGTCCTAAACATTACGTTCCTCCAGGCGGTAAAGTTCGGAATACTTGTTCACAGGAACGTCCAACCAACCCGCTCTTACCGAGGCGTCAAAAAAAAATGCTTGAGCATAGCCTTTCGCCGGGGTTTTTCGACCGGGGCGCATAAACTCCAGCTCGGCCCTCTGTTCGTCCTCTATGAACGCCATGTCGAAAAGCATTGTGCCGACCGCTAAGTTTAATGACGCTGCCGGTTCTTCGCCGTCTGCCGGTTCGAAATCGGCCGCGAATTCGCGCGTACCAAGGTAGGGAGTATGGTGACACTGCCCCTTGTCTACCCGCCTTCGGAATTGGTCGAGGTATTTGTAGATAGAGTCGGTGCAATGGGGGCGAAGCACTATTGAGGCTTCGATCAGGTAGACGACATCTTTAAGAATGAGGCTGGAACGTTGCTGCCGCCTGTCATCGATGAAGTAAGGCTTAGCACCCTGCCGGTCGGCCAATTCGTTCCTCAGGACCACCGTTTGGCTACCCTGCTTAAGGACGCCTATGCGACGAATTTGATAGCGAAACTCGGGCTTCCAGAAAACTGCTTCAGCCACCCCGCGTGCGGCGGACGGGGTCATAACAGGATAACTTACCCGCTCCGCTTTGAATTCAGGGCGAGAGAAACAGGCGTAAGCCCCTTGGACCTGTATTCGGATCAACTCACTCAGGCTCATCTGGTGGCCCTCCATAGAGATAGTGTTGGAGTTCATATAGCGTTTGGTTCTTTATAGCGGTCCCGAGGTACGGAGGAACGCCACAAATTTCCAGGGCTGAATCGAGGGCAGACAGCATTATGTGTTCCACGCAATCATATATGATGTTCTTTTCCATGAAAAGCAGTATAAACCAGCTCGTTCGGCAACGCAATAAAAAACTTCATAATACCTGTGAGAATATGATACATATTTACTTGACCGGCACACCTTAAACAGGTAGAATATAGCAGCAGCCCTTTTGGGGGCGTGGATAGAAACATCATTCCTGTTAGGTGCGAGAACATGCCCGGTGCGATAAATGACGCCGTTGCCATTGGGCGGCGTCATTTATCCACAATCAAATCTGCCGGATCGCTGTATCCTTCGACCAATCCCACCCGTTCGTCATAAGTGCCGTACCACGCGTAGAGGTTCTCCGTGCGCGGGTCCAGCCAATCGCGTTTCTGCTGCACCTCATATCGGTACAGGCTTATTATGTAAGGCTGAAGCGCGGTCCACGTTCTGTAGCTCGGGGCCGCCTCCCATGCCGCGAGCCGCGCGATGGCATCGCCGTACGGCACTACCACCGCGACAGTATCATTATCGATAAGGCGGTAGCGTTTCGCCACCTCGGGATAATTGAGTACTTCACGGTATGACTGAATTTCCTTACTATCCAGACCTTTGTCGCGAAATGCGTTATACAGTTCCTTGAAGTAATCCCGACACAGATCAGGATCGTGCAGCCGTTGGGCGGGGTTCTCTCGAAGCAAGAGACGGGCCTTTTCCATGCCCACTTTGTACGGCCCGCCCGGCGCCTTCCCTTCAGCAGGCTCGAAGATAATCACTGTCCCCTTTTTCAGGTGGTTTTCCCTATTGCATCGTCCGGCCGCCTGTATGATGCGATCAAACGGGCCGACCGCCCGAAAAACCACGGGAAAGTCCAGATCCACTCCGGCTTCCACAACCTGGGTGCTGATGAGCCGAACCGGTCGAGGGTTATCGGGGTCCAGCCGTTCCTTCACCTCGCCAAGAATCTTCTTGCGGTGAGCCCCGCAGAGCAGGGTGGAGAGATGGTAGGCATCAGGAGCGTCCCTCATCGCGGCTATCAGCGCCAATGCATTCTTGCGTGTATTCAGTACAACCAACACCTGGGGTAAACGCGACACCTTCGCGGCGAGGGCCGCCCAGGAAAGGGGCTTGCGATAGCGAATATACTTCACCCGCTTAAGGTTCGAGAAGTGTTTAGGGTACTGAGGCGCAATCTCACGGACCGCTATTCCCTGAAAACTTTGCAGCCACCGGCTATCCTCATATGCCGGTTGAGTAGCCGTACAGAGCACCACGGTCGAACCGTACCCGCCGGTCTCCACAGGTGTGGCCAAGGCCTTGAGCACATCCAGCGTAGGCCGCAAGACTTCAAGGGGCAGAGTCTGCACCTCGTCGAGGATGATGACAGCCCTAGCCAGTCGATGCAACTTACGAACCTTTGAAGGCCGATTACCGAAAAGACTTTCAAAAAGCTGCACTGTTGTCGTCACTATCAGCGGTGCGTCCCAATTCTCGGTTGCCAGCTTACGACGAACAAAAAGCTCATCTTGGCGGTCTCCATCGTCAGGGGGAATCTCTAAGGCCGAGTGATGTTCAAGCACCGCTTCGTCGCCCAAAATATCGCGGTAAACCTGGGCGGTCTGGTCGATAATGCTCGTGTACGGAATCGCCACAATTACTCTTGCCAGCTCTTTATTGGTCAAGGCGTGTCTGAGCGCAAAGGCAAGGCCGCTTCGTGTTTTCCCTCCACCCGTGGGCACGGTCAGACGGTAAATACCCGGAGCACCGGCAGAAGCATCGAGACAAGCTTCATATACTTCTTTGCGAATTCGGTTCACCAACCCTCTGTGCCAATATAAGTGAGACACTTCCCACCCAATAGTTTAGACTCTGAGGGCGGGAAGGAAAGAACGATCATGGAAGAGAAGAATTCAGTGATGGCACACCCGAAGGTAGTCCCTGATCCGGAGGTGCCGGAGAAGACGGTACGCAGGAAATTCACTGCGGCGTATAAGCTCCGTATCCTCAAAGAGGCGGAGAGCTGTACCGAGCCCGGCCAGATCGGAGCCCTTCTGCGCAGGGAAGGTCTCTACTCGTCGAGCCTCACCTCGTGGCGGCGTCAGGTTGCCCAAGGCCTCGTTCCTAAGAAGAGAGGACCTGCTGCGCAAAAGGCGGATCCCCACGTGCGCCGTATTACCGAACTGGAAAAGGAAAATGAAAAACTCGCGCATAAGCTCAAACAGGCGGAGCTGATTATCGATGTCCAAAAAAAAGTGGCCGAACTGCTCAAGGGGTCCAGCGAGGAGAAGTCATGAACATCACCGCGTCGCTTGCCTGTGAAGTGGGTATCCGGCCGGCCTGCAACGCCCTCGACGTATCCCGTGCGGGCTTTTACCGGTGGCGGCATCCAAGAGAGAAAGAGCCCTCACGCCGTCTTCCTCCGCTATCCCTCTCCTTCGAGGAACGGAACGAGGTGCTCGATATCCTTCACGCGGGTCGTTTCATCGACAAGGCGCCCAGGGAAATCTACGCGGCCCTTCTCGATGAGAAGAGCTATCTCTGTTCGGTGCGCACCATGTACCGGATCCTTGAAAAAGAGGGTGAGCTGAAAGAAAGGAGAAGGCAGGTATCCCGTCCCCGGTATGCAAAGCCGGAGATTCTTGCAAGAGCGCCCAACGAAGCGTGGAGCTGGGACATCACGAAGCTCAAGGGGCCGGTAAAGTGGACCTACTTTTATCTCTACGTGATCCTCGACATCTACAGCCGTTATGTCGTGGGGTGGATGGTGGCCCACAGGGAACTTGCCGCCCTTGCCCGTAAATTGATTGCGGAGACCTGCGCCAAGCAAACGATCCAACCGGATCAACTCCTGATCCATGCGGACAGGGGGTCGAGCATGACGTCAAAACCAGTTGCTTTGCTCATGGCCGATCTTGGCGTCACCAGGAGCCATTCGAGACCCTCCGTCAGTAACGACAACCCCTATTCTGAATCTCAGTTCAAGACCATGAAGTACCGCCCGGAGTTCCCAGAGAGGTTCGGTTCCATCGAGGATGCCAGGGCTTTTTGCCAGACATTCTTTCCCTGGTACAATGCCGGGCACTACCATTCGGGGTTGGGTCTTCTCACCCCTGCGGATGTCCATCATGGGAGGGCGTCAGGGATCATTGAAGATCGCAAGGACGTGCTGCGGGCTGCCTATGAAAAACATCCGGAACGGTTCAAGGGGAGGATACCGAAACCGGCGTCACTGCCTGATGCCGTCTGGATTAACAAGCCGTCGCTTACGAGCGATGGTGAGGTACACTAAATATTTGCTGGAAGTGTCTCATTTTCATTGACACGTTCCGAATGTGGAATCGTTAATGATCTTCCCTTGTTCTGCTTCAAGCTTTTTCCAAAGAATGTCGAGCGATGGCCCTCTGCCGCGCAACTTTGCCTGTTCGGAATCAAAGTGTTTTTCCGTATCCAGGTAATCCGCGTCCACCAAAGCCGAAAACAACATGCGTATGAACAATTCCCGCCATGTTGAGTCATCCCTCAAGTCATATCCGGGCAGCTTAAGTGATGGGAGAGGCAGTTTCATAGCCCTTAAAGCAGTTTGCATCTGGTCGAGAGGGTCCGTGTCCTCCAGAAATTTGTCGAGCTTGCTTGCGGCGATCCCACAATCAGCCAATCCGCCGTGATGTCCCATAGTGGATAAGGACAATTCTTTCCATCCTTCGGGGTCCTTTTGCACCCGGTAAATGAAGGCATAAGCCAAGGCCGCGCCCCAGATAGAATGCGGCACTTTCCCATGTCGTTGACCGCGAGCGCATGCGTCAAGATAGTCTTGAAACATGGGGTTAACCTTGCCGAGATCATGAATTAGTCCTAGAGCGTAGGCGACATCAGATGCACCGAACTTATCTGCAAATTTCTTCGCCTTATCGGCGACATCCTTCAGATGGTCATCAAGGTAGTGCCATTCGCCCTTATCATTCGGGGTGTGGGCGTGTAGCCTATCCATTTGCCATCCCCAGATCATGCCACAATCCCGCCAGATATCCCCACTCCCCTGCCCCAAATTCCTCCGCAAATCCCCTTGCCATCTCCGCCACATTTCTCAAGTGCTCTTCAAGCGGCTGCCATTTTTCCTTCGGTTCATTTAAAAGACTATGGGCGTAGTATTTTTCTTCCACCTTTGCCCCTTTTAAACCAGGACAGTCCGTTCGTCTATCATTAGTGCCGATTATGTGTCGAGCTTACGATGAGGATTCCTTACCAGAATCATATCAGTTGGCGGAATAATCGACAAGTAAATTCCCTATCCGGGGCAGGGCAAGCACGTTTGGGAATCGCAATTTGCACTGGAGCGTATGGCGCCCTTCCTGAGCACGTATGCGGAACGACATAGGTCGGGAAGTGGAGCTTAACGTGCGAAGGAATGGGTGCCATGCGCTCCAGTGGGCGGGCAATTCTCAAATGTGCTTGCCCCGGAGGGGGTGTGGGACTACCTGGTCATGCAAGTTTCTTTTGTCTTCTAATGATTTCCGCCAGCGATCTCAAAGCCTGATTTACAGAGTCGTGATCAGGGAAAACTGCCGCAACGTCCGGCTCGATGACCACAACGTTCGTTCCCTCCTCATATCGTTTTGCGTACTTTCCCTGAACGCCCTTGCTGAAATCATACTCTTCAAGCATGTTCGGATCTTTTTGCATTCTCTTCATATTGATCCCTTTCCTTTTTGGATGCCTTTCTTGCGCTGATCAGCCTGATATTGTCGCCTCTTTCGGTGTAAACAATTACCAGAAGCCGGTTTCTATGAGAACTTCCTATTAATACGAATCTGTCTTCTTGCTCGGAATGCAGTGGATCGTAAATAGCCAGTGACAACGTATCGTGAAAGGCCGTGCTTGCTTCGTCAAAAGAAACACCGTGCGTTTCAACATTCTCTTTCGCCTTCTTCGGGTCCCATTCAAACAGAAGCACTCGTTATCCCTCAGAACTTCATTATAGCACGCTTGCCGTGGTCAGGGAAAATGGACAGAAGCACGTCCCTTACCCGAATCATATCAGTTGGCGGAATAATCGACAAGTAAATTTCCTATCCGAGGCAGTCGGCTGGCTCCTTCTGATAAGTAACGAGGGTAACGACGGCCGCAATTACCATAGACGGGAAGACGTTGATCCGGCCGAACAAAATGGTGAGGGCGCGAAAGTTTCCTATCAGGTGGGACAACCAGTTTGAAAAAAGACTGGATTCCGGATCAGGTCCGGAATGACGTAGTAAGCAAAATCGTATCTGAGACACTATAGGAGACCTGATTTCGAAGCTTACACCGGAAAGAAGCAATTATTCCGGCCGAGGCGAGTTTTGATGGATATTACCACCCCCGTGACAGGTGGTTCCCACTTACGAAGAGTAGTTGCTCAGGGGTGCCCGGCAAACCTATCTCGTGGTTCCGGCATAGGGGGTCGCCGCCCGGAGGCGTGTTGTGGCTGCACGTTGAGGACCGTGCGGTCCTGGAGTCGCCCGCATTAGGCGCAAAAGGCGTCCGGCCGACACGAACATATGAATAAAGACGATCTTGAGCAATTCGACGGCAAGCTTTACGCCTTGGGCGGTGGTTCGGTACGGGGCCGGATATTTGGATGAACCTGCAAAAGAATTATGAGCTGAGGATAGCGGCGGATGAGATCGGGGACGCGCTGAAAAAGATTCCCCAGCGTCACGGAAAGGCAAAGGCCAGCATCGAGTCACACCCGCGTTAGGGGGCGGGCGTCCGACTGCGAAGAAGTCTATAAGTTTGGTTAACCGATTTCCTCACCTCAGCAGCCTTTCCTTCAGTAGATCCTGAAGGTCCCTTCTTCCGTCCAGGATGCAGTATACAAATATCTGGGATTTTACGGCTGCATAAATAATGCGGTAGGGTTTGGAGGGATTCGGCCCCTCTCGGGCAGGGTCTTCAGCTTTGAACAAGTTCTTTGGAGATCGTCGATGAGCTTGCCGGCCTTTTCGAGAGAATCGTTGCCGGCAACGTAGTTGTGCAGTTGCAGAAGGTCCTGCTTTGCACCGGACAGGAGATAGACCGAAAAAGAGGTCACCTATCGCTTTCTTTGAGGGTTCTTCTTACCTCATCGAACACCTCATCCATCTGCTGGACCTTCCCCTCTTCGACCTCCTTTTTCCCCAAAGCGAGAATCTTGAGCAGGGCAAGGCTTTCCTGCGTCTTTTCGTATTGCCGGATATCCTGCATTATCGCCTTTGCCTCTCCGTTTAACGTAATAACGATGGCTTCTCCGCTCTCCTCCAAGTCGCGCAGAACTTCCGAGGCGTGCGACTTAATATAGCTTATCGGTTTTACCGCTTTGCTCAGTTTCATGGGACCTCCATGACCAAATATCGTCTTTATTTAGTCTACAGCCCTCTCCGGCCACTATCAACCTTTTCCAACCGCACTCTTCTATGAGCCGCTCGGGGTATGTTATTCACGAACCCACTGCCGCATCCTGTTCCTCAGGTCTTTAAAGAACCTGTCCAGGGATCGGTCCATCCGTTCCGTGTGCTCCAGGTCCATAGCATTTACCAGGTCCTCCGTATACTCAAGGCCGCCGAGAGGCGGACTGATCCCCGCTTCTCTCATCGCTTTTCTCAGCAAGTCCTTATAGCGGTCGCGGTCGCACTTCTGGTCGGGTGCTTCGCAGCCTCTCCCGAGTACGGCCCTGAATGCGGACGCGTCCACGAGAAGCCATCTTTCTATATGCGGGTCGGGTATGGCGCTGATAATGAAGCCTTGATACCCCTTGCTCGCTGCATCGATTTCTTTCTTTCGTTTTGCGTACCGGCTGCAATTCGCGTCGGTTGCCACAATAAGGACGTCCGGCAGCGGCTCTCTGTCGCGTTCCAGATCGTGGAGGAACTTCTTGAATTCCGCAATCGTTGTTCCATGGCCTCCGCGCACGCTGCGAGGCGTGAAATCGACTTCAATGTCGTACTGCAAGGCGAGCCTCTTTACGAGAGAACGGACGAACTCCTCATGTCCATAGTCCTCGGCAAACAAGACAATCCTAGGCATCGAAATCACCGCGCATCATCCTCTCGGACACGGGTGTTTTCTCCTCTGCGTCCAGCGCTTCGTCCACGGCTTTGCGCTTCCCGAGAGGACCCCACGCAGAAAAAGGCTCTATCACTGTACGCCCGCTTTCCTTACGGCAGACATATAAATTATCATCGCGGATCATGTCCGGCAGGATAGGCGAATGGGTTGTCACTATGAATTGTGTATCACCGGTTGCGGTCCTGTTTTTAAGGACGTCTGCCACCATCCGAATCCGGCGCGGGTGAATCCCGTTCTCCGGTTCTTCGAACCCCAATAGAGCAGGCGGCTCCTTCGCGCCCCCCAACGCGAGTAAACCAAGAACGCGCAACGTGCCTTCAGAGAGAACACGGGCAGGAATAGGAGTACTTCCCTCAAGTAGTTTCAGCTCTACTTCCCCTATCTCGTTCACTCCCACATCGATACCGGTGACGTTCGGCATGATCGTGTGGAGGGCTTTTTCGACCGCTCTGAACTGAGGATCATCGAGGGCATGGAGGGTGTTGAGGAAAGCGGCCAGTTCCTCACCCATAAGGCCGATGTGACGCACTTCCTTCACGGGATTAGGCGCTCGCATGCGCTCCCTGGGCTCAAAGTAAAAGAAGAACCAACTCGATAGCTCCTGGCGGAGCGCAACGAGGTGAGGATAGTGAGGCGGATAAAGCGGCATAGAGAGCACACTGTGATCCAGGTAGCGGTCATAGTAGGTAGGGTGTGCCTGACCTTCCATCCTGAGATGAAGCCGGTTCAGCACTTTCTCCAGAAAGGGTTTTCTGGCGCCCGTCTCTACGCCCTTTTTGTTGAGAGCGGACAGATATTCGTCTGCCACGCGCAAAATACCGGATTTCGGCATTATCTCGATTTCCACGCGGTAGCGGAGGTACTTCTCATGAACAAAAGATTGAGGTCTTTCGCCGGTTTCCGGTGGCTCATCGGATGCTGTTGTTCTTTTCATCTCGCGTATCTGCCGGTTGACAGCGTCCATGACTGCATTCGAAAGCTCTATATCAGCCTCCATCGTAAATGATGCCGTCTCCCGGCTCAGCAAACCCCTGACCCCTGACTCGGGGAATGTGAAAGATTCCAAGGGCTTCCCTCGGTATGGCGGATCGAACGCGTCTTTCAGGGTGCGGCTGGTGGCCATTCTGGAGAGCAACTGCAGGGCGTCAAGGAAGTTGCTTTTACCGGCTGCATTGGGCCCAAAAAGAAGAGAAAGCGGACTCAGGCTGACATCAACCCCTGTGAGTGACTTGTATCCGTCTATCCTTATTCGTTTAAGCATCTCAGCCTCCGCTAAAGACTTAAATCACCACCGACCGGCAAGACCGCCATAACTTTCATGAGTTCCGGAAACATGGAACCCCGAAGGAGCGCATCGGGTCAGAAACTGAATTCTGTGGGATCGATCATATCGTACCTCACTTTTCACATATTTATTCAATAAATGCAAGAAAAACCGCGTGCGGCAAAGGCTGGAGAAAAAGCGCTTTGCTTCCGGTCTTTCCCGCCACGATCAGAGTATGGAACGATTGCGATTTTGCTGTCAAAATGACTAGGAGAGGGAGCCGCTCAGGAATGGCTCAAGAATGGCTGCATGAGAAAGGATACGTCACTAAGTTATGCTGTTATAACATATAGTTATACTCAAATAGTTAAAGTAATATATCATGATAGAGGGAGAATATACGCGCTTGAAACTACGTTATCCATAGGATCTTCACTTCGCCTTCAACCTGGCTGAATTCCTTATCACCTGTGACAAGCTCTGCTTTGCGAAGCCTGGCCAGAGCCGCCGCAAAACAGTCAGCATAAGACATTTTCTTACTTGCCTTCAACTCTGCCGCCTTCTTCGCAATCTCCATATCAACCGGAACAAACTGGATTGGGAGGGTTGAGAGGAGTTGCGCGACCTGGTCAGCCCGTTCCCGCCCCGCCTCCCTGAGTGTGATATAATAGACCTCCCCCCAGTTTACCACGCACAGAAGAAGGGCTCGTCCGGAATCTCGGGCCACTTTCAGGACCTCAACAATCTTGTCCCTACCCTCCTCACCCTCCAGATAGGCTATGAGACTGTACGCGTCCAAAACTCGTAGGACCGGTCTCACCGCAACCGCTCCTTTGCCTTCTCTTCATTAAGGGCTCTGAGCAGTTTCCCTTTTGTGCCCGTCATGCCGGCCATGCTTTCAATGTATTCGTCCGTGATTGGTCTCACGACGATTTCCCCGTCTTTCTCGTAAATAAATACATGGGTTCCTTTCTTTATGCCGAACTTACGACGTAACTTCGACGGGATGACCACTTGTCCTTTGACTGTCACCACTGCTTTCTCCACGAATCCTCCTGGTAATAACGGTATTAATTATGTATACCATAAAGTATTTCGTTAGGCTATACAAATCATGTATACCCTATAGCGAGGATTATCCACAAAGAAGGGGATGCAGATGATATGCTCCCACTTGAAAGTGCGGTCAAGAACGATCACAATAGAGAAAGCGATTTGTGAGGCAAGAGGCCGAGACGAGTTTTGATGGATATCCGGCCGCCCGAAGGATATGAATATAAAGGAACTTCAAGAGAATGACGGTGAGGAAGGCAAGCCTACCTATATCTCCGCCCACGGCCGCGTCATCGACGTGTCCGCGAGCAAGCTCTGGAAGGACGGGCTCCACATGGGGAGGCACCATGCAGGAAGGGACCTGACGGCGGATATCGCGGCTGCGCCCCACGGCTTGGAGGTGCTCGACCGCTACCCCCAGGTGGGGACGCTCCAGGCCGAGGCTGCACCGGCAGCCCCCGCCCCGGATGAGCATGCCCTACCCTCTTTTGTCTCCGGCATTCTTGCGCGCTACCCGCTCCTCAGGCGGCATCCGCACCCGGCGACGGTCCACTTCCCCATCGTATTTTCCCTATGCGCAAGCTTCTTTTCCGTGCTCCATGTGCTGACGGGTGACCGCTCCTTCGACCAGACCGCGTTTTACTGCCTGATCGGGGCTATCCTCTTTATGCCGCTGGGCATCATCACGGGTCTTGCAACGTGGTGGATCAACTACATGGCAAGGCCCATGAGGCCGGCGACTATCAAGAGGAACCTCTCCTTCGCGACGGTTGTCGTCATCGCCTTTCTTGTCGCATGGCGCGCATCCGTGCCCGGCGTGCTCGACGGCACGAGCTACGCAAGGGTCGTCTATCTGATACTGGTGATCGCCTTGAGTCCGGCGGTGCTGACCGTGGCCTACTACGGCGGCACGTTGACGTTCCCGGTGGAGAAGAAGGATTAACGGACACCCCGAACGCGTTATTGACATCGCCCGCCATTAGACGTATGGTACGGCATTAAGGAGTGCGCAATGTAGAAGAAGCTGACTATAACCGTCGACGAAGACGTCTATGACGGGCTCCACAAGAGAATTGGCCGCTGCAAAATAAGCAAGTTTATACAGGAACTGGTCCGGCCATACGTGATACGGCCCAACCTGGAGTCGGCCTACGCCGAAATGGCTAAAGATAATAGGCGGGAAAAGGAAGCAGCCGACTGGGCTGAGATCACTTTTAAGGATTTAGCTCGTGAAACGGGGTGAGGTCTGGTGAGGGAGACCTATCACGAAGGCGTGGCTTTTTTTGTCGCTTGATGCTTTTCGATGAACCGGTCTATCAGCTTTCTCGCAATGCTTACCCTTCCGGGTATTTGGGGCAGGTCGTCCACGCCGAACCAGCGGGCTTCCATGATCTCCTTGCCGTCGATGCGTATCTCCCCTGATTTGTAGCGGGCGGTAAAGGCAACCATGAGGCTGTCGGGGAAAGGCCAGGGCTGGCTCCCGAAGTAGCGGACGTCTTTGACGAGGATACCCGCCTCTTCTTCGATCTCGCGGGAGACCGCTTCTTCGAGACTCTCTCCGGGCTCGACAAAACCGGCGAGCACGCTGTAAAGGCTTTCAGGAAAACGGGCGGACCGTGCGAGAAGCACCTGGTCTCCCCGCTCGATGAGGACGATTACCGCGGGAGATATCCGCGGGAAAATGAGGGCGCCGCACCCCGTGCATTCCTTGGCGCGCTCCTCCCGACGCGGCTCCGTCCGGGCGCCGCACCGGCCACAAAACCGGCTTGTCCTGTCCCATTCAACCAGGTGCATCGCCGTGAGGGCGACCTTGAAGGAGTCTTCCTCCAGGAGACCGTAAAGCAACCGCAGGCCCTCGAATGCCATGCCCTGAGGGGCCGGGGTCTTATCGCCCACCTCCACGCCGTGGCAGGGGAATCCGCCAAGCGTGCCCAGGTATTGCTGACGCAACGCAACGAGGCCCCATCGATCGAGCCCTTCTCCGAAGGGGATTGCCGCGGCGTCCGTGTCCATGGCAACAAGCAGCTTGTGGCGCGAGAAAACGAACCAAAAGGCACCCGCCGCCCCGCCGGGAGTGGGTTTTGCGGAAGGTATGAACGAGTCCACCATGATGGTAAAAACCTACCCGGTTCTCGCTGAAAAGTCAAACAGGCGGACGACCAACGGGGGAGGAGACCGGGCGCGTACACTTTTTTCTTGCAGGAACTCTCGCATTGGGGCAAGATATGGGGAAATCGTGAATCGCAAATCTCACCGGCTGCTTCAGGGTTCGGATTGCGCTGGGAGCAGACTGACATTATGATTAATGTTATGCGTGCGAATACGGTCATCCTGGTTTTTGCCCTTCTTCTCGCCGGGTGCATGAAACTGGGGCCGGACTATACCCGGCCTCACACGGCCGTGCTTGAGAATTGGCATGAGGCGCCCGGCACACGCGTGACGAACGAGCCGGTCGACTACCGCGCCTGGTGGCGTGTATTTCACGATCCCGTCCTCGACCGGCTCATCGAGACAGCCCACCGTCAGAACCTCCCTCTCCGTGTGGCCGGGGTCAGGGTGCTCGAGGCCCGGGCCCAGCTCGGCATTGCCGTGGGCCAGCTTTACCCACAGACCCAGCAGGCTGTCGGCTCGCTCCAGTACAACCGGCTGAGCCCGTATTCCATTTACGCGCTCCCCACCAGCCTCACCACGTATACACAGGACCAGGTCGGCGTCACCGCGAGCTGGGAAATCGACTTCTGGGGGAGGTTCAGGCGTGCAATAGAGTCGGCTGACGCGACCCTGCTGGCGACAGTGGCGGACTACGACAACACCCTGGTCAGTTTGACCGGCGACGTGGCAACGAACTATGTAGCCATAGAAACCCTGGAGAAACGGATCGACATCGCAAAGCGCAATGTCGAAACCCAGAGGGAGAACCTTAAGATCACCGACGCGCGCCTGACCTATGGCGTTGCCTCGGAAAGGGACGTGGCACAGGCCAGGACTATCCTCAACAGCACGGAGGCATCCGTGCCTGCCCTGCAAATCCAGCTCCAGCAGACAAAACATGCCCTCAGCATATTGCTGGGCCTGCCGCCGGGCGATCTTGCGGAGATGCTGGCGGGCTCGTCCGGTATCCCTGTCCCTCCGCCTCAGGTGGCGGTAGGCATCCCCCAGGACCTGCTTCGCCGCAGACCCGATGTGCGCAGCGCCGAGTACCGGGCGATGGCGCAGGGGGCGCAGATCGGCGTGGCCAGGGCCGATCTTTTTCCCGCGTTTTCGCTCTCCGGCACTTTTAGCCTGCTCTCCACGAATCTGGGCGGGTCGACGCTCGGGGATATGTCCAAATGGGCGAGCCAAAACTACGTGGTGGGCCCGGGGGTGCAGTGGAACATCTTCAACTACGGCCGGCTCACGAACAACGTCCGCGCCCAGGACGCGCGGTTCCAGGAGCTGCTCATCACCTACCAGAACACAGTCCTCACGGCGCAGCAGAACGTGGAGGACGCGATCATTGCATTCGTGAAGTCCCAGGAAAGGGCCGAGTTCCTGGCCCGCAGCACGGAGGCGGCACAAAGCGCCCTGGCACTTGCCGTCGACCAGTACCGGGGAGGGGTGGCGGATTTCACTACCGTGCTTGTGGGCGAGCAAGCGCTCCTGAGCGAGCAGGACAATTTTGTCACCACCCTCGGCAGCATAGCGAGCAACCTGGTGGCGATTTACAGGTCCCTGGGCGGCGGCTGGCAGATCAGAGAAGGGACGGACATCGTGCCGCCCGAGGTGAAGGAAGTCATGGCGAAACGGACCAATTGGGGTAATTTGCTCAACCCGGCAACGTATATGCCGCCCCTTTCGGAGGAGCATCGCCCGGACGTCCGGTTTCCCGACTGGTAGGATACGGAGACGAAAGATGGGGCATCGAGGCCAACGTGGTATGAGACGCGGACGGATACGGGGCATTGCGGCGTGGGCGATATCGTGCCTGCTCCTTGCGCTTTTCTTCCCCTCATGCAAGGACAAGCCGAAGGCACCCCCGCCGCCGCAGACGGTGACCGTTGCCCAACCCGTCAATTGCCGCGTGACCGATCGACTGGATCTGACGGGCAACACGCAAGCCGTCAGGACGGTGCAGCTTCGTGCACGGGTTGCGGGGTATCTCGAAAAAGTCCTGTTTCAGGACGGCCAGTTTGTCAAGAAAGACCAGTTGCTCTTTCTCATACAGCAGAACACCTATCAGGCCGCCTTACAGCAGGCTGAGGCGGCAATATCGCTGCAAAAGGCACAGTTGGAGTACGCCTCGGCTCAATTCGTGCGTTACTCGGAGCTGGTCACGCGGAAGGCAGCGTCCCAATCCGACGTGGACAACTGGCGCTACCAGAGGGATTCCGCACACGCCAACCTGGTGAATGCGCAGGCAGGCCGTGACCTGGCCATACTTAACCTGAATTACACCGAAGTGAGGGCCCCTTTTGACGGCCGCATAGACCGCAGACTCGTCGACCCGGGAAACCTCGTCGGCGCAAGCGAAGCCACCGTGCTCGTATCGGTCAACCAGACCAACCCCATTTATGTCTATTTCACGATCAGCGATTCCGACCTCGCCCGCCTCACGGGCGAAGGACATTGGAAGCCGGGGACGGGCCATGGGCGTGTCTCCATGGGCGTCCTCAACGAGAAGGGATATCCCCATGAGGGCATCCTCGATTTTGCTTCCATCAGCCTTACCTCCACCTCGGGCACCCTGCAGATGAGGGGGGTCTTCCAGAATCCCGACGGGAAGATAATGCCGGGACTCTATGCGCGACTCCGCGTGCCGCTGGGAGAAAAAAACGCATTGCTCATCCCCCAGGAAGCGATCGGCTATGACCAGCAGGGTGTATTTTTGCTTGTGGTCAACGCGCAGAACACGGTGGAGAGGCGCAGCCTCAAGGTCGGATTCCTCATAGGCCACATGCGAGTCATTGAAGAAGGACTGACGCTAAAGGATTGGGTCGTCGTCGCAGGGACACAGAAGGCCATCCCCGGACACCCGGTCACACCGGAGAGACATGGTCCATTGCCCTCCCCTCAGCCGGAAGGGGAGAGCGTTAAATGATCTCCCGGTTCTTTATAGAGCGGCCCATCCTTGCGAATGTGCTTGCCTTCATCACCCTCATCATCGGCGCCATCAGTTATTACCGGCTGCCTGTCGAGCAGTATCCCCCTATCACGCCGCCCACGATACAGGTAACCACCAGATATCCGGGTGCGAGCGCCTCGGTGGTTGCTCGAAACGATCGGGGTACCCTTGGAGCAGGCGGTCAACGGCGTGGAGCGTATGATTTATATGTCGTCGACGAGCGGGAGCGACGGCTCCTATACGCTGACGATCACTTTTGACGTGGGGACCGACCTCGACAAATCGCTCATCCTCGTCCAGAACCAGGTTAATTCCGCCCTCGCCCAACTCCCCGGCGGCGCCCAAGTCCAGGGCGTGAACGTGAAGAAGGTCTCCACCAATATCCTGATGGTAGTCAGTCTCTACTCCGACGACAACCGGTTCGATGAGGCCTTTCTCTCGAATTACGGCCTCATCAACATGCAATACCCCCTGGCCCGTCTGCCCGGTATCGGTCTCGTCAAGGTTTTCGGCGCCGGCCAATACAGCATGCGCCTCTGGCTCGACCCCAACAGGCTCAAGCAGTTTAACCTCACTGCCACCGATGTGCTCGCCGCGGTGACGGACCAGAACGTGCAGGTGACGGCGGGCCAGTTGGGGGCTCCACCGGTTTCGTCCGGCCAGGTCTTCCAATTTACCATCGGCAGCCTCGGCAGACTCTCCGATACAGACCAATTCGAAGACATCATCGTGAAGAGCGACTCCTCCGGGGCGAGCCCCCAGATCGTGCGCATACGCGACGTGGGGCGGGTGGAGCTTGGGCAGCAGACCTACTCCCTCTACAGCTCCAGCCGTGGCTACAAGTCCGCCGAGATCGTCGTATTTGCCCTTCCTGAGGCCAATGCCATCGAGGTGGCGGACAAGGTCTACCGGGCGGTAGCCGACATGAGCAAGGATTTCCCCGCGGGCATGAAGTACGGCATCCACTTCGATACGACGACATTCGTCCGCGAGGCGGTGTCGAAGGTGTATGAGACACTGATCGAGGCAGGCCTTCTCGTGCTGATCGTCATCATGATTTTCCTCCAGAATTTCCGGGCCCTCCTCGTGCCCGCGACCACGGTGCCGGTGACCATCGTAGGCGCCTTCGCCGCCATGATCGCCCTCGGCTTCAGCATCAACCTGATGACCCTCTTCGCCCTTGTCCTCGCCATAGGCATAGTGGTGGACGACGCCATCGTGATCGTGGAAGGCAGCTCCTATTACATCGAGAGAGGCTTGTCTCCGAAGGACGCGGCCATCAAGGCCATGAGCGAGCTGACGGGGCCTGTCATGGGCATTACCATGGCGCTGGTATCGGTCTTCCTGCCGGCCGCTTTCCTGCCGGGCATCACGGGACAGATCTTCCGCCAGTTCGCCCTCGTCATTGCCGCAACCGCCGTCATCAGCGCAATCAACGCCCTCACCCTGAAACCTGCCCAATGCGCCCTGTGGCTCCGCCCGAGGGGGACTAAGCAGCCCGGCTGGTTCTACCGCGGCTTCAACAGGGCGTACGAGGCAACGAAGCGGCCTTATATGGGGGTCGTGGGCCGGATGGTGCGCCATCCGGGGATGAGCCTAGCCGCGTTTGCCCTGATCATAGGCGTCGCGGCCTGGCAGTTCGTGGCGCGTCCCACCGGCTTTCTCCCCACCGAGGACCAGGGATACGCCATCCTCCTGGCCCGCCTGCCCGACGCCTCTTCCCAGCCCCGGGTAAAACGGGTATCGGACCAGATCGAGACTATTCTGAGGAAGACCCCGGGTATCGACAGCTGGGTCAATATCGGCGGTTTTTCTCTGCTGGACGCGGCAAACGTGACCAACGTCATCAGTGTCTTCGTCGTCTACGACGGATGGAGCACACGCAGCGGAAAGGGCCTTACCCAGGAGAGGATGGTCTCCGGCCTCAACCGTGACCTTTCCGCCATCAAAGATGCGATTGCCTTTGTCGTGATCCCTCCCCCCATCAGGGGGCTGGGCCAGTCCGGAGGTTTTCAGATGATGGTGGAGGACCGGAAGGGTAACGACCTCCTCGGCCTCCAGAACGCGGCCGATGGACTGATCCGGGCCGCTCGTTCCCGGCCGGGCCTCGGCGGTCTTGCCACCACGTTCGATGTCCACAGCCCCCAGCTTTACCTCGATATCGACAGGACAAAGGCGCAGTCCCTTCAGGTGCCCCTAGGAAACATCTTCCAGACGCTGCAGGGCTACCTGGGCTCGTCCTTCGTCAACCTCTTTAACAAGTTCAATCAGATATACCAGGTGTACATTCAGGCCAACGAGCGCTACCGGATGGCGCCGGAAGACATCAGAAACCTTTACACCAGGAATAACCAGGGCGATATGGTCCCCCTGGGGAGCCTCCTCGACGTGAGGCGCACGGAAGGCGCGGAACTGATCACCCGCTACAACTATTACCCCGCGGCCCCCATTTTTGGCTCCGCGGCTCCTGGATACAGCTCCGGCCAGGCCCTCGCCGAGATGGAGCGGCTGGCCGCGCAAGTTTTGCCCCAGGGCATCGGCTATGACTGGACGGCCACGAGCTATCAGGAAAAAAGGGTGGGCCACCAGGCGTACTTCATTTATGCCCTTTCCGTTACCCTCGTGTTCATGGTGCTGGCAGCGCTCTACGAAAGCTGGACATCGCCGGCCGCCGTTATCCTCGCGGTCCCCATGGCGCTCGTGGGCGTGCTCGTGGCCATGATGCTGAGAAGCTACGACAACAACCTCTATACGCAGATCGGGCTGGTGCTCATGATTGCCCTGGCGAGCAAGAACGCCATACTTATCGTGGAGTTCGCGCGGGACCTGCGGCGGGAGGGAATGCCCATCGCGGAGGCCGCCATCGAGGCGACGAGCCGCCGGTTCCGCCCCATCGTGATGACGTCGTTTGCCTTTATCCTGGGCGTGGCGCCTCTGCTCCTTGCCAACGGTGCGGGCGCGGCGAGCCAGAGGGCGATAGGTACCGTGGTGTTCGGGGGCATGCTTTCGTCGACGCTGCTGGCGATCCCCTTCGTGCCGGTGTTTTACGTGATTACGCAGAGGTGGAGCGAGCGGCGGCGGATGCGAGGATAAATATGGAATGATAGTTATGGAAAAAAGCAACAAGGGGGAGAAGACATGGCAACTTTAACAGGGAATCAATTGGCTCAAGGTATCCGCCGGAAGATTGCAGAACTGAAGGAAGTGTGCGAAGGGCTTGACGAGAACACGGCAACCCGTGCGCCCGAGGGACGATGGTCTCCCAAGCAAATACTTTCGCACCTCTCGGGGCCCGAAGGAAGAGGCCATATACCGCTCCTTCAGGCGTTTCTCGACCAGGAGGCCCCTAACCTGGACACCAAGTCAGGGGACCCTTTCTTCTCCGAGAAGCGTGCCTCGATGACCTTTGCTCAACTCCTTTCAGAAGTCGAGAGGGAATACGAGGGTATCTCCAGGTTTGCGGAGGGCCTGTCCGGGGAACAGCTCGACAGAAAAGCGCATATTCCCATGCTCAAAGACTCGCCCTTGGGGGAGTATCCGACACTGGAACAACTTATCGGGGGCTTGGGAGGGTTTCACGTGCAATTCCACATCGACCATATGCGTGAGATCCTCCAAGGTTTAGGTGTGCCCGCAAAGTGAAAAAGAACCGGGGGTGAGGCATGGTAAAGAAACTGGTGGGGATTTATGAAAATAAGGTAAGACCGCACGCAAAGGGGATTCTTATCGGACTCCTCATCTTCTTTGCCGTCTTCACCCTCGCGGGGTTTTTTGTGCTGCCTCCCGTACTGAAATCCATTTTGACTAAAGAGCTTTCCAAGAATCTCGTTCGGGAAGTGACCATCAACCGGATCAAGACCAACCCATATACGCTTTCCGTAACGGTAGGAGGACTTCTGGTCAAAGATCGGGCGAGTGCCGAGACATTCCTCTCCTGTGATGAGATATTTGTGAGCCTCCAGAGCCTCTCCGCTCTCAGGATGGTCCTGATCCTTAAAGAAGTTCGGGTCACCGGGCCCTACATAAGGATCGTACGTAACCAGGACCTCTCCTATAATTTCTCCGATCTCCTGGAGAAGAAGGGGCCGACCCCAACGGAAAAGCCCAAGCCGCTGAGGTTCTCTCTGAACAACATCAGCATAGAAAAGGGGAGCATCGATTTTTTGGACCAGCCTGAAAAGGAAAAACATACGATCAGAGAATTGAAGATCGGCATCCCCTTCCTGTCGAATATCCCCTCCTACGTTCAAAGATACGTCCGGCCTCATTTTTCGGCCAAGATTGACGGCGCTCTCTACGCCCTCCAGGGAAAGACAAAGCCCTTCGCCGATTCCCTTGAAACCTCTATTGACGTTAATATCAAGGATATCAATATCCCCTACTATCTTGCCTACGTCCCCATGAAAATGCGTTTTAAAGTTGTCTCGGCCACCATGGATACAGCGGCAAAGGTCTCTTTTCTCGAAACAAAAGAAAAGAAGCCTTCTCTCACGGTCGCGGGAACGGTCTCCCTGAAAAACATCGCCGTGAATGACGAAAAGGATAAGCCTTTCTTCAGGCTCCCCCTTCTCGATGTCTCCATTGCCCCGTCGGAGCCCCTCTCCAAAATCGTCCATTTGTCAAAAGTGTCCCTTCAGTCGCCCGAGGTTGAAATCCATCGCGACAAAAAGGGCGCTCTCAATATCCAATCTCTTCTGCCCGAGCCTGCCCCAAAGAAAACGGAAGGTGCAGCGCCCTTATCCCTGGACATAGATGAAGTACGACTGGCAGGAGGAATAGTCTCTTTTTCCGACCTCTCCGGAAGCGCACCATTCAAAACGCGTGTGGACCCGATCAACCTCAAGGTAGAGCATTTCAGCAACGGTAAGGATAAGAAATCAGCCTATGCCCTCTCCCTCAGCACCGAAGCCGGCGAGGCGGTCAAGGTTGGGGGTGAGTTCGCCCTGGACCCTCTTGGGTCCGAAGGCACGTGTGAGATCACCTCTGTTCCTCTCAGGAAGTACAGCCCTTTCTATAAGGATAGCGTTCTCTTCGATATTGAAGATGGCCGGATTGACCTTTCGGCTCGCTACAGATATGCGAAGGGGCAAAAGGAACCGGAGGTCGGCCTTTCGGGGATTTCTCTGACGCTCAACGCCCTTCGTCTCAAGGCAGCGGCGGAGAAGGGAGACTTTGTTAAGGTTCCACATCTCTCGATCAAAGAGGCGGAATTGAATCTCACAAAGAGAGAGCTTACACTTGGAAGCCTCTCCACGGAGAAAGGTGAACTTCTCGTCAAGCGGTCAAACAACGGCGACGTGAATCTCCTCACCCTCACCCCGCCTGCATCGGCGGCTGAAAAGCCGCCGAAAATATCAAAAGCCGGCAAGACACCTGTTAAGCCTGAGAAACCCTGGCTTATCTCCTTAAAACAGATGCTGGTCGACAAGTATACTATTCGAGTCAATGACCGGACGGCTCCGGAGCCGGTCACTTTGATTGCGCAAAACCTGAGGTTAAAGGGAGAGAACATTTCAACTGCGAAGAACAGTAAAGGAAAAATCGGCCTGTCGCTCCTCTTGAATAAGAAAGGAACCGTCTCTGTTACAGGAACCGTCGGCATAGAACCCCTTTCCGCAAACTTAACCTTAGGGCTGAAGGGCATTGAAGTTGCTCCTTTCCAACCCTATTTCACGCATAAGGTAAGGATGACAGTGACCGGAGGGGCTATTTCCACCAATGGAACGCTTTCCCTCACCTCCGCCAAAAAAGAGCAGATGAGGGCCACCTATAAGGGGAAGGCAACGGTCGCCAATTTTTCTTCGATCGATAAACTGAGCGGAGAGGACCTTCTGAAGCTCGAATCTCTCTCGTTAAGCGATCTGAATGTCGCATACGCACCCCTTTCTATTGACATCAAAGGCGTCTCTTTGACCAATTTTTACGCCCTCGTGCTGGTCAACCCTCAAGGGAAAATCAATCTCCAGGAGGTACTGACGCCCGAGGAACCGGAAACGGAGAAGACGCCGGGTCCTGCTCGTCAGGAGACAGCAGCAGTCTCTCCCCGGGAAAAAGAGCCTCCCAACAAGATCAAGATCGATCAAGTCACCCTCCAGGGAGGAAGGATAGACTTTGAAGATAAATCGGTCAAACCGGAATTTTCGACACGTCTCTCGGAGATTGGGGGAAGAGTGTCAGGGCTCTCTGCCGAGCAAAACACAACAGCGGATGTCGAGCTTCTTGGTAAACTCAATGACTATGCCCCTCTTGAGATCACAGGCAAGATCAATCCTTTGAGGGACGACCTCTTTGTGGACTTAAAGGCCCGCATCAAGGACCTGGACCTAAGCCCCGCAACCCCTTACTCCGACAAATATGCAGGCTATACCATCGAGAAAGGTAAGCTCTCAGTTGATGTAAAATATTTGATCTCTAAGGGGAAACTCGATTCTCAAAACAGCATCCTCATCGATCAGTTCAACTTCGGCGACAAAGTTGAAAGCCCTCAGGCAACCCACTTGCCCGTCAGGCTGGCCGTCGCTCTCTTGAAAGACAGGAAGGGAGAGATCAAGCTGGAGCTTCCTGTTACGGGAAGTCTGAAGGACCCCAAATTCAGCGTCTGGCACATTATTGTACACATCATCGTTAACCTGATCGCGAAAGCCGCTACCTCGCCTTTTGCGCTCCTGGGGGCCGTGTTCGGAGGCGGGGAAGAGCTGAGCTATATAGAGTTCGACTATGGAAGCACGGTCATTACGGAACCCAATTCGAAAAAGCTTGATACCGTCTCGAAGGCACTCCAGGACCGTCCCTCCCTCAAATTGGATATCGACGGGCACGTGGACATGGAAAAGGACAGGGAAGGATTAAAGCAGCTTCTCTTCAATAGGAAAATAAAGGTGCAGAAGCTGAAGGAAATGGCGAAGAAAGGACAGCCTGCGGTGCCTGTGGATGAGGTGAAGATTGAGCCTGCCGACTACGCAAAATACCTGAAAATGGCCTATAAAGCAGAGAAATTCCCCAAGCCGAAAAACTTTATCGGCATGACAAAAGATATTCCCGTTCCCGAAATGGAAAAGCTTATGTTGACCCATACCGAGGTCAAAGAGGGGGACTTGAGGACCCTCGCCTCCATGAGGGCCATGAACGTGAAAGATGTTATCCTGAAATCAGGCAAGGTGGAACCTGAAAGGGTATTCATGCTCGAACCGAAATCCCTTGCACCGGAAAAGAAGGAGAAGATCAAGGCAAGCCGTGTCGACTTCACGCTGAAGTAGCGAGGGGTAGTTAGGGACATTGACTAACGTGACTTGCTTTCTCTCCTCCCAATAATCCTCGATACACCAGAAGTGCTAATGCTCCATCCTTGTAGGTGCGGGCTTCACCCATGTCTTCCTGAAAGAGAGCTGCGAAGGTCTTTTCAAGCAATGCAGCCTTTCAACCGGCAGTCCAGGCGGTGGCCGATAAAGGAAGGGTTATTGCCGCCGCCGCTTTGATTAACGGACTGAGCAGCCCTAAATTGTTTGTACCGGACCGCCGCTCTGATCTATATGTGATATATTATGGCATACGCTTGGGAGGAAAAGGCACATGGCAGACCTGGACCGGAAAAACCTCGAAAGGAACTTAAAGAAATGGGAGCAGGTGCTAAAATACATCTACCGCATATCGCAGGAGATTGGCTCGCAGAGCGATCTCGCTGAGATACTGGAGAACACCGCCGAATGTGTGAGGCAGGGCCTGCAGCAACCGGAGATGACCCGAACAACCGTTAGGATAGACCAGTCAGAAAGATCGAGCGGGCCTATCGTCAGGGGAAAGGACGCCGATTTTAGTGTCGATGTCACGGTCGAAGAGGAGAAGAGGGGGAGGATCAGTGTCTGGTGCCCCGATGGCGCCGAGCTCCTTCGGGAAGAGGAGGAGCTTGTCAGAGCTGTGGCCCAAGTAGTGTCGAGGGTGCTGGAACGCCGCGAGACCGGGCTTAGGCAGCATGCGTACAGTTCGCCCTCTCCGGGTCTTGCGGATCGGAGATACAAGGACCTCTTTGAGAAGGCCCCCACGCCTCTCCTCATATCACACTACAACGGCGACATCATAGAGGCAAATCCCGCTTTTTACAGGCTCCTCGATTATCCGGCGGACGGCTCCGTCGAGCTCAACTTCGTGAGGGACAGGCTTTACGAGAAGCCGGAGGTGAGGGCCGTCATCTACCAGAAGCTCTTCGAAGACGGCGGCATTGATGGAATGGAACTCAACCTCCTCGACCGGTTCGGAAAGACCGTCCCCGTCCTTGCCTCCCACACGCTCGTCGACATCGAAGGCGAGCATTGCGTAGAGTCGGCCTACAAAAACATTAGCTTGCGGAAGGCTTTGGAAAAACAGCTGATGTTACAGAACGAGAGCTTGGAGAAAAACGTCTGCGACCGCACAACCGACATCGAGAACCAGAAGAACCTCCTCATGAAGAAGAACCAGGAGCTAACCGCCATGACCGAGAAGCTGAAGGAGCACAAGAGGAGGCTCCAGACGCTCTTCAAGGCCATTACGGACACTGTCGCCGTGATCGATCCTGACTTCAACATACTGATGTCCAACCAGAAGCAGATCGGCAACAGGGGAAAGTGCTATAAGAAGATCTTCGGCCAGGAAGAGCGGTGCCAGGACTGCCTGGCCGAGAGGGTCTTCAGAGAGAGGACGTATGCGTCAGCCGAGAAGGTCGTCGACGACGAATACTACCTGCTCCAGGCGTACCCGATCTTCGACGCGGAGGGCCTGATCACGGGCATCCTGGAAATATCGAGACTCATCACGAAGGAAAAGAACATGGAGCGCCAGCTCCTCCAGGCGGACAAGCTCGCCTCCCTCGGGCAGCTCGTCTCCGGGATCGGCCACGAGATCAACAACCCGAACACGTTTATCCGCGGCAACCTCTTCATTGTCCAGGAGGCGATGCACGACATCTTCCCCATCCTGGACGGCCACTACAAGGCCCATCCCGACATGAAGGTCGCGCGCCTCGGCTACGAGGTCTTCAGGAAGAACATCCCGGTCCTCATCGACGACATGGTCGAAGGCGCGAACCGAATCAAGGGGATCGTCGACGGGCTGCGGAAATTCGGTAAGCGGGACGAGGGGTTCCTGAACGAGACGGTCAACCTGAACACCGTCGCGCAAAGCTGCCTCAGGCTCGTCGACAACCAGATCAGGCGCAATGCAGACGTGAAGGTCAGCCTCGACGAGAACCTACCTACGGTCATGGGCAACTCCCAGAAGCTGCAGCAGGTGATCCTCAACATCCTGATAAACGCCTCCCAGGGGATCGACAAGCCCAGGGGGGCAATAAAGGTGTCGACGCTCTTCGATGGAAAAGATGTGGTCGTCAGGGTGAAAGACAACGGCAAGGGCATGGACGAAAAGACGATAGGCCAAGTCTTCAATCCCTTTTTCACGACGAAGAGACACCAGGGCGGGACGGGCCTCGGCCTTTCCATCGCTTACGACATCATCAAGGAGCATAAAGGCAGGATAGAGGTGGTGAGTGAGGTCGGCGCCGGCACCACTTTCTGCATCTACCTCCCTATGGCCGACGCGGAGCAGGGGCAATGAACTGAGCTGCAGTGCTAACGCCCAGCTGCCGTCCAATTTCTGCATACGAGATACCCAGTTCTCTTACCAGAGTGAAGGCAAGCCCTGATCTGAGACGTGAAATGTGTGCGGCCCGGCTTCCTCCTCTGAGCGCTTCCGGGAGTACGCTCCAAGCAAATAGTGGGGCAAGAAATATCTTGTTTACTGTGTCCCGTTCTTGGTAGTATGGAGGCACGAAGCACCACAAAATACTACAGGGAGGACACACCATGGAAAAAATAGGTCTTGCAGCGTTGGCATCCATGGGTAGCATGAAACGAGACGTTTTCATGCTCTTGGCTCTATTTTGCCTTCTCGTCGTCAGTTGTCCTTTTTCTGGATATGCAGCAGGACCGGACGGTTTTGCCAGTGTGCCGTGGGGAGCCAGCAAGCCCCAAGTCGATCAGGCGATGGCGCAGCAAGGGTTCAGCTCGGAGGGAGACACTACTCACTATTACGTCATAAACGATGGGAGCCGCGTGTTTTCTTATTATGGCACTCTCGCCGGAGCTGGCGGCCATGCGAGATTTTGGTTTATTAACAACACCTTTTACAGCGGCAACTTCGATTTTCATCATGAGGACGGTGTCGGTAATTTGGAAGCACGTGCATATCAGCAATTCTTAGCCGTCATTCAGTCCAAATACGGCTCGCCAACGCAATCGGGGCCTAACTACGGTGTATGGCAGGGACTTCAGGCTCCCGGTACCTCTGATACTGTCACAATAAGGTTGAGTTACGGCACGTCGTCCGAACGGTGCGGCGGCGGGTTTTGCAGTAGCAATTTCAATGTTACTTACTCGAACGAGAATCTCAAGCAGCGTCTACTGGCCGCCGGCGTGAACGGGCGCGGGCTGTGAGTAAGGAAAGAGGCGGGGTCACCCTTGACAAAGGATAGAATGAGGTTTGAGGATTGGAAGATATGGAAATTGGGTTGTTTTGAACGGGAAAGTTATGCCTTGTCCTTTGTCAAGGGTGACCCCGAATTCCGCTCCTATCGGCTCACACCCAGTTTTCCACCTTGAGGCCCGGTACTCTCTGAGATTCTCTCAGATTGTTGCTTACAAGAACCACGTCGAGGCTTCTCGCGTGTGAGGCGATCATCAGATCCATAGCTCCTATGGATAGACCGCTTCTCTCCAGATGTGTCCTGATCTCCCCGTAACAAATAGCGGCAAAATCGTCGAATGGAGCTATTTCAAGGGGAGCGAGAAAACTAGTCAGAGCTTCTTTGTTCTGCTCGGGCCTCCCGCTCTTTGCAACACCGTACTCCAGTTCTGCAAGCGTCACCGAGGAGATCCCGATCTCGAACGGCCTCAGAGCCCGGACTCGTTCTGCCGCCTGTGGGGGATTCTTTTTGATTACATAGATGCAGATGTTCGTGTCGAGCATGAAGCGCATCAAAATTCCCTCTGTTCCGCGGGAGGCTGCTCTCGCTCCATCATGAAGTCATCAGAGAAGCGGCTGAGGCTCTCGAAAAACGGCGCCCATGGGTTCTCTTTCGGAAACAGGATCACGGCGCCCCCTACTTTGTTGACGTAGACCTCATCTCCTTCCAGTCGAAACTCCTTCGGCAGTCTCACTGCCTGGCTCTTGCCATTCGTGAATATCTTGGCCGTGTGCATAATCCACCATCCTCTCCGGTATATATCTCTTAATATATACCAGCTACTATGCGAAAGCAATTGTCATTCCGCAGCCCGTCCCTTTTTTCTTTCCGGGGTCGGAGTTACCCAGAAAATAGCCAGGCTATTTTCATGATTCACGGGTGCCCGCAGGGCATGGCTGTTATTTACTTGCTGAAGAACGGCCCCGAGGTCCCTATATTCACTTTAAACTACTGCAGATCCATGCAATAGTATAAACGGGAATCCGCAGCCTTGAAGGTTCTCATGCCTCACAAAATCAGCGTCCGGAGGTTTTCAAATGTCCTCTTTCGATCTCGGGTATGTGTTGGACTTCCTGTCGGGTCTCGCGGTCAATAATGACAGGGCTTGGTTTGCGAAACACAAAGCGGTCTACGAAAAGGCGAGGTCAATCTTCGAAGGGTTCGTCGATGAGCTGATCCATCGCTTATCCGCCTCTGAAGATGATCTCACCGGCCTCACGGCCAAGGACTGCGTCATGCGGATCTACCGGGACATCCGTTTCTCCAGAGACAAGACACCTTACAATAGATGGATGGCGGCGCTAATCGCATCGGGAGGAAAGAAGTCGGGACGCTCCGGGTACGGCCTTCGCATAGACCCCGGTGATACGATGGCGGCAGGTGGGCTCTGGGAACCGAAATCCGGGCAACTGGCCGTGTTCCGTCGCGCCGTCGACCGTGACCCTCAGACGATTCTCGCCATCGTCGAAGATCAGGAGTTCTCGCAGACCTTCGGCGCCCTGAAGGGCGAGAAACTCGCGAAAGCCCCCCAAGGGTATGCAAAAGATCACCCCGCTATCGAAATACTGAAGCTCAAGCAAGTCTACGTTGCCCGTTCGTTTTCAGACCAAGCGGTATGCGCCGATGACTTTGC
Organism: uncultured delta proteobacterium; assembly: GCA_963717985.1. Lineage (GTDB taxonomy): Bacteria > Desulfobacterota > Syntrophorhabdia > Syntrophorhabdales > WCHB1-27 > BOG-1155. Next base: position 650,653 of record CAVQYC010000002.1, read on the forward strand.
GGACCGGCTTATTGACACCTTCCGGGTGATGAAGCCCTTTGTGGACTATCTTAATGACACGGTGTCCTGACCGGCAGGGGCCGCTGAAACATTGTCCTCGAGAGCGTTCTGTCTTTCCATAATGATTGCTGTGACGGGGGAGCGTGAGCTATTCGTGATAGGGCATGGCTTTCCGGGGGTCGGAGTTATTGACTTGCCTACGGTTGTCCCCCTCGCTGCCCCTTGCTGAAGAACCTCCCAAAGGTCCCCTGACTAATGACTCCTCACTAATTACTCTGTATACTCATATGAAAGGCAGTATGCAGGAGGAGGTGTTCTATGCAGACGTTGAAGCAAGAAGCAATCGACGCCATCTCAAGGCTACCCGAAACGGCCAGCGTTGATGAAATGATGTATGAACTTTACGTCATTGACAAGATTAACAAAGGTCGAGAGGCTTCCGGACGGGGAGAAACGGTCTCCGCTGAAGACTTGAAGAAGGAGGTACAATCCTGGTAAGGTGGACGAGGCCAGCCAAGCTCGATCTCAGGCAGGTTCACGATTTCATTAATCGGGCAGAATCGTTCCCGAGATTAATGACCCCAAAATAAGAGAGATCTTTGTCGGGCTGCGCTTCAACGTGATCGCGAACGCGACCTCGACGGAATAGACGGCGTCGAGTGGGAAGCAGGTGCCGATCTGTAAGCGCGCGCAGACGCGCGGTCACCTCCACCGGTCGGACGATGGTCACCGCCGCGATACGGCGCCACGTGGTAGCCCGGTCCCCAGCCTCCGTAGTCAACACCGTAGGGTGCATAGTAAACCGCCCCAATGCCCCCATCATCGTCGTATTCGTATCCGCCACCGGGAAAGACACAGCCGAACAACAGGACCGTCAACGTACAGCCCGCGAAGACGAGCGCTAACCGGCGTAAGAGTGAGATATTCACTTGGGCACCTCTTTACTCTCAGTGTCCGGCCATTCGAGCAATCCGAAGGGTGCCCCCAAAGGGTCGGCAACTACCGCGACTTTGCCGCCGTGGCGATCAATCCGAGGCTCGACCAGCACACGGCCACCGAGCGCTACGACCTTTGCAGCCATCTTGACCGTATCTTCGACGCGCACATAATTGAGCCAGTGGGGATGGGCCTTGGGCCTATTCACTGGCAGTGTATTCACGCTCGCACGGGCATAGTTGTCAGACGCGAGCAAGAGATGTTGGGCACCCTCGCTCGCGGGCAACTCGAAGACTTCGTAGTCGAATAGTTTCTGGTAGAAACCAGCGGCGGTGTCCGGATCGCTCGTGATTAACGAAACCCAAATCCATTCTCCGGGTGCGGCCAGAACATCAGGCAGATCACCGCTACTGGAAGCAAGGACCGCAAAAACAGCTCCCTGCGGATCCGCGAAGAGTGCTTCCCGGCCACGGTCGGGAATGCTATGCGGCTCGAACAGCAGCTTCGCGCCATTTTGCAAAGCAAGCTTTTTTGCTGCGTTGACATCGGCCACGGCGAAGAAACTCAGCCACGCCGGCTGTCGATGCTCGCTCGCGGGTACATGCTTGTGAATCAGTCCTGCGACCGGATGACCGTCGAGAAATGCTTCGCTGTACTTTATCCCACCGGCCTGAATGTCGCGAAATGTCCAGCCAAAGAGTCCCCCATAGAACCGCTTGGCGCCGGCGAGGTCCGGCGTTACCAATTCAACAAATATAAGTTTGCCGACGTGGTGCTCTTGGCTGGCGGGTTCAACAATCGCCGGCAGTTGGATCGCTGCGGCCATGAGCGGCACAGCACAGGCAACAATGAGAAGTAGGGCGAGCAACCCTTGCGCAAGAAAATGTCCGGCTCGTTGAGGTTGTACCCTTTGCGGACTCATTTGATTCGGTGTGAGTAAGTGAATCAGATTTGAGCTGCGTTGCGGATGCATTGTGGTCTCCACGTTGTGTTCTTTAATGGAACGTCATCGTCCACACAGATGATACGCGTGGCAGAAGACAATGGGCCGTCCTGTACCCCAGTTCTCGTAGCAAAGCACAATGTTGGCGAAGTTCTTTTTGCCTACGTTAATACAGTGCGTTGGGGGCCTCCTTTCCCACAAAGGCGTTCGAAGTGCACAGCATAGCTTGCGTGCTACCGTTGTGGTCAGCCCTATTATGGAATATAAGTCACAAGCCCCAGGCAAGTCAAGGTGAAATTGTGTTGAAAATAGCTCCTGTCTTTCGAGCCCGTGACCCCCCCCTAATAAGTGAGAGACTCGCCGACCATATGGGAAGGCCCTTACGTGGAGCCGACAGGAGAAGTGCGTCGTGACAAAGGCCGATACTGCTACCCGTTGGAATTGTTATGAACGAACTTTGTGCTTGACAGGAGGGATATAGGATGTCCCTAATGTTTACCCCGAATTCCGCAGTTAGTTTTTTCTTGACATGATGTGATATTTTGTATTACACTATGCCGACAGATAAAGCCAAACCATCCGTGAGGATGGGGCGGAAAGCTAACGGGTCTCAATTAGGTCATGAAGGAACATACATGAGCGAGACAGCCGGGCCGCCTGAAAAGACTATTGAAGAGGAGGCTCTATATGGCAAAGACTTTGATGGCGGTTGTTCTAGTTCTCATGTTGTGCGCCTTCGGCGCGGCACAGGCACGGGCAGACCTTATTACCAACGGAGGCTTTACGCCCCTCCAAACTGGTGGTCCAGGTTTTACGACATTATACGCGCCATCCACGGCAATTCCCGGATGGTCGGTCACCGCGAGCAGCGTCGACTGGGTCGGTACTTACTGGCAAGCCCCCGTGGCCGGACAGGGAAGCATCGACCTCGACGGGTCTTCGGTTGGTGGAGCAATAAGTCAGACGTTCGGCACGAGTGTAGGGGCAACGTACAAGGTGACCTTCGACCTCTCGGGCAACCCGGACGGCGGACCCACTGTCAAGTTACTTACGGTCTCCGCGGCAAGCAATTCTCAAAACTATACTTATACGCTCAGCGCAAGCAATAGCGAAGGAAACATGCTGTACCGGGCTGAATCCTTCGTCTTCACGGCAACAGGAACATCGACGACTCTCACTTTTGCCAGTGGGGATGCGGCGGTAGGAGGAACTTACTACGGGCCGGTCGTCGGTAACGTGAGTGCAGCGGCAGTACCGCTTCCCAGCGCTTTCCTGCTTTTCGGTCCAGGCCTTGCGGGTCTTGCAGCAATAAGGAGACGTTTCAAGAAGTAGGCGTTATTCGCCAAACACCGCGGGCAGGGTCAGTAAATGACGCTGCCCGTTTTTGCTTTTCCTGCCTTCACCATTGACATGTCAGTTATGGCATTAAAAGACAAAATCTAGGAGCAACGCTTTCAGTCAAAAAGTATCGCTTGGAATGGCTCCGGATTTATGCCAGAGTATAAAGGGTAATCCGCAACTTACAGGGGTTTGATGGAGGGGTTACAGTGAAGAGGGGGGAATACGGATTTTAGGAACGTTGGGAAACAGCGTCCCTTTCGCCCTTCCCAATTCGCTTTCACATGATAATAGTGGAGGAGACACAGATGGGCCGCGAGGGTGGCTTAAGTCAAGGATAAAGATTTGACCCCCAGCCCCCCCAGAAAAATGTTACTCCCTTGGGAGTGCTTACTCACACACTGGGAGCGGGGACGGAATGGAAGAGCGATAAGACGGTTGTAGATGTATATTTCCAGAATAGTGTGGTTACAGACCTGAAAATAGATACAGGGACCACGGTACGGTTAAATAACCGTTAACGTCCAGGATCTTGTCGAACCTTTTATTTTTCAACATTGGGCGCACGATCGGGGTCAGCCCTTGACAAAGGACAGAATGAGGTTTGAGGATTGGAAGATATGGAAATTGGGTTGTTTTGAACGGGAAAGTTATGCCTTGTCCACAGTCAAGGGCTGACCCCTAATTCCCCTGTAATTGAATACAATACTGTTTTGTGGGGAGTTACTTCTCAGGAATCCTTGCTTAAGAACGTCCCCTTCTCTCCCTGAAATCGGGAAACTCCAAAATTCGTAGCTGCGTCATAAGTCGTCCCCGGACAGGCGAAGGGTCGCGCCCCTTGCCAGATGAGGAGAATTCTCTACCGCGATCGAGAGAAATATGATATTTTTAGGCCCGTATGGATGCGGTCGCTTCCCTTTTCCGACCCAAGCAGTGGGCGAAGAACGGGTTTATTTTCCTGCCCCTCTTTTTCGTGGGGAGCATCACGAACATGGGCAGCCTCGCGAGGACCTTCGTGGTGTTCGTCGTGTTCTGCCTCATGGCGAGCGGGGTTTACGTGTTCAACGACCTCATGGACGTCGAAGAGGACCGGCAACATCCCATCAAGATGCACCGTCCCATCGCGGCGGGGACGGTGTCTCGCCGGACCGCTTGCCTCCTTATGGCGGCCCTCCTATCAGCTGCCATGGGCAGCTTAAGTATAATCTCCTTCCCTGCCGGGAGGACAGGATAGACCATGCTCTTCAATTCTCACATATATCTTCTTCTCTTCCTGCCGTTGACACTCATCGTCTATCTATCCCTCGACCGATGGGTCCATCGACAGTACGTGTCGAAGCTCTGGCTCATCGGGGCATCCCTCTTTTTCTATGCCTATGGAGAGCCACGGTTCGTCCTTTTCCTATCGGGGTCCGTCCTCTTTAACTTCGCGATCGGGGCCGCCCTCCATAGCCTGTTTCAGGATCAGACGGGGAAGCGCCAGGGCCTTCTCGTCTTTGGCATAGTGGCGAACGTCGCCCTTCTTGGCTACTACAAGTACTTCGATTTCGTGGTTACGAATATCAAGTCCCTTTTCGGCACGGTCTTGCCCCACCATTCGGTTGCCCTGCCCCTAGTGTACTGTCTCAGTAATATATTTACAATAGCCTTTGCTTGTGCTATACTTGGTGCATGTGGAAACCAGCCAATAAGCTCATGATGACGGAAGAACAGCAAAGAACATTGGAAGCTTGGATTCGTGCGAAAAAGACGCCTCAAAGAGTAGTCCTCCGTTCCCGTATTTGCCTGCTTGCCGCAAGGGGTCTCTCGCATAACGCCATCGCTAAGGAATTGGACGCCTCTCGCCCCACGGTTCTGTTGTGGACAAACCGATTTAGAGCGAAAGGCATTTCAGGATTGGCTGAAGATGCTCCTCATGGTCCCAGTTCAAGGCAACTCGATCCGAAAAAGGTTGATGCCATCGTGGAAGCTACCCTCCATACAACGCCTGCCGATTCAACCCACTGGTCGACGAGAACTATGGCAAAGGCTCATGGCGTCAGCCATGCGACCGTGCAACGCATCTGGGACGCCCATGGCTTGCAGCCGCACCGCGTGGAGACCTTCAAGTTATCCAAAGACAAGCGATTCGTGGAAAAACTGACGGATGTTGTAGGCGTCTATCTGAATCCGCCCGACAAGGCGGTGGTGCTATGCGTCGATGAAAAGACCCAGGTGCAGGCGCTCGATAGGACGCAACCGGGTCTGCCTATGAAGAAAGGGCGCTGCGGAACAATGACGCACGATTACCGACGCAACGGTACTACCTGTCTTTTTGCTGCGATGAACCTGTTGGAAGGAAAAGTTATCGGCTCCTGTTATCCCCGGCACAGGAACACGGAATTCCTAAAGTTTCTCCGCAAGATCAACCGGGAAGTGCCCCAGAAATTGGCAATTCACTTGATCCTGGATAATTATGGAACGCACGGCCACCCAAATGTGAAAATGTGGCTTGAAAAGCATCCTCGCTTTGCCCTTCACTTCACACCCACAAGCTCATCCTGGTTGAATCTGGTAGAACGTTGGTTTGGAGAAATCACACGGAAAAGAATCCGTCGGGGAGTATTCAAAAGCGTGCCGGAACTGGTAGCCGCCATCGAAGAGTACATCCGGCTCTACAACGAGAACCCCAAGCCTTTTGTTTGGACGAAGAAAGCGGAAGATATCGTCAAGAAGGTGGCCCGTTGTAAAGCCGTTACTGAGACAGTACACTAGGGATCAGCTTCATCACCTTCATTCAGATAGCCTATGTCGTCGATTGCGCGCGAAACCCCGAGGAGAGAAGGGATTTTCTCGACTTCAGTCTTTTCGGCACTCTTTTCACCTACATCCTCTCGGGGCCGATCGTCAGGTACGGAGAGGTGACACCGCAGTTGGCTCGTGGTGCGAGGTCGATAAGCTATCGGAACCTTTCCGTCGGACTCTACCTCCTCTCTATCGGCCTTTTCAAGAAGGTGGTCCTTGCCGACCACTTCGGGGAGTGGGCGAACGAGGGCTTCAATGCGTCAGGCCAGCTCAACTTCCTTTATGCCTGGGTGACGTCCCTCTGCTATACTTTTCAAATTTACTTCGATTTCTCGGGCTACACGGACATGGCGCTCGGCGCGGCCTCGATGTTCAACATCAGGCTGCCCTTCAATTTTGCAAGCCCCTACAAGGCGCTTGACCCGCAGGACTTCTGGAGGCGCTGGCACATCACCCTCGGGAGGTTTCTCAGGGACTATGTCTATATACCCCTTGGTGGGAGCCGCGTCGGAGACGGCCGGGTCTATCTCAACCTGATGATCACCTTTCTTATCTGCGGCACCTGGCACGGTGCGAGTTGGACGTTCATTGTCTGGGGTCTCGTTCACGGTGCGGCCCTCGTCGTCCATTCCCTCTGGAAGAAGACGGGCCGCCACCTACCCATCGTTATTGCCTGGCTCCTCACGTTCACTTTCGTGAACGCGGCTTGGGTCCTTTTCCGGGCCCGCACGATGGGCGATGCCCTCAGGGTCCTTTCAGCGATGGGCGGCGCGAGGGGAATTGTCCTGCCAGAGGGGTTGGCGTGTGCAATGGGCTTCCTTGCAGGCCCCAGCGTGCGGTTCGCGCCATGGAAGCAGATCGTGATGGGGAGTCGCGACGCATGCATCTGGATCCCCATTGCCCTTGCGGTCTGCCTGATCTTCAAGAACTCGAACGAGATGGCGGAGGATTTTAATTTCAGGTGGAAGTCGCTTTTCGTGGTCGCGGCAGGGGCCTACGCGATCCTGAGCCTCTTCCGTATGAATGAATTCCTCTATTTCAATTATTGAAGGAAGCGATGGAAAAAGAGCGAAAATGGTTCAGATGGGCGTTGGCGATCATGGTGCTCACCCTAGGCCTCAACGGGCTCTTTAGCTACCTGACCGACCCTTACGGCTTGTTCCGAAGGGATTTCCGTTATCAGTTTGTTGAACCGGACCTGAATTTTATCAAGGTCCAGCACCTCTTGGCCCATCCGGAGCGCTATGACTGCCTCGTCTTCGGCTCATCGAGGGTAAACACCATCGACGTGCGAAAGATTAGGGGCTACCGGTGCTACAACATGACCTGCAACGGTGGCCTTCCACGGGATTATCTGGACAATGTCAGATATCTTCTCAAGAAAGGTATGTCCCTACGTATGATCCTCGTCGGCCTCGACGATTTCGATTTCAGGGTCGACCCCGCAAGCCACCTCTCGCAGCCGTCGAGACATCCCTACCCGCCGGTGGTAGGCCAGCCCCTTCTACCTTTTTACCTGAAGAATCTGTTCTCCCTCCACGACCGCGATATTATAAGAGAAATCGTTAAGGGTTACATCGCCATCGCGCGTGGAAAGCGGGGAGCGCCCGTTTTGTACGACATGTTCGGCACAGGCCAAAACTATGCCCCGTGGGCTGACGCGGCCATTGAAACCGCTCCCGAGGCTTGGCGAGCCGACCCGAGGTTCACGACTCATCGCCAGGTCTCGGGGGACAATATGAAGGGCGTCCTCCAAGACCTGGCGTCACTCGCCGATGTTGCACGGCGCAAGCGGATACAGCTCATCCTCTTCATAAACCCCCTCTACAAAAATGTTTTTGTCGATGGCGGGCTGGAGGAATTCAGCCGCTTCAAGCGCGAGTTGGTCGAGATAGCCGATTTCTACGACTTCAGCGGTATAAATACTGTTACGTCGGACAGCATCAACTACTACGATCTGTCGCACTTTACGTTCGCGACAGGCGACATGGTGCTCGGACGCATCTTCCGAGATGGAACGGGCCGCATGGCACCGCCCGACTTCGGCGTCTTCGTCACTCGTGAAAATATCGAGAGCCATCTCCTTGCACTGAGGCGGGGCGTCCCGAAGGAGCTGATCGCGGCTATCCCCCGATAATCTCGCTGATCTTCGAGCAAATCTAGGGCCTTCTGGCACACGCATGTCATGGAGCGAAAAAGACGTCACAAGCTGACACCGCGATGTCAAAGGGGCGGGCCATGAATCTATAGCTTGACGACAGGATCGTAGCAATTTCAAAGGCTCCCGGTTCTCATGGCAATCGATAGACTACGTCGAGTTGCTCCATGCCCCCTTCACGAACTTCACTAAGGCGGTTGGGGAGCACATGGGGTCACCCCTTGACCGAGGACAAAATGAGGTTTGAGGGTTGGAAGATATGGAAATTGGGATGTTTTGAACGGGAAAGTTATGCCTTGTCCTTTTTCAAGGGTGACCCCGAATTCCGCACTTCCTGTGGTCGATAGCCGTATTTTTCTTCTTGCACCCGCTGCTTCGAAGTGGTATTGGTGAATAGGCGAGGCCAGCGTATGCCAGTGTGGAGCAAAACCGGTATCGGGTTACTTTATGATGTCCCTCTCCGATGCAAGTTGGAAGTAGGGGCCGTCAAACATCAAACAGAAAAGTGGTGAGCCGAGAATGAATGGTGTCGGGTCTAACCTCGGTTGGGTAGCACTAGGTTCAGGCTTGATAGGTTGTGGCGTCACGGCATTATTCAACTACGTGATAAATATACGCCTCAGAACTCGCGACATAAGGGCAAAAGAGGAACGTTTGTCGTATATATACCTAAACAAAATCACAAATATCATAGCTGTGAAGGCTTTCTTTAGGGAAATAGTATTGGAGAAGCTCTCTCCGTTGCAACTGAAGGTAAATGAAAACTTCGATATTCGGCATGCCTTTTGTGCAGCAATCGTCCAAGCCGTCAAAAATGGCAGCCTTAGCTTGACGCAAGAGGTTAGAGAGGCCTTAGCCACGTTGCCGGCTGGGGAACATTTTTTTGAAGACACGTTTGCTTTTCGTATTCCAGACGAGCTGCTGATACAATTTCCAAAAGAGGCCATTGAGCACTACCATTCCTTCATTGCTAGTGTACTGTCTCAGTAATATATTTACAATAGCCTTTGCTTGTGCTATACTTGGTGCATGTGGAAACCAGCCAATAAGCTCATGATGACGGAAGAACAGCAAAGAACATTGGAAGCTTGGATTCGTGCGAAAAAGACGCCTCAAAGAGTAGTCCTCCGTTCCCGTATTTGCCTGCTTGCCGCAAGGGGTCTCTCGCATAACGCCATCGCTAAGGAATTGGACGCCTCTCGCCCCACGGTTCTGTTGTGGACAAACCGATTTAGAGCGAAAGGCATTTCAGGATTGGCTGAAGATGCTCCTCATGGTCCCAGTTCAAGGCAACTCGATCCGAAAAAGGTTGATGCCATCGTGGAAGCTACCCTCCATACAACGCCTGCCGATTCAACCCACTGGTCGACGAGAACTATGGCAAAGGCTCATGGCGTCAGCCATGCGACCGTGCAACGCATCTGGGACGCCCATGGCTTGCAGCCGCACCGCGTGGAGACCTTCAAGTTATCCAAAGACAAGCGATTCGTGGAAAAACTGACGGATGTTGTAGGCGTCTATCTGAATCCGCCCGACAAGGCGGTGGTGCTATGCGTCGATGAAAAGACCCAGGTGCAGGCGCTCGATAGGACGCAACCGGGTCTGCCTATGAAGAAAGGGCGCTGCGGAACAATGACGCACGATTACCGACGCAACGGTACTACCTGTCTTTTTGCTGCGATGAACCTGTTGGAAGGAAAAGTTATCGGCTCCTGTTATCCCCGGCACAGGAACACGGAATTCCTAAAGTTTCTCCGCAAGATCAACCGGGAAGTGCCCCAGAAATTGGCAATTCACTTGATCCTGGATAATTATGGAACGCACGGCCACCCAAATGTGAAAATGTGGCTTGAAAAGCATCCTCGCTTTGCCCTTCACTTCACACCCACAAGCTCATCCTGGTTGAATCTGGTAGAACGTTGGTTTGGAGAAATCACACGGAAAAGAATCCGTCGGGGAGTATTCAAAAGCGTGCCGGAACTGGTAGCCGCCATCGAAGAGTACATCCGGCTCTACAACGAGAACCCCAAGCCTTTTGTTTGGACGAAGAAAGCGGAAGATATCGTCAAGAAGGTGGCCCGTTGTAAAGCCGTTACTGAGACAGTACACTAGCGTATCCAGGCTAAAATCAGTGATTGACGTTTGGATGAAATGGTCTCAGACGCTCAATTCCAGCCTTATTAAAGCCGAAACAATCTATTCCCATTACAAGACCTTCGCTGACTTTGTGAATGACGCAGAAAAGCTGCGAAATGCTCTAATTGAATCCGGTAGGGTCTCCAACAAAGAGGCCTCCGCTCTGCTTCAGAGACAAATAGAAGACATCAAGAAGACATATGAAAGAGGAGCCGCTGAAACGGCAAAGGTAAAGAATGTATTGTCCTCGCTCCAGCAACAAATACAAGTGAAGAATCTTCAGTTGAACGCTGACGTGACTTCGGCCTAGACCCTTTGGTCTATATAGTCCTAATGCTCATAAGCTCTTACCATGACAAATTTTGCGAAATTGTCATAAGCCATTCTATATTTCCACGTGGCCGACGGCCGGAATGCCCTCACGTTTGAGGCGGTAATGATGGAGAGCCTGTGTTCAGCCAGATGTGAAAACTCAGGTGTACTAAAGTGCGTACAACTTCCTGAAAGAGCCGGGACGAATGGTTTTCTTGCTTAACACCAGCACTGGTGGCTATGATTACGCATCTGGTGGAAGTGGAGCCGGTGAAGGGAGCGCGCAGGGCAAAAAACATGGGTATTTATTCAAGGCGATGAAATGTGAAAATCCAAAGGGCGTCCCCCTCGCTGCCCCGAAGGGGCGAGCGTACCCGGCCTCCCGCCGACACACGCGGGGCGCGCTTGTGGAAAATCCGAGGCGGTCCCCTAAGCCAAGCCATAGAGGCATAAAAAGGATATTGACAAGTTTCATGCCGTAAGGGTAGGTTGAAGCATGGGAGAAGAAAAACCGACTACAATATATCATTACACAACCCCAAGCGGTCTGATAGGAATCTTCAAGAGTAGGACGATCTGGGCCACAAGCATCAATCACCTCAACGACAAAAAGGAATTCTATCACTGGATAGAAATGTTCTGTAAGACTGCGGAGGGTGGTGCGAAAGAGTGCGAAAAAATGTTTGAATATACAGTTATGCTCCGCATTCTCGATGACTTGTCGAAAAATCTCTTTGTGGCTTCCTTTTCCGAAGAGCGTGACCAGTTGAGTCAATGGAGAGGTTATTGCAAGGAAGGGGGTGGCTTTCCCTCTGTGCCAATATAAGTGAGACACTTCCCACCCAATAGTTTAGACTCTGAGGGCGGGAAGGAAAGAACGATCATGGAAGAGAAGAATTCAGTGATGGCACACCCGAAGGTAGTCCCTGATCCGGAGGTGCCGGAGAAGACGGTACGCAGGAAATTCACTGCGGCGTATAAGCTCCGTATCCTCAAAGAGGCGGAGAGCTGTACCGAGCCCGGCCAGATCGGAGCCCTTCTGCGCAGGGAAGGTCTCTACTCGTCGAGCCTCACCTCGTGGCGGCGTCAGGTTGCCCAAGGCCTCGTTCCTAAGAAGAGAGGACCTGCTGCGCAAAAGGCGGATCCCCACGTGCGCCGTATTACCGAACTGGAAAAGGAAAATGAAAAACTCGCGCATAAGCTCAAACAGGCGGAGCTGATTATCGATGTCCAAAAAAAAGTGGCCGAACTGCTCAAGGGGTCCAGCGAGGAGAAGTCATGAACATCACCGCGTCGCTTGCCTGTGAAGTGGGTATCCGGCCGGCCTGCAACGCCCTCGACGTATCCCGTGCGGGCTTTTACCGGTGGCGGCATCCAAGAGAGAAAGAGCCCTCACGCCGTCTTCCTCCGCTATCCCTCTCCTTCGAGGAACGGAACGAGGTGCTCGATATCCTTCACGCGGGTCGTTTCATCGACAAGGCGCCCAGGGAAATCTACGCGGCCCTTCTCGATGAGAAGAGCTATCTCTGTTCGGTGCGCACCATGTACCGGATCCTTGAAAAAGAGGGTGAGCTGAAAGAAAGGAGAAGGCAGGTATCCCGTCCCCGGTATGCAAAGCCGGAGATTCTTGCAAGAGCGCCCAACGAAGCGTGGAGCTGGGACATCACGAAGCTCAAGGGGCCGGTAAAGTGGACCTACTTTTATCTCTACGTGATCCTCGACATCTACAGCCGTTATGTCGTGGGGTGGATGGTGGCCCACAGGGAACTTGCCGCCCTTGCCCGTAAATTGATTGCGGAGACCTGCGCCAAGCAAACGATCCAACCGGATCAACTCCTGATCCATGCGGACAGGGGGTCGAGCATGACGTCAAAACCAGTTGCTTTGCTCATGGCCGATCTTGGCGTCACCAGGAGCCATTCGAGACCCTCCGTCAGTAACGACAACCCCTATTCTGAATCTCAGTTCAAGACCATGAAGTACCGCCCGGAGTTCCCAGAGAGGTTCGGTTCCATCGAGGATGCCAGGGCTTTTTGCCAGACATTCTTTCCCTGGTACAATGCCGGGCACTACCATTCGGGGTTGGGTCTTCTCACCCCTGCGGATGTCCATCATGGGAGGGCGTCAGGGATCATTGAAGATCGCAAGGACGTGCTGCGGGCTGCCTATGAAAAACATCCGGAACGGTTCAAGGGGAGGATACCAAAACCGGCGTCACTGCCTGATGCCGTCTGGATTAACAAGCCGTCGCTTACGAGCGATGGTGAGGTACACTAAATATTTGCTGGAAGTGTCTCATTTTCATTGACACGTTCCGTTAGCATTGGATTCAACCTCGACCGTCTGACGAAGAAGTTTGCGAATTCCACTAACCCTGTAGTGCAGATAGCAAAATGTTCCTATGACGAAGAAAAGCAAAGAGAGGGGGTTAATAATATTGTGTCTTTGCTTCGGTCTAATAATTTTAGCGAAGAATCTATAAAGGCAGTAGGACTTCCTTGTTCGATATCGGCACCAATCTATAAAAACAAGTCTTTCAGAGAAGAAGCGGAATGGAGGATGATCATATACGACTTGAAGCAAAGTATTGATGTAAAGTTCAGGCCAGGAAGAGGTACTATTATTCCGTACTGCCAAATTGATTTGCGAGACGACGATGGCAAACTGCCGATTGACGTTGTTACCATTCGGAACGTGTCAATGAAAATGAGACACTTCCAGCAAATATTTAGTGTACCTCACCATCGCTCGTAAGCGACGGCTTGTTAATCCAGACGGCATCAGGCAGTGACGCCGGTTTCGGTATCCTCCCCTTGAACCGTTCCGGATGTTTTTCATAGGCAGCCCGCAGCACGTCCTTGCGATCTTCAATGATCCCTGACGCCCTCCCATGATGGACATCCGCAGGGGTGAGAAGACCCAACCCCGAATGGTAGTGCCCGGCATTGTACCAGGGAAAGAATGTCTGGCAAAAAGCCCTGGCATCCTCGATGGAACCGAACCTCTCTGGGAACTCCGGGCGGTACTTCATGGTCTTGAACTGAGATTCAGAATAGGGGTTGTCGTTACTGACGGAGGGTCTCGAATGGCTCCTGGTGACGCCAAGATCGGCCATGAGCAAAGCAACTGGTTTTGACGTCATGCTCGACCCCCTGTCCGCATGGATCAGGAGTTGATCCGGTTGGATCGTTTGCTTGGCGCAGGTCTCCGCAATCAATTTACGGGCAAGGGCGGCAAGTTCCCTGTGGGCCACCATCCACCCCACGACATAACGGCTGTAGATGTCGAGGATCACGTAGAGATAAAAGTAGGTCCACTTTACCGGCCCCTTGAGCTTCGTGATGTCCCAGCTCCACGCTTCGTTGGGCGCTCTTGCAAGAATCTCCGGCTTTGCATACCGGGGACGGGATACCTGCCTTCTCCTTTCTTTCAGCTCACCCTCTTTTTCAAGGATCCGGTACATGGTGCGCACCGAACAGAGATAGCTCTTCTCATCGAGAAGGGCCGCGTAGATTTCCCTGGGCGCCTTGTCGATGAAACGACCCGCGTGAAGGATATCGAGCACCTCGTTCCGTTCCTCGAAGGAGAGGGATAGCGGAGGAAGACGGCGTGAGGGCTCTTTCTCTCTTGGATGCCGCCACCGGTAAAAGCCCGCACGGGATACGTCGAGGGCGTTGCAGGCCGGCCGGATACCCACTTCACAGGCAAGCGACGCGGTGATGTTCATGACTTCTCCTCGCTGGACCCCTTGAGCAGTTCGGCCACTTTTTTTTGGACATCGATAATCAGCTCCGCCTGTTTGAGCTTATGCGCGAGTTTTTCATTTTCCTTTTCCAGTTCGGTAATACGGCGCACGTGGGGATCCGCCTTTTGCGCAGCAGGTCCTCTCTTCTTAGGAACGAGGCCTTGGGCAACCTGACGCCGCCACGAGGTGAGGCTCGACGAGTAGAGACCTTCCCTGCGCAGAAGGGCTCCGATCTGGCCGGGCTCGGTACAGCTCTCCGCCTCTTTGAGGATACGGAGCTTATACGCCGCAGTGAATTTCCTGCGTACCGTCTTCTCCGGCACCTCCGGATCAGGGACTACCTTCGGGTGTGCCATCACTGAATTCTTCTCTTCCATGATCGTTCTTTCCTTCCCGCCCTCAGAGTCTAAACTATTGGGTGGGAAGTGTCTCACTTATATTGGCACAGAGGGTTGGACCTACACTCTACGAAAAGGAGTCGGTTCAAAGCCTTCAGAGATTGCTAAAAAAAGAGAACATAGCCGCAGAAAACGTCGTCCTTTCAGACATACCTTACCGAGAGCTCTAAAGGCCGCACTCCATAATTATTCCAGTGGTAATGCTGAAAGGCATGGCCTCATCCGGACGTGAAGACGTTCAGGTACTATACGTAGTAAAGCTCTTTTTTCTCGGCCGGAGAGATTTTTGATGGATGGCGCGGAAGCCGGGGTGTCGTCCGGGCCGGAGTGTCTATGCTATAAAAGGAGCTTGTAACGGGTTCAGAAAAAAGGCTACCCTCTTTCTTATCGGGAACCGAGCGGTGGAACCAACACCGCTAATTCAAAGAAAGGGAGGTAGCCAGATGAAGATCTATAAGGTACAGGATTTCGTGGTCAAAGGCAAAGAAATGTTCGTTGGTCTCGAGGATTCGAAGAAGACCTGGAGGATCGCTGTGCGGTGTGAGCGCATGCTGGTTCACGAGGCATCCATGGAAGCGAAGTATCCCCTGCTGAAGCAGTACTTGAAGAACAGGTTTCCCGACTGCAAGATTCACCTGATTTACGAGGCAAGCTTCAAAGGGTTCAACCTTTACGACCGTCTTACTGAAGACGGCATAGACTGCATAGTCATTCCTCCCCATATGGTGACCGAGCCCAAGGTAAGCAGGGTAAAGACGGAGAAAAGGGACGCCAAACGTCTTGCTCTGATACTGGAGAACTACGATTTCAAAGACCCCTGCTATGTTCCCGACAAAGAGAGAAGGGAAGACCGGCAGGTGAGCCGCACCCTCACGGCCGTACAGAAAGATATCATCTGCACCCGCAACCGCATCCGCAAGTTCTTGGACTACTACGGCATCGAAGTACCCTTTGCAGATAAGGGTGTCTGGCGGAGGAAAGAGTTCTACGCCCTCCGCGAGCTACCCCTCGGTGAATCGCTCAAGGCAGGCATGACCGTGCTCTTGACGCAACTGGAGCAGCTTTGGGACCATCAGACGACACTGAGGTCTTACCTGCGGGGCCTGTGCAGGAAAGAACGCTACAGAGAGGCCTTCGAGATCGCCAGGAGCCTCCCGGGCATAGGGTGGTTCACGGCCATCCGCCTTGTCATCGAGCTTGGGGAAGATATCTCCCGCTTTACGAGCGGGAAGAAGATCGCGAGCTTCGTCGGACTGACGTGTTGTGAATATACTACAGGAGAGACCGAGCGCAAAGGGCGCATCACCGGGATGGGGTCGGGGTTCATAAGACATATCCTGGTCGAGAACTCCTGGATGGCGATCCGAAGGGACCCGGCCCTGCTGTCCAAATTCTCACGGGTATGGCGGTCGAGCGGCAGCAAGAAGAAAGCGATAGTAGCGGTGGCCCGTGTCCTGATCGTTCGCCTTCGGGCGTGCATACTTGCCGGCAGGCCCTACACTATCGGGGTTGTTCGATAGAAGGATGAGCCAGGAGGGAAGATCTTTGCCGATCTTGCGGAACAACGGCGTACAACGATTAGTATGCTGTGCCATATCACGGCCCGGAGTATGTTGACGCCGGTTCCTTCTTTTCGCAGGTAGACACATGTGGCTTGGACCACGAATAGCAGGTTGCAAAGAACCTTTTTCCCGAAGGGCTCTTAACATACTGTGGAAATATGGAAAAAGCTTCGCCTTTACCACATTTCCACAGCACGACGGCGGAAAGACGAAGGGGAGAATCAGTAAGGAAAAAAAGAGGATGCCGGATCCTCAAGGGGGAAAGTTATGAGCTGACGGATGATCAAAGAGGGAGAGGGTAAAAAAAACCTGAAAGAAGACCGCGCTAAAAGGTCTTGACTTTTATCATAGCA
>CAVQYC010000003.1:0-970593 GCA_963717985.1 uncultured delta proteobacterium
GAAAAAACGTACAGGTTCTGGAAAATAAATTTCTCTCACTTTCAGATACCATTCTTCACGTGCCTGAGAAGTCCGTATGCGAGAAGTAGTAGTGAAGTAGGTGAGCTGCTTTTCCCGGCCGGAGAGATTTTCGATGGATGGCGCGAAAAGATCCCGGCCGGTGTCCCACCGAGAATTGGCTTGCCATTGCTGTAGGACCGGCATAAGATAGGGAGATTCAGAGGAAGCGGTTGAGGCATAGAAAAATCATCCTCATCATAGGGCTCGTCATTACCCTCTTTTATGCAGGTTGTCTGATGCAAAAGGCCCTGCCCCTGGAGAGGCTGGAGCTTCTCCTCTACGACCTCAGGTACCAGTTGCGCGGCAGGATAGCGCCTCCCGGCGACGTCGTGATCGTCGCCATAGACGACAGGAGTATCGAGAGGATCGGCCGTTGGCCCTGGGAGAGGAAGAGGCTCGCGGAGATCGTCGGTCTGCTGAAAGAGATGGGCGCGAAGGTTGTGCTCATGGATATCATATGCGCGGAACCGGCGCCCGGCGACGCCGCGCTTTGCGATGCGATCGGGCGGGCGGGGAACGTCCTTCTGCCCATCGTTTTTACGTTCAAGGGCGGAACGCGGCTTATCGAGAACGAAAACCTCTCCAGATGGTCCATCCCCATGATCAGGAATATGGATAACCTGCGGATCTTCCCTCCCATTTCCGCCCCCGATGTCCTGCTCACCCTTGACCGCATCGCCAGCCGCGCCGCCGGCCTCGGCCATATCACCATGATACCGGACGGAGACGGCGTGCTGCGGTGGGAGGTTATGGCCGTCGAGTACAACGGTGAATTCTATCCCTCCATCGATCTCCAGGCGGCGCGCCTCTTTTATAATCTTCCTCAGGAGGCGCTCATCGTGGATGCCGCCAGGGGCATCCAACTCGGCGATATCTTTATCCCTACGGACTCCTGGCACCGCTTGTTGATCCACTATTACGGGCCCGCGAACACCTTTCCCCACATATCCGCGGCCGACCTCTTGGAGGGGAAGACGGACCGCTCTCTTGTAAAGGGCAAAATCGTGCTCGTCGGAGCAACGGCAACAGGTATTTATGACATAAGGGTCACCCCGACGTCCCCGGTGATGCCGGGCATCGAGAAGCACGCCAGCGTGGTCGCGTCTATCCTAGAACGGAGGTTCCCGGAGCGGACAAAGAAGGCGACGAGCCTTCTCGTGCTGCTTACCTCGGGCATACTCTTCTCCTTCTGCATGCTGCGGGCAAGGGCGACCCTGGGCGCCATACTGGCGTTCCTCTTCATATCGGCGATATTCTTCGCAGGCTACTGGCTGTTTTTCCGCAACGGGCTCTGGATCGACATCTCCTTTTCAGGTCTGAACCTGCTCTCCATCTATTTGGTCGTAACGGCCTTCAGGTTCACCATGGAGGAGCGCTACGCCAAAAAGATAAGGGGTATGTTCTCAAGCTACGTCACCGAAAGGGTAGTCAACGAGCTTATCAATAATCCCGATCTTGCGAGGCTCGGGGGCTCGCGAAGGGAAATCACCGTGCTCTTTTCGGATGTGTTGGCCTTTACCCCCTTCTCCGAAAGACATTCCCCTGAGGAGGTGGTGTCGCTGCTCAACGAATACCTGGGGGAGATGGCGCAGGTGATCTTTTCATGGGAAGGCACCCTCGACAAATTCATCGGAGATGCGATTCTGGCGTTTTGGGGGGCGCCCCTCAGCCAGGAAGATCATGCCGAGCGGGCCGTCAAGTGTGCCGTCGACATGATCGAACACCTCAAGAGACTTCAGGCGAAGTGGAAGACGGAAGGGAAGGAGCCCTTTGACAGCGGCATCGGCGTCAATACAGGTGAAGTCCTGGTGGGCAACATCGGCGCCGAAGGCAAAAAGATGGACTACACGGTCATTGGCGATCACGTCAACCTTGGGTCGCGGGTCGAGGGTCTCACGAGAAAATACGGATGCCACATCGTCATTACGGAGTACACCCTCGACAGATTGAGGGAATCGATCAGGGACGGCAAGCTCGCCGGGCTGAAGGTGACCGGGCTCGACCGCGTCGCGGTCAAAGGGAAGGAACGACCTGTGGCGATCTATGAAGTGGCCGCCGCACCCAAAAACGAACGGACGGTCATTGTCGAATGCCCTTCCGACGCGGTCGTGCATCTCACGGAAAAATAACGTGCCGGTTCGGCGACCCGAAGCGGCGCCCTCTTGACCGCGGTCACGAAAGGTATTCACCGAGAACTGCTGTTTTTTCCTTGACATATAGTCATGCATAGTATAATTATAAGTATGTTTGCAACAACAATGTGCTGAAGCCTTACCATCCGTGAGGGTGGGACGGAAAGCCACCGGGTCTCAGGCATCTAAGCCGAGTACGCTCATCAGCCAGACAGCGGGGCTGCTTGATTCATCAGCCTTTGTTGCGGGGTAATGGCGATGCGTAAGCTGGCTCTCCCTTGAAGCGTTTATTAGGGCACTTTGCAAGAACAATTGCCGATTCGCCCCCACTCTCCCCGCACCTTCATTCGGCTCGGGTACCTGGGAAAAGTTGGGGCGTGCCGGACCCGTGCGTTATTTTGAGAAATGCCCTCGCCTTCTTTGCTTTTGTAATGCTCCTCTCATCCGCTGCCGCCTTTGCCGCTCCTTGCGGGAAGATCACCCATATGGAGGGCCTGGTGGACGTGCTGCGTCCGGGCAAGAACATCGCCACCCAGGCTTCTCCGGGAGATCCCGTGGAGGTGGGGGATATCTACAGGGCAAGAACTGCGAGCAAAGCAGAGGTTACCTTCCTTAACCGGAACGTCCTGAGGATCGGCCCGGCCACCAGGGTCGAGATCAAGGAGTATATGGTTGGGGGCGGAAAGAACAGCAATGTGATAAGGCTTTACAGCGGTAAAGTCCAGGCTGTCTCGGCAGATGACCTGGCGAAAAGGATTGTAGCCTTAGCCGAGGGAAGCAAATTCGAAGTACATACGGAGAACGCGGTTGCCGGTGTAAGGGATACAAACATGCTCGTGGGGTTCGAAGGGCACACCACGACAGTGATCTTCCTCTCCGGAAGAGGCTACCTGTATAATCCCCACTTTCCAAAGGTGATCCGGTCTTTAATCTCGCGGTACATCTCGACCGTTTCAGGATCCGGTGGATACCCTACCGAGCCGAAACCCGCCAATGACGCACTGATAAGAAGCTTTCTTCGAGACCTAACCTCCCAGAGATGGGAAGGAGGCCCTCCGGGAACCGGTGGGACCACAGGAACGGGGACTCCTCCAGGGAACGGAGGGGACCAGGACCCTCCGGGCACGGATCCGGACCCTCAGGACCAGGACCCTCCACCTGAAGGGCCCGTTCCGATGCTCCCTCCGCCGGTTGATCAAGCTAATGCGTTTCAGTTCGTACAGGACATATCCCTGCTTCTTGCACTTCAGAGCGCCCAATCTCAAAAGGGGTCGACGAGCCTGGCCGGCTACTCCAACTACTGGGAGGGCGGAAGCGGCAAATGGAGTGACGGCACAAAGTGGAGCCTGGGCCACCCGCCGCTGGCCGGCGGCAGCATAGGGCTCGTGTCCGCCCCCGGCACGACGGTCGTGTACGACGCCGCATCAACCGTAGAATGTGGTTCTCTCACCATCGATTCGACAAGCGGCGGACCTGTGATCCTTTCCGTCGGGCAGGGGTCGCTGGCGACTCAGCTCCTGACCGTGGGCCAGTTCAACGCGGGAACCCTCGACCTCTCCGGGGGGGGATCCGTGAGCTCCCTGGCGATCGTGCTCGGGATGAACAGCGGGAGCACGGGCACCTTCAACCAGGGATACGCCGAAGGTCTGGGCCCGACGACCGACGGCGGCGCTGTCCTGGTATCGGGTAATCTTTATATCGGCGGCTGCCCGGGGGTTGCCGCCGGCGGCACCGGCACTTATAACCTTTACAGTGGCAGCCTGATTGTAACGGGCAACACCTACGTGGGCTACTCGGGACAGGGCTACTTTAACCAGGGTAAGGCCTCCCCCGGGGGCACATTCAAGACGGCCAATCTCTACCTGGGCTACAACGCCGGCAGCAAAGGCACCTATAACCTCTACAACGGCAGCCTGACCGTAACCCCCGGCAGCATCTACGTGGGCTACAACGGATTGGGCGTGTTTTACCAGCACGGTGGCACTGTTACGGTAAACAATGCAAACAGTGGCCTTATCATCGGCAGTACGGGCTCCTACGACTTTGAGGGGGGGCAGCTCCAGGTAGCGGGAACTCTTCTCAACAACGGCTCCCTCACGGTCAACGGGAATTCGTCGAGCGGAGACCTCTTCCAGGTAGGAGCTCTCACAAGCGCCGGCCTACTGCAGGGTTTCGGCACGATCGCAGGTGATGTCTCTGTCACAGGCGGCATAGTGCATCCGGGCAGCTCACCGGGCGTACTGACCATTACCGGCAACTACACGCAGAGCGCGGGCACCCTGAACATCGACATTACGAACGATAGTAGTTACAGCCGACTGGTTGTCATGGGCAAGGCAAGGCTCGCGGCGTACCTGTATGTGTCGCTTCTGCCCGGCGCGCAGATCCATAATGGCGAAATTTTCGATATAGTCCACGCTACGCTGGGGCTTTCCGGCACGCTTTCACCCGAGGGATCGTATTTCACGGAAGGCAGTTCCTTCTACTTCAGCCTTGACCCCACCTCCACGGACCTCTTCCTCATCGCTCATGGGGACTATTCCAGCGTCCCCTTGCCGCCCGGCTTACTCTTTCTCGCTCCGGGACTTGCGGGTCTCGCAGCGTTCAGAAGGAGATTCAAGAAATAAAACGGCCGGGCGCCGTTGCGAGTTTCCGGCGCCCGGTAGTTTCACTTATTTTCCCTCCACGGCCTTTACCCGCGCCTCTATCATGCCGATAATAGGGTATGCGCGGGATGATCGAGACGGCCATGGAGTCTACGAAGGGCGTCGATAGGCGGACGTTCTTCAGGCGGTTTGCCCAGGTTGCAGGCATCATGGCAGCGGCCGGGACCGGCACGCTCGGTGCGTCCCCCACGGCTGCCTTTTTCTCTTCCGGACCAAAGGTCGACCCCAGGTGGCGGCCCCTGGTCTCCGCCCTCAAGGATTACGTGACCGGCGCCTACGTGAAATACGACGGGGCACAAGCAGAAAGTGCCCTTGCGCTGCTCGAAGCCAACGGCATCACGGAAGATGACGTGAGCCCCCTGCAAAACTCGAACCGCTTTCTCATGCCGAAAGGCATGTTTCTCACCTATTTCTACATTGAATCGCCCACAGCCATGCCGGTGATCAAACTCTTCCACATAGCCGGGCGCGACCGCTTTGACGGATTCACCGTGGACGGCCGGAAGAGGACCAGTCTTTTCGGCAGGAAACTGGAGGTGTATGACCGCGTCCTCCTCGGCGAAGAGGTCTTTTCAACGATAGATGTTCCTCCCGTTGCCCTGCCCTATAATCTTGCCCCCAAGGAGTCCTCGAAACCTGACTGGGTGATTGCCATTCCCTATAAATGGATTCATGACCATTACGGAATGCGGGCCGCAGACTTGGAGCAGCGCCTCGTGGAGGAGCTGACGATCCATGAGATCACCCATATAGTCCACCACACGAGGGATGAACTGCTTCCGTTCCTGGCCCAGTTCGGCTACAAAATGGACGATGACCGGCCCATGAGCAGTGTGGACGACCTGATCGGCTACCTGAAAACCAAACTCCCCACCCGTCATCAGGCAGAGCGCCTGATACTGGAGCGGATCTACCACGCAGATGCCTACTACGGAAGCTCCGGCAACGTCGCCCATCTCAACGCGCTGAAACAGATCAAGGATGGACTCGTCACCTTATCGGAAGAAGTGAGTAAGCGTGATTCATCATATCCCAGGAACCCGCTCAAGATTTCCGACCAGCAGTGCTACGCGAGCATGGCCCTGCTCTATCACAGGGCCGTGGAACGACTGGCCGTCCTGAAAGACCGTTCCTGGGATTCTCCCACTTAGTATCCCCCCTTCCCGGCCACGCCGCCGGCCTCACTCCGCGTCGGGATACTGGAGGGCCACGTTCCTGAAATTGGGGAAGGCGGCAAAAAAGGCCTCGACGACCTCGGGGTCGAAGGCCCTTCCCGATTCGGCCCTTATCTCGTCGAGCGCCCGTGTTTCTTCGTACGCCTCTTTATAGCATCTCCGGGAGCAGAGAGCATCGTAGACGTCGGATACGCTCACGATGCGGGCAAGGATAGGTATCTCCTGGCCCCGTTTGCCCCTCGGGCGTCCCGTCTCGCTACCCCCCAGGGCGCTCATAACCTCACCGGTCAGCAGGTCAATATGTCCGGGGTACCCCTTTCCATCCCACCGCTCGTGATGATTACCGGCTACGAGGAAGGCCACCTCGTCGAAATCCGAGTGCTTCTCGAAAAAGAGGCTCGCGCCCAGCCTCGTATGTTCCTTGATGGTCCCGAATTCGGATTCGTCCAACCGGCCCGGCTTTTTCAGGATGGTATCGGGAATGCCTATCTTTCCGACGTCATGGAGCATGGAGGCCATTCTGAGGACGTCCTTGGTTTTCTCGATGCTTGCCTTGTCGACGTCTCTTGCCTTTGCCCATGCCTCGTAGATCTCGATAGCGTAGCCCGCTACCCGGTTTACGTGGGCCCCGGTCTCTTTTGGGTCGTGCATCTCGGCCATCTTGATCATTCTGAGAATGATGGAGCGGGTCAACTGGGCACGCTCCAGGGCGGTCGCGGCGATGTTCGCAAAATAGCGGAGATAGAACTCGACGTCACCGGGGAAGGGCACGGTCTCGCCCTCCGGGGTCTTCGCGTTGATGAGCTGCAGCACGCCAATGATCTCGTTGTTGCTCTCCAGGGGAAGGGACAGGACGGAAGTCGTCCGGTAGTTCGACATCCTGTCGAATTCGGCGTTGAAGACATAGGGAGAACCGGGCTGCAGCGCGTATGCGTCCGGGATGTTGAGCGCCTTGCCCGTCGTTGCCACGTAGCCGACGATGGAAGAACTGCTGAGCGGCACTGTAAAGCGCGTATGTATGAGCTTTCTTCCCGGCCCCAGCCGTTTCTGGAGCGTCTCGTTCTGTACGCACCTGAAGGTAAGCCTGTCATCCTCTTTTACGTAAATCGATCCTCCATCGGCACCGGTGAAGGCGCGTGCCTTCGCGAGGATGCTGTCGAGGAGCATATCGATATCCTTCGTCTGGTTGATCTCTGTGCTGAGGTCTATGATCTCTCTCAGTCCTGTATCGTCCTTACTCATGAGGTAATAAGTTGATACCGTACCGGCGCCACAAAGTCAATACAAAAGTCCCGATTTGTTTCCGATCCCGTAGGGCCCACGTTAATCAAGTCCGCCCCGGTCAGCATGGCGCTGCCCAGATTTGAGTCAGACAGGTCGGCACGGACAAGTCTTGCACCACTCAGGTCAACGCCGTTCAAGTCTGCGCCCGACAGATTGCATCCGGAACATGCATTCGTTGTTTTAATCCGTTCAACCTGATCCGCGTTGAATCCGTATACTGCATGTGCAAAAACGCATAACACGATGGCGGCAAGCCCTGGTCCTCTTTTCATAGGCGTTCTCTTTCGAAATATAACGGTCTCCCTATTCTCCGGTCTGCCTCCCGAGCCGTGGCTTCGCTCCCATCTTGAAAATCCCTATTTTCCTTTTCCCTTCCCATGCCTATTGTAAACTGAAACAGTACATTAGCTTCTACCCTGCAGATAGTCTATCATGGGCTGTGTGACGAGGGGCACCACGTCACCGATCATGTGCGGCATCAGCTCTTCCATAACCTTTGGCATCAGTTCGGGCATCTGCTCCCGCATATAATCGGGCATTTCTATCCTATCTCCCACCCGGGAAAGCATAGTAGACATCACTTTAGGCATCATCATGGGCAGTAGTCTGGGAAAGAGAATTGGAAACATGGGTTTCATCAGGTTGAGAGCGCCCGGGATTTTCCCCATTACGCGCATCATCGGTCCCATGCCGAAGGGCATGGCGTCGATAAGCTCCGGCCACATGGTGCCCATAAGATCGGCGAAACCCCGGGGAGTCATCAACGTGATCATGCCATCGAAGACGGCCCACTGTTTCAACGCCTCGGGATGAGGGTTGGGGAACTCATAACCGAGTGCAGAGGCAGCGAAATGGGCGAGGTCCTGGACTTCAACGGGCGACTTCTTCTTGTCGGCCGCTACCCTGAGTTGAAATTCGCAGCATGGGCAAAGGGCGAGCAGTTTCTCGGCGCCCACTTCGGCAGCCTCATCCAACCTTGTCTTGCCGATCACGGCGGCAACCGGCGGATCCTTTATCAGCGTAAGAACGCTTCCGCAGCAATGTGCCTCTTCGCGGTTATAGGCCATTTCCACGAAATCGACATTCGGGATGGCCTTGATTAGCTGTCGCGGAGGCTCATAGATGCCGGAAGCCCTTCCGATATGGCAGGAGTCATGCCACGTGACCCTTACGTGGGGTTTGCCGCCATTCGTCGGGAACTTAAACTCTCCGGATTCGATCTTCTCTGCAATTACTTCGCTGTAATGTTTGGAGGTGATGTTGAAGGCCAGGTCAAGCTTCTTTGCCCAGATGGAATAGACCTGGCGCCACATCATGTTGCATGCGGGACACGAGGTAATAACCGTGCTGACGCCGGCATGATTCATGACCTGGATGTTACGCTTCACCATCTCGGCAAAAAGATCCCATTTTCCCGCAACGAGCATGGGTATCCCACAGCAATTCTCTTTCTGACCTACATAGGTAAAGTCCACACCCGCAGCATCGAGGAGACGAACGCTTGCCATGGCGATGTCGTTCTCAACGTAACTCGCCGTGCAACCGGCAAAATAGGCGATATTCGACTTGTGTCCGGGGCCGTGCTTCTCTTTGAGATCTTCAGGGAACCAGGCATCGCGCATCTTGCGATAACCGGCCCAGATGTTTCCCTCCTTATCGAGGGCTGCTCCCATCATTTCGAAGGGCGGGAAGGTCATTTCCTTGTTTTCGTGAACGAGAAGTCCCCGGAGTTTCATCCATGAAGACTCAATAGGTAACGACGCGGAGCAGCGGGTATCGCAGAGCTCGCAGGTCGTACAGACCAGCATGGTGTCGACCATCTTCTGGTCCCACTTTTCGCGACCTTCCATGTACTCCCTGAGCCAATACCACTTGCCCCGGGGACTCTGGCTTTCCCAGCCGCGGCCGTAGAACTGATCGCACTCTTCGACACAATATCCGCACTGGGAGCACACATAGGCATACCAGGCCACGTCCGCGGGAATACCACGAACCGCATGGGTAGGCCGTTCTCCGATGTCCACCGAAGCACTGTTCCCGAAAGGACGAACAAACGGTTCGACAAACCCTGCGGCGCCGATAGCCCTTGCGGCAAACATGGGCTTTAAGACCTTGCCGGGATTGAATAAGGAGTGAGGGTCCACTTCCCTCTTGAAGGCCCTCAGGCGCTTCAGACAGTCTTTTCCCATGATTCTCTCCGCCTCTCCGGCGAGGTAGAGACCGGTTGAGTAGGCCCGTCCTCCGTGCTTCTTGGCTATTTTGATGATGGTGAGGACTAGGCCGAAGACGAAGTTAAAACTGAACTTCCGCTGATCACTCGGGATAAACCCGAGGAGCACGACCTCAGGTTTACCGTCGATCCCATCGCGGATGACGACTCCTTCCTTTACCAGAGGCTGTCGTATCTTTTGTTCGATCTCGTCCAACGCGTCGCCGATGGAAGAGAGGGGAATAACGACTTCCGCGGGAACAAGGCTGGGGCCGAGTCGCTTGACGACCATGAGCTTGAATCGATTAGCCCATTCGTGGCGAGCGATCTCGTCGTCCAGCAGTCGTGAATGGGCTGATTTCATCACTTCGCCCAGTTGCTTCATGACCTCATCCCGATCTTTCCGTCTGAACGCAAGGGTCGTGATGTAGGTTGCCGGCAGATGGACTGGCTCCTCCGCGGAGTGGCCGTTGTGCTCGGAAAGGGGTGTTCGGTTCTTCAACTCCGCCATCTTCGGATTGATAAACACGAGTGACCAGATGGGCATACGCCTGTCGACAATGGCCTGGGCCAATCCTTGGAGGTCATGGGCTCTTGGGGAGCTGATTGCAACCACATCCAGACTCTCCAGGGGTTGAACACGTATAGTCACCTCACTTATGAAACCGGTGGTGCCCTCCGCATCCGCCACAAGATCCAGGTCGGTACCCGCAAAATCACGAATTTTGCCGTCCGGCATTACCACTCTGGCGCTCAACACGTTCTCTTTGAACCAGCCTGCCTCGAAGGAGCCGATTCCGGCGCCTCCCTGGGCAAGCCATCCACCGACGGTGGACGAAGGGTAACTGGTAGGGTAGAGTCTCAGGGTCAGGTTGTGTGTGGCAAGCTCGCGGTCAAGCTTTTCCCAGAGAACGCCTCCCTGGACCTTCGCCGTAAGAGCCGATGGATCAACCTGGATGATGGTGTTCATCCGGAAGAAATCGACGACTAGGCCCGCTTTTACCGGCAGAACGCCGCCATAGCCTGACGATGCTTTACCTCTGGGAGTGAGAGGAATGCCTCTCTTCCGGGCCCACTTCACCAACTCCACCAACTCTCGTTCGCTTTCTGGTTGAACAACAGCGTCCGGTATAGTCTTTCCGATGAGCGGCTTGAAAAGGCTCGGGAAGACCGCGATGTCGTGTCCGTAAATTTTTCTTTCGACCCGGTCGAAAGAGACCCGGTTTCCAAAGGCAGTTTCAAGATAGGAACGATCCTTTCCTTTGAGCTTCGTCATAAAATACCCCCGTCAAAATGTATCAGCAGAATGATTATAACAGTTTATTTTAGAAGTTTCAATATATCGAAACCGTATCTCAAGGTAAACCGTACGACGTCCCGGGCACTATTTTCTTTAGCCTTTGCCGATTAACTGTCAGCGACGCCGAGAATAGTTTCACCCCTCGTAGATAGTAAATTCACCACGCGAAGAAAACTTTCCGGGAGAGACTAAGGCGTCTCCTTGACACCTCGAATATTTATTGAAAGAGCCTCCTGGCCTGCAAGCAGGGTCAATAGAACTTCGCGCATGATCGAGCAGGCTTCCGTGATTTTTGGCGATGCAAGACGGTAGAAGATAGCGGTGCCTTCACGTCTGGAGATAATGAGGCCTTTCTGTCGCATGATAGAGAGGTGCTGCGAGACATTAGCCTTCGGTATGCCCATGGCTCGGACTATTTCCCCCACCGACAGTTCTCCGTTCTTCAAAAGGTTGACTATCTGCAGTCTCTTGGGGTTGGCCATGATTTGGCAGATCTCGGCTTGCAATTCAAACACCCTAAGATCGGCTTTCGATTGCTGAGGTGCTTCGTGTATTCGAATCATCGAACCTATTTTAACTACCGTCGGCCGCTCTGTCAAGAAAACTTTTGAGAGATGTGAAGAGTTTATCCCTCATGATAGAGTCCCTGGTAGAGGTAGGCACAGCCACAATCACTTACGATGAATCGCGCCTCGGGAAAGAAGATTTGAAGAAGGCAGTTGAAGAAGCGGGCTATAAAGTATTAGACTAGGCGTAAGGACTCAAAGGAGAGCTACATGAAGGAGTTGGTCGTCGTTATTGCAATCGTAATTGCCTGGTATGTGCTCAACAGATATGTGCTGCCCAGGTTCGGCGTAAGAACCTGAGTGCATCCCGGCGGGAAGGATTCCTGCAAACGATAGACAGACGCACACTTCCGGTTGGCGAACAGGCTAAGGGAGATGAACAAAGAATGGCTGCCATGGGTGGAAATTGTCAAAAGGGGAAATAATGAAATGATGAGATTATCTCCTCATTTCTGAAACACCGGAACAGTGATGCGCTGACAATAAGGCAGTAGAGAGTATAGAAACGAAAAAATAGGGGGTCACAAATTAGTAACCCATCACTCGTCACTATTCCGGACCCCGGTGCCGGCCGTTTTCAATGATCTGATGAACCACTCGAAGATAATCTGGGGCAGTCTCTCGGGGCTGATGTTGCCCTTGGGATTATACCAGGCGAAAATCCAATTACACATACCGAGGAGACCGAAGGTGAGGACCGTCAAGGTGTCTTTGTCAACCGTGGGCCCTATGTATGAGGAGATAGTTCCGGCAATGGCAGCGTAATATTTTTTTTCTTTGGACTTAATCTTCTTAAGTCTGGGTGACGGCAGGTTATGGGCCTCGTTGAGAATCGTTTTTGCCATATACATATGTTCGCTGTAAGTTTTTACATGCGTGAAGATAATAAGCCGGAGCCTCTCTTCAGGGTCCTCTACCTTTTCCAGGTCCTCCTGCATATTGTGCAGTACGAAATCCATAAAAGTGGACGAAATAAAGTAGAGGATGTCACACTTGCTTCCGAAATAGTGGTACATTCCGCCTTTGCTGATTTTCGCCGCCGCTGCAATATCCTCCATAGTTGTCTCAATATAGCCCTTCGCGCTGAAGCATTTGGCGGCAGCCGCGGCAATCGCCGGCACCTTCTTGTCCGATTTCTGCTGCTCAGCTAGTGCTCGTTTTTTTTTCCCTATTATCATTCCAGAACGCCAACCGGCTCGATCAGTTTAACCATTACCTCCCTTGCTGTCAAGAAGGCCCGGACAACCAGTCCGGGCATAAAAGCGCTACGCGCTGTTTTATCTCTTCACTCACCTCAAGTTCAAAACTCGCCACTCCTCACCCACTTTTTCCCGCGGCATTGATGCCGGCGATTCGGCCGAAGACGATGCACTCCGGAATTGCATTTCCCCCGAGCCGATTGGCTCCCTGTACTATGACTTCTACCAACTCGGGCATATTGAAATAGCCCCCACCCCTGAGCGTATCAGCCTTGTGGCGCTCCCAACTGTCTTCGCCGAGGTTGAGCTTCTGCCTGAGCTGGAGTTTGCTGTCCCAGGAGCAATAGCCCCCTCCGGAGATGAAGGAATTGCCTCCATACCTCCGCATCTTTTCCAGAATAACAACTCCGGCGCCTGCTCCCGCGGCCTCTGCCGCCGCCGCCAGACCGGCAAAGCCTGAACCCACGATCACGACATCTATCTCCTCGTCCCAGGCGGTCGGCAGTTTTCGCGTCATCGTCAAAATACCACTCTTTATTCCAAGAGGAGCAAAGGAATCAGGCTCCGTACATCGCTCAACGCTTCCAGTTGATCCGCGGCCCGGATGACGCTATCCACCTTTTCTTCAGAAAAAGGCTTTGCCGCGAACCTTATGCAATCCCTGAAACGCTGCCTGTGCTCCTCTTCCGACAGAGGTTTCTCCGGGAAACCGGGAACGAAATCTATGCTCTTCACATACTCCTTTCCGCTTTTCGTAAGGACCCGCATGTCCAGGGGCGTATGTCCCCGCCGCTTCAGTGCGGGATCGGAACGCACCTCGACCTTTTCCGCGAGCTTCAGGACCTCCGGGTCCCTGATTGAGGCTTCCTCAAAATGGACCAGCCTTGATGCCTTCCGGATCAGGGCGTTGGCCACACAATAACGGATACTGAACTGTGCGTTGACTTTGGGGTTGCTACCGATTTGAAAAGGATGGCCTACCAATTTGTAGGTGTAAGGCGGGACGGTGATCTCCACACCCTCGATGTCATCGGCCCCAAACCCTTTTTCCCCCATCAGCCCCAGGATCACATCCGTACTTCCCTGGGTAAGCCCGCAGCTCGGGTATTTCTTGAACACCAGCTTCCGAAGCTCATATGTCGTACCGAGCCCGGAGAGTATCAACTCCTGCGATACCCGGTCCCTGCCGAAAAGGTGGAAATAACCATAGACGCCTTCGAGGAAGTGTGCCGGTCCCGTAATGCCCCGCGCCGCAAGCCTAGCGCACGTCACGCCCGCCTCCGCAACCCACCCTTCGATCACCCTCACCGCAAGGGACCCATCCACATTGGCCTGAAAACTCGCCCCGCACTTGTTAAAGGCAAGAGCTAAGGCGTTCCAGGTCTCCCTTTCAGAAAGACGGAATATCTTCGCGGCCGCCGCGGTTGAGGCGAAGGGCACGCATACCCCCGTGGGATCGAACCCGTCGTATTGGGACTCTTCGAGGTTCAACCTCACCGCAAGCTCCGTGCCTGCGGTTACGGCTGTCAGGAAGTCTCTCCCGCTGCACCCTCCCGCCAGCTCCGCCGCGGCCAGCGCAGCCGGTATAACGG
The DNA here is from genome assembly GCA_963717985.1 of uncultured delta proteobacterium. GTDB lineage: Bacteria > Desulfobacterota > Syntrophorhabdia > Syntrophorhabdales > WCHB1-27 > BOG-1155. Next base: position 14,184 of record CAVQYC010000003.1, read on the forward strand.
CTGAACCTATGTGGGCGCCCGGGGCGAGGGCATCGCAAAAGTCGAGAGCCCGGGCCATTACACCGTTGACAAATGCCGCCTGTTGGGCCGGGACCTTACCTCCGTGGACGAGGATGGACGCCTCTGCCTTGCCTCCAAGCTCTTTCGCCAATCCCACGACCGTCTCGCAGCCGTCCGCGAACGCGCCTGCGATTGTCGTTCCAAGGACGGCAAGCACCTGGTTCTTGACCAACTTCATGGCCGCTGGCGGCACATCGCTGAAGGTGGCGCCTCGGACAAATTCCACAACCCTTCGCTCACTCTCCATCATTCACCTTCCTTCCGTTTCTATCGACACAACCCACCCCTCTTGAGAACGCGCCCGGCCCCTCACCCGGCTTGCCCGATTTAGAGCGAGGCCGGCCTTAAATACTTCTTGGCGATCCTCAGGGCCGCAGCCGGAAACGCCTCGGCTAACAACCCTACGCCATAGAGCATGTAATCCCGGTCTATATACGCTTTTGGGGCTTTGGGCTTCAGGCTCCACGGAGTTTCCGGGCTGAACAGCGCGGACCTGAGAATCCTTTCCGGGTGCAAGCCATACTTAAAGATGCCGCCGGTTCCTATCATATTTTCTGCGGAGAGCAGGTTTTTCCCGTGCTGGACCATTATCTCGCCGACCACGGAAAATTCTTGTCGAAGAGTTCCGGCATGACGCTGCACGGCCGTTGAAACAGCGGATTCGGCAAGTACTATATCGACATTGAGCCCGATGTCGCTTGAGGGGACGTGTCCTACATTACGGGACAAGTAGGTGATATGCTGCCCGGCGTCACATTCCAGCCCGTTTATCGAGGGAACAAGAGCCCGCAGCCTGGACAGAAATGCGTCGGCGCCGATTAGCTCGTAAATCGTCGGCGCGTTATACCTGATCCCCAGGTCACCTTCCACCGTCCTTCCTACCCGCAACTCGGGCAGACCTCTGATGACCGTTTGGGGGGTTGCGGGAGAGGGGTCGGCAACGGAATGGATGTTCGTTGTCGCTCCGCCGACCTCGACGACAACCAGACTGCCTATTCCGGGCTCACCCCCGGCGCCGTCGGCAAGCAATGCCGCCGCCTGCAGCGTCGCTTTCGGTGTCGGCATGATTGGCGCACCGATGAACGCTTGCGCTTTGTCCAGGCCTTTCGCCTTGGTAATGTGAGAGATGAAAATCTCGCGAATCAGGTTTTGCGCCGGTTCCACCTCTACCGTTTCGAGGCTCGGCAGCACGTTTTTCGTCGTATAGACCTTCTTGCCCCCTTGCTCCAGGATCTCCCTGACCCTGTCTGTGACCACGCGGTTGCCCGCAACCAATATCGGACAACCTATGCGTGACCCGGCAAGCTGGCCCGCATTGTGGATAATGACCTTTTTGTCACCCCCGTCCGTTCCTCCGCACAGGAGAACGATGTCGCACTTTGCGGATTCTATTTCGTGGACTATCCCTTTGTCGATCTCAAAACCATAGGCACAGACGACTTTTGCACCCGCACCCAGGCAGGCCCTGCGCGCAGCCTCCAGGGTCAGCTCGGGAACAAGTCCTAGGGCCGCCATCTTCAAACCTCCGGCGGCACTGCTGCTCGCGTACTTGCCCCGTACTTTCTCTACGCTTACCCCGCATGCGGCGACCAGATCAGAAAGGGCATTGTTTAGTCCGATAGTAATATCCGTATCGACCGTCGTAGGCGCTTGGGCCCTCCCCAGAATGCGCTCTTTTTCAATATCAACCGCGATTATCTTGGTATAGGTGCTCCCAAAATCCACCAATAGATATGTATTCATCGTTTTTCTTCCTTTCGGTCTCGAAGCACCTTAATCGATGCCCAGATCATTCTTCAAAGCTTGCACCGCTTCACCTGCCGTGCACGTATTTGGGAATGCCCGGTTGAAACCCATCTCCCTGAAGCGCCGCTCCACTTCGGGCCAGTTCTTTTCAAGCTCCAGTGGCGCCGCTACGGTGCCGCCCACATACAGGATGATATCTTTAAGGCCTGCCTCGATGCATTTATTCCGCAGCCCTTCGCAGTCCAGGAGGCCCATTCCGTACATCGACGAAACAAGGATGGCGTCAGCGTCAATTTCAATTGCGGCATTAATGAACTCCTGTTGGGGAACGACCGCGCCAAGAAAAGCGACGGTGAACCCGGCGTCCTTGAATGCCTTCTGAAGTACCCATGCACCGATCATGTGGCAGTCAGACCCTATCGTGCCGATTACAACACTTTTGTTTGCCTCTCTCTTTTCCATTTCGTCTCCTCCGCTCGATCAGCCGCATGCGGTGATAAGTCGCGACCATACCCTTTACTTTTTCTTCAACATGGAAGCAAATTGCAGGTCCTGGACCACCATGTCGAAGCTCGCTTTCCGGCCTTCTTTCCTCTCCCTCTCCGCCAATTTTTCTCTGTGGTATTCCTTCACTTCTTTCGGCAAAGGAACGTTTCCCGTATCGAAATACCTGACCGCGTTTTCTGCATCACGCATGACCATGACCTTTCCTTTGTTCTGTTTCCAGGGGGTCAACATTGTGTCTATCCACCCGGCCTCGACCCCTTTACACATGCCCACTGCCATATCGCCATCACCGGCCTCCAGGCATTTCTCCATTATTGCCCTTACTTCCATTTCTATCATTAGTCCTTCGAGCCTTAGTTTCTCGCTGTCGGCAATTTTCTGGGTCCCCATCAGGGTAAGGAGATGTTTTGCGATCCTGACGGACATGGCCATGCCTTCCTTTGTGGGGGTTGCAAACGCTTCATCCTGGCATTTCAAAATAACGCCGGTGATGCCGCCCATGATGGCAATTACGGCGTTCCACGCAATCATTGCGTTCGCTTCTTCTGCCCGTGCAGGCCAGGCGCCCAGAAATGGAAAGGCCCCTGTAAAGAACGCAATATCTTTGTAGCCGAAGCGCTCGCAATACTCGCGGCAGAGCTTTTCAGTTACCCGGATCATTGCGATATCCTGGATCATGTTCATGTTGAGCCCATGCTCAAGGAACTGGTATTTCACCCCCTGCTCGGCGGCGAGCAGGGATTCGGAGACGCAGACGAACGATCGATATCCGGCACTGTCATATCCGGTGAGGTTGCAGGGGTTATGCGGACATTCCGGCACGCCGTTTTCCGTGTATATCGCGGCCAGTCTGGCTTCGTACTGGTTGATCCTGATTTCTTCCTCCAGAGATATATCCTTGCAGTGGGCTATAACTTCCTGAAGCGATCGTGTATTGCACGCATTCCAGCCGGCAGCCAATGCAATTTCCGAGGCCAGTCGTCCATCTTCATCGGTTGAGTTAAGAGTGAGGGGCACCCGGGTTGCCTTTTTTATCCGCCTCGCCTCTTCGACTCCGAAATTAACGATGGGCCAGCCGTTCAACATGGACATGCCTTCCTTCCGGCTTCGCTCGATCCCGTCGGCCGCCCTCTTGTAATCGTTCTTTCGCGTATAAGAGTCAGAGTAGATATTCCAGATACCGTTGGGCGCCAAATCCGATTCCTCTTCCACATATCTGAGGCCATCTATTACATATTCGGTGAGGGCCCGTCCGAACTGCGGAAACAGCACATGCGTCCCCTTATCTTTCGCCTCCTTGAGTTTGAGAGCGTGGCTTTTACCCTGGGACAATTCTTTAGCCGCAGCGATACACTCGTCCAGATTTTCGACCCCTTTTCCCGTTTCCCATTGCGTCAGCACCTCTTCCTTTCGTATCTTGAAAAACTGATCGTCGGGCAGCCTCTTATTTCTGATTTGCTCGGTCATTTCGTCTCCCCTCTTTCCGACACCCCTTTGCATCGCCCCTGCCTTGCTGTTCACCTTCGGATGGTTATTTTACCGGTATGTGCGCCCGCATCTATAATTAAACCGACCAATCGGATTAACCTGACCGGTAGGTTTTATTTAATGCTTATCCACGGCCATTGTCAAGACAATAAAGTTTGTGGGAACTGCGACGTAATCGGTAAGCTCGCTCGGTTTCGTGAGAATTTCGGCCGGAACGATGATTTTTTCTATGTCAGGATTCGAGATTGCATCACTTCGTTGGCATTGGCCCCTGGTACGCCAACTACGAGAAAGCACAGAGGGGCGTTCGGGCTCGCGCGAGTCTCGTTCTTGGCAAAACGGGTCATAAATAGTTATGTTATAATACTATTCGCTCTATTAGGGTTTAAGGTCTGTGAAACGGCTCCAAAACGCGGAAATGCATGGCTCTCTCAGGATCTATATCAAAAAAGGGGTTGCCCCTAAAAGCAGATGAGGTGAAGATATGTGGGAGTACACGGACAAAGTCAAAGAACATTTTCTCAACCCCCACAACGTGGGTGAGGTTGAAAATCCTGACGGTGTTGCTGAGGTCGGCTCCATAGCGTGCGGCGATGCCCTCAAGTTCTCTTTCAAGCTGGATGAGAACAAAAGGATTCAGGAGGCCAAATTCAAGACCTTCGGGTGCGCCAGCGCCATTGCCTCGGCGTCTGCCCTGACGGAAATCGTGAAAGGAATGACGCTCGAGGAGGCCCAGCGGGTGACGAACAAGAACATCGCAGACTACCTCGGCGGTCTGCCGGAAGAAAAGATGCATTGTTCCGTTCTCGGACAACAGGCCCTTGAAAAGTCGATCGAGAATTACCGTGGGGCGCCTGTAAAAGAGCCCGGTGAGGAGATCATATGCGAGTGCTTCGGCGTAACAGACAGAGAAATTGAAAGGGCTGTGAGGGAGAACCGACTCACCACGGTGGAACAGGTGACCAATTACACCAAGGCCGGCGGCGGGTGCGGAAACTGTCACGAAAAAATCCGCGCGATCATTGACAGGGTATCTGCCTCGGCTGAATTGGTCACGGCGCCGGCAACCAAACCCAGGCTCTCAAATCTGAAAAAGATCAGGCTCATCGAAGAGGTCATGGAACGAGAGATAAGGCCATCCCTGAGACACGACGGCGGCGACATAGAACTGATCGACGTCATCGGCGATCGAGTCATTGTGGCCACACGGGGTACGTGCGCCGTGTGCCAGGCCTCACAGGTAACACTCAAGGGTTTTGTGGAATCGAGGCTCAGGGAGCTGGTCGCACCGGAGCTCATCGTTGAGGAGGAATCCCGATGAAAACCATCTATCTCGACAACAACGCCACCACGCGGGTCGCACCCGAGGTCATGGAGGCCCTTGTCCCCTACCTCGGAGAGTACTACGGAAACCCCTCCAGCATGCACTCTTTCGGGGGCCAGGTCTCAAGGAAGCTGAGGGAGGCACGGGAGCAGGTGGCCGCGCTCCTTGGCGCAGAATCCGACGAGATCATTTTCACGAGCTGCGGCACGGAAAGCGACAGTACCGCAGTAATGTCGGCCCTCAATGTCAATCCGGGGAAGCGTCATATAGTCACCAGCAGGGTGGAGCACCCGGCGATCAAGGCCCTTTGCGAGCGGTTGGGGAAGGAGGGATACTACGTCACCGAGGTCCCTGTCGACAGCGAGGGAAACCTCGATATGGATGAATACAGGAAGAGCCTTACCTCTGATACGGCGCTGGTCAGCCTTATGTGGGCCAACAACGAGACCGGGGTAATCTTCCCTGTTGAAGAGGCGGCCGCTACAGCCAGGGAAAAGGGAATTCTCTTTCATACCGATGCGGTGCAGACAGTGGGAAAGATTCCGGTCAACATGAAGGAGAATGCCATCGACATGCTCTCCCTCTCCGGGCACAAGCTTCACGCACCCAAAGGCATAGGGGTTCTTTACGTGCGCAAGGGAACACCCTTTTCCCCTTTCCTCATCGGGGGCCACCAGGAAAAAGGCAGGCGGGGCGGGACCGAGAACACCCCGAGCATCATAGGGCTGGGAAAGGCATCCGAGCTCGCCGCCCAAAATCTGGAGACCGAGAACACGCGTGTGCGGCACCTTCGCGACAAGCTTGAGGACGCTCTTCTTAAACTGGTCCCTTTCTGCCGCGTGAACGGGAACCGTAGTGCCCGTCTTCCCAACACCACCAATATCAGCTTTGAGTTTATTGAGGGCGAGGGGATTCTCCTTCTCCTTGACCAGTTTGGCATCTGTGCCTCTTCCGGCTCCGCCTGTACCTCCGGATCCCTACAGCCGTCTCACGTCCTGCGGGCCATGGGGGTTCCCTTCACCATGGCACACGGCTCTATCAGGTTCAGTCTCAGCGTATACACCACGGGGGAAGAGATTGACGCCGTCATCGAGAAGCTCCCGCCCATCATTGAGCGATTGCGTGATCTTTCCCCCTACTGGGGAGAGAACCGGGCTTGCACCGTTTAGGGAAATAGGGCATCGGGCCCTTGACCACAAACGGATCCCAATTTATTAAGGCGGGGCTACCCTCTTGGTCTTGTCAATGTTTTCAAGGAAGTGTCTCGGAAGGTTTGCCGCTATGCCCATCTCAGTTAATGTTGTCTATATATTTCAACATCAGGGGGTAATTTATTTGGAGGAAAGGGCGCCATCACCCGGTTTATCTCCCACTGGAAGAAAGAACGGGGAGGCTGACGCCACGGACTGCGCCCTCGCGACGCGCCATAATCGAGTTGCTCTTAAAGGCAAGCTCAATCTTGTCAGCGAGCGATTCGACAATGTCACGGTGGCGCTTCTCGATGACAAGGGATGCCCAATACTCAAACAAACGATCAGCGGTCCCTTTGGCAGTCCCCGCACCGGCGCGGTGAGCGCGGTCGAGTCCCTCGCCGGCCCGTTCTTCGACCTCTACAGAAAGGCAAAGCGATTCGTTCAAGGCGGCAAGTGTGAGGTCTTCTATAGCGGCGCCGTGCAGCACCGGGCGCTCTGCGGCAACTGCCCATAGAAGCGCCGCCGCTCACGCCCGACCAAGCACCGCCCTACGGTCTCGTGCCCGGCGCAGGTGCTGTGTTGGGGAAAGTTTGTGGCAATGAAAAATTACTAATTAGTGGCGAGGAGGCTGAAAAGCAATGGACGATTTTCTGAACCGCATAGTCGAGAATCTCATCGGCCGCGTAAGCGGACCGCTAAGATTCCGACTCATCCTTCAGCCGATCATGGCTGCCATTTTCGCTGTCCGTGCGGGTCTGATGGATGCCAAAGAAGGTCGGCCGCCTTATTTCTGGGCCCTCTTTACCCACACGGCTGAAAGACGACAACTCTTAAAAGACGGATGGAAGTCCGTGGGTCGCGTCTTCATCCTCGCAATCGTGATTGACGCGGTCTACCAGTTTATTGTCTGTCGATGTTTTTATCCTGGAGAGGCCTTGATTGTGGCCTTCGTCCTGGCCATTGTCCCCTATCTTTTGATCCGTGGACCTCTGAGTCGCATTACGCGACGCAAATCATGAGGGTTCAAAGAGTTAAGCATTCAATGCGTCTACTGTGCCAGATCGAGATAGAGAATGGAGGAGGCAGATGAGTCAAGAAGTGTTGAAGGAAACGCGTGGTGACATTGCGACGAAGCTTGCCCACGAACGGACGAGCGCTGCTACGACGCGGACCCGCATGGCTGCCGAGCGAACGTTGATGGCCTGGATTCGGACATCGCTTTCAATGATCAGCTTTGGGTTCACCATCCTGAAACTCTTCGAGTTCCTCCAAGAATCTCAGGGGCCTCTTGGCAAATTTCATGGCCAAAGAGCGCAGCACCTTGGTCTGGTCCTGATCAGTCTCGGGACACTGATCTTGATTCCCGCAATTTTTCAAAACCATAGCCTGATGAAAAGGTTGAGTATCCTGGATGGAAAATCCTCATGGTCTCTCTCACTGGTTGTTGCCATCCTGGTGGGCGGCTTCGGCCTTTTTGCTTTTGCGAGCAGCATTTTTAGATGGTTCTTTTGAATGGAAGCCCCGCGCGCTTTTCACATCATGGCGAAGCCAACGGGCTCGGCTTGCAACCTGAACTGCGACTACTGTTTTTTCTTGAAGAAGGAGAGACTCTTTCCGGGAAGCAATTTCCGGATGTCTGATGAAGTCCATGAGTCCTACATCCGGCAGCTTCTCGAAGCCCATCGGGTCCCCTCGATCACCATCGCCTGGCAGGGAGGCGAGCCGACGCTGATGGGGCTCGATTTTTTCCGGCGCTCCATGGAGCTTCAAAAAAAGTATCAGAAGCCCGGCACCAGGATTGAGAACACCTTTCAGACCAACGGCGTCCTCCTCAACGACGAATGGTGTCGATTCTTTCACGAAAACAACTTCCTTATCGGTCTGAGTCTGGATGGCCCCAAGGAACTTCACGATTTCTACCGGAAAGACAAAGGGGGGCATGGAACCTTTGACCGGGTCGTGAGAGCCGCCCGGCTTCTCCAGAAACACAAGGTTGAGTTCAATATCTTATGCACAGTCAATTCGAAAAACGCCGATCACCCCCTGGACGCCTATCGGTTCTTCCGCGATCAACTTGGTGCCCATTATCTTCAATTCATTCCGATTGTGGAGCGAATCAATGAGAACGGGGAGACCGGCTTCCAGGAAGGAAACAGGGTCACGCACCGGTCAGTTAGGCCGGACCAGTGGGGGCGTTTCCTGATTAAGATCTTCGCCGAGTGGGTGACGAGAGATGTTGGCCACACATTTGTCCTCAACTTCGATGGCGCGCTGGCGGGCTGGCTCGGCAGGGCGGGGACTGTCTGCATCTTCGGGCCTACGTGCGGTCTGGGCATGGCTCTGGAACACAACGGCGATCTCTATTCTTGTGACCACTTCGTCGAGCCGAATTACTACCTGGGAAACATCCTCAAAACACCCATGATCGAACTTGCGGCCTCGGAGAAGCAGAGAAAGTTCGGGCAGGATAAGACAAATACGCTTCCCCGGTACTGCCGGCAATGCGAAGTCTTGCATATCTGTAACGGGGAGTGTCCTAAGAACCGTTTCATCGAAACGCCCGACGGTGAACCAGGGCTGAACTACCTCTGCGAGGGTTACAAGACATTTTTTGGACAAGCCGATCGTCCCATGAAGATCATGGCCGACCTGATCCGGAAAGGCAAGCCGGCCGAGGAAGTCATGAAGGTCATGGGAACGGAAGAGAAAGGCAGTAACGAGAGGGTATCACAGAAACCCGGCCGAAATGAGCCGTGCTTCTGTGGGAGCGGACTAAAGTTCAAGAAGTGTCATGGAAAGTGAGAGAGGCACGTGAGCAGTCAGGGGTTCCGGCCGTTACGAATAATGACGGCCGATATTCGAATTTCTGCAAAAGAGAGCCGGAGGCGTCGATGAGGCACTACGTAAAACCGATTCTCTGGATCGCGGCAGCTTCAGGAGCGGTGTCGGCACTCCTCGTCATCTTGCTTTTTCTCGCGCCTCTCCTGATTAATCTGGAGCCGGCTAAAGAGCGGGTTGTCACCGATATCTCGCGGGCAATAGGTGGGAGATTAGACGCCCGGAGTATCGATCTGCATTATTTCCCGCACCCTTCTATCACACTCCATTCAGGAAGGGTAGTGGTCCCCGAAATAACCTCGGGAACGTTCGATTCTCTGTCGATCTATCCTGAGATTAGCATGCTTCTCCATGGAAAGATTCGGATTGCGCGGCTTGCCCTTGAACGTCCCGACATGCAGATGAGCCTGCCGGACCTTGAGAAGATGGAGGGACCGAAGCAACTTTCTTTGAAGGCGATCGACGATGGAGTGGCATCTGTTGTAGCGAAGGTCGCATCCCAAGCGCCCGGTCTTAGTGTATCTATCGAAAAAGGAAGCCTCACTCTCCTCACGCAGAATAGGTTCGTTTTCCGGTTCCACGACATCGATGGCCGTGCGAGTCTCCATGGGAAACGACTCAGGATTGCCCTCGGCTGCAACTCGAACGTCTGGAAAAATGCCTCTCTCGCCATATGGTTAAAGCCCGGCGAGTTTCAAGGTGCAGGGCGTCTTCAATTGACTCAACTCAGACCCGATCTGATTGCTCAGAACCTTCTTCCGCTCTCGGAGCCTCGTGTTGAAGACGCGGAGGTAAACCTGAGTCTTAGCTTTGGGGCCGATGGCGTAAAGCTTGGTCACGCTGAATTTCAGTCTGACGTGCCAAGCGCAACCCTGCGGAAAGGTCAGCAAATCCTGACCATAAAAAAGGTGAATGTGAAGGGAACGGTGCATCAGCGTGGCGCTCGCACCATAGTTTCCGTCACCGAACTCGATAGCGTTTACCCTCAACTGGCAATTTCGGGCAAGCTTAGCGCCGATCAGGCTTCATCTCAAACCAGCGTGGAACTCAATTCGAGCGAAGTGGACGTGGAATCCGTACGCAGAACGGTTCTGTTTTTGGCCGGCCGAGTACCGGCTGTTCGGTCAGTCTTTGAAATCCTGAAAAAAGGCAGAGTGCCGGAGCTGAACCTGACGTCCCGCGGAAGTACTATTCATGATCTGGCAAGAGAAGAGAACATTGTCATTAAGGGCAGCATCACCGGAGGAAACATCTTTCTTCCGGACCAGCGCCTCGACCTGGAGGACGTCAAAGGAATTGCCACGATTTCACGCGGTATCTTCGAAGGGAAAAATATCGGGGCCCGGCTCGGCAGTGCACACGGAACGAAGGGGCTATTGCGGTTCGACTTAAAAGGCAAGACTGTGCCGTTCCATCTCGATATCGCAGTCAATGCCGATGCGGCCGAACTCCCGCCCTATCTTAAAGCTCTAGTAGAAGACGAGACGTTCATAAGAGAGCTTGACCTCATCAAGGAGGTTCGGGGAGACGTGTCCGGAAGGCTCGTCCTGGATCGGCGCGCAAGCGGAACCCAGGTAAGCGTCGACGTTCAAGCTTTCAGCGTTCATGCACTTTATCAGAGGTTTCCCTATCCCCTGGAGATGCATGGAAAGTTCTCGTACGATCAGCCCACGGCAACAATTATGCTAGAGGACGTATCGGGAAAGGCGGGAAAGTCCTCTTTTTCTCAGCTTTCCGGCCAGCTAAGCTTCGAAAAGGAGCCCTATCTGGGAGTCACCTCCGCCGCAGGCGTAATCGTCCTCGATGAGATATGCCCCTGGCTTTCCTCGTTTGAATTAGTGAAGGGGGGTCTCGAAAGATTCGGCGCCGTGAAGGGCATTGTCAAACTCGATGCCCTGGGCGCAAAAGGTCCGCTTGCCCGACCTGCTGCTTGGCAGTTTAAGATAAAAGGGCATATGGAAAATGTTGCAGTCGCCGCGCCGGGGTTCCCAGGAACGGTCGAAGTGAAAAGAGGGAACTTCGAAGCCGGACGGGAGCAACTTTCTCTTTCTGATTTCGACGTCCGCTTCCAGGACGCATCGTTGATGATTTCGGGAGTCCTGAATCATTCTCTCGAGGGACTTGACAGGGCAGATCTATCATTACAGGGGGAGATGGGAAAGTTGTCGGTCCTACGGGTATCCGAGCTTATTCATTTGCCCCACGAGGCCAGAATCCGTTCACCCTTGTCTGTATCCCACACGCATTTATTGTGGGAAAGGAATGGCAAGACATCGTTCTCGGGGAATTTGGGGGTGAAACGCGGGCCCGAGATCTCCGTTGACGTTCTATCTAAACGCGATGAACTACTGGTGAAGCAGTTGGCCATCCGTGATGCGAGATCAAATGCCTCCCTATCTTTCCATCAAAAGGGGAGGGAATTCGACCTCACTTTCAACGGAATCCTGCGTGGAGCGACTATAGACGAACTCTTAGAGAAAAACGAAATTCTTACGGATTGGATAAAGGGCAATCTGTCAACTCGCATCATTCTCGATCAACCATTTAACTCCATGGCTCAGGGAACGCTCCAGGGGGCTGGTCTGAATTGCCCTTGGAGTGGCGTGGGCCCCATGCGGATTGGCACGTTTTCTCTTAATGCACAAGATAATCTCTTCACGGTAGAATCGAACCTCCTTGTTCAGGGACATAGTTTGAGAGCGAAAGGCAAGGTGGATTTTTTGGCTGATGGATTCGTATTCGATATGAACCTTGTCACAGATGGCCTTGATCTAGACCAACTCATTACGCAAGTGCGGGACAAGAACGTAGATGGGGTTTCCCGTACCTTGCCTCTAAAAGGGATCCTGAGGATAGAGCCGGAGTATGTGAAATACGGTCGGTTCACATGGCGTCCGGTGCGTGCCAATCTTACCTTCGATCCTCGAACGACAACTATAACAATCACGAAGGCCGATATGTGCGCTGTCGATACAACGGGTCTTCTTGAGATATCGCCGAAGGGATTGCAATTTCACAGTAAGGCGAGGGCCCGCGATCAGGACCTGCGCCAGACGCTTGTCTGCTTACTGGATAACAAAGATGTCAGCGGTCATTTTTCTTTAGATGCGGAGGTGAGCGGGAACGGAAAGGTCGAAGACTTGGACAGGTCCCTCAAGGGCACTCTTGGATTTACGGCTACGAACGGCAGCATCCGCCGGTTTGGGGTTTTGGCAAAGATCTTCCAGGTCATCAGCCCCACGGGAATTCTTAAGATTCCTAACCTGTCAAGGGAAGGATTCTCGTATCACGTCATAAAAGCCAGCGGCAACCTGCAAGACGGCAAGATCACCATCAAAGAGGCTCTTTTGGATTCTTCTGCGACGGATCTTCTGTTTAACGGCACGATAGACCTGATCGATAGAAAGATCGATGCCCTGGTTTTGGTTGTCCCGTTTAGGACGATAGACCGGATTATCAACTTCATCCCTTTGGTTCGCTATGTCCTGTCCGGAAGGGTCGTCGCCATCCCTGTCAAGGTTACCGGCGAACTCGACGATCCGGTGGTGACCCCTTTCCCTCCTTCAGCGATTGCCGCTGAGGTCCTGAATACGATGAAAAGAATCCTTCATCTCCCCTTCAAACTGATACAGCCCCTGCTTCCAGGAGAGGGGAAAAAGGAATCGTCCTGATTCCCCGGCGACGCCGGTGATTAGCATGGCGTCAAGAAGCTAATGCAGGGATTCGGAGAGGCTTATGAGGTTTTGCGGATGCACGTGAATGACGCCGCCGCGCGGACTATCGATGTCCGCTATGAGTAGAAACGAGATGGACACAACGAGCGGAAGAACCAGGAGCAGGATACGTTGCGCCTTGACGTCTCGCGCGCCATAGCCGATTAACACGTTGCAGCATACGGCGATCACCGCCATCAGGCTCCATGCCGAGGTGGGGATTCGGTTCCACCAGGCAGCCTGCGTGTATCCCTGCGAGTTCAGCACATCGTTCATACCCGAAACGGCCAAACCCACGATGGGTGTCGGCTGCGCTCCGGCCACGTCCTTAACCACGGACCACAGCTCACTCTGCAACTGGGCGGTATGGGCATTGATCTGCGCAAGCTGCTGTTTATCGCGGGTCGTATAGAACAGGACGCGCTGATCGAGGTATTTGCCAAGCAACGCACGCACTCTCGCCGCATCGGCGGCAGGCAGGAGGCCGGCCCGAACATATTCGGTGCCTATCGCGTTGGCCTCTTCCGCCTCGTAATTCTTGCGGAGATTGTACCGGTCTATGGCCATCGAAAAGGTGAATCCGATGATGAGGCCGAGCAGTGTCAGGGTGGCGGCCAGGATAACGCCGATATCTTCACGCTTTTCTTCCAGCTTCCGCCCTCTGAAAAAAGTCGCTCCAATCCTCTCCGAGAGCCACAGCGTGAAGAAAGAAAGCACGAAAACGAGCAGCGGATAGTCCACCGGATTATTCATAGGCTATCTCTCCTTGTGTCGTGGATAGTCCCGCCATGAGTAGTGATTCGTGCTGCGGGGCCCCGGGCCGCATCTACTGACCGATCTGCGCAAGGGCGTTGCGGAGCAAACGCCGGCTATTTTCACGCCGCGCGTAGTATCTTTATACTTAATAATCACACAAGGGGGAGATTGCAAGGTAAGGTTGACCGGGTCTATGCGCTTTATTGCTGATCGTAATGGTGAATCTCCCTGACGACCGCCCTTGCACGACTTGTAGGTGCTCGTGCACCCCGTTAGATCTGCTCATGGCAAGGGGAGACCCTCCCGGATTTTACGGGAGAAGTCCGGATCGTTGCCGATGGTGTGAGCCTTGGGGTTAATATAACTGCGCCGCTTGAGTTCCTCGAAGGGGATACGGGTATCAAGGGCTCCGAGATCATAGGCGTACTGAGGCGCATAGCCGCTTAGAAGAATCTTCCAGTTGTACCGCACCTGTCCCCCGGTGGCCCTAACGAGGTGTATCACGCTTGTGGCGCAGTTTGTGGTGAGCGTGTTGTACCATTCAGGTCTCTGCTTCATATCGTTAATCTGCCGAATATATCCCATGAAAACTTCCCGTACCCGTTTCGGTCTGGCGGCAACACGATAGAGATAGACATCCTCACGGGGCGAGCGATAATCGGTCCTCACACGGATCAGGTCACGCTCATCTCCGGCGATAAATGTCAACTCATACTGTTTGAAGAACCCCTTGATGGTTGAATAGTCTTTTCCCTGTTCTTTCCGCGTTTCGATGGAGAAGGTTATGAAGTCTTTGCCTTCAAAGCCGAAGCTCATCATAATATGGGCAACGGCATCACCCATCCAGTAGACGGCGATGAGGTCCGCTGAATCGAGCTTTGTAAGGTCGAAGGTCTTGTCATAATAAACGGCATTGAAATCCTTCTCAGTCCGGTAGTTGAAGTTCCGGATGTTATGGATGGTGATTAGATCACCCTCTATCGTGGCATAAGGTTCGCGGGCCACTTCCTGTTCCCAGTTGCGTGTATTCGAGGCGGGTATCATCATCCACCAGGCGACAACGACCGCAAAAACAACCACAAAATAGACCAGCGTGCGGCGCCGCTTCGGCAGGAACAGGAATGCGGTTGCCGTGGCGAAAGCAAAAAGACCGGCAATGCCGGACCGCAGATATTCGCCCGGAAGATTAGAATAATAGATGGCCAGCGTCGCCCATGTCGTCATGAGTGCCACGACGACGGAGAGCACTGCAACACCGATGCAGCGAACAATGCTTCTCATGACTGACCTCATCACGGCTCCTTCAGATTTTCGATGAGGATACGGCGTATCTCCTCGATGGCTTGCGGCTTGTCCTGTACGGAATGACCCTCATGGGGGACGATTAATTCGGATTCCACGCCATCGATGTGGGCGCTCTTATATTCGACGACGCCGTCGTTCCACTTTTCCTTCGGATCATCGGGGTTCTTCACAGGGATGATCGAGTGGGCAATGATCCCGTGTGCAACGGGCATGGAAGAGATGGCCTTGATAAAGGGACTCTCGGGGGCCATGTTGTCCGTGCTCTTCGGAATATTTTTCAACGACGTGAGAGAAGTATGGCCGGAGATCTGGTCCATCACTTCAGTCAGGGGACTCAATAATGTGCCGGGAAGGGAAATGAGCTTGCCCGTGAGCCTGCCGATCCATCCACCGGATACATAACTTCCCTGTTGGGGTGTGGAGATGAAGATCACCTGTTTGACAAAGGGTAGGGGTTTATAAAAGGCGCTCCGTTGAAGAAGGTGCTTTGTCTCGGGAGAAACATCGAGCTGATCAAAGGGAGTTGACGCCGCGTTCTCCCAGAAGCGTGTGCCGCTCTCAATGGCGGTGAGCTTGGTCAGGAGACCGCCCTGACTATGGCCGATGACCACCATCTTCTTCATGGCAGGGTCTCTCCCTTCAGGGTCGAGGTCCTTGACAGTAGTCCGGAGGCCCTCCGTGAGTAGTCCTCCGGAATAGAGGATCGGATTGCCTGTATTGTACATGAAAAGCCAGACCTGGTATCGGCCCCACAGTTCCCGGTCATTCTGGATTTCATTAATCAGCTCTGCCCAGCGTGCAGGGCTGGAGGCTGTTCCGTGGACGAGCACCAGGGGGATGAGCCCGGGCCGGTAGGGCGCCATGAGAAACACATTGTCCTTGAACCGGGAAGCCTCTTTTACAAGACGGAGGTCCCCGGAAAATAGGGCCTTAAGCTCAAGTTTGTAGACCTGCGAGCCTTCCAGGGTGTAGGCCAGGGCAGAGCTGAGCCCGAACTCGATGGGCACCCTGCGATCATCCACGGTCATGGATGTTCCTGTCTGCGTGGTTTTGAGCTCCAGTTTTGCCGTGATATGGCCGGTCTTGAGACCCTCTTCCACGCATTCCGGTTTGAGGACGGCCGTGACAGCCACCTTTATCGCCGGAGGCACTCTCGCAAAGGCGGGATCCTCGACCCCCGGAAGGCGCTCTACCGACGCCACAAGAGGCGCCCCCATTCCTGGCCAGCGGTACCAGTTACGCAGGCCCCGTACCTCTAACTCCGCTGCATCCACAAAATTGACGAGGCGGAAAGGACCCCAGAGGAACTCATTTGGGTCTATCGTGACTGCAAGATCACCGAAGGAAGTCTTGTAAACTCCTTCCATGAGCACGACATCCCCGCCGGCGTTCGACCTGAAGCCTCTGGCGATACCCTCGTTGTAGAGCTCCACTGCAAGGCGGAAACGGGGGTCGAAGGGATCGGGCGAGGCAGCCGAGTCCTTGGGGAAAAGATAGGCGTATGCATAGATGGCGGCGGAAAGAAAATAGGATGTATCTCCGCCATGAGATGCGTGAAGGAAGGAGAGTTCTGCAAGGGCAAAGAGGCGGTCGGCCGTCTTTTCCGTAGAGAGGCCATCGTGGATGAAGGCGATCACCCGGTCAGGTTCGGTTTTGAACTTTGCTGCTAGGCCTGAGCGGTTAAGGATCTGCATCGTCGGGGCGCTTAAGGTATCGCTTGAGAGGACACTGGCGGTAAGCTTATGGTAAGCCTCCTGCGAGTTGAGATAGCGTACTCCGACCGGTGTCGCGCACCCTGACAAAAACAGGAGTACCGCCATGAAGGCCGCAAAGACCCCTGTTTGAATGCGACCGGGAACCAATATCGAACTTTTCATCGTCGTATCCCTCCGACTAGTTAACCGATCTTTCCAATCCCGTAGCGGCACCACTGAGGCCGTCACCGCGCCGGAATTGTATGATCGGAATTCCTTCCTTCGTGCCCGTATCCACGAGGTTGAAGGTGAGCATGAGAAAAAAGGTTACCTTTGACAACGCCGATCGCTTCAGCGAGGCTGTTGAAGGTTATCGGCTTGCCCATGCGTGCTCCTCCGCCCGGCATGTCATAGAGATCACCTAATCGGCAGCCATCGGGTCAGGATATGGAATCCCCAGGGGGGGAAAGGCCCACATACAACCCCGGATTGCACATCAAGTCCCCACTGCGTACGCGTCCGGTATATGCCGTCCGTAAAACCATTTCCGGCATTAAAGCCATCCTCTTTATCTCCCCTCATCCTCTTCGTCGATGGCCCGGACCCATGTCTTCGGCTGATCCGCTATCCGGTGGGTATCGTCACAATGGGAGCGCTCCCTTTTTCTCCGGTCTCAACCAGGGTGAAGACAAACATCAGAAAGGAAAAGATTTTTTTGGACATCAAGTCCCGGTCGTCGATCCAGAAATACCAATTCCGATAGGGGATCGAAACAAAGGCATCGCCCGGCTTTTGCGGTGAGCTTTGAATCCGGATCAAAGGCGGCATCTCTCCTCCTTGAGCCGATTTTTCCACATGGGTCGGGCCCACGCGCTTCTCTGCTACGTGAGTGGCAGGGACCTCTATGTTCGCCGACAGATCGACGATGACCTCCAGAAGTGACCGCGTCAGCAGAGCGATCTCTTTATCGTTCCTGGGAATGGCCCCATACACCACGTTGAGGTCATTGGCTTGGGGGTTTAAACCTAGCATCTTCCTCACATCCTCGGCCAAAGCATCTGCTTCAGGATCTCGTTTCCCCCTAATAATCATCGTAGCCGCTTCTTGCTTGTCTATTTTTGTGACGCGCATCCCGATACCGCCTGCCAACTGGATCTTCCGCATCTTCTGGAGCAGGACATAAAACTCGGGATCAGCGGATTGGGCCCTTGCTTCCCCTCCAAAGCGATTCCGGAGCCCGTTAATCTCCTGGACCAGCAAGCGGAAGACAAGGTCCACCGGATTCCCGGCCTGAATAAGGCTGAGGACGGCTGCGGGAGGGATAGGCGACATCAGACTCCGGGCGAATTTATCTCCCATAAGGGGAGAATACGTGATGGTCGGGCGGTCTACGTACGTACCGGCCGCGCCCATCGTTTCAGTGGACCTCGGAATATATGGGGAGTTCCAGGGCCCCTGGTTGATTGTTGCGCCCAAATTGATCGCCCCCGCGATCTGGTACTGGCTGATCACCGACGAGACGTCCAGAAAAACCGGGGCGTCTCCATAGCGTATTTTGACCATGTTAAAGAGCATCTGATTCTTCCATGACTCGGAAATTGCCGCCGTGTAATCGAACCGGTCCCGGGATACGGTGAGCGGGCCGATGCCCGCGCAACCCGATAGCAGCACTACAGTCCACAGCGATATCATCATTTTGGCACGCATCATCATATCCCCCTATTGAGCGGTCTTCTCATCGTAAAACCGAAAAATGAAAAAGGTCTATCAAATGTGGGCCTCAACCATCCCATTTCTGGAGCGGAACGTCTCCAGGACCGCCTCGGCATCAATCATGGCGTGCAGTTGCCGTCGATATCCAACTCCTATTTGCGGATAAGTCCTAATAAAGCTCACAAGTAATGCCTCAAACTTGTCATTCACTCGTGGGTGGTGACTTCTTCTTCCCACCAGCGAATATATACGCAAGAATAGTCAAGCCGAATACTACTGATACCTCTATAAACAGCGTAACCAGCTTGACGATTATCCACGGAAAATGAATCGGAAGGTCATGCCACAGGATCAGGGCTAAAACAATCGCGGCAACGATCAGGATAATGATTTGTTTTAGGTTCATAGTTTATCTCCTTACCGACATGATATATCCGCTTCATTGTTTCACCAGATTCGCATGGAGTATGTGACAACTCACCAGAAGCACCCACAGCGGCAGGGCCAACGGAGCCCAGCTGAAATACCCGACGCTCAGGAGGAGCAACAGCGCCAGCCCGTAGCCGAGGAAGGCCATCCAACGGGGGAAGATCCCTGTGCGGATCGCGAGGGTGCAGGTGGTAATCATGAATACTCCCGCCATCCTCAACGCATAGACGTTAACGATCTGGTACACTACAATGCGGCCGAAGGTGTAAATACCCGATTCCATCAGCTTGGCGGGCGTTGCTCCGTAGAGTATGATAATACCACCCACCATCGCCGAAGAGGCGAACAGCATGGCAAGGAACAGCAGGCCACTGCCGAGAAACACAGTGGCAAAAAAGCGGTCTTCGTATACCCCGATCCGATCCCGCAGCACACCGAGGAACCACAGGAAGGCGATGCCTGCGAACGGCACCAGGTTAAGAGCGACACTGACGGTTTTCCAGTTTTCGGAAAGCCACGTTCCTGCATCCTGCGGATTGGCGGGGACGGAAATCCGGACGAGCACCAGACTGATGATGAGCAGGGTCGAAAACACGATGCCGGCAATAGCGCCGGCTCGGGGCGCCTTCAAGGGAGCATGTGTTAAGGTTCCTTCTTGTGCCATCATTTTCTCCAAGAAAACCGAACGCTTTAGACCTCACAGGTCAAGGTCTTACCTCGGCGAATTGTTACTTCGAAACACGCTTCCTGTGCAAGGAATCCATCCTCACCTCTACCAGATCACTAGCGAAAGCCAGAAGGCGCCCAGAACCCAGGGAGAACCCAGTGAGGCAACTCACCAGCCCAGTACGTCCACCTCTTTTCTATCAGGTCACCGGCGACGCCGGGCAGAGGGATCGTTGCCGGGCTGGTCTCATTGATGTAGCCCACTAACCGGCCACGTTCATTCGCGAGGCTGTGAACAACTCGTGTGGCGGCAAGAATCGCGACACCCACAAACAGACAACATATGATCCCGAAGACCGGAAGTCCTATTTTCATCATCCCGATGGTATCTTCTCCCACGAATCGCACGCCTGTGGAAGTTACGAGAATTGCGTAGGCGCTGATGCAAAACGACTGCGAAATGAGAAGCCAGGACAGGCGATTGTTAATCCACTGGTATTCAGCGACAAGTAGCTGTTGGACATAATTAGCAGCGCCGATTGCTTCTGTCAGGCTGTTGAAACTTGTCGGCTTGCTCATGCGTTTTCCTCCGCCCAGCACGTCATAGAGATCACCTTATCGGCAGCCATCGGGTCAGGATATGGAATCCCCAGGGGGGAAGGTCCACGTACAACCCCGGGTTGCACATCTCGTCCCCCCTGCGTTCATACATCTGTCCGGTAAAGAGGTCGGTCATCTGCCATGACTTGCCCGTGAGTTCGTTCCAGGGCAGCCGCACCAGCCCCTGCGCACCCGAGTCCGAGAGATTTCGTGACGATCAGGTCATGCTCCCCGGGGAGCCGGACGCTCTCAGCATTGCCATGCTCCAGACGGTCATAGAGCTTCTTATCGTAGCAGTAGTCGAACCCCTGCTGCTGGAGTTCCCACTCGAGGTCCCAGTATGCCTCCGCGATGAAAAGGAAGTCCGGAAAGCTTTTCCTGACGGCGGGAATGACCTCCTGCCAGTACTCGGTCGCGGGCCTGATGCCGGCGCGATTACCCCAGGTGCGTTCGAAGATAGAGTTCATGAGGAGCATGGCCATGTCACAGCGCACGCCATCAGTATCTCACGTACCCTAGGCACGGTGTCCTCGCAAGAGAAAGGCGTATAAGCCCGGGGCCGACAGCTTGTCATAGTTCTTAACCTCCACCGGGAACCGTTTCACCTGCCGGTCTTGCCTTTGGGCGCCTTCTCTACCTCCGTGAATCCGGCTTTCTTGCCCAGTTCGAGAAGCTGTTCCGCCGTGCTGGTCGCAAAGGCATGCATGGCCCGGGCAATGCTTCCGGTCCATCCGGTCTGGTGACTCGCGCCGAGACCTGCACCGTTATCGCCGTGAAAGTACTCATAGAACAGGAGGTGATCGCGCCAGTGCGGGTCCTCCTGAAACTTCCCGGCTCCCCCGTAGACCGGTCGTCGGCCGTGCTCATCCTTGAGGAAGATGCCGGTCAGCCGGCGCGTCAGCTCCTCCGCGACCTGGTACAGGGTCATCTGCCGGCCCGAGCCCGTGGGACATTCGACCGTGAAATCATTCCCATAGTAAATGTAATACTGCGTCAGAGCCCGGATGATCAACAGGTTAACGGGCATCCAGATCGGCCCCCGCCAGTTGGAGTTGCCGCCGAACATGCCCGTGTCGGACTCCGCCGGCAGGTACGACACTCCGTATTCCTGGTCCCCCACGCGGAACACAAACGGATGCTCGGCATGGCAGCGGGAAAGGGAGCGGATACCGTAGGGGCTTAAGAACTCGTTCTCGTCGAGCATCGTCGTCAGCACCCGGCGGAGCTTGGTTTCGTCCAGGACCGCGGTGAGAGTCCGGCCTGCATAGCCGGGCTTGACCGGATCGTGGATGAAGGCCGTCAGCTCCGGGCGAGCCTCGAGGAACCTGCGCAAGGGTCGCATCAGATCCGGGTACTTCTCTCTGATTTCCCCCTCGAAGACAGTGACCGCACACAGGGGGAGCAACCCGACCATGGAGCGGACCTTCAGACGCTGGCTCCGGCCATCCGGCAGCCTGAGCACGTCGTAGAAGAACCCGTCTTCCTCGTCCCACATCCCCGTGTCCCCGCCGGCGTGGATCATCGACGAGGCGATCCAGAGGAAGTGCTGGGCGAACTTGACGCACATCTCCACATAGGCTGGTCGCTCCAGCGCCAGCTGCACGGCGATCTCGAGCATGTTCTGGCAGAAGAGCGCCATCCAGGCAGTGCCATCAGCCTGTTCCAGGTACCCGCCGGTCGGCAGAGGCGCGCTGCGGTCGAAGACCCCGATGTTGTCCAGGCCCAGAAAGCCGCCCTCGAAGACATTGCTGCCTGAACGGTCCTTGCGGTTCACCCACCAGGTGAAGTTGAGCAGGAGCTTCTGGAAGGTGCGCTCGAGCCAGTCGACGTCACCCTTGCCGTGCCGGGTCTTCTCCTGGCGGTACGTGAAGATGGTGGACCAGGCGTGCACCGGCGGGTTGACGTCGCCGAAGTTCCACTCGTACGCGGGAAGTTGCCCGCTCGGGTGCAGGTAGTCTTCCCTGAGCATCAGGTCCAACTGCTGCTTGCCGAAGTCAGGATCCACGAGCGTCAGGGAAAGAACGTGGAAGGCCAGGTCCCATGCCGCATACCAGGGGTACTCCCACTTGTCCGGCATGGAGATGATGTCGGCATTGTACATGTGGTGCCAGTGGTCGTTGCGGGAGTCGCGCCGCTTAGGCTTGAAGGGGTCGTCGCCGTGCTCCTCGAGCCACTTGTCGACATCGTAGTAGTAATACTGCTTGGACCAGAGCATGCCGGCCAGTGCCTGGCGCATGACGTTGGCTTCATCGGCGCTCAGGGATGACGGGATCACGGTAGCGTAGAACGCGTCTGCCTCGCGCAGGCGCTCCGCAAAGAGGGTGTCGAAGGGTTGACCGAACGGGTTGCCACCGGCGTCAGTGGTGAGACGCAGCCGGATCACCTCTTCCTTGCCACCGCCGACGGTGATCCGATAATGGGCGGCCGATTTCGTTCCGACCCTGGCCGGATTGACCACATCCTCTCGCCCGTGCACCACGAAGTCGTTGATGCCGTCTTTGACGTAGGGACTCGCGTTCGGGTGTTCAGGAAAGAGCCGGGCATTATTCGTTTCGTTCTCGGTGAAGAGAAGGGGTACCGTGCCCTCAGCGTAGAGGTGATACGTGCCAAGTACGGGGTGCAGCACTGCAATCGCGCTCGTACCCGCCGGCCCTTTTATCTGTTTGAGTATCGGCTTCTCGGCAGGTCCGGCAATCCACGCCGACCAGTCATTGCGGAACCAGAGCGAGGGCAGGAGGTGCAGCTCGGCCGTCCCCGGTCCCCGGTTGCAGACGGTGATCCTGATGAGCATGTCTTCGGGTGTGCCTTTGGCATACTCCACGAAGACATCAAAGTACCGGTCGTCATCAAAGACCCCCGTGTCGAGTAGCTCATACTCCATCTCGTTCCGGGATCGCCTGCGGTTCGTCTCCACCAGGTTGGCATAGGGATAGGCTGCCTGGGGATACTTGTAGAGGTACTTCATGTAGGAGTGAGTCGGCGTACTGTCGAGATAGAAGTAGTATTCCTTCACATCCTCCCCATGATTACTCTCGCTGTTGGTGAGCCCGAAGAGGCGTTCTTTGAGGATAGGGTCCCTGCCGTTCCATAGGGCCAGGGCGAAGCAGAGGCGCTGTTGATCATCGGAGATGCCCGCCAGCCCGTCCTCTCCCCAACGGTACGCCCGGGAGCGGGCCTGGTCGTGGGTGAAGTAGTCCCAGGCGTTTCCCGAGTCGCTGTAGTCTTCCCGTACGGTGCCCCATTGCCGCTCGGAGAGATAGGGTCCCCATTTCTTCCAGGGTATGTTTGATGTCCGGGTCTCGTGCAGCCTCTTTTCTTCTTCGGTCATGGCTTTTCCTCCTTAGGCAATATGTTCGTTGCTACAAACTTCGGCAATTCATATGGACGGCAACCCGAACCGGACTGCCGGTCCTGCTGATGTTTACTGCCGG
The DNA here is from genome assembly GCA_963717985.1 of uncultured delta proteobacterium. Lineage (GTDB taxonomy): Bacteria > Desulfobacterota > Syntrophorhabdia > Syntrophorhabdales > WCHB1-27 > BOG-1155. The sequence goes on from CAVQYC010000003.1 coordinate 37,647, forward strand.
GCCATCGCGATGCGGATGGCTTCCTCGGGCGAGACCAGATGATCTGCGTTCTCGGCGGCATCGGCTATGGCGATCTCCACCCCCTTGACGCGACCGTTGAAGGCGTTGCCGCGCGGGCCGTAGTCTTCAGAGACAGGGGCGCCGGAGTCCTCGCCCACGTCGCAGCCGTCATCGGCGGAGAAGACCATGGCCAGGGTCATGGGGATGGCCCCTTCGCCGACCTTCTTGCCGTCGGTGTACAGGGTCACCTTGCCGCCCTTGCCCAGACCGCCGCCGGCGTAGGCAAACTCCATACGCACCTGGTGCCCACCCGCGGGGATCGGGCTTTCGGCCTCGACGTAGAAGTGCTGCACGCCGCCCAGGTTGTAGCAATACTTGAGCTTGCCGCCCTTGGCGTAGAGGCTCCAACCGCCGATGTTCGCCCCCTGGGCGATGATCACGCCCTCGGCGCCGGAGGCCGGCACCTCGATCTCGGCGGTGACGGCGTGGGACTTGTTCTTGATGTTGACGACGCAGTTCTCCGACAGGCGCCCCATGCCGCCGAAGAGAAGTTGGGTCTTCCTCTTGATCAGCGTCGGCCGGCCGGCGGTGTCCGGGTTCATGCGCTTCGCGAGATCATCATCGAGGGGCAACACATTGTACTTGACCGCCTCGATGAGCCAGAGGCGCTGCAGCTCGTGGAGCTTCTCCGGCATCTGCCTGGACAGGTCGTTCGCCTGGCTCCAGTCTTTTTCCGTGTCGTAGAGCTCCCAGACGTCGTCGTCGAAGGCGGGCGTCTTCTCGCCGATGAGCATCCAGGGCGTCTTGTGCCGCGTTACCGCGGTCCAGCCTTTGTGGTAGATGCCGCGGTTGCCGAACATCTCGAAGTACTGTGTCTCGTGCCGCTCGGGGGCCTTGGCGTCGTTGAAGGAGTAAAGCATGCTCACGCCCTCGATTGGCCGCTGCTGCACGCCGTTCACCATGATTGGCTCGGGGAGCCCCGCCACCTCGAGGACCGTGGGCGCTACGTCTATAACATGGTGGAACTGCCACCGCATCTCGCCCTTTGCCTTGATCCCCTTAGGCCAGTGCACGATGGTGCCGTTGCGCGTTCCGCCCCAGTGCGAGGCGACCTGCTTGGTCCACTGGTAGGGCGTGTCCATGGCGTGTGCCCAGCCAACGGCGTAGTGGTTGTAGGACTCCGGTCCGCCCAGCTTGTCGATCCGGGCATTGAGGAACTCCGGCGTCTCGACGGCGGCCATGCCGTTGAAGTTAAGCATCTCGTTGAACGTGCCGTTGAGCGTACCCTCGGCCGAGGCGCCGTTGTCGCCGATGATGTAGTAGACGAGCGTGTCGTCGAGGATGCCGAGCTTCTCCAGGCCATCGAGCAGACGGCCCACGTGGTGGTCGGTGTACTCCATGAAGCCCGCGTAGACCTCCATCTGCCGGCGCAGCACGGGCTTGAGCGCCTCCGGCATGTCGTCCCACGCGGGGATCTCCTTATGTCGCGCGGTGAGCCGGCAGTCCGCCGGGATCACGCCGAGCTTCTTCTGCCGGGCAAAGGTCTCGTCGCGGAGCCTGTCCCAGCCCTGGTCGAACTTGCCCTTGTACTTGTCGGCCCATTCCTTGGGCACATGGTGGGGCGCATGGGTTGCGCCGGGCGCAAAGTAAGCGAAGAAGGGTTTGTCGGGCGCCAGGGCCTTCTGCTGCGAGATCCAGGCCATGGCCTTGTCGGTCATGTCCTCCATGAAGTGGTAGCCCTCTTCGGGCGTCTTCTTCGGCTCTACCGGCGTGGTACCCTCGTAGAGCGTCGGGTACCACTGATTTGCCTCGCCGCCGAGGAAGCCGTAGAAGTACTCGAAGCCGCCGCCTCCCGTGGGCCAGGCATCGAACGGTCCGACCGGGCTCGTCTCCCACACCGGCACCTCGTGGCACTTGCCGAACTGCGCCGTGGAGTAGCCGTTCAGTTTCAGCGTCCGCGCGAGCGGCGATATGGTGTTGGGCAGCACCGAACTGTAGCCCGGCGCGCCGGTGGCGATCTCGGTGATGCCGCCCATGCCGGCGGAATGGTGGTTGCGCCCGGTCAGAAGCGCCTGCCGCGTCGGCGAGCAAAGGGCGGTGGTGTGGAAGCGGTTGTACTTCAGGCCGCCTGCCGCCAGCTTCTCCGCGTTCGGCGTCCGGCAGGGGCCGCCGAAGGCACTGGACGAGCCGAACCCGGCGTCGTCGATGAGGATGAGCAGGACGTTGGGCGCGCCCGCGGGCGGCCGCAACTGCTCAATAGGCGGAAACTTCGTGTCAGGATCCTTGGCGTCGTAGGTCGTCAGACCCACGCACGGTTGATCCGGGATAGGAAGAACTGCACGTGAAATATTGTCTTGTGTACTCATAATTGTTTCTCCTTTGTTAAGTGCGGGGGCTGCGCGATTACTATCCATACCCGTGAGATCCAAGCGAGCAAGCCTCGCGTACATGGCCCTTATGGACGGCCTTGCCCGATTGGGAGCCTCTTAGCTCCGCGAGGTTCGCGTCATAACTACTCTTACGGGCTAAAATTTATATGCGAATCCTATTACAGGACCCTGCATGGTAAGTTTTATATTACCACCTCCGCTGGGACTGTAGTCGATGTACAGATAGCGGTAGCCCGCCAGCAGCGTTGAATGCGGGGATATGTCATACCCTATCCCACCCACGCCGTTCCAACTGATATGCGATGAATTGCTCGAAACTCCAAAGCCTGCCGCGTCTCCTCTCAGATTGACAAAGAAGTTTTTGGTGAAATAGGTTTGCATGCGGAGCCCTATCATCGGATCGATCACGTTGCCGTACAAGGTGTTGCTGAAGCTGTAGCCCCTTTGGGGAAGGCTAAGGTAAGTGTAGTCCTGCAAATACCAGTACCTGCCGCCTGCCAGCACATCGAAGGACGCGGTCTTTTGCCCGTTGAGAGTGTAACTGACCTCTCCCAGCCGGTAAAATCCGCCGAATTCGGTTATCGATATCTGGATATCGGTACGGACGTCCGCTCCACGGACGGCTGGTCCGCCCCCGGTGAGGTCTATGGCGGCGGGTCTGCTTAAGCTTGCCGTTGGCGTAAGCTTCATGTAGTTTTCTTGAAAAAATATTCCCCAATTGTCTTTCCTGGCCTCGACCTGCACCTGGCCCCCGAAATCGAGGTTCTTCAAGATGTCGTCAAAGGGCACGGACGTGTGGACCGTACGGTTGTTCACCGTGACATCGCCTGATATGCCTGCGAGCCAGGCATAAGGAATGATGGTGAATTGCCATTTATCGTCAGGCTTTTGTGCCGGAGGGCCAGGCGCCGCGGAAGAAGGTGCGATCGTCACCTGTGCGTATGAGGGCGCGGTCAATAAACCGGAAAACAGTACTGCGGCCATAACCACAACCAACCCCTTCTTCATGTATTTCATGGCGTTCCTCCTCTCTTCGTACGAACGAATCCATTTTTGCTCTCACCGGACCCCCTGGTCCGAGCCAAGCCTTCTCCCGATGTCCCCATGTGGCCGGCTCTCCTATTTTGGCAAGAGTAGCGTCACTTGCACGCGGAGTACCAGTCGGGGCCAACGGACGGTCGTACCGCGTTGTAGTAGTACGCCACTGACCCATTGAAGGGCAGCCTGCCGATCTTGAAGATCTTCTCCAGGCATTTGCGTTGGAAGCCTCCCTTATCTTGATGTGTCCCTTTCTCAGAAGCTGTGAAATCATCGGTTTTCCTAAAATTGAGCCCCAATAATTCCAGTATGTTACGGTACGTAAATATGCTAGTTTCGGGATTTTTTCACAGCTTCTCACCTCCGGTTGTCCCTTTCTCCGGTTGTTTGATTTGGGGGTCCGCCCCGCCTCAGCGCGTGGCAGCATCCCTTTCGGGTCGCACCAAGTGGAACGGGTGCGGCCCGGTGGACGGTTTCGGACTCAGGACTCCGACTACTGTTGTTGTGCCTTCATGGCTTCCGCGATCTTCGCTTTCACGGCATCGAGGTTGAAGCTCGCACCCTTCTGCATCGGCGGATACTCGATGGCCGTAATGGCCAGCTTGCCCACTACCTGCTGGACGAGGACAAAGCGCCAGAACTCGTACTTGAACCAATCGAAGTACTCCTGCGACCCACTGAGAGTCCCGTTTTCCGGCCAGCCCGTGCGCTCGAAGGGGTCCAGGCGGAGGTTGATGAGAATCGGCAGGTCGGGATGATCCTTGGTGCCCAGCCAGCCGCGGGGCTGCAAGATGAACTGATACTTGAAGTCATCGATCCGCACCGCGGCGAGGTTGCTTTCCGTGAAGTAGAGGACTTCATGGCGGGCAGACAGACCCTTGCCGGTGATCATGTCCAACTGGTTGTAGCTGTCGAGATAGTTCTTGTAAGTCCGGCCACCGATCTGTTTACCCCTCGCCAGTTCCTCCTTGATGTTCGGGTTGCCGGCGGCGGCGACCAAGGTCGGGAACCAGTCGAGGCCGGAGATGATTCCGTTCTGCACCGAGTTCGCCGGCACATGGCCGGGCCAGCGAATCATAGCTGGCGCGCGGAAACCGCCTTCATAGCCCGTGCCCTTCCCTCCGAAGAACGGAGTTTGTCCGCCATCCGGCCAGGTGAAGTTCTCGGTGCCGTTGTCGGTGGTGAACATGACGATAGTGTTGTCGTCCACACCCATATTCTTGAGCTTCTGCATCACAGAGCCGACGATGTCGTCAACCTGGGCCATGCCGGCTTCGTGAATGGTCCAGCCGTTCTTCGAGTTGCGCATCGCTTCATATTTGGGGGAGAGGTGCGTGACGATGTGCATGCGCGTCGGGTTGAGCCAGACGAAGAAGGGCTTGTTGTCCGCTTTGGCTTTGTCCATGAACTTGAGCGCGTAATCGAGGATTTCGTCGTCCACTGTCTCCATCCGCTTGGGATAGAGCGTGCCGGCGTCCTCGATCTTCTGTGTGCCCACTTTGCCCCAGCGCGGCATCACGGTCGGGTCATCCTTATCCGTGGCCCAGGAATGAACCATGTTGCGTGGACCTACTATGTTCAACAATTCCTGCGGGTAGGCGGGGTGTGCGGGGTCCTCCATCGCGTCGAGGTGATAGAGGTAGCCGAAGAACTCGTCGAACCCGTGGGCGGTGGGCAGGAACTCATTGAGATCGCCAAGGTGGTTCTTACCGAACTGGCCCGTGGCGTAACCCATGGACTTGAGCACGGTGGCAATCGTGCAAGCTTCTGCCGGTATGCCGAGTTTGGCGCCCGCCTGACCGACCGTGGTCATGCCGGTGCGGATCGGCAACTCGCCGGTGACGAAGGCAGCGCGACCTGCCGTACAACTCGCCTCCGCGTAATAATCGGTGAAGCGCATGCCCTCGGCCGCGAGCTTGTCTAGATTCGGCGTCCTCCCGGCCATCATGCCCTGGTGGTAAGCGCCGATGTTCCAGATGCCGATGTCATCGCCCATGATGACGACGATGTTCGGCTTCTGCTGGGCGAATGCCTGCCCTGCGGCCAGGGCCAGCACAGCAACCAATAAAATCAAAATGGCACAGGCGTTCGTGGTATTCCTCATTTGTTTCCTCCTCTTCTCCATCTGAATCGTCCTCCTTTGGTGATCTGTGTCCGTGTTTCATGCCGCTAAGACCTGCTTTCAGATTATTCGTGAGCCCGGACCGATAGGTTGAGGCTGCTTCCACTTGCCACCGGCCGCTATAACGAGTATCTATCCCTATGACCTTGCTGCAAGGGGTAACATCAGGTTGACAACTGCGTAGCTTGTCAGGAACGCGGCGAAGGAAACCATATCAAAAAATACCCTCAGCCTCTCCTTACCCATCGTGTCCAGGATATACAGGGAGATAGCCGACTGGACCAGGGTAAGGAAAATAGTTACCAGGCCGATGCCATTCACCATTCCGGCGAGCGTAACCCACTCTGCCTGAGGAAGGACCGACCCCACAAAAATGTTGTTCCCGACAGCGGCAAAGAACCCACCGACTCCCAACCCGAAGCGGGGCTCCACGTGGATCGGCCTGATGAAGAAGACAATAAGGGCAATGGCCACCGAAGCGAAGAGGGCCTGGAACATCAGGATAAACAAGCCCGAACTGGGTGGGTAGACGAGCATGGCAAAGATGAACCGGGAGTGAACGTCCGCGGCGCCGGCTGACGAACGCGGGTTGCCCCGGCCGGACCTGTAGTTGTGCAGCTTGATTGCGACCAGCGATTTCGCGATCTTCAGGTTCTGCGGGACTCCCGAATGGCTGATGCCGCTCCCCCGCTCATCCGCGACATAGCGCAATCTCTCTACCCCCTGGACCCCGTCCTCCACCTGGATGGTCAACACCTCATCGCTGAAAGGAAAGCGGGAGGGGTCGAAGTATTTCGTGAGTCGCGCCTTCACGTGGTACCGTTCGTACCGCTCCCCGCCGCTCGCGTAAGCCTCTTCTTTCTCCCGAAGGTCGATCTGGCCGTTCACGACTTGGAAGGTTTCTCCCGGTCTGATCCCACCGCCGGTCCAACGGAGCCAGAGGTCGAAATCAGCCGTCCATTCGGATTCCTTGAGGGAAAAATCTCCGATACGGTTGATGTAGATGCCGACACGCACTTCTACCGGCCTCGCTCCTGCCGGCAACGTGAGTTCAGGCACCGGTGCGCCCGGCTCTGTTGTGGCACTCTCAATAGATGCCTGCCGGAACTTTTCGGTCTCCGCCTTGTAGCCCTGAAGCTGCCGAACCCCTAGACATCCACCTATGGCGTACGTAAGGAGAATCCCTGCTGCCCAGAGCATTACAAATAGGTAGCCTCTGCGGGTGATCGCCTCCTTCACATCATTCTGATGGACATCTTCTTGCGTCAATATGCTCTTCCTTTCTATTTTGTCCGGCTTCGACAGATTTCTATGGCCTTTTCTCCTCTTTCGATATTTCCTCAAGAAGCATCCCGGCATCCCTGTATCCCGGATACTTCTCTGTGAGTGCCTTTAACGTCTTGACCGCCTCATCCCTGTCTCCCTTCTGATTGAGGTAGAAGGCAAGCGTATACGCATATTTGGGTTCCTGCGGCCTGAGTTCTGCTGCTTTCCGGCACCAGGTGACCGCCTCGTTGATGCGGTCCTTAGAGGTGATGACACAAAGGTCATAGGCCGCCTGGGCCATCCGGGGATCGGCCTTCAGGGCCTTCCTGAGATACTGCTCTGCCCCTTTCGTATCGTTCTGCTCTGCCTTGAGAAGGCCCATATTGAAGTTTGCCGCCGGGTTGTCCGGGGCGACCTTCAGTGCCTTCTTGAGAGATTCGTCGGCTTTCTTGTTCTCTCCCATGCGCGCATAGGCCATCGATTCATTGACCATGGCCAGGATCGCTCGCGGTTCAAGCTTTAATGCCGTGTCGTATGAAGAAATGGCCTGCTTGGGATCGTTGCGGTTGAGGTAGTAATTACCCAGGTTGTAGTGCGATGACCATTGGTCGGGCCGGGCGATGAGCGAAATAAAGTACTCTTTGTTTGCAGCCTCGACACCTTTCTTATCGGTCTCATTAAGGGGGAGGTTCGGAAACGCAGCAAGAGATGCTGCTGCGCGCACGCGCACGAGACGGTACTCGTCGCCTGTCGCAGTCACAAGGGCCTGGACCGCTTCACGCGTTGGCACATGTTGCAGGGCGTCGGCTCCGGCTGCGCGCACCAGTGGAGAAGGGTCCTTCATGACCACGAGGAGTACCGGGGCTATCCGTACATCACCGGAGGTCGGGACCATCCGGATAAGAGAGACGGCAAAGATCTCGTCGCGGTCCTTGCCGGCAATGTAGTCAAGCATTGCGGGCAAATGTTTCCAATCCCGCTTGCGGGCCTCATCGATGAGAGCAGCGCGCTTGAGCACCGGCGCCTGATAGTCACGGGTGTGCCACTCGCGGACATATTTGTCTGCCCAGGCAGCGTCTTTATCGGTATGGCAGAGGTTACAGGCATTGGGGGACTTATAGGCAATGGTAGCCGAGGGTGTCGGCGGCAGCATGGAGTGGTCGGTGCGGTTCATCCGGGCAAAAGAGGTGACGGGCATGTGGCAGGAGATGCACTTGCTCGCCGGGCTGCCGGCCTTGTGGTGCGTGTGGGCAATGGGGTCCTTCACCTTGTTCTCGTGGCAGGGCATGCAGGCATCGTTGGCTTTTTCTTCCGCCTTGAACCGGTAGCGGCCGCTCGATGTGTGGCAGGTGATGCAATTCAGTTTCCCGGCCTTGCCGCAGGGGCTCATGAGCCAGGAGGTATAGGTGTAGTTCTCACCCAGGTCACGGCCGTCAGGGTAGAAGTCCGGGTCCTCAAGGGTCACGATATCGTAGTGGTCGTAAAAGCGATCCCCAGGTGGGTAGGTGGCGGTGACCGGAGACATCTTGGCGTGGCATCCGGCGCAGGCGGCATTATGCTGCTCCGGGCTGAACTTCTTGACGCTGATGATCTTTATGTCAGCCGGCTTCTGTCCTTTCGGCGTTTCACGAAAGACCCGGTTGTGCTCTGCCGATGGCCCATGGCAGGTCTCACAGTTGATGCCCGGCTCTGCCCAGGTTGTTTTGTAGACATCGGTCTTCAGGTCGTAGTTGGTCGAGAGCTGGCTCATGTGGCAGTTATAGCAACCGGTGTTGAACGTGTACCCGGGGTCTCTCCAGCTCACCTGCTGACCCCTCTCCGTTCCCGGGAAGTGGCGCACGCCGCTTGCGGCCGTGTCGAACCACTGTCTGCTTTGCACGTCGTAGGCGATGGGAAGTGTTTGCAAACGACCTCCCGGGAAGGGGGTCAAGAAATAATAGACGTTTTTACCTCCCAGGGCGTGCTCGATCTTATACTGGTTCATCCCCTTCGGGCCGGACTCACTGACCACCCCTTTCGCGAGATCGGCGCGGTACCTGAGCCCTCCGATCACCACGTCGTCCTGCTGGGGCGCGAGCCGGGCCTTCGCAAACGCCGCAGTGTAGGGTTGCATGGCCAGTCCGTGCCTCGACGTAGACCAGAGCTGATAGAACCGCTCGTGGCACTCCCGGCAGCTTACGGAGCCGGCATAGCCCTGGGACAGGGGGGACGCGGTATTGTGGGCCGGCATTGGTCCTTTGCGTGCGTCTTCGGCCATTGCCTGATACCAGGTTCCATAAACAAGCATTCCTATAAGGACGGCCAAAATAAATCTTAGCTTCCTCATGCAGCGACTCCTATTGCCATACTAAACCGATCCCTTGTCATTCCGTGGAAGGCGAAGAAGTCAGGAAACCATTAGTCGCGGCGGCAGTGCAGGCTGGGAAGCCGCACCAGCCTGCACGGGGTCAAAACGGGTCGGTTCCTTCGCCTAGGGGTGCTCAGGATGTGAGGCCTTCCAGGCTTCCATAAAGGCCGGGATTCTCTCTGCCCAAAACTTAAACGCCGCTTTCGCTGATCCCAATTTTGAGAATCTCTCAAAGTATCCTGCGGTCTGTTCGTCCACCGCTACCGCGATGACTTCGTTGGTTGTCGAATCAAGGGCCATAAACTCAGCGCTTGTTGCCCCTGAACCGGTCCAGGAACCACCTGCACCCTTCTTGACAAAGCTGACGACGATCCCTACGGGGACTACGGAGGTGATGGCGCTGACCACGGGTTTGCTCTTCTTTATGTGGGTAAGGGCGATCCTGAAGCGGACTACATCAGGCCCCGGTTCCGTTACGATGGCGAACTTGTCCTTTAAGGCGTCGGTGAGGGCCTGATTGAAATCATTGGTAAGTTCCTCCATCTGCGCCACATCGACCCCCTTGTCTTCCGAGTCATCCGCATAATAGAAGACAGGGGTGTCTATCATAATTTTATTGTACTTGCTGAAATCGACACCCGGCTTGAGCCAGCGCTCCTTTACCCCATCTTTCGGACCGGGTCCGAGGTCCTTGTAGTAGTCGTCCAGAAAACCGGAATACTTCGACTCGGCCGCAAACCCTGCAGATGCCATAAAGGCCAGCCCGATCACTACTGCCATAACTATTCTTGCCGTTCTTTTCATGACTCCCTCCTTTTTTTTCTGTTTCTGTTTAGTGTATAAGCGGTGTCAGGAGCCACCTTGATGGTCGCATCCTGGCTACCCAAACCATCCGATTACTTCATCACTGATTACCGATCACCTCCTTCATTCCTTGTCACTCTCCGGTTTGCACCCATCATCGACGTGACCGGCTTCTTCACGTAAAACCGGAACCCTTTCCAAAGCCTCCCATCATAGCCAAGTGATTCACCGCACGTAAGTGTTGCTCTCAGCGACTTGCTTCGGGCGAAGAATCTATCCAACGAGGACCGCAAGCCGGGTATCCGTGCCGCGGGTGGTGGGGCCTCTCTACTTTCTTTGGCATCCGCGCTTACCGTATGGGCGTAAGCTCCTTGAGTGCGCCCGCGATGTCGCGGCTGAGAGCCGCAAGAGCCCGGCTGTGGGCCTGGACCAGGGCATCGTAATCCTGACCCGCCGCAGGCTCACTGTAGCTCGATCTTTTCGTCACACGCGCTTTCTCTGCACCGTATGAAACGTTCCACCAGGCTTCAAGATCGACCGTCTTGCCGAGCGTCCCATCCATGTGCAGCACTTCCACCTCCACCCGGTAGTCGGGCGCTCTTGACGGCTTCCACGGGTAGAGCAAGACCTCTCTCGTACAGATGAGTCGCGAGATATTCTCCGCAAGCATGCGAGGGACGCTGTCGGTGAGCGGCTCTGCCCATAGATCGAAATAGGAAAGGACAAGCTCATTTGGGGCGGTGCGGGTAACGATCTGCGGCCGGTTGACATATTCAGGCAATTTTATGGGTCCCATACCGACGTTGACACAAGACTCTTCCGGTGTAACTTTGCCCTCGCCGGTAAGGGGGCTCAAAACATAGTATCGTGACGGCGCGTTGCTCGCGCACCCGACGAGGAGCAGCAGGCATAAACCTATTTCCACAACAACAAGATAACTTTTCATCTCACTTCCCCCCCGTGTTTTTCTTACCGAAGATAAGGGCGTCAGGCTGGTGCTGTATCGTATCTGACAGTTGCCGCAACGATCGGGCAGCAGACCCGAGTTCGTCAAGTGTTTTCGCGAGTTGGTAGGAGACAATGGAGTCCTCCCCAGCCAGGTCTTCGATATTGCCCATGGCAGCCTGGGCTTTCTTTAACGTGACCTTGGCCTCGTCAGACGTCTTGGTGACACTCGAAGCCAACGGCTCTATCTGGCTTTCTAACCGCGTCGCGAGTTGGTCGAGGTGGGTCGCGACATCCGTCATCCTGGCTGCCAGTGGATTGACGTGGTGATCGACATCCTGCACCAGCGACCGTGTGTCATTCACGGCTTGCCGTGTCGCCTCGATGGTGCTCAATATCTCCGGCGAGTTCACAAGCTTTTCTATCCCTCCCATTGCGGCATTCACCTTCGCAATAATCTCCTCTATCGGGAGGTTCTCAAACCGCTTTGCCAGTTCCTGCAGCGGCGTCTGAATCGTGGGGATCTCCACGTACCGAGGGTCGGCCCCCACCAGGGTCGCCGGCTTGTCCGGGTAAAAGTCGAGGGCGACCATGAGCTGGCCCGTCACGATGCTCTGCATCTCAAGCTGCGCCCTCACGCCCCGTTTGATCAGCTCCCGTGCGAAATCATTAAAGCCGTGCAAACCCCTGTGAGCTTTCGTGGCGTAAGCCTCCGTACTTTGACTGCCCTTCACCGTCTCTAGGGAACCCTCTTCGAGCTCCACGTAAACGGGGATCATAACGGAAAGGTCTTTCGGATTGAAGAGCATCTTGATGTCGGTCACCGTACCCACCTTCACCCCACGGAAGACGACAGGTGAACCGACGGAAAGCCCCTTCACCGATCCCTGGAAGTACATCACAAATGTCGGGTTATGCTTGAAGAATTTCCCTGACCCCAGTATAAGGATCGCCGCAACCAGCAGGGCAATGGCGACTACGACAAAAAGACCTATAACTGTTTTGTTCACTGGCTTGCTCATGAGCTTTCCACCTCCTACGTGGTATTAGCGCCTTTCTTGCCGTGCTCCTTCTTCGCCCCGGGTGAGGAAGCTACGAACTCTTGGGTCAGTCGATTCGGCGAGTAACTTCTTCGGATCGCCACTCGCGGTCATGGTCCTGGAGTCCACGTCGAGGTAGATCGAGTTGTTCCCGATGGCAAAGATGCTTGCCAGCTCATGGGTTACCACCACGAATGTCGTCCCCAGGCTCTCCCTCAGTTCCAGGATCAGGTCATCGAGCAGCCGGGCACTCACCGGATCGAGCCCCGCAGAAGGTTCGTCGAAAAAGAGGATGTCCGGGTCAAGAGCCATGGCCCGGGCAAGGCCTGCCCTCTTCCGCATGCCGCCGCTGATCTCTGAAGGATAGAATTCCTCGAACCCTGCCAGGCCGACAAGGGCAAGCTTTAAGGAAACCATGTCCCTGATCCGGGCGCGATTCAGGTCGGTGTACTGTTCCAGGGGAAGGGCCACATTCTCTGCCAGGGTCATCGAACTCCAGAGGGCACCGCTCTGGTAGAGGATGCCGAATCGTTTCATGATACGCTCCCTCTCGTCCGGGTCTGCATCCCAGAAGCTTATGCCGTCATACAGCACCTGCCCGCGGGAGGGCTCCTTCAGTCCTATGAGAATCTTCAGCAGGGTGCTCTTGCCGCAGCCGGAGCCTCCCATGATAATAAAAATGTCTCCGCGGCCGACCGTAAAATCAAGATTCTTCATGAGGATGAAGCTGCCGTACCCCATGTCCAGGCCTTTCACCACGATTTGCGGCTCTTTGTCCATTTTTCCACCTTTCAGATATGGAGCACGTTGCACAGGACCGTGATGAGCGCCGTTGCCACGACGATGCTGACGATGCCGGTGACAACCGCCGAAGTCGTCGCATTACCCACTGCGGACGCGCTCCGACCGCACTGTATCCCTCTCAGACACCCCGAGAGGGCAATGATGACCCCAAAGACGAGGCTATAGAAAAGGCCAATCCATACGTTGGTCAGATGGAGGGATGCCCTGGTCTCGTTGAGATAGACAGTGGGATTGAGGTCGAGCATCGTGACGCCGACGATCAATCCTCCCAGGATACCCATAAGGTCCGCGTAAATGCAGAGCAGGGGCATCATGACAATCAGTGCCAGCATTCTGGGCAGTACCAGGAACTCCATGGGAGAGACCCCAAGGGTTTGCAATGCATCGATCTCCTCGTTCACCTGCATGGTGCCCAGTTGAGCCGCGTAACTGGCACCGGTACGGCCGGCCATGATGATCCCCGTCATAACGGCACCCATCACCCTGACCATGGCTATGCCCACAAGGTCGGCTACATAGATCTGGGCACCAAAGGCCTGGAGCTGGATCGCACCCACGAAGGCGAGGATCAGTCCTACAAGCATGCTGATGAGGGAAACAATGGCAAGAGCCTGGGCACCTGACTCCTGAAGGAATAAAAGCAGGTCGGACCGGCGGAAGGAAGCACGTCCCCCCAGGAGCCTGATGAAGGCGATCCACGCCCCACCGAGGAAGGCGAGGGCTTCACTGAAAGAAGTCACCCACCCCAGGGCCTTGCCCCCTACGCCTGAAAAGAAGGGCTCTCCGTGGGATTCCTTCCGGGCGCCCTGTCGCTCAGCTACCGCCGAAGCCAACTGCAGAAGACGCTGTGCGCCTTCAGGGAGCCCCTCGATCCGGCACTCGACCTGTTTCCCTGCACACCATTGCGTGACTTTTAGCATGAAGACCAGGAGGTTGCTGTCCCATCCTGTAAGCCCGGAGGCTTCGAAGCTTACACTCCGCAATCCGGACCCAGGCTCAATTACCTTCTGCACCTCATCGGTACCCGGCAGATCGTGCCCGATTCGCCAGTCTCCCGAGAGGTGGATGACCAGCAGATCGTTTTCCGGACGACTCACGCTCAACCCGCTATTCGCCATTTTCATTTCCGCGACCCGCATGGCTGGATCACCTCCTTCTTCAGCAGAACGACGTCTCAACGAGCAATCGGATTATGATCTTGAGGATTTTGTTCCGAATCGGGATATATTGGTTTGCAGCGTTCCGGGCATTTCTATACCAATGACGCCCGACTTGGCGCCCCATCATCATCCTTTCGACAGGCTACCGCCATGAGATGACCAGTCCATATTCCGTGACGCACCTGATTGTTGGGGTTGCCCCATTCTTCCTTTCGCTTCACGTTCTGCTGTTTACTGATGATTGCTTCGGATCAGCGATCACCATCTTTTTGTTCCTGGTCAGTGCTTTTCCCATTCTTCTTCGTCTTCGAGATGGCCCACCAGATGGCATCCAAGAGGGCTTGATCATCGACCGGTTTTCGGAAGAAGGACACAGCTCCCAGTTGCCGAGCGTGTTCGCGGATCTGTGCGCCGTCACTGGCGGAGACCACGATGACCGGCAGTTGCACTCCGCACGCCGCCAGTTTATGCCGAAGATTGAAGCCGGTTGAACCGGGCATTCGCATATCGAGAAGGATGCAGTCGTTTTCCAGGATACTTTCCAGCGGGAGATTGAGGAGAGAAAGGGTGGGGCATTAACCCGGACAATCCTGAATTCGCGATCCAAAATCATGACCGGATCCAGAATGGAATCAAAGGTGGTCTGCCATTCTTCCGCAGCCTTTCCCACTTTTTGCTCCTTCTGTGTGCGGTTGGTAACGTAGAGCGACACGCCCGCCATCTCGAAAGCCGGTGGGTATGACGCAACTCTTAGCCTATGGTTATTATAGTTCGGGCCGGCTGGATAGACAAGCTGGCCAGGGTGGCTTTATTGTCGGCAGCAGGAGTCAAAGGCCGGCCGCAGAAAAGAGGGATCTCGTGCAACATTATGACAAGGACCTGAGTAGGCCTCAATTCCGACGGATGATGTCGGATGTTCATAAGGGGCACAATAAAAAAGGACCTATGGGGTGCATCTCCCATAGGTCCAACTTATTTAGACTCGGCAAATCGGTGTGCCGAGAGTCGCACTCAAAAAAGCCCGGGCAGGAGTCACACTAACGGCCTAACATACAGGTATAATTGGCTTAGAGGAAATATAAATAACTGACATGCCCCCAAAACGGCCCCTAAAAGTGAAAGTACCCCCCGGTTATGAACATTCCGATCTACCCCCGCTCCCGCGCGAAAGGATGAGCACGGGGCGGGGGAGGAGGTACTACTTCACTCAATTATAGGCTCACTCAAGGAGAAAATAAGAAGGACCTTTCGAGCATGTCGGGAACAGCATCGGGGCTGGTCCTGTGGGCTTGTTACTTAAAACATATCTCAACGCTCTTAAAACCCATCGTCTTTGAGGGGGAGAGGTACCGAAAGAGAATGGGCCTCAAAAAGAACACACCGGAAAGAAATTGACCATGACCAGCGAGACGTGCTAAAAACTGAGGATAGGGTGCGTACTCTGGGTCGATTATAATAATTTGAAAAGGGGTGGGTCCGGTTACTCGAAAAGTCAATCGGAACTAAAATGAACCAAAAAGAATATAAGACCGTAAGAGAAAGGCTGTTTTGGTCCTATGCAAATCTTGCAATGGCTCATACAGCCGTTGAAAGAGGGCAGGATAAATATGGTACCTTCAACTATATGATAAGGGCAAGATTGTTTAAAGGGCTGATCGATGGCACTATGAATATAAGAACATTATTTGACGACGAAAGAGTCAAATTATTGTCGGGTCAACGATGTAGCTACTGTGGCTCGACAAACGACTTAGCTCTTGACCATATTTTTTCTCAGAAATATGGCGGCAAGGATATCGGGGACAATTTGATTTATGCTTGTAGACCTTGTAATAGTTCGAAAGGGAAAAAGGATTTAATGGAATGGGTGAATTCAAAAGGAATGTTTCCTCCATTAATGATCTTGAGGCGGTATTTGAAACTGATAATTGAATTCTGCATTCAGGAAAACCTTATGGACTCTTCTGTGGAGGATTTAAGGAATCACAATTATCCCTTTAACATCGAGCTTGTGCCGATATATTTTCCTAAACCAAACCTTTTGAAAATGACAACGTAATGAACCACATATGAAATCGTAATGTCGCCATCGGCTCGTCTGTAAGGTGTCTACGGGGTGCCCAGGCGTTTAGCCTTCTTCAGTGCGAGATAGCTTTCTTTGATAAAGCCCGGCTCGACGATGGTCATGGTGATGTCCTCAACGGTCATGCTTATGCCCGTGAGGTCGATATCCGCCTCAAGGCCGGCAATAAGCAAATCGACAAGCTGGCGGGGGTAGTCATCCTTGGTCGCTTGACTTCCGGTTAACCCTGCCGACCTATACCGTTTAAGGTTCGCGTTCGATGCCTCGACGTTGACCTTGTCGCCTTCGAACACCAGCAATCCGCGCTTTTTCCACTTGGTGACTGCCTGAGCCGTCACCCCGTGCATTTCCCCAAATCTTCTCATCGACACAAGCTTCATTGTAAACCTCCTGACGGGACTATAAACCGAATTTTGAAAAGTTCACAGGTAGTCGCGCGCCGGGGTGGACAAAATCCCGTATGGTTAAAGGTGCCACGGAGGACCCGCTGTGTAGGGCAGGGTCTTACGGCCCGGCCCCTTTTGCTTTCCGCGCCCGTATCTCATCTATGCTTAGGACAACGGCCCTCTTGTCGCCCTTCATCCTGCCGTATGCCTCGGGGTCGCTTATCCACTTCTTGACCGTGGTGGGCTTTGGAGGGTGACAGACACCGCACACAAGCACCCCGTGGATGGACAGCCACCATGCATACTCATGGCAGATATGGCAGGGCAGGACCGGTTCTGTCACCTCGATACCGTTTCTGACAGTCTCGCCGCTCTTCGGTGTAAAGGGATTCCCGGACGTGGCCCGTGGCTTTTCGGAAGGTCCCACGAGGGGCGTGGCCGGGTCCTCGGGAACGTCATTGTCTTGACCGATAGGCATTTGATAATCACGCCATCCCATTTTTTAGAAACCTCCTTGCGGGTACAAAAGGTCAGAAAGGTCAGAAAGTCCGGTTTCGTGTGCCCTTTTCAACCTTTTGTACCCTATACAGGTTTAAGAATCTCGGGGTTCACGTCGTACACGGTTGACGGTCTTCCCCCCGTGGTCTTTTTCACTGGTTCGCTGATGATATGCCTGGAAGCGAGAACCTTTAAGGCCGTTTCCAGGCGGCCTATCGTCCTGAACCGGCGATTCTCTTTGATTGCGTCGCTTTGCTTGAACGTCGGTTCCCCTTTTGCCACAATCCACTTGAGCACGGCCTTAGCGTCATTACTGGCCGGGTCCTCGTCCATGAGGTCGAACGCGGCCCGCGCATGACAGATAAGAAGCTCGCACAGGTCAAGGGCGCGCTCCATGGTCGCTCGATTTATGGTAGAGTTCGACGTGCCATGTTCCACAACATAAAACAGCCCGCCGATACGAAGCGCCGCCCCCGGCAATTTGCTTGTCCAGTCCTGAATGCTGAAATACTCCCCGTCCGCTCCCTGCTTGCTTTCTATGTACTGGCTGAAACGCTGCCATGCCTTCAAGGCATCGGCGGTTAAAGTCAATATTCTCGGCTGCTCTTGTCCGTGCTCGTCGTAAATGGGGTCTATTGCCAACAGCACCATGATTCCGGCGCGATATCCCGCCCTGACTGATTCCGGGATAGTACCCCGGCGCATTACGTCCCTGGTCCCTATGGTGCTTGCGGGTAGGCAGTAGAGGAAGCGGGCAAGCGTCCCGTTTCCGCGAAAGTGTTTCTTGCGGCCTTCCGCGAGGTCAACTATTATGTCCGTCTGCACGGCAAGACCGAAAGATAGCGCCGGTTTATTCAGCGTGACGGTACGCCCCTGTCGATCAACCCGGACCGGCGAGCCTGCGTGTCCTTGTAGGAAGACATTGAGGTTTGCCCGGCCATTGGTGTAAAGCCCTGCCATCACCTCGAATATCCCGCCCTCATCGGATAAGAGCGCCATGCGCTCGCTATTTTCCGCCATGAGAGCTTGCAACCGCTCCGGGGTAACGTCGTCAGTCCATACTCTCGGGGGCCTTATCTCGTCGGGGGTTTCATCCTCAATCCGTGTGATGCCCCGTATTGCGCTCTCCCTCTCATCGTCCGGCGTGTCTGGCTTCGCGGCCCTTGCCTTCAACTGGTCGATCCGCTTAAGATTGATGTCTCGCCGGTGGTTGACTTCCTTGATCTTCGGTTTAAGTTCCTCGGCCTGGTCGTTTTCCCACAAGGTCAACGGTTCGGCCATGGCGTTCTTGACGGCTGTCTTCCTGTTGCCGGGGTCCAAAGCGGTAACAGTCCAAAGGGCCAAGGGTTCCCTGTAATCATCGGCGTAAGGTGAAACCTCGAAGCGTTTTTGAAGACATGCCGCAACCGTGGACAGAGCAAACATGACGGCCATCCCCGACGGTGTCTGTGTGGCCTGCGTGACGGCCTGGCAATAATCCCCCAGGTAGCCGGGCAAGAGGGTACTTGGTAGGTCCGGCGTCTCTATGTCGCCGAAAAGGAGAGGTTCGGGCCATTCCTCATCCGTGTTTACCCTGCCCGCGCTCTGCTTCGGCCCTTCCATGAAGGCTGCAAGGCTATCATCTCCACTTATGATCTTCCGCGCTTCGTTCCATGTGTGCCCCTGACAGCTATCGTGGAAACATTTGTAAAGAAGCTGGCCGCCCGCCGTTTGAAGGATTCCCGCGCCTTTGTGCCCCTGGTCAAAAAGGCAACCATCCGAAAGGACGTAGAGCGTGCCTGCCGTGATCGTCTTGACCGTGTATGCTCTCCCATAGTGATCGAGGTACGCAGCCACGTCGAGACGGGCCTTGCCGTCGTCCGCCTGTTTCGGCGGCTCCTGCTCGGGGAACATGGCCCGTGCCCGCTCCATCGCCTCTGCGCTCATGGTGCTCATTGATTGTCCCCCATGTCATCGATGTATGCCATTCTATGCGGCCTGGCCTCTCTGCCCGGTCCTTCCGACACAGGGTCACCCTTGCGGGCAGTCGTGCCGTAGAGCTTCCATATCCGCGCCGGATTAAAGCAGGTCGTGTCAACGTGTACCTTGTCGGTATTGAACCGCGCCGCAAGCATTTCGAGGGTGCCCTTGATGAATTGTCGGGTCTCGTCGTTCGCGGGCATATCGGGAAGCCTGAAAAGAAGGTGCCCCCCGTTCCCGCTCATGGCCCGGATAGGTGAAGGAAAGGCAAGCTCCTGCGCTACCCATTCAGCTACCGCGTCTCGAAGCACAAGGGCCTCGGCAAGCTCCGCATTACTCGAAGAGATGCCCGAAGGACGGACCGGGTCGAGGTCAACGGGCAACCATCGGTAGGCAAGGACGTTATTGTCGCTTGTGGTTAGGTCTGAAGGCCGAAGCCGGTTGAAGGCCCGCCCGATAAGGCGAGGGTCGATCACCTGTAGCGTGAAGTAAATGCCGCCGTGGGTGGCCTTGTCCGTAAGCTGTACGATCTTACGGAAGGCGTCGAAAGCGTCGAAGTAGCCGGTCACCACGCCCCTGACGTACTCATTACCCCAGGCGGGAGACTTACCGGACGCGCCCAGGATTCGCACCTCGACCACTTCACCCGGCTTGACGAAGGTCTCAAAGACGGGCCGGTCAAAGAGGGTAAGGCGGGTCTCACTCGTCATGGCTTGCCTCTCCGCCCCGATTGCAGAGCGCGTCTATGTCGGCCTCACGCCATGCGGTCGTGCGCGGGGAAAGTTTAATACCCCTCGGGAATATGCCTTTTCTGATACCCGCCCACCACGTACTTTTTGACACGGGAAACCGCTCCAGAACTTGCGGCAAGCGTAAAAAACGTTTGTGCATTAGACACCTCGCTGTCGTGAAATAAAAAATCCCATGATGAACTTTCGCGCATTGCGTTGTTCTTCATGGGACTAATCTAATTTATTGAGGGAGATTTGTAGATTGACGATTAAGGAAAACGCTAAACGTCAAACAGGGATGCTGGAAAGACTTATGGCCGGTTCTTCGGAGCACCAGCTTTCTACTTCAATAGACGCGGCCCTTATCATTTTCTCGGCTTGTTGATAGGCCCGTCTGACTCGTTTATCTGAAGCATCCAGTTCTTCGTTGTAAGCCGGATTGTTTTCCTTACGAGTGAATGTTTTTCCCGTCTTCCTGCGAGCTATTTCGAGTAAAGACAATCCTTCTTTTTTGTGAAGATCGTAAATGTCCCAGGGGTCATACTCGCGTTTCTTCCTGGTCGTTCTGCCCTCCGATATCTCGGGGTTCAGCACCTTATCCCGGAACATATCTTTTTTTGCTTTGTTGACGATCTCGATGAAACAGTCTTTCAACTCTTCGTCGTTTTTGTTCAAGTCGATTGAGAGCCGCATATACATCCGGTTCTTATGCCATGTCCAGAGACTATCAGGTAGGCTAATCGGTATGGGTCCATTTTCCCCCCATTCCCCTTGGCCTTCTTTCATCAAAACAACAGCTTCTCGTTCAAAGAGCTTCAAGAGTGCTTCTCGGATAGGTGCGTCCGGACGCATGGTGAGGTAATGAAGCTCCAAGGGGCTCCATGGAAAACGTGGCTTTTTGGATAGCCTTTTCTCGGAGTCAGACTCTTTGTAATACTCCTCCAGAGCCTTGCGATATTCAAGGTATTTCGGGCATCGGCGTATTGCCTCAAGTCTGTCTCGTGTGGTCATTCTCATTTTCGTTTCACCTCTCCTCGTTCCTGAAAGAACAGGCAGACGCCGGAGATTGCGTTTTTCGGCCCGTCGGCCTATCTCCCTTTTCAACCTTTCTGACCTTTTGTACCCTATACAGGGTTTCGCTTTTACCCCTTCCTCTTCAGCGGCAACACCTGCGCTCCCTGCTTCAGCCCGTCGAGATAGTCGGCCCAGGTTTGCATCATCTCCTTGCGGCCTGCAAGGTGTGAAGTCCGATTGTAGGCTCTCCCGTTCGGGTCTCTCACGGCATGGGCAAGCTGATGCTCGATATAATCAGGCCGCACTTGTAGCACTTCGTCAAGGATCGTGCGGGCCATTGCGCGGAAGCCGTGCCCCGTCATGGTTTCCTTATCGAAGCCCATGCTCCTGAGCGCCGCATTCACCGCGTTGTTGCTCATCGGCCTTGCGAAGGAGCGTTCCGAAGGGAAGACGTACTTGCTCGCTCCCGTAAGCGCCTTCAGTTCCGTCAATATCGCTATGGCCTGAGTGCAGAGAGGCACGATATGAGGTTGCTTCATCTTCATCTTGTGCGCCGGTATGTTCCAGGCCCCTTCATCAAGGTCGATCTCCGCCCATTCTGCTTGTCTAAGCTCCCCAGGACGCACAAAGAACATGGGGGCAAGGCGTAAGGCGCATTTGACCACAAAGCCGCCCTGATAGCCGTCTATGGCCCTTAAGAGGGGGGCAACCTCTTTGGGGTCGGTGATTGCCGCGTGGTGCCTTTCTGGCGGTTGAGGCAGGGCACCTCTCAGGTCGCCGGAGCAATCGCGTTCACATCTGCCCGTGGCGACCGCATACCTGAAAACCTGCCCGGCGACAGTCCTTAGCTTGTGTGCCAACTCAAGAGCGCCCCTGCCCTCCACCCGACGAAGGGCGGTCAACAACTCAATCGCTTTGATCTCGTTGATCGGCCGCGTTCCCATCCACGGGAACAGGTTTTGCTTGAGCCTTGCCATGACAGCATTGGTGTAGCTCGGCGACCATGCGGGAGAGAATTTCGCGTACCATTCACGGGCGATCACCTCGAAGGTCTCGGTTTCGGCGGTCCCTGTCTGCTTCATGGCCTTGCGGACGCTGGCCGGATCGATACCGTGGGCGATCTGCTTCCGGGCTTCCTCACGCTTCTCTCGCGCTTCGGCAAGGGAGATTTCAGGATATGGGCCGAAGCTGATTCTCTTGCGCTTCTCGTGAATCAGGTATTGGAAATGCCAGTATTTGCCGCCCTTCACTGACACAAGAAGGTAGAGACCGCGCCCGTCGGATAGCTTGTAGTCTTTCTTCCGGGGCCTGGCGTTTTTGGCCTGAACATCGGATAGCTGGATAACCCGCTTAGGCATTGGCTTTTCTCCTTTTTTGAGGCATATGATGTTTTTTTGAGGCATACGCACCCCAAATATGACTCAAAAACTTCCGGATTCCAATAGATAGTATAACACCTCTTCGGACTATCAACAATAAAAAACCCGCTATTTCTAACGGGTTTCGGACTACATGGGATTGTGTCGGATTATAAAAAAGCTCCCCGGGCAGGACTCGAACCTGCAACCTACTGGTTAACAGCCAGCCGCTACTGCCGATTGAGCTACCGGGGAAACGATTACAGTAAACACGAAAAACGGCAGAATGTCAATACTAGTCTTCAAATACAACGGTTTTAAACTTTCTTTTGCCCACCTTGAAGGTGAGTCGCGGGCTCTCGATCAAAAGGGATTCCGCCGCCACCTTCACAAGCTGATCGTCCTCCGCCACGTAGACGCCTCCTTGCTCGATGACCCGTTTCCCTTCAGAAGTGGATGGGACCATGCCGATCTCCTTAAGGAGTCCGGGCAGCCAGACAGGCTCGCTCACCTTTTTGCGATAAACTATTTCCGTCACCCCCGGTATCTCCCCCTGGCTGTGCACCTTCTTCCAGTCGTTCTCCACCTGCGAGCCTGCGCCAGACCCATGGAAGCGCTCGACTATTTCCCGGGCAAGCTGCATCTTTGCATGCATGGGATGGACGCTTTCCCTTTTGAGGCCGTCCTTCAATTCGCGCAGCTCTTCAAGGGATATATCACTCAAAAGCTCATAGTACCTGAGCATGAGTTCGTCGGAGATGGACATAAGCTTTCCGAATATGACGTCGGGCGGTTCGTCTATACCCACGTAGTTGCCGTAGCTCTTGCTCATCTTATTCACGCCGTCGGTGCCTTCGACAAGGGGTACGGTAATCACCGCCTGCGGCTCCTGGCCATACGCTTTCTGGATCTCCCTTCCCACGAGCAGGTTGAAGATCTGGTCGTGGCCGCCAAGCTCCACATCAGCCCGGAGCGCGACCGAGTCGTATCCCTGTACAAGGGGATAGAGAAATTCGTGAACACTGATGGGAAGGTTGTTCTGGTAGCGGCTTCTGAAATCCTCACGCTCAAGCATGCGAGCGACGGTGTACTGGGCGCAGAGCCTGATCATGTCCCCCGCGTTCATCGCTTCCATCCATTCACTGTTGAAGCGTATCTCGGTCCTTTCAGGATCGAGGATCTTGAAAACCTGTCTCTTGTAGGTCTCCGCGTTCTGCACGAGCTGTTCCCTTGTCAAGACGGGTCTCGTCTCGATCCTGCCCGTCGGATCGCCTATCATGCCGGTAAAATCACCTATAAGAAAGATCGCCGTATGGCCCAGCTCCTGAAACTGCTTCAGCTTCTGCAGCACTACGGTGTGGCCGAGGTGCAAATCCGGTGCGGTCGGGTCCATGCCCAGCTTTATCCGCAAGGGGCCTCTTTCAGCCTTCGCCTTCGCCAGCTTCTTCTTCACCTCTTCGACGCTGATCAGGTCGACTGCCCCGCGCTCGATGATCTCCATCTGCTTTCTCGAAGTCCATTGTCAGGCTATCTTTTCCCTTATCCTTTCTATGTGCAGGCAATGTCTTGTCCTGCGCATCTATGGTGATCATCACGCCCTGCACCTCGAGGTCGCCCTTTGCCACCTCGTATTTTTGGGGCAACTGGGTGAGAAACCTCTCAAGTACCGCCGCCTTGTCCATGCCTATGACCGAATGGGCAGGCCCGGTCATGCCCAGGTCGGTGATATAGCCCGTTCCCTGGGGCAGTATCGTTTCGTCGGCGGTCTGAACATGAGTATGCGTCCCCACCACGCAGGCGACCCTCCCGTCGAGAAACCAGCCCATGGCGATCTTTTCCGATGTCGCCTCGGCATGGAAATCCACGATGACAGGCAGCCTGATCCGCCATTTGTCGTAAGGAACTCTTCCATCGAGCGGAAAGGACAATCGAGGCGTCGCCATGAAGGTCCGGCCCTCGATGTTTGCGACGCAGATAGCCTTGCCGTTCTTCCGCACAAGTGTGGAGCCGAACCCCGGCGTCCCCGGCGGGTAGTTCAACGGCCTGATGACGCGTTGCTCCGCCATGAGATAGGGTATGATCTCCTTCTTCTTCCACACGTGGTTGCCCGTCGTGATCGCGTCCGCGCCCGCCTCAAGCATCTCCATGGCCAGGGACGGGGTAATGCCCAGTCCGCCGGCCATATTTTCGCCGTTGATCACCTTGAAGTCTGCGCGGCTTTCGCGCAGAATACCTGGCTGCGGCCTGTCTGCCCGGCTTTCCGATAACGTCGCCGAGGAATAGGACGGTAATGAACGTCATCGGGCATATTCTACCGCCCTTGTCTCCCTTATCACCACAATCTTGATCTGGCCGGGGTATGAAAGCTCTGTCTCCACCTTCTTGGCGATATCCTTGGACAGAAGGAAGATGGCATCATCATTCATCTTCTCGCTGCTCACCACGATCCTGATCTCCCTGCCCGCCTGGATGGCGTACGACTTCTCGACGCCGCTGAAGCTCGATGCGATGCGCTCCAGCTCCTCCAGCCTCTTGATATAGGATTCGAGCATCTCCCTGCGTGCGCCCGGCCGCGCCCCTGACAGGGCATCCGCCGCCTGCACGATCACATCGAGCGAGGTTGAGCACGGGAACTTCTTCGTGGTGCGCCAGTATTGCATGAATGATATCTTCACTCTCCCCGTATTTCTTCGCCAGATCCGCGCCAATCGCGGAATGAGAGCCTTCCACCTCGTGGTCGACGGCCTTGCCGATATCATGAAGCAGACCCGCTCGCCTCGCCTCCTGCACGTTCAGCTTTAGCTCGGCGGCAAGGATGCCGCTGATGAAGGCAACTTCCAGCGAATGCTGGTAGACGTTTTGGGAATAACTGCTGCGGAATTTCAGCCTGCCGAGCAGCTTCACCAACTCGGGATGGACATTATGCACGCCCGCGTCAAAGACCGCCTGCTCTCCGGTGGTCTTCAGCTTCTCTTCCAGCTCTTCAGCCACCTTCGTGACGACCTCCTCGATCCGGGCCGGGTGTATCCTTCCGTCGCTGATCAGCCGCTCTATCGCGATGCGCGCAACTTCCCTCCGTATGGGGTTGAAGCAGGAAAGGATCACGGCCTCAGGCGTGTCATCTATGATGATGTCGACGCCGGTGGCCGCCTTCGAGAGCCCTTATGTTCCGCCCTTCCCTCCCTATGATGCGTCCCTTCATCTCTTCGTTCGGCAGGGACACCACGGAAACCGCGTCCTCCGCCACGTAATCGCCCGCATAACGCTGGATGGCTACAGCGAGTATCTCTTTCGCCTTCTTGTCCGCCTTTTCCCGGGCTTCTTCCTCTATCTTCCGGGCGATCTTCGTGCCCTCGTACCGCGCCTCGTCTTCCATCGCCTGCATGAGCATTCTCTTCGCATCCTCGGACGTCACCCCGGCTATCTCTTCCAGCTTCTCCCGCTGCTGCTTCAGTACCAGCTCAGTCTCGCCTATCCTGCCCTCGAGGTACACTTCGCGGCTGCCGACCTGTTTTTCCTTCTTGCCCAGCTCGTCTTCCTTTCTGTCGAGGGTCTCCATTTTCTTATCAAGGTTCGCCTCTTTCTGGGACAGTCGTTTTTCCGTGTTCTGGAACTCGGCCTTTCTGCTCTTTGACTCCTGCTCCAGCTCATTCCTTGCCTGAATGACGATATCCTTGGCCTGAATCGACGCTTCCCGCTTGGCGACATCGGCCTCCTTTCTTGCGTCTTCAAGGATTTTCCGCCCTATTGCCTCGTATTCGCCGGTCTTCCTTTTTTGGATGAACCGTGCCGCGAGGTATCCCGCAACGATACCTGCAATGCAGATTGTGAGGAAAGTATTATGTTCAAGGTCCCCCCTTCAGTAGAACCTGAAGGGACAGCACGAGGGTCGAATTTTCTAAGTCACGGGTGACAAGTTATGCCCCAACCTCCGAAAAGTCAGAAAACTATTTATATTGAGCTGCTGCTTCCCCGTTACTGCCCCTAAAGAATAGCCCCGCGATGCCGTGTAAACAGTAAGTCTTGAACCTCTCAAGATAAGTGGGCGCCTTTTTCTTGCTTCACGCGTCTCGCACTCAGACGAGCATGCAGTCTGCAATAAGAGAAGGCTCCCCGCAAAGAGGTGTTGGCTCGAAGTTTACCATTTATCACGCACACCGCAGGGAATCTATACGTTTTCAACCTTTCTCAAGAGCCTCAGCGTGTTGTCTTCGACTTTCTCGAACCGCTCCTTCATATCCATGTAGTTATCGGCAACCCTCATCATTGCCATGATAACCGTATTCAGCGTGTTTACGATCCCAAATTCCTGCGCCACCCCCGCTATTTCCTGGTCGACGAACCGGGCGACTTTTCTGATCTTCTCCTCATCATCACCAACGAAAGTAAATGACTGATTGAGTATAGTGACTTCCACTCTGTGCAAAGTTATGCTTCTATCTTCTGAATCTTCTCCAGAATACCTTTTACCTTTTGCGTAACCAGGTCTTTCTCGCTCTCAACCCGCGCCACCTGCTCTCTAAGCTCTCTGTTCTCCGCCTCAAGGGACGCAATCCTGCTCTCGTTGCCCTCTTTTTCCTCTCGGATACCCTTATATGCGCTGATAAGGACATCGATCTTTTCTTCTAATTCTCCAAGCCTGTTATCGCTGAATAGCTGCTTCCATACCTGAATACTTAATCTCTTTTCTGTTCGAAAGTCAAGTACAAAAGGCACGCCTTGATGAACTGGTCAAGGTCTCCGTCGAGCACGCTTTCAGCGTTATGCACCTCCAGTTTTGTGCGGTGGTCCTTGATAAGCTTGTAGGGATGGAGCGTGTACGAGCGGATCTGGCTACCCCATGAAATGTCCTTCTTCTCCTTGTTCAGCAGGTCCATCTTCTCATCCTGCTTCTTCTTCTCCAGCCGCATAGACCCTTGACTTCAAAATGGCCATAGCGATGGCCTTGTTCTTGTGCTGCGACCGCTCGTTCTGGCACTGAACCACTATGTTGGTCGGCAAATGGGTGATCCGTATGGCCGATTCCGTCCTGTTGACGTGCTGTCCCCCGGGTCCGCTCGCGCGGAAGGTGTCGATCTTCAAGTCCTCATCCCGGATGTCAACCTGAATGCTCTCCGGGATCTCCGGATAGGCATAGACCGAGGCAAACGACGTGTGTCTCCTGGCATTCGCGTCGAAAGGCGAGATACGCACGAGGCGATGAATCCCGTTCTCGCACTTCAGGTAGCCATAGGCATACGCGCCTTTTACGAGGAACGTGACGTTCTTGATGCCCGCCTCTTCTCCGGGCAGCAGGTCGACAACCTGCGACTCGAACCCCTTCCTCTCCGCCCACTTGAGGTACATGCGCAGGAGCATTTCCGCCCAGTCCTGCGCCTCTGTTCCTCCAGCCCCGGCGTTTATATACATGATGGCGCTTTCCTCGTCATTCTCCTCGGCGAGCATCCGCTCTATCTCGAACCTGTTAAGCTCGGCGTCGAGGGTCTCGACCCGGCGCTCCAGCTCTCCGATGTCTCCGGGGTCCCCTGCCTCTTTTGCGAAGTCACTCAGAATAAGGATCTCCTCCAGCTCCGTCTCCTTGCTCTCCCAGCGCTGCACCTCGTCCTGCAGCCTGGCCCTTTCCCGGAGCAGCTTCTGCGCCTTTTCCTGGTCTTCCCAAAAGTCTTTTTGCGCTAGGGTTTGATCGTACTCGCTGATGCGCGCTTTGAGGGCAGGTGCGTCAAAGATAACCTCTGAGCGCCTGCATGCGGTCGATAAGCGTATCCGTTCTCGCTTTTATGTCATCTATCATGATTGCACCACCATCTTTCGGTTATGGCCGCTCCCGTCTTTCCAGGGAAGCGCCTTTGTCGCTCCTTTTCCGCTTTACAGCGGCCCCGTTATTCCTCGGCTTTGGTGAGATCCTCAAACTTAATATCCAGCCCCAGGACCGCCACATACAATTACCGGGGTTCAGCACCCCCTCCATCGGCGGAGCCGCCGGAGCCTCCCCGCTCACAAAGCATGAAAAAAGCCTTATTCCTCGGCTTTGGTGAGATCCTCAAACTTAATATCCAGCCCCAGGACCGCCACTATCTCTCCGGTCTCGTCATGTATCGGGCCTGAAACGGTAATACAGAGGGCGCCGGTTATTCTTGACGTGTAGAGACCCGTCACCGATATCCTGCCGGTCGAGAGCGGCTGGATGAACCAATCCCTGTCCGAGAAATCTTCATGCAGGTCTATCTTGGCGTACTTTGCCCTGTCCACCGCCTGGGTGATGTTCCTGGTGACCTTCACTCCTTCCGCGTTGACCACATAAGCAAACTGTATGTACGGGTACTCGGCCACGAGTCCCTTGAGCACCCCTTCCTGCCGCTCGGGCTCCATGCTCTTTATATCATCCTCTTCGATATAGCGCTCGATCAGATGGGCGGCCATATCGTGGGCACTCTTCTTCAGCATATCGAATTCGGACGGGAAGACTTCGGGCATGTACCGGCGGACCATATGTTCCATCTCCTCGTCAGACATGGCGGTCACCCTGCCCTCCTCATACTGCTTCAGAATCCGCTTGTTTATCCTTGCGACACCCGGATGGGTTTTTTCAATTGCGTCCTCTCCGATCAGGGCAAAATGGGAATTGATCCAGTGGGCTATGCCTGCAAGGCCTGATTTGTCGGTGAGATTTATCGTTATCGGCCTGTTGAGTATTCTCTTTGTGTCGAAGGCGGTATATATCTCCTCGTTTTTTGCGAGCCCGTCGATGTGGACGCCGGCGGAGGTCGCATTGAAATCCGAGCCGACAAACGGTTGATTTCGGGGTATGTGGAGACCCACCTCCTTCTCGAAATAATTCCTCATCTCCGTAATCACCTTGGTATCGATCCCGTTGTCATCGCCGACGAGCGAGATATACTCCATAATAAGCGCCTCTATGGGGGTGTTCCCTGTTCGTTCCCCCATGCCCAGAAGGGCGCCGTTTACGAACGTGCACCCGTAGAGCCATGCACTCACCGCGCCGACCACTCCCCTGTAGAAATCGTTATGTCCGTGCCATTCGAGGCAATCGGAAGGTACACCGGCATCATCGATCATGGCCCTGATGATCTTTCCCACGGAGCGCGGCAAGGCGGCCCCAGGATAAGTAATACCGAGACCGAGGGTGTCGCACAACCGTATCTTTATGGGTATCTTCGCCTCTTCCGACAGGGACATGAGGGCCTGTGCAAAGGGCACACAAAACCCGTAAATATCGGCCCTCGTCACGTCTTCAAAATGACACCGCGGCATGATGCCGGCATCGAGAGCCGCCTCAACGACTTTCAAATAACCCTTGAATACCTCGGCCCTCGTTTTGTGAAACTTGTAGAATATGTGATAATCGGAAATGCTCGTGAGCATACCTGTCTCTTTCAGGCCGAAATCCTTCACAAGCTGCAGATCTTCCTTGCTGGCCCGAATCCAACCCGTAATTTCCGGATACCGATATCCTTTTTCGAGGCATTTCGTCACCGCTTCCTTGTCCTTCTCGGTGTAGAGAAAAAACTCGGATTGACGTATCACCCCGTTCGGCCCGCTCAACCGGTGGAGAAGATTGAAAATGTCCTCGATCTGTTTTACAGAGAAAGGGGGCCTCGCTTGCTGGCCGTCCCTGAAGGTCGTGTCCGTGATGAAGATCTCGTCAGGGGGGTCTATTGACTCGATCTTGTGGTCGAAACTGACCCTTACCATATCGGTATAGGGGAACACGTTCCGGAAAAGCTCGGGCTCTTTCACATCGATGAGCGGGAACCTGGTGCTCTTTACCGTATTCTTGAAGATAAAACCTTTCCGCTTTTTCGCCAACTCCTCCCCCTAGCAATTATTGGGGCTCAGCGCCCCCTCCTCGGCGAAGCCTCGGAGCCTCCCCGCTCGGCTCGCTTCGCTCGATTATCTATTCCTTCGTCACCCTCAGCCTCAGGTCGCTGAGCTGCCTCGGCTTAACCGGTGCCGGAGCGCCGGACAGCAGACAGGTGCCCTTCTGCGTCTTTGGGAACGGGATCACGTCCCTTATGCTGTCGAGGCCCAGGAGCATCATCAGGATGCGGTCGATCCCGAAAGCAAAGCCCCCGTGGGGAGGTGCGCCCATCTCCAACGCTTCGAGGAGAAAACCGAACTGCTCGACGGCCTCTTCTTCCTTGAAGCCGAGGAGCTTGAACATCTCCATCTGCTCGTCTTTCCGGTGTATCCTGATGCTGCCCCCGCCAATCTCCGCCCCGTTCAGCACGAGGTCGTACGCCTTTGCCTGCATCGATTCGTAGTCGCCGCCGAATTCCTGAATGCTGCCTTTCGGCGACGTAAACGGGTGATGGCGGGCAACATACCTTTTCTCTTCCGCGCTGTATTCAAAGAGCGGGAAATTGACGACCCACAGGAAAGAGTCGTCGCCTTTCCTCACGAGGTCGTACTTCTCTCCGAGATAGAGGCGAAACCTCCCCATGATATCGTTTACTTTAGCGCGCGCATCGGCCATAATGAAAAGCACGTCGCCGTCCGCGAGGCCGCATCGCGCGTCTATGGCCGCGGTCTCCTCTTCCTTCAGGTACTTCACTATGGGCGACACGAGCTTCCCCGCATCCTTGCGCATCCAGATGAGGCCGCCCGCGCCGAGGGTCTTCGCCGTGTCGACGGCTGTGTCGAGGTCTTTCCGGGAAAGGGACCTGGACTTCAGCGCAATGCCCTTTATGGCCCCTCCATTGCCCACAACGTTCTTGAACACGCCAAATTCAGTCGACCGGAACAACGGGGTCAGCTCTTCCATGGGCAGATCGAACCTGAGGTCGGGCTTATCCGTCCCATAACGCTCCATCGCCTCGGAATAATCCATCCGTCTGAAAGGACCGGCAAGGGGCGTTTTCTTTATCGATTCGTAAAGCACAGCCATGGCGCCCTCAACTAACGCGATGACGTCTTCCACATCCACAAAGCTCATCTCCAGATCGAGCTGGGTGAACTCCGGCTGCCGGTCCGCCCTCAGGTCTTCATCCCTGAAGCATCGCGCCAACTGGAAGTATTTTTCAAAACCCGCTACCATCAGTATCTGCTTGAAGAGCTGGGGTGATTGCGGAAGCGCGTAAAACTGGCCCTGATTCAACCTGCTCGGGACGATGAAATCGCGAGCCCCCTCAGGTGTGCTCTTGGTGAGAAAAGGCGTCTCGATCTCGAAAAAGCCCTGCGACGACAGGTAGCTCCGCACTGCCATCCCCGCCGCGCTCCGCAGGATAAACGTCTCCCGCACCTTCGGGCGGCGCATGTCCAGGTACCGATACTTCAATCTGAGGAACTCATTCGGCTCCTCTTCGGTATCGAGCTCGTCGACCTGGAAAGGCAGAGGCTTGCAGGTGTTGAGTACCGTAAGGGTGGAAACGAGCACCTCGATTCCTCCCGTGGGGATATTGGGGTTCTCCGTGCCTTCGGGCCTCGGCGCTACCGTGCCTTCGATGCGGATCACATACTCCTGCTTGATCTCATGCGCTTCCTTATGGGCGACAGGGGCTATCTCGGGAGAGAAGACCACCTGCACAATGCCGCTCACATCCCTCAGATCGAGGAAGATGAGACCGCCGTGATCGCGTCTTCTGAACACCCATCCCGCCAGCTCTACGCTCATTCCCACATCGACTACCGAGAGCGTTCCACAGTACCGGTTTCTCAAATTGGACCTCCTCCAAAAGCCCTTTATTATAGCCGAAGGGCGGGGGCGGGTCAAGGGGGAGAGCACTGGGTTGACAAGCCCATATATGTGGATCATAATAGCTATTACAGTACACATAACTGAAGGTGACCATGAAAACCGTGCAAATGACCTTGGATGAGGACTTGGTAAAAGAAGTCGACCTTCTTGCAAAAGAGCTGAACACGACAAGATCAGCCTTAACGCGGGCGGCACTCCGTGCGGCGATAAAGGATATCAAAATAAGACGCCTCGAAGAAAAGCATCGGGCCGGATATGAATGCCGCCCGGTGACAAAGGAAGAGTTCGGCGTGTGGCACGATGAGCAGGCCTGGGGTGGAGAGTGAAACGGGGAGACATCCGGTGGTATACGTTCAAGTCTCCCGACAAGAAGCGGCCGGTACTTCTTCTGACCCGCAATTCCGTCATCGCCTATCTTAACGAAGTCACCATAGCTCCGATCACGTCTACGGTGAGAGAAATACCAAGCGAAGTCCGTCTGGACGAAGGTGATGGCATGCCCGGGGAGTGTGCCGTAAACGCCGACCACATTCAGACGGTGCCGAAGGATCGGATAGGGAAGCTCATCACTGCGCTTGCGCCTGAGAAGCTCGCCGAAGTCGGGAGGGCAGTAAGATTCGCCATCGATCTTTGAAGTTCCGGCTGCGCCTCCTTCTCGGCCGGGTGAATTTCGTGCCCTATTTCGAAGGACTTTGCGAAAAATCCATGAGCAGATCAATTTGGATGTCGCAATATTAAAAATCCTTTTCTTGGCCAAATTTCACATGCCTTGCTGTTTCGATTTGGCAACAGCCCCTTAAATAGCAACTTCATTTGGCCGATAATACTTCATGGCCGTGAGAAAGGGCATAGGAAGGTGATCGCATCGAGCGACAGGGCGGTAAACGGCCGGCCGCCAATAACCATGCTGGCCATTCTGATTGTCGCAGGTCTTCTGGGAAACTATCTCAACGTTCCACTCTTTTTTGGAGCTGACTTCCTCTTCGGCAGCATAGCCGTTCTGCTTGTCCTCCACTTTTATGGTATTGGCTGGGGGATAGTCGCCGCGCTTATTGCCCACAGCTACACCTACTTCTTGTGGGGACACCCATACGGGATCGTCAACTTCACGAGCGAAGCGCTCTTTGTCGGCTGTCTTATGAAAAGGTGGCGCAGGAATCTGATTCTGGTGGACGGCCTGTTTTGGCTGTTGGTTGGCATTCCGCTGGCATTTATTGAACATGGCGTCGTGATGCAAATGGGCTACGTGACCACCGCCTTCATCATGCTCAAACAGTCCGTCAACGGCGTCTTCAACGCCCTATTCGCGAGCCTCATTCTGTGCTATTTGCCTCTGGAAAGACTGTTTCACCGTTCCCGACCTTCTCCAAAAATCTCGCTCCACGAATCCCTCTTTAATCTCTCGGCAATGATGATCCTCGTTCCCGCACTTCTGCTCACCGTAGTACAAGTCAGGCATGAGAAGGAGAGGATGGAAGCCGGAGCCATAGGGGAACTCCAATCGCAGTCTGCCGAGCTGCAATCGAACGTACGCGTCTGGTATCGGCTCCATATGCGGGCCGTGCAGAATCTGGCCCTTCTGGCCGGCCGGTCCCCCATGACCCCTTCGGCACAACTGCGGCATGACACCGAAATCCTGAAATGGCAGTTTCAGGATTTCGCTACGATGCACGTGGAAAACCGTGAGGGTCGCAGCATTGCCTTTGAGCCGCCGACCAATGAGAACGGGGACCGTACCCTCGCCCTCTCTTTCTCTGACGCACCCTGGTTCAGAAAGGTCAAGGCTACGCGGCAACCCGTCGTGTCAGACGTGTTTGTGGGAAATAAGGCTCTCCTCGCCCCCATTGTAACTCTGTGCGCGCCGGTCATTAAGGAGAACCGTTGGCAAGGCTGCGCAACGGGAGCACTGGATCTTGCACGGGTGGGAGAAATCCTCCGATCTTACGGGTCGCAGAAGCTATCGGGCCTTACCCTTACCGACGCTCAAAACAGGGTGATCGCAAGCAGCGTCCCGGCGCGAAGTCCTATGCAGTTGTGGGACCGGAAATCGACCGGGGTGTTCCGACCCGTCAACGGTTCGACATACCTTTGGCACCCCGGCGGAAACAGGAAACTACCCTCCATGACGTTCTGGCGGCAATCGTTCTATGTACAGGAAAGCCTGATAGGACCGGGTCTTCCCTGGAAGCTCACCGCCGAGACCCCGGTGGCGCCCGTCCAGCGTCTCCTCTACGCCATCTACGTCAAGAACCTCGCCATCATGGCTTGCTTGATTGCTTTGTCCATGCTGCTATCCTTTGTCTTCAGCCGGGCGATCAGCCGGCCTCTGGCTAAATTGGCAAACGTCACAGCCGGCTGGCCCGAGAAGCTCACGGATGCCCAGGACATCGATTGGCCGGCCACGTCGACCGACGAAGTGAGTTCGCTTATCACGAATTTCGTGTCCATGACCAAAGCCCTGGAGACAACCTTCAATCATCTTCGCGCCAAGAGCGAGGAACTCGGCCGAGCCAATCTGGAATTACACCAAGAGATCCGGGACCGGCGTCAAGCCGAAGAAGCGCTCCGTGAGAGTGAGGAGAGATACCGCCTCCTTGCGGAGAATGCGTCGGACGTTATCTGGGCCACCGATATGGCCCTGAACTTCACCTACGTCAGCCCCAGCATAGAGAGGTTGCAAGGTTGGACGCCTGAGGAGGTCAAGGGGCTTCGCCTTGAACAACGAATGCCGTCTCGTTCCGTGGAAATATTGAAGAGGGTTCTAAAGGAGGAGGTTGCCCGGGAAGCATATTCCGAGACAGATCCGTCCCGAGCGCGGACGATGGAGGTGGAAGTTTACCGCAAGGATGGATCGACGATCTGGACCGAGATCGCCGCCCGTTTTTTACGAGACGACCGGGCCGCGCTGAGGGGAGTCATGGGCGTTTCCAGGGAAATAACGCAGAGAAAACAAGCCGAGGAGGCTCTCAGGGAAAGCGAGGAAAAGTACCGCAAAATCTTCGAGAATGCATCGGAGGGCATTTTTCAGGCGACGGTTGAGGGCCGGTATCTAAGCGTCAATCCGGCGTTTGCCAGGATGTTCGGATTTTCCTCCACGCAAGAGATGATTGAATCGGTAACGGACATAGACCGGCAGTTGTACGTGAACCCCCAAGACCGGCAGTGCATGATCCGGATGCTGCGCGAGTCCGGCCGGGTTGAAGACTATGAGGTTGAAGTATATCGCCGCGATAAGTCCAGGTTCTGGATCTCAATCAACGCTCACATCGTTCGCGACGCTGCCGGTCGTCTCCTCTACTTCGAAGGGATGAACATCGACATGAGCGAGCGCAAGAACCTCGAAGCCCAGCTCATGCACGCGCAGAAGATGGAGGCCGTTGGTACATTGGCCGGCGGGGTTGCTCATGACTTCAACAATCTCCTCACCGTCATTATGGGCTTTGCCAATTTGCTCCAGATAGGCATCGGAAAAGACGATCGCTTGCGGCCGTACGCGGATCAAATCATAGCCTCCTCGGAAAAGGCGGCTAACCTGACCCAGGGTCTATTGGCGTTCAGCCGAAAACAACGCATCATCCTCGAGCCTCATAATTTGAACGATATCGTAAGAAGCACGGCAAGACTGCTGAAGAGGCTCCTTCCTGAGGACATTGAGCTAAGGGTCAACCTGGTCGATGTAGGCATTATAGTCAATCTGGACGTAACCCAGATGGACCAGGTCCTCATGAACCTCGCTACCAATGCCCGGGATGCCATGCCACACGGGGGATCACTTTCCATTGAAACACAGGTGGCCACCCTGGACGACGGATTCAGGAAGATACACGGGTTCGGTTGGCCGGGCAGATATGGGTTGCTTTCTGTCCTGGACTCGGGCACCGGCATGGATGAGAAGACCAGGGAGCGTATTTTCGACCCCTTTTTCACCACGAAGGAGGTGGGCAAGGGGACGGGACTGGGCCTGGCGAGTGTCTACGGGATTGTGAAACAGCATGAAGGATACATTACCGTATCGAGCGAACCGGGTCACGGCACCGTCTTTCGCATCTACCTTCCTCTTTCAGAAGCAACCGAACAACAGCAAGCTGTCCCGACTCAGGAGGCGAGAGGGGGCACCGAGTCTATCCTCATTGCAGAGGACGACCCGGACGTGAGGAAGATGATGAGCCACATCCTGGTAAGCCACGGCTACACCACAATAGAAGCCGTAGATGGAGAGGAGGCGATCCGCGTATACTCAGAGAACAGAGACCGGATAGACCTTGTCATCCTTGATGTCGTGATGCCCCGTAAGAATGGAAAAGAAGTCCATGATGAGCTCACCCGAATCGATGCCCATGTCCGGGTCATCTTTGTGAGTGGGTACACCAGGGATGTCGTGATCGACAAAGGAATTCACCGTGAGGCTGTGGACTTCGTCCAAAAGCCCCTGTCCTTATCGACCTTCGTTACCAAGGTGAGAGAAGTACTCGACAGGTAGGACACCTAGGGGGAGGACCACTAAAATATTCCCGCATTGACTCCCTCGGCGATTGTACTGCCAAGCTCGAAGCATCTCGCCAGCGTTTCTTCGGTTACCTTGCCTTTACAGACAATCGGTTTCTGAACCTTTTTTAGGCGATACCCTTTGCAGATCCTCTCGATATGGCTTAATGCAAATGATCCGTCGTTACCTGCGCTGATAACGATACTGAAAGGCTTCTTGTACACGGCCGCATCACCCTTCAGCTCTTCATATGTTCTGTCGAAAAAGTCTTTTACGGCGCCCGCCATGTATCCAAAGTATTCCGGGGAGCAGATTACAACAGCGCTGCAGTCTTTTAGATCCTGCGCGACGGTATTCGCAGCCCGCTTAAGAACTGCCCTCGCATTCGCGGTGCAGTCCACACCCTGCGCAACGGCCTTGGCCAGTTTCCCGGTGTTGCCCGTTTGAGAATGGAATATAATGAGTATGTCCGCCATACCGAATGATTTCACTCTACACGTGTGGCGAATACCTCTAAGCCTTTGATGCTTCCCCCGCCAAACTCGGCCATGGTCTCCGCAGCAACGGTCAATCCTTCCTTCAGATAGATTGCGTCAATACCGGGAACGGCATAGGAGTAGAAAAGAACATTTGAGGTGTCATCCCTCACCCTTGTTTTTTCATCCGCACCCTGGCACAGCACGCAGATGATGTCCTTTTCGTCGCGGAGCACGATCTCTCCTTCTCTTGTGGTGAATTGGCGCCCTCCCA
Source organism: uncultured delta proteobacterium (assembly GCA_963717985.1). Lineage (GTDB taxonomy): Bacteria > Desulfobacterota > Syntrophorhabdia > Syntrophorhabdales > WCHB1-27 > BOG-1155. Next base: position 74,543 of record CAVQYC010000003.1, read on the forward strand.
TTCCCGCAGCCGTCTCTCCCTCCCGGGCGACATCGAGCAGGAGATCACCTTCGACCCGATCATAATCTGTAACAGCCACAAGAATCCCGGCACACATCTCGGCCATGAAGTGGGCATCTACCATCAGGTTGTATCTTGGGAATCCGCTGTTGATCGTTCTCTTCAAGTGCTGAGGCAGGGGGCACTCGTATCCGAAGCTCTGAAAAAACCGGTCGTACGTGTCAATACGCAGAAGGGTCTGAGCGAGCATCTCCCGCTTTCTCATTTTCCGGAGGAGCTTTCGCTTGTGCTGGTCGAAGGCAACGCTATCGGTTAACGGCCTGCACCCTTTAATGAGCGTCAACGCGAACGCCACACCCGGGTACCTCGCTTCATACGCCGGCGAGATCGAAAAGTTTACCCATGTGGATAAATTGGACAACCTAGGGTACTCCCGGGAGACGACGGGTACAGACGTTGTTTCCTTCTGTACGTTCTCATTTACCGGACCAGCCTGTTCAGCCTTTCCGCTGCCATCCGCTTATCCTCCATTATCAGAGAAATGTCCCAAAATTACAACAACTATTTCATGCTTCCCGTGAGAGGGCCCCGGCGCTAAAGTTCGCCAAAGTCTTCTTCCAACGTCTTCTCAATATACTCTCCCATGGCTTCGGAAAGCGCACCGGGTCCCGATTTCGCTATGTCGCCCATCCTTTCATGGAGCAGCCGCAACCCCTTCAGGGCCGTGATGACCGGCCGTACCTTTTTCAGATAGCGTTCTTCGGCCGTGCCTCCGCCCCGAATGGTCTCTATCACGGACTCTGCCGCCAAAACCCCGCTTTTCAAGGCAGATCCTATGCCTTCTTGAGTGAAGGGCAAAAGCATGCCCGCGGCATCCCCTACCAACACGACATTCTCCCTGGCAGGGAGGAAAGAGCCCTTCAGGAGATCATCATACAGGTCGGCTATCACGCAGCCGTCCCGCCACACCGGTCTTGCGTCGGGGGGAAAGCCATAGTCTCTTAAAATCTCCTTTATCTTGTCCTTTAACCTTCGTATATCGCCCCCCTCGACGAGAAAGAAACCTTCCTTGTAATTGACGTCAAATCTGGGGGATGGGGAAGCAAAGGGATAAAACCAGTGGAACCGGTCTTTCGGGATCGACAGGTCTTCTCGATAGCACTCCCGGTATGCCGGTCTGTAACGAACCCTCGCATCGGGCCTGATGAATTTCCTGACCATGGACAGCGCGCCGTCCGCCCCGATGACATACCTTGCGGAGAGCTTTTCCCTCTCCCTGTTCGCTCTTGCGAGCTCGATCTCGCAGCCCCCTTTACGATGCACGATAGCGGTCGCCCTCGCCCCATCGACACACAGCGCACCCGCCTGCACGGCATTCCGGGCCATCCAGTAGTCCAGGTTTTTCCTCCAGGCAACGGAGATAGGGCATGATACCTCCGCGACGTTCTCTGCCCCCACGTGGAGGGTCATGCCGGTGTAGTGACCTGGATCGCCCAGGACTTCAGCCGGTATATCGCCGAAGTGCTCCTTTATCAGGTTTTTTGCCCATGGCCCCAGGACGATGCCCGAGCATACCTTATCCCGTGGAAGTCTCTTTTTTTCCAGGAGCAGGGTGTCCAGCCCGGCGCCGGCGCATACCTTTGCCGCAACAGAGCCTCCCGGACCGCTGCCGATGACGATAACGTCCCACGCCTTTTGTTCCATGGCGTCTCCCGATCGTAAAACCATTGATTACTGCCTAGAGCCAGCGCACCTCTCTCTGCCTGCGCGGAACCGTCTTTCGGTACACATGCGTGGGATAGCCGAGCATGATGGCGCTGTAGACATTGCGATCGTCAGGGACCCCGAGGCGGCGCGCTATCTTCTTCGAAATACCGGCTGCGACCAGGAGAAAGCCTGCCCAGCACGTCCCCAGGCCCAGGCTCTTGGCGAGCATCTCCATGTTCCTCGCGGCAATAGCGCAGTTCTCGTGGACGCTGCGGTTGGTTCTCTGTCCGTGAACAACGATCACAGCCGGGGCATTCCGGAAAACCGCGCCCCCGAGGTCACCGCTATCCCGCCCGGCCTTGAACCTCTCATAATACAGAATGGACTGCCGCGCCGTTTCCTCTCCAAATCTGATGCGTGCCAGTCTCCGTCCGATGCCGCTGCCCAAAAGCTTCATCTTGTCCCATAGGATCTCGATCACCATGTCTTCAAGTTCTGACAGCAGTTGTCGATCCTGGATGACGATGAAGTTCTCTGTCTGTGCATTTGATGCCGTTCCTGCGTGGGTGCCGACCTCGATGAGCTGTTCTATGATCTCTCTTGGTACAGGCTTTTCTCTGAACGCCCTGGTGGATCTCCTTGACAGGAGGAAGGCCCTCATGGCCTCGGGGGCGATGTCAACGTGTGGCCGCTCCTCGAACTTGTCCGCGGGCAGTTCTCCATGGACAACGGCACCGGCGGGACAAAGAGCGACGCAGTGGCCGCAGCCGGTACAATGGTCCGGATATCTCACCTGCGCCGTACGACTGCCATCAGGGACCGGGACCACCATAAAGATGCCGGCCGGGCACTCGTCGGAACAGAACCCGCATCCAGTACATTTTGTCGCGTCTACTTCTATCATCTGTCACCCTTCTCTTTTTGGTTGCCTCTCCCGGCCCTGTCCCGGGCGGGGGTCCGGAACTATCCCCTTACCTTGTTTTCGGCGCTTCGACGGTTACTATTTGTACTATTGCATAATTTTCCTTTACTTTGAACAAAAAACATCCTAATCATATTGGCTCGGTCCAGAAATAATCAAGAAGAGGTTCCCATGCCAAAACCCGCATCAAGAGTAGAAAAGATTCCGCCTTACCTTTTTGCCCGTATAGACAAGAAGAAAAGCGAGGCACGGAGCAGAGGGCTCGATCTCGTCGACTTCGGTATAGGCGACCCCGATATTCCCACGCCGGCCCATATAGTAAAGGCCATGCAGAAGGCAGTCGCCAACCCCGTGAACCACAGGTACCCGTCCTACGAGGGCATGCCTGCATTCCGGCAGGCGGCAGCCGATTGGTTCTTCGGCCGGTTCGGCGTAAGACTGGACCCTGACACGGAAGTGGTGGTGCTGATCGGCTCAAAGGAAGGAATTGCGCACCTGCCGTGGGCATACCTTGATGAAGGGGACGTGGCCCTCATCCCGTCTCCCGGATACCCGGTCTACAAAATCACCACGCTTATGGCCGGCGGGACCCCTTACATCATGCCCCTCAAGGAAGAGAACGAGTTCGAGCCGGTCTTTGAGAGCATTCCTGAAGAAGTGAAGAAAAAAGCGAAAATCTGCTTCCTCAACTACCCGAACAACCCGACCGGCGCGCATGGCAGTGACGGGCTTTACGAAAAAGCGATCGACCTCGCCCGGACACACGACATTCTCATCTGTCATGACGCGGCATATAGCGAGATAACCTATGACGGTTACAAGGCAAAAAGCATCCTCCAGTTCGACAGAGAGAAGCGGTATTCCGTTGAATTCCTCTCCCTCTCCAAAACCTACTGCATGACCGGGTGGAGGATCGGCTTTGCGGTAGGCAACAAAGAGGCTATACAGAACCTCGGGACGCTCAAGACAAACATCGATTCGGGCGTATTCCAGGCCATCCAGGAGGCAGGGATAACGGCGCTGACCGGCAGCCAAGCGTGTGTGGCTGCCCTGAATGAGAGATTCGCCGCCAGGCGGGACCTGGTGGTGGACGGCCTCAACAATAGCGGAATAAGGGTCCGTAAGCCGCTCGGCGCATTATACATATGGGCGCAGGTGCCGGGCGGTTACACATCCGCCGAATTCGCGGAGACGCTGATCGAGCGGATAGGGGTGGTTGTCACGCCCGGAAGCGGGTTCGGCGACGAAGGAGAAGGCTATTTCAGGATGTCTATCACCCTCGGCGAGGAGCGCATCCGCGAAGGGATTAGCCGCCTTAAGGGTCTAAAGCTTTAGACCGGGTCAAAGTATCGAAGAAGCCCCGAAGGAGAAATAGGATCAGTCTTTCTTCGCATTCTCTTTGAAAAACGTCGTCAGAAATTCGCCGTCCTTCGGTGAAAGGTCGAACTTGAAGACGGCTTCCTCGACCAGGCGGTACATTGGCCGTGCCGGTTGTTCCTGCAAACCTGCCGAGATCCACTTGACCGCCCTTCTCAGGTCTTCCCCTTCGGGCAATGGATACGTCATCTTTGTGTCCCCCCTTCTCGCGTTCATGAGACTGCTTTATAGATAATAGATCGAAACACCTTTTTTCGCAAGCCGCCATTTCGCCGCCGCCCTGGGGCCGCCGCGATAGTGTGATTGATTAGTTTCTTTGTCAAGTATATAATATGGCATATTCAGGCAGGTTTATGTCAGGAGGGCTCACGTGCCAGGCTATAAAGAACTGCTGGAACAGGCACGCGCTGAAATTGACGAGATAAGCGTCGAGCACGCGCATGAGATGCTCCGGGAAGGCGACGAAAAGGTGCGGCTCGTCGATATCAGGAGCCGCGGACATATGGCCCTCGGCTACATCAAGGGCGCCGCGCTCATCCCCGCTGATGAGCTTGAAATGACCGTTCACCATCTGCTTCCCGACAAGAGCAAGCCCATGCTTATTTATTGCGAGTCCGGTCACCGTTCCGTCTTCACCGCCCTTACCCTCAAAGAGATGGGCTATACGCACGTGTCGGCCATGGCCGGCGGCATTACGGCATGGAGGGAGGCGGGCTACGAGATCGAAAACGAGACACTCCTCACGCAGGACCAGCTCACCCGTTATAGCAGGCAGATGCTCCTTCCCGAGGTGGGTGTGGAAGGTCAATTCAAGCTCCTGAACGCGAGTGTGCTGCTCGTCGGAGCAGGAGGTCTCGGCTCGTCGGCTGCGCTCTACCTCGCAGCCGCCGGAGTGGGTACCATCGGCATAGCCGATTTCGACCATGTGGAAAAGAGCAACCTCAACCGGCAGGTTATCCACGCAAGCGGCAATGCAGGGAAACCGAAGACGGAATCTGCGAAGGAAGGGTTAAGCCGCATCAACCCGGACATCAGGGTCGTTACCTTTTACGAGCGGATGACGCCGGAAAATATAGCCGATATTCTCAAGGACTTCGATATTCTCCTCGACGGCTCCGACAATTTTCAGACCAAGTACCTCCTCAACGACGCCGCATTCTTTGCGGGAAAGCCCTATATCTTTGGCGGGGCCGTGAGGACGGAGGGCCAGGCCGCGGTCTTTTCCCCCAAGGAGGGTGGGCCATGCCTGCGCTGCCTGCTGCCTCAGCCGCCCCCGCAGGAACTGGCGCCGACCTGAAGCGAGGTCGGGGTCCTGGGCGTCGTCCCCGGACAGATCGGCCTCGTGCAGGCCGCAGAAGCCCTTAAGCTCATACTGAAAAAAGGAGAACCCCTCATAGGCAGGTTCCTCATTTACAACGCCCTTGAAGCCGACTTCAGGACAATTACCGTTGGGAAAAACCCAAATTGTCCGTTGTGCGGGCCTGAGCCGACCATCACCACCTTGAGCGACTGTTACGAGGGCACCGCCACGGTCTGCCATACGCCCTGAGTAACTTTTGCCACTTCGGGCTTCGTGCTGATATGCAGATCACGAGTTCTTTGACAGTTAACACACCCAAGACTATAATTTCCGACTAGAGAATGGTCGGGAGGTGACTTTGATGGCCGATAAACAGATTTAACCCCACCATCCCCCCCTGCCACTCTCTCCCGAACGTGCCCGATTTAAGGCCAGGGCAGCCGTAGCCAAGACGCATCAGGCATGATAGTCACTCTCCGGCGCGCAATTTCCGTCGCTTCTCATTGGCCCGGGCAAGCAGTTGTTCAAGGGCGAGCCGCTCCTCCGGGGCGCATTGCGCAACTTGGACGGTTATAGAGATTGGACAATTTCTTGCGTTGTCATTCTTGAAGCCGGCGACGCCAAGTTGGAGTTGAGCTGTTTCCGCTTCCGCCGCACCACCGGCAAGAACCGCGAATTCGACTCCTCCTATGCGCCCGATGACGCCCTTCTCCTGAAAAATCTCCTGAAGCATGCGTCCGACTTTGCGTATGGCCGTATCGCCCTGCTTTTGGCCCAGTGTGTCGTTGAGCAGCTTTATGTCATCCAGCTTGACGAGAAAGAGCGTGCAGGGCTCCTTCCTCTTGGATGCCACCTTCAACCGCTCCCAGGAAAGCTCGAAGAACCCTTTCCTGTTGTACAGACCTGTAAGCTCATCCGTGATCAAGGCGGTCCGTAGTCTTTCCTCAAAGAACTTTCGTTCGGTGATGTCTTCCACCTGGCCGACCAAGTATAATGGGTAGCCCCGCGAATCACGCACTACCGAAACAGAGAGCAAACCCCATGTGATGTACCCATCCCTGTGGCAGTAACGTTTTTCAATTTGATAATAGGGAATCTCATCCTCGATGAGTTTCTTCAAATGTTCGAGGTCGTTCTCAAGGTCGTCAGGATAAGTTATGTCCTGGAATGTTTTCGCGAGGAGCTCCTCCTCGGAATAGCCGAGAATATTGCAGAGCGACTGGTTTACCTTCAGCCAACGACCGTCCAGACCGACCAGGCACATGCCAATCGCGGAGGCTTCGAAGGCGCCCCTGAAGCGGCTCTCGCTCTCCTTCAACGCTTCCTCCATGCGCCGCAGCTCGGTGATGTCCATCGCAGAAATCATGCTCCTCTTAGTGTGAGGGATCATGCCCACTCTAACAAGCACTTGCATGAGGGTGCCGTCCCTGCGTACTACGCTGCATTCAAATTCTTCGGGTGCGCTCGGAGAATGGGCTGTCCGATTGCGCTGGTAGCTCTCCAGCCTCTCAATGTCTTCGGGTGGGGTCCAATTTCTCCAACTCATCTTTCCTTCTATTTCTTCCAGAGACCACCCGACAGCCCGGCTGAATCGCGCATTGGCCAGACTGATGGTGCCGTCTTCTTCTACGATTGCCAGACCGGAACCGGAGTAATCAAAAATTGCGTGGAAGGTGTCCGCCGACAGTATTGGGGGGTTTTCTCTATCAGTCATTGGTAGTTCCCTTGAGACTAGAATTTGTAGCATTTTGTAAGCACCGATATTATCGGCTAAAATGCTCTAAAGCTAAGTTCTCCGTATACGAGCCGCCTGCCCTCGCGGAACCCGGCTATGAGGTGACATCCCGGTAGTAGCGGGGTCCTTCCTGTAGTAGAGCAACGATCTTAAGACAAAACGATACAACATTGCAGGGGCCATTCAAGCAGCGGCGGTGCTGGCCCAACCGGGCGCAAGACAGTCGGCCCGCATCTTCGCTTTCCAGCCTTCATGCGGAAGACAGGCGCATACATATGTGGTTGCTATTTGGACAGAATTGGGGATAATAACAATGAGATATCTGTGACCAAATCCACAGGGAGGTATTCGATGGAGGGAAAGAAGGTTAGTGAAAGCGCGGTGCTCACGGCTCAACTCATGTCGCCGCAGGATGCGAACATCGCCGGCAACGTACACGGCGGCATAATCATGAAGCTCATCGACGATGCAGGCGGTGCGGTCGCGTACCGGCATGCGCGGAGCAATGTAGTCACAGTATCTATAGACCGGTTAAGTTTCCACCACCCAGTCTTCGTCGGAGACCTCGTTACTTTCAAAGCAAGCATCAATATGGCCGGCACCTCGTCCATGGACGTAGGCGTACGGGTCGAGGCTGAAAACCTCATTACCGGGGAGGTGCGCCATACGGCTTCGGCTTACCTGACCTACGTGGCCCTGGATGCTGATTTAAGGCCTAAAGCGGTTGCGCCCCTGATTTTTGAGACCGAAGAGCAGGAGCGCCGTTCCCGCCAGGCACTGGCGCGAAGAAAGATCCGCAAACAGGAAAGAGAGGGGGCCTTGGGGATGTAGTCCGACTGCATCGACTGCCGTTGATAACAAAAGAATGCCACGTTCCTAACGCTTAAAGTGGCAGAAATTGCAAAGATTCGGGACCGTACGTTCACACGAAGGGCGACGAGGCGAAGCATTTTACGAATAGGGCGGAAGGGGTCAGCCCTTGACAAGGGACAATAGGAAAGAGACAGCACACAAGATGGCCGATATTATAGCTCTTTTTTAAGATTCCTTTTCTCAGTCAAGACCCTGCCCCCCATTGATTTTATCTCCGAGACATATTATTATTATCTAACGTCACCTACGAGGAAGAAGAAGATGCCCGGAACTGTTACGAAGTGTCCCTTTTCCAAGATTGAATGCAGGGAGTGCCCCCTCTACAGGGGACGCCATAGCTATGTCGTCCAGAAAGAAGGCGACGAGGCCCCTGCCGGCAGAGTGCTCAAACAGGATAACGACGACTGGCAGGAGAAGTTTAAGGAAGCCCTCGGCCGCAAGGTCTGATAGAAGCTACGCGCCCTTTCCCCCTACGATAATCTCAGGCATTCTCAGCGTCGGCTGGGCGCAATTACTGGGGCTAGCGTCGCCCCCTCCACCGGCGGAGCCGTCGGAGCCTCCCCCTCAAAGAAAAGCTATACCAGTCTACGCGCCCTTTCCCCCTACGATAATCTCAGGCATTCTCAGCGTCGGCTGGGCGTCCGCCACTGGCACGCCCTGCCCGTCTTTGCCGCAGGTGCCGATGCCGAAGCCTAAGTCATTGCCCACCATATCGATATCCTTCAATGCCTTCGGGCCGTTTCCCATCATAGTGGCATTCCTCACCATGGGCCCGACCTGCCCCTTCTCGATCAGGTACCCCTCCTGTATCTCGAAGACGAAATCGCCGCGGACCGTATCTACCTGGCCTCCTCCCATCTTCCTGACCAGAAGGCCGCTGTCGACGGAAGCGATGATGGCGTCCGGGTCATCGAAGCCGGGGAGGATCAGGGTATTGCTCATGCGCGGGATGGGTTTGTAGCGAAAGGATTCGCGCCTCCCGTTCCCTGTCGACGAATAACCGTATTTCATCGCATGAAAGCGGTCGAAAAGATAGTTTTTCAAGACGCCCTGCTCGACGAGCAGGGTCCTCTCGGAGACCGTTCCTTCATCATCGTAGGCATAGGTGCCTCTTCGATGCGGGAGCGTCTTGTCGTCAACGATGCTGACGAGGGGGTTCGCTATCGATTGGCCGAGCATCCCTTTGTAGCAGGAAAGCCCTTCCATGGCAAGGTCCGCCTCCAGGCCATGGCCGATGGCCTCGTGTATCATGGTGCCCCCGGCCTCTGATGCGAGCACTACCGTCTTCGTACCCATGGGTGCCTCGCATGCGCCCAGCAGCCCGGACAACCTCGCCACGGTCGCCCTGACAAACGTCTCTATCCGTTCCTCGGTGAGAAACTCGAAGCCGCAAAACCCGCCTATCGCCTCGTAAGCGGTTTGCAGGACCCCTGCCTCTTCGCCCACCACAAGCAGGGTCACGACGAGCTGCGTCCTCTTGTCTTCCACCCTGGTCCCGTCGCTCGCGGCAACCCTGACGTGCTGGCTCGTATCCCGGTAGAATACCTTCACCTGTGTGATCCTCTTCTCCATCTTCCGGGCCATGTCTCCAATGGAGCGGACGACGTCGAGCTTCTCATGTGTGTCCACGTCGCCCGGCGGGACCGCGATGAGAAACGGGTAACGCGCCGTGTGGAGACTCCCTGCCTGCACCCCGCCCGGCCCACTTGCGCCCTGCGCGGTGCGGACCAGCTCTTTCGAGAGATCGACCAAATGACTCTCCTCCCGGGAATTGGTGGAGGCGAAGAAGGTTTGCCAGGGCCTTATCACCCTTAACCCCACACCGCTGTCCACACCCTTTTCCAGCTTCTCTATCTTCTCCGATTCGAGTTGGATCTGTGTGGATGCCGTCTCTTCCTCAAACGTCTCCGCATAAAGCACGTCCCCGGCCGAAAGGGCCGCCAGCACCTTCGTCTCATCAAACATTTTCTGCCTCCCTGAATACGATGCCGAACCTCTGCATATCTGCCATTATGGATGCTACCACCTCGTGCGCTTCCGTTGGATAGGTGATCTCTACCTCGCCCGTCCTTCCGTCACGCACCGTCAGCAGTGCCACATCCTCGTAAGATTCGAGAATCGCCTTGAAAAAGCCAATACCTTCTCTGTTCATCATAAACTTTCTCACCGTCTCCATCTGCTTTGCCCCTCAAGCATCTCGACAAACGCCTCCAACCGCAATTTCGTTCTCGTGTCGAGCGGTTTCGGCAGGTCGCCCTCTATGGTGATGACCGGCACGCCAAGGGTCTCTTTGAGTATGATATCTTCTATCACCCGATAGCAGAAGGCCTGCACATAGTGGATCACACCGCGGATGCCCCTCCGGTCTATTTCCTGTCTTATGTCCTCAATACGGGCGAATATACCGTAAGGATATGTATAGAGAAGATAGCGCTCTATCACGTCGGCGGAGAGATACGGCAGCGCGAACTGGCGCTGGACCTCGTTGTAGATCACGTGACATCCTAACCCCTCGACAAATGCATAGAGGTCCGGGTTTATAGGCGGCACGCCCACGTACCCCAGGGGTATCCCCCTGATCGGCTCTCTCTGCCCGGCTTCCTCGATAAACGCCTTCGCCGCCTTTCCATACTGCTCGTAATCCCCCTCCATGTCGGAGGCGCAGAGCTGCCAGAGGTGGTTCTCCTGACCCGTGACCACCCTATCCTCCCACGTCATGCGATCGATCAGCGCGAGACTTTCCCGCACTCTCCGCAAGCCCCCGTCGACCGCCTCCAGCATCGTGAGGTCTACGCCGAAAGTGCGCATGAGCTTGTCGATCTCCCTTGCCAAGCCTTCTCTCTCCCTGTCGAAGGGAAAAGAGAAGGGGATGATCCGCACCCCTCGGTAGCTCAATATCTCCGCCAGGGCCCTGGTGTTGCTGCAGTCACCCTCCATGACGGTAATCACCGTGTCTATGGCCGACTCTCGCACCACACCGTAAAGGCCCTTTATCCAGTTGCACATGTTTTTCGGAAACCCGTCCTTCTCCGCAGCCGCCACATAGTGGATCGGGTCCGGATGAGTGACGAAAACGTTATTGAGATCGCAAGGTCTTAACCCCGCGGCGAAGAGGACCTCGACGGGGATGGTGGTGGTGAAGCCTGCGATACGGCTCATATCTCCCGCTCCCCGCTCAATTCCCGGGGCTCGCGTCGCCCCCTCCATGAGCAAGCTCATGGAGCCACCCCCTCATAAAAAGGAAGATACATTTGGCGCTTCATGCTGACCACTCCCGTGTTTCATGAACCTTTTCACGATAGCTGCAAATAACGGTACATCTCCACGAACCCTTCCGGCTCTATCTCCTCCGCTCTTATAGAAGCCGGAAACCCGAGATGCCGGTAAAGGGCGTCTATCTCGTCTTGTCCATAATGGCCGACAAGAGAATGGCGGAGATACTTCCTCTTATAATGGAAACATTGCTTGACGAAGGCGATCAACCCCTGATCCGGCCCCATACCGTCATTGAAGACGATGGAGATAAATGCGCTGTCGACCTTCGGAGGAGGGATAAAGAGCGAGGGCTTGAGCAAAAGGAGCATCTTTACCGCGGCATACAGTTGGAAGATCACGGAAAGGGCGCCGTAGCTCCGGCAATGGGAGGGACTTACTATCCTCTCTGCAACCTCCTTCTGCATGGTCAGGTAGGCACCTCTTATCCCGGTCTTTTCAAAAAGGAGCTTGAACAATATCTCGCCCGTGAGATAGTACGGTATATTGCCCATTACGGTGACTCTGTGGCGTGCGCGGAAATCGGCAAACCTTATACGCAGCACATCGGAAAAAACGACCGATATGTTCGGAAACTCCTGCTCCAACGGCTCCAGGACATCTCTGAACCGCTTATCGATCTCGATAGCGTGGAGAAAACCGGCTTTCGCCGCAATGCACCTGGTGAGGTCGCCCTGACCCGGTCCTATCTCTACGACCACGTCCTCCCTACCGACGCCCGCCAGTCTTACCATCTTTTCCAAAAGGTTTCTGTCTTTGAGCAAATGCTGGCCCAGGCTCTTTTTCAGCACTGGTCGCGGCTCCATCTCATACGGGAGAAGGCCTTCATGTCCAGGGCCGAAAAAAGGCCCCTGTCGGCGTAAAAATACGCGGTAACTGCAACCATGGCGCCGTTGTCGGTACAGAGTCCCGGAGACGGGAAGGAGACGGAAATGTCTTCGGCCGCGCAAGCCTTTGCAAGCATGCCTCTCAACCTGTTATTGCTCGCAACCCCTCCGCCCACAACCACCCGCTTTACCCCCTGGCCCCGGGCCGCCCTCACCGTCTTCGCCGTAAGCACATCGCACGCTGCTTCCTGGAACGATGCAAGTATATCAGAGCAATTACTGTTACTTATGCCATACTTCTTCACGTAATTTATGAAGGCTGTCTTCAACCCGCTGAACGAGAAATCATGGTTACTTTCGTCCATCATCGGTCGCGGGAAGGGGACGGAATCCGCCCTCCCCGCCTGGGCAAGCTCCTCTACAACCCGGCCCCCGGGATACCCCAGGTCGAGGTACTTGGCCACCTTGTCAAAAGCCTCGCCCGCCGCATCGTCCCTCGTACTGCCGAGCATACGGAACCGACAGGGCTCGGAAAAGAGGAGGAGCACGCTGTGCCCCCCCGACACCACCAGGGACACAAAGGGAAACTCTACCTGCTGCTCCAAAAAGATGCTCATTGCATGGGCCTCCACGTGGTTGACGCCGACCAGCGGTTTTCCCGTGGACAGGGCGAGCCCTTTTGCAAAACAAAGCCCCGCGAGCAGCGACCCGATGAGGCCGGGTCCCTGCGTCACCGCGAGCACGTCCACATCCGCGAGGGATACATCCGCTTCCGTGAGGGCCTGTCTGTATATCCCGTCGATCAGCTCCGTATGCTTCCTGGACGCAATTTCCGGCACCACCCCGCCGAAAAGGGCGTGAAGGGGCACCTGGCTCGACACGATATTCGACAGCACCCGCGTGCCATCCAGCACCGCCACCGACGTATCGTCGCAGGAGGTATCGATACCAAGAATTATCATAGAAGACCTTGCGACTTCCTCATCAAGGAAGCACGATGACTTTCTTTCAGTACGTTACAAAGGGGCCTGGACCCCGGCGTCCGCCGGGGTGACGACAAAAAGACATTTCTCTCACACGTTCTGCCATGCCGGTATAGCGGCCGGATGCCCTGGCTCGGGCGGCAAGTATGAGGATGCAGATTTGGTGGCGCGCAAGGTTCGAGGCGCGGAGGCGTACATAGGCCGGGTACCCAGCTCCATATTACTTTGCTGGGTGGCCAAACGTCGCAGCGTCGCGAACCGTCGCGCAACGCCAAAGATGCGCCTCAGACGCCGTCGCCCCCCACAATTAGATTTCGTTCCAGTATACCTTAACCTTTACCGACCTCTTCATGTCCTCTTTAAAGGACACCAGGTAGGCGTCCCGCGCCATCGCCTGAAAGGCGCGCATGTAGGTCTCCTTCTCCTTCTCCCACTGGTCCTTATCAGGCTGCTTCTCGCCAAGACAGGTAAAAATATAGTACTTGCCGCCGACCTCCACCGGTCTGTCATAGGTCTTTCCCTTGGGCAAGGCAAATATACCCGCGCCGTCTCTCGGTATCTGACCTATCCCCGGAATGACCGTGCTGGTTTTTGGAAGAAAATTCGTCTCTTTGACGAATTTCGCGCCTCCCTTTATCGCATCCTCTGCCGTGAGCCGGGCCATTACCCTTGCCTTCTCACCGGTCACCCGGGCTTTGATGGCTTTGAGCGCCTCGCTCTTGTCAAGCGGCTTCCCGTCCTCCCGATCGACCATCTGAAAAATGTAGGACTTGCCTCCGTCCCTCGCGGGAAGGGAAATCTCTCCCCTGCCCAGGCTCCTCAGCCATTCCTGCGGCCGCAGCCTGGCGAACCGGGCCATGAGCTCGCTCTCTTTTGTCATGCCCAGGTCTACCACCTCAACGCCTTTTGACTTACCATAGGCCGACATATCCCTCGACTTCAAAAGCTCCATATACGCCTGGTCATCCCTCACGCCACTCTTTTCGTCAATAAGCATATACTTCAGACGGTACATGTTCTCCGACCGCTGGCCGCTTTTCTCCTTTTCGTAGAGACTCTCCAGATCTTTCTCGTCTATGCTCACCTTGTCCCTGTAATCGGCGGGGTCAAAAACCGCCACAGACAGCTTGACCTGACCTCTCTCCTTGAGATAGGCCTCGTAGGCGGCCTTCTCGTCAACCTGGATGCCGTTATCCAGGATGATTCTTATCGTCTTTTCGATGAGCATGGCCTGCTTTTGTTCGTCTTCAAATGTCTTCGGTTCCATATTGTTCCTCTTCAGGAACTCCTCGTATGCCTGCCGGTCGAATGCGCCGTTCCTCTTGAAAGCCCCGATCCCTTCCAGGAATTCGTCAAATTCCTTACCTGAGACCTTCAATCCCATATCTTCCGCCTTTTTCAGGAACAGGTACTTGTCCAGAAGCTGGTTCATCACCATCTCTTTCAGCTTCTGCTCGTTTCCCATCTCCTCGTCGAACTTGTCCCCATACAGGTTCCTGTAAAACTTCTCCATCTTGCTATGGGTCTGATAATACTCGGCGGCCGATATCCTGTAGGGGCCTACCTGGGCAACGGTCTTTTCGGCCCCGCCTTGTTTGAACCCAAAGGTAAACACAAAAACGACAATGATAACAGCGCAGATAACCCCCAGCAACCACCGGCTCGCGTGCTTCCGCATGAATCTTAACATCGTTTCTCCATTCTGATCCCGATTTTAGGCTTTTCGATCCTTTTCCGCTGCTTGATTTTGATACTTTAAAATAGTATATTAACACTTGCTTTTCAATAGGCTTAATTATTAAGGGGAGAGCCACACAAAATGCTTGATGCTTTATTCGGCTTTATTTCTAAGGACCTCGCTATCGACCTCGGAACGGCAAATACACTTGTCTACCTGAAGGGGAAGGGAATCGTCACGAATGAGCCCTCGGTTGTCGCTGTCCATCAGGACCAGCGGGGCGCGAAAAGGGTTATAGCCGTCGGCGAAGAGGCAAAAAGGATGCTCGGTAAAACACCGGGAAGCATCGTCGCCATAAGGCCTTTGAAAGACGGGGTCATCGCGGACTTCGAAGTAACCGAGGCCATGCTCAAATATTTCATCCAGAAGATACACAATAAAAAATCATACGCGCGTCCGAGGATCGTGATATCGATCCCCTCAGGCATCACCCCGGTTGAAAAGAGGGCGGTCAAAGAATCGGCTGAGTCGGCGGGAGCGCGGGAGGTATACCTCATAGAAGAACCGATGGCGGCGGCCATCGGAGTGGGACTTCCCATCACGGAGCCGAGCGGCAACATGATCGTCGATATAGGCGGAGGTACGACAGAGGTGGCCGTTATCAGTCTTTCCGGCATCGTCTACTGCAATTCCGTCAGGATCGCCGGGGACAGGATCGACGAGGCGATCATCCAGTACATCAAGAGGAAGTATAACCTGCTCATAGGTGAGCGCACGGCGGAGTTTGTCAAGATCAGCATAGGCTCGGCCTATCCTGTAGCGAACGAGCAGGAGCTGGACCTCGAGATAAAAGGCCGGGACCTCGTAGGGGGCATCCCCAAAACGCTCGAGATATCCTCCAAGGACATCCGGGAAGCTATTGCCGAGCCGGTCAACGCAATAGTCGACTCGGTCAGGCTGGCGCTCGAAAGGACGCCACCGGAGCTGGCGGCGGACATCGTGGACAAGGGCATCGTCCTCTCTGGCGGCGGCGCTTTACTGAAGGGTTTGGACCTCCTCATCAAGGAAGTGACACGACTCCCCGTCATCGTGGCTGACAACCCTCTTACGGCAGTGGTGGAAGGCGCCGGCAGGGTCCTGGACGAGATGAAACTTCTTAAAGAAATAGCGGCGAAGTTTTAGGCGCCAACGTGTGCCTGCTTTTTTTGTGGGCACCCCGCCTGTCGCCCGTGGCCTGTACGAAGCGGGTCGTGGCTTCGCCGAGGAGGGGGCGCTGAGCCCCAATAATAAACAGCGGTGAAAAGTACTTTCGTCATCATAGCGGCTATCCTGCTACTCGTGCTCTCTTTCCTGCTCTTCACCAATATAGCTGTCTTTCAAAGAGGATACGGCAAGGCAAAATACTATCTGGCCGATGGCGTCGGACCCGTGCTGCAGGTCTTGAAAACCCCCGCACATTCCGTCAGCTACGTGCTCGGAAACTACGTCGACCTGATCGACGTGAAGAGACGGAATGAAGAGCTGAAGAAGAAGGTCGAGACGCTGGAACTGGAAACCCAGAAGATCCCGGAGCTGGAAAAGGAGAATGAAAGGCTTAAAGGTCTGCTGCAGCTGGTCGAGCAGCAGCCTGGTGAGCTGATTGCGGCCCGTATCGTGGGCGAAGATGTGATAAATTGGTTTAAGTGCGTGATCATAGATAAGGGGCGCTACGCCGGTGTAAGGGAGAAAATGCCCGTAATTACGCCCTCGGGCATCGTGGGACAGGCAGTGGAGGTACATAACTGGCACACCAAGGTGATGGTCGTCAACGATACGAATTCGGCGGTTGATGTCTACGTGGCGGGCAAGAATGCCAGGGGGATCGCGGAGGGCACGGGCCAGACGACGCTCAAGCTCAAGTATGTGACGAAAAACGATGAGGTAGAGGTGGGAGATAAACTGATCACTTCGGGCAAGGACGCGATATTCCCGAAAGGTCTCGCTGTCGGCATTGTCATCAATGTAAACAAGAACAAGGCCGGACTTTTCTCGGACATTGACGTCATGCCTTTCAACAACTTCAAGAAGCTGGACGAAGTCCTGGTTGTCAAAAAATGATACGAAAAGCTGCATGCCTCGCCTTCGGCGTCTTCCTGATGATCTTCGAATCCTCCCTTTCCTCCTTTTTGCCTCTGGAGCTTGCGAAGCCCGACCTCGGGGTGCCTTTCATCATCTATGGCACCTTTTTCCTTTCGCCTGCCGAGGGTCTCCTCGCGGCGGTCCTCTTCGGCTTCACACAGGAAGTCCTTTCCAACAGCCCGGCCGGCGCCCTGGTTTTTATCAACGTCGCCCTCCTCCTCTCCTGCATTTTTCTCAAAAACAGGCTATACATCGAATCGAGATATACCTTTTCCCTTGTCTGCGCCGCTTCAGTTCTCGGGGAGTCTCTCATTTTTCTGGCCCTTTCCCTCCTCTCCAAGGGAGAGACAAAGAACATTTATAACGTCCTGGTTTTTTCAATCCCCGACGCAATTATGACGGCCTTTGTATCGCTTTTCATGTTCCGCTTCTTCGAACAAGTTAAAATCCGCTATATGAGCAGGGTATAGTGAAGGCGCGTGAGCCGGAGTCCGCAACCCGCGAGAAGAAGTACAAATGGTGCGAACGGATACTTGTTCTCACCTTGATCGTCCTTTTCATGCGTCTTTTTGACCTCCAGATATTGAGAGGTGAAGAGATGCTAAGACTCTCCGAGCAAAACCGGGTGCGCATCAAGAAAATCCTGGCGCCCCGAGGGACTATCTTCGACAGAAGCCGGAAAGATACTGGCGAACACGCGTCCCTCCTTCAACCTTTATCTCATCCCGGAGGACATCAAAGACTTCAGCCAGACCGTCGACGGCCTCGTGCAGCTGCTCGACATCGACCGGGAAGAGATTATGGAAAAGCTGAAGGACGCGAGAGATTTCCCCTCGTCCTTCGCCGTGAAGATAGCGTCGGATATGTCCATGGACCAGGTCGCCAAAGTGGAAGCCAACAAGTTTTATCTGCCGGGGGTCGCCATACAGATCGAGCCTAAGCGCAACTACCCCTACAACACGATGCTTTCCCATGCGCTCGGCTACGTCTCGGAGGTCAGCAGCGAGGAGATGAAGACACCCGACTACAAGAACTATTCCATGGGCGATACCATGGGCAAGTTCGGCTTGGAACGGATGTACGAAAAGTATCTCAGGGGCGTTGACGGGGAAAAAAGGGTAGAGGTGGACGCCTCCGGCAAAGAGGTGAGGGTCCTCGACACGATAGAACCCGTGTCGGGCAATAGCCTCTATCTCAACATTGACATGGAGGTGCAGACAACGGTCGAGCAAGCGCTGGAAGGAAAGAAGGGGGGCGCCGTCATAGCAGACCCCCGCACCGGCGGTGTCCTCGCCCTTGTCAGCCACCCTGCCTTCGATCCCAACCAGCTCACCTCGGGGTCCCGGGAATACTGGAAGACTATCGCCACCGATCCGTCCCACCCGCTTCAGAACAGGGTCACCCAGGGGCGGTTCCCACCCGGATCGACCTTCAAGCCTCTCGTGGCGCTCGCGGCGCTGGAAAAGGGCGCCATCAATGAGAATACGACCTTTGGCTGCGGCGGGCACTTCGCCTTCGGCGGACATGTGTTCAAGTGCTGGCAGAAGAGAGGACACGGCTCGGTTTCGCTTCACAAGGGTATCGTCCAGTCGTGCGACGTCTTTTTCTATAATACGGGCTTGAAGGTGGGAGTGGACAGCATCCATGAAATGGCCGAGCTCATCGGTATCACCAAGCCCACCGGCGTGGATCTGCCCGGCGAGAAGAGCGGGCTTGTCCCGTCGACTGAATGGAAAAAGCGGACGTACGGTGAGAAATGGTATGAGGGCGAGACAGTCTCGGTGGCGATAGGCCAGGGCGCCGTCTGGCTCACTCCGATAGGGCTCATGCAGCTCGCCTCCTTCGTGGGCAACGAAGGCGTCACTTTCAAGCCCCAGATAGTCAACAGAATAGTCTCTCCCGAGGGGAAAGTCATCAAAAAGTTCGAGCCGGTGATGAGCGCCAATGTGAAACTCGACAAGCACAACATCACTCTGGTCAAGGAGGCGATGAAAGGCGTGGTGAACGAGCCCGGAGGCACCGCGTACAGCAATGCCCGCCTCGATAACGTGAGCATAAGCGGAAAGACGGGCTCTGCGCAGTCAGGCTCGGGAGGGGCCGACCACGCGTGGTTTATCGCCTTTGCGCCCAGTGACGCGCCGTCGGTCGCGATGGGTATACTCGTGGAGCACGGTTTGCACGGGGCATCCGCAGCAGCTCCTATCGCGAAGGCGGTAGCTCAGACCCTGTTCAAAGAACCTGCTAAAGAAATAAAATCGGCGGCCCTGAATGCACATTGACAAAAGACGGCTCTATCACCTCGACTGGTACCTGATCCTCAACGGCCTGGCGCTCCTGGCCATCGGTATGATGAATCTGGTAAGCGCGACGAGGTCGATAGACAGCGGCCCCTACAACCTCCTTTTGAAACAGATGGTGGCGCTTTGTGTCGGGGTTGCGGTCCTCTTTGTCATACTTTCCTATGATTACCGCCTCATTGCCAGCTACGCCAGGCACTTTTACGGGGCAACCCTTTTCTTCGTCGTCTTTGTCCTGATCATCGGCACAATAGCGGGTGGCGCGAAGAGATGGCTCACTATCGCCGGAATTGCCTTCCAGCCTTCAGAGCTAATGAAGCCCGTCATGGTTCTCATGCTCGCAAATATGCTCCGCCAGAGAAAAAAAGAGAATGAACCGTTGAACATGAAAGACATTCTCGTGCCTCTTTTCTACATTTTCGTCCCTTGCATCTTTATCCTGAAGCAGCCCGACCTTGGAACGGCGGTGGTGATTCTCCTCTCCTGCTTTTCTATCCTCTGGTTCGTGGGCCTCACCAAGCCGACATACTTCTTCCTCGGGTTTGTCGGGCTTTCCTCGGTCCCCGTGCTCTGGACATTTCTGATGAAGCCTTACCAGAAGATGCGCATCCTCAGCCTTGTCAACCCGGAGCTCGACCCTTCGGGATACGGTTACCATTCGATACAGGCAAAAATCGCTGTCGGCTCAGGAGGGCTTTTCGGCAAAGGCTATCTGAACGGCACGCAGCACAAGCTTCATTTTATTCCCGAGCACCACACGGACTTCATATTCACGGTTTTCGGGGAGGAGTGGGGCTTTATCGGATCGATCATCCTGTTTCTGCTCTTCGTGTCTTTTATTTACCGGTGCCTGAAGATATCGCAAAACACCTCGGAGCCCCTCGGCTCCACTATTTCCTTCGGCATCGCGTCGATTATTTTCATTCAGTTTACGGTCAATATCCTCATGGCCATCAACCTTGCCCCCGTCGTCGGGATCCCATTACCCTTCATCAGCTATGGCGGTTCTTCTCTGATATCGACCCTCATAGGGATCGGGCTGTTGCTCAACGTGAATATGAGACGCTATATGTTCTAGCTCACTTCCCTGCCTCCAGCCATATAGCATACTCGAAGCCGTCCAGTAGGGCCAGAAAAGACGCCATATTGATGTTCTCGGATATGGCCGCGACGCTCCAGATCGCGCACCCGTCGGTAAAGATGATCGATACCTCCACGGTGGCGGCGGTCCCGGCCTTGGTGTCGTGGATCCTCGAAGAGAAGTCGAGGAGCTTTATCGCCCGGATACAGGGAAAAATGGAGGCCAACGACTTCTTCAGCACGTTGGCAAGGGCGTCCACAGGGCCGACCCCTGTTGCGGCCTCGTGCATCTCGCCGTGGTCGGCCTTGATGCTCACCGTCGCCTCCGGACGATGGCCGTCGTCGATAAGCCGGTACGCCCCGAGAAGCTGAAAGGGCTTCTTGTAGCTGTCCAGGGACCGGAGGATGTTCAATTCCTTTGTGGCGTCAACGATATTGAGGAGACGTTTCATGCTTTTTCCTCTTCCAGGAGCAGCTTGTAATCGATGCTGTCCACGAGCGCCTGCCAGCTTGCCTCGATGATATTCTCGGAGACACCCACCGTCTCCCAGGTCCTGACCCCGTCACTCGACTCGATAAGCACCCTTATTACAGTCCCTGTGCCTTCCTTCGTCGACAAGGCCCTTACCTTGTAGTCGACAAGGGTCACGGAGCGGAGCACGGGATAGAACGTGTGGAGCGCCTTGCGGAGCGCCCCGTCAAGGGCGTTGACCGGGCCGTTGCCAAAAGCCGCCGTGTGCTCGATCCTGTCGCCCACCTTTAGCATGATGGTGGCCTCCGAAGGGGCGAGGCTCTTCTCCTGTCTCTCCGCGACCACACGGAAGCCGATCAGCTCGAAATACTTCTTGTGCATACCCAGGGCCCGCTTCATGAGAAGCTCCAGGGACGCCTCGGCGCCCTCAAATTTATAGCCTCCGTGTTCCATCTCCTTGACCCGGCGCAGGACCTCGCGTGCCGCCTTTTTGTCGTTTTCCATGTTGATGCCGAATTCCCCGGCTTTGAGCAGTATGGTGCTCTCCCCGGAAAGGTCGGACACGAGGAACCTTTGGCTATTGCCCACGAGAAGCGGGTCGATATGCTCGTACGTGGCCGGGTTTTTCCTGACCGCGCTCGCGTGTATGCCCCCTTTGTGCGCAAAGGCCGCGCTTCCCACGTAGGGACGGTTCTTGTTGGGTATCAGGTTGGCTACTTCATCGACAAAGATGGACAGGTCCCGCAAGGCCCGAAGCTTTGTGCGGTCTATGCCCTCGCAGCCCATCTTCAGGATGAGGTCCGGAATGACGGAGCACAGGTTGGCGTTGCCGCAGCGCTCGCCGTAGCCGTTCGTCGTGCCCTGCACATGGACGCATCCTGCCCTCACCGCCATAAGGCTATTGGCGACAGCGTTCTCCGTGTCATTATGACAATGGATGCCGAGTTTGACCGTAACCGCCCGGCGCAGCTCACCCACCAGGTCGCCTATCTCGAAAGGCATGCCGCCCCCGTTGGTATCGCAAAGCACGACTACGTCGGCCCCCGCGCCGACTGCGACCTTAACGACTTTTTCCGCATAGTCCTTGTTGCCCCTGTACCCATCGAAAAAATGCTCGGCGTCAAAGAATACGGTCCTGCCACGCTCCTTCAGGAAACGTATTGTCCGCTCGATCATCGACAGGTTCGTATCGAGGCTGACCCTCAGGGCATCCCTTACGTGCAGGTCCCAGCTCTTTCCTACGATGGCGACATACTCCGTATCCGCCCGCAGCAGGGGCTGCATGATCTCGTCCCTTTCGGGATCGGAGAGGGAGCCGGCTTTTATGGTGCTTGAGAAGGCCACGATCCTGGCATGGGCGAGGCGGCACTTTTTCACTTCCTCGAAATACTTCAGGTCCCTCGGGTTCGATCCCGGCCAGCCGCCCTCTATGAAATCCATACCGAAGTCATCGAGCTTTTCGGTCACCCTGATCTTGTCGTTCACGGAGAAGGCGATGCCTTCAGACTGCGCGCCGTCCCTCAGGGTGGTGTCGTAGAAATCGATCCTCACCGCTCTTCGACGACCTCTTCCGCGTCGAGGCCGAAGGCCGTGTGCAGGGCCCTGACCGCCAGCTCCCCATATTTCTCCTTGATGACGCAGGATATCTTGATCTCGGAAGTGCTTATCATCTGGAGGTTGATGCCTTCATTCGCAAGGATGGTGAACATCTTTGTGGCAATGCCCGAATGGGACCTCATGCCGGAGCCCACGATGGACACCTTTGCGATATCTTCGTCGACCGCCACCAGCTTCGCGCCCAATTCACCCGCTACTTTTTCCATGATCTTGTATGCCTTTTTGGCGTCTGCCTTTGCCGTGGTGAAGGTCATATCGGTATACCCCTTGTGGCTCACATTCTGGACGATCATGTCGACCACGATGTTCGCCTCCGCAAGGGGCGTGAATATCGTGGAAGCCGTGCCGGGCCTGTCAGGCACCTCGCTCACCGTTATTTTCGCCTCGTTCTTGTTATAGGTCACACCCGAAACCACTACCTGCTCCATCGTCGGTACCTCCTCACAGACAAGTGTCCCCTTGCCTTCGATGAAAGACGACTTCACCAGAAGGGGAACCTTATATTTCCTGGCTAGCTCAACCGAGCGTATCTGCAGCACTTTGGCCCCGAGACTCGCCATCTCCAGCATCTCCTCATAGGATACGCGGTCGAGCCGCCTCGCCCGCGCCGTGATGTTCGGGTCCGTGGTGTAAACGCCGTCTACGTCGGTATAAATCTCACACAGGTCCGCATGCAGCGCCGCCGCCACCGCTACGGCCGTCGTATCCGAGCCGCCGCGGCCCAGCGTCGTGATGTTGCCCCTGTCGTCAATGCCCTGGAAACCGGGGATCACCACGACCTTTCCTTCCCGCAGGTACGAGGTCATCCTCTCCCCCTCTATGTCCTCGATCCTGGCCTTCCCATGGGCCGAATCGGTGACGATCCTGATCTGGGACCCGAGCAGCGAGACGGCGTCCGTGCCCCTCTCCTTCAGGGTGAGGGCAAGGAGGGCCGCAGTCACCTGTTCGCCCGTGGAAAGGAGCACATCAAGCTCCCGCTCGTCAGGCAGCGCTGAGAGCGACGCGGCGAGACCCAGAAGCCGGTCGGTCTCTCCCGACATGGCGGAAACCACCACTATCAGGTCCGCCCCCGTGTGCTTGTAGGCGATAACCTTTTCGGCAACGTTCCGTATGCGCTCAGGACTCCCCACGGAAGTGCCGCCATATTTGTGCACGACCAACATCCTCTACCTCCATCACGATCATTCTTTCCTCTTCCCCCGCAACCTCCAGGTTAACCTTTATCCCAGCCCCCCATGGAGGGAAACGCTCCGCCCATTCGACGGCCACGACCCCCTTGTCGAGGAAGTCCTCTATATCAAGTGTCGTCGACGGCATCGGCCCCTATCCTGTAGAGGTCCACGTGGCATAGGTCTATCCTGCCCTCGTACACATTCATGAGCGTGAAGGAGGGAGAAAGGACGTACTGCCAGTCGGGAACCCCCATGCCCCGGGCCAAGCCCTTCACCCACTGCGTCTTCCCCGCGCCCAGTTCCCCGTAGAGCAGAAACAGATCGCCTGTGAGTGCGGACCGCCCTATATGGGCGCCGATAGCGATGGTCTCAGAGGCACTTTTCGATATAAATTCTATCCGTTCCATTCCTGATATCCCGGATGGCCGCGCCCGCCCCCGAGATCACCTCCTGGGCCATCAGGTCCATATCGGTAAACTCCCCGGCCCATGTGTCGGCGATATACCCGTGCAGATAGGCGCCGAAAAACCCCGACTCGGTGAGCGTGTAGCCCTGACCCGCTAGTCCGCCTATGAAGCCGGTCAGCACGTCCCCGCTGCCTCCCTTGGAAAGAGCGGGGTTGCCCGTAGGATTGACGAATGCCTCGCCATCGGGCGAAAAGGTGATGGTCGGCGCCCCTTTCAACACGAGACCGACCCTATGGTTTTTCACAAACCGGCGACCCAGATCGAGCCTGTCCCGGTTCACGTCCTTTGGGCTCACCCCCGTAAGGCGGCCGAACTCGCCGGGATGGGGTGTGAAAATCGCCCTCCCCTCCCCTTTTTTCAGTTGGTCCGCATGGCCCTCGAAGGCGCCTATGCCGTCCGCGTCTATAACAAAGGACGCATCAAGCTCTCCGTAGAGTTTCCGGACGAAGGCCGTCGTCTCCGGCGCCGTGCCGATACCCGGCCCAAGGATGATCACGTCCTTGTCCGCGGCAAAGTCCCGTACGGCATCAAAGGATGAGAGGAGAAAAACACCCCTACCCTGATCGTCCACGGGGTATGTCATTGCCTCGGTAAGCTTCGAGGCCGCGATATTATTCAAGCTCTCCGGGATGACCAGGGTGACAAGCCCCGCGCCTATCTTGAGCGCAGCAGTCGTTGCCATGACGGCCGCACCGGTCTTACCGACAGAGCCGGCAATAACGGCCACACTGCCGAACATGCCCTTGTGCGCCTCCGGCGGCCGTCTGCGGAAAATGCTGCGCAGCATCTCTCCGTCTACAACATGGGCATCGACGCCGAGCGAGGAGACGGCCGCGGCGGGCAAGGAAATATCGACGACTGTCAGCCTCCCCCTGTAGGAGACACCGGGGTGGAGGAGCTGCCCAAGCTTAGGATGGCCGTAGGTATAGGTATGGGTCGCCCGCACCGCGACCCCGAGGGAAAGGCCGCTCGTCCCGTCGAGTCCGGAGGGGATGTCAACGGCGATCACAGGTTTCCCGGACCGGTTGATCTCTTCGATCACGGCCGCCTCCACGCCGGTCACCTCTTTTGTGAGGCCCGTTCCGAATATGGCATCCACGATTACGTCGCTCTCTCTTATGCCTTCCGCTGCCCTTGTCGATGTGGCGCCCACAGCAACCATTGTGCCCCCCATCGACAGGTAGAGCTCCATGTTGCGTTTCGCGTCTCCCTTCAGGCTATCGGGCTCCCCCATAAGAAACACCTCTGTCGGGAAGCCGTCCCGATGCGCGTATCGCGCGATCACGAAACCGTCGCCGCCGTTATTCCCCCTCCCGGCCATCACGGCTACCCTGGCCCCGGGCCGGAGGTATGCCTGTTTCATGAGCCGGTACGTGCTCCTGCCCGCATTCTCCATGAGCACCGCGGACGGAATGCCCCAGGTCGAGATCGCGTACTCATCGTACCTTTTCATCCTTTCAGGAGAAAGCACTATCATGCCTGCACCTATAGAAGAATAGGTCGTAGAGGACTTATACGACCTATTAGGTTCTTAGAAATTCTTCAACTCTCACCACCGCCACCGCAAACGTACGCTCATGCGATATGCTCACCTCATCATACCTCACACCCTGAAACACGACAAACGGGTTGCCTGATCCGTCCGAGCGGACCTCGATGCCCTTCCAGGGGAGCCGCCTGCCCCATGCCTTCATGAACGCTTCCTTGGCCGCAAACCTCCCCGCGAGCGACTCTGCCCACCTTCTCTTGCCTGCGGCGTAGGCGGCCTCCTGCACGGTGAACACTTTACGAAGGAACGCGTCGCCATACGCCTCCCTAAGCCGCCCGATCCTTGCAACCTCGACTATGTCAATCCCAACCATGGCCTCTCTTTCCATTCATAATTCATGATTGCTCTTCCCTATTGTTCTTTCCGGATGAGCGCAATCATGTCTCTCACGGCCCTGTCCAGGCCGACCAGCACCGCCCTCGCGATAATGCTATGCCCTATGCTCAGATCGTCAATCTCGGGGATCTGTACGATGGGAAGCACGTTGTCATAGTGAAGACCATGTCCCGCGTTGACCCCTAGGCCTGCGCTTTTGCCTGCCTGCGCCGCCGAGATGATCTTTGTCAGCTCCTCCCGCACGGCGCGCTCGCCGGCCGCATCGCTGTACCGGCCCGTGTGGATCTCGATCATATCGGCCATCACGGCCAGTGCCGCGCTCACCTGGGCCTCGTCCGGGTCCACGAAGAGGCTCACGGCAACGCCCTTTTCCTTGAGCCCTGCCACGGCGTGTCCGATTCTGTCCCTGTTGCCGGCCACATCGAGGCCACCTTCCGTGGTCAGCTCCTGCCTCTTTTCCGGCACGAGCGTCACCATGTCGGGCAAAATATCCCTCGCTATCCCGACCATCTCCTCAGTGGCCGCCATTTCGAGGTTCAGTTTTGTCCGGACAACCTCCCTGAGCAGCCTCACATCCCTATCCTTTATGTGTCGCCGGTCTTCCCTGAGGTGCACGATTATGCCCGATGCGCCGGCCATCTCCGCTATCCCTGCGGCGTACACGGGATCAGGGTAATAGATGCCGCGCGCCTCCCGCAACGTTGCAACGTGATCGATATTGACCATCAGCTTCCGCATCTCATCTCTCCCGGGAGACCTTGCCTATCCGCCTCTTTGACTCCTGACTGATGACTCCTGACTTATTTCACCTGCCTATCCGCCTTAAAATGACCCTCACGAAGGCGGGATCCACTCTTCTTGCCTCCAGTGACTTTGCGTTGAGAGGAATATCCACTGCTTCCTGCTGCCGGGCGAAATTACCGTTAACCGGGAGCGTCTCTAAAACAGTCTCTCTTTCCAGCAATTCCCTGGGCCCTTCCACATCGGCATATGCGGGGTAACACGAAGCCACTTCATAGGTATGCGCCCATCTCTTATCCAATTTTACTATAACGCGCAGGTGTTTTTCCACAACCTTGTCCAGCTCCACCACCACATAATCGGGCCTTGCGTCCTCCACCTTCAACCCGCTCGGCACGATCACGTCCCCTTTCCTGATGCTGAAGATCTGGCGCCCCTCCCTGGCGCGTGAAAGGTTGAGGGAGACCTTGATATCGTCGGCCTTCAGGTTCTTCAGGACGGAGAGGGGCCCGTTCACGGTGATCATGACATTCCTCGTATCGGTCTCTCTCATCATCATGCCCCTGCCCAGGTTCTCGAAAGAAACAGGAACCAGAAAGCCCATCTTCGACTCCCCCACGTAAGTCATGGAAAACCAGAGCATGAAGCTGAGCAGGATTGCGAGCACCTTCAGCCTGAATTCATAGAGGAGATATTTCTTTATCCAGACCATAAAAAACCGACCTTTATCGCAAGAACCTGTTTCGCCTGACGCCCGGGCTGCCCTGCCTCATGAACGCGCTGCCTCCGGCCCGCGTGCGGCGGCAGCCGCCTTGGGACCTTGAAGCATCTCTTTCAGCGCTTTCTTCACCACATCCGGGCTTGCGTTCCTGACAATGGCGCCATTGCAGGCGTAAGAGACCTGGCCCGATTCTTCGGAGACCACCACGGAAACCGCATCCGCCACCTCGGTGATGCCGATGGCCGCCCGATGTCTCGTCCCAAAATCCTTGTCCAAATCGTCCCTCGTCGACAGAGGAAGGACACAGCTTGCCGCCCTTATCCTCCCCTCCCTGATGACCACGGCGCCGTCGTGCAGGGGAGAGGTGGTCTGAAACAGACTTATTAACAGCTCGGCATTGACGTCTGCATCGATTTTGATCCCGCCCTCCAGGAATTCATCGATCCCCATCTCCCGCTCCAGCACGATCAACGCCCCTGTCCTCCTCTTGCCCATGACCGTGCATGCGTTGACAAGCTCATCGTAGAAGAGCGTTTCGTCCACGTAGGTGATCTTACGGAAAAAAGGGCTCCTGCCCAGCACAAAAAGGACGCGCCTGATCTCATTCTGGAAGATCACCACGATCACGAGCAGAATGGAAGAGACAAAATTATTGAGGATCCAGCCAAGGGTGAAAAGCTCCAGTTTCCTGGAAACGTAAAAGACAAAAAAAACTATAATGAGACCTACGACGAGCTCGAAGGGCCCTTGTCCCCTTTATGAAAAGAAGAATGCGGTAGATGATAAAGGCGACGATGAGTATGTCGAGAACGTCCTGCCACCGCATCATGTGCGTCATGGGGCTAGTCCGGAGCGGAGGATGCCATCAGGGCTTCCATAAAGACGACAACCCTGCGCGTCCTCGCCACGTCGTGAACCCTCACGATGTCCGCACCGTTCCACACTGACATTGCCACACTGGCGAGCGTGCCCTCGGCCCTGTCTTCCAGGGCGGTCGTTCCCATGATGCGGCCTATGAAGGACTTCATTGACGTCCCCATGAGAAGCGGTTGCCCAAGCTCCTTCAACCGCCCCAACTCCCTGATGATAGCCAGATTGTCCTGCAGGCGCTTTCCGAAACCGATGCCCGGATCGATGACGATCTTCTCCTTATCTATCCCGGCTGATCGCGCAAAGGCGATCCTTTCGACAAAGAATTCCCTGATCTCTCCCACGACGTCCTTATAGGTCGGGTCCTTCTGCATATCCCTGGGTGTCCCCTTTATGTGCATCAGCACAACCGGCACGCCGGAGGCCGCAACAACGTCCGCCATATCGGGGTCAAAGGAGAGGGAGGAGATATCATTTACTATATCCGCGCCTGCTGCGATGGCCGCTCTCGCCACAACGGCCTTGTAGGTGTCTACGGAAAGGGGGATATCAGAATGCTTTCTTATGGCTTCGATTACCGGGATAACCCTCGACTGTTCCTCGTCAAGCGGGGTCGGCTCGGAAAAAGGCCTTGTCGATTCGCCCCCGATATCGATGATATCTGCACCCTCGTCAATCATAGCCAAGGCGTGGGCTATTGCCCGGTCCCGGGAAAAGAAAGCGCCGTGGTCGTAAAAAGAATCGGGCGTCACGTTCAGGATGCCCATGACAAGAGGCCTATCCTTGAACCGTTTCCGCCAGGCCATTCACTTTTTCCTTGAGGAGGTTATCTATTTCCTGGCCGTCGAGGACCTCTTTTTCCAGGAGGGCCGTGGCGACGGCGTGCAGGGCATCGATGTTTCCAAGGAGAAGGCCCTTCGCCCTCTCAAAGCAGCCCGACACGATCGCTTTCAGCTCAGCGTCTATATCCTTTGCGGTGTTTTCGCTAAAATCCCTCTGGCGATGCATCTCCTTGCCCAGAAAGACCGGCTCCTCTTTTCTCCCATAATTGAGAGGCCCCATCTCTTCACTCATGCCCCACTCGCAGACCATCTTTCTGGCGATCTCCGTGGCCCGCTCTATGTCGTTGCCCGCTCCGGTCGTCTGATGGTTGAGGACGATCTCTTCCGCCGCCCTCCCTCCGAGGAGAATCGTGATGCTGTCCACAAGATAATCTTTCGAATACGTGTGTCTCTCGTCGATGGGCAGCTGCTGCGTGAGGCCGAGCGCCCGACCGCGCGGTATGATGGTGACTTTATGGATGGGGTCTGAATCGGGTATCATCTTTGCGACGAGCGCATGTCCCGCTTCATGGTAGGCCGCATTTCTTCTTTCCTGGTAAGGGATGATCATGCTCCGTCGTTCAACGCCCATGAGCACCTTATCTTTGGCCTCCTCCATGTCGGAGAGCTCAATCTCTTTCTTATCGTTTCTCGCCGCGAGCAGGGCGGCCTCGTTGACAAGGTTGGCCAGGTCCGCGCCGGAAAAGCCCGGCGTGCCACGGGCAATCACAGAAAGGTCGATTGCCGTGGAGAGGACCGTCTTCCTCGTGTGGACGCCCAGTATCTCTTCCCGACCCTTCACGTCGGGTATGGGCACCATGATCTGCCTGTCGAACCGGCCGGGCCGGAGCAGTGCGGGATCGAGCACGTCCGGCCTGTTCGTTGCGGAAACCACAATGACCCCGCCATTCGATTCAAAACCATCCATCTCCACGAGAAGCTGGTTGAGCGTCTGTTCCCTCTCGTCATGCCCTCCGCCGAGCCCTGCCCCCCTGTGCCTGCCGACCGCGTCTATCTCATCAATGAAGATGATGCAAGGGGCATTCTTCTTGCCCTGGTTGAAGAGGTCGCGGACGCGGGATGCGCCGACGCCGACAAACATCTCAACGAAATCGGAGCCGCTGATGCTGAAGAAAGGCACGTCGGCCTCACCCGCGATCGCCCGGGCGAGCAGGGTTTTCCCAGTTCCCGGCTGCCCGACGAGGAGCACGCCTTTCGGTATTCTTCCGCCTAATCTGGTGAACCTCTTCGCATCCCGGAGGAATTCAATAATCTCTCCCAGCTCCACCTTCGCCTCTTCAATGCCCGCAACGTCCTGGAAAGTGACCTTGTTATCTTTTCCATTCGCCATACGGGCCCTGCTCTTACCGAAAGCGAGGGCCTTTCCCCCACCCGCCTGCATCTGCCGCATAAAAAAAATCCAGACGCCTATGAGCAGGAGCATGGGAAACCAGGACACAAAAATTGACTGCCATATGCCCGAGTCATCATCCGGTTTTGCCTGTATTGTGACTTTGTGCTGCCGCAAGAGCTTCACAAGCTCGGGGTCATCCGGGGCGAAAGTCTTGAAGTCACGGCCGTCTTTCATCACGCCGGTAATATTCTTCCCCTGCATGACGACGGACGACACCCGGTCCGCGGCGACCGATTCGGCGAAATCGCTGAATGCCACGTTGTCGTACTGTTTTTTTGGCTTGTGGTAGATGTTGAACAAAAAAAGGATAAGGAGGATGATGAAAAGCCAGATGAATACACCTTTATTAAAGGGGTTGATTGTCTTGTTCTTCATGCCAAGGGTTTTAACATAAAATCCGTCTACTTTCAATAGACTGACAGGGACCTTACCCTGCTCTTTCTTTCTGCGAAGGGCCTGAAACATGAGTGGTCCTCTTTCCGCACTGCGCCCAAAAGGTGCCCGGCTGGTTTGGAGGTCCCGGCTTGCCTGCCGCTCTTTCCATGTTCACATAAGTTGCGCCTGCACCGCGCTTCGGGTTATAAATATGGTTTCTCCCCGGGCATTCGACACGTTGAACTCGGCATTCATTGCATTTGATTGTGCGACTTGTCCGGCGATTTTGTGTGCGCGCGAGATAATATGGCATTACTCCGGCTCAACGACATTTCAGTATCCTTCGGCGGACCACCACTGCTCGATGGGGTGACGTTCCAGATCGAGGCCGGCGAGAGGATCGGCCTGGTGGGCCGCAACGGCTCCGGCAAATCCACCCTCATGAAGCTGCTGGCCGGCGATATTGCCCCCGGTGCGGGCGCCATCGTCCGCGAGAGCGATGCGGGAGTCGCCCTGCTGCCCCAGGATGTCCCCGACGGGCTGACGGGAAGGGTTTATGATGTCGTGGCTTCGGGTTGCCGGGAACATATGGAACTGCTCCGGGAATACCACGAGCTTACCTTTCGGATCGGCCGGGGCAGCAAAAGTGCGGGTCTGCTCGGAGCCCTTGAGCAGGTCCAGCACCGGATAGAGACATCGGGGGCATGGCAGTATCACCAACGAGTAGAAACAATAATCGCAAGGACCGATCTCGACGGGAATGCCGAGTTCCGGTTTCTGTCCGCAGGCATGAAACGCCGGGTTTTTCTGGCCAGGGCCCTGGTGAGTGAGCCGGACGTGCTGCTCCTCGACGAGCCCACCAACCATTTGGATATCACTACCATCCTTTGGCTTGAGACATTCCTGCT
Source organism: uncultured delta proteobacterium (assembly GCA_963717985.1). Classification (GTDB taxonomy): domain Bacteria; phylum Desulfobacterota; class Syntrophorhabdia; order Syntrophorhabdales; family WCHB1-27; genus BOG-1155. Next base: position 106,176 of record CAVQYC010000003.1, read on the forward strand.
CAAGTATGAAAAGGCATTCATGTTCGTGACCCATGACCGGGCGTTTCTCAGCCGTCTGGCGACGCGCATCGCGGAAATCGACCGTGGACGCCTCACAGTCTTTGCCTGTGATTACGCAACCTATCTGGAACGGCGGCAGGCCCTGCTGGAGGCTGAAGAGAAGCAAAGGCATGCGTTCGACAGGAAATTGGCTAAGGAAGAGACGTGGATCAGGCAAGGAGTCAGGGCGCGCCGTACCCGCAACGAGGGCAGAGCGCGGGCATTGGTGCGAATGCGTCAGGAACGTGCGGCAAGGCTTGAGCAGACAGGCGTCTCCCGGCTCGTCATCCGGGAGGCGGAGCGAAGCGGACGGATGGTTGTCGATGCCGAGGCAATCTCCTTTTCCTGGGACGATAAGAAAATTGTGGGCGCCTTCTCCACCACTATCGTTCGCGGCGACAGGGTGGGCATCATCGGACCCAACGGTTGCGGCAAAACGACTCTCCTTAAAGTTCTGCTCGGCGAACTCGTTCCGCAAGTGGGATCGGTTCGTCTGGGTGCCGGACTCAAGATCGCCTACTTCGATCAACTTCGCGAACAGCTCGATGAGAATAAGACGCTCAGAGAAAATATTGCCGATGGCAGCGACACGATTATCATGGAGGACGCCTCACGGCATGTCGTCGGTTATCTTCAGGATTTTCTTTTTTCACCCGAGCGGACCATGTCGCCTGTCCGCACGCTCTCCGGCGGTGAGCGCAATCGTCTGCTCCTGGCAAAGCTCTTCGTCATGTCATCGAATGTGCTCGTCCTTGATGAGCCCACCAACGACCTTGATGCCGAAACGCTCGAACTGCTCGAAGACCGGCTCCTCCACTACAAGGGTACGATCCTCCTGGTCAGTCACGACCGTGAATTTCTCAATAATGTGGTCACCTCCACAATTGTCTTTGAGGGTGAGGGGCGCATGCAGGAATATGTAGGCGGTTACGGCGACTGGCTAAGGCAGGGCAAGCCCTCCGTTGAGCCGTCACACGCGACCGAGTCAAAGGAGCGGAGCCGGAAGAGGGAAAACGCACCGAAGGGGAAACAAAAACTATCCTACAAAGAGACCAGGGAGCTGGAAGCGCTGCCACAGGCAATTGAAGCCATGGAAGAGGAGAAACGGCGCCTGACGGCAACCCTGAATTCCCCGGAATTCTATGCAAGCTACGATGCTGCTAAACTAAGGATGGCCAACGACCGTCTGGAGGCCTTGGAAAAGGGGCTGAATGAGTCCTACCACCGGTGGGACGAGTTGGAAACGTTGCTCGCCACACTCAGCGCACACTAAAGATGAGCACTCCGGCCACAGACCTAAATGACCGGTTGTTTCTTTGTGACCCGTTTGGCGCTTCCCAGGGACCCGACCTTTTTCTGAAGGCTCGCAAGTTCTCTCGTCAAGCGCCCGACGCAGATCTCCTGCACATCGTTGTCCGCCATGGTCTTGAGCGTCTCCAGCAGTTGGCCTGCGTGTTCGAGCCTCTGCGCTGAATCGAGTGCTACTTTCCGCTCGGTGAGCAGCGCCACCTGTTTAACGAGCGCCTCAATTTGTTGCCTGACGTCAACGAATTCCGCCACGGTAGACATTTTGTAGTCCTTGGGGTAGGTGCTGGTGACAGCGTCAGGAATCGACAAGCGATTGTGGTCCGTATCAGCCGATCTCTTGATTAAGCCGCGGAAACGAAGAGGTAAAATCGACTGACTCTATAGTATACTCCCTTTATCGCGAAGTATCTGGAAAAGTCACCGGCTCATAGGCGCCTTGAAAAGTCGGCTTTGCCCTCCGCGCCCCTCATCCCGTCGACATTTTTGTTCGTCCACCGGGTGCGATTTTCGACACTATTGTGTGCCTCTTGCCGTGACCCGCGTGAGAATGGGGCTGTTTTCACCTGCTTGCCGCACAACCTTTCAGGCACGGCTATTGCTATAATGTGTGGCGGCCTGGAGTCGAGGGTTTTGAATCCTAATGGTGGCGTGCCGATAACCGAACCGGTCCGGAAGCCCGGAAAAAGAGGCGATCGGTTCACGGGTCGCCGGAAAAGAGCCGGGAAGGCCCCTTAGACGGGGAAAAGCGTAAAATAGATTGACATGTGACCATATTCGTATCATTTTATACCGTAAGCCGGAAGTGAGCGGCACGCATGGGCACTAAACCCGATGCGGCACGAGCATGCTTAGAGAAAAGACAGGGAGACAGCCATGAAAAGTAAAACAGTCGCGATCATCGCCATAACACTGGTGGGAGTGATACTCGCCCTTCCCGCGACAAGCCACGCCTGGAGAGGAGGCTGGGGCTGGGGGCCGAGCGCTTTTTTCGGAGGCGCCTTGTTAGGCGCAGCTCTCACCGCTCCCTATTACGCGTATCCTCCTCCTGCCTATGCCTACCCGCCGCCCCAGGTCGTCTACACCGCTCCGCCGCCGCCCGCATATGCCTATCCGGGCCCGGCCGCTCCGCCGCCTAATCAAGCCTACACCTATCCGAGCCCGCCGCCCGCTCCCCAGGCCCAGGGCAAAGGCCAATGGGTCGAGGTACCGGGCCAGACGGTGAGCAACATGTGGGTGCCCCCACATAAGGTATGGGTGCCCGACACTTCGCCCGGCAGTTCAATTAATCAGCCGGCGGGTGACTCTCATTCCAGAACCGGGGAGGGACCATGAAAAGGGCATTGTCCATCTTTGTCCTTGCGACGCTTTTTACCTGTCTCTTAGTCTTTGAGAGTTGCTATGCCCAGGTGAGTAAGGAAGGGGACACGGGCACTATCGCACAGGGAGGCGCGGCGCCTCCATCCACCCAGGGCGCATCTGCAGGAGTTTGGGTGCAAGTCCCCGGTGAATCAATCGGAGGCAAATGGATTCCTCCTCATTGGGCCTGGTCGCCCGCTCCCGTACAGCCTCGCCCCCCGCAGTACCCGCAGTACCCGCAGTACCCGCACTACGTTGTTCCGCCGTATACCGTGGTTCCCGCTCCTAACTTTGGGAGCGTCTTCCTCGATATCGTTTTCCTGCGGCCCCTCGGTATTGCCGGATTGGCCGTTGGCACCGCGGCCGCCATCGTGGCCACGCCCTTTGCCCTCCCGAGCGGGAGCGAGGGTGTCGTGGGCGGAACACTCATCGGCGGGCCCTTTGACTTCACTTTTCGCAGGCCCCTGGGAGTTTGGTAAAATTGGGGAAGGTGTTCCTCCTCATCTCCTGTTTTACCCTCGTCGCGTTATTTCTCGTTTCCGGCGTGTCCTACGGGTTCAAACAGGAAGATCTCGATAAACTCTCGGCAACAGGGCAATGCCCCTTCTGCGACCTATCTCATGCTGATATGCCCGCCGTCGACCTGTCCGGCAAGAGACTTGCCGGCGCCAGGTTCTCAGACTCCAACCTGCCGGATGCAAAATTGTCCAACGCCAACCTGCGAAACGCCAATCTATCCCGCGCCAGACTGGCCAATGCCGACCTCTCCGGCGCCGACCTCACAGGCGCGAATCTGCCTGATGCTCAGCTCTCCGGCGCCAACCTGTCAGGCGCCAAGCTGATCAATGCCAACTTGCCCAAGGCCAACCTCTCCCGCGCCGATCTGTCTCATGCAAGGCTCTCCGGCGCCGACTTGTCCGGTGCGGACGTCTCCGGGGCCAACATGACCGATGCCGACCTCTCCGGCGCAACATGGTCTGATGGAAAAAAATGCGGTGCGGGCTCTATTGGAGAATGCAAGAAAGATTCTTCCGGATCTGATAATAGGCCAAGCGGCGGTCGCGGCTCACGAGGCGGCTCTCGCATGGGAACGGGGTATTGACGGTCCCCTGGGACCTATAAGGCGTTTTCCGTATTATCTGGCGGAATCGGTTGCGGAGGAAGGGCATTGTAAGGAGTGTCAACGATGCTCGACCTGATCGGTCCTTTTATCTTCGGCCTTGCAGGCAGCGGACATTGCCTTGGCATGTGCGGTCCTCTCATTCTGGCTTACTCACTCCATCTCCGTGTGCCGAATTCAAGTGGCCGCGGGGCCGTATGGCCCGCAAGCGCCACTCACCACGCGGCCTTTCACGCCGGCCGCCTCTTCACCTATGGTCTGCTCGGCGCCGCTGCAGCCGGGATCGCGGGCGGCAGCGCGTTTCATCACGTCTTTGCCGCTTTCAGAAGCACGGTCTCTCTCGGCGGGGGTAGCCTCATGGTCGTTTTCGGCGCATGTCTGCTCGGCGTGGTACCTTCGCGCTTATCCGGGTTGCCGGTGGCGACAGGACCGTTTGCGGTGCAGTTTTTCCGCCGTCTCTTCTCGTCAAAGCGTCTTGGGGCGAAACTCTCATTGGGACTTGTCGCCGGATGCCTTCCCTGCATGCTCTCACTTGCCATGATTGTCAAGGCAGCAACAACAGGCCGGCCGTTCCTCGGGTTTCTCACCATGCTGTCCTTTGGCCTTGGCACATTGCCTGTCCTTTTCTTTACAGGGCTGTCGGCGTCGCTCCTCTCTTTCAGGGCGCGCCTTCTCGGTGAGCGCGTGGCAGCAGGCACCGTGATTGTTATGGGGCTCATCCTGGTCTTGAAGGGCTTGAAAGCACGCGGCTGGGTTTGATGCGCCTTCGCCCGACGGCGACGACGCTGCTGCTCGCCTCTCTACGCTTCCGACGGCTCAAAATCCATCTTTATGGCGAGGAACTTCAGCAGATCCCGGAGCGCCAGGATGCCGACGAGCCTGCCGTGATCAGTCACCATAAGACGGCTGTTGCCCTCCCTGCTCATCTTTTCCAGGGCCTTGGTGGCGTCGGCATCGGGCCCTATGGTGTTGCCCTCCGTGCAGGTCCGTGCGAGTTCCTTGACAGTGCGGCGGCTCCATTCCTCACGCGGGATTTCTTTCAACTGGTTGACACTGACGACGCCCAGGAGCCTGTCCCCCTCTACCACAGGGAACGTCTCGTAATGGTACCGGTAGATGTAGTCGTCCATGATCTGCGAAAGGGTAGTGGAGGGGCTCACCGTGACGAGGTCGGGTTTCATGAAACGCTGGACGTGCTCGCCCTGGAGGGCCTGTCTGACCACTAATTGACGGTACGACATCTGCGACGCGTTGCGGAGGAACATACCGATGAGGAACCACCATATGCCGCTGATGAAGTTCCCGTAAACAAAGGCGATGATGCCCACGAGTATCATGCCCACGCCGAAGCTTTCCCCTATCCTTGAGGCGAGTCGGGTCGCCCACCGGAGCTGTCCCTTCGCATACCATAAGACCGATCTCAGTACCCGGCCGCCGTCAAGGGGAAAGGCAGGGAGTAGATTGAAAATGGCGAGAAGGCCGTTGATGGACGCCAGGTAGAGCAAAACGGCGTTGAAAGGCACCGGCGCGAATGTACGGGTAGACAGGGCAACCAGGTAGAAAATGGCGGAAAGGGCAAAGCTGGATGCCGGACCGGCGATGGCCATGAAGAATTCAACGGCAGGGCTGTGCGGTTCTTCCATCATCTCCGATACGCCGCCAAAGATAAAGAGTGTGATGCCGCCGATTGGGAGGCCATAGCGGCGGGCAACGAGGGAGTGCCAGAATTCATGAAAGACTATCGAGGCAAAAAGGCCGAGTGCACCTGCGACCCCCATCCATAAGTAAGTGCTTTTTGCAAGGCCCTTGTAATACATGGGGAAAAGACCGGCTGCAAGCGACCAGACCAAGAAAACGGCTATCATCAACCAACTCAGATCCATGCGGACCGTGAACCCGAAGAGTTTAAAAAGTCGTATCTGTCGCCCGAACATATGCGCCCCCTCTTCACGACAAGGGCAACAGGTCTCCCTGTGCCGCTCTCATCTCCCTGCCCCCGTAAGTATATATAATACCCCGTCGACGAAAAGGAAAGGAGACTTGAGGTTGTCCCTCACGGTCATGTGATACTTTTCTCCATCCGGCAGGGGTCAGGAAGGGAAGAGGCAAGTGAAGACAACGGTCGCGGCGCAACGTACGTCCCCCTCGCAATGTGAAAAATCGTCTCCAGCGGCATCCGACAATGGAAATCATCACAAAGTAACGTCTCGCGCTAGTCCGACAGCCTGTGAAATAATACACTACCGTCTATCTTTTTGTTCGCAATGAAAGAGAGCTAATGGGTCCGTTGCTATAGTTGGTATTTTGTGATATCACATACTTGATGCTGATATTGAGTCTTTTGAGCTCAATAATTTTCTTGACATAAAATGTGGTATATATTAAAAAGTTAAAAGGGGAAGATTATAATAAAATTCATCTTCATAGTCATTCTTGCGTCACACAGCCGTAATGAGAGTCGGAGTGGACTGATTCACGAAAGGCCCGGGACCTGAACCCCTTGCTCGGGTAGACCGCGGGTGTTGCTCACAAACCAAAGGGCTTATGCTCGTTGGATGGAGAGGAGAGTCTATGTCGGAAGCGCTGAAGATCATCTTCAAAAAGCATGAGCGTGGCCGTGACGCACTCATACCTATCTTGCAGGATGTACAGAAAGAATTGGGCTATATCTCGCCGGAATCGGTGGCAGCCATTTCCCGATATCTCAGGATCTCGGAGAACGAGATCTTCGGTGTCTCCTCCTTTTACGCGCAGTTCAGGTTCACCTCGCCGGGCCGTCATTCGCTAAAGGTGTGCCTGGGAACGGCCTGCCACGTGAGGGGAGGCAGCAACCTGCTCGATTCCATCGAGAACGGGCTCGGCATTTCATGCGGGGAGACAACCCCTGATCGGCGCTTCGACCTGGACCGCGTAGCCTGCCTTGGCTGCTGCGCGCTTTCCCCGGTTGTACAGGTCAACGGCAAAATCTTCAGCAAGGTCACGGTGAACAAACTAACGGAGCTGCTCAAATATTATGAATAGGCTCAAGAAAAGGATCGAATCGGCGAAGCGGAAATGGGAAGCGCTGCACAGCAGCGAGATCCCGGTCATCTATGTGGGGGCCGCGTCATGCGGAAGGGCCGCGGGGGCGGTCCAGCTCATCTTGCAAGCTGAACGTTTCCTCAAGGAAAACAAGGTTTCGGCGCAGATTGTCCAAGTGGGCTGTATAGGTCCGTGCTACCTGGAGCCCCTCGTCGACGTTCAGATGCCCGGCGCGCCGCGCGTCAGCTACAATAATGTCACGACGAAATCGCTTATCCCTATTCTTCAGTCCGCCCTGGTGGAGGGGAAGTTGCTGACAAGGGGCGCCCTGGGTCACTTCGGGCAGAATGCCTATAAGGATATTCCACGATTTTTCGATCTGCCTATGTTGAAACCGCAGGTGAGAATAGTCCTTCGAAACTGCGGCCTTATAGACCCCGATCAGATCGATCACTACCTTGCCGTCGACGGCTACCTCGGGTTGATGAATGCGCTCCGGATGACGCCGGAGGAGGTGATCGGCACGGTGAGGCAGTCAGGCTTGCGCGGGCGCGGAGGAGCGGGCTTCCCGACCTTTAAGAAGTGGACCTTTTGCAGGAATGCGCCGGGTGAGCAAAAGTATCTGATCTGCAATGCCGACGAGGGTGACCCTGGCGCATTCATGAACAGGTCCCTCATCGAATCGGACCCCCACGCGGTGCTCGAAGGTATGCTGATCGCGGGCTATGCCATAGGTGCAAGCAAAGGCATCATCTATATTCGCGCGGAATATCCGCTCGCCATAGAGCGGTTGAAAAATGCCCTCGGACAGATGCGTGAATGTGCACTCCTCGGTGAAGGCATACTGGGTTCCGACTTCAGCTTCGACATCAAAATCAAGGAAGGTGCGGGCGCCTTTGTGTGCGGCGAGGAGACCGCCCTTATCGGATCTATTGAAGGCAAGCGCGGAATGCCGCGCTCCCGCCCGCCTTTTCCCGCCATTTCCGGTCTCTTCGGCTGCCCTACCGTCATCAATAACGTCGAGACCTTGGGCACGTTGGCCAATATTTTCAGGAACGGGGCCGAATGGTACACACGGTTCGGGAAAGAGGGAAACAGGGGGACAAAGACATTTTCGCTGGTCGGAAAGATCCGTCGACCGGGCCTTATCGAGGTCCAGCTTGGAACCACTTTGCGGGAAATCATCTTCAATATCGGAGGAGGGCTTCAAAAGCCGTTCAAGGCCATCCAGACAGGCGGCCCTTCAGGGGGCTGCCTTTCCGAGGAGTTCCTCGATCTTGCCGTCGACTACGAGTCTCTTGCCGCCGCAGGCTCCATCATGGGCTCGGGCGGCCTCATAGTCATGGACGAAGACACCTGCATCGTCGACCTTGCCAGGTATTTTCTCGATTTCACCCAAAAGGAGTCGTGCGGCAAATGCACCCCCTGCCGGGTAGGGACGAGGCACATGGTCGAGGTGCTGGAGAAAATCAGCCACGGCGAGGGGAGCGCGGAGGACCTGCTCGTGTTGAGAACCCTTGGCGAAACCATACGGAAAGGGGCGCTCTGCGGTCTGGGCCAGACAGCGCCCAACCCGGTGCTGACCACCCTTCGCTATTTCAGGAACGAGTACCTGGAGCACATAAAAGACCGGCGGTGCCGGGCAGTTGTCTGCAAAGACTTCATCGAATACCGGGTTGTCCAGGAAAAATGCACGGGTTGCCAGTCTTGCGTCAGGGTCTGCCCGACGGGGGCAATATCAGGACCGAGGTCGGAACCGCACAACCTCGACGCGTCGAAGTGCATAAAATGCAGGTCCTGCTATGAAGTATGCCGCTTCGAAGCCATCGCCGGCGATGCTATCATGATTCGCACCGCGGAGAAAAAGTCATGACAAGGGAAAAGACATTCACCATCACCGTGGACAACCAGCCCCTGAACGTGAAGCCGGGGCTCACCATACTGGAGGCTGCCAGGCAGCACGATATCTATATACCATCGCTTTGCGCCCTCGAACACCTGCCTTCCTACGGTGCGTGCCGCATGTGCATCGTTGAGGTCGACGGGCTGCGCGGCTTCCCCACTGCCTGCACCACCCCTGTAGAGGAGGGGATGATCGTCAGGACGGAGTCGGCAGAGATCAAGTCGTTGAGGCAGGAGATACTCAAGCTCGTGCTCAGCGAGCATCCGGCCAGTTGCCTCTTTTGCGGCGAAAAGGAAGAGTGCAAGCAGTTTCAGGGCACCATCAGAAAGGTGGGGATGACGACCGGCTGCAGGTACTGTCCCAATGACGACCAATGCGAGCTTCAGCAGATAACGGAAAAAGTGGGCCTTACCGATATCTCCTACCCGGTCCACTACCGCAACCACCCCGTAGAAAAGGATGACCCCTTTTACGACCGTGATTACAACCTGTGCGTGCTGTGCGGCCGCTGCGTCCGTATATGCAACACCGTCCGCATGAACGGCACCCTCAGCTTCAAGCAGCGCGGCAAACTGACAACCATCGGTCCTGCCTTCGATCGTTCCCATATAGAGGGCGGATGCGAGTTCTGCGGCGCCTGCCTGAGCGTCTGCCCTACCGGGACCCTCAGCGCCAAAACGAGCAAGTGGTACGGGAAGCCTGAACGGGAGACAGGGACTACCTGCCCCTACTGCTCGATAGGCTGCCGCCTCATGGTGCAGGTGTCGCGCGACCAGGTGATCGACGTGCTGCCTGACTATGCCTCCCCCGTGGACAACGGCCTCCTCTGCGTCAAGGGCCGCTTCGGGGTTCCCGAGCTCGTGAACAGCGCGCAACGCTTGACCGAACCCCGCATGCTCACCCCTATGGGGTATGAAGTCGTCTCATGGGAGCGGGCGGTGGAAGCGGCACGAGAAAAACTTTCGGACACGCCTCCGGACGAGTTTCTCATGCTCCTTTCTCCCCAGTTGTCCAACGAAGACCTCTTTGTCGCCCAGCAGTTCAGCCGCCAGGTAATGGGCGCTGAAAATATGGCATCGGCGCTGACTTTGGGGCTGGGAGCCAGCCTGCCCGCTTTCCTGGATCTCGCCTGCAGGTCCGATGGCCTCGATTCTATCGACAAGGCGGAGGTGATCCTCACCCTCGGCTTTGATTCCAGATACGGGTATTCCCCCATCGGCGTGCGGGTGAAAAAGGCCGTTGAAAAGGGCGCGAGGCTTTTTACCATATCCGATGTGGATACCAATCTCGACATACTTGCGGATGAGATGTTTAAGATAGAATCTTCCCGTTGGGCAGACCTCCTGGCTGTGCTGCTGTCAAAGGAGGACAAGGGACTCTCCTCCCTCTTTGCGGGTTTACGGGATGAGGTTGAGCTGACGCGAACGGCGCTCTTCGGCTCCTCCTCCAAGGTGATGATCGTGGGGCCCGAGGTGCTCCGGGCGTCTCAAGGATCCGAACTTCACGAGGTTCTGGGAGAGATAAGGCATGCCCACGGGTGGAAGATTGTGGCCGCTCATCCTTACACGAACCTGTCGGGGATGGTCGCAATGGGGGCCCTGCCCGGTATAAAGCCGGGAGAGGCAGTACGCAAAAATAGCCCCGAGACTCAAGGGCCGAGCCAGGCCGTGAGCATAAGGCCGCTGAATATCCAACGGCACTGGAAAGTGGTCTACATAATCGGAGAGGCGTGCCCCGACTGGCTGCCTCCGCACGATTTTCTCATTTACCAGAATGCCCTTCCCGCCCTGTCTTCTTTCCAGCCGGACCTCATCCTTCCGTCGGCCCTATTTACGGAATCGGCTGGTACCATGTTCAACGTGGAGGGAAGGCTCATGGCTGTAGCGAAAGCGGTCGAGCCGCCGGGCAGCGCGAAGCCGGATTGGTCGATAATGAGCGGGATTGCGCAAGCGTTGGGCAGATGTAAAATGGGTTACGGCGAGGTGTCGGCCGTACAGGCCGAGATCAGGAAGTATCTCAAGTCGTTTCCGGAGATGAAGAAGAGGATTGCCTTTACGGCCTTTATCCGGGACGGGGAGCATGAGCGGAAAGTCTCCGAATACCCGTTCCTCCTCGACTGCAGGCCCGAACCGGAAGCCTACAGGGGTTTGCCGCTCGCGGAGACCGTGCCGGGCATGAGGCTGATCCAACCCGTGCCTCGTCCGGCTAAGGAGACATAATGAATAAGATAATCGAACGCAGGATGATCGTACCGAACCTTCACCTGCTTACCCTTGAGGCGCCCGACGTAGCCCGGAAGGTGAGACCGGGACAATTCATGATTGTGAGGCCCCACGACGAAGGGGAGAGGGTCCCTTTGTCCATTGCCGATTGGGACGCCGAAAAGGGGACGGTGACCACCGTATTCATGGAGGTGGGCGCATCCACGGGCAGCCTGGCCCTGCTGAAACCCGACGATACTATTCCCACCTGTGTGGGTCCCCTGGGTAATCCAACGGAGATCGCCAATTTCGGCACTGTGCTCTGCATTGGGGGCTGTTACGGGATCGGCAGCATCTACCCGGTGGCCAGGGAGCTGAAAAAGGCCGGCAATCGCGTGCTGACCGTCATAGAGGCGAGAAGCTCCTATCTTATCTACTGGCAGAAAGAGCTTGCCGCAGCCTCGTCCCGGATATTTACCGTGACGAGGGACGGAAGCCTGGGGGCCAAGGGACATGTGGAGAGGATCATCGACTTCATTAAGGAGCAGCCAAAGATGCCGGACAGGGCAATCGTGAATGGGTGCACCTTTTTGATGGCCCGGGTGTCGGAGGTGACGAAGGCCCTCGGGATACCCACCATTGTCAACCTCAACCCCATCATGATCGACGGTACAGGTATGTGCGGCGTGTGCCGCGTGACGGTGGCCGGGCATACACGCTTTGCCTGTGTCGACGGTCCTGAGTTCAGTGGCCATGACGTCGATTGGAAAGAGTTCCTGGCGCGAAGGAAGGCATATATGGAGGAAGAGGTCCTCTTTACGAGGAAGAGCGCACCTGTCGAACCAATTCATCAAGAGGGGAAGTGCCATTCATGAATCCTGAGGAGCCGGGCAAAGAAGAGCGGACGAAAAAACTGGATTTGAACCGTCACGAGATGCCGAAGCAGCCGCCGGAAGTCAGGCGCCGGAACTTCAGCGAGGTGGCCCTGGGCTACACGGCCGACCTGGCGGTGGCCGAGGCGAAAAGGTGCATGCAGTGCAAGAAGCCGAAATGCGTGAGCGGGTGCCCGGTCGAGATAGACATCCCCGGCTTCATCTCCTTTGTCAACAAGGGGGATTTTGCGGGCGGCATCAAGAAGCTCAAGGAAAAGAACTGTCTGCCCGCGGTGAGCGGCCGTGTCTGTCCCCAGGAAGCGCAGTGTGAGTCCCGGTGCATCCTGAAAAATAAGAATGCCGAAATAGCGATCGGCAGGATCGAGCGTTTTCTCGCCGATTGGGAAGCTGCCCAGGGGGAGGTCGAGCTCCCGGCGCGGGCAAAGCCGACCGGCAAGAGGGTGGCAATCGTCGGCTCGGGTCCCGCAGGCATTACGGTCGCGGGCGACCTGATCCTCCTCGGCCATGAAGTGACCGTCTTCGAGGCCCTCCACAAGGCGGGCGGCGTGCTTACCTACGGCATTCCCGAATTCCGCCTTCCCAAGAGCGTGGTGGCGCGTGAGGTAGACTACGTGAGGAGGCTGGGCGTGGATGTCGTGACCGATTTCGTGGTCGGCAAGACTCGCTCCGTCGACGAGCTGCTCGAAACGTACGACGCCATTTTTATCGGCACCGGGGCAGGGCTCCCCTGGTTCATGAATATACCCGGAGAGAACCTGAACGGGGTTTATTCTGCCAATGAATACCTTACCCGAATGAATCTGATGTCCGGGTATCTTTTCCCTGCTTCCTCCACACCGGTGAAAAAACACACCAGGGTTGCCGTGGTGGGCGGGGGTAACGTAGCCATGGATTCGGCGAGGACCGCCCTCCGGATGGGCGCCGAAGAGGTATACATTGTGTACCGGAGATCCCATAAGGAGCTGCCGGCACGGTTGGAAGAGAGTGAGAACGCGGAGGAAGAGGGCGTGATCTTCAAGACACTCACACTGCCCGTGCGCTATAAGGGTGACGAGAACGGCTGGGTGAGGGAAATGGAATGTCTGCGCATGGAATTAGGCGAGCCCGATGCCTCGGGAAGAAGGGCCCCCGTGGAGGTAAAGGATTCGAACTTCCACACGCCCGTGGATGCGGTGGTGTGCGCTATCGGAAATAGCCCCAACCCGTTAATCCCTTCAACCACGTCGGGACTCCAGGTGACCAAGCGCGGGACGCTCGTGGCCGATGCCGAGACCGGAAAGACCACCAGGGATCGTATATGGGCAGGGGGTGATATAGTCACGGGAGCCGCAACCGTTATTCTCGCAATGGGGGCGGGAAGGAAAGCGGCACGCTCGATCCACGCCTTCCTCTCGTAAAGAGTCTACGGGATTACCTTCACCCGAGACTCTTATCGGCTCCAATCTCGACGGGGCGGATCTGCTCCATCCCTTTCTTCCCTTCAAGCGGCGACATCATCTGCCTTGTCCGCGTCCACTACCCTCCTTAGCGGCTGTCCGGTGTGAGCACCTCCTTTATCGTCTTGCCCATTTCAGCCCGGCTCATCGGTTTCCCGACGACTGCTTTCACACCCGCCTCACGGGCCGATTCCATGTCTACTACGTCACGGTACCCTGTGATCAGGACAACTGGAATATCGGGCCTTACTGAAATGAGTTTCCGCGCCAGGTCGATACCCGTCATGTCCGGCATGGTCTGGTCGGTGAGCACGAGATCGTATTTGTCAGGATTCTCCCTAAAAATGGCAAGGGCGGCGCCACTCTCGCTCACCGCCGTGGCCGAGTACCCCAGCCGCTCAACCATTTCCTTCTCCAATTCCACTAACTCAGTTTCATCGTCGACTATGAGAAGACGGCCGTGTCCCTTAAGGGCCGAGAGGGGTTGCTCCTTCGTCGGGAGGACCTGTTCCGGAATTCGGGGCAGAAACACCTCGAAGGTCGACCCTTCACCCGGCGTGCTCCTCACCGTGATCGCGCCTTTGTGATTCTTCACAATGGCCTGCACCACCCAGAGGCCCAGGCCGGTCCCTTCACCCCGTTTCTTTGTAGTGAAGAAAGGATCGAACACCCGCTCAAGGATATCCCTGTCCATGCCCATCCCCGTGTCGCTGACGGAGAACTTGAGGTAGGGCCCGGGGGCAAGCCCGCCTCCGGTGCATCCTCTGAGGTGACCGTGACGCAGGAAAGATCGACGGTCATCAGGCCTCCCCTCTCCCACATGGCATGGGCTGCGTTGGTGCCCAGATTCATGATGATCTGCTGGATCTGTGTGGGATCGGCGAGGGCCAGCGACGGCTCGGTCGTGATATCCCCCCTGATCTCTATGGTCTTCGGCAGCGAGGCGCGCAGCATCTTGATGCTTTCCTTGATGACGGGGGCCAACACGGTCGGCGTCAGCTCCTCCTCGCCTTTCCGGCTGAACGAGAGGATCTGCTTCACCAGGTCCTTGCCCCGCTGCGCGGCATGAAGGACCCGGGCGAGATGCCGCTTCGCCTTGCTGCCGGCCGGGGCGTCCTCGAATCCGAGGTCGGCAAATCCAAGGATCGCAGTGAGGATGTTGTTGAAATCATGCGCGATGCCGGCTGAGAGCGTTCCGATTGCCTCCATCTTCTGGGATTGACGGAGCATTTCCTCGGCCCTGAGACGCTCCGTAACGTCTCTCAGATACGCCAATGTGGCCGGTTCTCCCTGATAGACTATTCTGGTTGCGGAGACTTCCACATGAATCAGGGTTCCGTCCCGACGCACCCCCTTGAATTCATATCTTGGAAGAACAGGTCCCCCTTCCTGTCTCGTCCGGTTTATCTCCATGACCCTTTCATGGTCGTCGGAATGGACCGTGACGAAAAATTGTGCACCGAGGACCTCTCCGGGGTCATCGTAGCCGAACATGGCAAGGAATCTCTGATTGACATAAATGTGCCGGTCTCCCCTGACGATGGCAACCCCGTCGTTCGAGTGTTCGATGGCGATCCGGTAGCGCTCTTCCGACTCCGCCAGCGTCTTCTCCGTCTGCTTGCGCTCGGTAATATCCTGGTTTGCGCCGAAGTATCGGGTAATACGGCCCATGGCATCGCTGCTGACGTGCATGCGCACCAGGATGTGGCGCACTTCCCCGTCACGACGAATAATACGATGCTCGAATTCGTAAAAGGATTCCCGGCCGGCATGTGACCGACGTTTTTTCCCACCTTGATCAAAGAGCCGGATATCGTCGGGATGGACGAACCTTTTGCCGAACTCTCTCCTGGCCATCCGGTAGCCGCCTTCCCGTTCGGCCGTGGTGCCGTAAAAGGCATAGAAGTGATCGTTAAAAACAAACGTATCGGTTTCCGGATCAAGCTCCCAGTACACGATGCGGGCAAGGTCCATCGCTTCCGATAACCGAAACTGACTCGTGAGCAGCGCCTCTTCCGCTCTCCTGCGCCTGGTGATATCCTGCAGCGTGCCCTCGTAATAGAGGACCTTTCCCTCGGAATCCCTGACAACCCTGGCGTTCCCGGAGACCCATATCCTGCTCCCGTCCTTCCGGTAACGCTCCGTTTCATAGCCCTCGATGAAACCCTGCTCTTCGAGAATTGCCGCGAAGCGTCTGCGGGCCTCGGGGTCGACGTGCACCTGGGTCCCTACATCGGTCACCTCCGCCATAAGCTCTTCGGGGGATCCATATCCGTACATCCGAGCAAGGAAAGGGTTGGCGCTCAGGAACCGTCCATCGGGGGTGACCTGCTGAAAGCCTTCGACAGCGTTGTCGAAAATATTATGATACTTCTCCTCGGCCCTTTTCAGTGCCTCCTCGGCCCGTTTGCGCTCACTGATGTCTCTGAAAACTACGTGGATGACCCGTTTGCCCCGGACGGGGATGACCGTGAGGGAGACCTCTACCCAGAAATCTTCACCATCGAATGTACGATGCACCCACTCGAAACGATTCGACCCTTGACTAAGGGCGACATCTATTACCTCCTGCGCCTTCTCTATTGAGAGACGGTCGTCGGGTTGACGCGTCGGAGAGCAGCCCCAGGGATGGAGCCCGATAAGCTGGTCCTTGCTGGCACAGCGAAACGCCTTTAAGGCAGCCTCGTTGCAGTCGATGAAGACGTGTCCGTCGAAAAGGAGTGTGGGGTCTGCCGATTTCTCAAATATCAGGCGGAACTTCTCTTCACTTTCACGAAGGGCCTTTGCTACCATAATGTGCTCCGTAACATCTCTTAGACATGCGAGGCCCGCAGGTTCTCCGTCACAGGCAACGCGGGAGACAGCAGCCTCAATGTGCTTCGTACCACTACTTTTTATTATCACTCTAAACTCGTAAACTCGTTTCCTGACCTGCGGACGTCGACCGCCCGGCGTGTCTCAAAAAGCCCCGATGATCGGCGAGTATGGGTTGGGTCGCAGGCGACAGTTGTGGCAGGCTCAGACATCGAATGAGTCATTGTTCCACTATAGTATGCGGGAAAATGCCTGTTTACGCAATATTGGTTGAGTGTCGGCTCAGGCCAATACTGATCCCACACTAAGCAAGTGAGAGCAGGTAGGTGCGAAGATCTGCTTTGCCGCTGGTAAGGCCGAGTTTCCTTCTGATGCGATCCCGGTGAAAGTCGATGGTCGCTTTGCCGAGATGGAGCTGTGTTCCGATTTGTTTACTTGTTTTGCCGAGCTTGATAAGGTTCATGATTTCTATCTCCCTCGGGGTCAATGAAGGCTCGTTGCTCCTTGATGAACCAAGGAATGGGGAGGTTATCGCCTTGAGGTTCATTTCGAGGACATCTGCAAGGCCTTTTTGATGCTCCGTAAGTCCTCCCTCTTTAAGGTTCTCCAGATAGGGAAGGACCAACCGCTCCACGTTGGACCGAATCGTGTGTTCAAGTTCTTTCTTGTCGTTTTCCCTTTGGTTGAGGAGCACCTTGAGGGCCGTGTTCATCTCCTCGAGGGAGCGGGACTTGACGGCCAGGGCTTCTTCTGCCCGTTTGCGCGTGGTAATGTCGCGGACACTTGTTCTATGGCCCAGGTGGGTTCCGTCAAAACCATAGATGGGTTGCCACTCAACGGCCGCCCATTTCAGGCTCCCGTCTCGGCAGCGAACCCGAAACTCGACATTACTGCCGCTCGTCTTGTTATTGACCGCCTGCGCAAATAATGCGGCTATTCTGTCTCTGTCGGCCTTGTCAATAATTGGCAAGGGATAGTCAGTCATGGCGAGACACTCATAGTCCGTGTACCCGGTCAACCGCAAGATTCCTGGGCTGACCCACATGACTTTTCCATCGATCCCTACCCAGATTTCCGCGCCATACGTGTAGTTGGCTATTGCATGGAAGCGCTCTTCGCTCTGTCTCAGTCTTTCTTCTGCCTGCGTGCGCTCCGTGATATCAGACAGCATCGTCACCGTTCTTCCGTCATCGAGAGCGGCTGATTTGAATTCAACCTCCTTCAGGCTCTGATCCTTGCAAAGGACGCGAAATGTCCTGGTCAGTTCTCCGTGCGCCAGGTCCTTCTTCCAGACGCTTATTACTTCTTTCCGGTACGTTTCGTCCGGATAGGCCTTCTGAAACCATTCGCGTCCCGTGGGGATGTCGTCCAGGGTGTACCCAGTGATCTCCGTGAACGCGCGATTGGCGTAGAGGTTACGCCCATCTCTATCGACCAGCACGATGCCGTAAGGCGCCTGTTCAAGAGCTGAGAGGAAATTCCGTCGCTGGTTTTTTAGATGGTCTTTGGCCCGCCTCTGCTCGGTAATGTCGCGGGCAACCCCCAGTATCCCGACAGCGTCACCTTTCTGATCGCGCAGAAAGCTGACCTTCACCTCGGCCCAAACCGTACCGCCCCCTTTGAGGGTAAGCTCCAGTTCCAGTGTCTGCGGTTCTGAGGAGGCCCCTGGCTTCGTGCTCTCTCGGGCCAGCTCCTCTTCGACTGTTTTCTTTGCCGCCTGATAAGAGGCGGGGGTCAACACCTGCTCCAGGGACTGGGTCATTACCTCTTTAACAGTGTATCCCCTGAGCCGCTCCACTGAGGGGCTGCAATAGGTGTAGTGCAAGTTGAGGTCAAGAGTGAATATGACGTCGCTTACATTCTCGGCGAGAAGTCGGTACCGATCTTCCATTCGCTGGAGGACCTGCTCAACCCTATGCGGTTCAGCCTTCATCGTCTCTCCCGTTCGGACTATAATACGGGTTTCATGCTTTGTAAAGCACGTGCCGGTCGCTCTCGGTCGCTCGGTAATAGGTGACGCGCCCGTAGAAGGTTGCCATCGGCGCCATATTTCACGCGGGCGTGTGCGATTGGGTTCCTCTGAAGGGATGGCGTATAAGGAAAGGAGGGGCGCGAAGGCAACGCCCTTTACATTTTTGCTTTCTCCGCTATCGAAATATGTGACCGGTCCTCGCCGACGCCGAGACCGGAAAAACCACCAGGGATCGTATATGGGCGAGGGGTGATATGGTCACGGAGGGGGGGTGGGGACATTGTTTCCCAATGTTCATTAGTTGTTGTTTCCAGGCTCGTGGTTCTGCTCGACTTCCTTTCTATGAAACAAGTCACTATAGGACACCCAAGGGGACACTCTTAAGCAAGTAAATATCTTTCTTTTCGGAAAGGGGCGGGGCGTCAGGGGAGAACTTTGCCTCTCACATATATCGATAGGATCGTGTCAAAAGTTCGGAGCTTTAGGCAATGATTTCCTTAATTCGGTTGGTATAATACATCCGTTCCGGTGATGTCCGAGGCTACCTGTAAGAGGAGAATGCCCATGAGCAAGGTGTGGTTTATTACGGACCGGCAGCGGGTTGAACATTTTTCTCGAGGGACGAATTGCTCGACGGCGAGATCCGGACTTCACTAACCATGGAGGAGAAACGATGACAATGAATGTACGTGGTTACGCGGCACACTCTGCGAAAGACGCCCTGGCCCCATATCGCTTTATGCGTCGAGATCCCCGCGCCGACGATGTGGCTATCGAGATCCTCTACTGCGGTGTATGTCACTCGGATCTACATAATGTCCGCAATGACTGGGGCGGCGCGACGTACCCGATGGTGCCCGGCCATGAGATTATCGGCCGCGTGCTAAGCGTCGGGCCGGATGTCACACGCTTCAAACCAGGCGATCACGTCGGCGTCGGTTGTATGGTCGATTCCTGCCGCCATTGTGCGGCCTGCGAACAAGGACTGGAGCAGTATTGCGAGGAGACCCCGACATACACCTATAACGGGGTTGATCGTCACGATCAAATGCCCACCTTCGGCGGTTATTCAGAGAAAATCGTCGTGTCGGACAAATTTGTGCTGAGAATACCCGATGGATTGGATCTGAAAGGAGCCGCGCCTTTACTGTGCGCCGGGATTACCACCTGGTCGCCGCTGCGTCACTGGCACGTGGGTAAGGGCAGTAAGGTGGCGGCTGTCGGGCTCGGCGGCCTCGGCCATATGGCGTTGAAACTGGCGAAAGGGCTGGGCGCCAATGTCACGCTGTTTACCCGTTCGCCGGGCAAAGAGGAGGACGCGCGTCGTCTGGGCGCCGATAAAGTCGTGCTCTCCACCGACGAAGGGCGAATGGCAGCCGTAAACGGTCAGTTCGAGCTGATTATCGATACCGTACCCTATGTCCATGATCTCAATCCGTATCTACCGTCGCTGTCACTTGACGGCACGCTGGTGCTCGTCGGGTTTCTGGGCGGTCTGGAGCCGCTATTGAACACCGCTCCGTTGGTAATGGGGCGTAAATCGGTGGCGGGGTCTGTCATTGGCGGCATAGCCGAAACCCAGGAGATGCTCGATTTCTGCGGACAGCATGGTATCACGTCAGATATCGAAGTGATCAAGATTCAGGATATCAATGAAGCATATGAGCGCATGCTAAAAAGTGAGGTGAAATACCGCTTTGTGATTGACATGGCGTCGCTGAAGGTCTGATCAGCAGGGCGAATGCCGGAGGACACTGGCGGCGGCTTGCGTAATAGAGATGGCAGCCCGGAAAAGTTGGACACCAGTCTTCACGCACCTTGTTGAGACGTTCTTCGGGGACATGCTCCCGCGATGGAGAAAGTCAGCGACGAATAATACCAGGCATGATTAAGGCTAAGTAAGGAGGAAACAATGCAAAAACGTAAATTGGGGAAAGGCGGTCTGGAAGTTTCGGCGCTCGGGCTCGGCTGCATGGGAATGAGCTTTTCTTACGGCCCGCCTGCAGACAAACAGGAGATGGTCTCTCTTCTTCGGGCCGCCGTGGAACGCGGCATAACATTCTTCGATACGGCAGAGGTCTACGGCCCCTTCACGAACGAGGAACTCGTCGGTGAGGCACTCTCGCCTCTGCGCGATCGGATGGTGATTGCCACGAAGTTCGGCTTCGACCTCGATCCGAAGTTCGATGTCAGAGGAATGAAGGGTTCGCCGGCCCTTAATAGTCGGCCGGAGCACATCAAGCAGGTGGCCGAGGCCTCGCTCACGCGGCTCAGGATTGATGTCATAGATCTGTTCTATCAACACCGCGTTGACCCGGACGTGCCCATCGAAGACGTGGCAGGAGCGGTGAAGGACCTGATCCAGGAAGGCAAGGTTAAGCACTTCGGTCTTTCTGAGGCGGGGGTGCAGACCATTCGTCGCGCTCACGCCGTCCAACCCGTGACAGCGCTCCAGAGCGAATACTCGCTGTGGTGGAGACGCCCTGAAGAAGAAGTGCTGCCGACACTCGAAGAACTCGGAATTGGCCTCGTGCCCTACAGCCCTCTGGGCAAGGGTTTCCTCACAGGAAAGATGGACGAAAACACGACGTTCGACAGTACCGACTTCCGCACTACTCTCCCTCGCTTTACGCCGGAGGCCCGGAAAGCGAATCAGGCCTTGGTTGATCTGCTCGGCGACATTGCAGGACGAAAGAATTCGACACCTGCTCAGATAGCGCTCGCTTGGCTGCTGGCCCAGAAACCGTGGATTGTGCCAATCCCGGGCACTCGCAAGCTGGAGCGTCTGGACGAGAACATCGGAGCAGTTTCACTCGAACTCACGTCCGACGACCTCCGTGAGATCGATAGCGCCGCCGCAAAGATCACAGTGCAAGGGGCCCGGTACCCCGAGAAGCTGGAGCAACTGACCGGTCGCTGAGCGATGCACCCGAGGGCCGCCCCGGTTTCGCCACGACAAGGCGCTGGACAATGGGTACAAAAAGGAGGAGAATTGACAGAGGTAATCACTCATATGGCGCTTTATCCGGCATCGATCCAATTTAATGAGGGCCATGATGATCGCAAAGGAGCTATTCTCGAGAAGGGGTGCTCCTAGCTGACCGGAAGCAAGAGACGCCACTTTCTAAAGAGATATTGTAGAGGAGGAGCCTCACATTGAAGTCTATTAAAAGAAACTCGCATGCACTGGAAGCAGATACCTTCGTGGGGTCAAGCGACGCAGACCTGGTCAGGTTGGCCGGCTTGATTCGCGCACATACACCTCACGACGGTTCCTTTGAGCTGCGCATCCCTGGGGTGCACGCTATTCGCGCTTCCCGAACCAACACCGAGTTGGTGCATGCCGTAGCGCAGCCGGCCTTGTGCATCGTCGCGCAAGGCGCGAAGAGAGTGATGCTGGGGCAGGAGGTTTATGAGTACGACGCCTCCCGTATGATCATTTACTCCGTTGATCTGCCAGTGGCTGCCCAGGTCACGCGAGCAAGCCACTCCGAGCCTTTCCTCTGTTTCAGGCTGGATCTCGATCCGCACAAGATCGCCGAGCTGATTTTGAAGGTGTATCCCCACGGTCTGCCTAGGGTTCACGAGAACCGCGCTGTGTGTATCACTCAGGCCAACGCGAGCATCTTCAATGCGGCCATAAGGCTGATCGAATTGATGGCGCAGCCTGGGGACGCCGAACTGCTCGCCCCACTTGTGATCGATGAGATTCTGATCCGTCTGCTACGCAGTCCCGTTGGTGTCCGGGTGGCCCAGATCGGCCTTGAGGATTCCGGTGTGCACGGAGTCGCGAAAGCAGTATCCTGGTTGCGTGCCAATTTCTCCCAGCCCGTGAAAGTCGAAGAGCTGGCCGAGTTGGCGCATATGAGTGTTTCCTCATTCCACCAGCACTTCAAGTCCGTCACCTCAATGAGTCCGTTGCAGTACCAAAAGGTGCTGCGCCTTCAAGAGGCGAGACGTCTTATGTTATCGACGATGACGGATGCGACTGCTGCGAGCCGGAACGTGGGGTATCTGAGCGCTTCGCAGTTTAGCAGAGAATACGGCCGCTTCTTCGGGAGTGCGCCAACCAAGGACATTGCCAGGTTGCGCGAACAAGGCTTTACAGCAGCAGATGTTTCTCGGTAGACCGTTGAGGGGGGAAAATGGACGTAAGTGACACCATGCCCCCCGTAGTAGTGCCCCGGCACTTACTTCTCAGGGATCACATAGTGACATTAGCGGGATAGAAGGAGACATCCTCTCCCTCCCCTGCGGAGCCAAAAACCTTCGGTACGTCAGCCGTTGGATCATATTCGATCTTCATACTACTTAACCCGCCTTCAGGGTCAGGTCTTCGAGGGTAACTTTCTTGAATACGTCCTTGCTTCCAAAGCGCTTAATGGCATCGAGAATCTCGATGCCGGCTAGTTTGCCTTCTGCGTCGTAGTCGACGGCGACCCCTGGGGCCACGTGTTCTGTCGTCACCGTAGCCTCGATGAACCTTATGTAAAGGGCGTCAACCTCGGAGTCGTACGTAATTCTCATGGCTATATCTCCTTTTCAGTAAAAGTAAGTATAGACCGTTACGACTACTATTTCATCCTCTTCTTCCACAAATATGGGTCGCACCTGCTTGGTCTGGAACTGTTTTTTGTTGAGGGTAGCTCCTTTTTACGGCAATCTTGGATTCGGAACGTCGATCGGACTCAAGGAGTTGGTGTTGTCAATACCGCCGGGCCGGAAAGTTTCCTCAGCGGCTTCACCTATTCAGGCGAGTGAACAATGCCACCCGAAAGTGAGAGGAACCATTTTTCTTAAATCCTCTACGTTGTGTCTTGACATCGGTTTTATACATACTTACGGAATGAATAAGACCTGAAAAACCAAACTGTCCGCTATGGTGGGAGCAACAGGGCTCAGTTATAGCCATGTTCTCATCAGCCGAGAACAACTGGTTTCCAGGCACAATCATCTTGCGAGGAGGCATCCTATGAAAAAGTGCTTGGAGATACTGGTGGTGCTGTTTTTTCTTCTATCTGCGTCGAACAACGCTCACGCGCTGTCTGCGGCTGTTTCTTGGACCGATATCCACGGAAACTTCTGGCTCTTCGGGGGACAGGGCTACGATTCGAACGGGAATTATGGCTATCTCAATGATCTGTCGAAATTCAACGGGACAAACTGGACCTGGGTGTCGGGGAGCACTACGGGCGGTCAGGCAGGCAGTTACGGCACGCAGGGCGCCGCGGCTCCCGGGAATGTCCCGGGGGCACGGTCGGCGTCTGTTTCCTGGACCGATGCCCAGGGCAACCTCTGGCTCTTCGGGGGACAGGGCTACGATTCGACCGGGAATCTTGCCTATCTCAATGACCTGTGGAAATTCGACGGGACAAACTGGACCTGGGTGTCGGGGAGCAGTACGGGCGGTCAGGCAGGCAGTTACGGCACGCAGGGCGCCGCGGCTCCCGGGAATGTCCCGGGGGCACGGTCGGCGTCTGTTTCCTGGACCGATGCCCAAGGCGACTTCTGGCTCTTGGGTGGACAGGGCTACGATTCCGGTGGAAACCAGGGAGACCTCAATGACCTGTGGAAATTCGCCGGGGCGACCTGGGCCTGGGTCTCCGGCAGCAGTACAGTCGATCAGGGAGGGAAGGGCGTTGGCGCCGCTCCGGCTATCGTCCAGCACGTAGACACCAACATGGCCGGCTCCGCCCTGGTAACGGGGAAGACTATCGCCCTGCCTAATCCCACCATCTCCGGCAACTGCCTCGTGGTAGCGATCTTCTGGCAGTGGACGTCTAGCAACGCCATCCAGGTAGGTATTAAGGACGACGCCCCCGGAGGCAGCAATACGTACGCCCTTGCGAAGAACGTGCAGGACCAGACGAAGGATCAACAAGTGAGTATCTACGTAGCCCAGCACATAAAGGCCGGGACGAGGAACATCACCGTCAGTTTCAGCGGCGGCGGATCGAAGTACACGGTCATCAAGGTGACCGAGATAGCCGGGATTTCCGCAACGGCCGCCGTCGACAAGACGAGCGGCGCCGTGGTGAGCGGCTCGTCCATCGCGGCGGGATCGTTCACGCCTGCGCAAAGCGGTGATTTCATCTATCAGGTGGCCTTCGAGGATTCGCTCCATACACCCGCTTTTTCCGGCCAAGGTCCTGCGAATGTATCTTTTACGGCAGGAACCTCTCCTTCTCAATGGTCTTTCATGCCCGGTGGTGTGAACAGTGCGGATGGCCATGCCGTACAGTACCTGGTATATGACTCTGACAACTCAATAGACCCGACCTTCAACGACAGCGGCACGAATGCCAATTACATCACGGCAGCGGTAGCCCTCAAGCCGGATACTACGCAGGGCGGCGTTCCAGGAGCGGGAATCAGGGTCGTCGCCGCGCAGCACGTAATTCTCAGCGGGAATATTGCTCAGACCTCAGCGCAGGTGAAGCAGTTCGTCACGACGGGGAACCTCCAAATCTGCCTTTCCCCTTCAGGAGACGGGATTTCGGGCATATCGAGTACAAGGGGTAGCTGGACCAACCGCGCATCGGAAAAGATGCCCTCCTTCCCCGAGTACGCCAACGTGTTCGATTCCGTAAACCAGAGCGCCGGTACGCAAGACTTGACGGTAACGTTCAACAGTCCGGGGAACGCGCCATCGGCTTACGGATTTCCTCACGATATCATCCTTCTCGATGTCGCGGGAGCGGCCACGGCCCCCTTTGACAAGTCGGCGGTCACCACGGGGGACCAGACTTCCGGCCCATACCTCTCCGTCCCGAGCCTCATCACGCCCTCAACGACGAACGGCCTGGTCGTGGCGGTCATCGCCCAGCAGAACAATGTGATGACGACCATCTATTCTCCCGTGGCGGACCAGTACAACATCAACACCCTGGACGCCAACGAACCGCCTTTTACCCTCGATGACTGCGCTGCGGGATGGGGCATCATGTACAACACCACGACGGGCGCTGTATCATGGGACTGGAATGTGACAGGGCCGGTCGGGAATTGGGCGGCAGCCACGGCGGCATACAAGCATCAATAAGGAAGAAGTGGCGGACGGGTCAACACCGGAATCCTAAAGAGGGCTGCCGAGACGGCCGGTGAAGAATGCGTGCTGAAGAGGGTAAAAAGGGGGTAAACGCGGTAAAAGATGCCAAAAAGGACCTTTTTTGCGCTAATATTAAGAGGAATGGGAGAGGGTATGCAGGACGACGAGCGGCTGCTTATCTTCGCTAAATTCCCCGAAAAGGGCATGGTGAAGACGAGACTTGCCCACAAAACCGGTGAGGAGACGGCGGTCGAGCTCTACCGGTGTTTTGTCAGAGACGCGATCGCACTCTCCCGGAAAGCCGGTTATGCGCCGTCGATCTTCTTCCACCCCCCGGAGGCGCGAGAGGCCATGATCGAATGGCTGGGCGGGGATCTCGCGTATGAGCCGCAAGAGGGTAATTCCCTGGGGGAAAGGATGTATGCCGCGTTCCGGCGGGCCTTCCGGAATTATCGCCGGGCGGTGCTCATAGGCACGGATACGCCGGACCTTCCGCCTTCACTGGTGGAGGAAGCCTTTCGCAGCCTCAAAACCCACGACGCGGTGATCGGTCCGGCCTTTGACGGCGGTTATTATCTGATAGGTCTTTCTTCTGACAGCCTCTCGCCCGACCTGTTTCAGGGCCTCCCCTGGGGCAGCGCGCTCGTTTTTGATCTGACCAGGCACATTTTCGAAGAGCATGGCCTTCTGTTTCACCTGCTTCCCCGGTGGGAGGACATCGACGACTACGATGACCTGGCGGCATTTTTCGACCGGTGGAAAAATCTGCCTCAAGGTGTGCTCGCGACGATCGATTATCTGCGCGGTCACCGGTGGTGACATGACGATCTCTGTCATCATCCCGGTCTTACACGAGCAAGCCGTAATTAACGACACCATCGCTCACCTCCGCGCAATCAGGTCGGATGAAATGGTGGAGATTGTCGTGGTGGACGGAGATGCGGATGCAGATACCCTGAAAGTAATAAAGGACGTCGGTGTGAGGCGTCTTGCAGCCAGTGCGGGGCGAGCCGGACAGATGAACGCAGGGGCCGCCGGGGCGCAAGGCGACATCCTCCTCTTTCTTCACGCCGATACCCGGCTCCCCGCCGGCGCGTTCGGGAAAATCTCAGGGTGTATGGAAGGGGGGCGTTTTGTGGGAGGCGCCTTCGATCTCGGGATCGCAAGCGAAGGTCTTGCGTTCCGGATAATCGAAAAGGCTGTGACCCTTCGGTCCCGTCTTACCCGCATACCATACGGCGATCAGGCGATTTTCATCAGTCGCGACCTTTTTCAGCGCATCGGCGGATACAGGGAGATGCCCCTGATGGAGGATGTGGACCTGATGAGACGAATCAAGAAGGGAGGCCACGCCATTTTCATAATTCCGGAGAGGCTGAGCACCTCCGGCCGCCGCTGGAACAAGGAAGGGATGGTACGATGCTGCGTGCGGAACTGGACGATCATGCTCCTCTATCTCATGGGAGTCTCTCCTCAAAAGCTCGCGAAGTTTTATCCGCCGCAATGATCTTTTGCGCTCTCAAGCGCCGCAACCGTTACTTCTTTGGCCTTGAAGTGTAAGGTGCCTTGTGCACATTATCACAAGTCCTTTGACATAAAAAAACATTTGTTGTAAAATGCATGAATTATGAGCTAAAAGGGTACATTTGAAGACCTACAAGGCAGAGAGCGCTCACAATATTGAAATCAAGACCGGAAAGTGCCGCAGGTGCCTGTACTGCGTCCAGCATTGCCCTGTCAAAGCTATCAAGCTCGAAGAGAACAATATCAAGATTATCCCGGAGCGGTGCATCCTCTGCGGAAACTGCATCAAGGCGTGCCCACACCAGGCAATGGACTACAAGAGCGGCATAAACCGGGTGAAGGAATACCTCGCCGGTGATGGGAAGACCATCGCGTGCCTGGATGCCTCCTTCCCCGCGGCGGTGGTGAATAGTTCTCCCCGTCAGTGGGTAACTGCGTTGAAAAACCTCGGATTTACGGAGGTATGGGAAGGCGCTTTCGGTGCCGAGCTGGTGAGCCGGGCGTACACAAGAATTCTCCAGCATGACACGAAGGGGCCGGTGATTTCCTCTGTCTGTCCCGCGATCGTCTTCTACGTGCAGAAATACCTGCCCCAGTTGATACCTGACCTCGCGCCGATCGTGTCGCCCATGATTGCAATTGGAAAGGTCGCGCGCCGGGCAAGACCGGGGTGGAAGATGATCTATATCACGTCCTGCCTCACACAGATAGGGGAGATGGCAGCCCCCGAGGTTGAGGGCTTTATCGATGAGGTCATCACCTTCAGGGATGTAAGGCGGTTGATCGATCAGGCAGGCATTACCCGGGGAAAGCTGCCGGAGAGCGACTTTGATGGGCCAAGGCCCTATCTCTCGAGGATCATACCGGTGATCGGAGGGCTCTACAGGAGCATGGGTATCACCGTTGACGTCCTCATGGACGAGATAAGCGCCACAGGGGGACACAAGCGGTGCACAAACGTCCTCAAGCAGCTTGCATCCGGCCACGTCCATGCCAGGTTTCTCGACATCGTCCACTGTGAGGGCTGCATCGACGGGCCATTCATCGACCGGGAGGTCTTTCTCCTCGGGAAGCGGCAGGCGGTGGCACGTTACACCAAGTCAGAGATGATGCGGCGGGACTATGCTTCCGTGATAGACGACATCAAGAAGTACGGCGATATCGACCTGAGGCGCGAGTTCCAGTCGATGGAGCAGGCGCTTCCCGCGCCCGTGGAGGAACGGGTGAGGACGATCCTGAAATCGATCGATAAAGAGCCGCCTCATCATAACCTTGACTGCGGGATGTGCGGTTATCCAACTTGCCGGGATAAGGCTGTGGCTGTCGCCCAAGGCATGGTGGAAGCCGAATACTGCCTGCCCTACCTGCTCGCCGAAAGCAAGAAGATCTACCAGCAGTTGGAGAAATCGCACCGGGAGCTGCAGCTTTCCCATCAGGAGCTGGAGCAGGCGCAATCGCAGCTCATACGAACGGAGAAGCTCGCTTCCCTGGGACAGCTCGCTGCCGGGGTTGCCCATGAGATCAATAACCCTTTGGGCACGATAACGATCTACGCCCATGTATTGCTGAAGAGCCTGGAGCACGACGATCCCCGAAGGGAGGATGTGGATCTGATCATAAAGGAGGCAGCAAGGACCAAGGAGATCGTCCAGGGGCTTCTCAGTTTTGCGAGAGAGACAAAGCTGAGCCCGGGTCCCACCAACATGAATGAGTTGCTGGAAGACGTGTTGGGCCTTGTGGCCAACCAGTCCCTGTTTCACAACATCAAGATCAAGAAGGTGTTTGCCTCCGGACTTCCGACGATCACCGCCGATTGGGCTCAGCTCAAGCAGGTTTTTCTCAATATCATCCTCAATGCGGCCGAGGCGATGGAGGGTAAAGGCACGATTACCCTTACGACCGTGGGCGGCGCACGCAGGATCAAGGTGAAGGTTCAGGATACGGGTGCCGGTATCCCACCGGAGATCATGGA
This sequence comes from uncultured delta proteobacterium, assembly GCA_963717985.1. GTDB lineage: Bacteria > Desulfobacterota > Syntrophorhabdia > Syntrophorhabdales > WCHB1-27 > BOG-1155. The sequence continues at coordinate 134,783 of CAVQYC010000003.1, forward strand.
CAAGCTTTTCTCCCCTTTCTTTACGACAAAGGAAAAAGGGACCGGCCTCGGACTCGCCATCTCCTACGGCATCATCGAGCATCATTTGGGCAAGATCGAGGTCGAGACAGTACTGGGAAAAGGTAGTACTTTCACGGTCTCCCTCCCCGTAGACCAAGGGGACAGAGACGGGACGGAAAAAGGGGTGAGAGACAGCAGATAAGTTCAAGAAACACAATTATGGGGAGGAACAAATGGAGAAGAAAACCAGAATTTTGCTCGTGGACGACGACGTTGATTTTATCGATTTAAACAGGGCTGTGCTGGAAAACCATGGGTTCGACGTGGTGTCCGCGTTTTCAGGCCGGGAAGGACTCGATAAGGTCAGGTTTGAACAGCCGGACCTTATCGTGCTCGACTTGATGATGGAGAAGCACGATACGGGTTTTGCCTTTGCGAAGACGATCAAAGCCGATCCCCTCTACAAGGGCATCCCGATCCTCATGCTCACGGCGGTGTCGGGGACGACGGGCTACGATTTTTCCCAGGAGTTGGACGGCTACTGGATGAAAACGGATGACTATGCCAGCAAGCCGCTGTTGCCGGAAGAACTGCTCAAACGAGTAAAGGATCTGCTTGCAAGAAGCAGCGAACAGGGATAGACGCGGGTAAACAAGGTTAGAGATCAATGGATCAGTCCGTGCACATATTGGTGGTGGATGACGAGCGGGGTATTCGCGAGGGGTGCCGAAGGATTCTGTCAGCCGAAGGCTGCTCGGTAGAGGTAGCCGGGGACGGTGAAGAGGGGCTCGAAAAGGTCCGCTCGAAGCCATTCGACTTGCTCCTCGTGGACCTTATGATGCCTCGCATGGGCGGCCTCGACATGATGGAGCAGGTGAAGGCGCATGACCCGGAGATCATTATGATCGTTATCACCGGGTTTGCGACGGTTGAAACCGCCGTCGATGCGATGAAGCACGGCGCCTACGACTATGTCCCCAAGCCTTTTACCCCGGACCAGCTTTTGGCCGTGGTGAACAGGGGTCTGGAAACGAGACGGCTTCGTCTTCAGGCCGGGCAGCTTATGGAGGAGCGGGACCGGAAGCTTCTGGAGGTGGCCAACGAGACCTCGAAACTGCACACGATAATCAATTCCCTGACCGACGGCATATTGGTTTTCAATCGCGAGAAGCAGCTCGCGTTGTGGAATCCCGCGGTCGTCGAGATGCTCGACCTGGACGGGCGTCTGGAGGCGGGCGGGGCAATGGGAGATGTCATCCCCCATAAAGGGCTGGTGGAGATTATCGGCAAGGCTTATTCCCCTCACTCCGCTCAGTATACCATACAGTCGGAGGAGATCGAGCTGCGCACGCCCGGGCCGCGGACACTGATGGTGAACCTGTCGGTGGTGCGGGATGAAAAAGGTCTGGATCTGGGGGTGGTGAGCGTGCTGCGAGACATCACCAGCCTCAAAGAGATTGACAAGATAAAGTCACAGTTCGTCACGATGGTCGCCCACGAGCTGCGAGCACCGCTGGCTGCCATCGAGGGGTATCTTTCAGCGTTTCTTTCAGGGGCCGCGGGGTCCGATCCCGTGGTGAACCGGCGTATGCTGGATCGGGCAAAGGCGAGGACCCATTCGCTCCTCGACCTGGTGAGCGACCTCCTCCAGTTCATAAAACTGGAGGCAAAAGGGGTTGTGAGAAAGAAGGAGCTTCTTGACGTAAGCGGCATCCTCCGGGGCACCGCAGAGCTGCTCAAGGGTCAAGGCGAGGAGAAAGGGCTGCGATTCAAGGTAGATCTCCCCGAGTCCCTGCCTCTTATCGAGGCCGACCGGTCGGAAATGGAGCAGCTCTTCACGAACCTTATTTCAAACGCTATCAAGTACAACGTGAAGCAAGGCAAGGTGACCATCACGGCCAAACCGAGTAACCATTTTTTGAATATCAAGGTGGCGGATACGGGCGTCGGCATAGACAAGGAGGACCTCCCTCACATATTTGATGAGTTCTATCGCGTCCCCGGTCCGCAGACAAGATATACGCCCGGTACCGGCCTAGGCCTGTCCATCGTCAAAAAGATCGTGGAGTCCCATTTCGGCCGGATACAGGTGAGCAGCAAAACAGACAAAGGCACGACATTTACCGTCAAGCTCCCTTTGAAACAGGCGAGCGAGGTTTACCGACAGGATAATCTTTAAAAAGGAGAAAACATGGCTAAAGCACTTGCTGTGACTGAGGCACCAAAGCTTAATGAGATAGTGGAAAAACGGCAGTTGGCGCCTTCCCTGATAATGTGGAAGCTCTACGTGCCGGATATAGCCAAACGGGTAAAGCCGGGCCAATTCGTCGTGCTCAGGGCCGACGATCTTGCAGAGCGGATACCTCTGACGGTTGCCGACTTTGATAGGGAAAAGGGGCAGATAACGGTGATTTTCCAAGAAGTCGGCGCGTCCACGAAAAAGCTCGCGAAGTTCGACCTGGGTCAGACAATCCTCGATGTGGTCGGACCCCTTGGCAAGGCAAGCCACATCGAAAAATTCGGTACCGTGGTCTGCATCGGCGGCGGGGTGGGGGTCGCGCCTGTCTATCCTATTGCCAAGGCACTCCACGAGGCAGGAAACGAGATTATTTCGATCATAGGCGCCCGGAACAAGGAGATGCTCATTCTGGAAGAAGAGATGAAGGCGATCAGCAACCAGTTGTTGGTGACGACCGATGACGGGTCGTACGGCCACCACGGCTTTGTCACCGACGAGCTAAAGCGGCTGATCGGGGAAAACACCAAAATAGACATGGTCCTCGCCATCGGTCCGGTCATCATGATGAGGGCGGTGGCGGACGTGACCAGACCCCATAGCCTCAAGACCATCGTGAGCCTCAACTCGATCATGATCGACGGGACGGGTATGTGCGGGGGATGCCGCACCACCGTCGGGGATCAGACGAAGTTTGTCTGCGTAGACGGGCCTGAATTCGACGCCCATCAGGTAAACTTCAGGGAGTTGATGCTCCGTCAGCAGATGTATAACCGGGAAGAGCGGCGCGCCATGTGGGATCACACCTGCAAGCTCGAGGCCCAGGTGGAGGTAAAGAAAAGCAAGAAACGGGAGCGGATGCCTGAGCAGGCGCCGAAGCTGAGAATTCAGAATTTCAGCGAGGTGGCATTGGGTTATACGAGGGAAAATGCCCTCCGGGAGGCGTCGCGCTGCCTCGGATGCAAGAAGCCTGCCTGCGTCGAGGGCTGTCCGGTCGCCGTGAAAATCCCGGAATTCATCAATAAGGTCAAAGAGGGCGATTTCATGGGCGCCATCCACATCATAAAAGAGACGAACAGCCTTCCCGCTGTGTGCGGTCGTGTCTGCCCTCAGGAGTCGCAGTGTGAGAGCAAATGCGTGCTCGGAAAGAAAGGGGAGCCTATCGCCGTCGGCCGGCTTGAGCGGTTTGCGGCAGACTATGAGCTGGCGGCCGGCGAGGTCAGGACTCCTGAAAAACCTAAGGCCACCGGCAAAAAGGTGGCCATCATCGGCGCCGGGCCCTCGGGCCTGACCGTGGCGGGAGAACTGGCGAAATTGGGCCACGAGGTGACGATTTTCGAGGCCCTCCACAAGGCCGGCGGTGTGCTTGTGTACGGCATACCCGAGTTTCGTCTACCCAAGGCCATCGTGCAGCGCGAGGTCGACTACGTCCAGAAGCTGGGCGTCACCATAAAGCCGAACACCATTATCGGCCAGACGGCGACAGTGGATGAGCTTTTCAATGAAGGGTATGACGCGATTTTTGTGGGTACGGGCGCGGGCCTTCCGTATTTTCTCGATATTCCCGGGGAAAATCTCAACGGCGTCTATTCTGCCAATGAGTTCCTCACAAGGGCCAACCTCATGAAGGCTTACCTTTTCCCGCAATACGATACACCTATAAGAATGGCGAAGAAGGTCGCCGTCATCGGAGGCGGCAATGTGGCCATGGACTCGGCAAGGGTTGCCAAAAGGCTTGGGGCCGACCATGTCTACCTCATCTACCGCAGATCGAGGGCGGAAATGCCCGCGAGGGCGGAGGAGGCCCATCACGCCGAGGAAGAGGGCATCGATTTTCGTCTCCTCACGAATCCGATCAGGATCGTCGGTGATGAAAAGAATTGGGTGAAAGGCATAGAGTGTGTGAAAATGGAGCTGGGAGAGCCTGACGCGTCGGGCAGGCGGAGACCCGTCGAGATCAAGGGGTCGGCACACATCATTGATGTGGAAGTGGTGATCGTGGCCATCGGACAGGGGCCAAACCCGATACTGACCCAGAGCACGGAGGGGCTGGAGTTGCGTAAGTCCGGCAATATCCAGGCCGATCCGGAAACGGGAAAGACCAGCAGGAAGGGTGTTTTCGCGGGCGGCGATATCGTGACGGGCGCCGCGACTGTCATTCTCGCGATGGGAGCGGGGCGAAAGGCTGCGCAGGCAATCGACGAGTATCTGAAGACGGGTAAGTGGTAATGTGATATTTCATAGCGGCCGGGCGCTTTTTGCACCTGGCTTTGTCTGATAATGCCGGCGTAAGCAAGTCCCGGCCTGAAGTATTATATGTGCGTGCAGGCGGGAGGGCTCCCCGGTCCCTCCCCCTTTGCGCATCTCTTTCTTCCTCTGTTTTCACAGAGGATGGAGGCTTTCAGCAGGAAATACATGTTCATAGCATTCTTCAGAGGCCAGGAGCGGACCGGAAGGATAAGGGGCAGCCAAAACCTTCCGGTCGCTCGCTGACGGGCCAAAGGCGTAAGCGGTTAAGGAGAGGCATCCGAAGACCGCTTTGCCAAAAGTAGCAGGTTCGAAGGGCGTTAATTTCCACTCTCGTTATATACCATACGATACCACGTAGAGTCAAGCATTTTTTTCTTTTTTTCGACCGGGGCATTGTGATTTCCGCCCATTTCTCCGGAATATATCACTTGACATACCCAAAGGGAGGAGTTGTTAATTATGAAAAGATCATTCTCAGATAAAACAGGGCTTAATGATTTCAAATATGCTGCTGACCAGATCGGCAAAATGCTGGACTGTTTCAAGCAAAGGCTTACCCTCGACAATCCCAGGTTCGTTGAGCGCTACATCAATGGCGAACTGCATTTTCTGGTCCATTACCGACCTGTCGGTCATGAAGAAGACATAGTCGCCTGCTTTCAAGGGAAAGATACTGCCGGAGGTCTTGTCAATCATGGATGGAAGGTCAATGAGGACGTGGTGTTCCGCGCTGCCGATTGGCCACTTTGTCCGCAGTTTGGCTGTTGGTGCTCCCCGAGTACTATCAAAAGTGCAACCAATAGTCAGCAGCAGTCGATGTTTATCAATGTTGTCGAGACGATGAAGCACCCACAATTCATGGCCCTTCCCTCCTTGATATGGCTCGATACCGCGAAGCACCTTTATAGCGTCTGGCCGCAGGCACTTTATTACTCGCTTCAGTCCGGTTTCGAATTCCGTGGCACTATTCCCGATAACGAACTGGTATCGTTTTTGAGAACCGGCTTTTCCTGTAGGCCCGACGACAAACAATTGTTGTGCGATGTGGTCGAGAACGGTTCGCAGGTTATGAATTGCGTCTCCGGCAACAGCAGAAACCCTATAGGGCACGGGGTCAACCTTGATTGCGTAGCAATGGAGGCGATCCGCAATTGTTTTAGGCTCTATCTTACTCACAATTTCATATGGCTTGGAATTACGGAAGGTCTTAATGTTGGATTGGAGATCGAGGATGTGTTGTTTGGCCCGTTCAATTTTTACCTCAATGAGCGCAGCCCTTTCATCGGGAGTCATGCTTTTGAGTTCCTTAACCGCGCCTAGCGAGCCGTTTTTGTTGGTTTAGAAGGCTTAAAAATCTTATCGCACGCCTTTTCAAACCTTTCCTCTGCACCCTCTTCCTGCGCAGCTTTTGCAGTCTCCAAAAAGCGGGCATACTGCTCCTTCTCGCTCAGTTTCGGCCTTTTTCTTTTTGGCATATTTACTGTGTCTTCCCCCCTCAGTTAGACGTCGTATAGGTCAGGTGCTTCCCGACAACGCCCTGTAAGAGATTGTCGGTTCGCTCCAGATCGTCAACGCCTTTCGCTATCCTGTTATTATACCTGAAATCAAACTCCGCAAGATATCTGTGAAGGTGCTTCGCATCGCAGTGATGATACACTCCGTTAATGCCCCTCTTCAAAATGGCGAAATAACTCTCTATGGTGTTGGTGCTTATAAGCTCACCGTTCTCCATCCGGGCATATTCTTTTTCGTCATGGTTGACCTTGGAGTGTTTACGATCAAACGCGGCGCTGTCTAAAACTGTAGAAGTATCGGTCATAAAGTGCGCGTCCTTCGCAACCATCTTATCTACAATCGGCCGAAGATTTTTTGCGGTGACTTTCTCCACATGATAGGACTTCACAGAGCCGCCACGCTGTACGAGAGAGAATACCGGAGCTTTATTGGAAATATGAGAGGGTCGGTCCTTGGGCCGCTCCCCAAGTTTTACGGCCATAGGGCCGACGCGGAGCTTTCCGCCGATATAAGTTTCGTCGCCTTCGACTATTCCGCCGAATGGGACACCCGGCTCCTGGTTCATAGCAAGACGAAGCCGATGTGCCATAAACCACGCAGTCTTGAGAGTAACGTCTAAAGTACGATGAAGCTGATTTGCGCTTATGCCTTTTTTAGAGGAAGCCATGAGATACATAGCCTGGAGCCAGTAACGCAAAGGAAGATGACTATCCTCAAAGATAGTCCCCATAGTCACTGTGAAGGGCTTCCGACAGGCGTAGCATTTGTACAGTCCTTTTCTGGTAGTCTTTCCGTTCAGCTTGCCTATGCGGACCCGCTCTCCGCAGTGAAAACAAACCGGCCCTTCGGACCACAGTTTTGACTCTACAAAATCGAAGGCGGCCTGCTCATCCTGAAAGTGTTTAGAGGATAGGATTGATTCTCTCATGGGTCGTATCTCCTTTCAAGTATACTATAACACAGGCTGTTAGGTATGTCAAGTATAATATTCCGCATTTTTCTATTGACTTTGTCTCCGGCCAATACCATGATGTGCTTGTCACGAGTTCTTTCGGGAGACTAAAACCGCTGATGACGGAACGCACTTGTGTGATGCACCTCCATCTCTGGTTGGGGACGGAAATAGGGTTGTTCTTCGGGCCCGGACGAGCCGAACTCCTTGAGTTAATTGAATACCACGGTTCGCTCAAGAAGGCTGCTGAGGAACTGGGCATGCCTTACAGGGCAGCATGGGGAAAGATAAAAAAAACGGAAGCCGTCATTGGCAACAAGCTGGTCGAGAGAAAAGGAAGCTTCAAGGACGGCTACCAACTGACGGATTATGGCAAAGCTTTGACGGAACAATTCAGGCGGTGGTCTAACGAGGTCGAAGAAGACGCCTTGCAGAAAGCCCGGACAATTTTCGGCCTACAGATAGAAAAGCAAGAAGACAAGGGGCCACAACGGCAGGATTGCCCTGATACGGTTCTAGATCGATAAAATCTCCCAAGAGTTTGCCGGCCACTCGTAAAAAAAGACGAATAGAGGCTTAAGTAACCTCCGGACCATCCGATAACATGTACACAGGGGGGAGAAAGCCCATGTCCAGCATCAGCAGCATCAACAGCTCTCTCACATCATCGCTGCTCAACAGCTTGCAGTCGTCGGGTTCGGCCTCGTCTATCGGTACGAGTTCGGACTCCACCGGCACGGCCGCCGATATTGTCAGTCTCCTGAGCGGCTCCTCGTCGAGTTCAAGCGATTCTCTCTACAGCGCGCTCTCCGGCAGTTCGGGGTCTGCCTCAACGGATTCCATGTACAATATCCTCCTCTCCGCCGAAAACGCCTCCATTATGCAGTCCGATCCCACCCTCGTCAAAGAGATCACCGCTGCGGAGCAGACATCCGCAACCAGCGGTTCGTCCTCCACCTCGACGAGCACCGAAAGTCTCGTGAATCAACTCCAGAACATAAATCTGCTCACCGTCAGTCCCGACACGCTCTTTTCCCTCATCAATGGTTCCTCTTCGACCGGCACCTCGACGGTAAACACGACAGTCTGATATAGAAAAGTTTTTACCCTCTTTGCGCGCGACAACAACGCAGGCAGGTACTGCTTCGGAAGCCTAAGCGGCCGGACCGGATCTCCCGGTCCGGCCGGCCCTATCGAACAGAGACTCACTCGCTCAAATAACGGAATTAACGGAAATACCCCATCTTCCGTAGTTGAATACTTATTAAGCTAGGCTCTATCGCAACGCCACCGGTTTCGCATCGACCTTAATGCGGAAAACGGTATACGGTTTCTCACGGGTATCCTTGCCTCCCCAGTGAACCGCCTGCCTCTCGATCTGGTTGGCGCTGAAATAGAGATAACCGTCGTAGGCCAGCGAAAGGGTATCGGGCCACAACATTCTCGGGTCGTGGGCAATCGTCTCGATGCTCCCATCGGGCATCATCCGATGGATGGCATTATGCTCGTAATCGCTGAGGTAGATGCGGCCTTCAGCATCCGACTCCAAGCCGTCGGACGCCCCTCCTTTGTAACCGTGGTCCTTAACCGTCTCCGCCACTTTCTCATCCGTCATGGACCGGTCGACGAGGGCATCGACGCTCACGCTGTAGAGATTACGGGAAGTGAGGGGAGAGTAGTATAGCCTGCTCCCGTCGGCGCTTATAGCGATGCCGTCGGCCCCTACCTCCAGGGGAAAGGGTTTCATATTCGGTATGTTAAGCAGGAGCGGCCGTCCTTCCACCATCGCGATCATCTTGGCCACCGGCTTCGTGCTCGCGTGGTTGGCAAGGCGTCTCCAGCTTTTGCCTGAGGCGAGGTCCACGACGATGATCGCGTTCGCTCCCGAGTCGGTGATGAAGGCGAAACCTTCGGTACCCCTCTTGAGGTCGAACCGGACATCGTTCAGGTACGTGTTTTTCAAAGCGACATCTTCAGGGAAGATAAAAGTCTTAAACACCTTATTGGTCTTGAGATCGATGCCGACCATTTTCGGTCCCCCGTAAGTGGTCGGACCGAACCCGATGCTCCCCGTGTCAAGAACCCAGAGCCGGTCCTTCGGATCGACGACGACGCTCTGGACCGCAACAAAACAGTCTTTCTGGTTTCCCTTTTCACACGTGTTTATCTTCGCGTTGGGATAGGGAACCGTTTTCCCATTCAGCACCTCGGCCACCGTGTAGTCGACCTTGTCTCCCCACTGCGGGAAGTTCACGAACATGCGGCCCTTCTGAGAAACGGTCACGCCGGTCGGCATGGCACCGTCGAAGAATGCGACTGCTTCAATATTCCCCACGGGCCTTTCTTCCGCCAGTTGCTTTTGGGAAGCCGCAAAACCGGGCATGGCACTAGCAATGAGAAAACTTACCCCTGTTACGATCAACACACATCGATTCATCGTCTCCTCCCCCTTTTAGCATTAGAAGGCCCTGAAAGCCCATTATATTTGATTATAGCTGAGACACAGAAGAAGTCAAACTTTTTTATCGTGCGTGACGGATTCCGGCAGACATAACACGACGAAAGGTAAGGCGTTCCTGGAGTATGGGCCCTCGCTTTCATCACGCTCACTGCATATCGCTAGGGTAGGACGCTGGCTTTGTAAGCGGGAACACCAAGGGAACGCTGCTATTTTGTTGAACATCGCACACTATAAACTATGTTGCGGTCAGACTTACCGGGTACGATAGAGGGGAATTTGCGCTACGCTTCGATGTCACTATGTCTGCGATAAGTGTCGCGGCAAACCGGGGGATACCTCTCGTTGGGAGAAAACAAATCCCTGTAAACGCTCTAATGGGTGACCCTAGGCGTGCTGGATCTTCGCGGATTAGGTGACCGGCTTACCGGCCGATTGACGTTCCTGGGTCCGCTTGAGCAAAAAGGTGGGCATGAAGAAAACGCCGGCCGCGAAGGCACAGGGCACGGTCACCGTCCAGAGGGCGGTTGCGATCGAGTAACGACCTCCGATGTAACCGATGGCGATCGGGCCGAACGATGACGCACAGTAGGCGATGGTCACTATAACACCGAGAGCGAGCCCCTTGAAGGAAGCAAATGCTAAACCCGTGAAGGTCCAGAGACCTCCGGTTGCCGCAGTCCCGATAAACCCCGCCATAAGCGTGAAGAAGATCCTCAGAGGTGTATTGGCCGCCGACAGGGTGAGCATTAAAAAGATCCCCATGAAGATGCTCCCCGCTACACCGGTGCGCCTGTATCCCGCCCGGTCTGAGACAATGCCCATGATGGGTCTCCCGAGGGCCTGGCCTATGCCGAAAAACCCGGCAAGTACCCCTGCGCCTGTGGCGCTCATCAGGACCTCGGTCCGGAGGTACACAGGAAACCACATGGCGAAACCGAACTCAGAGGCCGTCTGGAAAGTGAGCACCAGGCCAAGAAAGAGGAGCATGAGCGCATTTCTCGGGAGAAGGATGGCCCTATTGAAATATACAACGGAACGAGTCTCGGACCTCACATTCGGCCACAACCGCCACTGCAGAAAGGCAACTGCTAACCCTGCTGATCCGATGGCCAGGAACGCGCTTCGCCAGGTGCCCGTAAGATCGAGGAGCCAGCCCGCGACGGCCGGACCGACAAACCAGCCCATTGCAGAACCGGACATCAGGAGGCCCAGGAAGAAGGCGGGCCTTTCCGGAAAGAGCTCCAGAGTAAAGGCAGTGAGCGGGACAAAATAGAATGCCTCTACCGTGCCCGTGAAAAAACGGCTCCAGAAAAGCTGGTTCGCAGTGTTCACGCAGCCGGAAACCACGGTGAGGGCGGAAAACCCGAATATACCGAAGAGGATCGCATGTTTTCTTCCAAAGCGGTCGGAAATCAAACCGGCCACAATTGGTATGGACATGTAGCCCCACATAGAGGCAGACCCAATCACGCCAAGGGTTGCGCTGCCAGCGCCGAAGGCCTGCATGAGCGAGGGAATCAAAGGCCCGAAAAGCCATCTTTGTGCAAAATAGAACAGCATCCCGAACCAACCCATTATGAAAAAGGCCATCCGGTTGGACTTCACGCGCTCTCCACCCACATGCCTTATACAGTACAGGCCGGTGCCGAAGAAAGCAAGCAAGATCAAGGGGAAGTCTTCTTGCGGAATTTATAGTACGTCTATACTTCCTTATGGTCGGTGAGATTGTCTGAGGACTATCGCTTTTCGGACGCCAACGGTGAAATTTCGGGGCAGGTTGAGCAAAGAAATAGCGATGTTCGCTTGTTGACATTTGGTATCTCCAAGGTATAATTAGTATATATGGAATTTGAATTTGATCCGAAGAAGAGCGAGCAGAACAAGACCAAGCATGGCATCGACTTTATCGAAGCGCAGGCTCTGTGGAATGACCCCGATATTGTGGAAATACCCGTCAAGACAAGTAATGAAACGAGATTCCTCGTGATCGGCACAATTGCTGAAAAACACTGGTCGGGCATCATCACTTATCGGAGCGACAGGATCAGAATAATCTCGGTGCGTCGGTCGAGAAAAGAGGAGGTTGATCTTTATGAAGGCTGAGGAATTTGACAAGAAATTCGATGATGGTGAAGACATAAGCAAATACCTTGATGTGTCTAAGGCAAGAAGGCCCGGACAAGAGCAGAAACGGGTGAACGTGGATTTCCCTACCTGGATGATCCGCCTACTCGATAAGGAAGCGAAGCGTCTGGGCGTGCCCCGGCAGGCTATTATCAAGGTATGGATAGGTGAGCGCCTCGAAAAGGCAGGCTAAGAAGAAACGCCGCGAGTCACGCCCTCCTATGGCGAGGAAAACCTCCTCATAGCCCGATGGCGGATCGGCCTGAACTGGCATTTCTTCGAACCTGTCTATCTTCCTCCCTATTCGCCCGACTTCAACCCCATAGAAAGAATATGGCTCATCATGAAGGCCGAGCACCTCGCCAATATCCACTGCAGGAACAAGACCGCCCTGATGGAAAAAGCCGATCATGCCCTCTGCCGGCTCATGGACAACCCGGAAAAAGTCGCCTCTGCGGCAACTCCAATCGTTACTTAATTATGCGTAACGGTATAACACTCGGCCGGCCCCGGAAAAAGAAAAGGGCCTGTGGCGAACCACAGGCCCTACATGCCTGATGCAATGATCTCTATGCCAGGGCCTTGAGTTTCGCCTGGAGGTTTTTAACGAACTCTTTTTCCACTTCCGTCGCCTTGCTCCTCATGACCCTGTCGCCGAACATGGCAAGCTTGCCGACCATGTTCACGTCCATCTTGTAGGCGATTTCCACCGCTCCGTTGCCCAGTTCCTTGAGGTCCATGGTGATCTTATCCTTCATGTGACCCAGCTTGGTCTTGTCCACGGCCTCGCCTTCCATTTCGAGGTGCGTGGGCGCCTCGACCTTGGTGAGGACCTGCTTACCCGCCATGGTGACCTTTATGATGCCGACCCTCTGTTTCATGGTGACATCATAGGTCTTGTCGTCGAGCTTTTCGATCTTCTCAGCGCCCGGCAGACAGGCGGCGAGGGCTTCGACGTCGAAGAGCGTATCCCATAGCTTCTGTATGGGCGCGTTAATGCTGAACTTTCCTTCGATAATCATTATCTCCTCCTGGTCAATATACTGATTCAGCCGCGAAGCGCGCGACCGGTTGCTGCCTTTTCGCATTGTCTCTCCCGGGGGAGCCTGGCGCTCCCCCGAAAAAAGACAGATATGCAAAAGGCCGCTTCCGCGTCGCTACTTCTTCTCGGCCTCTCTCTTCTCCGCGTCTTTCTGGATTATTTCTCCGAGAAGCACATAGCTGCTGTTGCCCGGCGTCGTGGCCTGCTCGATGAGAAGATCGATGAATGACAGGCCCTGGGCCTCAACCCATTTCCGGTGGGGCTGGTCGCCCGTACCGAACATATGGCGGGCGCAGTCTATTGCACTGCCCGTTTTCGCTTTTTTACCGCACACGGGGCATATTATTGGACCGCTTAAGCTCATCGTATCCTCCTTTGGTTATTTCTTCTCTGCTTGCTCTTTCTCTTTTTTCTCTCTCAGGGCGTTTACCACCATTTCAGGCCGCACCGGGCATTCCTTCATCTGAACGCCGAAACGGTGGAACAGTGCGTTGCCGATAGCTGCGGCCGTGGGGTTCGTGAGACCTTCGCCCGCTTCCTTTGCGCCGTAGGGTCCTTCCGGCTCATAGGTGTCGATCTCGGCGATGTTCGCCGGAGGCATCTCGGGCGCCCTGATCATCTTGTAATCGACCAGGTTCGGGTTCATGAGCTTGCCGTCTTCATACGGCATGTATTCGAGGTAGCCATATCCTGCCGCCATGGAGAATGCGCCTTCAAGCTGGCCGATGAGGCCGAGGTGGTTGATGGGCTGGCCGCAGTCGTGGGCCGTCATGCTGTCGATAAGGGTGATCTTGCCTGTCTCCTCGTCCACTTCTACCTCTACTCCCTGGAGCATATAGCTGTAAGCCGGGGAGATCATGCCCTTTCTGTGAGGCGTGTAGTAACCCCTGCCCATGATTTTCTGGCCGTCCTTGCCGCGGAGGGCCTTCCTGGCCAGCTCGACAAAGTCATAACCCCTTTCCGGACGGGCGATGGCGTGTACCCACCTGTCCTTTATGTCGAGGTCGTAGACGATGTTCAGCCCGGACTGCGCGTAGGCGAACTCCAGGAGCTGTTTCTTCGCGTCTTCAGACGCCATCTTGACGGCGTTGCCCGACATGAGGGTCTGCCTGGAGCCCCACGCGCCGAGGTCCGGAGGACAGTGGTCGGTGTCGCCCGAGTGGACCTTGATGTCTTCAACCTTGACGCCCAAGGTCTCCGCGCAGATGATGGCCATTGTCGTGTTGGAGCCCTGGCCGATGTCCTGAGCGCCCACGTGCAGCTCGACCGTGCCGTCCTGGTTGACGGTGACGACGGCCGATGAGAAGGAGTAGGGGCTGTCGAACCAGTTGAAGATACCGCCCGACATGAAGCCGCAGGCGGAGATGCCGATCGACCTGTTCGCCGGGAGCTTGCCTTTGCCCTTGATCCATTTCGTAATCTCGTCATAGCACAGGTCGATGCCGCAGCTCGCGATGGTCGCCTGGCCGGGCAGTATGGTTCCTTCCTTGTGGGAGTTCTTCCGCCTCATCTCGATCGGGTCGAGGCCGAGGTCGGCCGCAATCCATTCGATCTGCTGCTCGGAGCACCACATGGCCTGGGGGGCGCCGAAGCCGCGCATCGAGGTCGAAGGCAGGGTGTTCGTGTAGACGCGGTAGCCGTCGTAGCGGTAGCCCTTCCAAATGTAAGGGAAAGAGTGGAAGAAACCGGTCAGGTAGAGGGCCGTTGCGCCCATGCCCGTATATGCGCCGCCGTTGGTGAAAACTTTGGCTTCGCGGGCGCAGAATGTACCGTCCTTCTTCACGCCGGTCCGTGTGTAGTAGAACATCGGGGTCCGCCGCTTGGAGGCGATGAAGTCTTCTTCCCTCGTGAATACGATTTTTACAGGTTTGAAGAGTTTCATCGAGAGGATGGCGCTGCAGAAGATCGCGCCGTCGAGCTCGAATTTGCCGCCGAAGCCGCCTCCCACGTAAGGAGAGAGCACCCTGATGTCGCCCTCTCTCATGCCGAGGACGCCGGCCATAAGGCCCTGCATATAATACGGGGACTGGTTGGAGGAATAAATGGTCAGTTTCTTGTCGGGGGTGTAGCTCGATACCGCACAGCGGGTCTCCATGCACATGTGCGCCTGGCCGCCGCAGCGGAACCAGTCTTCCCTGATGTACTCCGATTCCTCGAAGCCCTCTTCAACCTCGCCCCATTCGATATGGCGGGTGACGCTGATGTTCCGCTCGAAGCCGTCATGGATCTCGGGGGCGTCTTTCTTTATGGCGTCGAGGGGCTCGTAAACCGCGGGGAGCACTTCATAATCCACCTCGATCAGGTCAAGCGCCTTTTCCGCGATCTCTTCCGTTATTGCCGCGACTGCCGCAACTGGCTCGCCGATATAGCGGACCTTGTCGACGGGCAGTATCTGCTCGTCGCACAAGTCCTTATAGCGCCGCCAGATGCCCTGTTTCATGCCGAGGGTGTCCTTGCCCGTCACCACCGCTCTTACCCCGTCGAGCTCAAGGGCCTTGCTGGCGTCGATGCTCCTGATCTTTGCGTGGGGGTGGGGGCTCCTGAGGATCTTGCCGTAGAGCATGCCGGGGAGCTTGACGTCAAAGGTGTAGGTGGCCCGACCCGTGATCTTCGCCCATCCGTCGACGTTATGGACGTGTGTATTGATTACCCTGAAAGGCTCGTGTGGATTGATTACGGTATATTTGTTCATGCTTTGTCCTCCGTGTATTTGCCCTTGGCAACCGAGTCAATAGCGCGGACAATGCTGTTGTACCCGGTGCACCGACAGATGTTCCCTTCGATGCCGTCCCTGATCTCTTTTTCCGTAGGGTTCTTGCTCTCGTTTAGAAACGCCACGGATGACATGAGCATGCCCGAGGTGCAGAAACCGCACTGGAAGGCGCCTTCGTCGAGGAAAGCCTTTTGAATCGGGTGGAGCTTGCCGTTGACTTCCAGCCCTTCGGAGGTCATTATCTTTGTCCCTTCGGCCTGGACGGCGAGTACGGAACAGCCCTTTACCGCCATGCCGTCGACGATGACCGTGCATGCGCCGCAGGAGACAGTGTCGCAGCCCCTCTTGGTGCCCGTAAGCTCGATGTAGTCCCTGATGGCTTCCACGAGAAGGGTCTTCGGGTTTATGTAAATTTCATAATCCTGATTGTTCACGTTGAGATGTAGCAACTGCTTTTCCATTGATGAGCCTCCTTGTCAGCCTGAAATCTTTGCCTGTTCCCAGGCTGCTTTTGCCATTCTCTTCGTGAGGACCATTATGAGATGGCGTCGGTATTCTTCGGAAGCATGGATATCGGCAACCGGCTGACACTCCGCCGCGGCCGCCGCGCCTGCTTTCTCGAAGACCGTGTCGTCCAGTTTGGCGCCAATCAGCACTTTCTCGGCCTCTTTCGCCCTCATGGTGACCGATGCCGCGTTTCCGAGGACGACGCGCGCGTCCTTGCAAACGCCGCCGCCGTTCATGGTGATAGTGGCCGCCACCGCAACGATTCCCTGGTCGCTATCGAGGAGGTTGAATTTCTGATACTTCGTCGCCGATTTGGCGGGACGCGGGGGCACAATCACCTCGACGATCATTTCGTCATGGTTCATTGCCGTCTCGAAGAGGTCCGTGTAGAAGTCATCGAGGGGAATGACGCGGCTCGCCCGATGCCGACGCCACCTTCACGGAGCCGCCCATTGCCATGAGCACGGGCGCCGGGTCTCCTGCCGCGTCCGCGTGCGCCAGGTTGCCGCCGATGGTTCCCCAGTTGCGGACCTGGATGGAGGCAAGTTTCTCTTCCATTTCAACGAGAACAGGGTACTTCTCTTTCATCAGTGCCGACTTCTCGATAGTGCGGTGCGTCGTGGTCGCGCCCATCTTGAGACCGTCTTTTGCGTCGAACGTGATGTAGTTCAGGTCCTTGAGCCTCTTGATGTCGATCACGTACTCCGGCGTCACGAGCCCTTGGCGCATGATTATCAGCAGCGACTGCCCACCGCAGATAATCTTGCCGTCGTCCTGGTGCTCGGCGAGCATCTTGAGCGCCTCATTGGCGCTCCCAGGTTTGAGATACGTAAAATCACTTATCATATGCCCCTCCTTTCAATAAAATCTTCTATGTCCACCATTACGTTGGGGTTGTCCGGAATGTCCGGAAACTCCCAGCAGGTGAACACGGCACTACTCTTCGCCTTTGGCCTATCCACTTTTGCCTCTTTCAGCCGAAAACGCACACCGCAGAGCTCGACGTGCCTGCCCCTGTAAACCGCACATTCTCTGCACGCCATTTTCGAGAATGGACACACTGTTACGGTACTCAACATACTGCCTCCTTAAAGTATAGCGCAATGCGTGGCAATCGATCAAAGGAATTTCTTGTCATTTTTCTCATTTATTCTTTCCGATCAACTGCCATAATTCAAGCCTGTTTCTTATAGTGACCGGGTTTCTGTTCATCATACCGATTAACCAGCCCCTTTTCTTGTAAACCCATATGCGAATATATGTTAAATACCGCTATCTTGTCAAGGAAATTTTGCGCAAGCGAAGTTTTTGAAAAAAATGTCCGTTCACTGGAGCGAACTGCCTGCACCTGTGTTGTCCGTCCTTAAATGCGTAGGGGAGGAATTGCCGGATGCGCAACCGGAGCGACCTACGCAGACCCCGTTAGGAAGCCTCCTTCACGACACCGATACCCTGGTTCATTTTTATCCGTTTCAGGAACGTTTCTTTCTTTTCTATCGGTATGCAGAGATGGTAGACGCCCCTGGGGAGCCTGTACTTACGGATATGGAGGTTGTATTGCCGGAATGTCCTGTAAGGCAGGTCCATTGCCTGCGCGAGAAGCGCGGTATGGGTCTCGCGCTCCAGGTCCACCGTGACCTCCACGACCGCATAGGGTTTGTAATAGTCCGCCTTTTCGATTAGCAAGCCATATTTGCGCGGATTAGCCAGAATCTCCTTCAGGGCGGCCACGCGATATACGTACCTTTCGGTCTCTTCGGGCAGGAACATCTCAAAGAAATCCTTGGTGTTCTGGTTCTGTATGATCTCTTTCAGCCGTGCCTCGCCCGCGTTATAGGCGGCCATCGCCACAAACCAGTCACCGAACTCCGCATGCAGCTTGTTCAGGTAGCCCAGGGCACACCTCGTCGATCTCGTGACGCTGTACCGCTCGTCGATCTGCTCGTCGATGAAAAGGCCCTCTCTCTTGCCTGTGTCTTTGACGAATTGCCATAACCCTCCTGCGCTCGCTTTCGAGACGGCCCGGGGGTTCAGGTAGCTTTCTGCAATGGCAAGGTAGATAAGGTCGGACGGCATCGCCGTTTTGTCCAGCTCTTCAGACACCACGTTGAGGAATTTCTCGTAGCGCTTCACCAGGATTGTGAGGAGTCCCTTGTTATCGAGAAACTGGTAGAATTCCCGCTCAAATGCCTCTCGCGCGTCTTCGTTTGAAAGCGGTATCTGCTTATCGCACAGGGACAGCCGGTCGGGAACCGGCGCCATTTTCATGGACGCCATCTCGTTTTTCAGACTCTCCACTTCTTTCTTCAGGTCCGTGACTCTCTTTTCGGGATAAGGGGTCCTCTTTTGCAATGTCTGGGGCTCGGCACGCAGAGTAGAGGCAAAGGTGAGCGCAAGAATTGCCAGTAACGCCACATATCTCATCGCTGACTGTCTTCTTTGATAATGCTCGTGAGCGTCTTTACCCTGGTATTCATACGCTCCAGCAGCGCCTTGATGTCCATAAGAAAAGAGGCCATGCTCTCGTGCTTTTTCCTATAGATAGCATCGAGGTCTTTTCTCCAGTTTTCGGTGATTTCCGCTTCCCTTTTGTGCGACTCCATCTCGAACCTTTTTGTCAGCTCCCGTCGGAATTTGGCGTCAATTTCCATCGAACCGCTCCTTTTCCTTTTCTTTTATTACGTGCCGGTAGAAAAAGATGGGCGCCACGGCGACGATCACCGCGAGGGGGATGATGATCTTTTCATAGCCCTTTGTGTCGCCGACAAAAATGTAGACCACATTGGCAAAACTGTAGCCGAGCATAGAAACGAGAACGGCCCAGGTGAGTGACGATGCGGCATCGATGAGCAGGAAGCGGCCGGCTCTCAGGTTGGCGCAGCCGAGAAGGACGAGGATAATCGAGCGAAAGCCGGCCAGGAACCTCATCATAAGAAGGATGAGGTGGTCGTATTGGTGGATGATCTTGTGGGAGGTAGACGCCTTCCGGCGGAGGAATTCACACCGCTCGATCACCGACCTTCCAAAGAACTTGCCCAGAAAGAAGAAGGTGCAGTCCCCTGAGAAGGTGCCGATAAACGACCAGAAGATCACATGTTTCAGCTTAAGGTACCCAAGCTTTGCGAATATGGCCGCGAGAAGTATAGTTGTCTCGCCTTCGAGGAAGGTACCGATGAGGACGCCGACGTAACCTAGGTGGGCAATAGTCTCTTCCATTGCGAGAATCTTACACTGATTTATGTTTTGCGGTCAATTCATCTTTTCCGGCCGAGCCGCGCTCCCCCATACGCATGAGCAGGATCCCTATCTCATAGAGCACGTAAAGTGGTACCGCGAGGAGAGACATGTTGTAGATATCCGGCGTCGGCGTAATCACGCTCGCCGCGATCACTATTGCCAGTACCGCGTACCGCCTCGTCCTCGAGAGGGTCCTGGAGCTTACTACTCCAAGCTTTCCAAGCGCGAGCAGGAGAATAGGCAGCTCGAAGGCCGCGCCGAAAGCGAATATCATGGCGACGCAGAAATGGACGAAACGTTCGGTGGAAATCATCGCCTTGACGGCCCCGCCCTGGTAACTGAGAAGGAAGCTGATGCCCGACGGGAGCACGACAAGATAACAGAAAACGCTTCCCAGATAAAAAAGGGAAATGGAAGAGACCACGAAGAGACGGCCGTGGAGCAACCTCTGCCTGAGCTCCCCCTGGAACTCGCGCCACACAATAAATGCAATAACCGGCACAGAGAAGAAAATGCCCGTGTAGAGCGCTATTTCCACCGACGAAAAGAAAACTTCCGAAAGGTTGAAGTAATAGAGCGTGACGTGAACGTGGTGCGTGAGGAAGAGGATAATATTTTTTGAGAAAAAGAAACTCACGGCGGTCAGCGAGCCCGCGGCGAGCAGGCTCGGCAAAAAGACCCGTCTGGCCCCTGCCACTACCCGCAAGACCTTTTCGCGGTCCGGCCTAAATCGCATGTTGTATGCGTGAAGAAAGGATATCGGTCGGCTGCGCCCTCTCTGGCAGAGGAACGACGTCTGAAGGTTTCATTACAATCATACGCCTACGCCGACCATGCCTTCCGCAAATTCCCTTGCCCTGAAGGGCACCAGGTCATCCATCTGTTCGCCCACCCCCACGTACCGTATGGGTATCTTGAGCGTATGGGCTATGGGGAGCACAAAGCCGCCCTTTGCGGTGCCGTCAAGCTTCGTGATCACGATGCCGCTGACGGAAAGGGCCTCGTTGAAGCTCTCCGCCTGGGCAATCACGTTCTGCCCGTTCGTGGCGTCCACAATAAGGAGTATCTCATGGGGGGCGCCTTCCATTTCTTTGCCGACGACCCTCTTTATCTTTCTCATCTCCTCCATCAAATTGACCTTCGTGTGAAGGCGCCCGGCCGTATCGAGTATGAGGACATCCGCGCCTCTCGCCCTGGCAGCTATGGTGGCGTCAAAGGCAACCGCGGCCGGGTCGGCGTTCTGCCGGTGCTTTATGGTCTCGATGCCGAGTCTCTCACCCCATATCTCCAGTTGCTCGATGGCTGCGGCCCGGAACGTATCGCAGGCGCCCAGTACTACCGACTTCTGCTCCCCCCGGAATATCTTGGCCAGTTTCGCTATGGTTGTGGTCTTGCCGACGCCGTTGACGCCGAGGGTTAATATAACAAAAGGCGCGGCGCCATTCGTCTTGAGGGGCTTTTCAACTGGGAGGAGAATCTTTTCTATCTCATCGACCAGGGCGGCCTTGAGGTCTTCTTCGGTCTTGATACGGCCCGTCTTCCATCCTGCCTTGAGGGCGCCGACCAGGATGCCGGCCACGTCCAGACCTGCGTCCGCCAGGATCACCGCTTCCTCGATCCCGTCGAATACGGACTCGTCGAGGCTCTTTCCCTTCACCATCCATTGCAGTTGCGTCTGAATTTGGGCCCTTGTCCTGGTCAGGCCGTTTTTTATCTTGTCAAAGAGATGCATGGGTTCCCCCTGTGGGTCAGGACCCCGGCGTGTACGGTTTTCCGCATATCTTGCAGACCCCCTGCTCGTTGATCACGCCGATGCAGGTCCCGTCGCTGCAGAGGATCCGGTCCGAAAAGTCTATCACTTCATCGTTCTCCCGCCCGGCATCGGCAGCGGTCATTCCCGCCTCGTTTTCGAGCTTGTGGCCGCAATGGTAGCAAAAAGGGCCGAGTTGCGCGACGCTCTTCCCGCACGCGCCGCAAGCGACGACGTCCATCTCCAGGGTGCACTTTTCACACAGCATCGCTTCTCCTATTCCATTTTGAATACTTTTATCACCTTACCGTTTTCGAACTCCACATATATTGTACCCTTGTCGTTGGGCAGGATCTTCAAGTGGGGCACGTACACCCAGAGTATATGATCCTCTTGCGTTCTGTTCACTACAGTGGGCTCTCCCATCTGCCTTCTCACTTCATCCGGCTCGCTGGAAATGAGGGTAGCGCCGGGGGTCGACGCCGTCGGTTTCGGCTTAGTCACACCCTTTGATGTTGAGCATGCAATGAGACCGGCGAGACAGCACGCCACCGCGAAGAGCATGACCGGCAGTGTGACTTTGTGCAATTCCTGTGGAAAACCTGTGAAAAAGCTGGTGAAAAAAGGTTTCACGTGGTTGATATGGCCACTCCTTTCGTTGAAAATAGCCGGTACGATCGCGTGCCCGGCGCTGGAATTGCTTCACGAGAGCTAGCGTAACATGGAAGCCTTCACTTATCAATGGTCTACCCACCGGTTTTTTTCGCCGCTTTTCGTAAGCGTTCCATCATGGCTTTCCCGAGACCCCGTTCGGGTATTGCTTCGGCATAGATGATTTCCGACGCGGTGCCGTCCAATTCTATCAGGGACGAAAAGAAGCGGGCTGCCGCTTCCCTCATGTCACCCGGTGCGGAAAGCACCCGGACGTGGCGGGCTCTCACCGGAAATTGCGGTTGTCTGAAGGCGAGAAAAGCCGAATTCCCGATCTTTATCTCCGAAGATGTCCGGACGATCCGCAGGGGCGTGTGGGGGGCGTAGTGGTAGGGCAGTTCCCCCGGGGACTCGCACGTAGTACCGTCATGCTCCTTCTCGACCACCTTTCCGACGACCCCGGCAAGCTGCTCCGCGCTCACCGAGCCGTGGCGGTGAATGCAGACCGATCCGTCCCGCACGGAAACGATCGTCGATTCAATGCCGTAGCTCGCCGGTCCCCCATCGAGGATGAGAGACAGCCTGTGGTCAAAAAGGTTTGCCACGTGGCGCGCCGTCGTGGCGCTCATGTAGCCGAAGGGGTTGGCGCTGGGGGCCGCTATCGGCCGGCCCAGCCTTTCGATGAGATCGAGGGCCACGGGGTGGCCGGGCATCCTGATGCCCACGGTGCGCAGGCCGGCGGTGACGATATCCGGTATGAGTTCGGTTTTCTCCATTATGAGCGTTAAGGGCCCGGGCCAGAAGCGGTCCATGAGACGTTCGGCCTGAGGGGACACCGAGCGGACAAGGCCGGCGACCGATTCCTTCCGGGCGATGTGGACTATAAGGGGATCGAAGCGGGGCCGCTTTTTCAGCTCGAATATCTTTGCTACCGCGTCCGCGTTGAAGGCATCCGCCCCGAGCCCGTATACGGTCTCCGTGGGGAAGGCGACCACTTCTCCACTACGGAGGAGCGTCACCGCCCGCTCCACCGCAAGGGTGTCAAAACCGTCCAGCATCTCCATGCAAGACTATAACAGGAAACGCCGGGCGGCGTCAAAGGAGCCGAGCAGGGCGCCGCGGGCACCCGCTTGCGGGTCGTGACATTTCTCGACATGCCGTTGGCCGACCGAATAAGAACGAATAAGAATAAAAAGTACCGACAGAAGCTATTCGAGGGGTCGCACGATAACCCGCGCCGGTGCCGCCTCTCCGCCCTCGACCCGTAGCGGCAGACAGACGCATTCATACACCCCCGCCCCCACATCCGACAGGTCGAGCCCCTCGATGACCGGTATGCCTGCCCCGAGCAATATCGCGTGCACCCTTAACTCATCCTGCCCAAAGCCGTCGATGGAGAGATAGTCTATACCCACTGCGTTTACGCCTTTCTTCACCAGGTATTCCGCCGCGTCCGCGGAAAGTGATATATAGCTCGGCCGGAAACCCGCCTCCCGCCATAGAGCGGAGTTACGCGTCTTGAAGAGGACTATGCCGCACCCCTCGATCAGATGGACCTCGACCTCGGGACGCGTGATCGATTCCTCGTCCCGGATCTCGATCACCTGTGCCGTTCCTATGAGGACAGCCAACGGGAGCCGGTCGATTGACAGCCCCTTTTCAAATAAATGGAGTGGCGCGTCGATGTGCGTCCCTGAATGGAGGCCCATGGAGAAGCGCGAGAGTGTTACCCGGTCTCCCTTCGCTACTTCGCAGGTACGCTCGATCAGCACTGGCGCATCCCCCGGGTAGACGACCATCCCTGTTTTCAGCGGTACGGTAATATCGATCCAGCCTGCCCCTGCGTGTTTCGACGGTCCATTCATACTGTCTCCAGCATAGCACATTTCTTTGCTCGTCAGGGGCGGTGATAAATCCTATCACTTTGGACCCCTGCCTTATTTAATTGACAAACCAGGGGCGGGGAACAATACTTAGCAAAGGCTGCGTACGGATATTTTCTGCCCCGCAGATAAGGAACATCGTGGAAATTTACACCGGACAGACAAGGCTTTGGCCGCTCGCCGTATATTTCGGGGCCGTCCTTTGCCTCGCCGCCCTCATGCTGCTTTTATCGCACCTGCTCGGTCCGCGGCACATGGACAGGGGGACGGGGCAGCCTTACGAGTCGGGCATCAGGCCCACGGGGTCGGCATGGATCCACTTTGACGTAAAGTATTACCTCATCGCCATGTTCTTTGTGATCTTCGACGTGGAGAGCGTATTCGTCTATGCCTGGGCCGTCGCGCTCGTAAGCGCGGGATGGCAAGGGTTTGCGGCCATGGCGGTCTTTACCGGCCTGCTCCTCGCGGCCCTCGCCTACCTCTGGCGCATGGGCGCGCTCGACTGGGCCGTATTCTCGAAAACCGAAAGGAGGAGCCAAAAGGTATGACGGGCATGCGTGGACAGAGCGATGCTGTAGGCTGGCGCGGCGCCGTGCAGGGTATCCCCGGCGTCATCCTGTCGCGGCTTTCGGACCTTGTTGCATGGGGGCGAAAGAATTCATTATGGCCCCTCAATTTCGGCACATCATGCTGCTATATCGAGATGGCCGCGAGTGTCACGCCGAAATATGATATTGCCCGGTTTGGCGCGGAGGTGCTCCGGGGAAGCCCGCGTGAAGCAGATTTGCTTATCGTTGCCGGAACGGTCTTCATCAAGGTCGCCCCGGTGCTGAAGCAGCTTTACGAGCAGATGATGGAGCCCCGGTGGGTAATATCGATGGGCTCCTGCGCCAACTCGGGAGGCATGTACGACATCTACAGCGTGGTGCAGGGTGTAGACACCTTCCTTCCCGTGGATGTGTACGTGCCCGGCTGCCCGCCCCGCCCCGAGGCGCTCCTCGAAGGGCTCATGATGCTCCAGAAGGTGGTGGCTGGGGAAAAGCGGCCCCTCAGTTGGGTGGCGGGTCCGCAAGGTATCTTGCGTCCCGGGATGACGCCCATGAGGGAGACCAAGCGCACCAGTCGCCGGCAGGCAACGCTGCTCGACCCCCCTGATAAGATATAACCGGCTGCTACAACTTGTCCCCGGACAACCCTGAGGAGAGGCATGGAAGACGCGCTGCGACCCGCGATCGAAGAACTGAAAGACCGCTTCGGCAAGGGGTCGATCAACGAACAGGTAACCCGCGACGGGGTGACGACCGTCTGGGTGTCTAGCGACTTGCTGCCCGGCGTGCTCGCCTGTCTGAAGAACGAGGTAGCCGAGCCCTTTCGCATGCTTTACGACCTGACAGCCATTGACGAGCGGGTCCGCGTCCACCGGCAGGGCCAGCCCGAGGCCGACTTTACGGTGGTCTACCACCTCCTCTCCTACGGGCGCAACGCGGACATCCGGGTGAAAGTACCTCTGCGGGAAGAGCGCCTCTCCCTGCCGAGCATAGTCGGCTTGTGGCCTTCGGCCGACTGGTACGAGCGTGAAGTGTGGGATATGTTCGGCATCACTTTTGTTGGCCATCCCAACCTGAAACGCATCCTTTTGCCGCCCCTATGGAAGGGCCACCCCCTCCGGAAAGACTATCCCGCCAGGGCCACGGAGGCGGGGGTCTTCCGGTTGCCGGACGCGCTCCAGGAGGCGGAGCAGGAGGCCCTTGCGATCACGCCGGAAGAATTCGGCGCGAAGCGGCAGGGACCCGATACCGATTTCATGTTCCTCAACCTCGGGCCTCACCACCCCGGCACACACGGCATATTCCGCCTGAAACTTGAGATGGACGGCGAAGAGATCCTCGATGCGGCGCCCGACATCGGGTACCACCACCGGGGCGTAGAAAAGATGGGAGAGCGCCAGTCCTGGCATACCTTCATACCCTACACGGACCGGGTCGACTACCTGGCAGGCGTGATCAATGAGCTGCCCTACGTCATGGCCGTGGAACGTCTCGCCGATATCGAAGTGCCCGAGAAGGCCAAGGTAATACGGGTGATGATGTCGGAGCTTTTTCGCATCGCGAGCCACCTCGTATGGTACGGGACGTTCGCCCAGGACCTGGGCGCGCTTTCCCCGGTGTTCTATACCTTTTACGACAGGGAAGTGATCTTCGGGATCATAGAGGCCATCAGCGGTTTCCGCATGCACCCCATATGGTTCCGCATCGGGGGGGTTGCCGCCGACCTGCCTAAGGGGTGGGACCACCTCGTGGCTGATTTTTTGGCTTATATGCCCAAGCGGCTCAAAGAATATGACACCATCATCATGGGCAACCGCATCCTGAAAGCGCGGACAAAAGGCGTCGGGGCCTTTACACTCGACGAGGCCATCGAATGGGGCTGGACAGGGCCCAGCCTGCGCGCGTGCGGTCTGGAGTGGGATTTCCGCAAAAAGAGGCCCTATTCCGGCTATGACCGGTTTGCGTTCGACATCCCGACAGGCGACCACGGCGACTGCTACGACCGTGCGCGGGTGCGGGTTGAGGAGATGCGGCAGAGCCTGAGGATCATCGAACAGTGCCTCAAGAACATGCCGGACGGTCCATATAAGTCGGAAAAAACCCTGACTACGCCGCCGCGTAAGGAGCGGACCATGGCTGACATAGAGACGCTCATTACCCATTTCCTCGGCGTGAGCTGGGGTCCGGTCGTC
Organism: uncultured delta proteobacterium; assembly: GCA_963717985.1. Lineage (GTDB taxonomy): Bacteria > Desulfobacterota > Syntrophorhabdia > Syntrophorhabdales > WCHB1-27 > BOG-1155. The sequence goes on from CAVQYC010000003.1 coordinate 160,844, forward strand.
CCGGCGGGCGAGGCGGCGGCGGGAGTAGAGGCGGCAAAGGGTAACAACACGTATTATCTTGTGAGCGACGGGAATACCGTTTCCTACAGGACGCGCATCAGGACGCCGTCGTTTGCGCATCTGCAGACAATACCGCTCCTTTGCAGGGGCCTCATGGTGCCCGACCTGATCGCCATACTGGGGAGCATGGACTATGTGATGGGAGACTGCGACCGGTGAGGGGGGAGGCGCGTGAGGGTCATACATGCTGAGTGAGGATGAAATCCGCTCGATAGAAAACGAGCTTCGGAACTATCCGGAAAGGCGGGCGGGCTGTGTCGAGGCGTTGAGGATAGTCCAGAACAGCCGGGGATGGGTTGCGGACGAGCACATCGCCGACCTTGCGCCCATGCTGGGCATGACGGCGCACGAGCTTGACGGGGTCGCGAGCTTTTATCCGTTCATCTTCCGCAGGCCCGTGGGCCGCCACATTATCTTTGTGTGCGACGGCTTAAGCTGCTGGGTCATGGGATATGAGGCGGTCATCGGGGCGTTGACGAGACAGCTTGGGGTATCCTGGGGGGAAACCACAGAAGACGGCCGCTTTACGCTCCTGCCTGTCTCGTGCATAGGCGAGTGCGACCGCGCGCCGGCCCTGAAGATAGACGGCGACGTGTATGGGGACGTTTCCCCGGAGACGATAGAGACGATCCTGGGCAAGTATGTGTGAGAGGGTAGAGGCTGTGAAACAATCGATGCCTCTAATAGGTCTTATAGGACCTATTAGTCGTATAAGACCTATTAAAGGCATTTCAGCAAGCAAGGTGAGGAGTTCGCCGTGGAGAAGCCGCTGACGGGGACCATGAGGAGTGATGGAAAGCCCCTGACACTCAAGGAATATGAGGAAACGGGTGGGTACGAGGCACTGAAGACGGCACTCCGCTCCATGACGCCGAAAGACGTCCAGGAGACGGTATCTGCGGCCCGCTTAAGGGGTCGGGGCGGGGCGGGCTTTTTCACGGGACTCAAGTGGAGCTTCGTCCCCCTGGGGGATAAAGCGCCTCACCCGAAGTTCCTTATAGCGAACTCGGACGAGATGGAGCCCGGGTCCTTCAAGGACAGGTTGCTCCTGGAGCGGAACCCTCATCAACTGATCGAAGGCATAGTCTTAAGCGCCTACGCCATTGAGGCCGATACGGCATATATATTCCTGAGATGGGAGTACGGCCGGGCCGGGGTGAACCTGACCGCCGCCCTGGGAGAAGCATATGAGGCCGGGTACCTGGGGCGGACAATCGCGGGTTCGCGATTCGGCCTCGACGTCCGTCTCCACACGAGCGCGGGACGCTACATCTGCGGCGAGGAGACCGCCCTCCTCAACGCGCTGGAAGGGAAGCGCGCCGTCCCAAGGACAAAGCCGCCTTTTCCGCAGGTATGCGGACTCTGGGGAAAACCGACGGTCGTCGACAACGCAGAGACCCTCTCGAATGTCCCCCACATCGTCAGGAACGGGGCCGACTGGTATAAACGCCTCAGTCTGACGGATGACGGGGGCACGAAAATCTACGCGGTGAGCGGGAGGGTGAAAAGGCCCGGTTCCTGGGAGCTGCCCCTTGGCACGACCATGTGGGAGATCATCGAGGAACACGCGGGCGGCATGAAGGAAGGCTATACCGCAAGGGCGATAATCCCGGGCGGCGGCTCCACGGAGTTCGTGCTGCCCGAGCACTTCGATACCCCCATGGCGTTCGACGTCGTGGAAAAGCAGGCAGGGAGCCGCCTCGGCACTGGCAGCATGATCGTCCTCGACGATGCGACCTGTCCCGTGGGCGCCGTCCACAACCTGGAGCGGTTTTTCGCCCGTGAATCCTGCGGCTGGTGCACGCCCTGCCGCGACGGCCTGCCCTGGCTCACACACGTGCTCGGCGATATTGAAGAGGGCCGGGGGCGGCGTGAAGACCTGGACGTGCTGGAGGAGCATACGTGGCTCCTCAAGATGCGCCATACTTACTGCGCCCTCGCGCCCGGCGCTATTGAGCCGCTGCAGAGCGCCCTTGCATTCTTTAAAAGTGATTTCGAGCGCCACATAGAGGAAAAGGCATGCCCGTACAGGCGACGATCTATATAGAGAACAAACCCTACGAGGTAAAGGCGGGCGAGAACCTGCTCCGTACCTGCCTCAGCCTCGGCTTCGACCTCCCCTACTTCTGCTGGCACCCGGCTATGCATTCCGTGGGCGCGTGCAGGCAATGCGCGATAAAGCAGTTCAAGGACAAGCATGATGTGAAGGGCAGTATCGTGATGGCCTGTATGACGCCCGTGCAGGACGGGATGCGCCTGTCCGTCAACGACCCGGAGGCGAGGCGGTTCCGCGCCGGCGTGATCGAGTGGCTCATGACCAACCACCCCCATGACTGCCCTGTATGCGACGAGGGGGGGGAATGCCACCTCCAGGACATGACGGTCATGACAGGCCACGCATACCGCAGGTTCCGCTTCAAGAAGAGGACGCACCACAGTCAGGACCTGGGGCCTTTCCTCGCCCACGAGATGAACCGCTGTATCGCGTGTTACCGGTGCGTGCGCTTTTACAACGACTATGCGCGAGGGGACGATCTCGGTGTGTTTGCCTCCCGCAACCATGTGTTTTTCGGTCGCGCCGCGGATGGCACGCTGGAGAGCGCGTTTGCGGGTAATCTCGTGGAGGTCTGTCCCACCGGCGTTTTTACCGACAAGACCTTCGCGGCACACTATACGCGCCCGTGGGACCTGCGGACAGCCCCGTCCGTCTGCGTCCATTGCAGCCTTGGATGCAACACCATTCCCGGCGAGCGGTACGGGACGCTCAGGAGGATACGGAACAGGTATAACGGCGAGGTAAACGGCTATTTCCTTTGTGACAGGGGGAGATACGGCTATGAGTTCGTGAATAGTGACAGGCGGGTACGCGAGCCCCGCATGAGGAGCAGCAGGGAGGCCCGGCTTGAGCCTGTGAGCAGGGAGGATGCGATCAGGCGGCTCTCGGAGATGCTGGCGTCGCACCGGCACGTGTGTGGCATCGGTTCTCCCAGGGCGTCTCTTGAGGCAAATTTCGCACTCAGAACGCTCGTCGGTCCGGACAGCTTCTATGCGGGCGTTTCGGGTACTGAGCAGCGGCTCACCAATCTAGCCACCGACATCATGAAGGAGGGCCCCGCCCTTATCCCGACTCTGGCCGAGGTCGCAGCCTGCGACACCGTGCTCGTCCTGGGAGAGGATGTGGGGAATACGGCCCCCATGCTGCACCTCCAGGTCCTCCAGTCCCTGCGCCGGAAGCAGGTGGAGATTGCGGGCAGGGCCGGGATCAGCTATTGGGATGATAGGGCGGTGAGGGTGGCGGCAGGGCAAGAGTCAAGCCCGCTTTTCGTCATCACCACCGGCGCGACGGCCCTCGATCCCCACGCAACCGCCTTTTTGCGGCTGCCCCCAGCGGATATCAGCCGCATCGGTTTTGCCATAGGCCACGAGATCGACAAGCTGGCCCCGCAGGTCGACGGTCTTTCAGAAGGTATCGCATCGATCGCGAGCGCGATCGCCTCCGCATTGGAGCAGGCCGAACGGCCGCTCATCATCTCGGGCGCGAGCTGTCGGAGCGAGGCCGTGCTCAAGGCAGCGGCAAATATCGCACGGGCCCTGACGGGCAAGGGCAAGAAGGCATCTCTCTCCCTGGTAATGCCGGAGTGCAACAGCTTTGGCCTGGGTCTTTTGACAGCACCAGGACTGGACGCGGCCTCATGGGACGCGCAAGCCGGGGCGGATATCGCCATCGTCCTCGAAAACGACCTCTACCGGCGGCTGGAGATAGATGAAGTGGACGACTTTCTCCTCAGCTTCCGGCATGTAGTCGTGATCGACCACCTGTTTCACCGCACTGCCCTTAAGGCGGACATGGTGCTGCCGGCGGCTACTTTCGCAGAAGAAGACGGCACGCTCGTCAACAACGAAGGCCGGGCTCAGCGCTATTTCCAGGTATTTCCGGCCAGCGCCCTGGTCCGGCCAAGCTGGCAATGGCTTAGAGATGTCATGGCGTCACAGGGGCGTCCGGAAGCGCAGACCTGGCGCAATTTCGATGCCCTCATGGCCTCCATGGCACGGGCGGTTCCACTCCTTGGTCCGGTGGCCGACGCCGCGCCGCAGGCGGCGTTCCGGGTTGCGGGCATGCGGATAGCCCGCGAGCACCAGCGGAGCAGCGGAAGGACGGCGGTGAACGCGGCCGTGACCGTGCACGAGCCGGCGCCGCCGCAGGATGGGGACGCGCCTTTCACCTTTTCCATGGAGGGGTACGGCGGAAGGCCGCCTTCGGCCCTGATACCCCGCTTCTGGGCGTCCGGCTGGAATTCCGTCCAGTCCGTCAACAAGTTCCAGGCCGAGGTGGGAGGTCCTTTGGCCGGCGGCGACCCCGGCAGAAGGTTGATCGATCCCGCCCAAAAACAAGATGTCCGCTACTTTGAGGACATACCGGAGCCCTTTACGCACGAATCGGGCCTCCTGCTCGTTGTCCCTTTCTACCACGTGTTCGGGTCCGGCGAGCTGAGCATGCTGACCCCCGGGGTCAGGGAGCGCGCGCCTGCCCCCTATCTCGCCATGTCTGCACGCGACATGGCGGAGGCGCACCTGCTGGACGGTGATGCAGCCGTGCTTTCCATGGGCGGACGGTCCTACATGCTCTTCGCAAGGACGGCCCCCGAGCTGGCTTCCGGCATCGCGGCAGTCCCCTGCGGCCTGCCGGACGTCCCGGTGCTCACCATCCCTGCCTTCGGGCGGGTGAAAAAGGCGACCCCATGACGGAGCTCGTCCGCCCCCTCATTCTCATAGCCGCCCTACTTGTCACAGTGCTGACGGTCGCCGCCGGCCTCATATGGGTCGAGCGACGGCTCCTCGGCCTCTGGCAGGACCGCTACGGACCCAACAGGGTAGGCCCCTTCGGCTTGGCCCAGGTGCTCGCCGATATGGTCAAGATATTCTTCAAGGAGGACTGGATACCGCCCTTCGCCGACAGGCCCATATTCGTCATCGCACCGGCCGTCATCATCGTGACCGTGCTCATGTCTTTTGCAATCGTGCCGTTCTCGCCCCACATCGTAGTGGTCGATCTCAACGTGGGCGTCCTCTTCTTTCTCGCCTTCTCGTCTTTGGGCGTCTACAGCGTGGCCCTGGCCGGATGGTCGTCCGACAATAAATACGCCCTCCTCGGGAGCCTGCGCGGCGTTGCCCAGATGCTCAGCTACGAGGTCTTCATGGGGCTTTCCCTCATGGGGGTGGTCATGCTCGCGGGCTCTTACAACCTGTCGGCGATTGTGCAGGCCCAGGAGCGCGTCTGGTTCGTTATCCCCCAATTCATAGGGTTCGTCACCTTCCTGATCGCGGGGGTTGCGGAGACAAGGCGTCTGCCCCTCGATCTGCCCGAGGCGGAGAGCGAGCTTGTGGCGGGCTATCACACGGAATACTCCTCGCTTAAGTTCGGCATGTTTTTTGTGGGCGAGTACATGGGGGTTACGCTGATCTCGGCCTTTATCACGCTTCTGTTTTTCGGCGGCTGGAGGGGTCCCGTGCTTCCAGGCATCGTCTGGTTCTCCCTGAAGACAGGCGCCTTTATCTGTTTTTTTGTCCTTATGCGGGCGGCTCTGCCGAGACCGAGGTACGACCGGCTCATGGCGCTCGCCTGGAAGGTGCTGCTGCCTCTGGCCCTTTTGAACCTGCTCGCGACGGGAGCGATAGTGCTCGCATTTTTTCGGTGAGGTATAAGTATGTGGAGCATCATACGGACACTCTGGAAGGTTTTTTTGCACGCCTTTTATCCACGCAGGACCGTGCTCTATCCGGAGGTGAGGCCGCGAATGCCTGCGCGCTGGAGAGGGCGGATCATCCTCTCACGCGACACATCCGGGAAAGAGCGGTGCGTCGCGTGCTATCTGTGCGCGGCGGCATGTCCCGTCGACTGCATAGCCATGCAGGCGGCGCAGGACGCATCCGGCAGGCGTTATCCCGCGTTCTTCCGCATCAATTTTTCCCGGTGCATCTTCTGCGGTTTTTGCGAAGAGGCCTGCCCGACCTACGCGATCCAGCTCACCCCCGACTTCGAGATGGGCGAATGGAAGCGGGACAGCCTTGTCTACGAAAAGGAGGACCTGCTCATAAGCGGACCCGGCAAATACCATGACTATGCGTTTTACCACGTCTCGGGCGCGGCAATCGAGGGTAAAAAGACAGGGGAAGGCATCGACGACGAGCCGCCCATAGACATAAGGAGCCTCCTGCCATGAGAGAGGGGGGAGGCCGGTCTCAACGGAGGTTTGGGTGCACTATTCTGGGAGAGAGGGTAAGGGGATGACGCAATGACCGTTGCTTTTTACGTGGCCGCCGCGGTTGCGGTTGTCGCCACCTTTATGGTGATCACGCGCCTTAACGCCATCCACGCGCTCCTCTACTTCGTGGTCTCCCTGCTGGCCGCGGCGCTTATCCTTCTCCTCCTTGGCGCGCCCTTTGCCGCAGCCATGGAAGTGATCATCTACGCCGGCGCGATCATGGTACTCTTTGTCTTTGTGGTGATGATCCTGAGCACGGGTGCGCGCGCGCCGCTGCAAGAGCGGCAATGGCTCCGTTTTGGAGCGTGGATCGGCCCGGCAATCCTGACCGCCGTCCTCCTCGGCGAGCTCCTGTACGTGATGGCCGGCACAGTGGCCGCGCTTACCACGCCCGTAGAGGTGACGCCCGCTCAGGTGGGCGCCTCCTTGCTGGGCCCGTACCTCCTGGGGGTGGAGCTTGTCTCGATGCTTTTGCTGGTCGGTCTGATAGGCGCCTTCCACCTGGCCTACCACCTCGGGAAAGGGGAAAAATCAAAGGATGCGGGAGGGGGGAGATGAGTGCGCAAATTCCCTTCGAGCACGGCATGATATTCGCGGGCGTCCTCTTCTTCCTCGGCCTCGCGGGCGTCCTCGTGCGCAGGGACGCGGTCTTTATCCTCCTTTCCCTGGAGATCATGCTCAATGCGGCCGGGCTCGCCTTTGTGATCGCCGGCGGCGCGCTTTGCCGCGCCTGACGGCCAGGTGATGTTCCTTTTTGTGCTGGGGGTGGCTGCTGCCGAGGTTTCCATAGGTCTCGCCCTGGTTCTCTGGCTTTATCACTGGCAGAGAGACGTCGATATAGATAGCGCGCGTTCCCTGAGAGGCTAAAAGTGCCAGATCTCGTGTGGCTTATCCCGGTACTGCCCCTGGCAGGCTTTCTGACCCTGGCGCTCCTCGGCGGGAGGCTGAAGACAGGCGCCATCGCCGCTGTCGGCTGCGGCTCGGTGGGTCTTTCGATGGCCGCCGGCCTCATGATGCTGGCCGGTTTCGCCCATGCCCGTCCACCCGGCTCGATTAGCTATTCCCGGACCCTCTGGACCTGGTTTACCGCGGGCGGCCTTGCGCCCGGTATCGGCTTCTACCTCGACGGCCTCTCTCTCGTGATGGTCGTGGTTATCACCGTCGTCGGCTTTCTCATCCACCTCTACTCTATCCGATTTATGGAAGGGGATGCCGGCTATAGCCGCTTCTTCGCTTATATGAACCTTTTCGTGGGCGCCATGCTCATCCTCGTGCTCGCGGACAACCTGCTCTTGCTCTATCTCGGATGGGAGGGAGTGGGCTTGTGCTCCTACCTCCTCATCGGCTTCTGGTGCCGGGAAGCGGCAAACAGCCGTGCGGCGATCAAGGCCTTCGTGGTGACCCGCATCGGGGATACCGCGCTCATTATCGGCCTTTTCCTGCTCGCCTCAAACCTCGGCACCCTTCAGATACAGGAGATCGCCCTACGGGCGGGCCGGTTGTGGGCCCCAGGATCGCTCGCGGCATCGGTGGCGGCGGCCCTGCTCCTCGGCGGCGCGGTCGGTAAGTCGGCCCAGCTCCCGCTCCAGACCTGGCTACCCGACGCCATGGCCGGTCCCACGCCGGTGAGCGCCCTCATCCACGCGGCCACCATGGTAACGGCTGGTGTCTACCTGATCGCGAGAATGCATCCGCTCTTCATGCTCGCACCCGATGTCCTGCTCGTGGTCGCCCTGATCGGCAGCGTCACGCTCCTTATCGCCGGGGCAAGCGCCCTCGTGCAGAAGGACATAAAGCGCGTCCTCGCCTATTCGACCATGAGCCAGGTGGGCTACATGTTCCTGGCCCTGGGGTTAGGCGCGTGGTCCGCCGCCATCTTTCACTTCGTGACCCACGCCTTTTTCAAGGCCCTCCTCTTCCTGAGCGCCGGGGTCGTGATCCAGGCACTTGACAACGAGCACGACATTTTCAAAATGGGAGGGCTGAGGAAGACCCTGCCCATGGCCTTCTGGACGTTCCTCATAGGCGCGGCATCGCTCTCCGCCCTGCCCTTCGTCACCGCGGGGTTTTACAGCAAGGAGCTGATCCTGCGGACGGCCTGGTTATCGGCGCGTGGCGGCGCGTGGCTCTGGGCCGCGGGCGTCACGGGCGCCTTCCTCACCTCGGTCTACTCCTTCCGCGTGGTATTCGTGGCGTTCCTGGGACCTGAAAAGCAGGTTGGCGCGCGCGGTAAGCCCTCCCTCTCCATGACGCTCCCCCTTGTGGTCCTCGCGGTCTTTTCCATCGGCGCGGGATTGTTGCCGGTTATCTTCGGCGGCCTTGCCGCTTCGGTCCTTCCCGGTGCGCGGCTTGGGCCCGTCGGGCTTTCCGTGCAGGCCGTCGCCGCATCCGTTCCGATCCTCGGCATCGCGGCTGCCGCTCTCCTCTATTGGGCGCGGACCCCATTTGCCGCGGCCCTGACCCGCAGGCCCCTGGTCGCGGCCCTCCACGGGTTCCTGTTGTCGGGCTGGGGGTTCGACAGGCTTTACCAGGCCCTCTTCGTCGGCCCTTTCTTTTGGCTCGCCCGCGTTAACAGGACCGATTTCATCGATCTACCCTTTCGCGCCTCGGCGCGGGTAACGGGACTCGGGTCGAAGATGCTCGTCGCGACCCAGTCAGGGAAGGTCCGCTGGTACGTGATGGGGATAGCCCTCGGCGGGGCGGTTTTTATCGCGATGGCGGTGTTCCTGTGATACTGGCGGCCATACTATTTATTCCTGTCTGCGGAGGGATCATCGCGTGGCTCACCGAGCCTTTAAGCGCAAAACTGCCCCGGTGGGTCTCCCTCATCACCCTCGCCATCGATTTCCTGCTCACGGCCTGCCTCACGCTCGGCTTGCTGCCTCAGCCGGGCGCGCCCGGCCCATGGCTCGCTTCCTTTCAGGCCCCGTGGGTCCTCCTCCCCGGCGTCAGCTTCCACCTGGCCGTCGACGGGACCAGCCTGGTCCTTATCACTCTGACCGCCTTCCTCGGCTGCATGGGGACGTGCGCGTCCTGGAACGAGATCACGGAGAGGATGGGGTTTTTTCACCTGTGCCTCACCTGGACCATCGCCGGCGTGCTCGGCGTGTTCCTCAGCCTCGACCTTTTCCTTTTCTATTTTGCCTGGGAGTTCATGCTCGTGCCCATGTATTTTCTCATTAGTCTCTGGGGCCATGAGGACCGCTTCCGGGCCGCCGTCAAATTCTTTCTCTTCACACAACTCAGCGGCCTTTTCATGCTCGCCTCTATTATCGGCCTCTACTTTGCCCACGGGCGCGCCACGGGCGTCTACACCTTCGACTACGAGCCCCTGCTCCATACGCCCATGCCTGCGCCGGTTGCCCTCCTTTTGCAGCTCGGGTTCCTCGCCGCCTTTCTGGTGAAACTGCCCGCCGTGCCTTTCCACACCTGGCTGCCGGACGCCCACACCCAGGCCCCGACTGCAGGCAGCGTCATCCTTGCCGGCCTTCTGCTCAAGACCGGGGCCTACGGGCTGCTCCGTTTTTCAATCCCTCTCTTCCCCTCGGAGGCACAGGGCGTAGCCATGCCCCTGATGGTGCTCGGCGTTGTCGGGGTGCTCTACGGCGCGCTCCTCGCCTTCAGCCAAGACGACGTGAAGCGCCTCATCGCATACACGAGCGTCAGTCATATGGGTTTTGTGCTCCTCGGGCTCTTTGCCGGGAATGGTCTCGCCTTCCAGGGCGCCATGATCCAGATTGTCTCCCACGGGCTCAGCACGGGGGCGCTCTTCATACTCGCCGGTGTGCTACAGGAGCGGCTTCGCACCCGCTCCTTAAGCCGTATGGGCGGCCTCTGGCCGGTCGCACCCCGCCTAGGCGGCGCGTCGATGTTCTTTGCCCTCGCCTCCCTAGGCTTACCCGGGATGGGCAATTTCGTGGGCGAATTCATGGTCGTCCTCGGCCTCTGGCCGGCACACCCGGGCCTGGCAATCGCCGCATCGTCGGGCTTCGTCTTCTCCACCGCCTATGCCCTCCGCATGATGCAGCGCATATTCTTCGGCGAAAACACAGGAGGCTGGAAAGTCCCGGACCTTTCGATGCGCGAGATGGGTATAATGACGCTGATGATGGTCCCCCTTTTGTGGCTCGGCCTCTGTCCGCAGCCCTTTATCGACCGGGTAGAAAAGGGTAAGGCGTCTGTGGCCAAGACCGTGACCCGGCCTCATACGGAAATGAAGCCCGGCGACACCCTGCCCCCATGGAGGCGGAAGTGACTTTTCCCCTCCTTCCCTTGCTGCCGCTTATGATCATTGCCGCAACCCTGGTGGTCTCCATGGTCGCGATCTCGGTCCATCGGAGCCACAGGACCACCTTCTGCCTGACGTTGGCGGGCATCCTCGCGGCCCTGGCCGGTCTTGTCGCCCTTCTACCCCTCATCCCCGCTCAAGCGGGCCTCCTCTTCCTCTTTGACGGCTTTGCCCTCGTCATGAGCGCCCTCGTGCTGGCCGCGGGGTTTCTTGTGGCCGTCCTCTCTTACGACTACCTGAAGGGACGAGACACAGCCCCGGAGGAATTCTACCTCCTCCTGCTGGGTGCACTGCTCGGGGCCCTCGCCCTCATCAACGCCCGCCATTTCGTCTCCTTTTTTCTGGGTCTCGAAGTGCTGAGCATCTCCCTGTACCCGTTGATCGCCTACCTGCGCGCCAGGCCCTCTCACACGGAAGCGGCTATCAAATATCTGATCGTGTCCGGCGTGTCGTCGGCGTTTTTGCTGTACGGCATGGCGATCATCTACGGTCTGACAGGCACGATGGAATTCGCCCTGCTCGGCCCTAAGATAAGCGGCCTTGTCGACGGCCGGACCGCAGCCATGGCAGGGATGGTGTTCCTTGTCGCCGGCATAGGGTTCAAGCTTGGGGTCGTCCCCTTCCACATGTGGACGCCCGACGTCTACGAAGGCGCGCCCGCCCCGGTGACCGCCTTCATCGCCACGGTTTCCAAGGGCGCCGTCTTTGCCCTCTTCCTGCGCTATTTCACCGATGTGAGCCTCCGGGACCACCCCAATATCCTCCTCGTCTTTACGGTCATCGCCGTCGCGTCCATGGCCGCGGGGAACCTGCTTGCCCTTTTTCAGCGCAACATCAAGCGACTCCTCGCCTATTCCTCCATAGCCCATTTCGGCTATCTCCTGGTGGCTTTCATCTCCACCGGTCCTTTTAGGGTGATGGCCGTGACCTACTACCTCGTCGCATATTTCGTCACGACCCTGGGAGCTTTCGGTGTGGTGACCCTGCTCTCCCCTTCGGTGCGGGACGCCGACGCGATCGAGGATTACGAGGGGCTCTTTTGGCGGCGGCCCTGGCTTGCGGGCACATTCACACTCATGCTCCTGTCGCTGGCGGGGATGCCGCTCACCGCGGGGTTCATCGGAAAGGCGTATATTGTCGTGGCGGGCGTCGGCTCTTTCCACTGGCTGCCGGTGATCGTCCTGGTCGTCACCAGCGCAATCGGCCTCTTCTACTACCTGCGGGTCATTGCCGCCCTCTATAAAAATGCGCGGCCCACGCCTGCCTTCACCCCGGCGGCCCTCAAAGGGCGGGCCGTGATGATACTGCTCTTTATCCTCCTCATCTGGTGGGGTGTCTACCCCGGCGCGCTGATCGCACTCATCGGCCGGATCTCCCTCGCGCCATAGCTCTTTCCATTTCTATTCTTCTTTCGGTCGGCCAACCGCATATCCGGAAATCTCCCCCTGCGAAGCGTTGTTTGGTGCATGAGAGTGAATCAGGTGCGAAAAGCAGGGCCGGGGGAGCCCTGACTTTCTTTTAGTCATCTCTCTCGCTTTCGGCCTGCACCGTGCTATAATACTTATAGCGCCTCATCGAAGTCCTGGTGCGGCCTTTCGCCGATACTCAGGGGGCTGTCCGAGACGCAAAGGGGTGGGGCCATCCGGGAAGAAGTGTTCATGATCACGTCGATCGTATTCGATTTCGGCGGCGTCATTGCCGAAGAGGGCTTCAAGGAGGGCCTCCGCGCCATAGGAGCCAAGAACGGACTCGACCCAGAACGGTTCTTTGCTGTTGCCCGCGAGCTCATCTATGAAACCGGATACGTTACGGGCCATGCGCCGGAGCGCGCATACTGGGATGCGGTCAGGCGGGCCACGGGCGTTCAGGGCACGGACGTCGACCTTCGGGAGGAGATTATCTCACGCTTCGTCCTACGACCGAATATGCTGGATGCGGCGGACCGGCTTTGGACACAAGGCTTCGAAGTCAGTATACTGAGCGACCAGACGGACTGGCTCGATGAGATAGAGGTGGCCACCAGTTTTTCCCGCCGCTTCGACCGCGTGCTCAACTCCTATCATCTCGGGAAGAGCAAACGTGAACCCTCCCTTTTTCATGATGTGGCAGCAATGCTTCACAGAAAGCCCGAAGAGATTCTGTTTATCGACGACAATGAAAACAATGTGAGAAGAGCGGCGGCACAGGGCTGGAACGCCATGCATTTCAGGGATATCGAGAGTTTCGGGAGGAATCTGGCGCGTGTGCTGCCGCCTCAGGACATCGTGTATTGACGACGGACGCCTAGCCACGGGCATAGAAGGATGCCCGTATCAGGAGCTCATTTGAAAAGAAGCAAGACAAGGAGGTTCCCCATGAGAAGAGGATTAGCCGGCCTCACCGTTCTTTTGCTCCTTCTGTGCGCAATGCCGTCCCTCTACGGAGCGGACGAAAACGAAAGCACCCGCCTGATGGAAACGACGGGCTCGCCGTACCAGGAGGCATCCGCCCCGCCCCCACCCCAAGGGTTCATGATCATGGACCTTATACTCGTGCGGCCTCTCAGCTTCATCGGCCTCGCCGTGGGCACCGGCATCGGTATCATCGCCACGCCCTTAGCCGTTGCGAGCGGAACAACCGGCCCTATGTACAAAGCGCTCGTTGTTGAGCCCTTCAACTTTGCCGTCCGCCGGCCCCTGGGAGAGTTTTGAGGTCCCGTCCCGGCCAATACCGAGCTACCTTCGAGGCCGACTTGGTATGAGCGGAGGCAGCACAGAAACAAACGTGTAAGGAGCGACGAATGATCAAGACGACGATAGAAAGCATAGAAAGCAAGGTCAAGAATGCTGATTCCATGCGGGAAGAAGATAAACAGGAGCTTTTAAAGCTCCTCTCGACGCTGGAAACAGAAGTGCTCGACCTGTCAAAGACCCATCCGGAGGAGGCGGAAAGCATCACGGGCTTTACCCAGGTATCGGCACATGAGGCAACCAGGGGTCAAAGGAACGAACAGTTGGTGCACCTCTCGATCAAGGGACTGACCTCCTCCATCGATGGTTTCGAGAGAACGCACGAAGAACTGGTCAGGATAGTGAACTCAATTGCCCATATCCTCTCCAACATGGGCATGTAGAAAAACGGGCAGGCCGAGCCCGTCAGCTCGTAAGACTATCCAGATGTCTCACGAGCTCCGAGCGCGGTACGGCACCAACCACACGGTCGACAAGCCTGCCGCGGTTGTAGAAAAAGAGGGTCGGAGTCCCGTTGACGCCTTGTTGGGAAGCTATCATGCTATTCTGATCGATGTTAAGCCTGACAAATTTCACACGACCCGCGTACACCGACGCGAGTTCGTCCAGGACGGGCACGAGCCTCTGGCAATGGCCGCACCGGGGTGAGAAGAATTCGACTAACACCGGCCCCTCAAAACCGAGGACTTCTTTCGCAAAGGCATGGTCCGATATCGAGACCGGCCTGTCGGGAAACAACCTGGAAGGGGGCAGTGAGGACTTACAGCGGCCGCACACGGCCCTGTTGTCGCCCCATCTGTTCGCCGGGATGCGGTTCTTTGCCCCGCATTGCGGGCAGTGCACGATTATGCTCTCTCCATCCATAGGAGAAATATATTCGCTCCAGGCAGGGGTGTCAACCAAGATGCCAGGGCAACCTATCGTTTGAAAACTCTACACGTCTACTTGTCGGTTTTTGACGCATCGAGCAGGATGATCTCTATCCTTCTGTTCAGGGCCCTGTTCTGGTCGGTGTCATTTGGCGCGACCGGCCGGTATTCCGCGTAGCCCGACGCCGAGATCCGGCTGGGTTGAAACCCATACTTTTCTATCAGGTGGCGCACCACTTCCGTGGCCCTTCTCGTCGAAAGCTCCCAGTTGGACCTGAATTCCGCGGTACTGATCGGCACGTCGTCCGTATGCCCCTCGATCCTCACGTGGTTGTTACTCTTCTCCAGTATCGGGGCGATCTTCCGCAATGCGCCTTTCGCCGTCTCTTTCAGCTCTGCCTTCCCCCCATCGAAAAAGGCCCTGTCCATTATGCGGATGACAATGCCCCTCTCATCCCTGAAGACCGAAATCTTCTGCCCCTCATTGTTCGCGTCCGCCATGGCCGCGATCTGTTCCTCCAACTCCTTCTCAATCTCCCGGCCGGTCCCTGCCGGCCCGGGCGATGTATTGACCCCATTCCGACCGTTGGGGGCCCCTTCTTTGAGAACGTTCGATCCTCCCCTGAATATGGCCTTCAGGCGCTCCGCTACCTCCTGGTGCCTTTGGGAGTCCTGCTTGGAAAACGTATACATCATGATGAAGAAGGCTAAAAGGAGCGTGATAAGATCGGCGTAGGTGATGAGCCATCGCTCCATGTTCTCATGCTCATCCTCGCTCTTTCTCTTTCTCATGATTTTTCTCCAGCGCGTTGGTCGGGAAGGAGGAAGGACAGGAGCTTCATCCTGATCACCCTCGGGTTGTCGCCCATGGCAAGGGAGACAATCCCTTCGCTTATTATCTCGAGATAGATCACTTCATCCTGGTGCTTTGCCTTAAGTTTGTCCGAAATAGGCAGATAGATAAGGTTGGCCATTGCAACCCCCCACAGGGTCGCAATAAAGGCCTCGGCAATCGCGGATGCCATATTCGAGCTATCCTCCATGCTTCCAAGGGCATGGATAAGACCAAGGACCGTCCCCATTATTCCGAGAGTCGGTGAAAATCCGCCAAGTTTCTGGAAAAACGCGGAGCCTATCTTGTGCCGCTCATGCATGTAAGACATCTCTATTTCGAGGATCTCCTTGATCTTCGTTGTTTCAAAACCATCTATGGCAAGCTGGACTGCTTTCCTGAGAAAGGAATCGTGAATTTTGGGGAGATCCTTTTCAAGGCTTAACAGGCCGTTTTTGCGCGATTTTTGTGATAGTGTGAAGATAAAGTCGATCAACGGCAGCGGGTCGAGCTTCTTTTCGAAGAGGATGATTTTGAAGAGCTTCGGAAGGTTGCGCAACCGGTCGAAGGAAGTGGTAATGGTCGCCGCTCCGAAAGTGCCGAGGATAACCAGGATCATGGCCGGCGCCTGAATGAGCGCCGAGAGGTGGCCGCCCTCCATGAGAAAGGAGACAACCACGGCGCCAATCCCCATAAACAGCCCGACAATGGTTGTAATATCCATAGGTTTTCCGCTCGCCTAGGGTACTTGCTTCGTCCTCAGGCACTCTCTCTCCCTCGAAAAAATGTAACCAACCAAGGCATCCCGGTCTTTTTCGCTTATGGCCGCGAAGCTTACGGCTGTCTCCCACCCTTCTCCATTCTCTGCTCTCACGGGGTTGACCCGCACTACCCTGCCGAGTGCCCTTAGGCGTCGACCGGAAAAGGGCGGCAACCCGATGCGGAGTTCCAGGTAGGCCCCTTCTTCCAGTTTCGCGGCGGAACAATACATCAGGCCCGCACCGCTTATCGTGACGTCGACGTACGCGCTTTGAAAGCAGCCGTCCCTATCGGACAGCATCTCAATTACCGCGTCCAGCTTCCTGTCAATATGCTCCAAATAGGCATACAGCACATTATTTCGAAAAGCGGCGACCTCCGGCAGCGCGGCGGCACCGGGCCCCGGAAGGTCGGGAAAAGAGTCTGATCCTCTGAGGGTCTTTTCCAGTACCAGGGATTCCTGGCGGCTTACCTCTTTAAATTCCAGAAGCAGATGGTCGCTTATCCTGAAAAATTCGCGTCTTTCAATCTCTGCGGAAGTCACTGCCGATCATCTCCATGAAACAGTCCGCCATATCCGGGTCGAACTGTTTTCCCCTGCATTTTTTGATCTCCGCCAATACTTCCTCCTTTGTCTGAGCCTTCCTGTATGGTCTGTCCGTCATCATGGCATCACAGGTATCGCAAAGGGCAATCAACCTGGAAGAGTACGGGATATTTTCTCCACTAAGATGGTCGGGATAGCCGGCGCCGTCGAACCTCTCGTGGTGATGCCTCGTTATCATGGCTTCGTTCGCCAGGATATCGAAACGGTTTATGATCTCCTCGCCATAGACCGAATGGCTCTTCATGAGAGTATATTCATCGTCGGTCAGCCCGCCTTTTTTCAGGAGGATTGAATCGGGAATCCCGATTTTGCCTACATCGTGTATGGGAGCAACAATCCGCACTACATCCTTGTCATAATCGGTTGCGCCAAGGGCGTCTGCAAGGAGAAGCGACATTTCTGCGACGCGCCTGCAGTGGCCTTCGGTGTACATGTCCCGCCTGTTGATAGCGACGATCAGAGAGGTGAGCGTGTGAAGGACGCCCTCGAAAAGACTTTCGTAAAGCAGTCTGTTTTCGATCTGCGTGGAGGCCTTGTCCGCTATCATCCTCAGGAAATCTATGTCATCCCGACTGAAGCCGTTCTTCGCGGCGCCCCCGTTTGACTTGCCCCCCATCATGATGGCGCCTACCCATTCTCCCTTTATTATGAGCGAGAAGAATATTTTATTGTCCAACAGGAAATGTCTCTTCCCGGAGCTGACTTCCTCCATCAACACTGATGAAATGGGTATATTTCTCTCGGTGCCTCCATCCCGGGTTGTCCGCGTCTTGTAAAGGATAAGCTGGTGGTTCTCGTGATCCACTATATAGTAGCCGCACACGGCCGAATTCAGGACCTCTTTCACCACCAGCACGGTTTTTTCATAGATATCGTCAAATATACTCAGGGAATTGAATGTATTCGATATATGATACATCTTGGTGAGCTCGGCGATCTTGCCCTGAAGCTGGCGATTGAGCACCTCGATCTTCCTGCTGTCCTCCAGATCTGACAGGATGCTATTTTTTTCCAGGAGAAGCTCTCTCTGTTTTTGGACTTTCATGATCCCCAGCAAAAGCTTGTCGATGGAAAAGGGCTTCATCAGAAAATCGCTTGCACCCTTTTTCATTGCCTCAATGATCATATCCGGATCGTTATACCCGGTGATCATGACGACGGCAATGGTCGGGTCCTGAAGCCTTATCGTGTCCAGAAGGGAGATGCCGTCCGTATCGGGCAGTTTTACGTCGAGTATCACAATTTCAACATCTTTGCCCGAGAGCAAATCAATAGCCTGTTTTCCCGTCGAGGCCTTATAGACTTCACAGCTATAGGGAGCAAGGAAGTCCGAGATAAGCTGAATAATATCAGGACTGTCATCTACAAGAAGAATTTTGGAACCTTCGATCATTGGATCGACCTCTACACTTTAAGCCTTAATCGTTATTTCTCTTCCGCTTCAGGAAGGCTGCATTCATCCACACAGAGTTCATCCATCAGCCCGCCGTCGGTAAAGCGCTCTATTTGTTCCGCGTCCAGCCATTTGCGGTATCTCGATATCTCGAAATAGAAACTCCTCAGCTTATCGAACAACTGCTTGTTTGCCTTCTTCAGCACTATTTTATCTTTCGCGTTCTTAATTACCACCTTCAGCTCTTCGATCCTGAAAGGCTTCACCAAATAGTCGAAAGCCCCGGCCTTCACCGATTCTATGGCGCTGTCGAGGGACGCATAACCGGTAATGATAATGAATTCGGTTGTGTTTTCACCCTTGGCGATCTCCTTGACCAACTCTATGCCGGTCATCCCAGGCATGTTCAGGTCGGTAATGATGAGATCGAAAGGCGTTTCAGCATATTTTGCCAGCGCCTCTTTTCCGTCGGCGGCCCCTTGCGCAAGATAGCCTTCTTCTCGGAGATACTCTTCGAGAATGCCTCTGATCTCGCGGTTATCGTCTACTATAAGTATGCTGAACGGCTCATCCTTCCTGGTCATGTCTTCTTAATCTCTGTGTCATGTTTTCTCCTATTCTCTCAAAGAGCACTCTTTTCATCCCTTCTTCCGATATAATGACATTGTCCTCTTCCGGCGGCAGTTCGCACCCGTTGTCACCATGACCCATCCTGATCTTCATGTTCTTCATGTAGGTCTTGATGACGCTGTTGATCTGGTAGTCAGACACAGTCATAGTCGGCCCTCTAGTCTACTTATCGGCCTGATAACTTAAAACTTAAGACGGTTCTATGTGGTTGTATCGAAGAAGACGGGCATCGGGGGGAACGGAAATTTTGCCCGGTATTTGTGCACGGCGTTCATGCTCTTCGAAAGATCTTCCATCTGGGCCAGGAGCTTCTGCCTCTCGTACTCTAGACGGGATAGGAGATCGACCTCTCTTTCGAGACATTCCTTCAGCTCATGGAGAGGGAGGTTGAGCCGGCGCCCGGACGTCTGGGTATCGAAGATAAGCCTGCCCCTTTCCATAAGCAGGTCGATAAGCCTCTCCCTGCTCCGCTCTTTCTGGGCCTCGCGGCTCAATCGGACGAATTCCCTTACTATTTCCTGGTCGGCCCCGGTCATCGGTTTTTGCCCTGACCTTTGTCTTTGCATGCCTGATGCCGCAAGAAGATAGAGGAATCGGCGGTAACACGCTCCGCGAGCCTCGCGCGAATTCTCTTCATGTTCACGTCCGTCACGTCTCTCATGAGGCTCCTGGCGCTGAGTATCTCTTCCTTATCTTCCGGTCCTCTGTCTCTGCCCATGCAGATATGTATGCAAAACTCATACCGTTCTCCCTGAAACTAGCGTTTCAACACCGGCCGCAGGACGAGTCCTTTTCTTCTGCGTTCGATAGGCCTCTGCAAAACCATCCGATATGGTCGCAAGAATGGATTTACATTCGTCCAGGGTCCCGACGTCGAGGCTTACGTGGACCTCCTGCAGCCGCCTCATGAGATAATCGTAGAGGAGGGAGAGGTTTTTCGGTATCTCGCCGAGGGACATGTCGAGCGACGCATTGAGGATCTGGAGGGCTTGAACGATTCGAGTCAGCTCCTCGTACTTCTTCTCGTATTTCTTTTGCGCGATGAGCGTCTTCACTCCTTCAATCTTCCTGGTGAGGGTCTCGAGCACAGTGAGGAGTATTTTCCCCTTGTCGTGCTCGTTCGTCATCATAGTGGCGGCGGCGTAAGCGCTGTATGGATTCATGGGGCCCCTAAAACGAAGTCGATGATGTTGATGCTGTACCGGGCGTGCCTGTCATTGCGTTCATCTCGTCGGTGAGCCAGGTTTTCGTCGTGTTCGCCTGCTCGATGACCACCTCGAGATTGTTGAACTCATTCGTTATCACCTGCGCCTGCTGGGCGCACTGGGCCTCCACCTGCGTCAGTCGTGTGTTGTCCTGGGTGATCTTGTCGCTGATGGAACTCTGCAAGGATGTCAGGACACCCGTCGTAGGGTCCACATAAGCGTTAAGATTAGTGTAAAGGGTCTTGCTCAGGGATTCGATGGCATTGATCGTTTCTGTCGGGTTGGCCGACAGGGCCGCGGAAAACGTGGTAGAGTCGAGGCTCAGCGTGCCGCCCGTGCCGAAAGTGATGCCGATGGAGTTGGCCGTCGTGTACGTCGAGTTCCCTGTTATGTTCCCGAGCAGTGTATCGCATATGGAGCTTTTTATCCCGTCAAGGGTCGGGTTGCCCATGAGCACGTTCGACGTGGATGATGATGATGAAGAAGAAGAGGAGGCGCTGTAGGTATTCTGGCTGTTTATGTACGTGAGGATGCTGCTCAGGTCGCTGACGAGGGTGCTCGCGTCGGTGCTCAGGCCTGAGGTGTCCTGGGTGATATTCAAGTCTATAGCGGTCGAGTTGGTGCCCGTCAGGGTGAGCGTGACCCCGGGGATCACCCCGGTGACGGTGTTCGAGGCGGAGGTCATGCTGTAGCCGTCAAGCGTAAAGGCGGCATTCTGCCCTGACTGGATCAGGTTCTTCGGCTCACCGCCGGAAACGAGGCCCAGGGATTCCAACACGGTCGAGCCGGTGCCGTCCGCCAGGGTTATGCTGGAGGAGCCCGTGCCGTTCGACTCGATGGTCAAACAGGACCCCGTCGATAGGTTGAGCAGCGAGGCGTTCACCCCCGCGTCAGCGGCGTTTATATTCGTGACGATATCGGAGAGCGTATCCGTCGATGCGACGGACACGGTCGTGCCGTTTATTACCATATCACCCGAGAGCCCAAGGGCGCTGTCGCTCGACGTTTGCGGATCGGATGCGATCTGTTCGGCAGCCGCGAGTTTCGACACTTCTATGGAATAGGTGCCGGCCGCAATGGTGCCTGTCCCGGTGGTTGCGCTCAGCACATTCGACGGCGTGATGGAGGAGTCCGCGCAGGTCAGGGACCCGGTGAATGCCTGGTAGCCGCTGGCCGCGTTGAGGTTGTTCGTGCTGATGTAGCTCGTAAGGGCGGAAAGCGTGGTATTGAAGGACTGCCAGGCGGACAGGAGGTTCTGCTGGGCTGTTATATCGTTGTTTACAGGGGTCTCTGCCGCCGTCAACGCGTTTGCGTTTATCTCGGAAGCAAGGCTCTGCCAGTCCGTGTTGCTCACGAGACCGGTGAGGTTGACCGATGGCGACGTCGATGACGTTGATGACATCTCATATCCTCCTTCGCTTTCGATGCTTCCCGCGTCTACCGGCACGGGGCTTGCGCATACTTTGCCTTCAACTCATGCAAGTTTCAGGCCGCCTTTTTTTGCAAAACCTGCCGCCGATTACGCGCCCCTGTCCTTAAAAAAAACTCCTTGTCCCCTTTCCTTATGGGAAGGGGACAAGGAGTACATGTCTCCGGTTATCCGTTCTTGATGAGGCTGAGGATCTGCTGTGGAATGCTATTGGCCTGGGAAAGCATGGCCACGTCCGCCTGGGTCGCGATCTGGGACGAAGCGAAGGTGGACATCGCCGATGCGTAGTCCGTGTCCTTGATAGCCGACTCGGCCGCCTCAGTGTTCGTCTGCATGGTCTGCAGGTTGGCCGTCTGGTAGCTGAGCTGGTTCTGGGCGGCGCCGACGGCGCTCTCGTCGGTGTTAAGGGCCTTGACCGCAGCGTCGACCTGCCCCATGTACGTTGCCGCGTTGGCCTGGCTCGTGAGGCTGCCGGCAAGACCCAGCGTCGCGCTGTTGACCTGGCCCAGGGTCACCGCGACCTGGTTGCTCGCATTGGCCACATCACCCACCTGGAACTTAAGGGCGCCTGCGCCCGCCGTGACCGTGATAGTACCGCCCAGGGTCGCCTGCTCCGCGTTCACGGTAATGTTAATGCCGAACTGCGAGAAGTTGAGCGTGCTGGTGTTCAAGCCGGTTGGCGCGACGTTGGCGAGGGTCTGGGAAGGGGTGCCCGCGGCATTGCTCGTCAGTGTCACGGAATCGGCCGTGGCGCTTACGGTGTATACGGCGCCCGAGGCCGCGCTATAACCGGAAACATCGACTCCCGCGAGACCGGTAAGCGGGGTGTCTGTGGCCACGTAGGTATTGCCTGTGCCGAAGATATTGGCCCCGTTGTACTGGGTGCTCGTATTAATGTTGTCGATCTCGGTCTGCAGGGCCGCCCTTTGGTTGTCGAGAGAAGTAAGAGAGGAGGTGTCGCCGTCGTTCGCGGAAGCCGCCTCTGTGGCGGTCTGCTTCAACTGGGTAAGGATATTGCCGATCTGCTGCATGGCGCCCTGGGCCACCTGGAGCATGGCTGTGCCCTGGTTCGCGTTGTTGATCGCTGTCTGGAGCACCGCGGATTTCGTGCCCAGCTTAAAGGAGATGGCGTAGCCCGCGGGGTCGTCGGACGCGCTATTGAGCTGATAGCCGGATGAGAGCTGCTCGGTTGCCTTTGACAGGGTCGCAGAGTTGGTAGTCAGCCAGTTTTGTGTGTTCAACGAAGAAACGTTTGTGTTGAGTGTTAAAGACATTTCAAACCTCCATGTTTAGTTTTTATTTGGCGTCATGCCATGGTCCGGAAGGATCGCTTTTTGTCACCTCCTGTCCTTCCATGATCATATTATCGACGGGTATGAAAGATACTTAAGGGGAAATTTTGGAAGAGGGGCGAGATCTATGCCTTTATCGCGACCGGGAGCGAGACCGGATACCCTTCGTTCGGCAGGATCACCTGCAGGAATATGCCTTTTTCCGTATTGACAAGGAGAGGAGACCTCAGGTTGACGTATAACGTCTCTTTCTCGTATCTCGCGATGCAGAGGACCGCAAGGTGCCCGATGCCCCCTTCGGCCAGCGACAGGGCCGCGAGGGTATCGTCTTCCACGTCGAAGGTGTACTCCTCGACCGCGGAAAAGGGGTTGACGACGAGGAAGGAGATGGCCGAATCGAGGCTTTTGAGCAACCGGAAGGGCGAATCCGGGCCGAAGGCGTCCCGGAGCGCATAGTCCTGGCTTTCTTCGAACCCTATGACCCTGCCTTTGAGGGCGATATCACTCATCACAGCCACCCAGAACCTTCCTGATCGCATCGAGGCCGTCCAGGGCCGATTGCCTGTTGGCGTCCCTTATCTCGCCCAAAAGCTCCTCCCTTATGATCGTATATCCCGAGGGCGCCTCTATGCCGAGCCTCAGCCTTCCCTTCTCCCCTTCCAGCACGACGACCCTTATGTCCCCGCCTTTTCCCCGGATCAGGATGGACTGATGTGTTTTTCTCGATAGGACGAGCATTCATTTCCTTATCTTACGCCGGCAGATAGTTGAGTATGCTCAGGCTCTCGGCTTTCGACATGGTGTACAGGGCTGCCTGGTATGCCGTTGACAGGGTCGTGTAATCGGAATAGGCCTGCGCCGTATCGACGTCCACCAGGTTGTCGGACGTTTGAGTGAGGGTGGTGCCGGTCGTCGTATTCGTGGTAAGGAGGCTGCTTATATTCTTCGTGTACGTGCCGACATTAGCCTGGTTGTTCGCCGTCAGGTCAATGCAGTTGCCGATGTTGGCCATATCCGTTTGGAGGGCCGTGGTATCGTTGTTTGCGAGGTCGCTGCCGAACTGTTGCAGTGTCGCAAAGATATCCACGTTTTGGCCGTTGACCGTCCCGGTGAACACGGTGTTGCCCGAAATACCCGCATCGATCGTTGCCGAGCTGTTCACGGCGACCTTCGCCACATTGTCCGTTCCGTTGAACGTCACGCTGTTGGTGGCGATGTTCAGGGTGTAGGCTGCGCTGTTCGCGTTCTCCCCGCCGAATATATACGTGTCTCCCACCTTTGTGTTCCCCAGGGCCACGAGCTGCTGGATATAGCCATCCACCTGGTTCACCGCGGCGGTTCTGGAGCTTGCGTCCACCGTAGCCGACGACATCTGGACCGCCAGTTGCTGGACCGTTGTCAGGATGTCGCCGACCGAGTTGAGCGACGTCTGATAGTAGGCGCCCTTCGCCTGGAGGCTGTTGAGGTTGCTCGCGTACTGGGTGTTCTGGCTTTGTTCGGCCGTTATCTGCATGTTCTGGGCATAGCTCGCGGGGTCGTCTGAAGGCACAGCCACCTTTTTCCCCGATGCAATCTGGTTCGTGAGCGTCTCCATTTGCGATTCGAGCGTGGAGAGCGTGGCCGCATACGTTTGAAATCTGAAGCTGTCGGTTACTCTCATGACGTTGTGGTTACCCCCACTGCATTCATTAAGGTATCCAGAAGGGTGCTGGCCACCGTGTAGAGGCGCGCAGCCGCCTGGTAGGCGTTCTCGTACTGGATGAGATTCGACATTTCTTCATCGACCGACACGCCCGACTCGGTTGCCTGCTGGCCCTGGAGCGACGTCATGGTATTCTGACTATAGGTGGTCAGGTCCGTCGTGCTCTTCACCGCCTCCCCTACTTTGGAGACGATGCCCGCTTCATAGTCGGTGTAGGTGGCGCCCGTGACACCCAGGGCTTGGCTGACCGTGCCGGTGGGAACCGTAATAGGGCCGGACCCGTTTGATAACGCCAGTTCATTATTTGAAATGGAGGCCGTCACACCGGTCGCGCCTGTGATGAGGTTTATGTTGTGGACGACCGTTTGCAGACTGTCACCGGCCGAGACCGTCACCGACTGTCCCTGGCCCAGTTGGATATCACCCGTGAGATTCAACGCTGCTGTGGTCGATGATTGCGACGTCGAGGCGAGCGTCTGGAGGAGGCTTTGCGACGACGCATCGAGGTCTCCGTTTACCACGGAAACGTGGTCGCCTGCCGCGGCCGCCGTGAGCACTAGTTGATAACCGGCCGACGAATCGGTCACCGAGGCGGAGACGCCCGTCTGGCCTTTGATCCCATTGATGGTCGCGGCAATATTGGAGAAGGAGTCGCCCGCGCCTATGGTAACGGCCACACCGTTTACGGCAAGGCTGCCTGAAATCCCCAGGGCCGCGGTGCCCGACGCAACGGGGGTTGAAGAAACGGTATTCCCACCGAGAACCGTGTCGTTTGCAAGGGATGCAATCGCCAGCGCGACGTCATTGTCCGTCGCATCCGTGGTTGAAGAAGTCGCCATCACGTTATCGACCTGAACGTTGCCCGAAGCATCCATGATTTGATCGGACAGGGCCATATTTCCGGCGTAATTTCCATCGGTGACCGGCTGAAAAAAGGTGCCGGCGCTTGTGGCCTGGTCCGGTGTGCCGCCATTGCCCATCTGGCTGAAATAGTTCACGTTCTGCGTGATGGATTGGGCCAGGCCGTTAAGGTCGCTTATGTAGCCGTTGATCGTGGTGTCCCGCGCGGTGATGAGGGCGCCGAGCGATCCTCCCGAGGTCTCGCCGGTGATGTCGACAACGCTTCCCGATACGCCCTGCAAACCCACGTCTGTGAAGCCTGTTGTCTCATTTTGAACCTGCGTGAGCTGGGAGGCGGTGTTTCCCTGAACAAGGTTCTTGCCGCTAGAGGTGAAGACCGTCACCATGTTGTTGCTGCCCGCCACACAATTGATATTCATATATCCTGAGAGTGTTTGCAGGAGTTGGTTCCTCTGGTCGACGTAGTCATTCGCTTCGCTCGTCCCCACCTGGCTCTGAGCGATCTGCTGATTGAGGGAGGCGATCGAGGTAAGCGTCGTGTTGATATCACTGATGGACGAATTTACGTCGCCGTTCGCCTGCGTCTGCAGGGCGGTAAGGTCGCTGTACATACCTTTGACAACGCTGCTCAGGCTCCGGCCGTCCGAGGCAAGGGTCTCCTTGTCCGTAGTGCTTGTCGGGTCTGTCGACAATGTCTGCCAGTCGTTGAAGAACTGCGTGATGCTCGCGGAGAGGTTTGAATTATCCTCATTGAAGATGCCCTGTATGCTCGTCAAGTAGGTCCCGGCCGTCGTCTGTCCCTGAAGATCGCTGTTCTGGGCCGAGATTGAATTCTGGGTGTTCTGGTCGAGGTAGCTCTTGATTTGCTCGACGACAACGCCATTCCCCATGAGGCCGAGCGACGAAGGGGTAGGTGGCGCTTCCTCCAGAACGGCCTCCTGCCTCGAATAGCCCGGCGTGTTCACGTTGGCAATATTATGAGATATGGTCTGGATCGCGGTCTGATTCGCGGAAAGGGCACTCTTCGCGATATTGAGTATGGACGATATCGACACTAAACCCTCCGCGATACCATGATGGAGATGCTCCTTCCCTTTTCATATGAAGTCCTGTTGATAAACTCTATGATCTTTTCCAGGGACGACTTTACATGGTCCATCGAGAAGGAGAGGAGCTTCATATTCTTCTCCAGCGCGGTTTTCACGTCCCTCACTCTTGCTTCGAGCCGCTCCCCCAGGGACCTCCACGCCTCGCTTTCCGCCATCACGGCGCGGCCGCCCAGGGGCGCAAGAAGCTTCTCCTTTTCGGCCTCGATGTATTCAAGCCGTTTGAGAATCTCCTCTTTTCTGTTGTTTTCCCTGATAATACCCTCAAGAGAGAAGGAGATTATGGCGTCCCTCTCGGCCGTCAAGGCCCCCAGGAACTCCCCCAACACGGACAATTCCTCGTGCTCCAGTCCTATCAGCTTCTCATCTTCCATGTCACAATGTCTCGTCGAGCAACTGGCTCTTCATCATGCTCCGTGCCACCAGTACGCCCTTGGCATTGTAGGTCCCCGAATCTATGGCCTGCTTCACGCTCGCCACCTTATCTTCGTTCACGTCAGGGAGTGCCTTCACCCGTTCCTTGAGGCTGTTGACCTGGTCCTTCCAGCCCGAAAGCTCCACCTTATCCCCTGTGCCTGCGACGTTTTGCGAACTGCCCTGGGTATCACTTCCCCCTTTGATAGAGGAGGGCTTCGTCAGGTTGTTCAGCAGGACAATTTGGCTGTCATTAGCTATTTTCATGGCATACTACCTCCTACTTACCTATGTCGCCGAATATGCGCAAAACTTTAGCCGGTCCTTGACAGATATTTCATAATTGCCTCTTTTATCCCTATCCCCCTCTTCGAGAGATAATCTGCCACCTTTTCATAGAAAATCGACATCTCCGTCTCCTCCGCATAGCTCTTCTTGGTGAGCTGGGATGCCTTGCCCATCTCCTTCAGCATATTACATATAAAGAAGGACTCAAAGCCTTCGGCGGCCTTCTCCATCGCTTGCCGCTTCCCGGCCTGCATGCCCGATGCGGCGCCGCTTTTTGTCAACGCGTCGATTTTCGTTCCTGAATCCATGTGCCGCACCTCTTATTATATTACTTCAAGCTCCGCATTCAAGGCCCCGGACGCCTTTATCGTCTGGAGGATGATGATGACGTCCCTCGTGGAAACGCCAATGGCGTTGAGGGCGTCAACGAGCTCCTTTATGCTCGTCCCCTCCTCCATATAGTAAAAATGTCCTTTCTCTTCCTCCACGCTGATCTCCGTCTCCGGGGTGACCACCGTTTGTCCGCCCTTCGAGTGAGGCAGGGGCTGGCTCACGTTTTTCATTTCCTTGATCTGAACGCTTATATTCCCGTGCGATATACCGACCGTCGCAATCCTCACGTCTTCACCGATCACTATGGTGCCCGTTTTTTCGTCGACAACGATCTTTGCCTGATTATCAGGTTTTATATCGAGATTCTCAATAATAGCAAGGAATTTTACCGGGTTTTCCCTGAGATCCCACGGGACGGTAAGGGCGACTGTTCCACCGTCCTGGGCAGCAGCGCACCCTTCGAAGACGTTGTTGATACGCTCCACCACTTTGCGCGCGTTCGTAAAATCGGATCGCTTGAGGGAGATCACCATGGTCTCTCCTTTCAGGGCGGCGTATTCGATTTCCTGTTCCACGATGGCCCCGTTTGCGATCCTCCCTACGGTAGGATGGTTCTTCTGGACGGACCCCGCCTGACCGGCGGTCGCGAACCCACCCACCGTAATAGGGCCCTGGGCAACGGCATAAGTCTGGTTATCCCCGCCCCGCAGCGGTGTCATCACGAGCACGCCCCCTTCCAGGCTCGATGCATCCCCCATGGATGAGATGGTCACGTCGATCTTGTTGCCGACCCTCGCAAAAGGCGGCAGCTCGGCGGTCACCATCACCGCCGCGACGTTATTGATTTTCGTCAGCGTCGGATTCACGATGACCCCCATTTTTTCAAGCATGTTCGCGAGTGTCTGCGTGGTAAAGATAGTCTGCACCTTGTCGCCCGTCCGCTTGAGCCCTACCACCAGCCCATAGCCGACAAGCATGTTCGGCCTGACGCCGCTCACATAGGCAATGTCCTTTATCCTCGCCGAAAAGCACGTAGATGGAACACCGGCCGACAGGGCGCCGCTCAGAAGGGCTGCGACAAGTGCAAAGCGCGCCATCCGGACCCGTTTTACCCCCGCCTCAGGTAGCTCTCCTCCTGCGCCCATGGTCATACCCCGACTCCCCGACCCTAGAAGGGCCATATATAATTGAACAGGCGTGCTGCCCACCCGGGCCTCTGCCAGTCCGCCACGACGCCTATTCCTGTACAGATGACCTTTGCATCGGCTATCTGCGTGGAGGATATCGTATTGTTAAAGGCTATGTCCCTCGGCCTCACGATACCCTGGAGCAGTATTTCCCTCTTCTCGTTGTTGACGTAAATCTCGCGCTTGCCCTCGATGGTAAGGTTGCCGTTCGGCAGCACATCCATCACCCTCGCGGTCATGGTGGCGGAGAGCGACCCGGCGCGGGTCGTGGCACCGGTGCCAGTGAAATCGTTGTTCGGGGCGTTAGCGTTTATCAGGGTCGAGGAATTCTTCCACGGGCCGTTCGGGTTGCTCTCAAGCCCGAAGAAGTTGGCAAGACCCGCAACCGTCTGCGACTTCCGCGTCGTGGCCGTTGACGCACTTTCCGAGGCCTGAGATATCTCGGCGATGTTGACCGTCAGTATATCGCCCACATTCCTCGCCCTTTGGTCGCTAAACATGTCGGTGAGCCTACCATGCCAGACGCTTCCGTTCTTCGGCTCCGGCGGTAGGGGGTTTTTAGGCGGCGTTTCGTAAACCTTGGAGATGGTAAGGGGCTCGTTGGCTATCTTGGAAGACTCAATGGAGATGCAGCCTGCCAGGAGGCAGGGGCATACGAACAAAAGCATTCCGGTGATTTCTTTCCTCAAAATTCCACCACCACTGTGTCGTTTCCCGTCACCTTACCGATGACTTCTTTCCCTGACGGGCTCTTTACCCTCACGAGGTCTCCCACTTTTCCTTTCTCAAGGGCCGTGCCCTTCCCCTGTACGATCAGTCTGCTGTTCTCGGCCCGCATGCTGACCAATTCTCCCTTTCGTACCGCCATGACGCACTCAAGGAGTTGACTCGTCACGATCTCGCCCGCCGGTATCTCCTTTTTCGTCGTCTTGCCCACTATCTCCTCGACGCACGCGGGATAGTCCGCCCCCACGCCATTGAGAAAACTCTCTTTCTCATCAAGGTCCGCAAGGTGGATCGCGTCGCCCTTCGCGAGGTGATGCTTCGCTACGTAAAGCTTTTTCTTTACGAGCACCCTGAAAGGCACATATACGCTCACCTCCATCCCTGTTTTTTCTTCAATTCCGGCCAGACAGATCCCGTCGCCATTTGCGTCCGGCACCTTGGTGAAGCCCAGGGTCTTCACCCTCACCTCCCCTTTCGCCTGGTGCGGCAAAGAGGCGAAGTTAATCTCAATGTCATTCCCCCCATACATCTGCTTCACGAACCGGCTCACCTCCGACTCCAGCGTCGCTGCCGACACGCTGCACGGCAGGATAACCGTCACGAAGAGACATAGAAGAACGCATGTCGCTGTTCTACCCTTGTCTGACATTATTCGCCATCTGCAGCATCTGGTCTGCCGCCTGGATCGCCTTTGAGTTGGCCTCATACGCCCTTTGCCCTATGATCAGGTTGACCATCTCCGTCATGACGTTGACGTTGGACAGCTCGACGTATCCCTGAACGACTGTGCCAAAACCGTTCAGACCGGGCGATCCCGATACCCCGGCCCCACTGGCGTCGGTCTGTTGGTAAAGGTTTCCGCCTATCGCGTTCAACCCCCCGAGGTTGGGGAACGTCCACAGGGTGAGGCTGCCTATCTGCTGGAGCGCCGTCTGGTTCGGCACCTGGACTGAGATGGTGCCGTCGGTTGCAATAGTAACGGCCGATGCGTTTTGAGGTATGGTGATGTTCGGGTTGAGCAGGTATCCGTCGGATGTACATATCCTGCCCTCCGAGTCGCTTTGAAGTGAACCCGCCCTCGTGTATGCCATCTCACCCGAAGGCAGTTGAATCTGCAAGAACCCGTTCCCTTCTATTGCCAGGTCTAACTGGTTTTGCGTCTGCTGGTAATCCCCCTGGGCGAACTGCTTTTGCACCGCGGCCAGCCTGGCGCCGTGGCCTATCTGTATGCCCGTGGGGACCTGGTTGCCCTGTTCGGTCTTGGTGCCCATGAGACGCAGGGTCTGATACATCAGGTCCTGGAAGCTGGCCCTGCTGGATTTAAAGGCGGTCGTATTGACGTTCGCGATGTTGTTCGCTATCACGTCGAGGTTTGTCTGCTGGACATTCATGCCGGACGCGGCGGTCCATAAAGCCATTAACATGCGTGCCTCCTAAAATTTCCCCAAATCTATCAGCTTGCTGAGCATATCGGATGCGGCCTGGTCAACCTTTGTATATGACTCATATGCCCTCATAACAGATATCATGCGCACCATCTCCCTCATGATATCAACGTTGGAAGTCTCATACGCGCCTTGCTTCACCGAGGACCCCTCGGCCGGGACTTCGCTGTTCTTCTCATTCGTATTGACAAACAAGCTTCCCCCTGTGTTCTTCAGGTCCTGCTTGTTCTGGAAGTCGACGACCTTCAGTTTGTCCACAAGGAGCTTGTCCACGTAAATGGAGCCGTCCTTCCCTATGGTGACGTTCTTTCCGTCAATAGTGACGTCGCCCCCGTTCTGGCTCATAACCGGGTTACCGCTCTGCGTGACCAGTTTCTTCTCCACATTAAGGCCAAACTGACCATTTCTCGTATACATGGTCCCGCCAGGCGTGGACACCGCGAAAAAGCCGGCTCCGTCTATCGCCAGGTCAAAGGTGTTACCCGTCTCGGCGAAGGGAGCGTCAAAAAATTGTGTATAGCTGTCAGGAATATTGACATAGGTTGCCGGGAGCTGGTCCGGCCCGGCGGCCTCCTCGATCACTGTGGAGTCAAAAGCGGGCGCGATTGCCTTAAAGCCTGCGGTAAGGGCGTTTGCGAGGTTGTTCGCGATGATGTCGAGTTCCCTTTCGTTGGCCGATTTTCCACTTTGTGTGCTGAAGATGCCGTTCAACATACTGCATGTTCTGCAAGTGTCATACCGTCATGAAGACAATTTCTGCTACGGCCCGGCTCTAGCACCCGCAAGCGGGGTACCCGGGGCGCCCCGTATTGGTGCTCGCGGGTCGTTGAATGTTGAATGAGGGGCATCTCTCCTCTTGTCTCGGCACTTCAGGAGGGATGGGTATTGTTTTCCGGAGCTCTAAGAGATTATAGAGGGGGTAGAATGCACAGGGTGGGAAGTTTTTTCCGCGTAGGCAATTTTTTCATATCGTAATCTCGAACCCTTCCGTCCCGTCTCTAATTTTCGTAGTCGCACGGTCCTTTTCGTTTTCCGGTGGAGGCTCGAGATCAGGCAATCGTCGCTCTTTTTCTCTCTCGCGGTTCTTGTATTTTCTTATGTGAGGCGGGTCGTGCCGGCAGGAGAGTGCCCACTCCCTGCCGATGCCCTGGATAGTGTTGACGGAATCATGGGAAAAAGGGTCTTTCGCATCCATAGTAACGTCAGCCTAATTGTTGGCTGCCTTCTCCAATTCCTTTCTATCGCTAGCGGAAAAAATTTTCTTCAGCTCGAGGAGTATAAGGAGCCTGTTGTCCAGCTTGCCCACTCCCTCAATATAATCGGACTCGATGCCGGCAACGAGAGCAGGGGGCGGCTCCACTGTGCTGTCGGAGATCCTCAGGACCTCGGAGACCGAGTCCACTATAAAGCCGAGCACCATTCCGTCCAGCTCGATGACGATTATCCTTGTGGATTTATCGTAGCTCTTCCCTTCAAAACCCAACCTCTTCCTAAGGTCGACTATCGGGATGATCTTGCCTCGCAGATTGATCACACCCTCGACAAACGGAGGGGCATTGGGTATGCGCGTAATATTGATCATCTTGTTTATTTCCTGTACCTTCAATATATCGACCGCAAATTCCTCGTTATCTACTTTGAATGTGACCAACTGTAGGATTCTTCCCTCGTTCATGTTCCGTCCTCCTCTAAGGTGTATATCGGACGAAGTCCGCAAAACTTAATACCGAGTCGGCCTCGAAGCCCTCATAGTTCCCCCGAAGCTTATGCGGTCTTTCTGTACGCATTCTGGAAAGAAGTATGACTGATCAAGGCGGACATATCGAGGATAAGAATGGCCTTCCCGTCCCCCCTGATCGTCGCTCCTCCTATCCCTTTGACGTTCCCCAGAAATTCGCCGAGAGGCTTGATTACCACTTCCTCCTGCCCCTCGACTGCGCGCGTCTTGATGCCGACTGTCTTTTCCCCGATATTGCAGATGACGACATACTTGTCCTCGCCGGGCTGAGGCTCGCCGGTAAAGACCCTCGCGAGGTCGACAACCGGAATGACTTTATCCCGCAGCACAAGAACTTCCTTTTTGTCGACAGACTTCATCAACCCCTCTTGAAGCTTAACGAGCTCCGTGACGGTGTTCAAAGGGATGGCGTAGAGATCGTCAAGCACTCTCACAATCAGCGCCCTCATTATTGCCAGCGTGAGGGGCAGCCGCATGGTGAGCTTTGTCCATTTGCCTTCTTCCGAATCAATGGAGACTTGTCCGTTCATCTTCTCGACGTTGGTCTTCACCACATCCATGCCCACACCCCTGCCCGAAACACTGCTCACTTTCTTGGCGGTGCTCAGCCCCGCCGCAAAAACAAGGTTCATGGCTTCGCGGGCCGGTAGAGTTGCCAGCTCGGCATCGCCCACTATGCCCTTTTCACGGGCCTTATTCTTGACCGCCTCCACATTGATGCCCTTCCCGTCGTCGAATACCTCGATAATCACGTTGTTGCCTTCGTTATATGCCTTGAGGGAAAGAATTCCCTCTTTCCGCTTCCCTTTCCGCTCTCTCTCTTCCGGCGTCTCGACACCGTGATCGACCGAATTCCTTATAATATGTATGAGCGGGTCGTGCAGGGCCTCTATGAGCGAACGGTCCAGTTCTGTCTCCTCACCCTCCATAGTCAGCCGTATCTCCTTCTTGAACTCGGCCGACAGGTCCCTTGCAAGCCTTGGCACCTTGTTGAAGAGCTTGCTTATCGGCACGAGCCTCGCCCGCATAACGGAGAGCTGCAGCTCGTTCGTGACCACTTCAATGTAATTCGTTATGTCGGCAAGGTTATCGAGGGCATTATTTGTTCGATCGCTTTTCTTTACCATGTTGTTGAGCAGTATAAGCCTGTTCTTGCCCAGCACGAGCTCTCCCGCCAGGTTCATCAGGTCGTCGAGCTTTTTGACCTCAATCCTAATGGTGCTCTCTTCTTTATGGGCCTGCGTCTTCTGCTTGTTGGGGAGATTGCTCACCTGAGCTTCCGTCGCGACCGCATCGCAGACGGGGACCTTCTCCGGTTCCTTGCCAATTTGCGCTCCTTCCTGTTCTTTTGAGACATCAGGCAGATCTTCTGCCTTGACGGCGCCAGCGTCCTTCAGCACCTCCTCGGGCTTCTTTTTATCGGGATTTTTCAGGGCTTCCAGTTTCTCTATGGTCGGAGCTGTATCGCTCTGCTCGGCGCTGCTTTCTTTTATCTCTTCGAGGAGCGTCTTTATCAGATCGAGCGCCTCGAGGAGCGCATCCGCCACCATGTGGTCCGGCGCCATGTCTCCCTTCCTCACCATGCCAAGTATATCTTCGGCCCTATGGGCAAGGGTCGACAGCGCGTTGAATCCGAGAAAGCTCGATGTGCCCTTTACGGTGTGAACGGCCCTGAACATGCTGTTGATCATCTCTTCGTCAGGGTTGTTCTCTATGACGATGACATCCTGGATCGCCTTTTCGGTCAGCTCGCCCGCCTCGACGATGAACTCATCGATGATCTCTCTCATCTCATCTTTTTCAAGAAACTGATTTTCCATCAGGCCCCTCCGCCAATTAGGCTTTCAATGTTATCAAGGAGGACCTCCGTTTGTACGGGCTTGGTCAGGAACACATTGATACCTGCCCCGTAGGCCTCCTCCTGTAACTCCCTGTCGCTTGTCGTCGTAAGCATTATCACGGGGAGGTGCAGATTGTAGTAACCGTTCCTCAAACTCTTGACGAACGATATGCCGTCCATGTTCGGCATGTTCAGATCCACTATCACTAGGTCGATCTCATAATTACTCAGCTTTTCCAGGGCATCCAGGCCGTCTTCCGCTTCTTCGGTGATATAGTCTTTTCGCCTGAGCACGTATCCTATGAATTTCCTTATGGTAGGAGAATCATCAACAATCAGGATTTTTTTCATCTTTATCCCTTTTGATAGGCAATCGTACCGGGAAAGATCAAAGGTTTAAACCCCCGCGATATGTTGTGCAGACTCTCCGCATGCCCGATGGTAAGATAGCCTTTTGGCTTGAGCGATTCATAAAGGTTCTCGATTACTTTCTTTTTCCCTTTTTCATCAAAGTATATGAGTACGTTCCTGCAAAAAATCATATCCATCTGTCTATATTTTCGGTAGGAATCTGAATCCATTAAGTTCAAAAAATCCAGGGTCACATGTTTTTTTACCGCGTCGTTCAATACGTACATGCCTTTCTTCTCTGTAAAATACTTCTGCAGCGCACCCTTGTCCGTATTCCTGATGCTGTACTGGTTGAAAATACCCCTCTTCGCGGATTCCAGCGCCTTCGTGCTTATGTCCGTCCCGAAGATCGCAAAAGGCAGGGGCCTGCCCATCTGGCTGCTCAGATCGAGCATGAGAATCGCCAGCGTATAGGGCTCCTCCCCGGTAGAACAGCCGGCGCTCCAGATTTTCAGCCCCCCTTCAGGCCAGCATCCATTCGCGTAATTTTTCTGCACGATAATCTTAAATGCATCTAGTTGAGGAGGATTTCTGAAAAAACTGGTTTCATTCGTCGTGACGAGGTCGAACAGGGCGATCAGCTCCTGCCCTGTCTTCTGCCCTCCGTATTTCAGATAATAGTGGTACTCTTCGAAGGAAGAGAGGCCGAGCTCCTCGATTCTGCCGGCCAACCTGCTTTCGAGGAGATACCCCTTGTTCTCCGCAAAGTAGATGCCCGCTTTCTCGTAAACAAAATCCCTGAGAAGGACAAATTCCTGGTTTGTCAGCATGCTTCCTCGGATAGGGAGAGCTTCTCCAGCGCCAACGTCGCGGCGGTCAACACGTCCTCATCAATGCTCTTCGTGAAAGGTCTTATATAGGGGATCGCCCTCTTGTCGTGAAGCTCGGAAAGGGCCTTCAGGCTGCCGATCTTAATGAGATTATTCTCATCCTTCAGCCCGCCGACAAAAGTGGAGAAGAGAGAAGGGTCTCCAAAGACGGCAAGGGCAGCGAGGGCATGATATCTCGTCCATAAGGGCTGGAGGGGATCGAGAAATATCTCCATCAACAGTTGTCTGAAACCTTTCAATCTCTTTACGCCGATCACCTTGAGCACCTCATCCGGGATATCACCGCTCTTGAGCACCGTCTCGAAGAGGTTCAGATATCTTTCATCCTCAACAAAATTGCCGATCACGCGGATGGCCGTTTGTCGCACCTTTTCGTCGGCGTCTCCTATCAGCCTTTCCAGAAAAGGAAAGTTGGTGCTCGCATCTATGTAAGGGGTAACGGCAAGATAAATCTTTTTATCCTCCGGACCGCCGTTCGTCACAAAACCGTTTATCGCCTCCAAGGCCAGGGCCGTATCAAGCCTGAGCAGGGCGACCAAAGCTTTTCTCCTGACATCCGCGAATCCCTTCTTTGCGATAAGCTCGACGTCCCGGGTCAGCTCACGCATGGACATGGCGCCTGCAATTGCCGCTGCTTCAGCCTGGATGTGGCCGTCGTCATCCCGCATGGCCTCCCGGATGATTCTATGGCCGTTTCCATTGGTGATCCTGCCCAGTTGTTTCATGATCTCTCTCTTCGCGGGCAGAGACGATGATTGAAAACAGCGCAGAAGCAACTGGTCATCGACTTTGCAGCCCACGCCCCCGCAAGCCCTGATCACGGGCAGCGTGTACTCCTCCACCGACAGGTATTCTCCCAGGTGAAGGCTCCATACTTCCTGCAGCTCCATGAAAAGGCACAGTATCTTTTCGTACTCCTCTCCGTCAGGGTCTATATCCTTGAGGACGTCAAGCATTGCCCGGGCCGAATCGGGGTGCTTGAAATGAACAAGCAGATTGATGATCTTCAATGATTTCCTTTTTTCCTCTCTCAGGCAATGCAGGAGATGCTGGAATAGGTCTTCACCCATGACCGATACCAGCTTTTCACATATGGGGCTGTCACCGTGTTCGATGATGATCCTTATGAAAATATGCCTTTTTTCCTTTTCCAGGTTGTTGACAAAATTGACTATCTCGTCCACTATTCTGTCATCCCCGAAGCCTACGAGCGCCTCACACGCTACAAGCGACAGCTCCCCCCCACGGCGCATAAACACCTCCATGAGTGCCGGCACCGCCCGTCTGTTCCCTGTCCGCGCCAGACTGTAAATGGCCGAGAAAGCGGCCCATTCTTCTTCATACAGCACATCCAGTAGTACATCGACCGCCCTCGGATCATCGAATTCACCAAGGGCCGCTACCGCGGCATTCTTTACATTCTCGTCCTCGTCGTGCACTTTCTCGATGAGGTGAGGCAGAGACGACACGTGCTTCAGGCTCCCCAGGACCTCGCACCCATAGACTCTGATGTCTTCGTTCGGATGGTAGAGAAGATGAATGACCGCATCTATGCCGTAATTCCCCGTTTTACGCAAGATATCGAGCACGTCCATCCTCAGGGAGGTATTTTTGTGGTTCAGAAGCTGCACCACACGCTCTACCAGTTCCTTGCTGGGAGACGATACGAGCTTTTCTACGATCCTGGCTCTGGTGAAATCATCGGATTGCCCTAATTCAGAGACGAGTCCGCTGAGGACTCTACCGGTAACTTTTGCTCTTCGCGCCTCTTTCATTGGCCTTTCCTCTATCCGTAATTGTTGCCCCTTAAGTTACGGCACGGGTCCCGTAACTTAAGGGACGCATCCCTAGAGTATCCTGACAATTTCCTCCGGCATCCGCTCCATGGGAAGCACCGCGTCCGCCAAGCCGGCGCTGATGACCGCCTTGGGCATACCGTAGACCACGCACGTCTCTTCATCCTGGGCAATAACATAGCCCCCCTTTGATTTCAGCTCCTTAAACCCGACCAGCCCGTCGTTTCCCATGCCCGTCAAGATCAGGCCGGCGGCGCTCGACTCGTACGCCGTTGCCGTGGTACCCATAAGCAGGTCGACAGAGGGGCGGTAGATGTAGGTACCATTATGCACAAGTTCTACTGTTACCTGCCGGCCTCTCCTTCGCAACGCAAGATGGCTATCGCCCGGGGCGATCAACGCAACGCCGGGTGTAAGGACCTCCTTGTCCTCCGCCTCCTTCACGGCCATTGGCGATATCTTATCGAGCCTTTCCGCAAAGGATTGGGTGAAGAGCCGCGGCATATGCTGGGCGATCACGATGGGGACCGGAAAGTCTTTCGGGAGATGTGAGAGAATATACTGGAGCACAGGCGGGCCGCCTGTAGACGCCCCGATAGAAAGTATGCTCCGCTTTACGGAAGCCCCAGGGCTGATGGAGAGAGGGCGGGCCGGATGGTTGGAGAGAAGACCCTTCAGACGCAGCTTTGCCCGGTTTTTGGCCACATTTTTCACTTTACCGATGAGCTCCTGCTCCTTGTCCGCGAGGGTGAAGTTTGAAAAATCTTTCGTTACGAAGTCACTTGCTCCTATGCTCAATGCTTCCATCGTGATGTCTGCATGGTCTCGGGTCAGTGTGCTCAGCATAATGACTGGAACCGGATTAGCCGACATGATATGTTTCAACGTTTCTATGCCGTTCATTCCCGGCATTTCCACGTCCAGAGTCACTACCTCCGGCTTCAATTTCTCGATCTTCTCGATGGCTTCACAGCCGCTCCCGGCTGTCCCTATTACCTCTATCAGAGGATCCTTCTCGAGTATCCTCGATATGATCTTTGTCATGACTCTGGAATCGTCGACGACGAGGACTTTTATCAACCTTCTCCTCCGAAGGAACTTCCAAGGAATCTCTCGATCTCCTTCAGCTTGTCATAGGCCGCCTCAAAAAGGTCCATGTCGTGGCTCAGCAGGTATCTCTCGGGCATCTCCGATTGCAGGAATTCCCGCTGTTTCTTAAAAAACGTTTCGAAGTCGATAAAGTCTTTGTCGAAGTCGGTCTGCATCGCGAGATTGTCCGCGAGCCAAACTGTATACAACTCTCCTCTCTCTCCTATCTCCCCACGGAGATGATGAAATCGCACGCTCTCTACGATCGCTTCCGGCAGGTCCCATAACTCCAGCAACATCGACCCTATTCTTGCATGATCCGTACCAAGAACCGCCCTCTCGGCCTCCGGCCTCCCCCATGCTCTCTGCTCCATCAGGACGTTGATTTTCTGCCACTCTTCCTTGAAGAATTGATACACGATAATAATGCCGATATCATGCAGCATGCCGCTCAGATGGGCCGCCTTCGGGTTGCCCAATCCGAAGGCGGAGGCGACAGTCTCTGCGAAGACGGCGCAGGATAAGGAATGGCGGACAAATCCCTTGCGGTCAAAGAACCCATTTTCCCCGTCGAGCATCGAGAGGAAGGGCATGTGCAGAATGATGGAGGAGAGACCCGCATACCCTATTACGGCAACTGCCTGTTCCACGCTTTCACTACGACGGAACGTTTTCCTCCCGCAATAGGCGCTTTTCGTCGCCTTGAGCACCTCGCCCGCCAACGAGGGGTCCATGTGTCTCACCAGGTCGGATACGGAACTCCTGGGGTCCTCGATGATCTTCATCACCTCGCCGGCAATGCACGGGAGGGTCGGCAGGAATTCGATTTGCGCTATCCTATCTCTTATGTAATCATCCATCGAATCTTATGTATTATCGGAACCGGCAGGAATGAACTTTAGACAAGAGTGCGGTCTCAGAGAAACATCGTGTGAAATAGCCCGCCCTGGGCTGGAGTATCGGCGCTTTCGCTACTGCCTGTTAAGCGTCCTCAAACGACAGCGGATCCTGTAGGGAAGCTCTCTGCTTCCAGCCCCACCCCTTGCCCTGCTGATATACGTGCTCCGAGAAGACATAGGGGTTCTCCCCGCGAAGCCAGTGGATCAGGCGGTCTTTCGCCCGATCCGGCACCTCGCTCCACTTAACCCGGCTGACTGAAAGACGCGGGTCGCCCAGCCCTTCGAAATGGAGAATGAATCTCTGGATCGTCTCCCGTGCCCTGTCGCTCATAGGCTTGTGAAGAATGATGGCGCCGATCTCTTTCTTGAACCTGGACGGCTCCCATCCGGGCCATGGCAGAAGGTCTCTGAAAAGCATGACAAGGAGATTGCCCGTGGGCCGGTCGAGCCGATTGCGGCACGTGGCGGTTGCGCATTCGACCACCCTCCGGAAGAAGGCCGACTGAGGCTCGATGCGCCATTCGTCGATGAAGGAGGTGAGATTACTTCCGCCGCCAACGAGCTTGTCGGCCATGATCCGAGGCGCATCGCTTGTAAGCAGGGCCTCGGTTTGCGCCTGCCATTTGTGCAAGACCTGGTTGGTCCCCCTATACCGGTGTAACAAACCTTTTATGATCTGGACGGACGGGGCTATCTGCGGCATATTCTCCCACATGCAGTGGCACGATCGGACGAGGCCGGCCAGCGTGCGCCAGTTGAGTTCAATTCCGGAACTCGGAACGTACGCGAGGAACCTGGCATCAGTTGCGATCTCCGGCACCCAGCAGAGAAACCTGATGGTCCTCCTATCGAGGGATTCCTTGTTGCCGCGGACCTTCTCGGTCCAGTCCTTCATGTATCGTTCCAGGGGCGCGCCTCGGTGCACCACAGGGGCATCTATACTGCGCACCGTGCTTCGCAGGTTCTGAAGGCTCACCGCCGCAGGCTTTTCCGTGATACGCCGGGCTGCGTCGTCGAGATCGTTCACCAGTTCCCGCACGAGGGAGTTCAGGTCTTTCAGCAGGACATCATGATTCTTTTGCGCGTGGTCCATTTCATCCTCTCACTGTTCTGAAGGTTTCCGCAAGAGGCATCTGCTCGATGGAGCGAAAACGGAGCTTGAATATGACGCGCCTGCTCATGGAGGTGTTCTCCTCCCCTGAAGCGTCCTTGACAAGCTCTGCGCTGCCTCTTCCTGTAGCGGACAAAAGCTGAAGGAATGTGGCCTTCTCTTCCCGCATGCCGCCGTCATCGAGGATGTTCAGGCTGGCCCGGACAACGGACATGGACCTCTTCTGGCTCAAATCCCAGTTATGCCGGTCCGTCCCTGACGAATCCGTATGTCCCTCGACAATGATCGAGTTCACTTCTTGTGAAAACCTGGGGGAGCAGACAACAGTGGACAGCTTGGGGATAAAGGCCCGTAAGAAGGCATCACCGGCATGCGAGATCTCGGCGCGGTCAAGCTTGAAGGCCAGGAGGTCTTCAGGGACAAGGACGAGAAGACCGAGAGGGTCTTTAGGGTCCGTCTTCACCTCTATCCCGCCGGACACGAACTCCTTGAGCGCGCTTCGCATCTCCGCAAGGACGGAATTCCTTGTCGTCTGTCTCTCCTCCTGTGCATTGTTGAGGGATGCACAGAGCAGCAGGATGAAGATCACGGCCAAAGAGGTCATGAGGTCGACAAACGAATTGGATAATACGGCGTCACTCCTGCCACGAGACATCGGCTACCTCATATTCTGCGAAGCGTAAGCCATTTTGTTCACGGCGTTGTGCAGCTCGTCGAGCTGTTCTCCCAGTTCGTCAATGGAGCCTGAGAGGCGTCCTGTGGCCTGAGAAATGAAGTTGTCGGCTGTTGTCGTGAGCAGGGTGAAGTGTTTTTCCGTGACGGTCGAGTAGCCGCCGAGGTGCCGGGCGATCTGGGCAAGGAGCTCCCTGGCGTGGCTCTCAACAGTCTGAAACATCGCATCGTATGCGGTCATCGACGCCTGGATCCGCTGCCATACCTCCTCCTGCTCACGGGCAAAACCCTGCATGCGTTCGATCTGCCCGGAGCTTGAGGAAAGCAGCCGCACAGCTATCTCCTGGCTCTCTGCAACAGACTGCGTTATCCCGGCCAGGGATGAGATGTTCCTGTTTACCTCCGCGGCCAGGGATGAGAGGCCATCCGTCGTCTCATTGTGCCGTCCGATGGCGCTCGTAAACTGCCTGAGAGTGCTATCGAGGGCTTCCCTTAACGCGTCCACCCTCCCCATCTCAGCGCTGTGTCTTTCGAGGAGCGCCGCCAATTGCTCCGTGCTTCTCGATGCGAGGGAGCCTGCCTGATCGAGCACCTCTCGCGCACTGCCCGTCGATCTCTCGGAAGTCTTCTCAATAACGGCGGACAGTCGGTTTGAAAGATCCGTCATTTTACTGGACATATCAAGGGTAATGGCGGCCATGGCCTTTTCCATGGAACCCATCGATTCTCCTGTATGGTCCTGCAATCTTCCCATGAGGTTGCCCACAGCCCCCGTCATCTGCTCGATCTGGGTCTGCCGGCTCGCGGCCTCATTTGCGGCCGTGCGCGTGGCCAGATCCACCAGCTCGCCCATGACGTTGCCGGTCATACTCAACTGGCTGTTCATTTGCTGAAGCATGGCCGCGGTGCTTCCCAGCGATTCCGACATCTGCCCGAATTGGCCTTGGGCCGCGCCGGTGAGGGACTCATTGAACGTGACGGCCATTCTGTCCAGCGCAGGCTCGATAGTGTGGGCCAGACCCTGACTCAACTCAAAGGCAAACGCCGCGTCCCTGCCCCTTAAGGCCTCCAACTGGTCGACGATCTCCTTATGGCTATCGAGCAATATCTGAGAGGGTGTCAATCTGGGCAACAGGTCTCGAAGGGTTACACCAAGGGCGAGGGTACGCACCGTCACCGGGTAAAAAAGACCCTTCTCAAAGAAGACAAGGGTGGTGGCACAGGCAACGGCAACCACCGAAGAAAGGAATTTTCCTGAAAGCCCCTGTATCAGCAGATCAAGCCCCTGTATCCTGTTGTGTGTCAACCGTACATCCAACAGGGCAACAAGGATCGCAAGAAAGGTTGCAAGAAGACCCACTCCTGTGATGATAGCGGATGCATTCCTGTAGCTCTGGCTTCCCGAGGCCATTGATTCTTTGAAGACAGCCCCGATATCCTCGGCAATCCAAAAACGTTCTTCCCCGCTTCTGTCGGTCCTGCTTATCATGGAAGAGGAAATGGTCTGCCATGCGGTCACCAGAGGAGGTAGATTGTTGAAAACCTTTTCTATCTCCTTCAAGGAGCGCGCGGAGATGCCGTTGCGACGTCTCTGTGCTGCGGGGTGTTCCGGGCGAAGCGCGTTGAGCCATCTGTCGGCAACGGAGACGGTGCGCTGTCGGATTTTTGACTCCTGCAGCTGCCGAAGAAAAATCGACGCGCAATACACAATGAGTCCGGCAGAGACCAGCCACGAGAAAACCGGCGCCCGGAGGCCGAAAAGTTCCCACTGGGCCTTCAAAAGATAAATATTCACGATAACTCCTTTGCAGCATCGTCAATGAGCAATGACGCCTCCCCTGGATGCTGGGGATAATACTGTAGATAAAGATGCAATAACAGTGCCGTCATGCAGTCGAGCCATGAAAAAGTGACGAGTGACGGAATCGGTCACCTCATTCTTTTTTGATTGACGCTGTCAAGCCTTGACCTCGATACTCACGACACAGTTGTCCTGAAAGAAGAATTTACAAGTCCAACATTTTCCCACAAATAATTTCGTAAACACTTTTCAAGTGTGCTATTGTTATAGATTGGCGCCACTCAAAATCACACTTCAGACCGGAGGTTTCGCATGGCATATGGTAGGGAATCCATTCTGCAGCAATATCCGTCAGATATCACCGACATCCTCAAAGCAACAACCGCCAACCCGAAAGATGCCGCAGCGCGGCTGAAGGTAGCAACAACCCTCGCAAGAGCCCTATCTTTCACCAAGATCAGAACGGGGGAGGATCGCACCCCTCAGGATACCGAGGTCTACAAACTGGCTGCGGCAATACGGCGGGCTAAGAGTCAGGAACAATTCTACGAGATGCTGGAGCAGGCAATACCGAAGGCGAAATCCCGCATCCTCGAAAAGTACAATCTGGCCTGGAACCTCCCCTGGTCAACCGAGGAGGGACAGGAAAAGAAGCCGAGGAGACGGCGGGTAAGATCGGCGGAGGTGAGTGAGCCTGTCCCGGACATCAATGCAAGGATCGATGCCCTTGAAAAGGTCGTGGACGAGATCCGGGGCCAACTTTCCGATCTCCAGGCAAAAACCGAACCCTCCGGGACAAGGAAGCTGGCCGGGCAGCTCGACGAGGTGCTCCGGAAACTGAAGGCACACCAGCATGACCGGGAGGATGGCAAGGCATACATACTGGAGAAAAAGGAGCTCTGATCTCCAGGCATTCCCTTCGCCATCGGGCATTGATAGCGGCAATCCCTCACAGGGGAAAAAGTTGCCGCTGCCTGATGGTGAAGCTTTTGGTCTCCTCTGGTTTTCTTCATTGGAGGCGCGTGTCGAGATGCAAGATCGTGAGCATCTCTTACATAAATTCATTCCCTATCGGAGTTCACCGCAAAAGCACGTATTCCCGGGACCGGACCTTACTTTAAGCCGCTCCCGGCATTGGTCGCACAATCGGGTAGGTGAAAAGTTGACACCCGATTCAAAACCGCATAAAATAAGGCAGGCCGAAGTGGTGGAACAGGCAGACGCGCCGGACTCAAAATTCTAAAATAGGCATTTTGGCAAATTCAGGCCCTCGCTTGGATTCTTCAGAAAAGGGCGGAAATACAAGGCAAAAAGGTTTTTGATCCTTTGCGGTATTTTTTATCGGTTAGGGTCCTTTAAGCAGCTTTCTGTCACAAATTTGTCACACGAAAAACCCCGCATTTACCTTTCTGGCAGGCTCAAACCCGACGGATGCGAATTCCCCTCCCGCTCGCCGAGGCTTGCGTAGCGGGTTTCAATCACCAAAAACTTTCCCACCGCGTTTTCGAGCAAACGGTTGTCTCCTGCCTTCCCTGTTCCTCATCCGAGGACCATTAGAGTTGCCGTTGTCCCGCCCAACTGTTGAACCTGTCGCTGATCTCTCCGAAGACAAGCGCAGGTTTCAACTCGCTCATGGCCCGCCATGCCTAACG
The DNA here is from genome assembly GCA_963717985.1 of uncultured delta proteobacterium. Taxonomy (GTDB): domain Bacteria; phylum Desulfobacterota; class Syntrophorhabdia; order Syntrophorhabdales; family WCHB1-27; genus BOG-1155. The sequence goes on from CAVQYC010000003.1 coordinate 205,101, forward strand.
CTCACCGGCTGTACCGGATTTCCATAGACTTTCGATTCATTGTTCCATACCCTATTGGGTTGTCTCATCTACGTGATGAAGGGGTAGGCTCAATCAGATGTCGGAATGTGTATCTGTAGTGATTGCAACTAGTTGAGATTTCCACCCGCCTAAACGAGGATTCGAAACGAAAGATGTTATCGAACAATACCGAGTGAAAGTGTGTAAAGGAAGCGTCAGCAGCAGCCCGCGCTATCCTGGGTTTTGCCCGGGCACATGCCGATACTGCCGGCAATGACTGAGCCAGGGCCTGCTAATACTTGTGCTTCGCCATGTGCGTTCCCTCTATTGTGCGCGGTGAGCGGATCCTGCGGGCAAGAGGTTCAAACGAACTCGGGCATGGCGGTCATGAGTCCTGGGAACCCGACTCACGCCGCCATCGGCCGCGCCGCAGTATTGATGGCCATCAGATAGAGCGCTCGGAAGCTATGGGTGGAAAGGTATAAGACACGTCGCCTTTATTTGCCTTCGAAAAATGCGAATTCTTATCAACTCAACATTTTACATCAGCACCCCAATGATGTATTGTTGTTTTATTGACAAGAATGTTTTTGGTGTTCTTGCAAAGCATTGTGTGAGAAGGGTTCGCAGGACATTTAGTGACTGTTGAACTTTTCAGAAGCAGCTTTTCCGGCTTGTCCGGGTGAGGGGGGATCGAGATGGCCACGGAAACAGTGACCGGCATATGCGGCATATGCCCCGGCGGATGCGGCGTACATGTGGTACTGGTCAACGGCAAGGTCGAGCGGATTTCGCCCATCAAGGGCCATCCCATCGGCGTCGTCTGTGTTCGAGGGCTTCATTCAAAGGAAATCATCTATTCCAGGGACAGGTTGAAGTATCCTTTACTCCGGAAGGGCGAAAAGGGTGAAGGGCACTTCGAGCGGATCGCGTGGGATGAGGCCATGGAGCGCATTGTCCATGGGTTTCGGAAAACCAGGGATGACTACGGCGCACAAGCCGTCATGAGCTACTTTGGCCGTGGCAGTTTCGAATCAAACATTGTGGATGTCTTCGGAGCCCCTGATCCCACCAGTCAAGGCGTCACCGGCTTTTTGTACCCTTTCGGCTCACCCAACGGCACGGGCGTCTCTTCGGTGTGCTCTGTGTCGTATAACCTGCTCGCCGCACTGCCGACCATCGGCACTTCCATGCAGGAGCTGTACCCGGATTTTGAGAACAGTGATCTGGTTATCATATGGGGAGCAAATCCGCCCACGGATTCGCCTCCGAACAAGGTGAAGAAGATCATGGCCGCGAAGAAGCGGGGCGCCAGGGTGGTGGTGATCGATCAAATGCGATCCGACATGGCAAGACTCGCGGACCGATGGATCGGCGTCCGCTCCGGCACGGATGGGGCATTGGCCCTGAGCATGATGCATGTCATCGTGAACGAAGGACTCTATGACGAGGCCTTTGTGCGGGACTGGACTACGGGTTTTGAGCGCCTTCGGGACTACGTGCAGCAATTCCCCCCGAAAAAAGCCGAAAAGATTACCCGTGTACCCAGGGAGACCATCTTCGAGCTGGCTCGATCCATAGCCGGGGCCAAAGGCGCCTCACTGCTCATGTACACGGGGCTGGAGTACAGCAACAGCGGCGTTCAGAGCATCAGGGCCGCCTTATGCCTTTGGGCCATAACGGGCAACATGGACGTGCCGGGTGGGCTGATGTCCAGACCCCTTAGTCCGGCGAAGTTCCCGCGCATCAAGCTGGACCCGCCCCAGGGGGTGAAACCCATCGGCGCAGACAGATACCCCTATTTTTGCGACGTCCTCAACGCGGCGCAGTTCTTGGAAGCGCCCCGGGCGATTTTGCGGGGTGATCCCTATCCGGTCAAGACCCTGTTGGTTTTCGGGGCCTCGCTTTTAACCAGCCTGCCCGATCCCGAGATGTGGAAGAAATGCTTTAAACAGCTTGATTTCATGGTGGTATACGACAGATTCATGACGGCTGACGCCATGTACGCGGATATCGTACTCCCTGCCACCACGAATTACGAGAATCTGGGGTATCAGAGATATCCCGGGGGATACTGTCAGTTGCGGCAGAGGGTGATCGATCCTATCGAAGAGGCAAGATCCGGCTACACGTTCCTGGCGGCGCTGGCCAAGGGGCTCGGTTATGGGGACCTCTTCCCGGCAACGGAGGGCGATCGCCTCAAATTTGCCTTCGAGACTGGCCCCGTATCCCTGGAGGAATTGAAGGCGCATCCCGAGGGCGTCAAATTCGATGCCGGCAGACAGGAATACCGGAAATACGCCAAGGGCCTTCTGCGCAAAGGGGGTGGACCGGGATTTGATACGCCTTCGGGGAAGGTAGAGCTCGCATCGAGCCTGTTGGAGAAGTACGGCTATGATGGCCTGCCTGTGTACGTGGAGCCCACTGAAGGCCCCCTTGGCAGCCCCGAGCTTTACAGGAAATACCCGCTGGTGTTCAATAGCGGGGCCAGGCTTCAGTCGGCGTTTCGATCGCAGCACCTGAACATCCCGGGGCTGCTGAAGATGCAGCCGAAACCGTACGTGCTTATTCACCCCGTGGACGCCAAGGCGAGGGGAATTGAAAACGGGGACAAGGTCTGGGTGGAGTCCCCCAGGGGTAAGGTGGGCTTTTGGGCCAAGGTGACGGACGACGTGATGACGGGACAGGTGGAGGTGAACGTGGGCGGAGGGAGCCCCATCCATGCGGAGGGGTGGCGGGAAGCGAACACAAACTACCTGACCGACCATGAGAATCGCGATCCGATTTCGGGCTTCCCCGTCTATAAGGCGTTGCTTTGTGAGGTGAAAAAACGGGACTGAGGCCGAGTTCACCCATTTCTTAGCCCGATAAAGACCCCCGGTCTGTCCGTGACGTAGGTTATGAACACATATCCGGCAGTGCGCCTGCAAGCTGCGATAGGGACATTCAACGGAGAGCACAAAGAGGGACGGATGATCCAGCCTATAGACCGCGTCCAGAGGAGGAGTGCATGTTACACAAACCGCTCGCTTCCGTATTTATGGCCATATTGTTTGCCTTCACCCTGTTTTTCTTTTTTATGGTTGAGTTCAATGCCATCGCCCTTGCTTTCCTGAAAATCGGTATCCCCGCCCGCTACGTATTCAGCGCCCTCTTCGCGATACTACTCGGAAGCTTCGTCAACATTCCCGTAAAGACAATTCATGGAACCGGCATTGCCAGGGAACAGGCCGCCGTGACGTTTTACGGGTTTAAGTATGTGATTCCACGAACGAAGAGGAACGTGACAGTCATAGCCGTAAACCTCGGCGGCGCCGTTTTTCCCATAATAATTTCAGGCTACCTGCTTTTGAAAACGGGCCTTTATTTCAGAAGTCTTATCGGCATCCTCTTCATGACGGCTGCCTGCTATCGGCTCGCCCGGCCGATCGGCGGCGTCGGTATTGCCCTCCCTTTTTTCATGCCCCCGGTCCTCGCGGCTCTCTTGTCCGTGATAATCGCCCATAACCATGCCCCGGTGATTGCCTATGTCTCCGGCACCCTTGGAGTGCTTATCGGGGCCGATTTCCTCAATCTGAAGCAAATCGGTAAACTGGGTGCGCCTGTTGCTTCTATTGGCGGAGCGGGCACCTTTGATGGTATTTTCCTCACCGGTATCCTGGCCGTTCTGCTTTCTACCTTCCTCTCCTAAAGGCTGTTCGGTTCATCAGACCCTGCCCAGAACCTTCATACCAGGAATGCCTTGAGAGGATCGCCAGGTCTATCGGGTCCTGATCCGCCGCCTCTGACGCAAGCGCTCCGCAACGCATCACATCCTTCTCGCAGAACATTATGCTTCTTTTCGGCTATCTCATTGAAGCCATAGTGATCTGACCGCCTTCGAACCTCTTCCGATGTGAGGCCTTTTCCCAGATCTGTACGCTGATTCACACTCTCCTCAAGTTCTTCGGGTTTCACGTGTGGGTCCTCTTTTTTGCAAGATCCGCATCTTCGTTGGTTATTCCTACGGGAGCAGTTCCCACGGTTCGTACGGCCCCCAATAGCCAGGCAATAATTGCCAGTCCTCTTCCCGCTGCTCCCGACGCGCTTCACCCAGGTAAGTCTGCTGCATGTAGTTGATTACCGCATCGGGAACACCTTCTTCCTTGAGTCGGGCGAGCCGGCTTGCATCGAGCTGGTAGACCGCCCCCGATCGCTTCATCCGATCGATGATTTCGCTTGAGGGCACTCCTTCCCTGCTCAACTGCACGATCTGGGGAATGGTCAAGGGGGCCGGCCGTTTGGCCACGCTCGCGCAGCCGCCCGAAATTGCGAAAACCAAAACAACGAAACAGAAAAAGAAATACCGGCAGAAACCTTTCATTTTCAACACCTCCTTGGTTAAGAATTAAGCTTTTATTTTCCGATTATTCTCCTGAATATACCGGAGACTCGACAAGCTGTTCCGTCTAACCACCGTGCGCCCTACTCAGTGCAGCTCTGTCTCACGCCCGTCGCCTCACCGTTGCCTCGTTCAGTAAAGGAAGGGAAACGCTGAAAAAGGTGCCCTTTTCTGACGTTTGCCGCACCTTTACCTCTCCCCCGTGGGCTTCCACGATCTTGAAGACAATGGCAAGGCCCAGTCCTGTGCCGTGCCTCTTTGTCGTAAAAAAAGGCGTGAATATTTTTCCCCTGTGTTCCGGCAATATCCCTGATCCCCGATCCACAACTTCGAACAGAGCTTCGCTCCCTTCATGGTGAGTGCGAACCACTACCGTTTCTCCCTCGGGTGATGCTTCGATGGCATTGCTGATGAGATTAAGAAAAACCTGCTCCATCCGCACGCAATCAAAGGTGACAAGAGGAAGCCCCCGCGAAAGCTCCAACCTCACGTTCACCCGTCTCTCCTTTGCCTTATTTTCCATGATCGTGGCGCTATCTCGCACAACCCGATTCATGTCTTCCTTTGTTAACCTCAAATCGAGAGGTCTTGAAAAGTCGAGCATATCCTTCACCATAAACTCAAGTCCGTCTGTCCATTGAATGATGAATCTCAATCTCCGCCGGCTGTCGTCATCCATCCCGGCCTTTTCTTCAAGGCGCCGGGCAAACCCGCCGATGGCGGTGAGGGGATTCCTCATATCATGGGCTATGGCGGAAATGGCGCTCCCCATGGCAGCATGGTTTTCCGATTCACGGAGCGCCCTTTCTCTGGCCTTTTCCAGATCCGAAATAGAGCCGAGGACCGCGGCAACGGCATTAAAAACGAATATCTCGAGTATCCTGTTGAAATCCGCAGGAGACATATGCTGCCAGTTCATAGCTATGAACGCTAGATAAAGGATGGTAATACTCAGGGAAGCATAAAGGGCGCCCCTAAGGCCGAACCAAAGGCCGGCAAGTATGAGGGGCAGGAAATAGAGGTCCCGAAAAAGGGTATGATAATGGACGCTTTCGGAATAATAAAAATACTGAAAGTACGTAAAATAGTTGCAAAAAGTGATGGTGATAACGAGCAGCGATATGAGGATAACTCTTCTTTTTTTCGACTTCCTCATTCGTTCTTCCGTTCCGAAAGCCCTCGCCGGCAATGTACCCGAGATTGCTTTTAGAGAGACTCTAATGCCTGATGTCAACCCTTGCAATTTGCCGCCACCGACGTGGCGCAAAAAAGGCCATGCTGTCGCGAAAAGAGGCAAGACGATTACAGCACGTCGATGAGTCAATGGAACCGGCGATGAGAAGCAAGCCCCGGGAGACGAGGTCTTTAGGGGCTCGCTTCGTACGATGGGCATGGTGGACAACGATGAAAAGAAGGTTGCCTATCGAACGAAGGAAGACTACATTTCGTCAAGAAACTCGTGAAAAGGAGGCCCGCTATAAAGAGATTAGGGAGGAAAGTCGCCCACAGTGACATCGGCGCAGGCGGCACTATTGCGGTCCATTACCTGAAATCGAACGATCTTTACGCGAAGAAGATCATTAAGAAATAGCAGGTTTTAGCGGCTGTAGCCGCAACAGGCGACGGTAACACTTTTTGTTCCCGGAACTGACGGTGAAGAACTGGACATTGAGGGCTTCCGCGCTGGAAGTTGATAGATGAGCGATTAATTAGCAACTCCGAGAGGTGATAGTGCACTATTTCCCCATCGCATTACCATTCCTGATCTTGTTCGCCTTTCTTCTTATTTTCCTGATAGCGGCGGTCGAGATCGGTGTTCTCCGCTATGCTTACCATAAGATAGGAATTGGGCAAAGACACATGTTTCTTCTGCTGGTTCTCTCGTTTTTGGGAAGCTATGTGAATATTCCAATCTGGCAGTTTCCTCCCCATCCGGTGGGTTCGGCAGGGGTCCTATCCTTTTACTACGGTATGCTCCACGTTGTTCCAATCGTGAGGAATTGGCCTGGAACGATCATTGCGGTCAACCTTGGTGGGGCCGCTATTCCCACGTTTCTCTCTATGTATCTGCTCGCGAAAAACAGGCTGTATAGGCAGGCACTCCTGGGCGTAGTTATCGTGACCACTTGTGTTCACCTCATGGCCGAGCCGGTCAGGGGCGTGGGAATAGCCGTGCCGACTTACATCCCTCCTTTGATTGCCGCGGCGGTAGGTCTCCTGCTTTCGCGGCGTCACGCGCCTCCGCTCGCGTACATAAGCGGCAGCATGGGGACCCTCATCGGCGCTGATCTTCTAAATCTGGGGAAGGTCCAGGGGCTTGGCGCTCCCGTTGCTTCCATCGGCGGCGCAGGGACGTTCGACGGCATTTTCCTGACGGGGATACTTTCCGTCCTTTTGGCAGGTCTTGTCTCGAAAGACAGGGTCGATTCGGACCGCAGATCCGAAAGCTGATGCCCGTGGCATGGCTCGCACGGCGCTCATCAGCCTGATTGAGCTTGTTTTTGTGCTAGTGGTGACCACGCTTTACGATGTTCAGATAGCGTGTTTTGAGAGGAGGCAGGAGGACTACAATGGACGAGGGGCGGGAAGAGTGCATGGAGAGAAAAGCAGGCTCAGGGAGCAGAACGAAAGAAGCAATCAAGAGGCCGGGCAGGTTGCCGAGGCTGCAAGTCGTATTCCAGTTAGTGCTTTTGGCTGCCGCGTTTTCTTTGGGACCAGCCTTCATAACGGAAGGTAAAGGGGTCGGGCCTCAGGAAGGAGTATTGAGGGCCACCCTGGAAAACGGCCTTCGGGTCGTCATTGTGCGTAATACCCTCGCGCCCGTCGTGACCACCATGGTCAACTACATGGTCGGCTCGGTGGAAGCGCCCGAGGGGTTTCCCGGAATGGCCCACGCCCAGGAGCACATGATGTTCCGTGGAAGCCCCGGACTTTCGGCAGATCAGCTTGCGGCCATCATTGCGGCCATGGGAGGCAAGTTCAACGCCGACACCCAGCAGACGGTGACCCAGTACCTTCTGACGGCGCCTTCCACTGACTTGGACGTCGCCCTGCACATAGAGGCGATCAGGATGAGGGGGGTGCTGGACAGTGAAAAGTTATGGGCACAGGAGAGGGGTGCCATAGAACAGGAGGTGGCCCGGGATTACTCAAGCCCCGAGTTCATCTTCTACACGAAGTTGCTCGCGACCATGTTCAAGGGGACACCCTACGCGGAAAGCCCACTCGGAAGCGTCGCTTCCTTCGACAAGACTACCGGGGAGATGCTCAGGAAATTCCACGAGACCTGGTATGCGCCTAACAACGCGGTCCTCGTCGTTGTCGGCGATATCGAGCCTGAAAAGGCGCTCATCGAAGTGAGAAGGCACTTCGATCATATCCTTGCAAAGAAGACCCCGCCCAGGCCCGCTTTCCACCTGGAACCCGTCAAGCCGGAGACACTCCGGCTCAAGACGGACGAATCTTATGGATTGGCCATAATCGCCTTTCGCCTGACCGGTTACGACAGTCCTGACTATGCCGCGTGCCGGGTCCTCGCCGATGCCTTGAGCAACCAGAGGAGCACGCTCTTTGGGTTAGTGCCCGAAGGCAAAGCCCTTTATGCCGGATTCAGCCTCGATACGATGCCTCAGACAGGTCTCGGCTACGCGATGGCGGCTTTCCCGAAAGGGGCCGATGCGGAAGGCCTGGTGAAGGAGATGCAAAAAATATTGGCGGACGACCTGAAAAAAGGGTTTCCTGCTGATTTGGTGGAGGCCGCCAAACGAGTGGGGCGGACAAAGGCGGAACTGAAGAAAACGTCTATCCTCGGGCTTGCCATGACCTGGTCCGACGCACTGACCCTCGAAGGAAAGGAGTCCCCCGAGGAGATGGTGCGGACCATCGAGAAGGTATCCGTGGAGGACGTCAACAGGGTGGCAAGGAAGTATCTCGACCCGGACCTGTCCATCATAGCGATCCTTACCCCCGAATCTTCCGGCAAGCCCGTGTCCGCAAAGCCACGCGGCCCAGGCGTAGAATCCTTCACCCCTACCAATGTCAAACCTGCGAAACTTCCCGAATGGGCGGAAAAGGCGCTTCAACGCCTCGAAGTACCCAAGTCGACCGTTCACCCTACCGTCACGATACTACCCAACGGCCTCACGCTTATCGTGCAGCCCGAGTCAATCAGCGACACGGTGAGCGTCTACGGGCATGTGAGGAATAACCCCGATATGGAGACCCCGAAAGGTAAGAAAGGCGTAGACCAGGTGCTGGAGCAGCTCTTCTCGTACGGCACCGGTGCCCTCGATCGCGTTGCCTTCCAGAAGGCCCTCGATGAGATCGGTGCTCAAGAGTCGGCCGGTGCCGATTTCAGCCTACAGGTCCTGGCAGACCACTTCGAGAGGGGTGTACAGCTCCTCGCCGATAACCAGCTCGATCCGGCCTTGCCGGAAGAAGCGTTTATAGTGGTGAGGCAGCAAGTCGCCGCAACAGCGGCAGGCAAGCTTGAGAGCCCGGATTATCTGGCGGGACAGGCTCTGAAGACTGCCCTCTTTCCCAAGGGCGACCCGGCGACCAGAGAGACGACTCCCGGAAACGTGTCGGCCCTCTCTCTCGATGACGTAAAGGACTATTACCACAGCGTTTTTCGACCGGATCTAACCACCATCGTCGTCATGGGCAAAGTGACGCCGGAGAAAGCGCGGGCAGTTGTTGGGAAGTACTTCGGCCAATGGAAAGTGACGGGGCCGGCGCCCGAGACCTTCCTGCCCGCCGTTCCGGCCAACAAACCCTCCGCCTCGGATGTACCGGACCTCAGCAAGGTCCAGGCCAAAGTAACCCTCGCTCAAACCATAGGTCTCACCAGATCGAACCCGGACTACTACGCGCCTCGAGCTGGGTAATCACGTGCTGGGTGGTGCCTTCTACGCGACTCGCTTCTACCGCGATTTGAGAGAGGAGACGGGGCTTGTTTACACAGTGGAGTCAACCTTCGAAGTGGGGGTCACGCGCTCGCTTTATGGCGTCACCTTTGGGTGCGATCCCGGGAATACCGCAAAAGCCCGCGCCATCGTTGTGCGGGATCTGAGGCAGATGCAGACCGAGCCCGTGACGCCGGAGGAGCTCCAGCGGGCCAAGGCGCTGCTTCTTCGTGAGATACCTCTGTCGCAATCGAGCATCGACCAGATTGCCCGGAAGTTTATCTATCTCTCCACCCATCTTCTGCCCCTCGACGAGCCTATCCTCGCCGCCCGCAAGTATGTTGCTCTCACTGCGGAACAGGTGCGGGCAGCCTATGACGCGTGGCTTCGGCCTGGTGATCTGGTTCAAGTAATCGAAGGGCCGCCCTTGAAGTAGCGGTTTTAGGGAATTGCGTCCCCGCTGTATGCTCCCTTGGCTACTTCATCGGTCCGGATGTTATCATTTTTTGCCTGGCATCTGTGACGGTCAATGCAAAATGCATCACATGAGAATGATGCCATTGTACAAAGGAGATGGAATCATTAGGAACTGGGAATAAGAGGTATCGTTATCCCCGCCTTCGTCCACTCATGGAGAGGGGTGCGGGCCGCGGGGAAGAGATAATTGAATTGAAGGATTCTTGACGCTTCTGCCGCCGCCACACGAATGATTACCGGTTGTCCTGAACATTACCTGATCGATCTATGCCGGTGCCTGCAATTCCACCGAATTCTCCCCGGGTCCCTGTATATTTTTCCTCCGCCTCGCCGGCGGGACCGGACGGCTGGGTGAGTGCTTCGTTGCCTGGCAGCGGAGGCGCTGAAAACATATTCGGAGGGGTACTTTGAGGCTCCTCCGGGAGCTTTTCAGGGTGGCCGGGAATTCCCCAGGTGCTCTGATTCCCCGGTGGAACCGGGTAATTATCCTGCGCTGCCGGCTGACCGACGGCACACAGTATCTGCACGATCAGCGCCAGAAAGAAAAGCGCGCCTTTCATCCATGCTGCTTTCATCATTTTCCTCCTGTACTAGAGTATAAGCATTACCTGCTGTCTTGACCACCAGGCTGCTCCTTTTGCATGACCGTAAAGACGGGCAGGCGGCTCACCCCGGCGAGGGGACCCATTGAAGGCTGCAATCGTCCCGGAAGCGAGGACGGCTCGTATCTGTTCTACCCGGTCTTGCAAGCGTGCAAAGGCATCAATGATGGCTATATTTTTTTATCAGACTACGAAGGAGGACGTATGAAGAAATCGATTTTTCTGGTTCTTGTGGCGGCGGTGTTATCGGTCTTGTTGGTCACCGTGGTAATGGCGGCCGAATCGGGCAAGATGGAAACTGCCACCGGTAAGGTCACTTCCATCGATCCACAGGGAAAGGGGATCACCATATCAGCGAAGATGGGCGGCAAAGAAGCGATGGATGTGGGGACGGTCGTTGACAAGGATACGGTCGTCAAGATAAAGGAAAAAAAGCCATCCTCAATGACATCAAGGTGGGCGACACCGTGACGATCCGCTTTCTGAGATCGAACGACTTCTACGCGAAAGAGATTATGAAGAAATAAACTTTTCCGCCTAAGAGAGGGCAAATAGAAAAGGAGTAGACAGGCCGGAGATGGATGGTTGACCGTTTACAGTCTCCCTATTCTCCGGCCTACCTCCCGAGCCTCGGCTTCGCGCCCATCTTGTAAAACACGGCTGCCGAAGGGCAGAAACCGGTAAGGGCGAAGATGAGGAGATTCAGGCTCACCAGGCCCGTGAGGATCAGCCAGTAGATGCTGTGGGCCAGCACGAGGATTATGCTCAATCCGTTCATGCAGCCCGCCATGAGAAAGATGATCCTTTCCAGATACCAGCTATCGGTTCTTAACAGATACATGGTGCCTCCTTATCTTACTCGATTTCACTCAACCGCTTTGCCTGCTTTTTTCCGTCGTTGTTCCCATTCCTTCAGTTTAAAGTAGAGGACGGGTACCATGTTCAGCGACAGCAACGTGGCGGCGACCCCCCCGAACATGAGGGCGATGGCCATGCCCTGGAATATGGGGTCAAAAAGGATGACCGACGATCCCACGATGACAGCAGACGCGGTAAGCAGGATTGGTCTGAACCGGATAATGCCTGCCTGCACGACCGCTTCTTCCAACGACACCCCTTCGGCCAGCTTCAGATCGATAAAATCGACCAGTATGATCGAGTTACGCACCACTATTCCCGCTCCCGCGATGAATCCTATCATCGATGTAGCCGTAAAGAATGCGCCCATGAGCGCATGGCCCGGCAGGATCCCGATAAGCGACAGGGGGATGGGCACAAGTATCACGAGAGGCGTCAAAAATGACTTGAACCACCCCACCACCATGACGTATATCAGAACAAGCACCGCGGCAAAGGCTACCCCTAAGTCCCTGAATACCTCATACGTGATGTGCCATTCGCCGTCCCATTTCATCGAGTATTTGTCTTCCAGCCATGGCTGCACCGAAGAATACTGCTTCAGCCCATAGCCCTCGGGCAGCTTGAGCTTTCCTATCTCCCCCATCATCGTAAGTATCGGATAGACCGGGCTCTCTTCTCTTCCCGCTACATCGCCTATCACGTAGACGACGCGCTTCAGGTTCTTCCGGTAGATGGTCTTGTCTTCATTGACCTCTCGCGCCCGCACCAGTTCGGCGAGGCTGACGGGCTCACCCCGTGGCGAGGTAAATACTATTTCACGGAGGCGTTCAACACCTGTCCATTCCGGAAGAGGCGCCCGGAGGAGCAGCTCCACCGGTTCCCGCTCCTTCGGCAGGTGGGCAAGACCGGCCACCGTCCCTGCGAGCACGGTGTGGACCGTCTGCGATACCGCCTCGGTGCTGATATTGTTCAGGGCGGCCTTTTCTTTGTCCACATCGAAGACGATCTTTTTGTGGTCCGCCTCGACGTACCAGTCCACATCGACCACGTCTTTCGTTTTCACGAATATCCATTTTATATCGCGGGCTATCTCAATCTGCCTCTCAAAATTAGGGCCGTATACTTCCGCCACAAGGGTGCTCAGCACGGGCGGCCCTGGGGGTATCTCCACGATCTTCGCCCGTGCGTTCCATTTGTCCGCGATGGCCTGGATAGGTGGTCTGATCCTCTTCGCGATGTCGTGGCTCTGCGCTTTCCGCTCGTCCTTCGCCACGAAATTGACCTGGATGTCTGCCTGGTTGCTCGCGGACCTCAGGAAGTAGTGACGCACGAGGCCGTTGAAATTAAAGGGTGCCGACGTGCCCGTGTAGGTCTGGTAATTCAAGACCTCAGGTACTCTCTTCAGATACTCGCTTATCTGTCTGGTGGCCGCCGCTGTTTCCTCCAGGCTCGTGCCCTCCGGCGTATCGATCACCACCTGAAGCTCACTCTTGTTGTCAAAGGGGAGCATCTTGACCCTTGTCAGCTTTGCGGGGACCAGCAGCATCGCGCCGATGAGCAGGGCAAAGACAAGCACGAAGAACCGGAATCTTTTCTTTCGGCTTACCAGGAGCCCCCGGAGGTTCCGCTCGTAAATCCGGTTGATTGCCCCAAGGAGCCTCCCTTCCGCTTTTTCACCTCTGTTACCCGGCTTTGTTTTTTTCAAAACGATGAAGCTGAGCCACGGGCTGATGATGAAGGCGATGAGCAGCGAGAGGAGCATGGCGGCGGAAGCTCCCACGGGGATCGGCCGCATGTAGGGGCCCATGAGACCCGAGACGAAGGCCATGGGGAGGAGGGCGGCTATCACGGCAAAGGTGGCGAGAATGGTCGGGTTACCCACTTCGTCGACTGCCTCGACCGCGACCTTTGGGTCCACTCTCGACATTTTGAAGTGGCGGTGGATGTTCTCCACTACCACAATCGCGTCGTCGACGAGGATGCCTATGGAAAATATGAGCGCGAAGAGGGTCACCCGGTTGAGGGTGTAGCCATAAATGTAGGTAACCAGAATCGTGAGGGCGAGGGTCACCGGAACGGCCACACCCACGACAATCGATTCTCTCCATCCCAGGGCGAGGGCGATGAGGAGCGTCACGGAGAGGGCAGCGATCAGCATGTGTTTGAGCAGCTCGTCCGACTTGTCTTTCGCGGTTTCGCCGTAGTTCCTCGTGACGGTTGTTTCAATGCCGGAAGGGATCACGTTGCCCTTCAACGTCTCTACTTTCTGTAGCGCCCGCTCGGCGATATGGGCCGCGTTCGTGCCCTTCTTCTTCGCGATCGATATGGTGACCGCCTCATAGAGCGCATTCCGGTCGGTGTGCGCGGCAGGGCCGAAGCCCATGAAGACGTAATTCCCCGGCTCTTCGGCGCCGTCGCTCACACTGACAATATCACGCATGTACACGGGCCTTCCGTTGAAGGTTGTCACCACCAGGTCGCCGATCTCCTCCGGTTTCGACAGGAAACCTCCCGTCTCCACCACGAACTGCCGATTGTTCGAGGCAAACGTGCCGGAAGGCAACAGGAGATTACTTTTCTTAAGGGCCTCGATTAGGTGGAGAGGAGAGGCGTTGTAGGCGCGGAGCTTCAAGGGGTCTGCCGCGATCTTTATCTGTCTGCGCTGTCCTCCGATCACGTGGAATTCGCCTACGTCCGGGTCTTTTTTCAGCTCGTCAACGACATCGAGGGCGACCCTGCGAAGCTCGTAGCCGTGGTAACGGGTGCTCCAGAGGGTAAAGGCAAGGATGGGCACGTCGTCGATTGACCTCGGTTTTACGAAAGGCTGGGAGACCCCGGGAGGGATCTTGTCGTAATTGGACATGAGCTTGTTGTAGAGGTTGACGATGCTCTTCTCCATGTCCTGACCCACATAGAACCTGACGATGGCCGTGCTCATGCCGGGTGAGGACATGGTGTAGATGTACTCAACCCCCTTGATCTCCCAGAGGAGCTTCGACATGGGTTTCGTCACCTGCTCGTCGACCTCATGGGCAGAGGCGCCTGGGTATGAAACGAACACGTCGATCATGGGCACGGCAATCTGCGGCTCTTCCTCACGGGGGGTCACGATGACGGCAAAAATGCCCAGCGCTATGGAGGCGATGACAATGAGGGGCGTGAGCTTCGATTTAATGAAGTTTTGGGCTATCTTGCCGGCAATGCCTAGTCTATCCGTTCGCCCGCCTTTGAAGCTGCTCATTACTTCACAACCCCGCCGTCACGCGCGTGTTCGAGCCCGGCCACCGCGATACGCTCGTCGGGCTTGAGACCCGAAACTACTTCCACCTCGTCTCTGTAGGCCTGTCCGGTTTTTATGATGCGGTACGTCATAATTCCCTGGTTATCCACGACATAGACGCCGGTGAGCTGTCCTTTTTCCACCAATGCCTTCGCCGGAACGAGCAACACCCGCTTCTTCCCCTCTGGTATCGCTATCTTTACATAGAGGCCCGACCTCAAAGACGGCTCTTTGAGGTAAACCTTGACCGGAAAGCTTCTGGTTGCGGGGTCCACTGCGGGGACGACCTCCCCTATGGTTCCTGCCACGCGCTTGCCAACGCCAGCCAGCACGATGCTCACCGGCATCCCTGCCTTCACCTTTCCCAGGAGCCTCTCGTTGATAGAGGCATCGACCTTGAAAAGGGACGTATCTTCGAGCACGAGCAAGGGGACGCCCGGTGTGGCCATGCTTCCCTGCTCTATCCTTTTTTCGGTAATTGTCCCCTCGTGGGGCGCCGCGATCCTTGTGAAGCCTTCGTTGATGCGGGCTTCATCGAGGTGCGCCCGCGACCTGTGTACCATCTCTTCAGTGCGCTCCTCCCCGAGGTCGGCGACCAACTTCTGAGTCTCTACCTGATCCATCTCCTGCTTCGAGATCACCTTTTCGTCGAAGAGGTTCTTGTATCTCCTGTACGTGATATCGGCGAGGGACCTCTGCTGCCGCACCTCGTCGAGCGCCTTCAGCGCCTCCTTGTAGCCCGCCCCCGCAGCCGCCACCTTTTGCGCCATGTCCCTGCCATCCAGCACCAGGAGTTCCTGCCCGGGCCTGACCCTGTCGCCCTCCCTCACTTTGACGAAAAGCACCGCGCCCATCATCCTTGCCGCAATAACGCTCACCGTCTTTGCTTTGACCGTACCCGCAGTCTCATAATAGGATTCTACCTCCCTGAGGGGAACTACTGCGAGGGTCACGCCGGACACCGCCTCTCGTTTCACCTCGACGGCGCCGGGTTGTACCCGCTCCTTGCACGAGACGGTCAGCAACAAGATGATGCCCAAGACAGGCAAGAACCTTTTCACCATAATCCTCCTTATCTTTCCTGCTCTATCACCGTAAATCCAGGTCCTCCATGATAGTCCCGCTCTCGTAGGCGAGCCGGATAAGGGCGAGGCGATACCCGTTTTCTCTCGCCACAAGGCCGGCCCTTGCATGGTCCACGTTAAGCTGTACGTCGAGGAGATCTACTATGGGGGAGAGAGAGTTCTCAAATCTGCTCGCCACCAGTTTCCTGCCTTCTTCCGCAGCCGCCAGGGCTGCCCTGGAAAGCTCGATATTCTTTCGGGCCTCCACGGCCGCCAGGTACGCCTCGGCAATGCTGAACAAGGCCATCTCCTTAAGCCCTTTCAACTGCTCTTCCGTCTCTGCCTGTTTGTGTCTGGCCTTAACCTGTTCATATTCCCTGCTCGCCCCGTCGAACAGGTCCCATCGGAGGACCCCCATAAGCGCCCAGCTTTCACCTTCCGTGCCAAGAATCTGGCTATGGTCATTCACCTGATAACTCGCCCGGACTGCCAGTGTGGGAAGATATGCCGATTCAGCGAGCTTCACGCCGTTTTTCGCGTTCTCGTATCTGATCTGGAGGGCTCTTACGTCCTTCCTCGACGCCGCCCCGCTCTCATAATACGCCATCTCTTTCATGGGGAAGTCGAGCTTCTGGTCAAGTGCTATGTCCAAAGGTTCGGACGCGCCGAGGAGCACGGCGAGCATCCTTTTTGCCACGGACACATTCTTTTCCGCCGTTACCATTTTCTGCTCCGCTTCGATGGAGGCCGTTTTCGCCCGCAGCACATCCGAGTATGGGCCGAAACCATTTCTGTACCGTGCCTCGGCTATCCTGAAATGCTCCCTCGCATCATCGATACCGGCACGGGCGACCGTCACATATTCCTTTGCCGTCGCCACGGTGAGGTAGCCTTCAGTCACCCTGACGGCAGTCTCTTCCCTTTTTCTCCTGTATTCCTCTCCTTTTGCGGCATACTCCTTTCTCGCCATCGTCAACCCGACCAGGGCCTTGCCGACAAAGAGAGGCTGTTCCAGGGCGACCATCGTCTGGAGGTCGGTGACCGGTGCAGGACTATTGAGTGAAGTGAGGGCGAAATCGGACTGGGTGAAGCGTTCCTGGTTGAGCTTCGACATGAAGACGCCGGGTGGGTTATTCGTCCGGGAAACCCTCTGTTCCACCCCTATCCGGGGCAGTAGAAACCCTCTCGCGATGCCTATATCCGCTTTCTCAGCAAGGAGAGAGTTTTTCGCGGCCCGTATCTCATGATTCTCCTCCAGAGCGATAGTGATTGCCTGGGACAACGTCACCTGACGCTCGATGGCCGCGCTGGTTGCTGGCAGGGCAGTCATTATCAGCAGGACGGCGATACCGGAGACGACACAGGTCTTGACCATCGACAACCTCCTTGGAGTGCTTTTTCAGCCTCGTTGTTCATTTCAAAGACGATGCACCGATATCAGCGTGCCTCATCGACAATGGAGACCACTATCGAATCGACTTCGTCCGCAATTTCGGCCACACCGGGCACGGGGTAGAAATCGGCCATTATCCGCGGGCGAAGGGTGCTTATCATAGTCCTGCCGTCCTGGACATAGACGACCACGGGGCAGGGAAGCATAAGTGCGATCTTTATGTCCTTCGCCAGGATCCGGTCCACATACCTCGCGTTACATATCTCCACGATCTTCATGGGTTCCCTCGAAAAACCCTTTGATTCGAGGGTGGCCTTCACGTCGTGCACCGCAAGCACCTTGAAGCCCTCCTCTGCGCTCTTTGCCTCCACTGCCGCCACCGTCTCATCAAAACCCTTGCTGCTTTCGACGGTATAGTCAAACTGTTGCACTACACACCTCCTTGCGGCGCTGTATTCACTGCCGCTCATTTCCTGACTTTGTATCCTGCGTTCTTGACAGCCCGCTTCGGGTCCTCCCAATGCAATAGGTGTGCCTCATTCAGGCTCGACTACGCGTACAACGCAGTGCCGGCAGGTGATCCTTTCGATCTTAGGGTTCGGTCCGGCCACCATAGGCTCCTGTCGATTCAGGGTGCGCACCCTCGATATCCTGCTCACAATATAATGTGCCGCACTCTTTGGTCGCCAGGTTTTCGGTATGGTAAATTGCGTAGCGGTGCAACCACAATTGAAGGCAGCTATCGGCCTGTCGCCGAAGGGCTTCGATCAGAGATCTGTTGGTTGCACAGGCACGGCGTATCGCGGAAGGTGAAGCGCGGGTGCGAGTTGGAGGGGTATCTCTTTACGGTCCCGGCTCAAAGCTCTTTCTCGCCGCTATGCCATGTTTTTTGAGGAGTTTCCAAAGGGTTACACGGCTGACGCCCAGCAGGCCGGCCGCCTCCTGCCTGTTGCCTCCCGTTTCTTTCAGGACCCGCAGCAGCTCATCCCGCTTCCCGTGATCGTCAACACCGCGTGTGTCGGCCAGCAGGTTGGCCCGCTGTTTTTCACCTGCGAGGGCGGGGAAATGGCGTAAGGAAATAAGCTCATCATGGCAGACAACGAAGGCATATTCGACAACATTTATCAACTCCCTGATATTGCCTGGCCAGGCGTACGCGGTCAACATCTGCATCGCCTCTTCGGTTACGCCCAGGATAGGTTTCTCCGTGCGCAGGCGAACGGTCCTTACAAAATGGTCGATGAGGAGGGGTATGTCGTCCCGTCTCTCCCTCAGGGCCGGGACGCGGATGGGAATGACGTTGAGCCGGTAATACAGGTCTTCCCTGAAGGCGCCTTCCCGGCACATGCGTTCCAGGTCGCGGTGGGTGGCAGCGATGATGCGGGCGTCAATGGTGATGGGCGTGTGGTCCCCTACCCTTTCCACCTCCTTTTCCTGGAGCACCCGAAGCAGTTTTACCTGGGTCGAGAGGGGTATGTCGCCGATCTCATCCAAAAAGAGGTCGCCTTTGTCCGCTGATTCGAACCTGCCTCTCCGGTCCCTGTCTGCACCCGTGAAAGCGCCCTTCACGTGGCCGAACAGCTCGCTTTCCAGGAGCGATTCATTCAATGCCGCGCAACTCACCTTGACGAAGGGGCCTTTGCTCCTCCTGCCCACGTGGTGGATCGCATTCGCGACGAGCTCCTTTCCCGTGCCGCTCTCGCCGTAAATGATGATCGGGGCATCGGAGGCGGCGGCGTTGCGGATGAGTGCGTATACATCAAGCATTCCCGGGCTTCTTCCGATGATGCCCTCAAACCCTTCATCGGGGGACAGCAGGCATTTCAGCTCCTTTATGGTCCGTTCCTTTGCGATGAGGTCCGTAATGTCGGTGAGGGTTTCCACTCCGCCCACGATTGTTCCACGGGAGTCGGTGAGAACCGCCCCGTTCTTCAATACATGGACGGGAAGTCCATCTTTCCTGCGCAGTTGACATCGGTGGCGCACAACCGAGCCTTTCCGAAAAAGACCGCACTGCTTCTCTCCCTCCCCTTGTCTATTACATGAAAAGCATGTGTCGCAGTCGAGGATCGCGCATTCCCGGCCCACAAGCTCGGAAGCCTCGTAGCCCATCATCCTTTCCAGCGCCTTGTTCACGGAGCGTATAGTCCTTTTCCGATCGACCACAACAACCCCATCCATCATGGTGTCGACGACGGTCTTCCAGTACTCCGGTAAATCATCTTTCATGATCGTGTTTTGCGCCCTCCCCCTTGAGAGTTAACATCATGTTATTAACATACGTTAAATGTTCCTTAACGTCAAGGGTGCGGCAGCGGCCGCAAAAGGCAGATTATTGGCGAAATAGCGTAGAGTGGGGTCAAAAACCCAATGAACCACAGGCGGGGCACGGTCTTTGCTTTTATGCTTCTTAGCAATCTGCAAAGGAGGCATCACATGATTGGAACTGTCCAAAAACCCATGGAAGAGATCGTAGGCGCCCTTGAGGCCTACCGGACGATTGGCGTCGTGGGGTGCGACGGCTGCGCAAAGGCGTGCGCCACGGGCGGTACGGCACAGGTAGAGGTGATGATAAAGGACTTGATGCAGGCAGGCAAGGAGGTTGTCTTTGACGTGACCCCCGAGAGGACCTGCTACATGAACAAGAGCAGGGATGCCTTCGCCTCTCGCAGGGAGGACCTGAACAAAGCGGAGGCTCTCCTCGTCCTTGGATGCGGAGGGGCCGTCCAGATCGTGCGTCAGCTCACGGAAGAGTACGGTATGACAGTTCCGGTCAAATCGGGCGTCGATTCGGTCGGCCATATGGATACCCTCATCTTCGGGGAACTCGCCATCGAGCAGTGCAGCGAATGCGGCGAGTGCCTGCTCAACGAAACGGGCGGTATTTGCCCGTTTACGAAATGCGCGAAGTCCCTCCTGAACGGACCCTGCGGCGGCGCCCAGGACGGCAAGTGCGAGGTAGACCGGGAGCGGGACTGTGCGTGGGTCCTCATCTACAATCGCATGAAAGCCCTTGGCGAGCTGGACCGCCTACGGCGTCCCATACCCGCGAAGGACCATAGTAAGGCCGCAAAACCGAGAACGCTCTATATTAAGAAAGGGGTGGTCGCATGAAGCTGACGGAGCGCTTTAAGCA
This sequence comes from uncultured delta proteobacterium, assembly GCA_963717985.1. Taxonomy (GTDB): domain Bacteria; phylum Desulfobacterota; class Syntrophorhabdia; order Syntrophorhabdales; family WCHB1-27; genus BOG-1155. Next base: position 225,199 of record CAVQYC010000003.1, read on the forward strand.
CGAGAGATTTGTCGTCACGAGCGAAGTGGGGCCTATGAAAGGCTGCATAAAAGAAGGCGTGGTCCCCGAGTTCCTTCAAGAGGCGAAAAAGGTGGCGGAATACGTCCATGCCGTCAATGTCACCGATAACCAAAGCGCTGTCATGAAACTCGGTTCTCTCGCCTCGTCGGTCTATCTGAAGCGTGAGGGCATCGAGCCAATCTTTCAGATGACGTGCCGCGACCGGAACCGTATCGCCCTGCAGTCGGATTTACTGAGCGCCTGTTCCCTCGGTATTGAGAATGTCCTCTGTCTTACGGGCGACCACATAAAGCTGGGCGATCACAAAAGCGCCAAGGCGGTCTTCGATATCGATTCCGTTCAGCTTATCGCGATGGCGAGCAATCTGAACAGAGGCTACGACATGGTGGGCAACCTGCTCACCGGACCGACGAACATGGCGATCGGCGCGGTCGTCAATCCCACCTTCGAGCCACTCGACCTTCAACTCATGAAGATGGAAAAGAAGATAGAAGCGGGAGCGCAGTTCTTCCAAACCCAGACTGTCTACGATCCTGCTCGGTTCGAAACATTCATCAGGATGGCCGGGCAGTTCGGGGTGCCGATTCAGTATGGGATCGTCATTATCAAGTCACCCGAAATGGCGAGGTTCATGAACGACCATGTGTCGGGCGTCAGGGTGCCTGACTCGTTCATCGACGAACTCGGGTCGGTGCCGCGAGACGAAAGGAAGGAGAAGGCAATCGAGATGACGGCCCGTCTGGTCTCCGAGATTGCACCCATGGTGCAGGGGGTCCACTTCATGCCTCTCGGCTGGTCGGACGTGGTCCCCCAGATCCTCGCGAGGGCCGGCTTGGGCGTGCCTGACGCGGCGGCACACGTCGCCGAGGCATAGGATTGCTTAACAGGTGTCGACAAAAAAGGAGGAACGCATGTCGGAGACCACGCTGAGGATCGATGGAATGAGTTGCCAGCATTGTGTGATGCGCGTAAAGAAGGCCATCGGCTTGCTGCCGGGCGTCACAGAGTCCCTGGTAGATATTGGGACAGCCAAAATAACCTACGATGAATCGCGCCTCGGGGAGCACGACTTGAAGAAGGCGGTTGAAGAAGCAGGCTATAAAGTACTAAACTAGGCGCAAGAACTCAAAGGAGAGCTGCATGAAGGATTTGGTCGTCGTTATCGCAATCGTCGTCGCCTGGTACGTGCTCAACAGGTACGTGCTGCCCAGGTTCGGCGTAAGAACCTGAGTGCATCCCGGCGGGAAGGATTCCTGCAACGGCAAATAGACGCACACTTCCGGGTGGAGAACAGGTTACGGGAGGGAAGCGGATCATGAGCACCGGGCAGAAACCGTATGGAGCGGGCAGGAGCACCTTCGAGCTTGTGGATTTCAATCTGGTCCTCGAAGCCCTGTCGCTCACACCATCGACCGTATTTCTCGATCTCGGGTGCGGTAGAGGCAACTACGCCATCGCTGTGGCCGAGTCCATGGGACCCGAAGGCAAAGTCTACGGAGTCGATGCCTGGCAGGAAGGACTCGAAGAGTTAGAGGAATTGGCCGCTGCCAGGGATCTCAAGAACATCACCACCATTCATGCGAATCTGAACGAGCACATCCCCCTCGAAGGCGGGACGGTCGATGTCGTGTTCATGGCGACCGTGCTTCATGACGTTCTCCGTGAAAGTTCGGGCGAGGTGGCGATGGACGAGATAAAGAGGGTGCTCAGGCCCGGCGGCAGACTTTGTATCATTGAGTTCAAGAAGGTCGAGGACGGTCCGGGACCCCCTCTCAATGTGCGGCTTTCACCGGAAGAAACGGAAAAAGTAATCACGCCTTTCGGATTCGTCAAAGACCGGGTAACCGACGTAGGCCCATTCCATTACCTCCTTGCCGCATCGATGGCGGAGCCGTAGCAATGACTCACCATGGACATTCCTCCATCATTGCCTGGAGGAGTGGGTGTGAACGAAGAAATGGCTGCCATGGGCAGAAATTGTCACAGTAGGGGGGAATGATGAAAGGAAACCTGCTCGTTATCGCGACGCTTGACACAAAAGGGAGAGAAGCCGCCCACGTAAAGGATGCTGCCGCGGAACGCGGCGTGCATCCTATCCTGATGGATATCGGGGTCGTGGGTGTGCCTCAAACCCAACCGGACATCACCAACAAGGAGCTCGCCGAAGCGGCGGGGTACGACCTGGAGGACCTGATAAAGGCGCGGGACCGGGCCAGGGCCGTGGAAGGGATCCAGAAGGGTGGCTCCCTCGTCAGCCACCGCTTGCTTAAAGAAGGCAGGCTGGACGGGGTCATCGGGCTGGGAGGCGGGACTGGAACCGCCATGGTCTCGTACATCATGCGCAGCCTCCCTTTCGGCCTTCCCAAGGTCATAGTCTCTACGGTCGCATCGAGGGATGTGAGGGAGTACGTCGCCACCAAAGACATCGTCATGTTCCATTCCGTCGCGGACCTTCTGGGGTTCAACGAATTTATCCGCCTCATCCTCGGTCAGGCCGCCTACGCGGTATGCGGTATGATGGAAAGGGGAAGCCGCCTGGACAGGGCCAAGGCGATGGTAGGCGTTACTGCCTATGGCATCAACTCACAGTGCGCAGTCTTCGCCGAGGACTTCCTCCGCGAGAAGGGCTACGAGATGATAGGATTTCACGCAAATGGATGCGGGGGAATGGCCATGGAGGAATTGGTTGCGGAGAAGTGGATCGCCGGTGTCCTCGATTTCAACCCGCACGAGATCGCCGACGATATGTTCGGCGGTTACTGCAAGGGAATCGGACCCAGCCGCCTTGAAACGGCCGGAAGCATGGGCGTCCCTCTGGTGCTGGCTCCCGGCGGGCTTGATAATGCGGTTTTTAGTCCCTTCTACCCCATGCCGCAGGAATTCGCAGGGAGAAGGCGGCACGGCCATGATACCAGGTTTTGCGTCCGCATGGAAGCCCCGGAGATGGAACAATTCGCCCGGATCATCGCCGAGAAACTGAACAAATCGCGGGGCCCCGCCCGTGTGCTCATACCGACAAAAGGGTGGTCCGATGCCGACAAGGAAGGCATGCCGCTCTTTGACCCTGCTGTCGATCGGGTGTTTACGGACACCCTCAAAGCGCTCCTCGACGCAAGGGTTCCCCTGGAGGAGATGAACGTGCACATAAGTGAGCCTGCCTTCGCCCGGAGGGCCGTTGAAATCCTGGATGAAATGATGAAGAAAGAACACAGGAATATGAGGTAGGGATTGGTTAATCGGTACTTGGGTAAACCCCTGGCTCTGCCGGGGGATAAGTGATTGCGGCAGACAGCGACGACAGAAGAATGGTCTCCGCGATCCACGCCTCCTTCATCGACACGAAGGTCGAGGCGCCCGCTGAGTCAAGCAATAAGCCGGCCCTCATGATTATGCCACCCAAGAAAAAAGGCGGCGGCTGCTCGTAACACCGGGGGCAGCCTTCACCACCCGTAAACCGGAAGGTCCATAAAAGAGGATATCGTATTGTTGGAAGAACGGCTAAACACCTGTTGCTCTTCGGCCCTTTCCGCCTGCGTCTCGCGACGCATTCGATTCTCTCAAGTAAATTGTGTACCCTCGCTCCACTGCCGAAGGGGGGCTTGGGAAGGTCCTATCACCTCTCTTTGCAATTTCGCAGAATGATGCAATAATAACCATAATGATGATGGATAGCAGAGAACTGCCCAAGTACCCGTGAAGGCTCGGAGTTGTCGGCGTGTTGTCTTCGACATCCGAGGAAGATCCATTAACGTCCCTCAAGGAAGCGAGTACAGCTGGAAAAGCGGGGAGGACAGAGAATGAAAACGATATGTTTGATTGGGGCCTTTGACACCAAAGGTGCGGAGTATGCCTTTGTCCGCCAGCAGATAGTTGCGAGAGGGCATAGGGTCCTCACGGTCAATACGGGAATAATGGGATCAACCGATCTCTTCCCCGTGGACGTGGAGGCCCATGATGTTGCACTGGCTGGTGGTCGCGGTCTCGAACAACTTCGAGAGAGGAAAGACCGTGGCGAGGCAATAAAGGTTATGTGTGCGGGTGCGCCGGCAATCGTCAAGTCGCTCTATGATGACGGGACGATTGCCGGCATCATCGGTATGGGCGGCACGGGAGGAACCGCGGTCGTTACCGCCGCCATGCGCGCCCTTCCCATCGGCATACCAAAAGTCTGTATCTCGACGACGGCATCGGGCGATGTCAGTGCGTACGTGGGAACAAAGGACGTCACGATGATTCCTTCCATCGTGGACGTGGCCGGCATCAACCGCATCTCCCGCATGATTTTCTCACGGGCGGCCGGTGCGATTTGCGGCATGGTGGAGACTGATATCCCCGAAGGTTCGGGGGACAGACCGGTGATCGCCGCGTCGATGTTCGGCAACACAACCCCGTGTGTCAACGCGTGCGTGGAGGCTCTTTCGGCCGAAGGATACGAGGTCCTTGTCTTCCATGCAACGGGAACCGGCGGCAAGACCATGGAAAGCCTCGTGAAGGAAGGTTTGGTTGACGCGGTCCTCGATATTACCACCACGGAATGGGCAGACACGGTGTGCGGCGGGGTATTCGATGCCGGTCCTGAACGGCTTGACGCCGCCGGACAAAGGGGAATACCTCACCTCATCGTACCGGGATGCGTCGACATGGCCAATTTCAACGCAATGGAGACGGTACCTGAGAGATATAGAAAGACGAAGCGTACGTTCTACGAATGGACCCCATCGGTTACCCTCATGCGGACCAACAAGGAAGAAAATGAGGAGATGGGGAAGATATTCGCGGAAAAGGCAAACGCCGCCAAGGGACCCGTTGCCTTCCTCATTCCTCTTCGAGGGGTATCGATTCTTGACGGGGACAATCAGCCATTCTGCGACCGCGAAGCCGACAGGGCGATGTTCGACGCGATTGAGGCACACGTCAGGGAAGGTATCGAGGTCGTCGAAATGGACAACAATATCAACGACGCCGAGTTCTCGGCCAAAGCGGTCAGGATGATGCTCACCCTTATCAAAGGAGTCAAGGCCTGACAGAGGGCGTGACGTGGGGCGGCCAGAGGCGCCATGATCAGGGATGAATCGGAGTGATTTTTTGAAACGACCGTCGACGAAGGGGCGGTCCTCGGGGGTATGAACAATTGAAGGCGGGGAGTTACGACTTGTCTCCCCTTCCCGTTCACCTATCGGAGGCGTGAGATGAGCATGACGGATGAGGATAAGCAGAGGATCATAGAGCGCGCCTTTTCCCTTGGGTTCGACTACGAAAAAAACATGAGGGGATGCTGCCAGTGCACCATCGCGGCAATCCAGGATGCCCTCGGTTTAAGAAATGACGCCGTCTTCAAGGCGGGAAGCGGTCTTACGGCGGGTGGTGGGATTTCCTGCGAAGGTTCGTGCGGGGCTTACACGGGCGGCGTTATGGTCATGAGCTCCGTCTTCGGCCGACGACGGGGGAAATGGGATGGCGACAAAGACGAGAAGGACTGCGCCCATCGTATGGCCGCCACGCTCCTCGATAAGTTTAAGAGGGAATACGGGAGCGGTATCTGTAATCTCATCCACGTCCGTATCTTGGGGAGGAGCTTCGATCTTAAAGACATCGGGGATAGAGAAGCCTTTGAGAACTCGGGAGCCCATATCGACAAGTGCACCTCTGTTGTCGCAAGAGCCGCGGCCTGGGCTGCCGAACTTATTCTCGAAGAATTATCGGGCCGTGGTATGAGGCTGGACGAACTCAGGATAAACACATAATCCTCCCTGTCATTGCATTCGAAAAACAACCCTTGAGTTTACGAAGGCCGAGGACGGTCCCCGACCCCCTCTCCGCGTGAGGTTTTCACCGAAGAGATGGAGAAAGTAATCGCGCCTTTCGGGTTCGTCAAAGACCGGGTAGCCGACGTAGGGCCATTCCCCTACCTGCTCGCCGCTTCTTTGGTGGAGCGGTAACGATGACTCACCATGGACATACCGGCCCTGCAGCGAACCGCAAATCAGGTCCACAAAATTAGACCGATTCCAATCCCTTGGTACCGACCGCTATTTCTTCTTGACAAACGAGTTGTTTTGAATATATATTCATAACATCACCGGCCGCAACATGGTTCCGGCGTCACGGAGGCTGAAAGAATGGCGAGACCGACTTTTCCCAGAAACGTAGGATTTCTTCCCGGGGTTACCTATTTCAAGCCCGCAGGCGTGCGCATGGTGGAGCTCGAGGAAGTCGTCCTGGGTCACGATGAGATAGAGGCCATGCGGCTTAAGCACCTCCTGGGCCTGTCCCAGGAGGAAGCGGCCGGACAGATGAACATCTCCCAGCCCACCTTCCACCGGCTCCTCTCTTCCGCCTGCGAGAAGATAACGGACGTCATCATTAACGGGAAGGCGCTCCGGATCGAGGGCGGCAATATCAGCGTACCGGAAGGCTCCTGGCCTTCCTGCGGGAAAGGCAGGATGTGCGCGCCGGGCCGGCAGGGACGGGGAAAGAGATCAGGGAGTATTCAACAGCATCAAGGAGGCGCCATGAAAATCGCGGTCACCAGTATTGACGGGACACTGGAAGGGATGGTGGACGAGCGCTTCGGACGGGCCAGGAAGCTCATTGTCTACGACATGGGCGCCGGCACATTCGAGGTGGCGGAGAATTCAAAACAGATGAACCTCGCCCAGGGGGCGGGGATCCAGGCGGCACAGAACGTGGTGAGTCTCGGCGTCGGGGCCATCATCAGCGGGCACCTTGGCCCCAAGGCATTTCAGGTGCTCCAGTCCGCGGGCGTCGATGCCTACAGTGCGGTGAACATGACCGTGGCCGATGCCATAAAGCAGTACCGGGAAGGGAGTCTTGATAAACTGGCCGGCGCTGATGTGGCGGGACACTGGTAAGAATAAGGAGGTATGACAATGCCAAGAGGAGATGGAACAGGACCGATGAAAGGAAGAGGCGCCGGATGCGGTGGGACTGCGGGTCCCGGTGGTCGCGGCGCCGGGATGGGGGGCAGAGGAGCGGCACAGGGCGTTGAATCTGTTTGTCCTCAATGCGGCACAAAAGCACCCCGCGAGCGCGGCGTCCCCTGCTTTCAACAGAAATGTCCGAAATGCGGAACGTGATGAAAAGGGCGTAGGAAGGGGCAGACGAAATGAGAATAGCCGTGGCGAGCGGAAAAGGCGGGACGGGGAAAACGACTGTGGCGGTCAACCTCGCATTTTTTCTTGCCGGCGCCGGTCAGAGGGTGCAGTATCTGGACTGCGATGTGGAAGAGCCCAACGGGCATATTTTCCTCAAGCCGGCAATAGCGCGGACGAGGCCCGCCCTGGTCAGGGCACCCGTTGTGGATCAGGATAAATGCACCTCCTGCGGAGAATGCTCGGACAAGTGCCAGTTTCACGCGCTCGTCACCCTTCCCGGGAGCACCCTCGTCTTCCCCGAGCTCTGCCACGGCTGCGGCCTCTGCTCCCTCGTCTGCCCCGTACAGGCAATCACGGAGACGATGCGCGAAACAGGACGGATAGAAACCGGCACGGGCGTGCGGGGCATCAAATTCGCCCACGGGATCCTTAACGTAGGTGAACCCATGGCAAATCCGGTCATCAGGGAAGTAAAGCGGGAGGCTTTTCCCGGATATGTGCAAATTATCGACGCACCGCCCGGGACGTCCTGCCCTGTCGTGGAAGCCATATCGGACGCCGACCTGGTGATCTTTGTGACGGAGCCGACGCCGTTCGGCCTCCACGACCTGCGGGCGGTCGTCGAGGTCGCGCACGCGTGCGGAAAACCCACGGGAATCGTCATCAACCGTGAGCAGGGCGAATTCCCTCCCCTTATCCGCTATCTCAGTGAGCAAAAGCTGGATGTCCTGGCTCGAATCCCGGAGGACCGGAAAGTGGCTGAAAGCTACTCGGAAGGCAGACTCTTTCTGGAAGCCCTGCCGGAGTATCGTGACTGCTTTATCGATCTCCTGAGGGGACTTCGATCACTGCACAGCGCAGGGGGGCTGAAAAATCGGGGGTGGCAGGCATGAGGGAAGTCGTGATCGTGAGCGGCAAAGGCGGAACAGGCAAGACCTCTTTTGCGGGAAGCCTCGCCTCGTTGCTTGAGCATAAGGTAGTCGCCGACTGCGATGTGGACGCGGCGAACCTGAACCTCCTTCTGAACGGCAAGGTGTATGACAGCTACGAGTTCTTTGCGGGCCGCAAGGCAACAATCAATCCGGACGCCTGCACGGGCTGCGGCAGGTGCAGGGAGGTCTGCCGCTTCAACGCCGTTTCCCGGGACTACACCATCGACGCCCTTTCGTGCGAGGGCTGTGGGGCCTGCTACTTTCTCTGCCCCGCGGGCGCTGTCTCCTTTGATGAGACCCTTTGCGGCAACTATCATGTTGCAGAGACGGACAAGGGAGATGCCCTCGTCTTTGCCGAGCTGCTCCCAGGCCGCGAGAACTCGGGCAAGTTGGTATCCGTGGTAAGGGCAAAGGCCAGGGAGATCGCGGAGGCCCGTGGAATCGACCTTATCCTTTTAGACGGCCCGCCGGGCATAGGCTGCCCAGTTATTTCATCACTCACCGGCGCGAGCATTGCGATCCTCGTGACCGAGCCTACCATCGCGGGCGTGCACGACCTTGAACGGGTCCTCGGTCTTGCCCGTTATTTCGATATTCCGACGGCCGTGGTGGTGAACAAAGGCGATGTAAACCCACCCTGCACGGAAGATATCACATCCTTCTGCCGGGTGAGGCAGATCGACTTCCTGGGTTCCATCCCCTATGAGCGGATGGTCACCGAGGCGCAGCGCCGGGGAAAGACAGTGCTGGAGTTTGCGCCGGAGTGCCCGGCAAGCACTGCAATACACAACATTTTCGATAAATTCATGAAAAGAATGGAGGAACTATGAACGAGAACACATGTGAACAAACAGATGCCGGCGACGAGGGAGCGATCAGAGAGAAGCTCACAAGGATCGGCCACACCTTCGTCGTGCTGTCCGGCAAGGGCGGGGTAGGAAAGAGCACCGTTGCGGTCAACCTGGCCTTGAGCCTGATCGCGCGGAATTTCAGGACCGGCATACTCGACACGGATATCCACGGCCCGAGTGTCCCGAAGCTCCTGGGCCTGTCCCATCAGAAGCTGGCAGTGAATGATAAAGGGATTATTCCCCTCGATTGTTTCAACAGCCTCAAGGTGGTCTCAATGGGTCTTCTCCTCGACGGTGACGACAGGGCCGTCATTTGGAGGGGGCCGATGAAGGCGAACGTCATACGCCAGTTCTTCGGCGATGTCGCCTGGGGAGACCTCGACTATCTGGTCGTCGACTCTCCTCCCGGAACCGGCGACGAGCCGCTCTCGGTGGCACAGCTTCTTCGTCCCGACAAAAGCAGCGCAATCGTCGTGACCACGCCGCAGCAGGTGGCAACGATAGACGTCGAGAAATCGATCACCTTCTGCAGGCAGCTGGGTCTACCCGTTTCGGGCATAATAGAAAACATGAGCGGGTTTGTCTGCCCCCACTGCGGACAGGAGGCGGCCATCTTCTCGTCGGGAGGCGGAAGAAGACTGGCCGAGAAGTTCGGGATTCCCTTCCTGGGCGCCATTCCCCTCGATCCCGATATCGTCAGGAGCGGCGACGCGGAGCTGCCGTATATAAAACACTATTCTACGACACAGACTGCCCGGAAGTTCGATGAGATCGTCGAGCAACTGGCGTCGATGCATCCGATCAAGCCACAGGAAGGCGCTCTCCCCGATGCGGCCGGGACTGACCATTGCGGGACATTATTGCCTGCCGGAAAGGAAGAAACAGTATCCACACCAAGACCGGACAAGGAGGTTCCCATGAAATTTGCAGTACCCACGAATGACAAGAAACTATGCGCCCATTTCGGCCACTGCGAGGCCTTCGCCCTCATCGACGCGGACACTGACGGCAGGCTCGGCAACGAAACCTACATTACACCGCCGCCCCACGAGCCGGGTCTTCTGCCCCCCTGGCTCGCCCAGCAAGGGGTCAACTGCGTCATAGCGGGCGGCATGGGGGCAAGGGCTCAGCATCTCTTCGCGGAAGCAGGCGTGAGGGTCGTTACCGGCGCGGAGGGTGAATACCCGCGCGAGGTGGTGGAGAACTACCTGAAGGGGACCCTCGTGACCGGGACAAACACCTGCGACCATTAGAGACGGGGATCTATGGACAAGCCCATTCTCGAACAGGCACGGGAACAATTTGAACAACTGGTAACTGATAGCAGCCTGCCCGATCAGGAAATCAGGGTGCTCATAAAGACCCTGACGCCCGAAGAGGCGATCGGTACCCCGGGACGGCGGGATTTCCCGATTATCCTCGGCAAAGAGAGGGTGATAGAAGCGGAGTTTGCCGGGGCAAGGGCTCACGTCTTTACAGACTCGCCGAAGGAGTTCATCGGGCGAATCGCAGACGTGGTAAATCTACCCCTTGATTCCAACGGTAACCGGGCGATCTTCGTCGGAGTGCTCAATGCGGTACTCCGATATCTGGGCATGATTGAAAAAACCCTCCATTGCAGAGATGAAGAGCCGGAACAATGCGCCAATGAAATTGCGGCCTTTCTCAAATGCAACCACCATAACGCCACGGTCGGGCTGGTGGGTCTCAACCCCGCTATTGCGGAATCCCTGGCAAAAGGCTTCGGCACCGCCAACGTGAAGATCACGGACCTCAACCCTGATAATGTGGGGAAATCGAAATACGATGTTGAAATCTGGGATGGCAGGACAAGAACTGAGGACCTGGTGGAGGCATCGGATGTCGTCCTCCTCACCGGCACCACGCTGGTAAACGGCACTTTTGACGCCCTTTGGGGAGAGATCCGGCGGCACGGGAAGGAATACCTGATTTATGGCGTCACTGCCGCCGGTATATCCGCGCTTATCGGACTAAACCGTATCTGTCTCTATGGGCGGGCATAAGAAGACGGTTGGAGGAAAAATATGTTCTACAGATTTGACGGAAGGCAGCCTGTTGTCGGGACCGGCACGTACGTGAGCGAGACGGCGATCGTCATAGGGGACGTGAGGATCGGCGAGCGCTGCTATATCGGCCATGGGGCCATCCTGCGGGGCGACTACGGCGCCATCGAGATGGGCGATGAAGCGACGGTCGAGGAAGGGGCAATCATACATGCCCCTCCGAATGAATGCTGCTCTATCGGCAACGGCGTCGTCATAGGACACGGGGCGATTGTCCATGCAAAGCGGCTGGGCGACCGGTCAGGCGTGGGCATGGGCGCTGTCCTCAGCATCCGGTCGGAGGTCGGCCGATACTCCGTCGTGGCGGAAGGGGCCGTGGTGAAGCGGGAGCAGCGGATACCGGAGTCGGTGGTAGTGGCGGGCAATCCGGCAAGGAAGATCAAGGACGTGTCGGAGAAGGATAGAGACTTCTGGGCATATTCGAGAAGGCTTTACGTGGAGCTGGCAGAAAAGTACTGTAGGCTCGGCATGGAAAAGGTAGAAATCTGAAAGGAGCGCCATCGTACCCGGCAATCCTTTCCAGACCCTTGTTTATCGAGAGCATGGTGCCTTCCGCGCTCACATTGCTACGACAACGATTGCCCGTAACGGGCAGGCCACGGCACAATCGCCGCAGCCCCTGCACAGAAAAGGGTCCGTCACGGGTATCTCGCGGGGCGCTTCCTGCTTGAGCACCCTGCGAGGACATGCCAGCGCCGCCGCGCAAGAGCCGCCGTTACATTTTTCGGGGTGACATTCGTTATAGTTTACAAGCGCCATCTTGCGCAGCATCAGTCTCTGTCCCATCCCTCTTCGCTTCGGCAAGCTCCTCTTCCAGCAATTCCAGTTGCTTCCACATCGATGGCGGCACCGAGTGGGCCGGCCATCTCGCCTTGAGCTCGGCTATCCTCTCTTCGATCTCTCTTGCCCTGTTTTCCTTCATGCTCGTACCTTTACCCGACGCTCTGTCTTTGCAGGGGTGCGGTGACATCATTCGTCCGAATCAGCACGTCTGTTGCCCGGTAAGGGACAACTGGAACCCCTTCTTGAAAAAACCCTCGACGTAGTCGATAGAGAGGCTTCCGGCTGACCGGATCAAATCCGCCACATCCCTGGCCGCGATAAAAGAGAATCCTTCCACTTCGATCTTTTCGTCATGTGCTTTTGGCTCGTCCAGAGCCAAGCCCATTTTGGGCCCGCCTCACCCTATGCCGCTTATAAAGATGCGAAGCGCACTCTTTTTGCCGTCGAGAGTGGATGCTTTCAATTTTTCGAGGGCCGGTCCCGACAAGGTAATCATCTCTTAGGTCTCCTTTCTGCGGTTCTTGCGCGTGCCCGGCGTGCGGTCCGCGACCGGTCGCAGTTTCGCTATAACAAGACCATGGAAGCAAGATGTGTGCCGGACCTGGTGGCATCCATAGGGGTAGGAAAGAGGCCGATAAAGCGAGGGTCCGTGATATCGCGTCTTCCTTAACATAAACGTACGTTAAGGGGGCAACTTAACATCACGGGGGAGTTCATCCGCCGTAAGGACGGGTCGGAACGTCACCGCCATTGCCGATGCCCTCGAAGAAGGGGAGCCTAGAGCATGGGGGGGACCTCGGTCATCGCGTTCGCGACGAGCTCGGCCAACCCGCCGTAAGTGATATTGTATTTTGTGTCCAGTTGATAATAACTGAGCAGGTCCCTTATCTGCGCCTTGCAGTTGGAACATGGGGCGCACACGTACTTCTTTATGCCCGGGTCAAGACAATCGCGGAAAGTCTCGAGGATCTGGCTCACCTTTAATCTGCCGGCAACCTTCATCCGCCAATCCATGAAGTTTGCGGAGGACATGATGGCAAAACCGCTCCCCCCGCCGCAGCAGTAGTTATTCGTCCGGTTAGGGGTCATCTCCCGATACTGCGGGCACACTTTCTGCAGGATTTGCCTCTGGGGTTCAACAATTCCCGACAGCCGTACAAGGTTGCACGGGTCGTGAAGGGCAACGGCGAAGTCGTTTCTTCCGGTATCCAAAGGGAACGCGTCTTTCACCACCAGGTCCCTGAGGAGAGGAAGACAACTCTCCCTATTGATGCGAAGCGGTCCGGTGAGCAGGCTGTCGGCGGTGACGACCAGGGCCTTGGTGGCATGGCCGCACTCACCGACGACTATCCTCCGGGCGTCGAGCCCTTTGGCGACCAGGGCGTGGGTGGCTGCAATACGGGCGAGCTGGACGTCATCGTACCAGGCGCCGTAATTGACCCCATCGTAGCCGGAAAGCCGGCTGGAAAGAGTCCAGTTTATGCCGGCGGCGTCGAGAATAACGGCAAAGGCCTCGGGGTTCTCCGGCCAGGCGATAAATTCGCCGGCATTGTGCAGGAGGAGCACGTCCGCGCCTTGCCGATCCACGGGGATCTCAATTTGTTTGCCCGTCCGCTCCTTGAGGTCGTCCTCCATGAACTCCTTTATGTCGGCGAAGGCCATGGGGTTCATCCCGGTACTCGACCCCACCGTAAGCTGCTTGACCGTGCCGAGGCGATGGATCTCCTTGGGCGCGATTCCCATCTCCTGGCTCAAGAGTTTCCTGATCTCCCTGGCCACCAGTCCGTTGTCTATCCCCATGGGACACGCCTGGCTACACCGCCTGCACAAGGTACACCGGTACGCCGATTCGGCCAGTTGGGCGATGGTGGACCAGTTGAGTTGGACGTCGTTGCCTGCGAGACGCGCCCAGATCCTGCTTCCTCCGAGGTACTTCTGTTTGATACGACGAAGCAGGTCCGACCGAAAGGTCGGCCGATAAATCTCCTTGCCGCCGCTGGCGATGTAGATGGGACAGGCATTCGTGCACGTCTGGCACCGGGCGCAGTTGTCGAGGGTAAGCGTCAATGGCTGCAGGAAGGTCCAGTTTGAATCCGGCTGAAAAAGCTTGCGAAGGCCGTCCAGGAAGGAGCGAACGAGTTTTTCCTCTTCCTCTGCGCTCTGAGGTGCGGAAAGACCGAGGGCGGTGACGCCGTCGAAAGAACAATCGATACGGAGCAGCTGCTCCTTCGAAAGAGGCGTGATCCCCTTCCCGTCGACGCCGGCGGGCAGGTACGGAATTGTGATAAGGTCACGGGCCTCCACTGTGTGGGAAAGGCTGTGTTGCAGACGACTCGCTTCTCTCATTTCATCACCCCATCTTCAACAACTGCCGGGACGCCCACAAGCCGGGGAGCCGGCAAATCAGCCTGTCACTGTGGCGGAGAGGAGACGGCTTTGCGCCAGGATGCACCTTTATCGATGTGCGAAGCGGACCAGCCAACCGGTTCGCCGAGCAATTGCTCTATCCTTCGTTCCGTTTCACTCCCCTGCTCCATGGGTGCGTCCTGCCAGACCACTTTATGAAAGATGAAATACTTGGCAAAGGCGTGTGCCATGTAGGTGAAAGGCATGTAGGCCAGGAATACGGAGAAGAGCACGGTCCCGCAGATCATGAACGGGTTGACTCCGGGAAAGGGGACGAATTCCGCCAATTCTCTGACGTACTCCGTCGCGCCGGCAAAAGACCGGTCGAAAAGGCCCCAGGACAGCAGCCAGCAGCACACGATGCCAAGGATGAGGAAGAGGCCGAAGAAGTCGCTACGTGAGGTGGCGGACCGCAAGGCACGGTCGGTGAGCCGCTTCAGGACCAGACCTGTGCAGCCATATGCGGCGAGAAGAAGACCGGCGACTCCGATTGGACGTGCAAGCAGCGCGGCCCCATCGACGAAAATGGTCGTGCGCCCGAGGATCCCCAGGAAAAGGTCTGCCCCGCCGCACGCGAACTGGATCAGCAGCCAGCCGGCGAGCAGGTAGAGCCCCCAGTGGAAAGGAAGGGTAAAGCGCCATAACCCCCTGTTGTTCACATAGCATCGATGAAATAGGAACATCTCTGTCGCCTGGAACCGGAGTTCGGCCAGACGGCTCCTGTGGCGGGGTGTGTTCCACCACTCCTGTTGTTCGAGGTACGAGCCCTCGCTTGTCCCCTTTTCCGCTGCAGCGGGATAGAGCTCCCATCTGAGATGGGGCGGCATCTTCGCATACCGCGCGATCCTTGCAGCAGTTGCGCATAAAAAAAGAAGCAACGCGAGATAGAACGCTACCGAAAGCAGACTCATTGTGTGGATTGCCTCCGTCCTTCCCTGACGGCCGTCATCGACCGCCGTGTCTCATCTAGGGGTAAAAAAAGCCCGGCCGGATCGTGGATCGCGGTATTCCGGCCACCCGGCATGCCCCCTTTGTCAATCCCGACGGAAAGAGCCGGTGAATTGCTTCGAGATTCATGCCGATACCCTTGGTCAGCATAGGCACCGGCGGCACACTGCCGCAGTCCAGATAGTAGTCCCGCAAGAAATCGATCACCTTCCAGTGCTCTCTCGTAAGCCCGCCCGCCACCTCTTTCGTGGAGAGCGTCTGTGCAAGGTCTCTCGACCACATCTCGGGATCAAGCAGAAAGCCCTCTTCATCGACAACCGGCATTGCCTTTTCGCTTGGCGCGGTCTGGGTAAGTGTCATGTCCTTCACCTCCTATTACTAATCTATATTAACTATGAGTCTTTATGCAGATTATGTCAATAACATAATTGAGATTTACTGAATAATTTATCTTATGTTATATATAAGTATTACTTATGTTACATGAATAATTAATATGATATAATATACATTATGGCATCAATGTCACATATAAAGTATGGTTGATATTATATGGAAGATGACACTGAAGTTCTTACGGGGCGGCGCAATAGATGCGCATTACGGGAGACTCTCCGGCTCGCTGTGACGACCCTTCAACCGGCGATCAGGAGAGTACCGGCGGAGTTTTCTTGGTGCTCAGATGCTTCCGGGCCGTTGCCCGTCTTGACGCTCTTTCCGAAGGACATTGCGCGCCTTCGGTCGTATTGTGCGGGCATTCAGCACAGGCATTCTCATCCATCGAAACATAGCAAAACATGTTGTCTTCTTTCCAGCACGGCTTGGCGCAGCCGGTCTCCTGACTCCGCCGCATGCACACAGGACAATCTCCGTGTTGCCAGCAAGGATAGAGACGGAGGAAGAAGGAAATGCCCGGCACATTGAGTCCATCATTCATGAGTTGTTGGATAAATCGCATCCGCTTGACATCGTTGTCGGAGAAGAAACGCTTGGTGCTTCGCCTTTTCGGTTTAATCAGTCCGAATCGTTCCCACACGCGAATTGTTTCCCGGTGTACCTGCAAAAGATCGGAAACGATTCCTATTGTATAGAGGGGTTGCTCTCCCATGGCTCCTTGTCGCTTTTTCCGGATATATTGTAGCTCCTGCCTAGAGAGGTGTCAACGCATTTGCCATGATCATTAGCCGAATACGAGCACGCGAGGTGAGAAAAATGGACATATACGAGTTTATTTGTCGCTACCTGGACGAAGGGAAAACAGGAATATTGGCTACGGTCGTCAGGAGGGTGGGTTCGGCTCCAAGGGATGTGGGCGCAAAAATGTTTGTGGGGGAAGACGGCACAACCTTTGGGACTGTCGGCGGCGGCCGCCTTGAGTCTGATGTCTGTGATCGCGCGCGTGAGATTATGAAGAATGGCCGTGCGAGCGTGTTCTCTGCCGGCATCGACGTGAGGAAGATTGAAGAAACGGATATGGCCTGCGGGGGCAACGTGGAGGTACTCCTTGAGCCCGTGAGGACAACGCATCTCGATCTGTACAGGAAGATAGAGGCATTGATTAAAGAGTGCCAAAGAGGTGTCGTTGTGACGGAATTCGGCAAAAACGTCTTCACAAAGTCCGTTTTGGCGGAAGATATGAGCGTCACCGGCGAGGTGATTCACAGCCGGATCCTCGACTGGTGCCGGAACGTGCTCTACGAAAAGAGGGCTGTGCTGATAGGAGGGGTTTTGGCAGAGCCACTCCCCGGGTAGTAACAACAGAGCCCCCTGAAGGGCGCACGGACCCTTCCCGAGCCTCCTGTCCTACCTCAGAGGTATTTGTCCAGCCCCGCGTGCGCGTGAAAGGCAAGGAAGTCTTTTCTTCCTAAAGCGAGAAGCAGCTTCAGGTAGCTGAAACCTTCAAAGGGAAGGGCATAGCGCTCCAGACCCGGCTCGGTGCAGGACCTGCATGCCTCAAACCGTCCGATGCGTCGTCTGAACCGTCGCGCCGGCAGAGAGTCGATGAGCGCCCCTATCGGCGTTTCCGTGAAATTGCCCAGTTTATCTCGTGTCAATGGGCATGGATATACGTCGCCCGTGCTGCGGACAAACAAATAGTTGAACCCGGCCGAACAGGGTTTGCGGATCGTCCCCGTCTTCAGAAAATCGAGGAGGCCGCGGCGATGATAGCTCCACTGGAAAGCCGGGCTTTCGAAGAAACGGATCATCTTCTGCACGTCTTCCCGACTGAATTGTAGGCTCTCCCTGCGGTCCTCGTTGGCGTACCGGCCTCCGGTGATGATGCAGGGCGAGATAATGGTAAAGAGGCCCCGTTCTGCCGCGAACTCGGCTATACGGTCCAGCTCGTCCACATTGAGAGGCAGGATAGTCGTCTTCAGTCCGATGATTATGTTATCCCATGTGCGCCGGAGCGCTATCAGCCCGTCTATCGTCGCCGCAAGCTTTTGCCACCCCTGCTTGACATTTCTGATCCGGTCATGGACCTCACCGATCCCGTCCATCGCAAGAACCACCACGAGATCGAGTCCCGCCTCCTTCAAGTCCTGAGCGATCCGGCTTGTGCCTGAAAGCACCTTGTCCGTCAGAAAGCCGTTTGTCGTTAAGGCCACCGACCGCAGTTCGCGCAAACTGGCGGCCTTCAATATGCTCACGCCCCGCATCAGTAACGTGAGATCTTCCCGGAGAAAGGGCTCCCCACCCGTGACGTCCAGCTCCACCAGGTGCCGGAAAGCCGGTTGACCCAGGAGCATGAGCCAGTCGTCGACGGGAAGGTCGGGGACATGGGCGGGGATTCTCCAAATGTTGCACATGAGGCAACGCGCCACGCACCGGTGGGTGACCTCGATGCTCAAGGCTTCGATGGCCGCGGAAAGACCCGATAGTCTGTGGAACCGGTACTTGAGACCGTTGACGATCAGCGTGGAAACTAACCGGTGCGTTGTGAGAGAGGGCATAGCCGCGCTACCATTATTCAGTATAGCCGGGCCTTCCGGTCGAGTCAAGGCAATTAGGGGTGAGGAAAAGAGCTTTCAAAGGGACCGCAAAAATATTATATTGGAGTTGCAGGACCGGGCAACGAGAGACAGGCGCTCCCGCGAAGGCACAAGCAAGCGTGTCTATTCGCGGCTGGGGCGAGGGACCATCAGGCATTCGGTGCGAAGGCTCAAGGAGGGAGCTATGTCTGCCTATTCAGAGCTGGTGATGGACCATTTCACGAAGCCCCGCAACAGGGGCAGTATGGAGCACCCCGACGGTATCGGCGAAGTCGGCAACCCAGTGTGCGGGGATATGATGACCATCATGATAAGGGTCAAGGATGGGATGCTCGATGACGTCAAGTTCGAGACCATGGGGTGCGGGGCGGCGATTGCGGTGTCGAGCATCGTCACCGAAATGGCGAAGGGGAAAACCCTTAGGGAGGCGCTCCTCATAAGTACGGAGGCCGTCGCAGCCCTTTTGGGGAAGCTGCCGAAGAACGAGCTGCACTGCTCGAACCTCGGGACGGACGCGCTCCATAAGGCGATTATGGACTATTACGACCGGCAAAAGGGACGACCGAAGAAGACCAGAGGGGGAAAGGTGGAATATCTGGAGCGCACGGAAGCGCAGTGCTACTGCCCCTACTGCGAGCACGAGCTCCCACCGGACGCGCCTCTCTGCACCAACTGCGGAAAACCGACGAAGACCGGATAAGTACCGAAACAGGAAGGACGACGACCATGATCTATCTTGACACAATATCGGGCACCCCCCTCCATCCTGAAGTGCAGGTGGCGATGGTCCGGTACCTGGACAATAGTTTTGGTAATCCTATCAGCCAGCACCGGGTGGGAGACGAGGCGCTCGAAGCCCTGGAGCACGCAAGAGTTGAGACAGCCCGTCTCATCAACGCCGGGAAAACGGAAATTGTCTTCACCTCAGGCGGGACCGAATCGGTCAACCACGCCATCAAAGGGGTGGCGCTGGCCATGGGGGAAAAGGGGCGCCACATTGTCACATCGAATATAGAACACCAGGCCGTCCTGCGCTCTTTAAGGACACTAACAGGTATGGGGTACCACGTCACGTCCGTGCCCGTCGACCACTACGGATCGGTCGATCCTCGGGATGTGGAGAAGGCCATCACGGATGAGACTACACTCGTCAGCATCATGCACGCGAACAACGAAATCGGCACCGTTGAGCCTATAGCAGAGATCGGAAGAATTGCGCGCCGGAGGGGCGTCATATTTCATACGGACGCGGTTGCGTCGGCGGGGGTCGTGCCGGTCGATGTGGAAGAGCTGGGCGTTGACCTCCTCAGCATGGCCGCCAACCAGTTTTACGGACCGGCGGGCGTCGGAGCGCTCTATGTACGGACGGGCACAAAGATCGTCCCTCTTCTCGACGGCGGCATCCAGGAGAACGGCTTGAGGGCCGGAACGCAGAATATGATCGGCATCGTCGGCATGGGCAAGGCGGCGGAACTTGCGGCCGGGGAGATGCAGGGCAGGATGGAGCACCTCGGCGCCCTGAGGGAGGCCTTTATCGATCGGATCGCGGAAATCGGCGACCTCCTCCTCAACGGTCATCCGACAAAGCGCCTCCCCCATCTTGTCTCATGCTCGGTGCGGTATGTGGAAGGGGAATCGATGGTCCTCATGCTAGATGAAGAGGGGATTTGCGTCTCCACCCGGTCTGCGTGCGCAAGCGGCTCTTTGCGGGCATCTCACGTACTCACCTCCATCGGACGCGACTATACCTCGATGCAAGGCACACTCATCTTCTCTTTCGGCATCGACAATACGGTCGATGAGGTGGACGCGGCCGTAGGTGCTTTCAAGAGAAGCGTCGATTTCCTGAGGAGCATGTCACCGTTGTGCGGGAAGAAGCAATAGCTTCCAAAGGCGTGAGGGGCTTCCCGGCGAAGAGAAGCAGGCGGTCCCGGTAAGGAGGGCGTAGTGGGCATATCTCTTGTATGCGAAAAGTGCGGTAAGGAAGTGGAGGAGCGGCAAAAATACGAACACCTCGGAAGGAACTATTGCGAGGACTGTTATATGGATATCCTATCTCCTCCAAAGGCCTGCGATCCCTGGGCAGTCTATGCGGCTAAGTGCTCGCTGCAGGGCAGTGACAAATTCGCTGCCCTGACACCCGAGCAGCGCCGGATCGTCGACTACGTCCGGGCAAAGGGCGAGGTGACCGTCGAAGAGGTGACTGAGCACCTGAGTCTGACGCCGGAGGAATTCAAAAGAGAATTCGCCGTACTGAGGCACATGGAGGTCCTGAAGGGATTGAAGAAAGGTCCCACAGTTATGTACATGCTCTTTGATGCATGACGCACTACGAGGCCGGTTGCGATTAATAATGGACCCGGAAGACCTGAGTATCTATCTTCACCCCACGGAAGCGATCGAGTCGGATAATAATGAAATCCGGGAGGTTGCCCAAAGGGTTACGGCGGGCCTTTCCGATCCCGGTCAGAAAAGCGTCGCCCTCTTTTACTTCGTCCGCGACGAGATTCATTACAGCGTCTACATGATCTCCACCTATTTCGAGGATTTCAGAGCAAGTGCAACCTTGGAGAGAAGGAAGGGATATTGCGTGCAGAAGGCTGTTTTGCTCGCCGCCCTTGCGAGGGTCGTCGGCATTCCCTCAAGGTTTGCTTTTGCAAAGATAAGAAACCATAGAGTGCCCGAGCACCTGGTAAAACAGACTGGAACGAACATCCTGCCAAGCCACGGCTATACACAGCTTTGCATCAATGGAACATGGATCAGCGTAACACCCGCCTTTGACCGCTCCCTATGCGAGAAAAGCGGACTTCCTCCCGCTGAGTTCGATGGCATCCATGACGCGCTGCTTTCCGGGACAGACCTCTATGGCCGGCCTTTTATTGAATATCTGGAAAAGTATGAACCCCAACCGGATTTCCCCTTTTCCTGGCTGAGGGAAAGGCTACTGCCCATATGGGGAGAAAAGCATGCCTGGTTGCAGGACGCGGATTCAAAAGGCCATGTGATGCCTTCCGGTTTTACCTTTTGAATGCAACCCGGTATCAGTCTCCCTACCCAAACAAAAGCGAGTCATGCCGGGAACGTGTATCTCGTGCCCGCCGTGTTCAGAATAAACTGCTCCGGCATGGCCTTCGAAAAGGCCACGGTTGCTTCGAAACCGGTGCAGTGAGCCGGGACGACATAGGTGGGGTTTATCGCCTTCATGTCCGCTATGGTCCTCTCGATGACTTCCGGCTTTGCATTGACCAGATGGAAGCCGCCCACGACGGCGTATACTTTCTCGATCCCCGCCATCTTCTGCACGTGTCTCACGGTATTGACGATCCCCCTGTGGGCGCATCCGGACACGACGACCAGTCCTTTCCCTTTCAGGTTGAATGCCATGGCCTGCTCGCCCGGGAAGGAGTCGACCACGACCGCATCGCCCTGCCTCACGAGGAGTGCGGCCGATACCTGCTCATACGCGGTTACCTGTTCCACAGGGCCCGAAAAATAGCCCCCCGGCATTACTTCGGTAGGGTCCTTGACCTCGACAATCCGCACCAGGCCGGACGCCTCTATATCGGCCTTGTTTAACTGACCGATATCCAGCCTGTCCGTAGTGCCCGGCACCAGCGAGTACCTCCGCTCAAAAGCCCCCTCGCCCAGGTAGAGGGGTGTCCCTTTCTTTATCTTTGCCCGGTTCATGGCCAGCATCTCCGTGAACGCGCCCCAGTGGTCGAAGTGGCCGTGGCTCAGACCGAAGCCGTCCGCCTTCCCCACGTCGATGCCGAGGCTCTCCATGTTCCTCTTCACGCCCTGCGCGTCGAGACCATAGTCGAACATGAACCCGCCCGCTTCGCCATTGGACATGGTTTCGATAAAGTACGACAGGCCGTGCTCGGCGTGCATCCATTTTCCCGGCCGAGCGCGGAACCTCTTTGCCACTGGTGCATCCGGCCTCAGCGCATCGTAGTAGTTGTCGGTGATAATGGTAATCGCTACCCTGTCCACTTCACGCATTTTCACCGCGCCATATGCCTGGTTCGTCCCGCTCATGCCGACTCGTGCTCACTGACGATCTCATTCTTAATAAGGGAAAGGAGGGACTCGAATACGGGGAGCACGTCCGTTCTGAACCTACCGGCCACGAGAACAGCCATGATATCATCGCCTACGCGCAGCGCGCCGCTTCCGATCCAGACCCGGATGTCCGCAATGCCCTCCCTCTTCCTAAATTCCGCGATAGCCTTTTCCAGCTTCACTTTGTCGTAGGACAGGTTCATCCCGGACACGGGCTTTCCACCCCTCGAGGTGCCCCGGACGATTCCGTTGTGCACGAGTATCATCCCCAACGCCTCCGGGTCGGTAGTTTTCTTTACCTCCTCCAGCCACTGTTCGATCATGTGACCCCCTTTTCATCGCTATGCCGTGATGTGCGGAGCATGGACTTGAACTCCAGCACATGGGAGACCGCGCTTCTCTGCATCTCTGCTGGGAAAAGTTCTCCTTGACATAGATACGAGCATATGCTTATAATGCTGATATGTCAAGACCGAAGAAGTGCCGCTGTATAAATTGCCGCCCCGATGCCTCATATTTCAAGCCGAAGGGGATCCCTCTTGTCCAACTTGAGGAGATCTCTTTGGACCTTGATGAATTGGAAGCCATCAGGCTTGCCGACTACGAAGGCCGGTATCACGAGGAGGCAGCCCGTGATATGAAGGTTTCCAGGGCAACTTTCGGGCGCATCGTCAACGGGGCCAGGCGTAAGGTGGCAGAGGCGCTGATACGGGGTAAGGCCCTGAAAATAGAGACACACGACATCCACAAGGAGGATGCAGAATGAAGGTATGTTTCGCGGTCGAGAAGGATGAAGGCATCAACAGTGCAGTCTATGGACATTTCGGCACGGCGCCCGTGTTCGTCATGGTCGATACGGAGACGGATGGCGTCGGTACGGTCGGCAACAAGGACGTCGACCACGTGCACGGCGCGTGCAACCCGTTTCAGGCGATCGGCGGTCAGGCAGTCGATGCGGTTGTCGTGGGAGGCATAGGCGCGGGCGCCATCTCCGGACTCAATGCGAGGGGCATTAAAGTGTACCGGTCCGGCGCTGAGACGGTCAAACAGAACATAGATCTCCTGAAAGAGGGCAAGCTCCCCCTGCTCACCATGCAGCATGCATGCGCCGGCCACTCAGATGGCAGTTGTGAACACCACTAGGCCACCAGGAGGAGGATACATCCATGCCGATCTATGAATATCGCTGTGAGAAATGCGGTGCAATAACTGAAGTCCTGGTCCTTGGCAAAGAGGAGATGCCTGCCTGCGCGAAGTGCGGGAGTAAAGCCCTAGTGAAGCTTATGTCCGCGGCAAATGTCGGGGCCGCCTCCCCGTCGTTCTCTCCCCCGGAAACCGGCGGCTGCTGCGGCTCTCCCGGTTCGTGCGGTAGTCCCGGAAGCTGCTGCTCCGGGTAGAACACGGTGGAGATTCCAGCAGAAAAAGAAGAGGTTGCCCAGAGTTCTCCGACCTTGGGCAACCTCTTCCCGTCAAATCAATGATCCAAACGTATAAAGCACCCCTATTAGGGCATTCGGAAGGCGGAAAGCTTCTTCTTGCTGGTCCGAGGGCTTTGCGAAAAATAATGGGAGGGTTCCCGGCAACAGGCATTATTCTTGAGAAAAGCCTTTACGGGCCAGATGAACGCTCTGCCGCCTCGTAGAGCCCCTCTCCCCGGCATGCCAGACACGTCGCACCATCCGCAAGGGGGTACGCCTCCTTACATATCGGACAAACGGCAAACCGGCCCCGGCGCCTCTTTACGCGCACCCAGTCGGCAACCTTTACGCGCTGGATGCCGCATATGCCTGCACCGGCCCTCCGTGCCTCATCCAGCAAACGGTCAATTGGCTGCTCTTTCTTGGTCTTGAGCTTGAAGAACCATGCCTCGAGCTCCGGCCAGGCGCTTATCTTTACAGGGTCTATGAAGACCCGGATTCCTTCCCCGGTCTCTTTGCCATAGAGGGTGAGGGCAAACCGCCCCACATCGATCACCTTAACCCAACCGTTGCCTAAGGTGCAGGGCGTAAGAAGCTGAACGGCGTCGGGCAGGCACTTGGAGGTCTCGCATACGGCGTCAAACAACCCCTTTCCCTGAAGACGGCTGCAAGCCAGATCCACCATGAATCCACCGACAATCACGCCTATGGCCTCGAAGCCATGGAAAGACCGCACACGGTCGACGAACTCCTCGAAGGTGTAGGATCGAATACGAACGGTTGAATCATTCATTGCCGACGCCCGATTACACGCATCCGCGCATCGATCTCTTTCCTCCGAACCGTCCCGTCCTCGGAAGCATCGGACGAACGCTCCGCTGCCGCGCCAAAATGGCAGGTTACGTCATGGGCAGGGTAGAATCCCGATCCGAAGGGGAAGCAGTACTCCCAGGGGATGGCCCCTTTCAGAAAGTACGGTGCGAGCATGGGGTTGAAGGCCGGCCCGTCGACATCGGATGCCAGATGGATCTCTCCGCAGTAGCCCGAGCCGCGGGCCGCCATTACCGCAGAAAGGGCTGCGCCCCCATTCCCAAGGATAAGGAGACGTTCGTCCCTCACGGATTTACACGTCTCCCGAGGAAATAACGATGAGTGACCGCAGCAGCTTGACGGATGCCTTGTCCGCCTTCTTCTCGCTCATCTCCTCGACCGGACCGGCATCGAGGGCCCCGGAGGGACAAACAAGCACGCACGCCGGCTTCATACCGTGCTCCCTCCGGACGCAGCAGAGGTCGCACTTGGCCATACGCCCATCCTCCGGAAACTTGGGCGCACCGAAGGCACATGCGAGCTCACATGAGTGGCATCCGACGCAAAGGTCCCGGTCGACGACCACAGCTCCGTCCTCCGCCCTTCTGTGGATGGCAGTTGTCGGACAGGCTATGATGCATGGGGCATTCCCACAGTGCTGGCAGGAAAGGGAGAAGTGGTCGATCCGGGCGGACGGGTATGCCCCGGACTCCAGCCCGGTGACGTGGCGGAAGGCGACCGTATCGTCCGCATCGAGGTCGTTTTGGTCCTGACAGGCCACCACGCACGCCATACAGCCCGAACAACGGGTCACGTCAAAGGAAAAAACAAACTGGCTCATTGCGCACCTCCCTCACCTCCGAGCTTGCTTACCTCGCACAAGAGAGACTTGTAGCCGGGATAGCCCGAGATGGGATCGCGGTACCCCGGATCGATCAGATCATTGGCGTCGGCCGAGGGGAAGCCGTGGTACACGCTCACCACTCCGGGAGGCACAAGCTCGGTCAGATTGGCCCGGACGCGGATTGCGTCTCTCGTTGTGGCGAGTTGTACCCATTCACCGGCCACGACTCCGCGTACACGTGCGTCCAGAGGATTGATATCGACGGTGGGGTCCGGATGGAGCTTCCTGGCCCAAGGGATGCGATGCATCCTCGAATGCATGTGCATGGGGAGGCGGGCGCCGGTGGTAAGAACGAGGGGGTAAACCCTTGCTATGTCAGGGGTGGAGACAGGGCTTTGTTCGGGTTCCCGGTAAACGGGAAGAGGGTCCAGGCCGGCCTCCTTCAGTACGAGGGAGGTAAACTCCATCTTGCCGGAAGGGGTAGGAAAACCGGACTCCCTGTACTTTTCGTAAGGCGTCCCCTTGCGGTCGGCGAGGAAGAGCCCCTCTGGATGTCCTGACACATCCGCAATGCGAATGCCGGAGGGCTCGAAGATCCAGTCAAGGCACGCTTCGTGTCCTCGTGCGAGCAGACTGTCCTCCGGGGTGAGCCTGCGGCTGAGATCTACGATGATATCCACGTCGGAACGCGACTCGTAAAGGGGCGGAATGACGGGTTCGGTCCAGATGGCATATCTTGAGGGGAAGATGGCGAGCTCGTTTCTCTCGAAGGAGGTGCACGCCGGAAGGACGATGTCGGCAAGGCGCGCCGAATCGGTCATGAACAGGTCAACGTCCACAAAAAAGTCGAGCTGCTTCAGGCTCTCACGCATGAAGTCCGCCCCGGACCACATGCGGTAGTTGAGGCCAAAGCCTAAGACCGCCCGGATGGGATATGGTTTTTTGCTCCGGATCTGGAAGGGCAGCATCGTGGCCTGGGCTTCGGTCATGAGACTGCACCATACGGGATAGCGGTCCTGGCCTATGCGCGGCGCCATCTCCTCCCATGGCCGGGTTTGCTCGAATTCGTCCTCTCGATGTTTCAACCCGGTAGGGCGGTGATAGTAAGAAGAGGGGACCACGTGGTTGCCGCCCCTCCGGTCGAAATTGCCCGTGAGGCCGATGAGGGCGGTGATGGCCCGATGGTTCTGCACGCCATTCGTGTGGTGGACGGTCACGCTCGCGCTTCCGACCATGGCCGCCGGTCTTGACGTGGCGTAGAGCCGGGCCGCCTTGATGATATCCTCTGCCGGCACCCCCGTGATCCGCTCGGTCACGACAGGGGAGAACTCGCGGACGTAAGACTTGTATTCCTCAAACCCTAAGGTCCAGTTTTCCACGAATTCCCGGTCATAGAGGTCTTCCTCTATGATCACGTTGGCCATGCCGAGAGCAAGTGCGCCCGATGTGCCGGGGCGGAGCCGGAGATGGACATCCGCGTGAGCGGCCAAGGATGTGAGCAGGGGGCCCACATCGATGAGCTTTGCGCCCCGCTCCATGGCGTCGAAGAAACGGGCGACCTGAGGCGCCGAGGAATACGAGGGGTTCGAGCTCCAGTTGAGGATGCACGAGGTATCCTTAAGCTCAGGTCCGCCCGCGCATCCATAGTTCAGGCGGTTCGCCAGGACGGTTGCGAGGAAACAGGTGCTCGACTCGGTGCAAAAGTTCGGGGAGCCGAAGGAATGGGCCAACCGCTTGAAAAACGGCCTCAACCACTTGGGGTAGCCGGCGAAAAAAACAACCGACTCGGGTCCCGATTCCCCCTTGATGGCGAGCAGCCTGGAGGAGATCCTTTGGAGGGCTTCGTCCCAGGAGATGGGGGCATACGCCCCGGAGCCTCGCTCCCCGGTCCGGATGAGAGGGGTGCGCAGGCGCTCGGCATTGTAGACCCACTGTCGGCTCGCCGCGCCCTTGGCGCAGAGGACACCCCTGTTGACCGGGTTTTCCCCTGCCCCTTCAACCTTCACGATGCGGCCGTCCCGCACATAGGCACTGATGCCGCACTGCGCACCGCAGATGGAACAGAGGGTCTTCTTTACTTCTATACCGGTATCCGCGCCGGCTATCCTTGCGCGAATCAGGCCCTCTTTTGATATCCCGGACCCTTTCTTCATGTGGCAACCTCCTATGAGGGCCTGCCCTGTTCGTTTCGTCGACCTGGCACTATTGTACCAAAGCTTCGGGAAAAACGCACAAGCTTTCCGTCAGGAGGCCGGTACGAGGTAAACAAGGCTCAGTAGCGACGGTTCGGGAATTTCCCGGTAGAGATGAAAACGACCGCCGGCGAGCAGGTAGGTGGGGCATGCATTACTTGCCTAAAGTAACGGAATGTGTTGCTTTGGCAGAGCAATCCATCACGAGTTGAGGGAAATGCCGGCAAAGGACTTCATATCCCAGATGATGGCCGAAGGCCGCTACTGTTTCAGCCCGCGCGAGGCCGAAATCTTCTCCATCACAAAATGGCACTACGAGCGATTTACTGGCTCTTCTGACGATTTAGGCAACGCATGCCACAACCTCAGGGTTTGATGGGCTACGCCTGGGCAAATGTATGAATTCCGGCCAGCTTGCGGCCGATGGCCTTTTCTGCGATCTTCAGGTCATAGGCCGCCTGCAGGTTAATCCAGTACTGGGGGGTCTGGCCGAACGCCTTGGCGAAAAGCAGGGCCATTTCGGCGGTGACGGGTCGTTGTCCCTTGATGACATGGGAAATTCTCATAGCCGACAGTCCCACAGTGCGGGCAAATTCCGCCCGAGAAACTCCCAGTTCGTCTATGATCTCTTTGAGAAACTCTCCCGGATGGATAGGCGGAAGATTGTTTTTGGGATTCATGGTGTTGCCTCCTCAGTGATAATCTGCAATTTCAACGTCGTAAGCCTCTCCTTTTTGGAACCGGAAGCAGAGACGCCATTGATCGTTGATGCGAATGTTCCATTGGCCGGCGCGGTCCCCTTTCAGCGGCTCCATGCGATTGGACGGCGGCATGCGAAGATCATCAAGAACCGTGGCTGCGTCGAGTTGCGTCAGTCTTTTGACTGCCCGCTTCAGGACATCAGGCGGAAACCGCTTGGATGCACCAGTGGTAAAAAGGCGCTCTGTCTCGGAATCCGCAAACGTTCTGATCATTGGAATAAGTATAAACAATTTGTTTACAATGTCAAGAAGGCCGGAGTAGATTTATCACGCTGAACTGCCGCGCTCCTCTCGATCACGGCTCTGCACTGCCGTCTTATTCTGTCGATCGCCATTGCCTTCCTTTGCTCGTTCTTGATGCGTGGGTTCAGAAGCGCGCTGTTGGCGGCGCGGATTACGTCAAGGTAGTCTTCCGATTCGTCCAGCGCCTTCTTGACCAACCCCCCTGCCGCATCGAGGATCGCATAGACGCGCTTCTTAAGGCGGTCGCGCTCGTTCTTTTCTTCCGCCAGCAATTCCGCCAGGCGGCGGCGCTCGATGTTTAATGTAGCAAAGAAGCGCTGGAAGTGGGTGAAAGAGAACCTGGTCAGCGACGGCGATCTTCAATTTTCCATCGGCAACAGGAACGCCCGCGGCAGGTGGTTGACCGTTGAAGAAGAACAGGTCCTGCTGGCCAACGCGACAAATCCTATCTGGTTGAGACCGCTGCTGATTACTGCCCTGCATACAGGAATGCGGAGAGGTGAATTGCTGGCTCTCACCTGGAAGGATATCGACTTCGAGGCAAGACTTAGTCGGGTCGAAAAGTCGAAGAACGGGGAGAAAAGGTCCATCCCTATGTCTCAGACGCTTCGCGACACTCTCAAGGCGATCAAGGTGCGAGATATCTCAGGCAAGGTGTTTCCGATCTCAATAAGGAGCGTGAGATGCGCTTACGACAAGACCTTAGAGAAAACCGGGATCACTAATTTCCATTTTCATGACCTTCGGCACACTTTCGCCACCCGACTCGTTCAAAACGGGGCAGATCTTTACAAAGTGCAGAAGCTGCTGGGTCACAAGAGCATCACCATGACGCAACGCTATGCTTATCACTATCCGGAAAGCTTGAGGTCGAGCGTCGAGATTTTGGACCGTGTCACAAATTTGTCACATTCCAGGGCGGTGCAGGTTTGACACCCACCGCAAAACCGCGTAAAATAAGGCAGGCCGAAGTGGTGGAACAGGCAGACGCGCCGGACTCAAAATCCGGTGGGGTATCCCCCCGTGCGGGTTCAATTCCCGCCTTCGGCACCAATAATTCCAACAACTTAAGCTCTTCAGTCAGCATCTTAGTCGTGCCTCTTGAATGGGATTGTGCCCGTAATTGTGCCCGTCTGTGCCTGCTCCAGTAATTCCCGGTTTTCTTCGTGAAGGGTGGTCACACGCCGCATAGCTTCCTTAAGGTCTTCCTCGTTGGTGATGTTGTAGCGGTCAAAGACGGCCCGTGTCTTGTGGCCGCTGATCTTCATGGCTACCTTTTCTGACACATTCTTGCGGACCATATTTCTTATCGCGGTTCTCCTCAAGTCATGGAGCAACTTCCCCGGCATTCTTGCCCGCTCGCAGGCACTGGCCCAGGCATCACGGAAATCCTTCAATCTCTTCCCTTGCCTGAAGAACACGTAAGGACAGGCAGGGTACAGAGAATCGCGCATCGTCTTCTGATTCAGGATGACCTCGTACAATTCCCCATCCAGATAGATTACCCTCGGTTCATTGTTCTTCGTGGTCCCCGCCTCAAGCGTGATCTTTCGCTCGAAGACATTGACCTGCTTCCACGTGAGAGATAACATTTCCGCTTTCCTCATGCCCGTGAAATAGGCCATAGTCAAGACGGGCTTCAGATAGTCGGGCAATTCGTTTCGCAGCTTGACATACTCGTCGTACTCGAAGTATCCCGTCCTTACGTTGTTCTCTGCCAGCTTCGGGACATGTGGAACCCGCAGCATCTTGGGCGGCGTGCTGTTGGCGGCAATGGTAAACATCCTCGTAAGCGCCGACAGTTCGCGATTAATCGTCCCGTTTGCCGCTCCGCTTTCCTGTCTCTCGACAATGTATTCCTTGATCCGCGCCGTGGTGATTTCCGCCACCCGCCAACCCGCAAACTTCTTCTCCAGGTGCACCTTGCTCCCTTCCGCACGCTCAAGGGACTTCTTCGCGTTCATCTTGTAGTCTGTAATGAAATCGGCGGCGATCTCGTCAAACCTGATCCGCTCTATTTGCAGCCCTTGGAAACGCCCCTCGACAATCTCACCCTCCCGCTTTTTCAGCAGCCTCTTGGCCTCTTTTTCCTTGTCCGAATGGCTGCTTTCACGGTAGGGTTTCCCGTTACGGTAATACTTGATCCACCATATCTCGCCGCGTCGATACATGCTTCCCATATCAGCCCCTCCTAAAAGGTGAACTTGGTCTTGCTGGTCTCGATCCACTTGTCCATGTCTGTTATATCCAGGAAGTACTTACCGGCCACGTTAATGTGAGCTATTTCCCCCTTCCATATAAGCCCTCTCACGGTCCAAGGGCTGAAGCCCATGTAGACCGCCGCTTCCTTAATCGGGTAAAGCCGTCTCTGAACTACAGTTGGAGGTCTGTTGCCTTTCACCGTGAAACCTCGCTTATTCCTCCGTGTCTTTCTTCGCCTTCGCTCTGGACTTTCCTTTACTGCCTGTCGGAGTAAACCCCATCGCCGGTGCGAGTTTTTCCCTCACTGCCTTCTGGAGCGGTTTACCCCCTTCCTTCCTGAACATCTCTATATATTCATCGTCCGTGAGTTTGTGTCCCGTTATTTCTCTGGCCGCGACCTTAGCAACCACTTTAGCGAACTTCAGCATCGCCGTCATAGTGTCGAGTTCTCGATTCTGCGCTTCATCAACCTCTGCGCCGCCCTTCTTATTATAGCGGTCATACGCTCTCTGTAGGTTTTTCACCTCGGTCATTAATGGGGATTCTTCCGACCCCTCCGACATCTTGTCCTCTGGAACCTGGAAGATCGGTTTCCGTGCGACCGTCTCAATCACGAACGACATTGGCATCGTATAGTGGCCCGTCCTATCCATTTCGCCTTGGATTGCCTCTAAATACCGGAGGAGTTCCTTGATATACTTGTTCAGGCAGTAGGAAAGGCTGACATCGACGTAATTTGCCTTGAACATCCCGAACAGGGCTTCATAAGGCCCCTCATCCATCGTAAAAGATTTAACTTTCTTGATCTTTGCCATACGCCCTCCTATGAGTTGATGCGTACCAAGTACTTACCAGATAAATATCTAATAAAGGGATAATTTTGTCAAGAACTATTTTTAAATTATGCTTTCCGAGGTAGGTTTCGAACAGTTAGACCATATCCCGTCGCCGGGCAGAATTAATATTACGCTCTCACCAGACCAGGGTGACCGTCAAAAGAATGCATCTATGTCGCGCATTCCGGGCAGAACCCTCACGATCTCGATACCGTGCTCGATGGGCAGGTAGAAAATCAAATAGTTGCCGACCGGGAGACTACGAAGGTCGGGCATAAGCTCTTCCCGGCTTACACCCATTTCCGGGAAACGGGCAAGCGCCCGACACCGTTCTTCTATTCTATCAAGAAGTCGGTCGGCAGCTTCCTGGTTCTCCTGGGCAATGTACCACCAGATGTCGTCCAGGTCCGATTCCGCCAGCGGACGTTTGAGAACGCGCGGCTTCACCGCGCCGTCTTCCCCTCTCTATCGGCAAGGCGCTTGCGGCCCCGCTCCTTGATCGCTGCAACATCGAGGGGTGTCGGCTCGCCGCTATCGATGCCCTTCTTAATTTCAGCCCTTAACTCTTCAAGGCGCATCGACCGTATCCGGTCACGCTCTTCTAAAAGACGCAGCGCTTCACGCATGACTTCGCTTGCCGACCCGTAAAGCCCGCTTTCCACTTTGCTTTTAACGAGGGTTTCCAGTTGTTTTGTCAGAGAGATATTCATTATAGCCCTCCTCTCTAACAACTAATATAACACAGAATAACAATCTTTGCTATCAACAATGCACCAAAACCGAACCCAGCGAGAGATTTCCTTTCAACGCGAACACCTCACCCATCGTTATACCGCCTGAAATTCTTGACAAGGTCGCTGAAAGAATCCGGCTTGTATCGCTCGAAATCTTCCTCATCCACAAAGACATAATCGAAGCGCACCTTGTCCTGTAAGGCGTTGATATCTTCGCACCATCGTTTAAGGCGTTCCATCTTTTGCGGCACGTCAAGGTCTTCCAAACCCTTTGTCTCCACGATGTAGATATCCCTATCCCCGGTCTTCACGATGAAGTCAGGATAATAGTTCGAGATGCCGCCGTCGGCCTTCACGTATTCGATGTTGAAATGGACCGAAAAGTAATTCTTTGCGTAAGAAACGACATCCGTGTCGGCGCACCCGTCAAGGAACGATGCGAAAAGCAATTCCAGATGGCTCTTGTCCCCGACAATCTTATTGAACAGGCTCTTCCGGGGTACAAGGAAGGGCTGTTCCTTGACGACGAAGGGGCGCGTGTTCCTGAGCTTTATGTAATCCCGAATCTCGGCGCTCCCCTTGTCCTGAACGGTCAACTCGTTAATCTTTTTCGTGAACGTCTCGATTATGGTCTTGCAGGCTTCCAACTCCGAGAGGTTCCGAAGAGTGTTCAGGTCGTCAATTTCCACGGGGACCGCAAAAAGCCAACTGGAGATGAACTCCTTTACCTTGCCGTACAGAACGTCATACCCGCTCACGAGGCGCAGGTCTTTCATTATAATCTGAGCAAAGTAGCCGATCACGCTCCGGTAATCGGTCACGGCCCCTGAGTCAAGAAAGGTGACATGGTTTATGTCCCCGGTCGTAATGTCCTTGAAGACGATCTCCCGTTTCTCCTCTTCGCTGAATTCCCGGTATTCCAGTCTCTTTGTTCCGAACGACGCAGGGTCCAGGTTCTCAAGGTTCTTGTATTCCCTATAAACGCGGGCAGAAAGGACAGGGATTTCGATATCGAGCTTTTCCACATCCTTTCGCGTGTTTTTGTCATCCACCTCTATGATGATAGGTGCCTTCGGACCAGTCCCGCCGCCCATCGGTTTGTGCTCAAGCTCCACGCCCTCGCTTTGGATGGATTCGACAAAGTCCATGAAGGCATCCGTGCCGACGACGCTTACATACTCCTTCGCGTCCGTACCGGGATACATCCGGCGCAGGCCCCGGCCTAACGTCTGTTCCGGCAGTATGTTGCTTTTCGCGGAGTAGGCCCGCAGCCCCACAATGGTGGTTACGTTGCGCACGTCCCACCCTTCTTTCAGCATGAGAACGGAAACGATGACTTTGTGCGGGCTGTCCCACGTGTCGATCCGGTTAGACGCCTTCCGCAGCCTTTCCAGTTCGTCCTTGCTCTTCTTCGTGTCGGCTTCCGATACCTCGCCATTGTTGTTCGTGTGAATGGTAAGGACCGCGTCCTTGAATTCGGGATAGGTATTCTCCAGATAGGCTTCCACGTCGTCGCAGTTCTTCGTGTCGTCGGTCATGACGAAGAGCACGGCCTTCTTGCCGAGCTTTTCGTGCTCGACGTATGCTTTCCGCCATTCCTCGACGCCAAGGGCGATATAGTCGGCGTACTTTTCCGTGTAACGTGAGCTTTGACGCTCGGCCAGCTTCGCCCGGCTTGGGGCATCCGGCAGGACCGGGTGCTTAACCACGTTCTGCCAAATTGCCTCCACGAGAGGGTAATCGCAGACGGTCTGTACGAAGATTGCCCCGTTGTTGTGCTTCGGGGTAGCGGTCACATCGACCTGGAGCGACAGGAAATGGTCTCTCTGTTTGAGCCGGTTGTGGATGTCCTGGATGGACTTGAACCAGGCAAGGCGGGGGTCGTGGATATGGTGCGCCTCGTCGTTTATTACCACAAGCTCGTCAATCTCGCGCACGATTACGCCCAGGTCCACCTTGGAATCGGTTGTTTTCCCAACCGGGCGCTTCCCCAGGAAATAATCTTCCAGGTTGTCATCCTCAAAGCTCGGCTCCGTGTCGCTGCCTGAATAGACGCGGTGTATGTTCGTAAGGAAGAGGTTGCCGCTTTTCCTCACAATGGAAACCTCGTCCTGAATGTGCAGGGTCATTTGAAAATCGTCCTGCCAGTTCTGCCCGGCATAGCCGTTATCCGGCAGAACCGGGTCCGTCCAAAAAATCTTGAGGCCGTCGAAGTCCGCCCGCAGCCGGTCGAGGACGATGATATTTGGCGCGATCATGAGGAAGTTGGTCGCAAGCTGTGAATCAGCCTCATACGTCCTATGAAAATAGCACCACGTGACAATAAGGCTCATGACCTTAGTCTTGCCTGCTCCCGTCGCCATCTTCAAGACAAGACGCAGCCAGTCCTCATCAAACATGCCCGTTGAGACCGCCCCGGAAGAGTCATAGCGCATAAGATCATACTTGTCTTTGACTCCCGCGACCTCATACAGATAGATCACGGTTTCAACCGCTTCCCGTTGGGAGAAGTAGTATTTGAACTCCGCCATGCTGCCGTCAGCTTGCGGCATAATATGTTCGGTATTGAACCACCAGTCGAGCAGCGCCCTTGATGTGCTGGACGCACCCGCATAGCCGCTCTCACGCCATTCCTTCACGTCGCCTCGAATCTTGTGCACGAGAGGGGGCAGGAGCTTTTCGTAGCTCGATTCGCGCAAGGCTTCGTCGGCGGGGAACCATCGGTAATCGGGGTCGAGGATGCTGTAAGGGGAGTCGGGAAAGGAACGATGTATCGCCATTATTTACCCTGCACGTTCACGTCTATGATCTTCATTGTGTCGTTGCCGAAGATGTCTACCACCTTCACGGCGATCTTATAGCGGCGGGGCAAGCATTCATGGAAAGGGGTTTTTAGTTCAAGGGACCGGTCCTTTTTGGTACGGAAGCTTTGCCATTCGTTTTCAAAGATAAAATCACCCGTCCAGACCTCTTCCATCTCGCCGGTCGCCTCATTCTTCACCCGCACGATCTCGCGCTTGTGCTCGAAGTCGAAATCGACGCTCCAGTAATCTATCCAGTCCGTCCATTTCTTTGTGAGCACATCGCGGGTACAGACACCGTCCTTGTCCTTGCTCACTTTGATGATCTTACCATTCTCGACCACGATCTTGTTCCTTCCTACATCCAGGGAAGCGGCGGCGTTGTCCATCGTGTCCTGTGAATAGTAGACAGAGAAGTCGGTTAGTTCAACGGCAACCGCGTTCTTGCTCACGTAGGGCTTCATCTCGATATAGGACACGTCGTGGAAGACCACCTGGTTCTTCTCTACCGCCCGCTTATCGAAAACCTCGCGGGGGATGTACTTAAGGGCAAGATCAATCCCCTTGGCCTTGGCTTCTTCCTGGATGTTTGGAAATAGCCCCATTTCAAACTCGAAGGCGAGGATGTCCACGCGAGAGATGTGCTTTTGCCTGCACTCAAGGATTACCTCTTCCACGAAGAGTCTTGTGACCGGCAGGTTGATGGGACCAACCGACACGAGACGGCCCGCCTTCTTGCCGTGAAAGCAGCGGAAATTTTCAAGGCTTTCCGCTTTATAGGCCCGAAGTATAAGGGCGATGAAGTCCTTTTCCTTCTGCTCAAGCTGTTTCTGCCTTTCCTCTTCGCGCAGGTCCATGTTGACGCCGATGTAATGCGCCCGTTCGTATTTGCCGAGATTGAGGATTTCGAAGGCCCGGAAATCCTTACCTGTCGCCTTCAACTCCCGTTGCACGCCTACCATGCGCTTGCGCGTAGTGTGTATGGCGAACTTCCCCAAGTCGGACCCTATCCATTTACGGCCGAGCTTTTCGGCAACGGCGAGGGTCGTACCTGAGCCGCAAAAAAAGTCAGCCACGATGTCGTTTTCGTTTGATGACGCTTTTATAATGCGCTCAAGAAGGGCTTCGGGTTTTTGAGTGGTGTAACCTTCCTTTTCAACATGCCACGAGCGGATGGATTCAATATCGGACCAAATGTCTTGCCCTGGCATTCCGTCACTTTCATCCAGATACCGCTTGATGCGAGGAATTCCATTTTTCGTATAGTAAACGCGATTGTCGGCGTCAAGGCGTTCCATCGTGGATGGTGGAACCCTCCAAACACGCCGGACTCCTTTCCAGGTGTAGTCGTAACCTCCGCCTTGTAGCCCTGCGGCCCCTAAATCGCCAGACATCCACTTCCGGCCATCTGGATCAGAATACCGGTAATAGTTTTTGACATACTCGTCGTCATATGCTTGATATGGTTGATTCCACAGGGGGTTAGCGCCCTTCGCATAATAAGCAACCACATCGTGGCTGCTTCCGTACCGACCAGCATCACTGTGGCCCGAAGTCCTCTTCCAGATTATCTCATTGCGAAAAAACCCTCTGCCAAAAACCTCATCAAGGGCAAGCCTGACAATCGGATTGATTTTCCAATCACAATGCACATATATGCTCCCATCCTCTGCCAGCAGGTCTTTCATCAGCACCAACCGCTCGTAAATCATGGCGATGAAGCTGTCGGTGCCCTTTCCCCAAGTATCATTGTAAGCAAGGGCTTCCAGCACATTCGGCCTTTTCGTAAATGTATCTTCCCCTATCTCAATGTCCATCGAGAAATCTTGCCCCACATCAAACGGCGGGTCGATATAGACAAGCTTAATTCCGCCGTTCTTCTCGATTTCTTCCCTGATGCCGCCATTCTTGAGAGACGAGAGGATGAGCTTGTTGTCGCCCCAAATCAGCTTATTGGTCCACCCTGCCTTCTGACGGCCGCGTGTGTCAAAAAGCCCCATCTGCAAGGCGGTATCCGCTTTTTGTTCGGCCCGTGGCTCGTCCACCTGTTCGATAACCTGAAAGGGCAGAACGATATTCGTCACTTCGTTAGTCTTGCCGTTCCAAACCAGTTCGACTTCCCGCTTCTCGTCGAAGAGCAGGAAGCGGTACTTATCCGGCAAAGGCTTGTCAGCCTCGATGAGCCTCAGAATCTCCCGCTTTTCGTTGTCGGTCAGCTTTATCACTGCATCGTCCCTCCGCCGAACATGACGCCTCCCTTCGGTATCATACGAAGCGGGAGGAAAAAACACAACAGGAAAGTGGTTCCGGCCGGAGACAATCAGCCACCTTGTGCTATAATCATCGACATGGGATACGCTTCGCGGGATGGCTTTGCAGCCCGCCCACTAAGGAATGTCATGTACTTGTTTAAGAGTACACTCAAACACGGACTCGGGAGGTCCAGAAATGGCCATTGATGACGAGGAGAAAGGGACTATCGGGCATGCACCGGGGGAAATACCCAAAGATGAAGAAGCTTACCAAGCGGAAAAGAAGAGAGAACGTATTGAAAAAGAAAAAGATGACTTGCTCGCATCGCTATCTGCGGGCGATTATTCAGCGATGAGAACGAAGGTCGCAGCTATATTGAATCTCTATCCTCATTGTCGCAACAGTGACGTAGCCCTAGCCTTGAAGTATTGGGAGACTTTCCAGCCGCACATCTATAACGAAAATGGCATTCTCCCAAACGATCTATTCGAACTGGAACGAGTACAGTACATGGTACGAGTGAGAGCGAAAATTCAAAACGAATACGGTCTCTTCCAGGCAGACGATGAAGTGCGAGGACATCGAAAACACATTGAA
This sequence comes from uncultured delta proteobacterium, assembly GCA_963717985.1. Taxonomy (GTDB): domain Bacteria; phylum Desulfobacterota; class Syntrophorhabdia; order Syntrophorhabdales; family WCHB1-27; genus BOG-1155. The sequence continues at coordinate 263,088 of CAVQYC010000003.1, forward strand.
AAAGACATGCACAAGGCTGTTTTGCAAGACACGGCACCGAGACGGGTTGTTTACGTGTATGCGGATGAAACCGGAAAGAACGGCGACCACGTGATCGTTGGCGCCGTGTGGCTTCTCACAGGTTATTCGGTCTTCAAGCTGGTACAGGCAATTTTGGAGTGGCAACTACAGTCTCCCTGGGCCAAACGCGAGATTCATTTCACAAAATTCGGTAAAATAGATCTGAAACCATTGGCAGAATACCTGCATATTATTAACAATAACCGCGAGTTTCTGAGCTTCAAGGTAATAGCAATCGAAAAGACAAAAATGAAAAGACCGATTGAAGAAGTGGTTGAGAAGCTTCATGAACACATGCTATTACGAGGCGTAGAACACGAAATCAAGACCGGCAGAATTGATCTTCCCCGTGAGATTGAAATGACCGTGGATGAAGTCCAGTCCTTGGACTCCTTCAGAGTATCAGAAATGCAACGGCGAATAGCGGCAGACTACGAGCGCGACTACCCAAAGCAACTCGTATTGACTTCCATAAGAACGGCATCTTCTCGCAATAGCCCCTTGATTCAACTCGCAGATACGGTATCGGGAGCCGTTAACCGGCGTTTGAACCATAGCGGTGATCGTAACGTAAAGGATGAAATGGCCGATATGGTTATCAACGAACTCGGACTGACTCTAACCGAGGGTGGGCTTCCCGGGCTGGATGCAACGGCCTTATTCGTTCTATAGATGCCAGGACGACTTTACTTTACTGGGGCAGGGGCACGTCTTTAGCGCGTGCCAGCGACCTATTTCCATTAACTCCGTTGACAGGTCCGGCGGGGTCTGCTACGGGATGCGCCTCACAAGCCTACTCGAATAACCCAACAAACAGAACTACCTCTTCCCCATCCCCTTTGCCTCAGCCATGTCTATCTGGACCCGTTGACACGATCGGGTTATACTTGCTGTCCTCTAGTAGATGAATGCCGAGGAGTCTTCTTCTATTCTTGGCGGCTTCTTTTTCCGGCAGCTTTTTCCTCATAAGCAGGTAACGCCCGTGATAGTCAGCCAACAGTTTGTCCAACTTTCCATCCATCTCCCGCAAGACGGCCTTGTCGTTACAGAATGAATAACTGTTCCCCCATCCCTTTAACAGGTAATCGATTCTCTTCATGGTTTCCGTCAATGTCTTCTTCTCTATTTCAACTGATTCTGGTTTTGCCATCGCCACGATGCTGTCCCCAACAAGTTTCCTTACCTTCCCCAAGAGCCGTTCGCGCGTTTTGCTATTCGGAGACATCCTACCGGGGTAAACGTCACAGCCCAGAAAATCGAAACCATCTTTCACCTCCCCGCAAGCCGCTTTAGTGGTATCTTTTGATGGATCGTACACTTCCAGCCGAAGGCCTTCCAGCATCTTTATTGCACTCGCGAACGCCTTATCGACCTGCCTCCGGTCATGAGCAAGAACAAGAAAATCGTCTATGTATCGTATACACACTATCCCTCGCCCATTCATATTCCGATCAAATTCTTCCAACAAAATGTTCCCAATTAGTGGCGACAGACAGCACCCCTGCGCAACCCCGATCTCAAACAAAGGGAATTCGTGTTCATGCCCTTTCAGGCTCTGAAGGTTGCTTAGTTCAGTTTTTACTGCATCCGTCAAAAGACCGATGAACTCTGGCTCAGAAATCTCGGCTGCTATCTTCGTCAAAACCCTTTCTCGGTCGACGTAACGAAAGAAATCCTTGATGTCCGTTTTGACGTAGTATCGCGCCCCTGCCTTCATCGCCGTCTGGGCTAGCTCCAATGCCCCCGCAACGGCGGACCGCTTCTCTCCGCGTTTTCTTATCCCGCCAAAACTGGTTTCCGTTTCGAGGTATTTACCGATCTGCGATTGCTCTTGTAGGACATCGAGGATGCTTCTCTGGACTATCCTGTTCCGAATGGAAGCCTTTACGATTGGTCGATGTGCCTTGCCTTGCCGGGGAATCCTTACGCCCTCTGCCGCGTCAAACCCCCACTTACCAGCCTGAAGGTCACGATAGATTTTCTCCAGGTGGTTTTCTACGTTGACCGCGAATTCCTTTACTTCGTCTACAGTATTAGGTGATTTCGAAGCGAGACCGTTTTGGTAAACGGCTGCCCACGCTCTGCGGAGTTTACTCCTCGTTCTTACCCTAAAGTAACACGTGCTACGTTTGATTGATCTTTTCCTCTCTGCTGAGCCCCGTCAGCAAACCCCAGGCCCAACCGCGGAGAACTAAGGGTTCGATACTGTGGAAACTTCTTGATGGAAGTCTATCCATCCGATTCTTGCTGATAATGAACCGGAGTATCCTTTGTTCTGTTCAGCACCGAACGGCAGCCCGACAAAACCGGATACCAGAACCGTAAAGCCGAGAACGAAGATTGTAAAACGCCGCGCAGATGCCGTGGCACGTTTTTGCATGCGCTCATATCCATCCTCCCGTGCCACATTGTAACTTTTTCGCCTCTCGTGTCAAGTGGCCATCCTCCCTCGCCTCATAATAAAGCTCACCGACCGTCTGACGGGCTTTCAGCTCAAACTGGGTTCCGGTCGTCTTGCGTGAGGCGGTTGAACGAGGGTTCGATACTGTGGAAACTTCTTGATGGAAGTCTATCCATCCGATTCTTGCTGATAATGAACCGGAGTACCCTTTGTTCTGTTCAGCACCGAACAGCAGCCCGACAAAACCGGATACCAGCATGAGCGTATTATATCACAAACATCTCATGAAGACCATTCCAAAGAGCGGAACAGACCCTTATTCCAGTCATCGCTGAGTTTTACCGGTAGTTGATGTTTCATATAGTAGAATTATCTAGGGAGAATAAAAGTGTTGAGATGTGTGTTAATTAAACACCCCAAATAGAGCGTAATCCTTCGCGTGGGGACTGCCAGGGCACGGGATGCTTACCGTGCCCCGTTTGACTTGATACGCCGCGCCCTTACTTGTAAAGGGAATAGGTCACTCCCTTTTCCGGCACTTCCGGCCACCCGCACGCCACGCGCCGCTCTTCGTAATCCCAGGCATCGAGCAGGGCGTCTCCGTCGCAGCCCTCATAGGCGCACAGATAGACCTCGTTTTCAGAGTCCCACCGTACTTCGTCTCTCCGGTATACCCTCTCGCAATGAAGGCACCAGACCCACCCCGGCCCGAGGTGCTCCATTATGATTTCCCGATGATCCGCACATTCCTGATGCTCCGCTCTTCTTCTTCCTCGCATAGTCTTTCCCCTCCCTCTTTAGATTGTATTGCTCATAGACCACCACGCCTACGTACTCCGACACAAAGGTGTTACGGTCAACCGGCTCTCTGCCCTGAATACCGAGCTTGGCGCTCAGGTCTTCCCTTCCGTACATCACCACGGGCCTGGAAAGCCCCCGGCTCGACCAGTAGTGCTTTTGTCCGTTCAGCCGCTCGTCATCGATTTCATTCCCCATGTACCCCTCGACCATGTAGACGCCCAGGTTATCGACATCGTCAACCGCGTTGATCCAGACGAAACCCCGGTCCCAAATAGCCGTCAGCTTGTCATGCGGCACATAGGGGAGATCGTAGAAAAGAACGTGATAGTGAACCACTCCATCACGCCCACCGACTTTTCCTCCAGGCCGCTTGCCGTCCTGGAACCTGGCTATCACCGTGTAATGGACCTTCCGCCTGATATGGTACTCAAGGCGCTTGATGAATTTGTTGAATTCCCTGTTTGATTCCTTCAGATCGAAGATGTCATCCTTGAAGGACATAGTGAAGAACTTGAGCCGTTCCCCCCATGGCCGGTCCACATTCGCGTTGATGGTATCTATAAGGCTGTTCCGTGCCCTCAAGAGATTCTTTTTACGGTCCTTCTCCTTCTCTTCTTCTGTCCGATCCTCACGCTTCTGACGGCCCTTGCATATCTTCCCCTTCTGACATACTTGTAGGTCACTGTACTTATAGAGTTTGATGATATGGCCCGCGATAATCGCCCTGAAGTGGTATGTGTCATTGACCGAGGATACGTAGCCTGTCCAGGTCTTCTCGAAAGGGTTCTTTTTGTTTTCTCCTTGAGTGAGCCTATAATCAAGTAAAGTAAAGACGCCGCCCCGCCCCCGTGCTCCTTCCGTCCGCTCGGGAGGCGGGAGCGGCGGAAGACCTGTGGCCTTGCGTTGACGCTCCGTCTTTCCAACAATTGCCGTCCCGCTTGCCTGCGGCGATGGCCGGGACCGCTCGTTCGACGAGGCTCGCTCGCTCGGAATTGTTGAAAAGGCTCCGCTTCCGTGGTTGAGATTTTGCGCCGGACGTTTTAGAATGTACCTGTACATATCGCACCCCGCCCCCGTGAACGCCGCCAAGCACACCGGGGGCTTTTTTGTCCCTATAGGTGTGGATGGACGGTCACGCCACTTGTTAGGGCAGGGAGTACCCCGATGCCGGGCACGCTTCCGCCATTACGTTCTTGTGTGCCTAAATCGTGCCCGCTACGGTTAAAGAGGCCCAACTTTTGACAAAGCGGACCCAAGACGCGAGAAATGTGGATAAACCCGGAGTGACAGGCTTTCCCGCGAATTCTATGGCTTTCGATTTTGCCTTGATTTACGCTTGATTTAGACTCAAAATCCGGTGGGGCTTACACCCCGTGCGGGTTCGATTCCCGCCTTCGGCACCACTTTTCAGCCTTTTCAACGTTTTCTCTCCTGAAAATCCGGCGTGGTTTTCCCCTTTTGTGACAAAATTGTGATAAATGGTGTCGACGCACTTTCCGGCCCTCGAGATGGGTGTCGACACGTTAACACCCCTTCGAAGGCTTTCTGTGTAATGATGGGCATATCGTCCTGTTGTGGCATAGGACTTGTGGCCGAGAAGCTTCTGAATCGTGAACAGGTCGACGCCATTCTGGGCGAGCCTTGTTGCGAAGCTGTGTCGAAGGTCATGAAGTCTGAAGTTGCTGATGTCGGCTTCGTCCAAGGCGGTCTCGAAGGCCCAGCGGAGCTCGTGGATATTCACTGTATGGGATCGTCATTATCAAGTCCCCCGAAATGGGGAGGTTCATGAACGACCATGTGTCGGGCGTCAAGGTGCCTGACTCGTTCATCGAGGAGATCGGGTCGGCGCCGCGGGACGGACGGAAGGAGAAGGCAATCGAGATGACGGCCCGTCTGGTCTCCGAGATTGCACCCATGGTTCAGGGGGTCCACTTCATGCCCCTTGGCTGGTCGGATGTGGTTCCCCAGATCATCGCGAGAGCCGGCCTGGGCGCGGCGGATGCGGCGGCACAACAATTACCTAGGATGAATCGCGCCTCGGGAAGGAAGACTTGAAGAAGGCGGTTGAAGAAGCGGGCTATAAAGTATTAGACTAGGCGTAAGGACTCAAAGGAGAGCTACATGAAGGAGTTGGTCGTCGTTATTGCAATCGTAATTGCCTGGTATGTGCTCAACAGATATGTGCTGCCCAGGTTCGGCGTAAGAACCTGAGTGCATCCCGGCGGGAAGGATTCCTGCAACGGCAAATAGACGCACACTTCCGGGTGGAGAACAGGTTACGGGAGGGAAGCGGATTATGAGCACCGGGCAGAAACCGCATGGAGCGGGCAGGAGCACCTTCGAGCTTGTGGATCTCAATCGGGTTCTTCAAGCCCCGTCGCTCACACCATCGACCGCGTCAGGGTCCACCTTCTTGTAAAGCCACGGCAACTGGGCCGCCCCTGTCCGGGGTTCGGCGGCCATACCGTTCGACAGGCCCGCAATCCCTCCCATGCTGAAGCCCAAAACCAATCCCCCTGCACACCTCATCAGGTCTCTTCTCGACACCCCCATAACTCATCTCCTCGTTTCCTAAGATAGGTCACAAAGTCTCTTATCTATCGATTAGCGCCAAAAAGCCTGTAATGCAACAAAAACTTGCCATGTGCCGGCCACCATCATATTGCATTTCAACCTCATCTTCCTTAGAATCAAGAGCACCATGAAAAAAGGGAGAGTGTACCTGGACGAAGATGAGCACAACGGGATATGATGAACGAATGAAAAAGGGAGCCGGAAAGGGTGCGATTGCATTCCTCTGGGACGAGTCTTTTCTCTGGGGCGTCATGGCGTATAAGGCACTCAGAGAAGCCGGTCTGCCTTTCCGGCTCATAAGGGCTGCCGATATAGGGACCGGTAGCCTGCAAGACTGCTCTGCCCTTGTTGTGCCGGGTGGGTGGGCCTCGAACAAAATCAAAGTGCTCGGTGAGCCGGGTGTCTCCGGGATACGGCAATTCGTTAAGGAAGGCGGCATGTATGTCGGCTTTTGCGGAGGCGCGGGGCTGGCCACGAAGGATGGGATAGGACTTCTCGATGCTAGAAGAAAACCGACCCACGCGCGAGTGCCAAGCTTTAGCGGAAGAATTAGGCTTATTTTGCGAGAAGATCCCCTTTGGAACGGCATCGATGATCCTGTTTTCCGCGCGTGGTGGCCTTCACAGTTAATCGTGGGAGAAGGTGTCTCCGTACTCGCCAGGTATGGAGAGGCGCTTGCAGATGCCTTCAGCTCCGATCTGAACGTGGGAGACGTCCTTGCTGTGGGTGGCTGGGAGGGGTTAGAGGAGTATTATGGGATCAATCTCGATCCCGGGCGCATGGTCAACGAGCCCTCGGTGATTCGTGGTACGTATGGTCGAGGGACCGTGCTTCTCTCGCTCGTTCACTTTGACTCACCGGGCGATTCCAACGGCAAGGTCGTCCTCGGCAACTTATGGAACAGCCTTGGAGGGCGAGGAAACCTCAAGACGGCTGAGGATGCGGCCTTCCATGGGAAAGATGCGCGTCCAGCCCCCCTCGTTGCGGCTCGTCCCGCCCTTAGTCATGAGGTGAACGACCTGAAGGAGAGAATCGACGGTTTAATCGAGCTGGGCGTCCGCAATTTCCTCTGGTTCAGACAGGGCCCCTTCATGCTGCAGTGGAGGAGGGGCGTGAGAGGTCTTGAATACTGCACTCTAAAAGTATTGATGGACGAACTGGCAGCACTTATTTCGGGAACCGAATCCGCTGAATCCGCCGCAGTCATACCACCCGCCCCATCCCGGATAGAAGAGATTGCGGCCTCAACCGAAGTGCAACTGGCCCGCATCAGGGAAATACTCCTTCCCTTTGTCGAAGAAGCGCGGCCGCTCCTTCTCCTCGAGCGTCAGGCTATGCTGCGGGAAAGACTTACCTTCGAGAACACCAGCGATCCTCATATCCGGGTCATGAGGGAACGCCTGTTTTCAACCTCAAAAAGCCACGGGGGACTCTTCAAAGAGGTCGTAGACCGCATGGATGCCCTGCTCTACTCGCTCCTCGCCTTTTGACGCCATTGATACCTGCATTGCATCCTCGTTCCCCTCACCTGTCCGGCATGTAATCAATATTGGCCGTCCTCCCAGCCGTTGCCTGATCCGATCTGATCTCCTTCGATGTGTTTCAAAACCTCAACGCCCAAGAGATGAAGCTTATCCCTTCCGGGAGAGATCTTGAGCTTCCGTATCCTATTCCTGAGCGTAGAAGGGTGCATACCGAGAAGTCGAGCGGCGCCGTTCTTTCCTTCGATTTTGCCTCCTGTCATCTCAAGGATGCGTGCGATGTGACGTGCCCGTACCTCATTCAACCTTACCGGTCGTCCCACCGCCTCGCGGCCTCCGTTTGCAGGGGGCGCAGCGGTCCGCTTCTGATCAACTCTCGCCAGGGGAGGCATGGCATCATCGAAGAAGAGAAATTGTTGCCCGCCTAACTGGATCAGCGCCCGTTCCACTACGTTCGCCACCTCTCGCACGTTACCCGGCCACTCATACCGGAGGAGCCGGTCGATGGATCCGGGAGCCAGTTTTGGCACCCGGAGACCAATCTCGTGCGCCTTCCTTTCAATGAAGTGCTCAACCAACGCGGGGATGTCCATCTTTCGCTCGCGCAAGGGCGGGATCTCAATAGGAAAAACACTCAGTCTATAGTAGAGGTCATCCCTGAAAACCCCCTCGGCCACCAGCTTCTCCAGGTTTTTGCACGTAGCGGAGATGATTCTGGCATCGATCTTGATAAGACGGGAACCACCTACTCTTTCGACCTCCTTTTGTTCCAGGACCCTGAGGAGCCTTACCTGGGCGTGAGGAGACAGGTCCCCAACTTCGTCAAGAAAGATAGTACCCTTGTCGGCCCGCTCAAACCGGCCTTTCCTCTCGTTTAAAGCTCCGGTAAAAGCGCCTTTGTCATGGCCGAAGAGCTCACTGTCGATGAGCGATTCAGGGATTGCACCACAATTAACTGCGACAAAGGGACCATTACTCCGGGAGGATAGACGGTGAATGGCATTCGCGAGCATTTCCTTGCCGGTGCCGGTCTCACCCGTCAAGAGGACCGGACTTGGGAGGGGCGCTACCCTGTAGACCCGTTCCATAGTCTCTTTGAGCCCGAAGTCCGCTCCGACTATCTCCGTTCCCGCGTTTCTTTGTACCTCGCAAGGGAAATGGCGCTTGTCGTCCGATAGAGGATTACCCGCGAATTGTAGTCTCGTCACCTCTGCTCCTCGCAATCTACGTATATATGCGCTCTCCGCCTTTAGAATATGAACATTGCATCTCATACATATCCGGTCCTTTCGCTCACGAACCCTGATATATCCATGAACCACCTGTATCCGCTATCGGCCATTCTTGCGATCTTGTTTAACGTTTAATGATATAGGTAATCGCATTCATGTCAACTCAGTAATTCTTATAATATCCATAAGTCCGCCTTCAGAGCTGTCTCAGGGTCACAAACCATCATAGTTTCACCACAGGTGTGCCACGATCGAGGCTCACTGGTTTATATTTGGTAGGTTTACGGCGAACACCTTGCAGATGTACTTATAGATGCCATAAGAATTAATGAATTGACTTATACATGGTGCGAACATATCATGGGAAAAGAGGGTAATTCGATATCAATGCGCCCAGCCTGGTTTTGCCCTCCTGCCGGTTCTCTTTTTGAGCCCTTCAAGAGGCCGCGTGCAAGGGTCCAAAGCACGCGTTGAATCTCTCTTTTTCCCGATACGGGCTGCGCGAGGCCGGGGCAAGTGCCCAGATAGGGGGGCAAGATGAACATCTATTTGCCGATCGCCCACATGAGCATCAACATTTTCTTCCTGATAGGTCTGGGCGGTCTGGTCGGTTTTCTTTCCGGTTTATTTGGCGTGGGCGGGGGGTTCCTGCTTACACCTCTTCTCATCTTTGCCGGGATTCCCCCAATGGTTGCCGCCGCAAGCGATTCCAACCAGATCGTAGCAGCCGCTTCGTCCGGTGCTTATACCCACAGCCGCATGGGGAACGTCGATTTCAAGATGGGTATTGTTCTGCTCCTGGGCGGGATTACCGGCGGATCCGTAGGCGTGCAGATCGTCAAAGTGCTTGCGGCGTTAGGCGAAGTCGATTTTGTTATCAGGCTCGTCTATGTCATTATTCTGGGAGTAATCGGCTCTTTCATGTTTATTGAAAGTCTCAACGCCTTGAGGGGCAGAAAGGATGTGAGAGAGTATACCGCGGCTTCCGAGCCCAAGGAATCGGGCCTGCGAAAGCTGGCGATGAAGCTCCCATGGCAGATGACTTTCGACAAATCACACCTGACCACTTCGGTGATATTCCCATTTTTTCTCGGAACCTTTGTAGGAATCCTGGCAGCCATCATGGGCGTCGGCGGAGGATTTATAATGGTCCCCTCGATGATCTACATCCTTGGAATGCCGACGATCGTCGCGATTGGCACCGACCTGTTCCAGATAGTACTGACCTGCATCAATGTGACTATTCAACAGGCGATCCGCAATCACACCGTTGATCTGATTCTGGTTGTTGTCCTCTTTTTCGGCTCATCCGTCGGGGCCCATGTCGGCGCCCGGATAGGCAAGCGGCTCCGGGGAGAACAATTGCGCATTCTCCTGGCTATTATCGTACTATTGGTAATGATCAAGATGCTGTACGATCTCCTCGTGACGCCAGGCAACCCCATCAGCCTCGCCAGTGGAGGAGGCGGCCATTGATGCGCCTTTCGGTCTTTGCCGGCACCGTGGGTATTGATGAGGCCCATAGATGCACAACATGACGAACTGAAGAGAACTTATCAATACCATAAAAATTAATGAGTTGACTTCGTGCTTGCCATGGCGCGTATAATGTGAATATTAGCTATTACAGGGGGTTGGGGAGTCACAGGTGAACTGTTTTTGTAAAGCCCTTAGTCTTGCGGGGCATACACCCATCACGGGCCTATACTAATGCGTCTCGTGATATTAGGCAGCATTTTGGTTGCCCTTGTCCTGACAGCCGCCTGGAGCGGAATGGCCGTCGCTGCACAATCGGACGGAGCTTCGATACTGAAGATCGAGCCGCGCATCCTGGAAAGGGCCCTCTTCTCGAAGCCTTACCAAACCGCGGTCATAACGGGGACTTGTCCGGAGGGGAGCAAGGTCATCGTCAAAATCATCTCCCCGACCAGGGATTTTAAGTTAAACAAGGCGGGAAAAAGCCTGGGCTTCGTATGGGTGCCTTCCGGCCACGCGGAAGTTATGGGAATTCCCGCCATGTATGCCGTTTTGAGTTCGGTCAAGATTTCGAGCATCCTTTCGCTTGCCGAGCAAGAGAGGGCGGGGTTGTGCCCGGACTTCAGGGATGTCTACCAGCAGGCCAAAATCAGGTTCGAGAAAGATCCGCTCCCCGACCAAATCGCCAGGCTTCACAAAGAATACGTAGCGGGATTGGTCCGAATATTCATAAAAGGCGGGCTGTATCAGTACCGGGAAAGGGCCGTAGAGATGGACTCCCGTACGTTTAAGGCCCGGCTGATTTATCCTGCCAATGCCCCTCTGGGTGAATATAAAATATTTTGCTACTTGGTTGAGAATGGCAGAGCCCGTCTGCTTTGTCAGGATACGCTTCTGGTTAAGTCAACCCATGTAATTGATTGGCTTTCCTACTATGCCCATGCCAATCCGGCAATATACGGGATTTTTTCGGCGGTGGTGGCGGTAGTGGTCGGCCTTTTGGTTGGAGTTGTACTGGGGAGAGGGAGGGGCCACTAAAAACGCTTCCTATATCTCTAGGGACAGGGACTTGAGAGCAAGAGGATTACCGAATCGAAGGAAAGGCTGATGGCCATCTATCTGCCCATTGCCCACATGAGCGTCAACATATTCTTTCTCGTGGCTCTTGGTGTGGTTGTGGGATTTCTCTCAGGTTTATTTGGCGTGGGCGGGGGGTTCTTGCTTACGCCCCTTCTCATCTTTACGGGTATTCCCCCAATGGTTGCCGCGGCAAGTGATTCCAACCAGATCGTGGCAGCCGCCTCCTCGGCGGCTTATACCCACAGTCGTATGGGAAATGTAGATTTCAAGATGGGTATCATCCTCCTCCTGGGTGGGGTTGTCGGGGGCAGTATGGGCGTGCAGATCATCAAGGTTCTCTATGCCCTCGGTGAAGTAGATTTTGCTATAGAGCTTGTGTATGTGCTTACTTTGGGGACAATCGGCACCTTCATGTTCGCCGAAAGCTTTTCCGTCTTGAGGCGCAAGAGTGATGCCGGGATATATAACGTGCTTGTGGAACCCAAGGAATCGCGCTTGCGAAAACTGGCAAGCAAACTCCCCTGGCAGATGGCCTTCGACAAATCGCACATGACCACTTCGGCTATCTTGCCATTTGTTCTCGGTGCCTGCGTCGGAATCCTGGCGGCTCTCATGGGTGTGGGTGGAGGGTTCATCGCGATGCCGGCCATGATCTACATTCTGAACATGCCGACGATAGTTGCCATCGGCACCTCTCTCTTCATGATCGTTTTAACCTGTATCAATGTGAGCCTCGAACAGGCAATCCGCAACCATACGGTGGATCTTGTTCTTGTCGTCGTGCTCTTTTTGGGTTCGACCATCGGGGCCCAGATCGGCGTACGGATCAGCAGGCGGCTCCGAGGGGAACAATTGCGTATTCTCCTTGCGGTGATCGTCCTCCTGGTAGCAGGAAAGATGCTTTATGATTTAGTGGTCATGCCGGACAACCTTATCAGTCTTGCGAGGGGTGGCAGGTGACCGCCGAAAAGGTCCGGGTGAGCTACACAGCCGCCCCTTCTTGAGGAGGGGTTCTTTCAAAGGTGTAGTTCCCCTTCATAAACGCATGCACGTACCAGTCGACGATGTTGTCGCTATACATGACCGCGTCGAGCTGGCGGGAACAGCACATGAGTCGGCCCAGGTAGTCCAGTTTCTCTTCCGTATCCCGGCCTTCGTATTTCATGAGCCGGGCCTGCAGCCAGTCCCCTTTTATGACCACCTCGAAATCCAGGTTCTTCAACACCGCGGCGATGAACCGGACCCTGCGAGACCTCCTTTCCGAGCTGGACCCGCCTCCCATGAATTGGAACGTGACATAGTTGTTGTTCTTCACTTCCGAGCAATAGGCATCGACCGTACTGAAATGATAAGCCAAACGGGAGCTGAAGTTCATATACTCAGAGGAGATGAGGGCGTAACTCTTTTCACCGAGAGGCGTACCGTAGCGACCGGCATCTGATAACGTGTTGAGCATGACGGAGGCAAAACCCTTTAGGTCAACCTCGCCAACCCTTTTCCGGCACGCTTCGGGATGGGTGACTCCCTTCCACAGGGCTTTCATCGGGCGGGAGGTGACTTCTTCGGGCCGGACATCACCGGCTTTCTCCTGGGCCGACAGGCCGCCGCCCAAGTCGATGATGTAGAGATTGGTGGCGAAATCAGTGATAAGCTTCCTGGGGAACTCGGCCGAAGATCGTTCGAATTCATGAAGATGGAACATCTCTTCGATGGCGACCTGGTGAATAAAACGGGTGAGGTCGTGGAAGGTCCGGCAATTCTCGGGTTTAAAGGACTCCATGTTGTTATCCCATAAATTGAGCGTCGCCGTGAGTGAGAGAAACTGCTCCACCTTGTTGAGCATAGGGCTCTTCTTGCGTACATCCTCCTCCTTCTTTTCCTCACTTACGATCAATTCCTCCACCACCTCATCGTAAACCCTGTTGCGATAGGCGTCTACCGTTACCATCTGACCGGGTCTCAGCAGATCCGTAGCCCCTTTCGCATCGACAATGGTGGGTACCTGAGCTTCCCTGGCCAGGGAAGCCATATGGCCGGCCACATTTCCGGTCTCGGCGATGATCGCCGCGGCTTGATCCATGACTGTGACGTATTTGGTGTTGGTGTTCTTGACGACCAGTACACCGCCGGCAGGGAATGTGTACAAATCTTCGTCCCCGGATATGATGTGAACCGGGCCGAACCCGATCCCCGGGGCAGCAACCACACCCCAGTCGATCAGGACCCGTGCATAGGGATAGCCGAGGGGGTCTTCCCTTTTTTTCGTTGGAACCGAGGAGATTTTTAAGGGGCGGGTTTGGAGGATATAGACCTTTCCTTCGCCATCGATCGCCCATTCGATATCGCGTGGATTCTGGTAATGCGCCTCGAGCAGGAGGCAGTGCTGAAAAAGTTCCTGTATCTCTTCTTCCCGAAGGCATGGCTGCCACTGCCGCTCATCTGCGACAGGGATCTCGCTGACGCCCCCTGACCCCTCACAAGAAAGCATGGTCTCCTGTCTGGGGATTCGCCTCTCCAGCACAAGACCATTTTCCCGGGAAACCACGTACACGTTCGGACTATCATGTTCTACAACAAGTTCCCCAAGTCCCCATTTGGCGCTGATGATGACGACGTTTCGGCTGACATTGTTGGGATCCTGCGAGTATATCACCCCGCTGGTTTTGGCACAGATCATGGTCTGGCAGGCCACAGCCATGGGGATGTCTTCCTCGTTGAATCCCTTTTCCTTCCAGTAAAAGATTGCTTGGGGAGTGAATTTACTTGCCAGGATTTCTGTGTAAGTGGTAAGGAGGCGGTCGGGCGGCACGTTGAGCGCCGTGGCATATTGTCCCGCAAAACTGATATCCGTGTCTTCCCCGATTGCACTGCTCCGGACCGAAATCAAAATTTCCGCACCTTCCGAGGCGGCCAGCCGGGCATAACCTCGGAAAATCGCCTCCTCCAATTCCTCGGGCATGGGGGTCGTAAGAATCGCCTCCCGGATTTCCCGGCTGATCCCGTGCAGGGCCTTTGGATCGTGAATATTCAGGGAGGCTAATCGTTTCTTGATCTCTTTTCCGAGCACCTGCTTTTCGACAAAGATTCTATAAGCGTAAGTGGAGATGGCAAAGCCTTCCGGCACAGGGAGGTTCAGACGGTTGCGCATTTCGCCAAGATTGGCATTCTTTCCCCCCACTATCTCCCCCATCCCCCCGGTAATCTCTTCAAATGAAATGGTCAGGGGTGAGGGCTGGATTTCTCGCACACCGAAGAGCCTCTGCTGTATTCCGCGATCGATCTCTTCAAAGATGCGGTACAAGGAACCGTAGCGATCGGGAACTATGCCGTTCAGGGATTCGATCATTTCACTTACGCTTTCCCGTATCTTGTTATAACTGTCCCGGATATACTGGCGGTCGAAGGCGTAATCTTTCCGCCAGTATTTTTCACCTACCTCTCCCATCACCTCCAGGGCGGCGTTATTTGCCCGAAGGAGTGCCTGAAAGAATTGAAAACGCTCCTTAAGGGTCGGCAGCTTCCCCTTTTTAAGATGTTTGAGAAAATTTAACATTGAACGTTCTTAAACCCTTGCTCCGTCGGCACGTGTCGCACACGCTGCTTCTCCCCCATCCGCTTTCCATGAGACCTTTTGACTGTAAATATAAGAATAGGGACACTCTTCTATTATTTCACAGAGGCATTCCGGAATCAAGAAGGGTTAACCGGAGAGGGCGTGCGAAGCCTTTGGAATTCAAGGAGGAAATACTAACCTTGCCGGCATTTGGCATTTGCGAAGAGAAACTTATGGAAACGATAATAATTAATGAGTTGACTTGTTATCGCCGGCAGAACAGAATATCAACAATTACGAAGTCTTGACATTTCTGCCCATAGGAGCGGACCCCGGAGGTCTTCACCGCCATTTTATCGCCGGGGAATCCTTGGAAGGCATGGCAGGTCTTTTGATTGCCGGCTTCTGCAAAGTATGAAAGCATCAGGTTCACGCCGTCGAAGGGGAAGAGAATGACGATAATAGCGATATCCAGATTCACGGGGAGTGGCGGTGAGAAGCTTGCAAAATGCCTTTCTGAAGAGCTTTCTATCCCGGCTGTCAGCCGCGAAGTGATCACACAGGTGGCAAACCAGTTCGGCATAACCGAGGCCGTCCTGTGGCAGCAGCTTGAAAAGACCAAAGGACTATTCAGCGTACCCTCACCGGAGCGCCGCCTATATCTGGCGGCGCTGCAACTTGCCCTCGCAAAAAAGGCCCAGGAAGGCCCCTTTGTCTATCACGGCCTGGCGGGCCATTTTCTTCTCAAGGGTATTCCTCAGATCCTCAAGGTCGGCATTGTCGCGCCTCTCGAGTACCGGGCCCGGAGGCTGATGGAGCAGAAGAACATTAGCCTCGAAGAAGCAATCCGCTCAACTCAAAGATGGGACGAGCGACGCAGCAACTGGGTGCGCTTCCTCTACAATGTGGAATGGCTGAATCCCACCTTATACGACCTCGTCATCAATATTGCCCACCTGAGTGTGGGCAGCGCCTGTCGGGTGGTTATATGCGCTTTGAAGCAGGAGGAATTTGGGGAGCTGCCGGAGACGCAAAGCCTGATAGAGGATTTTGTCCTTGCGAGCAGGGTCAAGTTTCTCCTGGCTGCCGACGAGCGGACCAAGGGGCTTGAATTGGAGGTCGAGGCGAAAAAAGGTGTGGTACGCATTACCGGCCGAATTCCGACGAGCGGGATTTTTGCGTGGCAGGGGAAAGAAAGCACCGGGAGTGACCTCTACGAAGTAGTGAAAGCGGAGCAGGGTGTACAGAAGGTGCTGGTCTCGCTGGAAGGAACGGCAATCCCCCTGGAGTAGCCGGGCAAAAGAGCCGGCCGGCGTTTCATTAGGCCTTGCGGTTCAGGTCATACGTCCGGAAAACCCTCCCCTCTCCGAAGAAACAGCGCCTGTTTCCCAGTCCTTTTGAAGCATTCCACCTTATAACAATCCTCCAAAAGACGCTCAGTCGATGCAGGTCCATGTAAATCTTAAGCAAAACTTATCGATATGATAAAAATTAATGAATTGACTTATAATAGCAGGTCTATCATCCTATCATCAAGATATTACTACATTGGAGAAGAGAAAGCTGATCGGAGAAATGATGATTCCTCAAGAACCGAAAGGGGGATAGACATTTCGGGGAAAGGAAGGGAGCGCTTTTAAATGAACACATTGTCGTGCGGATGGGTCCTTTAAACCGGACATTGGATGGAGCAAGAGCCCCAAAACATGGGGAGATTAAGGAGGAGTGAGTATGAGCGAGATTGGTCATGGCGGCAAGGAGATCGTAGAACGCATTCTGGATCCGCGTACTGCCGGGGAGAAGATTAAGGGGCTCAAGAAAGTCCCTGTGCGGGAGCAGATGGCCGTAGAGGTCATCG
Organism: uncultured delta proteobacterium; assembly: GCA_963717985.1. GTDB lineage: Bacteria > Desulfobacterota > Syntrophorhabdia > Syntrophorhabdales > WCHB1-27 > BOG-1155. The sequence goes on from CAVQYC010000003.1 coordinate 279,604, forward strand.
ACATCGCGTATGGATTCTTTTCCCCGCTCCAGGGGTTCCTTGGCAAAAAGGATGTGGAGAGCGTGTGCAAGAAAATGCGTCTCGCGGACGGGACGGTGTGGTCCATCCCCATTGTCTTCGACATTTCCGACAAAGAGATCGCCGATTACGGGGTAAAAGAGGGTGAAGCAGTCCTCCTCACCTACAAGGAGAGTCCTATCGCCGTCTTCGACGTGGAAGAGATTTACGCGTACAACAAACAAGAGATGGCAAAGGATGTCTACGGGACGAACGATGAAAAGCACCCGGGGGTCAAGCTCACCAGTCAAATGAAAGACAAGTTTCTCGGCGGGAAGATCACGATGGTGAGCAAGCCGATTATAAATGAGCCCTTCACGGAATTTCTGTTGACACCTCTTGAGATGAGGAAAAAGATCAAGGAGAAGGGGTGGCTCCGAAGTGTTGCCCACCAAACCAGAAACGTGCCCCACACCGGACATGAGTGGCTGTGTAAAGGCGCCTGGCTGTCCGCGTACGGCGAATTGCCCGTTGAGAAGATGCTGGTGGGGGTGGTCATCAACGCGATCATCGGGTCGAAACGGACGGGTGACTACATCGATGAGGCCATCGTTTTATGTCACGACGTCTTAAGAAAGGCAGGATATTTCCGTGAAGATGTCCACCTGACCTCCATCTCCCTGTGGGATATGCGCTACGCCGGCCCTCGCGAGGCGGTTTTTCATGCGGCCCTGAGGGCTAATCTTGGCATCACCCATCACATGTTCGGCCGGGACCACGCCGGCGTGGGAACGTATTACGACCCTTATGACGCCCATCGCATCTTCGACCAGTTTAGCGAGAAGGACCTGAACATCAAGCCCGTGCGCGTGCTGGAATGGTGGTATTGCCCGGTATGCGCCGAGGTGACCTACATGGGCCTCTGCGATCACAAGCCCAAAGCCCAGAACTTTAGCGGCACCCTCATCCGCAGCATTATCCAGGATGGCGTCAAGCCGCCCAGACTGATCTTCCGGCCCGAGGTCTTTGATCTCATAGAGGAATGCGCCACGAAGTACGGAATGGGTTCCGCCTATGTCACCAAAGAGTACTTGGCCAACAGGAACCCGGTGTTCACTTTTCCGAAGCTTTGATCTAATGCCACAAGAGGAGGGAGAAGATGGCTGAAACATTTCCGATCAATATCTGGATCAACGAGGAAAGATATCAGAAACTGCAGGAAGCGGGCTTAGGGGGGATGGCGCAGGAAATGCTTGCCGGGCTCAAGGTCCTGCGGGTTCCCACCACAGCGGAGCAGCGGGATGGCATTCTGAAGAAATATCCGACGGCCAAGTACGACAGCGCCACCACCAAGAGCATAGAACTCCTGCCCAGGGATGCAAAGGACAGCATCTTCAGCCTGATTGTCAAGAGAAAAACCATAGATGTGATTGGGGAGTTTCTCACGTGATGGAAGGGCGATACACGAGCGGGTCGTGACGGACGTAAGGGGCTCGCTTTCAGGCGATCCCGAATAAGGAGGTGGGGTCACGAAACGAGAACGCGGACAAAGAGATGAGCAAAGACGCAGTTTAACATCTTTCTAATTAGGAGGGAGATAATGCCAAGCTATGTAATTATGGAGAAATGCGACGGATGCAAAGGGCAGGACAAGACGGCCTGTCAGCACATCTGCCCCAACGACCTGATGGTCCTCAATAAAGAGACCATGAAAGCGTATAACCGGGCCCCCGAGATGTGCTGGGAATGTTACAGTTGCGTGAAGCTGTGTCCACAGCAGGCGATCGACGTCCGCGGCTACGCGGACTTTACTCCCCTCGGTGCCTCGGCAGTGCCTTTACGCAGCTCCGACTCCATCATGTGGACGGTCAAGTTCCGTAACGGCCTGATCAAGCGGTTCAAATTCCCTACCAGGACCACGGCCGAGGGCTCCGCACAGCCCGACGGCGGGTGGGAGACCGGTTCGGACGACCTTAAGAGCCACATCCTTTTTTCCGAGCCAGGCTCTTTAGGTGTCGACATACCTACGCTCAAGACAAAATAAATGATCCTAAGGAGGAATCTCTATGCAGCCTTTTGAAACTGTTGAGGTAACGACAGATCTTTTGATCTGCGGCGGAGGCATGGCTGCCTGTGGTGCAGCCGTGGAGGCGGCCTACTGGGCGAAGAAAAAGGGCCTCAAAGTAACGCTCGTGGATAAGGCCGCCATGGATCGAAGCGGCGCGGTCGCCATGGGCCTGTCGGCGTTGAACCAGTATGTAGGTGTTGCCGAGGGTGACAATACGCCGGAAGAGTATGTGGACTATGTGAGGCAGGACTTGATGGGCATCACCCGCGAAGACCTTGTCTACGACATTGCCCGCCACGTCGATTCGACCGTCCATCTTTTCGAGAAATGGGGCCTTCCCATCTGGAAGGACGCCAACGGCAAGTATGTGCATGAAGGCCGGTGGCAGCTCATGATCAATGGCGAGTCCTATAAGATTGTGGTCGCGGAAGCGGCCAAGAACGCCCTGGGGATGGAAAATATTTACGAGCGGGTATTCATCGTCGAGCCCCTGATGGACGGCGACAAGATCGCAGGCGCCGTCGGATTCAGCACCAGGGAAAACAAGTTCTACGTATTTAAAGCCAAGGCCGTGCTCGCGGCCATGGGAGGGGCAGTCCACGTGTTCCGTCCCAGGTCCGTTGGCGAGGGCGCGGGCAGGTCCTGGTATCCGCCCTTCAACTCCGGCTCCAGCGCCTATTTCACGATGAAGGCAGGCGCCGAGATGACCTGCCAGGAAGTCCGCTTCATCCCGGTCAGGTTCAAGGATGCCTACGGTCCCGTAGGCGCGTGGTTCCTCCTCTTCAAGTCGAGAGCGACCAACGCGCTGGGTGAGGACTATATGGTCACCCATACGGACGAACTCCAGAAGTGGGCCCCCTACGGTCTGGGGAAGCCAATCCCGGCCAACCTGAGAAACTGGCTCGGCATGATGGACCTGTCGGCAGGCAAAGGGCCGATCTACATGAGGACCGAGGAGGCAATACAGAAGATCGCGGCCGCTGCCGGCGACGAGAAGGCCGCAAAGAAGAAACTGAAGGAACTCGATTCCGAGGCGTGGGAAGACTTCCTCGACATGACCATCTCCCAGGCCATCCTGTGGGCTTCACAGAACGTCCAGCCGGAAGAGAGAAGCTCCGAGATCATGCCCTGCGAGCCCTACTTCATAGGCTCCCACTCCGGCGCTTCGGGCGCATGGGTGAGCGGTCCTCCTGACGTGGCGCCTCCCGAGTACTTCTGGGGATACAACCGCATGTGCACGACCAAAGGCCTCTTTGCGGCGGGCGACGGCTCCGGCGCTTCGAGCCACAAGTTCTCCGACGGTTCCCACGCAGAGGGAAGGATTGCGGCGAAGGCCGCCCTGGCTTACGCGGTCGACAACCCCACACAGCCCAATGTCGACGCAAAGACTGTCGAGGCCCTGAAAGAGCGGATTTTGAAGCCCCTTGGCCTCTTCGAAGAATTCAAGAATTTCACGGATAACCCGGACGTGAACCCCAACTACATCAAGCCAAAGAACTTCATGCTCAGGATGCAAAAGATCATGGATGAGTACTCCGGGGGCGTCACGGCGAATTTCACAACGAGCAAGGCCTTCCTGGACAGGGGTCTTGAGCTTCTGACCTTCCTGAAGGAGGATGCGGAGAAACTGGCCGCCGCCGACCTGCACGAGCTGATGAGGGTCTGGGAGAACGTGCAGAGGATGTGGCAGGCGGAGGCCCATATGAGGTCCGTCCTCTTCCGCGAAGAGACGAGGTGGCCCGGGTACTATTTCCGGTCGGATTTCCCCGTCATGGACGAGAAGAACTGGCGGGTCTTCGTGAATTGCCGGTGGGATTCAAAGACCAATACGTGGACGATGATGAAGAAGCCCGTGCTCAATTTTATTACCGCAAAGAAATAGCGGGCAAAGGGTAACGTTGTAGCAGGACAAAAGGCTCCAGGTGCTGTCCGGTGCCTGGAGCCTAATTCTTCAGATGGAGAGCCCGATGGCAGATGAACAGAGCAAAAAAGGGGCGATCTTAGTGATAGGAGGAGGCATAGCCGGGATCACTGCCGCGGTCGAAACCGCGGAGGTCGGTTACCCTGTCTACCTGATCGAAAAAGCACCCTCTTTGGGGGGCAGGGTAGCTCGCATCAATCAATACTTCCCTAAACTGTGCCCACCGACCTGCGGGATGGAGATCAATTTCAAGCGCATCAAGGGCAACCCCCTCATTACGGTGCTCACCATGAGCGAGGTGACGGGAATATCGGGAAAAGCAGGCGCCTATGCGGTGACGGTTACCTCGATGCCAAGGTACGTGAACGAGAACTGCACCGGGTGCGGCAAGTGCGCGGCGGTGTGCCGGGCAACCATCCCCAATCCTTTCAATTACGGTATGGACCGCATCAAAGCAGCTTATCTGCCCCACGAGATGGCTTATCCCACGCGCTACGTCCTTGACCCCAGGATCGCCAGGACCGAGGACGGCACGCGTTGCCGGGAGGCGTGTGTGTACAACGCCATCGACTTGAGTATGGTGCCGCACACCTTCGAGCTCAAGGTTGCTTCCATCGTTGTGGCAACCGGCTGGGAGCCGTATGATGCCGCGAGGGTCGACAATCTCGGGTTCGGCAAGGCGACAAACGTCATCACCAACGTCATGATGGAACGGCTGGCCGCGGCGAACGGGCCGACGGGAGGGCGAATCGTCCGGCCCTCAGACGGAAAGGAGGTAAAGAGCGTCGCCTTCTGCCAATGCACGGGCCAGAGAGACGAGAATCATCTGCCTTTCTGTTCCGGGGTCTGCTGTCTCGCAACCCTGAAGCAGGCACACTATGTCCGCGAGCAGTATCCGGATGCAGACGTATACGTCTTTTACATCGATTTGCGCGCCATGGGACGAAACGAGGATTTTCTCGCCAAAATACAGGCGGACGAGAAGGTACGGCTGATCAAGGGCAAGATCGCAAAAGTGACGGAGGAACCCGGCACCAAGGACGTTATCGTGGAGGCCGAATCCGTTGCGGCGGGAAGCATCGCCCGGATTCAGGTAGATATGGTCGTGCTCGCCACCGGAATGGTCCCCTCAACTGCCGGCTGTAAGATCCCCATTGCCGAAGCGCTTTACGATGAGTATGGATTCTTCCTCGATAGCCCTGGTATATGCGGGGCCGGATGTGTGAAACGTCCGTTGGACGTCGCGTCGTCCGTTCAGGATGCGACAGCGGCCGCCCTCAAGGCGATCCAATCAGCGGTGGGGAGGTAAATCGATGGAAAAGAAGATTGGGGTTTATATATGTGGGGGCTGCGGCATAGGCGAGGCGGTGGATGTTGAGGAACTTGCGGACACGGCGAGGAGCGAGTTCAAGGCGCCGGTTTTTATCCACCCGTTTCTGTGCGGCGCCGAAGGGGTGGGACAGATCCGGGCTGACATTGCCGTCGGTAAGGTGAACGCGCCGGTGATTGCCGCGTGTTCCCCTAGAGCCAAGGGCGAGGTGTTCGCCTTCGATCCTCGAACGACGGTTCTCGACCGGGTAAACTTGCGGGAACAGGTTGCCTGGAGCCATGAGCCGAGCCTCGCCGAAGGGAAGACATTCGACGAGGACATCCGGATGCTCGCGGAAGACCAGTTACGGATGGGTGTCGCACGGACACGGAATATCGACCCGCCAGAGCCCTACGCGGCTGAATACACGAAGGCTATCCTCGTGGTTGGGGGCGGCACGACAGGCATGACCTCCGCCATCGAAGCAGCCAGGGCCGGGTATGAGGTGGTTCTTGTGGAGAAGGAGCCGGTCCTCGGAGGATTCGCCACAAAGCTCTTCAAGGAATACCCCAAGGTCGCTCCCTACCGTGAGCCGGGCACACCGGACTACGGGTCGCTGATAGACGCCCTTGCGAAAGAGCCGGGAGTCAAGGTCCTCACCTCCGCCGCAGTCGAAAAAATAAACGGCTCACCCGGAATGTTTGAGGCATCGATCCGGCAGAATGGAAACGTACTGAGCGAACGCGCGGGCGCCATCGTGCTTGCCACGGGTTTTGTGCCGTACGACGCGACCAAGCTCGGCCATTTGGGCTTCGGTGCGAGCCCTAACGTAGTGACAACGGTGACCATGGAAGAAATGGCCGGTGAGGCGAAGCTGGTCCGTCCTTCGGACGGGAAAGCCGCAAAGAATGTGGCCTTTATCCTCTGCGCAGGCTCGCGGGACGCCAACCACCTGCCGTATTGCTCCAGCACCTGCTGCCTCACATCGCTAAAACAGGCCCTCTACGTCAGGGAGCGCGATCCGGAGGCTAAAGTCTTTATTTTCTACAAGGATATTCGCGCACCCGGGCAGTACGAGAACTTTTACCGCCGTGTCCAGGAGGATGAAGGCATTTTTCTTACCAAGGGGCAGGTGACCGCCGTCAATCCGCAACCGGATGGGGCCGTTCTGGTGGAGGTAGATGACACGCTTCTCGGTGAGAAGATCAGCGTTGCCGCCGATGTGGTCATCCTTGCGACCGGTATGGTCCCGAGAACCGCCCTGGGAGAGGAAGAGGTGCTTATCGCCTGCGAGGAAAATGATAAGCAAAAAGCAGATAAACCGCAGGACATGGCGTCCCGGCTCCTTATCCCCACGCGAATAATCCGGTCCGATACGCTCAACCTTGCCTACCGGCAGGGTCCCGAGCTTCCCGATCTCAAGTATGGCTTCCCCGATTCCCATTTCATTTGTTTTCCTTACGAGACCCGCCGGACAGGCGTCTATGCGGCAGGGCCCGTACGCCAGCCCATGGACATGGCCTTCAGCAAGGAGGATGGGAGGGGCGCCGCCCTGAAAGCGATCCAGTGCGTGGAGCTTACCTCGGCGGGCAAGTCCCTTCACCCGAGGGTGGGCGACATGACCTATCCCGACCTTTCTATGCAGCGCTGTACCCAGTGCAAACGGTGCACCGAGGAATGTCCCTTCGGCATGTACGATGAAGATGAGAAGGGTAATCCTTTGCCCAACCCGACGAGATGCCGCCGCTGTTCGATTTGCATGGGCTCCTGTCCCGAGAGGATCATCTCCTTCAAAGATTATTCAGTGCCCATGATCGGGGCAATGATCAAGGCTATCGAAGTCCCTGAGGAAGACGAGGAGAAGCCTCGCATTCTGATCCTCGCGTGCGAAAATGATGCCTATCCGGCCCTCGACATGATCGGAGAGCGCCGCGGTCGTTACAATCCCTACGTACGCATCATTCCTCTGCGCTGTCTTGGATCGCTCAACCTGGTCTGGATCGCCGATACTCTTTCCAAAGGCATCGACGGAATACTCCTCCTGGGCTGCGTCCGCGGGGACGATTATCAGTGCCATATGGTAAAGGGCAGCGAGCTGGCCAATTATCGTCTCACGAAAGTCCAGGAGACCCTGACTAGGCTGGCTCTTGAATCGAAGCGGCTGCGCATCGAGCAGATCGAGATATCCGACTACGATCGCCTGCCGGGGATCATCGACGAGTTCCTGGAGACAATCAACGAGGTGGGGCCAAACCCCTACAAAGGGTTTTAGGAGGTGATGAGGATGCCTGGAGAGAACCTCATAGAACCTGATCTGGAGTTTATCAAAGAGATAAAGGCCCTCGGCGGGGATAGCGTCAAGAAGTGCTTCCAGTGCGCCACATGCTCCACGGTGTGCGGCTTGTCCCCTGACGATCGGCCTTTCCCGAGAAAAGAGATGGCCTGGGCTCAATGGGGATTGAAGGGCCGGCTCGTGAATGACCCGGACGTATGGCTCTGCCATCAGTGCAATGACTGCTCGCAGTACTGCCCGCGAGGGGCGAGACCCGGAGACGTCCTTGCGGCCGTGCGCCGCGTGACCATTCGGGAGAACGCGTTTCCCCGGCTCATAGCGGTCATGGTGAACGATCCCAGGTTCCTTCCCTTTGTCTTTGCCATCCCCGCAATGCTGCTTCTCCTCCTCATGGCCGCCGCCGGGACCCTCCACTTCCCTGACGGAGAGATCATCTATCGCCGCTTTATTCCCCAGTGGCCTGTTGTCGACGTGCTCTTTCCTCTTACGGCGATCTGGGCAACGGTGTGCGCAGGCATAGGAGTGCGGCGTCTCTGGGCAGGGTTTCGTGACGGTCCCTACGGAGAGTCCCCCCGGGCCGGCCTGAAGTTGAGGCATATCGGTCCTGTGATACTGAATGTGCTGAAGCACAAGGATTTTCGAGAGTGCGTGGTGAACCGGGGCCGGTACCTTGCGCACCTCAATATCATGTGGGGGTTTATCCTGCTTGCCGTCACTACCGCGTGCGTGGCTGCCGGTGTGTATCTCTTCCATGAGGAGACCCCCTATTCCCTGGTTAACCCCATCAAGTGGATAGGGAACGTTGGGGCCGTTATCCTGATCCTTGGGTCTTCCCTGGCCCTTGTGAATCGTCTTTCTCAGGGGGAGGATGCGGGGAAGGGCACGTATTTCGATTGGCTTTTTTTGTTGGTAGTCCTGGGGACAGGTGTTACCGGTCTGGCGAGCGAGATTCTCCGCTTGACCGATCTCCCCGGTGCGGCTTATCCCGTCTATTTCATTCACCTGGTCTGTGTCTGGTTTCTCTTCGCCTATTTCCCTTTCTCGAAGTTTGCCCACGCCCTTTACCGGACCACAGCGCTCGTCTACGCCCGGCATATCGGACGGGAGCTTAGGAAGGGATCTACCATCTCGGTGCCTGTCGCAGCCGTAAGGCCGCCTGGTGCGAGAGTCGGATCAAGCGGATAATACACGAAATGACGCCGTTTCTCAACGTCGAAGGAGGTTCTGATGGATTCTAAAGATAACCGGGAGCATCGGCCGGCTGCCGGGCAGACGGAGTTGGCAGGCCTCGACCGCATCAGGTTTCATTGTCACGCCGGGTTGGCCTGTTATACTACGTGCTGCCGGGATGTGAATATCTTCCTCTCTCCTTACGACATACTCCGGATGAAGAAGCGGCTGGGGATGACGTCCGGGGATTTCCTCGAGCGCTACACGGTCTCGCTGATCCCGGAGGCTTCCGGGTTCCCGGTAATACTGCTCAAAATGGAGGAAGAGCATAACAAAACGTGCCCTTTTGTAACCCCGCAAGGGTGTTCCATATACGCGGACCGGCCGTGGCCGTGCCGCATGTTTCCCCTCGATCAGGGCAACAGCGCGGATGCGTTCCGGTTAATTGCCGACCCGTCTTTTTGCCTTGGCATGGGTGAAGAGAGGGAGACAACAGTAGGAGAGTATCTGGGTGCGCAAGGTCTTTCACACTATGCGGAAAGTGAGACGCTTCTGGGCAGAATAGCCTCTCATCCCAGGTTCTCGAAAGAGCATATTCAGAACCCTAAAGTCCAGGAGATGTGTCGCATGGCCCTCTACGACCTCGACCGATTTCGCAGATTTGTCCTCGAAAGCCGTTTTCTCGAGATTTTCGAGGTAGAAAAGGAGGTTGCCGACAGAATCAAGACGGAAGATCTCGAACTGATGAGGCTGGCCCATCGCTGGCTTGAGTTCGGTCTCATCGCCGGGGAGACCCTCAAGATGCGGGAAGACGTACTCAAGGGTGAGGAGATGAAGGGCAGGGAGGCTTCGAGAGGCTGATGCAGGCAACAACACCATTCCAGGACGGCGGCCAGGGGTGTATGAGACCTGTGGGTGAAGGGAGGGTCCGATTCTCCTGTCATCCACAAATTGCCTGCTTCACGGCCTGCTGTGCCGACCTTCATTTGATCCTTACCCCTTACGATGTGCTGCGCATGAAAAAGCGGCTCCACGTGACCGCCGGGGAATTCATAGAACGGTACACGCTGCCTCACGAAGCAGAGAACCACGTCCTGCCGTTAATCCGTCTCAAGATGCGAGAGGATGGAGGACACCGCTGTCCTTTTGTGGGGCCGAAGGGATGCGCCATCTATGAGGACCGTCCGGGGGCCTGCAGGCTTTATCCCTTTGGAAGGGGTGCGAGCGTGGGGTTGTCGGGGAAGGAGGAAGAATTCTATTTCATCGTGAGTGAGTTTCACTGCCTAGGCTTTCAGGAGGAGCGGGAATGGACCGTGGAGGAGTGGATCGAAGACCAGGGAGTCCGGCTTTACAATGAAATGAATCGGCCCTGGATAGAGGTCGTCGCCAACAAGAATGCGCGAATCAGCGGGCTGACCAATCAAAAACTTGCCATGTTCCATATGGCGAGCTACAATTTGGACCGTTTCCGGGAATTTGTTTTCCGGACAAAATTCCTCAAGGTCTTCGCGCTCACTCCGGAAGAAGGCGAAAAGGCGGCTGCGGATGAAGGAGAACTGATGAAGCTGGCCATGCGATGGCTGGGGTTCGCGCTTTGTGGGTTGGATACGCTGGTCCCCGTTTACCCTTCCGGAGGTTAGCGGTGGTCTTTTAGGAACAATCCCTGGGGGAGACAGGAGAGAAGAGTGGTGGGTGTCGCACAGAAAGGAGAGTGCTAATGGACCCTCGGAATCCGTACATTGAGGAATTTCTCAGAACATTGATCAAAAAAAAGGGAGAGAAGCTGGAGCCTGATGCGCTTGAGAGACTGGTCGAGTCCCTCAACCGTCTTCTGGAGAACATGGTGGGCAGAAACATGATAGCTGCCCTGCCGGAAGACGTACGGTGCGCCTTTGTGTCTCAGTACGATAAAGGAAGCCGGGATGTCGATCCGGCTCAACTCTCACCTGTTTTCGACAAGTACATCAACGACCCGGCCAAGATCATGGCGGAGACGTTGAGAGAATTTGCCGATCTCTATTTTCAAAACAGGTAAAGCGCTTATCATGCCTTGAATGGGGGCTGCCTTAGAAACCTGGCGCTTCATTTCACGTCGAAATTAAGCGCCATGTGTACAAAAGCCTTCAAGGCGCGGGAGGAGAACTTCTCCTTGTGGTAGATGAGATAGAAGGTTTCGGTCATCTCCACTTCGGTAAAACGTTTCGCCTTAAAGGCGCCGGCCTCAACGTCTCTTTTTACCGCATGTTCCGATAGAATGCCGATCCCTGCCCCGCTCTCTACCATTCCCTTTATGGCCGCGGTGCTGGCAGACTCCATCACGATCAAAGGGGAAATCCCTTTCTTCCTGAATACGTCATCCACCATGCCCCTGTACGAAGATCCCGGTTCCCGCAAGATCAGAGGCTCACCATTCAGCTCATTGAGCGTGACCGACTCTCTTTCCGCGAGCTTGTGGTGGTTGGGAATGACTGCCACCAGGATGTCGCTGACGAATTCCCGCACCACGAGCTTGTTGTTATGAGGATGATAGGCGACAAATGCGACGTCGTTTTTGTGAAGCAGGGTGTCTTCGATGATCTGGCTGGTATTGCCCGTGCTGACCTGAAGGAATATCTTCTCATACTTCTGATGGAAGGCCTTGAGCAGAGCGGGCAAATAGTCGTAGGCAAAAGAAAAGGAGGTGCCTATGCGTACGTTCCCCCGGGATAGTCCCTTCAGGTCGGCAATCACTTGCTCGGCCTGACTCTCAAGGTCAAGCATGCGACTGGCAACCTCGAAGAGAACTTTTCCCTCCGCGCTCAGGAAGACCTTCTTGCCGGCCCTTTCGAAGAACTTCAGTTGATAGTAATCTTCCAGGTTCTTGATCTGTAAGGTGACCGCCGGCTGAGTCACGTGGATTTTCTCTGCTGCCGCACTAAAACTCTGACTCTCGGCAACCGCACAAAAAACCCGGAGCTGGTGCAAATTCATGTAACGTCCCCCTTTGTCTTAGCGTCACTTATAGATACCATAAAAATTAATGATTTGACTTATAGTAGCCATCCGCTCATATAATGTCAATAATAATAATGAGAATGTTGCTGCAATATAATTATGTCACCCCTTAGCTGCAATATGAAAATGTCACCCCCGCCGATAACAAGGGGCACCGAGGGGAGGTGCTCCGGTGAGAAAAGGAGTGACGTTCATGACGGAAGAGGTAAGGCGGTACGGCGTGGTAGCGGCGGCATTGGACGGCAGGATGATGAACGGAGAGGCTGCGGCGGCGTTAGGCGTCTCCCTCCGCCAGCTAAAGAGGATCAAGGCTAAAGTGAAGAAGGAAGGACCTTCCGGAATTAAGCACGGCAACAGCGGGCGCCCTTCCTGCAGAGCTTTCCCTGCCGGGATGAAAGAGCGGGCGATGAAGCTCGCCAATGAGAAGTATTTCGACTTCAACTTCTCCCACCTCTCGGAGATGCTGGAAGAGCAGGAAGGGATAAAGATCAACCGCGAGACCTTGCGGCAATGGCTTCGTCCTGAAGGGTTCGGAGGAAAGGTCCGGAAGCAGCGCAGACATAGGAAGAGAAGAAAACGATCGGAGAAGGAAGGCCATATGCTCTTTTTGGACGGCTCTCCCCATGCGTGGTTCGGGGAGGAAAAGACAACGCTCCTTCTGTCTACGGACGACTCGACGGGGAAGCCTCTTTATGGGCTGTTTCGAAAGGAAGAAGACCTGGAGGGCTGTTTTGGCGTATGCAAAGAGGTCTTTGCCCGTTTCGGCCGGCCCTCGGTCTTCTATCTCGATCGGGCCTCCCAGTTTAAAACCACCCGGCATAAGAGCGATTCTGTCGAGCCTACCCAGTTCCAGAGAGCCATGAGCGAGCTGGGGATACGGCTCATCTTTGCCCATTCTGCTCAAGCCAGAGGAAGAGGCGAGAGGATCAACAGGACCTTCCAGGACAGGCTTGTCGCTGAGCTTCGGCTTAAGAATATCGCCGACCGCGAAGGGGCGACGAAGTATCTGAACGAAACCTTCATCCCCAAGTACGCTCGGCTCTTCGGCGTTGCCCCGGAAGACCCGAAGCCTGCATGGAGACCGCTTCCTCAAGACGCGGACATGCGGAACATCCTTTGTAAGCGATATGAGGCAAAGGTCAATTACGACAACACGATCTCGGTCGACGGACAGGCGATCCAACTGTTCCCGACAAAGACGAGGCTGAGCTTTGCCAAGGCTTCCGTTACGGCGAATCATTGGCTCGACGGAAGCTGGCATGTCTTTCATCATACGGCGGGAGAGGTTCCCTGCAAGCCTATCGAAGGACGCGTCCGGCCGGGGTCCTACATGCGCCCAGGGCCGGCGAGCGAAGCGAGAGCGTCTCTATGAAAAGGGCCAAGGGGGGGTGACATATTCACGTTGCAAAAAGGGTGACATTTTTATGTTGCAATAACATAATAATAATGAGAAATGTTGTAAGAGGCGACGGCCGTAATGGTCGTGACAATCCCGCGAAGGAGGCATAAATGAGTGATGAGACTCCCCTTTTGGACGAACTTGAGAAAGGACCCTGGCCGAGCTATGTGAAGGAGATTAAACGGGCGGCGAAGAAGAACGCATCCGCCAAAGACCTCCTCAGAATCCAGGAGCAGTCGTACGAAGACAGGGTGACCCACTGGAAACACGGCGGCATAGTAGGCGTCACGGGTTATGGATCCGGGGTCATCGGCAGATACTGCGATAATCCTGAGAAGTTCCCGAACGTTACCGCGTTTCACACCGTGCGCGTCAACCAGCCGGCGGGCTGGTTCTACACCTCAGAGGCGCTCAGGAAAGTCTGCGACATCTGGGAGAAGTATGGAAGCGGTATGACGAACTTTCATGGTGCTACCGGCGATATCATCCTGCTAGGAACCACAACGGAAAACCTGCAGCCATGCTTCGATGCGCTTACGGAAGCGGGTTTCGACCTGGGAGGTTCCGGCTCGGCCCTGCGGACGCCGGCGGCCTGCGTAGGCCAAGCGCGGTGCGAGTATGCAAATATCGATACTATGGCGCTGATACACGACCTTACCATGACGTATCAGGATGAGATGCACCGGCCGAGGTGGCCGTACAAGTTTAAGATCAAAGCGTCCGGATGCCCGAACGATTGTGTGGCGGCCATAGCGAGGGCGGACTTCACGATCATAGGCACCTGGCGCGATAGCTTGAGGATTGACCAGAACGCCGTGAGGGAGTATGTGAATGACGGGATGGATATCAGGTCTCTCGTCGTGGGCAAGTGCCCGACCGAGGCCCTTGAGTGGGATGAGAAAGGGGGGAATCTGGTGCTTAATGCGGAGGATTGTGTGCGCTGCATGCACTGCATTAACATGATGCCCAAGGCGCTGAGACCCGGCCTCCAGAAAGGGGCCACAATCCTGGTCGGCGGCAAGGCGCCGATCCTCAAAGGCGCCAACCTCTCCTGGGTGCTCATACCCTTCATCGAGATCACGCCTCCCTACACGGAGATCAAGGAGCTGCTCGCAAAGATTTGGGACTGGTGGGACGAGCACGGAAAGACGAGGGAAAGGCTTGCGGAGCTGATCGAAAGAATCGGCCTCAAGGAGTTCTTGAAGGCGGTTGACCTGAAACCTCTGCCGCAAATGGTGATGAAGCCGAGGGCCAATCCTTACGTGTTCTTTTAACAGAGTGACGACAAGGAGGTAACGATATGCGCAGAACAGACATTGGACCACCTGATTTTAGGACAATGCTCCCCGAAGTAATAACGAAAAACTATGGTCAGTGGAAATATCATGAGATACTCCGCGCCGGCGTCCTGAAACATGTTGCCGAGAACGGCGACGAGCTCTATACGGTAAGGGCCGGGTCCCCGAGGCTCGTAAGTATCGATTTTATACGGGACCTCTGTGACGTTGCCGACAAATACTGCGACGGCCACCTCCGTTTTACAAGCCGTCACAACGTAGAGTTCCTCACGCCGGATAAGACGAAGGTGGAACCGCTCATCCAGGAGCTTGGGAAACTGGGTCTGCCTGTCGGCGGCACGGGCGACTGCATTTCAAATATCGTACACACCCAGGGATGGATACACTGCCACAGCGCTGCCACCGACGCCTCGGGCATAACGAAAGCCATCATGGACGGACTCTATGACCACTTCACGGAGATGAAACTGCCGAATCACCTGAGGATCTCCATGGCCTGCTGCATCAACATGTGTGGGGCTATACACTGTTCGGACCTCGCGGTTGTCGGCGTCCATACAAAGCCGCCCAAGCCCGACCACCAAAAGGTGCTTGCCCAGTGCGAGATACCGACCACGATACAGTCCTGCCCGACAGGCGCGGTGAGGCGGCACCCGGATGCGAACATCAAGAGCGTGGTCGTGAAAGACGACCTCTGTATGTACTGCGGTAACTGTTTTACCGTATGCCCGGCGATGCCGCTTGCCGACGCGGATGCGGACGGCGTTGCGATCTATGCGGGCGGTAAGGTCTCTAATGCCCGGAAACCGCCGATGTATTCCAGAATGGTCGTGCCCTTCCTGCCGAACCACCCACCGAGATGGCCCGAGGTAGTCGACGTGCTTAAGAGGATTGTCGAGATCTATGCGGCAGGAGCGAAGCCGGCGGAAAGGCTCGGTGAATGGATCGAGAGGATAGGCTGGGAAGCCTTTTTCAAGCGCACGGAAATTCCGTTCACCGATCAGCACGTGGATGATTTCACCCATGCTATAGAGACCTACAGGACAACGACGCAGTTCAAGTGGTAACGTTTTTACCACCCATGGCGGGTGGGCGGCGGGAAACCGTAGGAGGTGACCGTGAGCGAAGATGTGTCCGAGGAACTGAAACAGAAGGTGCTCCAGTATCTGGAGTCCGTGACGAAGGCCAAGAACCGGGAAGTTGCGCGTGCCCTTGGCGAGGACAAGAGTGTCGTTGATAAGGCCATCGCGGCCTTGGCCAAGGACGACAAGATCGAGTACATTTATCTGGGGGCGTCGTTCATCAAGCTGAAAGGGAAATGATAAAAGCAGCGGGCCAAAATTCGCTAGTGAAAATGTTGCCAAGGTTTGTCGTGGGAGCGCCGAAGGGGCGCTCCGGCAAAACCACCATAAGCATAGCGATTGGCAGGGCCTTGAGCAAGCGAGGGTTTTCCGTTCAGCCCTTTAAAAAAGGGCCCGACTACATCGATCCCTCCTGGCTGACGCTTGCCTGTGGGAGAAACTGCTCTAACCTCGATACGTTCATTATGCCCGAAGAGGTGCTCCCGGCATCTTTTGGGAGGAGGGCGGCAGGCGCCGACCTCGCCCTTATTGAAGGGGCGATGGGTCTGTTCGATTCCCCTGAAGCAGACGGATCGGGAAGTACCGCATGGCTTGCCCGTCTACTCAAGGCGCCCGTAATCCTCGTGGTCAATGCGGAGCGTATGACGCGCAGCATCGCCGCGCTCGTAAGCGGATACCAGCACTTTGAGCCGGAAACACACATCACCGCGGTGATTCTCAACAATATCTCGGGGGTTCGCCACAGAGACAAGCTTGTGCATGCGGTGGAAAGCCATTGTGGCATACCCGTGGTGGGCGCCGTTCCGAACAATCCGGAACTGACGATTACCGAACGTCACTTGGGCCTCACCCCTTCCGCGGAGAAGGACCAGGCGGAATCCGTGGTGGCGACGATCTGCGAAATAGTCGAAAAACACCTGGACCTCGATGCCATCCTGACAATCGCGAAGGGTGCGTCGGAGTTGTCTATCCCTGTGGGAAACAATCCCCCCATTCCAGGGCGCATTGCCCGCGTCGGCGTGCTGCGTGATCGGGTTTTCAGCTTCTACTATCCCGAGAACCTGGAAGCCCTCACCGAGGCAGGGGTGGAGGTAGTCCCTCTTGACGTGCTTGCCGAACGTGAGCTGCCTGACCTGGATGGGCTTTACATCGGCGGCGGCTTCCCTGAGCTCTACGCGTCGCAGTTGGAGACAAACAGCCGGCTCAGGGCCGACATCGCCGCAGCCATAGAGAAGGGTCTTCCGACCTACGCGGAATGCGCCGGATTGATGTACCTCTGCCGGGCGATCAGATGGCAGGGCAAGCGCTACGAGATGGTCGGCATCATTCCGGCCGAGGCGGAGCTTTCAAAGCGACCGGCGGGACATGGCTATGTGGAATTGGCGGTGACTGCGGATAATTGCTGGTTTCGTCGGGGCCATTTGCTAAGAGGCCACGAGTTTCACCATTCCCGGATCATTCCAGCGGAACCGATCGCGACCGCGTGCGCGGTGAAGCGCGGGTACGGTATTGACGGCCGGGTGGACGGAATTATCTACAAGAACCTGTTTGCCGCATACATGCATCTCCATGCCCTCGGCAACCCCGAATGGGCCCATGCGTTCGCGGCCCTCGCATCAGACTACGGAAAATCTAAGGGTAAAACGGAGACCGGTGACGACATAAACTTCCGAGCCGGCTGACAGTTCAAGGAGAAGGGAGGGCAGGATATGGCGATATGTCCGGTATGCAACGCTGAAGTTGAGGAGAAGAAAGCGCGGGGTACGACCACGGTCGGGGATCGGACGTACTATTTCGATACGAAGGGCTGCAAAAAGAAGTTCGATGAAGAACAGGAAAAATCCAAAGAGAAATAGGAGGCTATGCCATGGCGAAGGCCACATTGGGCGGACAGGAGATCGAAATCGATGAGGATGGCTTCATTCAGGAGCCGGATAAGTGGAACAATGCGGTGGCGGAGGATCTGGCAAAGACGGAGGACGCATACCCCATGAATGAAGAGGCCTGGAGGCTGGTCAACTATCTGAGGGATTACTATATCAAGTACGAGATTGCTCCACCCGTCAGGATGTTGACCAAACAAACCAAGCTTGACCTGAAGAGGATATACGAGCTGTTCCCAGGCGGACCGGCCAAAGGCGCCTGCAAGATTGCAGGTCTTCCGAAGCCTACGGGCTGCGTCTAGGGATGACAATGGGCGCGGAGCGATAGGCGGACTTTCCTGCTCATTGCCCCGCGCTTTTGTGAGGGAGGTCTAAGTGGACGTTTTTATGGCCATGCTGACGTACTTCGGCTACGTGTTCGTCACTGCGATGTACACCGTGAAAGCGGTAAAGTACGTTCATTTGCCAAGGCACTTGCGGTGGGAGCTCTACCCCGTCATCCACGAAGAGAAGTACCGCTACGGAGGGTCCTCCTTTGAGGAGCTGAACCAAATCGAGGGCAGTCGCCGCAAGGCATGGCTCAGGAGCATCTGGTTTCTCCTCAAGGAATATTTGACCCTCGGAGAATACTTCAAACGGCGCAAAGGCTATTGGTTGGCCCTCTACCCGTGGCATATCGGTTTCATCCTGATCATCTGCTTTCACATCTTTACGTTCTTCGCTGCCCTGGCTATGGTCCTCGGTCTTCCCGTAGCGAGCGACTCGCCAATGCTAGCTGGAAAGGCATTCTACTACGTTGTCCTTCTGGTGGGCCTTGTGGCCTTTATCAGCGGTCTCCTGGGAAGCATCGGGATCATGATCAAGAGGATTACCGACTATGACCTGAGGGCGTACGCCACCCCCCAGAACTATTTCACGTATCTTTTCTGCCTGGCCGTCTTTCTCAGCGGACTTTACGCCTGGGCTTTCGTCGATCCGACCTTCGCGGAATACAGGCATTTCTGGGTGGGGCTTATCACCGCGCGACCCGTTGGGGTTGCCCCGGGGGCCGCCCTGCACATCATCCTGTTCGATCTGTTTCTGATCTATCTTCCCTTTACCCGATCGATGCACTACGTGACGAGGCTCTTCGCATTCTTTCTCATACGGTGGGACGATGAGCCAAACCTCCGGGGAAGCAAGATAGAGGCTGAGCTGATGAAGCTGTTCGGCCAAAAGGTGACCTGGTCGGCGCCCCACATCAAGCAGGGGAAAACATGGGGAGAACAGGTGGTCAAATGAGCGAGACCGACAAGGCGGGTAGTATGAAGCGCAAGATCAAGATAAAGGATATGGCCAGGTCCGACGGGCAGCTCGTTACCCTGGATCCGTCAGATTTCATGCAACTGCCGCCGCCCTACGACGAAGCCAGGCCCCTGAAGGAGCTCACGGAGAATCAGAAAGCCCGCTACGTTGCCTCCCTCGACGGCGTCATTGGCGTGGCGATCCCAAAGCCGGCAAATGCCGGCGAAGAAGAGGAGTTCGTACGGAAGTTCCTGTCAGGATTGCGGAAACTGCTGACAAAGGAGAACAACTGGACCTTTCTGCAGCCCCTCGTCCACACCCTCAACTATTGCGTCAAATGCCAGCTTTGCAGCGACGCGTGCCCGACGTACGTGGCGAGCGGAAAGCAGGAGATATATCGGCCGACCTTTCGCCCCGAGGTGCTTCGCCGTATCATCAACAAGTACCTGAAGAAGGAGAATCGAATACTCGCGAAGCTGACGGCAAGCGACATCGAGCTGAACTTCACCCTTCTCGCAAGGCTCGCCGAACTCGCCTTCCGGTGCACCCTGTGCAGACGATGCGCCCAGGTTTGTCCGCTTGGCGTGGATAATGCCCTCATCAGCCGCGAAATCAGAAAAATCTTCAGCCAGGAGCTTGGTATAGCCCCCTCGGAACTGCACGACAAAGGGACGGTCCAACAGTTGAACGTCGGCTCCAGCACCGGCATCACGCCAAAAGCCCTCGATAATATCATCGCCTTCATGGAAGACGACATAGAAGAGAAGACGGGTAAAAGGATAAAGATGCCCGTCGACAAGGAGGGGGCTGACGTACTCCTTGTGCACAACGCGGGTGAATTCCTCGCGTGGCCGGAAAACCCGGAGGCCTTCGCGGTCATCTTTGACGCGGCCGGGATAGACTGGACCCTCTCCAGCGAGATGGTCGGCTACGACGCGGTCAACTACGGCATATGGTACGACGACGTTCAGGCGGCAAGGATTGCCGTGCACCACGCCGAGGCGGCTAAACGGCTTAAGGTGAAAAAGATCTGCGTTGGCGAGTGCGGCCACGCGCACAAAGCGCTCATGGTTATCGCGGACCGCATCCTCACGGGAGACCTCAACATACCGCGGGTGAGCGCTATGCCCCTCCTGGAGGACCTCGTCTGCAACGGCAAACTGAAACTCGACCCGAGACGTAACACGTTCCCCGTGACCCTCCACGACCCCTGCAACATGGTGAGGCTCATGGGGATCGTCGAGCCCCAGCGCAGGATCGTGAGGGCGATCTGCCCGCAATTCAGGGAGATGGAGCCTCACGGCGTGGAAAACTATTGCTGCGGCGGGGGCAGCGGCTTTGCGATCATGCAATCGATGAATTTCCCCGACTGGCGGGGCGGTATCTCGTCGAGGATGAAAATGAAGCAGGTCATAGATGCCTTTGCGGATACGCCCGACCCGGAGGTGAAAAAGTACGTGTGCGCCCCCTGTTCAAACTGCAAAGCCCTCCTGAGAGATAGTATCGAGTATTACGACGCGTGGAATAAAAGCGGCATAATGTATGGCGGACTCGTCGAGCTGATCGTCAATGCCATGGTCGATCTGGAGAAACCATTTATTGAATGGGAGTTCCATTGATGAACGAGAAGAAGGGCAAGGTTTTCGTCTTTGGGCACGAAGGGGTTGGACACGGCGACGAAACCATGGGTTTCGAGATACTGATGACCCTCCTGGATGCGCTGGCGAAGCGAGAGGAGAAGCCCGCAGCCATCATTTTCTGGAATATGGCCGTCCAGCTCCTTGTCGCGGGCTCGCCGGCAGTGGGCCGCCTGAAGGCCCTGGAAGAAAAGGGCGTGACCATCCTGGCGGGCAGGTTTTGTCTCCATGATCTTTGTATTGCCGATAAGGTGGCGGTCGGCAAGGCAGCCGGCATGGACGAAATCCTCGATTTCATGTTCGGCCATGAGGTGATCAACCTGTGACGGAAGAGGCGCGGTTGGCGAGTACTACGTTGGAGCAGGTGCTCTTCAGCAGAAAAAGGGCGATCCTCGAGGAGTGGCATCGTGCGGTCCTGGAGACCTACGCGGCCGAAACACACGCCTTTTTGGCATCGGAAAAGGACCCATTCTGTAATCCTGTCGGCCGTGCGCTCACGCAGGCCGGGGAAGTGCTTTTTGAGATTGCAATGACCGGTATGGAGCGGGAAAGAGCGGAGGAGGACTTAGGCGATATCGTGCGGATAAGGGCCGTCCAGGACTTCTCGCCATCCGGGGCGCTTTCCTTTGTGGACGCCATGAAGAAGGCCATTCGCCACGAGCTATTGCCGATGGTAGTGGAGAAAACCGGCTTAAGACATTTGTTATCCCTGGAGTCGCGCCTCGACGAGGCTATGCTCGTGGCAATAGACCTGTACGTCGGCTGCAAAAGGCAGGTAGACGACATAAGGGTCAAGGAAGCGCGGGCGGAGAAAGAGCGACTGCTCAAGCTGATAAAGGCTATGGGCAGGGGCAGCGAACTTGGGGACTTGAGCGCGTCGAATCGGTGTAGCAAGAAAACAGCCGAGGGGACGCATCCATGATTTACGCGCTATTTTCCGTTCTATTCCTTGCTGCCGTCGGGTGGGCCGGCGGCGCCCTCTGGAATATGAACCTGCTCTTTGCGTTCGTAATTCCTTACGCGGCGCTCGCCCTGTTTGTCTTTGGCTTTGTCTACCGGATTATCGGGTGGGGGCGCTCGCCCGTTCCCTTCTGCATCCCCACGACCTGCGGACAACAGCGGTCCCTTCCGTGGATCAGACAAGATAAAGTCGAAAGCCCCACGAGCATCCCCTGGGTGATTGCGCGCATGGCGTTGGAGGTCCTCCTCTTCCGTTCCCTCTGGAGGAATAATAGGGTAGAGATCAAGGGCGGCGGGAAATTGATCTTCAGCCCGAAGCGCTACCTCTGGCTCGGCGGACTTTTCTTCCATTGGTCCCTGGCTATCGTCCTTTTCCGGCATCTACGCTTTTTTACCGCATCGGTTTTTCCCGGTATTGCCGCAATCCAGGGGCTCGATGGTTTCTTCGAGATCGGCGTCCCTTCGCTTTATGTAAGCGACATCCTTATTCTCGCCGCTGTCACGTACCTTTTTGTCCGAAGGGCCTTCTCGCCCCAGGTGCGCCTCATTTCGCTGCCGACCGACTATTTTGCCCTTTTCCTCCTCGGGGCGATCATGCTCTCCGGAGTTCTCATGCGTCATTTCTTCAAGACGGACGTGGAGAGGGTAAAAGAGTCGATCATGGGGCTTGTGAGCTTTAGGCCGGTAGTATCCGCTCATTTGGGCGCTTTTTTCTATGTCCATCTTTTTCTCGTGTCCGTTCTCGTTGCGTATTTTCCTTTTAGCAAGCTGATGCATGGGGCCGGGGTCTTTTTGAGCCCCACACGTAACCTGAAGAATGACAGCCGCATGAGACGCCATGTCAACCCGTGGGGCTACCCGGTGAAGGTGCATACCTACCGGGAGTATGAGGACGAGTTCAGGGAAGCGATGATTGAAGCGGGCATTCCCGTGGAGAACGAAGAAAAAGCTTAAAACCAAGGAAATGAGAAGTCAGATGAGGGGAGACCGAAAGCTGCGATGGCTGAAGAGAAACTGAAACAGGAAGAACTGCTGAAGCTCGACTACAAGCCTGCCGCAAGAGATTGGGCAGATTCCTCTGTGATGTTCAAGAAGGGGATGTACAGCCACGGCGCTCCTCTCAAGCACCAGAAATACCTTGGCTTGCCCAACCAGCGTGAATGGCAGCCCACTGATCCGGACTGGAAGCTTCCTGAAAACTGGAAGGAGATCATACTAGGGGGATGGAGAAGCTCTTGAAGAGACACCGCTCTCTCAAACTCTATCTCGATATCTGCGTGCGGTGCGGCGCCTGCGCCGACAAGTGCCATTACTTTATCGGCTCAGGCGACCCGAGGAACATGCCCGTCCTCCGCGCCGAGCTTCTGCGTTCCGTCTACCGCCGGTACTTCACCACGGCAGGGCGGGTTTTCGGTCGTCTCGCGGGCGCCAGGGATCTGACTGAAGAGGTGTTGAAAGAGTGGTTCTACTACTTCTATCAGTGCACTGAATGCCGCCGTTGTTCCGTCTACTGCCCCTATGGCATAGATACGGCTGAGATCACCATGATGGCAAGGGAGTTGTTGAACCTGCTCGGGCTCAATATCCAGTGGGTCGTGGAGCCGGCCTCCAACTGCTTCCGGACAGGGAACCATCTCGGCATTCCCCCGCATGCGATGAAAGAGACGCTCGAATTTGCGGTGGATGAACTAAAGGGCATAACGGGTCTGACGGTGAATCTGCCCATCAATAAGAAGGGCGCCGAGATACTTTTTGTCGCCCCCTCCGCAGATTTCTTTGCGAGTCCCCATTGGTTCACGCTTCTCGGCTACCTTGCCCTCTTTCACGAAATCGGCATCGACTACACATGGAGCACCTATGCCTCGGAGGGTGGAAACTTTGGCCTCTTCCATTCGAGCGAGCTCGTGAAACGCCTCAATGCCAAAATATATGCCGAGGCGAAGAGGCTCGGCGTGAAGTGGGTCCTGGGAGGAGAGTGCGGCCACATGTGGCGCGTCCTCCATCAGTACATGGACACCTTAAACGGACCGGCTGATTTCCTGGAGGAGCCCGTGTCGCCCATAACAGGGACACGATTCGAGAACGCACGATCGACCAAGATGGTCCACATCGCCGAGTTTACGGCAGATCTCATAAAACACGGCAAATTGAAGCTTGACCCGTCGAGAAACGATAAGAGCCGGATCACGTTTCATGACTCCTGCAACCCGGCTCGCGCCATGGGACTCTTTGAGGAACCCCGCTTTATCCTTAAAAACGTAGCCAACTATTTCTATGAGATGCCGGAAAACACGATCAGGGAGAAGACGTTCTGCTGCGGGAGCGGGGCAGGCCTCGGCGCTGACGAGAACATGGAAATGAGGCTCCGCGGCGGCCTCCCGCGGGCCAATGCAGTCAGGTACGTAAAGGAACGGCACGGGGTAAACATGCTGGCCTGCATGTGTGCGATCGATAAGGCATCGCTGACGCCCCTTCTTGAGTACTGGGTCCCGGGGGTCGAGGTGGGCGGCGTGCACGAATTCGTGGGCAATGCCCTCGTCATGACGGGGGAGTCGCGGACGACAAACTTGAGGGGTGAGCCTTTGTGACCGGCTAAAAGCCGCCACACGTTGCCGCAGAGGAAATAATGTACAATAAGCCCTTGATCCTCACTATTATCATGGTCGTTCTCGCAGGCCTTGTGGCGCCTTTCATCTACGCGCGGATGGGTACAGGCGCCGCAGGACCGCCCAAGCTTGCGCCTCCTCCGGGAGGAGAGAAACAGTGCGTCGAGGCGAAAGAGTACATGCGGGAGCACCACGTAGACGTGTTGATGAAATGGAGAGATACCAGGGTACGCGAGGGTAACCTGAAATATGTTGCCTCGGACGGTAAGGAGTACGTGATGAGCCTCACGACAACGTGCATCGGCTGCCATTCGAACAAAGGCGACTTCTGCGATCGCTGCCATGACTATGTACCGGTGCACCCCCGCTGCTGGGAGTGCCACACATTCCCCGAAAAGGGAGGCGCGGCGAAATGACGAGAAGAGAATTCTTACAGCTCCTGGCACTCTCCGGCTTCAGCCTTGTCGTACCTGCCGACATTCTTAAGGGTGACGACGGGACACGCAAAAAGGCGCCGAAGAAATGGGCAATGGTCGTCGACATTTTAGCTTGCGCTAAAAAGGAAGGGTGCACGGAGTGTATGGAAGCCTGCCACCGCGTGCACAATGTGCCGAATATGCCCGTTGCGGGGAGGCAGATCAAGTGGATATGGACCTCCCCCTTTGCGGCGCTTTTCCCGGAGCTGCCCGCCTATATGGAGGCGCTGAGGGGGCGGCAGATTATGACCCTCTGCAACCACTGCGAGAACCCGCCTTGTGTGGCGGTCTGCCCCACAAAGGCGACTTTCAAAAGGGACGACGGCATTGTCATGATGGATTACCACCGGTGCATCGGCTGCCGGTACTGCATGGCCGCGTGCCCTTATGGCGCGCGGAGCTTCAACTGGCAGGACCCGAGGCCCTTTATTCACGCCATCGATAAGGCATATCCGACGCGCACCAAAGGGGTCGTGGAAAAGTGCAACTTTTGTGATGAGCGACTGGCCGGAGGTCTGGCTCCCGCCTGTGTCGATGCCTGCAAAGGGGCGTGCCTCTCCTTCGGGGACCTGAACGACGAACACTCAGAGGCGAATCGCCTGCTTCGCTCCCGGCCTGCAATGCAGCGAAAGCCTGAGCTGGGAACGCGGCCGAAGGTATTTTATCTTCTAGCATAATAATGGACCGTCGAGCACTGGAGGCAAGAGATCATGATTGAAAAGGCGCTGAAAGGCGGCAGCACTTACCGGGCATGGCTCCTCTTTCTGCTCGCCGTCGCCGCTGCCGGCTTTGTCTCTTATCTCCACCAATGGAGCCACGGTCTTTCCGTTACGGGCCTCAGCCGCAATGTCTCCTGGGGCCTCTATATCGCGAACTTCACGTTCTTTGTGGGAGTTGCCGCCTCGGCGGTCACCGTCGTGCTTCCTTACTACCTCCACAATATTAAGGAATTCGGGCGGATTACTATACTTGGCGAGTTCCTCGCCGTCCCCGCGGTCATCATGTCGCTCCTCTTCATCATTGTTGACCTGGGGCGGGTTGACCGCGCCTTCAACCTTATCCGTTACCCCTCGCCCCAGTCGTTGCTTTTCTGGGACATGATCGCGCTCAACGGGTACCTACTCCTGAATCTTCTCATCGGGTGGTCGACCCTCGACGCCGAACAGAAGGATGAGAAGCCCCTCCCCTGGGTGCGGTTCCTCATCCTTCTCTCCATACCTTGGGCGGTGAGCATCCATACGGTGACCGCATTCATTTACCAGGGCCTTGTTGCCCGGCCGCTCTGGTATACACCCTTATGGGCGCCGCGGTTTCTCGCCTCCGCCTTTGCCTCCGGTCCCGCCCTCCTGATCCTGATGTCGCTCATCATCCGGCGGATCACCAGATTCGATCCCGGAAGCGAAACCATCCAGAAGGTTGCCACCATCGCCACCTACGCCCTCCTCGTCAACATCTTCCTGCTCCTCGTTGAGCTTTTCACCACCCTCTATGGCGGCGTTCCCGGGGACGTCGAGCACCTTCGGTACCTTTTCCTCGGTATCGACGGCCATCACGCCCTCGTGCCATGGATGTGGCTCTCCATGGTATTGATGGGTGGATCCGCTTGTGCCCTCCTCAGCGCCGGCTTGCGCCGGCGTGAAGGCATCCTGGCCCTGATCTGTGGCGCCATCGTCGTGGGCGTCTGGATAGACAAGGGCCTCGGCCTGGTCGTTCCGGGGTTTATCCCCTCCCCTCTCGGCGAGATCACCGAGTACGGGCCCACCCTCCCCGAGGTACTGATCACTACAGGCATCTGGGCCTTTGGTGTTCTCCTTATCACCCTGCTCTACCGAATAGCCATATATGTGAAGCTGGAGAAATAGGTGTGCGAATTGAAGACCTGTCTCATCAAACAACCGCTCCTCGGCGCTTCCTGCATCCTTGTTTTTTGCCCGTATTATCTATTGGAGATATCTTGATGCGACCCCTCTATTCACTTCACATGCCGGTATCGATGACCGCTTCAATGTGACGGCAGGCTTGCAGTGTCGTATCGATCGCCACTTGCTCACAGGCCCTCTTTAGGTCGTCCTCGTTGGTGATGTTGTATCGGTCGAACACTGCCCGCGTCTTATGGCGCCGACCCCAGAGCCAATGTCTGTCACCCGTGAACCGGGGCCGAACCTGCAGAACTCCACCGCCCTTTCTGTCAACTCAAACCCCCCCCGGTCTGATGGTTGATCCGGTCACAGCGAGCACGTCCTTCACCCTGTCCGGATCGGGAAGAATACTATTTGTCCTCAAGGATTTGCTCCGCTTCTGCCATCTTGCCCGCCGCTATCTCCTGCGTCACTGCTACGGCTCCGCACCCGGCGCATTTCAGAAGGTCAAGGGAAAAGACGCTGCCCAGGTACGTCACCTGGACTTTACAGAGCTCCAGGGAGCGGTTGCACTGCCCGCAGAGCCAATTTCCCTCGCCCGTCTCTTTCACTCCGATCCCCTAACTTTCAACCCGGAACTACCTCCATCCGATGGCTATAGGCATTGTAGATCCTGAAGGCGCTTCCCTCGTAGCTGTATTCGACCCAGTAGGTGACGTGGCCGGGCTTGAAAGATGCCAGCGACAGCCCGGTCCCGGCGTTCACAAAGCGGTCCCCGCCTGTCTCGGCATGGTAGATCACCTTTTGTATGTCTTCCCGCAGGATACGTCGTTCCTCCATGCGCTCCGCTACCTCATCGGGTATATCGAGCAGGATGCCCTCGTATGCTTCCATGGTTCGCCGACATCCTCCCCACAGGGTCCCGATAAGCCCAGTTTTGAGACGGTACCTGTTCTCGCGGCGTTCCGACCAGCCGCAGGGCTTTAGGGCAGCCGCATCCGCCCCTGGGGCGGCGAAGAGTATGTCCAACACGTGCAAGACCCGTTTACCCGAGGCCGCAAGGGCGTTGCGGCACATGGCGCAGTAGGTCACGTAGTCGGTCTCGCTCCGTGAAGCTCGCGTCTTTGCCACATCACGTGCCAGCGGCGGGTGTGCCGCTGACATCAGCCCCCCGTAACCGCAGCATTCAGTCTCCGAACGGGAGAGGGAGAGCTCCTCTACCGTACAGCCGAGCTTTGTGAGAAGGGACCGCACCGCGTCCTGCATGCCGGTCTCGTGCCTCGCCGTGCAGGGATCGTGAACCGCCAGCCTTCGGGCGAGTGTGCCCGACTGTTTCCATATATCAGCCAGAGTATGCCAGAGCGATACAAGCTCCACGTGGGGCAGGTGCTCCCTGAAGGTCCGCAAGCAGGTCGGGCACGCGATGATCAACACCGGCCGGCCGAGGCTCTCCCAGTCATGCTCAACCCCTCGTATCGCCTCCTCGAAAAGCCCGTCCCTGGCGGCCCACTTCGCGGGCACGCCGCAGCAGCGCAGCATCAGACCCGTCCCCCCGCTAAGGTTACTTCGAAGAAGGGCGTAGACCGAAAAGACATGCTCCGGATAGATGCCGCTCAACTGGCACCCGGGGAAGAAGGCGAACCGGGAAGCTTCTTTCCTCGGTTCGTGCAAAGCGAGGGCGGCTTTCCCGCTACTGGCCGAGGCCATATCTTCAAGGGCGAATTCATGGGCCGAGGCCGGCATCTTTCCCCGTTCGACGAGGCTCCTCCTCCCCTCCATGCAGACCTCTGCCATGGAGAGGTCGTTGGGACACATGACGGCGCACAGTCCGCAGAGACTGCAGGAATTAGCAAGCCTCCTCGTGGCCCCATGGGCGCCCAGTACTACCGTCGCATCGTTGCTGATCTGGCGCACATAGCGCTTCGGATAGCCCTTGAAACGCTCCAGAAAGAGGCACTTCTTTACGCACTCCATGCATTCGCACTGAATGCACCGCCCTGCCTCGGAGCGGGCCTCCTCGTCGCTGTAGCCGGATTCCGGGTGTTCCATCGGAAGGGCAGGGCAAGACGATATGCCCTCCAGGCTCGTGTAGAGTTTGCTCTCGTAGGGGCCTTCCCGTTCCCGGCCCGCGGTAATAGATACCCCTTGGAGGTAGCGGTCGATAGAGGTCGCGGCCTTTCTGCCCTCGGCAACGGCACAGATGGGCGAGTAATCCCGAAAAGGCTCACCCCCTATAAAGAGGCCGGACAGGGGGAATGCCGCTTCCGGGGGAAGCAACAGAGGCGGCTCGGCCCCGCTGTCCAGGCCCACATAGACCGCGTCGAATGCCTTTAGCAGGGAATCACCGTCGATCGATTCGTGCAGGCGGACGGTCACGCCCAGCGTCTCGAGGATGCCCGTCTCCGCGTCAATGATCTGCCCCGGCAGCAGGTGCCGCAGGGCAGATCCCAATCGGTCTCCCGGCTCGAAAAGGGTCACTCCGTAGCCTTTGAGCCGGAGGTCCAGCGCAGCGGTAAGGCTGGAGAGACCGCTTCCCACGACGGCCACGCGCTGCTCCTTGTGCGGCAGCGGGGCGCGGCGTCCTGTGATGCTGCCAGCCTTCACCACTGCCCGTTCCAGCTCGCCTATAGAGATCGCTCCCCCTGCCTCGCCTCGCCTGCATACCTGCTCGCAGGGGTGGTCACAGATACGGCCCACTATACCGGGAAAGGGCATAACGGCGGCAAGGACCTGGAAAGCTTTGTCCCAGGCCCCTGCCGCCACCTGCTTCAGAAACGTCCTCACATCCACGTGGATTGGACAGCGGGCCGTACAGGGCGGGGCCTCTTCCTGAATGCATCTGTTTTCTAAGTCGCGCCAGGATTTCTGATCCATCTCAACTCAAGGACCGGTTGTTTAATAGGTCCTATAGGACTTATAAGACCTATTAAACAACCGGTCCACAACTCTCCTCTTCAGTACATTACCCCTTTGCCTTCAGTCCCGCGAGCACCTTTTCCGGGTAGGCGGGCAGTTTGGTTATGCGCACGCCGCAGGCGTGGTAAATGGCATTGATGATCGCCGCGTGGGGGCTCGTATTGGGAAGCTCTCCGCAGCCGCCTGCGCCAAAGGGGCCGTGAGGCCTCGGGGTCATCTGGTAGTGGAGCTCCAGATCATCGGGTATGTCTTTGATAAAGGGGAAGCCTGCCCCCGTCATGGTAGAATGCTTCTTGATATCCTCGAAATCCTCGCTTAAGGCATACCCGATGCCCTGGGCAAGACCGCCATAGAGCTGGCCGTCTACGGCAAGCCGGCTGCAGATGACGCCGACGTCGGCACATAAGGTCATTTTCAGCACCTTTGTCTTGCCTGTCTGTGTGTCCACCTCCACCTCTGCGAGGAATAGACCGTACTGGTAAACAGAAAAGGGATTACCCTGGCTCGTCTCTAAGTCGGGGGGAGTGGATGGTGTCGTATACTGGCCCACGTACTTCAAGGGGAGGTTCTCCGCCGTCATCTCGGCATAGGTGCGGTATGTCCCGTCGGGTTTGCGCATTGCGTTGACGAGCAGCTCGCAGGCGGCCTTGATGGCCTGCCCTGTGACGACCTGCTGTCTGCTTGCCCCGGAAGGTCCGCTCATGGGGGCCCGGCTCATATCGTTCATGACGAGGCTGATCTTCTCCGGCGGAATTGCCAGAGGCCGCAGGGCCTCGTGGGCGGTTATCATGGTGCCCACATCGCCGCCCTGGCCCGGGTCTTCCCAGCAGTCGTAGATAGTCACCCCTTCCGCTGTCAGCTCGGCCCATGCTTCGGAAGCATCAGGCCCGTCTGTGCCGCAGCCATACTGACCCACCGATATGCCGACTCCGCGTCTTTTGGCAGGCGTCGATTCCTTTTTTGCCCGTTCCAGGGCCGCCTTGTAAAGAGGGCGCATCATATCGATGAGGCCGGGCAGGACGATTACATCCGGCGCACAGCCTGAAGGGGTCGTATCCCCTTCCCGGTAGACGTTCTTGTACCTGAATTCCAGGGGGTCCATGCCGATCTTTTCCGCCAGCTCATCCATGAGCACTTCGGAAGCGAACTCGCTCTGCGGCGCGCCAAAGGCCCTCCAGGCACATCCCCAGGAATGGTTCGTGCAGACCGTCCGTCCTTCTCCGCGAATATTAGGGATATGGTAACCGGCGCCTATGTTCTGGGCGCCGCGCAGGGTAACGGCATCTCCGAACTCGGCGTAAGGACCGTGGTCGACACTCCAGTCGCTCTCCATCGCCAGGAGCTTGCCGTCCTTGTCGGCAGCCATCTTGAGCTTTGTAAAGAAGGGGGAGCGTTTTCCCGTATAGGTTTGTTGCTGATACCAGTCGTATTTCAAGACCACGGGCCTTCCCATGGCCATGCAGGCTACCCCGAGGAGTGCCTCGGAGGTAGGGCTCAGCTTGTACCCGAACATGCCTCCCACTCCCGGCGGATTAAGGATGATCAGCTTGTCGGGCGCGATGCCGATGCCAGGCTGGATCATGGCATAGTGGAGATGGAGGGCGGTAGACTTCGAGTAGATGAAGAGCACGCCGTTATCATCCATATAGGCGAGACCCACGTCGGGTTCTATGACCATGTGGGGCTGCCGCTGCGTGTAGAATTCATCTTCCACCACATAGGGCGCCGTTGCCATGATCGGCTGCGTGTCCGCGCCTTTTACGTTGTTGATCGTGAAGTAGACGTTGGGGGTGCCGGGGTGGATCTCCATGGCGTCGGGGGCCATGGCAGCAGGCGCGCTCATATAGGCAGGCAGCTCTTCCAGATTAATTTTCACCTTGTCCGCGGCGGCCCTGGCTTGGGCCTCCGTATCGGCGCAAACTAGGGCGATGGCGTCGCCGTACTGAAAGACCTTCTCCTCGCACAGGATAGGCCGGTCCATGCCGTCGCCCTTGTTCGTCGGCATGTTGATCAGGCCGAAGATGCGATTGGTGCCTTTCACGTCTTTGTGGGTGAGGACCCTGGCTACTCCAGGCATCTTCTCCGCTTCGGATGTATCTATTGAAAGGATCCTCGCGTGGGACACCTTGGCCTGGGCGAGGGCGAGGTACAGGGCATCCTTGGGTAGCTTGAGCCCCAGATCTGCTCCGTAATCGAGGGTGCCCGTTACCCGCGCCACGGCAGTCGGCCGGGGATGCTTCGTACCCCAGATCTTCCCGTCTGCGGGCATCTTGAAGGCCAGGTCCTCCGATCTCAGCTCGCCCCGGATCACCCGGGCCGCATCCATGACCGCATCGACACAGGGCTTATACCCGGTGCAGCGGCAGGCGTTGCGGTGTTTCTGGAACCAGTCTCGCACTTCTTCGCGGGTCGGGTGTTGATTTTCGTCCAGCAGACCCTTGGCGGAGACGATGAAGCCGGGCGTGCAGAATCCGCACTGGGCGCCGTTGTGGACGATCCAGGCAACTTGCAGGGCATGCAGGCTCTGTGGAGTGCCCACGCCTTCGATGGTCGTCACGGCGGCACCATCGGGCACGTTCTTCATCCGCGTGATGCAGGAGCGGATCACCTTCCCGTTCATGATGACCGAGCAGGCGCCGCACTCCCCTTTACCACAGCCGATCTTCGTGCCCGTGAGAAAGAGATTCTCCCTGAGCACTTCGGCCAGACCGGCATCGGCATCGACAATCATGACCCTTTCCACGCCGTTGACATTGAGAACTTTTCTGATCATGCCCCATCCTCCCCTTTTATTATATTATGTCATTAATAGTTTTGATTAGTAGCATTTTAGGTTTTTGCTGTGGTCATTTTACGGAGTGTGGACCCCTGGGGTCAATACGTGTTTCTACGTAATTTCGCAGAGAAAGATACCTAGTCGCGGTCCATCTTCTCACAAGCCTCACTTTGTACGACCCGAAGCTCAAAAGCCGCAGGCAACCCGTGAACACGCCCGTTTGATAAGAGATGTGCTCCAGGCCGCGCATTCTCCAGCAAAAATCGACGTCTTCACCCACATGCGGCCCCTCCGGTCTGGGTTCGAATACGCATATATGTCACAAATGTCTGGAATTCTTGCTAGTTCAGCTAGTCTCCAAACACTTTTGTCATTGCCAGCCTTCCACGAGGCGCGTACAATGTTTTAAAAGTAAGCAACTAAACCACCTTCGAAGGCAAGGCGGAAAGCCAGCGGGTCTCGGGCATACTCCTTGTGTGAACTGTTCAGACAGAGAGCCGGGCTGCATAGAACCATGGTCATATTCGAAAGGAAGGAGGTGAAAAACGTTAACGATAGTCTATGTTCCGGTAGTCAAATCTGAGAAGCGAAGGAGGATAAATGAATAGGATTTTGCTTGCAATTGCAGGTTTCATGATGGCTTTAGCCCTTGTGGCAGCAGCACCGGGCATGGCAGGGGCAGCGATGATTGACCTTCAATTTGGGGAAAACGGTCTTTCCTTCACTGCGGCTCCTCAAGGCGGCCAGAACGGTTCTCTGGCGGGGCAGATTACCGTCAGCGGGCTCACGGTCGACGGCAATTCATATGGTGGACCGGTGAGTGGAGCTCTTTCCTTCTCTGGAACTGCGACCAACTTTATCAATGCCGCCGGCTTGCAGATGTATAGCCTTTCTACCGCCGCCAACGGCATTACGTTCAATGCAACCGTCCACAGCAACGGCCTCCCATACACACTGTTCTTTATAGGGGGTTTGACTTCAGCAGGTTTGTACGAAACCAATTCCGCCCCGGCCGCTGTCGTCGTCACAGGGCCTTTCTCAGGCACCCTCACCATCCCTTCGGTGCTGGCCGCCCTGTGGAACGTCGGTACCACATCTCGCGCCTATGGCGGATTGTATTCTTATCAGGCCAATGGCGTTCTCCAGATTGGGAGTGTCGTGACCTTCGATTTAGAGCCCACACCTATCCCCGTCCCCTCGGCACTCCTGCTTTTTGCCGCGGGCCTTCTCGGGCTTATAGGGATCAGGAAGAGCTCCAAAGGGTGAGACGGCGTATGCTTTACCGCTTTATTTTGCCGGCAGAGACCTTGGTCTCTGCCCATTTTTTTCAGGACGTCCCTGCCACGGGGACACCCGCAGGGACTCTACCCCGCTCCTGACCGACCTATGCGCTCAGATAATGCCTGTACTTTGTCTGCGAAAACGAGGTTTTCCGGACAATCCGTGACTTAAGCCAAACACGTCATGGCAGGCTGAACCTTCGAGTCCTCCCGTCCGGTGCTCCTCCGTATAAAATCGAGGACCGTACGTGCATATTCCTCGGGTCGCTGCTCGTACGTATTATGCCCGCACTTCGGGAAGACTGCGAGTTCACCCCGAGCGAGGTGCCGGTAAAAGGCAATTGATTGTTCGACGTCGAAGATAGAGCTGCGGTCAGGGTAGAGCACCAGCGCGGGGCATGGAACCAAGGGCAGGACCGGCCGCAGATCAAAAAACCCTGCGCCATAGGCGCCGCCATATTTCGTGAATTGATCATACCGGCTTTGTGCATCTTTTCCATGCCAGTCAACCACCTTTGCCTGTAGCAGGGGCTCCAGGTAAGCAAATTTGCTCACCAGTTTTGCGGCGTTCAACTCCGTCATGGGGACCTCGCTGTAACATTGGGTGCTCGCTGCGGTAAGGGTCGTCACCTCGTCCGGATATTTGACGGAATAGTCCACGCCGATCACGCCGCCTTCGCATTGCCCTACGATATGGCACTCTCCGATGCCGAGGCGTTCTTTCAGTGCCCGCATCTCTTCGACGCTTTCGGGCCGGTAGCGGTCGCTTTCGTAAAACTCCCGGAAATCGTCCCCCCCTTCCGACCGTCCAAAACCCCGCCGGTCATACATCACCACTTTGAAACCCTGAGCGACAAATTGCGGATAAATGCCCGTCCATATTTTCGCCGAACCGAAGCCGTGATGGAGCAGCACGATCACCTCGCCTTCGCCATGGACTTCGTAATAGAGATGGAGGCCGTTCACCTTTTCAAATGGCATGGGGTGCTCCTCGAGTTTTTTGTGTTCTTCTTTCGGAAAAGGCGGCGAATGAAAGGGTTGCCGCAAAGAGATACGTGCCGAAGGTCGTTCCCCAGAGAAACCAATTGAGACGGTCGACCACCGAGAAAGCGAGGACGAGATAGGCAAAATCGCGGTTGGTGAGGAGGGTCGCCATGAGCCTGATGACCAGAGGCGACTGATTGAGCTCATCGGTCGTCCTCTTCAGGATATAGCGGTTGACCACGAGCGCGCACAATCCGAACCCGGCGAGAAGGATCGACAGGGCGAGAAGGTACCGCCCGTGCCCGGTGTCGCGATAAAGGCCGACGGCCATTCCAGTGAAAATCGCCACGTGGACCACGTTGTCCACGGTGTAGTCCAGCATCTGGCCGAAAGAAGATTCTTGAAGTTTGAGGCGGGCAATCTCGCCGTCCGCGCCGTCCATGATGACGCAAAAAAGAAAGAGCAGAGCCCCGAGCACGCGAGCCCAATATCCTGGCAGGGCAAAGAAGAAACCGCCGGCCATGCCGATAATGCCGTTGATGAGGGTGATCTGGTTGGCCGTTATCCGGCTGCGGACAACCCTCGCACTTGCGAAACGCGAGATCCGCCTGTTGACGTGGCGGGACAAAAAACTGTCGTCTGCCCTGACCGCGGATGCGAGGGAGGCGATTAACCTGGCTTCACACCTCCTTGCCTCCTTTTCGCCCGGCCCTATGGCACAGGCCAAACCCGAGACCCCTTCCAGCCGCTCGGCCCGGGATAGCACCGATGGCGTGGAGGGACTATCGAAGCAGAGCGCAGAGAGCAAAGGAAGAAGCTCGTCGGCACCCGAAAGATACAGGCTATCCCCTATCTCCTCCCCTCCCCCGGACCGGTAGAATTGCCCCCGCCCTAAAGGGGTCGCCACCAGATCGGCAAGGGATTGGTCGATCACGTGATTCGCCTTCATCACCAGGACTTTTGCGTCGCCGGGTAACGCAAGTCCCCGCACCGCCTGCTCCAAGCCACGACAATCCTCCACGGGTAGGAAGGCCAGAGGAGAAAGGAGATCGGAGACCGCGGCCCGAACGGACTCCACACGGCCGAGGAGGCAGAGCGGTTCCAGTCCCACTCTCCGGGCCAGGAGCACGAGCCTGCGCACGGCCGGGACGCCGAATACCGGCACCAGGCCTCTTTCGTCGAGAACGAGGATAAGACACGCCGTAGGCGCCCCCTTTGTTAAAGGCGGCGCCGTGGCCGGGGTGGGCAGAGTCATAGAATGAGAAGTATCAACGTCGGCGCCGATCACACACCCCTTCCGTTCATGAGACCCCATGTGACCTTTATTTACACTCTGGAAGCGAAATTGTCAATCGGCGGCGTCAACGGCTCACGATCCTCGTTCGTCCACACGTGAGCTCAACCTTGCCTGTCGCCTCCCGTTCGTACTATAATCACGCAGGGGTGAAATGAACATGGGCAATGAACCGAACAAGGTTATTTACTCCATGATCGGGGTAAGCAAATACTATGACAAGAAGCCGGTTTTGAAAGATATCTATCTCTCCTATTTTTATGGGGCAAAGATCGGTGTTCTTGGCCTGAACGGATCGGGAAAAAGCTCCCTTCTCCGTATTCTTGCAGGAGCGGATAAAGAGTTCAACGGCGAGACGGTCATTTCTCCCGGCCACACCGTAGGGCTCCTTGAACAGGAGCCGAAACTGGATGACGAAAAGACGGTGCGGGAGACTGTGGAAGAGGGCGTTTATGAAATAGTGGCCGCCATTAAGGAATACAATCTTATCAATGAGAGGTTCGCGGAGCCGATGTCTGACGATGAGATGAATAAGCTTATCGAACGACAGGGCAACGTGCAGGAGAAGCTGGATGCGCTGGATGCGTGGGACCTTGACTCACGCCTCGAGATGGCGATGGATGCCCTGCGTTGTCCTCCGGGAGAAACTCCCGTCAATGTCCTGTCCGGGGGGGAAAAACGTCGTGTCGCGCTTTGCAGGCTGCTCCTGCAAAAGCCGGATATCCTGCTTTTGGACGAGCCGACCAACCACCTCGACGCAGAGACCGTGGCCTGGCTGGAGCACCACCTGCAAAGCTATCCGGGCACTATCATTGCCGTGACCCATGACCGTTATTTCCTTGACAATGTGGCCGGATGGATTCTGGAACTCGACAGGGGACAGGGGATCCCGTGGAAAGGGAATTATTCCTCCTGGCTGGAGCAGAAGAAGAACCGTCTGCAACAGGAAGAGAAGTCCGAGAGCGAAAGGCAGAAAACCCTGCAGCGCGAGCTTGAGTGGATACAGATGTCTCCCAAAGGACGCCACGCAAAAGCGAAAGCGCGCATCAGTTCTTACGAAGCGCTCCTCAGTCGCGATATCGAAAAAAGCTCAAAAGAGCTGGAAATCTATATTCCCCCGGGACCCCGCCTGGGCAATGTCGTCATCGATGCAGATAACGTGAGCAAGGCTTACGGCGACAATATTCTTGTGGAGTGCATGACGTTTTCCCTCCCTCCGGGCGGAATTATAGGAGTTATCGGACCGAACGGAGCGGGAAAGACGACCCTTTTCCGGATGATCACGGGTCAGGAATTGCCTGATTCGGGCGCCTTCAAGGTCGGAGAAACCGTAAAGCTGGCATACGTCGATCAGAGCCGCGATGTCCTCGATCCAAACAAGAACATCTGGGAGGTTATTTCCGGAGGGGATGACACTATTCAGCTCGGCAAGCGGCAGGTGAATTCGCGCGCCTATGTAGCCCGCTTCAATTTTTCCGGGACTGACCAGCAGAAAAAGGTGACGATGCTGTCCGGAGGAGAAAGAAACCGCGTCCATCTAGCCCGCATGCTGAAGGAGGAGGCCAACGTCCTTCTCCTTGACGAGCCTACCAATGACCTGGACGTAAACACCATGCGCGCCCTGGAAGAGGCATTGGAGAGTTTTGCCGGCTGCGCCGTAGTCATCAGCCACGACCGATGGTTCCTCGACCGTATCGCTACCCACATGCTCGCTTTCGAGGGCGACAGCAAAGTGGTCTGGTTTGATGGTAACTACTCCGAATATGAAACGGACAGAAAGGCCCGTCTCGGCTCTGCCGCGGACCAGCCCCACCGCATCAAATACAGGCACCTGACCAGAAAATAATAAGTCCTATAAGACTTATAAGACCTATTATTTTCTGGTTCCGGGAGCGGTCCCGCGCGAGGGCTGAGTTGGGCCTGTTTTGGGCCGGACGCCGGCATTCGTGGCTGCGCCGGTCTGCGCCGGTCTCGGTTGTGTCCGGGGGCGCTGCGGCGGGCGCGGCGGGCGTGCAAATTCGGCGTCCCGCGCCGGAGCCGATTTCTCATAATCGAAGTCCTTCAGTGTGCGGCGCTCGATCTTCTTGCCGAGCACGCGCTCGATGCTCCTGACCAGGGGCTCGTCCTCAGGGCTGACGAAGGTGAAGGCGTCGCCGGTCTTTGCGGCCCGGCCGGTCCGGCCGATGCGGTGTGTGTAGGCATCTGTCGTATCCGGCATGTCATAGTTGATGACGTGGGATATGCTCAGGACATCGATGCCTCGGGCAGCGATATCGGTTGCCACCAGAATCTGGTAAGACCCGTCGCGGAAGCCGTCGAGCGCGTCCTGGCGCTTGTTCTGCGACAGGTTCCCCTGGAGCGAGGCAGCCTTATACCCTGCCTTCTCGAGCTGTTGCCCGATGCGTTTGGCCCGGTACTTGGTGCGCGTAAAGATCAGGATGGATTCCGTGTCGGTGTGCTTCAGGAGTTCCATCAGCAGCGCGGTCTTCAGATGCTGCTCGACCGGGTAGAGGGCATGGGACACGGTGTTTGCCGGAGCCGTATGGCCGATCTTCACGGTGACCGGATCGTGCAGCACTTCGTCCGTCAATTTTCGGATATCATCGGCCATGGTGGCGGAGAACATCAGCGTCTGGCGCGGATACGGCAATTGTTTGATGATCCGCCGGACATCGGGCAAAAAGCCCATGTCGAACATCCTGTCCGCCTCGTCAAGAACAAGAACTTCCAGGCTCGCAAGGTTGATCGTCCTCTGGTTAAGGTGATCGAGCAGCCTGCCGGGGCAGGCGACGACGATATCGACGCCGGCGCGCAGTTTCTGGATCTGCGGGTTCACACCCACGCCGCCGTAAATCGTGCAGCTCTTAATGTGCGTGTTGCGCCCCAGTTCTCCGATGGCTACGTGGATCTGTTCGGCCAGTTCGCGTGTCGGCGCTATGATGAGGCTGCGCACCCTGCCGCGTGGACCCGGAAGCAGACGCTCCAGAATCGGCAGCACGAAAGCTGCTGTTTTGCCGGTCCCGGTCTGGGCAAGGCCCATAACGTCTTTGCCTGCGAGGACCGGCGGGATCGCCTGTACCTGGATAGGAGTTGGGGTTTTGTAGCCGAGCGCCTGGACGCCGGCGGCTATTTTCGGATGAAGCTTAAACGCACTAAAACTCATAGGACTTTCCTTATGAAGAAGAATTTAGTAGCTGAAGCAGAATATGACCGAAGACTATCGTGTTACGCGAACGTTCTCTGGCCGACTTCGGAAACGACTGTAGAACGCGGGCGGCTTTTGATCATCACTTCATTACTTGACCCATACTATAAACTTATTGCGCGGCGCCGTCAAATTCGACTTCCGACAACCTTCCAGAATGGCACATGTCGGGAGAGAAATAAACGTGTTCCACAACCCGAAGGAAGCCTGCTATCTCTCACCTGAAAGTGATCTTGATTCTGAAGGGAGCGATGTTTAAGATGGTACACATTTCCGCCGATAAGTAATCAGTACG
This sequence comes from uncultured delta proteobacterium, assembly GCA_963717985.1. GTDB lineage: Bacteria > Desulfobacterota > Syntrophorhabdia > Syntrophorhabdales > WCHB1-27 > BOG-1155. The sequence continues at coordinate 318,590 of CAVQYC010000003.1, forward strand.
AATTCAAGGTGTCTTGATGGAAGACAAAACCAGGACGAAAAGCGAGCTCCTCGAAGAGCTGGGAGAACTGCGCCGGCAGGTTGCCGCGCTCACGAAAGCGGAACTCGAGCGCACAGAACCGGAGGAAGGGCTCAGGATACGAAAGGAGAAATACCGGGCCTTATTTGATTCGATGACGGCGCGAATCTGGCATTTTGACGCGGAGGGGCGTATCCGCAGCGTCAACAGTACGGCCGTTCGGGATCTCGGCTTGCCCGGCGAAGCCATCGTCGGAAAAACCGTTTATGAGGTCCTCCCCTTTGATCAGGCTTCGAGGATCGAAGCCGACAATAGAGAAATCATCGCTTCCGGGAAGCCGAAGCTGAGGGTTATAGAGGAATACGAGCTGTCCTCCGGGACAAAGGGGTGGGCCCAGTACGACAAGATTCCCTATTATGACAGGAAAGGGGAAGTCGCCGGTGTCATCACCTTTGCCTACGATATCACGGACCTCAAGAGGACCGAGGAGGCGCTGCTTGCCAGCCAGCTCAAGCTATCGGAAGCGGTGGGTCTTGCCCGCATTGTGCACTGGGAGGTCGATCCGGGAACCGGGGAGTTCGTTTTCAACAACCCCTTCTACGCCTTTTACGGCACCACGGCAGAACAGGAAGGCGGTTATCGGATGTCCTGGGAGGAGTACGGCAAAAGGTTCGTGCATCCGGACGATATGCTGCTCTTGCAGCAGGCAGCTTCGAGGCGCCTGGCAAGCGGGGAAGGCGAATTTCTTAACGATGTCGAGCACCGCATTATCCGCAGGGACGGGGAGGTGCGCCACATCCTGGCGCGCATACACGTCAGCAGAGATGCTGCGGGCCGTGTTACCAGATTCTACGGCGCGAACCAGGACGTCACCGATCAAAAGCACGCAGAAGAAGCCCTGGCCCGGAAAACAGCTTTCCTCGAAGCCCTCGTGCACTCTTCCTGCGATGGGGTCTTTGTAGTGGATGACCGGCGGCAGAAGGTCTTCCAGAACCGGCGCTACATCGAATTGAGGAAGCTCCCGCAGGACATCGCCGATGAGAAGGACGATGAGAAACAGCTACAATATCTTTCGACCAAGGCTAAGAACCCCGAACAGTTCCTAGAAAAGATCCATTACCTCTACTCTCACCCGTACGAGACCAGCCTGGATGAAATTGAGACCACCGACGGGACTATCCTGGAACGATACTCGGCTCCTGTTGCGAAGGACGGCAGATACTACGGGCGCATATTTACGTTCCATGATGTGACCCACCGCAAACACGGCGAGGACGCGCTGCGCTGGGAAACAACGTTTCTTCAGACCCTCCTCAATTCGTCCCAGGACGGCCTCCTGGTCCTGGACCGCCAGAGGCAGAAGGTCATCGTAAACCAGCGGATGATCGATATGTGGAAGATCCCCGAGGGCAGCATCGACGATGAGCAGATGATCATGCACATCATGGGCAGCATCGAACATTCGAAGGAGTTTTTTGAAACGATCGGTCGCCTTTACAGCCACCCGGACGAGACGGTCCATCTGGAGCTTGAGATTAAGGACGGCGTCGTTCTCGATGCGTATTCGTCTCCCGTCGTAGGCAAAGAGGATGAGCATTACGGAAGGATCTGGACATTCCGCGACGTTACCGAGCAGAGACGCTACAGGAATATGCTGGAAACTCTTTCCGCCACTGATGGATTGACAGGCATTGCAAACAGACGGCGCTTTGACGAGTCCTTCGAGCATGAATGGCACCGCTGCATGCGGGAACAGGTCCCCCTGGCGCTTGTTCTCATGGATATAGATTTCTTCAAGGAGTTTAACGACCACTACGGGCATCTGGCGGGAGACGACTGCCTGCGGCAGGTCGCGGATGCACTGGTTTCCGTCGTCAAGCGGTCGGGAGACCTGGTAGCCCGCTACGGCGGCGAGGAGTTTACGTGCGTTCTGCCCAATACCGACGTGAACGGCGCCGAGACAGTTGCGTACAAAGTAAGAGAAAAAATGAGTGACATCGGGATTCCCCACCGCTTCTCGCCGGCGGCGGACCACGTTACCCTGAGCTTCGGAGTAGCTGCCTTGATCCCTCAAGAGGACCAAATTCCTTCAGATTTGCTTCAGCTCGCAGACGATCTTCTCTACTGGGCAAAGCAGAACGGCAGAAACCAGGTGCAAAGCTGGCGGCAGGGCAGAAAAGGCAAGGGGGTCTGCGGAAGATAGGAACACCCCAGGGGAGACTCCGGCCGCAATCTTTTGTGCGCTCTCACCTAAAAGTGATCTTCGGGGGTTTCCGCTCGGGAAGCCGGTAAAACTTTACCTTGGGGTATCCCAACATCATGGGGTAGTGGTACGGATGCGCCGCCGGCACGCCCAGGCTCTCCTTGAAAGCAGGTGAATAGAGGATGGCCCTTTGAAGCAATCCCGCCCAGCACGTGCCCAAGCCCATAACAGGGGCCAACACGTCCAGGTAAGAGAGGGCTATGGTCAGGTCCACCATCCCGTTGGTTGCTTCCACCGGGGCCGAGGCGATCAGGAGCGCAGGTGCGTTCCTGAGTATCGAGTCGTAGCCGGCGTCAAAGAGTGCCAAAGCCGGCGGCAGGGATGGGGCAGCCACCGCGACGGAAGGGTCTTTGTCGAGTATTTCATGCAAGTGGCGTACTGCTGTAGCAGCAATTTCACGGATCCGGGCGCTGCCGGATATAGCCACCCATTCCACCAACTGGCTGTTGGCGGCTGTGGGGGCGTAGCGGGCGATCTCGATAAGCCTTTGGATCGTTTCCCTTTCCACGGGCTTTTCCTGGTAAGAGCGGATTGAGCGGCGCGTTCGCAGGAACTGCACGGCCTGTGCTTCGCTGATCGCGAGCTGTTTCTTTATAAGGGGAGAATCTTCCACGTGGACGATCTTATGGCTGAGCGCGCCGTGAGGGCAAATGGCTACGCAGTGGCCGCACAGGCGGCACGCGACCTCGTTGCGCTGTGGTATTTCCGGGTAGCCGCCTTCCGGCAGCCGGATGATGGCGGCAAGGCACTCGCGCACGCACATCCCGTCTTTCTTGCATTTGCTCTCATCTATCGTGATGAGCCCCATGCTTCGTTTACCTCCCTCGTGATTGGTGCAATCCACGGCAAGGAGCGGTTGCTCCCACGGCCCAGATCATAATGCGGGGTGGGCTTCTTTGTCAAGGGCGCACCCGCCAAGATATTTTTGACAGGCGCGCCCTGCTATGATTAAATATGAAGTAATGGCTTTGAGGATCTACAATTCCCTGACCCACGAAAAAGAAGCGTTTACCCCGGTAACGGAAGGCCGGGTGCGGCTCTACGTGTGCGGCGTCACGGCCTACAGCGACTCTCACATCGGCCACGCCCGCAGCGCCATAGTCTTCGACGTCATCTCCCGATATCTCCGGGCCTCGGGCTATGACGTCGTCTATGTCAGGAATTTCACCGATATCGACGACAAGATCATCAACAGGGCCAACGCCGAGAAAAGGAGCTGGAAAGAGGTCGCGGACGTCTACATCGATTCCTTCCAGGCGGACATGGCCGCCCTCGGCGTTCTCCCGCCCACCCATGAGCCGAGGGCTACGGAGCACATTGGGGATATGATCGCCCTCATCGAAGATCTGGTTAATAAGGGGTTTGCCTATCCGGCCGGCGGCAGCGTCTATTTCTCCGTAAGCAAGGACAAGGGCTACGGAGCGCTGTCGGGCAGGACCCTGGACGAGATGGTGGCCGGGACGCGCATAGAGGTCGACGAACGGAAGAAAGACCCCCTCGACTTCGCCCTCTGGAAGGAGTCGAAGCCCGGTGAGCCGGCCTGGGACAGCCCCTTCGGGAAGGGAAGACCCGGCTGGCATATCGAATGCTCGACCATGAGCATCAAGTACCTCGGGTGCCCCTTCGACATGCACGGCGGGGGCAAGGACCTGGTATTCCCCCATCACGAGAACGAACGGGCCCAGGCCGAGTGCGCCACGGGACGCAGGTTCGTCAATTATTGGGTCCATAATGGGTTCGTCACGATGGACCGCGAGAAGATGTCGAAATCACTAGGCAATATCCTGCTCATCAAGGACTTCCTGAAAGTATACCATGCCGATGTTCTGCGACTTTTCTTCCTCTCGGCGCACTACCGCAATCCCGTCGATTACGCGGAAAACAACGTAGAAAGCGCGGACAGCGCGCTGCGGAGACTTTACGCGACGCTGGAGAGGGTTTCCGGGGCAAATGGGCTGGACGACGCGCCGGAAAAAGGAAACGCGGAGCTCGACGGGCTCGAGCAGAGGTTTTACGCGGCCATGGACGATGATTTTAACACCGCCCTTGCCCTCTCCTCCGTCTTCGACCTCGCCACCACGATCAACCGCATCATGGACGAGGCCGACCAGTCAAACCTGCCCTTCATCGCGAAAGGGCGGAGCCTTCTCCTCTCGCTCGCCGGCATGCTGGGGCTCCTGACGCAGGACGTGGAGGGCTTTACGCGCGATGTTGCACGTCGCCATCTCATTGCCGTGGGGCTCGACGCATCAGCCATCGAAGACGCCATAAAGGCCAGAATTGAGGCGCGCCGAAACAAAGATTACACGCAGGCGGACGAGATAAGAAAGGGGCTGCTTGAGAAAGGCATCGCCCTCCTCGACACTCCGCAGGGGACAAAATGGCGGATCAAGAAGTGACGGGGCGCGTCGCACGATTGTTCTATGGTAAAAAAATGGCACGTCCTTAATTCAAGGATCGACAAAGACTACAGGGTGTTCAGGGTGAGGGCCGAACAAGCCCTTTCACCGAGGACTCAAGCCAGCAACGAGTTCTACGCGCTGGAATGCGGGAACTGGGTCAATATCGTGCCGCTCACCCCTGACCGTGATGTGGTCATGATACGACAGTACCGCCACGGCTCCCGTGAGGTCACGCTCGAAATCCCGGGCGGGGCAGTTGATGAGACAGACCCCGCGGAGGCGGCAAAAAGGGAGCTTGCAGAAGAGACAGGCTACGAGAGCGCCAGCATAACCCTTCTCGGCGCCGTCAACCCCAATCCCGCCATTTTCAATAACCTCTGCTATACTTACTTTGCGGAGGACGTCCGGGCAACACGTCCGTTATCGCTCGATCCCACGGAAGACATCGAGGTCGAGCTGGTGCCGCTGGCCCGTATTCCGTCCCTCATCGCTTCCGGAACGATAAATCACGGTCTCGTTATCGTCGCCTTCCATCTCTACCTGCAGAGATACGGCATGGCAGCCCCGGCATAACCGTTATCGAGTAGCTTTTCCTCTCCATTTGGCTTATCCTTCTGAGAATAAATTTCGTGAAGGAGCGCACACCATGGACGCCCCCGAGCACATCGAAGAGGCAGAACTCCTGCGCAGGTTTCGTATCGATTACCTGCAGGCCCTGACGTTGCAAGATTATGTGCGGATCAACACCATCATCGTCCCCCGGTTTTGGGAGCATTTCGCGAAATATTACCATAAGTATGAGCAAGGCTGGAAAGATTTATCGGTCTCTCATCTCCCGGTCCATCTGATGATCGATCCAAAGGAGAAGCAGCGGGCGGAGCTTGACTGGATAGAGCAGGTGCTGAAGGGACATATAGACCTCATCTGAGCGATGCCAATCCGCCTCACGGCCTTTATTCGTTCTCTTTCGAAATTTCAGGATGACCTATGATGCGGTAACCCCCTTCCGTGCAAAGGACCTCGTTGCGTATCAGAACGCCCTTCTACAGAAAGTGGACGAAGCTGCCGAGAAGAAAAAAAGGCGACGCCGATTTCGGCCTTTGCGACGGTGCAGAAAACCGCCTTACTTCCTGACCCCGGCGCCGATCTTCTCCTCGAACTCTTTCCAGAATTTCTCATCAGACTTTCGCCAGTACGGCCCCCAGCCTTCCTTAAAGAAACCCTCTAATTGCTTCAGGATGCGCCTCCAGACGGAACCGTACTCGTGGGTCAGCACATCTTCGAGGAAAGGAACCACCGCACCCAGGTATTTCTTGGGAAGGTACGCGCGGGCGCCTCTCGATATCGACTCTTTGAGCACTTCGGGAGACAAGGCACGGCCGGTAAGCATGACAACCGGTATCGGGTAGGGACGTTCTACGGCGTTCCTGAGAAGGTCCAAACCCCGTACACCCATTATATCGAGGATCGCCAGATCGTATGTCCAGGTAACCAGGAGCGTGGCCGCCTGTTGATACGTGCGGGCTGTATCCACGACACAGCGCGGGGCCGCCATCATGATCTCCTCCTTCAGTACGTCCAGGACATCCTGCTCGTCATCGACAGCCAGAATCCTTTTGCCATTCAACACGTGCTCCTTACTCATGGGTCCTCCTTCCACGCAAGACAATAATGGCGCCGGCCCTTATGACGGCGCGTTAACGAGGGACTCTTCCGCCAGTCTCCCCGTCCCGGCACTTTCCTGATCGCATGATATGCTCGAACTCTGCTCCTATTTGTCCCACCGCACTGTAGGGATTGAGCTTGCCGTGTCTAACTTTTTCGAGGACATGCGATAGAGATGTCCGCGAGGACTGCTCCGAAAAACGCTTCCAGACCTCTTCTTTCAGGAGGGTCATGGCAAAATGGGCGTACTTCTCGCCTCTTTTATCCGTTTTTCCGCTTTGATAAAACTCCCCATGCGCTTTGACGTAGCGGGCAAGCTCGTCTATGCCCAGGCCCCTGTCGGCTTGCAGCACAAGAACCGGCGCTTTCCATCCCTTCTTCTTTGCCTCCGGCAGGTATCCCTCTATAGCGTGCTTGACGTCGTCCGCCCCCGGTTTATCGCTCTTGTTCACCACTACTATGTCCCCAATTTCGAGGAGCCCTGCCTTCATAAGCTGAATTTCATCACCAAATTCCGGGGTAAACACGGTGATAATAGTATCGGCCAGGTAAAAAAGCTCCTTGTCTGATTGGCCGGCCCCAATGCTTTCGACCATCACAAAATCTTTCCCCATGCTTTCCAGCACGCAGACGGCGCCCGTCGCGGCCCTGCAGACACCACCCGGGTACTTGCGCTGGGCCATGGATCGAATAAATACGGCGTCTGATTTTTCCGCCTCCTTCATCCTGAGACGGTCTCCGAGCAAAGACCCCTCGCCCATGGAACAACTCGGGTCAATCGCGACTATGCCGACCTTCTTATCTTCTTTGAGCAAACGGCCGGCCAGCGCATTAATGAGGGTGCTCTTGCCCGCTCCCGCAGTGCCCGTGACCCCTACAACCTGGGCACTCCGCGCCGGAGGCCACAGGTCCGACAAGGCTTCGTATCCTTCCGGATTCTCCTGCTCTATAAGTGAGATAAGCCGCGCAGCGCTTCTTTCATTGCCCTGCATGATTTCCTCGGCGATCTTCGTCAATTTATGAGATGCCTCAACCATGCGCCGCTCCACCCTTTGTTGTTATCTTGCAGCCTATCGGACTACTTTCCGGTCATTATTTCCTGTCGCGCCGCATTGCCATGCTGTCGGTTCCATTCCTGACTTGCGCGTGTCCGGCACACGCTGATTCGGGCTCACCGGACAAGTCGGTAGACCCGATAAAAGATAACACGCCTTCTTCCAGGATTCCAGATTCTTGCTGAAAACGGCCGACGTCCCTCCGCTGTGGCGTTATTTTCAGCCGGTCAGACTATCTCCTCATTTCTGAAACACCTGAACAGTGACGCGCTGACAATAAGGCAGTAAAGAAGCACATTGATGAGAGGATACATGGAGCCGAATCCGTGAAATCCCTCGCTGCCGATGAACGCGGACGCAAAATGTTGCGCCCCGGAAAGTTTTGGCCATACGTAGTGGACAACCTCCTCCCACGAGAAGGTCGATTGCGGGATCATCGCAATCGCCATCCGGCTGTGGCTTAACGCATATACCCAGTCGGTTATCAGATCGGCGACACCGATGCCCACAACACAAAGGAAAGCAACGATATCCGGCATCAGGAGCGACAAGAGAAGCACGGCAACAACCACAAAGAGCAGATTGAAAGAGCAGAGCAGCGATGCGGCAAGGTATCCGGGCATGACTTCCTTCAGCGTGACGGAGACAATCAGGAATAGAATGGCGTGCAAAATGAACATGAAGCATGTCGACAAAGCCCACAACCCGAGTATCTTGCCCATAACGTACTGCCGCCGGGTTATCGGCTTTGACAGAATGGACGATTGCACCCCCTCATCCCGGTCGCGCCTGAACACGCGCATGGAAAGCAAAGCCGCGAGCAGCATCACGGCCACGGCAATAAGATGAAAGATCACCTTCGACACTGCCCCGACAATGGCTCCGGCATCGAGGGCCTGGCCGTTCACCATGTAATTACCTTGATAGCAACCGCGTGTAAGAAAGACGAATATGACGCACATCACGAACATCACGACAAAGCTCCGCTGACGAACCTCATCCGCAAGGGTATATTTCGCAATTCTGATGATGGGGCGAAGTGTCTTCTGCGTATTCATGTCAACCCTTCACAAGCCTTACAAACACATCTTCCAGTGTGTCGCCGTCCCTGACGATGGTGGAAATCGCGTCTTTCACCAAAAGTGCGCCACGGTTGATGATCGCCGCGGTATCGCATATTTTCTCAACTTCCGACAGCAGGTGTGAATTGAGGAAGATAGTCATCCCCTGACTTTTAAGGGACTCCAAAAGCAGGCGTATTTCTCTGATGCCGATAGGATCGAGGCCGGCGGTCGGTTCATCGAGGATGAGCAGCTTCGGATTTCCTATGAGTGCGGCGCCGAGCCCGAACCGTTGAATCATGCCCTTGGAATAGGTTTTTACCTTGGTGTGTTCCCGGCCCTGCATGCCTATGAACTCGACAATGCGCCTGCATTGATCCATGGCACCGGACCCGTCCATATCCAGTAGCTCCGTACAGCGCTGCAGGTATTGCCATCCGGAAAGGTGCGGTGGAATGCGGTAATTTTCGGCCATATAGCCGACCGCGACGCGGCAGGCGGCATGTGTGCTTGAAAGGCCGTTTATCGACAGGCTTCCCGATGTCGGCCGTGCAAAGTCGAGCAGCATCCTCACGATTGTCGTCTTCCCGGCGCCATTGGGTCCAAGGAGAGCGAAATACTCGCCTGTTTTGACGGAGAATGAGACGTTATCGACAGCCGTAAGCGTCTCATATCGCTTGGTTACGGCGTTCAATTCAATCATAGAGCGCATCTATGCCGATCCTCAAAGCATCTCTCCATTATAGCTCCATAGAAAACCTTTCTGTGAAAAGGAGTATAGGGACGTCGGGTGAGCCATGTCAAGAGAAGACAAACAGTAATATACCCTTAAAGCTGTGTCCGATGAACGCCTTTAGCAGGCTCATAGCGAACCGGACAGCATTATTATCATATGTACCATTCACGGACGAAGCAAAGCAACCTTCAGCCCTCGTCGACCGCTTGATTGCGGCATGCCATAAAGGCACACTTTTTTTCAGACATTTGCGTCAAAAGGCGTCAATCCCCGCTTGCGCTCAAAGAAAACAGAGTGCTATACTCGCAATGTATTCTCTTCCTGGTCGTCGTTCCCGGTACACGGCAAGCTTTCTTTGCGGCCAGTCATCATGCAAGAACGGTTTTGGGGGTGGCAGGTGTGCAGACGTGGAAGAGTTAGGTCCTACTATAAGGCGCATACTACTCGTTGACGACGAGCAGGCTTTCCTGGAAGTTCAGTCGGAGATACTGCGCCGCTTGGGCTATTGCGTCGTCCCAAATCACAACGCGGTGGCTGCCCTCGAACTTTTCGCGGGGAACCCCTGTGAATTCGACCTCATCATTACGGACGAGATTATGCCGGGGATGACCGGCAGCGAGATGTGCCGGCGGATGCGAAAGGTCCGTCCCGAGATCCCCATTATCATCGTGACGGCCGGCCTGGAATTTGCCCGTACCCGGGAAAAGGCGGCGCTCTGCGGCGTCCGTCAGGTGCTCCTCAAGCCGCTGCTGAAAAAGGAGCTGCGCCGGGCCATAGAAATGGCCGGGTTGGGGACACCCGCGTTCACGTTCTCCAAGGACCGGTGAATCTCAAGCTGCACAGGCTTCAAAGGGATCGTCACCGTCTCCTTCGGGCCTTTCCGTCAATCTCGCTCTCATGGAAGCATTCACCACCGCCCTGCAGGCTTAATGAAGAAACGAGACCTCTATCTTTTGAGTGTGGTATAATGAGCTGGAGCGTTATATTGTGCAGTAATCGCATGAAACTGAACAATTTCAAAAAGAGGTTTCAGCTATGGGCATGGTCGAGATATGTGCGGCTCTCTTCAATCGACCATAAATTACGCTATTTATTCTGGGAGGCGACGCTTTCATGCAACCTGAACTGTCTTCACTGCGGAAGCGATTGTACCTCAAGCAAGGATACACGGCTTGAGCTGAGCACAAATGAAATAATTGATGGGTTGAACGCTATTGCAAGCTATTATAACCCTGGAGACATAATGATAGGTATTACAGGCGGCGAGCCTTTAATGAGAAAAGACCTGTTTACCGTCACGGATAACATCTCGGCGCTTGGCTTCTCATGGGGAATGGTAACAAACGGATTTGCAATGACAAAGGAAATAGTAACAAAATGCAGACGCACCGGTATGAAAACGATCACGGTCAGCATTGACGGCTTGAAGGATGACCACAATTGGCTGAGGCAGAATAGACACTCCTTTGAAAAGGCAGTGGGGGCGGTGAGCGCTCTCAGCGATGAAAATTTTCTTTCCAACCTTCAAATTGCAACCGTGGTTTCTCACAGGATTATTGATAAACTGCCGGACATTTACGAGTTCATCCGAAAAGAGCACGTTCACGAATGGCGACTCATCACGGTATTTCCCGGCGGAAGGGCAAAGAATAATGAAGATCTCCTCCTCAGAGATGACGACTACAGGAAGCTTTATTCCTTTGTGAGGGATGTCAGGAAAAGCAAGCCTTCAATGAGTGTCACCGTTGATGAAGAGGGCTACCTTGGCTGCGAGTTCGAAAGAGAAGTGAGAGATTCCTTTTATAGTTGCCAAGCCGGTATTGAGGTAGGCGGAATTCTTGCAAATGGAGACATTTCTGCCTGTCCAAGCATATCGCGAAAATTAGTTCAGGGGAATATTCGCAGGGAGTCTTTCAGCGACTGTTGGGAAAACAAGTTTCAGCCGTTTAGAGACAGGAAATGGATGAAGCAAGGGATGTGCACGTCGTGCGGCCAATGGCGGATATGCAAGGGAAACAGTTTGCATCTATGGGATTTTGACAAAAATGAGCCTGAGGTCTGTCATTTTAAGTGCTTGAATAGAAAGGAGCCGGCATGAAAGCGCTGCGTACATTTACAAAAAAATTGTTGAGCTTCAGAAAAATAGTATGGTTGTTTCTGTGCGGCATGTTAATCATTGCCGAAGAAGCAGGCGCGCAGCAAGGAGACCTTGGAACAGACAACCGACCGGTGGAAGTGGGACATCAATCACAGAACCGGTCGTTAAGTATGGGCCACCGCCTTCATTAACACCGCCATTGAAACCGCCCCGTATGATGATTAAATATGGGCCGCCGTCTTCATTCAAGCCAAAACCGGAAGGTGAGCAAACACCAAATCAAGGGCTTATCGAGAAAAAGCCCGAGGCAACGGGCAAATAGCCGTCGTGCGGGAATGCCCGTCCCTCTGCGGTAAATGTGCGTCCCTACGCTTTCAGACCCCGGCACGCCTTCCAGTACTCGTACTCGTAAGGCCACTCTTGTTTACGCCAGAGCATCAGCGAACGCATGCGCTCTCTGAACTGGAGGGTGATCTCCTGGTACTCGGGAGTAATTTCTTTGGCGCTCCATGCCTTCACGAGTCTCTCACCCAGGGCAAAGGCTTTTTCTCTTATTTCCGCAGGGAAATCATAACCCTGAATCTGCCCCATCGTCGCCCATACAGAGCCGACAGGGATAGCCCCCGTGACGGCAAGAAAATGGTTCATGTAGCCGGCGATGGGCTCCTCATCCCCTCCTCCCGAAGTGACTACCGCTGCGCCGTACTTCCCCTCAAAGCCCTGGCAATGGACCACTCCACAGCAGCGGTCGATGAAGGCTTTCAGTTGCGCGCTCACATGAGATATGTAGTTAGGGCTTGCCAAAATGAGACCGTCGGCGGCATCTATGCTCTCTCTGATCGTGCGGAATGAGTCTTTCTGGGGGCATGAGCCCACCTTATGACAGGTGTCGCATGCTTTGCACGGTTTTACCTCCTGCCCTTTTATGGTGACGATCTCGGTGGCGGCGCCAAGGCTCTCTGCCCCTTGGAGTACTGTCCTGGTGAGGGCGCCTGTCGCCCCTTTAGCCCCTCTTGGACTGCCCACAATAGCTACGATCTTCATTGATCCTCCCCTCCCTATGGTAGGTCCGGCCTTTCCGCAAGATTTTCACCGGTTCTGCTCGACTTATCGAGCCTGTCATCTCAATTAAGAACATAAGTCTTGTGCGGGCAGACGGCAATGACGGCCATGGTTCCGGTCATCTCCCGGCAACGGGTTGAAAATGCCGGGCGGCGGCGTTAAGATAAACACTTGGGCGGATTCACAGAAATCTTCTCCATCATCAAGGAACTCTTTCAAAAATATCAGCGGGATAACGCCCCGATGATGGTGGCCGCCATAGCCTTTTACATCCTCCTCACGTTTATCCCGTTTGCGCTCCTCTCAATCTCCATCCTGGGTTATCTCATGAACCTGAGTGACATCGATAAACACCTCCTTGTTTACACGGCAAAGGTGATACCCGAGCCCTTCAATGAAACGGTTACCGCAATGATGGCAAAAAATCTGAGGGTCATCGAGATATGGAAGCGTTTTTCAGGGCCGTTGGGTCTCTATTTTCTCTTCTTTTTCACCTCGAAGCTCTTCTCCATGCTGATACCGTCCTTTCAGGTGATATTCGGCAAAAAGATGGACAGCTTCCTCAGGAAAAAGGGGAAGGAGTTCTTTTTTACACTCCTCTTCTCACTGCTGCAAGCCGTTATCTTCCTCATGACCGCGACGCTGTTTGTGGCGACATCCAGGGTGGTAGGCACTATCTCCGACAAGGAGCATCTCTTCTTTGAAGGGAGCTTTTACTTCTACCTGATTTCGCTCATCGACATGGCGTGCACCTTTGCCATGTTCTACCTGCTTTACTACGTGCTGACCCCTCTTCGGAAGCACCTTGGCCTTCTTCTCCCCACCACTCTCCTCGCTGCCCTGTTATGGGGGGCCGGCAAATACCTGTTCAAGTACTATGCGCTCAGCGTGGGAAGATTTGCGGCGATTTTCGGCGCCTACGGCATTTTCATCGCCTTTCTCTTCTGGCTCTACTATTCGGTATTTGTGTTTATTGTATGCGCAGAGCTACAGTCGGTTCTTCTCCAGAGGCTTAATCGTGAGTCTCGGCCCGGAAAAGGCTCTCTTCTTTCTCGTGCATAAATTCATGTACAGGGCGCAAATTTAATCCTTTTACGCGGCATGCCGCCCTTCGCATGGATAAGTGTATATCTCTATGACGCAGTAGTATCATACATGATGCAGGCGATACATGATAAAGAACAACCCAGAGCATAACAGCGGCGTTCTGGTTATCCATCCTGGAGGTCTCGGCGACGTCTGCCTTTCAGAGTCAACGCTGCTCTCCCTGAAGCAGCACTTCGGCGCAACCCTCGAGGCGGTAGGCACAAAGCATGTTCTCGACGTGTTCCGGCTATATTTCACCGGCGTCGACTCCATAGACCGGAAGACCTGGATGTATCTCTTTTCCGATTACCCTCTTTACCGGACATGGCAAAGGATCATCCTCATCGGCAAGGACAGGACGGGCGCGTTCCGGGAACGGATTTCCCGTCTTTGCGACGAACCCATCTTTATCGACATGTATCCCGAGGGCCGGCCTGTGCACGTGGAAGACTATCAGCTTGAGCAGCTCCTCCAATACGGGATAGTGCCCGTAAGAAAAGAGGTGCGGGCAAAAACCGGAAAGCGCGTCATTCTCTATCCCGAAAGGCCTTACAAGAAAAAGAAGTGGCCCATTGACCATTTCCTGGAAGTCTACGAAAAGCTCACGAGCCTGGGGATCGAGGCGGTGCTCATGCGCCCGCCCGACCTCGACCTTCCAGCCGTCCCCGCCAATGCCTTTGAGCTGCTGGCCGACATCGCCGCCTTCTTCTCCGGGGGCGGCATCTTTTTCTCCAACGATTCAGGCATGGCCCATTTCGCCGCCAGATGCGGTCTCCGGGCGGCCACCTTGTTTCAGGACACCAACCCGCTCATCTGGCGCCCAAAAGGCGGCCTGGTCCTGAAGTGCACGGAAGCGCCGCCCTCCGTGGAGGAGGTAGTGGACTTCATCACGTGTGCCTTATGACCGCTAGGATTGCCTCTCTTTCTTCTTCTGGTTGGGCGGTTTCACCTGATCGAGCAGCTTCAGGGCTTCCTCTCCCTGCGGTGAGTTTATGCCGTATTTTGCGACAGCCTTTTCGAGGTTGACCTTGGCGGCCTGGTACCTGCCGGTCTCCAGGTAGTAGCGGCCCAGATATTCGTACCCTCCGGCCTCATTGCCCTCTCTTCCAAGCACCATCCCTATCCTCTGGTAGACTTCGGGGAAAGTTTCGGCATAGGGCGCCAGCTCCTTCAATATCCGGCCGGCCGTATTAAAGTCTCCCTGCCCCTCGTAAGCCCTTGCCAGGAAATACCTGGCCACAGGGTGAGCCTCGCCGCCAAGTACCGCAATGGCCTCCCGAAAACGGTGGCCGGTAACCAGGAACTCGCCCACGAACAACGGTGCGTAGGGAGAATTTATCGCCTTTGCCAGGGTTACCGCCCGGTCCGTATCCCCTTTCAATGAATAGACGAGTGCCGCCCCGTAGGCGCTGACCGGATCTTTCGGATCCTTCTGATATTTCTTGAGCCATATATCTTCATTCTGGGCGCCCAGCGGCCCGCTGTGGATGCGCGCCCTCGTCACAATGAAAGGGAAAAACGAGACATCCACCCTGGTCTTTAAGGGCTTCGCCATTCGCCGTATAGTCATTACCCTGTCTTCGGAATAAGGGTGGGTGAGCAGGTATTGGGGCACCATTTTTTCATCAGCGGTAGCGGCAATTTTTTTCAGGAACTCCGCGCTCCCGCCCCCGTAATACCCTGCCCTCTCACAGGTCGCCACCCCGAACTTGTCTGCCTCCGCCTCCATCTCTCTCGTATACTTTAATGCGATGGTCTGGCCTGCCCCCATGCCGCCCGTCATCACGGCGGCCTTTCCCGCAGCAGAGGGGACGAGCATGCCGAGAACCAACGCACCCAGCATACCCCAGTTAATGAACTTCTCTTTTTCAACGCTTTTTGACACGTGGCGTCTTCCCACATGGGAAAACTCGTGGCCGAGCACACCCGCTATCTCCTCTTCATCGTCGGCCTGCTCCAGAATCCCCGTCGTCATGAAGACATAGCCGCCTACTGTGGCAAAGGCGTCGAGAACAGGGCTGTCTATAATGCTGAATTTTATCGGGAAGGGCAGGTCGGCGGCGGCCTCGAGCCTACCCTTGATAATTGCCATTTGGATACAGACGTAAGGATCGGAATAGAGCCTCGCGGACCCCGCTATCTGGACGTACGCTTCCCGGCCGTACTTACTCTCTTCATCGAGCGTCAGCGTCCAGGCCTGGACGGGGAAAAAGAACAGGACGAGCAGTGCGGTAACATACCTGAGCTTCATCAAGCTCTTCTATACTTGAGGTGCCTTCCTCTTCTTGCCCTTCTAACCCTCTTCTTCACGACGGACTTCTTCTCTTTCTTCACGGCATAGGAGGAGAGGGTGATTTTTTTCTCAGTCACCTCATACGAAGACACGGCGATATTGCTCGCCTTCACCAGCGATATCTCCCTCTGGGTGGGTACCTCCGTATATATCTCCTGCAAGATATTGACTGCGTCCGTCCACAGGTTCTTGCTTCCAAGGATGGAAAGTATGTAGGTCTTTCCCTCCTTTTCGAACGCACCCACGTAACAGTGCTTCGAGGCATGGGTAAACCCGGTCTTTCCACCAATTGACGGCGCAAAACAAAAGAGGAGGCGGTTGTGGTTCATATACCTGACGTCCCCGGCGTCACCTCTCCTGAAGAAGAAGTATTTCGTGCCGATTATTTCCTGAAATCTCTTATTCTCCAGGGCATAACGAAAGATAAGGGCAAGGTCATATGCGGACGTGCGATGACCGGGCACGTAAAGGCCTGACGCATTCTCGAAATTGCTGTCCAATGCGCCTATTGCACGAGCCTTCTCGTTCATCATCTCCGCAAATCGCTCTTCACTTCCCGCTATGGCGACTGAGAGAGAGTACGCCGCATCGTTTGCCGACTCCACCATGGCCCCCTTGATCAAATCGGCAGCTTTATAGGGTCTGCCGGGAAGAAGACTCAGCTTCGAGGCAGGAATAGAAAGTACCTCTTTTGTCGGCACGATGGTCTGCTCTTCGTCGAGTCTTTCGAGAGCAAGTATCGTCGTCAGTACCTTTGTCGTGCTTGCCGGCGGCAGGGACCGGTGATAGTTCTTGCCTGCAATTACAGCGAACGAGTCCTTCTCAACCAGCAAGTAGGAATCGGCGGTGATCTCCGACGCGAATGCGGAGAGCGGTAAAACCAGCAAGAACAGAAGGGCTAGGCTTTTCATAATTCCTTTATATATCATATCCTCGCCTTACGCAACATTTTTCCGTGCGTGTGCGCACATTTCTTTGAAGTGAAACAAATATATATGTGCGAACCCGAATTTTCAAGTTGTCGCCTCCCTCACCGGCTATCGGTCCGGCAGCATCGCCCTTGATTCTGTCGGTCATTCGATATATATTCTGCTTCTTAACTACTTGAACCATCCGGACAGTATGAAGAAACAGGCCGGCACGCGCATGAAACGCGAGAAACCAGCAAACCAGTCGACGAATACCGCGGAGAAGCTGCTCGACGCGGCAGTAGAACTCTTTGCCGCCAATGGATTCAATGCAACTTCCATTCGGGATATTGCCGGATTGACCGGAATGACGATCTCCAATATCTACTATCACTATGGCAGCAAAGAAGGACTCCTTATTGCCATCCTCGAGAGAGCGACTCGCCGGATTGTAGACGGCTTGACCGAGGTCGTAACTCGCGACATCGATCCATTGGAGCGCTTCAAGCTCCTGCTCAAGGCGCACTTTGACCTCCTTATCAACATTGGCAGAAAGGAGGCTCACATCCTCTTCCTCGAAGAGGAGCATGTCTCGAGGTTCAGAAAACCCTTTCAAATCGAACTCCTCGATATTTATCGTAAAGAACTGCAAACTCTTAAGTCTCTCGGATATGTGAGCCAGGAGAACGTCACCGTCCTCGCCTTTAACGTTTTTGGCGTCATAAACTGGCATCTGCGCTGGTACAAGCCCGAAGGAAAGATGACTCTCGATCAAGTCAAGGACGAGATGGTGGCCTGACCCTCCCCCCTCGATGGGGAGGGAGCCTATCTATCCCTCTCGAAACTCCACAAGGTCCAGGCTCGCACATATCCTCGCCAACGTGTCGGGAGACGGGAATGCGCGTAAAGACAGACATATCTACCGATCGAAGCTCATCGAGACAGTCGCGAAAATCCATATGCCCCTGGGAAGGCCGCAGACGCCGGAGGAAATCGGAGAAGCGGTTTTATACTTCTGTAAGGCGGACAGTACCTCCGGTCAGGCCCTGGTTATCGATGGCGGCCATGCGATGTGGTAGAGAGCACATATATTTTATTAAACATTTTTAATTTTATTCTTGACAACAACACCGATAGCCGGATAGAATTGAAAAAATATTAATAAAGGGGGGGTGAGGCAATAGTCGAGTTCGTAAGAAGCACGTGGGAACGGGGGCAATCCAAAAATGGTTGTCCGGATGGTGACATAGTTTTTCGTTGACGTTCCAGTGGAATCAGATTTCAGGATATCTTAAAGGAGGTAAGCAGTATGGCCAAGAAAAACTGGCGTTTTCTGTCACTCGCAGTATTCGTATTATGCTTTATCTTTGCTGTTCCGGCCGTCCATGCAATCGAGCCGGGTAGCCTGCCCCATTATACGGGCGGTAACGAGGACTTCTTTGCAGGCGCCCTGCCGCCTGCCGGCACCCAGGTCTACCTCAACTATTTTCTGGACTACCAGATGACCGGGTTCAACGGTAACAACCGCGACACCAAGGTGATCCCGGGACTCGGCCGAGAGAGCTTCGCAGGCCAGGCCGTGGTCAATGCGTTTCGTTACGTTAGCGTGACGAAGCACAAGGCATTGGGCGGTGACATTGTCTGGCACATAATTGTCCCTGTGGTCTACGCGCACATCGCCGCTGCCGCGGGCGGTCTTGATCTCGCGCACGGGTCGGAAACATCCATAGGCGATGTAGAGTTCGGCGTGGGCATAGCATGGCATCACTCCCCGACCCTCCACAGCGTCTTCGGCGTCGACATCGTGGCGCCGACAGGCCAGTACAGCCCGACTGACACCCTGAGTGTCGGAACTCATTACTGGTCGTTCAATCCTCTCTATGCCATAACCTACATAGGCGACAAATCCTCTCCGCTCCCGGGTTTTGAAGCATCCGCCAAGTTCGATTACTGGTTCAACACCGTCAACACCGAGACCCACTACACATCAGGCCAGCAATTCGATTTCGATTACCTCTTAGCGCAGCACTTCTGCAAAAACTGGGCATTCGGCGCCAACGGCCACTTCCTCTATCAGACAACGAACGATAAGTCCGGCTACCTCAACCCTAATTGGTGGAACGCAAGTTCACAACCTGCGGGGCCGTCTCCAGTATGGAGTAACATAGACGCCAACAGCGTCCGGTATTTCTCCGTTGGTCCGGCAATCACCTATGAGCTTCCCAATCATGGATGTATTACCTTCAAGTGGCAGAACGACATCATGGCGCAGAACATGCCTACAGGCAACCACTTCTGGCTGAAGTTCATCTGGCCTTTCTAAGTCGTAAAGCGCTTTTTGCGTCTCTTATTTCCCCTCCCTCTTCGGGAGGGGAAATAAGGCCGTAATAATGCCCAAGGCGCCGAAGACGGCGGCCAACAAGAGGGTGTCGTGAAAAGCGCCCGTCACGGCCGCCTTTTTTATCGCTTGAGGAGCGAGCCATCCATTGGCCACATGATGCGAGTAGAACGCCAGACGGCTCGCAAAGAGTGCCCCCGCAACAGCAATACCCGTTGACGACCCCACCTGCCTCGTTGTTGCTATTATGCCCGATGCCGTGCCGAACCTGTCCCTTGGCACGGAGTTCATAATCCTGCTATTGGTCGGCGCGATAAAAACCCCGTAGCTCGTCCCTATCAGACAGACGCAGAGGGCAATGGCAGCAGGCGTCGGCTCACTGCCCAGCCGGGCAAGGAAGAAAAGGGCCGTACACAAAAGGGCCACACCGAGGGCCGACAGGAAATTCGGACCTATCCTGTCCGAGATTCTGCCGGCCAGGGGAGAGAGCAGCAGGAAGGGAACGGGGAGCATGCCGAAAAAGAGACCGATCCTCGACGCGGAATAACCCAAGGCCCCGGTCAAATAAAAAGGCAGCAGGAAGGCTGTGCCGACCACGACGAAGGCGTGAATGCCACTGGTGAGGGCGGCGCCCGTGAGTACGGGGTTCCTGAAGAGGGCGAGCTCGACGATAGGCTGGGCGGTCTTTTTCTCGAAGCGCAAGAATATGGCGAGCATTACCAGCGCCGATGCGAGAAGCGCAAGGCTCGGGGGCGAGAGGAGACTCCATTTGCCCGCGAGATTGAGGAAAAGCAGACCTGCCGTAAGGCAGCCAAAGAGGCTGATCGCCCCGCCGAAGTCGAAGTGAAAGCGGGGGACCGGGTCCTTCTGCTCTCTCACGATGAGCCAGGTTAAGACCATGGCGGCGAGAGCGACGGGCACCCTGGAGAAGAAGACGGCTCTCCAACCGAGCATGTCCAGCGCCGTGCCGCCTATGATCGGCCCGACTATCAGGCCCACGGCATCGACGCTTGCAAGCACCCCCAGCGCCCTGCCCCGCCCGTCCTCGGGGAAGACGGCTACGGCGATTGCCGTGCTGAGGGATATGATGCTCGCGGCCCCGACCCCCTGAATAGCCCGCGATACTATCAAATAGAAGATGTTCTGGGAAAGGGAACAAAGGATAAGGCCGGCCGTGTAGAGCGCGAGGCCGAGCATGTATACCATCTTCCGGCCCCGGGCGTCCCCTATTCGCGCCAGGCTGAACATCAGGCTCTGGCTCGTGATGAGGTACACCACATTCACCCAGCCGATGACCGCGGAGTCCGTTTTGAAGGCGGCGGCCAGCCCGGGCAGACATACGGTGAGCACGCTTATATCGAGCGTCGCGACAAAGCTGCCCACCGATACGGCGAGGAGTACCAGCCACTTGTACCTTTCGCCTTTCAAACTATCTCGGTTCAGCCCTTTCGAGCCATCCCAGGCGAGTCTTGCCCTTCTCCATCCGTTCAACGTATATGGTTTTTCCCTTGGGAGGGGAAAGAACTATGACTGTCGTGTCAGGCGGTATACCGAATTTGAGGACGATCTTTTTGCCGTCGATGGCGCCCTTGACCCTTAGCCAGCCGGGCTTGTCTTTATACAGTTCCCCCCAGGAATATATGGCTTCGACCCCCTCGCTGCTCAGTTTCTCAACTACGACCGTAGTTGACTGATAGGTGCTTCAACACACCTCTAGATCGCCCTGCCAGATACCCGACAGACCCGCGACCTCCGGGGATACCCCCGGAGCCGGCGGTTCGATCTTCACATCATCGGGCAGCGGCGTGAGGGGTCTCTTGTCTTCAGCGCCTGCACCGGCTGCGGCCAGAACGAGCCTGAAGACGAGACAAACCACTATGCAGAGGAAAAATGTTTTCTTCATTGGTGAAATATAGACTTTTTCTTGCCCTGTTGCAAGGTGGGAATCGGGGAGTCTCAGCAATAGTCCCCCGAGTCCGTTGACATGTCTTCCGGCTTGATCTTGAACCAGTGAATCCTTCGATCTTTCCGAAAGCCCAGCTTCAGGGCCAGGTTCATCGACTTCGTGTTCGTGTCTTCGATGTTGACAAAGGGGAGCCGCCCCTGCTCACGCAGCCTGGCGATAAGATAGACGGTTAAGTCGTAGGCGTAGCCCCTTCCTCTATATTCATCGAGCACGTGCAATACGCCGATAGAGCCGTCATCCTGGGTCATGAGCCATGCCGCGAGCTTTCCCGAGTCACGGATACCGGCGCTGGGACCGCCCTGGATGCGCCCCCGGATGAAGTCTGGTCTCGTCACGTTTTGATATATCGAATGCTCGTATATGTAGTCTGCATCGTCGAGCGACAGAGGAGTGAGAGGAGACAGGAGAGCTTTCGGGAAGGCAACATGCTCGGGCAGCACGAGCCTCGTCATGGAGAGCTCCCACGAGAGCGTCCTGCCCGGGGGAATCAGTATGGGAAGCATCCACTCCTCGATGGCGGCAAAATCCCTGTCCGCTTCAGTGAGCCTTTCCGCAACATCCTTCAGCTCCCGCTCATCGGGGCTGCTGACATAGACCCACAGACAGTCACTGACTCCCCGCAACAGCACTGAATTGCCAATCCTTTCGAGGCTCCTGATCGGATAGGTCTCGATAAAATTGAGCATATTGATATTCTTGATCTCGTCTTTTTTTAATAATGAGATGATGGCCTTTCTCTCTTCAGCGATCATGACCTTTCGCTCCTCATGTGAGATTGGCGCCGCCCTAAAGCGACAGCGAAAACGACAAGCCGGGGATGCATAATTCTCTACCGGAAATAAATATGCCCATCAGAACAGGGAATGTCAAACTTATGATGAGGAAACTTGACAACAAACCCACAAACAAGGAAACTTTGTGCAGTAGAGAAGCGATGAATGTTGAAGTCCGTTATTGTGAGGAGGTATCGCTGGCCTTTGAATTGCCTTCCGGCCAGTGAGAGAGGAGGAGATAGAATGGACGAGGAAGACCGGGTTTATCAGGACCTTCAGAAGCACCTGAACAACCAACCTATCGGTTATCCTGCCACAAAATCCGGCGCGGAAATTCGCATTCTCACACGGTTTTTCAATCGGGAAGAGGCCGGACTTGCCATGCACCTGACTTATAAACCGTCCTCTCTAGAGCATGTCTACGAGTCAGTGAAAGACAGTGGAATATCACGTAAGGACGTGGAAAGTATGCTCGATGGGATGTTGAAGAACGGGGTTATAGGCCACCATGAAAGGGAGGGCACCCGGTATTTCCACACCATACCGTTCGTCGTGGGCATGTTCGAGGGCCAGTTGAAAAGACTCACGCCCGAGTTCCTTTCAGATGTGGAGGCATACACGACTGACAGGGTTTTCGGACTGGAATTCCTGCGCACGAAATTGCCCCAGATGCGGACAATTCCGGTGGGGAAGAGCATCGCAATGGATCACCATGTGACGACCTATGACCATTTGGTGGAGATCATCAAAGGCGCGGACGGTCCCTTCGCCATTCATGAATGCATGTGCAGGAAAATCGCTGCCATAAAAGGAAACCCGTGTCAAAAGACTTCCCGGAATGAAACCTGTATGGCTATCGGCGATATGGCGAAGAACTCCATCGGAAACGGAATGGGGAGGGAGATCACCAGGGAGGAAGCGCTCGAGATAGCGGCCCGAAATGAAGCCGACGGGCTGGTTTTCCAACCCTCCAACACGCAAAAGGTTGACTTCGTGTGCGCATGCTGCGGGTGCTGCTGCGGTATGCTCCGCGTCCAGAAGATGCTGCCCAGACCGGTCGATTTCTGGTCAACCAACTATTATGCTTCGGTCAGCGCCGAGCGCTGCAGCGGATGTGGGACCTGCGTCGAAAGATGCCAGGTAAATGCCGTGAGTATTGACGACGGTCTCGGCGTCTCTTCCGTCAACCTCGGCCGCTGTATCGGTTGCGGGAACTGCGTAGTCTCTTGCCCGTCAGAAGCCATGAGCCTGCTGAAAAAAGAGAAAGAGACGGTTCCTCCCGCCAGTTCGGAAGCGCTTTACGACATCATTATGGCCAATAAGAAGGGGAAGCTCAGCAAAATAAGGCTTGCAGCCAAACTGATACTCAAGAAATAAATGCGTCCGCTGCCAAGCGGCCTGTCCCCTCTTCCCTTTCTGGTATGATATTGCAGTCCGACGCGTCCACGACGTATACTCTTTGCATTGCCGACGGCCTCGTGCCTTTCAATTACGCGGCGGGCGGGCGCTGGTGCCCGAGGCGGACAATTACCAGGGAAGAGATGGGGTACTGTATTAACTGTGACAACAGGCACGGCTGCAAATCGGGGGTTCCTCCTTGCATCGGCGAGATGACAAAGAACGGTGTTACCGGCACTCCAGGCAAACGATACCTGATCGAGGCCCGCAGGATTGAAAGGTGCAGGGACTGCCCCTTCTTTCGCTCGTGTTGGAATAGCGAGGAATACGAGAAGCTCCTGCGGTCTTCCGGGAGGTGAGGGGGCCTGCGACGGAATAAACGGAACCACGGCACCCCTTGTCTTGCCCGGAAACGCCGCCCCCCTTATGCTTCCTTCTGTCGTGCTTCCCGCTCTATGTCGTGGATTTTCCGTAGCAGGGCCTGCTCCGTCGTCTTGCTTATGTTGACGAATTCCGCCGAAGCGAACCAGAGATCGCGTCTGGCGCCTTCGTGGTCTCCCTGCCACGTTCTCAAGATGTGCGCTTCCAGGGTGTAGACCTTTCCGCCTATCTCCAAACCGATAGAGACGATCTCGTCGGACTTGAGAACGAGAGGCTTGCTGTAAGTGAACTTCGCACCGCCGAGGGAGATGTCGATGATATTCACCCTGTTCGCGAAAACGGACATGGTGATGTTGCTCCGGCCGGTCGGGCCCACGCGGTAGGACATTCTGACGCTATACGGCTTTTCGGGGCCTGTCCTTCTCGCCACGAGGGCCTTCACCTGTTGGCCCGAGCTGAGGCTGTAGTCGATGAATTCGACGAGTTCCGCGGTAAAGCCGTGACGAACCGCGTTGTCTTTTTCCTTTATCAGATAAGTGACGATCACCTCCTTATGAAGCATCGATTTCAGGATGGGGGGGTCCGTCTGAGCGAGGATTATGGCAGGCTCCTGCATGTCATACACGGTGGAGCCTTTGACGAGAATCCTTTCTTTCATGACGTCTATGTCGGTGACGATCCTCACGCTGAGGCCGGGTCTAATACTCATATCATTAATTGTCGGACCGAGCGGTCGGAAATTAAGGGTATGGAATGAAAAACCTCTTCAATCGAGAGTTCGAGTGGGCGCCGGTCCCCTACCCCCACCCCGGCCCTACCCCCCGCGTTTATGTTGACATTTTCTCGTTGACCCGTTACTATAACTACATGCTGGAGGATGTGGCGAGAAAGTACGGGTTACTGGCCCTGCTCATTGCCTTGTTATTTGTCGTCTGCTTGTCCGAAAACGGCGTTATCGATTATCTAAGGCTCAAACAGCGCATAGGGGCTGTGGATGCTTCCATAAAAACGCTCCAGAAAGAGAACGTCGTGTTGAAGGGCGAAATCGAGCGCCTCCAGCACGATGACCGCTATCTCGAAGACGTTGCGCGGAAAAAATTCGGCTTCATAAGAGAAGGCGAGAAGGTATACAGGATTGAAAAATGAAGTACGAAGGGATGATCTACCGGCCTCCGAGCGAGGCCTACAGTCTTATTCTCCAGGTCACGATCGGCTGCTCCCACAATAAGTGCACCTTCTGCGGCTCCTTCAAGGATAAGAAATTCCGGGTCAGGAGCCTGGAAGAGATCCGGGAGGACATGGAAGAAGCGAAGGCATATGAGCGCTACGTGAAAAAGGTCTTTTTGGCCGACGGCGACGCGCTCATTCTCCCCCAGAAGCGGCTCATGCCCATTATGGAATTGATAAAAGAGAGCTTCCCGAGGCTCGAGCGCATCGGGGCCTATGGCAATACGAAATCGATCCTCAAGAAGTCCGTGGAGGAGTTGAAGGCCCTGAAAGAGATGGGCCTTGGCATTATCTACCTCGGCGTGGAATCGGGGGACCAGGTGACACTGGACAGGGTGTGCAAGGGCACGACCCTCGACAAGACTGCGGAGGCGGCTGCCCGGGTGAAAGAAGCGGGGATCACCCTTTCCGTCACGGTCCTCCTCGGTCTCGGCGGAGTGGAAAGGAGCGAGATACACGCAGAGGAAACGGGTAAGTTCTTAAGCAGGATAGACCCCGAATACGTGGGCGCCCTGAGCGTCATCGTGGTGCCCGGGACACGGCTGGCCGAAGAGGTGGAGAAAGGCACATTCGTCGTACCCGACCCCTATCAGATGTTGAAAGAGCTGGCCATTATGATCAAGAACACCAATGTGACCCACACCTTTTTTGCCTCTAACCACGCCTCGAACTATCTCCCCATAAAGGTCTGGCTGCCTGAAGATCAGAGCAGGGCGTTAAGGGCGATCATGCACGTGCTGAACCAGAGGGACCCATCCATGCTGAGACCCGAGTCTTCGAGGGCGTTGTAATGGAATACTTGGACGTGCCTTTGCGGGTGCGGTACGCCGACACGGATATGATGGGCATCGTCTATTACGGCGCCTACCCCGTCTACCTCGAAGTGGCAAGGAATGAATATATGCGGGAAAAGGGCCTTCCTTACCGTGATCTCGAAGAGATGGGCTACCGTCTCGTCGTCTCCGGGCTTGAGATAAAGTACTATAATCCCGCGGTCTACGACGATCTTCTCATGGTCCGGACGAGCGTCACCGATATCCAGTCCAGGGGCGTCACCTTCACCTATGAGGTCCTTAAAGATGGAGTAACCCTAGTCCGGGGGAAAACAAGGCATATCTGCGTGACTGCCGAGAGAAAGCCGACCAGACTCCCGGAGCCCCTCATCCACATTTTCAAGAATGACGGTGCATCGTAACATCCTGGTGATCAGGCTGAGCTCACTGGGGGACGTGCTCCTGACCATGCCCGCGGTACAGGCGATCAAAGCGGCATCACCCGCGACGGCAGTCACATGGCTCGTCGAAGGCTCCCCATCGGAGCTGCTCGCCCATCAGGCGTTTGTCGACCGGGTCATAGAGTTCCCACGGCGCAAGATTTCCGGGTCCTTGCAGCACGGGCGCTTCGACTCGGCCCTTGCCACCCTCGCGGCCTTCCGGTCAAGCCTCCGGCGGGACGCATACGATACTGTCGTCGACTTCCACGGCATCATCAAAAGCGCACTCCTCGCATGGACCAGCCGCAGCACGCAAAGGATCGGCTTTGACAGGAGCCTGGCCAAGGAAGGGAGCTGGCTCTTCTATAACGACAAAACAGCGGCACCCCGTGGGCGCATGCACAAAGCCGACCGGAATATGCTGCTCGCCTCCAGGCTCGGCAGCCACGGCCTGCCCGAGATAGACCTTAAAATACCCCCTGCCGCCGCGTCCTATATCGACGACTTCCTTGCCGGCCTCAAGGCCGCTTCCCCGATTTTTGCCGTAAACCCCTTCTGCAGCAGGGGGAGCGAGTTCAAGAGGTGGGACATCAGTCGCTACGGCGAGCTTATCAGGCACGTGGGCGACGCCACGGGCGCGACCATGATGGTCTTGTGGGGACCCGGAGAAGAGAGCGAGGCGCGCCGCCTCGCGGCAATTGGGGGCAGCCATGCCGTGCTTGCCTGCGCCACGACGGTGTCGCAACTCCTTGCCCTCCTCAAGAGGACGGACCTCTATATAGGGGGCGATACGGGCGTGATGCACCTGGCCGCCTTTGCCCGCGTGCCTGTGGTCGCCATATTCGGCCCTACCGACCACCTCGTCAACGGCCCTTACGGCAACGGCCATACAGTAGTGAGGAAAGATCTGCCGTGCAGCCCCTGCAGGGACAAGACGTGTAAGAGTCGCGAATGCCTCCGCTCGATCACCGCAAATGAAGTCGAGAGGGCAGTGTTGGCTGCCTGGTCGGCCCGGGAGGCTCACTGATGCGCGTCCTTTTCATCTACCCGAACCTGAATGCCCAGATCGGCTTCAACTACGGCATATCCTATATCTCAGGTCTCTTGAAGTCCGAGGGCATCGAAACATTCCTGCTCAATATAAATGCGGATCTCGGCTACCCCCTCGATCTCGACCGCATCAAGCGGGACGTTCTGAGGATCGCTCCCGACCTGATCGGCTTTTCCGTCCTCACGAACCAGTACAAGTACGCCCTGGAGATTGCGGCTTCCTTGCGGACGTACTACGACCGGCCCATAGTCTTCGGCGGCATCCATCCCACTATGGACCCTCAGGGGACCCTCAAAGAACCCGTTCTTGACTCCATCTGCGTGGGCGAGGGAGAAGAGGCATTTCTCGAATCGATCAGGGCCGGGGGCCCGGCAGGGGTGCGGAATATGGGCTACAGGGACGGCAGCCGGGTAGTCCTGGAGCCCCTGAGGCCGTATACGGATTTATCGCGCCTTCCGCCCAAGGATTACGAGATCTTTGACTTCCAGCGGATGATCGACGCAAAGGATGGATGGGTCGGCCTGCTCGCCTCAAGGGGCTGTCCCTTCAGGTGCACCTATTGTCTGAACCACAGAATCATCAAGGTGTACAAAGACTCGGGACACCTGCCCAAGGACTACATAAGACGCCACACAGTCGACCAGGTCGTAGGAGAGATCGACTCCCTGCTGTCCCGCTATAACGGGATCAGGATGCTTATCTTTGACGATGACCTCTTCACCTTCGACAAAAACTGGCTCCGGGAATTCGCAGAAAAATACCGGAGTGTGACCCGGACCGGCTTTGTGTGCAACGCCCACGTGAGGATGTTCGATGAGGAGGCGGCCGCCTACCTGAAGCAGGCCGGGTGCAGGATAGTGAAGTTCGGCGTCGAAAGCGGAAGCGAGAGGATACGCCGGACCGTGCTCTCCAGGTACATGACCAACAACGATATCGAGGCGGCCTTCAGGGCGGCCCATAAATTTGGTCTTCACACATCGGCCTTTGTTATGATAGGTTTACCGGGTGAGGAGAAAGAAGACGTGCAGGAGACGGTGCGGCTCCTGTCGAAGCTGCAGCCGGGACGGTTCCGGTGGACCCTCTTTTTCCCCTTTGTCGGCACGAGGGCTTTTGAGATCGCTCAAAGTGCGGGCGCCATCGATTTCGGCAAGATGGCGGACCTCGACAATTTCACCGATGAAACCTGCATGGACCTTGGCGCGGACGTGAACCTCTACGTGAAAAAGGTAAAAGATTGTTTCTGCGCTTTTGTCAACGGATATGCACACATCCCCGAGTACGCCCGGATCGTCTCACGGGTAGAATCGATGGGCCCCGGGGCATGGGAGGCGGAAAAAGCCCTGATCGCCTCCGAGATCGGGGGGGCCGACGAGCGCATGCGGACAAGCGGCCGGCAGCATTACGAGGTAAAGTACAACCGTTTTATGGGTGTGAGGAGTGACTGGGAAGACGATCATATACCTGCCTAACTGGCTTGGCGACATGGTGATGGCAACGCCTTTCCTCCATTCCCTGAGGCAGGCCCTTGAGGGAGAGTTGTGGGGCGTGGGGAAACCTTCCGCCATGCACCTGTACAACGGCCTCGATCTCTTCGACCGCTTCGTCCTTTACGACGGCAAGGATATAGTCCGCTTCCTCGATCTGGTGAGCACCATCAAAAGCGGTCGCTTTGAAAGGGGCATCGTCCTGCCCCATTCCTTCCGGTCGGCCCTGCTCTTCTTTCTCGGCGCGGTGCGGGATAGAATAGGTTACGGCCGGAACAAGAGGGGCCTTATGCTTCACTCGACTATAGAAGACTGCCCCTCGGAACCCGAGCCCACGGTAGAACACTACCTGAGGATACTTGATGCGCTCCCGGCGATAAGGTGCGCGGAGACACCATTCTTGCGGGTGACCGATGACGAGGAGCGCAGATTCGACGAAAGGTTCACGGATGTGACGGGCGACTACGCCGTCTTCATCGCCGGCGCCCAGTACGGCCCGTCAAAGCGGTGGCCCGACACGCATTTCTCGCGCCTTGCCGACATGCTGACGGAAAGGTTTCCCTTTCAGGTATACCTGCTGCCCGGCAAGGGTGAGGAAGGGATCGCGGCACGCATCCACGACGGCGTGAAAAACAAGGAGGCCGTCGACGTAAAGACCATGGACGTGAGGGAGCTGAAAGTATGCCTTGCCCGGGCCAGGGTGGTGGTAAGCAATGACACAGGCCCCCGCCACATCTCCGCCGCCCTCCACGTGCCGACAGTGGTCATCCTCGGCCCCATGAATGAACGCTATACGACGTATGCCGGCAGCTTCACCCATACCGTCTGCAAGGATATCCCCTGCAGGCCCTGCAACATGAAGCGCTGCGACCGTGATCACGCATGTGTGAAGGGCATAAGCCCGGAAGAGGTGTTTCACAAGGTCGAGGAGGTTCTCAGGTGGACATCCGGCCGGAATTGATAGACCGGTTCAAGGATAAGCATATCTGCGTAGTCGGCGATGTGATCGCCGACATCTACATTTACGGAAAACCGCATAAGCTGTCGAGGGAAGCGCCGGTGGTGGTAATCAGGTACGAGCACGAGAGCATCTGCCCGGGCAGCGCAGGCAATACGATAAATAACCTGCTGGCCCTTGGCGCCCATGTACATCCCGTGAGCTGCCTGGGGCGCGACGAGGCGGGCGACAAACTGTATGCGCATTTTTCCTCCCATGAGAAGATCGACCTGGAAGGGCTCGTCAGGTATGACGGCATGACCGTGACAAAGACGAGGATTCTCGCCGGGGACACCCACACCTCAAAGCAGCAGGTGATAAGGGTCGATCGGGAGATGGAGGCCCCTCCACCCGCCGCCCTCAGGGCGGATTTACGGCGGAAACTGGCGGAGATTGCCCCTCACGTAGACGCCATCATACTCTCCGATTACGAGTACGGGCTCATCGACAGGGAGATGAGGGCATGTGCGGCGGGTGCGGCGCGCGGGAAAATCGTCGTTGGCGATTCGAGGTATCACCTGCGGGAGTTTAAGGGAATTACCCTGATCACGCCCAACGAGTCGGAGGCGTATGGTCTTGCGGGTCTCGACGGGCAGACGGACGTGGAAGAGGTGGGCAGGCACATCATCGGCTTTATGGACGTGGAAGCGCTCCTCATCACCAGGGGGAACAAGGGCATGGCCCTCTTCCTCAAGGATGGGCGGATACACCATATACCGATCTGTGGAAGCGACGAGATCGCCGATGTCACGGGCGCAGGGGATACGGTGGCGGCGGTTGCTGCCCTTGCGCTGGCCTCGGGCGCCGATTTTTACGCGGCGTCACAGATTGCGAATTGCGCGGCCGGGATCGTCGTGATGAAGACGGGCACGGCGGTGGTAACGGCCGACGAACTGAAGAGGGCGATTGAGGAGTATGGGACAATGGATTCGTGACCTCGATACGCTGAAAGGCGTTGTCGAGAAAGAAAGAAGTAAGGGACGGAAGATCGTCTTCGGTAACGGATGCTTCGACCTCCTCCATGTGGGCCACGTGCGCTATCTGCAGGCGGCGAAGGCCCTGGGGGACATGCTCATCGTCGGCGTAAACGACGATGAGTCTCTGGTGAGCCTCGGCAAGAGAAGTAGCGTGATAACGCCCTTCGAAGAGCGGATCGAAATCCTCGCCGCCCTCGCGTGCGTCGATTACGTGGTCGCCTTCCGGGAACCCACGGTCGAGCACCTCCTGAAAGAACTGAAGCCGGATATCCATGCGAAGGGAACGGACTACACCGCGGAAACGGTCCCGGAGAGGGAGACCGTCCGCGCTTATGGCGGGGAGGTCGCCATCGTCGGAGACCCGAAAAACCACTCGACCAGGGACATAATCGAGCTGGTGCGGCGGTTGGGGCGGCAATGACCATCCCGCTGTCCGTCTACATGATCACCTACAACAACGCCCCGACAATAGAGAAAGCCCTGGCATCCGTTGCAGGCTGGGCGCCGGAGGTTGTGGTGGTCGATTCGGAGAGCACGGACGGCGCCCGCGAGCGCATAGAACGGTACACGGACCGGCTCTATCAGCTCTGCACGACCGATATGGCGGAGAAGTACGGATACGCCCAGAGCCTCTGCACCCACCCCTGGGTGCTCTTTCTCGACGCCGATGAATGGCTCACCCCTGCGATCAAGGGAGAGATCGAGGAGGTGCTCCAGGCGGGGACGGACTATGACGGGTTCATGGTGCGGCGAAAGAATTTTTATCTGGGCAGGGTCATCCAGCATGGCGGGTGGTACCCCGACCACGAAATCCGCCTGTACCGAAAGGAAAAGGGCCGCTGGCTCGGGGGCATTCATGCGAAAGTACACGTCGAGGGCAGGGTGGGACGCCTGAAAAACTACTACCTCCATTCGCCCTATAACGACATATCGCACCAGATCCGCACGGTCGACCGGTATTCCGGGGCCTTTGCCGCGGACATGGCTGCATCGAACCGCTCCTTTCATCTTTGCAACATGATCGGCAGGCCCCTCTACCGTTTTTTGAGAGATTACCTGTTCAAGGGTGGATTCCGCGACGGGATACCGGGCCTCATCATCGTCGCCTCCACTATGTACTACGTGTTCATGAAACACGCAAAACTCTGGGAACTGGAGAAAAGGAATGGAAGGATTCAGGGGTAAGCAAGTCCTCATTACGGGCGGCCTGGGGTTCATCGGCAGCAACCTCGCCATAGAATTGGTGCGTCTCGGCGCATCCGTGACGATCGTCGACAACATGCTGCCCCGGCAGGGCGGCAATCTCTTCAACGTGAAGGAGATCGAAAGCCGGGTGAGGATCAACTTCTCGGATGTGCGAAACCAGCTCTCCATGAACCACCTGGTCAAGGGGAAGGATTATATCTTCCACCTGGCCGGACAGGTGAACCACGTGGACAGCATGAGAAACCCCATCCAGGACCTGGACATAAACTGCAGGGGTACCCTCGTGCTCCTTGAAGCCCTGAAATCGGGCAACCGCTCGGCGCGGGTAGTTTTCGCCGGCACGAGGGGCGAGTACGGCGCAAGCGTCAAGCTGCCGGTCGGGGAAGACCATCCGACGAACCCCAAAGGCATTTACGCGGTCACGAACCTCACCGCCGAGAAGATGGTGCTGGTGTACGATGACGTCTTCGGGATCAGGGGGACTTCCTTGCGGATCACGAACACCTTCGGCCCCCGCCATCAGATGGCCCACGACGAGTACGGCGTTTTCAACTGGTTCATCCGCAAGGCCCTCGACGACGAAATGATACCGGTCTTCGGCGACGGCAGCATACTCCGTGATTTCCTCTACGTCGAAGACCTCGTGGCATGTATGCTCACCGTGGCTTTGACGGATAGCGCCTATGGGGAGGTCTTCAACGTCGGGACCGGTGTGCCGATCTCATTCCACGACCTTGCGCAAAGGATCGCGGAGGTCGTCGGCTCCGGAAGCGTGAGCTTCACCGACTTTACCAGGGAGCGCAAAGAGGTTGAGCCGGGTGACTACTATGCCGACATATCCAAAATAAAACGGACTACCGGCTGGACGCCCAAGACAAGCCTGGAAGAAGGCATTCGCAGGACGGCCGATTTCTATCGAATGTACCAGAAGGAGTATTGGGATTGATGGTAAAGATCTTTGATCTGCAAAGGGA
This sequence comes from uncultured delta proteobacterium, assembly GCA_963717985.1. Taxonomy (GTDB): domain Bacteria; phylum Desulfobacterota; class Syntrophorhabdia; order Syntrophorhabdales; family WCHB1-27; genus BOG-1155. Next base: position 351,222 of record CAVQYC010000003.1, read on the forward strand.
ATACCAGGAGCTGAAAGGACCGCTGGCCGAGATTTTCGACAGGGTCTGCCGGAATGGCGAGTTTATTACGGGCAAGGAGCTCGCCGCCTTCGAGGATGCTTTTGCCCGCTATACAGGTGTCCATTTCGCCGCAGGCGTGGGGTCCGGGACCGACGCGCTCCGCATCGGCGGGCTGGCCCTCGGTCTGAAAGCGGGCGACAAGGTCGTTACCACCCCGAACACGTATGTGGCCACAGTCATGGCCCTTTCCGTGCACGGCATCGTCCCGGTTTTCTGCGATATAGACCCGGAGACCTACACCATGGACCCCCATGCCCTCGAAAAAGTGCTCAAGGCTGAGAGCGGCGTGAAGGTGTGCATCCCCGTCCACCTTTACGGCCATCCCTGTCAGATGGACGACATCATCGATGTGTGCGACCGCTTCGGCGTGACAATATTCGAGGACGCATGCCAGTCGCACGGCGCCCTCTATAAAGGGCGAAAGGTCGGCACCTTCGGGCGCGCTGCCGCCTTCAGCTTCTATCCAACGAAAAACCTCGGGGCCTACGGCGACGCGGGGGGACTCGTGACGGCAGACCGTGGCGTCTACGACACGATCTGCCGCCTGCGCAACTACGGACAAGTTGAGAAACATCTCCACCTCATCGAGGGGTTCAATTCGCGCCTCGATGAATTGCAGGCAGCCATCCTCTCGTGTAAGCTCGCGAGGCTCGACGCAGGAAACGAAAAACGGCGTCACTTGGCCGATATCTACCGGTGGGACCTGGAAAACGAGACACCGGTCGTGCTCCCCGTGGAAAAACCGTGGGCGCACCACGTCTACCATCTCTACGTGATAAGGACCCCCGACCGGGACGCACTCTCCCAATTTCTCAAAAGCCGCGCCATCGGCAGCCTTATCCACTACCCCACGCCGATCCACCTCCAGCAGGCGTACGGGCATCTGGGCTACAAGAGAGGCGACTTCCCGGCGTCGGAGAAGGCCGCGTCAGAGGTACTCTCCCTTCCCCTCTACCCCACGCTTACCGAGGAGGAAGCCGTCTCTGTCTCTACGGCCGTAAAGGTGTTTTACGCACGATGAGATGCCTCCACCTCCTGAGCGACTGGAAATGGACCGGCCCGGCGGAGCCCGTTGTCTCCCTGTGCGAAAGCCTGAATATCCTGGGGGTCGATGTCTCCCTCGCCTTTCGGAAGGCCCCCGCCGACTTCCTGGAGCGGACCGTAGAGAAGGAGGCCAGGAAAAGGCGCGTCCCCTGCTGCGAGGCTTTTAGGCTGAACAGGTACTTTTCACCCCGTGACTGGCTTTTCGATTTCCGCGCCATTTACCGTTATGCGGCCGACCGGAAGATCGATATAGTGCACGCCCATCTCACGCACGATCATGCGCTGGCTGCGGCGTCGCTTTTCGGGAGGCAGCCACGTGCGCTCCTCGTGAGAACCGACCATAAGAGGGACGGGCTGGATCCGGGGCTCGCCATGTCCGTGCTCCTCCAAAGGACCGATGGCCTTGCTTTCTACGGGAGGCGGATAAAGGAGCACGACGTCTCCCGCTTCGCCTATCCTGACGAGAGGTGCGTCCTGCTGCCACCGGGGGTGCACGTCTACGACGGTCCGGTCGAAGACCTTAAAAGCTCCCTGGGCCTCGGTCCCGAGGAAAAGGTGGTGGGCGTGATCGGCCGCCTCAAACCGGACCGGGGCTACGACGTGGTCCTGAAAGCCTTCAAGACGCTCCGGACGCGGATGAATAACGTCAAGCTCGTCATCGTGGGCCGAAGCTCGCAGATAGAGGAGAGCGTCAAAAAGCCCATCGCGACCCTCGGACTGGAAAAAGACGTCATCCTCGCGGGTTACCGGCTCGACGACTATTTCTCCATGATCGCGACCTTTGATCTCTTTGTGATGATGAGGGCGGGGAGCGACGGCACCGCGAGGGCCCTCCGGGAAGTCATGGGCATGGGCAAGCCCGCCATAGTCTCCGACCGGGGTATGCTGCCCGAGCTGGTGCGGGACGGGTACAACGGCTATGTGGCAGGCGACGAGCAACTGTTGGCGGCACGGATGGAACAGGTGCTCACCGACGACCGGCTGAAAGGACGCCTCGGGGCGCAAGCCCGGAAGACTGCCCTTGAGGAGTGGGACTATGGTCTCCAGGCAAAAAGACTACTAGAGTTCTACGAGAAGATCATGGCCCTGGGCAGGCGGGCCGGATAGGCCATGGGTGCAGAGAGGGAGATGCGTCCGCTAAAAATTGCGATCCTCCTCGACAAGTTCCTTCCTTCACGGGGCGGCGAGCGGTATTTCTCCTTTCTCTGCGCGGAGCTGGCAAAAAGGGGACATGAGGTCCATGTCTTCGCAACGGAGGCGGAAGCGGTCGCCGGGCTGCCCTACCGGATTCACAAAATACGTGTCTGGAAATACCCGCGCTGGCTGCGTACCCTCTCGCTCTGGCGCGCAGGCGGCCGGGCCCTTGCCGACCGGCACTTCGATATCGTCCACGCCGTCGCCCAGTGCCGCGCCGCGACCGTGCTTAACCCCCACGGCGGTGTGGAGCGGGCATATCTCAGGCAGGAATTTGCGTCGATCGGCAATCCCCTCTACTACGCCTACAAGCTTCTCAAGCGCTATCTCTCCATCCGCCATTATCTGGAGATCCACCTGCAAAAGCGCCTCTATGCCAGCGGCGGTGTACGTCGCGTCATCGCCATTTCAGCAATGATAAAACGCGATATTATGGACTATTACGCGTACCCTGCGGACCGTATCAGCGTGGTCTTCAACAGCGTCGACCTCGACCGCTTCCATCCCCGGATGCGCGAGGTCTACAGGGCGCAAAAGCGCACCGGACTCGGCGTCGGGGCGGACGCGATACTTCTCCTCTTCGCGGGAAACAATTTCCGCCTGAAAGGACTTGAGACGCTCCTGCGCGCGTTGGCCCTGCTCGCCGGACAATTCCCCAACCGCGATTTCCGCCTGCTTGTCGCAGGCCGGGGCCGACCCCGGCGCTACCGGAGGCTTATGAGGAAGCTGGGCATAACAGGCAGGGTGATGTTCACCGGCCCTCTCTCCCCCATGGAGCACTACTATGCGGCTGCCGACATCTACGTCCATCCGACGTTTTACGACTCCTGTTCCCTTACCGTGCTCGAAGCCCTCGCGAGTGGGCTGCCGACGGTAACAACGAGATTCAACGGCGCGGCCCAGGTGATCGCCTCGCAGGAAGGGGGAAAGGTGATCGATGACCCGGCCGATAGCCACGAGCTGGCGGCCGCCATCGCCCTCTATGTGGACCCCGAAAAGCGCGCGGCCGCACGCATCGTCGCAAGGGCATGGATGGAACAATATCCGCAACAGCGGAACGTGGAGGAGACGGAGAGGGCGTACTATGCGGCCCTGTCGGATTAAGCCGGGTGGGGCGGCACAGTGAATTTCACGCTCATCTTCTACAGTTTTCCCCCATTTTTGCCAATCGACCCACGTATTTATGCGGGTTTTCGGGCAATAATCTGAAAAACGGCCCTTTCCGTAGTGCCACGTTATTACCACTATTTGCTTGACAGGTAGGATAATAGTATTTAGTATAGTGGTGATATGTTCTTCAGAACCAAGAAGTCGGGACCCCGGGAGTATCTCCAGATCGTCCGCAATCGAAGGGATGAAGGAAAGGTGAAACAGGAGGTCATCGGAACCATCGGCCGGACCGATCTCCTTAAAGAAAGCGGTGCCATTGACAGCCTCCTCCGTTCGGGCGCCCGGTTCTCTGAAAGACTCGCCCTTCTGGATGCCTATGAGAAGGGGGAGGCATCTCCGGCGAAAGATACGAAGATAGGCATACTGCTTATCTTCGGTCGTCTCTGGAACGAACTCGGCATACGGGAAGTTCTCGATGATCTTCTTGCCCGCCGCCAGTTCCAGTTTCCCCTCGAAAGAGCCCTTTTTCTTACAGTGCTCCACCGTCTCACAGAAACCGGTTCCGACCGCTCCTGCGACGAATGGCAGAAGGACTACCGGATAGAAGGGACAGAAGATATCGCTCTTCACCATCTCTACCGGGCGATGGCATGGCTCGGTGAACCTCTTCCGGATCAAACAGACGCTACGCCCTTCTCGCCCCGCTGTGTGAAGGACATCGTGGAGGAGAAGCTCTTCGAGAAAAGAAAGGATCTCTTTGCCGACCTCACCCTTGCCTTCTTCGATACGACGAGCATCTACTTCGAGGGCGAGGGGGATTACTTGGGGGAGTATGGTAACTCGAAGGACAGCCGGCCTGATCTGTTGCAGATGGTGGTCGGCGTCGTCTTGGACCGATCAGGCACTCCCCTCTGCTCCGAGATGTGGCCCGGCAACACGGCCGACGTAAAGACCCTTCTCCCCGTCGTCACACGACTGCAAAAGCGCTTCGGCATAGGCAGGATATGCATAGTCGCCGACAGGGGGATGATAAGCAGGGAAACAATCGCCGAACTCGAAAGAAACCACATCGACTATATCCTGGGCGTCAGGATGAGAAGCCAAAAGGAGATAGGAACAGATGTTCTCTCCAGAGCCGGACGCTATCATGAGGTGGAAGAGAACCTGAAGGTAAAGGAAGTCCTGCACGGAGGCAAGCGTTATATCGTCTGCGTCAATGAAGACCAGGCGAAGAAAGATGCTCATGATAGGCAGGCCATAGTCGCGGCGCTCGAAGAGCGCCTGACGAAGGGGACGAAAGGCCTCATCGGGAATAAAGGCTATAGGAAGTACGTCAGGATGGAGAGGAATGCAGTGACGATCGACAACGACAAGATTGCCGATGAGGCGCGCTACGACGGCAAGTGGGTGCTCGCCACGAACACGTCCCTTAAACCGGAGCACGTGGCAAGACAGTACAAAAACCTCTGGATGGTGGAGCAGGCGTTCAGGACGATGAAATCCGTGCTCAACACACGGCCCATCTTCCACAAGAGGACCGAGACGATAAGAGGTCATGTCTTTTGCAGCTTCCTGGCGCTTATCCTCATGAAAGAGCTCAAGACCAGGCTTGCGAAGAAAGGCTGGAAGCTCGAATGGGACAGGCTGATCCGTGATCTCGATCATCTCAAGGAAATAGAAGTGTCGGCTGTCGGGAAAAACGTGATCATCAGAACGGAACTCAGGGGTGACACGGGCAAGGTGTTCCAGGCAGCGGGCGTCGCCGTCCCCTCTACAGTGAAACTGATAAACAGGACAGAGTCAGATGAGGCATGATCCCGTAACCCCAACCTCTTTTGTAGTGCCACGCCCTCTTTCTGTCTCTATAAGTCGTTAATTTTGCAGAAGAATAAATTTGTTGGTGTAGAAGATGAGTCACGCATAGTATCAGCATTCAGCCCAATGCTTGCGGAGGATTCCTGATTTCGCCGGACGGCCAAAGCAGCTATCGCCGCGTCATAAAAAAGGACCTTATTGCCTTCGAGAGGTAGCTTAGCTTGAAAAGACTCACCGGTCTTACGGCGATGGCCTTCATATAATGCCGGCGTGCCCGCGCCCCCTCATGCGCAAGATAGAGCCGTCTGAAAAGATCCAAATGCCTCTTAGAAGTCAGCTCATTGCGCATGTACTCAAGCGCCCCTCCGTAGAAAGGGTCGTCAAGGACCGCGCCGACAAACGCCATATCCTGCCGCAGGACCTCATCAACGTTGTGCCTGAGGCTGTCTTCGTGGTGGAGGTTGACGACAGTGGGTCTCGCGAGGAAGTAGCCCTTTGCAGCGAAGAAGACCTTTGAAAAGTAGACGATGTCCTCGCCGTTCGAGAGTTCCGGCGGGAAAGAGAACCTCTTTGCCAGACTGCTCCTCATCATGGCGGCGCTCGTCTGAAACCGGAGGTGCCTGAGAAGAAGATCTTCGTAGAATCGCTCGGAAACACTATCTCTTCTCCCCTTTTCCTTGTACGAAAGGTTCCCCTCTCCATCGCAGGAATAGGTGTCGCTGAAGACAATGCCGATGTCCGGCCGGCTCTGGAGGATTTCCACCCTGGCGGCAATGGAATCGGGAAGCAGGTAATCGTCGGCGTCGAGGAACGTGATCAACTCTCCCCGCGCACGATCGAGCCCCGTGTTTCTCGCCCGCGAGACGCCCTGATTTTCCTGAAAAATATAGACCGGATCAGGTCCAAACCGCTCCACCACGCCCCTGGTGTCATCCGTGGACCCGTCGTCCACGACAATGATCTCCAGCCCCTGGTATGTCTGGTCCCTGCAAGAGGCGAGGGCCTTCCCGAGGTAGCGGCCGTAGTTGTAGGTGGGGATGATCACCGAGACAAGGGGAACGCGGGTCGATGGGCCGGACGTCTCCACAGCGCCCGGCTGTGCGTCTATGCCGCCCATATCGTCATCCCCTGCATCCGTCTCCTTGCGTTCCTATGTGGCCCATTAAACGTATCGGAACGACAGTAATACTACCGCCAGGAGGCGATGCAGTCAAGGGGGCGGGAAACAGGCATTGGCCCTGAGAGATCGCCTTTTTCAGTTGATCATCGTGCAGAAGAGCGCTATACTCCGTGCATGGCTTTCGCCGGCATGGCTCGACTTACGAACCGGCGCCCCGGCCTGTTGATTCACCTCCTTGGCCGACGATACTGAGTGATGCCTTGAGCCGGGATTTTTGCCGGATGAGGGAAGAGAAGCAAAGGAGTGCCGCGGAAATGAACTCTCCTGACTATAATATAAACGGGACGCTGAGAGCATATCGGAAGGTCCTATGCATCGGGGAGAATCGTGACTAACGGGCTGCATCGCTTTGAGGAAAATGGCGTGGTGTGGTGGCTGGAAGCGGAGGGTCTGGAGAAGGTAATCCGAGAGGTCGTCCCAACGGATGCAGAGCGCAGGCCGCGTTTCGTGCTGCCCTACGAAGGCGGCCGTCTCTTTGTGAAGTGTTTCCGTGAAGAGGGTATCGTTGCCTTTCTCAGAAACCTGTTCTTCTCTCGCGGGCGCAAGGAATACAAGGCCGCCCTGCGGTTACGGGAACTGTCTGTGCCCACTCCCCTTCCCCTAGGATACGGACAGGGGCGCCGTTTCTCTTACAGCATCCGGGAATGGGTTGACAGCAGAGACATCTTCTCTGAATTAGACACCGTGGAGCGACGGGGCAGCCGTCTTTCGGAGATTGCCGCCCTTGTAAAAAAACTTGCCTCTGCAAAGGTCCGGCACAATGATCTTCACCCGGGCAATATCCTTTTCGGAGATGCCGGTCCGTGCATCATCGATCTTCACAAAATGACCTTCAAGATGTGCTTTACCCTTGCGGATGAGACTTCCAACCTCAGTCACATGCTCTTCGGTCTTTATGGACGGCTGAGTGATGGGGAGAAGGACCTTTTTTTCGCTGCGTACGGGAAGCCTGAAATCAGAGGCAGGGTTGAAAAAGAGCTCGAGAGATTCGGAGCGCGCTGGGTTAAACGGAAGAAGAAACGGGCTTTCAGGACTACATCGAGACTGCTCGCAACAGGGGATGGGGTTTGCATAAAGAGCCATGAGGACCGGGGTCTCGGGCAGCTCGTCTCTGTTATCAAGCAAGACCGAAAGGTGGTTGTCGAGAGACACACCGAGCACGTCCGTAAGGTGTATGCAAAAGAAAGGAGGCTCAAAAAGGCGTGGCGAAACCACGTGGCAGTCGAATATATGGAACTACCAGTGATACCGCAGGCATTCTGCATGAGCAAGCCGTCCCGGGGACGTAAGGGTTTTATCGCCATGGAGGACCTGGAGGGGATGGGAGAGGAACTCGATGTATTCCTCGATCGGTCGTACGACACAATGGATTATTCCGCTAGGCTGAGCCTTGTCCGGGCGTTTTCTTCATTCCTTGCCGCACTCTTTCGCAACGGCATCAGCCACGCCGACATGAAGGCTTGCAACGTCTTTGTCCTGGGGTCCGGCGGCTTTCGTCTTCTTGATGTGGAAGACATCCGTTTCGGAAAAATCGATCAGAAAACGATAGTCCGCATCCTCGTCCAACTGAGCCTGTCTGTTCCCGGACGGGTCACGCTCAAAGACAGACTAAGGTTCCTCTCCATGGTGACGCGGGGCTTCCCTTTTGATAGACGACGCGTGCTCAAGGCGGTAGCCGGCGAATCCCTCAAGGGAGATGTCCTGTACGTAGGGGTCCGCGGAACTGTGCTGGAGCGATTGGGCAAGGAGGCACGAAGAGGGTGCTCATCGTTGGCCGGGTGGATGGATGAGTGAACGCTGGCGCTTCGCTTTACTGCAGAGGGATGCGTGCATAAATGCCCGGCTAATCTGTCACCTGGTGAACAAATATGCGATCAGGTCGGCTACCTGGTCGTCCGATAACTTCCCTGCAAAAGAGGGCATCTCCTCGTAAGGGCATCTGAGCTGTCTGAAGATATTCTCCGGGGTGGCAGGCATGTTCCCCACGGGGAGGATTTTCCCCTTGAGTATCCCCTTCAGGCCCGGTCCTACAATTTTCTCCGTGCTGTCAACTGTGTGGCAACCGGTGCAGTTCACCTGAAAAAGCCGCCTTCCTTTTTCGACATGTTCCGGCGTCGTCCGCACGACGATTCGGGGAATTGCGGCCTCGCAAGCGGGATCCTGTGTCCCGGCGCCCGTCACGCTGAGGATGTAACGGCGCAGTTCTCCTGCCTGCGCATCGGAAATCCTTGAGGGAAGGAATGGGGGCATCACGCCCCGGGCCCCGTTATCGAGCCTGGGATCGCGTATCCACCCGATAAAAGCCTCGCCACTTTTCAAGGGCGGCGCCCCCTTGACCGGAAAACCTGCGTCAACGATGTTGCCGCCGTAAGGGTGGCAACCGCTGCAATTGCCCAGGAATAACTTCTCGCCCACCCTCAGCTCCCGTGGACCCGGAGGGACCCTGCCCCCGTACACGAGCTGTCCTCCGAAGTAACCGAGACCCACAGCAAGAAAGAGGCAAAATGCATAGAGCAGCGTGGCGCGGCCGGAAGTCTGCTCTCTCCCCCGGCCGGCGATCATGGCTGCGAAGGTCGAGACGAGGAGCGCGCAGGCGAGGGCGAGCTTTATCTCGATCTGGAAGAGCCGGCCTCCGGCAAAAAAGTGTTGCCAGTCCATTAAGCCAAAAAGCATTGCCGGAAAGAGAGAAATAAAGGAGATAATGACGGCGTATCGGGCTGCCCGTCCCATCATCGGGCCGTGGAAATAAAATGACAGGACACCGAGCACGAGCGCACCGGTAAGGATACCTATCGGGACGTGCACCACCACTGGATGGATGGGGTCGGAATAACCGAGATTATAAAGAAACTGGTAGAGACGCTCCATCATTTTTTTTCACGCCTGACTTGAAGATAACCATGGCTGACGGCAGGCGCACGGAGAAGGGCATCAGCTTGAGAAAAGATCGGCTTTGACACAAAAGATCGGCTTTTTCAGTTGATCATCGTGTAAAACAGCGCTATACTCCGTGCATGGCTTGCGCCGGCATGGATCCCGGCGCATCCTCGAAGCCCCGGCCGCAATTGCGGAATGATCAGGCAGATATGCCCGGAGGTGTTATGAGATGACAATAACGCAGAGCGTTCTTATGGGCGCCATGCAGGGCGTTACCGAGTTTATCCCGATAAGCAGCAGCGCCCACCTCATTGCCGTGCCATGGCTCTTTAAAGTAGACTCCGGGAATGTGGACAAGCTCATTTACGACGTGATGGTGCACTTTGGAACCGCTTTTGCCCTTCTCGCCGTCTACACGGGAAGGATCGTCTATATGTGCCGGGACGATCTGGCTAAGATGCGCCAAGGCTCTTTCCGCGATTCCCTGCTGCTGAAGATCGCTCTCGGTACCGTGCCCGCCGTGGTCCTGGGGCTTCTTTTCAAGAACCCCATTGAGTATTACCTGAGGACCCCTTACGTTTCCGTCTTCAGCCTCATCGCGATATCGCTGCTTATGCTCCTCGCCGAGAGGGTCCACATGGGCGAGCGGGGCATCTCTTACAGCTTGGCCCTGATTATAGGCATCGCCCAGGCCTTTGCCCTTATCCCCGGCGTATCACGAAGCGGCATCACCATTACCATGGGAATACTTTTGGGGCTGAGAAGAAGGGAGGCTGTCGATTTTGCCTTCCTCCTGTCAATTCCCGTTGTACTCGGGGTCTCTTTTTATGAGGCAAGGCACGTGCCTCTTGTCGAAGGGTATGAGAGCACGATCTACGTGGTGGGGGCTTTTTGCGCGTTCCTCTCCGGCGTCTTGAGCCTGACGTTCCTTATCCAGTACCTGAAGCGCCATACGCTTGATCTCTTCGCGTACTATCGGGTCGCCCTTGCCATACTCATTCTTGTCTTTATCGCGATCCGCTCCTGACGCACAAGTTTTTCTTCTTTTCTCTTTTCTCTGTTGTCGGCGGGCCGCCCTTCTTACGGTTTCAGGCTCATGCATTTCTCAAACACGGCGAGATGGCCTTCCAGCGTTTTCACTTCCTCGTGGAGGTGCGTGGCCTTTTCGGCGAGCTCCGTATCTCCGGCCAGTTGCGCGACGCGCTGGGCGAAACCCCCGATAACCGCGATACTGTTCCGAAAATTATGGGCGGTCTCCATCAGGATAGCTTCCTGCCGGCGACAGGACGTCATGAGCTGACGGATAAGCTCGGCCCTCCCGAGAATAGCGCTGATAAGCTCGCCTATTACCCGCAGGTATTCAAAGTCCTCCTCCGGGATCGGCTCGCCCGCCTGCCCTGAATCGACGATCAAAGCGCCCAGCTTCTTTGGCTGCCCGGTTATCGGATCGGTGTACGCCAAAGGTATCACGGATTTGATCTTGATCGGTTGAGGCAAGCTGTGGCTGTACCCGTCTGTTTGCCGGGGGTCTGTCAGGTTGAGGGCTTCACCTCTCCTTACGGCATCCCAGACAATGCTGCCGCTTACGACCTTGAGACCTTCTATGGGACAACTGTGCTCGCCTGCCCAGAAACGGAGCCTCAAGTCGTCCCCCTCAAGCAAGACGCAGCGGAACCTCTTGCCGAGCCGCTCGCACAGACCGACGAGGACGTTTTCGACGACCTTTTCGGGGACAGTGCTTGAGCTGAGCAGATGGGCGGCTTCAAGGATGTCCTGGAAACGGCCGCCGCTGTGTCTCTTTGCCTTCTGGTTCTTCAGACGCGCTGTTGCCGGCACTTCGCCTCACCTTCTATGCATAGTATCGTCTGTTCGCCGCATAATGGCAAGAGCGAAATATGTCCGGGCGGAACTTTGTCGCTGAATAATAATACTCATTCCTTGAATCCGTGGATGCTTTGCTCTACAATGAAATAGCAGGAGATGCTGTTCATCTTTTCTTCCATATAAGGAGAGTGACATATGACCTATTCGGCAGATTTTGAAAGGGCCCTTCAGTTTCGTCCCCCCAACATCCGGGAGCTTTTCCCCAATTCCAAGGCGCTTATTGTCAGCGGCAAAGTGATAGACCGGGCTATGCTCGCCAAGGGGCATGCGATTGCCATGGCTTGCAACGGGAGGAACTATTTTGTCATCCGCGGCGCCCTCAAGGCCGCTCAAAGGGCCAGGGCAGCTCTCATCATCGAGATCGCCAAGTCGGAGGGGGGCCAGAAGGCATACTGCGCCGTCAATTACTGGAACATGGCGCGCATCGTCGACAGCATTTGCAACGAGCTCGCCATCACCGTGCCGGTCGCCGTCCATGCAGACCACTACGGGATCAAGAGCGACAAAGACCTTGCCGCCGCAAAGGTCGAGGTGCCGACCATGTTCGATGCGGGCTTGACCTCAATCGCCATTGATGCTTCCCACCTGCCCGACGACCAGAACCTCCTCGCTAATCTCGAGCTGAACCCATTCATTCCGAAATGGGCAGGGCTTGAAACCGAGGTAGGCGAAATCAAGGGCAAAGAGGGGCTTTCTACCGTCCCCGAGGCGAAATTCCTGATCCAGGGATTGAACGCCTACAAGATCTTTCCCGACTGGATTGCCCTCAACAACGGCACCACCCACGGCATCGAGGCAACAGATGCGGGTATCCAGGTGGAACTCACCGCCGAGATCCACCGCGCCCTCATTCCCTATAAAGTAAGCGGCGCCCAGCATGGAACGTCGGGCAACAGTTCCGAACGGCTGCGGGAAATCGCCGCCAAGACTGCAACCACCAAGGCAAACGTCGCGACCGCCTTGCAGATGATTTCCTGGGGGCTGGAGGTAAACGACTACGGCAACGCCCAACTGGACGCCGGCGGCAATTTCATCAAACGCCAGGGCGAAGGGGTGACCGAGGATCTCTGGACTGAAATAGTTGCCTATGCCGAAAGCAAGGGATGGAAGAAAGGGGATTACAAAAACCTGAACCTGCCCTTCGAGAATAAGCTCCTGGCGCAGCCGGCCACGGTGCGCGAGCGGATGGCGAAAGGGGTGGAAGAGTTCGCCTTCAAGATGATGACCGAGGTCTTGAATTCCGGGGACACGGACCGGCTCGCCATCGAGGCGCTTCTCAAGGCCGGCTCTTACGACGTGGGTCCCAAGGGGAGCGCCCTCGAAGACCAGGCGCACTGGACCAAGGAGCAAATCATCGAGCGGGCAAAAAGTCTCAAAGGTGACAAGGGGCCTACGGGGAACTTCGAAGACTGAGGGGGCGAATAGGATCAAGTCAGGCGGGCGAGAATGATCACAGCCAGTTTCTCTCTGGCCTCTGAGTATGTATAAACTTTCATAGTTCGTACGTTCGACGACCGATTCCTGACTCGGTTCATTGAGGGTGGCGGTAGAGACGTGGTTTCGTTCATTACATTATGCCGCGTCGAGGCAATGTAACGTACAAAATGGATTCCTGAGAAGTAACTCTCCACAAATAACTATTGTATTTAATTACATACAATGATAGAATATGTCATGTATAAGAAAACACCACCTCAACAAAAACTACTCGGCGTGGAGACGCAGGTGTCCCCCTCTTTGCGGAACCGTCTTGAGTCTTCATGGGCTCACCTGTTTAGAGGCGAGGTATTTCCAATCCTGTTCAGGAACGAAGATCGCTATGCGATTCTGTACGGCACAACAGGCCGGCCTAATTTCAGCGTTGCGCGTCTTTTGGGTTTGTGTCTCCTTCAGGAGTGGAGCAACTTGAGTGACCAGGAGGCCCTCGACACCTTCAGCTTTGACACCCGGTGGCGATACGCCTTGGATGTCAGCGATGAGGAAGATTATTTGTCCCGTCGCTCTCTTGTAGAGTTCCGCAGGCGATTGGCCGCCAAAGACCCGGAGATGAAGCTGGTCCGCCATGTATTCGACAATATCAGAGATTCAGCGATAAGCAAACTTGGCCTCTCGTCTTCCAGCCAGCGGCTTGATTCTACCCACATAATCTCGAACATTCGTGTACGAGGCAGATTGGCTCTATTCTCGAATACGCTCACCCAGTTTCTCAAGAGTCTGAATGAAGATCAATTGTCGAGAGTCCCGAAGGCAATTCAGGAATGGCATTCAAGCGAACCCGAGGGTTGGTTCGGATTGGGTCCGGCCGAGCAGAAGATCAAGCTGGAAGAACTGGCGCAGTATCTCTATGACCTTATTGTTATCTTCGAGAAGGATAATGAACTTACAGGCAATGAGCCGTACCAATTGTTGAAGCGCCTTTTCTCCGAACAATGCGAATTCACCTCAGACCAAGAATCGTCCAAGGTCCAGGTGAAGAAAAAGAGTGAAGGAGCAACCCTTCAATCCCCTTACGACCCGGATGCGTCCTGCGGACATAAAGGGCCGGGATACAGCCTTCATGTTACGGAGACGTGCAAGAATACCGGAAAAACCGAAATCATCACAGACTATGAGGTGCATGGCGCCGCCAGATCCGACATCGGCAAGGCCCTTCCTGTTATCGAACGTTTGGAGGCTGCCGGGTTGAAGCCCGAAGCGCTCTTTGCCGACGGCGGTTATCCGTCTGTCCCTTCAGCGGCAAAGGTCATAGAGCAAGGTATCGAATTCGTCACGCCCGTCAACCGCAGCAGGCTCTCCGACGATATCGTGGGCAGAGACCTTTTCTCCTTCGACTCGGAAGGTTTGGTGACCCGATGTCCCATGGGTAATAGTCCCATAGACCATCGCATACTGAGCGGCAACAACAGCACCCGTCGTTCTCTCCATGCGATCTTTGACGGAAACGCCTGTCGATCGTGCACGATGCTCGATAGGTGCCCGGTAAGAGCTCCGAACCACCGCAACAAAGGCTGCCAGGCCCGTGAAACGGTCGGGGACTTTCGTCTGGAGATCACTGCCGAGCTTCGCCTGCGGGATCAGATGTATGCCATCCAGCAGACCACTGAATGGAAGGACCGGTACAAGATTCGTGCAGGGATCGAAGCAACGAACTCCGAACTGAAACGAGCGCACGGAATCGGCAGACTTCGGGTGCGCCGGCTGGCAAAAGTATGCTTTGCCGTGGCATGCAAGCTGATCGCCTGCAACATAAAGAGGTGGGCCAAGGCCCCTTGGGCCTTGAAAAAGACCCTGGAAGGCTGCATATCGTCTCTTTGTATTAGCATGAAGGTATTCTTGGCCCAAATAGTCAGCGTGTCCTTGCCTAAGAAGTTCATCTTCACGATGGTGGTAACACAACGATGGTGACGATTGATCCTTTCAGAAAGGGCACTTTCTTCTCAGGAATCAAAATGAAACAGCGTCCCTACCGCCACCCCATGTTATGGTTTTAAACTTTTCCTTATATTCTACTTTTCATGTCCTGCCTCAGCTCCTTTGGGCTTTTTTTGAGGCCCAGGGTGTTGCGGTTCCTTGCCCTGGGGTTTCTGAGCCTGAGGTTGTACCTGTTGTTGGGGTTTCTGAGCCTGAGGTTTTTGAGCCTGGGGTTGTACCTGTTGCTGGGGTTTCTGAGCCTGAGGTTGTACCTGCTGCTGATGTTGCTGAGCCTGAGGTTTTTGAGCCTGGGGTTGTACCTGTTGCTGGGGTTTCTGAGCCTGAGGTTCCTTGCCCTGAGGTTTCCGAACCTGGGCCTTCTCGCCCTGAGGTTGTATCTGTTGCTGATGTTGCTGGCCCTGAGGTTTCTGAGCCTGGGCTTTCTCGCCCTGATGTTGCTGCCCCTGAGGCTTCTCAGCCTGGGCTTTCTGAACTTGAGATTGTCTCTGTTGCTGATGTTGCTGAACCTCAGGCCTCTGTTGATATTGCTGTTCCCTTTGCTGTCTTAGTACCTGTCTCTGTTGTGGTGATCGAGGCTGATAGCTCTGGACGCCCCAAGCTCCTTGCTTTTCCCAATGTCGATCATTATGCCAGCTCTTCCAGTTCTGTTGAAGTTGTTGGTGAGGAATCCGTTCATAGTTCCAAGGGTGCCCGTACCAATTATGGTTTCTGTAGTATCCTCTCCAACCTGGGTCTATATCAAAATAAAAGCTCGGCACAGTATTATAATAACCCCAGCCTCGGTCATAGTAATGTGAGCTATACCAGCGACCTTGCCATAGGCGCCACCACGAACCATTCCAGAAATACAAGTCCGCATCAATATCAGGAGCAGCGTAAACATCGCTCGTATCGGGCATCGCTATTACATCCGGAGGTGTCTGAGAAGCGATGGGTGGTGGCAAAGAAGCAGGTGCTTCAGACACTTCAGACGCTCCCGGCGCCCCAGGCACGGCAGACGCTCCCTGCTCCGGTGCTGGAGCTGCCGCTGGTTTCGGCGGCTCCTGTGATTGATTACAGCCAATCAACGTACAAATCGCAAGAAACGTTGTAGCTACAAATAACACCACTAATTTCTTCATATACTTTCGCCTCCTTATCATTTTGGTAAGACTTAAGGGATGCTACGGACGTGCTTTCATTCATTGCCTTATGCCGCGTCGAGGAAGTGCAACGTACAAAATGAAATTACGTCCCTACCACCGCCCACGTACATCTCGCACAACAACCTAACAGGCCAAGCTGCCTTTTCAAAGATATTACGCCCATTGACGCTGAGAGGCAATAACAAACGTACTAGGAAAGCAAGCTTTTACCCGCGCCTATCGGCCAATTGAATACCCGCGACATCACAGATGTTTACCATTATCGAACGAAACAAACGCAAAAAAAGGCCACGCCACTATAGACAATGCATGCCTTCTGCACTTAAATTCTAGAGGAGCGTAGTTTGGGATACCAGAAACCTATTACTTCAGGAGGACGTATGTCGAAGGATCTAAAGAAGTATTTCAATAAGATGCCCCGGTTAGACGCCCTCGCCACGGCGAGCAGGGATGGAAAGGTGAACATCGCATATTTTGGTTCCGCCCAGATGGTTGACGACAAGACCATACTCATGGGGTGCGGCAAGAATCGAACCCTCGCCTACCTCCAGGAGAATCCGAACGCAGTCTTCATGATAATGGAGCCGGGGCAGACTCCGCCTGAGTGGAAGGGAGTGAGGGTCTATCTCAAGATGGTTGAGTGTCAGACCTCGGGTGAGAAGATAGATGCCCTCAAGGCCCAGCTCGCGGCAAAGGCCGGAGAGGCCGCTGCTAAAATGATGCATGCGGCGGTCACCTTTGAAATTCAGGAGATAAGGCCCTTTGCAGATTTTGGACAAGGTTGGGAAAACTCCATCTAGCGCGCCTGGGGGCATAAGCAAATTATGGGGAGGGATCCATGATCGAAGAAAAAGAAACGGCATCGGCACCTTACTGGAAATGCAATGACTGCGGCTATACCTTGCAGGCGCCGCAGCCGCCGGAGGAATGTCCGATGTGCCACCACGGTTGCGAATTTATCAACGTGACCTGTTATATACCGGAATGCGGATTCCAGGGCATAGACCCGAAGCTGAAGTGACCTGCCGGGGCAGAACCGGGTTGTCCCCGAAATGTCTAGTCTGCCCGTTCCAAAAGGCCCTTGAGCGCCGCTATTTGTTCTTCTGTGAGCGTCTCCCTCTGCCGCGCCATCTCCAGGGCCATCAGGGAGAGGTCTTTGTAGACTTTTTCATGGAGCGGCATATCTCCGATAGCGTCTATGTGGGACGAGACAGTGCCCGCGTCCCCCCTCACCACCGGTCCCGTGAGCGAGAGGAGCGGTCCCCTGGTCTCTATATTCGCGAGCGTCGCCCTGATGATCGGATAGAAGGGTTTGAGGTCGATGCCGATGCGCTTCATAACGCCTTCCCCCGCATAGAGGAGGCCGGCGAGCAGATTGCACACAAAAACCGCCGAAAGGTGATAGAGCACCTTGTTCGCGCTCTCTATCACGACGGCCTCCGCCCCTATGGCTGATGCGATCTCCCGAAGCGCGGGAAGCGCTTTGCTATCGCCTTCGATAAAGATATAGGTATCAGGAAGGCTCCTTATACCGGCGTCAATATCAGGAAAAGTCTGAAGGGGGTGCAGCGAGCCTAGGGATGCGCCCCTTTGTTCCAGAGGAGAGAGCTCGGACGAGGCGTGGGCCCCGCTCGTGTGAAAAAACAACTTTCCCTCGAGCCGTCCCTCAAGGGCTGCGACTTGCGCAGCCACGTTCTTTATCTCCCTGTCCTGTGTCGTGACCGCCACCACGTCGGCCATCTCCACGGCCTGCCTGTTATCGAGCGTGGTGAAACAGTCAGCCCCGATGTAGGTCTTTGCCGTATCGAGTGAGGACTGCCGCCTCGATGCGACGGCGACCACATCAAAGCCTTTCTTCCCCAAAACATAGCCAAGAGCAATACCGACTTTCCCTGCCCCGATAATGGCGATCCTCATCTTTGCAACTCCTTGTTAAGCTCGTCCCAGACACCTTTCGGGAGCTGGAATGTATTGCGAAGCAGATAGCCAATCCTCGCCCCCACGCTCTGGACATAGCTCGATTTTACCTCCGGGTCCTGGGCCGGTCCTTTGATATTGTAGACAAAGAACAGAAAACCGCTCTTCCTCTCACGGATAATGCTGCGCACCAGGGGGATCAAGTTTATGATCTTGTCCGTTGTCACGAGAGGCGATACCGTCATGCTGCCGTCGATCTCCTTTTTACCCACGTCGAGGTCCCCCATGCCGGTGATAAGCATGGAGGGGCTGTCTATAAAAAAATCATTCGTATGAAACACGCCATTATTCCCGTCAAAGGATGCGCTGAGCCTTTTGTACACGAGACCCTCCCGCGTCAGGTCGACCCGTCCCCGAAAAAGGTCGTACACGTTGGTGAGGGCCAGGATCTTGGAGAGGAGGTTCCATCTTGTGATCACCCCGTCCCGGCTCGCGAGGCTCACCGTACCGCTCGCGCTCTTCGCGAGGACATCACTGTCTCTCCCGGCGAACCTGAGGTCGGCCGACACCGACCCCGTGCCTTCGAAGATGTCCTGCTTGCCCCCGAAAAGCGCAAGGACCTCCTGAGCGGTCACATCCGACAAACGCCCCATCACATTAAACCTGGGAACGGACCCGAGATATGCAGTTCCCTGAAGCACAAGCTCACCCTTGCCTGCCTCGATCCGCCCCTGCGTCACCGCGAGCCTCCTGTTTCCGAACGTGCCCTCCATCACCACGTCGCGGCAGGCCAGGCCGGATAAGCGCACCGTCTTTGATTTCAGCAGAAACTCCCCTGTCGACCTGGCCGTGAGACTTCCTGCGGCGATCACCGGCACCCTGAACCGCTTCCTGTGTATCCCCGCAAAATCAGCGGGGTCAAAAGAGTCCATGTCGACCCGAAGGTTAAACTTAGGCGCATCGAGGCCCGCGATAACGAGACGCGCCTTCGCGAGCACGCTTCCTCCCACACGCAGCCCCGACAGGTCGATGGTAAACCGCTCTCCCTCGAACGCGCAGACAAGGTCGATGCCGGTGAGGGCCTTCGCAAGCGTGGGAGGATGCAGGATGTCTCCGCGAAACGTAAGGTGTCCCTGCATCACGGGAAGCTTTGTTACGGGGTACGGCAAATCTTCCACGCGCAAGTCGGCCTTCAGGTCTCCGTGGGCCTCGCCATTGTCAAAAAAAAAGAGCCCCGGCAGGCGCTCGACTTTGGGGACGTCCAGAACCACATGCATGTGGGAGATCCTCCCCTTCCCGACCCTCGCGCTAAGTGCGGCCTCCAGAGGGCCAAGCGTGTACAGAAGGCTATCCACGCAGAGGTCGCCGCCCCTCTCGAAGTGCAATGACACCACGGCTGCGCTCTCTACCCCGCGCCCCTTTTTCATCATACGGGGGATCTCGAAGGAAAGGTCCGTCATAGAGAGACGCCCCTTGAGGGCGAAAGCGTCGTCCTTTATCCCCACCTCGCCGTCGACGCTCACGGACCCGTCCAGAAGATGTGGGCGGTCGAGCACGAGGTCTATCTGGCGCCCGTCGATTACGCCTTTCACCTGCATGTCGGCCCGCTCTTTTTCCGCGCTCCCCCTTATGACGAGCCTCGTCCCGGCCTCGCTTATCACGAGCGGAGCGAACGTCACGCGACCGTCCTTGAACGTGTAGCTCCCCGACGCCCCAAGGGCAACGCGCTTCCAGACGAACCGGCTGTCCCGAATGGTCCCCGCGCCCTCGACGCTGAAGCCCCGGCCCTGCCTACCATGCAGGCTGACATCTCCTTCGGTGATCCCTGCGAGGATCTCTGCCTTGTCCGTCCCGGCAAGCCGTGAGAGGTCCCTGAGATCAAGGGCATATCGCCCCTTCAGGACCACTTCCCGGTCCAATCCCAAGGGGACGAGACCTGTTACCCGGGAGACCTGCCCCTCTCCCAGTCTTCCCTCGAAACCGCTTAATGCCAGCGCGTTGCCGTCCAGGCGCAAAAAGCCTTTCACCCCACGGAACGTGACCCTTCCGTCCCCCACCTCGACATTAGCCACCTCTATCTCCGCGGTAATGGGCTTTCCCCTTTGAAACACGAAACGGCCGATTCGCACAGTGCCGTCTTTAACGAAAGAGAGGGGACCCCAATCTCCTTCCGACAACACAGCGGGGTTTATATAGTCCATCAGGTCGGGAATGGCGAGGAAGCCGGTATTCAACTCTAGGTACGTGAGCCGCCCCGGGGTACCTGAGAATTTCAAAAAAAGCGGCGTACCTTTGAAGGAGAGGCCGGTCAGGGTGACATCCGTGGTGTCGCCGACCCGGCTCAAGTGGATGCGGCAGGCATTCCTCTCGGACGCCAGCCTCTGCTTCAGAAAGTCTTCCATCAGCGAAAAGTAGGGCGCCTGCACGTCACCGTCCATCACGAACACCCCGTCGCGGTAGCTGAAGGTGCCTCTTGAGTCGGCCAGACCCTCGTAGTTTTTGAAGACGCGGGCCATGTTTACTCCCGACAGGGAATACTCGCCCTGTAAGTCCGACCGCTTATCCCCGAAAATACCTTCGCCCCTGGTCTTCAGGTTGCCCAGTCCCTCGACCCCTCCGTCTATGCTGAATTCCAGTTGGCCGCCCGTGTTGAAGTTTGTGACCCTCATCTCACGGAGCACGTACTTGTGCCCCTCATACTCGACCGTGCCCTTCCGGATCTCCGCCAGTTCCACGGGCACCGGATAAAAACCTATATGGCCTCTTTCCTTTCCGATCTTGATATCGAAATCCGAAATGGTGAAATACTTGACGTAGAGCCCCTTTGAGGGGCGCACCCGGAGCTCGCACGTCCGGACAACACCTTCCACCTTGCCCTTTATCCGCACTCCGTTGAGCTTCAGCACGAGGAGCCCGCCGCGAAAGGAAACGCTAGAGCTTGACGCTTCCACTGTTCCGTCTATGGCCTTGCCCAGCATCTGCAATGCAAGCGTTGGCAGGTAAAACCGGGCCGCGAGCACCATTCCGGCCAGGACGGAAAACACCGCGACGACTATGAGCAGGGTTTTTTTCATCAAGGCGTTCTTGCAAGGGCGAAGAAGAGGATCTGCTTCGCTTTTGTCCGCAGGAGTGTCCGGCAGGCCTCCCTCGCGGTATTGCCCGTAGTATAAAGGTCATCCACGAGCAGCAGGCGTTTGCCCGCGAGGGAACGTGCGTCCTTCAGAGAGAAAGCTCCCCGTATGTTCCGTTTTCTCTCCTCTTTCGACAGCATGTACTGGTCTTCAGTCTCTTTCACCTTCACGAGCGTCCAATAGTTCACGGGCGCACCCGTTATGCGTGATATCTCTCCGGCGATGATAAAAGACTGGTTGAAGCCGCGCTTTTTCAGCCGCGTCGAAGTGACCGGAACAGGAATGACCACATCGAAGGCGCCGGCGTGAGCGGCGATTTTATCCTGACCCATACGCATCAGGGACCTTCCCACGTCAATCCTGCCCCCGAATTTGAAGGCATGAACTGCCTCCCTGAGCGGGCCTTCAAAAGAAAAGATGTAAAACCCCCGCGTGAAATATGGGGGGTGGGTGATACATCCGCCGCACAGGGCGTCGCTGCCCGTCCATCTGCCGCAGGACGGACAGACGAAGGGATTTTCGAGGGTGATGAAAGACTGCCTGCACGCATGACAGAGCACTTCTCCCTCCCCGCCGCATCCTCCGCAATAGACCGGATAAATAAGCTCAAGAACGGACTTGAGGATGGAGCTTCGAGGCCGGTTCGGTATCATGCACCGTACTTATCAAGCTTCGAGCCATAGGCAAGCGCGAGGGTCATCAACTCCTTCGCATATATCGTCCCTATGCTGCCCTTCAGACAATTCTTTTCGTGAAAGGGGATGCCGTCCCTCTCACCGGTATCCGCGACAATCAAAAGCGGCACGGGATGCCAACTGTGGCCTTTCAAGGGACAAGGGGTCGAATGGTCGCCGGTGACGACGAGCACTCTCGGCTTCAGGCTGGCGATATCGGGCACTATCGTGTCGACGAACTCTATCGCCCTTGTCTTCTCCTTGAAATTGCCGTCTTCTCCAGCGACATCCGTCTCTTTCACGTGTAAGAAGAAAAATTGGTACCGCTCGTAATGCTCCCGGAGAATGGAGACCATCTCTTTGTAGTCCGCCGGCTCCTTCTCTACCTTCATGCCCAACACCTTGGCGATCCCCCGGTACATGGGATAGGTGGTGATCGCCAGGGAATCCATCCGGTATTTCTCGGGGAACCGGGGTATGTCGGGGTGCTTCGAGAAGCCCCTGAGCAGGACCCCGTTCGCCACCGGTTCTCCCCTGAGCACGTCCATCGCCTTTTTGATGAATGTGTTGACGGCCGCAACGGTCTTCTCTGCCGCGGGTATTTTCGGGGCTGCCAATGCGAAAGGCTTACAGTCCTTGTGCGGGTCCGCGTCCTCCAACTCGTCCGACAGGCCCTCTCCCCTGAAGACGATCCCGAACCTGTGCGAGACGCCCGGCTTGATGAGCACCTTTACCCCTTCTACCGATGGGATAGCGCTCGATATCTTCTTGCACAGCCGCTCCCCGATTGAGGACTCTATCCTGCCCGCCCTCCGGTCGGTCACGATGCCGTCCTTCACCGTACAGAAATTTCCCCTCGCGGCGACATCGCTCGGCTCAAGGTCCATATTGAGACCGAGCACTTCCAGGATGCCTCTGCCTATCGCGTAACGCGCAGGGTCATAACCGAAAAGGCTCAAATGGCCGGGGCCGCTGCCCGGCGTGATGCCGATGCCCACCGGGATGGTGCGTCCGAGCACACCTTTCTCGACTGCAAGACGATCCATATTCGGCTTCTTTGCTGCCTCAAGGGGGGTCATGAAAGAGTGGGCCGGGTCCGGAATGTCGCCAAGCCCGTCAAGCACAAGGAAGATAACCTTGTTGTCGTTAGCCAGAATAAGATCGTCCGTCATGTAGCCTCCCAGTTTTCCTCGTAGAGCACGCGCAAGTTTTCGGCCTCCTGAAAAAAGAGGCCCTCCTGCTTGATATTTATCGTGTTCCAGCTATAACAGGTCTCGCAAAAATCAGTCCATTCCTCTTGGACGGCCTGGCACTTCACGCAATAAAAGGGTAGATACACCTGGCTCATGGGAAAAGCCTTCGAAAATTCCTTGACCGCGTCCTCAAACTTACTCCGGTGGATGTATGCCTCCGCCATGGCCCGGTGAAGCCCCCTGAATTCCTTCTCCTCCGCCAGCAGCGTCTTCAGGACGTCGATTGCTTCATCGATCATTTCCAGCTTCAGGCAGAGCCGCGCGTAGAAGAACATGAGAAGCTGGTTCCTGGGCGCTACTTCGAGAAGCCGGCGGTAAATCTTTAATATAACGCCCGGCTCCCCCCTGTCGATATAGAGGTCCTCCAGTCGCCGGAGGAAGACAATATGGCCCGTCTTCGCATAGCCGCGGCCGTACACCCTGCCCGCGTCGTTCAGTTTTCCCGTATTCTTGTAGACTTCGGCCGAAAGCGTATAAGCGGGGATGAAGCGCTTATCATCGTTGATGATCTCCCGCATGTCCTTAAGCACTTCCTCGTAGAGCCTGGGGTCTTGCCTGAGGAAGCGCTCCTTCGCGGTCTCGTACCGGAGCCCGAGGAACCGCTGTTCCTCCTCCGGCGTCTTTCTCTGTTTTTTCACCCTCTCTTCTGTCTCCAGCGCCTGAGCCCATGCTCTCCGGCCTACGTAGAGGTCTCTTAAGGCCCCCAGGGCCTCAAGGTTCAACCCTTTGATCCGCACTACGTCAAGCAGATCCCGCTCTACAGCGTCCAGATCCTTTTGGGCACGGTGGATTTTCGCCTTTTTCAGCAGTATCGCTTCCCTCTTGCCGAGACGCCTTTCACCGAGGTCGAGGGTCTCAATCGCTTTACCTTGCTCCCCCCTCGCCGCATGCATGTCAGCGAGGAGCAAATACGCTTCTTCCATATCAGGCGCCGACATTATGACGCGATTAAAATACTCCTCCGCTTTTTCAGGATCGCCTTTCATCTCATAGAGCTTTGCCTTCTCGAAAAGGTCGTTGGCTTCATTCCTCCGCCTCTCCTTCCTTTCGCTGCGCCACTTTGCAATGCCCCTTCGCGCATCGGTGAAAAAACTTGCAATGATGGAAAAAATTATGCCCAGCACAAAGGCGCCGGTGATATAGTTGGTGACCGTAGTCTCAAGCTTTCCAAAGCCGACATCGAGTGGAACCTTGTCGGAATTCAGGAAAGAAAGCAGCACGTAAGCAACGAAAAGGAGGAGAAAGAAAAGCAGTGAGATCTTATACTTCATCGGCTCATACGCCCTTTTCCTCGATCATTCTCTTACAGGTGATACAATAGCGTGCCACCGGGTTTGCTTCAAGCCGCTTCTCATTGATCGGCTCATCGCATTCCTCGCATATGCCATAAGTCCCGGATCCGATCTTATCGAGGGCCGAGTCAATCTCTTTTACCATGTTCCTGTCGTTATCGCTCAGGCTCATCAGGATGTCGGCGTTATACGCGTTGCTCGCGGCGTCCGCCATATCCTGGATACCGTCAGTGCCAAGTGTATACGAATCCTCTTTCAATTTTTTCGATTTGTTCAGGATCGCCTCGCGCTGCTTCAGCAGTTTTTTCCTGAAATATTCAAGCGTTTCCTTCTCCATCTGACACCCCGCGCTCTTGATTTCTATTTTTATTCCATGACGTATCTCTTGGCTTCTATCCAGAGGTTTTCAAGATCGTACAGCTCTCTGAGCGATTCGAGAAATACATGGACGACCACGTCTCCGTAATCTATGATAACCCACCGCCCTTCTTCGTGGCCTTCCGTCGAGAGGGGCGCTATCCCTTTCTCCTTCACCTCGTGCTCTATTGCCTCGGATATCGTCTTCACGTGCCGCTCGCTCGTGCCGCTCGCAATCACGAAATAATCCGCGATATCCGTGAGACCCGAGAGATCGAGCACCACCACGTCCCCGGCCTTCTTTTCCAACGCCAGCCGTCCAGCCACATCCGCCTTGTCTTTCGTATCCACTTAATTCCTGTATAATCCTTTCTCGATAATATATCGCTCAACCGGATGGGGAACCAGATACGTTATCGATTTCCCCGTTCTCGCCAGCCCCCTTATCCGCGTTGACGAGATATCGAGCTGCGTAATGTGGTGAAAATAGATCTTTTTGCCCGACGCATGCTCGAACGTCGAAGCGTCAAGCTGCCGCGTCTCCCCCAACAGGTTTTCGGGAAGTCCCGAGAGTCTGTTGCCAGGCCTCACCATAACGACGAAATCCGCATACAGGAACAGCTCCTGGTGGGCTTTCCACAAACCTATGTCCGAGAAGGCATCCATGCCCATAAGAAAATAGATTTCTCCGAATCTGCGGGCAAAATGCTTCACCGTGTCGATTGAATAGGAAACGCCCCCCCTCCTGATCTCAACCGAGGACGTCCGAAAAAAACTGTTGCCCCGCATCGCCATCTCAAGCATGCGGACCCTCTCATCGGCAGTAGCCCCTCTCCCCTGCTGTTTGAAGGGCTGGATCCGCGCAGGAACAAAATAGACCCTCTCCATGGAAAACGCCTCACGCACTTCCTCGGCGATCCTCAAATGGCCCATATGCACCGGGTCGAAAGTCCCCCCGAACACCCCTATGGCCATCAGGCCCTCTGCTGCCCGTCGCCAAAGGCTATAAACTTCGTCACCGTAAGCTCCTCCAGCCCCATGGGACCAAAGGCGTGCAGCTTGGTTGTGCTGATACCCATTTCCGCGCCGAGCCCCAGTTGGAACCCGTCGTTCAGTCTGGTGGACGCGTTGACCAGGACAAGGGAGGAATTGACCTCTTTCAGGAACCGCCACGCGCGGTTGTAATCGCGGGTCACTATGGCGTCCGTATGCTGTGAGCCGTAAGTCCGTATATGGGCTATCGCCTCGTCCATATCACGCACGACCTTGACCGAAAGGACCAGGTCAAGGTATTCCTCGTACCAGTCCCGCTCGGTTGCCGCATCAGTGCCGGCAACGATCTCCCGGGTCCTTTCACACCCCTTTATTATCACGCCCGCCTCTCGGAGGAGCGAGGCCATCTTCGGCAAAAAACGCGGGGCAATAGCCTCATGCACGAGAAGAGTTTCCATGGCATTGCATGTGGCCGGTTTCTGTACCTTTGCATTAAGACACACTTTCAGGGCCATCTCCTCGTCCGCCCATTCGTCCACGAAAACGGCGCAGACGCCATGGTAATGCTTGAGGACGGGCACCCTCGAATGTTCCGCAACACTGCGAATCAATGCCTCTCCCCCGCGTGGGATGACCAGATCAATATAATCACTCAACCCCAAAAGTTCATAAAGGTACGCCCGGTCACTCGTCTCTATAAGCTGCGCCGTTTCCGCCGGCACGTTGCAGCGGATAAGCGCTTCCGTAATGAGGCTGAAGAGCGCCCGGTTCGAGTGAAGCCGCCTCTTTTCCCCCTTTGAGGATCACCACATTCCCGCTCTTAAGGCAGAGCGCAAAGGCATCGACCGTCACATTCGGCCGGGACTCATAAATTATGGCGATCACGCCGATAGGGATGCGCATCCTGCCGACTCGCAAGCCGGAGGGCCGCGTCCACATTTTCACGATCTCCCCAACAGGATCGGGCAGCTCGATCACGTCCCTCAATCCCGCCGCCATTTCACCGACGACTTTCGCGTCCATTTTAAGACGTTCGATGAGACTTGCCGGCAGCAGCTCGTTTCCTGCCTTTTCGATATCCTTCCTGTTTTCCTCGAAAAGGAACTCCTGCCGCTCATGGAGCAACTCTTCGAGCGTCCCGAGGACCCTGTTCTTTGCTTCAGTGGTGAGATGGGCTGCCGCGTCGCTTGCCTCATGGGCTTTCAATGCTACATCGATAGCGTTCATAAGACCACCATGTTATCCCTGTGGATCACTTCCTCCGTATATTTATAGCCGAGCTTCTTTTCTATCTCAACACTTTTCGTACCCTTTATCTTGCCGATATCCGAAGACGAGTAGTTGACAATGCCGCGGGCGATCACCCTGTCCGTCCCGGCAGTTACTTCGACGCATTCCCCCCTCGAAAAGTCGCCCTCCACCCCGACAATGCCGGAAGGCAGGAGACTTTTCCCGTGGTGAAGGAGTGCGTCCCGTGCGCCCTGGTCTATGCCTATTCTCCCCTTCGGCTTGAAAGCGAACGCGATCCAGCATTTCTTTCTCGTCAGGCGCTTGCGCGCCACAAAGAGGGTACCTATCTCCTCGCCGGCGATCACCCTTTGGACGACATCCTTTACGTCGCCCCCCACCAGCCTGGTGGGTATGCCGTAATGCCCCGCCTTCTTCGCTGCCTCCAGCTTGCTCGTCATGCCGCCGACGCTCTTTTCGCTCGTCGTCCCGTGGGCAAGGGCCTCGATGTGCTCGTCGATCTTCCTGACCGTCGCTATCATGGCAGCGCCGGGATAATGCTTCGGGTCCTTTTCGTAGAGACCCTCGACGTCGGAGAGGAGCACCAAAAGATCGGCGTTGCCGATCTGCGCGATGAGGGCCGAAAGGTTGTCGTTGTCCCCGAACATAATCTCCTTGAACGAGAGCGTGTCGTTCTCGTTGACAATAGGTATGACACCCATTGCAAGGAGCGTGTCGATCGTGTTCATGAGATTGAGGCACCTGCTCCTCGACTTCGTATCTTCATGGGTCAGGAGGATCTGGCTTGCCTTAAGCCCGACACAGGCGAAGGCGTCCATGTACATAGCCATGAGCACGATCTGCCCTACCGATGCAAGCGCCTGTTTCCTCGCCATCTCCTTAGGCTTCCTCTTCAGGCCCACCGTTTCCATGCCGCACGCTATCGCGCCGCTGGAGACAACGATCACGTCCACGGACCTGTCCCTCACGGCTTTTATCTGGCGGGCAAAGTCGTGAGCCCTGGCCCTGCAAATCCTGCCGTCCTCGCCCAGCAGGACCGATGTGCCTATCTTGAGTACCACCCTGTGAATATCAGCCATGTACGCCGCCTCCGCCCTTTTCTGCCAGCAGTTCCTTCAACCCGTCGATTCCGTTGCCTGCGGCTGCGCTTACCGAGAGCACCGTCTCTCCTTGCGTGCGGAAAAAAGCCTCCTTCCCGGCGAGCGTCTCAGAGCTGACGAGATCGATTTTATTGAGGACGATGATGCGGTCCCTCGCGGCGAGATCCTCTTTGTAAAGGCGCAGTTCCGTGGATAGGGTCGTATAGTCGCGGGACACGTCAGGGGCTGAGACGTCAATAACCCAAAGGAGCGTGCGCGTCCTCTCGATGTGCCGGAGGAACGTAAGCCCCAGACCCTTTCCTTTGGACGCTCCCTCGATGATACCGGGAATGTCGGCAAGCACGAGACGCCTGTCATCTTCGATGAGCACACCGAGGGATGGGGTCAGCGTGGTGAAAGGGTAATCGCCCACTTCAGGGTTTGCGCTGGTGAGGCGGGAAAGGAGAGTTGATTTGCCCGCATTGGGCAATCCAATGATGCCTATGCCCGCCAGCAGCTTCAATTCGAGCTTAAGTACCGCCCGCTCTTCCCCTTTTTCGCCTTCCTCAAACTCGGTCGGCACCCGATGGACCGGGCTCACGAAACGGGCGTTCCCCCTGCCGCCCCGCCCGCCCCGGGCGGCCACATAGGTCTGCCCTTCTTCAACGATGTCCGCAAGAAGGAGACCGTTTTCATCGCGCACCTCTGTCCCCACGGGGACGTAGATCAAGAGATTGGAGGCGTTTCTCCCGGTCTTGTTCTGGCCGCCGCCGTGTTTTCCGCTTGCTGCTTTGTAAACCCGCTTGTATTTGAAATCGAGAAGACTGATAAGACGTTTATTACCGGCTATGGTGACGTCGCCGCCTTTCCCTCCATCGCCTCCATTGGGTCCGCCTCTGGGCACAAATGGTTCTCTTCTAAAGCTGACACATCCTCGACCGCCATCCCCCGCTTTTACATAAAGAGTAGCTTCATCAACAAATTTCATTCCACAGGATAAACGCTCACCCTTTTCTTCTCTCCCTTGGACTCAAATGTCACATGCCCCTCGATGAGCGCAAAAAGTGTGTTGTCCCGCCCTATTCCAACGTTTGTCCCCGGATATATCTTTGTCCCGTGCTGCCTCATGATAATGCTTCCCGCCTTTGCGAGCTGTCCTCCGAAGATCTTCACGCCGAGTCTCTGGCCGCTTGAGTCCCTGCCGTTCCTTGAGCTTCCACCGGCCTTTTTATGCGCCATGTGTCGCCTCCACCTCTATCTTTTCTATGACCAGCTCCGTGTACGCCTGCCGGTGCCCCTTTTTCTTTTTGCTGTCTTTTCTCCGTTTGTACTTGAAGACGATCACTTTTCTCGCCCTGCCCTGGGCCATTATCTTCCCCGTCACCAAAGCACCCGTGACATAAGGGTTGCCCACCAGCATGTGCTCGCCGTCATTGACCGCCAATACCTCACCCAATGATATGTGCTCGTCGGCGTTTCCCGGCACCTTCTCGATCCTTACCCGCGATCCTTCCATTATCCGGTATTGCTTACCGCCGCTCTCTATAATGGCATACATACCCATCTCCTCATCTTCCCCATCAAATTTGAAACCATAATGATAGTCGAAAAGGGCTGAAAAGTCAAGAAATAACTTGGTCCTGCACCCAAGAGGCGCACGCACAAAGAACAGCGTTTCCGATTCGTGCGTACGCAGCGCCCGTCGGCGCTGCGTACGCTTTATGGATCAATCCATCTTCTTGAACATCGCCTTCTTGGCGCCGCAGATGGGACACTTGTCGGGCGGTTCCCCCTCCACGGTGTTCCCACACACCTGGCACACGTAGTAACCGGTTTCTGCGTTCTTGCCCAGGTTGTCCGACGGCCTTCCGGTAGAGGGCGGCGTGGATCTTCTCCACCTCGTTCGCCAGGTTGAAGCTCCTTTCCGCCCCTTTATTGCCCTCGCTTTTCGCCGCGGCGATCATCTCCGGATACATTTTTTGAAACTCGAAGACCTCGCCGTTCACGGCCTCTTCCAGGTTCTCTTTCGTGCTCCTGATGCCGCCCAGCTCCCGCAGGTGGTTATGGGCATGGACGGTTTCCGCTTCCGCCGCAGCGCGGAAGAGTTTTGCCGCCTGTGTGAAGCCTTCTTCATCCGCCTTTTTCGCAAAGGCAAGATACTTTCTGTTGGCCTGTGATTCCCCCGCAAACGCAGCTTTAAGGTTTTCTTCGCTCTTTGACATGACTATCCTCCCGAATCCTTAGAATTTCTGGTGGTATTCTTTGACTCTTTCCGCAAATGCACACCCGAAGTCATAGCACTTCTCCTCATCTTCCAGGGCCGGCCGGTACTGCACCTCGACGCCCGGCTCGTAAGTTTCGAGACCGATCTGCCTGATGGTCTCATAGACTTCTTTGATCGCCCCCCCGCCCCATCCGAAGCTGCCATAGGCCCCGACGATCCGGTTCCTGGCCCTGAGTCCCCTCAGATAGGCGAGGAACTGGACTATGGTGGGAAAAGGGATGTTATTGAGGGTCGGCGAGCCGATGAGGGCGCCCCTCGCCTTCCAGAACTCTTTTACCGCAACGCTCATGGGCGTGGCCCTGAGCTTGATCACCTTGCACTCCAGCCCTGCGTCCTTGATGCCCCTGACGATGGACTGGGTCATGTACTCGGTGCTGCGCCACATCGTGTCATAGATGACGGCAACGCTCTGCGTCGCCTTCCCTTCCGCCATATCGAGGTACATACGTACTATCTTTTCAGGGTTCTGACGCCAGATTATGCCGTGGTCCGGCGCGATGACCTGAAGATCCAGGCCCAGCCTCATAATTTCCGCTATCTTCGCCTTGATAAGCGCGCCGAAAGGCATGAGTATGTTGGCGTAATAATCGATGACTGCGTCCTCCAGCTCTGCAAGCGACGCGCAGGCGATGAACTCATCGTCGAAGTGGGCCGACGAGGCGATGTGCTGGCCGAAGGCGTCCTGGCTGAAGAGCACCTTGTCCTCCTGCACATAGGACACCATCGAATCGGGCCAGTGGAGCATGGGCGTCTCCATAAAAAGAATCGTCTTCTTCCCGATCTTCAGCGTGTCGCCCGTCTTGACCGTCCTGATGCGCCAGCCGGAGAGGTCGAAGAACCTCGCAAGCCCCTTTTTCCCCCTTTCCGTCATGTAGAGGGTGGCCCCGGGCGATGCGGCCATCACCCTGTCGACACTCGTCGCATGGTCGTTCTCGATATGATTGATAATGACGTGCTTGATGGCCCCCGGGTCTATGATGCCCCTGATGTTCTTGAGCGTGATATCTGCAAAATCATATTTCACCGTATCGACCAGGGTGGGCTCCTCATCGAGGACCAGATAGTTATTGTAGCTCGTCCCGCGGGGCGTCTCATAGCCGTGAAAGTCCCGGATAGCCCAATCGACGGCCCCTACCCAGTAGATATTGTTCCTCACTTCAACCGCTTTCATCTGCTCCTGCCCCTTTTCCATGTTTTCTTGATCAGGAATGCGTTATAAGCCGCGTGGGGGCGGACGTCAGCCCTTATCCGGCTCGTCAGCGGAAACCTCATCAATAAGCCAGCGCTCATAAGCCGGCAGCACGGATACCGACTCTATTGCTTCTATCTGCGGCACTTCGTAAGGATGAAGCGCCCTTATCTCCTTTTCGACATCGAGGTACAGCTCGCGCCTCGTCTTCATTACCCCGATCCATTCCTCCGCCTCTTCAAGCCGTCCCTTCCACCAGTAAATGCTCCTGACCGGCCCGATTATCTGGAGGCAAGCCACCAGCCTTTTTTCGAGGAGGTGGCGCCCTACCCGCTCCAGGGTCTCCCTGCTGTCAACGGTAGTAATCACATTGATCATCACAAATCATCCAATTATTATAAGACCCGCGGAGATGTGCCGCACGAAGTGCGCACTCGCCGGCTCCGGATATATATTTAACTTGAATAAAAGGAAAATTCATATTACTTTCTTTGCAAATGTTCCATATCAACGATAAGAATGCCCTAGTGCTGGCAAGCGAGTCAACGAGAAGGGTCGATATCCTGAGAACCCTCGGTGTATCGTTCTCCATCATGCCGCCCGGTATCGACGAGCACCGGAGGCCTTACGAGTCGCCGAAGGAGTATGTGCTGAGGATCGCTTACGAAAAGGCCCGAAAGGTCGGGGACCTTTTCCCCGACAAGTGGATCATCGGCGCGGATACCGTAGTCGTCCACAAGGGGAAAGTGCTGGGGAAACCAAAAACCG
Source organism: uncultured delta proteobacterium (assembly GCA_963717985.1). GTDB lineage: Bacteria > Desulfobacterota > Syntrophorhabdia > Syntrophorhabdales > WCHB1-27 > BOG-1155. Next base: position 383,148 of record CAVQYC010000003.1, read on the forward strand.
ACGAAGACGCCATCGCCATGCTCAAGAGACTTCGGGCGAACTGGCACAAGGTTTTTACCGGTTATTGCATCCTTAATGCGTCAAAGCAGATCGTCTACCAGGATGTGGCCGAGACAAAGGTGTTCATCAAGGATCTGACGGATGACGAGATAGCGAAATACGTCGGTACGTCGGAGCCCTTTGACAAGGCCGGCTCTTATGCGGTACAGGGAAGGGGCGGCTATATGGTAAAAGAGATAAAGGGCTCCTATACCAATGTGGTCGGTCTTCCCATCTGCGAGATCACCGAGGCCCTTCTTTCTTTGGGCATCCTTTCGTGAAGGATATCAGGGAAACGCTCGCCGTCATACGGGAAAAAATACTGACCGCCAGTCAAAAAGCAGGGCGTCGGCCGGGGGAGGTACGGCTCATTGCCGTCACGAAAAGGGTCGATGCGGAAAGGATACGGGCGGCTGCAAGGCTGGGAGTGAGCGATTTCGGAGAAAACTATCTACAGGAAGCGCGCGAAAAGATAGAGGCCCTCGGGCCCGGGCTCACGTGGCATATGATAGGCCATGTGCAGTCAAATAAGGCAAAGCACATCCCGGGGCTTTTCAGCTACGTCCATTCCGTCGACCGATGGGGGCTGCTCGAAGATCTGGACCGCGATGAAAAAGAGATATCCATCCTCTTTGAGGTCAATCTTTCCGGAGAGCCGCAGAAACACGGCGCCACAACCGACGCCTTGCGGTCCATGCTGGAAAGGACGCCGGCCTTGCGCCATATCAAGCCCGTGGGCCTGATGACCGTGCCCCCGTTCAGCGCGGACCCTGAAAGCACACGCCCTTATTTTCGGCGCTTAGCCGAGCTGCTCCAGCGCGTGAACGGGGAATTCGGCATGCGTATGTCGGAGCTTTCCATGGGGATGTCCGCCGATTTCGAAGTCGCCATCGAGGAAGGGGCGACGATGGTCCGCATCGGTACGGCCATATTCGGAGAGCGTGCATGAAGCCATGGGAAGGAAGGTTCACCGGGGCGACGGATGTGCTCATGGAGCGCTTCAGCTCATCGATTGCCATCGACTGGCGCCTTTTCCGCTACGATATAGAAGGGAGCGTTGCTTACGCGGAAATGCTCGGTCATATAGGCATCCTGAGCGGAAGCGAGACATCCGAAATTGTTGCGGCCTTATCCGAGATAGCTGCCGAGATAGAGAACGGCAGCCTCACCTTCAGGGACGAACTGGAAGATATCCACATGCACGTCGAGCAGAGGCTCATCGAAAAAAAGGGCGAGTTAGGTAAAAAGCTTCATACCGGCAGGAGCAGGAACGAACAGGTCTCCCTTGATACGCGGATGTATGTGAAAGAAGAGCTTGCCCGACTGGACGATGACCTGAAAGGCCTCATGGAGGCGATAGTAAGGAAGGCGGAAGCGGAAAAAACGGCCATTATGCCCGGATACACCCATACCAGGAAGGCCCAGGCAGTTCCCTTTGCCCATTTTCTCATGGCCGGCTACTATGCCTTTAAAAGGGACAGGGAGAGGGTTGCCGGGGCACGCATCCGAGCCGATGTAATGCCCTTGGGCAGCGGCGCGCTCGCCGGCTCCACTTTGATGATCGACCGCGAATTCTTAAGGGAGCGGCTCGGATTCTCACGAATCTCCGAAAACAGCATGGATACGGCCGGAGATCGCGACTTTGTACTGGATGCCCTCTACGCCGCCGCCATGATCATGCTCCACCTGAGCAGGCTCTCGGAAGACCTTATTCTTTATTCCACGGAAGAATTCTCCTTCGTCTCCCTGCCTGACGGCCTTTGCACGGGCAGCAGCCTCATGCCCCACAAGAAAAACCCCGATGCCCTGGAGCTGATCAGGGGCAAGGCATCCAGGTCGATGGGCGCCCTCTTCAGCCTGTTTACCCTGATCAAGGGCCTTCCTTCCACCTACAACAGGGACCTGCAGGAGGACAAGGAGCCCCTTTTCCAGAGCCTGGCTTCGACCCGCGACGCCCTGGCGATCATGGCGCTTGCCGTGCGTGATCTCTCGATTAACAGGGAGGCGATGGAAAGGGCCGTGCGGATGAGTTTTATGCCGGCGGTGGAGATGGCGGAATATCTTGCGGCGAAAGGTGTGCCTTTCAGAGAGGCCCACCACATCGTCGGGACAATGGTAAAAGCGTGCGAGGAGAGAAAGGGGTTTCTCTGGGAGATGGGCCTCGACGAGATGCGGCATTACTCGGACGCCTTCGATGAGACGGTTTTTGACTATATAGACCCACGTCATGTTGTGGAAAACAGGAAGACCGAGGGCGGAGCGAGCACCCTGGAGGTCGAGAGGCAGATTGAGAAAGAATCGGCTTATCTTCGCGGCTCTTAGTCTCGCGCTCCTTGCAACCATCGCGTGCGGCAAAAAGGGAAACCCGCGTCCCTTGGGGCTGCCCGCACCGAGGATCATAGAAGACCTGAGGGGCGACGTAAAGGACGGCCTGCTCTTTGTCTCTTTCTCCATACCCACGAAGAATAGAGACGGCACGAACGTGTCGGGCCTTGAGGGTTTCAGGATCATGAAGACCTGCGGCGCCTGCGGCGGGGGCTTCGAGCTTTGGAAAAATATCCGTCTCGCGGAGAAACAAGGCTATACGATAAGAGACAACAGGCTCTACACCTACGACGACGACCTGCGGGCCGGCATTGTCTACAGGTACATGGTGTACCCATATAACACAAAGGGCATACAGATGGACGGCTCGAACGTCTTCTTCCTCACCTGGCTCACGCCACCGGGGATGCCCACGGGCGTCACCGCCGCCGAGGAGGACTCAAGTATCGTCCTGTCGTGGGAGAAGACGGATGAGCTCTCTTACAATGTCTACCGCTGGGACAACGGCGTGTACCCCCTCTTCCCCCGGAACCCGGCTCCCCTTGCCGCTTCCCTTTTCACCGATGCTCCCGTGCAGAACGGAAAGACTTACACCTACGAGGTGCGGGCGGTGAAGATGGAGGGGACAACGCCGCTCGAAGGGGAAGGCGCCACAATTCTGGCGACACCCAGGGATAAGACGCCCCCCGCGCCGCCGGCAACGCCGAAGCTGGAAAAGAAGGACGGCGGCGTGCTCCTCTCGTGGGCGCCAAGCCCCGAAAACGACCTGGCGGGATACAACGTGTACAGGCTCGCCGCGGGAAAGCCGAAAAAGGTCAACACGAGCCTCCTCCCCGAGCCCCGGTTCCTTGATGAGAACCCGGGCGCCGACCTCCGGTATGTCTCGTATTATATAACGGCGGTCGATCAGAGCGGCAACGAAAGCGGCCCGTCGCGGGAGCAGATTATTATAATTAAAGAGTGAGGGAAGAATAATCGGTTTGAATAGGTCTTCTAGGTCGTATAGGACCTATAAGACATATGAAAGCTCTGAAGAGCTATTGCAAAATAATGGGGCATTGAGAGGGGCTAGTGTAGTATACTATACCCTTCATCACACATTTGACTGAGGCTAAAGGACCCGATATGCATTATTTCACTTACATTGACGGCATTCTCCATGCAGAGGATATCTCCATTGACAGGATTGCCGCGGCGGCAGGCACGCCACTCTACATTTACAGCTACGCCACGCTGGAGCGCCATTTCCTCGTATTCGACCGCGCCTTCGCGAAGATACCCCATATTACCTGTTATTCCTGTAAGGCGAACACAAACATCGCCCTCCTAAGGCTAATGGCGAGGCTTGGCGGCGGCGCCGACATCGTGTCGGGCGGAGAGCTCTACGCGGCGCGGCGCGCATCGTTTCCGCCGGAGAAGATAGTCTTTTCCGGCGTGGGCAAGTCCGAGGAAGAGATCGAGTACGCGGTGCGATCCGGCATCGCCATGATCAACATAGAATCGGAAGGGGAGCTCAAAGTCGTCGCGGAGGTCGCAAAGAAGATGGGCAGGGACGTGCCCGTGTCTATAAGGGTAAACCCGGAGATTGACGCAAAAACACACCCGTACATCACCACGGGTCTGAGAAAGAACAAGTTCGGCGTACTCTGGCCGGAAGCACGCCGCCTCTACCGGGATATAAAGGAAACAGAGCACCTCGTCCCCGTCGGCATATCCTCGCACATCGGCTCCCAAATCGTCGAAATACCGCCTTTTGTAGCGGCCATACGCTCCGTGAGACAGATGGTCTCCGAGCTTGCAGCCTCGGGGATTCCATTAAAATACATCGATATCGGCGGGGGTTTGGGCATTACGTACAGGAACGAGCTACCACCCCATCCCGCAGAATACGCGAGGGCCATAGAGACAGAGCTCGAAGGCACAGGGCTCACGCTCATACTCGAGCCGGGCAGGGTCATAGTCGGAAACAGCGGTATTTTCGTGACAAAACTGCTCTATGTCAAAACCACGGCCGAGAAGACTTTCTCTATAGTCAACGGAGCGATGAATGACCTGGTGCGGCCCGCCTTCTACGGCGCATACCACGAGATTCTCCCCGTAAGGCAGACAAAAGCGAAAAAGGTGAAGATGGACGTGGTAGGCCCCATCTGCGAGTCAGGTGATTTCTTTGCAAAAGAACGGAGGATGCCTTCGCTTCAGCCGGGCGCCCTTGTCGCCATCATGGGCGCGGGCGCTTACGGTTTTTCGATGTCCTCCAATTACAATTCGAGACCGAGGGTGGCGGAAGTGCTCGTGAAGGGAGAGGAGTTTTTCGTCATCAGGGAAAGAGAGGAATACGCGGACCTCGTTAAAGGCGAATGTATTCCCGGGTTCTTAGAGGGGTAGCTATGGAGTCTCTTCAGTTCTTCAAAATGAGTGCAAGCGGCAACGATTTCATTGTCATCGACAACAGAGACAGATCAGTCGACGCCATGTTCCCCGACACAGTCGGGTTCGTCCAAAAAGTTTGTAGAAGGTGTCATTCCGTGGGGGCGGACGGTCTCATCCTCATCGAGAGGTCGGACAATCTCGATTTCACCTGGCGGTTTTACAACGCGGACGGCTCGGAGGCGGAGATGTGCGGAAACGGGGGCAGATGCGCGGCCCGGTTCGCGTACATTCAGGGGATCGCGGGCGAACGGATCACATTCGGTACCCTTGCGGGTACGATGAAGGCAGAAATACGGCCCGACGGGAAGGTCAAGCTCCAGCTTACACGGCCCGTGGATTTGAAGCTCGATTACCCTATCCAGCTCGATACAAAGGAGATATTTGTGAGCAGTGTCGACACGGGCGTGCCCCACGCCGTGCTCTTCACCGACCACGTGGATATGGCGCCGGTGGTGGACTTGGGAAGAATGATCCGCTTTCACAAGTCCTTTTCACCGAAAGGCACGAACGTCGATTTCGTGCAGGTCGTTGACAAGGATAATGCGCGTATCAGGACCTATGAGCGGGGCGTTGAAGGCGAAACCTTCGCCTGTGGAACCGGAGCCGTGGCTGCGGGTGTGATACTGCGGGAGAAGGGGCTTACGGGCGAGACCGTCAATATCTGGACCAAGGGCGGGGAAGTCGTCCGCGTTTACGTCAACGAGGATGTCTGCCTTGAGGGGACCGCCCGCGTAATTTACGCGGCGACACTCTGGCCTGAAGCGCTGGAGTAGCAAAAAGCCAGGGGGAAGTAAGGCGGATAGTGCGCCCAAGCCATTGCGGGCAAATCTATCAGATATGGCAATCAATGCTTATCGGCCACAGGCGAAGCGCAAAAAAACGGGGCGTGACCGGATTTTAGAGGAGCATGTATGAAGCTGCGAGGGACGTATACGGCGCTTGTCACCCCTTTCAGGGATGGCGCACTCGATGAGGATGCATTAAAGACTTTCCTGGAATTTCAGGTGCGGGAGGGTATAGACGGGGTCGTCCCCTGCGGTACCACCGGGGAGGCCTCCACACTCTCTTACGAGGAGCACGAAAGGGTGATCGCCCTGACCGTCAAATGGGTAGGCGACAGGGTGCCCGTCATTGCGGGCACAGGCTCCAACAGCACGAAAGAAACAATCGAGCTGACGGAGATTGCGAAAAACCTGGGCGCCCACATGGCGCTTGTTGTCGCCCCTTATTACAACCGGCCTACACAAGCCGGTTTGTATAACCATTTCAGGCAGATAGCCGAAGAAGTGGACATCCCCCTTGTCCTCTACAACATACCTGCCAGAACGGGCGTTAACATGCTCCCCGATCTTGTAGCGCGGCTGGCGCTGATTCCGAACATTGCCTGCATAAAGGAAGCATCAGGCTCCGTCCAGCAGGCGGCCGACATCTATAGGCTTACAAAGGGCAAATTTCCCATACTCTCCGGGGATGACAACCTCTTCCTCCCCATGATGTCGGTCGGGGCGACAGGCGTCATCTCTGTGGTCTCAAACATACTGCCGGCGCGGGTCAAGGCACTGGGAAATGCATTCCTCGAAGAAAAAGACCCGGTGAAGGCCCTCGACCTGCACGTCTGGCTGATGCCCCTCTTCCATGGCCTGTTTATCGAGACCAGCCCCGCGCCGGTCAAGGAAGCGCTGTACCATATGGGAATGATCGAGAAGGGGATACGCCCGCCCCTCTGTGGTCTTACCGAGCAGAATAGCAGCTATCTCAAGGGATTGCTGAAAGAGTACGGTCTGTTTAAAAAGGAATAGGCATTGCAACAGGAGTTCTCATGATAAAGCTGATCATGACGGGTGCCTGCGGCCGGATGGGGAGCGCCGTCCTTAAGCTTGCAGCCTCCGATCCCGCCTTCGTCATTACCCATTTGCTGGAAACTGCGACCCATCCCCTTTCCGGCGCCACCATCGATGTCCCGGGCGTCGCCGGGGCATCCTTTTTGCTGGAAGACAGCCTCAGCCACGTCGTCGATGATTGCGACGTCATCATCGACTTCACCCATTCCGACGCCTCGCTCCTCCATCTTAGCCTCGCCTCGGAGAAAGGCAAAGCCATCGTCATAGGCACCACGGGCATCTCCCCTGAGACCCTGGCGGAAATGAAGGCTCTGCCGAATGCATTGGCCGTGATCTCCCCGAACATGAGCATAGGCGTCAACCTCCTCTTCACCCTTGTCGACCGGGCCGCCAGGCTCATCGGCCGTGACTATGATGCAGAGATCATCGAGATGCACCATAAGTGGAAAAAGGACGCGCCGAGCGGAACGGCCGTCAAATTGCGCGACATCATCATGGCCGCCGCGCCGGATCGTCAATGGAGCGAGGTGACGGGCAGGCGCGGCATGATCGGCGAGCGCAAAATCGACGAGATCGGTGTACTGGCCGTAAGGGCCGGCGATATCGTAGGCGAGCACACGGTCCTTTTCGCAGGCACCGGCGAGCGGCTCGAGATCACACACCGGGCCTATTCCAGGGAGAATTTCGCGCACGGCGCGCTCGCGGCGGCAAAGTGGATCGTCCTTCAGGGAAAGGGCATCTATGACATGGGCGACGTGCTCGGCCTTTAACGGAGTGGGCGAAGCTTGATAAAATTTTCTCTTGGCCCGACCCCCGGTCTCAATTTTGTTTTCCGCTTGATAAAATTTTCTCTTGCCCTTATAATACAAGCTGCGTCAGTAAGTCAATAATTCATTATGTTCCAGGTGCGGACATGGCAAAATATGCAAAAATTCCCGAAGCAACAGTGAGAAGGCTATCGAGCTACCTGAAATGTCTCGAAGACCTGGAACAAAAGCGGGAGAAGGTCGCATCGAGCGCCCTTATCGCATTGATCTGCAACGTCAATGCGGCCCAGGTGCGGAAGGACTTCGCCTACTTCGGCGAGTTTGGCATAAGAGGCATGGGCTACAGCATCAACGAGCTGAGATATCACATCAGGGAGATCCTCGGGACGAACCGGGAATGGAGAATCGCCGTGGTAGGGATCGGGAACCTCGGAAGCGCCCTCCTGATGTATAAGGATTTTCTGAAGCAAAGCTACAAGATCGTCGCCGCCTTCGACCAGGAGCCGGTGAAGGTGATAGGCCATATTTCGGAAAAGATAGGCAAGCCGATCGAGATCCTCCACATCGACCGGCTGAAAGAAGTGGTAAAGGCGAGAAACGTGGAGATCGGCATCATCACCACGCCACCTCCGGAGGCCCAGAAGGTGGCGAACCTCTTCGTCGAGGCCAATGTGAAGGGCATCATGAATTTCGCTCCTACCCAGATACGGGTGCCGTCGCACGTGGTACTCCGGAATGTCTTTTTCACTGCGGCCCTTGACAACCTCGTCTATCACCTCTCAAACTAGGAGCGCCCCTCTCCCCAGCCTCGGACTCCTTTGGCTGTCCGGTCTCAGCCTGCGCGCCACCGTGCTCGCGGTGCCGCCCCTCATTCCCCTGATCCACCGAGACCTCCACCTGTCACAATCCGGAGTCGGCGTGCTTACCGCGCTGCCTTCCCTCATGTTCGCGCTCGCCGCTGTGCCCGGTTCCGTGCTCGTCGCCAGGTTCGGTCCGGTGCGGACGCTCGCCCTCGGCCTCTTTCTCACCGCCGCCGCCTCGGCGCTGCGCGGCGCCCATGGCGTGGCGCTGTTGTACGGGATGACGATCCTCATGGGCGCGGGCATCGCCATCATGCATCCCGCCCTCCCCAGGATGGTCCGTGATTGGATGCCGGACCGGGTGGGCTTCGGCACAGCCGTCTACTCGAATGGCCTGCTCATGGGCGAGCTTTTCGTAGTCTGGCTGACGGCACCTTTCATCTTGCCGCTGCTGGGAGGACGATGGGGGCTTACCCTCGCCGCGTGGGCAATACCCATTTTCATCACGTCTCTCCTCGTTGCGACCCGCGCCCCGCGCAGCCGTGCTCCGGCGGAGTCAGCACCGCGAATCGCATGGTGGCCGGACTGGAAGGACCCCCTCATCTGGCGGTTGGGGTTCATTTTTGGCTGCGTCAACAGCATGTACTTTAGCATAAACTTCTTCCTTCCCGACTACCTGTATCAGACGAACCGCCCCGGTCTGGTCATCAAGTCCCTGACCGCGCTCAACTTCTGCCAGTTGCCGGCTTCCCTGCTTCTGCTCGCCCTCGCGGGCCGGCTCTCCCGCCGTCGGAGCCCTTACGTCGCGGCCGGCCTGCTCCTGATTGCGGCCCTCCTCGGCATCGCGTTCGCGCCGGGGCAGTGGGTCGTAGCGGCCTCCGGGGTGTTCGGTTTCCTCACCGCGTCATTGCTGATCCTGATCCTTGCCCTTCCCCCGGCGCTCGCCGCTCACGATGATGTGCACCGCCTCTCCGCCGGGATGTTCACGATCAGCTACTCCTGCGCCGTGGTGATCCCGATCCTGAGCGGCTTCCTCTGGGATATCACGAAGATGCCCCTGTCCGTGTTCCTGATGCCGGGCATTTGCGCCCTCGCCATTGCCGCCCTCGCCTATCGCCTGCGCGTCGCCGCCACCGTAGGACCGGTCAAAAAAAGGACTTGAGCACCGTGCTCTCCCGATGGTAACCTGCTCACAACAGAGCGCAGGCTTTCTTTTCAAATGTCCGAACAAGGGGGGAGGTACCCGAAAATGCAGGCTGTCCTTGGAATAGTGGTGCTAATCGCCTTTGCCTGGGGGATAAGCGAGGAAAGGAGGAAGGTCAGGACCGGGGAAATTCTGCTCGGCCTCTCCGTCACGTTTCTCATGGCCGCGCTCATGCTCAAGGTCCCTTTTCTCCGACATGCCTTCGATGTCCTGAACAGAGCCGTTTCTCTCCTCGAAGAATCGACCCGCGCAGGCACGTCCTTCGTGTTCGGGTATCTGGGTGGAGGCCCCCTCCCCTTTGACGAGACGCATCCCGGCTCAACCTTCGTCCTCGGTCTCCAGGCCCTCCCCATCGTCCTGGTGGTGAGCGCCCTTTCTTCCCTGCTCTTCTACTGGCGCATTCTCCCTGTCGTGGTGAGGGCCTTCGCCTGGTTGTTCGAAAAGACCATGCGGGTAGGCGGCGCCGTGGGTCTGGCGGCTTCCGCGAACATCTTTCTGGGCATGGTCGAATCGCCCCTCTTTGTCCGGCCCTATCTGAAAGAGATGACGAGGAGCGAGCTTTTCATCACAATGAGCTGCGGCATGGCGGGGATAGCGGGTACGGTCATGGTGCTCTACGCCTCGATACTCAAGTCGATCATGCCTGACGTAATGGCGCATATCCTCATCGTATCGATCATCAGCATACCCGCCGCCATCATGATCTCGAAAGTGATGGTCCCGGAAGACCGCGGAAGGACAGCGGGCAGAATATCGCCGCCCCGGCAGGCGACAAGCGCTATAGACGCGATTACCCAGGGAACCATGGATGGCATCAACCTCCTTATCAATATCGTGGCGATGCTTATCGTGCTCGTCGCCCTCGTCTATCTTGCGAACAGGCTCCTCGGGCTCCTGCCCTGCGGGGGCGGACAGCCGATCACCCTGCAGAGGCTTCTCGGCTTTGTCATGGCGCCCGTCGTATGGCTCATCGGCATCCCCTGGTCAGAGGCACAGACAGCAGGAGGACTTATGGGGACCAAGACTATTCTCAACGAGATGCTGGCCTACATGGATATGGCAAAACTCCCACCAGGGGCATTGAGCGCGAAAAGCAAGCTGATCATGATCTACGCGCTCTGCGGCTTTGCAAACCTGGGAAGCCTCGGGATCATGATCGGGGGCATGGGGAGTATGGCGCCCGAGAGGAGGTCCGAGATCATCAGTCTGGGCATTAAATCGATTGTCTCGGGGACCCTTGCCACCCTGCTGACAGGGGCAATCGTGGGCCTTATCAACTAGCGGCGGCGTCTGAGGCGCATCTTCGGCGTTGCGCCGCGCCCTGCGGGACTCCGACGTATGGAAAAGTACGCCTCCGTTCCTCGGGCTTGCGCGCCGCCAAATCTGCATCCTCATACTTGCCGCTCAATGGGGAAAAGGCTCTATAGAAGAGGGTCTATATAAGATACGCGCCAATGATCGAGCGGAGCCCGGCCGTCAAAGGGGCGATCGACGGGATAGCGCCAAGGTTGTCCAATACGGCCTCGATCACCAGCCTGTTCTTCACATTCCTCCCCATCTGGATCTTCAACGTGGCAAGGTCGGCCAGGGCATCCCTCACGGCCTCGGGACCCGTGGTCGCATCCCTTTCAAGCACCTCTTCGATATCGGCGAGGATTGCATCGACCGCACGGCCAGCGGCGCCAACGCCCTGCTTCCCGCCGCTCTCCACCCTTGCCTCTTTCGGCGGCTCCGGGACAAAAGGAGGTTCTGCAGGCAGCACTTTCCTGAATGCCTGGGGATCCTGACGATAGTGCGCAATAATTCCCGTCTCTCCCCCATCCTCCACGAAAACGCTCCCTTCCATCGTGATGGCCGCGCTGATTCCACCCCACATATCGAGGGCGGCGCTGATGATCAACCCCCTGTCACCCAGGAAGTTTACGGCCTTTTGAAGCTCCTCTCTGTCGCTGATTCCCATCGTGGATGCAAAATCATTCACCATGAAAAGGAAATTAGGATGAGGAGCGGCCTCGGCAAGGTCATAAAGATGAGCCAAAAATAGTTCGCCCAGTTCTTCGGTCGTCATTCCAACCCCCCTCTTCTCTTCTGATAAACCGCAAACGGCCTCATTATACCACGTCACACCGGAAAAGCAACGAGAGGGCGCCGGATATTCAGGGCAAACGCATCCGGGCAGATCACAGCAAAAAATCGAGCAGGCTCGAGAAGAACTGCTTGGCTCGCTCCAGGAGTGGCCTTTCACCCCATTCCTGCGGAAGGATCTCCCTCGACTGCGCGAGGTCATACGCAAAGCTCTCCTCCATCAGGGCGCCGAACTCAGGTCCGAGGACAACGGCGTTTATCTCGTCATTGTGAACAAGACTCCACATCTCAAGGTTTGTGGTGCCGACTGTCGACCACACCCCGTCGATCACTGCGGTCTTGGCATGGAGGATAGCTCCCTGGCGCTCGTAGAGTTTCACTCCCGATCCAAGAAGCTCCCCGTAGCGCCACCTCCCCGCCTGCCTCACAATCACGTGGTCAGTGCTCCCGGGGAGGATGATCCGGACGTCCACGCCGCGCCTTGCGGCGTCCGTGAGGGCTTCCAACAGTTGCCTGTCTGGCACGAAATATGGCTGGATAATATGCGCGGTTCTTTTCGCGTGGGCGATGGCGGCCACATACATGAAATATGTGGCCCTGTTCATGCAGCCGTGAGTGCTGCCAACCACCTGCACCGGATGGTCACCCTTTTGCCCCGTGTCCGGAAAGTAGCCTGCCTCGGAGACGGCAGATCCGTTCTGGCTTTCCCATGTGGCGAAAAACAGCTTTTGAAACTCCGCCACCGCCGGTCCCTCTACCATTACATTGGTGTCGCGCCAGAACGCCTCCGGGGGTGAAACTCTGTCGCCGGGGCGACGGGATTTCAGATAGGCCCTCCCGATATTGATGCCGCCGGTAAAGGCGACCACCCCGTCGACAATAAGGAGCTTCCGGTGGGTCCGGTGAAAAACGGAACTTCCCCCCAGGACCCCTGAAAGGCTTACGGGGTTGAATTCGACCGTCTTTACCCCTGCCCGGCGAAGGCGCTCGAAAAACGCCTTCGCCGTCCTTCTGCATCCGAGACCATCGTAGATAAGGTTGACGGTCACCCCTTCTGCCCGTTTCCTCAGGAGGAGCTCCGCAAACTGACGTCCCACCTCATCATCGTGGAAGATGTACGTCTCAAGGTTGATGTGGTCTTTTGCCTCACGAATGGCTGTGAGCATGGCGGTGAACGTCGCCTCCCCGTCGATGAGCAGGGTCACCCTGTTCCCGCTCGCCAGGGGGCTCCCGCACACGGCTTCCATAAAAGCCGGATGCTCCCGGAGAATGTCCGCCGCGCACGGCTGTCCCGCAAGACCGTCAAAAACAGCAGTGCTCTCCTCCGCCGGCGATCCATCCGGCACATTTCTCACAATCAGGCGGCTGTCGTTATGGTGGAATCGGTCAACCAAAGTGCGGGCATCCGGGAGCGCGGCACATGAGCTTAGGCCAAAGACGCAGGGCAACATAAAAAGGAGAAGGCCGACCCGGACCAACAGGCGGCCGGCTGCGGCAAGCCGACCCGTCTGCCTGCCCCAGCTCGCAAAGCTGCGGGCGGTGCTGAGAGGCACGACACGAGAAGTTATACGCCTTTTCCTCCTGGTGCAAAATAGCGTCCATTGTTCGGCTCCGCAACGAAGGGGGCCGCATTGAGGCTTCTTTCACGGGCTTCCGGGCAAAAAACCCGCTATTGGCCGTCCCGGAGAAGATCGCTCAACTCGCTCAATTCCTGCTTCATGGCCTTAAGCCTTAGCGTGCAGGAAGCCTTCATCTCGCTATCTTCCGCGGCCGGGGAGATGTGGTCGCAGACCTCCAGCAAGTTCTGGTACTCGTCCATTTTTCTACTGAAAACATCGAATAGATCTTCCTCTTCCTCCATCCTCTCCACAAACTTCTGCTCGAACTCCGCCCGTGCGTCGCCCGAGGCCTCGGTCTTCGAAGCCGCTGCCGGCCTCGGAGACGGCAGGGAATTGGCACACCCCGTGACCGCAAGCGCTGCGATGAGAAGCGAAAGAGAAAGCATCCTGAACACGCGTGGCCTCCTTAACAATTAATAGCAGGATTTTGCTCAGATTTCAAAGGATATTGCTATTATTGGGCGGCCGGGTTAATTTCGCGCCATGCCACCCGCGCCATCGCCGAGGAGCGCGGTGCGACCCAGCAAGACCTATGGAGTTGTTGTGTTTTTTTACACATCCATAAGTATGTGATCACTTTCAATACATCCTCCTCTTTTGCCTAACAAGAGCACCGCTTTCCTCTCCTTCTCCTTTAAAGACCAAACCGTCTCTATGTCACTTTCCTTTACACCTCCCGCACCATCGTATTTGGCAAACAATAGTAAACTCAATTACTTATGAAAGGGTATCTGGTTTGCAAGAGTCTCAAATGGGATAGGGATCAGGTCCGCAGGGTTATTATCCGAACGTCACAAGCCTCCCTGGCGGATGGATGAGAGCGGTTCCAACTCCGCCACCGCCTGAAAAAGAGGGGGGGGTCGGTGAAATGAACTGGAGACGAGATTTTCTCATATTCTTAGCTCTGGCCCTGCTTGCCGGATGCTCAGGCGGATCGGGGTCGGGAACGGGGACGGGGTCCGGGTCAGTATCAGGATCGGGGACAGGATCGGGGACCGCTCCCACCGCACCCGGTGGATCGACATCCGCAGGCCCATACACTCCGGTCTATCCGGTCAAGGTCAGTGTTACCGGGCGTTATCTCGTTGACCAAAACAACGTGCCCTTTATGATCGTGGGGGACTCGCCCCATTCTTTGTTCGTCAACCTCTCGGAGACGGATGCGGATGCGTATTTTGCTGATCGGCAGGCCAATGGCTTCAATGCGGCGTGGATTGAGGTTCTGTGCGATGTATATACAGGAGGGCGTTCCGACGGCAGCACCTACGACGGCATCGTACCGTTTACCACGCCGGGTGATTTATCAACACCGAATCCGGCATATTTCCAGCGCGTTGACGACATGATCAATTTGGCGGCAAAACATAATATCACCGTATTTCTTGATCCAATAGATCTATCCGGCTGGATTAGTGTGTTGGAGAACAATGGCGCCACAAAAGCTTACAATTATGGCTTGTACCTCGGCAACCGCTACAAGAACTTTCCGAACATCGTATGGTTACACGGCAACGACTTCCAGACCTGGACGAATGCGACGGACGATGCCGATGTGACCGCTGTTGCGGACGGCATCAAAGCGGAGGACCCGGATCATATTCAGACTGTTGAATTAAACTACAATGTCAGCAGCTCCCTTGACGATCCCAACTGGGCGTCGATCGCGAGCCTGAACGCCGCCTACACCTATTATCCTACTTACGCTGAAGTGCTTCATGCGTACAACCAATCCACCTCCGTCCCCGTCTTTATGGTCGAGGCCAACTACGAGTTCGAGAACAATACCGGCCTTGATTACGGGAGCCCGGCAACCCTGCGGCTCCAGGAGTACTGGACCATGCTCTCCGGGGCCACGGGCCAGCTCTACGGCAACCACTATACCTGGACGCTCACGAGTGGCTGGCAAAGCATGCTGGATACTTCCGGTGTGGCACAGTTGCAGTACGTGACGGCGCTCTTTGCCCCGCGTCCATGGTACAACCTGGTCCCAGATCAAAGCCATACGGTGGTTACCGCCGGCTACGGCACCTTTTCAAGCAGCGGCAGCCTCGGCGCCAACAACTACCTGACTGCCGCCCGCACTCCGGACGGCGCACTGGTGATGGCGTACATGCCGACTATCCGCACCATCACGGTAGACATGTCCAATCTGTCCGGGGCCGCCACAGCATGGTGGTACGACCCGACCAACGCAACCTATACAGCCATTCCAGGTTCTCCTTTTGTTAATGCGGGAACGCGGCAGTTTACCCCTCCGGGCAATAATAGCGCTGGAGACGGCGATTGGGTGCTGGTGCTGGAGGCGAATTCCGGTGACACTCAGGCTCCCACCGTACCCACCGGATTGACGACCACCGCCATTTCCTCTTCTCAGATTAACCTGTCCTGGACTGCTTCTACCGACAATGTGGGTGTTGCCGGCTACCTGGTTTTTAGAAACAACGTCCAGATTGCCGCCACCGCCCTGGCTATCTACAGCGACACCAGCTTGACCCCTTCCACCAGTTACACCTATACGGTTGAGGCCTTTGATACAGCCGGCAACGTCTCTGCCGCCTCTTCGCCGGCAACGGCAACAACGCAGTAAGTGCGGAAGTGAGGGATAACGTTGTTTCTCAATGTGATTTGTTCTCACTGTCACCCATCATTGAGGAAGTGCATATGGGGTCACCCATTCCGGCCCTCCTTCACTTGCGGTATTCCCAGTTGTAGAGCCTTTTCAGGCATTCGGGGCAGTAGCTGTGGGAAAACTGGGCATCGGTCCTCTCTTCGATGAATGACTCAATGGGTATCCACGACTCCTGGCTCGTGGGGTCGGCCCCGGCCGGCCTGATTTTTTTGCAGCCGGCACAGATGGGCAGCAGTCCCTCCAGCCTTTTGATACGGGAGAATGCCTCCTGGAGCTTCACGATCCCTTTGATCAGCTTCGTCCCGAAGAAATAGACCATGGCGAGGCCGATCGCGAGGAAAAGCAGATGGACCAGATAGATCTGCGTCTCGTTCTTTCGGAGCGCTTCCTGGAAGGGGCCATAGGAAAAGGAAATGCTCAACCCCCCTCTGACGTCCCCCACCCTGTATCCCTGCTTCCCATGGCAGCCTAAGCAGGATTCCTCAGTTTTCAGCGGCGCCATGTAACGGAACATGGCCGACCGGTCACGCCCCACGATGGCGGATACCTCCTTGCTTCCCTTCTCGATCCTGTCGAGGGCACCCCTCTCCCACGGGTCCGGCGCGTTGGCCATGCTGGTGAGCTTCGAGCTGGTGACGTTGATTTTTATCCGGTCTTCGTTATTCATGACGCCCTTGATCAGCTTCGTCATATATTCTGGATGAATTCTGGTCAGCACCCTGCCGTCCTTCGTGGTGACGTCTCCCGGCAGCTCCCTGAGATCGGGCACGGGCTCAAGGTCCTCCGTCCTCGGCACATAGACACCCTGGTGCCGGGAAGTCCATTCCCTGACGATCAGAAGCTGCCGGAAAATAGAGCGCGCCACCACGGTTGCCAGTTCTTCATACTGCTGCCGGGCCCTTACCACGTCGAAGTAGAGCGAGAGGGCCAGGACGGCGACGAGCAGGACGGCGACGATCATGAGAAAGTTCCTGGCTTGGAGGGAAGGTTTCACGCCCCGAGCCTCTTCCTCAATTCTGCGGGCAGGCGCTTCAGCTTTCCCGACCCGTCGACGCACACCATCAGCGTCTCACCTTCCGCCACTACCCGGCCTTCCTTGAGCACTTCGTGGCACATGGAGAATTGGGCGTTCTTCATCCCCGCTATCGACGTGTGCACCCCGATCTCATCCCCGTAGTGCAGTTTCTCCTTCAGGTCGAGCCGCGCCTTCTTGACCATGATGAAGGTCCCCGTCTTCTCCCAGTCGGGAAGGGAGACGCCGAGGCTCAGCAGATGCTCAAACCACGACTTTTCGAAGAACCTCAGATAGTTCCCGAAGTAGACCACCCCGCCCGCATCCGTATCCTGGTAGTAAATCCTGGTTTTGTACATATTGTCCCCTTTGTAACGGCCACAGGCGACCGGCGTGGCCTCACGAGCGGAACAGCGAGCCTCGGGGCGCCTCAGCGTGCGGGGGCACCCAGGCGGCCAATTGGCGGGTCGTACATTTCTCGAACAGGCCGTTGGCCGACCGACAGAATAGCGATAGAAAGACATAGAACACAAAAGATAGAAAAAGAGCGAACCTAGCAAATCCTCGGAAACTGATCGCTCGCCAGCATCTCCACGATCCGCCTGACGCCATACGCGTTCCTGACCGTCACGATGCCGGGGTGGTCCTGCGTCACATGGCCTATTATGGCGGCGTTTTTCCCGTACACGTTCCCCCTCATCGCATCGAGGACCCGCCCCGCATCGGCTTCCGGCACCACTGCCACGAGCTTTCCCTCATTGGCCAGGTAGAGGTAATCGAGGCCAAGCATCTCGCAGGCAGCCGCAACCGCCTCCGACACGGGAAGGCGCTCCTCCTCGATGTCTATCCCTACCGACGAGCTCGCTGCGATCTCTTTGAGAGTGGTGGCGATGCCGCCCCTTGTGGGGTCCCGCATCGCATGCACCGTGGGTGCGGCGTAGAGCATGCTCTTGACCAGCCTGTTTAACGGCGCGACGTCGCTTGTGACCGGGCTCTTGAAATGGAGACTCTGCCGCTGGCTCAGGACCGTAACGCCATGGTCTCCTATGGTCCCGCTCACGATTACGGCATCCCCCGGCAACGCACGCTGCACGGAGACATCCACGCCGTCCGGCACGACGCCGACCCCTGCGGTATTGATAAACAACCCGTCAGCCGCACGCCTTTCCACGACCTTCGTATCCCCGCAGACAATCGAAACGCCTGCCTCGCGGCTGGCCTCGCTCATGGAAATAACTATCCGCTCCAAATCGGCAACGGCAAACCCCTCTTCGATAATAAACCCTGCGCTCAGGTAAAGGGGCTCAGCCCCGCGCATCGAGAGGTCGTTCACAGTCCCGCAGACGGCCAGCCGGCCGATGTTGCCGCCCGGGAAAAAGATCGGTTTTACCACATAGCTGTCAGTGGTGAAGGCTGTCTTCCCCTGGGGCAGGCGGAACAGGGATGCATCTTCAAGCGGCAGGAGCAGAGGATTGCCGAAATAGCGGACGAAGAGGCCCTCTATCAGCTCATGACTCAAACCCCCTCCGCTTCCGTGACCGAGTAGTATCAGTTTTTCATCCATAGAGATAGTAAGCAGCGCAGCTTCCTTCGGAAGAGACCATGCACGGTCCTACAGGGTGAAGAGGGGTGCAGATTGTTTTAAAAAGGGGACACTCATCGGGCTTCCTGACGCCCCTTATGACCTCGCCGCAATGGCACCCGTCAGGCACTGAGCTCTCCGGGACATCCACATCGAAGAGACGCCGGGCGTCATGGCAGCCATATTCTTCCCTGATGTGCAAGCCGCTCCCAGGGATTATGCCGAGCCCCCTCCAGCATGCGGGGCCTTTCTCAAAGACCTGTTCCATCATCTCGTAGGCGGGTATCGTCCCCTCCGGCGTCACACATCGCGGATACGTGTTTGCCACGCGGGGCTCACCTTCTTCACACTGTCGCACAATCTCAAGAATGGCCCAGAGGATGTCGACCGGCTCAAACCCGGCCACTGCCGCCGGTATATGGTACGAGTCCGTCAGGAACTGCCATGCCTTCCATCCCGTCACCGTGGACACGTGCCCGGGACAGAGGATGCCGTCGAGCCCGATCTCCTGTGAATCGAGGATTGCCCTCATCGCCGGCGGCGTCAGCTTATGCATCGACAGCACTGCGTAGTTGTCGAGCCCCATACTTTCCGCCTCCGCTATCGAGGCAGCCACCGCGGGCGCCGTTGTCTCAAAACCAATGCCGAGAAAGACCACCCAGCTCGCGGGGTTATCGGCTGCAAGCTTAAGGGCGTCGAGCGGGGAATAGACCATGGAGACGCGAGCCCCTTCCGCCTTAGCGGTGAGGAGGCTTTCCCTTGTGCCGGGCACTTTCAGGAGGTCGCCGAAGGTTGTGACAATAATATCCGGACGTTTTGAAAGGGCAATCGCGTAGTCTATATCGCTGTTATCGGTGACACAGACCGGGCAGCCCGGGCCGGAAAACATCTCGATGGTCGGCGGCAAGAGCTGCCTGATCCCGAACCGGTGTATGGCATGGGTATGGGTGCCGCAAAACTCCATGATCTTGACCGGTTTTTTGGATACGGCCCATATCCGCGCCTTTAGTTTTTCGACGATTGAGGGGTCGCGAAAGGCATCACTCTTCTGCATCCAACCCTGCTATCTCTTCCAAAAGCTCGAAGGTTTCTTCTGCCTCGGCGCTGTTCATGACGCTTATCGCGTAGCCGGCGTGCATGATGACATAGTCGCCAACCTTTGCTTCCGGGGTGAAGAGTACGTTCACGGTGGTCATGTTGCCTGCAAGCTCGGCATCTGCCATGACGCCGTCGATCTTCGTGATGAGCGCGGGGACTGCAAGACACATAAGACACACAGTATACGATAGTTCCCATGGTCTTACAAGGGGCGCAGCGAGAAATCTTCGGCGCGATAGACTACAATAGTCTATGTGCGAGGGCGTGCGCCACAACTGCCTGACCGAGGGCTATGCCGCCGTCGTTGCACGGCACCTGCCGGTGAGTAACGCACGCCAGGCCGGATGCCGCAAGCAGGCTGACGGTCAGGTCCGCAAGGAGCTTGTTTTGGAAGCACCCGCCGCTCAGGACGACCGTCTTTATGCCTGTCTCTTCCGAAAGAAGGAGCGAGACACGCCGGATCACGTGCGCCACGGTATGGTGAAACCGCAAGGCGATCTCCGGGACGCCCACCCCCTGCACCGCGTCGTTGGCGATGGCGCCTAAAAGCTCTCCAAGCCTGACCTGAAAGGGGCCGTCCGCCTTGTCAATTGAGAAGGGATACGGCGTATCAGGGCCGGCTGTGGCGGCGACCATCTCGAGCGCAATCGCTGCCTGCCCCTCGAAGGTAATCGTCCTCCTCAGGTTCAAAAGGGCGGCGACCGCATCAAAGAGACGACCGCAGGACGAGGTGAGGGGCGTATTTATCCGGTTGGCGATCTGGGTAGCGATAATCTCCCGTTCCTCAGCCGGTATTTCGGATAGCGAGGGGAGATCCGGCATCAGGCCCCCTAGGGCGCGAAGGTACGCGAAGGCGAGGCGATAGGGCTTTCTTATGGAGACCTCTCCGCCGGGAAGGGGCATCTGCTCAAGACTCGCCGCCCTATCGAAGCCCGCATAGGTACTGATGAGGAATTCGCCCCCCCAAACCGACCCGTCCGGGCCGAAGCCCGATCCGTCGAAAGCCACACCGATGACCGGACCTGGCAGGCCGTGCTCCGCCATACAGGAGGCAACGTGCGCATGGTGATGCTGCACGCCCACAAGGGGGAGCACGCCTTCGAACCGCCGGGCGTAGCGGGTCGAAAGGTAGTCGGGATGGAGGTCGTGGGCGATAATCTCGGGGGTGACGCGGAAAAGCTGCTCGTAAAGGTCGATAGTGGCAATAAAGTGTTCGAGGGTATCGAGGTTTTCGAGGTCGCCGATGTGCTGGCTGAGAAATGCAAACTCATCGCGGGTAACGCAGAAGGTATTCTTCTCCGCGGCGCCTGTTGCGAGGATAGGCTTGGTCTTAAAGGGGAGCTTCACCGGATTCGGGGCATAGCTCCTCGCCCTCCTGATCGCCTCGGGCGCCCGGCCACGGATGCGGTAGACGCTGTCGTCGTAGCGTGAATGGATATCCCTGTTGTGAAAGAGGAAATAATCGGCAAGCGCGCCGAGGCGCAGCCTTGCCTCCTCGTTATCTTTTGCGATAGGCTCCTCGGACAGATTACCGCTTGTCATGACGAGGGGCTTGCCGAAATCGCGAAGCAGGAGGTGATGGATCGGCGTATAGGGCAGCATGACGCCCAGATACCGGTTTCCCGGGGCCACCGCAGGCGACACGGAAGAGCCCTCCTTGAGGCGGAGAAGCACGATAGGCGCTTCCGGCGCGCCAAGGAGACGCGCCTCCTCATCGTCGACAAGGCAGTATTTTCGCACCTCTTCCATATCCTGCATCATGAGCGCAAAGGGCTTGTCGGGTCTTCTCTTCCTCTCCCGCAAAGCGCTGACGGCATCCGTATCCGTGGCATCGCAAGCGAGCTGAAAACCGCCCAGGCCCTTGAGCGCTACAATCGCGCCAGCCCTTAACAGAGCCGCCGTCTCGCCAATCGGGTCATCATCTGCCCGCGCCCGCCGGTGCGCATCCTCCAGCCACACCTTCGGCCCGCATACCGGGCAGGCATTCGGCTGCGCGTGGAAGCGGCGGTTCAGAGGGTCAACGTACTCACTCAGGCATTGGTCGCACATATGGAAAGGTGCCATGGTGGTGTATGGCCTGTCGTAAGGGATGTCCGTGATGATCGTGAACCTGGGGCCGCAATTCGTACAGTTGGTAAAAGGGTAGCGATATCTCCTATCGTGGGGGTCGAAGAGCTCACGGACGCAGTCGGCACACGTGGCGATGTCGGGTGAGATGAGCTGGTAGCCCGCATCGGCCCGGCTCTCCCGTATCTCGAAACCGCGATAGCCGACGGGCTTTCCATCGGCCGTCTCGACGCCCTCTATACGGGCCCTGGGCGGCGCGTCATGGGTGACGCGCCCGATGAACGCGTCCACCTCCGCACTCTTCCCCTCGACCTCTATCTCAACCGCGCTGCTCGTATTGATGACCCAGCCGCTGAGGCCATGGTCCCTGGCAAGTCTGAAGATGAAGGGGCGGAAGCCGACACCCTGAACGACCCCATGAACGGTGAGGTGTTTCAGGACTTGATCTTTTTCAGCCAGTCTATCCAATCCTCCAGTCCCTCCTTCGTGCGGCATGAGACCTGGAAAACAGGGGCTTTCGGATTGACCGCAGCCACGCCTTCCATGAAGCGGGCCACGTTGAAATCGATGTAGGGCAGGACGTCCATCTTGTTCAGCACGACCGCCTGAACGGTACTGAACATGCCGGGATACTTGAAGGGTTTGTCGTCCCCTTCCGGTACCGACGCGACGAGCACCCGCACTTTCTCCCCCAACACGAACTCGGCCGGGCAGACCAGGTTCCCCACGTTCTCGATAAACAGGTATTTCGCCTTGTCGATAGAGAGCTTTTTGAGTGAGGTCTTTATCATGGCCGCGTCGAGATGGCAGGCCCCTCCCGTGTTGATCTGGACGACGGGCACCTGTTTTTCGCCCACTTTTTCCGCATCGAACGTGGAGGCTATGTCTCCCTCGATGACCGCTATCGGCTCGCCCAGTCCTTCTATGGTCCTCAGTATGAGGCTTGTCTTGCCCGCGCCCGGCGACGCCATGATGTTGACGGCGACGATGCCCTGCTTCTCGAAGAGGAGCTTGTTCTCCGCGGCCATCTGCTCGTTGGCGTCCAGGATGTTCTTTACCACATTAATCTTCATCGCCTAATCCTCCACTTCTATGCTTTCCATATAGAACTCTCTCCCGGCGGTCACTTCCCCGCCGCGTTTTCCGCATTGAGGGCAAACGCCCTCCCTCTCCATGCCGAACGTACAGGAGCAACAGACGCATCGTATCACGGCAGGTACCTTCGTCACGAAAAGACGGGCGTTTTCTGCGGGGGTATCCTTCGAAATCACGTCGAAGCAGAACCTGATAGACTCCTCGACGACGCTCGAAAGCTCCCCGACAACCAGATTTATCCCCGTTATCCGCCGGTTCTGCGCCTCACGTACGGCGATATCTATAATATTTTGCGTAAGGGTCAACTCATGCATGCTCGACCGTACCGCTTTCCTTACTCTTTCCCGAAGCTCCAGTATACCACAACGACGGCCTTGAACATAGCCGGGTCTGTATACAGTACGCCGCGCCCTCTCCCCTCGATCCGGCTTTCAGCAGCTCGACGGACTCGCACCCAAACGACGGCGACGACCCCGCAGGTATTCGATTATGCCCGGAAGCAGCGAGATCACTATAATGGCGAGGATAACCAGGGTAAAGTTGCGCTTGACGACGGGTATGTTGCCGAAAAAATAGCCCCCCAGTATGAAGACCAGCACCCAGCCTATGCTGCCCCCGATGCTGTAGAGGATAAAGCGCCTGTAGGCCATTGCGCCGACCCCGGCGACAAAGGGCGCGAAGGTCCGGACAATGGGCATGAACCGCGCGATGATCACCGTTTTTCCGCCGTACTTCAGGTAAAACTCGTGCGTCCTTTCCAGGTGCTTCCTGTTGAGCAGCCGGGATTCCCCGCTCGAAAAAACCTTGGGTCCGGTAACACGACCGATCCAATAGTTTGACGAGTCTCCTATCATTGCGGCAAGGGGGAGAGAGAAGACAAGCCACGTGAGATCAAGGGCACCGAGGGCCGCAAAGGCGCCTGCGGCAAAAAGCAGGGAATCACCGGGGAGGAACGGGGTAACGACAAGACCCGTCTCGCAAAAGAGGATGACAAAGAGGAGGAGATGGGTCCAGAAGCCATAGTGTTGTATGACCATCCCAAGGTGCTTGTCCAAATGGACGATAATATCGAGTCCGTATTTTACCAGTTCCATAGGATGTGCGCCTTTCTCCTTCGATGCCCCCCGCGTCGGGAAGCCGACTACGAGCCCTCTTTCATGTTTCTTCTGTTATCCAGGGCGCTCTTGATGGTAAGGGGGTCGATATAGACGATATCACCGCCGATAGGTATACCCGAGGCAATGCGGGTGATCCTCACTTGGAACGGCCTGGTCATCTCGACGATATAGTGGGCGGTGGTATTGCCCTCTATGGTAGGGTTGGTGGCGATAATAAGCTCCTTAATGCCTTCCCTGGCTATGCGCTCCTTCATCTCAGGGATCCTGATCTCGTCCGGCCCTATCCCCTCGATAGGGTTTATCACCCCGTGGAGTATGTGATACCGGTAGACGCCGGGAAACGCCGACTCGATTACCATCAGATGGGAGGGCTCTTCCACAACGCAGAGCATGTCGTGGCTGCGCTTTTCGTCCCGGCATATGTGACAGGGGTCGATATCGGTAATGTTGAAGCAGGTGCTGCAGAGCCTTACTTTTTCTTTCACCTCGGCAATGCTCCGGCTAAGCTCGGAGACATAGGTCTGGCGCGCGTTGAGCAGGAAGAAGGCAAGCCTCGTCGCGCTCTTCCTTCCGATGCCGGGCAGTTTAGAGAGGCGTTCTATCAATCTTTCTATAGGTTCCGGATAAAGCATCTACATCCCGAATGGAAGCTGCATGCCGCCGGTTATCTTTGCCAGCTCTTCCTTCCACATGTCCTTTGATTTGCTCAAACCCTCATTCACCGCCGCAACAACAAGGTCTTCCAGCATCTCCTTGTCCTGTTCCTTCCATATCTCATCGGAGATCTTAAGTGAGATCAGATCCTGCTTCCCATTGACGACGCAGGTGACCATGCCGCCACCCGACTGTCCCTCCACTGTCTTCGACTCCATCTCCTCCTGCAACTGCTGGAATCGCTCCTGCATTTTTTTTGCCTGATTCAGAATCTGCCCAAAACCCTTCGACATTATTGCCTCCTTTAGAGATAAGGATGCGCCCCTTACGTTATGGACCAGCCCATAGCTTAAGGGGCACCAATTACACCTTAAATAACAACTCGGCCTCCCTCACATAGTCATCGAGGGTATCGGTCCTTGTCCCTGCTCCGACGACAAACCTGACGGTCATCTCTCTGCCGAAAAACGCCGATGCATGCTTCCTGAACTCGCCTGTCATGGCGTCGTTCTTTACAAAGGCCGAATCCTTGTCCAGGGAAACGACCATCTTGTCCTCCTCCACCCTCATCTCGAGGGATGCGAACATACCGTAGAGCATCTTGCTCTTTTCCTTCAGATAGGCCACAAACGCACCCGGCCCCGACGAAAGGTCGGTCTGCAGCGCCTGCCCCGGAATCTCATTATCCGGGGGAATGTCTCGATAAGGGGTCTGGGGCGGCGCGTACGATGAGGAAACAGGGGGCGGCACACGCGAGGAAACAGGGGGCGGCACACCTATCAGGGAAGCTACGCGCTCGGGCTGCTCGCGACCGTGCGCGGTCTTTTCCACGTAGTCTTCCTTTCCGCAAGGCGCTTCGAGCAGCTTCTCCACGTCCCGGAGCTGCGAGAGATTGTAGAGATTAATGAAGAGAATTTCCAGGGCTACCTTCGGGAAGATGCCGCGGACCAGGTTTTCCGCTTGCAGCATATGGTGTACCATATTCTGTATCTCGTAGTATTCGACCTGTTTCAGAAGCCCCGTCACCTTTTCATATTCTTCTTCGTCCATGAAGACAAAGGAGGGCTTGCCGTTCCAGACCTTTATCATCAACATGTCCCTCAGAAAGGAGAGGAGCCCCTTGTATATCTGATAGGCATCATTTCCTTCTTCGAGGCTGCGGGCGATCAGCGCCAGCCCGCCCCTGGGGTCCTTCTCGATGACGGCCTTGACGATACCGAGCGCCACCTCCCTCTGGATCACCCCGATTACCTCGATAACGTCTTTTTCCGAAATACGTGTGCCGCTGTATGCGATGACCTGGTCGAGTATCGATTCGGCGTCGCGCAGGCTGCCGTCCGCTTCGCGGACCACGTAATTGAGCACCGCCTCGTCGTACTCAATCTGCTCGTCCAGACAGATGCGGCGCAACTGCTCGACGATCTGTGACTCGGATATCCTCTTGAAATCGAACCGCTGGCACCGTGACATGATGGTGTAAGGGATTTTGTGGGACTCGGTCGTGGCGAGGATGAAAATATTATGGCCGGGGGGTTCTTCAAGGGTTTTCAGAAGCGCGTTGAACGCAGGCTCGGTGAGCATGTGCGCTTCGTCAATGATGTAGACCTTGTACCTCCCTTGCATGGGGAGATACCGTACCGTTTCCCGCAGCTCCCGTATCTCATCGATGCCCCTGTTGGAGGCTGCATCGATCTCGATGACGTCCACAAAACCGCCGCCGTCTATAGCCTTGCAGGCATGGCACGCGTTGCACGGTTCCTCTTTTACGCCTTCAAGACAGTTAACCGCCTTTGCGAGTATCCGTGAAATAGAAGTTTTGCCGACCCCCCTTGGCCCCGCGAAGAGGTACGCGTGCGCTATTCTGCCGCGCTTTATGGAGTTTTTCAGCGTGGTGACAACGTGTGCCTGTCCGACCACGTCTTCAAACCGCCCGGGTCTCCATCGTCGTGCAATGACTGTATAGCTCATGCGATTACCCGGGCTTTAGTGCCCCCTCCATCGACCCGCAAGCACCCATACGGGGCGCCTCGGGTACCCGCTTGCGGGTGCTACAGGCGGGCCGTAACCAGACATTCAACATTGTCTTTACAATAAGGCCAGGCAACCTGCGGCACACGGAGAAACTACTACCGCTGCTTCCTTCCGGACCTGACGGGGTTTGTAACCCTCACGTTGCGCAGGGCCCGGCCACTTTAAAATCCATATCATACGCACATGGCAAAAATGAGGGGGCATTCCCCGCATTTTCCCTTTTCGCTCTCAATTTTATGGCGGAGAGAGAGGGATTTGAACCCTCGGTGCCAGTTTTAGCCAGCACACACGATTTCCAGTCGTGCTCCTTCAGCCGCTCGGACATCTCTCCCTTTGTCTATTCTTATACCACAGCGGCGGGAGGTTGTACAAGTCATGCGCAGCCCTCCGGGATTACCGATGTCCGGAGGCGGAAGGGCGGCGAAACATGGGGTCCCTCGCCGAGTCGCGGGGCCGCGTTGCTTTGTCCTCTTTTGCGCGTAAAACGAGGAGCATGCCGACGAAAAGGAAGAAGAGCATGCCCAAGCTGATGTAGACTATTTCCATCCGGTCCTCCTCATCCTAACTTATCGCGCGAATCGGGCATTCCTGAAGAGGGGACGCAAACAAATATCTTGACGGGAACAGGGAAATGACGCAGGATTCTGGTTCTATGAGACGCTACACTCAATCTGTGCCGGCCGACCTCTATTATTATTGCTGCTGCTGTACGAGCGGGGTGGTCTGCCTGCCATAGGTTGATCGGAGGAATCTGATTACGAGCCGCGGGCAGATCCACTGCCGGCGGCTTTTTTGCGTTTGAGGGGGATATGAAAAAGGCTTCTGCAACGATATCGTCAGCCCGGATCGGGGACCTGTTCACCACGGTCCGCTATTACCGCTATTACTACCGTCGCCGAGGTCCGCCCTAGGGCTGCCATTTGCTAGTTGTGGCCCTGTGCGGAGGAATCTGTACAGGGCTTTTTTTGTGATGAAGCAAGGCGCAATGAGGCACGAAAGGGGCATGGAAGGAAGATCGCAAAGGTCTCACCATAGCGAAAAGGAGGATACACATGCTGAACCCATTATTCAATCCAAAGGCAGTGGCCGTTATAGGGGCGTCCTCTCTTCGTGCTTGCCTTTTCAGCAGCCGGAGCGTATCATTTCGGAAAAGACGAGGTTCGTAATATTATTTCGGCAAAATCACCATGACCATAGCCCGGTTCATTCTCGCAATCGCCATTCTGGTCTTTGCAATATGCGTCGTGGTGATGAATTGGGGCTGTGCGATCGTCAACATGAGGAACAAGAGGCACGCGATTGATCGGCACCACTCGACGGTCCCCATCGTGTCCTTCGTTCTTGCGGCTCTTGCCTATATCATTTATCCTCTACCAGAGAAGACATGGATGATCTCCGTTCCGCTGGTCGACATCTCAAACTGGAGTCTGCTGTGGATTCCGGTACTGTTGATTCGGAAAGCGAGGACAAAGTGACCGAACGGGTTAGCCGCAGGTCTCCTCCGCTAATCAATGGATAGATCGAAAATGACTGAGCCGCGATGTTTCATGATAACACTGTCTGTGGCGGGGGAAGCCGGTGGCTCGTAACCGGGCGGTCACTCTCACGGCCTTGTTCATCACAGGCATCGGTACCTTTGTGAGTCTTTACGCTACCCAGCCGCTCTTGCCTCGTTTCCGGGAGTTCTTTCGGGCATCCGAACTCCTGGTGAGTCTTACCGTAAGCTCCACAGTGTTGGCAGTGGCGCTGACAGCTCCCCTGATCGGCCTTTTGTCCGACAGGACGGGGCGCAAACGGGTGATCGTTGCCGCATCGATAGGTCTGGCCCTTGCGACGGCTCTATCGGGGACGGCAGCTGACCTCGGTCAGCTCATCATCTGGCGTTTCTTGCAGGGGTGCTTCATTCCGGGCATTATTGCCGTTACTATGGCTTATATCGCGGAAGAATCGCCACCCCGGTCAGTCGGATCGACGATGTCGGCCTACGTCACAGGCACAATTATCGGCGGGTTTGGCGGACGCTTCATCGCAGGTCTCGCTGTAACCCGGTGGGATTGGCATGGAGCCTTTGCTATTCTTGGCATGGTTACTTTGGCCTGCGCTGCGGCAACGTGGTGGCTTCTGCCTCGCTCGACTAAATTTGTCCGTCAACACAATGTTGCTGCGGCCCTTGGGCCCATGCGCAGACATTTGCGGAATCCTGAACTTCTGGCGACCTACGCGGTGGGGTTCAGTGTTCTTTCTTGCCTCGTGGGCGCGTTTACCTATGTGAGCTTCTATCTGGCAGATAAGCCCTTCTTCCTTGGACCGGCCGCTCTTGCCTCAATTTTCGGCGTGTACCTGATCGGCGCCGGCATAACGCCGATTGCAGGACATATCATGGACCGGATCGGTCAGCGCAAGGCATTGATGGGAGCCATAGGAATGTCTGCAAGCGGTATGCTGCTTACTTTGATTCACTCCGTACCCATCATTATTACCGGGCTGGCGTTGGAAGCCTCCGGCGTATTTGTCTGCCAATCCGCGGCATCGAGCCACGTAGGCAAGGTTGCTCTCGAGGCCAAATCCTCAGCCACGGGGCTGTACGTTTCCTTTTATTATCTTGGCGGCTTCATCGGCTCGATCCTTCCCGGTATTCTCTGGAGGCAAGCCGGGTGGCCCGGGTGCGTTACGATCATACTCTGTATTCAGTGCGTCGCGATCCTGATAGCGAACAAATTCTGGCAAGACTGATAAAGCGGAGCGCGATGACAAATAATCGGCGGGGTGCCCAGCCCCGTAGTGCTTTGCTGGGCCGCCGCTTGCCGGGTCGCACGCAAAAAGCGCCCGGCCGGCCATAGTCCGGCCGCCTCCACCCCTCTACCCTACCCCGAGATACGCCTCCACAACCGCAGGACTGCACTTGATATCCGCCGACTTCCCCTCCATCACAATCCGCCCTGTCTCCAGCACATAGGCCCTGCCGGAATAATCGAGTGCCATGTGGGCGTTCTGCTCGACCAGCAGGATCGAAATGCCTTTTTCATCGTTGATCTTTTTTATAAGGGAGAAGATCTCTCTGGTCATGATCGGCGAGAGGCCCATGGAAGGCTCGTCCAGCAGAAGGAGCTGCGGGTCGGCCATAAGGGCCCTACCGAGGGCGAGCATCTGCTGTTCCCCTCCTGAAAGGGTGCCTGCATGCTGGTGGAGTCTCTCCAGGAGCCTGGGAAACGTAGCCAGCACCATCTCGAAGAGCGCCTGTTTTGCATGCCGCCCCTTAAGGACGTGGCCACCCACTTCCAGGTTCTCCCTTACCGTGAGATCGGGGAATATCTGGCGCCCTTCGGGGACCATGGAGATGCCGAGCCTGACGATCCTGTCGGGTCTCTGCCTTGTGATGCTCCTGCCCGCAAACTCTATGCTCCCTGACAGAGGCTTCAGTATGCCCGCCACCGTCCTGAGAAGTGTGCTCTTTCCCGCGCCGTTGGCCCCGATGAGGGAAAGGACTTCCCCCTTGTGCACCTCCAGGGTGACGCCGTCGAGGGCCGTAACAGGGCCGTAGGAGACGCGGAGATCGCCAATGCGCATCAGCATGTAAATTCTTCCCCCAGGTACGCCTCTATCACCTTTCGGTCTTTTCTGATTTCTTCCGGCGTGCCTTCGGCAATTTTTTCTCCGAAATCGAGCACCACAAGTCTGTCCGAGAGATTCATGATAAGGCCCATCTGATGCTCGATAACGAGGACGGTAAGGCCGAAGGTCTTCTTGACCTCCCTTATATCCTCAAGTAAGCCCCGGACCTCCTGTGGGTTCATGCCGGCCCCCGGCTCGTCGATGAGGAGGAGTTTCGGGTCCGCCGCAAGGGCGCGGACAAGCTCCAGCCGTCTCTGCTCACCATAGGGCAGGCTTGCCGCAGGCTGATCCGCCTTAAGGGAAAGATGGAAAAAATCTAGCAGCCTCATTGCTTTCTCGACCGCTGCCTCTTCCGCCTCACGGTATTTTCTTGATTGGAAGATCGCCGCATACGGCCCGTATCCGATCCGCCCCAGTATGGGGACCAGGACGTTCTTCAGGACCGTGAGGCTTGTGAAGAGACGGATGTTCTGGAAGGTCCTCGCCATGCCAAGAGAGACCGCATGGAAGGGCGGAATGCGGGTAATGCTTTTCCCGAAAAATTCGACCGCTCCTGAATCCGGTCTAGCGAGCCCGGTCAGGAGGTTAAAAACGGTGGTCTTGCCCGCTCCGTTGGGTCCTATCAAGCCCACAACCTCGTGCTCTTCTACGAAGAAAGACAGATTGTCGACCGCCTGCACACCCCCGAAGCTCTTGCTCAAGCCTGTTACCACAAGTGCTTTCATGTTTTATCGATCCCGAGGAATTTTGATTCCTTCCGGGCATGCAGGCCGTAAGGTCGCAGCATCATCAAAATGATGAGAAATATCGGAATGAACACCCATCTCAGCTCCAGTATCCCCGAAGGCAGCGCAATGCGCAAGCCCTCGATGAAGCCTACCCACAAAAGACCCGCAAGAATAGTGCCCGTGATACTGCCCATGCCCCCGACGATGACGATCACGAGAAAGTCTATCGACTTCAGAAAATCGAAATTCGAAGGGTGGAGAAAGGTGTAGAGGTGCGCGTAGAGACCTCCCGCAACACCAGCCAGAAAACAGCCGTAGCTGAAGGCCATCGACTTCATCCGTCCCGTATCGATGCCGAAGGCGGTCGAAACAAGCTCGTCGTCCTTGATGCACTGCCAGAAAAGCCCGTACTTCGAGAAGATGAGGTTTCTCGTCACCACAACGAGGAAGACCAGGACCACGAAGACAAGCTCCAGATTCATTATTCTCGGTATGCCGATAAATCCCCTCGACCCTCCCACTACGTCGGCCACCTTGTCCGAATTGTCGAGAAGCACCCGCACCAGCATGCCGAAGCCGAGTGTCGCGATAGCCAGAAAATCATCCCGGAGCTTCAGTATGGGGACCCCTATCAGGTAGCCTATGAAGCCGGAAAAAAGACCTCCAAAAAGCAGGATGGGCAGGAAAGCATACACCGAGTCGACGGCAAAGGCGTGGGTCAGATAGGCGGACGCATAGGCGCCGATGCCGTAGAAAGCGGCATGCCCGAGAGAAAACTGACCCGTGTACCCGTAGATGACATTGAGGCCGAGGCTTGCGATAATCATGACCAGCGCGTAAAGCACGACCTGCTGCACGTATTCTGTCGCCATGCCGGAGAGAAAGAGGACTTTCAGCAGGATATAGGCAAGACTAGAGATAATGAGGAATCGTTTCGCGCCCTTGAGAAACGTCATACCTTCTCCCTTCTCTTACCGAAGAAGCCGTTTGGTCGAAACAGGAGGACGAGGAGAAGGATGACAAAGATCACGCCGTCCCGCAAGGTTGAGGAGAGGAAAGCGGAGACGAACACCTCCGAGACGCCTATCACCAGGCCCCCGAGAACCGCTCCATGGACCAGGCCGATGCCCCCGAGCACGGCGGCGATGAAAGATTTGATGCCGGGCATGATCCCCATGAATACATTGATCTGGGGGTAGGCGAAACCGTAAAGGATGCCGCCAAGCCCGGCGAGGGCTGCGCCGACGGCGAAGGTAAGGGAAATAACGGCATCCACGTTGATGCCCATGAGCGATGCCGTCTCCTGGTTGTGGGAGACGGCCCTCATGGCCCTACCGTACTTCGACCGGTAGACGAGCAGGTAGAGCAGGAAAAGAGATGCCGCGGTGACGGAAAAAATGATGAGCTGGATGTTGGTGACAGCGACGAGCCACAGGTCGTAGGCGACGACGTCGAAGGGCCGCGGGAAGGCGATATAGTTTGAAGTGAACATGCTGTTGAGGCCAAGAAAATATTCGAGGAAAAGCGAGACGCCCACCGCGGTGATGAGGAGGGATATCCTGGGGGCTCCCCGGAGCGGCTTGTAGGCTATCTTTTCCACCACGAATCCGAGAAGGGCCGTGGCAGCCATGGTGATCACAAAAACCAGGTAGAGGGGCACATGCCATTTGGCAATCAGATAATAGGCAACGAAGCTGCCGAACATGAAGATATCGCCATGGGCGAAGTTTATGAGCCGCAGCACCCCGTAGACCATCGTGTAGCCGAGGGCTATAAGGGCATAGATGGCGCCGAGCTGAAGACCGTTGACGAACTGCTGGAATACGTAGCCGAGAATTTCCAAAACCTTGCTTTACGGTCTTACCGTAGTCACGTACCTGGGGCCGTCCTTTTCCATTCTTAGTATAACTGCCGATTTGACTGCATCGCCGTTCTTGTCGAAGCTGATGAGGCCCGTGACGCCCTTGAAATTCTTGAGCTGCGACAAGGCTTTCGTGAGCTGCTCCGGCCCCGGCTCTTTGAGCTTGTCCAGCGTCTCGAAAAGTATCATGGCTGCGTCGTAGGAAAGGGCCGCGAGGGCGTCAGGCACGCTTCCGTGTTTTTCCTTATATCTTGCGATGAACCGCTCTGCTATCTTGTCCTTCTTCTCCGGTGAATAGTGGTTCGTAAAGTATCCGCCGACAATCGCATTCCCCGCGATCTTGATAAGCTCCGGGGAGTCCCATCCATCGGTGCCTATAAGCGCGCAGTTTACCGCCTTCTCACGGAGCTGCCTCACGATGAGACCGGCCTTGTTGTAATAATCGGGGATAAAAACCAGCTCGGGCTTCCTCAGCCGTATCTTCGTCGCAAGGGCCGAAAAATCGACGTCGTCCTTCTGGTAGGATTCGTAGGCAACAATCGACCCCTTGCCCTTCTCGAAGGTTGACCTGAAGACCTCCGCAAGGCCTCTAGAGTAGTCATTTCCCACATCATAGAGGATTGCCGCGGTCCGCACCTTCAAATCCTTCAATGCAAAAGCAGCGGCCACATATCCCTGGAAAGGGTCTATGAAGCACGCGCGAAATACGTAGGGCTTTCGCTTACCCTCATAGACCGTGACCTTCGGGTTCGTCGCGCCCTCGGTTATCATGGGCACCTTATACTTGGTGGCGATCTCGCTTACCGGTATGGAGACCTTCGATGTCAAGGGACCAACAAAAGCAAGCACCTTATCCTGAGTGATGAGCTTCAGTGCACCGTTTGCGCCTTCCGTCGGGTCGTTCCTGTCGTCGACGATAAACGGACTGATCGTATATTTCCCCGTTTTCGCGTAATCTTCGAGGGCAATGTAAAACGCGTTCCTTGACGACTCGCCGAATGTTTTCACGTCGCCGGTCAAGGGGCTGATCAGTCCTATTCTAAGCGTCTCTTTGGCTCCTGCAAGGCCCGTTGCAAGGAGAAAGATCATTGCCGCTATCGATGCGCTTTTTCTCATCATTTCATTTTCTCCTGTCCTCCGAAGCCACCGGCGCAAAGGACACGCCCCTCGCTCAAGAAAAGGCGTGTAATATTTAATAGAAAACAGCGCATGTTGTAAAGCCATTTCTGGTTGTATACATTGTTGATTTCCTTGCGGGATGATGGTATCTTTCTTTATTAAATAACACGATGGGCAGGTATTTTTCGGTGAGCCAATTCAGAGTGCTGGTGACGGATACAATTTCAGAAGAGGGCATAGAGAGGCTCGTCAAGGACGGGAGCATAGAAGTCGATGTCAGGGTGGGGATCAAGAGCGACGAGCTGGCTGAGATTATAGGTGACTACGACGCCATAATCACCCGGAGCGGCACACCTATCACCGCGCCGCTGCTGGCCCGTCCCGGTAAGCTGAAGGTAATCGGCCGGGCAGGGGTGGGCCTCGATAATATCGATATAGCAGCGGCAAGCAAAAAGGGCATCATCGTGATGAACGCGCCTACCGGCAATACCCTTGCCGCAACGGAGCTGACCATGGGCATTATGCTTGCGGCAGCGCGGAAGATCCCGCTTGCCCATAATTCCCTCAAGGCGGGTAAATGGGACCGGAAGAAGTTCATGGGAATAGAACTTTACCATAAGATACTCGGCGTGGTCGGGCTCGGGCGGATAGGCACCAACGTCGCCATACGGTCGAAGAGCTTCGGCATGCGGGTGATCGCCTACGACCCTTATATCAAGAAGAGCAAAGCCGATTCTCTGGGCGTCATCCTTTACGACAACCTCAACGACGTCTTGCGGGAAGCGGATGTGATTACCTTTCACACCCCCCTCACACCCAAGACAAGGAACATGGTCAGAAGCAAAGAGATCGCCCTGATGAAAGACGGCGTTATCCTGGTCAACTGCGCGAGGGGAGGCATCGTCAATGAGGGAGACCTCTACGATGCGCTGAAAGCCGGAAAGATCTTCGGCGTAGGTGTCGACGTATTTGAAAAGGAGCCTGCCGGGGCCAACAAGCTGCTGGAGCTGGATAATGTCTATGCCACACCCCATATAGGAGCGAACACGCAAGAGGGGCAGAATGCGGTTGCCCTCATTATCGCCGAGCAGGTCTACGACGCCCTCCACGGCAAGCCTTATCAGAACGCGGTCAACATACCTTTCATGAAATCTCAGCTCCCTTCCGCAATGCAGCTCTACTTCAGCCTCGCGGAGAAGATGGGGAGACTCTCGGCGCAACTGGCAAAAGGGAGGACCTCCGAGATCAAATTCGTGTTGGTGGGCAAGATGTTCGAGGAAGACCTGTGCGAGCGCAAGTTCGATGTGCCTTTCAGCTTTCAGCCGTTTACCATAGCCGCCCTTAAGGGTTTCCTTGATCATTCCTGTCCTGAGACGGTCACCTTCATCAATGCCCCGTATCTTGCAATGGACAGGAACATCACTGTCGAAGAGTCAAAGACGGAGCAGTTCGACAAGTTCAACGACCTCTTGGTATTCAAGGTGAAAACAGACGCCATGGAGACCTTGATCGCGGGCACGGTCTTTGCGGACGGCCGCGGCAGGATCGTGCTTTATGATAAGTTCCGCCTCGACATCGTGCCCGAAGGTACCTTCCTCCACTTCAGAATACTGGACCGTCCGGGGATTATCGGAAAAGTAGCGACTATCCTCGGCGACAACAACATAAATATCGCGGGCTTCGGCCTCTCAAGAGCGGTGACGGGAGAGGAGGTCGCCTTTGTCTCGGTTGACCATCCCATCGCCGCCGGTGTCCTTGCAAGCATACATGCTATCGACGGCATGATCGAGGCGAGCGTCATACTCCTGTAAAACGGGTTTTCAGGTCATGGAACACATCACGGCCCTCCGGGGTTTCAGGGACATAGTCGGAGACGAGATCGAGCGGTTCAACCTTATCGAACATGCGACGCGCGCGTATTTTCACCTCCTCGGCTACAGGGAAATAGAGATACCCATTCTGGAAAAGACCGAGCTTTTCAAAAGGAGCATAGGCGACACCACCGATATCGTTGAGAAGGAGATGTTTACCTTCACCGATAGAAGCGGCGATTCGGTAAGCTTGCGGCCGGAGGCCACGGCGGGTATTGTGAGGGCGTACCTCCAGGCATCCCTTTATGCGAAGGAGCGGGCGAGCAGGCTCTTCACCGTCGGCCCCATGTTCCGCCACGAGAGACCGCAGAAGGGCAGGTTCAGGCAGTTTTACCAGACGGACGTGGAGGTCTTCGGGATAACGGACCCGATGGCCGATGCGGAGCTCATCTGGATGATCCGCCTTATTCTCGGGCGCCTGGGCGTTAACAATTACACCATCGAGATAAACAGCGTGGGCTGCAAGGGTTGCAGGGATCAATTCAGAAAGGCCCTCGTCGGCTTTCTCGAATCAAAGAAGGAAGGTCTTTGCAGCGATTGCGCCGGGAGGCTCGACAGAAACCCCTTGAGGATATTCGACTGCAAGAACGAGCAGTGCGGCGATGCGATCACGGATGCGCCCGTGATCTTCGACTACCTTTGCGATGCCTGCAGGGAGCACTTCGACGGCTGCCTCAGCCGGCTCGGCAGATTGCACGTCCCTTACATCGTGAACAAGAGGCTCGTCCGCGGCCTCGACTACTATACGAGGACCGTGTTCGAATTCACCTCGCCCGACCTCGGCGCGCAAAAAGCCTTCGCGGCCGGCGGCAGATATGACAACCTCGTCGAAGAGATGGGAGGACCGTCCGTGCCGGGATGTGGTCTTGCCATCGGCATGGAGCGCCTCGCCCTTCTGATAAAGGAACTGCCGCCCGGGGAGGCGCCCCTTTACTTCCTGGCGACAGTGGGAGAGAAGGCGGAAGTATGGTTGATACCGCTCCTTGAGGCGTTTGTGTCGTCCCAAATGCCCCTTGCCTACGCGCAACCCGCGCGCTCCCTCAAGTCCCAGTTGAAGTATGCCAATAGTCTTGGCGCCGATTACGCGCTTATTCTGGCTGACGAGGAAGTGTCGAGAAGCGTCGTTCTCGTGCGTAATATGAAAGACGGTACCCAGAAGGAACTGCCCCTCGACCCCGCGGCCCTGCCCCGCCTCATCAGAGAATAAAAGGAAAAGAGCGAGGACAGGTGCTTTTTATAGGTCCTATAGGTCGTATAGGACTTATAAGACCTATTAAAAAAAGCTCTCGAAATGACACAACACGCGGAAATTCTTTCCCTAGGGCAAGAAAAATATGCCGGCTGAAAGAAACCTCTCCGTTATTCGGGAGATACCATGACGTGACGCAATTGGGCGCCATGAATGAGCACCTGCTTGTCGTGCTGCACGAGGCGCCTACCGGCGGCGTTGTTTCCGGGACGCACAGGCGCGTTAAGGGGATGCATCGCGAATGCCGGCGTCTGGCTGTGCGGCCGGGCGCCCAGCGCGGGTAAGGTATGCATCATCGGCACGTGTTTTGTCGTGAGGGCCCCCGCCGATAACGCGAAGGGACAGCCGGCGCCGATCGACATGAAAAGCAGAAAACAAGGAAGGGCCAGAAAGAGAGCTGTTTCACGGGTACTCATGCGACACCTCCGGGTGATATTCCATGGTCATCCGGATATTACCAGCAAGTTTCATTCCACTCCCCGGCCTCTCTCTTTTTGAGCCTCACCCCTCTGCTGCGATCTTCCCCCAGGAATCACGAAGCGGTACGATGCGGTTCACTACCAGTCTCTCCGGAGACGAGTCCTTCGAGTCGATGCAGAAATAGCCGATCCTCTCAAACTGGTGCCTGTCCCCCCGCCCCCCGGTCTTGAGACTCGGTTCAACGCGACACGAGGAGAGGACTTCAAAGGATGCGCCATTCAGGTAATCCATGATATCACCATCCGCGCCTGCCGGATCGGGGACCCGGAAGAGCCTGTCGTACAACCGAACCTCCACGGGGACCGAATGCTCCGCCGATACCCAGTGGATAACCCCCTCTACCTTCCGCCCGCCGGCAGGAGGGCCGCTTCTTGTCTCGGGGTCATACGTACAGTGGACCTCAGTCACCTCGCCGGTCGTTTCGTCCCTGACCACGCCGGCAAACTTGATGACATACGAGTTTCTGAGCCTTACCTCGCGTCCGGGCGCGAGCCGCTTGTACTTCTTCGGAGGCGTTTCTTCAAAATCATCCATTTCAATATAGAGGACCCTGGAAAAGGGTACTTTGCGCGTGCCCATCTCCGGGTTCTGCGGATGATTCGCACATTCGAACTCTTCTGCCTGCCCTTCCGGATAGTTGTCGATGACCACCCGCAGAGGCCGCAGGACGGCCATTGCGCGCGGCGCCCTCACGTTCAGATCTTCGCGCACACAATGCTCCAGAAGGCCGATATCAACGAGGTTCTCATGCTTGGCAACGCCGATCCTTGCGCAAAATGTCCTGATGGCCTCCGGTGTGTAACCCCGTCTTCTCATTCCCGCCACCGTGGGCATGCGGGGATCATCCCATCCCGTCACGTAGCCTTTTTCGACCAACTCGATAAGCCTGCGCTTGCTGAGGACCGTGTAGCTGACATTAAGGCGGGCAAATTCGATCTGTCGGGGACGCTCGCCCTCGACGAGATGTTCCAACACCCAATCGTAAAGGGGCCGGTTGTTTTCAAATTCGAGAGTGCAGATCGAATGGGTAATCCCTTCGATATAGTCGGAAAGACAGTGGGCAAAATCGTACATGGGGTAGATAATCCAATCCGTGCCGGTGCGGTAGTGACCGGCCCGTTTGATGCGGTAAATGACCGGGTCCCTCATGACGACGTTCGGTGAAGCCATATCGATTTTTGCGCGGAGCACGCGGCTTCCGTCCTCGAACTCCCCTGCCCGCATCCGCGCAAAGAGATCCAGGTTCTCTTCGACCGGCCGCGTCCGGAACGGACTCTCCCTGCCCGGCTCGGTGAGGGTCCCGCGATACTCGCGTATCTGATCCGGCGTCAGGTCGCACACGTAGGCCAGGCCTTGGGTGATGAGGTTGACCGCATATCCGTAGAGCCGGTCGTAGTAGTCGGAGGCATAAAAAAGCCGGTCGTCCCAGTCGAAGCCTAGCCAGTGCACGTCGGTGATAATCGACTCCACGAATTCGAGGGATTCGCCGCTTGGGTCCGTGTCGTCCATCCGCAGATTGCAGGTACCCCCATACTGGGCACCGATGCCGAAGTTGAGACAGACAGACTTCGCATGGCCGATGTGGAGATAGCCGTTAGGCTCCGGCGGGAACCTCGTGGCGACACGGCCGTGCTTCTTTGTCGCGAGGTCATCGTCAATGATTTCCCGGATAAAATCGGTTGGAGGAGCAGCGTCACCAGACATCTTTTCACCTCGAGTGCAGGATAATTATCGATAAAAAAAGCTTCCGGACAGTATACAACAGTTTTACCGGCTGTCTCTCCTTTTTATTGAAAAGACCGCGCGACCCCCTTTCCGTCCTGACAGATGCCGCAGTCGTTGCACCTGCTCTCCTCACCGTCATCCCTATAGGTCCCTTCTTCACCATACAGGTTTTCCATGAAGACCCCTTGCCCCTCCCTTCCCCTGACGTAGCCGTTTTCCAAGGGAATTTTCCCGAGGCCGCCTGTGATATCGAGGGCATAATGGGGGATACACAAACCCGACACCGATTTCCGCAAAGCACGCATAATACTGATGCCGGTTTCGAGCCGGACCTTGAAATGGGTCGCTCCCAGGACATCGTCAAGTTGAAAGAGGTAGTAGGGCTTCACGCCCAGTGTAACGAGTTTTTCAAAAAGCCGCGCGAGAATATGGCGGCAATCGTTGACCCTCCTGAGAAGCACGGTCTGGCTGATGATGACTGCGCCTGCTTCCCGCAGCGCCCTCACAGCGCCGGTGAATTCGGGCGTCACTTCCCGGGGATGGTTGATATGGATGATGAACCACAAGGGGCAATATCTCTTTATCGCCTGTCTGTGGCGCTCCAGACCCTCCGGGAAGACAACAGGCACCCTCGTGCTTACCCGTAACACGCCTAGACGCCTTATTTTGCGGAGCCTCCCCAGCACGTACTCCAGCTCCGCGGGCTGGAGCATCAACGGGTCTCCTCCCGAAATAATTACTTCACCTATCTCGTCGCATTCCTCCAGATAGGTGAGGGTCTCCTCCCTTGAGTCTTGAGGCCGGAACTCCCTGCCCACAAGCCGTCTCCGGTTACAGAAACGGCAATACATGGCACATTCTGTAGTGACGAGGAATACACCGCGACCCGGATAACGCATAAAAAAGGAAGGAGTGACGGAAATCAGGCTCTCACCGAGCGGATCCGTCACCCCCTGTCCGCCCAGCTCGGCAGCCGTTGGGACAGCTTGAAGCCGTATGGGACAGAAGGGGTTTTCCCGCTCCATAAGGCTGCCGTAAAAGCGGGGCACCCTGAAGGGATAGACCGCCGAAACCCGCCCTATTTCCTTTGCCGACTCGCCGTCCAGGCTTATAAGGCCGGAAAGACCCTCAACGTCCGATATCAGTCTGCCTCCGTCCATAGAGCTTCGTTGCGCTTTTAGTCGAGGCCACCCTTGATGTATCCATGAGCTTCCAAGGCTCAGCCGGGGAGACAGGATACAGCCTCACTGTAGCAGCGGGGCTCCTGTCGGATGCGGGTAACCTTCCGAGGGTGCTGATGTTTTACGCTCAGGTGAGCGACAGCAAAGGGAGGGTAAGGGGGTTACCCTCCTCGCCATTTTCTCTTCTATCTTTCCGTCTTTCCGTCAATTACTACTGAAGCGGGGTGAAATTATCTCTTCTGTTTTTCGCCCATGCCGCTTCGTTATGTCCGGGATCTACAGGCTTCTCTTTGCCGTAGCTGACCGTTTCCAGACGCTTGGGGTCTGCGCCGAGGTTCACCAGGTAAGACTTTGCGGCGTCAGCCCTTTTCTGACCGAGGGCCAGGTTGTACTCAACGGTTCCCCTTTCGTCGCAATTCCCTTCGATCCTCACCTTGCCCTGATTCGCCTGCATCCACGCATAATCCTTATTCAGTATCTGGGCATCGCCAGGTCTTATGTTGTACTTGTCAAAATCGAAATAGATATCTTTCAGTACCTCGGCAACGACGACGGGTGCCGCGGGTGCTTCTTTCTTCATCACGATTTCCGGTTTCTGCGTTGGCGCAACTACCATCTTTTTTTCCGGTGCTGCCGGCGGCGGCGTTTCTCCCTTCATCTTCTGCTCGAAGCATGAACAACCGGCGAGGCTCAATCCCACTAGAACAACCAGTAGCACGAGACCAAGAGATTTGAGTTTCATAATCATAATCCTCCTTTGATAAGGGGTATTGAATCCTCTTTTAATAAGGGGTATATCCATGTGGACATACCCCCCCTGAAATGAAGGCCAGACTATTTTGCTGGTGCTGGTGCGGGCGCGGGCGCAGGTGCAGGCGCTTCGCCCGGTTTCGCCGGCTCACCCGGTTTCTCGGGAGCAGGTGCCGTAGCCTCTGGAGCAGGAGCGGCAGGAGCAGTCTTAGCTTCCTCCTTTGCCGCCGGTGGCTTCTGATCACCCGACGGCCCGCAGGCAACCAAGGCAAAACTCGCCAAAAACGTAATAGCTATAAACAGCACTAAAAGTTTCTTCATTCTGTTCACCTCCTTTCTCTTGGCATTTTCTCTTTGACACTCTTAGATGCACACATCTTTAATGCATACTACAATATAAGAATCAAAACAAGAAAATTATACACTTTTTGTCACTATTTCCTTTCTTAATGCATACACATCCTCTTTCAGACAGAGGGCCGGGTCGGCTTGAAGCGTCGATGCCGTGCCGCATGCCACCCCCAGGGCCAAGGCATCTTTGAAGCTCGCCCCTTCGCTAAACGCGAAAACCATGCCTGCTACCAGCGCATCACCGGCTCCTGTCGAGCTCTTCACGTCCACCTTGGGAGGTATGACATGGAATCTTTCGTCCCGGGAGACACCGAGGACGCCTCTCGCACCCATAGAGACCACCAGATAGTCCACAAGGGCCAGAAAAGGCGTCACCTCTTGGAGCACGTCATCCTGGTCCCTGAGGTTCGTTTCGACAAGCCTGCCGAACTCATGGATATTAGGCTTTATGAGATACGGACCTGCCTGCACGCCTTTTTTCAGCGCTTC
The DNA here is from genome assembly GCA_963717985.1 of uncultured delta proteobacterium. GTDB lineage: Bacteria > Desulfobacterota > Syntrophorhabdia > Syntrophorhabdales > WCHB1-27 > BOG-1155. The sequence goes on from CAVQYC010000003.1 coordinate 424,960, forward strand.
CCCATCCGCGTCAAGGAATATTTTCACGTTCTTGTCTTTGAGGCCCGTAATTATCTGCGCATAGAAATCATCATCGAGACCCGGCGGCATGGTCCCGCTGAGCACGACATAACTATCACTCGGTATCTGCATGATCTTATGATACACCGTGGTCACCTCAAACTGGCTGACCCCGGCGACCGGGGCGCTCAGAAGTGTCTCCATTTTCTTCTTTCGCTGATGGACGATAATGTTGCTCCTCGTTTCCCCGTTGGCTCTCGTAAAATCGCAGACAACGCCTTCGTTGATGAGCCTGCCCTCCACCTCCAGCCCGTTATATCCACGCATAAAACCGAGAGCGGTACTCTGTCCCCCCAGCCTCCTGATCACCCTCGAAACGTCGATTCCTCTGCCCTCGGCCCTTCGCTTCTCTTCGAGAATCATATTGACTTCATCGTAAATAAATTCCTCGACGTCGAACGTCTTGTCCAGCGAAGGGTTGAGGGTGACGGTGTATATCATGCAGCGGCCAGCTTTTTGAGAACCTTCATTTACCCTAAATATATCACAGACCGCGCCCAAAAACATATATTACGTCAAAAATTTCCCCATCGTCCCTCGTCATGGCCGGCTGTGCTAATTGCATGACATCTGGCGGCGATGTCTGTTATAATTGCAAAAAGCTCCTTACCCGGAGGGACCATGAAAAGACTTTTCCTCTTTTTACCCCTGGCAATCATGCTGGCCGGTCTTTATGGCTGCGGTTATAATCAAATGCAGGCAAACGAGGAGGCCGTTTTTGCGGCATGGGGGGATGTTGAGGCCGTGTACCAGCGACGGGCAGACCTTGTGCCCAATCTCGTTGAAGTGGTAAAAGGCTACGCGAAGCACGAACACGACACGTTGACGGCGGTCACGGAGGCACGGGCAAAGGTGGGGAGCGTGCAGGTATCGAAAGAGATGCTCGACCGGCCCGAAGCGGTTGCGCGCTACCAACAGGCCCAATCGCAGCTCGGCTCGGCTCTTTCGAGGCTCCTTGTTGTGGCCGAGCAATATCCGAACCTCAAAGCAAACCAGAATTTTCTCGACCTTCAGAACCAGCTTGAGGGGACGGAAAACCGCATAAACGTGGCAAGGGTCCGTTACAACAGGGCTGTGGAGGAGTTCAACGTCAGCATCAGGATATTCCCCAATTCACTCACCAATTCACTGCTCCTCCATCTGACCAGGAAAGAGCCCTTTAAAGCGGATGAAGGCGCAAGGGCTGCGCCTAAAATCAAGTTCTAGGATTTGTCAGGCTATGAAAAGACGGATAGCGGTACTGCTTTTTTTCCTCGGGATAGTCGCATCGTTTCTCCCCTCTGTCGCGAGGGCCCTGCCGGTCCCGCCGCTGAATGCCCACATCAACGACTACGCCCACATGATCTCCGAGCGCGCAGCCGGGGAGCTGGAGCGCGAGCTTGCCGAGCTTGAAAAAACCGATTCGACGCAGGTAGTGGTCCTGACCATACCCGGTCTGGAAGGTGAAAACGTCGAGGACTTCTCCATAAAAGTTGCCGAAGCCTGGAAGATAGGATCGAAGGGCGTCGACAACGGCGTCATCCTTCTCATCGTGAGAGACGACCGAAAGGTGAGGATAGAGGTGGGAAGAGGCCTTGAGGGCAAACTGACCGACCTCGTCTCGGGACGCATCATCAGGAACAGCATCATACCCAGGTTCAAGGCGGGCGATTTTGACGGCGGCGTCAAGGCCGGGGTAGGCGCCATCGTTGAGGCGGCAAGGGGGGAGTACAGGGCGGAGGGCCGTGAGCCGGGACAGGGTCGCCGGGGAACAACGCCGATCTTCACGCTCCTTATCTTTCTGTTCATCGCCCTCGTCTTTGCCGGCGCCCTCTCAAAAATATTCGGCGCCGCAGTGGGCACAGTGGGGCTGCCGATAGCCGCAAAATTATCCTTCCCCGCCCTCTCGTACCCTATCCTCGGCGGGCTCGCCCTCCTGGGGCTCGTTATCGGCCTGCTCATTCATACGATATTCGGAGGAGGCGGACGAGGAGGTGGAGGCGGAGGCGGTTTCCCTGGCGGCGGTTTTTTGGGAGGTTTTTTGGGAGGCCTTTTTTTCGGAGGCGGCTCCTCGTCGGGCGGCGATTCCTCGGGAGGTTTTTTCGGTGGCGGCGGCGATTTTGGAGGCGGCGGCGCGTCCGGAGACTGGTAACAAAGGTGGCGTATGAAAATCAGGGCAAAAGAATTTTTCAGCAAGGAACAAAAGGAGAAGATCCGGCAGGCTGTGCGGGCCGCAGAGGGCTTGACGGCTACGGATATCTCCGTTATGCTCGTCGATGAGAGCGACCGTTATCGCGAGGCGGAGCTCACAGGCGCTCTCTCCTTCTCGGCGCTTTTGGCGCTCGTCCTGTCCATGGCCTTGCATCAGCTCACCATCTGGTTCTACATTCCCCTCACGGCCGTGCTCCTTTACCCCTTCGTCCGTCTTTTCCGGGTATTCCCGCACATGTTGCTCGCCTTCCTCCACCGCAAAAGGGTCGAGGAGGCTGTGCGGGAAAGGGCCGTCTACGCCTTTTTTCAGAAGGGAGTCCACAAGACCGACGAGCAGACGGGCATTCTCATATTCATCTCCCTCCTGGAGCGAAAGGTCTGGATCCTGGCGGACAAGGGCATTCACGGCAAGATCGAGTCCGGCCTCTTACGGACCCTCGCCCAAGAGTTGGCCACCGGCATCAAGGAAGACCGAGCCTTTGAAGCCCTCTGCAGCGTCATCAAGAAGTGCGGCGCCGAGCTTGCGCGCCATTTTCCCGGCTCGCATGGGGGGAATCAACCAGCCGATGAAATAATCTGCTAGGGGTGGGGCGGCCGGGTTAATTTCGCGCCTTGCCACCCGCGCCATCGCCGAGGAGCGCGGGTACGAACGTGTGAAGAAATCGTTTGGGGACCCTTTGCTGTCATTCCGGCGAAAGCCAGAATCCTGTCTTTTCAGCACGTTACAAAGGACCTGGACCCCGGCGTCCGCCCCAGGATTCAAACCTTCCGGGGCAGGCTTGGTGATGACAAAAAGACAATTCTTTCACGTGTTCTACCCGGCCAATGTATCTCGGGGTCGCGCATCCTCGAGTGGGTCCGAGCGATCATGGAAATGAGCAAGGAACTTAGAAATCTGAAGCCCTATGAAATAAGGCTCCTTTTTAGCATCATTCAAAAACTTTCAGTAGTCCACGATCAATATACCGTTCGTAAGGAAGTCTCTGAAGATCTGTTACGCCTTCTTAAATCCGATTTCCTTGCTTCATTTGTGTGGAATCAAGACCGCCAGGTATTCGAACACTGCGTATTTTTGAACATGGACCCTGCTAATTTGGCCAGATACGATAGCTATTACCAGTTTCATGATCCGATTACACATTCCCTGCAGAAACGAAGAAAAGCTACCCTAGTGTGCGAGGTTATGCCTCAAGACCAATTGGAGAGGACCGAGTTCTTTAACGACTTCCTGATGAAAGACGGGCTTCACCACGGAATAAATCTCTATGCATACGACGGTGATCAGAATATCGGAGACTTGCGGATATGGAGGGTTCAGCATAGACCTGCTTTCGGAAAACATGAAGCCCTTCTGTTGGACAACGTCCTTCCTTACTTCCGTAATGCTTTGCGAAATGCCCGGATCATGGCAAGAGCCCATGGGATAGAGGGTTTCTGGAGACAGTTGCTGGAAAACATGCACGTTGCTCTGTTTCTTTTTGACGCCGATGGTTCCCTTCTCTACGAAAACAGTGAGGCCCGCGAAATGGAGGGATGCCTGTCCGATGTGAGGGGATCTTCTTCCTTCTCCGATTACATTCGTTCTGTTCTGAAAGAGAACCGATTGGAGACGGAGTGGGGTCCTTTTTCTCTGTCAATTCTGAGAACTGTTTCACCTCAGGATTCACGACCGGTTACCGCCGTTATGGCACACAGGTCAAAGCCTAAGAGAATGGACGCCGACTCACTGAGGAGGAGACATCATCTGACTTCTCGTGAGGTGGAGATCTGCATGCTTGTGCACAAGGGACTGACCGACCCCGAGATTGCTTCCGTCCTAAATATCGCCTATTCCACCGTCCGAACTCACCTGAACAACTTGTTCACGAAATTGGATGTTACTACGCGATCGGAACTCATCTACATCCTGCTCGACGGGGCAGCTGAAATCTCCCTATAGTTAATCCTCTTTTTCGCCGCATCCCCAAATCTGTGGATAGACCATGCAACACCTTGCGGGGTAACATAAACTATAATCGTGGTGCACGCCACAAAACGCCAAGAGCACAAAGGAGGCCGTATGAGCGTATCTATCCGCCGTGTGAGCGCGAGCCTATTGATCGCCACTTCACTTTTCTTTTTTACTGGCTGTGCCGGGTTATCCACCGTTATGCAGCCGCCGGCCGACCTGACACAGTTAAGTGCGACCGAAGCTGCCGGTTTTTTGAGCAGTGGTATGATTACGAGTGAGGCCCTTGTTACGGCTTATCTTGAAAAGATTAAAACACGCGGCGACCTGAATGCATTTATCACAGTAGATGAAGCGGGCGCATTAGCAGCCGCAAAAGCTGCTGATGCAGATCGTGCTTCCGGTAAGGCCGTCGGTCTCCTGCAGGGAATACCCATTGTTGTCAAAGACAACATCCTGGTAAGGAACATAGCCGGTGCAGGTGGCACTCCGGCATTAAAAACACTCCTACCTACCGCAGACGCACCTGTAATCGATGCAGTAAGGAAGGCCGGTGCAATCATCCTTGCCAAAACCAATATGCATGAGCTGGCCTTTGGTATATCAGGTTATAACGGAGCGTTTCCTAATCCCGCAACGGGAAGTATCGGCGTTCGCAATCCTTATGACACCACACGTTTTGCCGGCGGCTCTTCCTCCGGCAACGGTGCTGCCATAGCTGCACGTCTGGTTGGCGCCGGTATCGGTACCGATACCGGAGGCTCCTCCCGGATACCGGCGAGCGTATGCGGTATTGCCGGCTTCCGCCCAACGGTAGGGCGCTATAGTGGCGAGGGCATCGTTCCGCTTTCACATACAAGGGACACGGCTGGACCAATGGGCCAAACCGTTGCGGATGTGGCATTGCTGGATGCTGCCATTACCCGTGACGTTGCAGTCACCGCCGCTGATTTGAAAGGTGTGAGAATAGGCGTAGTGAGAGATTACTTCTTCCAGCACATGGGCGCGGACACAGCAACCGTAATGAGTAGCACCCTTGCCAAGCTTACCGCTGCAGGTGCCACTATTGTTGACTCGGATATGCCGAATATAAAAACGCTTGACGACGCATGCGGCTTTCCTATCGTAATCAAAGAAGCATATGACGATATGGTGGCGTTTCTTGCCAAATATAAACCGGATGTGACGATAAACCAAGTGGCCGCTAATATCGCCAGCGCCGATGTCAAAGGCGCGTTTGGTGCTGTCACAGGCCATGCTACCGATGCCGCCTACCCCGCTGCAATGCTGACGTCACGTCCAGCGCTGCAAAGATTGTACGAGCACACCTTTGCAGCTTACGCACTCGATGTCATCATTTTTCCGACAACGCCGGTCACCGCTATCACACAAGGTCCTGACGCAAGCAGCATCGCTAATTTCAACTTGTTCATCCAGAACACAGATCCAGGATCCGTTGCCGGAATCCCAGGATTGAGCATTCCTGCTGGTCTTGGCCCAACAAGCGGCATGCCGGTCGGCGTAGAAATAGATGGGCCCGTTGGCAGTGATCGTAAGGTTCTATCTATAGGCTTGGCGATTGAAAAAGTACTTGGACGTACGCCGGCGCCAAAGTAAGTACAAAGCTACCGCCCTTGGGCAGGTGACGACATGACCCCGCCCAAGGGAAGTGGAATCCACCAAGCATGGGGTAGCCCAAGGGGACATTGTTTCCCAGTGTGATTTGTTCTTGCTGTCGCCTGTTGAGAGGCCAAGCCATTTGTCAAGTAGGGAAATAATGCCACCCGTCCCCAATCTAGGTATAAAGAGGTATACCCTCCCGGTTAACGAGTTCGGAAAAGCGGCTTTTTATGGACAGATCACACGAAATCCAATCTTACCCGAACATCTGATCCAAGGGACTACATCGGGATGTCCATAACCAAACAGCTAATCCTTGCGGGGCGGTTACAAGGGGGCGGGGGGTGCCACCTGAAGCGGCCCATCCCGGGAGAAAGGGGTGGTGGTTTTCGGCAACTATTGCTTGACCTGACCTTGCTTCCGATCATACAATGGGAACAAACGTGCATAAGCTCAAGAAGGGATCTAGTCAGAGGATGGCGGAATGAAGAAACTCCTGGTAATCTCCTATTGGATAGGCATCGTTGCCGATGCTATGGCAACGGTGCTCCTGTTCTTCCCGGATGTGGCGAACGCCGTCCTTCAACCGCAGCCGTTTGAAATGTCAGCGATCTATCTGTATGTCGCCCGTGTGGCCGGCGCATTGATGCTGGGCTGGACAACCTTGCTATTCTGGGCGGCGCTCAAGCCCATTGAGCGGGCCGACGTTCTCCTGATCACCCTCGTTCCCGTCGTCAGCCTATTGGCTGTCGCGGCCGGACTTGTGGCGAAATCACATCAGATAGCGGCTTCAAAACTATTGCCCATGTTCGGCCTGTATTTTGTCCTCTATTGTACGTTCATCCCCTCGTACGTATGGGCAAAGAAGCAAGGTCGCCTGCGCTCAAGGGAGACGAAAGGGTGAAAACGACGATCTACTATTATACGGGCACGGGCAATTCGCTGTGGGTGGCGCGGGCAGTCGCGGGGCAATTGGGTGAGACGAACCTCGTGTCAATCCCGGACTGTAGAGAGGATGAGCGGATCGGGAATGCGGATGTAATCGGCCTGATCTTTCCTGTGTACATCTGGGGGGTCCCTGCTCCCATCGTTCGATTTACGGGGCGGCTGAAGGGCCTCCGACCGGGCTACTTTTTCGCGATTGCGGTCAATGGGGGCCAGGTAGCCAACACGCTCATCGAGCTAAGCGGCATTTTGAAGAAGAACGGCGTTACCCTCGATTCGGGATTTGAAATCACGATGCCTTCCAACTATATACCGTGGGGCGGTCCCGGACCCGCCGAGAAACAGAATCGGCAATTTGACGAGGCGAAAGCCAAGACGGCACGGATAGCAGCCCATGTAAGAAACCACCGGATAGGTCCAATAGAAAAGGGACCGCTCTGGCAGAGAGTGGTGTTCACTCTTATCCACAAGGTGAGCTTCAATCGGGTACCGAAAATGGACCGGAACTTTTGGGTTGATGAGAAATGCAACGAGTGCGGCGTGTGCGCCAAAGTATGTCCCGCGGAAAATATCACGATTTCGGATGGATTGCCCTCGTGGAATCACCAATGCGAGCAGTGTCTGGCATGTATTCAGTGGTGCCCTAATGAGGCGATACAGTACGGCAAAAAGACGCCCAGGTACGAAAGATACCACCATCCGGAGGCTATCCTTAAGGACGTGTTAAAATCGCGCACGTAAGTGTCGCTCGGGCCAGGTCTTGCAATCACACCCTCCCCTTTCTTTGTTCATTGTGCACCTGCGTAAATTACCCGCACGCCCACCCTGAATATGGAGGAGCGAATCTGTTTTGTTCTGCCATTCCTTTGTCGTCATGTAGTAATGACGATGCCTGAACAGGACGTGGATTCTTATTAGATCGTAGGTACTGCAAAAGCGGAATGTCAACCAGCAATTCCCGCTCATAAAATATCCCTCCGTTTTATGCCCCATCCTGGGTATTCCCGAAAAGGTTTTTCGCAATGTTGTGTTTGAGGGCGGAAAAGGGGAGAAAAAAGTCGATTGTGAAGCTTGTGAAGTCTAGACTTTTTTGCTCCTTTATGATATGGTGTGCATTGCCAATGTACATCAAGAAACATCTAGGTTTTATGGGACTGCGCAAGGTCGTTTCGAAGGGGTTCAACCGCATTCCCGACCATCGGGACGAGGCTGACTACAGGATGCACGACGTCTTCATGGGTGGCCTCGCCATGATGTACTTCCAGGATCCTTCGCTCCTTCAGTTTGAGGAACATTTTCAGTGTTTGAAGCTTGAGAACAACCTGAAGGCAATGTTCGCTTTCGAATCGATCCCCAGCGATACGCAGATGAGGGATGTCATGGATGAGATCGATCCGGAGGATCTCAAACCCGTCTTTGGCGAGTTCTTCCGTCTCCTCCAGAGGGGAAAATATCTCGAAGAATACCGGGTGTTCGACAGCTACTACCTCTGCGTCGTGGACGGCTCGGAATACTTCGGGTCCGAAAAGGTTCACTGCCCCAGATGCCTCACGCAGGAGATAAAGAAGAAACGGGGGACGGCGGTCCGCTACAGCCATCAGATTGTCCAGGCCGCCATCGTCCATCCCAAGAAATCGCAAGTCATCCCTCTTGCCCCTGAAGAGGTAAAGAACGCGGACGGCAAGGAAAAGCAGGACTGCGAGACCAATGCGGGGAAGAGGCTCCTCGAAAAGATCAGGCAGTCTCATCCCAGGCTCCCACTCATCATTATCGCCGACAGCCTCTACAGCAAGCAGCCGACCATCGAGGCGATCCTGTCCCTCGGCATGCGCTATGTGTTTGTGGCAAAGCCCGACGACCACAAAACGCTCATGGAGTGGGTGAACGAACAAAGACTTTTGAAAGAAGTAGTCCATATGGAGGCGAAAGACCGCAAGGGGCGCACCCATATCTACGAGTGGGTAAATAACGTTCCACTCAACGACAACAGCCGTGATGGTCAACTACTTCGAATACTGGATAAAGGATGGGAACAGGATCGCCTATCACAATAGCTGGGTGACCGATTTCTGCGTCGACGACGAGAATGTGGAGGAGCTGGTCAGGATAGGAAGGTCCCGCTGGATGATAGAGAACGAGGTCTTCAATACGGTAAAGAACCACGGCTACCACATAGAGCACAACTACGGCCACGGGAAGAAGAACCTCTCCTTCAACTTCTTCATCCTGAACATGCTCGCCTTCTTCATGCACCAGATCTTCGAACTTACCGACAGCCTGTACCGGTGGCTTCGAAAGAAGCTGGGAAGCAAGAAAAATCTCTGGGATCACTTTCGCGTTTACTGTCATGCTCTCACTTATCCAAGCTGGGAGACCCTCCTGCGCTCCATTGCCGAAGACTATGGCTATACGTAACGCTCACAAGACAGCTCCTTTTTTAAGCTCGTGGCAGCCGAATAACGGAAGAGGTGCGCCCCTGTGAGGTGTCAGCGTCTCTTGATAAGCCCCTTTCTTCCAATCTACTCATCAAAATAACGGAGATAGGCACTATGTGAGTTCCATCGATCAGGCAAACGCGTAGAGGATAACCGGGATTGGGAAGAAACTGCCGGGGGAAGAGGGCCGACCGGGAATTGCTGAATGTCAACCGGCCGTCTTTATTTCCGCCCCATTATAGGGTATCATATTGAATCTTTTTGCCAGAGACATCTTTTATGGCAGATTCCAGCCGCACCGGATAATTACGGTCAATGAAACAGATAAGAAACTTCAGCATCATCGCCCATATCGACCATGGTAAATCGACGTTGGCGGACCGCCTTATTCAGCACGCCCATCTGGTGGAGGACCGCCAGTTCAGGGACCAGATCCTGGACAATATGGACATCGAGCGAGAGCGGGGGATTACCATAAAGAGCCAGACGATCTGTTTGCCTTATACGAGCAGTGAGGGCGTCGACTTCGATCTCAACCTCATCGATACCCCCGGCCATGTGGATTTTTCCTACGAGGTATCGCGCGCACTCGCCTCATGCGAAGGGGTCCTCCTCCTCATCGACGCCTCCCAGGGCGTGGAGGCCCAGACACTTGCGAACCTGTATGCGGCCATGGAGCATAACCTCGCCATCATCCCCGTGATCAACAAAATCGACCTGCCTTCTGCGGACATCGAAAAGGTGAAGCACGAAATAGATCACGACCTGGGGCTTGATCCCGATGAGGCCGTGCTCTGTTCGGCCAAGGAAGGGACCGGGATAGAAGATATCCTCAAAGCGGTCGTCACACGGGTCCCTCCTCCCTCGGGCGGCATCGAAAGACCCCTGTCAGCCCTTATATTCGACGCCAGATACGATTCCTTTCGCGGCACTATCGTGAGCTGCAGGGTATTCGACGGGGTGGTGGCCCCGGGCGATACGATCAGGCTTATGTCAACGGGATCTACCTACAAGGTGGAGGAGGTCGGCATCTTCCACCTGACGAGAGAGCCGCAGAAAGAGTTGACCGCGGGCATGGTCGGTTATCTCATCTCGGGCATCAAGACGGTGAGCGACACCAGGATCGGCGACACCATTACCCTGGAGACGAACCCCGTCGACAAACCCCTGCCCGGTTTCAAGGAAGTGAAGCCCGTCGTCTTTTCGTCGATCTATCCCGTGGCATCGGATGACTACCAGTCCCTGCTCGAAGCGCTTGAAAAATACAAGCTCAACGACGCATCCCTCACCTACCAGAAGGATTCTTCCGCTGCCCTCGGCCAGGGCTTCCGCTGCGGATACCTGGGTCTGCTGCACCTGGAGATCGTCCAGGAACGGCTGGAAAGGGAGTTCGACCAGTCTATCGTGATGACCATGCCGAGCGTGCAGTACCGGTTCTACCTGACTGACGGGTCTGCCCTCACCGTCGACAACCCCCAGTACTATCCCGATCCCGCGGCAATACAAAAAAGCGAGGAGCCCTTTATCAGGGCGAGCATCCTGATCCCGGAACGCTACGTGGGGGTCGTCATGAAGCTCTGCCTGGAGCGACGCGGCGTCAATTCGCACCTTTCGTACCCGACGCCCGGCAGGGTGGAGATCACCTTTGACATGCCGCTCGCCGAGGTCGTCTTCGACTTCTACGACAGGCTCAAAAGCATCACTCAGGGCTACGGGTCCTTCGATTACGAGATCACCGACTACCGGGAGAGCGAACTCATCAAGCTGGACATCCTCGTCAACAGCGAAAAGGTTGATGCCCTTTCGGTGATCGTCCACAAAGACCGCGCCAGGGAGCGGGCAGTCAAGATATGCGACAGGCTCGAAGAAGAGATACCGAGGCACCAGTTTAAAATCGCCATCCAGGGGGCTATCGGCGGGAAGATCATCGCCCGCTCGACTATCTCGGCGTTCAGGAAGGACGTTACCGCGAAATGCTACGGCGGCGACATCACCAGAAAGCGGAAGCTGCTCGAAAAGCAAAAAAAAGGCAAGAAACGGATGAAGCAGGTTGGCGCGGTGATGATCCCCCAGAGCGCCTTTATGGCGGCCCTGAGAACGACCGATGAGGAGTAATTCCCTGCCCGGTCTCTACGTGCACGTCCCCTTCTGCCGCACCAAATGCATTTACTGCGACTTTTATTCGGTGACGCGCACCGGGGAGGAGGATGCGTGGCTCGCCTCCGTCGGGCAGGAGATTGCGCTCTGTAAAGACCGGTTCAGCCGGTTTGATTCCCTCTATGTAGGCGGCGGCACGCCCACCTGTCTCGATGAGAGGCAAATGGCAACCCTGTTCCAAAGGCTGCATGAGCATTTCCGCTTTTCCGCGCACGCCGAGATCACGATAGAGGCAAACCCGGACGACCTGGACGGGCCGGCTGCGGCCAGCCTGAAGTCTCTCGGCATCAATCGCCTGAGTCTCGGGATCCAGTCTTTTGACGACGGGGAGCTTGCCTTCCTGCGGCGGAGGCACACGGCGGCCGGCGCAGAGAAAGCGCTGGAGGCAGCTAGGGGTGCGGGGTTCTCAAACATCGGTATCGACCTGATGTACGGCCTGCCGGGACAGACACAAGACACGTGGCTTGCGACGCTTGAGCGGGCCCTCTCTTTCAATCCGGCCCATCTCTCGTGCTACGAGCTGACGCCGGAAGGGGAAACGCCGCTTAGCCGCATGGTCGAAACCGGCCGGATTCTCCTGCCCGACGAAGAGGCGGGGCGGGGCTTTTTCCTCATGACTTCCAGGTTTCTTGAAGCACACGGCTTCACTCACTATGAGGTCTCCAATTTTGCGGGATCCGAAAGGCTCTATTGCCGCCACAACCAGAAATACTGGACGCATGTGGAGTACCTCGGTCTCGGCCCCGCAGCCCATTCATTTGACGGGACAAGGAGATGGTGGAACTACCGGTCCCTTCAGCGTTACCGCGAGGCCCTCAATCGGGGGATGAGGCCGGTCGAAGGAGAGGAATTGCTCTCCCCTGAACAGCTTGAGCTGGAAAGGATCTATCTGGGACTCCGGACCAGGCGGGGGTTAAGCCTTCCCTCCTTAAGGAAAGAATCTCTGCCGGCGGTCCGCGAGCTAAAGCGCGCCGGGCTCGTGACGATACGCGGGGATAGGCTTTGTCCGTCCCGTCTCGGCTACCTGGTCGCGGACTCTTTGCCCGTGCTGCTCAGCCCGTAAGACATCTCTTTGGCGGACACGCCATTTCGTGCTTATACTCGGTTTAGCATAGTGACCGAATTATGAACATCCACGTCGGCACATCGGGATGGAACTATCCGCACTGGAAAGGCGTTTTCTACCCGGAGGGGCTGAAACCGAAAGATTGGCTCGCATTCTACGGGCAGCGACTCGACACCCTTGAGCTGAATGTCACCTTTTATCGGGAGGCAAAGGCGACAACTTTTGAGAAGTGGCGCCAAACTGCCCCGGGGGGTTTCCTCTTTTCCGTGAAGATGTCGCGATTCATCACCCATATCAGGCGACTGAAGGTGGAGCGCGGCTCGGTAGAGCGCTTTTTGGGAAATGCCTCGGTTCTCGCCGACAAACTGGGTGTCATTCTTATTCAGCTCCCCCCTTCCCTGCAATTCGATGCCGGTCTCGTAAAGGACTTTTTCGGCTTACTCGACCCCGCGTTCCGGTATACCGTGGAAGCGCGGCACAAAAGCTTCATTACCGACACGTTCTTTTCCCTCCTGAGGGAGCGGAATATGGCCTGGTGCATCTCGGAGACCGCCGGTCGCTACCCATACGACGAGGCGATGACCGCCGATTTCGTCTATATGAGGCTCCATGGCAGGGACAGCCTTTATGTTTCGAGCTACCGGGACGATGAGCTTTACGGGATCAGGGAGAAAATAGCTGCGTGGGGGAGAGAAACATACGTTTACTTCGACAACGACTTTAGCGGCTACGCCCCGCGGAACGCGCTGACGCTCAAAACCATGTTCGACCACTGATTCGGCCGAGGCGATTTTCGATGCAGAGCGCGAAATCGCGTTCGGCCCGCACCGGAGTGTACATTTTGCGTACATGAGGATGCGGACCGAACGCGATGACAAAGCTATGCGCGAAAAGCGCCCGGCCGGCCGCTCGGCAAGGCTATTGACAACGCCCTCAGCACGTGCGTAAATGAAGCAGGTAAGCACAGAGCCGTGACACAGCCAAAGGAGTTGCCCATGAAAAAGAGTATGCTGTTTTTCGCCGTCGTCCTGATCGGACTTCTTGCGGTCCTGCCGGCAGCAAGTAATGCCGGGAGGGGAGGCGGCGGTCACGGTGGTGGGTACCATGGTGGTGGGTATCGCGGTGGGTATTACCGCGGAGGAGGTTTTTACGGAGGGGTCTACTTCGGACCAGGGTATTACTATCCCCCTTACTACTACGCCCCTGTTCCCCCTGTCTATGGCGCCCCGCCACCAGCATATCCGTATCCCGACTCCGGATATGCGTATCCCGACCCTGCGGCGATGGGGCCAAACGGATATCCCAACCCTGCTGCGACGGGGCCAAACGGATATCAGTATCCTGACCCTGCGGCGATGGGGCCAAACCCTAACGGACCTCCGGCGGCGAATCAAGGGCAGGTCGTCACCGTGCCGGGCCAATGGGTCGGTGGCAGGTGGGTACCGGAGCACCAGGTACAAGTGGCACCCGACCATTGACAGCGCCTTGTGAGACAAGCGAAACGGGTATCCCATGAATTTTCCGAAGAGCCCGCCGGCCCTTGTATCCTCACGAGATTGTTTCTCTTTTCTGCTGTTTGTCTTCGCGTTGATTTGCCTCAATGGCGGGGTTGGCCTTGTTGACGCCTCTGCCGCGGGAGATGTAATCAAGGTCACGGAAGGGGGCCGCATCAGTGCGGATATAGTCGATCTCCCCCTCACGCGGGTTTTGGCGGACCTCTCACAAAAGCTACCGATGGAGATAAAGGGGAGTCCGAACGGGAACGAAAGGCTCACTCTCCATTTTTCACACCTGACCCTTCAAGAGGCCCTGCAAAAGATAATGGCCGGTTACAACTACGTGCTGATCGGGCCTGAACCGGCCGGGGGAAGACTCACAATTACGATACTCGGCAAGGCCGACAGGAGAGTAAAAGAAGCTGCAGCGCCGGCGCCGGCTGCATCGGAAACACCGGCTGCGCCGGTTGCCCCTGCGCCGTCGCCTCCGGCGTCCCCTGGGCAACCGCCCATGGGCCAGCCTGTCCCGCCTCCGGTGCCGAACGAAGGACAGCCACCGATAGTTGCGGCGAATCCGGCGCCGGTCGCTGATACGGCTGCAACAGCTCCCGCCGCCGCGACGAAGGCAACACCGCCCGGTGTCCTGCCCGCCCCCGACGATCAGCCGGAGTTTAACCCCGCAGCCTGGGGCGGCCGGGGCTATCGCAAATAGTCTTTGGCTGGGGCGACGCGTCCGTTATGGCGTAAGCTTCAAGATGCTCTCTCAAGCGCGATCAGCGCCGCCCCTAGCGCACCCACAATCTGAGGCTCCGCGGGAATCTTCAATCCGACCCCCATCGATTCTCTAAGGGCAGCCGCAACCCCTGTATTTTTCGCGACGCCTCCCGCCATGACGAACTCCTCCTCCGGACCTCCGAGCCTATTGACCAGACCCATGGTCCGCTCGGCGATCGCCATAGTGATACTGCGGAGGATATCAGGGAGCTTCTCCCCTTCGCTCACGAGCGAGACCACTTCTGATTCGGCAAAAACCGTGCATATGCTGCTGATCGCCAGATGTTTTCCGTAGGTGAGGGATAACTCGCCCATGCGTTCCAGGTCGATTTTGAGGGCAGCCGCCATTACCTCGAGGAACCTCCCGGTCCCGGCGGCGCACTTGTCGTTCATCTCGAACTCAACAACGCGTCCTCCGGCGTCGACCTTTATTGCCTTTGTGTCCTGCCCGCCGATGTCGATTATGGTTCTCGCTCCGGGAAAGAGGTAGTTGACCCCTTTCGCAAGGCAGGTGATCTCCGTGACCGCATCTTGCGCAAAACCAGCCCTCCGCCTCCCGCACCCTGTTGCCACGACATAGACCGCGTCGTTCCGGGCTTTCCCCGCATCTGCGAGCACTTTATCGAAGGCAAGGTCCGACGTACGACCGGAGTCGGCCCCCGTATGAAGTATACTATAACCGACGAGGCCCTTCTCTTTGTCGAAGAGAAGGGCCTCGGTCGTAATTGAACCGATATCTATGCCTGCCACAAACATAGGCTAATGCGGCGTGATCATTCTATTGTAGCCAGTACCGTGTCGGCATCGACTTCCTGTCCTGCTGAAACACATATCTCCTTTATTACACCGGACGTGGGAGCCACGATGGGCATTTCCATCTTCATCGCCTCGAGAGTCGCTATCTGGTCGTCCTCGTTCACTTTATCGCCCACTTTGCACAACACGTTCACTATCTTTCCAACCATTGGAACAGTCACTTCCGTAGCCATCTTTTCCTCCTTAGCTTTTTCTGTACCCCAAAGCAAATTGGGCTATGATCATCTTCTGGATGTTTGACGTTCCTTCGACGATCTGATAGGACTTGGCGTCTCTCAAAAATCTCTCTACCGGGTACTCGGAAGAAAACCCGTAAGAGCCGAATATCTTGACCGCTTCAGAAGCGCAGAAATTTGCGGATTCCGCGGCGTAGTACTTGGCCATCGACGTCTCCAGCGTGTTGTTCAATCCCTGGTCCTTCTGCCACGCGCACTTTAACACAAGAAGCTTTGACGCCTCATGTTCCACGGACATCCTGCCGATCTGTTCCTGGATCATCTGGAACTGGCCTATGGGCTGGCCGAACTGCTCCCTCTCATTTGCATACTTGCAGGCTTCCTCAATGCAGCTCTGGGCCACGCCTACAGCCCTCGCGGCCGAGCTCAATCTTGTGAAATTGAGCATGGTCATGCATATCTGGAATCCCTGGCCCAGCTTCCCCACAAGCGCGGTCTTCGGGATCTTCGCCTCTTCAAAAAATAACTCGCCCGTGGGGGCGCAGTGAAGGCCGAGCTTTGTCGTGATCGCCCTCTGAGTGATGCCTGGCGTGTTAAAATCGATAAAAAAGGCCGACATGCCTTTGTGCTTCGCGGCCTTGTCGGTCATCGCGTAGACAACACCGCAGCCGCAGTAAGGAACGCCCGATATCCAGGTTTTAGTGCCGTTCAAGACAAATCCGTCGTCCGTCGCCGTCGCTGTCGTCCGCATGCTCGCCACATCAGAACCGGAATTCGGCTCCGTAATAGCGAAGCAACCCCCGCTTGTCCCGGCGATCAGGCCGGGCAGAAACCGGGCTTTCTGCTCCTCGTTGCCAAACTTCAGGAGCACATTCTGTGGGCCGTTCATCTGCAGGTTAAACGGAAGGCCCCAGGACGGGCTGACCCTCGCGAACTCCGTTGCCATCAGGGCCGCGGCCACATTGCCTTCTTCGAGGCCGAGTCCACCATACTGCTCAGGGGCCAGACAGCCGAACATCCCCTGATCGCCCATCTTTTTCAAGAGCTCCGGGCGATACTTGTGTTCCTTCTCGTCCTCTTCCATGGTAGGCTTAATGTTCTTTACCGCAAAATCATAAGCCATCTTACGCATCGATTCCAATTCTTCGGACCATTTGAAATCCATAAATTATCTCTCCTTGTGGTCGAATGTGAAACAATTAGCAAAGTATCCGCTATATTAGCAAACAGCATTTTCGATGTCAAGCTAATTCTGGCAAAAGAGGGAATGGAACGGCGGAAGAGCTTACTCCCGGAAAGGGGCAGCTATGGCGCCCTATACGGACGCCAGGAATTTTTCGAGCGCCCTTTCCTGAGAGCTGAAAGCAAGCTGAGGCAGACGCGCCTGGGGAAAGTAACCCACGTCACACGCGTCATCCCCAGGGCTCTCAGCTCCCCCGACCTTTTCGGCCTGGAAGGTCACCACAACGACTTCGCCGTACGTCCCCGTCCGATCGGAGCACACATCGAGGAGTCGGACAATCAGCCCCTCGACACCGGACTCCTCTTTCAACTCCCTTAATGCCGCTTCCTCTATGCTTTCCCCGCACTCGGCAAAACCTATGGGGAAGCACCACATGTCCTTCGCGGGCTCCTGGCCCCTCTTGACGAGGAGAAGCTCGCCTTTTTCGTTCGAAAGGATTATGGAAACCACGGGAAGGGGATTTTCGTAGTAAACCTGGCTGCAGGTGTTGCAGATCTGCCGCTGCCTGCCATCGACGACGCCCTTGCCCAGCCTGTTGCCGCAGAAATTACAGAATATCTTCTCTTTCATGCTCCCGCCACTGCCGCACAGAGTCATTTCCACGAAAGGCCCGCCCTTGAGCCCTGGTCTCATGTAGTATAGCCCACAGCGAAAGACGGCGAAAGGTTTTTTTGCCGGTCACTTATCCCCGGCGGCCCAATAATTGCCCCGGCCCTACGCATGTGGTATAAAAGCATTATGGTACAGAAGAGGCGATGGCTGTTTCTTCTCGTTTTGCTCCTTGCGTGGGTCCCCCTGCTTTCGGGATGCACCCTCTCCAACACCCCGCGCCGCTCACTTGCCGAACTGAGGACTGCGCTTCTGGACCACGACGCCGAGCGAGCCCTCCGCTATATCGATACGGACAGCGTGGTAGACTGCCTGGTGAGGGATATTTTCCTGAAATATGAAAAAAAGGCGGATAACCCCCTTGAAGCGCTCGGTGTCATGGCGGGCCGGCAGGCAGCTTCGGCGATGATGCCCCAGATCAAGGGTCTGGTCCGAAAGCAGCTCAGGGAGGCAATCACCTCATCCGACGAGGCGGGCTATTTCCAGGACATCAGGAGGGCGAGCGTCTGGTACCTGAATATCTCTGTCGAAGGAGATACCGCAGTGGTGGCGCCCAGGGGCAAATCGGACATAAAGTTCAAGATGGCAAGGATGGATGATGGGCGCTGGCGGGTCGTCGAGATTATCCGTAAGTGAGATAGCGGGCGCCGCGATCTAACGAGGAGGTAAAATCATGGTCATCGGCGAGATCGAGAGGGGCGAAACCGAGGTGCTGAGGGTCAGCACCGAGGAATATAAGGGACGGAAATACATCGACGTGAGGATCTATTTCGCGAACGACGAAGGGGAGTGGAAACCGACCAAAAAAGGCATCACGATCCAGCCCGAGCGGCTCGACGCCTTCATGGAGCTGATCAAAAAGGCCGGGGAGACTTTCTAGACGGTCACGCAAACCCTTCCAAGGCGGCATGAGTGAACGACGAATGCCCGTTCTGCCAGATTATTGCGAGAAAAAGAGAGGCAGACATCGTCTACGAGGACGGGACACTCGTCGCCTTTAAAGACATGTATCCCCACGCCCCCATCCATCTGCTCATCGTACCGAAGAAACACATCAGGAGCATCAATGACCTCACCCCGGAGGACAAGGACATCGTGGCCGGGATGCTTATGAAGGCCCCTGAAATCGCAAAGCAAATGTCGGTGGCCCGGTCAGGCTACAAGCTACTCATAAACGTGGAGCGGGGGGCAGGCCAGGTGGTTTTCCATCTGCACCTGCATCTGACGGGCGGCTGGCGCTAAGGTGGGGCGGCCGGGCGCCTCGGCCTCAACAGATCGTCGCAATCGCTTTCACCTATTCTCTACGCATTCCATACTCTTGAGGCGAATCTACTCGTGCGCGCTGTTGTGCCGGCCGGCCGGCCACCACGTCTGCTGGTCAAAATCGGGATAGCGAAATGCACGAATCCGGGCTTGTGTCGCCGGAGCGATCAGAAAGTCCTGGAATGCCTTGGCGCCATCAGCGTTCACACCCGGCACTTTCTTCGGGTTGACCACAACAACCACCATGATCCGCTGGAAAATGGGGTCCTGAACGACCAGGGGTTCGAGATCGAGCGATCCTTGGTGCTTCAGCCGCAGGAACGGTGGCAACCCCCAGAGCACATACGCGCCCTTGCGGGCGGCATCCCGAGCGGCCTGTGACCCTTCCGATTTAAGATCGAGATACCAGCTCCCTTTTTCGTGAATGCCCGCACTCCTCCATAGGATTTCTTCGAGGTACTTCGCGCCCGCACCGTTGTTAGATAGGAAATGCGACTTGCTCGCTGCAATACGGCGAAATGCTTCTGCTGCGTCGGTAAGGCGACGGACGCGGGCCGGGTCGCCCGGCGGCCCCAGCAACACCATTTGGTTCGCAAAAACGGGGTGCGGCCACAACCCCAGCCCCTCAGTGACAAACGGTTTGACGCCCTCGTGCCCGTAATGCGAGATGACCAGATCGGCCTTCCCTTCCCGGGCGACGGCGTAGGGATCTTCGCCGGTATACACAATATCTGCCCGCAGGCCCGTCTGCTTCTGAAAATCAGGCAGCAACGGCCGGAGCAGGTCATCCGGCACGACGACCAACGCGACGCGAACGGCGCCGCTTTCGGAGAAGACCGGCTGTGGGCTAAGGAAAGGCCCGACGGTAGCGACCACCAGGATTGCCGCCCACAATATCCATTTTTTGCTATTCCATGCTCTCAAGGAACCCTCGGCTAAAGCTCTTCATATTTTGTTTCGGTGTGCATTTGGGCCTTGCAATCACACGTTTCTTTTTTTTCTTCAATAGATTCGCGGGCGGGCGCGGGAGGGCACGTGGTCAGCCCTTCACCCGGGCCCAGCCATCCCTCTTCTTGGGCGAAGCAGCGCGCCCTCCCATCATTTTGAGGCCCCATCTACAGATCGTTGACCCTCTTCATGTCGATTTCCTTCAGGATCGTAATGCCTTTCGCCTTCATGGTTCCGAGGGCCTTCACTGTTGTGTCGGGTGCCACGCCCCTGCACAGACCTTCGATCACAACCACTTTGTACCCATTCGCTGCCGCATCGTTGGCAGTTGCCATTACGCAGTAATCGGTAGCAAGCCCATAGACCACGAGTTTCTTAATGCCCGCAGCTTTGAGAAGAGTGTCCATTTCGGTCTTGGCGCCGCCGTCATCCTGGAAACCCGAGTAGCTGTCGAATCTCGGGTCCTGCCCCTTCTTGACTATTGCCTGAAAGATATTGTTGTCGAGGAGGACCTTGGCGCCATCAGTCCCCTGGACGCAATGGTCCGGCCACAGTACCTGGGTCCTGCCATTTACCTGAATGGCCTCGAAAGGTTTCTTGCCCGGATGGTTGCTGGCAAAGGAAATATGGTTCTTCGGATGCCAGTCCTGGGTGCCGTAGACGACAAATCCTTTTTCCTTCAGGAGAGCCGTGGCGTCCGCAACCTTTTTGACGTATGCTTCGTCTGCCCCATTAACCGCCAAGGTCCCTTGCTTCCACGTGGTGAAATCGCCCTGCATATCAACTACGATCACAGCCGTCTTCTCACCGGCTGCAACCGCTGACGAGGGAGCCACGCCGAACAGTATCGTCAGAACAACTACAGCGTAAACGAAAACCATCATGTTTCTCATAACCTTCCCTCCTTTGGTTTTACTTAGACCCACGAAAATGCCGGAAGGCCCCTGACCTGAGTTACTTCTTCCTGGCAGGTTTTACGGGCGCTTTCTTCGCTCCCGGCTTTCCCGATGTCTTTTTCCCTTATACGCCATATCCGGGGATCACGCAAGAAAAAAGTGAAATGGCAAGCGACGGTCGTGTTCACCGGTACTTAATCGCGAGGACGAGGACAGTAAAGATGAGGACGAAGGTGACCAGGTTGGCGATGATGATCGGGAACGAGCGGGTGTACAGGCCGTAAATCAGCCACAGGAAGATGCCCGTCGAGTTGAGGCTTATCATGGCGATGGAAAGGTCGCTCGCCGATTTGACCCGCCACGTGCGTATTACCTGTGGCACGAAAGCAACGGTCGTGAAGGCGCCGGCGACGAGGCCGAGCACCATGATGGGGTCGATGTTGAGGAGCATGCGTGATACTTTAGCATATTTTGCTCCGGACATCCGCTCGCCAACGGGAAGGCAGGGAACCGGTAAAAGGGCCGCATCGGCCTGCAAAAGCGTCCATTCCATTCCAACCTCCTGTTTTGAAGAACCTTGTTCTTGAAATAATGAAGGAGACATGCTAAAATGTACCGTTGAAAAGTGGGTTTACCCCGCTTTTTTAATTTAAGGACGTGCTTGAACACTGATACCGCAGCAGAGATCGTCGAGCAGGTAACTCGCATAGTTGAGCCTATTCTTCAGGAATCAGCGCTCGAGCTTGTAGATATTGAATTCCAGCCATCGGGAAAACGGTGGCTCTTGAGGATCTATATAGACAGGGAAGGCGGGGTGACTATAGCTGATTGCGAGCGGGTCAGCAAAGAGATGAACCGGGTCCTCGATGTGGAAGATATCATAGACCATCCCTACGCCCTGGAGGTCTCCTCCCCGGGGTTAACCAGACGGCTCAGGAAAAAGGCGGATTTCGAGCGCGGCAAGGGGAAGAGGTGCCGGATTATCACCGGGTCGGCGATTGACGGGAAGAATGAGTTCAGGGGAGAAATCATCCGCGTTGCAGAGGATGAGGTGGAAATCCGGGATCAGAAGGATATACATAGGATCCCGTTGACCGTGATAACGAAAGCAAATCTCGAATTTGAGCTATAAGGGGAGCGCCATGTATTTTGACTTAAATTATGTAATCGAACAAGTGGGAAAGGAAAAAGGGATTCCCAAAGACATCATAATAGAGGCACTCGAAGAGGCCGTGCTCTCGGCATCCAAGAAAAAATTTGGAAGTCAGCTCGACCTGGAGGCCAAATACAATGCCGAAGTCGGGGAGATAGAGATTTTCCGATTTAAAACGGTGGTCGAGGATGTTGAGGACCCCGATATGGAGATATCGATCGAGGATGCAAAAGAGCAGGACCCTGAATGCATCCTGGGGGACAGCATAGGCATCAAGATGGATACGTCTACGCTCGGGAGGATCGCCGCGCAAACAGCCAAGCAGGTCATCATGCAGAAGGTGCGGAACGCGGAGAGCGACGTCATTTACAACGAATACAAGGACAAAAAGAGCGAGATCGTTACCGGTGTGATCCAGAGGGTTGAGAAGAACCACTACGTAGTCAACCTGGGGAAGACGGAAGCCGTCCTTTCTTTCAAGGAAGTGCTGCCGAACGAGGTATTCAAGCGGAGAGACAGGGTGAAGGGATATATCCTCGACGTGGAGAAAACACAGAGGGGTTGTACGATCCTTTTGTCCAGGACTCATCCCGGTTTCCTCGTGAAGCTCTTCGAGATCGAGGTGCCGGAAATTCAGGAAGGGATCATCAAGGTGGTCGGCGCGGCACGGGAGCCCGGCGAAAGGGCAAAGATAGCGGTCTACAGCCAGGACCCGAGCATCGACCCCATAGGCGCCTGCGTGGGAGTGAAAGGGTCAAGGGTCCAGGCCGTAGTGCAGGAGCTGAAAGGGGAAAAAATCGACATCATACCATGGACCAAGAGATGCGGCAAAATTCGTCTGCAACGCCCTGGCGCCTGCGCGGGTCTCCAAAGTTTACATAAACGAGGAAGAGCACTCCATGGAGATTATCGTCCATGACGACCAGCTTTCCCTTGCAATCGGAAGGAAAGGTCAGAACGTAAGACTCGCCTCCCGGCTCACAGGCTGGAAAACCGATATAAAAAGCGAAACAGAGGTAGAGAAAACATCACGCAAGGTGATCGACGACCTCGTGGAGCGGCTGCAGATCAACGAGATCCTCGCCCGTATACTTTTCGACGAGTATTTAAGGGATATGTCGGATATCGTCCGGCTTACGCCGGAAGAGTTGAACAAGATCACGAGCATCTCCGTTGAGGACTGCACGAGGATCATCGAGCGTGCCAAAAAAGCCGCGTCGGAGAAGGAAAGCACTGAAGAGGCCGCTGAAACGCATGCTCCGCAAGAAACGGATGCGTCGGACGATGCGGCTGCGGCAGAAGTTGCTATGGAGACGCCGGGATCTGTCGGCTACGTGAAGGAAGAGAGTCTGTAAAGATAGGGAGCGCAAAGTAAGGATCGGTGGCCGCCTCGCTTCAAGTCTGCAAAGGATGTTTCGGACACGGTCGATGCGGTGCGTATGGTAAAACAAGGGAGGCCTGAGAATGACGAAGATCAAGATAACAACCCTTACGGATAAGATCAAGGATGAGGAGATCTTATCCAAGCTTAAAAGCATAGGGGTTAAGATAAAAGACAGGGAAAAAGAGCGGGAAGAACAAGCGCTCTCAGAGACAACGAAGTCAACGGCTTCCGGGGAGACCATCATAGAAAAAAGGGTGGCTTCCACTATTATCAGGAGAAGAGTCCAGGCTCCACCGGTTGCAGAGGTGCAGGATGTCAGGGCGGAACCCCAGGAACCCGTCCGGGAAGGTGTAGAGGTACGGAAGGAAGCCCAGGCAAAAAGAATTACAGGAGAGCCCACCAGAACGGCCGAAGGGCCGGTCATCGAACTCGTAAAAGCGGAAAAGCGCGGAGAGGAAGCACAGGCACGGCCCCAGATCGAAATGACTGAGCGGGTCAATGAGCAGGAAAAAGCAGAAGAGCCGCAAAACAAGGCGGAAGAAGCTGAAGTCCTGGAAAAAGAAACGGCTGGAGCGGTCGAAGAGACGGTGAAGGCGGATACCGATAGCATCGGCGAAGAAAAGAAACAAGAGATCACGAGGGCCCTCGAAGAAGTCTATAAACAGGACCTCAACAAGGAATTTGCGCTCGTTGAAGATGAAGGGACCGAGGAGGAACGGAAAAAGAAGAAGGCGGAGCGTCTCCTCAAAAAGATAGAAGAGGAAGAGATCGAAGAAGCAAAGCTGAAGGGCAAAGGGACAGGCAAGAGAAAAGTCGTCATAAAGGAAGAAGACCTGTACGCGTTCCGCCGGCAGAAGGGTAAGACGCTCCCCTTCAGGAACAGAAAGGATAGAAGAGACGACAGGGCCGAAGAAGAGCGGAAGGCCGAGGCGAAACCCGCTGAGGAAAATCGTCAGGATCTCGGATCAGATACAGGTCGGCGAGCTCGCAAAGAGATTGAGCGTGAAGGCCTCCGATGTAATAGCCAAGTTGGTCCGCCTCGGCGTGATGAGCAGCGTAAACCAGACAATAGATTATGATATGGCTAGCCTGGTGGCCGCCGCGTGCAGGTTTTGACGTCGAGCGGCTTTTCTCCGTCGAGGAGGCGTTCATGACGAGAGACGAGGAACAGCAGGCAGAGGCCCGCGAAAATCTCAAACCGCAGGTCGCCGGTGGTGACCATTATGGGCCACGTGGACCACGGCAAGACACTCCTTCTGGACACGGTAAGGAATACGAACGTCGCCGAGCGGGAGGCAGGAGGCATCACCCAGCATATCGGCGCCTATGTCGCCAAGATAGAGAAAAAGGAGATCACCTTTGTCGATACGCCCGGCCATGAGGCATTTACCGCGATGAGGGCGAGGGGCGCCCTCGTGACCGATATCGTCGTGCTCGTCGTGGCTGCGGATGACGGGGTGATGCCCCAGACAAGAGAGGCCATAGACCACGCAAAAGCCGCCGGTGTGCCGATCATCGTCGCCATCAACAAGATCGATAAGGCAAACGCAAACCCCGATAGGGTGATGAAAGAACTGACCGAGCTCGGCCTCCAACCCGAAGAGTGGGGCGGAACAACGCTGACCGCGAAGATATCGGCGAAAAAGAAGATCGGGATCCATGAACTCCTGGAGCTGATCCTTTTACAGGCGGAGCTCCTGGAGTTGCAGGCAAACCCGGATAAGCTGGCGAAGGGGATCATTATCGAGTCCGGGCTTGATAAAGGCCATGGTCCCTTCGGCACGGTGATCATCCAGGAAGGGACGCTGAAGATCCAGGACCCCTTCGTGGCGGGAGCCGCCTTCGGCAGGGTAAGGGCACTCGTTGATGACAAGGGCAAGAGGATACAGAAGGCCCCTCCGTCGACCCCCGTCATGGTTGTCGGCTTCTCGGACGTGCCCAGGGCCGGTGACCCGTTCATCGCCACAACGGAGGAGAGGTATGCCAGAGAGCTTTCCCGGTTCAGGCAGGAAAAGATAAGGGAGCAGGAGCAGGCCAAAAACTCGCGGATCACCCTGGATGAGCTCTACGCAAGAATGGGCCAGACGGCAAAGCTTACTTTGAATGTGGTGTTTAAGGGCGATGCCAGAGGGACCCTGGACGCCATAAGCGAAGCGCTCAAGAAGCTTTCCACGGAAGCCGTCGAAATAAATATCATCCACAGCGGTGTCGGGACCATCACCGAAACGGACGTCAATCTCGCGATGGCATCCGGTGCGATTATTATCGGTTTTAATGTGAAGCCGATCGCAAAGGCACAGACCCTCGCGGAGCAGGAGAAGGTGGATATAAGGACCTACTCCGTGATCTACGACATGATCGATGATGTGAGGAAGGCCATGGAAGGTCTCCTCGCACCACGCATCGTGGAAGTGCGGATCGGGGCCGTCGAGGTGAGAAAAACCTTTAGCGTGTCCAAGATAGGCACAATTGCCGGCTGCTACGTCGTGGAAGGAAAAGTCACGAGAGGCGCTACGGCAAAGGTTGTGCGGAAGGGAGAAATCGTGTTCAGCGGCAAGCTTGCCTCACTGAAACGCTTCAAGGATGACGTGAAAGAGGTGACCGCCGGTTATGAGTGCGGCATCTCGCTGGAAGGTTTCAATAACATGGAGGAAGGCGACAGGATAGAGTTTTATGTAGAGGAGCAGGAAAAACAGACGCTTTAGGGCATAGATGGTAGTAGGTATTTCACGACTGGAGATTTTCCTGCCGGAAAATCACTCCTTAAAAGAGAAAAGGCAGGCCATAACAAGGATAGTCGAAAGGACTAAGGGGCGGTTCAACATATCAATTATGGAGATAGACCAGACGAACCTCTGGCAAAAGGCAACGATAGGTTTCGCCGCAATCGGCGTCAAACAGGACCACGTCAGCTCGACCATAGAAAACGTCTCGCGCTATATTGAATCCATGTATATAGGAAAGGTTATCGGTTCCAGAACGGAAATTATGGTGATAGGAGATGAGATATAGACGTTTTCGGTTGCAGGATCAAATTCGCGAGGAGATTTCATCCATTATACAGCAGGAGATCAAGGACCCCGGCATTGGTTTTATTACGGTGCTCGAAGTGAAAATGACGGAAGACCTGAAGCATGCAAAAGTGCTTTATTCCGTCTACGGGAGTGAGGAAGAGAAAGAGAAAACGATGGAGGCCCTTAAACGGGCCAGGGGTTTCATTAAACATCTGCTAGGGGGCAGGGTGCAGCTGAGATACACACCGGACCTCACCTTTGCCCTTGACACGGAACAGGAAAAGTTCGCCCGCATAGACGCGCTCCTGCAAAAGGTGAAATCCGAGAAGGTGGGTGATGTTTCAGAGGATTAGGGAGACTATAGACAAAGGTCGGAAGTTCCTTGTGGCCAGCCATGTCGACCCTGACGGAGACGCCCTGGGCTCGGCCTTTGCCGCGTGTTTCGCCCTCACCGGCCTGGGAAAGGATGCATCCGTTTATCTGCAGGACTCCGTGCCCTACCGGTACAGGTTCCTCCCGAGGCCGGCCGCCGTACTTCACAAGCTCCCTGAAAGCGACTACGATGCGGTAATAGTCGTCGATTGCGGCGACCTCTACAGGGTAGGCGATAGTTATGAATCACTGAAGCGTAAGGGCTTTCTCGTCAATATCGATCATCACGAGGCCAACGAGGCCTTCGGACAGATCAATATCATCGACGAGAGGGCTTCGTCAACCGCAGAGATACTCTATCTCATCCTGAAATCCTTAGAGGTGCGGTTTACGAGCGACATCGCCGTCAACCTGTATACGGCAATAGTGACCGACACCGGTTCTTTTCGCTACGAAAACACAACGGAGCGTGCCTTTTCCATTTGCGAGGAGATGATCGGCTTCGGCGTCAACCCTGCGCGCGTTGCGGCCAAGGTGTATGAGAATCACCCGAAAGAGCGGCTTCAGCTCCTCTGCCGGGTTCTCACGACACTGGAGACATTTCATGAGGACCGGATTGCATTGGCCCTCGTCACCGGGGACATGTTCAGCCAAACCCATACTAACCCTGAGCATACCGAAGGATTCGTGGAGTACCTAAGAGAAATAGACAGCGTGGAGGTCGCCTGTCTCCTGCGCGAGCTGGCCCGCGGGAGGTATAAGGTAAGCATGAGATCAAAGAACAACTTCGATGTCGCTTCAGTCGCCCGCACGCTCGGCGGAGGCGGCCACCGCAAGGCGGCGGGGTGTACCCTCGAAGGCGACCTGGATACAGTAAAAAATATATTGATAGGGGCATTTTTTCTATGATGAATGGTTTTTTGGTTATAGACAAAAGCCCGGGGATGACTTCCTACGACGTGATAAAGAGGCTTAAACGGCTGCATCCGTTCAGGAAGATCGGCTACATCGGCACCCTCGACAGGAATGCGACCGGCATATTGCCTGTGGCGCTGAACGAAGGGGTAAAACTGATCCCTTTTCTCGAAAACGGCGAGAAGAGATATGTGGCCAGATTCATTCTCGGCATCACTACCGACACGCTCGACATGGAGGGAACCACGCTGTCCGAAACGGAGCCGCCCATGTTTGAGCGGACTGTGCTGGAAGAAGCACTTTCTAAATTTAAAGGCAAGATTACACAGAAGATCCCCGCCTACTCGTCAAAAAAGGTGGAAGGGAAACCGCTCTATAAGTGGGCGAGGCAGGGCATCGCCATCGACCCTCAACACAAGGAGGTGGAGGTGTACGCCCTTCGCTTCCTTGATTACGTTCATCCTTATGTGGACGTTGACATAAGCTGTTCCAAAGGGACGTACATCAGGGTCATCGCGCATGATTTCGGGACGATTCTCGGCTGTGGCGCCGCCCTCCACACGCTGAAGCGCACGCGCCACGGGGAGTTCGAGATCAACAAGAGCGTCGTAGTCGACTATTTGAAGGTGAAGCAGGATGTAGTAAACTACATGATTACTCTGGAAGACGTGCTGCAGACGTTCAGGGGGATAGTAATCGAGCCGGTACTGGAGAAATTCCTCAAAAGCGGCATGCCTGTGCCCCTTCTCGGCGGATCCAGAGACTGGACGCACGGAGAGCTTGCGAAACTTATCAACAAAGAAGGCACGCTGCTCGGCATAGGGACGGTGGATACGACTTCAAGAAGCATCAGAATGAAAAGATTAATCAATAGTTAAGGAGGTAGGGAAATGGCGCTGGACACCGCACAAAAACAGACCATTATAGAAACATTCAAGGTTCATGAAAAAGACACGGGTTCCCCTGAAGTGCAGGTAGCGCTCCTGACGGAACGCATCAAGATGCTCACCGAGCACTTCAAAAGCTTCGCGAAAGACCACAACTCGCGAAGGGGTTTGCTGATTCTTGTCGGCACGAGAAGAAGACTCCTCAGTTATCTCAAGGAGAAAAACGTCGACAGATACAAAAAGCTTATTGAGAGATTGGGCCTGAGAAAATAACGCCAAAGGGAAGAAGGGAAAAATAAAATGGAAGAATCGATTACAATTGAATTCTGTGGTAGACCACTCACGATCAGTACCGGCGCCCTTGCGAAACAAGCGGATGGGAGTGTGGTCATACGGTACGGCGACACGGTGCGTGCTGGTGACGGCAGTGGCGCAAAAGGAAGAATCAACCAAGGACTTTATGCCGCTGACCGTAAACTACCAGGAAATGGCCTATGCGGCAGGCAGGTTTCCCGGCGGTTTCTTTAAGAGGGAAGGGCGTCCCACGGAGCGCGAGGTCCTTACCTCACGCCTGATAGACAGGCCGCTTCGCCCCTCGTTTGCAAAGGGCTACGCCAACGAAACGCAGGTCATCGCGACAGTGCTTTCGGCCGACCAGGAGAACGACCCTGCCGTCCTCGCCATCGTCGGCGCGTCCGCTGCCCTCGTGCTTTCTCCTCTACCTTTTCTCTGGCCGATTGCCGCGGTAAAGGTGGGCAGGAAGGGCGGGGAGTTTATCATAAATCCGACCAATCAGGATGAGGATGAGAGTGACCTCGACATCGTCGTGGCAGGATCGAGAGACGCCATCATGATGGTCGAAGGCGGCGCCGGCTTTATAGAGGGTGATGCCCTTATCGAGGCCATCGACCTCGCGCACAGAAGTATGATGCCTCTTATAGAGATGCAGGAGCAACTCGCCCAAAAAGTGGGCAAAAAGAAATGGGCCGTGAAGGTTGTCGAGGTGCCTGTCGAGCTGAAGGAGAGCGTGAGAGTTGCCCTGGTCCCCGACCTGACGCAGGCGTTCGCCATCGCGAATAAACTGGAGCGGGGGCAAAAACTGCGGGAGGTCTATGAGACTCATCTCCCGAACTACCCGGAGAGTGACGAAAGCCTCGTCCGAAAGGCCTTTGAAGAGGTCACCAAGGGGACGATGAGAAGTGCTCTTCTCGCGACAGGGAAGAGGATCGATGGAAGGACTTCCGATGACATCCGGCCGATCACCTGCCAGGCGCCGGTCCTCCCGAGGACCCACGGCTCCGCGTTGTTCACGAGGGGCGAGACCCAGGCCCTTGCCATTACCACCTTCGGTACCTCCGATGACGAGCAGAAAATCGAATCCGTCCATGGGGGAGAAAGCTACAGATCCTTCTTACTCCACTATAACTTCCCGCCCTTCAGCGTGGGCGAGGTCAAGCGTATGGGGTCGCCGTCGAGACGCGAGATCGGCCACGGTCACCTCGCCCACCGCGCCCTGTCGGCGATAATGCCGTCCAAGGAGGATTTTCCCTATACGATACGCATCGTTTCCGAGATACTCGAATCAAACGGTTCCTCTTCAATGGCCTCGGTGTGTGCCGGATGCCTCTCGCTCATGGACGCCGGCGTTCCCGTCAAGGAACCGGTTGCGGGCATTGCCATGGGACTCCTCATGCAGGATGGTCATGAGGTCATCCTCACCGACATCCTCGGCGACGAAGACCAGATGGGCGATATGGACTTCAAAGTGGCAGGCAGCAAGCGCGGCATCACCGCGATCCAGATGGACATAAAGGTCAAGGGGATCACAAAAGAGATCATGTCGCGGGCGGTGAAGCTCGCGCAAAACGGCATCGGACGGATACTCGATATCATGGGTCAGACATTGGATAAGCCGAGGGAGATCTTCTCCCCCTATGCGCCGCGCATCTGGACTCTCAAGATCAGGCCCGAGAAGATACGGGAGGTCATAGGCCCGGGCGGAAAAGTGATCAAGAGCATTGTAGAGCAGACCGGGGTGAAGATAGACATAGAGGATTCCGGCATCGTGAAGATAGTTTCCCAGGATGAGGAGTCGGCGAACAAGGCGATCGAGATCATCAAGGGCATTACCAAGGAGATCGAAGTAGGCTCCGTCTACCTGGGGACCGTCAAGAGAGTCGTCGATTTCGGCGCCATCGTCGAGATCCTTCCCGGCGTTGACGGTCTCGTCCATGTGAGCCAGCTTTCCGACACCTATATCAAGAAAGTATCGGATGTGGTCAAGGAAGGCGACCAGATATCGGTCAAGGTGATCGAGGTGGAGCAAAACGGAAGGATAAGGCTCTCCAGGAAGGCAGCGCTCAAAGAAGAGCAAGGATAAACCGCATAAATGTACCGGAAAACTGTGCTCGATAACGGGATCCGTGTGGTAACGGAAAACCTCCCTTATTTCCCCACGGTCTCATTTGGCGTCTGGTGGAAAACGGGGAGCAGGTACGAGAATGAGGAGAATAACGGCATCTCCCATTT
The DNA here is from genome assembly GCA_963717985.1 of uncultured delta proteobacterium. Classification (GTDB taxonomy): domain Bacteria; phylum Desulfobacterota; class Syntrophorhabdia; order Syntrophorhabdales; family WCHB1-27; genus BOG-1155. The sequence continues at coordinate 455,856 of CAVQYC010000003.1, forward strand.
TATCGAGCACATGCTTTTTAAGGGGACGCGGAAGCGGACCGCCCATGACATAGCACGGGAGATCGACGCGGTGGGCGGCATCCTCAATGCCTTCACCGGCAAGGAGTATACGTGCCTCTACGCGCGGGTGCTGCGCCAGGACATGGACCTCGCCCTGGATGTGCTTGCCGACATGTGCAAACACTCCGCCTTCAGGGCAAAAGACATCGAGCGGGAAAAACATGTGGTCGTCCAGGAGATAAAGATGATCGAAGACAATCCCGAGGAATGGATCTTCGACCTCTTCGCTGCCGACTGCTACAGGGGCGACCCCCTGGGGCTGCCCGTCCTCGGGGTCGAGGAGAGCGTGCAGCGGCTGACGAAGGACCAGCTCGTCGAGCACTACCGGACCCATCATTCCCCATCGAACATGATTATCACGTGCGTCGGGAGAATAGATCACGACGCCCTGGTGCGGAAGGTCGACACCCTGTTTCGCGGACTTGCCGAGAGAGGGCCTCTGTCCCCTCTCCTCAAAAAGCCGGAAAGCTTTCCCGGCGTCTACGTGTATGAAAAGGACCTGGAGCATGTTTACCTGTGCCTGGCCACGGATGGCGTCAGCCAGACGGACGCGAAGCGGTACGCCCTTTATGTGCTCAACGCCGTTGTCGGCGGCAGCATGAGCTCCCATCTCTTTCAGGAGATCAGGGAGAAGCGGGGCCTCGTGTATAACATATTCTCCTACGTAAACTGCTATAACGACGCGGGCAACTTCGGGATATCGACTTCCGGCTCCCCGGACTCCATGGAAGAGGTGATCGCCCTCATAAGGGACGAAATCTCAAAGCTGAAGAAAGAAGGTATCACTCCGGGTGAGCTCGCATTTTCAAAGGAGCACATTAAAGGGAACTTCTTTATCTCCCTCGAAGGGTCGGAGGCGCACATGGGCCGGCTCGCGAAGAACGAGATCTACTTCGACCGCCACGTGCCGGTCAAGGAGACGCTGAAGCAGATAGACGGCGTCAATATACCACAAGTCGACGAGATGAGCAGGCTCGTCTTCGGGGATGCGGGGAGCATGGCCCTCGCCGTGCTCGGCAAGGTCGACCGGAGCACGATCGAGAAACTATGGAAGAGCTGACGGTCCCGGTGACAACACAGGCTCAATGTCCCCTGCCCGGCTACGCCACAGAGGCGTCATCGGGTATGGATTTGCGTGCCCATCTCGATCAACCCCTCTGGCTTGCGCCCTTGGAACGGGCCCTCATTCCCACAGGCGTCGCGATAGCCTTACCCGTCGGTTATGAGGCGGAAGTGCGGCCTAGATCCGGCCTTGCCGCCAAGTTCGGGATCACTGTCCTGAATGCACCCGGTACCATAGACGCCGATTACAGGGGTGAAATCAAGGTGATCCTCATAAATCTCGGCGACGCCCCCTTCGAAATAAAAGATGGCGACAGGATCGCCCAAATGGTCTTCAAGGAGACGGTGCGCATCGCGTGGCAGGAGGTCGAACAACTGCCTGAGAGCGAACGGGGCGAAGGAGGCTTCGGTTCCACGGGAAGGCGATGAACCACTACCTGGCACTCGATGCCTTCATGACCCACCTCAAAACGGAACAGGGGGCATCGCTTCATACCATCGAAGCATATAACCGCGATATCCTGCATTACCTCATATTTCTCGAAGAGTCACAAAGCTCACTTGAGTCAGTCGTACCGGAAGCATACCTCGAACGCCTGCGGACCGACGGGAAATCAACCCGCAGCATCGCCCGGGCGGTCTCAGCCCTGAGGAGCTTTTATAGGTTCCTCCTCGCGGATCGCCAGATAGCGACGAACCCTCTCCTCGAAATAGAGACCCCGAGATTCAAGTCTCCCATCCCCAGGGTCTTGAGCGAAGAAGAGATGGCCACGCTCATGAAGCTGCCGGCCGATCAAAAAAAGGCGGCCCGGGACGCAACTATCCTGGAGCTCTTCTATGCAACCGGCCTTCGCGTCTCGGAACTGGTCTCCGTCAAGAAGAGCGATGTCAATCTTGACGCCGGTTTCGTCGTCGCCTCCGGCAAGCGGTCAAAGGAGCGGATTGTGCCTATCGGCAGCTACGCGCGGGAAATGATAAAGCTTTATCTGAAGGAGATGAAGCCGCCGGGACCATTTCTGTTTCCCGGACGCCTGGGAAGACCCATAACCAGACAGGCCGTCTGGAAGCTCATCAGGAAGTACGGCCTCCTGCTCGGGCAGGGGCCCCTTTATCCCCATATGCTGCGACATACCTTCGCCACCCACCTGCTCGAAGGGGGCGCCGATCTCCGCTCGGTGCAACTGCTCCTGGGCCACGAGGACATCTCCACGACACAGATTTACACGCACGTGGACCGCAAAAGATTGAAGGAGATACATAAAAAATACCACCCGCGAGGGTAACCTCCTCGCGCGGCCGGGTTAATTTCGCGCCTGGCGCGGTCGCCCCATTCATCGAAAATCTCTCCGGCCGCGAAAGACGTTACTTATTTCACCTGCAAGTGGTCGCATCTATTGCCCTTTCTCTCTCCAGCATTACCATTTCAAAGCGAGAGGCGCGTCTACACCCGCTCAGCGAGTGAAAGCAGTGAAGAACCCCATTAGCTTTCCGTAGAGTGCTCATCACAAGGTACTCAAGCATTGTGACAAATCACTTGCCACAGGGGAATGCATAAAAAAACGCATTGAACACAAGCCCTGCTTGAGGGCTACTTAGTAATTGGGGGTTGTCTCGGAGATATTTAACCACAACTCGAACTGCCAGGTCATTATTAAGGTTATTATATGGAAGGCAAACAGAACGTGGCTCGCCATTCTTCTCTTGATATATATCGTTTGCATACAGGGCATCTTTGAAGCCTATTACATAATGGAAACACTGTATGGCCTTATCCTGTTGTTCCTTAGAGGGGAACGGTTCTGCCCCTTTAAGGACATGTTCTATATATTTGTCTTGAGCCATGTCAAGGGCTAGAGAGCAATTCCTGAGGGTACTGCTGCCATCGGCTACTTCTTCAGCCGAATGAATAACTCCAGGAAAACTCAAATAAATAAAAACCACAATTGACACCAGAACTATCGTTTTCATGAAGGCCCCTTTTAGTGCGCGTATGAAATCATGTAAACGTATTCCCCCTCCTTACTGCCATTCATCGATGCATTTATAGTCTTTGATTCCTGAGAAGTAACTCTCCACAAATAACTATTGTATTTAATTACATACAATGATAGAATATGTCATGTATAAGAAAACACCACCTCAACAAAAACTACTCGGCGTGGAGACGCAGGTGTCCCCCTCTTTGCGGAACCGTCTTGAGTCTTCATGGGCTCACCTGTTTAGAGGCGAGGTATTTCCAATCCTGTTCAGGAACGAAGATCGCTATGCGATTCTGTACGGCACAACAGGCCGGCCTAATTTCAGCGTTGCGCGTCTTTTGGGTTTGTGTCTCCTTCAGGAGTGGAGCAACTTGAGTGACCAGGAGGCCCTCGACACCTTCAGCTTTGACACCCGGTGGCGATACGCCTTGGATGTCAGCGATGAGGAAGATTATTTGTCCCGTCGCTCTCTTGTAGAGTTCCGCAGGCGATTGGCCGCCAAAGACCCGGAGATGAAGCTGGTCCGCCATGTATTCGACAATATCAGAGATTCAGCGATAAGCAAACTTGGCCTCTCGTCTTCCAGCCAGCGGCTTGATTCTACCCACATAATCTCGAACATTCGTGTACGAGGCAGATTGGCTCTATTCTCGAATACGCTCACCCAGTTTCTCAAGAGTCTGAATGAAGATCAATTGTCGAGAGTCCCGAAGGCAATTCAGGAATGGCATTCAAGCGAACCCGAGGGTTGGTTCGGATTGGGTCCGGCCGAGCAGAAGATCAAGCTGGAAGAACTGGCGCAGTATCTCTATGACCTTATTGTTATCTTCGAGAAGGATAATGAACTTACAGGCAATGAGCCGTACCAATTGTTGAAGCGCCTTTTCTCCGAACAATGCGAATTCACCTCAGACCAAGAATCGTCCAAGGTCCAGGTGAAGAAAAAGAGTGAAGGAGCAACCCTTCAATCCCCTTACGACCCGGATGCGTCCTGCGGACATAAAGGGCCGGGATACAGCCTTCATGTTACGGAGACGTGCAAGAATACCGGAAAAACCGAAATCATCACAGACTATGAGGTGCATGGCGCCGCCAGATCCGACATCGGCAAGGCCCTTCCTGTTATCGAACGTTTGGAGGCTGCCGGGTTGAAGCCCGAAGCGCTCTTTGCCGACGGCGGTTATCCGTCTGTCCCTTCAGCGGCAAAGGTCATAGAGCAAGGTATCGAATTCGTCACGCCCGTCAACCGCAGCAGGCTCTCCGACGATATCGTGGGCAGAGACCTTTTCTCCTTCGACTCGGAAGGTTTGGTGACCCGATGTCCCATGGGTAATAGTCCCATAGACCATCGCATACTGAGCGGCAACAACAGCACCCGTCGTTCTCTCCATGCGATCTTTGACGGAAACGCCTGTCGATCGTGCACGATGCTCGATAGGTGCCCGGTAAGAGCTCCGAACCACCGCAACAAAGGCTGCCAGGCCCGTGAAACGGTCGGGGACTTTCGTCTGGAGATCACTGCCGAGCTTCGCCTGCGGGATCAGATGTATGCCATCCAGCAGACCACTGAATGGAAGGACCGGTACAAGATTCGTGCAGGGATCGAAGCAACGAACTCCGAACTGAAACGAGCGCACGGAATCGGCAGACTTCGGGTGCGCCGGCTGGCAAAAGTATGCTTTGCCGTGGCATGCAAGCTGATCGCCTGCAACATAAAGAGGTGGGCCAAGGCCCCTTGGGCCTTGAAAAAGACCCTGGAAGGCTGCATATCGTCTCTTTGTATTAGCATGAAGGTATTCTTGGCCCAAATAGTCAGCGTGTCCTTGCCTAAGAAGTTCATCTTCACGATGGTGGTAACACAACGATGGTGACGATTGATCCTTTCAGAAAGGGCACTTTCTTCTCAGGAATCATCTTTCAACAAATATGTTTTCAGTAAGGCAGCCGAACTTACAGTCCAGTTTTGATTCTTTTTATCCAAACTCTCGCCGAATATATCATTGATGTTATCAATGAGTTTTTGTCTCTGCGCCTTTGTAATGCTTAGGTGACTCATATGTCCTTCACTATCTGGCTTGTCATCAATCAGTAAGGCAAACACTAAAACCATTGATTGAAATATGCTTTCATCTATATATTCAATGGTAGCTGTTATCTTTGGCATTGTTGCAGCCAATTTGGAGTAATCAACACCTTGTTTAGGACGTGTAGCTCCATCTATAAACTTTTCCGATATCTCTATTACCTGTTTGTGAAGCTCGATTTTCGCCTGGTAAGAGGAAATAGTATTAGGGATTAGTTCATCAAACGGTTTCTTCAGCGTCATTCTTTTCAAAGCATAAATACTTGAGTTCAGTTCAAGGTTGATACGAGTACTACTGCGAATTCCATCCATCAGCTTCTTGATTGGGTTATCTTTATCGCCTTCTTCTAATTCCTTACTCGCTGTTTGTTGTATCCTATGGATTGCACCAAGCGACCGGATGTATTCCGCTACAACGTCATAATGTGCAGTATCGTTTTTTGCCTGTGCGTGAGCGTAACACGCAAGAAAAAGCGGCAATAGTAACATAAGAATAATAATGACCATCAATTTTTTCATGATACCCTCTTTTATAAAGCCCTGATCAACTCCACCGCATCAGGTAGTGCCCTTGCTTAAAAGCTCGTCGCATTTCTTCTCTTCCTTATTGTGCCAAATGCGACATCTCAACCTGTGCCAAAAGGCGAGTCTCGATAGAACAAGTTCTGAAATCAGGTGGGACGGTCACGGGGTCACCCTTGACAGAGGACAACTTCTCTTCCAGCATATCCACTTCCTTCCGCATTGTTCGATCTTCTTTCATGGGCAAACGTCAGGGAGTTGACTAACGTGACTTAGTTCCTTTTCTTATCGAGTTCCGCACGAATAGCGGCGCCGATGGTATCCATGAAAAAAGGCTTCCTTATGTAGGCACCGGCCCCCAATTCCTGCGTTTCCTTCACCCGCTGGGTTTCGGCGTATCCGCTGGCGATGATAGCCTTTTGCCCCGGCCTTAATTTGAGTGCCTCGCGATACGTGTCGAGCCCGTCCATCCCGGGTTCCATGTACATATCCAGGATGAGGAGGTCGACCGGCGATTTATTGACGTAGGCGATGGCTTCTTCGCCGTTTGAGACGGCCTCCACCGAGTATCCCAATTCCGCGAGCATCTTCGCGGCAATTTCTCTTTGTTCCCTCACGTCGTCGACGATGAGGATGGACTCTCCCCTCGCCATGCCTTGCGCTGCGGGCTCCATGCCTTGAATTGAGGTCGACTTACCCGCCTTCGCGGGAAAATACAGCGTGAAGGTCGTTCCCTTGCCCACCGTGCTTTCAATATTGATATGACCTTCGTGGTCTTTGACCGTGCCCCACACCACAGTCATGCCTAACCCTGTCCCGCTGCGGCCCATCACTTTCTTCGTAAAGAAGGGTTCGAAGATCCTGTCAATATCCTCCTTCGGGAGGCCGATTCCCGTATCGGAAACCCGAAATACGACATAATCCCCAGTCTCGATGCTTTCAAATGAGCCGACACGCGGCCCGGTGCGTTCGGCACGCGTGGACACTACGATTTTCCCTCCGTCCGGCATGGCCTCGGCTGCATTGGAGACCAGATTCATGACGACCTTGAGCAGGTGAATCGGCGAACCCGAGAGATTGGGCAGACCGGGATCGAGTTCCAGATCCACGTCCACGTGGGGATAAAAAGACTTCAACCTTTCATATTCGGGACTCGAGAAGTAGTCCGTGATGACCGTGTTGAGGTTAAGGACCTGGGGCGAGGCCACGCCCCGCCGGGCCAGCGTCAGGAGATCCTGGACGATGGCGGCGGCCTTCACGCCCGATCGTCTGATGGTCTCCAAGGGCTCTCTTAAAGAACTGTCGGCGGGAAGACGGGCGAGAAGAAGATCGGGGTAGCTCACCGCCCCAACCAGAATGTTGTTGAGATCATGGGCAACGCCTCCCGCCAGGACCCCTAAGTCTTCCATTCTTTTGGCCCGCCGCAGTTTTTCATCGAGGGCCCGCCGCTCTTCCTCGACGCGAGCCAGTTCTGCCATCTCGGCTTTCAACTGGCGAACCATTCCTGACAGCTCCGTGTTCCGGTGTCTCAGGGTATCAACCAGATTTTCAATTTCGTGGTTCAAGGTTCCGAGCGCAAGTACGATAAGCCCACCCACGAAAGCCATTCCGCACAGCGCTGCTAACCACGAAGTGTAGGAAGTAATGTAGGTCAGGGGGTTAAATGCGAGGGTCGAGACTCCCGAGACGAACAGGAATCCGACCACGCCGAAGATAAAGGTTGAAATGGCGACCGTGACGGTTCCGACGCGACTGCCGAAAAACATGGTCGCCATAACGCAACAGGCGAACAAGGCCGGAAGGCCCATCCCCATGAGTCCATACGTTAAGAGTCCCGTTACGGATAGGATGAAACCGATCGCAACGACGACGGCGGCGCGCACCGAAAACGGTAGCCTCCGGCCGAGGAGTGCCGTGCACAGCACGAGCACGTACATGAGAATCTGGAGGGTCATCACCGCCTGCCAACCAACCGTGAAGGCCCGGGAAAGCGAGACCAGCAAGACGAAGAGACCGACGACCGAGAGGTTTCGAAGACTCCAGGAGAGTTGTCGGTCACGCAGTTTCCGAAAAGTTTCAGTCGTTTCGTTCATTCTTCACCTCAGGGGCTGTCGGAGGAACATCTTAAGAAAGTAAATAACTTTCCTTTCTGTAAGAAAAGCCGGGCAGTTCACTTTTTGCGTGCTCCCTTCACCGTCGCTGCTCCTGCCATATTTTTTAATCATTACCACCATAATAATGCTGCATTGCAAGCAAACATTCAACAGCAAAACATTCAACAGAAAAACATTAAGCCGCTCTCTTTCAGGAAGATGTACGTACCTTGCTGCATGCAGGAATTGTCCGTAGCGATCATCGACAGACTCTATCGATTTCCGGTCGCAAGGTGCACCGAAGCCTATGCTCAAGATGACCCTCCTATGCAGATCCAAGATTGAGAAAGAGGCAGCATTTTGAAAAGCGCCCTCCCCGCGCCGCGTACCCTACTTGATCTGCATCACGGGAGTGGTATATCTTAACCAAAGTGGGACAAAGGCAGGCGTGGGTCTTGACCCATCACTGAGCAAGGGAGGTATTTATGTTGGAGGGGCTCTGGACAGTTGAGTTTCGGTCGAGCATTGGAAACACGGGGTATGGAACCGTCGTCTTCGACGGCAAAAAGGCTATGGGCGGAACCGCCGGATACTATTACTTCGGCGACTATCAGGTTGAGGGAGATACATTGAACGCTTCTTTGCGGGTGCACAGATTCAACGCGGGGATGGTGTCCGTCTTTGGGCCGCTGGAGGCTTTCGAGCTTCAATTGTCAGGCACCATAGGCGAACCGAAGATGACAATGTCCGGGCGCATGGCTGATCAACCTGCCCTCAAGATAGCCATAATCTGCACTAAGCGAGAAGACAATTAGGCTGGCAGAAGACGCACTATTCGGGGCGGGCTTCAGGGAGAAGAAATTCGGGCGGGCCATTTCAGAGTCATATTGAGAGCCTGAAAGCTGATGTGTATGCTAGTACACATCAGGAGGTGCCGGATGAGAACAAATATCGTCCTTGACGAGACTCTTGTGGAGGGGGGGTTGAGGTTGAGCGGAGCCAAGACCATGAAAGAACTCGTCAACCAGGCATTGCGCGAACTTGTAGAGAATAGGAAACGTCGTAACCTGCTGGATCTGGAAGGGAAGATCAAATTTGCAGACGACTACGATTACAAAAAAGCTCGCGAGGGGAAATGATCCTGGTTGATACCTCCGTGCTCATCGATTTCTTTAAGGGCGTGAAGAGGGAGACAGTAGATAAGTTGGAGTGGGTATTACAGAAAGGCATTCAGTGACAGCGATTTCACTGCAATAGCACAAATTATACCTCTGAAAATCTACATAATGCGGCGGTCACGGGGTTACCCTTGGCTGAGGACAACTTCTCTTCCAGTATACGAACGGTGGGAACGTTGGTTCCTGGTGTGCACTGGGAAAAACGTCCCCTCGATGTCCCTTGGGGGCAGAGCGCTCAAAGCGTCCCGCCCTTTTTTTACTGTCGAGCGGGGCTTACCCTTTAAGCCTCCTTCGGAACCGAGCCAGGCAGGCGAGGCCAGGGGCAAGGAGCAGGATCGTAGCCGGGATGGGGACGGCACTCCCCGTGTAATCGCCTGATCGCAAGGTGGTGCCCCCAAACGTCAGGCTGCCGGTGCCCGTAATATCCAATGTAACGCCGGGGCCGATGATGAGGGACGCGATGGTCAGGTTGCTGCTGCCTAGATTGAAAATGTCCGTGCCCGTGCCCAGGAACTCATACGTGTCGCCTGTAGAAGCCTGGACGGTGCCGGTGCCTGTGAAATTCCCCTTGAAGATTATCGTGGAGGGATCGCTGATAAAGGTGCCGTTGTTGGTGAAACCACCGGTGAAGACAGCGGTTGTCTGCGTAACATGGACGGTACCAAAGTTCATTACGCTGCCATAAACGGTGAGCGTGCTGCCGGGGATAGTTGCCTGGATATTGAATTGGCCCGGGGTGTTGTTCAGAATATTCCCCGTGATGGTGCCGCCGGTATAGTTTAATGTCCCGCTGTTGGTAATATTATAGCTGCTGCTGGTACTGGTTGCGGTCAGGCTGCCGCTCTGCTGATTAAAGGTATCGCCTTGAATGCTGACAGATGTCTGGCTCATACTCTCGTTGTTCGTGGTCTGACCGGCAGTCTGTACGTACGCACCGGTCCCGTTGATCGTACCGTTGTTGATCAGCGTGCCTGCGTAGGTGGTGCCGAGGACCACGCCTCCGTTCGTGACCGTGCCGCCGGAGTAGTTGAAGGGAGCGCCGAGATCGTTGCTGAGAACCGTGACGGCACTGGCGGCCACGGTGCCGGCATTATTCGTCAATACGGCGTTGTTCGTGAGCGTGCCGATGTTGAGCAGCGCGGCGCCAGTGTTGGTCATCGTACTTGAATTGGCAAGCGTGCCCGCGATAAACAGCGCGGCGCCCATGTTGGTCATCGTGCCGTAGTTGATCAGCGTACTTCCGGATTTGTTGTTGCTCAGTGCGCCGGAGTTATTGTTGAGCGTGCCGTAGTTGTACAGGATGTTCATATTTCTCAGTATACCACCGGAGTTATTGTTGAGCGTCCCGTAGTTGTACAGCGTGCCGGGGTTTTTCAGCATACCGCCGTTGTTATTGTCGAGCACAGCGCCGGCTTTGTTGTTGAGCGTGCCATAGGTGGCCAGCCAGCCGTAATTCTCCAGGGTAGTGGAGGAGTTGTTGAGAGTGCCGTTGGCGTAGTTCATGAGCGTGCCGTAGTTGTACAGTGAGCCGCCGGAGTTATTGTTGAGCGTGCCGGAGGGGAAGCTCTGGCCGCCGACGTCCAGCTCGCCCCCGGAATCAATGATCCACTCGCTATAGTAGCCGGGCGAGCCGATGTCCGACGTGCCGGTGACTAGCCAGCCACTGTTAATCTCAAAGGTATTGCCATGCGCCCGCGACGGCATGGTCATCGTTACCGCGCATACGGCCCACGCTAGTACAAAGATAAACAGCCGGCTCCTCTGCATCATAGAGCATTCCCCCTTTTTCCTGAAACTGTTGGCGGCGCGGCCGTCTGACGGGTGAAGATCACGGAAAAACAGATCAGGGACCGGTGTGCTTTCCACCCCATGGTCGCCCATGGTTTAGTTTTTTCAGAATTTCAGGATGTTTTTATTCTCCAACAAGGTCAAACAAAAGTCAAATGAATTCTTGTTAAATAATCGTCTTCCGATTACGAGACCAGGCCCAGCCAAGTCTGGTCAGCCCCTGAAATACATCTCCTCCAGGGCCTCGGCATTCCTTTGATCGATGAGTCTCAAGTCGTAGGCTGCCAGGAACCTCTCAATTTCCCCCTTCTCGATGCCGAAATGCCACCCTTCGCCTGCCCTGGCCACTGCGTGGGCGATCTCTGCCTCCTTCGAGAACTTCGGTCAGGGCTTGACCCTTATCCTCCATTATCGGTGGGATGGCGGGAAATTACAACATCTATTTTCAGGCTTTCCATTAGAAAAAGGTTATTCGTAGGCACCAGACCGTGGAACTCTATCCGGCCGACAAATATCCTATTCCGTCCGGGGGAGTATCCTCCATCTCCTTCATATTGTTAAAGATGTCTTATTGATACGGTACAACAGGCAACTGCGGCACTTTAGATTTGTTTTGTGTTATTGCAACATAAAAATGTCACCCTTTTTGCAACGTGAATATGTCACCCCCCCTTGGCCCTTTTCATAGAGACGCTCTCGCTTCGCTCGCCGGCCCTGGGCGCATGTAGGACCCCGGCCGGACGCGTCCTTCGATAGGCTTGCAGGGAACCTCTCCCGCCGTATGATGAAAGACATGCCAGCTTCCGTCGAGCCAATGATTCGCCGTAACGGAAGCCTTGGCAAAGCTCAGCCTCGTCTTTGTCGGGAACAGTTGGATCGCCTGTCCGTCGACCGAGATCGTGTTGTCGTAATTGACCTTTGCCTCATATCGCTTACAAAGGATGTTCCGCATGTCCGCGTCTTGAGGAAGCGGTCTCCATGCAGGCTTCGGGTCTTCCGGGGCAACGCCGAAGAGCCGAGCGTACTTGGGGATGAAGGTTTCGTTCAGATACTTCGTCGCCCCTTCGCGGTCGGCGATATTCTTAAGCCGAAGCTCAGCGACAAGCCTGTCCTGGAAGGTCCTGTTGATCCTCTCGCCTCTTCCTCTGGCTTGAGCAGAATGGGCAAAGATGAGCCGTATCCCCAGCTCGCTCATGGCTCTCTGGAACTGGGTAGGCTCGACAGAATCGCTCTTATGCCGGGTGGTTTTAAACTGGGAGGCCCGATCGAGATAGAAGACCGAGGGCCGGCCGAAACGGGCAAAGACCTCTTTGCATACGCCAAAACAGCCCTCCAGGTCTTCTTCCTTTCGAAACAGCCCATAAAGAGGCTTCCCCGTCGAGTCGTCCGTAGACAGAAGGAGCGTTGTCTTTTCCTCCCCGAACCACGCATGGGGAGAGCCGTCCAAAAAGAGCATATGGCCTTCCTTCTCCGATCGTTTTCTTCTCTTCCTATGTCTGCGCTGCTTCCGGACCTTTCCTCCGAACCCTTCAGGACGAAGCCATTGCCGCAAGGTCTCGCGGTTGATCTTTATCCCTTCCTGCTCTTCCAGCATCTCCGAGAGGTGGGAGAAGTTGAAGTCGAAATACTTCTCATTGGCGAGCTTCATCGCCCGCTCTTTCATCCCGGCAGGGAAAGCTCTGCAGGAAGGGCGCCCGCTGTTGCCGTGCTTAATTCCGGAAGGTCCTTCCTTCTTCACTTTAGCCTTGATCCTCTTTAGCTGGCGGAGGGAGACGCCTAACGCCGCCGCAGCCTCTCCGTTCATCATCCTGCCGTCCAATGCCGCCGCTACCACGCCGTACCGCCTTACCTCTTCCGTCATGAACGTCACTCCTTTTCTCACCGGAGCACCTCCCCTCGGTGCCCCTTGTTATCGGCGGGGGTGACATTTTCATATTGCAGCTAAGGGGTGACATAATTATATTGCAGCAACACTTTAGATTTGTTTTGTTGACACTGCGAAGAAGAGCATGGTAGTATGCGGATTGTACTTCAGTGAAGTACCAAGAAGTCAATATTCTGTGAAACATATAAAAGACTTACCCCTCACAAAGAATTCATCCTCCTTAAGGGAGCAGGTGTACACCCGCCTCAGAACGATGGTACTTTCCGGGAAGATCGAAGCAGGGAGGAGGCTCGTTGAAACCACACTGGCGACGGAAATGGGGGTGAGCAGAACACCGGTGCGCGAAGCCCTCCATAAGCTGGGTCTCGAAAATCTGGTACAGCCCGTGGCAAGGATGGGCTATATTGTCAATGACTTGTCCGAGTATGACATTGAGGACCTCTTTGCGACCAGGGCCGCAATCGAACAACTGGCAGCCAGGCGCGCACTCGAAAAAATCACATCCGATGATCTCGGGAAGCTCGAAAAAAATCTGGCGAAAACCGATCAGATCCTGAGGATGGGCCAGAGAAAAAAAATGGTCGACCTGGACACGGAGTTCCATGACATCATATGCATGGCGGGCAGGAGCAAACGGTTGTACCAGATTGCCCAGATGCTGAGGGAACATATGCTGAGGTTTCGCAAGGCTTGCCTCCATCTTCCCGAGATCGCCGGGAAAGCGCGGGATGACCACCACGAGATCTTCACGGCAATAAAGCTGAAAGACCCGAAGAAACTAGACCGGGCCATGTCTGCCCATATGGAAAACACAAAAAAGGATATCCTGGATTACTTGCGCAGGCCGAGAGAAGACTCTCTTCCGACTTTGCCTGGAACACCTGCCCGCAGGAAGAGGAGCGCGAGGACGGTAAAATGAGCCAAGGCAAGAGGATTGTTGTTGTCGGTCCCGGGCGCATGGGCCTTGGAATCGCCCTTGCCTTTGCCCTCGCCCGGCTGCCTGTGAAGATAGTCGACGTGAAGGAGAGGAACAAAGAAGGGTACGAACATCTCATCGCGCGTTCGTGCGATGAGCTTAGCTCAACCATGAAGCTGCTGAGGAAGGTGAAGCATACGGACTTGCGGCCGGCCGGCGTTCTCTCTTCCCTCACATTTTGTCGCGGAATCAGCAAGGAGAACCTTGCCGGTGACTATATCTTCGAAGCCCTTCCTGAGAGGCCGGAGCTCAAAATCAAACTCTTCCAGGATATCTCTCCCTTGATTAGCTCGAAAGCGATCGTTGCATCCGCCACGTCGACCATCGATATAAAGACCATGGCAAAGGGCCTCGGAAATCCAGAGAGGCTCGTCATCACTCATTGGCTGAATCCCGCCTTTGTAATCCCCCTCGTAGAGGTTGCCCATGCGGCCATGACGGCCGAGGGCACGGTAAGAAGGATGACCCGGCTCCTGAAAAGCATCGGTAAGGTACCGGTTGTGCTCAGGGACAGCCCCGGTTTCATTATCCCCAGAATCCAGGCAGGGGCCATGAACGAGGCCGTGCGCATACTGGAGGAAGGGATTGCCGGTGCCGAAGATATCGATACCGCCATCCGCTACGGTTTCGGCCTCAGGCTCTCCGTGTTTGGCCTTCTGGAGTTCATCGACCTTGGCGGCCTCGATATCCTTTACTATGCGGACCGTTTCCTCTATACCGCTTACAAAAGCGAAAGATTCAAGGCGCCGGACCTTATCGAGGAAAAAATGAAAAGAGGAGAGACGGGACCACGCGCAGGAAAAGGGATATACGAGTACGGCGACGGTGCTATGAAGGCCCTGTTCGAGAAGAAATATCGCGATCTCATAAAGGTGCTCAAGGCGATGCCTAAAGGCTGAAGGAGGGACGCCCGTGAAGAAGAGAGTAGCAGTGCTGGGGGGAGGGAATGGCTCTTTCGCCGCAGCGGCTGACCTCGCGCTGCAGGGCTGCGAAGTAAGGATGTGGAGCAAACTCCCCGAGGAGCTGAAAGCGATCGAGGCGACAGGCACGATCAAGGTGTCGGGACCCACGCTCCAGGGAGAAGCCCCGATTGCTATCGTTACCGATGATGTGAGGGAAGCGGTGAAGGGCGTGGAGGTGATCGTTTCGATTCTCCCCGCATTCACCCAGATACCCATCGCGGAAAGTCTTGCCCCCTGGCTTGAGGACGGCCAGGTAATTTTTCTTCCACCCGGCACTTTTGGCTCCTACCTTATGTACAAGCACTTTCGTGATAATGGATGCCGGAAAGATATTGCCCTTGCCGAAACGGGAACAAACCCTTACCTGACAAGGAAGATCGATCCGCGTGAGGTCCGGATAGTGGTAAGAGCCGGCCACCTTCCGACCGGTGTCTTTCCTGCGAATAAGACCGGTGACGCCATCGCTAAGATTCAGGTGTTTTTCCCCTCGGTCCATGCCGTGGAGGACGCCCTCTCCGGCGCCCTTATGAACGCGGGACCGGTCATCCACCCTCCCCTCGTTGTCCTCAACACCGGTCCTATCGAGCATCCCGCAGCCTACGATATTCACAACGAAGGAACCACACCGGGGGTCAGAAAGGTGATCTCCCTTCTTGACGAGGAACGGATCGGGGTAAGGGAAGGCTTTGGTTATAGACCAAATCACTATCCCCTGGAGGATTACTACGACGAAACACGACCCAACGAGTGGATGTACCCCAGAGAGTCCAAGCGGCTCCTCATGGCAAGCCGGCTCTGGTCCGAGGAGATCGATTACCGCCATCGCTACGTGACAGAGGACATTGCGTGCGGTCTGGCCTTCCTCGTGTCGGCCGCCGCGTATGCAGGAGTGGACGTTCCGGTCGCCCGCTCCCTCCTCACCATCGCCGGAGTGGTAGCCGGGACCGACTTCATGAAGACAGGAAGGACGTTCGATGCCCTGGGGTTGTCAAAGCTGTCCATGGAGCAGTTGAAGAGGCTCCTCGTGGAAGGCATATAGCTTATCCGGCGGGGCGGCACTTTACCCGGCAGGGATGGACCCGTCTGTTTCGAGAAGGAGATGAGGCCATGGACAACGATTGCGGCGGTATCAATTGGGGCGTCGAACACAATAAGGGGGTAATTATGAATAAAGCGAGACTTATAGCATTATCGATTATGGTCACTTTCGTCTGCGGCTTCACAGCTGTCTTAAGTGGAGTGGCGCGGGGCCAGGCAACCATACATCTTAGCTACGCCAATTTCCCACCAGAGACGACCTTTCCATGTGTGCAGATGGAAAGGTGGGCAAAAGAGGTCGAAAAGAGGACCAACGGCAAAGTGAAGGTCCACACCTTCCCTGGCGGTACACTCATCGGCGCAAAAAGCATTTTTGACGGCGTCCAATCAGGATTAGCCGACATAGGAAACTTTGCTATGAGCTACCAGCCGGGCCGTTTTCTGGTTTCAGAAGCTATTTCCCTTCCCGTCGGATTTTCCAGTTCCAAGGTCGCAAGCATGGCCCTGTATGACTTGATCGAAAAATACAAGCCAAAAGAGTTTGAGAGCGTGAAAGTGCTCGCTTTATTCACATCCCCACCATCCAGCTTCATGACCAAGACGCCGGTACGAACACTCAATGACCTTAAAGGCATGGAGCTGCGAGTATCGGGGACCCTAGCGGATGCGGTCAAGGCACTGGGTGCTATACCCGTTGCCATGCCCCAATCAGACACACCTGAAGCGGTTCAGAAGGGTGTGGTGAAGGGCATTGTCTCCTCCATTGAAATCCTCCAGGACTTCAATATGGCCGCTTACTGCCCCTACACAACCATAGTCAACATCGCCCTCACCGATTTCGCGGTGGTAATGAACAAGAACAAATGGAACTCACTGCCTGCCGACGTAAAAAAGGTGTTCGATGACCTGAGCCGGGAGCAGTCGGAATGGACGGCCAAGTACGTTGACAACCACGTGACGGAAGCCGTGGCGTGGTCAAAAGCGAAGTATAACCATCAGGTGCTGCAATTGCCCGCGTCCGATATGGCAAAGATACCGAAGCTGATGAAACCGATAATCGATGAGTATATTGTGAGGGCGAAATCAGAGGGCTTGCCGAGTGCGCAAATCCTGAAAGACGTTTATGCCTTAAAGGCAAAGTACGAGAAAGTCTACAAGGAGTAAGCTAATTCCGGGGTGAGGAAGCTATACGGAGTTCGAAGAGTATTTCTCGCACCTGCCATGTCGACGAACAGGGTTTTTGGGACGCCCTCATCTAAAGCAATTAAAGCAATCCCCGAGACGTGCCGATAAGACTATTGTATACAAAGGGAGGCGCTATCATGAAAAACCTGAATATCGGCACGAACCTGGACTTCGGCAAGAATATGAAAATCGGCAAGAAGCTCGCCATCGGTTTCGGGGTTGCAACGGCAATAATGATAATCCTCACCGCCATAGGGCTCTTCAACATGAAGCGTATGGACAGCAAATTCAGCCAGGTCATCGATCTCAACGCCTCCAGGATCGAAAAGGCAAACACGGCCATTCACAGCATAGACCAGATATTCTACGCCATGGCTGTCATACCTGATGACGCAGGATGAGAGCGTGATGGAGGAGAATAAGAAGCTCCTCGCCGAGAAGCGAAAGGAACAGAACGACGCCTTTGAGGCGCTGGGGAAGCTGGGGCAGACCGAAAAGAGCAAAGAGTTCGTCGCCCGGTGCAAGTCCATCTCGGTGAGCGGCAAAGGGGCCAACAACAAAGCCATGGAACTGGCAAAGGCGGGTAAACGCGAAGAGGCTATGACGGTCTACGTGAAGGAGGCGCGGCCGTTCGCTCTGCAGATCATCGCGGCAATGGAAGACCTCGTGCGGTACGAGCAGAAGGAAATGGACGCGGCCCGCCAGGCCGCATCGAGGGAAAGCGGTATGTATCAGATACTTCTCATGGTTCTCGGCATCATCGGCGTCTGCATGGTCGTCGTCGCCACGACCTACCTCACCCGTAGCATTATAATCCCCCTTAGGGAAGGGCTCAGGGTGGCCGACCGGCTTGCCAACGGCGATCTCAACGTAGTGGTGACTTCGGAAAGCAGAGACGAGGTCGGTCAACTACTCACGTCCATGAAAAATATGGTCGAGAAATGGCGCGGTGTCGTCGGCCAGGTGGCGTCGACTGCGGCCGGTCTCTCGTCCGCAGCCACAGAGCTTTCCGCGAGCGCCGACCAGATGTCGAAAGGATCGTCCGTTCAGGCGGAACGGGCGGCGGTGGTTGCCATATCCTCGGAGGAGATGTCCCGCACAGTCCTCGATGTCGCCAGGAACGCGGGAAGCATCTCCGAATCGGCAGGCAAGACAGCAACAACGGCGCGAGACGGTGGATCGGTGGTCAATCGGGCCGTCGATGAGGTGAAAGAGATCGCGTTAACGGTCAATGACTCCGCGGGGTTTGTGAAGTCCCTCGGGGATCGCTCGAAGCAGATCGGTGAGATCGTGGGAGTCATCAATGACATCGCCGACCAGACGAACCTCCTTGCCCTCAACGCCGCCATCGAGGCAGCCAGGGCGGGAGAACAGGGGAGAGGCTTCGCCGTTGTCGCCGACGAAGTGAGGAAGCTCGCGGAGCGCACCGCAAGCTCGACCTCCGAAATAGGCACCATGATAAAGGGTATCCAGGATGAGGTGGGCAGGGCCGTGGAGGTGATGGCCCGCGCGACGGCAAAGGTCGACCAGGGGGTCAGGTACTCGGAGGAGGCAGGTGGCGCCCTGGGCGTCATCGTCAAGAGCGTTGACGACCTTCAACTCATGGTCCAGCAGATCGCGTCCGCGACAGAAGAAATGAGCGCCACTTCCGACCAGATCAGCAAGGACGTCGAGCAGATAGCGTCCATCTCCAAGGAGACGTCGATGAGTTCGGAGCAGACAGCCGTGGCATCGGGCGACCTGGCCAACCTGTCGGTCACCCTCGAGAACATTGTGAGGGGATTCAGACTGTAGAAGTGTATATGCGGGGGAGCTCAGGCTCCCTAGGGGGCGGTAGTGTGGCGCCCGCCCCCTCGGTTTGCCGCTGTTCCTAGTGCGCTTTCAGGTAGTCCAGGCAGAACGTAAGGGCTTCATCGCCCGGCAACCCTTTCGCCTTGACACCCTTTATATAATTATCGATCACTGGCCTCACGGCCGCCTTCCACCGCGCGTCCTCTTCCTTTGACAGGGCTATGACCTTGTTGCCTCTCTTCTTTGTAAACTCAAGCCCTGACTTGTCGATCTGATCCCACACCTTGCCCTGTTTTTCGATCCATTCGTGGCTGACCTGTTCCATTACGGCCTGAACGTCGGCCGGCAGGGTGTTCCATTTTTGCTTGTTCATGATCACAAACATGCCTGAGGTATACGCAGCGCCAAAGTCTTCGGTGCTCGACGATATGACCTCTCCCCATTTGAAGCCTTCGAGGGCCTCGAAAGGCGCCATGGAGCCGTCTGCCACGCCGGTCCTCAAGGCATCATAGGTTTCAGGCATCGTCATACCGACAGGCGACGCGCCAAGGGCCGAGGCGATAGGGACCACAGATCCCTGGGCCCTTATCTTCATGCCCTTCAGGTCCTCGAGTTTGTAGACCGGTTTCTTCGTATGGACGATGCCGGGCCCGTGAGCGTGAAGAAAGAGTACTTTTACCTCGTCGAGCTCCTTCGGTTTGAACTTGCTGTAGTACGCGTTGATGAGCCCGGTCGCCTGAGTGCCGCTCCTGTAGCCCAGGGGAAGGTCGATCACGGCCATCATGGGGAACTTCCCCCTTGTGTACGCCAACACGCTCTCCCCGATGTCCGCAATACCCATTACGACGTTATCGTAGGTCTGTGCGGCAGGCGTGAGTGTGCCGCCGGAGAAATAGGTGATCTTGACCTTGCCGTTCGTCCGTTTCTCCACCTCCCTGCACCACTGTTCGGAAAGAATGCTGTTCTTATGCGGCGCGGGGAAAAAGTTCGAGAAGTTGAGGGTAATCACCTTCTGCGCCGAGGAAGCAGCCGGGAACAAGAGAAGACCGATAGATGCCGCAAAAACCAACAGACCGATGTTCCTCAGAGCCTGTCTTTTCATGTTACTCCCCCTTTGTTTTGTATTTGTGGAGCACACAGAGCCTGTGCATTTCATTTGATTTTCACCTGCCGTCGCCTACTGGCCTACTATCGGCATCAGCCAACCCGGGAGCCAGGTGGCAAGTCCGGGGAAAATGAAAAGAAGGGCCGCGGCAACGACCAGACTGATAAGGAATGGATAGACGCCCGAGTAGATCACGCCGAATGGCACTTTTGTGATCTGCTTGACCACAAAAACGTTGATCGCGACCGGGGGGATCACCACCCCGACCATGACGGTAACACCGATCATGATGCCGAACCAGAGCGGGTTGTAACCGAGTTTGTCGATGGCCGGGTAGAAGATCGGCGTCGCCAGTATCATGAAGGCCAGATCATCGATGAAAGAGCCGCCGATCAGATAGATGAAGGTAATAAAGATCATGACAATCCATGGAGCCATATGAAGACCGGTGATCCAGGTCGCGGTGATCATCGGTATCTTCGTCACCGCAATAAAATGGCCGAGCACGGTCGAACCGGCAATGAGCATGAGGACCATGCAGGCAGTAGTGAGCGACTCCGCCACCGCCTTGAAAAATTTCTTGAAATCCATGTCCCGTCTCAGGACAGTAAGAACAAGCACGAGGAATGTCCCCACGCTCCCGGCCTCGGTCGGGGTAAAAAAGCCCTTGAGAATG
This sequence comes from uncultured delta proteobacterium, assembly GCA_963717985.1. GTDB lineage: Bacteria > Desulfobacterota > Syntrophorhabdia > Syntrophorhabdales > WCHB1-27 > BOG-1155. The sequence goes on from CAVQYC010000003.1 coordinate 476,239, forward strand.
CCTCCTATCACCATAGCAAAGACTACGATTACCCAGACAATCTCGGGCAGGGCCCTCCACCTCTCCGACCAGGGGTACTTCTTGCTTCTCGGCGCAATCTCCGGATATATGCTGGCCCACGCATAAATAATGCAGATAAAGAAAAACGCAACGATAAGCCCGGGGATTATCCCCGCGAGGAAGAGCCGTCCTATGGACTGGTCCGTGATGATGCCGAACACAATGAGGGTCACGCTCGGGGGAAGGAGAATCCCGAGGGTACCGACGGAGGCCACAATTCCGGTCGATAGCTTCTTTGCGTAGCCGTAGCGGTCCATCTCGGGCACGGCGACACTCGCGAAGGTTGCAGCCGTTGCAGGGGATGAGCCACAAATCGACTTAAAAGCGGTTGCACCCGCCACGGTAGCCATGGCCATCCCTCCGGGCACGTGACCCATAAATTTGTTGGTCGCGTCGAAAAGCCTCTTTGCGATCCCTGAGTTGAAGGCGACCTGTCCCATGAACACGAAGAGCGGGATGACCGTAAACCCATACGTATCGAGGACGTCGAAAAAGTCCTTCGCAAGCAGGTTCAATGCGGCATGCCAGGAGATGAGATAGCCGAAGCCGAGGAAGCCGATAAGGATCATGGCAAAGGCAAGCTCGATACCGGTGAGAAAAAGGACCAGGACAATCGATAGAGCTATGATACCTACTGTGACTTCATTCATAACGGCCCCCCGCTATTTTCACGACATCGCCGATAAGCACAAGACATTGGATAAAGCAGCAGAAGCCGATGCCGAACGCCACCGGATAAAACGGGAGCTGACGGGTAGCCGTAACCTCGCCCGAATTATAGAGTTCGAAGGCATACGCCAAAAGGTTATAGCCGATAAGCACAAAAAGACCGAAAGAGACCGCCCTCGTGCCGACATCGAAGGCCCCTTTCCAAAAGGCAGACAGATTCTGTATAAAGAAATCGACGAAAATATGGCACCTGAGCAATGAGGTGACAGGAAGCGCAAAACCTATCACCACTGCCCCGCCGAGCCCCACCATCTCATAGGTGCCCACGATCGGGCGGCCAAAGAGTCTCAGGGCGACATCGGCGACGGTGAGGAGCATGATGAATATGAGCGCCGCCCCCGCTATCCACTGCATATACTTGCTCAGTCTTTGTACAATCGAAAGAAATACTTCCATAAATTTCCCCCTCCCCGGATCGGTAATCGTGCGTTCGGCACGTTTTCACCCCTGTCATCGATGAATCGTACGTCCAACTTTGGCACTTCCCTAAAGGAAAAGCTCATATTCGCAATGACATGCAGGGCGTTTAATTAATATCACAGGTATCAGAAAAAAACATAATAGTAAAATAGGTCCATAATGATACCCTAAATGTACTATTAAGATAATAGTGACCTCCCCGGATCGGTAATCGTGCGTGCGGTACGTCTTCATCCCGGTTATCGACGAATCGTGCGTCCAACTTTGGCACTTCCCTAGAGGAAAAGCTCATATTTTCGCAAATGCCTTCTCATACAATGCAAAAGGTCGGATTGCCTCAGAATAGTCGAATGGTAGATCACATAACCGCGTCTTGTCAAGAAATATTTATTGAGCAATTCTTTTGTATACAATTTCACTTGTCTATTCGCAACGGATCCGCGCCCACCTGTCTTTCGAAGAACGGACCGGTTTGCTCGCTCGCGGCCACATGGTTGACATCACCCTGTCCTTGTTTTAATCTTTCCGGAAGTGAAGGTCATTACCACCCATTTCAACGCGGACTTTGATGCCCTTTCCTCCATGGTGGCGGCCAAGAAGTTATATCCGGACGCAGTCCTCGTGTTTCCCGGCTCTCAGGAAAAAACCGTCCGGGACTTCCTCATTCGCTCAACCCTCTATTTCCTCAATATAGCGAAGATGAAGGACATCAATTATGACGAGGTGGAGACACTCGTCCTTGTGGACACAAGGCAGAAGAATAGGATCGGGGAGTTTGCGAGGCTCGTCGATTCGGCGCGCGTTTCCGTCCATGTGTATGACCACCACCCGCCCTCGGAGGACGATATCGTGGGCGAGGTCAACGTCATAGGGACGGGGGGTACCTGCGTGAGCATGCTCGTCGGGCTGCTCCAGAAAAAAGGCTGTGACATATCGCCTGAAGAGGCGACGATTATGATGCTCGGTATTTACGAAGAGACAGGCAGTTTTCACTACCCGTCAACAAGACAGCGCGATTTTGAGGCAGCCGCATTTCTTCTCTCCAAAGGTGCCCACGTGGATATCGTCTCCGACATCCTCGTCAAGGAGATGTCGCCTGAGCAGGTCTACTTGCTCCACGATCTTATAGAGGCTGCAATGGTGCACAACATCAACGGCATAGACGTTGTGGTCACCGAGGGCAGCACCGAGCGATATGTGGGCGACCTTGCCGCGCTCGTCCAGAAATTCCGCGACATGGAGAACCTGAACGCGATCTTTGCCCTTTTTCGTATGGATGACAGGATCTATATCATCGGCAGAAGCCGGATCCCGGAAGTGGATGCGGGCCGGATCCTCGCCCCTATGGGAGGGGGCGGCCACAAGGAGGCCGCTTCCGCCACCCTGAAGGAGGTCACTCTTATAGAGGCGAAGTCAGTGCTGCTCGAGCATCTGGCCACTCTGGTAAAGCCCCTGTGGACAGCAAGGGACATCATGTTCTTTCCCGTCGTCTCCGTGGACCAGGACGCGCCGTTACGTGAGGCGCGGGACATCCTCACCAAGTATAATATCAATTCCCTGCCGGTCACTTCCGGCCATCAGGTGACAGGCGTCATCACCAGGCAGATTGTCGAGAAGGCCGTTTTTCACAGGCTGGAAGAGCTTTCCGTAAGAGAGTATATGATCACCGATTTCTCCACTGCCCGGCCCACCGATTCCATAGAGCGCGTGAAAGAGATCATTATAGGCGGCAATCAGCGGTTTCTCCCGGTCACGGAGGAAGGGCGGCTGCTCGGCGCAGTGACGCGGACCGACCTCCTCCGCATACTCGAAGACGAGATCAGAAAGAGTGTCCTCGGGAAGCTCGACTATCATGATGTGTACGAAAAGCGGAAAAACGTGAAAAGGCTCATGGAGGAACGAATCAGCCTACCCGTGCTCGACCGCCTCATCACCATCGGCAGCCTCGCCGATGAGATGGCCTTCCATGCTTACCTGGTGGGCGGTTTTGTCCGGGACCTGCTGCTGCGTAAAGAGAACTTCGATATCGATGTGGTGATCGAGGGGGACGGTATCATGTTTGCGGAGGGCCTGGGGAAACGTCTCGGCATCAAGACCCGCATGCACAAAGAGTTCGGGACGGCAAAGATCCTCTACGGCGACGGATTCAAGGTGGATGTGGCAACAGCCAGGCTCGAATACTACAAGGCCCCGGCGGCCCTGCCCATTGTCGAGCACAGTTCTCTGAAGCTTGATCTCTACCGCAGAGACTTTACCATCAATACCCTCGCCATCTCGCTCAACAAGAACACGTTCGGCGAGCTTATCGATTTTTTCGGGGCCCAGAGGGATATAAAGGAGAAGAGCATCAGGGTGCTGCACAGCCTCAGCTTCGTAGAGGACCCGACCAGGGTGTTCCGGGCGGTCAGGTTCGAGCAGCGCTTCGGTTTCCAGATCGGTAAGTTCACCGTCAACCTCATAAAGAATGCCGTCAAAATGAGCTTTCTCGCGAAAATAAGGGGTCCAAGAATATGGAGGGAGCTCGTGCTGATCCTCTCGGAGGCCGACCCCGGGCGGATCATGAAGAGGCTCCAGGAGCTCGACCTCCTCAGGTTCATCCACCCTTCTCTGATATTCGACCACGAAAAGGAGAAGCTCTTCGGCGAGATGGATACGGTCCTCAAGTGGTACAACCTGTTGTACAAGAGCAAGTACAACCGCGTTTTTTACTACCTCCTCGGTCTTGTGGACCGTATGTCCCTTGCGGATGTGGGCGATCTTTCGAGGAGGCTCGTGACGTCCGAATCCGTGCGAAGAAAACTTCCTCATGAGGCGACCAATGTGCGGGAGGTTACTGGAAAGCTTTCGACAGCTATCCGTTTCATGAAGAAGAGCGAGGTATACAAACAGCTTGAGCTTTTGAGCCAGGAAGGTCGCCTTTTCGTCATGGCCAAGGCCCATTCGGAGGAGGTAAGGAAGGCGGTCTCGAACTATATCACCTACGTGGAGAGCTTCCGTCCCCTGACGACAGGTGAAGACCTGCTGGCCATGGGCATCAAGGAAGGCCCCGTCTTCAGGGAGATCCTCGAGGCGCTCAAGGAAGCCAAAATCGACCGGAACTTTGCGACCAAACAGCAGGAGCTGGCCTTTGTGCGTGAGTATATGGAAGAACACCGTGTCGGAGCGGAGGGAGGACCGCCTTGATCAACTTCAGCGCCTCTACCCTCGAACTGCAGACCGAATGTTTCGAAGGCCCGCTCCCGGTTCTGATCACGCTCATCAAACGAAACAAGATCGACATCTTCGATATTCCCATCGGCCAAATCGCCGAGCAGTTCCTTATATATGTCGATCTGGCGCAGGAGATGGACCTGAAGATAGCCGAGGATTTCATCGAGATGGCGTCTCTTTTGATCTTCATCAAATCGAGGATGCTCCTTCCTGTGGAGGGTGAGGATCCGAGAGAGGAGCTTGTCGAAAAAATCATAGAATACGAAAAGCTCAGGGCTATGGCGAAGAGCCTTGGTGACTTCCCCGTGCTCGGGAGGGACATTTTCAGCCGCAATTCCGTCATCGAAGAAGAGGAAGAGGAGGACGTGTTCTCCCTGTGCGCCCTGTTTTTCCAGTTGATAAAGAGCAAAGAGGAGCGCTTTCTCACCGTCGGGGAGATACGGCCGACACTGGAAGAAAAGTTAGAAGAGATCATGGGGCAACTCAGCCGCGAGGGGAAATATGCCTGGAGCATAGACCTGGAGCAGGATCTGCGCGACAGGGTGGCCACAGTCCTGGCGATGCTGGAGATCGCCAAGCTGAAAAAGGCGATAATCTCGCAAAAAAGGCCATTTGGCACTATACTACTCAAGAGAAGGTGAGACCATGCCCTGGAGTCGAAAAAAGAAAGCCCTCGTTATTATTCTCTCGCTGATAGTTCTCATATTTTGTGTGTCCCTCATCTCCGGCTTCGCCCGTAGACCCTCGGGCGACCAGATAGGCGTCATCGAGATAGAAGGCCTGATATCCGGGTCCAAGGAAGCCATGGAGGATATCATACGCTTCAAGGAAGACCCTTCGATAAAAGGAGTTATTCTGAGAATAAACTCGCCCGGAGGGGGGGTAGGCCCCACGCAGGAGATCTTCAGGGAAGTGGTAAAGCTGAAGGATAAGAAGAAGGTCTACGTCTCCATGGGCTCCACCTGTGCATCGGGAGGCTATTATATCGCCTCGGCCGGTGAAAAACTGTATGCAAATCCATCAACCATCACGGGAAGCATCGGAGTGATCATGCAGCTTATGATAGTGGAGGACGTGCTCAAAAAGATAGGTTTGAAAAGCAACACCATCAAGGCAGGTGAATTCAAAGACGCGGGTTCGCCTTTCAGGGAGATGACTCGGGCCGAAAAAGAGTATATGGACGATATAGTCCAGAGCATTTATGAGCAGTTCATCAAGGACATTGCCGCAGCGAGAAAGATGGACCCTGAGAGAGTGAAGAAACTGGCCGAAGGCAAAATCTACACTGGAAACCGGGCAAAAGAGCTGGGCCTCATCGACGGTATAGGAAATTTTTACGATACCGTCGATGCGCTCAAGACCGCACTCCGGATCAAGGGGAAACCGACCCTGATTTACACGGAGAAGCCTTTCTCCTTCTCGAAATGGGTCTTCGGTGCCCTTTCCAAAGAACTGATAAACGAGCTTCTTTCCTCGCCCTTCAAGTTTGTGGCCGCCCCCTGACCCGAAAATACTTTGAGAATTGGTCTTTCCAGTGTTAGTATATGCACTGTCTTCGGCCCGATGGTGGAATAGGCAGACACATCAGACTTAAAATCTGACGCCCGTATAGGGCATGCCGGTTCGAGTCCGGCTCGGGCCACCACCAAATCGTCGTTGCGCCACCCTCGGCCTATACGGCGAAGCCGTGCATAAGCCGGCATCGAAACTCTTTTGGACGTGTGAGAGGGCATGAAAGCTGAAACACCACACAGAGCGAGGCGTCCGTTTGCCCCTCACAGGCTTCGGGAGAGTGAGATCATGTACCGGACACTCTTCGACAACGCCACTGATGGGATATTTCTCATGAAAAGGGGTATCTTCATCGATTGCAACAAGATGTTCCTGACTATTTTCGGGTGTACCAGGGAGCAGATTATCGGACAAACGCCCGTTCGATTTTCTCCCCCCTTCCAGCCCAGCGGAGAGAATTCAAAAGTGAAGGCCCTGGAGATGGAAAAGGCAGCCACTGCCGGCGAGCTTCAGTCGTTCGAGTGGAAACACTGCCGCTACGACGGAAGCCTCTTCGATGCCGAAGTGAGTTTGACCCGCGTGCAGGTTAACGAAGATACCGTGCTCCTCCAGGCGATCATCCGCGACATCAGCCAGCGAAAGGAAGCGGAGCGCAAGTTGCGGGCAAACGAGGAGCGTTACCGCACATTCATCGACGCCACCTCTGACGGCGTATTCCTCAAGGACGATAAGTTCCGCTACCTCATTGTCAACAAGCGACTGAGGTCATATTTTAAGAAGAAGGAAGAGGAGATTATCGGAAAGACGGACTTCGAAATACTCTCTGTAGACGCGGACAGGCGCCGGGAAACGGATATAATGGCCTTCCGCTCGTCGTCCATCGTGATATCTGAGGAAGCTGTCAACGGCAGGATCTACGAGACACGGAAGTTCCCGGTGACTATTGCCGAAAACACGAGGGGCATCGGCGCCTACGTCACGGATATCACCGCACGGAAGAAGGCGGAAGAGGAGCTGAAGACGAAGTCGATCAACTTTGAGGAAGTCAATGCCGCCTTAAGGGTGCTGCTCCGCCAACGGGAACAGGACAAAAACGAGATGGAAGGCAGAATTCTGGACAACGTAAAGAAGCTTGTCCTGCCGTATGTCGAAAGGCTCAAAGAAAAGAGACTCGATGAAGAACAGAAGGTCTACCTTGATATCCTCGAGACAAATCTGAAGCATATCGTTTCGCCCTTTGTGCAGAAAATGGCCTCCGCCTATGCGGAGTTCACCCGATCCGAGATACTCGTGGCCAACTTGATCAGGGACGGCAAGACAATTAAAGAGATTGCGGGCATATCAGGGGTATCCGAGAACGCGGTCAACCGCCATCGGCAGAACATCAGAAACAAGTTGGGACTGAACGCGAAAAAAGTCAGTCTTAAGGTCTACCTGATGTCGCTTGGTTAACCACGCTGTCTTCCCCGTAATATGAAACCCTTTCGCGAGCGGGAGCCCTTTCTTATGGTACATTTCATGTACCATTATCAACCCAGATTACTATCATTTATTTTTTCGGTACATGTGATATTAACTAAATGTTCTACGGGTCATCACAATCGTCCGTAACTTCTAATCGGATCTCGGAAAAGGGGGTAAGGAATGAATATTATCGACGTGATCGCAAAACAGGCGCGTTTCGTTCCCGAGGAGCCGGCGTTCGTTGAGGTCAGACCGGTATCGGGGGTAAGGGGAGAGATAAGCTGGAGACGGCTTGATGAGAGGGTAAACAGGCTTGCCAACAGTCTTCTCGGGCTTGGCGCCGGAAAGGGGGAGAAAGTTTTTCTCCTGGGCAAAAATTCGTTGAATTGGCTGGAGGCATATTTCGCAATTCTCGCGACCGGCGCGTGGGCCGCTCCCCTCAACTTCAGGTTCACCGATGACGACATCCGCTATTGCGCAAAAACGGCCGAGCCGGTGATCTTCATTTTCGATGAGGAGTATGCGGACCGCGTTCAAAAGCTTCGGGGGGAGCTGCCCACGGTAAGGTCCTGCGTCGTTATCGGCGGAAAAGGCACCGAGACCGCGAGGACCATGGAAGATCTCATCGAAAAGGGTTCGTCCAGCGCCCCGAATATCGAGCTTGAAGATGAAGCCGAGGCAGCCCTCTATTTCACGTCCGGCACGACAGGGGCCCCGAAACCCGTGCTCATTCAACACAAGAGCCTCATGGCCGCGGCCTTTACGGAGGCGATGAACCATAATCTGGTCCAGCCCGATCGTTTTCTCATGATGCCACCGATGTACCACGTCGCCATCGCCCACGCGCTCGGCGTCATGGCGGCGGGCGGATGCAGCGTACTGCTCACCGAGCAGATAACCGCCCAGGCCATGGTAAACACCATCGCAAAGGAGCGCATCTCGGTGGTATTCCTGCTCGTGCCATGGGCCATGGACCTCCTGGAGGCTTTCGACAAACGCCAGATAAAGATCGAGGAGTACGACTTGAGCCGGTGGCGCCTGACCCATATGGGGGCGCAGCCCATACCCCCGAGCCTGGTGAAGCGGATCAAGGCATATTTCCCCCAAATGGAATATGATACGGATTACGGATTGAGCGAAAGCATGGGCCCCGGGGTCGTCCACCTAGGGATGGAGAACGAGAGAAAAGTCGGGGCCATCGGCAAGCCCGGCCTCATGTGGGATGCGCGGATAGTCAACGACATGGGAGAAGACGTGGCGCAGGGAGAGGTGGGTGAGCTCATCGTGAGGGGCCCGGGGGTCATGAAGTGCTACTACAAGAATCCGGAGCTGACCGCTTCCACCGTACGAAACGGATGGCTCCGCACGGGTGACCTGGGGAGGCTCGATGAAGAGGGCTTCATCTATCTCGTGGACCGGAAAAAGGACCTCGTCATCAGTGGTGGAGAGAACATCTATCCCGTCGAGGTGGAAGAGGTCATCTTGAAGCATCCCAAGGTCCGTGACTGCGCGGTGATCGGTGTTCCCCATGATCGCCTCGTGGAGGTGACATGCGCGGTGGTCGAGCCCCTGGAAGGCGAGTCTCTGACCGAGGAGGAGATCCGTGCGTACTGCGAGAAGCACCTGCCCCGGTATAAGCGGCCGTATCACATCATTATCGATAAGGTGCCGAGAAACGCGACGGGGAAAATAGAGAAACCAAAGCTGCGGCAAAAATACAGCAAAGAAGCATAGGAAAATACCTATTCGGAGGATATGGGATGAAAGAATCGTTGATCGCCGAATTCGGGGGAATTGTCGGCAAAGAGAACGTGCTCACGTCGTCTGAGGCCTTAAAGGCCTATTCCTATGACGGCACCACCAACTGGATCCATGAGCCTGACGTCGTGGTCTTCCCGACGAGCGCGGATCAGGTGTCGGCCATCCTTAAACGCGCCAACGCGGAAAAGATCCCTGTCACGCCGAGAGGCGGCGGCACCAATGTGAGCGGCGGCTCCGTCCCCTGGCTCGGCGGCATCGCCATGGTCATGACGAAGATGAACCGGATACTGAGGATCGACAAGGAGAACCTCACCGCCACCGTCGAGCCCGGCGTCGTGCTCCAGGACCTGACGCTCCGCCTCGCCAAAGACGGCCTCTTCTTCCCGCCCGACCCGCAGAGCTTCTTAGGCGCCACGATGGGCGGCATCATCTCCGAGAACGCGGGCGGCCCCGCCTGCGTCAAATACGGGGTGACCAAGCAGTACATCCTGGGGATAGAGGTGGTCCTCCCTTCCGGGGAGATCGTAAACCTCGGGGGAAGGACGCTCAAGAACGTGGTGGGGTACGACCTCCTCCACATCTTCATCAGCGCCGAAGGCACCCTCGGCGTCATCACGAAGGCGGAGCTGAAGCTCAATCCGATACCCCCGGCGAGAAAGACCACCATCGCCGTCTATGACGATGTGGCAACGGCAGGGGAGAGCGTCTACCGGGTGCTGGAGAACGGGGTCATCCCCGACAAGATCGAGCTTATCGACAACTGGGTGATCAACAGGATAGAAGAGATGATGCCCATGGGTCTCCCGAAGGACGCCGACGCGGTCCTGCTCTTCGAGTGCGACGGCATAGCCGAGGCCGTGGAGAAGGAGACGGAGAAGATCGTGGAGATCACGAAGAAGTACGGGGCAAAGGATGTGAAAGTGGCAAAAGATGTGGATGAGGCGAACAAGTACTGGCTCGCCAGGCGCGCGGGCTTTGCCGCTGTCTTCGGAAAGGCAAAGACCGTCCTCTCCGAGGATGTGACCGTCCCGAGGGGCAGGATCCCCGAGCTCATCAACAAGTGCAAGGAGATAGGCAAGAAGTACAACGTCGAGATCACCGTGCTCGGCCACGCCGGGGACGGCAACCTCCACCCGTCGGCCCTCACCGATAAAGCGAACAAGGAGCACTACGAGAGGTCGGTCAAGGCCATAGAGGAGATCATCGAAAGCGCCGTCGAGCTCGGGGGCGTGCTTTCCGGCGAGCACGGCATCGGCCTGGAGAAGCAGAAGTTCTTCAACAAGGTGACGAACCCCGTTGTCGTCAACATGATGAAAGGCATAAAAGCGCTCTTTGACCCGAACAACATAATGAACCCGGGCAAGATCTGGGATTAGGGGTTGACATGAAGGATCTCGAAGAGCTTAAAAAAGTCGGGCAATACGCGGACCAGTGCATGAAGTGCGGCTTCTGCAGCTTCTTCTGTCCCGTCTATCAGGAAGAGCGGACGGAGACCTCCGTGGCGCGGGGCAAGAACTACCTCACCAAGCTCATCCTGAAAGGCGAGCAGGAGTTCACTCCCGAGATGGGCGAGATCCTCGGCAAGTGCCTGCTCTGCAAGCGGTGCGTCGCCAACTGCCCGTCGAAGACCCAGATCGACAGGGTGGTGGTGGCCGCCCGCGCCCAGATGGTGAAGGAGAAGGGCCTCGGTTTCATCAAGGGCTTCATCTTCCGCAGGGCCATGGCAAAAAGAAAGGCTATGGGGCGCTATGCGAGGCTCATGCAGACCTTCCAGTGGCTCATGCCGAAAACGGAAGGCACGGTCCGCCACCTGCCGGACTTCATCAAGTCCTTAGGCGGCAGGAACTTCCCCGCCCTCGCAAAGACGTTCCTCCGGGACCGCACTAAGCCGGTCTATGCAGCCTTAGGCCCACGGAAGATGACGGTCGCCTTCTTTATGGGATGCGCCACCGATTTCGTCTATCCCGAGCTCGGTCTGGCCCTCATCACTTTTCTCACCCGTAGAGGCGTCGAGGTGAGGGTGCCGCAAGACCAGAACTGCTGCGGGGCCGCTATCCTGTTTTCCGGCGACTTCGCTACAGCGCGCATGCTGGCCGACGAGAACGTGTTGGCCCTCAAGGACGTCGACTACATCGTCACTGCCTGCGGCACGTGCAGCTCCACGCTGAAAGACTACAAAAAGTACCTATCTGAAAACGAGGAGCAGGAGAAGAGGTACGGAGAACTGGAATCGAGGGTCAAGGACATGACGGAGTTCATTATCGACGTCCTGAAAGTCAAGCCGGAGGAGCTGACGCTCAAAAAGGAATTCGAGGGGAAGACCGCGACGTGGCACGATCCCTGCCACCTCATACGGTATCAGAATATCAAGGACCAGCCGAGGGCCATCCTGAAGGGCCTGAAAGGTCTCAAGTACGAGGAGATGCCTAATGCCGACCTCTGCTGCGGCATGGGCGGCTCCTTCAGCGTCTACCACTATGACATCACAAAGAAGATCGCGGCAAAGAAGATGGAAGGCATAAAGGCGACAGGCGCGGACATCGTGGTGACGGCATGCCCGGGGTGCATGATCAACCTGCTCGACAATGTCCTGCTGAACAAGATGCCCCAGAAGGTCTATCACCTGCTGGAGCTGGTGGAGTAAACAGAGGTCTGAAGAAACGATAAATTACTCTTAGAGGAGGCTTACATGGACAACGCTTATTGGATGACGGCAAAAGAGGTTCTGCGCCTGAACGCGGTTAAATGGCCGAACAAGATAGGGGCCAAGGACCTGTATAAAGAGTACACCTTCACCCGCTGGAACGAGCGGGCCTGCCGGCTGGCGAACGCCCTTGCGGATATGGGCTTGAAGAAGGGCGACAGGTTCGCGGCCCTCGGGTATAACTGCGTGGAGTGGATGGACATATACGCCGCCGCCGCAAAGGGCGGATTTATCGTCGTGCCCATCATGTTCAGGCTTTCCACCCCGGAAATGGAGTACAACATCAACCACAGCGAATGCAAGGCCTTTCTGGTGCAGGGGGGGAAGAACCCGAGAGACGGCAAGGAGTTCCCGTGGATAGAGATGGCCGACGGGATGAAGAAGAACCTCCCTACCGTGGAGAAGTACATATCCTTCGCTGTCGACAACCCGCATTACGACGGCTGGGTCTCCCTGGAGGACGCCATGGCTGCGGCAAGCCCCGAGGAGCCGGCAACGAAGGTCGACCCCGAGGACATCTGGATCATCATGTACACAAGCGGCACGACGGGCAAGCCCAAGGGCGTCATGAAGAGCCACCGGTCGCTGATTGCACAGTACTTCGTCATGATCCCGGGCCACGGCTTCGGTTTCGACGACGTCTCCCTCCTCGTCATGCCCTGCTGTCACATCAACTCGCTCAATTACTCCTTCGTCAACACGTGGATGGGGGGAACGGTCATGTGCTACAACATGATAAGCTTCGATGCCGAAGACCTCCTCAAGACGTTCTCGGACCACAAGGTGACGTTCACCTCCCTCGTTCCGACGCATTATATCATGCTGCTCTCCCTTCCGGATGCGGTAAAGCAGAAGTACGACCTGACCTCCATCAAGAAGCTCCTCATCTCTTCCGCTCCTGCGCGAAGGGATACGAAGCTCGGCATCCTGGAGATGTTCCCGAACTCCAAGCTCGACGAGGCCTACGGGTCGACGGAGGCAGGCGTCGTCACCATACTCCAGCCTGAAGAACAGATTACGAAGCTCGGCTCCTGCGGCCGCGAGGTCATCGGGACGGACCTTTTGAAACTCTACGATGAGGAAGGGAACCTCGTGACGGAGCCCCGCAAGGTCGGTGAAGTCTATTCGAGAAGCCCCATGCTCCTTTCAGGCTATTGGAAAGAGCCCGAGAAGCTGAAGGCCGCCATGAAAGGCGAGTATTTCAGCGCAGGGGACATGGGCTACAAAGACGAAGAGGGATACCTGTTCCTGGTGGACAGAAAAGCGAACATGATCATCTCCGGCGGCGAGAACATCTTCCCCTCGGAGGTGGAGAATGTGGTCGGCGGCTACGAGAAGGTCAGGGATGTGGCGGTTATCGGCATACCTCACGAGAAGTGGGGAGAGACCATCCTCGCCGTCGTCGTGCTCCATGAGGGGCAGACGGCGACGCCGGAGGAGATCACTCAGTACTGCAAAGGCAAGATCGCCGGCTTCAAGGTGCCGAAGAGCGTCGTCCTCATCAAGGACGAGGAGATGCCGAGGACGGGCAACGGCAAGATCCTGCACCGTGTGCTGAGAGAGAAGTACGGCATGTGGAAGGATCATCAGTAGCGGGATAGGCCGCCGGGGCTGCATGCCGGCGGCAAGGATAACACCCAGGATAGGGGGACCGGCGGCGCCTGACGCTTTTCCCCCATAGACGGGCATGGGACGGATAGGAATTACGAGAAGGGGACAGATATGAAGAAGATATTACAGGGAAACGAGGCGATCGCACGAGGGGCCTGGGAGGCGGGGGCCACCGTGGCGGCGGCATATCCCGGCACGCCAAGCAGCGAAATACTGGCTGAGATCGCCAAGTATCCAGAAATCTGTGCGGAGTGGTCTCCGAACGAAAAGGTTGCGGTGGAAGTGGCTGCGGGTGCGGCCTTTGCCGGGACGCGGGCCATAGCCTGTATGAAACACGTAGGGATGAACGTGGCGTCCGACGCGTTCATGACCCTCTCCTACGCGGGTGTAAAGGGGGGTCTCGTCGTGGTCGTGGCCGATGACCCCTTTGCCCATAGCTCCCAGAATGAACAGGACAGCCGGAATTGGGCGCGCTTCGCCAAGGTGCCCATGCTAGAGCCGGGGGATGCCCAGGAGTGCAAGGATTTTACGAAGGTTGCCTTCGAGATCAGCGAGCAATTCGACACCCCGGTTCTCGTGAAGGGCACGACGAGGATATCGCACGCCGATTCACTCGTGGAAGAGGGGGAGAGGAAGGTCTCATCGATGCCGCTCGGCCTCGATCGATCAGAGATCCCCAAGCATGTCATGGTGCCGGTCAACGTGCGGGTGGCCCGCCGCGTCATCGAGAAACGGATGAGGGATCTCGAGACGTATTCGGACGGGTTCCCCGGCAACAGAATAGAAATCAACGACCCCGCCATAGGCGTGATCGCGGCGGGCGCTGCTTACATGTACACTAAAGAGGCCTTCCCGCAGTACTCCTATTTGAAACTTGGCATGGTTTGGCCTCTCCCCAGGAAGCTGATCGCCGATTTCTTCAAGAAGGTAAAAAAGGTGATCGTCGTCGAGGAGCTGGATCCGTTTTTCGAAACGGAGATCAAGGCGCTGGGTTATAAGATATTTCACGGTAAAGACCTCATCCCGAACATGTACGAGCTTTCGCCGGAGATCGTTGAGAGGTCGCTCCTCGGTGCAAAATACAAGGCCCCGAAAATAAGGGTCGACCTGGAGGACATACCGAAAAGGCCGGCGAACATGTGTCCCGGCTGCTCGCACAGGGCGCTTTTCTATACGCTCAAGAAACTGGGTCTTTACGTCTTCGGCGATATCGGCTGCTATACGCTGGCCGCGGCGCCCCCGCTCCAGGCGATGCACATGAACCTCTGTATGGGCGCCGGCATAGGTCTCGCCTACGGAGCAGGGAAGGCCCTCGGCAAGGAAGCGGTGGGCAAGGTATGCGCCGTCATCGGCGACTCGACCTTTCTCCACGCGGGCATCCCGCCCCTCATGGATACGGTCTATAACAAGGGATATGCGACGACCATCATCCTCGATAACCGCATTACGGGGATGACGGGTTTGCAGGAGCACCCGGGGACCGGCTACACGATCAAGGGCGAACCGGCGAACATGATCGACTACGGGCAGCTTGTGAAGGCCCTCGGTGTCAAGCACGTGAGGACCGTGGACCCCTACAACCTGAAAGAGACCTTCGACACCGTAAAAGCGGAGACCGAGAGGGATGAGGCGTCCGTCATTATTACGGAGAATGGCCCGTGCATGCTCCACAGGAGGGAAAAGAGACGGTTTCGGCACTCCTACTACGCCATAGACATCGAGACGTGCACCGGCTGCAAGACGTGCCTCCAGCTCGGGTGTCCGGCAATAAGCTGGGTCGATGAGAAAGGCACCACGAAAAGCGGAAAGAAGAGAAAAGGGACCGTGTCGATCAACAGGCTTCAGTGTCCTGGGTGCGGCGTGTGCGCTCAGGTCTGCAAATTCGAGTCGATCGTGCCGGGAAAGGCATGAGGGGGTTTCAATGGATAATAAGGTCACCAATATATTGCTTTCGGGTGTCGGCGGACAAGGGGCTATTCTCGCCAGCAATATCCTTGCCCACGTATTTGTCCAAGCGGGTTACGATGTAAAAAAGAGCGAAGTCCACGGAATGGCCCAGAGGGGTGGCGATGTGACCACCCATTTCAGATACGGCGAGAAGGTCTACTCGCCCCTCATAAAGTTCGGGGATGTCGATTTCCTCCTTGCCTTCGAGCTTCTCGAGGCGCTGAGGTACATCAACTATTGCAAAGGCGGGGCGGCTATCGTCATCAACGATCAGAAAATCCTTCCTCCTGCGGTGACCCTGGGGCTCGCGAAGTATCCCACGGACATACCAGCAACATTCAAGAAGTATTTCAAGAACCGGATCCACGTGGTCAAGGGACAGGAGATAGCCCTGGGACTCGGAAATGCGCAGGCTGCCAACGTAGTGCTTGTGGGTGCTTTTTCAAAGCTCATTCCCGAGATAGAGGATCAGATGTGGCTGAACGCCTTGACCGACCTTCTCCCGAAAAAGATTCAGGATCTCAACGTGAAGGCATTCCAAAAAGGGCGGGAGGCCCTCTAAGACCGATGGGACGGTCCGGATGGGTTTCTCGATCGTGCGCTAAGCCGTGGATCTATTTTGTAGTGGTGCGATGATGGGCGAATGGTCGGTAGAGGGGATCTCCGACCAGCACCATCCGCCATGACCAGAAAGGATTCGACACCGCGTAGCATTCGGCAAGAGTTGGGCGCCCGTCGGTGAGACAGGCGAAAAAGACGTCCGGGAGGGGAAAGGACTCCAGATAGGGTTCCACTACCGGTCCCAGGGTAGCAGCAACCCCTTTTTCGAGCATTGACTTGCACCACACCGTGCTTGTCCTGTTTCTCAGGGTTGTACACTCACTACTGGCCGCGTGAAATCCGACAGCGCCCTTGGCCCAGGTGAAGGCATCGACGTATTTTCCCCGGCTGTACCAGCCGCAGTACAAGGCGGCATCGGGTGCTTCTCCCGGTTGGAACAACCTCTCTCGTTCGTCGAGGACGACAGCCATCTTCCCGCTGTTTTCAATAAGGTGTGCGGCGTGGTGTATCAACCGGTCGTAGATTTGATAATACGATGGGTCTTTGCTGTCTTTCTCGGGCCACCGTGCATCGAAATATGCCTTACCGGAGAGGCCGGTCTTTTCGACCTCGATGCTGTCATCAATGATGCGACGCACAATAGTGTCGGAAGGTCCGTCAAGTCGACTCACCAACAGAACTTTCTGGGGCATGTTCTCGATCATTTTCCCCTGAAATCCCACGAAATATTTGTTCGGAAGCCATTGTCGCGAATGGCGGTCCTCCATGACAAGGGCTATCTCGGAATCGACCGAGGTGCCCGCCAACAGCTTACTCATCCTTGCGGTTTCGTTCTGTATGGCCGTTTGCTGCTTACGCAGCCCAATGAGTGCGGCTTCATCCTTTTCGGATGCCTTGATTTGGGCCTCCACGTCTGTACGACGTTTTTGAAGCTCGCTGATTTGTCTCCTCTCTTCCTCGCTCGGGATGGGCGGACCGGCGCGCAAAGGTATGCCGTACATGAGCACAATGCACCTGAATCTCTTCCCCTCGGGATCGTTCTTTGCGAGGAAATCCCGTATGGGGCCGGCTATGTCACTCTCGTACTTTTGTCTGCTTATATCTTCTTGCTCCAGGGTATCCAGTTGAACCAGGTTTTTTGCCGGCACTGAACGCCTTTTCATATAGTACCGGGCCAGTTGGTTGCTCTCCGGGACCCTTTTATTCGTCACGATCAAGAGCTGGTCCGCGGTCAGAGTCTGCGCATCGGCGGTATGAACAAAACAGAGAAAGCCTGCGAGGACGGCTGCTATCGACAGAAAGATATTTCTCGATATCATGGGCGTAGTGGCGGGAAAAGCACGAGATCCCACATTTCGGTCATTGTCGCCTCCCTAAAGTGGACGAGGATAGTATACTCCTGTTTTTCTCCGGTAGGCAAACTCTGTGTGCATTTTAAGAGGAGTGATAAAAGGCTCGGAGTTCAATCAAAAACAATATGCGCAAAAGCCCCTGTATCACTTGAAGCCCTTCGTTATCGTTGACAAAAGACGTGACCAGACATAGGCTTTCAGGGAGCGTGAAGGAGGCTTGAGGTATGACTGCTGATCCCATTCCCCCGAAGTTCTTTTCCCTCGAATTTCACACCGGGTTCTTCCCCCGGCTGTTGAGGGATCGGGTGCTTCGAAAGGAAAAGGAAACCCGGGGAACGGGCTTTACCTCCACCATGGAAATGATGATAAGTGTGGCTGCCTGCCTGATACTTGCTGCCCTTGGGATACCCTCGGCGGTAAATCGAGGATCAATTGCGGGGTGGATAGCGGCCATCGTCGGTGTTGGCGGCATACTTGCCTTGTTGGTTGTGAGCGTGGCAGCTCAATGGGGCATCAGGCCCAACTATGATAATTTTCTCATCGGGATATTTTTCTTTTTTATCTCCCTGGGCATTTTCATAGGCATACCGGTGGGCATGGACAATCACTCACTCCGGCTCGGGGTTTCTGCGAGCCTGGCTGGACTGGCCGGAGGGTATGTGCTTGGGATTCTGGCGGGGCTGGGGCTGCAGTATCTTGGCTGGATGGCAGTAATAGTAAACATACTGGCAGGCTTTGGGGCAATCGTGATAGGAGGGGCAGCCTTAGCCATGGCGCTATTGCCTCTAATCGGTCGATAGACACGGCGTGTTGAATTTTCCCTGAAGATGGATCAGAAGAAGGCAGATGAAGGATGACACCGCCATCTTCTTCGAATATAATAAGGTCAGGCAGCATCAATTTATTGCGTGCGGTGACCTGCCTTACCTATATCCGCATAGGCAGGCCCGCAAGTCAAAGGCAGCCGGGAAGGCTGAAACGTTGGGAAGGGAAGAGGTGTTTATGTATGCCTACCGTACCTATGCGCAACCGAAGCGTATTCTCGTCACCGGGGGCGCCGGGTTCATTGGTTCCCACCTTTGCGAGCGACTCATCCGTGACGGCCACGAGGTAATCTGTCTGGACAATTTCTTCACGGGCAGGAAGAAGAACATCTTTCATCTCCTTGGCCACCCCTCCTTCGAATTTGTGCGGCACGACATCACGCAACCGATCCTCCTCGAAGTCGATTGGATCTTCAATCTCGCCTGTCCCGCGAGCCCCATCCACTACCAATATAACCCCGTGAAGACGATAAAGGTCAACGTCATCGGGGCGCTTAACATGCTCGGTATGGCGAAGCGGGTAAGGGCAAGGATCATGCAGGCGTCCACGAGCGAGGTTTATGGGGACCCCGATGTGCATCCCCAGACGGAAGAATACTGGGGCAACGTCAACCCCATAGGGAAAAGGAGCTGCTACGACGAGGGCAAGAGGGTGGCCGAGACGTTCTTTTTCGACTACCTGCGACAGAACAAGGTGGACGTGAAGGTCGTGAGGATATTCAACACATACGGACCGAGAATGAGACCCGATGACGGTCGGGTCGTCAGCAGTTTCATCGTCGACGCACATCAGGGCAGAGACATCGCGGTCTATGGCACCGGAGAGCAGACAAGATCGTTTTGTTACATTGACGATATGCTGGAAGGCATGATACGAATGATGGATTACGAAACGGATGGAACCCCGAAAGGTACGGATTATACCAAACCCTCTCTTTCGGGGTTCCCGGGACCCATCAACCTGGGTAATCCCGAAGAGGTCTCGATCCGATCGCTCGCGGAAAGGGTCATCGATCTTGCGCGGTCGCAGGCAAAGATCGTCTTCGCGAAGCTCCCGGAGGATGATCCTAGAAGGCGGTGCCCCGATATATCAAAGGCCCGGAGTTATTTGAAATGGGAGCCGAGGGTGTCCCTGGAGGAAGGGCTGAAGAAGACGATTGACTACTTTAAGAACCTTTCTCGTGATGCCGAACCTCTGCTATAATAACCATTATGATAAAACGGGAAGAAGAGCTCGCGAGTCAGGGATGGGAAAAGCGCTTCATGGTGGATGAGCCAAGGCTTTCGGAAATGAAAGAGCTTTATGAATCGATAGGATTCGAGGTGCTCCTGGAGCCACTGCCGCCAAAGGAAGAGCTGGCGGCGTGCGCGGAGAGCGGCTGTACGGTCTGCCTCGAAGCCGATCCGGAGAGATACCGGATTATCTACACCCGCCCCGTAGACGCGCTCTAAACCTTTTTAAAGAGGTCCTTCCAGAGCTTCTCTGCGTCTTTTCCGGGTGAATCTTTCCGCCCCTCCTCTTTAAAGCGGAAGTAGTCGCAGTAATTCGATCTGTCTTTCTCTTTCACCCTTTCCGCCTGGGGCTCGAAACACTGGTTCGCCCTGCTTTCGTCATAGAAGGTACAGTTCAGGCACACACGGATATCTGAGCCGCACCCCGGACATTCGTCACGCCTCGACACCGTTTCTTCTTCGATAGCCGTACCGCACCTGTGGCATTTCTTCATAGTCTCTCCAAAAGGTCCGTGAAATCGTTGATTACCAGTCCATTTGGGGCCGCAGCCGGGTTATAATGGTACGAGTCGATGCCGGCCAGACGGGGGACCTCGAAATCGAAGACGGCATGGTCTCCCACGTGTGCTATTTCCGCAGGCGACACACCGAGGACAGCGCACAGGCGCCGGTAAAAACCCTCCTCCTTCTTGACCATCCCAAAATCGGACGTCGCCGATATCACAGGGTTGAAGTATCGTTCAAGGCCGGTATGGCTCAATTCCTTTTCGACGAATATGCGCGCCGCATTCGAGGCTATGACGAGCTGATATTTCTTGTGGAGGGCCTTTATCACCTCGGTGACATGGGGAAGCACGCGGATATAGCCGCAATACCGGTCAAGCAACTCCGGGACGGAAACAGTCAGATCGAACCTTCGGAGCCAGTAATCGATATCATACCAGAGGAGATGGGATTCTCCTACGGAATCGTATGCCTTTTTTACCTCGACCAACGCCTCCGCAACCGGCAGGGAATATTTTTCGGCGTACCTTTCGGGAACACCCTCCAGCCACACCATATTGCCGTACCGGCCATCGACGATCGTCCCGTCAAGATCGAAGGAGATGATCTTTTTCATTCCTCAAGTATACCATATGTGCCCCTCATCTCACTGAGTGCGCCCTGCTCTACTTGCTCATATCTATCCTGATATTCCGCACCCATTCCCTGTTTTTGAGGTACCAGTCTACGGTCTTTCCGATCCCTTCGGAAAGCGGGGTCTCCGGCTCCCAGTCGAGAAGGCGCTTTGCTTTTCCGATATCTGCCCAGGTGGCCATCATGTCGGTTTTCTGAAAGGGCTCCTTCCTTATGCGGGCCTTTTTCCCCAGATAGTGCTCCACCAGGGAGATCATTTCGGCAAGCTCATGGGGATGGCTGTTGCCAAGATTGATAATCTCGAACCCGACAGGCTTAAGGGCCCTTATCGTGCCCTCCGCAATATCGGACACAAAGGTAAAATCCCGGCTCTGGGAGCCGTCTCCGTAGAGGACCAGATCATTCCCTTCGTCGATCCATCTAATGAACCTGAACATACTCATATCGGGCCTGCCCGCCGGGCCATAGACCGTGAAGTACCTGACTACCGAGGCATCGATGCCGAACAGATAGTGGTATGAGTAGATCATCACCTCAGCCGCTTTCTTCGATGCCGCATAAGGAGAGATCGGCGTGTTGACGGGCAGCTCTTCCGAGAAGGGCATCTTCTGGCCCGCATAAAGGGAAGACGTAGAGGCGAGCACGATCTTCTTCACCTCGTACTTCCGCATCAGTTCGAGCAGGTTCAGAGTCCCATACGCATTCGTCGTCATGTAGACAAAAGGGTTCTCGATGCTGTATCTTACGCCGGCCCTCGCCGCAAGGTTGACAACCGCATCTATCCGGTTCTCCCGGAAAATACCTTCGAGCGCCTGCAAGTCCTCTATATCGGCCCGGTAGAAGGAGAACCTTTCATGGCTTTTCAGGTCTTCCAACCGGTACTCCTTCAGCCTCACATCGTAATAATCGTTCAGGTTATCAACGCCAAGCACCCGTTTCCCGGCGGATAAGAGCCTCCTGGCTGTCTCCCATCCAATGAACCCCGCAGCCCCGGTCAAAAGTATGGTCCCGTCGCCCATCGCTCAAAACCCCCAGTTTATATGACGCACGTTATCGACACGCGTTCTCCCTGATTATGCTACAACCGCCGCAATAAATCAAACCATCAGGTTCAGAGTGACGACCGTCCTTCGCTCCTCTCTTCGGCTCGCACCCTTGAAATGGGGGGATCGATGGTATATCCTTTGGCTATGGAAAGGGATTATGTCCTCTACCTGAAGGTGGGTGATGAGGTTTTCCATAAGCGGTACGTGAAATGGGGAATGGGCCTCGTCGTGGAGGAGAGAAGGTCCGAGGTCCCCGGCGGCTTCTGCTACGTGCGCATAAGCTTCAGGGATGGCAACACGCGCGTCTTCGACAATAATCTTAAGAGTGAAAGCTGCTGCTACTACGCCGGTATCACGAAGATAGAGAGAAAAAAATAGGGTAGAAAGGGAAAGGGGTATTACAGATCTCCCCATTCATGCTGTATGATAGCTATTGCCGCCAGCGCGGCAGTCTCGGCCCGGAGCACCCTTCCGCCTAACCTCACCGGCACGAAGCCCTTTGCGCGGGCAAAGAAGATCTCTTCATCGGTAAAACCGCCCTCGGGCCCGCAGGCTATGACCACCCGTCCTGGTTTTTCCCGAGGCTGCTCCTGCCCGACGTCCGCGAGTCGCATTGTGCGTTCTTTTTCGTAAAGGATAAGCTTCATACCCTCGTCAGCCGAGAACGCGTCAAGGGCACCACGCAAGCTCCGGCAGGGGGCAACCAGGGGTGCCGTGCGCCTTCTGCACTGTGCCACAGCCCGCCGCGCTATCATCGGCCACCGGTGCGATTTATCCTGGCCGAGACCCGTCCCTCCGGGCGTGATACTCTTTCCGGACGTGCAGGGGATGATCTCTTGTACACCCAGCTCCGTTGCCTTCTGGATAATCAGCTCCATGCGCTCGCGTTTCGGAATCGCCTGCAGCAGGGTCATCCATAGGGGAGACTCGCTCGGAAAATCCAACTCCTGGAAGATGCGGACCAGGGCCGCCTCCCCCTCGACAGCCAACACCCTCCCCCTGTATTCCCGGCTTCCCTCACCCTTCACAGTGACGATTGCCCCTGTCCTCGTCTCGGACAGAAGCGTCACGGGCACCCGTGTGTCAGCCTCCATCGTGGAGGCGGTCCTTTTTTCCCAAATTCCTCGGCGACTTCCGCAAACCTCTTGGCTACGTATTTTTCGGGGAAATCCTCCCGCTCAAAATATGCCAACGCGTTCTCTTCGAACTTATCCACGAGGAACTTCTTCATGGCGGAAAGTTGCCTGGCCGGCACCCCTGCCTTCACGATCTCTCTCCGATACGCGGTTGCCTCTCCCAGGGCTTCCATGATCTTCCCGTAATAGGGATGCCTTTCGAAAGACCGGAGGTACTCCTTCTTCACCTCAACATTGCAGCAAATCGTCAGCTTTATGGTAGAGGCGTCGGCATAGTAGTTGACCGCGTCGTCTAAGATCTCCACCTTCAGGCCGTTTGCCAAATGCCAGGTTCTTATGAGGAGGGGCATGAGAGTAGTGTACTACACTTTGGACCCCTGTAACAGAAGCAGCCCTATGGAATTAAGCCTCGCGTATTTTTCACCGACCGTCTCACAACCCCTCTTCACATTCCCAACTCTTGCAAGCCTTCCCGAAGGCGGGTTGACGAAAGTGGACGAAAGTGGACGGTTTCAGGGGGGGCGAGGCGAGGACGGGCGCCTGGCGGGGTACTACGGTGGGCCGAGGCAAGCATGTAGCACAGCCGGCGGATGCGGCCATTACGGTTCAATTGTCAAAGAACAAGGGTTCCGTGGAACCGACAGAGCACCTGATCTGTCATCGGCCATACACCCGCTTCGCCGACGAATCAGGCCATGTGTTAAATTTTATCTCAATAGATTTTTCCCGTCAAAGTGACAACCAGGGGTGACAAGGAGGGATGACAACCAGGAGTGACAACCAGGAGTGACAAAAAGCATAGCTTCGGGACTTGTCCGGCGCTTTCCGGTCACCTTTGTTGATTGACAAGCACGGCAATCGCTGCTACCATCGGCAGTAGACCTACAACAAAAATAGCACGGGCACCAATGACGAATCTTTTTTGTCGTCAGAAAGGAGTCTTTGGTGTGCGGTTCGGGATATGCGGATGTTTTCTGTATGATCGAAGCTCGGCAGTAGAAAACGACCCGTAAGGAGACGGTGATGAAGGACAATTGATAAGGGCAGACCGGTTATGGTTACGGGAGCCACCGGCTACATGGCTTCCTGGATAGTCAAAATACTGCTTGAAGAAGGGATCAACGTCAATGCAACCGTCCGCGACCCCTCGAACGGTCAAAGAGTCGAGCATCTTACGCGTATTGCGAGCGCTTCAGCCGGGAAATTGAAGTTGTTTAAGGCGGATCTCGTGGATGTCGGCAGCTTCGATGAGCCGATGCAGGACTGCGAGCTTGTGGTGCACACGGCGTCCCCCTTCTTCATGGCGAAACCCAAGAATCCGCAGGAAGAACTCCTCCGACCAGCCAAGGAAGGAACGAGGTGCGTTCTCGAAGCGGCAAAAAGGACCCCGACGGTGAAGCGCGTCGTGCTTACGAGCAGCGTCGCCGCGATTTGTGGAGATTTGGCGGACGTAGAGTTGGTTCCGCGGGAGAATATTCACTGAGAAGCAATGGAACGTGACGAGCAGCGCCGAGCACCTGCCATATGCGTATTCAAAAATGATCGCCGAGAAGGAAGCGTGGGCCGCTGCGGCGGAACAGGATCAATGGGACTTGTTGACCATAAACCCTGGATGGATCCTTGGTCCCTCGGTGTCGAAGAGAAAAGACTCATTTAGCATAAATGCCATGATTCAATTCGGCGATGGTACTTACAAAAATGGTGCTCCGGACATGAGCATGCCTATCGTCGATGTGCGCGATGTGGCGTCTGCGCACATCAGCGCAGGGTTTACAGCAAAGGCGAGCGGAAGGCACATCATCTCGAACGGGGAGGCGACGGTGCTCGATCTCGCGAATATTCTGAGAAGACATTTTGGCGATGCGTATCCGTTCCCCCGGAAACAGGTCCCGAAGTTTCTGTTCTGGCTCCTCGCGCCGAGGCTTGGCTTTACGCGGAAATACGTGAGCAGGAATGTGGGCTATCACGTCAAGTTCGACAACTCGTACGGCAAGGCAGACCTGGGGATGTCGTATATACCTATCGAGCAAACAGTGAAAGAACATTTTCAACAGATTCTCGATGATGGTTTGTTGGATAAAACAGCAAAGGGGAGATAAAAATGAGGGCACTTCCACCGTCCGCACTTTTCTCTTATCGTTTTTGACCGATAATACTCTATGACGCTCATAGTGTCGGGATGAGCGGCAAACACGCGGTGAGACACGCAAGTGCCGCATAAGGGAGAAGGGGGTGTCCTACGGCGAAAGCAGAAGTTCTGATCGATGTCGATACGACAGAGGCAAAGGCTTACGCCACCATTTCAGGCGAAGGGGACTGGCCGTCCATGCAGGACGTGGTCGAGGCCCTAAAGGCGCTGGATGTGCCTTTCTGGATCGACGAAGCAGCAATCGAACGCATGCTCGAAGCTCGGTCTTTGGGCCGGCGGGTCGGTATCGCTGAGGCGAAAGATGGGGAAGTCGTCGTCTCCGTGGAAAACGGGGAGAAGGAAGCCTACATGGTCCTTGAGCCCGCCTACGGGGGCCTGGAGATGACGAGGGACGATGTGGAGAGGGCCTTCGCGCACAAAGGCGTACGGATGGGCATAGACTACGACGCCGTCGAGCAGGCGCTCGCGCGCAAGCCGTACGGCACACGGGTGCTAGTGGCCAGGTTCAAGGAACCGGTCCATGGGCAGGATGCGGTGATAGAATACCTCTTCAGGACCAGATCCGTGATCAGCCCCAAGGAGGTCGAGGGCAGAAGAATTGACTACAAAGACCTCGAGACCGTCGTCTCCGTGACAAAGGGCACGATCCTGGCCGCGAAGACCCCGCCGACGCCGGGAGAGAACGGTTTCACCGTCACGGGCAAACCCCTCGCAGCGAAACCCGGGAAGGACGACAGGCTGGCAGCGGGCAAGAACACCACGCTCTCCCCGGATCACCTCCAGGTGATTGCGGACATAGACGGGCAGCCCATATTGCGGGACAAGACCGTTACCGTGGAGTCGGTGCTGTCCGTCGACGGCAACATCGATTACTGCACTGGCAACATAAATTTCTCGGGCAGCGTGAGGGTGATCGGCAATGTGGTTTCGGGCTTCTCTCTGAAGGCCTCCGAGCACATCCACGTAGAAGGGCTTGTCGAGGACAGCTTCATAGAAGCAGGTGGAGACGTGCTCATAAAGGGCGGCATACAAGGCGCAAACAAGGGAACGATCAAGGCCAAGGGGAACGTCAACTCCCCGTTCATCGAGCGAGCTACCGTCGAGGCGGGCGGATGCATCACGGCCGGACAATCGCTCCACTCGAACCTCCTTGCCGGCGACCAGGTGGTCGTCACCATGGAAAAGGGCCATATCTGCGGCGGCACGGTCGGCGCGCGCAACCTCGTTCAGGCGAACATCATCGGCTCGGAATACGGTACGTGGACCGAGATCGCGGTAGGATTCGAACCCAGAGAAAAAGCGACGCTCGAAGAGCTGAAGCGAGAGAAAGTTCAGCGGGAAGCCGCGCTGGAGGAAGCAGAAAAGGGTATTGTCATACTCGAGCAGTATCAGGCCGAAGGCACGCAGTTGCCCGCGCGTCTCGAACAGGCATACGAACGCATCTCGAAGGGACGTACCGCCCTACAGGAAAGGCTGGTAGAGTTGAACGCCGAGACAAAGGCCCTGGAGGCGGCCCTCGGCAAGACCGAAGCCCCCGAAGTGAGGGTCCGGAGGTTCATCTACCCCAACGTCAACATCAAGCTGAAAGAGATAACCTACGAGAATCAAAGCAAAATGACCCATATGGCCTTTTTCGAACATGATGGTGAGATACAGGCGCGCCCTTACGTGACATAGCATGTAGGTCCACCATTTTTTGCCTACAACGCCCACTGCTTCGATACCACCCAGGCGAGCAAATTATATGGGGTCACCCATATATTCCCTGAGAATTTACATAATGAAACAACGTTACCACCGCCCTCATTCCGGCGCCTACGAATACCCTCTTTCTAGTAAAAAGCCTGAATATAGTTGTTGTAATTTTGCGCCATTTCTCTGATAATGGAGAACAGGGAAATGGCGGTGGAAAGGCCGAGTAAGGGGAGACGAAATGTGACGGACCGCACATCTTTTGCCAACGAGATCATGATCGATTTTGCCCGTCTTACAGGACTCTGGCCGGCAACCGGCGTCCCGCAGCGATACCTATGGAACGATGCCTTCGGAGTTTGCAACTTTCTGGGCTTTTACGAGGAAACGGGTGACGGGAAGTTCAAGGATTTGGCGCTGCAGCTCATCGGGCAGGTACATTCCACGCTCGGACGATACCGAAAGGATGACAGCAGAGTCGGCTGGATCAGCGGCCTTGAAGGAGAGGAAGCCCGTCTCCATCCCACGGCAGGGGGATTGAGGATAGGCAAACAGCTTAGGGAGCGGAAGCTTACTGAGCCCCTCGATGAACGCCTTGAATGGGACAGGGACGGCCAGTATTTTCATTACCTGACAAAGTGGATGCATGCCCTTAACCGCGTCACGAGGGTGACCGGAGAATTCGCCTATAACCGGTGGGCCATGGAGCTTGCGCGCATCAGTTATGCCAGGTTCGTGTATGCGCAGTCTTCGGGGAGAGAGAAACGGATGTACTGGAAGATGAGCACGGACCTCTCCTATCCTCTGGTCCGGTCCATGGGCCTCCATGATCCTCTGGACGGATTGATCACGTATACCCAACTGGCGGCAACAGCCGCAGGAGATCCGGAGGGGTCAGCGGACCTGGAGAAGGAGATTGCCGATATGGCCGGTATGTGCAAAGGGAGGAGTTGGGCCACCGACGATCCCCTTGGCATAGGCGGCCTGCTATCCGATGGTTGGCGCGTGGCCCAGTTGATGACGTCAGGATATTTCTCACAGTCCGGCCTGCTCGCCATTCTGCTGGAGTCCGCCCTCCTGGGGCTTGAGGCTCTCGACCAGGGCCTGATGAAGCTCCCCACAAATCACCGTCTGGCCTTCCGCGAACTGGGTCTGTCGATCGGATTGCGTGCACTTCAGGGACTTTCGGACCTGATCGGGAAGAACTGGTCGCTCTTTCCTGAAGAATACGAGCTGGAGGACCGGATAAGAGCCCTGCGACGCTACGAACGACTGGCGGAGACTATCGAAACCTTCTGGTTTCGGCCCGAACACCGGCAGGAAGAGTCATGGATGACTCATCAACACATAAACATGGTGATGCTCGCCACCAGCATCTCTCCCGCCGGATTTCTTACGCTGTAGCATAGAATAAGGAGACTTCGATAATGAAAAACGTAATAACTGCCGTGATGATATGGTTTATGAGGCCGAGGTGAGGCCGAGGGGACGTAGTTCCGTTCATTCCGTTGACAAACGATCATGAGTCGACTATGATTCTATCATGCCGCGCAAGCCCCGACTCGATCTGGAAGGCGCCCTGCATCATGTAATGGTGAGGGGTATAGAGCGGTCCAAGCTGTTCCGGACTAGAAAAGACTACCAGGATCTGATCAGGCGGTTTGAGGATGCCTTTACCGGCGGGAAGACCGTGGTATATGCATGGGCGCTCATGCCGAATCACGTACACCTCCTTATCCGCACAGGCGTTGAGCCCCTATCCGGCGTAATGAGAAGAATCCTTACCGGCTACGCTGTTTCTTTCAACCGTCGGCACAAGCGCACAGGCCACCTTTTCCAGAACAGATTCAAGTCAATTCTAGTGGAGGAAGAGCCCTATTTTCTCCAGCTCATCCGTTATATCCATCTTAATCCCCTCCGATCATCTCTCGTCGCGACGCTTGACGAACTGGACACATACCCCTGGAGCGGACACGCCGTTCTTTTGGGGCGTCGGGAGTGTGCCTGGCAGGAATGCAGCTACGTTCTCAGGCATTTTGGCATCACAGCCAAAGCGGCCCGCAGCGCCTACCGTGCCTTTGTTGCGGATGCAACAACGGAAGGACGCCGCCCCGATCTTGTGGGTGGCGGCTTGCTGCGAAGCACCGGGGGCGTCCGCCGTGGAAGAGAAGCATGGGCCTCGGATGAGCGAATACTGGGGAGCAGTGATTTTGTTGAATCGGTAAAAGCGCAGGTCGACACAGTCCAGCCTGCCAAAGTGAAAAAGAATATCGATGACCTGCTGCGAGATGTGTCGAAAGAGACCGGGTTGTCAATCCCTGAACTGGTTTCCGGGAGCAAACAGCGGGAGGTTGTGCTCGCGAGAGGCCATATCAGCTTCGTTGCCATGAAGAAAGAAGGATTGAAGCTGGCTGACGTGGCCCGCGCACTGAACGTGTCCAAACAGAGCATACTGCGCGGGATTGCCAAGGAGAGAAACCAGGAGGGATAAAACGGAATGAACGGAACTACGTCCCCCACATTCCCCGCTATTTTGCCGTACATCCCCCGTCCACCACGAGCGTCTGTCCGCACATGTAGTTCGAGGCCGCCGATGCCAGAAAGATCGCCGCGCCTTTAAGCTCTTCCGGTTGTGCCTGCCTCCCCATGGGTGTGAAGCCCGAGACCATCTTGTCAAACTCGGGGGTGTAGCTATTGCCGCCCCCGATGTTCGTGACGAAGAAGCCCGGACATATGGCGTTGACGTTGATGCCCAAAGCGGCGTATTCGAGTCCCAGCTCGCGCGTGAGATTGACCACCGCCCCTTTCGCGGCGTTGTACGCAGGGACCGGGAAGAGATGTCCCGAACCGGCGAGACCGAAGATGGATGCAATGTTGATGATCTTGCCGCTCTTCTGCTTCACCATGATCTTGAGGGCTTCCCTGGCGCAAAAAAAGACGCCCTGAAGGTCCACGGCAAGAACGCTGTTCCACGCCTCCGTCGTCAATTCGTGCAGGGGTTTGGGTTCGCTTTCGACGACGCCTGCGTTGTTGAAAAGGATGTCCAGACGGCCGAAGGTCTCCACCGTCTTCTCCATGAGCCGGACGCAATTGTCTTCTTTCGATACGTCACATATGACGGCGATGGCTTTCTGCCCTATTTTCTCTATCTTTGCAACGGTCTCCTTCATGCCCTTTACGTCAATATCCGCACAGACCACATCCGCCCCCGCCTCGGCCATTGCCTCAGCAAATGCCGCGCCTAGCCCAGTGGCGGCACCCGTCACCACAGCAACCTTGCCGTCCAGTTCAAACATTTTAAGCGAATGCATGATCACACCTCCATAATAGTGAATCCTCAACCATGAGGGGTTCTAAGTAAGCGCAAAGTTTCGTGTCAGACATGATCCCGATCAGTATGTCGGGAAGTCATGCCCCCCGTCTATGCCTATCAACTGACCCGTAATCATTGTTGTGTCGTCTGACGCCAACCAGGCAACCACGCGTGCTATGTCCTCCGGCTTCAGCGGCACCTTTATCGCCTGTTTTTGTTGTGTGAACCAGTTTGTCACCTCGTTCTCCGGGACATTAAGGATCGGCGCCAAGGCCTTCCTGTTTTCAGTCCACCACTGGGTCTCGACAGGCCCCGGACAGACGGCATTTACCGTGATCCCGTGGCCGGCAACCTCCTTTGCCAGCGCCACCGTCATGGCGATCTGCCCTGCCTTCGATATGGCGTAGGCGGCCATCAGCGGCTGGGCCTGCCTGCCCACGGCCGACGATATATTGATGACGCGACCCGCTTTTTGCCGGATCATGTGAGGAATTACATACTTAATACACAGGTAGGAGCCCCGCAGATTGACGGCCATGGTTTCATCCCACACGTCGGTGGGGGTCTCCCAGAGGGGCGCCACTTTCCCGAGCCCCGCATTATTCACGAGTACGTCGATTTTGGAAAACGCGGACAGGGCTTTTTTTACCATTTCCTGAACGTCGGCCTCCTTTCGGAGGTCACATAAAACACCGATCGCAGGGCCGCCCTTTTTGCCGATCTCTTCGACAGCCTGGTTCGCTGAAGGCCCATCCACGTCCGCTATAACCACGGATGCCCCTTTAGCAGCCAGCTCAAGAGCTATAGCCCTTCCTAAGCCCTTGGCACCTCCTGTCACTATTGCCGTCCTACCTGATAGTGTCTGTTCTGCCATCTCAGCCTCCCTGCGTTTTGTCTTACCCGATGCCGCCTCCCCGTTCACCTCCCTTTCCGCACCATCCGGGCCGATACCACCCCTTTTCCCTCGCCAAATTCACAAAAGCTCAGGTCATACGCATCTTTCAGGATCCTACCCCGCCCTTTCATTCCTTTTTTTATTCCCCGATAGAGCACATCCCAGATACTAAAGACGACGAACCGGGAAAAGACTAACGCCAAATTTCTCCTGCAAGGTGCCCACAATCCCTTTCGGGGCGAAAAAGATCACCGCAATGGTCACGATCCCCAGGATAATCAGGTTATACCCCACATATTCTGATAGGTATTGTTGTAATAGGATATAAATGATCGCCCCGATTATTGGTCCTTCCAGAGTCCCTATGCCACCTATAATCACGATAAATAGCAGCTTTACTGTCCAACCAATACCAAAGGCCTCAAAGGGCTGGATGAATATGGCATTCAGGTAGAGCACCCCGGCCGATAAACCGGTAATAAACGCACTTATCAGGAAACAGATGAATTTACATCGGAAGATATTTACCCCAACCGCCTCAGATGCCTGATCGTCGTCCCTGATAGCCATCAGAGCCAGGCCGAGACTGGATCTGAGCAAGAAAAATACGAGGGCAACCGAGCAGACGCCCAAGATCACTGCCGCGTAGTATACCACAGACATGGAAAGCTTATAGGCAGGCTGTATAAACATGCCCATTCCGTATTTCACGTATCCCCAATTACTAAAACATATCCCCAGGGCCTCAGCAATGACCCAAGTTCCAATGGAAAAATAGACCCCTTTCATTCTGAAGACGGGCATAGATATGAGCACCGCAAGAATTACGGACATAAGCCCGCCAAACAGAACGCCAAGAAAAATCGGAACCCCATAGTACATAGAGGATACAGCAAGGGCGTAACCACCCAATCCGATAAACATCTGCTGCCCTAAAGAGACCATGCCCGAATATCCGGCCAATAAGTTCCACATGGAAGCAAGGGCCACGTAAATACATATTAACAATCCGACGCTGACGACGTATTGTGAGGCCCAGACGGGCGCCGTCACAAGGAATGTCAATAGGAAGGCGACGGCCACAAGTCTGATACCATTGGCCCGGATCAAAGTTCTTACCTCCTTCCCAATAATCCCTGAGGCTTTATAGTCAAAACAACAAGCAGAATCATATAGCCGCTCAACAACTGAAATCCGGGTCCAAGAATACGCCCGCCGAACAGTTGAGAGACGCCCAAAACAAGACCCCCGATAAATGTCCCGGGCAGACTCCCGAGGCCGCCGATAATGACCACACCAAAGGCGATAATCAGATACTGGGTTCCGGAATGTGGGTAAAAAGTAAAGGTCATGCCTACGAGTACTCCCGAGATAGCCGCAGTAACAGCAGCAATCCCCATGGCATAGGCATAGACCTTTTTGGTGTTTACTCCCATGAGTTTAGCGGCGGTTACATTATCAGCCGAGGCATTAATGGCCCACCCCAGATAGGTCCTTTTCATGAACTGCTGGAGTAACACTAAAACGAGAAGTCCCACTGTGAAATTTAGCAGGTGGATTAAGGGGATATGAAAAAAGCCGAACACATTGATGCTCTTGATGACTAAGGCCGTCTTTAAAGAACGAGCATCAGGAGTGAAGATAAGGAGCAAGGCGTTTTCCAAGATAATGGAAAGCCCGAAAGAGATCATGAGGAAGGGTTCCATCTCCCTTTGCATAACTCTGTTAAAGAAAAACATCTGTAACAGGTACCCTATGAAAAACATGAGAGGTATGACGAAGAAAAGCGTCAATAGGGGATGTATCCCCAATACCTGTAAAAACAGCAAGCTGAAATAGCTTGAAAGGATCATCAAATCGCCATGGGCCAGGTTTACCTGTCTCATGATCCCAAAGACCATGGAAAGCCCTATACCGATGGCCGCGTAAAGGCCACCCAACAAGATCCCGTTGATCAATGTTTCCAAATAGGTCAGCATCGCATTTAACTCCTTACGCTCCCCGTTTCTGACGAGGAATGAAGCGCTGTTTCCACTTAAAGGCCGAAATAGGCTCGCCTCACTTCATTTTCAGTGAAAATTCCTGGATCCCCTTTCAGGCTTACCTTTCCTTCCTGAAGAATGTATGCTGAAGAAGCGGTCTTGAGACTTCTCTTGACATCCTGTTCTACCAGGATAACTGTCATGCCCTCTTGATTGATTCGCTTAACGGTTTGATAAAGTATCTTGATCACTAAGGGACTCAACCCCAGAGAGATCTCATCAAAAAGGATCAAACGAGGTTGGGACATGAGAGCCCGACCAATAGCCAGCATCTGTTGCTCACCTCCGCTCAAATCCGTTCCCATCTGGTTAATCCTTGCTTTTAGAGGAGGAAACAGATTGAAGACATTCTCAAGGGCTTTTTTCTTGTCCTTTCGCGCCAAAGGCGTGTAGGACCCGATAAGCAAGTTTTCCAGGACAGTGAGGTTAGAGAAGATCTGTCGGCCTTCAGGGACCAAAGAGATCCCCAGTTTAACAATATCATGTGGCTCGAGATGATTGATCGGCTTTTCATTAAAGCGGATGCTTCCGGAGCGGGGTTTCAAGAGGCCGGCGATCGCCTTGAGAAGTGTTGATTTGCCCGCCCCATTGGCACCCATAATAGAGACGATCTGACCTTCTTTCACATCAAGCGTAATGTCTGAAAGTGCTTGTAATCCCCCATAGCACACGTATAGATTCTTTATCTCAAGCATAGAGGTCAATCTTCCTCCTCAGACCCCAGATAAACCCTTTGAACTTCCTCTGAACTGAACGCTTCTCCGGGCCTACCGCTAAACAGTTCTTGGCCAAAATTCATAACCAATAATCGATCAGGACCTCTTTGCATGGCCATGATGATATGTTCCACCCAAAGTACTGTAATCCCGTCTTTTCGCACCGAGTGAATAATCTTCAAAATTTCCTCCACCTCTCCCTCTACAAGCCCTCCGGCTACTTCATCGACCAGGAGGAGAATTGGATCCGTTGAGAGAGCCCTGGCCAACTCTAACCGTTTTCGGTCAAAGAGGGGCAAAAACCCGGCGATTACATTTCTTTTGGCAAGCAGCCCTGTTTTTTTGAGAATTTCTTCGCATTTCTCTCTGGATTGTCTATAGCTTTTTTCTCCACCATAAATGGAAGCGACCAAAAGGTTCTCCAGAACGGTCATGTTCAGAAAAGGCTTTGGAATCTGATAGGTCCGGGCAATACCCTGGCGGCATTTTTGATATACCGGATCGAAAGTCACATCCCTTCCGTCAAATATGACTTTTCCTCGGTCCGGTCGAATGTCACCGGTGATGAGGTTGAACACCGTCGTTTTCCCGGCACCATTGGGGCCGATGATACCCAAGATTTCCCCACGATCCACCCCAAAACTGAGATCACAAACTGCTGTCAGTTTTCCAAAAAATTTGAAAAGGTTGCTTACGCTGAGTAGGTTCGGCATCAGTATCCCTTAAGACTTCTTTAGTATCGCCATCTTAGCTATCACTTATCTCTATTTCCCAAGACCACGAACTCTTGCGGAGGGCGGCTATAAAATGAGCAGCTATAAAATGACCGATCTTATTGGTCACAGTCAGTAACCGCAGCCCAGGAATTCTCGTTCCCGGGGATTTGGCACTGCACTCTTCTTGTGAGACTGTCGAAAAAGTGAAGTCTTCTCATCTAAAGCAGTTACACACAAGAAAAACGGTTCCTGGTTTCTCGACAGTCTCAGCGTTAGCCTTATGCTTCAACTTCGTGGCAGTGGGAAAATCATCTTGGCTGTGCACGGGATTTTGGGATAAGTCCCATTATAAACCGTGTTCAGATCCCAAGGCCACCTTTTGCCCTTGACCCACTGTCCCCCAAGCAATGGGGTCAAACAGAAATTCTTTTCATTGAATTTAATGGGGCCCATTATCGTCTTGAGATCTGTTTGGACCAAGGCCTGTCTGACCTTCTTTTTGTCAACAGACCCTGCACGCTTCAGGGCGTCGGCAAAAAGCTCGAAGCCGGTGTAATCGAGACCCAGGGGTGAGGTCCATTGCCTCCCGGTCTTTTTAGTCCACGCTTCGGCCAAGTCATTGCAGGAGATCCCGGTCAATGATGACTTGAATGGATGTGTTGGCGCCCATAAGATGTCGTTCATGAGTCCGTTTGGAAGGTCTCCGCCTATGGCTTCGACGGCAGCCGGAAATAGGATCGCCTTTGAGATAGTGGCCATTTTGGGAATAAATCCCAGTTGGTGGCACTGCCTCCACAGAGCTGCGAAATCAGGCGGGATAGGCACCCCTTCGAGGATTTCAACCTTTTCTTTTTTCCAGGTATTGATGAAGGCACTGAAATCTTGGAGCCCGTATGGGAACCTTCCCACATCCACAATCTTGTAACCCCGTTTCGCGCCTGCCTCTTTGTAAAGCTTGGAAAATACCGTCCCATCGGGATCATTGGGCCAGATGCCTCCTACCACCTTGTTATGCTTGCTTGCCTGTTCATCCCACATACCTATGTGGAGATCGATCAGTTGATCGACGGACACAAAGTAGAGAAAGGCCCATTTGTAAGGACCTCCAGTTAACCATGGCTCTATGGGTCCATATGTGGTGAGACATGGAACCTCGTACTTTTGGCAGATGGCGCTCACCGGATTGATTGTGTCGGGAGTACCCGCACCCATCATCAGGTCGACCTTTTCCTTTAAAATCAGCCTGGATGCAATCTCGGCAGTCTTTGTCGGATTGCTCTCAGTATCCATGGATATCACTTTGATTGGCAGTTTCTTGCCAAATTCCTTGATGAATATGCCGCCCTGTTTATTGATCTCGGTGGTTGCGTAATCATCAATAAACGTCGCAGTTTCTCCGAAGACAGCGATAGGTCCGGTGATTGGTGCCGGATGACCAATCAGGATATATTCTTTCGTTTTGGCCCAGGTACGTGATGGCACTATGGAAGATCCGACTGCTGCCGCTACCCCTGCAGCTCCCACTGTCTTCAGGAATGTTCTTCGGGTTACATTTTTCATAGCTTCTCCTTTTATGGGAAAACAGCTTCAACACCCGCATGGTTTTCTGTGACCAAGCTCACTTGAACGAACCCCGGAACAGCCGTAGCACCGTACAGCAGGTCTGCTTTCACCTCCTTAATCTTTCAACAAATACCCCGCTTCATCTTCCATTCGTTTTCATTTGTCTTTTTTGCGATTCTATATAGATTGTTATCGTATGCTGAAAAGTATTTCAATACAAACTTTCTAATGAATTCATAAGTCACGTGTTGTCCACAGATAAAGCCAGGTGCGTATTCCTACGCAGTCTCGTAGGTGTTTTGATGTAAACAAGCCACCTTGAGGGTTGAGGGACATCCCATTAAACTATGAGATTCAGTATGAAATTAGGTTGACATCACGAATCGCTGGCTGAGGGGTAATCAGGGGTGATAGGGGGACGTAAGTGACATGTGATTCCTGAGAAGAAAGTGCCCTTTCTGAAAGGATCAATCGTCACCATCGTTGTGTTACCACCATCGTGAAGATGAACTTCTTAGGCAAGGACACGCTGACTATTTGGGCCAAGAATACCTTCATGCTAATACAAAGAGACGATATGCAGCCTTCCAGGGTCTTTTTCAAGGCCCAAGGGGCCTTGGCCCACCTCTTTATGTTGCAGGCGATCAGTTTGCATGCAACGGCAAAGCATACTTTTGCCAGCCGGCGCACCCGAAGTCTGCCGATTCCGTGCGCTCGTTTCAGTTCGGAGTTCGTTGCTTCGATCCCTGCACGAATCTTGTACCGGTCCTTCCATTCAGTGGTCTGCTGGATGGCATACATCTGATCCCGCAGGCGAAGCTCGGCAGTGATCTCCAGACGAAAGTCCCCGACCGTTTCACGGGCCTGGCAGCCTTTGTTGCGGTGGTTCGGAGCTCTTACCGGGCACCTATCGAGCATCGTGCACGATCGACAGGCGTTTCCGTCAAAGATCGCATGGAGAGAACGACGGGTGCTGTTGTTGCCGCTCAGTATGCGATGGTCTATGGGACTATTACCCATGGGACATCGGGTCACCAAACCTTCCGAGTCGAAGGAGAAAAGGTCTCTGCCCACGATATCGTCGGAGAGCCTGCTGCGGTTGACGGGCGTGACGAATTCGATACCTTGCTCTATGACCTTTGCCGCTGAAGGGACAGACGGATAACCGCCGTCGGCAAAGAGCGCTTCGGGCTTCAACCCGGCAGCCTCCAAACGTTCGATAACAGGAAGGGCCTTGCCGATGTCGGATCTGGCGGCGCCATGCACCTCATAGTCTGTGATGATTTCGGTTTTTCCGGTATTCTTGCACGTCTCCGTAACATGAAGGCTGTATCCCGGCCCTTTATGTCCGCAGGACGCATCCGGGTCGTAAGGGGATTGAAGGGTTGCTCCTTCACTCTTTTTCTTCACCTGGACCTTGGACGATTCTTGGTCTGAGGTGAATTCGCATTGTTCGGAGAAAAGGCGCTTCAACAATTGGTACGGCTCATTGCCTGTAAGTTCATTATCCTTCTCGAAGATAACAATAAGGTCATAGAGATACTGCGCCAGTTCTTCCAGCTTGATCTTCTGCTCGGCCGGACCCAATCCGAACCAACCCTCGGGTTCGCTTGAATGCCATTCCTGAATTGCCTTCGGGACTCTCGACAATTGATCTTCATTCAGACTCTTGAGAAACTGGGTGAGCGTATTCGAGAATAGAGCCAATCTGCCTCGTACACGAATGTTCGAGATTATGTGGGTAGAATCAAGCCGCTGGCTGGAAGACGAGAGGCCAAGTTTGCTTATCGCTGAATCTCTGATATTGTCGAATACATGGCGGACCAGCTTCATCTCCGGGTCTTTGGCGGCCAATCGCCTGCGGAACTCTACAAGAGAGCGACGGGACAAATAATCTTCCTCATCGCTGACATCCAAGGCGTATCGCCACCGGGTGTCAAAGCTGAAGGTGTCGAGGGCCTCCTGGTCACTCAAGTTGCTCCACTCCTGAAGGAGACACAAACCCAAAAGACGCGCAACGCTGAAATTAGGCCGGCCTGTTGTGCCGTACAGAATCGCATAGCGATCTTCGTTCCTGAACAGGATTGGAAATACCTCGCCTCTAAACAGGTGAGCCCATGAAGACTCAAGACGGTTCCGCAAAGAGGGGGACACCTGCGTCTCCACGCCGAGTAGTTTTTGTTGAGGTGGTGTTTTCTTATACATGACATATTCTATCATTGTATGTAATTAAATACAATAGTTATTTGTGGAGAGTTACTTCTCAGGAATCACATGTTGACATTAATGGAAATCAGCAATGATTTCAGTGACTCCCTGACGTCTCCAGCCTTGAAGGCCAGTTTCGTATTTCGGCGGTAATGTCGGAAGGCACAGGTTCAGCCGGATGGGACGAATAGTTGGTGCAGCATCTGGTGATTTTCCCCACAGTGCCCGAATGTAAGTGGTAATAATCGAGGTGCGGCAGGGTAGAGAAGGAGAGGGCGGCGCGTGCCTCGTGCTAATGGCTTTCGGCCAATTTCTCGACTGTAAGGCCTTCTATTCTCTCGAAGTCTCTGAGATTGAACGTGACAACTGAAAAACCGAGGGAAATGGCGGTGGCCGCGATTATGAGATCATGGGCGCCCACTGATAGATGTTTGCGCGCCAGATTTGCCCAGATTCTCGCATAAATCCTTCCCGCGGCGAGGTCAAAGGGGTAGACGGGAAAGAGATCTATCATCCTCTCCACGTAAGATTCCCGTTTTACTCTCCTCGTCTCCGAATCGGCGC
Source organism: uncultured delta proteobacterium (assembly GCA_963717985.1). Taxonomy (GTDB): domain Bacteria; phylum Desulfobacterota; class Syntrophorhabdia; order Syntrophorhabdales; family WCHB1-27; genus BOG-1155. The sequence continues at coordinate 514,804 of CAVQYC010000003.1, forward strand.
GATGAACACCGTGGAGCAATTCTGAAACGCTCACCACGCTGATGCCGAAAGGCTCGGCCTCGCGTCCGGCAGTAAACTCATCGATGCTCGAACCTGACTTCTCAAGCGAAATCAGCACACTCGTGTCAAGGATTACTCCCATATCTCATCCGAGGGAGGCAGGGGCTGTTCTTCGACGGCTCTGTTCACCTCATCGGCGAATCGCTTGTCCTTGAGCGGGGGGAGCCGCTTAATCAGCGCTTTGAGGTCGCCCAACGTCTTCTGCCCCGCCCCCTCCTCGTGAGGGGATATATGCGCTACCGCTTTCTTGCCCCTCATGATGACATACCGGTCGCCCCGGTAGTTCACGGAGTTAAGGATTTCGGAAAACCGTCTGACCGCCTCTGTGGCAGTGATGTGCTTCTCCACTATCTATTCCTCCATAGCTAAAATGTGATTATCATATTTTACATATGCAATGGCGGTTTGTCAATGAGGCGGCTTCACGCATATTGGCCCTGCCGGAAGTCCACCGCGACCCTACGGAGCGGTGCACCACAACTATGAGAAAGGCCTTGTCCTTGTCGTGGAGGTGATCGCCAGTGCTCCGGCTCAACTTGGGCGTCGCTTTCTGATGGCAATGCTCTGTGGTCCGTCCATCGGCCCGCTCACCGCCTTGTAGGTGAAGTGAGTAAGGTCTCTTCCCCGGCCGGAGGGAATTTCGATGGATTTCGCCGTGATCGAGGGGTCGCGAGCCGGAGTGTCTATGCTATAAAAGGAGCTTGTAACGGGTTCAGAAAAAAGGCTACCCTCTTTCTTATCGGGAACCGAGCGGTGGAACCAACACCGCTAATTCAAAGAAAGGGAGGTAGCCAGATGAAGATCTATAAGGTACAGGATTTCGTGGTCAAAGGCAAAGAAATGTTCGTTGGTCTCGAGGATTCGAAGAAGACCTGGAGGATCGCTGTGCGGTGTGAGCGCATGCTGGTTCACGAGGCATCCATGGAAGCGAAGTATCCCCTGCTGAAGCAGTACTTGAAGAACAGGTTTCCCGACTGCAAGATTCACCTGATTTACGAGGCAAGCTTCAAAGGGTTCAACCTTTACGACCGTCTTACTGAAGACGGCATAGACTGCATAGTCATTCCTCCCCATATGGTGACCGAGCCCAAGGTAAGCAGGGTAAAGACGGAGAAAAGGGACGCCAAACGTCTTGCTCTGATACTGGAGAACTACGATTTCAAAGACCCCTGCTATGTTCCCGACAAAGAGAGAAGGGAAGACCGGCAGGTGAGCCGCACCCTCACGGCCGTACAGAAAGATATCATCTGCACCCGCAACCGCATCCGCAAGTTCTTGGACTACTACGGCATCGAAGTACCCTTTGCAGATAAGGGTGTCTGGCGGAGGAAAGAGTTCTACGCCCTCCGCGAGCTACCCCTCGGTGAATCGCTCAAGGCAGGCATGACCGTGCTCTTGACGCAACTGGAGCAGCTTTGGGACCATCAGACGACACTGAGGTCTTACCTGCGGGGCCTGTGCAGGAAAGAACGCTACAGAGAGGCCTTCGAGATCGCCAGGAGCCTCCCGGGCATAGGGTGGTTCACGGCCATCCGCCTTGTCATCGAGCTTGGGGAAGATATCTCCCGCTTTACGAGCGGGAAGAAGATCGCGAGCTTCGTCGGACTGACGTGTTGTGAATATACTACAGGAGAGACCGAGCGCAAAGGGCGCATCACCGGGATGGGGTCGGGGTTCATAAGACATATCCTGGTCGAGAACTCCTGGATGGCGATCCGAAGGGACCCGGCCCTGCTGTCCAAATTCTCACGGGTATGGCGGTCGAGCGGCAGCAAGAAGAAAGCGATAGTAGCGGTGGCCCGTGTCCTGATCGTTCGCCTTCGGGCGTGCATACTTGCCGGCAGGCCCTACACTATCGGGGTTGTTCGATAGAAGGATGAGCCAGGAGGGAAGATCTTTGCCGATCTTGCGGAACAACGGCGTACAACGATTAGTATGCTGTGCCATATCACGGCCCGGAGTATGTTGACGCCGGTTCCTTCTTTTCGCAGGTAGACACATGTGGCTTGGACCACGAATAGCAGGTTGCAAAGAACCTTTTTCCCGAAGGGCTCTTAACATACTGTGGAAATATGGAAAAAGCTTCGCCTTTACCACATTTCCACAGCACGACGGCGGAAAGACGAAGGGGAGAATCAGTAAGGAAAAAAAGAGGATGCCGGATCCTCAAGGGGGAAAGTTATGAGCTGACGGATGATCAAAGAGGGAGAGGGTAAAAAAAACCTGAAAGAAGACCGCGCTAAAAGGTCTTGACTTTTATCATAGCAGCGTACTACATCGTACGTGAGGACTCGCACCCCCGATGAGACAGGCGAAAGGCGCGAAATCACTCATCCCCCGGCAGAGCCGGGGGTTTGAAAATATGTGAACCGCTCAAAGCGGTTAAACACCGTGAGCTACCTAAAGGTAGCCCTACTCGTCGAACATCTTGAGCTGATCGAGCTTCTTATCCTCGTCTTCCTGCTTTCTGATGTAGTCGCGGACCGTTTCTTCATCCAATCCTGCCGTTGTCACATAGTAGCCCCTGGCCCAAAAATTCTGGCCGATGAAGTTTTTTCTCCTTCCGCACGTACGGGCGATCCATATGGCGCTCTTCCCCTTGATGTAGCCTATAACTTGGGCGACGGCATACTTGGGCGGTATTGATATGAGCATGTGTACGTGATCCTCTACGAGACGCCCTTCCAATACTTCGCTTTCCTTCTGATTCGCCAGCTCCTTGAGCACCGGCGCTAACTGTTTCCTGAGCTGCCCGTAGAGTGCCCTCTTCCTGTACTTCGGTATCCACACCACATGGAACTTGCAATCCCACCTGGTGTGATTTAAACTCTGAAAGTTATTCACTAAGGCCTCCTCCTTGTGTAACTTCGAGCGGTTCACATTGGAGGAGGTTTTCTTTTATATTCCCGAAAATGTCAAACTTTTGGAGTCCCCCGGCAGAGCCGGGGGTATACCCAGAGGATAATTAACCCGGCCGCGCGCCTATACGTCGCCCACCTGCCACTCTTCGTAGTGCCCCGCCTTCAGCTCCGCGATGAAACGGGAAGGTCGCAAGATGACCGAACCGATCTGCCGGTCGAAGATCATCAGGGGATAGCAAAGATAGAGTTGATCCATGGCCCGTGTTGCCGCCACGTAGAACAAGCGCCTTTCCTCCTCAACCCCGCCCTCTTCCACGGCCTTTGGGTTGGGGAACCGCCCTTCCGCACACCATACGACGAAAACCGCTTTCCATTCAAGGCCTTTCGCCTGGTGTATCGTGGTCAGGATAACCCTTTCATCCTCGTCGGCGCCCCCCACACCCTCCTCTCCGGTGATGCCGCTCATGAGGGAAAGCTCGCTCAGGAAATTGATCAGCGAATCGTACCCGGTTGAAAAATTGATAAGCTGATTTATATCTTCGAGACGATTCTCATGGTTCGGATAGGTATACTTCAGGTATTCCATATATCCATGGGCGAGAACGGCGGAGATCATCTCGGTCAGTGCGTCGTGCCTCGCCAGCCCTTCAAGCTCGCCGAAGAGCAAAGATAATTGCTCCACATTATCCGGCTGCATGCTCTTGAACTGCTTCCCTATCTCTTTCGTGACAAAAAGGCCGACGGGATCCGGGAAGGCCTTGAGGTACTCATAGATGTGGTCCGCCGTCTTCTTCCCTATGCGCGGGAACATCTTGAGTATCCTCTTCCACGATATTTCATCGCTCGGGTTTACCATCACCCTCAAGAAAGCAACCACATCCTTGATATGGGCCTGCTCGAAGAACCGAAGCCCGCTCCGTATCTCAAAGGGGATATCCCTGCGCGTCAGCTCCATCTGTAATTCCATGGAGTGGTAATGGGCACGATACAGCACGGCAATCTTGTCCAGGGGGACTCCTTCGTCACGCAGATCGAGTATCCTCTGGGCAACAAATTCCGCCTGCTGGATCACGTCCCGCAGCGGGGTCACCACGGGCGCCACCCCGTTTACCTTGACCGCTCTCAGGTTTTTCTCGAACTGCTGTCTGTTGTGTGAGATGGAATGATTAGCCAGGTCAAGGATCTCGGGCGTACTCCTGTAGTTTGTCTCCAGCCGGAAGATCCTGGTATCGGGATATCGCGCCGGAAATTCGAGAATGTTCCGGAAATTGGCGCCCCGGAAGGAGTAAACTGATTGGGCGTCGTCGCCCACAACAGTCACATTTCTGTTGATCATGCCCATAAAGTCGACTATTTCGGCCTGTATCCTGTTCGTGTCCTGATACTCATCGACCAGGATGTGTGAAAACACCGAAGCGTAGTATTTTCTCAAGCCTTCGTCTTCACCGAGTATCTTGTGCCAGTAGAAGAGGAGGTCATCGAAGTCCATGGCGTTGGACGCCCTCTTCTTCCCTTCATATGCCCTGCGGACAAGATCGATCCGGTCCAGGATGTCCATAAAATAGGGGTACTTCGTCTGGACCGTATTTTCCAGATCCTCCATGGTATTGGCCGAATAGCTGAATATCTCCTTCAATACCTGTCCCTTAGGAAACCGTTTCTCCCTGGTATCGATCCCGGCCTCCTTCGTCGCAAGCTCGATTATGTCTTTGGCATCCTCGTTATCGAGTATGACGAAATTGGGCCTGTAGTCTATCCTCTGGCTGTTTTGCCTCAGGATCAGGTTGCCGATGTGGTGGAATGTGCCGCCCCAGATGTAGCGGGTATCCATCTTTATGAGGTACTCGACCCGGTGCAGCATCTCCCGGGCAGCCTTGTTCGTAAAGGTGAGGAGAAGGATGCTCTGAGGGGAGATGCCCCGTTCCAGGAGATAGGAGACGCGGTACGTCACCACCCTCGTTTTGCCGCTCCCCGCGCCGGCAATCACGAGTACCGGTCCGTCCGGGGCCGTTACCACGGCAAGCTGTTCCTCGTTCAGCTCCTTTTCGTAATCGAGAAGCTGCTTGCGTGGGGTGATGTCCCGATGCAGGATATATTTTTTCACAGAGAAAAGTATGGCTCACCAGGCTTTCGCTGTCAAGGACCGATCTGGGGGGCGAAGAAGACGGCTTGGTATCACTTCCCCAGTTCTTTTCTCAATTCCTCCATGATGTCCTTATAATGGAGCTTTCTCTTCTTGAGAAGCTTTACCTCCAGCTCCTCATCATCTGTCAAATAGGGCTTTTCCTGAAGGATCAGGATCTTTTCATCGCACGCCTTATGCATGATACGGGCTTCATTGTACTGCTCTTCCTTGCTTTTGGCATCTTCCGTCATAGTCACTCCTTTTTCTTTTTTATCTTCTATAGACTATAGCGCACGGAATGTCAATCGCCTGAAACCTATTCCTCGCCTTTGGTTGCTATTCTACCCGAAGTATGAGAAAACTTTTGACGGACCGACGCGGAGGTGGAACCCATTGAGAACCTGCGGGAAGAGAGTCACAGTTATCCTGTTGCTCGCATGCTTAGTCGTCTTTTGCAGCACCGACCCGCTCTTGGCACAGCGGAGAGGCGGGTCGAGAACCCAATCTTCCGGCGGGGGACCTGACATGGACATGGAAAAGATTGTGCCTGTGGAGTATGACACTATGCCCTTCGACATCACGCGCGAGCAACTGCCTCGCGCTTACGGAGGCCACAATGCCCAGGCAATCTATAACTCCCTGCAAAATAGCATGACAAATGGCCCTCGCGTTGGTGAGGCCGAAGGGCAGGGTACGGGCATGACCGGGCTGCGTGCCGGCCTTCCCCTGACGGGGACCCTGAAAGCCGGCAGCATCTATGCATTTCAGGTAAAGCCTGCGGATACTTCCTATAACAAGCATGATCAGACGATGCGGGTATATTGCCGGTTGTGGACAATACTGGCGAAGGGGACAGCGGACAAGACGAAGAACGGCTTCAGGATCGACTATATCCCGCAGGTGGATAACAGGTATGCCTATACCGCTGCCGATGGGACGAAAATCGAGATCGAAGAGGTCAAGTTCCGGGAGTATACGGTTGCCTTTGAAAACCTTCGTGAATTCCCGGTCGAAAAGATCAGCTTTTCGGCTAAAGAGGCAAAAGACAAACCCGTAACCAGCCTGGACGACACGTTAAAAGGTGAAACCATCGTCGCCGATTTTCCGGCGACAAAGGCTGAGGCAGGCCAACTTCAGCTAAACATCAGGCTCCTCCTGCTCTGTAACCTCGCCGAGCCATATGCGACATCCGAGATAATACACAAGAAGGGCACTCCGGAAAAACCCGGGGAATATCTTGCCCAACACGAGTACCTGCACGTGCGCCTCCTGGAACTGTGGTTTTATGATGCCTCGACGGGCAAGGTCTTCATGAAGATAAGGCCCGGCCGGAGCAAGGGAGCGAACTGACGCCCCATCTTCGCTTACCGCAATGCAGCCTACACCTTGCTTCCCGCCCCTAGGGGTGCAAATCGATTACCGTCGCGGATCGGGGGATACACGCTATTTTTCCCATCCGGTCTACAAAGATAGAGTTTACGCCCAAAGGAAACTCTCTGTCCACATCTTGAATACCGCACAATTCGTCCCTGCTCAGTCCCTCAACAGAGAACGACATGGCCGGTCTGATGCCCGGGCCTTTAAGTGAAAAGGATAATGAGCCGGGACCTCCGTTAAATCCCGCCACCAGATAGATGATGGTCGAGCCCTTATCCGGATACTCTATTATTTCCCGCAGTGCCGGTCTCGCGGACGTCCGGTCAACGCCAGCGGCATCGGGGACGCAGTCGGTCGATGCAGCGTCGGCACAGCGAGAGCCGGTGAGTTCCCGTATGAAGCGCTCAAGCTCCTCCCCGTCCTTTCCCACCACGCAGAAAGAGGCCTCGTTGTCCAGAACGGTTTCGGCAACAGCCAACAAGACATTATGGCCTCCGTCCGTATGCTTCTCCTCCAGCACATCATGCACAGTGCCCGGATTGCTCATTGCCCGAAGAAGCACCCTAAACACGTGTTGCGTCATAAAGCATTTTTCCGCTGCTTCCATACTCCCTCCGTTATGATTTCGAAATCAACCCTTGTCCTGCCAGAAAAGCTGCTCTGCACGGTAATCCATCTCTTCAGGCGGCTGAACTCGCCATGACCCGATCGGCGCCGGACGGGAGTCCTCAAGCTCTCCGTTTGGGGCGGCCGGGATTGGGCGAGATAACCACCTTGCTCACTCGCCGCTTGACCGGTATTGTTTCGTTCGTCCTTTTGGCGCTCACTCCCACGAGACACACTGCGAAAGCTATGAGTAATAAAACGAAGAGCATATCCACTCCTTCATTCAGTGCCTGGCTAAGTATGCGGACAGTATAAAGGGGAACCGTTGCATAGAAATAAAGGTCGTGTGAATAATGTGTTAAGGACCGTGGGGAGAGACTGCCGCGAACTTGCGCGCAAGAAGATCGGCTTCCCCTCTTCAATCGATGCCCGATTTTGCAAAAAGTTCTAATTAACCAAGAATCACTCATCCCCCGGCAGAGCCGGGGGTTTGAAAATATGTGAACCGCTCAAAGCGGTTAAACACCGTGAGCTACCTAAAGGTAGCCCTACTCGTCGAACATCTTGAGCTGATCGAGCTTCTTATCCTCGTCTTCCTGCTTTCTGATGTAGTCGCGGACCGTTTCTTCATCCAACCCTGCCGTTGTCACATAGTAGCCCCTGGCCCAAAAATTCTGGCCGATGAAGTTTTTTCTCCTTCCGCACGTACGGGCGATCCATATGGCGCTCTTCCCCTTGATGTAGCCTATAACTTGGGCGACGGCATACTTGGGCGGTATTGATATGAGCATGTGTACGTGATCCTCTACGAGACGCCCTTCCAATACTTCGCTTTCCTTCTGATTCGCCAGCTCCTTGAGCACCGGCGCTAACTGTTTCCTGAGCTGCCCGTAGAGTGCCCTCTTCCTGTACTTCGGTATCCACACCACATGGAACTTGCAATCCCACCTGGTGTGATTTAAACTCTGAAAGTTATTCACTAAGGCCTCCTCCTTGTGTAACTTCGAGCGGTTCACATTGGAGGAGGTTTTCTTTTATATTCCCGAAAATGTCAAACTTTTGGAGTCCCCCGGCAGAGCCGGGGGTATACCCAGAGGATAATTAACCATGCCGTCACAGGAGATTAACAAAGATACTCTACGCTGTGCGAGGCGACGAGGAAGCCAACAACGATGGAGCTTCGATAAGCAACTCGGCATAAACCTATGAGCCAGCCGGATCAAGAGAGTAAAGTTTGCTGCCCGAAATGTGGGTCATACGCGGTATACAGGTACGGCATGAGCCGCAGCCACAAGCAGAGATACATTTGTCTCATGTGCAAAAGACAGTTCATCCCCGGCTTTGAAAGGGTCTATCCCAAAGAAAGGCCCGCTTGTCCCAGGTGCGGACAACCGATGCACAAATACAAGAAAAACGGAAACAGGACGGTTTTCAGATGCTCCCGCTACCCCGGCTGTCGAAGCTACCTGGCACTGGCGACGAACAACGAATCGCAGGGTGAATGATGGGTATTTCTAGGTGAGGTTCCTCAACAGCCACGAAACAACGTAGATGAGGAGGCCGGCAAGGCCCCCGATCAGCGTACCGTTTATGCGGATCCACTGGAGGTCGGCGCCCACGTGCAGCTCGATCCTCCGGCTCGTCTCCCGGGGATCCCACTTACGCACCGTGTCTGAAATGAAGGAGACGATCAGGTCGCGGTTTCCACTGAGCACGTTGACGGCCCAGACGCGCAGCCATTGATTGATCTTCTCCTTGACTGCTTCGTCTTTGGTAACCGCGGCGCCCAGCTCCTGAATCACACCAGCGATCTGACGCCGGCTCCCGGAATCGGCCCGGCCCAGATTATCAACCAATTTACGGCGAATGTCACCCCATATTGCGGCTGCATACTGATTCACTCTCGGGTGATCCAGAAACTCGAGTTTTCAGCTCCTCAACCCGGCCGGCGAAGTCCGGGGAATGTTCCAGATTATGGACAAATCGCTTCAATGCCTCACCGAGCCGCGTCTTTAGCTCATTGCCCGGATCGTCCCCGATTTTCACCAGCCCCTCTTCCAGCTTGCCGATCACGAGGTCGGCGATCCGCTCATCGATGAAATCGGGGATATAGCGGGGCATCTGCCCTTTTGTCACCTCCCGGAGTTTCTCCCTGTTCTCCTCGAACAATCGTTCTATTGCCCGCACCACGGCAACATATAGCTCCTCATGAAGATCTCCATCCGCCAACGGCTTCAGGGCGGCGCCGAACAAGGGCGCCACATTCAGATCTTTCAACCACCCCTTCATCTCGTTGCGTACAAGGGTATGTACGTCCCTCTCCTCCAGTTTCTCGATCACGGCCGGGATGTAGCTGCCGATACCATTAGCCAGCCTCATGGCGTTTTCTTCCTTTGCGATCCAGGCGCTTGCAAAGCCCGTGAGATCGACGGTGCCTATTTTCCGCTCCAACACATCCCGGGCAAGGAAGTTCTCTCTCATGAAGTGGGCAAGCGCGTTTCCGATCCTCTCCTTGTTGCGGGGGATAACCGCGGTCTTTGGAATAGGGAGGTTCAGGGGGTGACGGAACAGGGCTACGACGGCGAACCAGTCTGCAAGCGCACCGACAATACCGGCTTCGCTAAAGGCGACGACCGGGGCCAGCCACGGTAGCCTGTGCTCAAGAATCCTGCTGATGGTATACACGACCGCCATGAAGATCAGGAGGCTGGTCGCAAATAGTTTCATGCGGGTGAGAGACCTGGCTTGCTGGGCGGTAAAAGGTGAAGACTTCGGTTGTTCCAAGGCGTCGACCCCTCTATTCCGCCTGCAACACGCTCATTACGACTTGAGCAGGGCCGCTTTGTCCGTCATCTCCCAGGGCAGGCCTATATCCATTCTCCCGACCTGACCGTATGCCGCCAGCTTGCGGTAGAACCCCCCCTTTATGGTCGCCGGCAGGTAGCGGAGATTGAACTGCTGCAGAATCGCGGCAGGGCGAAAATCGAAGTGACGTTCAATGCGGGCGGTAATTTCCTCATCGGGTACCTGACCGGTCCCGAACGTTTCGACCTGGATGCTCACAGGTCTGGCAAGCCCGATGGTATAGCTCAGAAGTACTTCACATTCATCGGCCAGACCCGCGGCCACCACATTCTTGGCCGCATAGCGGGCAGCATATGCCCCGCTCCTGTCTATTCTCAACGGGTCTTTTCCGCTCAAAGCCGCACCGCTGTGTCTCGAATATTCCCCATAGGTATCGATAGCGTTCTTTCTGCCTGTGAGACCTGAATGGATGGAAGGGCCGCCTGTAAGAAAAATCCCCTCCGGATTTATGAATATGCGTGTTCCCTCGTCCGGTTTGAGCGCTTCATCGTGAAAAGCAGGTTCGATAACGGTCTGTCGGATGTCGTCCCGAAGCTGCTCCAGGCTCGTTGCAGGGCTCATTTGGGTCGCGATGACGGTAATACTGTGAATACGGCGGGGCTCGCGGTTCTCGTATTCCACCCCTACCTGCGTCCAGCCATCGGGCGTCAGGTAGGAAAGGATCTTCTGGAAGCGCACTGAAGTCAACCTTCTGGCAAGCTTGTGGCTAAGCCATATGGGAAGCGGCATCAGGGCCGTGGTCTGCCGGCAGGCAAAGCCGAAAACCGTGACCTGGTTGCGGACGGTGACCGCATCGATCTCCCCATCGGTAAGGCTGCGCTCGTCGAAGCGGCCGTACTCGTCCTGAGGGAGCTCCTTGAGGCTGGTGACGATACTGCACGTTTTGCCGTTGAAATCGCCGGTCGTATATCCCACCTGGTTGATCACTTCACGCGCAACAGAAGGAAAATCGACCACAACGGGCGAGTCGAAACGCGCCGCGATGAAAACAATTGACGTAGCCACCGCACACTCTGCTACCACGCGCGCCTGCGGGTCCCGGCGTAGTATATGATCCACTATCGCGTCGGAGATCTGGTCGCAGAGTTTGTCCGGATGGCCTTCGGTTACCGATTCTGAGGTAAACATGTAATCTTTTTTCAGGGGGCACCTCGCGTGGTCTTCTTGATCGCTTCGTTGGCCAGCAGCGGAAGCACGGCCCCACCCGCCGCCACAAGCCCGTCCACCACACCGAGAGGAGAGATGGAGAGCAGGCGCCGCATGCCTGGTGTCACCATGGCCACCCCCTGGAGGGCGAACGAGCCGACCAGAGCGCCGGTCAAATATCGATTCGGAGGCAATTTGCCGCGATCGAAAATGGTCTTTGTCTCGGAACGGCAGGCAAGCGCATGGAGGAGCTGCCCGACGGTAAGACTGAGAAAAGCCAAGGTGTTGGCCTGCGGCCCACGGCCGTACCGGAGGACCCCATACCCGAAGGCGCCCAGAGAACCTGCCGAGATAACGGCCGACTCCCTCACCATCTTTTTGAGCGCTGCGGGCTGCAGGATCTGTTCTTTGGGGTCCCGGGGCGGCCGGCTCAGTATGTCAGGCTCCGGTGCTTCAAGGGCCAGGGCCAGACCCGGAAATATATCGGAGATGAGATTGATCCAGAGAAGCTGCATAGCCGTTAAAGGCTCGCCCAGACCGGCGGTGATGCAGGTAAACATGACCATGATCTCGCTCATGTTTGTGGAAAGGAGAAAGTGAACCGATTTCCTGATATTGTTATAAATTGTCCGTCCCTGACTGATTGCGACCACCATGGTTTCCAGGTTGTCGTCTTCGAGCACGACGTCGGCGACCTCCCGGGCGACGTCGGTCCCCGTGTGGCCCATGGCGATGCCGATCCCTGCTGCCTTGAGTGCGGGCCCGTCGTTGATGCCGTCCCCGGTCATAGCCACTACCCTGCCCGTCTCCTGCAGAACCCGGACGATTTCGAGCTTATGGGCAGGGCTGACACGAGCAAAGACGTGCAGGCTCTTGGACAATGCCCTGAATACGTCGGGAGGCATATCCGAGAGGTGTCTCGAGTCGAGTATCTCCAGGTCTTTGCCCGCCGACAGGTTCAACTCCTTACCGATGGCATAGGCGGTGGCGCTCTGGTCGCCCGTGATCATGATCGTGTCTATGCCCGCTTCATGGAACTGTCCGATGAGCTGCTTCACCCCCGGTCGTACGGGGTCTTTCATGCCGACGATGCCGAGCCACATGAGATCGCTGATCGCTATATCGCCGTTGTCGCCGAGGGAAACGCCGTTCTCAGCCATTGCATACGCGCAACCCAGGACGCGCAGAGCCCTCCCCGCCATCTCCTCATTGGCCCCCAGTATGGCCTCGCTGTCTTCTTCCGTAAGGGGCAGTTTCACGCCATCTTTGATATGCCAGGTGCAAAGCGCAAGGACCTCGGGCGGGCTGCCCTTGACCGCGATAATCTTTGCGGGCCCCTCGTGCGTGGCGTGGACGGTCAACATCATATTCCTGGTCTCGGACCGGTGCACAATCTTGACGAGAGGGAACGACTGCCTGAGCTGGACGATGCTCACCCCGGCCGTGAGCGCCATATTGAGAAGCGCATTCTCTGTAGGTGAGCCTTCGAGCCTCATCTGTCCCTCCGAGGGGAATACTTCGCTCTCATTGCAGAGAACCGATACGTGAAGGAGCTTCAGCAGCTCCTCGCAAGAGTAAGGGTTCCGGTAACCGGCCTCGCGAGAGAATTTGCCGTCCCAAACCCGCATTGGCTCCATACCGACAAAAACTTCAGTGACCGACATCCGGTTAAGCGTCAGGGTCCCGGTTTTGTCCAGGCAGATAGTCTGGACGGAGCCGAGAGTCTCTATCGCCTCCAATCGCCTCACAAGGACATTCCGTCGCCGCATGTTGCGTATGCCGAGGGCCAGCGTGGTGGTCGCCACCGCCGGCAATCCTTCAGGAACCGCCGCAACGGCAAGGGAAATGGATGATTTGAGCATCTGGAGGAAGCCGTATCCGCGAATAAGGCCGATGAAGAAGACGCCGCCGCAGACGGCACCGCTTATCAGGGCGAGCTGAGTGCCCATGTGGTCGAGCTGTTGCTCCATTGGTGTCGAAGGTGCTCTCGCTTCTCCGACCATTGTCTGGATCTGTCCCATCTGGGTGAAACCGCCTGTCGCCGTGACAACGGCCAGACCCTGACCACCCGTCACCAGAGTCCCCATGAAGACCATATTGGTCCGGTCCGCGAGCGGCAGGTCCGGGTCTTCGAGGGCATCGGCGGTTTTGCCCGCCGGCATACTCTCGCCGGTCAACGCCGATTCGTCGACGCTCAGGTACTGGGCCTCGATGAGCCGGGCATCCGCGGCAATATAAGTACCGGGCCTGAGCACCAGCAGATCACCCGGAACCACGATCTCGACACCGACCGAACGGACCTGCCCGTCCCTAAGAACCAAGGCACTCGGTCTCACGAGGTTTTTCAGGGAATGGATGGTCCGCTCGGACCCGCTCTCCGTCATATAGCCTATCGCGGCATTGATACCCACAACGCTCATGATAACCAGGGCATCCGCCACGCCGCCTGTAGCCACGGAAATAACCGCGGCCGCACCGAGGAGCGCCACAGGGAACGATTTAAACTGTTCGGCAAATATGGACCACCCCGAGCGGGGGACGGATTCGGGCAGGATATTGGGACCGAATCGCTTGAGCCTTTCCTGCTGCGCGCCGGCGGAGAGGCCTGTTTCACGGTCGCAGCCGAAAAAGTCGAGTACATCGCGGGCGTGGCGCAGGTACCAGGGATCAAGGACCTGCTGCTCCCCATGGACGATCTGTTTTCTTACGCTCCGCCGGGATGGACCCTGGCTGCCTGAGCGTGGTGTCGCATCCTGTCGCCGGTGTTTTCTGACGGGGATCGGGCACCGTGCCACGGCGCGGGCACTGAGAACTCCCCGGCCGTTTCCGTTGTGCCCCCGTTCGGCCAACAACTCTGAGATCTGAGCGGCCACAAGGGACGGCTCGACATCGGGCGTATAGTGCACCAGGACGTTTCCGGTGAGGGTGCTGGCGGAAACAGACGCTATCCCGACCTTCTTCGGCAAGCCCTCTTCGAGATATTGTTTCAGCTCGTCACTACGGTAAAGTCCCCCGACCCGGTAGCGAGCCCTTCCTTTGACGCTATCGTGGACTGCTTCGACCAACGAGACTATTCTTTATCTTTCGCTTTGGCTCGTGGCGAGACAGGTTTCCCCGCATCATCGAGCGGCACTGCTTCCGGTTTCACGTAAGGAGCCGCGGGACGCGGGTGCGGGGTGGGCAGAGCAGCACTTGCCACATCCTTTACCCCTTCCACCACGCCGATCAACATCTCTCTCACCGCCTTCAGCGCGGTCGTACCGATTGCCGCCGCAGCCTCGACTGCTCCGCCGACCGCGACTTTCGCTATCTCTTCGACGTTTCCACCGATCTCTCTGCCCGCCTCTATGACGCCGTCCACTGCACGCCTGGCCACGAGAGAAACATCGGCGCCTATCTCGGAAGCGCCTTTAACCGCACCCTTAACGGTCTGGCTCGCCACGGTCACGACATCGCCCCCAACGTCGCCTACGCCCATGATCATGCCCTTAGCAACGCTCTTGGTGCTGAGAATCAGACCGGTGCCCACCTCCTCCGTGGCTGAAATGGCGCCTTTGATCACGTCCTTGCTGACGTTGAGGCTGACCCCTGCAACGTTCGCGCTCGCCTTCAACGAGTCGGCGACGGTATTCCGGACAAGGCTTACGATCTCCGCCTCGATCTCATTAAACCCTTTCAGGCTGCTCACGATACCCTCTTTCACCGTCGTTCCCACCCTTCCCAGGTCCTCGCCGGCCTGGCCGCTCTTCTCGACATGCGTCGTATCAATCTTCTCATCAGTCATTTGTCTTTCCTCCTTCCGGCTTTTGTTTTTCGCGACCCCGCGTCTTAAGCGGGGCCCTGTCCAGCAAAAATCCCACTAGTAATGTAAGGCATATATCTATTCCCCTTGAGCGGAGGATAGACTCAGCGGGGTCTGACAAAGCGTGCCGTCTCCTTCCCTGCCTATTCAGCAGGAGTCCTCTCTTTCCCACCATCCGACCCGCCATCCGATTTATTGAATATGCCAAGGGCATACCAAAAGGCCGTGTACCAGGCAGGCGCGCCGAAATTGCCCCGGGCGATCTGGTACACGCCCACGGTCAGGAGCCCGAGCACCGCAAGACCGGAAAGATCCGCGGCGTTGCCTGTGAACGCCCTAACCCGCCTGCTGAACGAACCGAAGGGGGCACCCAACACGTCGTGCAGGACCGTGCCTCCAGCCTTTTTGGCTGCCTCTTCCCTCGCCACGAAAAGCGCCTTCTGCGCCGCATATTCGACGATTGCCCCTGGATCGAGGCCGTGCAGGATAAGAATACCACCTGTCAGCGGGTCGGCCTCCACACTTTCCACGCCGTGTAAGCTGCGGAGGTTTTCCTCAACTGCTGCGAAATATGCCGGATCTCCTCTGCGCGAAGGCACCCTGACGCGCATCCTGCCGGCAATGCGGTGAACTATGCGAGCCTCGGGAACCATCACCCCTCCTGTTCCGATCCCGTCCCTGGAGGCACACTGCGTGCCGCCGCCTCCTCGTCCAGTTCGGAGCGGGCCTCCGCCATAAGATCCTCGACGACTTCCTGTGCTTCCGCGACCTTCTCCTTGCCCTTCTCGTACATGAGAAGTCCGCCCTTTATTGCCGCTTTCGCGAGAGGCTTTGCAGTACGGGAAAGTATCGGTATCACGACGGGTCCCAGAATGGCACTCCCGATGCCTATGGCCAGACCGCCGAGAATGTTCCCCTTCCATCCATTGTCAAACAATCCCATACCTGACCTCCTTCGCGGGCGACATGCGCCGACGCATAATTATAATACCGGAAACCCTGTTAGTCCCGCTCGGCGCGCCATTTTTTTCATTACCCGCCCATCTTTTTTCATTACCCACCTCTGAAAGGGACAGAACCAAGCCGGGCTGCAATGGAAGCAAGGCGCGAAAATAGACCCGATAGCTTAAACCGCGTGCGCGGAACACCGACCCTGTTGAACGCCCGTAATGGGTTGCGTTATCACGGGGATGCCACACTTATAATCAACCTGTTAAACGAATATAGTCCCCGATATCCCGTGTTGTCAAGGCAGCGTGCGCCAGGACGTGCCCGTAAAGCGGGAAGAAGCCAGATCGGTGAATCACTCATCCCCCGGCAGAGCCGGGGGTTTGAAAATATGTGAACCGCTCAAAGCGGTTAAACACCGTGAGCTACCTAAAGGTAGCCCTACTCGTCGAACATCTTGAGCTGATCGAGCTTCTTATCCTCGTCTTCCTGCTTTCTGATGTAGTCGCGGACCGTTTCTTCATCCAATCCTGCCGTTGTCACATAGTAGCCCCTGGCCCAAAAATTCTGGCCGATGAAGTTTTTTCTCCTTCCGCACGTACGGGCGATCCATATGGCGCTCTTCCCCTTGATGTAGCCTATAACTTGGGCGACGGCATACTTGGGCGGTATTGATATGAGCATGTGTACGTGATCCTCTACGAGACGCCCTTCCAATACTTCGCTTTCCTTCTGATTCGCCAGCTCCTTGAGCACCGGCGCTAACTGTTTCCTGAGCTGCCCGTAGAGTGCCCTCTTCCTGTACTTCGGTATCCACACCACATGGAACTTGCAATCCCACCTGGTGTGATTTAAACTCTGAAAGTTATTCACTAAGGCCTCCTCCTTGTGTAACTTCGAGCGGTTCACATTGGAGGAGGTTTTCTTTTATATTCCCGAAAATGTCAAACTTTTGGAGTCCCCCGGCAGAGCCGGGGGTATACCCAGAGGATAATTAACCGATAATTAATTATTTCCTAAATCTTCCTTAATAACAGACTGGTATACTGGGTACCATGAAGGACCACACAAGTCACAGAAACCTTAAGGAGTCATCCTTATGAGCTATTACGTGCACCACGTCCCGGGCAGACTGCGAGTCAAGAGCCCTCTCATCAAAAATAACGAGACTGTGGCAGCAGCCGTGAAGCAATTGCTGAGGGGTGTCAATGGCGTTGATTCGGTCGACGTCAATCTGACCACGGGCAGTTGTCTCGTAAATTATTGCCCTAAAACAACCAATAATGGCGAAATCATCGGCGCCCTTCAGGATGAGGGCTATTTCGACTTATCCAGGGCAATGACAAACGACCAGTACTTTGAGTATGTGACATCGAAGGCATTGACGCTCGTCAGCGCCTTTATCTAATACGACGGGGCCTTAGGCCCACACTTTTGAGCCCCATCCCCCCTTGCCATCTTTTCCCTGAGATTTAACATCTCATTCATCTTTGCTTAACCTTTAAGGTTTATAAGTACAGCCATAGTGAGAGAATTTGAAAAAAGGAGCAAGAATGAAGCACTGGATGAGAAAACTTGGAGAACACCACGAAAAGATGCAAAGGCGCTATCAGGGAGAGAATCTTATGGTCGTCTTCGATATTGACGATACGATCCTTGACCTCCGTCACATGGTCCTCCATGTGCTCCGTTCGTTTGACTACACCCACGGCACCGATTTCTTTGCCGGCGTAAGCGTTGACGGGATCAATGCGACGGAAACGGAGTTGAGGAACATTATCGGACGGTTATCAATACCCGCAAAGGACGGGCAGAGAATCGCACGCTGGTTTGAAGAGCATTCCTGGTCTTCGAAAGTAATCAGAGAGGCGCACCGGCCCTTCCCGGGAGTCATGGAGGTGATCAGGTGGTTCCAGGGGCAGCCGAAAACCGTCGTAGGCATAAATACGGGAAGGCCGGAGTTAATAAGGGACGATACGCTTCGCTCGCTCAACAGTGCCGGCCGATCCCATAATGTCGTCTTCACACACAATCTCCTCTTCATGAACCCCTGCGGATGGAATGAAAACGTCGTGCCTTTCAAGGTCGCCGGAATAGACTACTTTCAGAAGAAAGGTTTTCGCGTCATCGCTTTTGTCGATAACGAACCGGAGAACCTCGAGGCAGTTTCGATGAGCGATCGGACAGGAGACATTCTTCTGCTTCACGCGGATACCGTCTACGAATCCCAAAAGGAGAAAATGCCGCGCAGCGCGGTCAGCGGAAAGGTTTACGATATTGCCGAGTTAAGGCGCGTCCTTCGGCGGGATGACCTGGGAAACGCCGCGTAACCACCGAAGAAAATAGGGTCTTCCCTCTCCTTTCGGACACTACAATTCATACGAGTGCCGAAGGGCAGAGCCAGCACACACCCCCTGTCATCACGTAGAAGAGCAAATGGAGGGAAGAGGTGTAGACGAGGCCCGTGCGGTAGCGAACAATGAGAAAAGGAAATGTCAGGCCGGCCGCCATGGAGAAAAGCACGAAATAACCCCCAAGGGCAAGGCCGTTTTGCTTCAGGAGATAAAGGTGTACTATACCGAAAAGACCACAGCAGAGAAGGGATATGTTCTTTAAGGACAAATTCCGGCGGAGCAGCAGTGCAATAAGGAGAAAGATGAGCACCTGCTGAAACAAGATGTCAAATAGTTTTGAAAAAAGGTAGCGCAAATCGAGGTGGAGGAAAAACATATCCCGGTTCTTCACTATGAGCGCGTGTGGCGGGTGGAGAATCAGGGGGAGAACAACATAGATAGCGAGGCCTGCTACGAGGGCCAGGCCGGGAACAATCCAGGAAACAGGTCTGAGAAGGGCTTTATACGTGAGAAAGAGGTCCTTGTAGACGACCAGCACCACGACCGCGGCGGAAAGGAAATAGACCGCGGTGCCAACAGGGCACGATATGTAGTTAACCTCATGCGAAATGAGCGCGTAGTAAACGCCCCACGCGATAAACCAAGCGAGCATCCAGCGGCCGACATCCACGGAAATCCGCACCAACCCTCCGTCCCTCCAAGCCTCCATAAAAGACTCTGTAAAGTGTGTGTCTCTTCGCCCTCTCTGTCAAGGCGGCACATTCGGACTTCAACCGGCAAGCGGCAAATTATTCACGGAATTAGTCATCTATTCTTAACATCCGGATGATACTTAAAGGACATGCCATGCTCCTGTATCAGCACCCCTGATGAGGCAAAAGAGATCCCTTTCACGCCGCACCGCCGGAACAAAGTCACCGTGAGAGCATATCCGGGAGGAGATACATCAATGGGTAGAAAAACGTATATTCTCGACACCAATGTGCTTATTCATGATCCAGAAAGTATGTTTTGCTTCCAGGACAATGAAGTCGTCATACCCTTTGAGGCCCTTGAAGAGCTCGATAAATTGAAAAAACGTTATGACCATATAGGCCATAATGCCAGGCAAACGATACGCCATCTCGGAACCATCCTCGAGAAAGAAGGCCCGAGCGGGCCGCTTGTGACGAAAGACGGCGGCGTCCTGCGACTCGATTCTACATTCTTCCAAAGTGCCGACAAACCTGACTTACCCCTCCGGCTCGGAAACGGCGGCGGGCATATCACGGACAACCGGATTATCGCGCTTGCCTGGCTCTATAAACAGAAACACAACGGGAATACCGTTTTTGTCTCAAAGGATATTAATGCCCGGGTAAAGGCAATGGTTCTGGGAATCAGGGCTGAGGACTATAAGACGGACAAGGTCGACGTCTCCATGATTTACTCCGGTCATACCGCTGTCACCGTATCGTCTCCTCTCATGCAGAGACTGCACGAGGCCGGCGAACTGGCGGCAGACGTCCTCGATACTGATGCCCCTGATCTGCTTGAGAACGAGTGTATGCTACTCACTTCTGTCGATGGAGGATCAGCCCTTGCGATCAATAAGGGAGGACGCATCAAGAAATTGGGTCATCCGGCGGCTGTTTTCTGGGGAGTGAAAGCGCGGAACAAAGAACAACAGTTCGCAGTCGAGATGCTTACCGACAACACCATCCAGGCCGTCACGCTCGTCGGGCAGGCAGGAACGGGCAAAACCCTTCTCGCCCTCGCCGTTGGTCTTCAGAAAACAGTGGAGGAGGGACTTTACAGCCGGATCATCATTACAAAGCCTGTTGTGCCGGTAGGAAAACAGGATATAGGTTTTCTCCCCGGAGATAAGGAAGATAAAATGCTGCCCTGGGTGCAATCCATTTTCGACAATTTTGCGCCTTTATCCAGGAACAACCAGAAGATGACCATCGAATACCTTTTGGCTGCCGACCTCCTGGACATCGAATCGATTGCTCACATCCGGGGCCGAAATCTTGCCAAATCCTGGATCATCGTCGACGAGTCACAGAACCTCAGTCCCCACGAAGTAAAAACTGTGTTGAGCCGCGTTGCCGAGGGGAGCAAAATAGTGCTCACCGGTGATATTCACCAGATCGACTCGCCCTATCTGGACGCAGGATCGAACGGGCTTAGCTACCTGGTAAGCAGGTTCAAGGGCCAGCCTCTTTACGGCCACATCACCCTTGCCAAGACAATCCGGAGTCCCCTTGCCCTGCTGGCCGCGGAGCTTCTATGATACTCTTTTTCGCGCGGAACCACAGAGGGGGCTGTTTATGGCGCCTTTCGGCGAGAACCCGATGAGTGCCTCAAGAATGTTGGCGGCTGCCTCCAGGGCAGCCCCCAAAATCGGGTCCGGATTGGAGGGAGGAGTCCAAGGCTCTTCGGGGATTGTGGTGACCCACACGCCCCGTCTTGTGCACGCTTCGATGTCGATATTGTCCGACCCTTTGAACGTTGCGGCAACAATTCGTAAAGAGGGGCAGTGGGAGAGAAACGCATCGTCTATCACCACATCCCTTCCGGATAACATGATCGCATGTGCCCGCGTGAAGTACCGCGGCATCTCCTCCCGGCAATTCTCGCGGACGTTGCCAAGGGTCACTTCGGAGGTACTGCTCAGCAGATCTATAACCTCCAGTGGCGTGGAATGGGTCACCACTATCCGGGACATTTTCATGACGGAAACATGCTAAAGCAATTAGGTTAAGCACATTTTAAGCCGGTGTTAATTTTTCATGAATAAACGTTCATGCGATCCGGCCGGGAGCAGCTCACAGTGTTTGTCGCCACGGGCAAGCCGCCCCGGAAGCTTGTTACTACGCGATACGTTCTTCCTCGGGGATGTAGGCAACGTGCACTTCTTTGCCGCAGCGGATGCAGAGTACTTTTGCGGCAGGGTGACGAAAAAGCTCGTAACCCCTGCCGTTTATCCAGGCCCGGTGGCCATCGTTTACGTCAAGGGGCGTGTGGGATAAAGCCGGCGCTCTTTCCCTGAACTCATCGTTCCTGACCGCACAAGGGATGCAAACTGCTTTCTGCGAGCCCTGGGCGACCCGTCTTTTGGGAAGGGAGAAAGGCAATACTTTGCCATTTGCCACTGTAGTCTCTCCGTGTGTTGTGCCGTCGGCCATGGAACCTCCTTTCATTTTTGTTGTCCGTGTTCCGTCTGTAGTGCAGCATACACCTTCAATGTTAAGATGATATATACCGGGCATGAAGATCGCGTTAATTCCACCTTTTCCTCATCATAGCGATCGCTACGGTCAGGGCTATAAGCCCCAGTATCCCTGCCCCGGCAGCGAGCCGGGTATGAGAATCACGCACAACCGCATCGAGAGTGGCGCCAAAAAAGTAACCCGCAAGACCGAATACAAAAGCCCAGGTTAGGCCCGAAAGGGTATCAAGCGTGACAAATCTCCCTAATGGCACCCCTGCGGCGCCAATGGCAAATGGCGCGACCATGCGAAAACCGTAGACGAAACGAAAACTGATGATCACGGCCGATTGGTACCGTTCCAGTAGTACACGCACTTTTCCGAGCCGTCCGGGAGTTGCTGATCTTGCCTCGAATATCGATCTGCCTCTGCACCGGCCGAGAACAAAGAAAAAGTGATCTCCCGAGATTGCCCCGAGCCAGGCCGCAAGCACGACCATCGGCAGGCTCAGGTAGCCCTGCTGAGCAGCGAAGCCTGCCGAGATGAGTACGGTTTCACCTTCGAGAACAGTACCCGCGAAGAGGATCAGATAGGCGGTGCCGGAAAAGAACTGATGTTCAATCGGGATCACTTATACCCTGTCTCGCCTCACGTGGAAGGTGAGGCTGGCCTCCGTGACCTTGCTCCGGCCGGTGTAGAGAAAAACAGCAACCCCAATCACCTGGAGAATGAGAATGACCCCGGGATCCCAGAGACGCCCCACTCCCATGACGATGTGGCTCGTTATTGCCGGATCCTTCGGAAGGACCGCCCAGAGCGCAAAGGCATAGACAATGGCGATCAGGGCCATCACCTGATACGCGGATATCCTGCCGGCCCCGCGGTAATCCGCCCGGAGCATTTCGGACACGTATCGCCAGCCCTGGGTCGAGATTACGCCAAGGAGAAAAGCCGAAGAGTAGAGAGAATTGAGGAAGAGGTAGATGCCTCCAAGTCCGGTAAGCACGAGGAAGGTCGACGTCACAGCCTGGATGGGAACCACCTCTGTCCTGTCAAGTCCGGCCTCATAGGCAATTTTCTTCGTCTTTCCGTGAAACACAAAATTGTGCCGGCGGAACAATCTCTGAAGGAGAGGGTGGAGCGAGGAGAGCGGTTTTCCATAGCAGCAGCCGAAACTGATGCAGGCAAGCCTTCCCAGACCCTCGCCGATGGCATAGGCTACCACGCCGGCGGCAAGAAGGGGCATAAGGGGGATGGGCGGCTTTCCAGCCGTTGCCGTAATCTTATTGATAGCCGCAATGAGCCATGGCGCAGCCAGTAGCCCTATAAAGAATGCGCCGCCTGTGGTCAGGGTGTGTTTTTTCTTTTCTACCAATTGCGCCATTATGGTCGCAGCCGAAAAGCACAAAACCGTGAGAGAGCCGATAAGGACGAGCGATGCCATTGGAAAGAACGGTGCGTTGAGGGCGCTCACCATGACGCGCAGGAGGGCCGCACTTACCACGAATGCCAGGGCCTGGAATACCCCATAGTAGGTATAGTTCGTCCCGCTCCATACGTCGGCCGTTACCCTGGCTTTTGGCGCAGCAACTGCGATCTGCCACTCTTCCCTGGTCAGGGACCGGAAACCCCAGCCGAGGAATAGAAACATACACGTGCCTAGGATCAGAATGAACAACTCGTTCTGCATCGTAGCCTCACGGTAAGATAACCACGCACGTGTTAAGCATGTATGACCATTGCGGTTAATTCCGGATGAATTGGGAAAACTCCGTTAGGGCCGCGAGCGGCCAACCGATCAGGGAGCGTACTTTCACCTCAGTTTCGAGAAGCGGTTTTCCAAAGGCTTCGGTAAAACGGCTCGATGCGAAGGGCCTGCGCATGTTGAGGACGAGCTGAGCATCAAATCTGATCCTGTCCGGCTGGAAAAGAAGGATATCGGTGCTGCTTCCCGGTTCGTAAAGGCTTTTGGGACAGCCTCTTTCGAGAAACATACCGATCTCGACCGGTCTCGGCTCTTTGTATTCATGCTCGCTGTACTGTTGGCGAACCTTGCCGATCATGAGAGCCACGACTTCTATCATGGCCACGAGGCCGACCTGGCTTCCCCCGGGCACATCGCTATCGATCACCGTGACAACCCGTGCGTTCTTCGAATAAGGTGTTACCAGGGCCACAATAGCGCCGGGATTACACGAGTGGTAACCGCCGGGGATTTCGTAGAAGTCGATGACCCTGCCGGAGACCGGCATGTGATTGTAGTGGTACCGATCCGGCGTAAGCCGGAAGACGGCAAAATCAGCCCGTTGAAACGTCTCGACCCAGACGTTCTTGCCGACCAGGTCCTCCAGATCGAAAAACTTGTCCTTGAGGAACAGGGCGGAGCCATTCTCGAGAGACCCCACCAGCATGCGGGAATCGGCAGGCGAGACCAGAGCGTTTTTGCGATCCGGCAATGGCCGGCACTGCCAATAGCGTATCTTACGCTCGAAGATCTTTTTCGGCGTGTCGAGCATCCGAGGAGGGTCAAGCCACTCGCTCCTGTCAATTGCTGAAGCCTTGAGAAATGGCGCCACACCAGAGACTCGCCGGGAAAGAAAGAGATCATAATTGAGGAACGCGATCAGGGAGGACGCCCGTCTGGAAGTGAGGAGGCGGAACAGGAAGGGCGCATCCTCGCGCAGTCTTGAGTAGATGAAACAGACGACCCTGTCCCGATAGAGGTGTTCTGTACGGAGGGCAAAGGTCTCCCGCTCAATGTACTGGTGCGGCATCATGTTCCGGTTTCCTTGAAAACAGGCTCCAGGTCCTCCGTGGACGGCATGTCCGCCCTGATCGTGAGGAGGACCGCGAAGATGAGCCGCCTCAGCTCTTCGATCGATGCTGTTTCATTCATGACGGATTCCCGGATGTCATGGACGTAGCGGAAAAACTCGCCTGAGGGGATCAGCCCGTAGAGAAGCCTTCCGATGGTATTGTGATGAGACGACGATGGCGAGGCAAGGGTGCGGAGATTGTCTTCCACTACGTCGAGCCCTTCCGCGACGTGCTGCGAGCGGAGAGATGTCCGGTAAAACTCTTCTGCGGCGCTGTTGAACTCATCGGCGCTCACTTTCAGAGGCGAGCGGACGCCAAGGTGTTCAAGTATGCTCCCCGTGAGCCTCTCCGCTGCCGTGTGGCTTCCAGGTTCTTCGAGTCGTTTTTCAAGATCCGCGATCGCGTCTTCCATCCCGAAAGCCTCAACGAGGTCGGCGGCTTCATCCTTAAGCAGACGAACCAGGCACTTGCAATATGCGACATTATGCACGCGGAGGTATCCAGGGTATCTTCTGCTGCTGCGCACGTCGGCCGTCCTCTCTACGATGGCCTTCAGAAACCGGTTCTCTGTATCGTGGCGGATAAAAAACGTGGGTATGCCGATTGCTGTTGCGAAGAATATCTGCCTGCGCTCGCTCTCGATGAATGGGCTGTCAGGGATATGGTCATGGGTCACATCTCCGTCGAGTACGTATCTGAAGGCAAGGGCGGTGATGAGGTTCTGGAGGTCCACCGCGGGGGTCATATCGCTCATGATGCTTGGGAACAGGCTGTAATGTCTACCTTCAAAACCGCAAAAACCGACATTGTCGAACTCCCTCAGTTTGAAGGGGAGATAAAGGGACATGCGGTCGTCGAATACGCCGAGGTCAGCGAGATCTCTCTTGAGGGCTTCGCTATTGCCGGGAACCCCATCGAGGCCGGGGCTCCTTTCCGTGCTTAAGAGACAGACGAGGTAGTCGATCAGCCTGAAATCTGGTATAAAATCGCCTTTCAGATGAAGGAGCCTGCTTATTGCGGCGTCCAGGAGAGGGGGACCGAAAGGGGTGATGGGTTGCCGGCAGATGCTGATATCCGCCTTGGCTTTCCAACGTCGCCACAGCATTCGAAGGTGGGTATAATCGAGTTCGTGGGGGAGAAACCCGAGCACCCTTTCAGGGTGGAAGTCCGCAAAATCGAGGCGATAGGGAGCCGCGCTGTAGGTCTTCACGAAGAGAGGGAGGAAGTGTTCGGCCACCTTTATGACGAGATCGCCCACATGCTTCTCCCGGCCTAGGTCGAATCCCGATGAGCCGCATCCGCGCAGGCGGGTGAGCGTCGTGCTGCCTAAGCTCACATGGGTCCCATTGTTGGCCAGACTTATGTTTGAGGTAGTGGGAAGCACAACCAGGTTGCTCGTGATGATCCCGGCATCGCGGAGCTTTGCAACCGCATTCAGTTGACTCCGGCTCAGCACCTCATGGCACAGGCGCATATAATCCTGCTTTGCCTCGCCCCTGTCCCATCCCGACAGACAAGGACTCATGAAAAGCTCGCGGTAGAAGAAATCGGATATGCAATTGTTCAGTTTCTTCTGCCGGACGGGGGGATGGGGCGAGAAATAGAGTATGGCCTTCTGACCGTTTTTGCCCAACTCGAATTTCCCGTTCGCGTACATGACGAGGAGTTGTGTCAGGAGGAAGCGCTTAGCCGTCTCACTGGCAAGACCCCTTCCCGGCCCCTTTCCCTGCGAGCCTGTTGCGATGTGAAAAGAATGGGTTTCAGGCGACGTATTGTCACTCAGGAAATGATCGAGGAGTCGGGTGCCTGTCCGGTGCACAAGGGGGTGAACGTTATTACTGCCCAGTATGTCGGCGAGGGACAGCTTGACAAGATAGCTGATGGGTACGCGCAGGAAATCAGAGCCATCCAGCCGAAAGGTGAACTTGTCGGCATCCGATCGCGGCTCTCCCGCCGCGCTCGCTTTATCAGCCAGCAGGTCATGACGCAGGGTGGTGAGGGCGGATGCGTTGAGGGCCGCTTTTGGGAACCTTACCCAACTGTTCTCCCATATATTGCGGTTGCTGTCGTTCAGGAACCTGTTCAATTCCGCGCCTATCTTTCGCGGGGTATCGCCCGCGGCCGCCCGGCGCATGACGTCGGCCAGATAGTTCGACTGTTCTATGCTGAGGGCAAGATCCACATCAGCTTTGCTGCCTCCCACTGCGGCCTGCAACTCGGTTTCCGAGCCCGCGGTCGTATCATCGGGCGAAAAAACAAAAGGACTATGATCCTGATCCCCGGATGAGAGAAGGGCCCGGAGGCTTTTCGTCCCGGCCGAGGAGTCCGGCTCTTTCTTCGTCGACATTAAACGTACCGTGGTCCGTCGCGTCATCACTCCCTCCTTTTGCTATGTCTTTCCATTGTAGATACTTTAACCACGGCAATGTTAAACATAGTTGCGGTTACGGGTTAATTATTCATGAAGGATGGGCGTTGCCTTTTCGCCGCGTACGAGCCCTCCCGAATGTCTTTATCAAAACCACACGCAATGTTCATTCATCATTAACAAAGATTGGCTATAATCGTGGCGGCTTGATGAAACTACTGATCATTGCTGTGCTGCTCGTGGCGGCTGGTGCTCCTTGCTCCGCCCAATCGCCACAGGCCCTCCTCGGGAAGCCTGCACCCTCCTTTACCGTCGAATCCGGGGACGACAGAAGGCTTACCCTGGACATGGTGAAGGGGAAAGTCACGGTCATTTTTTACGAGACAAAAGAGGCAAGCAGGAGAAACAGCGAAGCGAAGGATCGTTTGAACGATCTTTATGACCGGCAGGATAGGCAGACAAGACAATCCATCCTCCGCGTGCCTGTTTTTAATTGCTCCCGGGTATTCTGGCCGATCAGCCTTGTGTGGAAGGAGAGTCTGAGAAAACATTCGAAAAGGGTGGGCATCACACTATACGGGGACTGGGACGGCCGGATGGGCATAGACTTTCAGATGAAAGACAACGAGAGCAATGTGGTCCTCCTAGACAGGCAAGGCACGATACGGTACGCATCGTACGGCCGGATAACGGACCGCCAGTTCGCCGAGATCGAGGAGCTTCTTGACAGGCTGGTAAATCAGGAGAATTAAAGTTTTTTTGCAAAAATAATTCTGGGAAGACGGCGGGGCGACCCCGCTGTCTTCCCGATCGGATCTATTTATTTCATTACCGCCTTGCCGGCATAGGTAACGGACTTGAGCAGTTTCTCCGCCTTTTCCTGCGCGGCCCTGGAGAGCGGCGCATATTGCAACGGCTCGGCGTACTTCTGCCCCTCGTGGGTCATCCACCAGACAAGCCGTAACAGCGTTTTTGCCTTGTCTTCCGTCCTGTCCCCGTATTTCTGCTCCTTATAGAGAATGATCCAGGTGAAGCCGCTG
This sequence comes from uncultured delta proteobacterium, assembly GCA_963717985.1. GTDB lineage: Bacteria > Desulfobacterota > Syntrophorhabdia > Syntrophorhabdales > WCHB1-27 > BOG-1155. The sequence goes on from CAVQYC010000003.1 coordinate 542,367, forward strand.
ATGGGATAACCATCGGGGGCCGAGCTGTCGGTCAGGCTCACCTTCATATCCTCAGGAAGGCTGATATTGGCGGCTGCGCTCACGGTGGCAAGGCTCGGTTTTACAAATTTTCCCTTCTTATTCCGGAGGTCCCCGTAAGGCATCTTATTCTGCAGTGCATAGATAAGCTCCACGTAGCCGAGACTGCCCGGCGTCTGCTTCACCAGACCGGCCACACCCGGGTTTCCCTTGGCGCCAAGCCCGACCGGCCAGTTGAGGGCCGTGCCCGCGCCCACTTTCTCTTTCCAGTCATTGCTTACTTTGGCCAGATAATCGCTGAAGATATTTGTAGTCCCGCTCCCGTCCGACCGGTGCACCACCGTAATATCCATTGAAGGAACGGCAACCCCGGGATTAGCGGCGAGAATCCGCTGATCGTCCCACTTCTTTATCTTTCCGAGAAAAATGTCGGCCACGACATCGGGGGTGAACCTGATCACCGGAGTATTGGGAAGGTTGTAAGTAATGACAACTGCCCCCGCGCAGGTCGGAATTTGGAGAACGACATCCCCCGCTGCCTTTGCATCTTCAGCCGTAAGGATTGCATCGGACCCGCCGAAATCGACGGTCTTGTTGATGAGCTGGCGTATACCTCCTCCCGACCCTATGGCCTGGTAGTTAACCTTCACGTTATATTCCTTCGCATAGACATCAAACATCTTTGAATAGAGCGGGTAGGGAAAGGTTGCGCCTGCTCCTATTAACTCCCGCTCCGCAGCAAGGGCGGACGTGACGAATCCACCGGCAATTGCAAAAATCAAAACAACCCGCAGCAGCCACTTCATGTGATACCTCCCGTAGTTGATCCACCTCAGTCTCTTAAGACATTTCTAATCATTTATCCTCAACCCCGCCCGCTCTTTTTTGTTCACATTGCAAGCTTATATCCGATCCCCCGCATATTTTTTATGAGGGTGCCGGCCTTCCCCATTTTCTCCCGGAGGTGTTTGATATGGACGTCCACCGTTCTATCGAGGACCATCTTATCGCTCCCCCACAGGTGGTTGAGTATCTTCTCTCTCGAAAAGACCCAACCGTTCTTGGAAGCAAGGAGCTGCAAGATACGGAATTCGGTGGTCGTCAGGTCTATTTTTGCCCCCTCCACGATGACCTCATATTTCTGCAGATCGATACTAAGCATATTGCCGATCTCAATTTTCTCCTTTTCATTCTCCGTCTCCTGCCTCACGGCGCGTCTCAGCACCGCCTTCACCCGTGCAACCAGCTCTCTTGGTGAAAAAGGTTTCACCATGTAATCGTCCGCGCCGAGGCCGAGGCCGAGGACCTTGTCTGTTTCGGCGGAGCGGGCGGTGATGATAATAATGGGAATCGATGCACAGTCGGGTCTCGCTCTAAGCTGTTTGCAAATCTCAAAACCGTCAACATCGGGCAGCATAAGGTCCAGGACAAGAAGGGAGGGCTTCTCCGTCTCCAGGTATTTCATGAAGCTGTACCCATTAAGGAATCCACGCACGTTGAATCTCTCTTTCCTAAGGTGCAGGGAGATCAGATCAAGAATATCGATCTCATCCTCAACAACAACGATTTGCTTGTTTGTCAGCATCAAAGCCTCCCGGCAACACGGACCTTTCTCTTATCGCGCGGGGCGCCTACCCCGCCTTTCGTTGGTTGTCTGTTTTTCATGTATCGGATCGTCCAGCTTAATGCTTTGTCAATCAGTATACCTGTAATTCGTTAAGGACCGGTGAATAGATAGTTAATAATATGTTAAGCCTTTGCGTTTTGGAGGAGCACCCTGACGCAGAGCTTCGTATTTGTTCCGTCAGCCGCACGAATTAACGTTCTTTTCACGAATGATTCACACCCTCCTAACATTCATCCTCTAAGATTGGAACAGATTATGGGAAAACTCTTCCATCTCAGTCGACCCGTCTCCATACGACCTTCAGCCGGTTACCCCATCGGCCATTATTCCACCATAACCGGAGGTTTCTCTCGCAGATGAACAGCCAGGACGGTCGCATTTTTACACTGGACCTCAAGTTTCCCGACCCCGGGCGCGCCCGGATTTCTTCCAGGTTGAACGGCCTTCTCGAGCGTCTTCTTCTGCTGAACCGGTTGAACGACATCTACGCAGAAATGCCCAAATGGGAAGATACGGGCGCGTTCGTGGGACGGGCGCTGGCCGCTCTCAAGATCGGTTATCACGTCGAGCCGGACGATATCACGCGGATTCCGGCGCATGGTCCTCTGGTTGTTGTTGCAAACCATCCGTTCGGCGGCGTCGAGGGATTAATGCTGGCGGCCGTGCTTCAGGCGGTCCGGCCGGATGTCAAGATTATGGCCAACTACCTGCTGGGACGGATACCGGAAATGCGCCCTCTCATTATTCCCGTCGACCCTTTCGGCGGTAACGGCTCCGTGTGGCGAAACTTAAAGCCTCTGAAGGATGCGCTCACCTGGGTAGGAGACGGCGGGGTTCTGGCCGTGTTCCCGGCCGGACAGGTCTCGCACCTTCAACTGACGGAGAGACGGGTTGCCGATCCGGCGTGGAGCGAAATGGTTGGCCGCATTATCAGGAAGTCAGCCGCCCCCGTCCTCCCCGTGTTCTTCCACGGAAGGAACAGCGCCCTATTTCAGATGGCCGGACTGGTCCACCCGCTCTTTCGCACCGTACTCCTGCCGCACGAGCTACTCAACAAAAGCTCAAGGGAGGTGCGCCTCGACATAGGGAACCTCATCCCGGCAGAGAAGGTCAAGAGTTTTGAAAACGACGGTCAACTGATGGCTTACTTGCGGGCCCGTACCTACGTACTCAATTACCGCCGGCCCGTTGCAAAAAGAAGGAGGAATGTTATGCTCTCATCGGGGGAAAGAGTGAAGCAGCCGCAAAGGGTAGTCGACGGGCCGCACGCTAGTGTGATTCACGGGGAGATCGATCTGCTCCCGGCTCAGAATGTTCTCTGGGAAACCGACCGGTACTCGGTAATGTTCGCAAGCGCGCAGCAGATACCCAACCTACTTTATGACATAGGGAGATTGAGGGAGCTTACCTTCAGGGGAGCAGGCGAGGGGACCGGCCGGTCTGTCGACCTGGACCGTTTTGACCTCTACTACACTCACCTGTTTCTCTGGAACAAGGAGAAGAGGGAGTTGGTCGGCTCCTACCGCATAGCCCCGGTTGACCGCGTCATTGAACGCTTTGGCACAAAGGGTCTCTATACGAGCACCCTCTTCACCTACAAAGAAACCTTCTTCGAGCATATGCGCGACGCCGTGGAACTCGGCCGTTCTTTCGTCCGGCCGGAGTATCAGAAATCGTATTCCCCGCTTTTGTTACTCTGGAAAGGGATCGCGCGTTTCATCGGACGCAACCCGCAGTATCGGATCCTCTTCGGGGCCGTAACCATCAGCGAAATGTACAGTCCCGCCTCCCGGCAGCTCATCGTCGCCTTCCTCAAGGGGAAGAGCTATGCACCGCATCTTGCCCGCATGGTAAAACCGAGAATGGCGATGCGCCCGGGGCACAAGCGTTCCGTTAAGCTGCGCCTGGACCCCGAGCTGATCACCGACATAGAGGAGCTGTCCGCCTTCGTGTCGGACCTGGAGATAGACCGGAAAGGCGTTCCGGTCCTCCTCAGGCAGTACATACGGATGGGGGGAAGGCTGATGGGTTTCAATGTCGATCGATCCTTCGCCAACGGCCTGGACGGGCTCGTCATGGTTGACCTGACCAAATGCGAGCCGAAGATGCTGGAACGCCTGATGGGGAGGACCGAGGCTGCCTCATATCTGGCGTATCACAACCAGGCGGAGCGGGAGAGACGCGCGTCCTAGCAGCAGCTCCAGCCTCGCCTCTCTTTCCAGGCTCCATCAGTTCGCATGTTTTCCTCCTCTCACCTCTCATCAATTCACATTCATGGAGAGGCTTGTCCTTAAGGGGAGTGGGGGCACCGTACGGTGGTCGGGAAGTGGAGCGCTTTGCGTGCGAAGGAACGGGTGACATGTGGTCCTGCGGGCAGACAGTTATGCGATTTTCTTTTCTTCTCTCTCGTCGAGAAACCGTCCATCGTCGGTGATATCAAGAAAGGCGCTGTCCCAGTGGAAGTTCTCCAGCACGCGCATGCGCGCCTCTTTCCTCATCTGCCGGTAGGCTTCCGGGTGGCTCTCGATCATGTCGAGCATGAGGCGGATTCTAGCCTCCCAGTCGGTAAGGGAGCCTGCCTCGGCTATGTACCCTGTTTTTCCGTGGGCCACGATCTCCTGCGGCCCTCCCATGTTCGAGACGATTGCGGGCAGTCCGCACGACTGCGCCTCCAGTACCGCCTTGCCGAACGTGTCGGTACTGCTCGGAAAGACAAAGAGCTCCGATGCGCCGTAGAGCGCGGGAAGTGTCTCCTGGCCGAGCCTGCCTGTGAAGACCGCCCGGGTACCGGATAGCACCCGGCGCATCTCATCGAGATACGGGCCGTCACCCGCGATAATGAGGTTCAGGTCAGACCTTTCCTGACAAAGCCGGAGGTAGACACGGGCAAGGAAATCGAGGCTCTTATCCTGTGAAATTCGTCCGGCATAAAGCAGCGAGATACCGTCACAAATGCCACACTGTTCTTCGAGCACTCGTCTGTCGGAGACCCTCGGCGAAAAGAACGCCGAATTGATCCCGCGTCTGAATATTTTCATCTTTGAGGCTACCAGCCCCCGCTGTTCCAACATATCCCGGTAGACAGCCGTGGGCACCCGTATTTCATCCATCTGGTTGTAAAACCACCGTGTGTACGATTCCAGGATGTGGGCAACCGATGCGTCATTAATTATCTCTTTGGACTCAAGAGTAAAATCCGTGTGATACACGCCGATGCAGGGGACCTGCAAAAGCCTGGCGATAATCAGCCCCATCAATCCCACGGGACCAGGCGTGGAGATGAAGATACGGTCCGGCGCGAGAGCGTACATCTGTTTCAACGAGGCAAGCAGCGAAGGGAGTTTCAGGACGTATCTTTCATAGTAGGGCAGGTTGAACTGATGGACGAACGGCAGGTTGACGATGTTTGGCGGAAGATCCGGCGTAATGTCCTCCGGGGCAATCGCGGTCGCAATTCTCAGATCCACCCCCTGGACATGTGAGTGCCAGCCGATCTCTTTCAGGGTTACCGAAACGCCATTTAAATCCGCCAGGGTGTCGGTGAACCAGAGGATCCGGCGACCCGATTGCCTCTGCTGATCGAACCGTTCCATCAGGCTTTCCGACAGCGATTTTCCACGGTTCAGGTGCTTTAATGTCACCATGAAGGGGAGGGAAAGGAGAATACCGGGCAGCAGGGCTGCGATATTGTGCAAGACGCCGAGAAAGTCGATCTTGGCAAGATCACCCGTCAGTGATCGCAAGAAGCGCTTTGCGAACTCGTCCGATATCAGTATGAGCTGGCCGTAAACCGCCTCGAGCATGTCGTCGACCGAGGCAAATTTCTGCTCTTGCAGTCTGTCGAGGAGTTCGCAGAACATGACGCGAAGCTTGTCCCCCTTGCGCCTGCTGAGTACTTTTATCCTGCGGATCTGCAGCTTTTTGAGGAATCCCAGCCGCTTTCCCTCGAACATCAGGTCGCTGACCTGACCAATAAAGTCGGGGCTCCTGCCCTTTCCCTGGCGGTGGGTGGAATAGTCATGGACTACCTTATAGACCGTGAGCGCGAGCGTCCGGTAATCATTGCATTTCCCTTCCGCGTGTGTCCGCTTGTTCCGCAGATTGGCAAAGAACGCCTCGATTGTCGGGACCGGTTGGGTCACTGTGAATGTTCTCCCTATGAAAATTCCTCCATGGTCGTCAGAGCCCCCGGTGAGCCCCTTGACCCATGATTCGGGTCCGTAAGGCTGCAACCGGTGCTTTCTGCAGAGCGCCTCGAAACGGTCGACGGTGAGGCCTTGCAGAATATTCATCCACAAATTGTTGTCAGTCTTGTTTCGGCCGCCATTTATGCCTTCGAAAACATCGAAGAGCACGATCAGCTTCTCGATGTGATCCACGGTCAGGCGCCCGTTGACGGAATACGTCGCGTGCGCTACAGAATGGGCAAGGTTTTTCTCCCGCACATAGTCACGCAGCTCGTAAATGTCCTTGCGCAGTTTTTGTATCTCGTTGAACTCCTGCTCGCCTATCCCGTAAAGAAGAAGGTGGATATGACACCCGTCCTCCGGAAATGATGCGGTAGCCTCGACGCCGACAATAACATCCGCGGAATGACTCTCTTTGAGCAGGAGGGCGCCGCTGATGCAGTTATGATCGGTGATGGCCACAAAATCCATTCCCGCCCTCTTTGCTTTCCTGTAGATGAGCAAGGGGTTGGAATAGGATTCCGCAACCTGGAAACGCTCCATAAACCACTCGGTGGGTGCTTCGGAGTAGCTCGAATGGACGTGAAGGTCGGCTTTGATTTCGCCTCCGACCGCTTTCACTCTCGTTTCTGGATGGACTATGCCGGTAATTGCCTTTTCCTTATCTCAACGTTGCTACGATTGTACAGGATAAAGGATAAACATGGTGTGAACTTCGCATGAATTATTGGTTAATTCGACCATGAAAGAACCGGCCTTTTCGATGTACCGGCGCCTGCTCATCCTCTCCATCCCGGCCTGGCCTGCTGTTTTTCCGAGGAGATGCGATCGTTATGTATGGTCACGAGCAGCAGGGAAATGAGCGTCCGCAGGTCCGGCAGGGACAACCGGTCCTTGATGGCCTCCATCTTTATTCCAGCTATCCATCGATAGATGTTTCGGCCGGCCGTAATGGCGTGAAGCGCCTCCGCCGGCGCATAACCCGGGACGGATGTGGCAGAATCGGCAAGCCGCACATGACGTTCCAGCACATGAAACGCCCCGTCCATGTGGCGCTCTCGCAAGTCGTGACGATAAAAGGATTCAGCGGCGGCATTAAACTCGTCCGCGCACAGGTCCAGGGGGGAAGCGCAACCTTTACTGTCACAGATGTTCCGCGTAAGCCTGGCGGCAGCCGTAGCGCCGTTCCGGTTCTCCAGCCGATTTCTCAGATCACTGATCGTCTCCCTGATGTCCAGAAGCTCGACGAGCTCGGCGCCTTCCTCCGCGATCAGCTCCAGAAGGGCCTTGCGGTATTCAGCGTGATATACCCGCAGGTAACCGGGGTAACGCTTGCTCGGCCGGGTATCTGCCGTCCGTCCGACGATCCGGCGCAGGAAAAGATTATCCGTATCCTGCCTGATGAAGAACGTGGGCAAACCGATGGCGGTACCGAAAATCACCTGCCTGCGCTCGCTCTCGCAGAACGGGTGGTCGGGAATATGCGCATGCGTCAGCTCTCCCTTAAGTATATATTTGCTCGCCAGCAGCATGATCAGGTTCTGCATATCGGCCGCCGGTCCCATGTCTTCACGAATATTCTCAAAGAGGCTGTAGTGACGGGCTTCAAAGCCGGAAAACCCCGTGGCGTCGAATTCCTGTGGTTTAAAAAGAAGATAAAAAAACACGCGGGGGTCGAAAACACCGAGATGCGCCAGGTCCATCTTCGCCCGCTCCGTATTGCCCTGGACTCCATTGAGGGCAGGACTGCTCTCGGGGCTCATCAGGCAGACGAGATGGTCTATTAAACGGAAGTCGGGAACAAAATCCCCCTTGAGGCCGAGCAGCTTGCCAACGGCACGGTCCAGCCACTTCGGTCCAAAGGGGGTGATCGGCCGGCCGAATGTCCGTATCTGCGCCTTCTTTTTCCACCGTCTCCAGAGCATCCTCAGGTGCGTATAATCGAGTTCGTGGGGCAAAAATGCAAGTACCCTTTCCGGATGAAAATCCACAAAATCGACTCTGTAGGGAGCGGCGCTGTATGTGTTGACGAAGAGAGGAAGAAAATGCTCAGCGATCTTTACCAGGAGGTCGGCGAAATATTTCTCATGCATGCCGGTGAACCCGCATGTCTTGTCCAGCCTCAGATCGGTCAGTTTGCGGCTGCCCATGCTGATATGGATGCCGTTATTGGCCAGGCTTGTATTCGAGGTATCAGGCAGCACAATCAGATTATTGGTGATGATCCCCGCATGCCTTAGCTTGGCAATGCCATTCAGTTGACTTCTGCTGAGCACCTCATGGCAGACGTGCATATACTCCTGTTTTTCCTCGCCGCAGTCCCATCCTGAGAGACATGGACTTATGAAGAGCTCCCGGTAAAAGGAATCGGAAACCGCTTCGTTTAATCGTCTCTGCCTGGTTGGCGTGTGGGGCGAAAGATAGACCATGATCTTCTGACCGCCCGCTTCAACGCCAAAGGCCCGGTTGGCGTACATGGCGAGAAACTGCGTCAGGAGCATTCTTTTCGCCGCTTCCTCCGCAATCCCTCGACCGAGGCCCATACTGTGGTCGGAGTGGATCACGTGGAACGAGTGGGTCTCGGGGCTGGTATTGTCGCTCAGAAAATGATTGAGCAATTCCAGGCCGGTCTGCCGGATCGCCGGATGGAGTTCCGTTGCCGAGCCGATTAAGTCGGCCAGCGCCAGCTTGAGGACGTAGCTGACCGGTAACCTGAGCACCTCGTCTCCGGCTTCACCCATGAAGAATTTACCGGCATCGCTTCGTTGTCCCCGGTCGGGCCGGGTTTTGTCCGCGAGAAGGTCGTGCTCGAAAACCTGGAGCGCCAAGGGACTTAGGGTCTTCGGGGAAATACGGACCCAACTGTTCTCCCAGACTTGCTCCGGATTACGCTCCAGGAATCGTTCCATATCCTCTATTCGTTTACGGGGCATATCTCCGGCGATGTTTCTTCTGAGCACATTCGCGTAATAGTTGGATTGCTCTATGGTAAGCGGCAGATCTACCGAGCCTTTGCTGCCGACCACCACGGCCTGAAGCTCAATCTCGCTGCCCGCGGTGACGTCGCCCGCCGCGAAGGGGAGCGACGCGAGGAACCGCTCCGGGTGGGTTATTTGCACATCGAGCAGCGTGCGAAGGCTTTCGGGCGACCAGCACTCAGCGGCGGCGGGATGAATGGTGGGAACAGAAACGGAAGGACCGCCGGGAACTAGTGCGGGTCCTGTTCGGGCTATCGTCGGTCTTCTGGCCATTCCTTAAACGATATTATGACGAGACCGTGTTAAGCATAGATGGGAATGGCGTTAATTTTTGATGAAAAAAAACCAGGCAGTGATTGTTTTTCATGGAGTGAGCGAGAGGGAGCGGGCAACCGCATCAACGATCGAAAAGGCGGCGTCCGGCCGCGCAATCCGCCGGATGTTTTCCCGTATGTGCTCAAGACGGGCGGGATCGGCCGCCAGATGGTTGATTTTGAACCCGAGGTCTTCGAGACTGCGGGCTTTGAGGCCGGCGCCGTTTTCCAAAATATAGTCTGAATTTGCCTCTTCCTGTCCGGGGATGGGATCGACCATGATCATGGGGAGGCCGGCCGCCAGGCTCTCCGCGGTGGTGATGCCGCCAGGCTTGGAAATGAGAATATCACTGAGGCGCATAAGCGTTTCGACGAAATCGATAAATTCGAAGATCAACGCGATGCGTCGCTCTCGCGACTGCTTCGCCTCGACCCGTTTATAAAGCTCTTTGTTCCGGCCCGCCAGTACTACGAGCTGAAACGCTCCATCAACCATACCCAAATGATCGATCATCCGCTCAACGGCAGACACCCGAAAGTTCCAGCCCGCCATCAGAAGGATTACCGGGGACGTCTCCTTCAGACCATATCTCCGGCGAAGCTCCCCGCGGTCTTTTTCCTCCATGAAGGCGGGGTCGATCGGTATTCCTGTGTCAAGGATCGAGTCGCCGGGCACTCCCAGCCGCACCAGCTCGTGTTTCATTAGCGGATGGGCCACACTGTAGCCTTCCACGTGCCCATGCCTGACCAACCAGAAGGGATGGACCTCATAGTCGGTGAGGGTGACAAAAACCCGGAGATCATGCTGCCTGCGCTCCTGGTACTCGGCCGCGAGGTTTGCGGGGATGAAATGCGTGCTGATAACGGCGTCGGGCCGAAAGGCGGCGAGAAGCCTGAAGAACGAAGCTGCATTCAAGCGGTCGAACCACATGCGCAGACCGTGAGCACTCTGCCCGCTCTTGGATGCTGAGTAGAGATACCCGTAAAAGAAGGGAAACGTTTTGGCGACCCACCCGTATGCCCCGCCGTAGAGCTGCCTCGCAGGCCACGCGCAATAATCGAGCAGATCGATCCTCTTCACCACTACATCAGGATACCGCCGGCGGAACGCATTTTCGAGCGCTTCCGCCGCCTTCATATGACCGGTCCCCGCTCTGGCAGAGACTATCAGCACTCTTGGCGCGTCACGAGATTGAGGTATGTGTAACCTGTCCACTGGATCGCTCACTGTACCAGCCTGGTTGCGACTATCGTATGAAGATCCCGTTAATTTTGGGTTAACTCGTGAATTGTTAATAATCTGTTAATTCGCCTTATCCTCGGTCAATCGCTCTTAAGACGCGCCCGGCGCCCTCCGACAATCAGATATGACCGCTGTCCCGCTGAGGCGCTTTGCCCCCCTCGTCTCAAGGAAGGGTTTAGACATCAGGACAGTCGGAATATGAGAGGAGACCGCCAATGACACTCAGAGGAAAACTTCTATCCAACAGCGCCATCACTGTGACCGGCATTCTTCTTATCAGCATCGCCGCCCTCATTGGAATCTATCACGTGAAACAGAGGGTGTTCGACGTGACAGAGAACTCCACTCCCCGGCAGCTGACCACTCTCGAGTTCACAAAAACACTGCAGGAACACAGCGCGCTCCTCTCCGTCGCAATGTCAGCGGCAACGGAATCTGAAATCTCAGGGCGGGAACAGGAACTTGGCCGGACGCTTCTCAAGCTCAAACTTATCGCGTCCAGGATGCGGCCTTTCCAGACGACAAAGAACACGGTCCCAATCCATGAGACCATAGGTGAAGTCGAAGCCCTGACGCATCAAATCGTCAGATCCACACGGGAGCGCGTACAGGCCGAGCAGCGCGCGGCCCGGTCCCGGGCGGAGGCACAGGAACTCATCCGGCTGAACGCCGACAATCGCCTGCTCCTCCAATCGTCCCTAAAGAAGCTTGAGACCGCCTCTATTTCAGGTCTTATGCGCTCAAGCTTTAAAACTAAAGAGATGACCGCTCAATTCAGGGCGTTACAGAGTGGAAAGGACTCTTTTCAGCAGCTTGAGTCTGCCTTTAATGACCTGCGAACAGCCGCGAATGTCCATGACATCGCCGTTATCAGGGGCAGGGCCGGTTTCGCTCTGCAAACATTAAGACAACACGTCGAGAACATGGCGCAGATCACCCAGTCGCTCCTGTCCTTTGAGAAACCGGCTTTTGACGCACAGGGACCCTTCTCCCTGAAAGCCATCCAGTTGACGGACCCAGGTACTCCGAACTCGGATCTCTTCGAAAAGTCGTGGAGGTTTTGCAGGGCCCGTCTCGACGAGATATCGCGTCTTATAACCGAAGATTCCGAGGACACGACAGCGGTCTTTTACTCAGAGAACGGTCAGCTAGAGCAGCGGCTCCTCGATTCGGATGCGGTAGGCAAGGTGATGCTGCTCAATACAGAGCTCGCCACCATCACTGACGGCATCCAGAACTCAGTCCAGACTTTGGTGCATGAACGGAGTCCGGATCGGATACGCGCTTCGGGGGAGTCCATCAGAAACCTGTTTGGAACGACGAAAGGCATCATGTTCGAGATGGAGAGTACTCTCATCATGGACGCACGGGACGAAGAGCGGAACCTGATCCATGAGACAGGGATCATGCTCGACCGGGTTGAAAGGCTCGTGATGAAGGATGGGGGCATCATTCAGGCCCTGGAGGCCGCAGCGGATACGCGGATTCAATCGGAGCAGATGGTAGCGAAACTGGTGAGCATGATCCAAGCCCAAAAGGAAATGGGCAACAAGATCGTCCGCGACGCCCACGACGAGCAAGACCGAACAGTTGGAACGGTAAACCTGATGGTCAAGGCAGTTACGGCGCTTCTGCTCGGGGCAGTCGTCTTCGTTCTGGGCGTCACGGTCGTGCTGGATCGACGGATCGGGCGGTCGATCATCAATCTTGTGGCGGATCTGAAAGCCGCAAAAGAAGGGGCGGAGACAGCGAACAGGGCCAAGTCGCACTTCCTGGCGAACATGAGCCACGAGATCAGAACACCCATGAATGGCGTACTCGGGCTCCTAGAGCTTCTCAAGGCCAGCGCCCTTGCGGAAAAACAGCGCAACTACGTGAACATGGCGCTCTCGTCCGGCATAGTCTTGCTCAACGTTATCAACGACATACTCGACTTTTCCAAAATGGAAGCAGGCCACATGGAATTGGTGATAGAAGAACTCGATCTGCCTCAGATTGCAGAAGACGCGGCGGCTCTCTTCAGCGAACAGGCGGACGCGAAGAAGGTCGAGATGCTCTGTCACGTCTTGCCGGCCACCCCCCGGCGCCTGCGCGGCGACGCGACGCGTCTGCGGCAGATCATCATCAACCTTATCGGAAATGCCATAAAGTTCACGGAAAGCGGAGAGGTGGCGCTTAAGGTCCTTCCCCTTACGACCCACGGCGATACGGTAACACTCCGCTTCGAGGTGAGCGATACGGGTATCGGCATTTCTCCGGAGGCGCAAGCGCGGATTTTCGATTCCTTCGCGCAAGCCGATTCATCGACCACCCGCAAGTTCGGAGGAACGGGCCTTGGGTTGAGCATAGCGACGCAACTGGTTCACATGATGGACGGAGAGATCGGCGTGGAGAGCGAACCGGGAAAGGGATCGACCTTCTGGTTCACCGCCCGGTTCCAGACGGCAGAGGGCGTCACGACAAGCGAACGGGCCGGCGATATACAGAACGACCCACGCGAACTCAAGGGCTTGAGGGTTCTCGTCGTAGACGACAACGCAACGAATCGCCAAATATTGAACGACATGTTCCTTGCGTGGGGGTTTGAGCCGGGGAGCGCAACGAATGGCGCAGAGGCGCTCCGGATGCTCGAGGAAGCCCGGCTGGCGGGCAGGCATTTCCAGCTTGCCGTCCTCGATATGATGATGCCGGGTATGAGCGGCATCGACCTGGCACGGGCGTTAAGGAAAGGCACGGCGTTCGCGGATCTGCGACTGATCATGCTTACCTCCCTTGATGGATCGGGAGAACTGGAGATAGCACGGCAAGTGGGGATCGCAGCCTATCTCATAAAGCCCGTTCGTCAGTCCCGGCTTTTGAACGCCGTCACCTCAGCTATGGGGATGAAAGCCGCGGACACAAACAACACCGATTTCCATACCGGCCGGTGCTTCGCAGGGGCGTCGGTGCTGCTGGTTGAGGACCATCCGGTCAACCAGGAGGTGGGCAAAGCCATGCTCGAACATCTCGGTTGTTCAGTCGAAGTGGCAGGCAACGGGAGAATCGCCCTCGACCTGTACTCGCATCGATCTTACGACCTGGTTCTTATGGACTGTCAGATGCCTGAAATGGATGGCTACGAGGCGACCAGGGCAATAAGAAGCGCCGAGACAGCCCGAAACGGCGCCGCGGGGCATATCCCGATTGTCGCCCTCACCGCACACGCCCTCGAAGGGGACAGGGAAAAGTCGCTGGAAGCGGGCATGGACGACCATCTCAGCAAGCCCTTCACCTTCGACCAGTTGACTGAAGTCCTCGCGAAGTATCTTCCCTTTCAGCGCGTCGAACTCGACGTCGCCTCCCATCCTGTCTACGATGAATCCATCGGAAACGGGGCGCTCACTCCGGTTCGGCGCCAGGACGGCGAGGACTCCTCCGGTATCGATCGGACGGTCCTCGACAGGATCCGCGCGATCGAAGCCCAGGGGTCAACCGGCCTGTTCACTACCGTCGTCACCTATTATATCAACGAATCGCCGGGGACTATTGCGTCCCTGCGAAAAGCTGTAGAGGCGAACGACGCGGGGACGATGCAGGAACTCGCCCACAGCCTCAAGTCGGCCAGTGCAAATGTGGGCGCCCAGACGGTTGCAGGGTTGTGCAAAGAAATGGAGCTGGCGGGACGGGCAAAAACCACTCAGGCAGGTCCTGAGCTGCTTCTCCAAATCGAAAGAGAATTCGGCATTGCATCACACGCATTGATGGCCGAACTGTAAGGGGGCACCGATAATGGAAAATCCTTCAAATACTACACCCTACGCGTCGGTTCTGGTTGCCGACGACGACCCCATGGTACGACTGATAGCCCGGGAATCGCTCAGGCATGCTGATTTCGAGGTGTCGGAAGCAGCAAATGGTCAGGAGGCGCTGACACGTTTCGATCAACTGAGGCCGGACATCGTCATGCTCGACGTGAGGATGCCGGTAATGGACGGCTTCTCCGCATGTTCCCAACTTCGCGACCATCCGGCCGGTAAGCTCATCCCCATCCTCATGGTGACGGGACTTGACGACGTCGACTCGATAAACCGCGCTTACGAGGCTGGGGCAACTGACTTTGCCACCAAGCCTATCAACTGGCTGATCCTGGGCCACAGACTCCGTTATATGCTGAGGGCCAGCAGATCGATCGAGGCGCTGCACCGGAGCGAGATGAAGAACAGGGCGCTCCTGGATGCGGTCCCCGACCTCATGCTTCGAACAAACAGACAGGGGGAGTTGCTGGAGTTCAAGGAGACCAAGGGTTTGGAGCTTCCCCCTCTCGTGGCAGGATGTGTGGAGAGGAAACTCTACGAGGTACTGCCGGTTGAAGCGGCGCATCAGATAATCAAGAGTGCGGACACCGCACTGGCAACCGGTGAAGCCCAAACACTTGAATACGTCCAGGTCACCGCCGGCAACAGACGTGATTGTGAGGCCCGGGTCGTGTCGTGCGGACAACATGAGATCCTTGTCATGGTCAGGGACATTACCGCAAGAAAGAGGTCTGAGAAAGCCCTCCGCGAGAGCGAGGAGCGGTACGCCCTGGCCCTCCAGGGCGCTAACGACGGACTATGGGACTGGGATCTGAGGGTCAATGAGATCCATTTCTCGAACAGATGGAAGAGTATGTTGGGATATGGGGATGACGAAGTGGGAAATCGTCCGGAGGAATGGCTGAACAGGATTCACCGCGATGACGCGGACAGGGTAAGGATGGAAATTAACGCCCACCTGGAGGGCAAGGGTCCCCATTTTCAGAGCGAATACCGTATCATGTGTAAAGACGGCAGCTATCGCTGGATGCTGAGCCGGGGCATTGCCCTGGCTGACAAGCAGGGCAATTCGTACAGGATGGCGGGGTCCCAGACGGACGTCACCGAAGGAAAACGCGTTGCCGAACAGTTGCTCCAGGAGGCGTTCTACGATGGCCTCACGAAGCTTCCAAACCGTGCGCTGTTCATGGACAGGCTGAATCACGCGGTCCAGCGGGGGGGACGGATGGGCAGTTGTTTTGCTGTTTTATTCATCGACCTCGATCGCTTCAAATTCATTAACGACAGCTTGGGCCATCTGACGGGAGACCATCTCCTCGTAGAGACGGCGGAGCGGATAAATCATTTCATAAGGCCGGCTGATACGTTCGCCCGACTCGGGGGTGACGAGTTTGTCATTCTCCTCGAGGATATTAAAGGACTGGAAAACGTCACCGCCGTGGCAGAAAGGATACAGAATGCCTTTCGTATTCCTTTCTCTCTCGACGACCGGGAGGTTTTCGTGACGGCCAGCATCGGGATCACCCTAAACTCGGGAGAGTACATGAGACCCCAGGACATGCTGCGAGATGCCGACATTGCCATGTACCGGGCAAAGGAGGAAGAACCGGGCAGTTGGGTTGTCTTCGATCCTTCCATGCACACGAGTGCGGTTAAAGTTCTCGAGCTTCAGAATGACTTGCGCCGCGCCCTGGACTGCCACGAGTTCTTTTTGGTCTATCAGCCTATAGTCGACATTCATACCGGTCGCGTGGCCTCCCTGGAAGCGCTGATCCGCTGGACGCATCCGACCCGGGGAGTCGTTACGCCGGATTCCTTCATCCCCCTGGCCGAAGAGACAGGGCTCATACTCCGGATTGGCGAGTGGGTTCTGGATACGGTATGCAGACAAATGAGAAAATGGCATGACGAGGGGCTCATGGTTCGCGTGGCAGTCAATCTCTCTGCTCGCCAGCTTCGGGACAGCAGTCTCGCGGACACCATTTCCCGGTTCCTGAAGCAGTCAAAGATCGAACCGGCGTGGCTGGAGATAGAGATAACCGAAAGCTCCATCATGGGTGACTGGGAGGTCTCCGGCGCCAACCTTTCACGGCTCCAGGCCCTTGGCGTGCGCCTCAGCCTGGACGACTTCGGAACAGGGTATTCGTCTCTCAGTTACCTCAACAAGCTGCCCGTTACCAAGCTGAAAATCGACCGCTCATTTGTGGCCAAAATGGCGCCCCTGGCCGAGCGTCATGGGATCGTAAAAACAATACTCGACCTCGCTGATAGCTTGAATTTGGAGGTTGTCGCCGAGGGGGTCGAGACAGTGGAGCAGCTCGTTCAACTGCGGGACATGAAATGCAGCCTGATTCAGGGCTATCTTTTCTCAAAGCCTCTGGACCAGGCATCGATAGAAGCCTATCTCCGATCGTTTCAGATCTCTGATAATTTGAGACTTAAGGGCTGTTGCTCACCCCCTTGAGTTCCGTGCTTATCCTGTTGCCATGCCCAGAGATACGTGCCCCTCTCATTGCTACGGACTGTAAATCCTGCGGCGGTAAGAAACTCCCCAAGGGCATGGGCGTTATGGGTGTCGTCATCAGCGTTGCCATGGACCTCGATTGCCATCTGGCCGATTCGTCTCAGTGTTGCCGGATTTGTGTGGTAGAGTATGGAGAACTCGCTCCCTTCGCAATCCATCTTCAGTAAATCTACTGTCCGTAATCGTTCTTGCTCAAAGATGTCCTGGAGAGTGACCGCCTTTACCTTCTCGGCCTTCCCGCTTTTGCGCCCCGATGGGCAGGCTGTGGCGGTAGTTGTGAGGGCAGCAGTATGGTCGAAAAACATCTCAATAGTGCCTGAAGCGCCGGAGACAGCCATACGCCTGCACGTTATGGTAACGTGTGGGTTTGCCTTCACGTTGTTTACCATTTCTTCGTAGTTGGCCTGAACGGGCTCGTAGGCAAAGACTGCCCCCCCCCACCTGGATGCGGCAAAAAGGCTGAAGAAACCGACATTTGCACCGATGTCGAGTATTGTCGGGTGTTCCCGCAGCGGCAGGAGCAAACCTTCCAGGTAGTGTTGTCTCAGGAATATGCTCTTGAATTCCGGGTAAAGCTGCGTGGGAACCCTGATAGATACACCCGTTCTGGTGATAAAGAGGAACTCCTCTGCGGTACGGAAGCCCATTTTTTCCGCATAGTAAATCCACCAGTTAGTGAAAGTCTTAAAGAGGTTGTACTGACGCCTGACGGCTCTATTTTTCCGCAAGATTCTCTCAAGCCTGTCTATGGCTGCTTCATAAACCGTCATTCGTTATTATAGCAGATTTTTGTAGTTGTAGTTCCGACGGCAACCGATGTCACTACCGGATACCTGAGGACAGTGCAGACTTCCGCACCCCACGAGCACCTTTCTTGAACGGACATTGTAGTGATATTATTGGGGAATTATGGCGGAGGGAGAGGGATTCGAACCCCCGGACCGCTTATCAGGCGGTCAACCGATTTCGAGTCGGCCCCGTTACGACCACTTCGGTATCCCTCCGCAGTTGAAAGAACTTCTTCAGCAGGCTTTCGCTTTTCTCCCTGAGGATGCCGCCCCGGACCTCGACTTTGTGGTTCGAGGGAAGGGCGTTGACGTCCATGCCCGAGCCAAAGGCGCCTCTTTTTGCGTCGAAACACCCAAAGACAACCCTTTTTATCCGGGCTTCCTGGATTGCGCCGGCGCACATGAGGCACGGCTCCTTCGAAACGAAAAGGCTGCAGCCCGTCAAGCGATGATTTCCCAGAACCTCTGCCGCTTGCGCGATTGCGAGAAGCTCCGCGTGGGCCAGCGGCGAGCGGCGCCGGATCGTGAGGTTATGTGCCCTGGCTATGACCTTTTGGTCTTTCGAAACGATGAGAGCGCCTACCGGCACCTCCTCCTCCTCGAAAGCCCTGGCGGCCTCGTTCAGGCACATCTCCATAAAAAGCTCATCCTGCATTGCTCTAATATACCTGCGGCTGGACGGAAAATCAAATAAACGCGGAAAGGTCATCAAAAAGGGGGTGGCATGAAGCGATAATCCGCTCCTTCATACCTGTCAGGTAGTCAGGCCTTGCCCCCGCCTTCCAGGTAGGATACCCTCCTTTCCAGAGGTATCGCAGCAGGTTATGGAACTCTTCCCTGCTGAACAGATAATCGCCGATCTCTATGGTAGAGCCCGCGCCGTCGGCGACAATGGTGGCATGACCGGCAGATGCGTACCGCTCGATCATCCCCCTGATGACTGCTTGAGTCTTTGCGCCCTCGGGATTCTGCTGAAACGCCTTTATATCTTCGGGGAAGGGGAATCTGCGGTATACGTCGCCCATGAAGCCGCGCAGGTCTATCCCGTGCACCGCCCCCGTCAGGTTCCCTATCTCCTCTTCCTTGAGCACATAGACCTCCCATTCCGTCTGAAGGGGATCTCCCGCCTGACCTTCTGCCAGGGCCGTGACGTGATTGCAGAAATCGGAGGCAAACATGAAATAGGTATCGAGTATGAGGAGGTCTGTTTCCACGTTGAAAAAACCGAAGGCAATCTCGCCGTGACTGAGAGAATTGAACGCGAGAGGCATGATACCATTATAGCACCGGCGGGGTGTCGAAAACAACCGGATTTATGGTATAGTGCTCACATGGACGTTTTGCAGGAATATGAGCGTCTTCTGTCAGTGCTGCAGGGCCTTGGCCGGGTTGTTGTCTGCTATTCGGGCGGAGTGGACAGCACACTGCTGCTTAGGGCCGCCCTTGATGCCCTTGGGAAAGAACGCGTCCTGGCCCTCATTGCAAGGTCAGAGACGTATCCTGAGCGCGAGATCGAGGAGGCAGTCGCCTTTGCCGCGTCCTGTGAAGCGCCATACGAGGTAATCGAAACAGACGAGATGGGCGACGACTGTTTTCTCCGGAATACGACTGAGCGGTGCTATTACTGTAAGCAGCACCTTTTTGGCCGGGCCCGGGAGATCGCGAGGGCACGCGGTTTTGATCACGTCGTGGAAGGGTCGAATGTCGACGACCAGGAAGATTACCGGCCGGGACGCCGGGCGGGTAAAGAGCTGGCGATCAGGAGTCCCCTTCTCGAGGCGGGTTTAACGAAAAGGCAGATACGGCAGATATCGGAGGCCTTGGGGCTTCCAACCCACGATAAGCCGTCGCTGGCATGCCTCGCTTCCAGGATACCTTATGGGACCAGGGTAGAAGCGGACATACTGCATAAAATAGAGCGCTCGGAGGAGTTCCTGCGCTCACTTGGGATAGGACAGGTGAGGGTCAGATACCACGGACAGGTTGCCCGGATCGAGGTGCTGGAAGAGAACTTCGACAAGGTCATGACCTTGAGGGACGATATTGCCGATGCCCTCAACAAGGCGGGTTTTCTCTACGTAACCCTTGACCTGAAGGGCTACCGTACAGGGAGCATGAACGAGGGCCTCGATCCTCCGGCCTGAAGCGAAACAACCTTCGCCACATCTTCCGTTGATCTTACCGAATCTCGACAACGAGCTTCCTTGCCCTGCCCTTTCTGAGGATAGTCACGTGAAGCCGACCGGCTGATTCAAGTACTGCCCGGTTCGCGATGCAATCCCTGGCAGGCATGCCGTTGACCTCGCTGATGAGATCTTTGGGCCTGAAACCCAGTTTCTCGGGGATGCTCCCCCTGTCGACCTCCACCAACTTATACCCTTCAATGCGCCCATCTTTGCCGACACGGGTTTTGACCGCCACTTTTGACAGGACAAGCCGGCTGTCGCTCTTGATGTCATTGGCAAGCGCTTGTGAAACGATGACCACCCTTCCGAGCCGCGTAATCTCCTTAGAGCGATCTGCCTCCCGCGCGTTCCGAAGACCGCCTCCGCCCTGCTTCTCCGTTTCTCTCGCCGGCTGAACCACGCCCCCCGTATCTCGCGCAAGGCACACTCCTTCCGCAAGAGGGCCACATATGCCGAAAACATATGCCATCGCGGCGAAAAATGACGCATGCTTTACCCATCTGCCCATACCTGCACCTCTTTTCCATAAAGAATACGCGAGATTGCGCACCGTTAGGTTTCACTTGTTTTGCCTGCCGGAAATGCTATACTCATACTCACTTTTAAGGGTTTGGCGGACCGGGTGGACGGGGAGAAAAGGAGCTTATACATGGCCGGCGTGAGAATAGTGGTGCCGAAGAGGGGACTCGAACCCCTACAGGCTTGCGCCTACCAGACCCTGAACCTGGCGCGTCTGCCAATTCCGCCACTTCGGCGTTTTGTTACATTATAGAGAAAAGGCGCCCAATGTCAAGAGGTGAAGATGCAGGTTTTTGAATCATTCGATATCCGGGAGAAATTTGAGAACCCGGTACTGACGATCGGCAACTACGACGGGATCCACCTGGGCCACAGGCAGATCATCGACAGGGTAAAGGAAAGGGCGCGGGAGCTTTCCGGCACCTCGATGCTGCTGACCTTTAGCCCGCACCCGCTCCACGTGTTGCGGCCCGACCGGGAACTGGCCGCCATAACACCCCTTGCGGAGAAAAAGCGCCTTATTGGCGATGCGGGCATCGATGTGCTCGTTATCGCACCCTTTACGGCCGAATTTGCCCGCATCGAACCCAAAGCCTTTATCACCTCCATCCTCGTGGACAAGCTGGCAATAAAGGGACTTGTGATCGGCTACGACTTCAGGTTCGGGCATCTTGGCAAGGGGGACATTGCATCCCTTCAGGAAGCGGGAGGCACGTGGGGCTTCTTTGTCGAAGTCATCGACGCGATCACCCTTGAGGGTGAAAAGGTCGGCAGTAACCGCATCAGGGGCCTGATAAACGCCGGGGATGTTGCAAAGGCTGCGAAGCTTTTAGGGAGGCACTTTTACATTGAGGGTATGGTAATCAGGGCCCTGGGAAGGGGCAAGACGATAGGTTATCCAACGATCAACCTCAAGACCGACTATGCCCTCATCCCCAAGAACGGGGTCTATGTGACCGAGGCGGAGGTCAACGGGCAGAGGTGGGGCGGCCTCACCAATATCGGCTACAATCCCACGTTCGAGCAGGGTCAAGTTCGGTCGATCGAGACATTTATTCTCGATTTTGAAGGTGATCTTTACGATAAGCAGGTGCGGCTTCATTTTCTCGAAAGGATCAGGGACGAGATGAAGTTCGGTAGCGCGGAAGATCTGGCGGCCCGAATCGCGAAAGACGTGGAGAGGGGGAGGGCCTTCTTCCGGGGTGCGCGAAAGGAAAGTTTTCCTTGACATAATGCGCCTTTCCAATATAGATTGTCCCGACAACATTGTGTCGACAACGATCCTGGAAGGGTTTTCTGCGCCCCTTAGCACATGGGTGTTGCGGCCCGTTCCCCGATAAGACTTGTCGCCTCTTACCGGGAAGGTAGGTGCAGATGAAGTTTTTCCCCCTCGATGAATCGCCCGGCTTCTGGGTATACCGTGCCCATACCCAGGGGAGCAACCTCTTTCGAAAGACGCTCCTGGCCGCCGGACACGATTTGACGCCGGAACAATGCGGCGTGCTGGTGAGGCTCCGTGACCTCCAGGGGATAAATCAGAGTCAACTGGGGAAGAACCTCTACAAAGACCGCCACAGCATCACACGGATACTTAACCTCCTCGAAGAACGCGGTTACATCGAGCGGCGGCCGGATGGGACGGACAGGCGCGTCTACCGGATCTTTCTTACCAAAAAAGGGGACGCCCTGGGCGACAAACTACTACCTCTCATTGCGGATCACTTTGATCGCATTTTCTCGGGTCTCACCGACGAGGACCTCCTCTCGATGCGAAAGACCCTGGAGCAGATAATCAAGAACATCGAAAGGAAAGAATGATGCGTGGAGGAGCACCGGCCCGTCTTAGGGGATATCCGGGTAAACTTGTTGTCTTGCAGGGAAAAATGTATGCAACCATCCTCCTGTTCTGCGGGATTGTCCTTCTCCTCCCAGGATGTAAGAAGGCGCAGACCACGGAAAGCCCTTCACCCCCCCTCGTGGAGGTGGCAAAGGTGATAGAGAGGGACGTGCCCGTCTATTCGGAATGGACTGCCTCTACCGACGGGTTCGTCAATGCCACAATCCGTGCTCAGGTCCAGGGCTACCTTATCTCCCGCGACTATCGCGAGGGCGACGTCGTCAGGAAGGGACAGGTCCTTTTCAAGATCGATCCGCGCTCCTTTCAAGCGACACTGGAGCAGGCAAAGGGGCAGCTCACGGAACAGCGAGCCCGGTGGGAGACCGCAAAAGCCAATCTGGAGCGTATAAAACCTCTGGTAGAACAGAATGCCGTGAGCAAGAAAGACCTCGACGACGCCGTCGGCGCGGAGCAGGCAACAATGGCAGCCGTGCTCGCGGCACAAGCCGTAGTCGATAGGGCGCAGGTTAACCTCGACTTCACACGGATCATTTCACCGATCGACGGCATAGCCGGTATCGCCAGGGCACAGTTAGGCGATCTCGTCGGTCCCGGCTCCATAGAGGAGTTGACCACCGTCTCGACTGTAAACCCCATCAAGGTCTACATCCCCATGAGCGAGCGGGAATACCTGCAATACGTACAGAGCGGCCCTGGGCGCACAGGACGTATGCCTCTCGAGATGATTCTTGCCGACGGGAGCACCCATCCCCATAAAGGGACTTTTGCCTTTGCAGACCGCCAGGTGGATGTGCGGACGGGCACGATCAAAGTTGCCGCCCTCTTCCCTAATCCGGGGAACATACTACGGCCCGGCCAGTTCACCAGGGTGCGCGCCCAAACCATGATCAGGAGGGGTGCCCTCCTCGTGCCCCAGCGTGCCGTCATGCAGCTTCAGGGAGGTTATCAGATGGCCGTGGTAGGTCCTCCGGACAATAAGGTCGTCATAAGGCCCGTCAAGGTATCAGGGCAGGTCGGCGGCTTCTCCACCATAGATGAGGGTTTGAAACCAGGAGAACAGGTCATCGCTGAAGGTCTTCAGAAGGTCAAGGATGGCACCACTGTCACCGTGAGGCCCTTTGCTCCACCCCCGGCCCTCGCGGCCCAGATGAAGCCCGGGTGGATGCAGAAGTCATCCGCCTCCGAGGCGTCCCCGGAAACCGGGAAAAGGTAGGTCCCAAACCCGTGTCGAAATTCTTCATAAACCGGCCTATAGTGGCCATCGTCATCTCCATCATGTTCGTCATCCTGGGTCTCGTTGCCATGGCCGGATTGCCCGTGGCCCAGTTCCCGGAGATCGTGCCGCCCGAGGTCCAGGTCCAGACCACCTACACGGGCGCGGATGCGGAAACGGTGGAGCAGTCGGTCGCCACGCCGATCGAGCAGCAGATGAGCGGCGTGGACAATATGAATTACATGTACTCGGTCAATGCCAGCAACGGGACGATGCGCATGTTCGTTAGCTTTGACGTCAAGACCGACCCGAACACCGACCTCGTCCTCAGCCAGATACGCCAGACCCTGGCCCAGCCGCAGCTTCCGGTGGACGTCAGAAATTACGGCGTGACCATGCAGAAGGCACGCTCTTCACCCATGATGCTCGTAGGCATCTACTCGCCGAAGGGCACCTACGATTCGACCTTCCTGGCGAACTATGCCAACATCAACCTGATTGACCCGCTCCTGCGCGTGCCCGGCATTGCCATGATCAACGTCTTCGGCGCGGGCCAGTATGCGATCCGTATATGGGTCAAGCCCGACACCCTCGGCAAGCTCGGCATCACCGTTCCCGACATAGTCGATGCCGTGCAAAAGCAGAACACGGTCAACCCGGCCGGTCAGATCGGCAGCGAGCCCGTCCCCCCGGGGCAGGAATTCACCTACACGGTCCGCGCCCAGAGCAGGCTCGTCTCACCCGAGGAATTCGGCTCCATCGTGATCCGGGCCAACCCGGACGGCTCAATCGTGCGCCTGAGCGATGTAGCCCGCATCGAGCTGGGGGCGCAGAACTACAACATTCAAGGCCGGGTCGACGGCGAGCCTGCCGGCGTCCTTGCCCTCTACCAGTTGCCGGGCACCAACGCGCTCAAGACCGTACAGGGCGCGAGAAAGGTTTTGGAGCAGGCCAAGAAGCGGTTTCCCGCGGACGTTGATTATGCCGTCGACCTCGATACGACGAGACCGATCAGCGAGGGTATCCACGAGATTGTGATTACGCTCCTGGAAGCCCTCGCCCTCGTCATCCTTGTGGTATTCGTCTTCCTGCAGGGATGGAGGGCCACCCTTATCCCGGCCCTTGCCGTGCCCGTCTCCCTTATCGGCACCTTTGCCGTCTTTCCCCTGCTCGGGTTTTCGATCAACACCCTCTCTCTCTTCGGCCTGGTGCTGGCCATCGGGCTCGTCGTCGACGACGCCATCATTGTCGTGGAGGCGGTGGAGCGTCACATCGAGGAAGGCCTCTCCCCGAAGGAGGCGTCGATCAAAGCCATGGACGAGGTCGCAGGCCCTGTCATGGCCATTGCGCTGATCCTCGCGGCGGTCTTCGTCCCCACAATCTTTATCCCCGGCATCACGGGCAGGCTCTACCAGCAATTTGCGGTGACCATCGCCATCTCCGTCCTTATCTCCGCCTTCAATGCCCTGTCCCTCAGCCCTGCCCTCTCTGCCCTGCTCCTGAAGCCAAGGAAGGAGACGCACGGACCGCTCGGCGCTTTTTTCAGATCCTTCAACCGTCTTTTCGGCAGGGCCTCCAGGGGCTATGTCTCCGTCTGCGGGTCCCTCATCCGTAAAAGCGCCCTCAGCCTCTGCCTTCTTGCGGCGATAGCGCTTCTTGCCGGTCTTCTCGGCCAGAGAATCCCCAGGGGATTCCTCCCCGAGGAAGACCAGGGATATCTTTTCATCGATGTGGCCCTGCCCACCGCCGCCTCCCTTCAGCGCACCCAGGCGACGTGTAAAAAAATCGAGGAGATCCTGAGACAGACGCCGGGAATCGAGCACTTCCAGGCAGTGCCGGGCATCAGCCTGCTGAGCATGGCTCAGAACACCTACAGCGGTTTTTTCTTTGTCACCCTGAAGGAATGGAAACAGAGGAAAAGGCCGGAGGAACGCTACGAAGCCATCATGGCCCACCTGAACGGGGAGATGAAAAAGCTGCCGGACGCAATTGCCTTTGCTTTCCCTCCGCCGGCTATTCAGGGCATCGGGATGGCCGGGGGCGCCACCCTAGTCATCGAGGACAGGGCGGGCAAGAGCATCGGCTTTCTCGCCGAGAATCTGAGCAAGTTTGTCGAGGCCGCCCGCAAGAGGCCGGAGATCGAGCGGGTGACCACCACCTTTGTCCCTGGTGTCCCCCAGCTCTGGGTCGACGTGGACCGCGACAAGGTGCTCAGGCAGCGTGTCGACGTGGGGCAGGTCTACCAGACCCTCCAGGCCTTTATGGGCGGCTATTTCATCAACTATTTCAACCGGTTCGGCCGCCAGTGGCAGGTTTATGTGCAGGCCGAGGGCAAATACCGGACAAAGGCCGAGGATGTGGACCGGTTTTACGTATCGAATGACCAGGGGAGCCCCGTGCCCCTCTCGGCGGTGACTACCATCCAATCCCGTCCGGGTCCCGAGTTTATCATGCGGTACAACCTTTACCGCGCAGCCCAGGTGAACGTCGCGGGCAAGCCGGGCTACAGCTCCGGACAGGTGATGAAGACCCTTGAAGACGTTTTTCACCAAACCATGCCCCCCGAGATGGGCCTCGACTACATTGGTATGAGTTTTCAGGAAAAGAGGGCTCAGGAAGGAATACCAGCCACAGCCATCTTCGGTTTCTCGCTCCTCTGTGTCTTTCTTATCCTTGCGGCCCAGTATGAGAGCTGGTCCCTCCCGTTCAGCGTGCTCCTCTGTACCCCGGTGGCCGTCTTTGGGGCCTTCGCCGCCATAGCCATGCGCGGCCTCGTGAACAACGTCTACGCTCAGATAGGACTCATCGTACTTGTCGGTCTCGGTGCAAAGAATGCCATCCTCATCGTCGAGTTCGCCAAAACCAGGTACGACCGGGGACGGCGGCTCGATGACGCGGCCCTCGAAGGCGCCCGCCTCCGTCTGAGGCCGATCCTCATGACATCCTTCGCCTTCCTCCTCGGCGTGCTACCCCTCGCCTTCTCCAGCGGGGCCGGGGCCGCAGCGCGGCGGGTCATGGGGACCGCGGTCATGGGTGGAACCGCCGCCGCGTCGGTGATCGCCATCTTCCTCATCCCCGTGACCTTCTATGTGGTCGGAAAAGTCTCAGGCCGCTCGAAGAGAAGAAACCGGGACAGAGAAATAGGGAGTGACCATGGTTAAGGTTTTCGCCGCGCTCCTTCTCGCCCTGGCACTTTCCTCCTGCATGATAGGCCCCAACTACCGGCGGCCGCCCGTCAAGACCCCCCAAAGCTGGCGTTTTGAAGAGGCGGAGGCATTGGATGTGGTCAACACACCGTGGTGGAAACAGTTCGATGACCCTGTCCTGGACGGACTTATAGAGACCGCCCTGAAAGAGAACAAAGATGTGTTGATCGCGGCGGCGCGGGTTGAGGAGTTCATGGGTAGTTATGCCGTGGTCAGGGCGGCCCAGTTCCCCCAGGTTTCCGGTACGGCTCTTCCCCTCCGTGAGGGCGTGACGCAATATACCAGCCCCGCGTGGCCCCCCGGTACCCCGCACACCTTTTGGAGCCTCCAGGCATTCCTTTCCGCGAGCTGGGAAATGGACCTGTGGGGACGATTGAGGCGCGCTTCGGAAGCCGCCCGTGCGAACCTTCTGGCAACCGACGAGGGGCGGCTGGGGGTCATTCTGACAGTGGTGACGGCGGTAGCGACCGCGTACACCGACCTGTTGGACCTTGACAAACAGCTCGACATCGCACGGCGAACAGCAGCGAGCCGCGAGCACACCCTCAGATTGTTCAGGCTTCGCTTCGACCGGGGCCTGGTTTCCGAGCTGGAGCTGCGCCAGGTGGAATCGGAGTACATGGCGGCCCTCGCCACCATCCCCTTTCTGGAGAAGCTGATCGCCCAGCAGGAAGACGCCCTCAGCGTGCTCCTCGGACGGAACCCCGGCCCTATTCCCCGGGGCAGGTCCCTCGATCAGCTCGTGCTCCCCGCCGTGCCCGCTGGCCTGCCTTCAGATCTCCTCCGGAGGCGTCCCGACATCCGCCAGGCCGAACAAAACCTCATCGCCGCCAACGCGAGGATCGGCGTTGCCAGGGCCCTCTACTTTCCCACCCTTACCCTCACGGGGACATACGGCGTGGAGAGCACGGGCCTCACCAACCTGTTCAGCGGTCCCACCCGCCAGTGGAGCTACCCGGGCTCGCTGACCGTCCCACTCTTCACGGCGGGCGCCATAGCGGGCCAGGTGAAGGTGGCCGAATCGGTGCAGAAGGAGAGCCTTTTCCAGTACCAGAAGGTAATCCAGCAGGCCTTCAGGGAGGTAGAGGACGGCCTCAT
Source organism: uncultured delta proteobacterium (assembly GCA_963717985.1). Taxonomy (GTDB): domain Bacteria; phylum Desulfobacterota; class Syntrophorhabdia; order Syntrophorhabdales; family WCHB1-27; genus BOG-1155. Next base: position 569,920 of record CAVQYC010000003.1, read on the forward strand.
CGATCAGGCGAAGTCGAGGGAGCAGTTCCAGGCGCAACGGCAGCAGGTGGTCGCCCTGCAGAAATACGCCCGCCTCGCGCGGCTCCGTTATGACAACGGCTATACAAGCTATATTGAGGTACTCGACGCCGAACGCAGTCTTTTCAACGCTGAGCTGAGCTATGCCCAAACCCAAGGCGTGCTCTTCCGCACCCTCGTGAACCTCTACAAGTCCATGGGGGGCGGTTGGATCGCTGAGGCGCAACGGATGGCCGTGCAGCCTTGATTGGCTTTTTATCCGGTTTTTATCGGTCGGGTCGGTCGGATCCGACCGATAAAAGCAGGCTCTTTTAAACGCGGTGCCTACACAGCTTCTTACTTCCCGGCGTCGAGCCGTCGCCCTATGTCCTCCCTGAGGACCTTTTTGTCGATCTTGCCAACTTTCGTCATCGGCAACTCACCGACGAACTCGATTCTTTCCGGGAGCTGCTGCACCGACGCCCCGCCTGATTTCAGGAAAGCGACGATCTCTTCGAACGAAAGAGCGGCTTCCTGCCTCGTTCTGACATAGGCGCATATCCTCTCACCCAGGACCGCATCCGGCATACCGACCACGGCGGCCTCCTCAATCTCCGGGTGCGCCGTGAGACGGTTCTCTATGTCGAGGGCGCTGATCTTCTCACCGCCCCTGTTGATAATGTCCTTGATCCTGCCTGTGATCGTGATATTCCCGGCCCGGTCTTTTCTCGCCCTGTCACCGGTCTTGAAAAAACCGTCCTTCGTGAAAATCTGGCTGTTCTCTTCAGGGGACTTGAAATAGCCGGTAAAAACGCCGGGACCCTTGGAGACGAGCTCGCCCTCCACTTCCGGCGGCATTTCGTTTCCGGCCTCATCGATGATCTTGATCGTATCATACGGGCAGGCGGGCCTACCCACGCTGCCCAGGATGACATCCAGGCTGTCGTTGAGCCTCGTGGAGATATTCGTGCCCTCAGAAGAGCCGAAGGCGTTGATGACGAGGCATTTCAGGTTCTCACGGGCGGCAATGAGCATTTCCTTTGTACTAGGTGCGCCGCCGAGCGAAATTTTCTTCAAAGAGCTTAGATCATACTTTTCCAGGTGTTCCAGGCCAAGCATCCGGGCGATAAGGGCAGGAACGGAAGGGATTGCCGTCACCCGCTCTTTCTGTACCCACTCACAGATATCCTCGGCACCTGTGGAATCGAGCAGGACAAGCTTGGCATAATTGAGAAACGCGGCTCCGATCCCCCAGTGCATCGCCATGCTGTGTCCCACGGGCGTAACGACCATAAGCGTATCGCTGCTCGTGATTTCCCAGGCCCTTGAGTGGTACTCCACATTGGTGATATAGGAGTTGTGAGTGCGGACGCTCGCCTTCGGGAGACCCGTCGTACCGCCGGTCGGCATGATATGCGACACCTCGCCGGGATCGGGTCTCCGTTCCTCCAGTGCCCTGAGGTTTTCCGGCGTCAGCTCCGCCTGTTCGATCAGCTCGTCCAAAGTAGCATATTTGCCGCCTCTCGCCGCCCGCACCTGGATTATGTGCTCGATCTGCGGATTCTCCCTCACAACTGCGTCGATGACCGGCTGGTAGTCGATCTTGCCGTAGTGCTTCGGCACGATCCACGCGACCGGCTTCGTGAGTGCCGCAATATGGTTGATTTCCGACTCGCTGTGACGGGGGATGAGCAGAGCCGTCAAAGCGCCTATCTTCTGCATGGCGAAGAAAGCCAGGACATATTCATGCCAGTTGGGAAACTGGAGTAACACCCAGTCGCCGGGCTTGATGCCGAGCTTCATCAGGCTGATCGCGAGGCGGTCCACCTTTTCCCGCAAGGCGGCGTAGGTCCAGCGGCCCACACCATCGACCAGGCCGATCTTATCGGGATAGATGTCCGTGGCCTTGTCAAATAGATCACCCCACGTCATCCCGAGCCACCAGCGCCTCTTGTCGTACTTCTCCCTGTCTTCTCTCGCGTACTCGGTAAAGCCTTCTACTGCCACCTATCGTGCCTCCTCAGAAGAAAAAATAATTGAGCGGGGACACTCCTCTCGCCCTTTGTCTTTCGGAGGGGTGTCCCCCCTCCTGTCTTTGACGGAGTGTCCCCGCAACCTTAGTACTGGTAAGCCGTCGGCACCTTCTTCGCCTTTTCCTGACCCTTCCAGTATTCGATGCGCTCCTTGATAAAGCTTATCCAACCGTCAATCTCGGCGGCCTTGTAGCCTTTGTTGACCATATCCTTCTTGAAGTCGCCAATCACCGGCTGCGCGGCCTTTACCCATTTGGCGCTTTCAGCATCGGAAAGAGGCAGGATCTGACCGCCCTGTTTCTTGAACCAGTCCCCACCCTCGATGTCTATCGCATTCCATTCCACCAGCCAGCGCGGGAGAAAATCATTGACGGCATACTCGGTAATGATCTTCTGCACGTCGGGGGGAGACTGTCCCATTTGTGCTTGTTCATCACGAGGTAAAAGGAAAAGACGCTCCCTATCTTCCACGAGGCGGTCACATATTTTTCAACCTCGCCTATCTTGAAGCCCTTGAGCTGCTCCAGGGGACCGAAATTGCCTTCCACGACGCCTCTCCTCAGGGCCTCGTAGGTATCGACTATCTCGATGGGCATGGGCACGGCGCCCAGGGCCCTGGCTATGTCGCCGATTCTCCCGGTGCCCCTGATTTTCATGCCTTTAAGGTCTTCCAGGGTCCTGACGGGCTTGCTGAGTGTCTGGAGGACGTTTACCGGACTCGTAGAGAATATGATGAGGTGATAGCCGTCCCACTCCTTCGGCTTGAACTTGTTGTAAAAATCGTTCGACACGTGGCCCGCTATCCAGGGGCTCGGGAACCCGAGGGGCAGCTCCATGATCTCCATGACCGGGAATCGCCCTCTCGTGTAGGAACAATGGGAGAAGCCGATATCGGCGATGCCCGTTTCGACACCGGCCGCCATCTTCGGGGCCGTGAGAAGCGTGCCGCCCGTGTACTGGGTAATCTCCACTTTGCCCGCCAGCTTCTGGTTCAGTTCTTCGCAGAACTTGCCCAGCATTACCGAGTTCATATGCGTGGTCGGAAAATAGTTTGCGAGCTTCAGCTTGATCACGGCCGCAGACGTCACGGAAGAAACGGAAAAGAGAAAAGCAAGGACGAACATAAGGACAACCAATTTCCTTTGCATAGCAGACCCCCTTTTTATACGTTTATGCGTACACTGCATCCATGCTCCTATTTGTAAAACAGCGAGGGAAGCCAGAGCGCGAGCTGGGGAAAGACGAACATGAGGCCCCACACCACGACGAGAGAGAGCAGGAAGGGCATAACCCCCCTGTATATCCTGCCCATCGGCTCCTTGGTGATATTCTTTACCACGAACACACACACTGCGACCGGCGGGATGACCACGCCGATCATTACCACAACGCCTATCACTATGCCGAACCAGAGCGGATTGAAGCCCAGTTTGAGGACCGCGGGGTAAAAGATAGGGGTGGCAAGGATCATGAACGCAAGATCATCGATAAACGAGCCGCCCAGCTCGTAGACGAAGCAGATAAGTATCATGATGACGTAACGGTTCAGGGGCAGGGCTACCACATAATCGGCCACCGCCTGGGGGATATTCGTCACCGCGATGAAATGGCCGAGCACGGTGGAGCCTGCGATGAGCATGAGGATCATCCCCGCGGTGCGGATCCCCTCGGAGAGCGAGAGCACATACTTTTTGAACGTCATGTTCCGCGTCACCACCGAGAGAATAAAAATGGCGAAGGTGCCAACTGCGCCGGCCTCCGTCGGGGTGAAATAGCCCGACATGATCCCGCCTACGACCAGGAGGAAGACGAGCAGTATCCAGACCACCTCGGGCAGGCTCCTTACCCTTTCCCCCCACGTGGAGCGCCCTGACAGGGGGGCGGCATTCGGGTATATCTTCACCCATCCGTAAATGATCACGAGGAAGAAGAAGGCGATGATCAGTCCAGGAATGATCCCGGCGAGGAAAAGCTGCCCTATCGATTGCTCGGTGATGATGCCGAATATGATGAGCACGACGCTGGGCGGTATGATGCAGCCGAGGCTTCCCACCGTCGCGACGATCCCTGTGGACAGGCGCCTGTCATAGCCGAACCGGTCCATCTCGGGCACCGCCACGGCCGCGAACGTTGCCGACGTTGCCGCCGATGACCCGCAAATCGCCTTGAACCCTGTGGCCCCCATAACGGTTGCCATGGCAAGGCCGCCGGGAATATGGCCGACGAACTTGTTGGCGGCATTATAGAGCCTCACCGCTATGCCCGCGTTGAAGCCGATCTGTCCCATCAGGATGAAGAGGGGGAAGACGGTGTACCCATAGTTCGTCATCACGTCGTAGAGGTCTCTCCCCAACAGGTTCATCGCCGCCGAAACGCCATTAAAGTATGCAAAACCCACAAATCCCACCGCTGCCATAGCGAAGCCCAATTCGATGCCGGTCGCAAAAAGGGCCAGAAGCACGACGAGCGCGATGATGCCGACAGTCATCTCATTCATATTGACCCCTCCAGATCTTGACGACATCGCGGACGAACACCAGGCACTCGATATAGCAGGCGACCCCGACGGCGTACGCAATGGGGAAGAAGGGCAGTTTTATGGTCGGCGACACCTCGCCGGATGAGTGGAACTCGCTGCCTATGCTGAAGAGGTTATACGCTATAAGCGCAAAAAGGATGATGCAGATGATCCTGGTGAAGGTATTCATTATGGCCTTGCCCCTGGGAGAAAGTTTCTCCAGCAGGATTTCCATGTAAACGTGGGCGCGGTCCATGGAGACGGGGGGGATGCCGAACCCGATAACGAGCGCCAGCGCGAGGCTCACAATCTCGTAAGTGCCGATCAGCGGGTGGCCGAAGGCCCGCATAAATATATCGACTACGGTCAGGAACATCATGAAGGTGAGAGCCACGCTGGCGATGCTGTTCAGCACCACCTTACATACCCTCAAAAACACGTCAAGTGCGTTTTCCATTGCTCCTCCCTAATTCTTAAATCGTTCTATCCTCAAAGACGCGCAGAGATACCTCCGGCGTCTGGTAACATTGTTCTATTTATGCACATCGACAATCCCTGATTTCGTCCTATGCACTTTTCCACCGGCTGCTCACAAAACTCCCTCCCCCAAGCAAAAGTACCCGTTGTCATGGGGGAAAAGAGCATATGCCGGCTTGCCCAAAATCCCATTTCATACTGTAAAACGCTGTTTCTTATCTTTGTCATTGTTGCCTTTTTGAAAAGAACTTGTCAAGAGAAATTTTGGAGGATCTGCGTAAACTGGTCTTCTTCAAGGGGAATGGAGAGGACTTTCCGTGTCTCCTTCTCGCCGGCGACTATGCTGACTTCATGTCTTTTCACCCCGAACGTTTCGGCGATATAGGCGATCAACTCTTCGTTGGCCTTACCCTTTACCGGTCTTGCCACAAGCCTGACCTTGAGGCGCGAGCCCTCAAGCCTCATCCCCCGTTTCCCGGCCCCGGTGATCACCTTTACTTTTATATTCACCGGAGCCTGGCTCCCACATCCATGATGACTCTGACGAGAAAAGACTGGGCAAACCAGATGAGCGCGATAAGTATGATCGGCGAGATATCGACCATGCCTATCCTCGTCGGAATGACCCTCGATATGCGGTACGCCACCGGGTCGACCAGCCCGTTGATAAACCTCACGACCGGGTTGTAGGGATCGGGCCTCACCCACGAGAGGAGGGCGCGCACAATGACGACCAGCATATATGCCGAGAGCAGCTTGTCGATGACAACAGCAGCGGCAACAATGAAATCTCCGGCTACGAACACCTAAGACCTCCTATCAACCTTGAGTTTTGCATGTCTGTTATTGTAACGTCCACAAGAATATTTTCAAGCGTTTTTTCATAAGGGATATAGACGGGCAGATAGTTGTCGGAAAAACCTCTCATGAATCGCCCCGCATACATCTTCGCCTCGGGGATGATGCAAACCCTTTCCCCCAGGTGACGGCGCGAGAAGGCTTCTCTCTTTGCCGCGTCGATTTCCTTCAGCCTCTTGACGCGCCTCCTTTTCACCGATTCGGCCACCTTGCCGTCGAAGGCGGACGCCCTGGTGCCCGGCCGCTCGGAGTAAGGGAAGACGTGGAGGTAGGAGACGTCAAGGGCCTCGATAAACGCGCAGGTCTCGTTGAACGCCGCCTCGTCTTCACCCGGAAATCCTGCCATAATATCCATGCCGATGCCGATCGCGGGTATCCGGTTTTTCAGTTTTTTCACTAGGTCTGTGATAAAGGCGCTGCCATACCCCCTGCCCATGCCTTTGAGGACCCTGTCCGAGCCGCTCTGAACGGGGATATGGATACTCTTCGCGATTTTCCTTGACCCGGCAAGGACCGTGATGAAGGCGTCGTCCATGTAGTCGGGGTCCACCGAGCTGAGACGAATCCTGGGAGGCGTAGGGATCGTGTCAAAAAGGAGAAGCAGGTCTTTCAGGCCCATGCCTGAGGCATGGTCACGGTAGGCGGCAACATCGATCCCGGTGAGGACGACCTCCTTTATTCCCTTCTTCCCCAGGGCTTTCATGGTCGTTGCCACATCTTCTGCGGGTCTTGACCTGACCGCGCCCCTTGCGATAGGGACGATGCAGTAGCTGCAAAATTTGTTGCATCCGTCCTGTATTTTGAAAAAGAACCTGGTCCGGTCCTTCTGCGTGTCTATCCCAGTCTTCTCCATGGGGAACACGCGGGTCGATGCGACAAAGCGGCCTTTCTCCGATAGATACCGGTCGATCTCGAACTTTTCCGCCTGACCGAGCACGAGGTCTGCCCCGAAATCGCGCCCGGGATATGCCTGCGCGTGGCAGCCGACAAGCGCCACGAGCGCATGCGGGTTCACCTGGCGCGCCCTCCGGATGAATCGTCTCGCATCCGTTTCTGCCCTGCCAGTAAGGGAACAGGCATTTATAACGACCAGGTCCGCGCACTCTGCCGGGACGCGGGTGAGACCCGCGTGCTCAAGCTTATCGGTGAGCACGTGGGAGTCCCACTGGTTTGCCTTGCATCCGGTAGTAAACACAAAGAACGTCTTCCTGTCGGTCAAGCCTCTTGTCCCTCTTCCTCATTTTCATTGTTTATAGGTCCGATCCGACCGATCCGACCGATTAAAGAACTTCCAGCTCTCCCTTCTGCACTCGTCCTTCGGAGAGAGAACGGGTTATCTTTTTTTGTAAAAGGGCGACATCTCCCGGAGCCTTCGCACCACGTCCGGGATTATATCAATGGCATAATCGATGTCTTCTTCGGTGCTTTCCCGTCCCAAACTTATCCTGAGCGCGCTCTGGCACATCTCCGGCTCTATGCCCATCCCGAGAAGTACGTGCGACGGCTCGGCGCTTCCTGACGAGCAGGCCGACCCCGAGGAAACGGCAATGCCGGCGAGGTCGAGGCCGATGAGCAAGGATTCACTCTCCACGAACTCGAAGCTGAGATTCAGGGTATTGGGAAGCCGCCTTTCCGGGTCTCCGTTCAGGTGGAGATCGTCTATCTGTGCTTTAAGGCCGCCCAGGAGCCGCCCGCGGAGGAATTCGATTCTCGCGTTCTCCTCCGCCATTTCGCCCATCATTATCTCGCATGCTTTACCGAACGCCACTATCCCGATTGTATTCTCTGTTCCGGCCCTTCTTCCCATCTCCTGATGGCCGCCGTTGATCAGGTTGTCTATCTCCAGCCCCTCCCTTACATACAGGGCGCCGATGCCCTTCGGCGCATACACTTTATGGCCCGAAAAGGCACCGAGGTCCACGTTCAGCTCGCGGACATCGATGTTGATCTTCCCCACGGCCTGCACCATATCCGAGTGAAAAAGCACGCCCGCTTCCCGCGCAATGGCGCCTATCTCTTTTATGGGAAGCACGGTACCCGTCTCGTTGTTCGCATGCATTACTGAAATAAGGACTGTCTCCCCGGTGATAGCCCTTTTCACATCCTCAGGGTCGACAAGGCCGTCTCTGTCTACGCTCAAATAGGTCACGGAAAAGCCTTTGCTTTCGAGATAACGGCACGCATTGAGCACGGCCGGATGCTCGACCTTCGTGGTAATGATATGCCTCCCCTTCTCTGATAAGGTATAAGCCACTCCTTTTATGGCCTGATTGTCCGCTTCGGTGCCACCCGCCGTAAAGACGATCTCGCCTGGTGCGGCCTTGATCATACCGGCCACCTGTTCCCGCGCGTCGTCCACGTATGGTCTCACGTCCCTGCCGGCCCAGTGAAGACTCGAAGGGTTTCCAAAAAACTCATGGAAAAAGGGCTTCACAAAAACGGCAATATCGGGATGGATCGGCGTTGTCGCGTTGTAGTCGAAGTAAACTCTCCTCATGGGACTCCCTCTCAATTATTGGGCACCCGCTCACCAAAGCATGACACCAGGGTTTTTGGGAATATCATGTAAAATAGACCTGCATTGCCTTTACCGGACAGACCTTGACGCAAAGCTCGCAGGCAACGCACCTCTCGTAGTCGAACAGGACCCGCATTGTTCTCCTATCAATGTCGAGGGCCTGGGTCGCGCAGACGCTTGTGCAGAGACCGCAATGGACACACTTCTCCTCGTCCCTGTTGATATCCTGTCCTATAGGTTCTATGCCTATGTGAAAGCCGGACAGGTACTCGATGCCCTTCGCAAAATCGGCCTCTTCGCCTTCCACTTCCATCACCATCATTGACTCGGCCCTGGGAGAGACATTTGCCCGCAATATATTGTAGACCAAGTTAAAATCCTTTGCCAACCGGTAGACAATCGGTTTATCTATCGTATTCTTCTTGAATCTCAGGATTATCCTTTTCTTCATGCTTTCCTCATACCTTAATAAGATCGATATCTCCCCAGGCGCCGAGCTTCTTGCCAAGAATGATCAAAACGCCACTGACGCCTGGAAACGTGCTGCCCTCCTCAAGGGCTGCGGCTATGTCCTCCTCTTTATGTACGATATTTCCAAGCCTAGTTGCAAGTCCGTCCGCAAAGAGCGACGACCGCCCGATGACGCAGACTGCGTCGGCACGACCGAAACTGACAGAGGGACCCACGGTCGCGGACGAGGTGCATATGCCGTACGCCGCTTCCCTCGCCTTCAATTTCAGGCCGATCCTCTCGCTGTAAGGAGAATCCTTCGCATAAACCAGCACTATCCGCTCCCGTCGCGTCCGCAAAAAGATATCGCCGCCATTCTCTATTATATACTCATCCGACCGGGGGTCGATATCCCTCCCGATGAATTCGGCAACCGCTCCCGCCACACATGCCATAGGCCCGACGCCTAGGGCGGCTGACGCCTCCACCATCTCTTTCACAATCTTCGGCGCGAGTGGGTCCGGCGGAACAGGCCGCAGGCTCTTAAAAAACTCCGGCCTCTCTCTTATGTAGCTCTCTAACTGGTTTCGATAGAAAAGGACCCTTCCCTCTATAAAAGCCTCCAGGTCCACGGAGGTGCAGCAGAAAAGGTCGGTCTCCTTGCGCACCACTTCGTAGCACACTAGGTCCTGAGGTCTCGACACCCTCCGGTAGGTGCGCTCTTCATACATCCCCTTCTCGCTTCGTCGCATCGCCGTTCGTCCGGTTCAGCCTCTCCTCGAGACGGGTCACCCTCTCCAGCAAAGATGTAATGGCCCGGCCTTGAGGATCGGGCATAAATTCCTGGTCGAGGGCTATCCTCCTGTCTCCTTCGACCCTGAAGACCACCTTCCCCGGAATGCCTACGACGACGGAACTGGGAGGAATATCGGAAATTACGACGGAATTGGCGCCTATTCGTGTGTTGTCTCCTATCTTCACCGGGCCCAGTATCTTTGCCCCGGTGCCCAACACGACGTTGTTGCCGATGGTTGGGTGCCTCTTCCCTTTTTCCCAACTGGTCCCCCCTAGGGTGACGCCGTGATACATGGTCACATGGTCGCCCACTTCGGCGGTCTCACCGATCACGACGCCCATACCGTGGTCAATGAAAAAAGCCTTGCCGATCAGGGCCCCGGGGTGTATCTCGATACCGGTCAAGAACCTTGCTATATGGGAGACGAAACGTCCGAGAAAGTACATCTTGTGCACCCAGAGCGAATGGGAAAGCCGGTAGAAGAGGAGCGCGTGAAAACCCGGATAGGAAAATAAGATCTCGGCAACGTTCCTTGCTGCCGGGTCCCTCTTGAAAATTGTCCGCACATCCTCACGCACTCTTGAAAACATAGCAATGACCTTATTATACAACGATCTTGACTGTATCTGTCAACTAACAAATAGGAAAGTTCATGCACATGTCGCTGTCCTAAAGCCTTCCTTGAACGCCCTCGTCACAATTTTCGTCCCGCGCCGGATAATTGCCGCATATTTCTATTGACGACGAGGGGCAAAAAACGGTAAGGATGATTCGGGAGGCTGGAAAAAATGGCTGGGGCTGTCGTCTGGGTAATCCTTTCATATCTGCTCGGCTCAATCCCTGTCGGTCTTCTCCTTTCAAAAGTGAAAGGCCGGGACCCGCGTAGGGTCGGGAGCGGCAACATCGGGGCAACGAACGTGATGAGGACGGCAGGCAAAACCCTCGGCATCGTCACGCTTTTTTGCGACATGCTGAAAGGGTTCATCCCCACGTGGCTGGCCATCTACTGCGGACTGCCGACAGGCGTCGTCGCGGCCGCCGGCCTTGCCGCCTTCGCGGGCCATCTCTTCCCCCTCTATCTCAAGTTCAAGGGGGGCAAAGGCGTCGCGACAGCCCTTGGCGTCTTTCTCGCAATGAAGCCGCTCGCGGTGCTTATCGTTTTTGTCGTCTTCCTTGCCAGCCTCTTCATCTGGGGATATGTGTCCCTCGGGTCCCTGGCCGGCACGGCCTTGATACCCATCGTCCTTCTGGCGCTCAACGTCCCTCCGGGCTTTGTGCTTATTTGCGCGATCATGGCCGTTTTCATCTTCGTGAAGCACAAAGACAACATAAAACGACTGCTCGCGGGCAAGGAACATCGGATCTTGCGAAAGACCAAGTCGCCAATCAGCAGGGAAAACCGCGGTAAAGAGCGGTGAAGCCGGTCAGGACAGAAATCCTTGGGGCGGTTAGATCGCTCTCTTCCGGTTTTGCCTTTTCCTGGTCCTCAGATAGTCTTCAATTACGACCTTCCCGAGGTCTTTCGGCTCCGCGAAAAAAACCCTCCCCAGGTTCCGCTTAGCGAGGACAGAGGCGAATTCCCTTAAGTGGGGCGTCGAGTCGAGCATGATGATGTTGAGCGTTATCCCCTCCCTCTGATAGATGAGTGCCTCCTGCAGCACACCGAGGGTGGCTTTCTCGAAACCGACGTATTTTCCGTCTTCGCAGTTCGGCTCCGTATCGGTGATGAGGTAGACCTGCTTTTCCGCGCGCACCCCCGCAACCGCAGTCCTGAATCTCTTGAGCGCACTCCGTATGTCTGTCGTACCCCAGGAAAATGTCACATTGAGCATGTCCCAGCAGGCCATCTCCCGCACGCGGCTGGAAAAGAGGAAAAGTCTCATCCTATCGTGTGCGTTTCTTTTTATAAGCTCGGAAAGGGCAAGGGAGATGTCCATGGCCGCGTGGATCTTATCGCCGCTCATGCTGCCGCTCTCGTCCACGATCAGGCCGACGCACAGCTTCGTATCGATAACCGTTTCCCTCACCCAGAGGTCTTCCTGGTCGAACTCTATGCGGCCTGCCCGAATCCTGCCGTTTTCAAGGGCAGCCATGAGGGTCCTCTCCATGTCGATCTTAAAAAACTCGTCGCCGTACTCATGCCTCCTGCATGCAAAGCCGTCGCTCATACCGAAGCCTTCCTCTTTCGTGGCATGTGTGCCTGCATGGACCGCGGCAAGGTTCTCCCATATCCGCCTGAGTACATATCTCGCAAGCCTGCCGGAGCCCTTCGAAGTGATCTTGACCCCTCCTTCCTCGATCTCGATCAGGTCCTTTTCCACATATTCCTTCAGGCTGTCGCGGATGTCCTCCGGCTCTATGGTCTCTTCCATGCGGTCCATCATGGCGAGCTCTTCTTCAAGGCGCTTCCGGGATTCGTCCTCGAGATACTCGTCCAGAAGCTCGTCGACGGCGCCCCCGGCCGCGAGTTGTTCCAGCTAGCCTGTAGGAGAACGCTTCCTTCAGGTCTCGCAACTCTCCCCTCCTGGCCTCAATCGTGCCACGGAGCCTTGAAAGCCTCTTCTGCGCATGTTCCCATGCCTTTTCGTGCAGACCCTTCAAGTTATACTGGCTATCGTGCGTGAGGCCCGACAAGGTCCGGTCGTCCATGTGCGCAAGATCGTACAGCGTCTGTTCATCGCTGCCCGCGCCGCACCCCGTGCAGCGGTCGCACAGCTCAGTTATCTCCATGTGCCCTTCTGCACCCATGAAATCTCCTTCGGCATGTAGATATCGCCCCCGTCCTGCGCATATACCCACTTCTTGGCCGCGCAGACATTCACGATGAACTCAGATGCCGACATCAGGTACTCCTCCTGCACCTCCGGGCTCCTTTCGACTTCCCGCAGCATGTCCTCGTCGTCTGCAACAAACGTATCGAGTATGAATCGTTCTTTTCCCCTGTTTTCGATCTCCCGGAGCCTTTCCATCAAGAGAGCCGAACCTCGCATGAAACGCGGCCATTCAACCCTCGGCAGGCCGATCAGAGCGGTCACTTCCTTCTCCATGTTCTGCCTGTCCCAGGCGCCTGAGACCTCATTGCCCAGATCGAGCAGACCGTTACGTACAAGGTCTTCCGACAACTCGTCTACCTTCCGGATAGTCTCCCGCGGGTTTTCAAAGTCCACCAGGTCCTGGCGAAGCTGGACGCGACCCCTCAATGCCAGCTTCAGACCGGCGGTCACATCCGGCAGCATCGTCACCCGGCGTTTCGCCATTTCCGTGGAAGAATACGTATGGTCGATTGCCCTCGTCGTGCCCCTGATGCTCGCCTTCCTGTCGAGCCAGCGACAGGTCCTGCTCCGCCTCACCGCTTTATTGATGAGGGACAATATCCACCACGGCGCGAGCACGCGCCGCTTCGCGTCTTCCATAGAAGGAAATTCCACGGGAAGGACCTCAGGCTGTCCCGACCCGTCCTTCCACCCGAAACGCTCCATCATCATGATGGTAAACTCCACGCTCTCATCGGGCAGGTCCATGTACACGGTCTCCAGCCTGTCGAGGAGCGGCCTCGGCACCTCGTTCACATGAGAAAACCCTTCGGGATTTCCCGTCGACACCACAAGAAGGTCGAGGGGATATTCCCAGTTGTATTCTTCGAGTATCGCCTTCTTCTCCTCGATGATCGGATGGAGCAGGACCTGCACCTTTGTCCTTATTGCGGGCAGCTCATCGATGAAGAGCACGCCCCTGTTTGCCCTGAACACGCCCGTTCCCGCAAAGGCGAGTGGGTCTTTCGGGCTCATGCCCCGCGCTATTGCCTGGATGTCCTTTAAACCCAGGAGCTTTGCCTCGTTGGTATACTCGTTCCCCTGAATCCTTGAGAACCTCTCGGGGCCGCTTATCCACTCGATGCCGAACTCCGTCACCGGATTCGCGCTCTCCCGGCATCGCGGGCACAGGCGGGACTTCGGCCATTTCGGGTCATCGTTGTAGGGGCAGCCCTTGATCCTCGGCACGGGAAGGAGCAATTTGCTTATCGACCGGGCGAGCCGGGTCTTGCCTGTCCCTTCCTCGGAAACAAGATACGGCTGCGCGCCCGAGAGAAGGGCTCGCACCACATCCTCCTTCACCTGTTCCCTGCCCTGGATCTCGTCCAGGACATCCTCTCCCCTTCTAATCCTTTTCAGTATGGAATATCTTAATAGGTAAGAAATGGGGATCGACTGGTACCGGTCCAGGAGGTCCATATTTTCATGCGCTGTAAGATTGATCATGGTAGTTACCGCGACACCCGCGTTTTGAATATCGTCTTTAATATAAACTGGGGAAGGGGTCAAGTCAACGGGTGACCAGTTTCTTGCCCGACCTACCCGGTTTCATGAGGTGTTGCTTTCGGAGGCCGTGCTGCCTACATTACAATTAAAGCTTACCAAAAGGAGGGAATATGAAAACAGGTTGTGGAAAGATAATCTGCCTTGGCCTTCCGGTTTTACTGCTCATTTCGTTGGCGCTATTCCCGCATACAGCTCAGGCGGCAACCAAAACCGAGATCAATGCCGGCGTGGATGTCGCTCTTGAGAGGTTCGCAACAGGCGTAAAGGGCGGCGAGGATTTCCTTAAAGCCGCAAAAGGTGTGCTTGTCATCGCGAGGATCAAACAGGCCGGTTTCATCGTAGGGGGCAAGTACGGCAACGGCGCTCTCAGAATCGGTGGAAAGAGCGTCCGCTACTATAACCTTGCCGCAGGCTCCGTGGGGTTCCAGATCGGTGCTCAGGAATTCAATATTCTCCTCTGCTTCATGGACGAGAAAGTTCTCAGGAAGTTCAGGGCAAGCACGGGTTGGCAGGTGGGTGTCGACGGCCAGGTCACCCTCGTCAACATAGGAGCAGGCGGTTCGGTAGACACCACCAAGCTCAAGGAACCTATCGTCGGCTTTGTCTTCGGCCAGGAAGGACTCATGGCCGGGGTCTCGCTGGAAGGATTGAAGTTTACCAGGATCAATCCAAAATAGGGCCTTCTTATTCGACTGTCTCAACAGAACACTAGAACCGGGTCGTCAGCGCCAGGCCGGCGAGCGGCGCAGTGTTGTAGGACGTCCGGTCGATCTCGTGGCCGCGGCTGTCATCGAGTCTCAACTTGCCCGCGAAGGCAGCTCCCCCGTACACATCGAGGCGAAGGCTCCGGCCCAGCTTACGCGACAGGCGGACAAAGACAGGCCACGAGTCGGTCTCGCCTATGCCGTTTGGAACGGGGCCGTTACTGTCCAGCCTGAAGCGGTATGTGCGATAACCGCCGGCAAGCGCGGTTTCCCAGTTGTGGTCGATGGTGTAGGCAAGCTCCAGCCCGGCGGGCCCGGCGGGCCCCGTCCTGAAGCTGTTTCCGAGGCGGAGATCGTCCGTGATCTTCCACGAAAATATGAAGGCGGGGAAAAAGCTCGTCTCCTCAAGCCTGTAGAAGACCCCCGCGCCGAAGCCGATCATGAACGTCTGGCTGGGCCTGTAGATCGCGCCCGCCGTCCCCCCATAGAGGAGCGAGTTTCCGAAGTCGGCTCCCTGCTCACCGGCATACTGGACAACAGGGGCGGCAAAGAGGCGCCACTCAGACGAGAGGCGATACATCACGCTTGTGTGAAAGCCGAGCCTATCGATCTTGTTCCACGGATCGGGCACGGCAAAATTGGAGAGCCTGGAGAAGCTGTAATCATCAAATTCATAGGAGAGACCGATTCCGAGGCTGACCTTGTCGTTGATCGGGATCACAGAGCCCCCTGTCAGGGAGTAGCGGGAGACGGTGACGTCGCCACCGCCGCCGACGTGCGTCGAGGGCTGGTAGAGCGTCGAGCCGTTGGCGAAGAGACGGGGGTTTTCACCCGGCTCGAAATATCCCCACATCTGCGCGTAAAGTCCGGAAGGAGCCGACATCATGCTGCAGGCCAGGAGGAAAAGCATCAGGCAGAGTCTCGCGTTTCTTGTCATCGTTGTGCTCCTTTCACGTGGACTGCTTCAGGTGAGATAACCTCCCCGACAGTGTAACAGAACTGCCGTAGGGCGTCATCAGAAAAAGTCGCATCACGCGCCGTGTTAACCCCTACCCTGGCCCGCACCTCCCGCGCAGTCGCGGCACTGTGGGCCTTCACCACCCGCTCCTCCCGATAATCGCGACAGCTCTCCGGGCAAGGCGTTCTCTTATACGCGCCGACCTTCGTCTGCCATATCCGTACCATGTCTATAATGAGTTCACTTTGAGCCAACCCTAGCGCCACCTCGCGCGACACTTTTGTCTCCCCCCACATTACAGTCCTCGACATTCCCGTCGTTGCCTCCTGACAGCCGCTTCAATAGAGGGAGTGATTCTGCTCACTTGCCGGGAAGATGTCTCCGGCACGGCTATTGCAGTATGGTACACTTGAAAGGAGCGTTGATAAGGGCTTAAGGTATCGTTCTTGAACCCAGTCAGAAAGCGTAGACTTTTGAATACGGACACCAGGATGAGAGGCAACAAATTGCACATTATTGACCCGTTCGAGGTATAAAAACCAACTCAATTTCACTCCTCCTCCCCCACCCCTAACCCGCGGGCGGGCCTGCAAGGTCCGCCCGCGGGTCCTTCCTTTGGATATTGAGGTTATATTATACAAAAATCACCCGGCAGCTATCCAACTGCCCGCAGCCCTTGATTTAGCTCCCATTTTCGTGTATACTACAACTTCACACGCCTTCCGCCGCGTATAAATTGAATGGGTCAGAGGGACAATGGAACAGGAAAAAATACGGAATATTGCAATTATCGCTCATGTGGACCACGGCAAGACCACGCTCGTCGATCAATTATTCAAGCAGAGCGGCCTTTTCCGGAACAACCAGGTTGTCGAAGAGCGTCTTATGGATTCCATGGACCTGGAGAGGGAGAGGGGCATCACCATCACCTCGAAAAACGGTTCTTTTCTCTATAAAGGTCATTTAATCAATATTATCGACACACCGGGACATGCGGATTTCGGTGGGCAGGTCGAGAGGGTGTTGAAGATGGCAGACGGCGTGCTGCTGCTCGTTGACGCCGCCGAAGGCCCCATGCCGCAGACCTATTTTGTCCTCAAGAAGGCGCTGGCCTTAAACCTGCGCGTGATCGTGGTGATAAACAAGATCGACAAACCGGCGGCCCGCTGCGACAGCGTGGTAAACGAGGTGTTCGACCTCTTCGTGAAGCTCGATGCGCCGGACCATATCCTCGATTTCCCCGTGATCTTCGCTTCTGCGAAGGAAGGCTTCTCAACGCTCGACCACAGGATAAGGTCGGGTACCATGATGCCTCTGTTCGACATGATCGTTGATGCGATCCCGGCGCCTCAGGGTGATCCTGACGGTCCTCTCCAGATACTTGTCAGCTCACTCAACTACTCGCCCTTTTTGGGCAGGCTCGCTATCGGAAAGATCACCTCCGGCCTGATCCATATAGATAAGGAAGTCGTCGTCGCCACGCCGGGGACCACGCCTCGGGCGGCAAGGATAACCAAGATCTACAGGTTTAAGGGGACTGAGAAGATCGAGACGGATGAGGCGGGCGTGGGTGAGATTGTGGCGGTGGCAGGCATGGAATCGATTACCATAGGCGAAACCCTCACGGACCCCCTGGACCCCAGACCGCTTGCCGGCATCACGGTCGACCCGCCGACAGTCTCCATGAACTTCGTGCCCAATGATTCGCCGTTCTACGGCAAAGAAGGCAGGTTCGTAACCTCCAGGCACTTACGGGAGAGACTTTTCAAAGAAACCTTGTCCGACGTGGCCCTTGGTGTGGAGGAGCTTGAAGACGCGCAAGGGTACAAAGTCTCGGGAAGAGGCGAGCTCCACCTCTCGATCCTTATCGAAAAGATGCGTAGGGAAGGGTATGAGTTCCAGGTGACCAGACCCCAGGTGATATTCCAGGAAGTTGACGGCAGGAGGCTTGAGCCTTTCGAAGAGCTGATCATCGACGTGGATGAGAATTACATGGGCAAGGTGATTGAAAATCTGGGGGGTAGACGGGGAGCTCTCCTCGAAATGCATCAAAAGAACGGCATGGCCAGGCTCAAATACAGGATACCCACGCGCGGGCTCCTCGGTTTCCGTTCTGAATTCCTCACGGACACGCGGGGCATGGGCGTCATGAACTACGTCTTTCTCGAATTCGGCGAGTATGCCGGCGAGATCAAGAACAGGACGAAGGGTGTGCTCGTTGCCATGAACCAGTGTGTCACCGTTGCCTATGCCCTCTTTAACCTCCAGGATCGGGGCCGCCTCTTTTTAGGACCCGGAGAAAAGGTTTACGAAGGACAGATCATCGGTGAACATTCGCGTGACACAGACCTCGTGGTCAATCCGGCGAAAGGAAAGAAGCTCACGAACATGCGGGCCGCAGGCTCCGATGACGCGGTCATTCTCACACCCCCCATAAAAATGAGCCTTGAGGAGTGCATCTCTTACATTAACGATGATGAGCTTGTTGAGATCACGCCTCTCTCGATCAGACTGCGCAAGCAGATACTGGACGACCTCGAACGCCGCCGCACCAAACCCGCCGCCTAAAGACCGAAAGGCCCCCGGCTCTTGCAGACCCCGGGCGCTCTCATGTCCGCTATTGAGGATTCCCCCTCAGCGTGCCGTCTTCGGCCCTCGCGCATCAGCACGGCCTTCGGCCCATCGGGCAGGCGCGTTACGTATAGCTTCCTGGAAGCCTAGATTTTCCTCGTATGCAGCAGTATCGCGTGTTACAATTGGCAATTATTGAATGGACAAAGGTAATGAATGGTGTAAGAAGGGGAAAGTGGGGGAAAACCATGAACCCTAATATGCGCGTCATCAGATCATCCTGCCGTGGCTGCCACGGAGTATGTCAGGTCCTGGTTCACATGGATGGGGAGAAGATCGTGCGGGTTTCCGGAGACCCGGAGAGCCCAACCAGTCGCGGCTTTCTTTGCCCCAAAGGTGCCGCGGCACCCGAGATACTCTACCATCCTGATCGGCTCACATTCCCCCTGCGTCGAACCGGGGCGCGCGGCGAGAACAGGTGGGAGCGGATCTCCTGGGACGCCGCCATCACCGAGATGACCGACCGATTCGACCGTATCCGCAAGGAATCAGGATCCGAGTGTCTCGCCATTGCCCAGGGGACGGGGAGACCTTACACCGAGTTCACCATGCGCTTCGCCAACGCTTTCGGGACACCCAACTTCGTGAACCCCGGTCACCTGTGCTACTTGCCCCGAGTCATTGCGAGCGCCATCACCCTTGGCGGCCTTCCCATAAGCGATATCTACGGGTTTGGAGGCAAAAACCCGGCCTGTGTTCTCAACTGGGGCTGCAACCATGTGGAAACTGGAGCCGCCGACGGCATGTGCGGATCCATGTTCAAAAGGGCCGTCAAAAAGGCGGAGAAGGTCATTGTCGTCGATCCCCGGCGTATCGGTCTTGCCGAGAGGGCCGACCATTGGCTCCAGCTTCGTCCCGGCAGCGAGTGCGCCCTGGCCTTAGCGATGATTCACACGATCATATCGGAGGACCTCTTTGACCACGATTTCGTGGACAACTATTCTTTCGGCTTCGACCGGCTGGCCGAGCACGTCCGGCCCAACACGTGCGAGTGGGCGGAGCCGATAACCCGTGTTCCGGCAGAACAGATTCGATCCGCGGCGCAAACCTACGCCACAACCAAACCGGCAATCCTGCAGTGGGGGAACGGGATCGATACGAGCGTGAACGGTTTTCAAACAGCGAGAGCGCTCCTCATTCTGATGGGGCTCACCGGAAATATCGATGTCCCAGGTGGCAATGTCCTCTGGGTGCCTCCCCAGGGTATAAGACCCAAGTCCCCGCTCGTCGACAAAAACGTTTCCGGCGAGCAGTTCCTGCCGCCCGAAAAGAAGAAGCTCATCCTCACCGGAGGTAAATATCCCTTCGCACCCAATTGCCATCCGCCCACGTTCTGGAAATCGGTAGCCACGGGAGAACCGTACCGGGTTCGCGGTATCTGGATTGTGGGTTCCAACCCCCTCGTCACCGGCACTCAAGGACTGACCATCGAAAAAGCGCTGCGAGACCACATGGAGTATACGGTGGTTTCAGACCTCTTCATGACGCCGACCGCCCAGCTTGCAGACCTCGTACTTCCGGCTGCGCATTGGCTGGAGCAGGACGACGTGGTTTACATGCACAAAATCTGGTGTGTTCTTTCCCGCAAAAAGCTTGCACAGATCGGCGAGACACGGGATGACCGGGACGTGATCTTTGATGTGGCCCACCGATTGGGCCTTCATGAAGCCTTCCCTTGGCCGGACCGGCATGCCTATCTTGACTGGCTTCTGGTAGAGACGGGAATGAGCTTCGAGGAGTTCAAGGACAGAGACATCCTCGTGGGCAAGATGCGCTACAAGAAGCATGAGTCTGAAGGCTTTCGCACCCCTTCGGGTAAGTTCGAATTCTATTCCAACGTGATGGATCACGAGGGCCGGCCACCTCTGCCGGTTTATGTTGAACCACCCTTGTCCCCTGTATCCACCCCGGAGTTGTTCCGGCAATACCCTTTTATTCTCATGACCGGAACCAAGAGGCTGGAATTTTTTCACTCAGAGATGCACCAGATCCCATCTCTCCGTAAAAAACATCCTGATCCCATTGTGGAGATCCATCCGGTGGCTGCGGCGCGCCTCGGCATTTCCGAAGGCGATTGGACCTACATAGAATCACCCTATGGCTGCGCCAGGTTCAGAGCAAGGCTGTTCGACGGCATCCCACCTGATGTGGTCAATGCCGACCATGCGTGGTTGTATCCAGAGGCCCCTCCGCCGGATTATGGATGGAAGGAATCCTGCGCCAACCTCCTGTACGGCGATGATCAGTTCGATCCCGATACCGGTGCGGAGCCGCTCAAGTGCTATATTTGTAAAATCTACAAGGCTTGAGGGAAGGCAGTGATAAAGTTATAATGCAATGGAAGGCCCCCCAATCCGTTGCCCTACCGCCCTTACGAATAACGGAATAAACGGGATATCCCCCTCCGTCTCCCATAGTGAACGTTAGGAAACAACGATGTCCCCAAAATGGCCCCCCTACCTAGATAGGTAGGTGATTTGAGAGCGGCAACTTTAGTAGATTAGACTTTGCTTGGCGTTTGTGAAAAGAACGGTGAATTCCCGGCCCCAGAACTGCCCCTGTGATCTTCAACAGCCAGACAGCCACGCCGCCGGATAGGAAAAACCTTATCAAGGGGGGTTTGTATGCGAAAAATGGCTTTGGCGACGGGCTTGTTTGTTTTGATGATATCTGTGGTCTTTGGCGCGGCTCACGCGGACCCTCTCCCACTCGTCAACAACGGCGGCGGGTTGATCTACGATCCGAATCTCGGCATTACGTGGTACGATTACACCTACACGGGCCCTGCCGGTAATGGCGCCACCTGGCCTCAGGCAATGTCCTGGGCGTCGAGTCTGACAGCGGGAGGAGTGAGCAACTGGACGCTCCCCACAACTCTGCCCGTGAACGGCTCTACTTACAACATCAACATCGTAACGGTAAGCAAAGGCCCTTTTAGCGGCTATTTCAGTCCGAGCTTTGACGGCTCCACGGACTTCGGTTTTAACATCAGCGCCCCTGGTTCAGCCTATCCGGGAAGCAAGGGAAGCGAGATGGCCTATCTCTACTACGTCGAGTTGGGCAACAAAGGGTATTATGACACCAACGGCAATGGCCCTTACCAGGCAGATTCCGGCCTTCAGCATACAGGCCCTTTTAGCAACCTGCTCTCCAGAGAATACTGGTCAGGCACGGAATACGAACCGGGCACCGCAGCTTGGCTCTTCTACTTCAACGGCGGCTTCCAGGGCCTTGGTATTGAGGACAGCATGTTCAATTTTTTCGACTACGCCATAGCAGTCCATGCCGGTGATGTTGGCGCTCCAGTTCCAATTCCCGTCGCCATTTTGCTCTTCGCTCCCGGCCTCGCAGGTCTGGCGGCTCTCAAGAAGAAATACATAGGCTAAGACAACAAGAGCAATCAGGGGCAGGGGCCTAATGGTGCCTTCTCGAAAGAGAAAAACAAAAAGTTCACTTTGAGCCAAGGTCTCCTCAACCCCTCTCCATGTGCCTCCGACCACTTGACATGTATGCATATTTCTGGCATACTTATGCATATCATACAGTGAGGTGACAGCGTGAGAACAACTCTGAATATTGATGATAGTCTGATCGAGAAGGCATCCAGAATGACAGGGGTTAAAGAGAAGACTGCGTTGGTGAAGCTCGGGCTGGAGGCACTTATCGCAAGAGAGAGTGGAAAGAGGCTTGCCAAACTCGGAGGGACAGAGAAGCAGTTAAAACCAATACCGAGGAGGGGCACTCCGTAGAATGGTATTTGTTGACACATCTGTCTGGGTCTCTCATTTACGGGAGACTCACGCCGGACTTGTGGATCTGCTCAACGATGGAGAAATTGCCTGTCATCCATTTATCGTAGGCGAACTTGCATGTGGAAATCTTAAGAACAGAACTATCATACTTGCGCTTCTGGAAGCTCTGCCGATGACTTGTCTGGTAGAGCATAGTGAAGTACTTGCGTTCATAGACGCCCACGACCTCATGGGAAAAGGGTTGGGTTACATCGACGTCCATCTCCTTGCGTCTGCTGTTTTAACGGGACTTCCCATCTGGACATTCGACAAGAAACTGGAGCAGGTTGCCGATATGCTCCATCATAGGTATCAACAGGAATGAGGCGGGGATCGGTTGCCTCGACGCGGGATAATGTAATGAATGAAACCACGTCCCTACCGGCCTTCCTCGGCTGCGCGGAGTCTCTTGTACTACTCCGGAAGTTTTCTCTTTCGCAATCTGAATTGTCCGATGTCCGCAATCTTTTGACTGAGGCAATAAGAGAGATACGCCAGGCGGTCGATCCGATCAAACCCGTGAGTAGAGACCCGGACGATGATAAGGTTCTCGCCTGTGCGTCGGCAAGCGGCGCCGACTATCTCGTCACCGGAGATGAGGACCTCCTCGTGATTAAGTAGTATGGCGGCACGAAAATACTCGCTCCGAGGGATTTCGAGGGTCTCTTTGTGGATTAGAGAAGGCCGCCCGTGAAAGGCTTGCTGCCATTGTCCGTACAAGAGGGAAAGGATGGATGACAAACCCGCAGGAATAACCATCAGAGAGTTGACCCTTCAGGATTCCGTTGCCCTTGCCCATACGCTGAGCACCGACGTAGGGTTGAGCAAGCGGCTTGGCAACGCGCAGATGACGCACATATCGGCAGGACACTTCTTTAACCGGACAAGAGAGTCGTGCAGAGTGAGGAACGCGGTCCCTTATGTCATCGTCGCGGCCGACCGTGGCGTGATAGGGTTGATTACCCTCGGCCACGCGGATGAAATCAACAAGACAGCCCGCATCGCGTTCTGGATAGAGAGTAAGAGCTGGGGCCAAGGCTTTTGCACAGAGGTGTTGTCGCCCGTTCTGGACCTTGCAAAGGGCAAAGGTGTAGAACGCATCGTCGGCCAAATCGACAAAGACGACCTTGCGGGACGGGAGATATGGGAGAGGAATGGCGCGCAGGTAACGGGCGAAACCGAGGCGAGTTACACGTATGAGATTCGGCTGTGAGAGAGAAGGGGTTCACGCCGCCCTCATCACAGGGCTCTGCCGATACTCCATCCGGCATGACCCGGTGATTGCTTCGTTAGCCTCCTTCCTTACTATTTAATTCCCATTCTCTCAGATTTGTGCAATATTTGAGATGGCAATAGTGACTCTATTCCAAAGAGCAGGGGTGACTCAAAAGGAGGCAAAGGATAGTTGAAAATGGCTACGGGATCAACGACTGGTGGTCCAATACGGCATTGTCTATCCACATTTGCACTTCTTATTGCATTGTTGCTGATTTTTTTCATTACCGCAAACACTCATGCTGAAGATCCTGACTTGGCCAAGCTATTTCTGGATCGTGGGGTGGAAGGCACTATTATCATCTCGTCACTTGACGGTAAAACGAACTATATTCATAATAATCTTCGCGCCGAAACCAGGTTCATACCTGCATCAACCTTCAAGATTCCTCACACGCTCATTGCTCTGGAGGAAGGAGCTATCAAAAGCGAGAAGGAAGTTATCAAGTGGGACGGGAAAGAGAAGGGATTTGATGCGTGGAACAAAAACCAGACTCTTGAGACGGCCTTTCCCCTGTCTTGTGTCTGGTTTTATCAGGAACTTGCTCAGCGTATCGGCAATGAGAAGTACCTCACTCATCTCAAGAAACTGGGGTATGGCAGCGAGACGACCGGCCCTGATGTGACTACCTTCTGGCTCGAAGGTGACCTGAAGGTATCCGCCAAAGAGCAAGTGGATTTTCTTAGAAGGCTGTACAATGAGTCATTACCTTACCGGAAGAGTAATATGCAGTTATTGAAACGAGTTATGATCGTCGAAGAAAACCCCCAGTTCACGATCAGGGCTAAGACCGGCTGGGCAATGAGGATCTGTCCTCAGCAAGGCTGGTACGTTGGGTACGTGGAAACAAGAGGACAGGTCTGCTTCTTCGCAACCAATCTTGAGATAAGAAAGAAAGGCGATGAGGCTTTTCGTCAAGAGATTACGATGGCAGCGCTGAAAGCAAAGGGAATACCATGATTCATAACCATGCGTTTCACCCAGTCGTCGATGAATCAGGTTCCCGGTGAACTTCATGTTACTCTCTTTCATTCCGGAATGCACCGCTAACGCGTACAAGCTATAAGTCTCCTATCCGTCCTGGACGCCGTAGTAGAAGTCCTGGTACCACGCGCAGGAGGGAATTTGTACCATACCCGTCCGGTATTTGGCGGGCTCCAGCGCCCTAACCCCTCACCTTGAATCGGGGAGTCAATTTATTCATCTTCTGCACGATACCCCCATACTCAAGCTCGGAATAGGGGAGCATGGCGCACCCTGAAAAGCCCTGGCGTCTCAGCTCCGTGGCCTTTCTCGAGACTATCGACCTCACATAATCCCAGTAGGGATGGTCGAAGGCATCGACCGGCTCTGTCAGCTTGCCGTGGTGGACACAGAACGCAAGGGCACTGACCACGGGAGGACCGTCGAAGAAGGAAATGGCGGAGTTCATCCGCACCGGCATCAGGGGACCCGTGTGGCTCCCCCTCATGAAGCCGGCAACGTAGTGGCCGATATTGAAGGGCGAGAGCACCTCTCCCGTGGCGGGAAAGGATCCCTGGACGCGGACGAGCATGACCGGGTCGTCCTTGCCCGTATACTTGCCTGCAATATTGTGGAGCCTCGTGGTGCTCACCGAGGCCGCGATCTCACCCGTCTCCCTGGAGTAGACCGATTCTACGACGAATCTCTCGTTGTCCCTCAGGAGGGCGGCGATATCGTAGAGCTCCTCCGGGGCATCGAGCTCTATCGTCTTGTCGCCTTCCGTATAGGCCACATCCATAATCACAAACTTGAACCCCTTTGCCATGTTGGGGGAGAGCATCAGGCCGGAATTGTACATGGGATCCGTGAAGGCCAGGTAGAGGGGAAGGTTGTAGGCACCGGGGTCGGTCTTATCGGCCGCGAAAAAGAGAAAGGGCTCATTTGGCCTCTCCTCGATCTCCATCTCCGCCACTGCGGGCCCCATACCCCTCACATTGCCTGAAAAGGAATCCTTGAGGAGGTCCTGGCCCGCGCCATAGAGCCCCTGCTCCTTGGCGCACTCGGTCCCTGCGACAAAGACGTCCCATGCCAGCTTGTGAACGGCCTCGCTCCCCACCCCCTGTGTGTGCGTTGCCAGTATGGCCACGTCATCCCCCGTGTGGGAGACAAAGTAATCGTCAAGGATACCCTTCCGGTTCTGCTCGAGGAATGTTTTTACCCTCTGGAGCAGCTGCTGGCTGGGGCAAAGGTGACCCCCTACGCTCCCTATATCGGCCTTAAGGATCGAGAGTGTGGTCTTCATGGTGTCCTCCTTGGGAAAGCATAGTTTTGAATTTGTCCGAATTCAAGTAACCCCAGATCAACACCTACCCACCATAAGTCACCTGCTTGGGCTCCGCCTGCCGATCCCGGTACGCCTCGATCAATTTCCTGCCCAGGATACCGGCCAGGTTCTGGTAAATCAGGATGCCGTCCTCGGGGTAATCCTTGAGTATCCGGCGGATAGCTTCAATGGATATCCTCGACACAGCGGATTGAGTCATGCAGCGGGCAGTCGAAAGGTAGCGGTGCGGCCTGAGCAGGGCCGACCAGCCGAAGACCTCGCCTGGATAGTATGCGAGAAAGCGCGTCTCCTGCTGCTTTCCCACGAGCAGGTCGACCTTGCCGTCATCGAGCATGTAGAGGTGGCCCGCTTCCTCACCCTCCTTGAATATGAGATCCCCCTCCTTGTAGGTCTGCCACGTTTTATGGCTCTCTATGATGCCCTTTGCCTCTGTGCTCACGCCTCCAAGCAAGCCTTTCTCTCTTATGAACATGTGTCTCACCTCCTTTCACCCGAAGATACCGCACAAGCAAATTGCAGCTTCACCTCCTTATCGCAATTATAATACGGACAGGGGAACAGTGAAGGTCAAGAATAGCTACATCGCACCGCGGGCCGCACAGCTCGCCGGGACATAAGCCCGTTGCGCCTGAGGCGTTCATCCCAAGCAACAGATACGTGCGGGAAAGCCAACTCCAAAGGTGGTACAATGAGCGGGGGCGGGCCGCCTTTACGCTGACGTGCATGGAATCCCCGATGTCCGTCCTCACGAGAACGGGGAGCTAAATGGAAAAACATTAGGGACGGATTTGACCACGGGAAGCGTCCCAAAACATCTATTGGCTTTTTCCATCCCTCTGCTCATAGGCAACCTCGCACGGACAAGCTACCACATCATCAATATCATTTGGGTCGGGCATTTGGTGGGAAAGGATGCCGTTGGCGCGGTAGGAGCCAGCTTTCCGATCATTTTTGTGCTTATAGGCGTGTTTATCGGCATGTCATTGGCGACTACCATACTTGTTGCACAGTGCTACGGGGCAAAGCAATTTGACATGCTTCAAAAGGTGGTGAGCAATTCATTCTTGCTGTCACTGATAATTGGAGGATTTTTTACAGTTACCGGCATACTCTCAAGCGATTTTCTGCTGAGACTCATGGATACGCCCCAAGAAAATTTCGCCATGGCATCAAGCTATCTTAAGTTGAATCTTGCCAATTTTACCATGCTTTATCTGGACTTTCTCATACATTCGATACTCAGGGGCATGGGGAATACGGTGATCCCTTTGACATTTTCGTGCATCGGTATGGGAATGAACGCAATCATGGATCCGTTCTTGATCGGAGGGTTTGGCCCCTTTCCTCTTCACGGCCTCAATGGCGCTGCCTATGCGACAATTTTATCGCAGGCCGCAACATTAGTAATCAGTATTGCTTACCTTAACAGAAAAAGTCGCATAGCGGCATTCGATCCGAGGAGGTTCATCCTCGACAAAAAGGTGGCCCTCCTGATCTTTCAAATAGGCCTTCCATCAGTGGTCCAGCAGTCACTCGTTTCCATCAGCACAATAGTTATCGCGACCCTCGTCAATGCCTTTGGCAGTGCCGCCACGAATGCCTTCGGCGCTGTCGGGCGAATCGATATGCTCGTTTTCTTGCCGGCGATGTCTCTAGGCATGGCGGTGTCCTCGATGACCGGACAGAACCTCGGCGCCGGTAGACCTGAAAGGATAAAGCATATATTCAGATGGGGAAATATACTCACGTCGGTCATGACCATCTCACTATCACTCGTTATCGTCTTCCTCTCCAGACCTATACTTGTCGCTTTTGGCCTCGGGAATGATGCAAAAGTAATGGATATAGGAATCACCTACATACGTATCGTAGGTTCCTGCTATATCTTCTTTTCAATTATGTCAATAGCAAACGGCATCATTAACGGCGCAGGCCACACCATGATAACGATGATTTTTACCTTTCTATCGTTGTGGGGGATAAGGGTGCCCTTGTCATGGCTGTTGTCAAAGACCTACCTTGGCATCACGGGGATATGGGTTGGCGTTTCGTTCAGCCTTATGACAACGATGACCATCAGTCTTGCCTTTTACTATTCCGGAAGGTGGAAAAGACCGGTAGCCGGGACCGGTAGGGGGACCGCAGGTGTGCAATTTCTGGATAGGGGCGGAAGTAAAAAAACCTGGAATACTGAGGATACTGACCCAGTCTAACTAAACTGTCTCTTTCTCTGCGTAGCCATAGCTTCTGTCAATTGCAGCCGAGCCTTTCTTTTTAGCTGAACTGAGAATGGCACCCATTGAGAGTGGGTTCAGGGCAAGCTTTTGTTGAGAGCCGAATCCACTGATGGTCGTCGTGATGCTTTGTGTCGATGTTATGCTGCGCGGAGGCCGCAAAAAACTGCTTGACATCGAGAATAGGGTTAACTACAATATATGTATATTACATCTAGTGTCGTTAACACCTAATGGTGATACGGCACAGCAGCGGGAGGCACGTGGGAGTATGGACGCAGAGGTTATCAAGCGATTTCGCGAGAGAGTCCGCCAGGTGGAACAGCAGTTAGGTTGGTCTCAAAGAAACGACATCCAGTGCTGCGGCGTTACGATGGCGCAATGTCACGCGCTTCTTGCGATAGGTGAGCGCAAGGAGATATCCATCGTGGAATTGGCAGGCATGCTTGGTGTGGACACGAGCAACCTCAGCCGGACGGTGGATAACATGGTCAAGAGCGGTCTTCTCAACCGGCTTTTCAACCCCCAGGACCGCCGTTACGTTTCTCTCACATTAACCGACGAGGGCAAAAAGGCGTTCGATACCATCGAGCATCTGTTCAACGTCTACCTGACAAGGGTCTTCGAATTTATCCCCGAGGATAAGCATCTGCAGATAATGGAGAGTCTCGATATGGTGGCCGGCGCACTGGAGCAGTGCGGCAAGAAATACCGGTGCTGTGGTTCCGAATGACGAAAAAAGGAGGGATCAAGATGGGGTGCGGAAGTGGAGCCAATGAGGCCAGTCGCGGGTGCGGTTGCGCGGCTGAGGGAAAGGGGCCCAAAGTGCTCGCCGACAGGTTCGACCCGGCAAAGAAGATACCGGGTTGGGTGGCAGGAACGGTGTCGACTGTCGCCGGGATCGTCCCTCGGGTCACCACGGTGCTCCGTGCCGGCGATGTCATGGGTTCGTGGAAGGCCCGCTGGGGGATCGGGAGAATGCACTACACGATTACCCCGGGTCTTTATGCGGTAGGGACGCCAGACGCAAATTCACCCGTGCTTGTTTCCGCGAACTACAAGATGAGCTTTGACCGATTGCGCCGGGAACTGACCGGGATCGATGCCTGGATTCTCGTGCTCGACACCAAGGGGATCAATGTTTGGTGTGCGGCAGGCAAAGGGACTTTTGGGACCGAGGAACTCGTAAGCCGGGTGAATAGATTTGGTTTATCGGACGTGGTCGCACACCGTCTTTTGATCCTTCCGCAGCTCGGCGCTCCCGGCATAGCCGCCCATGAGGTCCAGCGACAAACAGGCTTCAAAGTAGTCTACGGCCCGGTGAGGGCCGCCGATCTGCCTGCGTTTCTTAAAGCGGGCAACAAAGCTTCACCCGAGATGCGCGAGGTCCGTTTCAACTTTATGGACCGGCTGGTGCTTACACCGATAGAACTGGCAGGTGCGATCAAACCCACTCTCATCCTGATCGGTCTCCTTTTTCTCCTGATGCTGATACGCAATCCCTCAGCCTCTTTCCTTCGCCTCGTGGACTATACGTTCATTGCATTCGTGCCTTTCCTCGGGGCCATTCTCGCGGGTGCCGTCGCGGCACCGTCCCTATTGCCGTATATTCCCGGCCGGGCGTTTGCCTGGAAGGGATGGGTTGCGGGTCTCGTCTGGTCCATAATTTTCATTTTTTCGCTCTCCCCCCATTGGACCGAGGCCCTCTTCTATCTGCTCGTCCTGCCTGCCGTGAGCGGCTATCTCACCATGAACTTTACAGGGGCCTCGACCTACACATCCCTGTCCGGCGTGGTCCGGGAGATGAAGACAGCGCTCCGAGCCCTCGCGGTGTCGGCCGGTTTGGGGTTCGTGGTCCTCCTCGGCAAAGCAGCGGGCCAGGCTTTGGGCATACTGTAAAAGGAGAAGCGACATGAGACAGCAATATCTGAAAGACGTGGTTACCCTCGACCTCGATTCAGAAAGGTGTACGGGGTGCGGCCGGTGCGTCGAAGTCTGTCCCCACGCTGTTTTTGCTATTCAAACGACAAACGGACGAAAGGCGGAGATTAGATACCGGGATTCCTGCATGGAGTGCGGGGCCTGCGCGAAGAACTGTCCGGTCCAGGCAGTGAATGTGCGGGCGGGCGTCGGGTGCGCGTGGGCCATCGTGAGGGGACGACTGAGCGGCAAAGAGCCGACCTGTGGATGCAGCGAATCTGCATCCGGCTCTGCCTGTTGCGGATAGCCGACGGCAGATTTCACCCTTTACGCGTGCTTTCATCGTCATCGGGTCCTTCACAGACGGCGATACGATGACGGGCTTTACACCCTTAAGGATTGCAAGGAATGATTGCGGCTTTTTGACGTTCACTACTTTGGGGATGAATACGCGTCGGCCGCAGCCGTGCTTTTCCAGAGGTACCGGGATGCGGAAACTGCCGGGGAATATGCCGGTCTCATATACGGGGTTTCGCGATATGTCTCCGGGCAGTTTTACAGGCGCGAGCTTCCCTGCATTCTGCGGCTCCTTGAGCAGTTTGATGAAACCCCCGATGAGATGGTGATAGACGGCTACGTGATGCTCGGGGATCGGCCGGGCCTCGGACAGTATCTCTTCGAGTCCTTTGCCGGGCAGATTCCCGTCGTCGGCGTGGCGAAATCGAAACACCGAAAGTCATCAGCGATTGAGGTCTTAAGGGGAGGGAGCATAAGGCCTCTCTATGTAACCTCTGCCGGAGTTGACCCCTACGCAGCATCGGATAAAATCAGGGCAATGCACGTGGCCCATCGGGTGCCGACCTTGCTGAGAAGGGTCGATGTTTTGGCAAGACGGGGAGTCGGCTCCCCGGCCCTAAAGGATTTGAGGCTAGGGTAGCCTGAACTGGCCCCAGGTCTTCTCCATGGTCTTGGAAAGGTTTGTCAATTGGATGGACGCGTCTGCGACCTGCCTGATTCGGAGACATCCATCCTTTGAAACGGAGGCTATCTGTTCGATATCTCTATTAATTTCCTCCGAGGTTGCCGACATCTCCTCGGTAGCGGAGGCGATCTGGTGCACCTTAAGCTGCAGGTCACCGGCAGTTTGCACAATGGCCTGAAGGGCAGAACCGGCCTGTATCACAAGTTCCACGCCAAGATTGACGTTGCTCGTGGCATTGTCCATTGAACTGACCACCTTCGAGACTTCATCCTGAATTGCCTTAATCGTTTCCTCTATTTGCGAAGTCGACTGAGCCGTTCTTTCGGCAAGTCTTCTGACCTCATCGGCCACTACTGCGAATCCTCTTCCCTGCTCCCCTGCACGAGCGGCTTCTATGGCAGCGTTGAGGGCGAGAAGGTTCGTCTGATCCGCGATATCTTTAATGACGCTTACTACAGTGCCTATCTGATGTGATCGTTCCCCGAGGGATTTCACAAGGCAGGCGGAGTTGTCAACGATGTGGGCGATCTCCTTCACTTTTTCGGTAGACCTGGTAACGATCTGATCGCCTTCCTTTGCCACCGATACCGTGCGGGACGCAGAGTCTGCGATACTGTTTGTATTCCTTGCCATATCCACGATTGTTTGTGACATCTCTTCGGAGGCGGTGGCTACCTGTGAAGACCTGTTTGCCTGGTCACCAAATCCTATCGACATCTGTTCCGCGCCGGCGCTCAATTCCTGGGCCGCCAGCGAAAGGTCACCGGCAGAGGATTTCATATCTCTTAGGACCGTTCGCCATGTCTCGATCTGGGTACGCAAGGCGGCCTTCACATCCCGGAACTCATCTTTTCTTGCGGCGCCTATGTCGATGGTGAGATCGCCTTGCGCGAGCGTTGAGGCAATCGAGGTCATGCGGCCGAGGGGCTGAAGGATGCTTCTCTTTATCGCAACGCCTGAAAGATACCCCAGGATCACAGGTGCGATTCCAAATATAAGAAGATACAGCCTCAACACCCTGTTGATGCTGAGAATTTCAGTGACGCCGCTGCTCACGGCTTGACCTTTCGACCCCGCCCCTTGATCCAGAGCCTGGAGGGCTTCTGTCGCTCTTGCGTCCACCTTCATGGTGCCTGTGAAAGTGGTGAGGCAAAGGAGCGCGACAAAGAGCACCCAAATACCAAAGCCGATGTTCATGCGGGCTTGAATACTAAGAACCCGGAATTTCATCTGATCCCCCTCGAAGCACGGTCCATCTCTGTCGCACCAATTTCTTCGTTCTCCCTGGTGATAATTGTGATCGCCAATTTTTGGTTTTTCTTAAGCACATTTTACAGCATTACTTCTTAGATTATGGGGAGGGGAGGGCCCCGGCCATATTCCCAGCCGAGGGATAGGTGTACCTTATTGGGATGATATGATACCTTTCGCCTTTCGGAGATCACCTGGGAACAAATCGGCTAGTACTTCCAGGTTTCCGAGTTCCTGACGAACCGCATAAAGGGCACAGATTGAATTGTCTCAGTGACGGTAAATTTCGTTGACATATGCATTACAAGAATATACAGTTATAGAATATAATTACAAAGTGTTCCAATAAGTAACCGGAATGGTTCAAGGAGGAATCATGAAGAGAGCCCTGTTGTGGAGCTGTATACTGTTTCTCACAGTCGCGTCAGGCGCATGGGGGTCTACTGCATTGCCGGGCCTTCCGTTGCCGGGCTACCACGGATTCTCTATCAATGTCGCCAATGAGGCAACTACGTTCTACATTGATTTCGCTAGCGCCGGCTTAGGACTCAATGCCGAGTGGGTTGGCCCCGTTGGCGCAACCAGCAGAACTGGGTTGACCTCAATAAACACCACCAGTCCTTCCTATTCCGGCTCTCTTGCTGCCTACGACACCGGCGGCGCCGGCAGCGGCGTGACCGACTTTATCCTTCTTGTGTCCGTGCAAGGATCGATCGCCAGCAATTTCGGCGTCAACCTCGCATGGGGTACATACAACCAAACCTTCACCAGTTCGAGCTTCATCTACGGACCGCAGACGACGAAACCAGGTTCGAGTGCTACGGCTCTGTATCCCGGTCAGAGCAGCAGCACGGGGTCATTACTCATGTTCGTCGACCTCAAAGGAGGGTCGCCAGGCTTAGGCAATGCGGTACCAGTCACCTACTCCTTCACCGGTCTATATGGGGACACGGTGGCGTTCAACATGTACGGCTATTCCCCTACCGGTGGAAACGTGGACAAGGGGGTCGCGGGAATCGACTGGACGAATAATACCGCCACGAATGGATACGTCATTTACGACACGGCTGTTGCCCCTGTTCCCGTCCCGCCTTCTTTGTTACTCCTTGCGGGTGGCCTGGGTGGTCTTGGGATGCTCCGGAGAAATCGGACAAGAAAGGGGTAAGTTTTTCGGTAAAGTTGCCTGCCCGCGGGACGGGTTAAGGCGAGCGCCGGTCACTCACCATAACGACAACAAACAGGAGTCTTGCGTGAGGCAAGGCTCCTGTTTTGTCATTCCGGCCGGCACGGTGTGCCGATGATAACCGGCTTTCGATGCGGAAAGGCCAGAGAATCACCTGATCGAGGAATATAGTGGTGGCAATCGCGAATGCTGAGACCTTAAGATAGACACGCCAGTTGAAGGTAGGTGAAAGTACGTAACGTCTTTTCCGGCCGGAGAGATTTTTGATGGATGGCACGATGACAAAGCCAGGCGCGAAAATAGCCCGGCCGGGTTATCTACCCCCCGGTTTTCTTCCAATGTAGAGATACGTCGCCCCCCACGTCAGCTTATACGTCTCTATATCCACCATGCCCGCTTCCTGCATCAGTCCGGAGAACTGGTCGGGGGGCGGGAAATTCATGATCGAATCGGCGAGGTAGTAATATGCGCGTGGGTTTAGAGAGAATCTTTTGGCAATGCGGGGCAGCAGGCGGTTGAGATAGGTGTGGTAGATAAGGTTCGAGAACCAGCCGGGCGTAAAGGCCATCTCCAGGACCATGATTCGGCCGCCCGGTATTACCACCCGTGCCATCTCCCGGAGCACCCGCACTCTGTCAGGGATGTTCCTGATGCCGAAGGCGATCGCCGCAATGTCGAAGGAATTGCCCGGAAAGGGCAGCGAGAGCGCATCGCCCCGGAGTAACTGAATTCTTTCGGAAAGACCGACCCCGGCTATCTTGATCTGTCCGACGTCGAGCATCTCCTTCATAAAGTCGAGACCTACGATGGTGATCCCGGGATAGCTGAGACCGGCGCCTATCGCAAGGTCCGCCGTTCCCGTGGCGACATCGAGAAAACGGTGCGTCGAGGTGAAAGACATCCTTTTCACGGTAAAGCGGCGCCAGAACACATCGCGCCGGAGACTCAGGAAGTGGTTGAGGAAATCGTACCGGCCGGTGACCGTGGAGAATATCTCCTTGACCATACCGATGCGATCAGCGTCCGTTACCTCTCTTACAGAAGGATATCTCTTTTCTATGGGTTCTTCTCCTTAAGGGCTTGCCTTCGAAACACAGGGGTACCCGAAGTAAGGCCGCAGCCCTTATGGGCGCACTCAGCCGCTACATGAATCTCTCGAAGCGGTCCTTTTTGGCCTTGCATATGGGACATATCCCGGGCGGCTCTTCCCTCGCGCAGAGATAGCCGCACACACGGCACCGCCAGACAGGATAGGCAAGGGGGGCCTCCGGGCGAGCCGAGCCGGCTTTCGACTCGGTATACGCCTCCCGTGCCAGCGGTCTCCTTTCCGGGACCGGGCCTATCTCTTCCAGTCCAACACTTGCGTCCCGGGATACATAGAGGGCACAGTAGCAGGCGCCGTACTCACCGAGGTCCGCGTCCCGATAGTCGCAGGGGCAGACGATGTCGCGGTCCTCGGCAGAGTCGCCGGAGGCAAGCCTGCAGGGACATGACTGGTAGCCATATCTTTTCCGGTTGGTGACAAGACCCTTGACCAGGTCCCTGGCGAAGGCTCCGTCGGGGTTGAGGAAATATCCCGACGCTGTCGCCTCCGACAAAAGCCGTTGGTAGTGAAGGTCTATCTCGTCCCGGTCCCCGTCTACTTCCACGGCCGCTGCAGCGCCTCCTTGATCTTGTCCTCCTGATAACCGACGATGCAGTCGTTGTTGACGACAAGCGAGGGGAAGGAGCAGCGGGGATTGAAAGCCTTCAGCTCGTCAAGGGCTTTCTCCTTGTCCGCGCCCTCCAGGACATCCACATCGACATAAACATAGGCGACGTTCATGTCTTTAAGCAGGGCTTTTGTTTTCTTGCACCAGACACACGTGCTCAGGGTGAAGAGTTTTATCGCCCCATAGTCGCTTCCTTCAACATGGTTCATCTGCATGGCGAGGCCTCCTTCCGGTACTTCGCAAATGGACTCCAGTCATGAATATAGCACAGAAGCACGTGGATTGCCGCCGATTCTTTTCTGTTTGATTTGTCACCCTAGGCGTGGTAGTATCCCTTGAATGACGCTATCCCTGTCAAAAGCGCCTGTCATCGCCGCCTTCGTGATCTTTTTCGCTGCCTTCTGGGGCTGCGCCCCGGCACATGCCATGACCCTGTTAACCCAGGAAGATATCAACAGAGGGTCTGTGCAAGGGCAGGAAAAAGCTGCTTCCCGTACGGTGTGCGCGTCGGGGACGTGTTATGAGATGCCCGAATCTTTTTCCGTAATCGAGACCAAATATGCCACGGGGCCTCAAATCGAGGTGGTGGAGCCACCACCCGACGCAGAGTACAAGGCCCCGATAAGGCTTATCATAAACTTCGTGCCCAGGGAGGGCACGCAGGTCGATCTGAAAAGCTTCAGGCTCGAATACCTCAAACTGATCTCGATCGACATCACCGGGAGAGTGGCCGAATACTTAGGGCCTACCGGGGTGAGGATCGAAAGGGCGGACCTTCCTCCCGGCGACCACAAGCTGAGAATTACCATAAAGGACACAAAGGGGGGCATCAGCCAGCAGGTGTATTCGGTCAAAATCGCGAAATAATCGCAGAGAAGCCTTCTTTACCGCACCCCTTTTACCCTGAATACAAAATCATACGCGAGGATGTCCTCCCAGAGGTATCCCCTCGATGTCGAGCGCGTATCCTCGGGGCCGCTGTAAGATTTACCCGGGGTGAAAAACCACGTCATCACCGCCTCTCCCGAATGTCGCAGGACTATCCAGTACTTGCCCTTCCGGAGCATTGTCTCGGGCGACCCTTCCGGAAATGTGAAGGTCAGCCACGAGTACCCCGGTTTTTTTTGGAAGGTGTCCAGAAAAACCGGAAGGGAGCGGCAGCCCCGCAAGGCAGGTTTACCTGAGTCGTCCCCGACAAGGTCCATGTAGAGGGTGCCGTCGCCTCCGAATTTGTGCATAGCAAGGGAAACTTCATGGATTGTCGCCGGTTTGTCCATGGTGAAGGCCTGGGCATAGACGTATGTTGACGTCACATATTCGGCCGTCTCTGCGTCGAGGAGCCTCGACCCTGTGTCACCCGAGATACTGTATGTCGCGACGAGGCTTGGAAACTCGATATTACCCAGGAGCACCTCTCCCGGAGCGGTAGGTCCGGGTAAAGACGGCTTTACGGGAGGGGGCGGCTTCTCGACCGCAGGCCGCGGCGAGACCGGCTCGGTTACGGCCTCCGAAACAACGACGGCTGCCTTGAAGTTGTTGCTCATCACGTGGGATTTTGGCATGTCCTGCATAAACACCGGCCGCACCTTGACGTCATCTTCGATAAAGTGGGCGTCGATGGCGCCGGAGTATGCCGGGGCATAGGACGTGCCTGTCCAGTTCTCCGCGATATCTGTGGAGTCGAGTCCGTGAGCTTCCTTGACATGCCGTGTCGAGGTGAACTGTTTCGACTGCTTAGGGTCATATGAGAGCCAGCCGAGGTCCGGAAAGTAGACCTCTATCCAGGCGTGCCCCCCCTTGCCCATGGTCTGGACGAGGCTTCTGACGCCGTCCATGGGGACCTTCAGTTGCTTATCGAGGGTGGTCCCGCCTACAACCCTGGCGGGTATGCCCGCGGCCCGCAAGATGGCGGCCGAAAGATGGGCAGCGTTGGTGCAGTTCCCCGAACCGGCCCCGAGGGTGGAAAGGGCGTCGTACCGGGATGGATTGTAGACGTACCTGATGTTATCCGCCATATAATTGATAACCGCCGTGACCGCCTGGAATTCCGTGGCTGCATGCTGCGTCAGCTCCCGCGAGAGCGCCTGTATCCCGGGGCTTTCGCTCTGTACGAGGGGAGTGCTCTTCAGATAGAGCCGTTCAGGGGGAGCGAGCTCCTTCAGCGGGAAAGCCTGCGTGCTTTCCATGGCCGACAACACCGCTTCCACGCGCGCGTCGAAGACGATCCGCACTTCGGGGTCCGCCCTCAAATCGTGCCACGTGATTTTCTTACGGACGTTGCCCAGGCCGTCTTGCTCATCCTCGACACTTGCCGGTTTCGGGAGGATGTTAACCTGAAGATTCGTCACCCTTTGCGAGAGGACCCTATTCGAGAAGCTCACAGGCATCACAAGGTTCACCGTCAACTGCGAGAGAGGCCGGTCCACGGTCCAGCGCATCTGTTTGGAGATGCGCAGAGTGCTGTCCAGTTTCCCCTCCAGTACTATCGTATCTGCGGAAAGGGGGGGTCCGGGGAGCATCGGGATGAGGAGAACTCCGAAGACAAAAACAAGGGCCCGCACAACCCTGTGAAGCTCCCCGCCGGCGGGGCATCTCATTTCAGCACAAAGGCGATCCGCGCTCCGGCCAGGAAGTTTGTCTTCTGGTTGGCGGAGAATATCTTTACGGCATCCTCTTCGGAAACCTGCAAGTCCGTCGGACCGGCGACTCCGGCAGCTTTTACGACCATGGGGTTTCTCACGCCTCTTTGCCGGAGGGCGTCCCTGGCTTTTTCGATGCTGTTTGTGTATTCGCCGCATCCCTTCTCCACGAGAATTTTTTGCTCGACCCGCGAAGGATCGTAAAGTACTTCCCCTTTCAACGTGAATATCCGGTTTATTAAGGCCGGCCTGAAGCTCTCTCCCGTCGCGTCGACGATCATCCCGTCATAGGGCTCGATGGGCACAAGGCCGGGGCTGACCGGGGGGGCGCTGCTTGTCAGGTCGTGAGCCGCCTGCGGGTTCCCCAGGAGTCTCTTGTACATCATGTCGCCGAAGCTCTCCGGCCCTGTCATACCGACCTTAACAAGCACCATCGCCGATCGCTCCCGGTCATTGTAATCCTTGTAGATTACCTGGGCCCCTTTGATGAAGCCGTTCACGGCGGTCCTGACCGTGTCGTACCGTATCTGCATGTCCTGTGTCGTCGAGTCGCCCACTACGGCCACCCCATTCAGGAATTGGGCCAGATTCCGGTACGCCACCACTTCGGCCGCGCGCTGCGCCGTCAGCCGCCTTTGCCCAAGGGTCGCAGCATTGGCCGATGGCAGCCCCTCGCCTTCAATAACAATGTATCCGTCCCTGAATGCCTGGGTAGTGGTTTTGGTGATGGAGATATTCTCCTGATGGAGCCACTGGTTTGCCTTGGCGAACCGCTCGCCCACGGGGTCGGCGTTGGATTGGGCAAGGGCGTTGCCCGCACACATGCCAAGGGCCAGGACCAGATGAATGAACAGCCTTTTCTTCATGCCTTCCTCCTCACTTTTAACGGCCTTTCATCGTTTGCTGCAGAGACCTGAGGGCAAGCACCGCATCGGCCCCGGATATCGGCTCATCTACACGGAAAGCGCCCCCGGCCTCACCTTCCATGAGTCCCCTCGTGGTGGCGTTCATGGCTGCGTTATAGAAACGCGAGGTAGGCGGTATGTCGCTGAAGGGCGACTTCTCATGTCCCAGATAGGCGGAGGCGATCTTTTCGTCGCCGGCAACCCTGATTACCATATCCTCAAGAAGGAGGGCCATCTCCCCCCTCTTCACCACCCTGGCGGCGTTGAAGAGATAGGCGCCGGAGGCAGCGTCATATGACGGCTCCAGTCCCCTCAGGTTCCACCTCAAGACGCCGAGAATCTCCTCGCGGATAGGGCTTGACGCGACATCAACAGGGACCCGGGGCGCCTGGGAAAAACGCGCGGCCTCTTTCGGCGAGAAAGTATCCAGCTTAAACTCGTGCGTGAGAAGGACCGTCAGATCGGCCCGTGAGACCGTCCTCTTCACGGCGATCTTTTTCCCGAGGTCGGAGAAGGTTACCCCGGCCATGGCGCGCACGATCCTGTCCGTCTCCTTCCATGCCCTGTCAGCCTTCCCGCTCCACTTCCCGTCTTTCGTCGCATTCAGGACCGCCTCGAATCTGCCTTTCGCCTCCCGGAACTCCTGTGCCTGCCGGTAGGCAATGCCCATGTAGTAGTCGATTGCCTCCTTACCCTGGTAATAGGGAAGATCCGTCCCTTTTACGTCCAGGCCCTGTGCCTGCCGGTACGCGGCCTCAGCGGTTTCTATGAACGCCTTCCCTCCCAGGGCAGTCTGCGACCGTATCACGGCTATCAGGTAGGCGAAGCTGTCTTCATTGCTCCGGGCCTCGGCAAAAGCCCTTTTCAGATAATCTTCCACCAGCCCCTCCTTGGCGGCCCTGACCGCGTGGTCCGTCGTCTCCGCGGCGATATGAGCAGCTACAATCGCGAGGCCGTCATAAGCGGCAGAAAAGGCCTCGTTACAGTAGATCGTCCGTTCCAGCCTTTGATGGGCCGCCTGAAAGTCTCCTTTCTCGATGAGATCCATGCCCGTCACATAATGGAGCTTCGGGTTATCCTCCGGCGCGGTACACCTCGCGACCTGCCTCGACGCACAGCCCCCGCAGGCCGCGAAGAGAGTCAAGACGATCAAAATCATGGCGTGCGTATATGTCTTCATATCGTCCTCCTTAAAAGACCCGTTCGGATGTCATGCCCCGGCTAAGCGCACCTGCCCTACCAGGCCACGCCCCTTGCCCGCAGCGCGCTGCCCGCATTCTCGTGGCCCTGTCTGGCGGCCCTTATCAGGTCGGCGACGGCCTGCTGCCTGTAGCCTATTTTGTCGTAGGTGTTCCCCCGGTTGTAGTAGGCGGTTGCAAAGCCGGGGTCCAGGCTGATGGCCCTGTCGAAATCCGTGATGGCCTGCCGGTAGTTGCCAAGCCTTTGATAGACGTTCCCCCGGTTATTGTAAGCCGGTGCAAAGCCCGGGCCCAGGCTGATGGCCCTGTCGAAATCCGTGATGGCCTGCCGGTAGTTGCCAAGCCTGTTGTACGCATTTCCCCGGTTGTAGTGGGTTATCGCAAGTCCGGGATTGAGCGCGATGGCGTTATCAAAATCCTGGACGGCTCGCCCGTAGTACCCAAGCCTGGCGTAGCACTTCCCGCGGTTGTTGTAGGCCGGGGCGTACTCGGGGTAGAGCTGGATGGCCTTGCCGTAGGCCCTGACTGCTTCACCGCAATCGCCCGACACGTCTCGCGCATATCCTCTTTCAAACCATTCCATGGCACTCAGCGCCCTGATATTCTTCTCATATGCCGCCAGCGTTACCTGTTTCTTTACATCCTTAACCAGCGTCAGCTCTTGTTTCAGTTTCTCATTTTCCTTCAGCAGAGCCCCCATGCTTCTCCGCATTTCCTCCAGTTCCCCGGTCTTTTCACTGTCTTTCCGGAGTCTGTCGATAGCCTTTATCACGTCGTCGGGATCGGCCGCCACCTTTGCCTTTAGGTAGTAGGTGCGACCGTCCCACTTTTCGTCGATGATCTCCGTGCTCACTATGCCGGCACTCAGGGTGATTACTTCATCTCGCGTGAGTTGAAACGCTTTCACCTCCGTCCTGCTTTCAAGGTAGGTGCCAAGTTCCTCTAGAATGAGCCTTTTTACTTCCCTGAGGGCGATGGTCCTGCTCGAAATCTTGCTGTCGTCATCGCCGGCCTGATAGGTATATTCTTTTTCGAAGGTCTTTCTTTCAGCAAAGGCAGGACAGGACAGGATGAAACACTGCAACAACATGATCAAAATCAGGATTTTGAGGTATTTCACTCTACCTCGCTTGCAGGCTCTTGGAAAGCGCAAATGCTTTGCCGGGAGGCCCGGCTATTTTCATAGTTCACTTCATCACACCATTCTCTGTCAAGACATTTCTACTCTTATCAAACGTTGTCAAATAAACGTTGACAAGTTTTTTTCAATGCTGGTAAAGTGATGATAGCTTCTAGGCCTTGCGAGTCTTTCCCTTTGCCCGCTTTTAGAGGCACGAGGAGGCAGAGAGAATGGGGGCTTTAAGGGCAACATTTTAGTGGCGGATATCGCGGTCGGCTTTTCGCGGCTGCCTTTGGTTGCTGAAAGGAGATACGGATGAAAGGGAAGGATTGGACAGGAACGGTTCTGTCGCTTTCGCTCGCGTGTTTTGTTTTAGCAGGTAACGGTTATGGGAACGAAGGAAAGAACACACCTCCGCCATCGCACAGACAGGCGCCGAGGCCGGGGCCGCGGATGATGCAGAATACGCCCCACAACAGACCCGGGCCTCCTCGGATGCCACAGGCAGGCCCGGTCGGTCGGCCTGCCGGACCCTGGGCCCCCGGGGGCGGGTCGAGCTTTTCCTCTCCCAGGCCGGGTGGTCCGGGACAGGGACAACCGGGATATCGTGCAGGTCTGTCGCCCGCAACACCGGCGTATCGCCGGACCGAAGGGGCTATGCGGCCGAATGTGCCGGGGCCGGCCGGAGGCATGCGGGGAGAGCCGCACAGGAAAATGGATGTTCAGGTGAGCAGGCAGGAGAATTTTCGGGCCGTGGAGCACTGCAGGGAGCAGCGGACAATGTTTCGACAGATGCCCTATACGTGGAGGTTTTCGCCTGCGGCTCACCGCGCCCTCTTTGCCCGGCTAAGGATGGTCCCGGCTACCTATCATTACCGGCGTGATGTTTTTTATGCGCACTACCACTACGCCCCGCCGGTATACATGTACAGGATGTACCCTGTCTACGGGATATGGGACACAGCTTTTCTCGGGTTCATGCTGGAACACGCAAGGGAGCGCCAATATGCGCTCATGTATTACCATCATCAAAACGAGGAAGCCATGCAGCACTGGCGTGCGGAGCTCGACCGGATGGCTGTGGAGAACGAGGAGCTTCGGGACAGGCTTGCAGTTATGGACAGCCAGGTCGCGAGCCTTCAGGGTACTCCTCTCGACCCATCCTACATTCCGGAGGATGCCCAGGATATCGCATTGGCGCCTGAAGTCGTCGAACAAATGGGCGGCCAGGCGCAGGGATAAGGCGCCTGATCCGGCCGGAGGAGTGCGCCGCCCCTCGCGCGCGACTGTATGGAAGCGGCAAGAGTCCGTCCGGCGCCTTTGCCGCAGGTTGACTCGCCCTCTGCCGGGAATTACCTTTCATTAGAATGGCAATCAACATCAGCATCGCGGCCGGAATCATCGGAATTATACTTATCGTGGTCGTCCTCTGGGACGGTTTTGAGACTATTGTCCTTCCCCGCCGGGTAATACGCCGGTTAAGACTCGCCCGCCTCTTTTACCGGCTCACCTGGCCCCCCTGGTCATTCCTGGCGCATGCGTTCTCGTCCGGAAGCCGGCTGGACACGGCGCTCGGTTTTTACGGGCCCCTGTCGCTGCTGCTTCTCACCTGCGTCTGGGCCGCAGTGCTTATTGTCGGTTTCGGCCTGCTCTACTGGGCGCTCGGTTCATCGTTGGCTGCGCCTGATCAGCTCGGAGGCTTCGCGGCCGACCTCTACATGAGCGGCACCACCTTTTTCACCCTGGGTCTCGGAGATGTGAGGCCGATAACCTTTGGCGCAAGGGTCATCACGATCATCGAAGCGGGAATGGGTTTTGGTTTTCTTGCCCTTGTCGTCGCCTATCTACCCGCTCTCAACCAGTCTTTTTCACGACGTGAAGCGAGTATCACCATGCTGGACGCACGGGCCGGATCCCCACCCACCGCGGTTCGCATGCTGGAGAAGCACAACCACGAGGGCGGCATGGAGGAGCTCCGGGAACAGCTATCCCAATGGGAGCAGTGGTCGGCCGAGCTGCTCCAGAGCCATCTCTCCTACCCGGTTCTCGCCCACTATCGCTCCCAGCACGATAACCAATCGTGGCTGGCAGCTCTTACCGCGGTGCTTGATACTTCGGCCCTTGTGCTGGCCGGTATCGAGGGTATATGCACGAGACAGGCGGAACTGACCTTTGCCATGGCGCGCCATACTATCGTGGACCTTGCGGCGGTTTTTAATCGACCGCCCAAAAAATATGAAAACGACAGGCTGGGTGATGAGGGCTTTACACGGCTCCGGTCGATGCTTGAAGCCGCCGGTCTGAAATTGACGGACGATCGTGAGGCAGAGCGCAGACTTCAACGCCTCCGTGAGTCTTATGAGCCCCATGTCTATGCCCTGGCTCGCTACTTTCGCCTTGCGGTGCCGCCCTGGATACCTGAACCGGGAAAACTGGCCGACTGGGAGATAAGCCTCTGGGAGCAGACGACTCCTCTTAACGGCGATGTTATTCACAAGGAGTGGAAGAATCACCATTTTCGATGAGCGGGGAGGAAATCAATTACCGGTTCTCGCTGTAGGTTGTCCTCACCCTGGCCGACCTGTTCAGATAGAAATACCAGATGCCGGTATAAATGATGGTGAAGAGCGAGTTGAGACAATTGATCACAAATGTCTCGTCTGAGGCATGGAAGGTTGATCCCACCAGGCGGGGGAGAAACGGCGCAATGAGGGAGTAAGCGAAAACTGTCTTGAGGTATTTGCGCGCCACGTCGAGAGCACCCGGGAACCGTTTCCACAACGATATCCCGGCATACAGGCTGAAGACAGAGAGCGCTATCCCCGCCACGCCGTTCACCAAAATAAGCCTAAAAAATCCAGGATGCCTGGCGAAGTAGGGCTTTGCCGCGTCAGCGACAAAAAACAGGTTGATAAGGACGGCAGACGGGTCAAGAACGGTAAGGGTGACGCAGAGGAGCAGCAGCCATCCCCCCACCCCTTTCAGTTCCGTGCCTGCCCTCTCCAAAAAGACCCTCTCATGTTGCCGAAATAACGCCTGTCCTATAATGTACAATGGGTCAGGATTCAATTCCAAGTGATTTGTGGCGTGCCGTCCGGGCCGGCACCCTGTAAAACGGTATGCGAGGAACATAGTTTTGTCTTGTGTGACGAGATGGTGTGTCTTGTATTATGAGACATGTCTTATAATACAAGACAAAATTCCACCACGAAGGGGCCTCCGGGACTTGCCTTTTCCACGGAACTTAAGAAGAGTAATAGACTGCCGATAAGAGGCATGATTCTTGT
Source organism: uncultured delta proteobacterium (assembly GCA_963717985.1). Classification (GTDB taxonomy): domain Bacteria; phylum Desulfobacterota; class Syntrophorhabdia; order Syntrophorhabdales; family WCHB1-27; genus BOG-1155. The sequence goes on from CAVQYC010000003.1 coordinate 613,986, forward strand.
AAAGGGTCCGTTATGTGTTAAGGACAGTGGAAAGGAAGCGTAAGGAGGCGAGCAAGAGACTGCCCCACAAAGACGGCCCAAGGAAGGCGCCTTCATGGATGAAGTCTTCGATTATGGAACCGGCGTACCGTACACGTACGAAGACCTTGAAACGTTTTTCAGCGGCGAAGCGGAAAGGCGACAAAAAGGGCCGCCGTGCTCTACCTGTAGCTGGTTCGACGCAGCCTCCTGTGAGCTTTGTCAGGGCCCCGCAACATGTGTGAAATGGGCGAAATGCGGAAAATGCTGTCCTCTGGCCGGAAGGGCGTCTCTCGTCGAATTCGAGAGATGTCCGCAGTTTAAGGTGGACCTCATCATGGCCCAGTAGGGTCGCTTGCAGACCTGCGACGAGCCGGTGAGAGCACCGGGTGAGCCTGACTGCGGCAGACCCGCGGGTGAGGCCGCCCGGCAACATAGCCAGGAGATGCGCGGTGTTGAGTGAAACCGGTAATAGGACATGGCGGGCGCTCTCGCATCGGATTTTCCGCAGGCGTTCGTCCCCCGGCAATGGGAAGAACGGACTCGAAATCAGTCACGCCCTCACCTATTCACCAACTCAACTGATCTGTTCCTTTCAGCTACCGGTTAGTTACACAAGTTGCCTTAAATTATCGATAGTGAATATTGAGTTGAATAGATAACCCTTCCCTTCTATTGCCTCTCTGCCGCCTTCCAGCCTGTCGAGCAGGGCGATGACGCCTTTGACATTTAAGCCTTCCCGTTCCGTCACCTCTATCGCTTTCAGGGAAGAGCCGCCGGTCGTGACGACATCTTCGAGGATGAGCACATTCATGCCTTTTTTGAGGTTCTTCCTCCCCTCGATCCAGACGTTCGTGCCGTGGCCCTTGGGTTCTTTCCGTATGAAAAACCCGGGGATTGGCGCTCGTAAGGCATAAGAGGCAATTACCGTCGAGCATACCAGGGGATCACCGCCGATACTCACGCCGCCGACAGCTTCTATTCCCGGTACCTGGAGGACGCGCTGATACATAAGGTGGCCGACAAGGTACATGCCTTCGGGGTTAAGGGTAGTCTCTTTGCAGTCTATGAAAAAAGTGCTTCTTTTTCCGCTCGCGAGAAGGAAATCTCCTTCTTCATAAGAGAGGTCCTTCAGTATCCTGAGCAATCGTCTGTCCTCTTCCATGCAACCTCCAAGGCAGTTTCCGTTACTACGTCCTATAGGTCGAATACGACCTATGCTATCTTTTCACAAAGAGTTCCATCTGCTCCAGCTCCATCCCCCATGGGAACCGGAGAGGATAGTCACCCGAGAAGCACGCATCACAGAAGGAATAGTGAAACGAGCCGGAACCGTTGCCGATCGCCCTCTTCATACCGTCTATGGTCAGGTACTCGAGAGTATCTGACGTCATATACTTGTTTATCTCTTCTATCTTATGCGAGGAGGCGATCAACTCCGATCTGGATGGCGTGTCGATCCCGTAAAAGCAGGGAAAGCGGGTGGGAGGAGAGGTGACCCTGAAATGTATCTCCTTAGCCCCTTGCTGGCGGAGCATGGTGATGATCTTCCTGCCTGTGGTTGCCCTCACTATCGAGTCATCGATCACGACGATCCTCTTCCCCTTCACTGTCTCGTGGTCGGCATTCAGCTTCAGCTTTACTCCGAAATGGCGGATCGATTCCTTTGGCTCGATGAACGTCCTCCCAATGTAATGGTTCCTCATAAGACCCATTTCAAAAGGAATGCCCGAGGCCTGAGAATAACCGATGGCGGCGCTTATGCCTGAGTCGGGTATGGGGATCACCACGTCCGCTTCGACACCCTTTTCCCTTGCAAGCTCTCTCCCGAAGGCCTTCCTCACGCCGTACACGGTCCGGCCGTATACCTGGCTGTCGGGCCGGGCGAAGTAGATATATTCAAAGATGCAGCGGCGGGGCTCCACTTTCTTAAACGGGGAATAAGAGCGGATGCCGTCTTTCGAGATGTGGATCACCTCTCCCGGCTCCACCTCTCGCAGGTAATCCGCCTCTATCAGGTCGAAAGCGCATGTCTCACTCGAGATTACATAGGCGTCCTTCAACTTTCCGAGGACCAGAGGCCTGAAGCCATAGGGGTCACGAACGGCGATCATCTCCTTGTCGGTTAAGAGCAGCAGTGAATAGGAGCCCTCGACCCTCCGCAGGGCGCTGATGAGCCTGTCAAGGGTCAAATTTTCATGGGAGAGGGCGATGAGGTGAACGATGACCTCCGTGTCCATGGTCGACTGGAAGATGGACCCGTAATTCTGAAGCTCTTCCCGAACGATCTTTGCGTTGGTGAGGTTGCCGTTGTGGGCTATTGCGAGGGAGCCTTTCGAATAGTCGACGACAAAGGGCTGAGCGTTCTTGAGTGAACTCGACCCCGCGGTCGAATACCGCACGTGCCCTATGGCCGCGTGTCCCTTGACCTCCTGCAGCCCCTCCTCGTCGAATATATCGGAGACAAGACCCATTTCCCTGCGCATGTACATGGTCGCGCCGTCGGTGCTCACTATGCCGGCGCTTTCCTGTCCCCTGTGCTGGAGGGCATGAAGCCCCAGGTATACGAGGTTGGATGCCTCACGGTGGTTAAATATGCCGAATATACCGCACATGCGTGTCTCAGACCTCTCTTATCCGTGATAGCTCTTGTGCAAACAAACCGATTATCTCCGGGTCCATTAGATAGAGGTCAAGCTCTTTGACGCTCTTCGCCCGGGGAGCGAAGGCAGCGATCTCATGCACGATGATGCGGCTGCAGCGCGCTTTCGGAAAGCCGAAGATGCCGGCGCTTATGGCAGGCATGGCAATAGTCGCAAACCCTTTCTTCTCGGCAAGCTCCAGGGTGTTCCTCACGGCCGACCCTAGCTTCGCCTCTTCATCACCCTCTCCCCAGCGCGGTCCTACCGTATGCATCACATATTTTGCCGGAAGCCTGCCGGCCGTGGTGACCGCGCTCTCACCAACAGGCACATAGCCTATCCGGTCGCTTTCCTCTTGTATGATGCTGCCGCCTTTTCGCACTATAGCGCCTGCTACGCCGCCGCCGTGCTGCAGATGGGAATTGGCCGCATTGACGATGGCGTCCACCGGCGCTGTTGTGATATCTCCCCGTATGACGCGCACCCTTATTGTAGTGAGAAGGCGTTCTTCTATGATCTCCATTTTCCCATACCCGGCCGGTACACTATTGTATACCATTACTCTCTTTGCCGCAATATGCTGGACAGGTTCCCGGAGGTGCTTTTCGGAAGGCCCTTTCCCGGGCTTAAGGCCGCCTTCGAATATGGTGAAACAGGGAAATGTAATTTCGCGGAAATTACGTGGAAATTGTCAGCAAAACCAGGAAACATGCGGCAAAAACGCTGTAAGTATCTTGACTTCCGGCCTCCCATCGTGTATACATTTAAAGGAAGCATTTATGATCGAGAGGGGTGCGCTATGACTAAGATCGAGGTTTTCGAGAATCGGCCTGCGGTGCTCGGCATCAACGGACTCGGCAGGATAGGCAAGCTTACATTGTGGCACCACATCGGGCGTAAATACTTCAAAGAAATCGTTGTCAACCAGGGACGGGAGGTAGGGACGAGCCTCCACGCCATCGCCCAGTTGATCGAAAGGGATGCAACATACGGGCTCCTTCACCGGTTCCTGTACGGAGTGAAGGCGGAGCGGATCATCGAGGTGGTTGATGACAAGAAGGGCAAGCTTTTGATCGACAGAATACCGGTGACCGTACTCCGGGAGGCGAGGAATCCCAACGGTATCGCCTGGCGCGATTATGGCGTAGATATCGTTGCGGAGTGCACGGGGAAATTCAAAGACCCTACTCTCCCCGCTGATGACGCGAAGGGCTCTATAAGGGGTCACCTGGCGGGAGGCGCAAAGGTTGTGGTCAATTCCTCCGCCTTCAAGATAAAGAACAAGGCCCTCTCTTTGCCTGATGACTCGGTGATCGTGATCTACGGCATAAACCATCCGGCCTTCGATGTGAAAAAGCATTGCATCGTGTCGGCCGCTTCTTGCACCACCACCGCCCTGGCCCACATGGTGAAGCCTCTCCTTGAGACCGAGGAGACAAACAGGGTGCTCACCGCCTCCATGTCTACCGTGCATGCCGTGACCAATACTCAGGCGGTGCTCGACTCCGTCCCGAAGGCGGGCGAGAAGGACCTCCGGAAGAACCGGAGTATCCTGAACAATATCATTCTCACGTCCACCAATGCGGCGGAGGCCCTTTCCCAGGTGATACCACAGGTCAAGAGCATCGGTTTCATGGCCGATTCGATCCGCGTACCGACCAATACGGAATCTCTCATCGTCCTGAACGTCACCTTCCAGGCGGTGACCAACGGCGATGGGGTGCCGACAATCAACACGAAGCTGATTAACGGTATTTACAAGGGAAGAGCGGAGAAAGACCCCGAACATCTCGTAGTCTACAGCGAAGAACAGAACGTGTCGACCGATCTTATCGGCATGGACGCGGCAGTAGTGATCGAGGGGCAGTTTAACCATACGAGGAGCGCCTTTATAGAGGTGGACCTGTCCAGGATCCCCGGCCTCCCTGACGCAGTGCTCCAGTCAATGCCCACAAAGAGGATGAAGGTGCCGGTCGTGCACGCGAAAGTCTTCGGCTGGTATGACAACGAGTATGGAAGCTATACGAACAGAATGGGCGATCTGGTTGTCTATGCCCACAAGCAGTTGACGTAACACCGGCCGGGCGCTTTTTGCGCATAGCGCGAAATCGTCCGGCCTGGTTCTGTATAAGAGCTATTAAAGGACCTTTACCCTTCTATGTCGTGCCTGCCGGAATAAACCGCGCCGCTCCAGCCGTCTATGCCGATAAAATCACCGGACCTTACGATGCACCCCTCGACTTTGCTATACCCTTCCGATTCGTAGACCTTGAGCCGGCTGAAGCCCACCACCCCCACCTTCTCCAGTTGGGGAATGGTCACTGCCGCATGCGAGGTGCTCCCGCCCCTTGCAGTGAGGAGGCCGTCCACCTGGAGGAGTATGCCCACGTCGTCGGGGACCGTATCTGGCCGTATCAATATCAGGGGCGTACCGGGCTCTTCGGCGCGAAACTTTTTGATATCCTCTTCGGAGTAAACACTTCTGCCGCAGAGAGCGCCGCCCGCAACCCCTATCCCCGTCCCGATCATCGATTCCCGCAGGCCGCCCGCGTCCTTGAATGTCTTCAGCTTGCGCGTCTCTGCTTGGACCATGTCGCGTGTCTGGAGGACATGAAGACCGGATGCAGTCGAGTTCTCGAAGGTGAATTCGATCTCCTGATGATTGAAGCGTTTTTCGTAGATAAGTATCTCGGAGAGGCGGACCAGTTCTGCGTAAATGGCGGGGAACTTTGCCTGGAGGGAAATATCGGATTGCCTTTGCTCAATTGTGCGCTGCTTTTCGGAGATCGGGTAGGTCTCGACAAGGCCGGATACGATGTCGTCCCCCTGCACGCCGAAAATGAAGTCGCCGGAGAGGCTGACCTCGGGGGATGATCCCTTCGGGTTGCGGGTGAAAATGACTCCCGAGCCGGACTGATCGTTCAAGTTGCCGAAGACCATGGCCTGGACGATGACCGCCGTGCCCCACTCGTCGGACAGGTGCATCTGATGCCTGTATATGCGGGCCTGCTTTGAATCCCATGACGCAAAAACCTGGAGGATGCACTCGCGAAGCTGCTCCTCGGGCGAGTCGCCCAGCCCTATGCCGCGCTCCTTCATGGCCTGCCTGTACGACAGCGCGATCTGCCTCATCTGTTCGGCGTTAAACTCTATCTTCCGCCTTACGCCGTAAGTCTCCTTGTATGTATCGATAATGGTGTCGAAGAAATTCCGGTCGAGGCCGTGGAACATGCCCCAGATCTGAAGGAAGCGCCGGTAGGAGTCCCACGCGGCCCAGCCGAAGCCTTCCCTCTGGGCGAGACCTTCGGCTATCGCCTCGTCGATCCCGACGTTGAGAAAGGAGTGCATCATGCCGGGGAGAGAGACAGTGGCCCCGCTCCTCACCGAAAGCAGGAGCGGGTTTTTCCGGTCCCCGAATTTGCAGCCCGTCAGCTTTTCGAGCTTCGCAATCTCTTTTGCGATCCTCAGGCTAATATCCTTGAAAATGTACTTGTAGTCCGCAAGGGCATCGTAGCCTCGGAAGACCTCGGTGGTAATGATAAAACCGGGAGGGATGGGGAACCCCAGGGCCATAAGCTGCTTGAGGTAGTATCCCTTGTTCCCGATCAGGATTTGGTTGTCCATCTTCTTATCCGGCTTGTAGAGGGGGGTTACGGTCATCTCCGGCTCGTAGGCCATGACTATGTTGAGTATCTGTTTGTTGTCCTTGAATTTCTCCAATTCGGCGCTCAATGTCCCGATTATGGCGTTGATAAAGGCGTCCATCACCTGCAGACCGAAGGCGGAGGAGATGATGGACCTCAAGAAGTTCTCCGAAAGCTGGAATACCATCTCTTCGTCAACGGCGGGACCGGTCGCGCCGCTTGCGCGACCCTGCTCGACCTGGCCGATGATGAGAGGGAGGTTCGGACGGTGCATGTCAATATAGTAGTCCCTGATGATATCCTGGACCCCTTTCGAGATGAACCTGAAAATGTCGAGGTACTGGTCCACGGAAAACTGCTTTACCTTGAGGGCTGAGGTGATATATTTGACCTTCAGCACCAGTCCTTCTGTTGCCAGTCCTTCCAGATCGAGAGCCTTTATGTAGAGCCAAAGGCATTGGTGTATCTTTGTCAGGGTACCCCTCGTAATGAACTTGAGGTTGAGCGACTCCCTGAGCCGCTCGAAAAGGACGGTCGCGAGGCTCTCCAGTCTCAGAGAAAGGCCGACGGCCTCGACTTTTTCTTCCCTGTAGGTCCCGTACATGGAAGGAATCCCCGCCGCGATATGCCTCTTATAGTAGATATTCTCCGAATAATGGGTCTTTTCAGGGGAAAGGATTTTCTGTTTGAGGACCGAGAGGAAATCGAGGACGGTTTCCAGGGCCCTCCGGTAATTCTTGCTCTTCAGAGACCTTTCGAGAGAGCGGAGGTGCAGGGGGTCGAAGAGATAGGTCTTTTCCAAATCTCTTAACAGGTCCAGATGCTGGGGGTTGTATTTCTTGTAGAGAAGCTGGTAGAGGCGCAGCGCAGAGCCCCCCTCTCTCCCTATCCCTCTCAGGGACCCCTTTGATCCCGTTGATCTCCCGGGAAATCCTCGCCCTGTCCCATTCCAGGAAGCCTTGCGGCCTCATGTCGACTTTCTGAAACAGCACCTCGAATATGCGGTGCAGACCGTCAAAGTACTCATCCCTCGGCTTGATCACGCCGACCAGCTCGGGGGGGATATGGAGCTCGATATACGAACTTGCGCCGGAATGCCAGTATCTGAAAATATCCTCCATGAACGTGACCAGCCGGCTGTTGCTCTCGACGTGTGACTGTTTGCGGACGAAATGGACGAGCTGGTCATTCCTGAATGAGAGCTCATCGATCTTTGTGGATATCTCCCGGAGCTCGCCCTCAGCGCCTATTTCATTGAAATAGATGGGCAGGATGGGGAGGAGCTGCCTTACCAGGTTGTAAGCGGGTTCGATATCCGAGTTGAGAAGGCTGGAGATATCCTTTTGCAGGAGGTCCGTGTCACGCACGAAGACGCCCCCTATCTTCAGGTTGACAATGAGGGCGGAGAGCAGCTTTTTTGTCCACCGGGGCTTCATGGCGATTATGGCCAGCCAGGAGCGTATGTTTTCTATGTGGGCCGAGTTTACCCGGATCTGCCACTCTGCGGTCGCTCCCGACACGTCCGGCTGTTCGAAGCCGAACCCTATCAACTCGCTGACAAAGGTGTCGACCAGGGGGTGGTTGTTCTGCTTGAAGACTTCTCGTGCAATGGTGGTGATGCAGGCGATGACGGTGTTCCGGTAGGTGTGCCTTGGGGTGTACCCTTTGAGGAGAAAAAATATTTTCCGGATGAAGTCGTTCAGGTTTTCAGGGGTCTCTTCCCTGAAAACCATGCTGAGGCAGCGGTTGATCTCGATGAGGGCGCTCCCGTGTATATCCGAAAGTCCGGTGGTATTGATCACCTTCAGGAGGAAATCGAGCTTGACAAGGTGTTCCCTACCGGCGTAGGCCTCAGACCTTTCAAGCTCGTCCGCGATGAGCAGATAGGCGTTCACTATCTGAAAATAATCGGGCATGTCGAGATAGGAGGCTAGCGCGCGCTCACCGGGCAAGACCTGTTGGTCCCCCATGGGCCTGACCCGGTCGAAGAGTATCCGGAGGTTCTCGTGGCTGATCGGCGCGATCAGCTCCAGATAAGCAGCCGCCATCTCGCGAGTCGCCCCGTCCGCGCCGAACCAGTCCGCGGGGTCGGGCTGGGAGAGCCAGAACTGGTAGGTAGCCCTGAACGCACGCTTGAGGAGGAGTCCGAGGGCATCGGCTGTGCCCGCGTTCATGCCGAGGAGGAACTCGGCCATATTCTTGACATAGGTGGAGCTTTTCTTGATAATCCCGTCGTCCAGCGGCGGGAGGCCGAGGAGGCGGTCGATCGTGCGGGAGAAAAGAGGCATGTTGCGCGTCAGGTGCGTGTTGCTCCTGGCAATGACTATGTTCAGAAAATCGAAAAGGTAGCGGACGGCTTTCTCTCTCGTCTCTTCCGTCACGTCGGCCCCTATGACGTCGAAGTGGATGTCGAGAATGGTGACGAGGGCGGAATAGCCGTCGGGATGGTCGTTGAAGTCGTAGAAATCGCCAATGGAAAGGGTCTTGAGCTGGGTGAGCACGTAATCCCAGTTGACGTAGGGGTGGTTCAACTCGACCAGAAGCTCCTGGGTCCGCCTCTGTGTGCCGTAATGGGTCTCCGCCACCTTGAGGAGGTCCCGGTACCTTTCAGGTATCTCGACCCTGGCGGCCGTGCGTTCCAGGTTTACCTGCAAGGCGGAGGACGTAAACTTTCCTTCCTGGCCGTCCACTGACTACCTCCCGTCAATTACCCGGGCTCAGCACCCTTACCGCTTCCCGCGCACCTCGCCCGAGACGAAAAAGCTGAGTACGTTTTCCTGTTCTACCCTCTTGTATTCAATATTGTCGATCATCCTTTTTATCAGCCGCGCCGACGCCCTCATCTCATCGTCGCCCGGGACCTCCTCGCCTGCAAAAACAACGTCGGCGAGGAGTATGTTGACGGGTTCGCCGGTGTCGGTAATGGCGATGAGGAGTTTTCCCCATGGGTCGTGCTTGCACGTGATCTTGATTTCTCCGCTCCTGCTCCTGTACGCCCTGGTGACGACGTTCTCAAGGGCCGCCTGAAAGGCGGAGGCTACCTGTTTTATCCTTTCATCGCTGAAGCCCTCCTGCCTCTCCAGCGACGCGACAAATTCAACAATCTCGGGCAGGGCCGCCATCGAGGCGGGCCGGCTTATTTCTCCAACGATACTCGACTCCTGGGCATCTTGCCCAATGTTCCCGTTATCTGTCACCTTCTTCCTCCTTAATTCTTTCTACCCGGCCCGGAAAGAGGCGCCCTTCACCTGACGTCCGGGCGCCTTCCATGTTCGGGCATTGGCTGCTATGTGATCAATCGGTTCTTAAACAGGCCATAATATAAGGCGATTCAGTCGAGAAAACAAGTCTTTCGAAAGCGGCGTCACGGATGTGCTTTCCGCAGGTAAGAGCCGGCCAAAGACGGCCTCCCCGTTCAGAAGAAGGAGAAATATCTTGTGTCACACGCGTTGTCCGGCCTTGTTTTTCGTGGGCAACTGAGCTATCCTATAGAGTCTTTGCGCCCCCGGATCAAGGAGATGGAATAGATGCACCTCTCGATTATCGGCAGCCCTGCATGCGGCAAAACGACCCTGTTCACGGCGATGAGCGGGATCGCGGCCGACAGCGGTCCGAACAGGTCGAGTGTGGCCATTGTCGACGTGCCGGACGAGCGCGTGGACAGGCTCTCTGCCGTCTTCCATCCGAAAAAGACCGTGTACGGCCGGATTGAGGTCTACGATACGGACTCGATCCACGAGGGCGATATGAAGAACGAGGCCATCCCGGCGAAACAACTCCAGCAAATGAGGCTGAGTGACGCCTTCCTGGTAGTGCTCAAGAATTTTGACGGCGGCGTGCCCGCCAAACCTGCCGCCGATTTTCACAGCCTCCTCGCCGAATTCATTATCGACGACATGGTGCAGATCGAAAACCGTCTTGAACGGATCAAGAAACAGTCCGGCAAGAAGGACGGGACCATGCTGGAACAGGAAAAGGCCATGCTGTCGCAATGTCTGGCGCACCTCGACGAGGGATTGCCTCTCAGCGGCTTGAGTCTTCCGGAGTCTGAAGGAAAGGCGCTCAGAGGCTTTCAGTTCCTCTCCCGGAAGCCTCTCATGGTGGTGCTGAACTGTTCGGAGGATATGATGGGCCGGCTGGAGGTCATCACCGCTGACAGCAGGCTGGCTTTGTCGGACGCGGCGCCTGTAATCGCCGCATGCGCGAGGTTAGAGGCGGAGTTCGTCGTGATGGCGCCGGAGGACCGTGCCGCCTTCATGGAGGAATACGGGCTCGCCGAGCTGCTCAGGGGCCGCCTGATACGTCTTGCGTACCAGACGCTCGGGCTCATCTCATTTCTCACCGTCGGGGAAGACGAATGCCGGGCCTGGCCTATCCGTAGAGGCATCACCGCCCAGGAGGCGGCAGGCACGATTCACACCGACCTGTCCGAGCGATTTATCCGTGCGGAAACGGTGGCCTACGAAGATTTTATCCGTTGCGGCGACTTCCCGGCCTGCAAGAAGGCCGGTCTCTGGCGGCTTGAAGGAAAGCAGTATATCGTTCAGGATGGAGATATCATGTCCATAAGGGCGGGAAACTAAAACAAGCTTCCCGCTTAAACCCACAGAAAGGCAAAGGCCCCGCGGGACTCCCGCGGGGCCTTTGCCTTTCTGTCTCGCCGCTTTTTCCACAATCGCCTCTTTAGCCCGGCCCTTTACGGGCTTCGATATTTCTGGATTTATCCCCCCCGAAGGTTTAAAATGCACGTGCGCGGTGACGCGTGTTGTCCTTTGCTGCCATCGAAAGGGGCGGGGACAGAAAGAGCACAATATGGGCAGCATAACAGGGAAAACAGCCATCGTGGGAGTAGGCGAATCGGAACTCGGGTATACCCCGGACAAGACGTTCCTCCAGCTCATCGCGCAGGCGACGGACAGGGCGCTTGACGATGCGGGGCTGGCGAAGAACGACGTTGACGGCTTCTTCTCCGCCGGGTGGCTCACCATGGAGTCGATCATGGTCGCTGAGTACCTTGGCATATGCCCGGCCTATTCGGACAACACGATGCCGGGTGGGTCCGCATTCGAATTTCACGTGCAGCACGCGGCGGCAGCCATTTCTGCGGGTCTGTGCGAAACGGCCCTTGTCTGTTATGCGGAGACGCGCCTCTCTGACCGCAAGAAGCATATTGCCATGAACTGGGCATCCGGGGCCGCACAGGAACCGGAAGAACAGTTCGAGATACCCTATGGGTGCTGGGTCCCTATTCCGACATATGCCCTCGCGGCCCAGCGCCACATGTACCAGTACGGCACGACGGGCGCGCAACTGGCGGAGATTGCGGTGGCCGCGCGGAAATGGGCCGGCCTAAACCCCCTGGCCTCCATGCGCGACCCCCTCAGCATCGAAGATGTCCTTGCCTCGCCCATGATGTCTACCCCCCTCCACCTGCGGGACTGCTGTCTCGTGAACGACGGAGGCGGGGCAGTCATTCTTACGAGCGCCGAACGGGCGAGAGACCTCCGAAAAAAACCCGTCCTGGTGCTTGGCTGCGGCGCGGCGCACACGCACCGGAGCATAACCGGCATGCCCGATCTTACGGTAAGCCCCGCAAAGGCGTCGGGTGAGAGGGCCTTTCGCATGGCGGGCATTCTCCCTTCGGACATTGACGTGCTTGAGCTTTACGATTCCTTCACGATCACCGTCCTTCTTCAACTGGAAGACCTGGGTTTCTGCCCGAAGGGCGAGGGAGGGCGGTTTGTAGAAGGGCAGCGGCTGGCCCCGGGCGGATCCCGGCCGACGAACACGAGCGGCGGGGGCTTTTCGTACCTCCACACAGGCATGTTCGGCATTTTTCTGCTTATCGAGGCGGCCAGACAGCTACGCGGTGAGTGCGGCGACCGCCAGGTGGCGCACGCAAAGACGGCACTCTGCAACGGCATCGGCGGCTCCCTCGCCTCGAGCGGGACCGTGATCCTCGGGATCGATGCGATAGGTGATTAGCTAATTAGGTGCGACGCGATGACCGACTATAAGAAACCCCTCCCGTACATACACGCGGAGACCAAGCCTTACTGGGATGGCGCCAAGAGACGCGAGCTCCTGATCCGGAAATGCCGGGCTTGCGGCCGGCACTACTTCTATCCCCGCGACTTTTGCCCATCTTGCTTTTCCTTCGACGTCGAATGGGTCAGGGTGAGCGGCAGGGGCACCATCTACTCCTTTACCATCTGCCATCGCGGCGCGCAGGATTTCGAGGCCGACGCGCCCTACAACCTGGTCATCGTGGATCTGGAGGAAGGGGTTCGCATGATGAGCACGGTTGTGGGATACCCGAACGAGGATTTGAAAATCGGCATGCCCGTGGAAGTTATGTTCGACGAGGTCACCCCCGAGGTCACGCTGCCCAAATTCAAACCGGTAGCGGGGTAGCTCCCTACCGATCCCCGTCACCCCTTCGGCCTTCGATGCGTCCTCGTCATCTGGCTTTAGGGTAATGCCTGCCGTCAGCCGGCCGGGCCGGCCGCTCTTCTCCTCTCCACCGCTTCCTGCATGAACCGCATCAACGTCAGGTCCGGCTTCGAGAATTGTCCGTCAGCCCCTACCGCCTCTCCCTTATGCAGCAGCTTTTCAGTGATCAAAGAGGAAAAGAGGACAACCGGTATCGACTTGAGCGCCGGGTCATCCTTTATCAGTTTGCAGAGATGGTATCCGTCCATCCCGGGCATTTCGATATCTGTCAGGACCACATCGATATACGTGCTCAATGGTTCCCCGCCGGCGTCGCATTTTTTCTTCACCTCACCCAGGTACGACCAGGCTTCGTCGCCGTTCGCCATGGACTCGACCGCGAAGATGCGACTCTCCTCCAACCGGTTCTTGAGCGTCTTTCGAATGACGAGGGAATCATCCGCGTGTAATACTTGTATGGGTTTGTAGTCGCCGGTGACCGTATCCCCAATCGTCCGGGAAAGGGATATCGCCAGCCGGGGGTCGACATCGCTAATCGCCTTTTCCAGATCCAGGAGAAAGACGAGTCTCTCACCCAACGTTATCACCCCGGTCACGGAATTGCTCAAGTCCTCCGCGTAGCCGTCAAGAGGCCTGATGTCACTCCAAGTGGCCCGGTGTATTCTCGTCACGCCCGATACAAGGAAGGCGGTCACGATACCGTTGAACTCCGTGATAAGGACCTTCGGCTGCATGTCCTCCACTCGCGCCCTTCCCAGCCATACGGCCAAATCCAGGAGAACAACCAGTTTGCCGCGATGGTTAAAGATCCCTGCCACAAAGGAGCCTCTCAGATGGGGAGGGCGCATGATCTCCGCCGGCATCGTGATGATCTCCAGGACCTTCGCGACGTTGACCCCATAATATCCCGTGTACCCGCCCTCCTCGATGAAAAGCTCCAGGATCTCCACTTCGTTCGTTCCTGTCTCAAGAAGGATGTTCGAACCGACTGTTCCCATAATCTCCCCCTATGTCCTCTCTTAAGCTCTCTTTTAGGCCGCTCCGTGCCGGGCGGGGAACGCCTTTGCTTTTCCGGCCGGACCTGCCTGATATAGTGTTGTCGGATACTGCGGGTCAACACTTAATGTCCGAGTTGAATGTTCTGTGGCGCGGGTCTTCTTCACAACTTATACTCTATATATTAAGGAGGGTCAGAATCGGGTGCTCTTCCGTAGCGAGGGGCGCAAAGGAGAGGTGAGCCATGGCGATAATGGAGTCGGATCTATTCAAGGGCGTAAGCCAGCGCTTCATCACGAGGATAGCAAACGGCGCAGAAGAGCAGAGCTACAAGAAGGGCGCGGTCATCTTCAAGAGAGGTGAAGAGGCTTCTTATTTCTATGTCCTCGCTTCAGGTGACGTCCATATCGACATCGTCGAGACGGAAGCGGCATTGGCGGTCAATAGGGCTGGTGAGGTCTTCGGATGGTCGGCCCTCGTCGAACCCTACCGGTATACTGCAACAGCCAAATGTGTCAGGGACGCGCGCGTAATTAAAATCTCCCGCGACATCGTGGAAGCCGCCATAAAGGATCATCCGGGAGAGGGAATCGCCGTATTGAAGAACCTGACCGGTATTATCGCAAGCAGGCTGAGATACGCCTACCGGCAGCTTGTGCCCGAGGCGTAGGGAAGAATGAGGCATCAGCTCGTGCAACATTACACTCCGCCGCTTCCCCATCCGAAAGGACCGCAGCGGCGGAGAAACCCGGGCGCTGCCCGGCTCCTTGACAATGAAAATAAAAGACTTACATTACTACAGTGATCTAAGTTACGTGAAGCGTTGGGGGTTGCGGCATGAAAAAGTTCAGTATGTACAGTCTCAGTACCTGTCCGTGGTGCAACAAGGCAAAACAGTACTTTGATGAACAGAAGGTCCCTTACAGCTACATCGATTACGATCTTGCCTCGGCTAAAGAGCAACAGAGAATATCGCAAGAGATGAGCAGCTTCCAGGTGAAGGGGTTCCCTGTCATCAAGATCGGGGAAGAGGCTGTGGTCGGTTACAGCCTGGAGAAGTATTCCGAGCTGATCAAGTCGGCATCATGTGAGTCGTATGAGTCGTCGGCAGCATGTGGGTCGTACAAGTCGTCGGCAGCATGTGGGTCGTACACCTCATTGGCATCATGTGCGTCGTATAAGTCATCGGAATAAAGCCCCGAAGAGGGGCTGCCGGCCGGGCCGGAGGCGGATTTCCTTCCGGAGCGACTACGCCGCTTCCGGCCCGTGTTCACTTGGGGTTTCGCGGCCCTGTCCGTCGTCCGCACTTTCCCTTCCGTAGAATAGCATCTTTCTGAAAAAACGACGATAGGCGATGGGTAACTGTCGAGCAGTGCCTCCTGCAAGACAGTTTCTCGCCTGGTGGCCATGAATACACTCTTCGGGCGGTAATCCTGAAGTACAAGTGTCCAGCCGAGTCGAAGGTTTTCTGCCGGCCGACAAGAGAAGAAAGGGGAAAGAAGAGAAGAAAGGCAAAGAGAAGTTGACAGGAGGGCGCAAATCTACTACAAATAACGTGCGCACTACCGATTAAATCTCTCGCGGAGGCAGCACACGATGATCCTTCCCGAAGCCTATATCATCACCTTTATCGCCAGCTTTTGCTCCCTTGTCATCGAAATGGTGGCGGGCCGCATCCTGGCCCCCTTTGTCGGCGTCTCTCTTTACACGTGGACGAGCATCATCGGCGTCATACTGGCGGGTGTAAGCATAGGCGCTTATATCGGAGGAAGGCTGATCGACCGCTACCCCAGCCGGAGGACGCTGGGCATACTGCTTCTTCTCTCCGGTGTCGCCGCCCTTGCGATCATCCCTCTGACGAACCTGGTTGCGGCCTACCAGTTCCCTTTCTCCCTGATGTGGCGGATCTTCACGGTGACCGCGATCATTTTCTTCATTCCCGGTTGTATACTGGGCACCATCTCGCCGGTCGTCGTCAGGCTGACACTCCAGAGCCTGAACAAGGCGGGCAACGTCATAGGGAAGATCTACGCCTTCTCGACCTTCGGGGCTATTATAGGTACCTTTGCCACGGGGTTTCTGCTGATTTCCTGGATGGGCACGAGGAACATCATTTTCACCATGGGCGTCATACTGATCATTACCGCCCTCCTGGCGGGCGGTCTCTTCAAAAAGAAGATAGCGGTGAGCATTTTCGTGGCGGTCTGTGCGCTCTCCCTCGTGCCGCTCTATATCTCGGCCTACCGGATGCCCCTGAATAGCCATACCCATTATTACAAAGAGAGCGATTACTATACGATCAAGGTGACACAGACAAGAAGCTCCGACGGGCGGAGCCCCCTTGAGGCGCTGGTGCTCGACCATCTCATCCATTCATACGTGAGCCTCGACGATCCCCTTCATATCGAGTACGACTACGAGAGGATTTACGCCGAGGTCCTGAAATGGATGTACGAGCCGCAAAGCGCCTTCAGGAGCCTCTCCATAGGGGGAGGGGGCTATACCTTCCCCCGCTACATGGAATTGTCCTATCCGAAGGCGCATATCGATGTGGTCGAGATAGACCCGGAAATAACGCAAGTGGTGTACAACCATCTGGGGCTTCCCCGGGAGACGAGGATAAGGACGTTCAATACCGACGGGCGATGGTTTGTCATGAACTGCAAAGAGAAGTATGATATCATTTTAACGGATGCCTTCAACGACCTTTCCATCCCCTATCACCTCACTACCAAAGAGTTTGTCCGGCAGCTCAGCGAGACCCTGAACGACAACGGCATCCTCATGTCGAATATCATCGACAGCTTTCAAAAAGGCGCTTTTCTCCCCTCGTACATACGTACACTGGATGAGGTGTTCGGCGAAAGGAACGTCTATTTGTTTTCCATCAGGCCCGATTTCAAGAACCGCATCGCTACCTTCATCGTTGTCGCGGCGAAAGGCAACCGCGATATGTCGAGATTCGACGCGTGGCTGAAGGAGAAGCTCCGGGGCCGCGGCAGATCGGTCCTGGTCCCCGATGACCTGATGCGGGAGCTGCGGACGAGCCGGCAGTCTATCGTTCTCACCGATGACTATGCGCCCGTGGACAATCTCATCGCCCCTATCTTTGAAGAGAGATTCGGCTACAACAGAAACCGCTAAGAAAAAAAGTTACTCCGGGACAACAATTGCTATTGACAAAGGTGGTAATATGTATTACTGTATACAATGGGTATGTTACATAATTCACAACACACCGTGCACGGCAGAGAAAGATGGTTGTGCGTGGAAAAGAGTGATCTGATGTATACCGGTAATTGCACTGGTTTATTGAAGTTTTAATGTGACAATATTCACAATAAAGCGACATACAGATATTTATCCCGTTAATTTCGCAACTTCTCATAATTACTCCCCTTTCCCCCTGGGACCCCCCCAGGGGGTTTTTCTTTGCTCTTCCACTCTTTACAAATCCCTGCTATTACGATATCATGAATCATTATGGAAATTGCAGACCTTAACGTATACTCAGGCGGATTGATCGGTCTCATCCTATCGGCGGGACCCGTGGCAAGGGGGGTTGTCATCCTCCTTCTTTTCTTCTCGGTGGTCTCCTGGACGATCATTTTCTACAAGTGGCGGCAGTTGAGCGTGGCGGAACACGAGGGGATGAAGTTCCTGAAGATCGTAAAGGACACTGAATCATTCAAGCGGCTTACCACGATGTACGCCGATCACCCGGACAGCCCTTTCTATAAGCTCGTTATTGCATCCTATAAGGAGATCGCAGGGAGACAGAAGGAGGGTGCGGGTGGAGGCGCCGAGTTGGTGCCGGCAGTAGAAAGCGTGTTAAGGGTCTCCGTAGCGGAAGAGACGGAGAGGCTCGAACACCGCCTTTCTTTTCTTGCGACCACTGCAAATACCGCACCTTTCATAGGGCTGTTCGGAACGGTCTGGGGGATTATGGATTCTTTCCGGGAGATAGGCATGAGAGGCACGACAAGTCTTGCCGTCGTGGCGCCGGGCATCAGCGAAGCCCTTATCACGACCGCGCTCGGCCTTGCGACCGCTATCCCGGCCGTGCTCGGGTATAACTATCTTGTCAACAGGCTGAAAGGCGTTTCCGTCAAGATGGAGAACGCTTCCGCCTACATAGTCAACCTTATCAGCCGATGAATGCCCCAAAACGGTCAAAAAGCGTACTATCCGACATCAACATCATCCCCCTGGTCGATGTCATGCTGGTGCTGCTGATCATATTCATGATCACCGCTCCCATGATGCAACAGGGACTGCCTATCGACCTCCCTAAAATAACGACGAAGCCTTTGCCCTCAAAGGACGAGGTCCAGACCGTCACCGTCACAAAAGACAGGACGGTCATACTCAATACCAGGAGGGTCGACATACGGGACCTGAAGGCGGCGATAGAGCTCCTCTTTGCAACCAAAACCAACAAAGAGATCTTCCTCAAGGCCGACAGCGCAGTCCCCTATGGTTTTGTGGTGAACTGTATGGGCATCATACGGGAGGCCGGGGTGGAGAAGGTCAATATAGTCACCAGGCCCCCAGATGAGAGATGAGAGAAGAAACCTGGTACAAGATGCTCGTCGTATCGGTGGTCCTCCATGTGTTCATCATAGGGGCCTTCAGTATTCCCATGAAGAAAACGAGCAGAAAGGCCGACCTTTCCTATTACTCCGTAAACCTTGTAAGTGACGTGGCCGGCGGCGGCACCCCGAAGGCGCTCCCCGGCAAGGCGGTTAAGCCCTCACCCCCCGCGGCGCAAAAACAGGCGGAACCGAAGAAGCCCCTCCGGAAGGAGAAGCCCGTCGAAAGGGAAAAGCTTGTTTCGAGCACAAAAGAAAGGTCGCTGGTGCAGAAAAAGAAAGGTGTGCCTCTGGAGCCGACAAAGGATGAGGTCAGGAGCCTCGACCAGAGAATCAGAGAGATGAAGTCGCGGGCCCGGTACATGGATGTGTCGGGAGGGAAAGACGCGGCCGCGGTAAAAGGGCCGGGCCTTCCCGGCTCCTCTGCGGGCGGCTCGGGGACAAACGATCCGATCCTGCAGAAGTACTATGCGGACGTGTGGGAGAAAATTCAGGAGAGCTGGCATTCCCCCAGTCTTTCCGTCAGCAAGGGCCTCCTTACCATTGTGTCGATCAAGATAAGGAAAGATGGGAGGATCGCCGACTGGACAATAGAACAGAGGTCGGGAAACAGGGCTTATGACGAGTCGATTTCCCGGGCGCTCCGGTCGATAGACACACTGCCGCCCTTCCCGCCCTCGCTCAATACGGACTACCTTGAGGTAGGCTTCAACTTCCATCCCCCAGGAGTTGCCAGATGACAACCGTTCAAAGCGTTATAATGGGCGCCGTCCAGGGCGTAACGGAATTTCTGCCCATAAGCAGCAGCGCCCACCTCGTTGTTATTCCCTGGATCTTCAAGATGGACGAGGGGAATATCCACAAGCTCACCTACGATGTGGTGCTTCACTTCGGGACCCTTCTCAGCCTCCTTGTCGTCTATGCGGGGAGGCTCGCGGCTATCTGCCGTGACGACTTTCGCAGGGCAAGGGAAGGCGCCTTCGGCCGGTGCGTGCTCCTGAAGATCGCGGTCGGCACGATACCCGCGGCCGCCGCCGGGATCTTATTAAAAGATATCATTGAAACCAGGCTCCGGGCGCCCTACATCACGGTCTTTACGCTTATCGCCGTATCGCTCCTCATGTTGCTCGCGGAAAGGATGCACAGGCACCGCGAGGAAGGAGACATATCCTTCGGGTTCGCCCTCGCGATCGGTGTCGCCCAGGCGATAGCCCTCGTGCCCGGCATATCAAGGAGCGGCATCACCATCACCGCTGCAATGCTTCTGGGAATGAAACGGAGTGACGCGGTCGACTTCTCGTTTCTCCTCTCCATCCCGATTGTGCTCGGCGTCTCTCTCTACGAGGGCCGGCATGTCTCTTTCGGCGGACCGGAAAGCTTCCTCTATCTCGTGGGGGCACTCTCTGCCTTCGTTTTCGGGACCGTGAGTCTCAAGTTCCTCATCGGCTACCTCAGGAAACACTCGCTTGATGTCTTTGCTTACTACCGAATAGGTCTCGCAGCCCTTATCGCCCTTCTTTCTCTCTAGGGCGCGCCAGCACGAGGCAAAGAACGTGACGACGAAATTCCTCCCGAAATAGAGGCCCACCGTAAGAGCGAGACTGCCGGCAAGGAGCAGCCAGAAGGAGACAAACCGCCCATGCCGTATCGCATCGCCCTGCATGCAAAGAATAATCGTACCGGGCAGACGGCCGCACACGTTCATCAACACAAAATCGAGGTACCGCATGCGCGTGAGGCCGAGGATATAGCACAGAGAATCCTTGGGAAAACCTGGTATGAGAAAAAACACAAACGCGATATTGAGGGCCTTGTGCGTGGCCATGAAAGCGTCGAACCTGTCAAAGTATTCTTTCTTTACGATCCTGCGGACCAATCCCGACCCGAAGTGACGGGCGACCCAGAAGGCGATGAGCGCACCGGCGGTCAGGCCGACGGTTGACAGCAGCGTGCCGTACAGCCAGCCGAAGAGAAGGCCGCCGACAAAACCCGTCACCTCTCCGGGCACGGGGGCAACCACCACCTGGACTACCTGCAGGAAAACGAAGGCCAAAGCCGCGTAAGGACCGAAGGAGGCGAGAAAGGCCTTTAACCTTCTCCCTTCGAAGAAATACTTGTAGTAGTTAAGGATGAATCTCCAGGCCCCCGCGTGGTAGATGTAAAATATGAAGCAGATGAAGGCGACAACAAAAAGAATAAAGAACAGCCTGGGTACCGAAGACCGGAGCCGGGCGGCCAGGCGCGGAGTTTCGTTCATGCCCCGGCAGCCGCAGGATGCGCCGTGGCCGCGCCTTCCTTTGAAGGGATCATTTTCCGAACCTCCTGTTTCTGTGCTGGTAGCTGCGTATGGCCCTGAGGAAGTCGATCTTCCGGAAGAGAGGCCAGAGGGCGTCGCAGAAATAAAACTCGCTGTAAGCGCTCTGCCAGAGCAGAAACCCGGAGAGCCGTATCTCGCCGCTTGTCCTGATGATAAGGTCCGGGTCCGGGATACCGCAGGTGTAGAGATGGTTGGCAATATCCTCGACGGTTAACCCCTGCACCAACTCCTGCACGGAAGACGCCTTCTTTTCCATGAGCGCCTTTTTTGCCGCCTCAACTATCTCCTCCCTGCCTCCGTATCCAATAGCGATGTTGAGCATGTGTTTGTCGAACATGGCGGTCGATGCCTCGCACTTCTGTATGGCCTCCTGCAGGTCGGGAGGCAGTATATTCAGCTTGCCGAAGGCTTTTACTTTGAACTTGTTCCTCACTACTACCTGATTATGGGACAAATCCTCCAGCTTGTCCCTGATGATCTCGAAAAGCGCTTCTACCTCGTCCTTCTCTCTATTGGTATTATCGGGCGACAAGACCCAAACCGTCACGATCCTGATGCCGATATCCGCGCACCATTGA
The DNA here is from genome assembly GCA_963717985.1 of uncultured delta proteobacterium. Taxonomy (GTDB): domain Bacteria; phylum Desulfobacterota; class Syntrophorhabdia; order Syntrophorhabdales; family WCHB1-27; genus BOG-1155. Next base: position 635,226 of record CAVQYC010000003.1, read on the forward strand.
AGTACCTCATCCAACCGGCGCGCGCCCTCCCGGTGCCCGTCCGCCACGTCGTCAAGCCCCTTCTCCCTGGCGTACCTCCGGTTGCCGTCGAGGATCAACCCCAGGTGCGTAGGGATGGAGCGCCTTTTGATTTTGCGGGTAAGACGCTTCTCATAGAGATAATATAGGATTCCGTGAAACAAAGCAGAAAGATTATAATTCATATGAGAGGCAAAGTAACTATTTAAATAACGAGCCCAGAGTGCCGGGTAGAAAGAAAAATATGGGTCTTATAAGTCCTATACGACCTATATTCTTCTTTGCATTCGTCTAGGCCGCCGCAGGCCGCTTCACCTTCGTGGTGAGCGCCTTGATGGCGTCCTTCAATCCATCGAGGGTAAGCTCGTACATGGGGAACAATTTGCTGATTGCTTCAACCGTGGGGTGGCGCCAATATTGCTTAGGTGTGGGGTTGAGCCAGACCGAATACGGGAAGTGCTCCTTTATACGCTGGAGCCACTCGATCCCCGGCTTGTCGTTGGAATAATAATAGTCGATGCATCCGTACTTGTCGAACAGCTCCGAGTAGGCCATCCTCGCGTCGCCGACGAAAACCATCTTATAACCGGAATGAAAATTGGAAAAGAGCTTGTCCGTCGGTGTTGCCTTGGAGTTCCACATATCCTGGTATACATGCTCGTAGATGCAGTTGTGGAAAAAATAGTGCTGAAAGTCCTTAAAATGCTCGACCTGCGTCGCGGCAGAGAAGAGTCTGTCGCAGAGGTCGGCGTAGGGCGCCATGGAGCCGCCGGTGTCCATGGCCAGGAGGAGCCGGACGCTGTTCTCCCTTGAGCGGGCAAAAACCAGCTCTATCTCTCCCCCCTCTTTTGCCGTCTTGTCAACGGTCTCCTCTATGTCAAGCTCCTCGACAAGACCTTCCCTTTTCAGTTGTCTGAGCTTCTTGAGGGCAACCTTGGTCTGTCTCACATCGAGGATGATGTCGTTCCGATAATTCTTGAACCTCCTCTCCTCCGCCACCTTGACGGCTGAATTCATCCAGCCTTCGCCGCCGACCCTGATGCCTCCGGGGTAATAACCATAGGCGCCGAAAGGAGACCTGCCGCCCGTGCCTATCCATTTGGCGCCGCCGTCATGACGCTCCGTCTGTTCCTTCAGGCGCTCCCTGAACATCCGCATCATCTCTTCGAGGTCGTACTTCTGCTTCATCTCCTCCAGTCTCTTCTTCATCTCTTCCAACTCTTCGGGGTCGAGCTTCGGCAGCTTGTTGACCGGATTCTCAAGCCATTCCAGTACCTTATCTATTTCGAGGGATTCCGTGGAGATACCACCGAAGTACTCCTGAAAGGCGAGGTCAAACATGTCATAATACGCCTCGCTTTTCACGAGAAAGGCCCTGCCCAGATAGTAGAGGTGGTTGAGGCTCGATTCCATGAAGCCGCCGTATAGCGCCTCGGTAAAGGATATCCATTCGGTCACCGAGACCGGCACACCCTTTTTTCTCAGAAGGTAAAAGAAATCGATGAACATGCGCCGTTACCTTCTCCTGATGCCGAAGGTGCTATGGGACTGGGCCATTCTCGCGACCCTGTCCGTATCCTGCTCGCTCTTGATCAGGGCGCCGAGGAAAGGCACTTCGGCGGTAAACTTTTCGAGGTCGAGGCCGCCCATGGCGCAGGCTTTTATCCAGTCGAGCAGCTCGCTCGTGGAAGGTTTCTTGCGGAGGCCGTCAACCTGGCGTATCCAATAAAACTTCTTGAGCGCCTCCCGCATGAGCTTCTCGTGGATATCGGGAAAATGGACTTTGACGATCCTTTCCATCATGTCCTCATCGGGGAACTCGATATAGTAGAAGACGCACCGGCGCAGGAACGCGTCGGGCAGCTCCTTTTCGGAATTACTTGTGATGATCACGATGGGCCTGTGCAACGCCCGCACCTCTTCGTCCAGCTCGTTAATATGGAAGGACATCTCGTCAAGCTCGTTGAGAAGGTCGTTGGGGAATTCTACATCCGCCTTGTCGATCTCATCGATGAGGAGCACCACCTGCTCATCGGCGATAAACGACTGCCCCAGCCTCCCATGCTTGATGTACTGCCTGATGTCGGAAATATCCCTGTCCTTGAAGCGCGCGTCATTGAGGCGCTGCACCGTGTCATACACGTAAAGACCGTCCTTCGCCTTCGTGGTCGATTTGATGTTCCAGGAAAGCAGCTTCTTGCCGAGGGCATGGGCGATGCTGTGGGCGAGAAGGGTCTTGCCCGTACCGGGCTCGCCCTTTATCACGAGCGGCTTGCCGAGTAATATCGATACGTTGACAATCTCCATCAAAGGTTTTGATGCAATATAGTCATTGCTGCCTTCGTATTTCTGTCCGGTTTTACTCATCTTTTTCAGGGCCCCCTTGGCTGTGAAAACTAGCTCCATTAGTATATTTCCAACGCGGGCCTTTGTCAACGGTTGCATCCAAAAGACAGGGTGAAGAGTGCACTTCCCAACCTTCCGCAAACCTGTTATGATACTACATGTGAAGTCCAGCACCCGAGTCGACTCATCCGGCATTTTACCCTGATATTTCCAGGAGGAACGATGGCAGAGAAAGCGGCACGGACCAGGAAGACAGCTAATGGTACACAGAAAAGACAGACCAACGGTAGGTCTCACGTCGAGACGCCCCCCACGGGGAAAGCCCTGTTCCCGCTTGTGGCCGTCGGGGCGTCCGCGGGCGGGTTAGAGGCGTTCGAGCAGCTTTTCAAGAACCTGCCCCCCACGACCCACGCTGCCTTCGTGGTCATCTCTCACCTCGACCCCAAGCACACAAGCATGATGACAGAACTGATTTCCCGGTTCACCAGGATGGCGGTCCGGGAGGCCGCTGACGACGTCGAGGTGGAGCCCGACCACGTCTACGTGATCCCGCCAAACAAAGACCTCTCCATTTTTCACGGAAGGCTTCAGCTTACCGAACAGGATAAGTCGGCGAGTCCGCGGATGCCTATCGACTTCTTCTTGCGCTCTCTTGCCGAGGACTCAGGCGACAGGGCCGTGGTCGTTATCCTGTCGGGCACCGGGTCGGATGGGACCCTGGGACTCCGGGCCGTGCAGGGCGCAGGCGGCACGGTCTTCGCGCAAGACCCCATTGATGCCAGGTATGACGGCATGCCGAGAAGCGCGATACGAACCGGCCTCGTCGATTACGTACTGCCGGTGGAGGAGATCGCCCGGCAGCTCATGGTCCTCCTCGAACGGTACTCGACCAAGAAAGAATTGACGCCGGACGAGGAGACGTCCACGGCGATGCAGAAAATACTGATGGTGCTCAGGTCGAAGACGGGGCACGACTTCTCGCTCTACAAAAAAAACACCGTCATCCGCCGCATCCGGCGGCGGATAAATGTCCACAACATCGAGAACCTCGCTGCTTACCTGCACTATCTGCAGGGGCATCCGGATGAGGTGCAGCAGCTCTTCAAGGAGCTGCTCATCAACGTGACCAGCTTCTTCCGGGAGCCGGAAGCCTTCGAGGTCCTCAAAACAGCGATCCTCCCGGAGCTTTTTCACGATAAGCCTTCCGATTATACCATCAGGGTATGGGTGCCGGGATGCGCGACAGGCGAGGAGGCCTATTCGATTGCCATGATCATCCGGGAATACGCGGAAGAATCGAGACAGGACTACCGACTCCAGATATTCGCCACCGACATCGATGAATCATCCATCATGCAGGCACGCACGGGCTTCTTCCCCTCCAATATCGCCCAGGACGTACCCGCGCCCAGGCTGGCGCGATTCTTCGTCAAAGAAGAAACGGGCTTTCGCGTGAGGAAGGACATCAGGGAAGCGATCGTCTTTGCGGTGCAGAACGTGACAAAGGACGCGCCCTTTACCAAGCTTGACCTCGTGTCGTGCCGGAACGTCCTTATCTACATGGAGCCAGACCTCCAGAGCAGGCTTATCAGCCTCTTCCACTACAGTCTCAAGGCCGGCGGCGCGCTCTTCCTCGGCTCTTCCGAGAGTATCGGTCTTTTGACCGGTCTTTTCAGCGCAATCGACAGGAAATGGAAGTTTTTCCGGGCCAAGTCGCAAACCGGACACGGTGCGCATCGGGGCGCGCCAGCCGCTGCCTGGTCGTCCGAATTCATGCGACCGGAGCACACGGCTGCATCAGTGCAGGCAAAAAGGGCCAACCTGGAGGAGACGGCGCGCAGCGCCCTGCTTTCGGTCTTCGCTCCACCCGCGATCATCGTCAACGATAAGGGGGACATACTCTACATCCACGGCAATACCGCGAAATACCTGACGCCGGCCCCCGGCCGGCCCGCCCTCAATATTGCGGCCATGACGAGAGAGGGTTTGCAGTTTCAGATGCGCTCGGCCCTCCTTGCCGCCGCCACCAAGCTGCAGGATGCAGTCTACCGGAGTGTCCGGGTGAAGACCAACGGCGACACGGAAAAGATCGATCTCGCCGTGAAACTGCTGCCCCGGACAGAAGAGGAAGAGCAGCTTTTCATGTTCATGTTCCAGGCACCCCTGGAGCACAAAACAGAGGAGATGAAAAAAGAGAAGGGGCTTACCGAGGTGTCGGACAGCGGGCGCGTGGCGGATCTGGAGAAGGAGCTTGCCTATACGAGGGAATCGCTGCAAGCGACGATCGAGGAGGCGCAGGCAGCCAACGAGGAGCTGCGCTCGGCCAACGAGGAGATGCAGTCCACCAACGAGGAGATGCAGTCCACCAACGAGGAGCTGGAAACGTCGAAGGAGGAGCTGCAGTCGGTCAACGAAGAGCTGACGACGGTCAACTCCGAGCTGCAATCGAAGATCGACCAGCTTTCCCGCAGCGAGAGCGACATGAAGAACCTCCTCGACGGCACGGATATCGCGACGATCTTCCTTGACGGCAACCTCCACATAAAACGCTTTACCGCATCGGCCACGCGTGTCGTCAGCCTCATCCCCACCGATGTGGGGCGACCCATAGGCGATGTCACAGTAAAGATTGCGTATGCCTCTATCCCGGAAAACGCACGGGGAGTGCTCGACAGTCTACGCCCCTTTGAAACGGAAGTGCGGGCAAAGGACGACCGGTGGTTCCTCATGCGGATCGTGCCGTATAGGACCCTTGATAACGTGATCGACGGGGTCGTCATCACCTTCACCGACATCACCGACTCGAAGCAGGCGGCGAGGGAAAGGGCGGAATTTGCCGAAAACATAGTCCGGACGGTGCGGGAGCCGCTTTTGGTCCTCGACCATGACCTCCGGGTGGTTATGGCAAACAAGGCTTTCCTCACGCTTTTCCGGGTCAAGCGGGAAGAGACGGAAGGCCGGGTCATCAAGGACCTGGGCCGGCACGAGTGGGATGTCTCTCTCCTTCACGACCTTTTGAAGAGCGTGATAGAGACCGACAAGGTCCTTGAGGATTTCAGGGTCGACGCTGATTTCCCTCACCTAGGCCCCCGCGCCATGCTGCTCAATGCACGGAAGATAAAGGCAGGGAGCGATGGGACCCACCCCGTCATCCTGCTTGCCATGGAGGATGTCACCGACCGACCCATTGGGAGGTAAACACTAAAGGAAATGCCGGGATAGAAACGCATCGCGCCGGTCGCGCCAAGGATGGAGAACATGGCAGACGATAGACATGAGAGGCTGGAATGGCTGCGAGAACACCCGGAAGCCGCGGAGAGCCTTTCCGTTGAGGACGCGCGCAGGCTTCTCGAAGATCTGAGTCTCCATCATACCGAGCTGGAGATGCAGAATGAGGAGCTGAAAAAGGCTCAGGATGCAATCGAGGAAAGCCGGGAAAGGCTCTCCGACCTGTACGACTTTGCTCCCGTAGCCTACCTCACCGTCGGCGTGAAAGGCATGATAGAAGAAGCCAACCTCGCGGCAGCGGCCCTTCTGGGTGTGCCGAGGCGGGAGCTTGTCGGCAGGACGCTGCTCCCCTTCATCGCCGGGATGAGCCGGGACGAGTATTCCCGCCACCACAGGAGGGTTGTTAAGGGCCGCGGGAAGGATACGGCTGAGCTGCAACTGACAAGAAACAACGGCGGCCTCTTTTATGGTCGTATCGAGAGCATCCCGGTCGAAAAGGGCGGCGCCGTTATCTCGGTCCGTTCTGCCCTTGTTGATATTACCGGTCTCAAGCAGGCGGAAGTTGCGCTGCGGGAGAGTGAAGAAAAGTACCGGGTTCTGGTCGAGAGCGTGAACAGCACCATCATCCGTGTCGACAACGAAGGCCGTGTGCTCTTTCTCAACGACTATGGACAGGAGTTCTTCGGCTATCCCTGGGAGGAGATACGGGGAAAACATGTGGTCGGGACGATAGTGCCCGAAGGTACCGCCTCCGGGCTGAACGTGAAGATGCTCATAGAGTATATTGCGAAGCACCCGAAGCGATACCGCGAGAATGAGATACAGAACACGCGGCGAAACGGGGAAAAGGTGTGGGTTTCCTGGACGGTCAAGCCCGTCCTTGGGGAAGACGGTCTGATCAGTGGGATATTGGCCGTGGGGAATGACATCTCGGAACGAAAAAGACTCGAGGAACAGCTCCACCAGTCACAGAAGATGGAGGCCATCGGCACCCTTGCCGGAGGCATCGCCCACGACTTTAACAATATGCTCGCGATTATTCTTGGCAACGCGGAGATTGCCCTCGACGACCTGCAGGGCGGCGACGGGCCGGGCCGGAATATCGAGCACATCATCAAAGCGTCAAAGCGCGCCCGGGACCTGGTCAGGCAGATCCTTGCCTTCGGCAGAAAGAACGAGGGCGCAAAACAGCCGCTGCAATTGGCTCCTCTCATGCAAGAGACCTACAAACTCCTGCGCGGCGTCTTGCCGAGCACTGTACGGATGCATCTCGACATCCGGACGGAATCCGCAACCGTCCTCGCTGACCCATCTCAAGTCCAGGAGGTTCTCATGAACCTCGCCACCAATGCAGCCCATGCGATGCGCGATAACGGAGGAATCCTCACTATCGGACTCTCTACTGTTGCCTTTAATCAGAATGACCCACGGCCGGATCCGGACATGTCGCCGGGAACCTATGTAAAATTGAGCGTGCAGGATACGGGAACGGGAATGACGGAGGAAGTCCGACGCCGGATATTTGAGCCGTTTTTTACAACCAAGGAACTGGGGACGGGTATGGGTTTGGCTGTCGTCTATGGCATTGTGAAGGGCCACGGCGGGGCCGTTACGACAGAGAGCAAGATGGGCGAGGGATCGACCTTTACCATATTCTTGTCTCCCACCGAGGCTCGCGCAATCGATGAGCGCATCGAGACGGGCGATATACCCGGAGGCAAGGAACGGATACTCCTCGTGGACGACGATCCCGCCGTCACCGAGATGACCGCCGTGATGCTCCGTCGCCTCGGCTACCAGTTGACCACGGCGGAGAGCGGCGGCGAGGCGTGGGACATTTTCGCAGGTGCGCCCGGTAGCTTCGATCTCGTCATCACCGACCAGACTATGCCCGACCTTACAGGCCTAGACCTCGCGAAAAAGATGTTGCAGGTGAGAAAGGAGATGCCGATCATCCTGTTTACCGGCTACAGCGAAACGGTATCGCCCGACGAGGCAAGAAAGGCGGGGATCAGGGAGTTCGTCATGAAGCCGATTGCAAAACGGGAAGTGGCGGAAACGATACGGCGGGTGCTGGACTCCCGCAACAAGAACAGATAGTCATCACCCCCCCTCCTCTCTCACTTCTGCTGCCGTCTCACTTTGTTTCTTTCTCTTCTTTCTGTCGGTCGGTCGACCGACGATAGAAGAATAAAGAAACAGAAAAGAAGAATGAAAGAAGAAGAGAAAGGGCTCAGGAAAGGCAAGTACAAGTTGACTTTTCGGCCATTATTGGTCATATTCTTTAGCGATGAAGCGGGAAACCCTACGGCTGTCGAGAATAAGGAACATCGGCATAGCTGCCCATATAGATGCGGGCAAGACCACGGTAACGGAGCGCATCCTCTACTACACCGGCAAGACCTACAAAATGGGCGAGGTGCACGAAGGCACCGCCACCATGGACTACCTGCCGCAGGAACAGGAGCGAGGTATTACCATCACTTCGGCGGTAACAACGTGCTACTGGAATGACTGTGAGATACAGATCATCGATACGCCGGGACACGTCGATTTCACCATTGAGGTGGAAAGGTCGCTCAGGGTGCTCGATGGTATGGTCGAGGTCTTCTCAGGGGTCGAAGGGGTCGAGCCTCAATCGGAGACCGTGTGGCATCAGGCGGACAAGTACCACGTGCCGAGGATCGCGTTTATCAACAAGCTCGACAGGCTCGGGGCCGATTTTTTCCAGGTCCTCGATATGATGGTGGAGAAACTGGGGACCAACCCTATACCGCTCCAGATACCGCTCGGGAGGGAAGACGGCTTTTACGGCGTTGTCGACCTGATCACGATGAAGGCCGTCGTGTGGGATGAGCAGGACCTCGGCGCGAGCTACCACTATGCGTCGATTCCGCAAGAAGCGGCGGAAGTTGTCGCGGGGTTCCGTGAAAAGCTCCTGGAAAAACTCTCGTTGCTCGATGACCGGTTCATGGAACGCTATCTGGAAGGTCACGCTATTGACGAAGCCTTTGTGCACGAGACGATCAGAAAGGGGACCCTCGCCCTGAACTGCGTGCCCGTTGTGTGCGGCTCCGCTCTTCGGAACAAGGGCATCCAGACCCTTCTCGATGCAATCGTCAACTATCTCCCTTCGCCCCTCGAAGTGCCCCCGGTAGAGGGCATCAACCCGGCGACCGGGGAGGCGGAGCGCAGGGAAGCGCGCGTGGACGAGGACCTGTGCGCCCTTGCCTTCAAGGTCCTCATGGAAGAGGGGCGGAAGCTCGTCTATATCCGCGTCTACTCCGGTCGGCTCGCAGTCGGGGAAGACGTGTACAACGTGAACCTCGGCAAGAAAGAGAAAGTATCGCGGATTTACAAGATCCATGCAAACCACAAGGAGCGGGTTGAAGAGGCCCTGGCCGGCGCTATCGTCGGTGTGGTGGGTCTGAAGGACACATCAACGGGGCACACCCTCGTGAGAACGCGGCCTATCGTGCTTGAGCCGATCGGCAAATACCTGCCGGTCATCTCCATTGCGGTCGAGCCGAGGCGCAACGTGGACCAGGAGAAGCTGCTCCAGGTGCTCAGCCGGATCGCGGAGGAAGACCCGACTTTTCGCGTGCAAACGGACGAAGACGCGTATCAGACGATTGTCTCGGGCATGGGAGAGCTCCATCTCGATGTTGTGGTGCGGAGGATGAAGGAAGAGTTCGGCATAGACCTTGTCGTGGGCAAGCCGCAGGTTGTCTACAGGGAGACCATCGAACATCAAACCGACGGGGAGGTGGAGCATTCATTCAAGAAGCTGATCAACAACGTGATGTGCGAGGCTGATCTATCCTTGACGCTCATCCCGCTGAAAAGGGGCGAGGGGATCGCCGTCGTCAGCCGGATCGCGCAAGACGATCCCGCATTCGCGTATCTTTCCGCGATAGAGGAAGGCATCCGTGAGGCTGTCCAGTTCGGTCCCCTCAAAGGCTTTCCCCTGACCGATATCCGCATCACTATTCTGAAGGCAAGCTTCAGCAACCCGGACTTTGCACGGCTCACGATGAAAATGGCCGCTTATGAAGGGTTCAGGAGGGCCTGCCAGGAAGCGCACCCCATTCTGCTCGTTCCTATCATGTCTTTAACTGTGACCATGCCCAATGAGTTTATGGGGGAAATCATCGCCGATCTCCATGCGAGGAAGTGCCAAATCGTGAACATCTCCGCGAAGGAGAAGATCACCGTGATCCAGGCCAACGCGCCTCTTACCAAGATGTTCGGTTACTCGACCGATATCAGGTCCCTTTCGCAGGGGAGGGCTTCGTTCAGCATGTATTTTTCCCATTACGACAGGGTGGAGAATGAATAGGGCGGGGGAGGTCCTCGGTTTTTTGCGGGAGGGGTCCGGCTATGTCTCGGGGGACCTTATAGCCTCACGGCTCTCCATCAGCAGGACCGCCGTCTGGAAAATCCTCCAGCAGCTCGGCCGGATGGGCTACGTGGTAGAAAAACTGAAAGGGAAGGGATACCGGCTCACGGGTGCGCCCGACCGGCTCTATCCGTGGGAGGTTGAGCGGTATCTGGAGACGCAGTTCGTGGGGAGAGAGATTATCTATAAGGACTCGGTGGGCTCGACCAACGACGTTGCCTTCGACCTGGCGCGGGCGGGGTGCCGTGAAGGCACATGTGTAATCGCGGAGACGCAAGACAACGGGCGGGGCAGGCTCCGCAGGAGTTGGCGCTCCCCTTACGGCAAGAATATTTACGCGTCGGCTGTCTTGAGACCGGCCGTCCACCCGTCGGAAGTCTCTCCCCTCACCTTTATCTCCTGCCTTGCTGCGTTCGACGCCCTGAGATCGATGGGTCTGGCACCCACCCTCAAGTGGCCGAACGACGTGCTGGTGAACGGCAGGAAGGTCTGTGGGACCCTCATCGAGCTTTCCGTGGAACCGGATGCGGTGCGCTTCGTGGTCATCGGCATAGGTCTCAATGTCAACATGGATGATGCCGATATGGATGAGGAGATCAGGGGCAAAGCGACTTCCCTTTTTCTCGAGACCCGAAATTGCTTTGAAAGAGCCCGCGTTTGTGGCATGCTATTAAACAACCTCGAGAAGTACTACGAGGTGGTGAAGGGCCGGGGGGTCGGCGAGATTTGCCGACTGTGGGAAGAACGGGCAAATATCCGGGGTGTACCCATGGAGATCGTACAGATGGACAGGGTGTATCGGGGCGTCTCCGAGGGCATCGGGAGGGACGGAGCAATGCTTCTGAGGGAGGAAAACGGCATGGTGACCAAGGTGATAGCGGGCGATGTCAGTTTCTAGCACGCTTCTCGTCATCGATATCGGGAATACGAACGTTGTCTTCGGAGTCTACAGGGACGACACGCTCGTCAACCATTGGCGGCTCAGCACGGTGCTCCACAAGACAGTAGACGAGTACGCCATGCTCGTCGAGAGCCTCCTTGCCTTTGAGGAACTGAAGCTGGCCGATATGGAGGCTGCGATCATCTCGTGCGTGGTCCCGCCCCTTCTCATTTCTTTTCGGATGATGTGCTGCAAATACATCGGGATCGACCCGATAGTCATAGAGCCGGGCATAAAGACGGGCATGCCCATCCTGTACGATAACCCGCAGGAAGTGGGGGCGGACCGTATCGTCAATGCGGTGGCGGGCTATGAGAAGCACAAAAAGGCCCTGATCATTGTCGACTTCGGCACGGCCACGACTTTCGACTACGTGACGCCGAAAGGTGAATACGTGGGTGGGGCCATCGCCCCCGGCGTCATGATCTCCATGGAGGCCCTGTTTGAGCGTGCGTCGAAGCTGCCGAGGGTCGAGCTTGTAAAACCGAAAGAGATCATCGGAAAGAATACGGTCAACGCCATGCAGGCCGGGATCGTGTACGGCTATATCAGTCTCGTTGACGGCATCGTGGTGCGGATGAAGGAGGCAGTAACGACGAAGCCCCGTGTTATAGCCACCGGGGGTCTTGCAAATCTCATCTACCGGGAATCCCAAAGCCTGGACGAGGTCGATGAGCTACTCACGCTGAAGGGGCTGAAAATACTCTACGACAAGAACAAGGACTACCACAAGTTCAAGTAGGGGCCGGTCGTCTATCGCGTCATGGCCGGTCCGTATCCAATAACAACTACTTCCATAGCCAGCCCCTCTATCGATTACCACCGGTCATTGTTGTGGAGGACATGGCACCGGCTTGGAAAAGTCGGGAACCATGTTGCCGTCTTCTTTGATCACATTCCCATTCGGATCGGTTTTGGGTGCATAACATTGATTCGGCACCGCGGTTGTCTGCGGCGGAGGCCCTTGCGGATAAGCGGTAGTGGCCTCGGCGGGTGGAACCTCAATTACGTAAGGAGGTGCGGGATATGGATATTGATAATATGGATCATAATAGGCTGGAGGTACCGGTACGGCGTAGTAAGGCCACCAGAACGGACTGAAGACGCCTCCGATAACTATTCCACCCAGAAAAGCTCCGAATATCGACCCTCTTGGCGCATATCCCCTGTAATAGTACCTGCCGTAGCCGCCGTAATAATGTCCTCCATAGTAGTGGCCTCCGCGAGCATATCCGCCATACCAACGACCTGCACCGCCTCCATGAGATCCGCCTCCGGGTTGACCGCTGGAGAACGCATGGGCTCCCCCGGACGCATGTCCGGAAGACGCACCGGCGTGTCCCCCCCTCCATGCCCGCCCCCCCCGCCGTGTCCGCCCCTTGCGTAGGCGTTCGAGACGGCAACAACCAGACAAAGCAACAGGATCAAGAAGACTTTTTTCATAGCACCCTCCTTGCGGCACCTACTTACATATTGTAAGCCCGCATGAGGAATGCGTCAAAGGGTTCCGGTGGGTATTCGTCTTTCTTGTTGACCCCGGCAGGATAATGTTAGTAAACTCCACTTTCAGTTCTAACCCTGTAAATGGTTTCCTGATGAGATGGGAAAGGGGGCGCCAACGGAGAGACCGGCTTCCAGACAACAGCGCACAGTCTATTTCGTCCTGACGTCGATCGCGGTCTGCCACCTGCTGAACGACATGGTATCGTCGTCGCTGCTGCCGTCGATGTATCCGATGTTCAAGAGCTTGCTTCACCTGACCTTCGGGCAGATAGGGCTGCTGGCTTTGACGTATCAGTTGACGGCCTCCCTGCTGCAGCCGGCTGTGGGTCTTTATACGGACCGTCACCCCAAGCCCTTTTCACTGCCGATCGGGCTCTGCTCGACCCTCATCGGCCTTTTGCTGCTTTCGGTTGCACACAGTTTTCACGCGGTTGTTTTTGCGGCGGCATTGGTGGGCATGGGCTCTTCCGTGTTCCATCCGGAGTCGTCCCGGGTGGCCCGGATGGCCTCCGGCGGCCGATACGGACTGGCTCAGTCGCTGTTCCAGGTCGGCGGAAATGTCGGCCAGGCCGGTGGGCCGCTGCTGGTTGCGTTTGTGGTTTTATCGAGGGGACAATCCAGCATCGCCTGGTTCTCGCTTATCGCCCTGCTCTTGGTCATCCTGCTGGTTCCGGTAAGCGTCTGGTACAGGGCCCACCTCACGCCAAAAACCGGGGTCGCACCCGCCACTACCGCCGGGTCACCGCTCTCACCCAAGAAGGTCTGGGTGTCGGTCGGAATTCTGGTGGCGCTCATTTTCTCCAAGTTCTTCTACCTGTCCAGCATTAATAACTACCTTATCTTTTACCTGGTCGAGAGGTTCCATCTCTCGGTGCGCGCCGCCCAGATTCACCTTTTCTTCTTTCTGGCCGCCGTCGCCGTAGGGACCTTCGTCGGCGGACCCCTCGGTGACCGCATCGGCCGCAAGTTTGTAATTTGGGTCTCGATCCTAGGCGTCTTGCCCTTCACGCTCCTGCTGCCGCACGCCAACCTGTTCTGGAGCACCATCCTCACCGTCATCATCGGCCTGGTGCTGGCATCGGCCTTCCCGGCGATTGTGGTCTATGCCCAGGAGTTGCTGCCGGGGAAAGTCGGCATGATCTCCGGTCTCTTCTTCGGACTGGCCTTCGGAATCGCGGGACTGGGGGCCGCCCTGTTCGGCCGGCTTGCCGACCTGACCAGCATCGACTTCGTCTATAAAGTCTGCGCTTATCTGCCGGCTATCGGCCTGCTGACTGCTTTTTTACCTAACTTGCATGAAGACCGGACCCAAAAAGTTCGGGCCCGTTGACACCGGGTCAAAAGCACATTGTCACGTCAGCCCAGTAGGATCCTCTTTACCAATGTTTTTGTGATCTCCACCCTATACGCATTCATACCGAGAGGCTTCGCGCCCTCGACTGCCTTTTCCGCCGCTTTTGCGGCAGTTTCCTCATCAATCTGCCGGCCTTCGATCAGAAGCTCCGCGGCTTCTGCCCGAATCGGGGCCGGGGCAACGCCACCAAGTGCGATGCGGGCCTCTTTGCAAATGCCGTCATTTAAGGTCAATACGGAAGCGACGCTCACCACCGCAAAGTCAATCGGCTTTCTCAACGTAAACTTCTCGTACCGCTGACGCGACCCCAGAGGCGGCCGGGGAATCCGGACCTCCTTTATCAGCTCGTCCGCTTCAAGGACGTGAGACGTCGTCGCGGTCGCCGCAAAAAACCGCGCTGCCTCAATTGTCCGTGTGGTCGTCACAATGTGCGCATTCAAAGCCACGAGTGCGATCCCCACATCCGAGGGACCGACCGCCAGGCAGCCGCAGTTAAAACATCGCCCTGCCTCCGTCTCGATTTCATCCATGGTGAGACCCTGTACGTCTTCGGCCTCAATACCCTCGATCCGCCGGGAGGGGAGCAGCTCACGCACCTGCACCCTGGGTGTCGCACTCAGGCTGGGCTCGCTGAATGCAGGCGCCGTTGTTTTAGCCTCGACGGGTCCTGCTACTTCCTTGAAAGATGCCCCTATAAGCCGGGCAGCCTCTCTTGCTGAGGCCACGGCCTGAATGACGGTGGACGGGCCGGAGACCACATCTCCGCCCGCGAAGACGCCCGGGACGTCCGTCTCCAGGGTCGATGAATCGACTGATATAGTGCCTTTCCTGTCATATACGACTCCGGGGGCAGAGAAAGACTGATCGACCGTCTGGCCGATTGCAACAATAATGGTGTCGGCTTGAAAGCTCGAGGCCGTACAGGTCACATCGTACTGAGGGTTGAAAGTGCCGTCAGGCTCCCGGACCGAGAGGCATGTGACCGTCTCGAGACCTACGGCCTTTCCATCTTTTTTCACGATCTCCTTTATCCCAAGGGAAGGATGGATAATTACCCCCTCTTCCTCGGCTTCCATGATCTCATTATCCTGCGCGAGCATCCTGTCCAACGAGTGAGGGTCACGGCACTCCAGACAGATGAGATGCACAACCTCCGCCCCCGTTCTCCTGGCCGTTCTGGCAGCGTCAATCGCAACACTGCCGCCGCCGATAACGATCACTTCTTTGCCTAGAGGGACTTTCTCGCCCGCATTGATAGCCTTGAGATAATCCAGGGCATAACGTACCCCCTTTGCGTCTTCACCGGGTACCCCCAGCCTCAGGCTCTTCCAGGTTCCGCCCGCCAGGAAGAGTGCGTCGAACCGTTTCTTAAGGTCGGCAACGGCAACGTCCTTCCCCACGTCGACGCCGACCTGGAAGCTGATCCCCATATCTTTCAGGGCCTGGACCTGCCTTCTCACCAGGTCCTTCGGCAGCCGGTAAGGAGGTATACTGTAGAAGAGCATGCCGCCCGCTTCGGGCAGTTTCTCATACACAGTCACCTTATGCCCCGCCTTCCTCAGGTAAAAGGCTGCCGCGAGCCCCGCAGGACCCGAGCCTACTACTGCGACGCTCTTCCCTGACTCTTCCTCGGGCGGCGCATAAAACTCGGGCGCATGGCTCAGCACGTAATCACCTACCCCGCGCTCGACGCATTGTATCCCCACGGCGTCATCGAATGCGTTCCTGTTGCACTCGGGCTCGCAAAATACGGGGCAAATCCGGCCTGTGACCGCGGGAAGGGGGTTGTATTCCATCAGTATCCGCGCCGCGGAAGCCAAATCGCCCTTGCGGACCTTGCTCAGGTAAGCGGGGATGTCGGTGCGGGCCGGGCAATGGCTCGCGCACGGGTATTCGGCGGGCCGGGCGGCCCCGAAGAGCGAATGATAACGGTTGTCTCCCGACAAGGCGTTACATATCTTGCCGCCTTTGCGCAGGCATACGATAGGTCCGCCGATCTGCTGCGGATACCGGTAGTACCAGCAGCGCACGTCCTGGGCCAGGTTTCCGCCTAGGGTGGCCATGTTCCTGATGTGCGGCGTGGCTACGGAGTGGACTGCCTCTGCGAGAAGCTTGTACTCTTCTTTGACGACAGGTGAGGCGGCTATGTCGGCCAGCAGGGTGAGCGCGCCTATTTTGAGGCCCTTCTTATCCTTTTTGATATAGTCCATGCCATTGATTGTCTTTATGTTGATCACCGCCTCGGGATAGGCGGGCATGCATTTGCCTCTCATGGCAGCCAGAAGATCGGTGCCGCCTGCGTTGACCTTTGCTTTTCCCTCGTATTGTGCAAGAAGTCCGGTCGCCTCTTTGACCGAACGTGCGTTATAGTGCGCGAAGGGCTTCATTTCGTACCTCCATTTTTCACATCGTCCACCTTTCCGAGCGCCTTCAATACCCTGTCGGGCGTCACCGGATACTCGTGCAGCCATGTGCCGATTGCGTTTGAAACAGCCATGAGTACCGCAGACGGCCCTGGTGAGGTGGATATCTCGCCGACGCCTACGGCATGGAAGCGGTGGCTGGGAAAGGGGGTTTCCATAACCACGTTGTCGATTACGGGCAGTTCGGCAAAAGTACGCCATTTATAATCGATCAAATTGGCATTCACAATATGCCCTGTCCGGCGGTCGAGGATTGTTTCTTCGAAGATGGCGCTGTCGATGCCCGCGGAGCCGAAACATCCGTTGAGCTGGCCTTCAAGACCCGGAGGGTCTATAATCTGACCCACGTCAGTGGCGTTCACCACCCGGATCAGGTCCACCTTACCCGTCTCCGTGTCGACCTCGACCTCCACAAAACTCATCATCATGTTGCACATCGTAAAATCCGGGTCAAAGCGTCCGTAGCCGAGTATGGTCCGGTCGTTTCCCATGGACCTCCACTTCATGTTTTTCTCCGGATGGCCTTTCACAAATACCACGGCATCGGCCGTATCGAGGTCCTCAGGGGGCGTACCCAGTTTGCGTGCGGCCATTTCGAGGATTTGTCGTTTCGCGTCCTCCGCCGCGTTGATGACGGCGCTCCCGATGGCATAGGTGCCTCTGGAGCCGACGGGTCCGAACTCGAAGGGGGTCACCAGCGAGTCGGCCGGCGTCATGGAGATGCTGTCCGGCGGTATCTGGAGCACTTCGGCAACCATCTTGATATAGTTGCTCTTCTGACCAGTCCCGTGCTCTGCGACGCAGAGAAAGATGGTCGCTGTGCCGTTATACCCGAGCTGCACATAGGCTTCCGACGCATCCTCACCGATGTCGGCATTCCCGTGCACGCCCACACCGATGCCGCGCCGTTTTGCGCCGCTCACCGCGGTCGGCTGCTTCCAGCCCCTCCATTTCTCCTTCCAGCCGAAGGTCTCGGCGCCCTTATCCATGGCCTTTGAGAAATCGATTCCCCGGAAGTCAAACCAGTTTCCATCCCGCCAATAGTACCCTCCGCCGGGCTTGACGAAGTTTTTCCTGAGCACCTCGAAGGGGTCGAGGCCTGCCTTCTCCATGGCAAGGCAGAGAAGCGGAATAAAAGAGCTTTTCAGCTCCTGACCGCCGAAGCCCCGTGTGGCGCCGGAGGCGTTCCTGTTGGTGGCCACCACGATATTCTTCAGGTCCCAGTTGGGACACTGGGCCATGATCATAAGCTCGCCCGAGCCTATCGCCACTTGGGCCTGTGTCGTGAAAGAATAGTATCCCGTGTCAACGTACCAGGTGCCCTGAATGGCGGTCAATGTGCCATCCTTCTTCATGCCGACTCTCGCATGTATGCGCGAGCCGACCCTCAGCACGAAAGTGGCCATGTGCTCCTCTTTCGAGATCATCACCTTTACCGGCCGCCCGGTGGCCCTGCTCAGAAGGATCGCATAGGACTGCACCTGCCAGCACGTAAACTTTGTCCCGAAACCGCCGCCCACCTGGCATCCTATGCTTCGTATTTCTATCTGCCTGTTGAAGACATGGAAGAGGGTGACTTTATCCATATAAGGGGCCTGACTGGTTCCCCAGATGGTGACCTTGTTGGGCTCCTCCCAGATGGCTACCGCCCCCACCGATTCAGGCGGCAGGGCGTTCGCTATGTTCTCGTATCCGAAGGTGCCTTCGGTGATGACGTCGGCCTCCGTGAACCCCTGCTCCACATCGCCCCTCACCACGCCTTTGAGACAGTTGGGGCCGTAGATGATCGTGCCACCGGGCAATATATTGTCCGGATACTCGTCCCACACCGCCGGGGCGCCGGGAGCGAGGGCCGAATCTATGTCGAAGACCGCAGGGAGCACCTCATACTCGACATCGATCAGGGCAATGGCTTCTTCTGCGATCTCTTCGGTCGTGGCCGCCACGAGGGCCACGATGTCGCCCACGCACCTGACCTTCTTATCGAGGACACGCACGTTGCGCGGTGTGCCTCCCCTGTAATCGGGGATGTCTTCCCAGGTGAGGACCGCCTTCACGCCCGGCAGCGCCAGGGCCCTGCTCTTGTCGACCTTCTTGATGAGCGCGTGGGCATAAGGGCTTCGTTTCACTTTGCCGCAGAGGAGGTTTTGAAACTTCAAGTCGTCCATGTATTGTGCGGCCCCTGTGACGATGCCCTCCGCATCCCTGCGCTTCATTGCCTTGCCGATATATCTGTAGTCATTGCTCATTGTTTTTTACCTCCCCTTGTCCGCGACCGACATTACGGCCCTCAAGACATGGTAGTGGCTGACGCACCGGCAGAAGTTGCCCGAAAGGGCTTCCTTTACCTCATCCTCGCTTGGATGAGGATTTTCATTGAGAAGGGCTTTTGCGGTCAGGATCATGCCGGGCGTGCAGAAGCCGCACTGAAAGGCGGTGTGATCGATAAAGGCCTGCTGGAGTGCGTCAAACTCTCCTGTCTTCGGGTCTCTTAGTCCTTCTATTGTGGTGACTGTCTTTCCCTCGCACTCCACAGTCAGGATCTTGCAGGAGAGAACCGCCTTTCCGTCCATTATGACGGTACAGCACCCGCAGGCGCCGTTATCGCAGGAGAGTTTCGTGCCCGTAAGCCCGAGGGTCTCTCTGAGCGTATGGGACAAGGCGTGGAACGGCTCGACTTCGCCGGGCCTGCTGCCTATGCCCAGCACGTATGCCTGTCCATTGACGGTAAGGTTAATGGGCGGGGCATCGGCCACCCTCTTACGCGCTGCACCCGTCTTTTTCATTGCCATATCTTTTTCTCCATAAACATGTAGTATGCGCATCAGGGCCAACTACAACCCTATGTTTTGTCCTGCCATCGGTCCGTCTCCATGTCCTTGGTTTTCCATCTCCTTTACTTCATCAGCGCGTGCGGAAGGTAGACCGCTATCTGCGGGAAGATGAAAAGAAGAATGGTGAGGACTGTCATGGAGATAAGAAAGGGGTAGACACCGGCGTAAATGGTGCCCATCGGTACCTTTGTAATATTCCTTACGATAAATACATTCATTGCGACAGGAGGGATAACTCCACCTATCACAACGGTAAGGCAGATCATCACGCCGGCCCAGAGTGGATCGTAACCGAGCTTGATTACTGCCGGGAAGAATATAGGTGTGGCAAGGATCATGAATGCCAGATCATCGATAACCGACCCGCCGAGGAGGTAGATCAGACTGATGATGATCATCACGACGTGACGGTGGAGGGGGAGGCCGACAACCCAGGTTGCAGCCAGGGCAGGTATGGTCGTGACCGCGATGCAGTGGCCCAGAACCGTTGAAGCGGCAATGAGCATGAGTACCATGCAGGACGTCCGCAGCGACTCGACAACCGACTTCATAACCCCTTTCAGGTGTAGTTCTTTCCTGAAGAGCGTCAGGACGAGCACTGCGAGAGACCCTACGCTGCCTGCCTCCGTGGGTGTGAAGATCCCCCCCATGAGGCCGCCCACCATGAGAAGAAAGATCACTATGGGCCATACGATCTCGGGCAGCGTACTGACCCTCTCCGTCCACGTGTATCTGTGGCTCTTCGGTCCCACTGACGGGTCTATTTTGCACCAGCCCACGATAACGGCGGCAAAAAGTGCGGCGAGGATGAGGCCGGGACAAAGGCCGGCCAGGAAGAGCTTCCCTATCGATTGCTCTGTAATCATACCGAAAATGATAAGGACCACGCTAGGGGGAAGGAGTATTCCCAGGGTGCCCGCAACAGCGACGATCCCGGTCGAGAACTTTTTACTATAACCGAACCGGTCCATCTCCGGTACTGCAACACCGGCGAATGTCGCGGTCGTGGCAGCAGAGGAACCGCAAATAGCCTTAAAGATTGTGACGCCTGCAACCGTTGCCAGGCCCAGACCGCCTGGTATGTGTCCGATAAACCTGTTGGCCCCGTCGTAAAGACGCTTTGCAATACCCGCGTTAAAGGCTATCTGTCCCATGAGAACAAAGAGGGGTATGACGGTAAAGCCATAAGATGCGAAAGTCTCGAAAAAGTCCTTGGCTACCAGGTTCATAGCCCCTTTTACGGAGACAAGTACGGCGTAGCCGACAAAACCGGCAAGGCCCATGGCAAAGGCGAGCTCGATACCGGTAAGGAAAAACAGCAACAAAAAGACAATGAGTACAATTCCAATAACGACCTCATTCATCGCGCTCTCCTCCGTCTGAAACCACTCTTACCACATCCGCGACAAGTACTATACACTCGATAAAAGCGCATATTCCAAGGGCAAACGCGAGGGGATAGAGCGGTACCGAGAGCGTCTGCGTACTGTCACCGGTCCTCATGAACCCGATTCCCATCCTCACGAGGTTCCAGCCAAGCACCAAAAAGAAGAAGAGCGCCAGTATCCTGGTCCCCACCGCAAAGACCGCTTGCTTACTCACCGAGAGCTTGGCCGTAAGAATATCGACGGTCACATGGGTCCTGTCCCATGACGTCCTTGGAATGGCAAAGCCGATAACAAAGGCCCCTCCCAAAGAGACAAGATCATAGGCGCCCGGTATAGGGTAACCGAGATACCGCAAAATTACGTCTAAAGATGTGAGGAGCATTATCAGGACCAATGCGGTACCCGCAACCCAGTCCGTAAGATCGGCACACACCAGCGTCATATTCAAAAACCTCTTCATAGCCCCTCCTGGTCACACAATCTCAGGCCAAGGGGGCAGCCCCCTTGGCCTGAGATATCGCCCTACTTGTCGTTTGCCTTCAAGTAGTCCTGACAGAATTTGAGTGCCTGATCCCCGGGCAGCCCTTTTGCCTTGGAGGCCTTCACGTAGTCGTCGAGAATCGGCTTCACCCTTGCCGCCCACGCTGCGCTCTCCTCTTTCGATAGGTAACTGATCTTACCGCCTTTCTTCAGGAGCTCGGTTTTCCCCATGTTCTCCCAGTCCGTCCATTTTTGTGATACCCTCGCGATCCACTCCTCATCGAGCTTGTCTATAATAGCCTGGATATCCGGAGGCAGACTATTCCATTTATCCTTGTTCATGACCGTGTAAAAGCTGACCGTGGCTGCGCTCGGACCCTGGATATGGTTCTTTACCAGCTCACCGAAGCCCCAGTTAAGGAGACCGCCCCAGTCGAGCATCAAGCCCTCGACCACGCCCTTCGACATGGCATCATAGGTGTCGGTAATCGGCAAACCTATCGCCGAGCCCCCGAGGGCATTGACTATTCTGGCTGAGATGCCGTTTGCCCTTATCTTCATGCCCTTGAGGTCCGCAATCTTGCTGATCGGTTTCCTCGTGCTGAGTAGGTCGGCGCCGTGGGCTTCCAGAAAGAGGACCTTCACGTCGTCCATCTCTTTCGGCTTGAATTTCTTATAATAGGCATTGATCAGCCTTGAGGGGACGGCAGGGTTTTTGTAGCCGAGGGGCATGTCGATCACTTCGGTCAAAGGAAACCGCCCCCGATGGTAGGCAAAGATCCCATATCCTATATCGGCCACTTCCTTTGTGATTCCGTCATAGGTTTGCTGCGGCGGCATGAGTGTGGCGCCCGGATAAATAGTGACTTTCACCCTTCCGTTCGTCCTCTTCTCCACTTCATTGGCCCAATCCTGCATGGTCTTGCCTTCCAGAGTCGTGGCTGGGACAAAATGGGCAAGCCTGAGAGTAATAACCTTATCTGCCGCGTGGCTGCCGGCTGCGAGACAGCCGGAGAAAAGCAGCATGACCATGAAGCACTTCACCACTATGTAACCCCTTTTCATAACAACCCCCTTTTGGTTATCGTTTTACTAAACGCCTGCGTAACCCGACGCCGGCTCGTATTTTACTGCCCGGACTATATTTTTCTTTCCCTGTCCTGCCAGTATTTCTCGCGGAGCTCCCTCTTAAGGATCTTCCCTTGAGGGTTTCGAGGCAGGGAATCGACGAATTCCACAGACCTAGGCGCCTTATAGCGCGCAAGGTGCTCCTTGCAGAACGTCATGACCTCTTCCGAGCTTGCGCTCTGCCCCTCCCTCAACGTGATAACCGCGTGGACACGTTCCACCCATTTCTCATCGGGGACGCCGATAACGGCACACTCCGAAACTGCCGGGTGGCGATAGAGCACCTCCTCCACTTCGCGGGGGAACACATTCTCTCCTCCCGTAATGATCATATCCTTCTTTCTGTCGACGATGTAGATATAGCCGTTCTCATCGTAGTAGGCCATATCTCCCGTATGGAGCCATCCATCGATGACGGCCTTGTTGGTCTCATCGGGCATCCGCCAGTAGCCGGCCATGACGGATTTACTCTGAACGATGATGTCGCCCACTGCATGGGGCTCCACATCGTGGTGATTCTCGTCCACAATCCTGGCGTGCACCCAGAGGCAGGGCTGCCCGCAGGAGGTGAGCACTTTCTGCTCTTCCGGGGACTTATCGAGGACGTCATGGGATTCCCTGGAAAGGATCGCGATGTCCGGACCCGACTCTGTCTGGCCGTAGCCCTGGGCAAAAACGGGACCGAACCTGTCAATGCCCCGGCGAAGCAGCTCCAGGGGCATCGGGGAGGCTGCATACCAGATCCTGTGTAAGCTGCTCAGATTATACCCGTCAATATTGGGAACCGTGAGCATGCCTACGAGATGGGTAGGCACAATGTGGATGTCCGTTGCCTTTTCGTCCTGCAGCGTTTGAATTGTAGCCGCCGGGTCAAAGGTCCTCTGGGTCATAATAATATTGCTCGCCCCGACGCAGTAGAAGGCCCAGAAATGGGACCAGCCGCCTATGTGGAATAGGGGCAGGATCATAACATGTTTATGCTCCTTATGCATCCCGATGGTGAGCGCCTTTGTCCTTGCCTCCTCCAGTTTCCGGTAATGGGTGTAGACGGCTCCCCGCGGCACGCCTGTAGTGCCGCTGGTGAAGAAGATAATGAAGGGATCGTCCTCATTGACTTCGATATCAGGCTCTTCTTTGGGAAAGGCATTAAGGAGTTGAGTGTGAAAGAGCATCTCCGGGGCTTCTTTCTCGAGGGAGACATAGTGGGCGACGCCGGGTAAGCGGGGCCGGAGCAGGTCGACGACCTCCACGAGCTCGGGGCCCACAAAGAGTACCTTTACCTCTGAATAGTTGATGAGGTAATCGAGTTCTTCCGCCTGCATTCTGGGGTTAAAGGGCGATACGATAAACCCCCCCTTCATCGCTGCCCCGAATACTTCGGTACCTTCGAGACAGTTCCAGGAGAGGAGACCGATTCCGTCTCCCTTCTTAAGGCCCATCGAGCACAGGGCGCTGACGAGGCTGTTGACCCTGTCGTTGTACTCGGAAAAGGTGATCCTCTCCGTCCCGTAAGCGAACGCCAGCCGGTCTTTGTTGAGTATGGCGTTCCTGTATATAATGTCTGCATAGGTTCCGATCTTGTAGCGACTTAGCTCTTTCAGTATGAACTTCCGGCTCATTGGTTTCTCCTCACGTAAGTCAGGATTCAAAGAGGCGCACCTATCCTGGCGCCTAGCTGTCGTGACAGGGTCTGTCCGGCCGCCGCAACAAGGGGCCCGAACTCATGAGTCGCCTCGCCCGAGACGAGGCCGAGCAGCACAATATAACCAATCGGGTATTCGTTCGAACCGAGCACCGGAGATGCAACCGCATTGAGTCCCGGCGCCGTCTCCTCGAGGTCCTCGGCAAACCATTCCTTGCGGCATCTTTCGATATCTCTCATCAGCTTATCCCGGTCGAGCACCTTCCGATCTCCCTGGAAGTATACCTTCTTATCTCCGAGCAGACTGTCGAGCTCTCTTTGGGGCAGGAATGCCGCAATCGCCTTACCATGGCACCCATAGGTGAGGGGGAACCGATGACCGACGCGCATGGTAACAACAATCGCCCGTCCTCCCTCACGTTTCGCGGCAACAAATACGTTCTTTTCAGCTATCAGCCCAAGGGCCGCAGTGCTTCCGGTCTTTCTTGCAAGGTCTTCCAGAATCGGCTCGGCCAGGTCCGGAGCGCTGAGGTTGTCGAGAAACCTTCGTGACAAGCCGATCAGACCCGGGCCGAGGGAGTAACCTTTCCCCTCAATGTTCCTTTGAACGAGCCCGAATTTCTGGAGGGTTTGAAGAATCGAGAAGGCTTTGCTCTTGTGGATGCCCACGTGAGCAGAGATCTGAATAAGGCTCATACGCGGGGAGTCTGCTTTTGCGAGGCAGAACAATAAACGAACCGCTTGTTCCACAGCGGGCACCATATACCTTTCGTCCGATCCGCTATTGCCCATTAATGTTTTCCTAATAAAACCTCAGTTCGCTATATAATACCAAACTTTTATCACCATGGACTCGCCTTGTCAAGAAAAAAACAGAGAATTGTTGCTGCAATATAATTATGTCACCCCTTAGCTGCAATATGAAAATGTCACCCCCGCCGATAACAAGGGGCACCGAGGGGAGGTGCTCCGGTGAGAAAAGGAGTGACGTTCATGACGGAAGAGGTAAGGCGGTACGGCGTGGTAGCGGCGGCATTGGACGGCAGGATGATGAACGGAGAGGCTGCGGCGGCGTTAGGCGTCTCCCTCCGCCAGCTAAAGAGGATCAAGGCTAAAGTGAAGAAGGAAGGACCTTCCGGAATTAAGCACGGCAACAGCGGGCGCCCTTCCTGCAGAGCTTTCCCTGCCGGGATGAAAGAGCGGGCGATGAAGCTCGCCAATGAGAAGTATTTCGACTTCAACTTCTCCCACCTCTCGGAGATGCTGGAAGAGCAGGAAGGGATAAAGATCAACCGCGAGACCTTGCGGCAATGGCTTCGTCCTGAAGGGTTCGGAGGAAAGGTCCGGAAGCAGCGCAGACATAGGAAGAGAAGAAAACGATCGGAGAAGGAAGGCCATATGCTCTTTTTGGACGGCTCTCCCCATGCGTGGTTCGGGGAGGAAAAGACAACGCTCCTTCTGTCTACGGACGACTCGACGGGGAAGCCTCTTTATGGGCTGTTTCGAAAGGAAGAAGACCTGGAGGGCTGTTTTGGCGTATGCAAAGAGGTCTTTGCCCGTTTCGGCCGGCCCTCGGTCTTCTATCTCGATCGGGCCTCCCAGTTTAAAACCACCCGGCATAAGAGCGATTCTGTCGAGCCTACCCAGTTCCAGAGAGCCATGAGCGAGCTGGGGATACGGCTCATCTTTGCCCATTCTGCTCAAGCCAGAGGAAGAGGCGAGAGGATCAACAGGACCTTCCAGGACAGGCTTGTCGCTGAGCTTCGGCTTAAGAATATCGCCGACCGCGAAGGGGCGACGAAGTATCTGAACGAAACCTTCATCCCCAAGTACGCTCGGCTCTTCGGCGTTGCCCCGGAAGACCCGAAGCCTGCATGGAGACCGCTTCCTCAAGACGCGGACATGCGGAACATCCTTTGTAAGCGATATGAGGCAAAGGTCAATTACGACAACACGATCTCGGTCGACGGACAGGCGATCCAACTGTTCCCGACAAAGACGAGGCTGAGCTTTGCCAAGGCTTCCGTTACGGCGAATCATTGGCTCGACGGAAGCTGGCATGTCTTTCATCATACGGCGGGAGAGGTTCCCTGCAAGCCTATCGAAGGACGCGTCCGGCCGGGGTCCTACATGCGCCCAGGGCCGGCGAGCGAAGCGAGAGCGTCTCTATGAAAAGGGCCAAGGGGGGGTGACATATTCACGTTGCAAAAAGGGTGACATTTTTATGTTGCAATAACAGAAAAAAACAGAGAATATTTTAATCCCTCAGTCGCTCCGCCAAAATCTGCCCAGGGCCAACCTTTTTTCCTTGACAAGATTATGCCCATGATGATACTACTTGGTATTATATATGAAACTAAGGTTTCATTAGACAAACCTATGCAGGAGGACATACCCCATGCCGCTTTTTGAAGACACCCCGGAAGAACGCGATTTTAGACTAGCAGTACGGAAATTTGTTGCCAGGGAGATGACTCCCTATCGGGAGGAATGGGACAGGAACAGGGCTGTTCCCCGCGAAATATGGCTGAAACTGGGGAAACAGGGTTTTCTGTGCCCCTGCCTCCCCGAGGAATACGGCGGGTCCGGCGTGAACTTCAAGTATCCCGTCATCATTGACCAGGAAATCATCAGGGGCGACTCCGCGGCCATGGGCATCGGCAACCATCAAAACACCGCAGTGCCCTATATCTATACGTTCGGATCAGATGCGCTCAAGGAAAAGCTCCTGCGGAAATGCACAACGGGAGAGGCTATAGCATGCATCTGCGTGTCGGAGCCGGATGCGGGCTCGGATGCCGCGTCCATCAGGACAAAAGCGGTCAAAGACGGGGATTACTACATCCTGAACGGACAGAAAACCTTTATCACGAACGGCACCGTCGCCGACATCATGGTAGTCATGTGCAAAATAGAATCCCCCACAGACCCGGCGGCTAAGAACATCAGTCTCCTGGTCGTAGAAGGAAACAGTCTCCAGTATGTGAAGCGCCGTCAACTGGAAAAGATGGGACGCCACGCTTTGGATACGACGGAACTCTTCTTTGAAGACTGCAAAGTCCCGGTGGGAAACCTCCTGGGCGAGGAAGGCCAAGGGTTCAAATACACCATGCAAAAGTTCAACCAGGAGAGGCTGGAAGTCTGCATAAAATGTCAGACCCTCGCTGAGGAGTGTTTCAAGGAAGCCCTCAATTACGCGAAGGTCCGCGAGGCATTCGGAAAACCCATAGGCAACTTCGAGCACATCTCCTTCGAGCTCGCCCAGATGGCGACCGAGGTCGAGATTGGGCATACTTTCTTCCAGACCTGCGTCGAGGAGTTCATCAGGGGCGAGGATATTACCAAGAAGGTTTCCATGGCAAAGGCATGGATCGCAGAGATGGCAAACAGGGTTGCCTACAAAGCCGTCCAGATCCACGGCGGCTACGGCTACATGGCGGAATACCGCATATGCCGCCTCTATCAGGAGGTCCGCGTTCTGCCTATATTCGCAGGAACGACAGAGATCATGAATGTCATTATCGCCCGACAATTGGGTCTGAAGCCATTGTTCTAAACAGGCTCATATCCGCGGGAATCAGACGTCGCGGCTGAATCGTGGCCGTTTTCTTCATCTACCCTGGCTCCGAGCTGCCGCGACAGCGCCTTTCCGGCTTCTGCAACGAGAGGCCCGCATTGGCGGGCCGCTTCCGCTGAGACGAGGCCCAGCACCACAATGTAACCGATGGGACGCGCATGAGTACCGAGTACCGGCGATGCAACTGCATTAAGTCCCGGCGCCGTCTCCTCGAGGTCCTCGGCAACCCATTCCCTGCGGCATCTTTCGATATCTGCCATCAGCTTATCCCGGTCGAGCACCTTCCGATCTCCCTGGAAGTAGACCTTCTTATCTCCCAGCAGACTGTCAAGTTCTTTCCGGGGCAGGAATGCCGCGATCGCCTTGCCATGGCACCCATAGGTGAGGGGGAACCGATGACCGACGCGCATGGTGAGCGTGTAGGCCGTCCCGCCTTCATGCTTCGCCGCAACGAAGACGTTCTTGTCTGCAATCAAACCGAGAACCGCGGTGGCGCGGGTCTTTTTTGCCAGCTCCTTGAGGAGAGGCTCGGCCAGGTCCGGAGCACTGAGGTTGTCGAGAAACCTTCGTGACAGGCCGATAAGACCCGGACCGAGAGAATAGCCCTTGCCCCCGCTGTTCCTTTGAACGAGCCCAAATTTCTGGAAAGTCCGAAGGATAGAGAAGGCTTTGCTTTTGGCAATGCCTATATGGCTACAGATCTCCATGAGGCTCATGTGGGATGTCTGCGCCCCGGCAAGGCAAAAGAGTATGCGCGATGCCTGCTCAACTGCGGGAACGAGGTAACGTTCTTCCTTTGTGCTATCTTCTTCTTTCGTCATTGGTTCTCCAGGGCTTCGAAAGAGGACGGCTTCCGGGGCACGGGTCTCTTTATGCGCTACTCGTCGGTTCTGGTCTCAGATCGAGACCGACCGGGATCATCGAAGGGTCGGCCGGATCGCCGATAAACTTCCTCAGAGGGGGTGGAGGCATCGAACACGCGCCGGATGGTTTCAGCCAATTCCCGCTTTGTGACGGGCTTCATGACAAATTCGCGGATGCCCGCCGCCTTTGCCCTCTCCGGGGATATCGTCTCACTGTAGCCGGTGAAGAGGATGACCGGAAGGTCGTCTCTCGTCTCCAGCATC
Organism: uncultured delta proteobacterium; assembly: GCA_963717985.1. Lineage (GTDB taxonomy): Bacteria > Desulfobacterota > Syntrophorhabdia > Syntrophorhabdales > WCHB1-27 > BOG-1155. The sequence continues at coordinate 663,613 of CAVQYC010000003.1, forward strand.
TTTTTAGCGAGGCTAATTCCGGTGATCGCCGGCATGGTCTCGTCGGTAATAACCAGGTCGAAGCGGGAGGGGTCTTCGAAAAACATCTCAAGCGCCTCATACCCGTCATGCGCGGTAGTCACCTTATACCCAAGGCCCGCAAGCATGGTAGAAGCCATTTCGACAAGGAGCGGCTCGTCATCGACCAGGAGTATCCGCTCTGTGCCGCGAAGGGCGCCATCTCCTTCTTTTGTCTCTTCCGCCGCATCTCCCCCGGCATGGGGCAGGAAGATCGTGAACTCCGACCCCTTGCCGGGCTCGCTCTGTACAGTGATCGCACCATCATGGCCCTTGACGATGCCGTAGACCACGGCAAGACCCATGCCGGTTCCCTGACCCGGCGGTTTTGTGGTAAAAAACGGCTCGAATATCCTCCTTCTGGTGCTGTCCGTCATGCCTCTCCCCGTATCCCGTACCGTCAATTTCACATAGGTCCCGGCGGACATCTCTCTATCAGGCATGGGGCTGCCCTGTTCGAAGGTGACATCGGCGAGGCTGATCGTGAGGCTGCCCCCCTTCTCCTGCATCGCGTATGCGGCGTTTGTGGCGAGGTTCATGAGGACTTGCTGGATCTGGGAAGGATCGGCGGCGACCGTATCCAATGCCGTTCGAATGTCAAGATCCATACGGATGGTGCTGGGCAACGTGCCGCGAAGGAGCTTGTGTGTCTCCTTGACCAGGGGCGTCAGCCTCAAGGGCGTTCTTCCGGCCGCACTCTTTCTGCTGAATGTCAGGATCTGCTTGACCAAATCCCTTGCGCGCCTGCTTGCCTTCACGATATGCTCGATGTTTCTTCTTGTGTCGCCCGTCACGTCGTCAAGAGCCAATTCCGCGTTGCCGAGGATAATGGCAAGCATATTATTGAAGTCGTGCGCTATCCCGCCCGCCAAAGTCCCTATTGCTTCCATTTTTTGGGCCTGCCGTAAGTGTTCCTCCAGATGCGTCTTCTCCTCTTCCGCCCGCTTGGCCGCGGTAATATCCTGCACGACCAACACGACCCCCGCCGGGCGTTTCTCGCTATCCCATATGGGGTTAGCTGAGACCCTTCTATAGAACACCTCTCCTGTCGTGCCGTTGCGGATGGCTATTTCCTCCCCGTGAAATGGGTCCCCCTGAAATACCCGCATAAGCCGCTCCATTTCAAGCGGTGTTCCATCGGGGGAGAATATGTCTGCCCGAGAGAGGAGCGCGGACGACGGGGACCCGAAGATGGGCTCGGTATCTATCCCCGCTTCCGCGGCCTGCGACCTTGCGACGGAGTTCGCAAGCACAACGCGACCGTTGGGATGCGCAAACCATACCCCCTCGTTCATGCTGTCGATAAGCGCCATGAGCCGGTCGCGCTCGCTCTCGACCAACCGTGCCCCCTTCCGCAAGGAGTCCTCGGCTGATTTCAGGTCCGAGATGTCCATGATGACGATGCATATCCTCTCGATGCCCTGGATCGTCTGGCTGCTTCCCGCCAGTCTGACGAAGAGCTTTCCTTTGCGACCTCTGAGGGCCGTCTCGGCGGTGGTTTCTGTTTCGCCCGTTCTTGCGATGAAATCGAGGAACAGGGGCAGATGTTCCGGGATAACGAGGTTTTTGAAGGAAGAGCCGATCAGGCCGTGAAGGGGGATGCCGGTCATAGTCGAGAAGGCCTTGTTGGAGTAAAAGATGGTGCCCTCTTCATTGATGGTGACGGCGCCGGTATTCATGGCCTCGACGATCTTTCGATACGGGTGGTCCGCCCCCTCGAGGGTATACGCCCTGCTCCCCTCTTCACCGGAGACGACCACCGCATCGACTTCGCCCCTGTGAATCGCCTCTATGGTCTGTTCCGCCTTTTCAAGGCGTCTTTGCAACTCTTCTACGTCGACAGACGACCCGCGGAAGCGCCCCCCGGCAGCCGTGGTCCTTGCAATGTCGACCTCCGGTCCTGCAGTGCGCTCCCCGACCTTCCGCTCAAGCTCCCGGCGTGCCGTCTCATGCGCACTTTCCGGCTGCGTGCGCTCGGTGATGTCGGTCAGCACCGTACGGATGACTGTGGTCCCATCAGCCGGGACCCCAACACTCTCAAGCCGGGCATGAAAGAACTGCCCTCCGGCGTTGTGTCTCTTCAGCATCAACTCGCAGGTATGCGCGCCGGCAGCCAGAAGGTCGCGTCTATGGAGACAGAATACGTCCTGAGACTCAGGGGCGATCAGGAAGGAGAAGGGTTTCTTCAGGAGAAATGTGCGCTCGATGCCCAAAAGGCGCTCGGCGGTTGGATTCATCTCTGTAACAACGCCATTCTCATCGAAGGTCAGGTAGCCGACAGGGGCGTTTTCGTAGAGGTCAAGATAGCGTGAGCGGAATTCTTCGATCTTTTCCCGCGCCCTTCGAAGCTCATCGTTCTGCATTTCGAGCTCGATGTGGGAGACGGAGAGCTCATGATTCAGCTCCTGCACATCATTCTTGAGAGAGATGCGGGAAACCTTTCCCCCGTTCTCCGCGAGGACTTTTTCGGCTTTTTTCCGAAGCTCGTTGAATTCATGGGGAGACCTCTGTCTGGCCATGCGTCCTCTCTTTGCTCTTTCGTCTATTGCGACCAATGAGCATGAGCAAACTTCGTGGAGTCTATACATTATACCAGAACTATGACATAAAAACTATTTCGCTGTAGCTATAGGCTTGGTTTTACCGGACTACTAGTTTTCGAAGACCCTCCCGGAATCCATCACGGCATGCGTTTCGGCTGCCAGCACGTCTTCGATCGAGAGCTTCACTGCCTTAATTTCCTCATCCATACCGTCATATTCCTGTCTATCGGTCTTCTCGGCCAGCGAAAGCAGCGTGCCCAGCACACCCTCTCTCTTCTCCAAAGCATCCCGGATCTCCTGGACGAGGTTCAGTTTCCGTGTCAACTCATCAGGCTTGAGGTTGAAGAATACGCTCATGAAGGAGAGCATCCCCGTAATGAAAGCGCTGTCGACGAGAGCCCGTTCGCCTGTCTTCTTCGCCAGGGACTCCATCAGCCTGCTCCTCATCAGGGCCTTCTCGATCAAAGGGTGAGACTGTGCGTCCCTGTGGTCTACGGTAAACAGGAGGAGAACAACCCATTTTTGCAGGTTTTCGTACCCTACCAGGGAGATGGCTTGTCCTATGGAAGCGATATTCCGGCCCGCCTGAAAAAAAGCGGAATTCATCAACTGCAATAAGCCGTAGGCCAGTTTCGGACTTTCCTTGAAAGTTCTTTCGATGACGGCGACGTCCTTGTTTGCCCGAAGGTCATTGAACAATCGCAGCAGAACCTCCTGTGAAGACGATATGGATGGCGATCCCTCTCCGGAAGATTCCGTGAGAAAGGTTCCTTGAAAGAGCTCAAAACCCAGATCGCGATGCCGGATGAAACTTTCTCCGTCCTTGACGCACCCTGCAATGAGCCCGGTGGGAAGGTCCTTGAAAAGGGCAACGGTTGAAGCGACCGCATCAGTGGAGCAGGACGATGCGTTTATTCGCACAAAGTCGGCGATCCTATGGAGCGGCGAGAGGCCACGCCAAGATGGGGTGTAGTCAATGGCAATCTGATACGCCTGCTTCTTCAGCATGGCGGCCTTGAGAAGAACCTCCTTGTCCGATGCGTCTCTTTCAGGTACCTGAAGAACGCTGTTCTTTGGAAGGAGAGCATGTATGTCCCCTTTCATCACGCACACGTCAAGGTTGAGAAAGGTTCGCGTCTTCCCGGTCAGCCTCTCGAACCCTCCTTCCGACGATACTGCACCGACCACGTCCTCGTCGACGCTCAAGGCGGGCCACTTAGGGCTGCCCTGAATCGAAGCGTCTCTTCGAAAGGAGAGTTCGTTCCCGAAAAGACATCTCTTTCTGTCAAGAACCGGCTCTTTGTGAATATAATATGTGCTCATCGCCGCACCTGCGAGTAGAACGTATATTGCTCACACTCTTATCGCACCCGCCACGATCTTCTTAAGCATTTTTGTAGCTGTTATTCCGCGGGCTCAAGATGAGCTGAATTCTTCTTGGGGTATGCCCTTCTGAATCGCAGCCTGAAAAACTCCGGCTGCCTCCCGGATTTTACCTGCCTCGACGAGCACGGCCGTGACAGTCTCCACGGCCGTGACGAATCGCTTTCTTTGCAGCCGCCGACATTGGTCGATCCACGGCTCCTCGTCCCCGGCCAGAAAATCTCCTGTGTAAAGGGCCAAAAGCTCACGGCCGAGAGCCGGCGCGTCGTCCGGACGGTCCGCATGGCACACCCGGCTTATCCCTGCGATGTTTCGGGAGAGCTTTTCCAGCGATTCCGTGTCGAGCCAGATACGGCTTCCCGCCAGGGTCAGTTTGTGATCTTTAAGCTCGATCACGTTCTCCCTTCCCATAAGGCGGCGAAGCCGGCCGAGAGTAGTCTTGAAAGAGAGTCGGGCTGCGTCTCCCTCCGCCTCGGGCCATAAGAGATCCTCAACTGCCTCCTGGCGAACTTCCCGGCCTCCAAGCGCAATCAGGGCCTTGAGAAGAGCGAGGGGCCGTTTCTGAACCTTGCCCGAAAACCTGAGAGGCTTTCCGTCCACCACCACACGGAGCCCCCCGAACGTATGGATGCGGAGCCGCCATGGCCATTCATGCATGGACTCGTAGCCGTCCGGGACATCGAGCCCGTATCTCCCGATGAGTTCCTTCGCGTACTCCACCTCGATGCCCCCTCTCAGGGCTTCCGCGCAGAGGCGGGCCATATCGCCACGCTGCCACCACATATAAAGGCTTACCGCATATCCCTTGATGCATCCTACACCGAAGGCTTCCCCCAGGATGCGTCGCGCCTCTATGGCGTCTCCCCGGTCGAACAGGAGGGCCGCCCGGGTGAGCCGGACAAGATAGAGACTGTGGGTGTTGCTGAGACCATGGAGCATTGTTTCCACCATGTCGAGCTGGGCCGTGGCGTCCTCTGCCTTCCCCGTCTTGCGAAGCACGCAGGCGAGGCAAATCCGGCCATAGACTTCCGCGATGCGGGCCCCGCTTTCGAGGGCGGAGCACAACCCTTTCTCTGCTGCGCGATGGGCTTCGGCCGGGCTGTTTTTCGCCAGATAATAGAACGCCCTGAGAACGCGGTGCATTGATTCCATAACCCGTCTGTTCGTAAAATCCAATTGATCGATTCGCCCCAGGAATTCCTTTGCCAGATCGAGGTCGTTCATTTCAAGGGCCGTGATGACGGCATGGGCATAGAGTGTGCCGAGAAAAAAATGCGAGCCCAACTCCGTCGCCAGATCTATTGCCCTAGTGATGAGGCCCATGGTCTTCTCCCACGAGCCCTTGGTCCAGTCGTGGAGCTGGCCCGCCCGAATCATGAAAGCGAGCTGCGCCAGAGGCGGCGCCTGAGGCGAAAGCACAAACCGTCTGAATTCCTCCCCAAAACGGTGCATCTCCTCAAGACTACCGAATTGCACATGGTATTCGATGACGGTACCCCGCACCATGAAGCGGAGTTCGATGTCCTCTATCTTTTGGCTTGCATTGAGGGCCCGATCGACCCATGTTGCCATCCGGGGATGCCATGGCGCCCTCCAGGTGAGACCCGACACCATCGCAGCTGCCACGCTCGCTTCTATATCGGCCGGCGATAAGGGCACCTCGGGGTCCACGTGTCTGTCGATCCATTCGATCCACCGGTCGAGAGACCCATAGTCGTCCCATTCAAGCACAATGCTGTTCATGACGCCGGCAACCGACAAGAGAGAGCCCGTAGCGTCCGCTTTCGATTCGAACAGGGCAAATGCCGCCTCGAGATAAGAGCGTGCCCTCGGGGGATCGGTCGTGAGGCAACCCATGCCGAGCCAGTAGAAAAGCCATGGCGCATCGCGCTTCACGTCCTCGGGTATGCAATCCGCCCATCCCTGCAGCGTGGCAAATCGCCCCATGCTCAGGAGTTCCTGCGCGTGCCCGAGCAAAAACGCGAGGGTCTCCTCGTAGGCGCGCGCATCGAGAAACAGCCGGATAGCCTCCTCGATCCGGCCGGACTCCGCCAAAAGGCGCCCAGCCGCCAGCGACAGCGCCGCACGCTGACCGGCGTTGAAAGTCTCTCTTGCCCTTTCCAGGAGAAACTCCCGGAAAAGCGGGTGAAAGCGATACGAACCGCCGTAAAGGTCTGTGAAGTAATGGTTGCGATGCAGGTATGAGAGAAAGGTGTCTCCTTCGCGGACTCCGGTCAGTTGACAGGCGATCTCAGGCGTTATTGAGCTCAGGTGCGCGATCTTGAGCAGGAACTCTTTCATATGCGCGTCGAATTTATGGAATACTTCCATGGTGAAATAGTTGAATACCGAGGACCGGCCGACAGTACCCGGCTCGACGGTCACTATCTGTTTGTCGGCAAGCATCATCACGATTGCCGAAATCCACCCCTGGCTCTCCTTGTGGAGTCTTTGCAGGGTCGCTTCTCCAGGGGCGTCCTTTTCCCTTGCGTGAACGATTTCCCGCACCTCGTCAAGGGTGAAACGGATGTCCTCCCACCCCACCGCAGCGACCCTGCTCTCTGCTTCAAGCACGGAGAACTGAGGCGGGAATCCTGCTCTGCTGACAACAAAGACCCGGATGAAGTCGGGCATGAGCTTCAGGGCGTCCTTCATCACCTCGTGAATCGCCGAACCCTCCGGCGCGTCCTGATAGTTGTCGAAGACTATCGCCAGGGGAGAGTGAATTCCGGCAAAGAATGCGTCGAAGTAGCAACGCGTGAAGACGGAAAGGGACGGGCGGTACTCGGGGCTGAATTGAGGCAGGGCGCCTGCTCCGCCTTCTGTGAACATTTTCGCGGCTTCCCCCAGGTAATAGAAGAAACTCGCCGCATCGTTGTCAGACTCATCTACGCAGTACCACAGGGCCGGAACACGGCGTGCCTGGAGATAGCTTGCCACCAGCGTCGTTTTACCCGCTCCGGCGGGCGACGACACCCAGGTGACCGGGTAATCCGCTATTTCGTCAAGGGTCAGAAACAGGCGTTCCCTGCTGATAGCCCTGGTGAGCCGTGGCGCAGCAATCTTCGATAAATGGACTTTTGTCATCTGCATCGTGAGAAGCCTGGCTGCACATAGCAGGGCACCGAACCGGGTGTCAACGGGCCCTGTCCCGAAAAAAACACGACAAAACACGCTTTTATCTCAATATGTATCCAATCCGTCACCTTTAGTGTACTACACTGTCTCGCAATAAGGCAATCTTTTCTATTTTCAGAGGAACGGGACGGAAGGGCAGAACAGCATGAAGGGATGCAGGAACAGCGAAAAAGGGGGACGTATGAATCCAGCTCGTAAGGAAGCTGCGCTTGAGTCACAAAATGAAGGAGGCAACCTCATGAATAAAATGAATACGGCCAGACTTTTGCTCGTTTTGCTGGCGGCCACCGCCTTCGCGGTCGCTCCCTTTGGGGCTCATGCCCAGCTTTCGCCCGATCCGAACCCTGTAGGCAATACCATCTCGTTGGGCACATCCCTTGGGATGAACCTCGACACTTCCAATCCCTATTACAACTACGGCGAGATCGACGTGGCATCGGGCGGCACGCTGGACAACAACGGCACGCTCAATAACGTAGGCACCATCAACAGCGCGGGCATGCTGCAGAATCAAAACCCGGCTCCCACCCCCTCCACCCTCTACTACATGGACATCGGCGTGCTGAACAACTCGGGCGTGCTCGTCAGCTCCGGCACGTTCACCACCGACTGGGTCCTCAATAACTACGGCACGCTCACCAACTCAGGCACCATGACGAGCAACAACAACATGGTGATCGGGGAGCCTCACGCCCTCTCGCTGCCCGTCCTCGGTCTGGTGCAGAACTATGCAGGCGCCACGTTCATCAACTCAGGCACGTTGACCAGCTGCGCCGAACTGCAAAACGGCGGCAACCTGAACAACTCCGGCACCCTGAACAACGTCACAGATGGCGTGTTTCCCGGCATTCTGAACAATTCAGGCACGCTCACCAACACCGGCACGCTCACCAACACCGGCACGGCGGGATTAATCACCACGATTACGAACAGCGGCACGCTGTACAACTACGGCAACCTGCAAAACAACAACTACGGCGCGCTCACCAACACCGGCACGCTCACCACCTACGCAGGCAGCACGCTCACCAACGCCGGCGCGCTCACCAACGCCTCTTCCGGCACCCTGCAAAACTCAGGCACCCTCACCAACGCCTCCGGCGGCACCCTGATCAACGACATCGGCGGCAACCTCACCAACGCCTCCGGCGGCAACCTTACCAACTGGGGCGGTACGCTGACCAACAAAGGCTCCATCGACAGCTCCGGCACGACGCACTACGCCACCCTGACCAACGCCTCCGGTGCCACCCTGACCAACATCAGCTACACCGACAGCTCCCGCACCGTGCACACAGGCACCCTGAACAACAACGGCTATCTCAAGAATGCCGGCACGATTACCAACTACGCCATCCTGAACAACAACGGCGGTCCCTCTGTGACCGTCTCCGGCATCACTGTGACGGTGAACAACCCTTACGGGCTGGACAACTCCGGCATACTGAACAACGGCACGTCCGCCTCCCCTATCGGCACCCTCAACAACAACTCCGGCGCCACGCTGGGCAACTCAGGAACACTGAACAACTACGCCACCCTGAACAACTACTCAGGCGGGGCGTCGACGTACAACCCCGCGAACAACACCACGACTCTCACCAACGAGTACGGGCTGACCAACTCCGGCGTCCTGAACAACTATGGCGACATGGAAAACAACGGCCAGTTTAACAATTCAGGCGATCTCGAAAACAACTCCGGCGCCGTCCTGAACAACAACTCCGGCGGCTCGCTGTGGAGCTACAACAGTACCCTGAACAATAATGCGGGCGCCACCCTGACCAATTTCGGCCAGTTGCAACTCTACGGCGCCACCCTGACCAACAACGGCGATCTGGAGAACTACGGCACCCTGAGCGTCCAAAACTTCAACACCGCCGGTACCCTCGTCAATAACACCACCCTGAACAATAACTCGGGCGGCACCCTGACCGTTTTCGGCGGCACGCTCACCAACGCCTCCGGCGCCACGCTGAACAACTCCGGCTATCTGTACAACGGCACGTGGCAGACCCTCGGCTCCATCCTGAACAACTCAGGCACCCTGAATAATACTTACGCACTGTACAACTACGGCAGTCTGACCAACAACTCCACCCTCTACAACACCGGCTGGCTGACCAACTACTCCACCGGCCGGCTGTACAACAACGCCACCCTGACGAACGCCTACGTGCTGACAAACGCGGGCGATCTTGAAAACAACTCCCACGCCACCCTGACCAACACCGGCTGGCTGACCAACTCCGGTATTCTCAACAACAACACGGGCGCCTTGCTGACCAGTTCCAACGTGCTCTACAACACGGGCACGCTGACTAACGCAGGCCAGTTTACCAACACCGGCTGGCTCTATAACGGTGGCGCGGAGAACAGCGGCGGCGGCTGGTCCATCAACACGAGCGCCCCACTCAACAACTACGGCGAACTCGACATCAACAGCAACGGCAATCTCAAAAACTTCGGCATCGTGAACAACTACGCCACCCTGAATGTGAACTCGGGCGGCACGCTGATGAACAACCCGGGAGGCACTCTGAACAACGGCACACAGACCAACAACGCCTCCGCCGTGCTGACCATCGCCTGGTGGGGCCAGATGCTCACTTACGGCCAGATGAATAACTATGGCACCCTGACCAACAACGGCGGCGAGGGGGACTCCCCCTCCCCCGCGCTGAGCGTCTATGGAGCCATGAACAACTATGGCAACCTGAGCAACAACGGCGTGATGGAAATCGACACTACCTCTCCCGGCAGTACGGTGCTGACGAACGCCTCAGGCGCCACCCTGACGAACGCCTCAGGCGCCACCCTGACGAACTATAGCCGGATCGTCAACAATGGCACCCTGAGCAACTACGGCCAGTTGGGTACCTCCGGCGGCACCCTGACCAACAACGCAATCCTGACCAACTACGCCGGCGGCACCCTGACCACCGGCCCTAACAGTTTCGGCACTACCAAGACCTACTGGGGCACGGTGAACAACTTTGACCAGTTGATAAACTACGGCGACGTGGAGAACAACGCCATCCTGAACAACCACGGCTTGCTGAACAACTACGCCACCCTCAACAACAACAGCATCAATGTCTCGTGGCCCGCCGTCGCCGGGTTGAACAACTACGCCGCCCTGAACAACAACTCGGGCGCCGTCCTGAACAACAATAACAACGCCTGGATCAACAACTACGCCGTCCTGACCAACAACGGCACGCTGAACAACAACAACTACACCGACAGCATGGGCACGCACCCCGCGTACCTGAACAACTCCAGCGGGGCAGATCTGGAAAACAACGGGATCCTGAACAACTACGGCGAGATCACCAACAACAGCAGCACCGACAGCAGCACCGGCGTGACGACCTACGCCACCCTGAACAACAACTCAGGCGCCGTCCTGAACAATTACCTCGGAGTGGAGAACTACGCGATCCTGAACAACAACGCCGGCGCCACCCTGAACACGTCCAACGCCACTCCGGGTGCTACCACCTTCGGCGGCGTGCTGTGGAACCAGGCCGGCGGCACGCTGACCAACAACGGCATCATCAACATCAACCCCACAGCCTTTCTTGAAAACTACGGCGATCTGGAGAACAACAGCGTCCTGACCAACTGGTCCGGCAGCGGCAATCTGATCAACGCCGGCACCTTTAACAATAACGCAGGCGGCACGCTGAATAACAACAGTTGGTTCAGCAACAACGCAGGCGGCACGCTGAATAACTCAGGCGTCCTGACCAACAACTACCAGGTGCTCAACTTCTACGGCGGCACGCTGAACAACCTTACAGGCGGCACGCTGACCAATAACAACTATCTGGGCAACTCGGGCAACCTGAACAACTCTGGTACCATGACCAACAACTCCTATTTAAGCAACAATCCTGGGGCCACGTTGACCAACAACGCAGGCGGCGTTCTGACCAACGGCCCAGGCGGCACCGTGAATAACAACGGCACCATGAACAACGCAGGCCAGTTCATCAACCAGGGCTACCTCGGCGGCACCGGCACGTACACTCAGACTGCCGGTCTTACCAAAAACAACGGCAGCATGAGCCAGGCATCCATTACGATCAACGGCGGTATCCTTGGCGGAACAGGGGTTTTGTACTGTTCTCCGGTCGTGGGGCCGGGGGGAACCGTAATGCCGGGCGATGCTCCTGGGACGCTCACCATCGAGGGCAATTTTACCAGCAGCGGCACGCTGGTGTTCGGGCAAAACGACGCGCTGAGCATTGGAGGGAATGCCGACGTTACGGGAAGCACGATCGAGTACAATTTCTATAACGGCTATAGCCCTTCGGGAACGATTTCTCCCCTGCAGGTCGCCGGTCAAATCACGGGATTGAGCACCGTAACGTACGTCGTTAACGGCTTGGCCCCCGGAGTCGATTATAACGTCAGTGACGGCTCTCTCAATATTATCAGCACGGGCAACCTCTCCGCCGCAGGCAGCACCGCGGTCACGACCATCACAGGCCCCCTCTACATCGGCGGCAGCCCGGCGAGTACGAACGCCTACATCCTCTTAAACGGCACCCTTAATGTAACCGGTGACACCTACATCGGTTACAACGGGGCCGGCACCTTCAACCAGGGCGGGGTTGTGAGCGATGGAAACGGCGGATGGATCACGACGGACGGCGGCATCCACAACACCACCAACCTCTACCTCGGCGGCGCCCCCGACGGGACTTCCGGCACGGGCGTCTATAACCTCAACAACGGCACTCTCAACGTCACCGGCAACACCTACGTCGGCTACAACGACCCCGTGGGCAGCACCTTCAACCAGTGGGGCGGCACCCACAACACCACCAACCTCTACATCGGCGGAGGGTTGAGCCCGGACGGCACGAACACGGGCTCAGGCACCGGCACCTACAACCTTAACAACGGCACACTCAGTGTGACCGGCAACACCTACGTGGGCTACAACGACCCCTCCGCATCGGGCAGCACCTTCAGCCAGTATGGCGGCAGCTACGGAACGCAGACCCTCTATATCGGCGGCAACCCTGACGGGACATCCGGAACATCGGGGACAGGCACCTACACCATCGTCATGGGCAGCCTTGCGGCGAACACCGCCTATGTCGGCTACAACGGGACAGGCACCTTCAACCAGGGCTACGATCCTATTACCGGCCAGACCGGCGACGGAAGCAATACCGTCACTATCGCGAACAACCTCTACATAGGCGGCGGGTTGAGCCCGGACGGTACGAGCTATGGCTCGGGCACCGGCACCTACAACCTTAACAACGGCAGCCTCAGCGTGACCGGCACCACCTACGTCGGCTACAACGGCACGGGCACATTCAACCAGACAGGCGGCACCCACCAGACATCGAACCTCTACGTCGGCGGCAGCTCCGACGGGACACAGGGCACCGGCACCTACAATTACTCGGGCGGTATCATCACGGGCGCCCTCCAGAATTACGGCCGGGTCAACGTGACCGGGGGCGCAGTCGGCACGCCCAATACCTTCGGTGCCTCGGTGTCGAACTACGCGGCCTTCAACGTGAACCAGGCGAACGTGGTCTTCGCGAACGCGGTCACGAACAACACAGGCGGGATATTCACGGTAAACGGGTCGAACGTGACCTTCCAGGGTACTTTCTTGAATTACGGCAATTTGGTCAGCGACCCGTCCACCATCATCTTCAAGGGCATTTTCACGGGAGGGGGCACAATCACCGCCTCTTCGGGAGACACGTATGAGTTCCTGGGCGCAGGCGACAACACCATCAACCTGGGGCCCGGAGGCTTGACCATCACGAACCTGATTCTCGGGCCCGGCGTGACCCTCACCCTCACAGGCGGCGGCTCGCTTACCGTCACCACCCTGACCGACCCGACCGGGACGGACTCCGGCATTACGGGCAATTTTAGCGCCGCCAACTACGGCAAGTTCAGCGCGGTGCCCATCCCCGGCGCAATAGTGCTCCTCGGCCCGGGCTTACTCGCCCTCGTCGGCCTCCGGAGGAGACTCAAAGGGTAATCATCCGCACGACAGTATCAAAGGGGGCAGGGCACTGACGGCCCTGCCCCCTTTTTTTTGCGGAGAGAATCACTTGATCTCAATTAAAGGCCCTGAAGACCCTTTGCGCTCATGGGCGGAACCGCCCACCCAGGGTCCTTTCGTCCCCTAGCGGTCCACCCCCGTGGAATCATACGCCTGAAGCGTCATTCTTTTGTCGCCCCTTTGTCATGGCCGGTGCGAAACCGCGCATCCGCCGTTTGCGCACGGGTACGGAATACGGCCCCTGGCGCCTTCCCGCTTCGCGGTATGCTTATTGCTTCGAGGAAGACCGGAGTTGTGTAATGACAAATGACGTGATCCGGGAAGAGTGGCGCATGACGCTTTCGGCTTCAACGCCTCACGTCCGCGACAGGAGCGGGATGCCCGCGGGCACCCCCTTCGCGGGCAAACCAGGACGTTTCGGGACGGTCTTCGGGAGACCCCGCTCCGACGCGGGGCAAGAGGCAGCGTTTTCCCTTATGGAATTGTTGATCGCCCTCTCTATCATGGGCATCCTCGCCGCCTTTGCCTTGCCCGCCTATAGCCACTATGTCGCGCAGTCGCGCCAGGCGGACGCGGAGCGGCAGCTCATGGTCGTGGCACAGGCACAGGAGATCTACCGGTTCCAGAATGGGGCATACGCGACGAATGCGCAGACGGCCTCCCTCGTCCCCTACGGATGGGTGAACAACTTCGGCGATTATGCCTTTACCATTACGAGTGCCGGCACTGCCGTGATAAACGGGGTGACTGTTCCCGTTTTCACCGCGCAGGCCCAGGGGAATATCGATAGCGACGCGACGCTCGATACCTGGACCATAGATCAGAACGGCACCCTTACAAATGTGATCGATGACGTCACCAGCTGATCCTGCAAGGAGACACCATTGGCTGCGCCGGGTCCCGGCCTTTACCCTTATCGAGCTCCTCGTCGCGATGGCGATAATCGGCATTCTGGGAGCGGCCGCGGCGCCCGGAGTGAGCCGCTGGATCGAGGACTACCGGGTGAAGGCTGCATCCCGGCAGCTCATGAGCGATCTGCAATTCGCCAGAATGAAGGCCGTTGCGGACAATGTCCAGTATCAGGTCTACTTCAATCAGGCAAATAACCGATACTGGGTGCAGGGGTGGAATCCAGCCACGTCGTTGTGGAACCAGATCGGCGCCACCCGCCAGTTTTCGAATGCGGCCAGCCCCGCCTACGAGCCCGGCGTCACGCTCACTTTTTCGACGAACGGCGACAAGACCGCCACCTTTTCGCAAATGGGCCAGGCGACACCCGCAATTACGGCGAGTCTTTCGTCGACCAATTACCAGAGCAACGTTATCGTGGCAACGACAGGGAGGGTGCAGATTGCCCAGATCAGACCGTAGGGGTCTCGCGCCGGGCCATGAGGGCTTTACCCTCCTCGAGATCCTCGTGGCGGTTCTCCTCTTTGCCATAGGAGCCCTCATGCTGGCCCAGATGCAGATTTTCAGTATGCGGGGCGGCACCTTCGGCAAGGAGGCCCTGATCGCCACAACCCAGGCGCAGGCGCAGATGGAGACCCTCAAGGACCCCGTCCTGAGTCCCTTCACCACGACCGTCCTAGGGCTTCCCACGAGTCTCGCCGCCGGCACGCAGGTCGCTATCGCCGCGGTACCCGGCATGACCCTGACCTACTGGAGAAGCGACCCCCCCGGAGGGGTAGCGCCGGAGCGTTTCGTAACCATCAATGTGCAGGTGACATGGAAAGGACAGACACTCACATTCAGCACGATCCTCTCAGAGGTGTAGCGGGGTTCACCCTGGTCGAGTTGCTGATCGGCCTCGCCATCAGCAGTATCCTCGCGCTCAGTCTCTGGTCGCTCGCCTCGACGCAGGAAAGGACTTACGGAAGCCAGGACAGCGCCACCGAGATGCAGCAGAACCTGAGGGTCGCCATGCAGTCTCTCACGCGGGATATCATGGCTGCAGGTCTCGGCCCCCAGTCCTCGACCATCAACGGGCAGAATGCGGGCGCCTGGTATAATGCCGCCAACAGCTGGAATGCCTTCAATATCACCGCCACCTCCATCGACATCATCGGCTGCGGCCAGACGCCCGCGACCCTGAGCGCGCAGGCGGCGAGCGGGACCAACACCCTTGCCCTTGCCGCCGGTGAGGGAGCGGGCTTCACGGCCTCCCAGAATATCAGCATCGAGGGCGCGGAGAACGCGGTGGTGACGAGCGTCAGCGGTGACACGCTCACGCTCAGCGGGAACCTCAGCCTGACCCACCCGTCCGGGGCAAGCGTCTATCCCCTGCGGTGGGTCACTTACTCGGTGACGGGCGGCGTCCTCAACGCAGATCAGCACAACGGCAGCGGGCCGCAGGCGGTCGCCTCCGATATCACGGCAATGGCGATCACTGCGAACGCCACCGATCCGAAGGCACTCACCGTCAGCCTCACGGGTTCGACTAGCAGCGCCACGGCGCCTCTTGTCTCGACGGTGACGGATACGGTCTACCGGCGGAATACTTAGGCGGGCATGGAAGGACAGGGGAAATGCGTACGACCTCGCGGCCGGCGAGGAAAGAGGAGAGGGGCTATGAGAGGAGACGGAAGAGGAGGCTTCCCACGGGGACGGTCCAGACGGGGCGCCGCCCGCGGAAACGAGGGGGGCTTCGTGGTCTTCATCGTGATGATCCTCATCCTGCTCCTCACCGTGCTCGGTCTCGCCGCGAACAGGAGCATCATCACCGATATCGGCATTGCCGCGAACCTTACCGGCTCGGTACGGACCCTTTACGCGGCAGAGGCGGGCGCCACGCTCGCCTGGAACCAGTTGTACACGGCCTTGCAGGGGAGCCTCAACCCAGCCCTGCCTGTTGCCGCGAACCCTGCCATAACGGGCTACACCTGGACGACGACCATCTCCACCGTGCCGGCGGGCGGACCGAACATCATCCAGAGGCCGGCCACGGGCACTTTTGCGGGGCTGAGCGCCTTCGTTCAAATGTACCGGATCACCTCGACCGCGACGGACAACAAGACGGGCGCGGTGAGCACGGTGACTATTGACGTGGAGGACCAGCTCATCCCCATATTTCAGTTCGGTGTCTTCTACAACGGCGTCCTTGAGACCTTCCCCGGCGCACCCATGACTTTTTCAGGGTGGGTCCACTCGAACAACAGCATCTACCTCGGTTCGAACAGCTCCACGCTGGAAATGAGTTCGATGGTCACCACTGCGGCCAACATATTCGACTACCGCCTTGACAGCTCTGCTGCGGTCAACCCCGCGAACATCTACAAGGTGGGGGCCTCCACGACGTTCAATGCCACGGATTATCCCCCCGAGAACCATGACAGCGTGACTGACACCAGCGGTCACGGCGTTCCCGACTGGGTCTATTACAACTATGCGAACGCGTGGAATGGGGGGGTGAGGACACAGTATGAGGGCATCACGGCCCTCGCTGTGCCGGGGATGACGAGCAACCCCTACGATATCATCGGCACGGGCACGGGGAGCATGTACCAGGAAGCGGGCCTCAAGATCGTGGACGGCGTGGCTTACGACCAGGCGGGCAACAACCTCAACTGGTGCACCTCGAATCCCGGGTACAAGAACAGCAGCCATCAGCTCATCATCGATCCGGGCTGCAACAGCACAAACAATGTCAACCCCGTGGTCAAGGCGGGGACCGTGTACGACTACCGGCAAGCGACGACGATGAACACCCTCGACATCAACGTGGGTGCCCTGGCCGCTTACGCGCCGGCAATGGCCGCCCTTCTGAACCCGCCTGAGGGCTCCGACCCGGGCATTCTCTACGTCTCTTCGTCGAGCGCGAACGGCGCCGTCCGTCTCGTCAACGGCGCCGAACTGCCCCAGAACCAGGTAGAGGGACAGGCAGTGGGGCTCACGGTGGCCACGCCCAACCCCGCGTACGTGCTGGGGAACTACAACAACCAGGCGGGCAACACCACGTTGACGGTGCCTGCCGCCATCATGGCCGATGCCGTCACGGTCCTTTCGAACGCTTGGGGGAACAGTTCGAACAACTGGGGGGACGGCATCTACGGGGCCGGCACCTCCATCAACTCACGGCCGGCCTCACAAACATGGGTCAATACGGCGATCATGTCGGGCAACACGAATACCGTGGGCAGCCAATACAGCGGCGGCCTCGAGAACTTCGTGCGCTTTTTGGAGAACTGGAGCGGGGTCACCTACAACTACAGCGGCTCCCTCGTCTGCCTCTGGCAGAGCGAAGTGGCCACGGCCCCCTGGCCTAACACGGGGACGGTCTACAATCCGCCGAACAGAAACTGGAGCTTCGTCATGAACCCAAACGCCCTGCCGCCGGGCACGCCGAGGGTGAGGATCACGACCCGCGTCGGCTGGAGCGCGAACTAATAGTGGGGTTCAGCACCCCCTCCATGAGCACGCTCACCGGGGTACCCGCTTGCGGGTCGTCCCCGCTCAAGATAGCGTGCGCTCAACGGTTCGTGCGGCATTCGAGTCAAAGCTCGAGATGCCTCAGCTTTTATGCCTTTCGTTTTACTGCGATAAGCTGCGCAACGATGCTGACTGCGATCTCCTGCGGTGTCTCCGCTTTTATATCAAGTCCAATGGGCGCATGAACAGACTTCAGAACGTTCTCATCGACGCCCTTCTGCCTCAAATGGTCCAGAATGAGGGCGCTTTTTCTCTTACTCCCGATCATGCCTACGTAACGGGTTGGCCTCTTCAAGACCTCTTCGAGGACAAGCGCGTCATGCTTGTGCCCCCTCGTCACCACGGCCACATACTCGTTTCCGCAAAAATGGAGTTCCTCGAACACGCGCAGGAAGTCGTCGACTATGATCTCGCGGGCCTCGGGGAACCTCTCCCTGTTTGCGAAATCGTCACGGTCATCTATTATGACCACGTTAAAATCGACCATCGTTGCCGCCTTCGACACGTATTGTGAGATGTGGCCGGCGCCAAACAGGTAAAGAAGCGAAGACGAGACTGTCGGCTCGATGAGGATCCCCTCGCCGATGACCGGCCCTCTCTCCAACAGGTACGACCCCGGACGCTCTCTTATTTCCTCCCCCGGGTCGTCGCCCGTTACCTGACCGTCCGCCCCGACAAGACTCTTGGAGAACGAGCTTTCAGAGAACCTGGTAACAATTAAAGCATCCTTTCCCCTTCTTTCGAGGTCTCTCGCTTCCGCGTACACGTTTTTATAGCGCCCAAGGACCGGTTCGAGGAAGATATCGACGTTCCCCCCGCATATCATCCCCTCATCCTCGACGATGCGGCCGTCTAAACGGTAGTGCATGAGCTTCACTTTTCCGGTCTTCGCGACATTCTTCGCCGCCTGCCACACCTCTGCCTCGACGCAACCCCCTCCCACGGTGCCGAAAAAGCGGCCGTCATCTCCTATGAACATCTTCGCCCCCGCTTCCCTGGGGGCCGCACCCATCTTTTTTATGATAGTGGCAAGGGCGCCGCCTCTTCCCCTCGACAGGTAATCCTCAACAGCCTCGTAGATATCCACTCTACCCCCCTCATAAACTCCTGAAAATACCTCCGCCTCTCACCTGTTGAACCGGTGCATTACCGCTTCGAGCACGCCGCCCGCGATGGCGCGGGCTTTTTCCGAGATGGTGGCGCAGTGGCCTCCGTCGCTGCTCGGGTCGACGTCGCCGAGTTTCTCCCTATACTGTACGGTCATGGGCCTGATGAGGCCGCGCACGACGCCGTCTATCGCAGCCCGGACCGGGGTTTCGTCCACGTACAGCACCACGTCGCCTTTTTTCACGATGTCCCCAATCTCCCGCGCCGGCCTGACCATACCCACGTGGGGGGCGCGAAGCACCCTTTCCCCGGTCGCACCCATGATGGCGCCCGGGGTCCCGGTATAGCTTTCCGCCTCGCCTGCGTAAATCACCCTTCCCAGGTAATGCCCCCTGTTGCTCTCGATGACCGCGTCCACCTGGTCAGGGGCCCTGAACCCCGGACCGACCCCGATCACCAACCCGGCTTTCGGCGCACGCGCCTTGACCGACCCCTTCGGCCTCTTTATCATGGTGGCGTCTATGAGCACGTCCGGCTCGATGGTCTTCAGAAAAGCCGCTTCCTCATCCACCAGTACGGCTATCAGCCGCCGGTCCCAGATCGCCTGAACCGCATCCGGTGAGTCTACACGCTCCGCCCTCACCCCCTCCACCTCCATGGCGCCCACATGTACCGCTTCCGAAAAGGCAACGTGCCTCCGCACCGTAAGGGGCGCCGGCATCTCCGACATGAGGATGCGGGTGAGGTGGGACGAGAAAAGGCGGTGGGCGATGCCCGAGGCCATCTCGCCCGCGCCCAGGATCACGATGGTAAGACCTTTCATTGCTGCTACCGTCCTTTCCCGAAAAAGCAGTTCGGATAGCGGCAGACGTCGCAGTGCAGGCAGAGCCCGCCCAAAGCCAGCTTACGCACGCTCGCCGCGGTCACACGCTCGCCCGCCATGATCCTCGGCAGCAGGATGTCGAGCATGGTGTGGGTGTTGAAGTAGACACAGGCGGGCGCGCCGAGGATATAGCGCCCCTTCAGCCGGGCCACCAGGAACATCGCGCCGGGAAATACGGGCGCGCCGTAAGAGATGACCCGCGCCCCCGTTGCCTCTACCCCTTCCTTAGTCAAATCGTCGGGATCGACGGAGAGGCCGCTTGTGGTCACGATGATCTCGCTGCCTGCGTCGATCAGCTCCAGGATGGCGTCCCTGATCAGACCGACGTCGTCCCTGACGACCCTCTTTCCCATTAGATCGAGGCCGTGTCCCTGCAACTTTGCCTCGACCCGCGCCGAGGCGTCCGGTATCCTCCCGGTGGCCACTTCTGTCCCCGTCACCACGAGACCGACCGACATGCGCGCAAAGGGGCGGATCCTGATGATCCCCTTTCTTCCCACGCCCTCCGCCTCTTGCAGCAGACTTTCCGAAATATAGAGGGGGACGATCCTCGTGGCCGCGACGATATCGCCGGCCTTCACCGGATACCTGTCGGGCACCACCGTGAAAAGCACGTCTTTGATCTTGTTGATCGCGGCGAGACGCGCGAGATCGACCGCCACAAGGCCGTTGACCTTAGCCGTGATATTGATCCGACCTTCCTTGGC
Organism: uncultured delta proteobacterium; assembly: GCA_963717985.1. Lineage (GTDB taxonomy): Bacteria > Desulfobacterota > Syntrophorhabdia > Syntrophorhabdales > WCHB1-27 > BOG-1155. Next base: position 683,905 of record CAVQYC010000003.1, read on the forward strand.
GGACGATAGCTCCATGTGGTCGTCCATGGCGGCCATTGCGATGCGTCTGCCCGCTTCGTCTTCGTGGACCTCCTTCTCCGGGCCGTCTGTCACGAAAATATGGCTTTTCCCCAAATCCAGCAGGCGCTCCACGTCGCCCTTTTCTATGACACTCCCGCGCAGGAACGCGACGTCCTTCTTCTCCCCCGGTATGATCTCGGTGATGTCGTGGGCAAGGACGAGGCCCACCGCATCCTCCACGTTAACCTTTTTCAATTGTATAGCCCCTCCCTTCCAAATATGCGATATCCTCATTGGTATCGAGGTCCAAAAGACTCCCTTCCCCGCCTTCGACGAAACACACCTCGCTGCCGGCCGCGGCGATCACGTCCCTCAAGCCCCACTCGCCCCAGACGGCGGCCACCGCCCGGAAGTGCTGCCGCATATCCACAAGCACCGGGTGGCCTTTTATCCCCTCATGGACCGGGACGATGATCGAGCTGCCTCCGGCCTCATACGCCCGCATCACCCGGTCTATCACCTCAGGCTCAATAAAAGGTTTGTCCCCAAGATGAAAGAGGGCGAGGTCCGCATGAAGGATCGCGGGCAGGGCCGCTCTTATCGACGCAGACATACCGTCCCCGGAATGTTCATTATGGACGAACGTCACGGGAAGCCCCGTAAGCTCACGCTCGACCCTCTCCCTCTCAAACCCTGTCACCACAACTATTTCTCCCGTCCCTGCCTCCATAAAAAGACGCACGGTCCTCCTGACGACGGCTTCTCCGTTCACTCTTATGCACAGCTTGTTGAAACCAAGCCGCGTTGACGCCCCTGCGGCAAGGATTATCGTACATATGTTCTCCATGAATTGGTCCTAAAAAGCTCGGCTAAGCGGGTGTTTCTCTTACGAAGGTAAAGAAAGCGGGATGAATCACCGGCCTACCTGGAACTGCACGCCTTTAGCCTGCGGCTGCCTCACCCCCGACTTCCTTGTTCAGATCCACGATGAGGACATCCACATTTATGCCGTGCACCTCGGCCCCCTGTTCTATGCTCTCGAACAGGGCTGCCTGGCAGCCCAGGCATCCAAGGCCGTGCCTTTCGAAGATCACTATCGTCTCAGGGTGCTTCCTCACCACTTCTTCAATCGACATCTTCTTATTGATCATAGGCGCTCCTCTATTGGGGCTCAGCGCCCCCTCCGTCGGCAAAGCCACGACCCGCTACGCGGGTGCCCCGGCCTCCCCGCTCAACTCGCTGCGCTCGGTTGTCGCTGCCCCTTTTATTAAAACACATCTGCCGAAAAGATGTATATATTTGTCCGCTCCGACTGCCAGGCATTTCTCGGAAGCCCCGCCTTCTCGCACGTATATTCAAGGAAAGTCTGCCTGTCCAATCCATGCTCCGTCGCAACCTGGGGCAAAAGCAGCCCGGAGGAGGAACCGCTTTCTATGTAGAGCCCGTGAACGCCCACCTGGATCTCGTTGATATCCCGTATTTTTCTCATGGGGGTGAGGACCGAGATCTCGATGTCCGTATGCTCCCACTCACGCGCATCAAGCGGCATGAACCGGGGGTCGTGGAATGCCGCCTCAAAGGCCATCTTCCTTACTGTCTCGTCGAGAGGCATCCGGGCTCGCAGATAACCGATGCAGCCCTTCAGCTCCCCCCACGTTTTGAGGCAGACGAAAGCCCCCCTCTTCTTTTTCAGCGCCCGGGGAATATCCAAAGGCTGCTCTTCTTTGCCGAAGAGCCCCTTCTCTATGGAGGACCGCGCAAGCTCCTTCAGCACACGCCTTTCCTCATCGGAAAAATGAAGGTCTATCCCCGCCCGGTGAGCCGGCAACGACTATTCTCCTCCATAAAACACGCAGGAAGCGTACCCGACAACCTCGTTTCTGTCGCCCGTTACATCGCCGGAATTCTCATAATGGAGCACCTTGCTCTTGGCCGCCCCCAGCTTCTTGCACACGTCCATGGTCGCGAGTATTGCGCCTGCGCCGCACGCCTCGTATTTCCCGCTCACCAACTCCCTGGACATGCCTTCCAGGTCGAACCGCTCTAAAAGCCCGATCGCGGATCTGTCCATCTCCACCGCAAAACCGTAGGGGTAGTAATGAGAAAGGTCGGAACTGCCCAGAATGAGGCAGCTTCCTTCCCTGTTCTTGATGGTGTTGTAAATGAGGGCGCCCAACTCCAAAGAGCCTTGCGGGTCCTGGGCAGTGCCCATGATCAGGGGTACTATCCTGAAGTCCGCGAGGACACACTGAAGAAAGGGTATCTGCACCTCTATCGCGTGCTCCCTCCGATGCATCTTCGGGTCCACGTGGACTATATCCTCGCTCCGGCTAAGCTCGCCGGCAAGGGCCTCGTCGATTTCCACCACGCCGAGAGGCGTCCTGTACCCGCCGGCCTCCTGCACGGCTGCGCCCGCGAAGAACGACTGGTGGCTCGGCGCGAGGATGATGACCGTGTCATAGTGGCGACCGGACAGGGCCTTGTAGCCGTAAGCGGCTGTCGGCCCTGAGTACATGTAGCCCGCATGGGGCGAGACCAAACCGCGGATGTCGCCCGCCACGTCCTGGGCTGGGACTTTCTCGAGATACCCCTCGATGTCCGCCCTGAGCACGTCCGGGTTGCTTGGGTAGAAGCTGCCGCTTACTGAAGGTTCTCTGATCTCACTCATTGGCTCCTTTCGCCCGGTCTATTTGTCTCTATTATACCATAATTGCTCCGGTTCTGAGCATATTTTTCTCTTTAGTTTCTCTTTGTTCGGTCGTTGTTCGGTCAGCCAACGCCATGTAGAAAAACCCCACTACAGGCAAGCGGGTACAAAGTGTGATCGGCATATCCGGATCCACTATCGGTACTTCCTTCGCGAGGGCAATTCCGAGCATCGTCAATTGTACTGTAATGCAGGACGATGTGAAAAACATTTCGTCTTCGCCGTCAGGGAAGAAGCAAAACAAGAATCCTGTTCTCATCGCTGCCGAATAGTGCTACTCTACCAATCAAGGCAATGAGAACGGCTCGCGACATCAACCGCGATTTGACCGCGCTTCCGGGCGGCGACCCCGCTTGTTCGTAGCCGCGGTCCTCGCCCTTTGCTCCGGGATCGCCCTTGAGGCTTTCTGGCGCGCGCCCGCCGCACCCCTCTTTTTCGCCGCCCTTCTCGCGCCCGCCGCTATACCCTTTTTCTTCCGATGGGGCAAGGCATGCGCGCTCCTTACCCTCGCCGGCTTCATGCTCTGCGGCGCGTCTAGGCTCGCCTTCATGGAGATAGGCCAGACCGTGCCGGATGATGCACGCGTTGACGCCCTCTACGAAGGACTGGTCGTGGAAAGCGCTTCCCGCGTCAAGGTCCTCTCTCTGTCGAGACCCGCTGCATTGAAGGGCATGCGCGTGGCCTTCCCCTCCGGCGCCGACCTTGAGGTGTCTCAGACGGTGAGGATTTTCGGTAGGATCAGGCCGCTCGCCCCTTCATTCAAAAACCCCGGCAGCGTCTCCTGGAAGTGGCTCAAGAAACTGGAGGGCGTCGGCTACGAAGTGAGAGGACAGGTCCTTTCCACGGCGCGGAGCAATGATCCCGTAGCAGCCATGAGGCGTTACTTCAAGAACAACATTGAAAGCGCCGGCGCGCCCCGGGCGGATATACTCAAGGCACTGACCATCGGCGACAGGACGGCGGTGCCGCTGGAATTGAACGAACTCTTCCTCCATACGGGCACCTCGCACATACTCGCCATATCGGGGTTCAACGTGGGCGTGATTTCCGGGTTTTTCTTCTTCATCGCCAGGGCCGCCTTCAGAAGGGTGCCGCGCTTCCGCCTCTCGGGGCAGGACAGGCAATACGCGGCCCTCGTCACCATCCCCTTCCCCTTCGTCTTCATGCTCGTTGCCGGGGCGGGTGTTTCCCTCATCAGGGCCACGATCATGATCACGGTCTTCATGCTCGCCCTGTTCCTCCAAAGGAAAACGCACTTCTACAATACGTTGGCCCTGGCCGCGTGCGTCATCCTGCTTCTCTATCCCCACTCGCTTCTGACCCCTTCGTTTCAGCTCACCTTTATGAGCCTCCTCTTCATCGTCATCTGCATGGAGAGGCTTTCGCCCGTGCTTGCGAAAATCAAGAGCAGCATTGTGCGCTGGTCGTGCTCGACCGTGCTTTCGACCGCGGCGGCGACACTTGGTACCGCACCCATAGTCCTCTACTATTTTTACGGCATAAACCCGCTCTCTCTCCTCCACAATCTCGTCACCGTGCCCCTCATGGGCGTTGCCGCGACCGGCCTTGGCCTCGCGGGCATGACGCACCCTTACGGCCGCTCCCTGCTCGTCCTCGCGGGTTATATCACGCAGATGAATGTGGCCCTCCTTCAGACGCTCGATTTCGGCTATCTCTACCCCCTGATACGGCCCACGTTTTCGGAAATTGTGCTCTACTACGGCCTTGTCGTGACCCTGCTTTACGTGGACCGGAAGCAGGTGGCGGCACTCCTTTTCTGCGTGTTGATCCCTCTTTGCGCGGTCCAGGTCTACGCCGATTACCGCGAGAGGTTTAACGCCGGCCTTTGCATCCATTTCATCGACGTGGGCGCAGGGGATGCGGCCCTGGTAGAAGCGCCGGGGGGGATGAGAATACTGATCGACGGGGGCGGGTCTCCAGGCTCGGACTTCGACATGGGCAGACAGGTGATCGCACCGTTCCTCCTTTACAGGAAGGTGCACACCATCGACTACGTGATAAATACGCATCCCCACGCCGACCATATAGGCGGGCTCTCCTATATCGTGCAGCACTTCAAGGTTTCGCACCTCGTCACAGCCGGCTTTTTTCCGGAGGAGCGCAAGTTCCTCGAATTGGTCGGGATCGCGCGGGCGCGGGGCGTGCCGCACCTGATATGGAAAAAAGGAGATGGGATAAACACGGGCGACTTCCGCATGAATACGCTCTATCCGGCTGGTGGGCTCTCCCGGGATAATCTGAACGACACTTCCCTCGTCCTTCAGGTCCGGCTTGGGGGAACGACGTTCCTCCTGCCCGCGGACATCACGACCGGCGTGGAAGAGCAGCTTGTCCTTTCCGGCGTCCCCCTCAAATCGGATGTGCTGAAGCTCCCCCATCACGGGAGCGGTTCGTCAAACAGCTTCGCCTTCATTTACGCCGTAAGGCCGAAGCTGGGGGTCTTGAGCGGCGCGGCCGGGGTCATCAAAAACCTGCCGAGTCCGGAAGCGCTCCTGCGCTACAAGGCGCTGTCCATACCCGTCCTCCGGACCGATACGCAGGGACTTGTCGAAGTCCGGTCGGACGGCAGCGAAATTACGTGGAGGACATACGAAAACCGGTGAAGACGCGCAACCTGCACTAGCCTTTTTTCATCTGCTGAAGCATTTTGCGGTCCTGAAAGGCCCGCCCCTCGAAACTCTGGAGCGGCGTCACCTGCCATTCGAGCATCCCCCAAAAAGGCAGGCCCCGCATGATCTGATCGAGCTCTTCATTGGAAGCGGCATCGATGATGAAGGCCACGGCACGCTCGGAAACAGGAACCCCTCCAGCGAGGATCTTATTGTCCGACCGAAGCTTCATCAGGGCCTCAAAACCCGGCAGGACGTAATATTCGAGGAGCTCGATCAACTCGTCGGGTCCTGTCATTTGCGGCCCGCCGCTTCCGATTACCAGATAGTTCATGCATTGCCCTCCTTTTCCTTAAAGGCCCTCACGCGGCCTTTTCACTGTAAGCAATATACGCCGTCACCGCGACCATGTAAAGACGCACAGAAAACGGACCTTCCATTGCAATAACCGCCAAGGATTCATAGAATGAACACATGCCGGAAAAACCGGGTCTGCTCCATACATTCTGGTCGTCGGAAATTGTCGCGGCCCGCCTGTATGCGTTTCTGGCGGCGCGGTACGGCGATGACGACCGAAAAAGGGCTATCGCCGAAATAGGAAGGATGGAGCGGGGTCACGCGGCTGAATGGGCCGCCATTGCAGAGAATGTCTACAGCGTCTCGTTCCGGGTTTCACTCTTCCTCAAATGCAGGATAGCGCTGCTGAAGCTCCTTGGGCTCATCCTCCCCCTCACCATATTCATGCATTACCTCGAGCATGGCGAAAGAAAGGCGATCCTCGACTACGCGGCACTGCTCGACGCCTACAAAAACGACGAGAAAACCACGAGAATCGTGATCGGCATCATCGTGCAGGAGATAGGCCATCAATGGCACATGATGGAGCAGATCGCGGACAAGAGATCGTACATCATAAAGGTCAAAGAAGCGATCCCGGGGATGACTGCCGGCATCATCGAAACGCTGGGGTTGGTCATCGGCTTGCTCGCGGCCCATGCAAAGACACTCATGATAGGACTGACCGGGCTGATCGCGATGATCGGCGGTATGATAGCGGAAATGTCGGTCTCCTACATCTCCTCGAAGGGGGAACGGGACCTGGACGAGGGAAAACTCAGGGAAGTGGACATAAAGAAAGAAATCCACCCCACGGTGCTGAGGAGAGAACTCGAAAACGATCTCAGGGAGAACGGGGTCAGCCCCGAGACAGTAAGGCTCATCATGGATATCCTGGGGAACGACGCGGCCGTGCTCTCAACCCTGGTCAAGACGATCAGGGCCACCACCAAAGCTCTTCAGCCAAAAGAATCACTCAAAACCACCGGCCTGTTCTTCGCGCTCGGGGCACTGCCGGTTTTAGCGCCTTTCTTCGTCGGCGCTATATGGGACGTAAATCCACCGGTCCTCGCGATTATCGCCTTTGCCCTCGCCGTCGTCAGCATATCGGGTGCCGGGCTCTTCATGGCGGTGCTCTCCGGCAAGAAAATATGGGCGAATATCGCGCACAACCTCTGCATCATCATGGGGACATCCGCCCTCACCTATCTGGTCGGCCTGGCGGCCCGTTTTCTCCTTCCCGCCTAGGCGGCCGCCGAAAACACGCACCTCCTATTGTAATGAGCAGTAATAAATAGCTACTAAAACGGGCCCCCTAAATTTTTGTTAAGGCTGGCCTGTCGGCCCCCTTAATTTTTTCCCGTTTCGGGCGAAAACCTTACTTATAAGGCTTTGGCTCTCTTTGTTCTCGAAAGAGGTATAGCGCCTTATTAAGGGGAAAAACGTCATGAAAGGGGAAACAATGGGTGCAAGAGTGTGTGTCTATTTATCACGACGAAAGGCGCCATGACTACACCGACAGAAACATTCGGGCCCGATACGCCCCCGTATAACAGCAAGATCATCCTTGGCTATGTAAGGTTCGCCGAGCGGCGCTGCGCCGGCGTCAATATGAACGAGGTATTGGCCTATGCCGGGATAGAGACCTACCAACTCGGAGATGAAGATCATTGGTTCACCCAGGCGCAGATGGATCTCTTTCAGGAAAAACTGGTAGAGCTCACCGGGAACGTGGATATTGCCCGTGAGACAGGCAGGTACGCCGCGTCCTCATCATCTATGGGGATCATAAAATATTACGCTCTCAGCTTCGTGAACCCCCTGAAGCTCTGTGAGATGATAGGGAAAACCGCCAGCTTTTTTACCAGGTCGGTCGTCTGGGAAGCAAAAGAGACCGGTCCCCGCACGGTCGAGATCACCGTGACCCCGAGGCCGGGCGCACGTGAAAAACCGTTCCTGTGCCAGGGCAGGATGGGGTATCTCGAAGGCATCTCCGAACTCTTCGGGCACAGGTTTCCCCTGATCGAGCAAACCGAATGCGTCTTCCACGGCGGCCGATGCTGCCGGTACGTCATGACGTGGTCCAGGTCCGGGTCGGAGGCGTGGAAAAACGCAAGAAACTATCTTGCCCTCTCTCTCCCGGTCCTGTCCGCCGGCCTTTTCTTGGTTTCCACTCCGGGTATCTCTGCCGCTGCCATGCTTGTGTTATTGGCCGTCGTCCTGGCGCTGTCGGCCAAGGCCTGGCGCATGGAAAAAAACGAATTGTGCTCCGCGATAGGGAATCTGAGGTCCGCGACAGAGACGCTCATCGAGAAGACAGAGGCCCATCGGAACCATGACCGGCTGGTGCAGGATATAGGACACATTCTGACCAGGCAGAAGAGTATCAAAGGCATCCTGCAGGAAGTAGTGCGGGTACTGGAAGAGCATTTCGATTACGACCGCTGCATGATTCTTTTGGCCGATAAAGAGAAGCGCAGCCTCAATCTCAGAGCGACCTTTGGATACCCTGAAGAACTGGTGCCTGCCCTGCGGGATAGGGGCTTCACGACCGAGCCGGAATCACGGTCGTTTCTCGTGCGATGTTTCCGCGAACAGAGGCCTTTCCTCATCAACAACGTGGACGAGACCGGGGACCTCCCGGCGTTTTGCGTGGAATTCACCAGGAAAACCGGGACAAAAGCATTCATCTGCTGCCCAATAGCGTGCGCCGACGACGCTCTGGGGGTGCTCGTTGTCGGCAATGTGAAAACAAAACGCCCCCTGCTCCAGCGAGACGTCGACCACCTCACGCGGATGGGCCGGCAAATCGGCGTCAGCATCCGGAACGTCACGGCCAGACGGGCGGAAAAGGCAGCCAGGGAGAGCGAGGCCCGATTCCGCGCCGTCGTAGAGAAGTCGGGCGAGGTCATCGTGCTCACCGATGCCCGGGGAAACTTCGTGTACGTCTCCCCTCCGGTGACCGCAGTCTTCGGTTACTCCCCCGGGGAATACTACGGGCAGCACTGGTGCACACTCGTCCATCCCGACGATTGCGGACCCCTGGAAGAATTATCGGCCTGGCTGCACGCAAACCCAGGGGAGACGAAGGACATCGTGGTACGCGTCCGCCATAAAGACGGCGCCTGGCGTTGGGTCGAGATCACCAGCCGCAGCCTGCTGGCCGAGCCGGGCGTGCGGGCCCTCGTCTCGAACGCGCGCGACATCACCAACCGGAAGATTGCAGAGGAGACACTCAGGGAATCGGAAAACAAGTTCAAGCACCTGGTGGAAGAATCGTCGGTCGGCGTCTATCTGATCCAGGACGGGGTTTTCAGGTACGTCAATTCGGAGTGCGCCGAGATCCATGGATGCAACGCGGCCGAGATGGTGGACTGCATGAGGGTCGCGGAAATGATACTTCCGGGAGACGAGCCTTCCGTCGAAGAAAGGGCCTGGTGGGCGGTCGGCCAAGACCGATGCCGGAAACGGCAATTCAGGGTACTCACGAAGACCGGGGAGATCAGGCACGTCGAAACCTACGCCACCCACACCATGTACCAGGGCCGGCGCGCCGTCATAGGGACGATACTCGATATTACGGACCGTAAGGCTGACGAAGAAGCGTTGCGCTGGAAAACCACATTCCTGGAGGCCCTCGTCAAATCCAACCATGACGGGATTCTCGTCATCGACAGTCAGGGGCGGAAGATCATGGAAAACCAGCGCACTATGGATATATGGAAGATCCCCGAAGATGCCGTCACCGAAAAACAGCGGATGGCGCATTTCAAGAGCATGGTCAAGGATCCCGAGCCGCTCCGCGAGAAGATTGTCTACCTTAACGACCATCCGGACGAGACCTTGCGCAGCGAGATCGAGCTCAAGATAGGCACCATCGTCGACGTCTCTTCATCTCCCGTCGTCGGCGAAGACGGGAAGCGTTACGGGAGGATATGGACCTTCCGCGACATCACCGAGCTGAAACACTACTGGGACATGCTGGTAGACCTCTCCACAACAGACGGACTGACCGAGCTGGCGAACAGGCGACGCTTTGACGAGTTCCTTGAGAGGGAATGGCGCAGGGGTCTGCGCGAGGAATCTGCCCTGTCGCTCATTCTCATGGACATCGATTTCTTCAAGGAGTATAACGACCACTACGGGCATCTGGCCGGAGACGACTGCCTGCGTCACGTCGCGGGCGTCCTCGGAAGGCTGGTGCAGCGCCCCGGTGACCTTGTTGCCCGTTACGGGGGCGAAGAGTTTGCGTGCATCCTCCCGGACACCGACCAGGAGGGGGCGACAGAGCTTGCGGGCAAGATCATGCAGAGCATAAACGGCCTCAACCTCCCCCACGTCGCTTCCCGGGTCGCAAGCCATGTTACCTTAAGCTTCGGCGTGGCAGCAATGGTCCCGGAAAGGGGGCAATCACCGTCGGAGTTGATCCGCCTTGCCGACCATCTCCTTTACTCCGCCAAGAACGAGGGGCGCAACCGGGTAAAGTGCTGGCGGCAAAAAACAAAGCTAAAAAGGGCCTTTTGAAAGATAAGGGACTCCCCGATCGGAGAGCCCTCAGCGAAGGTGCTTTGGTATAGGTCCTATAGGACTTATACGACCTATCTTTAAGACCTGTGGTTTTCTCTTGACGCACGGCGCGGCGCCGTACTGAGACTTTCTCATGGAAAAAGACGAATGGGGTCGTGATCCTTCCGTGCGCTTCATGCGGTCCGTCTTTGCCGCTATAGAGGCGACGCAGAACCGTTTCCTCGATGGGCTCGGCGTCAGCCGCCTCGACAACAGGCTCCGTCAATGGCGCAAGATGGCCCTCCATCTCTTCGAGAAGAATTGGGCAGTCGCCGCCAGACGTGGGATGCCGCTGGCCGAAAAAGACGCGGCCGATCTGTACCTCCACTGCCTTGCAAAGGTGCTCGGGACGCGGGGGATCGAGGCGCCGCGCCTGTCCTTGCCCGATAACCCTGCCGTGGTTAGCCTGCTCTCGGGAGACGAGGTGATACGGTGATACGGCTTCGTCTTTTCGGCCGCTGCCGCATCTATCACGATCCGGTCAGTCCCGTGCTGCGGGCCCCGGCCCAAATCGGGTGGGACGCGTGGTTCCGCACTATCGACCTCGTCACGCCGCAGCCTTTGAAGGGAGAGGAGCTCTTGCGCAGGACTCGGGGCTGGTGGACTGTCGAGTCGGATGACGTCTCCGCCCTCGTCAACCAGTACGGCCGCCTGGTGGTCGGAGAAGAGGGCGAGCTGATGGTCGAATGCGCGGACGACGAGACCATGGACGCCCTCAGCCGCGCCCTCCTTGAGAAGTTCGGCGATCAAGTCCAGCTCGCGCCGTAGCGCCGCGTTGCGGGACCGTCGCGATGGCCCTCTCTCGCTATTCTTGACAACCACGCGGAAAAGCGGTATTTTCAGACGGTCATGGACCGGACGCTTCTCCTCAACGCGACCTTCGAGCCTCTCGCGGTCGTCTCCTGGCAAAAGGCCGTCACCCTCATGTTCCTCGACAAGGTCGAAGTGATCAGGGAGTACGACAGGGAGATAAGAAGCGTATCGGCCGTCTTCAGGCTGCCCGCGGTGATCAGGCTCCTCCGGTTTGTCGGGAACAAGCAGATCCAGGTGCGCTTCTCCAGAAGGAATGTGTTCCTCCGCGACAACTATACCTGCCAGTACTGCGGCGAGCAGTTCGAGCCCAGGTATCTCACGTGCGATCATATCATGCCGAAATCGAGGGGCGGGATAACGGGGTGGACGAATATCGTCACCTCCTGCATTTACTGCAACCTGAAAAAAGCCGACAAGCTTCCTGAAGAAGTGGAGATGGTCCCGAGAAAAAAGCCGGGCCGCCCGAGCGGTTCCTACGTGCTTATGCTGCATCTCGGCGCCGGGCCGCTCCCCGACCATTGGAAAGACTACGCGTTTCTGAGGGATTAAAGATGAAAAAGATATGGGCGCCGTGGAGGATGGAGTACATTGCAGGCACAAAAGACGGGGGCGGGAACAAGTGCTTTCTCTGCATTGAGCCGGCATCCGATGAGACGTCGCTCGTACTCGCGCGGAAACACGCGGCCTTTGTAGTCATGAACCGCTACCCCTACGCCAACGGCCATGTGATGGTGGTCCCTGTGAGACACGTGGGGCGGATCGACGAGCTGAACGACAGGGAGCTTCTCGACATGATGGGTCTGGTGCGCACCCTTTCGTCCGTGCTCAGGGAAACCGTCCACGCAGAGGGGCTGAACATAGGGATCAACATGGGAAAGCCGGCGGGCGCCGGGCTTGAGGAACACCTGCATATCCATGTGGTCCCCCGCTGGGTCGGCGACACCAACTTCATGCCGGTGCTGGGAGAGACGAAGGTAATCTCCGAGCACCTCTACGAGACATACCGGAAGCTCAAGGAAAAAGTGGATGAGAAGCTTCTTTGACCCTTCCGCGCCCGTGCTGACGCCGGCGGACCTCGTGCTCGCCTTTACGGGCGCGGCGCCGGAAGCGCTCCTCCTCCCGCGGAGGGCGGTCATCGTCTTCACCCCGGCCGACCTCAGCCGGCTCGTGAAAGAGACCGGGGCGGAGCCCGTGCCCCTTTGGCAACCCTTCAAGCGCCTCTACAGGCCCCGGGGAAGGCAGACGGTCCTGGCGAGGTCCCGGATCGGCGGACCCGCCATAGCTGCCCTTGTCGAAGAACTCGCCGCTTTCCGTGTGCGCGAATTCTGTTTGTGGGGCTACTGTGGAGGGATCAGCGCAGACGTCTCCGTCGGGGACGTCATACTGGCGACCGCGGCGTTCAGGGAAGAAGGCGTTTCCTCACACTACCTTGAAAGCGAAGACGAGCTCGTGGGGTCGGAATGGGCGGCCCAATGGGAGCTGCCGTCGAAAAAAGCCCGCATTCTCGCAGGTAAAGTCTGGACCTGCGACGCCCTTTACAGAGAAACGGCGGAGAAGGTTGCCAGGTATGCAGAAAGAGGTGTGCTCGGCGTTGAGATGGAGGTGGCCTCTTTCTATGCCGTCTGTGAGCAGAAGGGTCTTAAAGCCGCCGCGTTCCTCGTCGTATCCGATGTTGTCCGGCCCGACGGGTGGCAAAGCGGCTTCAAGAGCGCACAACTGCAAAAAGGGGCCGCGAGGTTATCGGCCTATATCAGAAAATACGTCCTCGCTTGAAAAGTCAGGAGTCATCAGTTTTTTCTTTGCTCTTCACTCCTGACTGATGACTCCTGACTGATGACTCGCCTCTACTCTCCGGCGTCCGGCGTGTCGAACCTGAGCAGGTAGGCAAAGATCTGGATTATGGACGCGTTTTTCGAGATGGCGTGATTATCGCCCGCCAATGCCTTGATCCGCTCCGCGCTCTTTTCTATGTTCTTTATCTCGTCCCTGATCTCGTCCATTAGTGGTCACCTCTCATGTCCTTGAACCGTTTTGCCTTGAGGTCATACCTGGGCAGGCTGCCGGCCGGCTCCACCTTCACCTTGGCCGACAGGTTCGTCTTTATCTTGTGCCTCTCCGCAAGCCTTCCCGCAACCGCCGCCCCGGCCTCTCCCGACCCGACCTTCGGGTCAAGCTCTATCCGCAGGGTGATCTGGTCCATGATGTCCTGCCGGGTCACCACGATCTCATACTCCACGATCTCCGGAAACTCCGATCTGACAAGCTGCTCAACGGTCTTCGGAGAGAAGAGAACGCCCCGGATCTTCCGTATGTCGTCCACCCTGCCCACAATCTCCATCAGCTTACCCGAAGTCCTCCCGCACTCACACTCGGAAGGCCCCTTGATGGCGACGTCGTTCGTATTAAACCGGATCACGGGGAATGACCTTCTGCCGAGCGGGGTGATCACGATAACGCCGTGCTCGCCTACCGCCACCTCTTTCGAGAGGGTCTCCCGGTCGAGCAGCTCAACGAGGAAGAAGGGCTCGATTAGGTGGAGACCGTTCTGGGCCTCGCACATGCCGGCAAAACCGCACGTCTCCGTGCTGCCGATATGGTCGAACATCTTGCAGTTGTAGGTCGCCTCGATCCGCTTGCGGGTCGCTTCGGGCAACGGCTCGCCCGCACCCAGTATGCGCTCTATGCCGAAAGATTTCGGGTCGATGCCCATTCCCATCGCCTCCTGGGCGATGTTGAGCGTGTAGGTCGGGGTCCCGGCCATAGCATTGACCTTCATCTCGATGATCTTGTTGACCCTCCCTTTTGTATCGAGAGCGCCGCCGGGAATTACTTCGCATCCCAGCTTTTCCGCGGCGTAGTGCGCCTCCCAGAAGGCGACGTACACATTATAGCCGAAGGGGAGGAACACGCGGTTCCTCGGCCTGAAGCCCGCCATCCAGAGTATATGGCACCATGACTCGATTCTCCACTGCCAGCTCTCGTAGGACTCCGGGACATAGACCGGCCTGCCCGTGGTGCCGCTCGTCTGCCGGAAGGTCGATACCTCCTCGATAGGCACGCCGAGGAGCCCTCCATAGGGAAAGGGGTCCACGTTCTCCTGCCACTTTCTCAGCTCTTCCTTGTAAGTGAAAGGGACTTTCCTGACGTCCTCAATTGTCCTGATCTCCTCCGGGTCTATCCCTTGCAGCTTTTCCGCGTAGAGCGGGGAATGGGATTTGGCGTAGGAAAACAGGTTCCTGAAGTGCGATAATTCGATCTTGTCCAGCTTCTCCCTTGGCAAAGTCTCCGTATAGTTATTCCAGTAATCCATGACTCACCCCTGATCCTTCTTTGATTCAGGCTGGTTCGCCTGTTCTTTCGGCATCATTCCGGGAGTCCTTGCCCTCCCGCTGGAAAGCAGACCCGTTGCCCGTGCGATGGAATGGGTTTCATTCAATAAAATGATGCTCCATAGAGTGATCCTATAGTATGGCGCCCTTCTTGTCAAGGGAAAAAAGAAGGGACCTATTCTGTCCCGGTGTAGCCAGCCTCCCTAGACGTCGCCCTCGCCGCTGCCACGACCTCTTTCACTATCTTTTTCAGCTCCCTGGATCCCACCAGCGAAAAAAAGAAACCCACTCCCACGGCTGCGACGACCTTGCCGGTGAAGTCACGGATCGGGGCCGCCACGCCTCCCACGCCTTCCATGGCCATCCCTTCGTCGATGGCATATCCCTTTTCCCGCACCCTCCGGAGCAATGCATCAAAATCCTCTCTCCTGACAATGGACTTCTTTGTCGTGGCCGTCAAAGGAGTTTTTGCGAGAAGCCTGTCAATTTCCTCCTCCGGCAGATAGGCCATGATAGCCGGGCCCATCATGCCCCAATACGGAGGACGCCGCCTGCCTATATTCGACGTGAAGGTTATGGCTGCGGCTAAATCCTCCCTCTTGTCCAGGTAAAGCAGATCGCCGGCATCCAGAACACCGAAGAAGACCGCCTTGCCCAGTTTTAATTGCAACTGTGTGAGGTAAGGGGAGGCAATCCTGGTGAGAGAAAAAGAGGCGGCGACGATGCTCCCGAGCTCGAACAGCTTCATGCCCAGGGAGTACTGTTTCAGCTCCTGGTCCTGCCTGAGGAAGCCGCACTTGATAAGGGTCGCGCACAGCCGGAACACGGTCGCCTTGGACAGGTCCAGTGCGTCCGAAAGCTGGGCCAGGCTCAGGGCCTTTCCCTCGTTGCTGAAAGCCGTCATGATCTGCAGGGCCCTTTCAAGCGACCTGTTGTAAAAAGCCTCGTTCTTTCCCTCGCGTTTCGTTGTCATGTTCCTCGCCCGGTAACCTCCCCTTTCGCGCCGACCCGGCACGCGCCTTTCGCATCCGGTCCACGCGGCTGCTTCGTGGTGAAAATCCGCCAGTGGGTTTCACTCTATAAGGTACCATTTCACGAGACAGAAGAAAATAGAAAATAGAATAGATGCGGGACCGTAAAGTATTCCGGCCCTATTGCCGATAATTAAAAAGACAGCCTTCAGGACCACGACCCTCTACGGGCCGGACGCCTGAAGTACCGACGCGAAAGGACGGAAACATTGCTCGTAATCATCGGCTGCATCGTCGTGATTGGTGGGGTGCTAGGCGGGTTTGCTTTCGAGGGCGGCCCCTTCCTCGTCCTCATGCAAGTCGCGGAGTTCATTATCATCGGCTGCTCGGCGCTGGGGGCCCTCATCATTTCGGCGCCCCCAAAGACGCTCGTAAAGATCATCGGCAAAGTCCTGGGTTCCTTGAAAGGCTCTCCGGTGAGCCGCCGCACGTATCTCGACGTCCTCAAGCTCCTGTACGAGATCTTCCAGATCAGCCGCAAAGAGGGATTGATCGCCCTCGAAAGCCACATAGAGAGGCCGGAGGATAGCCCCATCTTCAGCCAGTATCCACACTTCCTCAAGGAGCGCCAACTCGTCCTTTTCATGTGCGATACCTTCCGTCTCGTCATCCTCGGCGGTGTTCCTCCCCACGATATGGAGGCGCTCATGGATGGCGACATAGAGACCCACCACCACGAAGGCACGGTGCCGGGGGCAATACTCCAGAAGATCGGGGATTCGATGCCGGGCTTGGGGATCGTGGCGGCTGTGCTCGGCATCATCATCACCATGCAGGCGATCGGCGGCCCGGCCGAAGAGGTGGGCCACAAGGTGGCCGCGGCACTCGTCGGCACCTTTCTCGGTATCTTCATCTCCTATGGCTTTGTGCAGCCCCTGGCGACCAACATCGACCTATCGAACGACGAGGAGTCGAAGGTTTTCGAGGCGATCAAGGCGGCCATGATCGCCTTTGCAAAAGGGTTCAACCCGATTGTCTGCGTCGAGTTCGCAAGGCGGGCTATCCCGACTGACTACAGGCCCGGCTTCCAGGAGATGGAAGACCATGTAAAGGGCAAGGACTAATGGACGAGGAACACAACAACCCGGTCAGGATTATCGTAAAAAAGGGCAGAAACCACGCCGGCCACCACGGAGGCGCGTGGAAGGTTGCCTATGCCGATTTTGTCACCGCCATGATGGCCCTCTTCATCGTCCTCTGGATCGTGGGACAAAGCAAGGACGTCAAGGAGGCTGTCGCCGCCTACTTCAGGGACCCCGGGGTCTTCACAAGCAGCAGGTCGGGCGGCGTGCTTCAGGGCGGTCCGAAACCGCTCCTGTTTACCCCTCCCGTCGCGTCCCCCCCACCCCCGATAAGCGCGCCGACGACATGGAAAGACTAAAATCCGAAGCGAAAAGCATTCAGGAAAAGATAGCATCCATTCCCGACTTCAATAAGTTCAAGCAGAAGATCGAGGTAACGGTGACCCCCGAAGGGCTCAGGATCGACCTCGTAGAAATTTCGGAGGGTCTCTTCTTCGATATCGGCAAAGCAAAGCTCAAGCCGGAGGCGGTCCGGCTGCTCAAGCTCATCGCCTCCCGCCTGGCAGCCCTGCCGAACAAAATTGTGGTGGAAGGCTATACCGACGCCCGGCCCTACGTCTCCTCCGGGTACTCGAACTGGGACTTGAGTGTAGAGAGGGCCAACAGCGCGCGGGGGGTATTGGAGGATAGCGGCCTTGCAAAAGACCAGATACGCGAGGTGCGGGGTTTCGCCGACAGGAAGCTGAAAGTCCCTTCGAAGCCGTTCGATTATGCGAACAGGCGCGTCAGCATCCTCGTGGCCGCGGGCGGCGCCGTGCCGGTACTGCATGACGCGCCGCCGGTAATGCATTACGCGCCGGCTGCGCAACCCGGCGCATCGCTGCCAGCCGTCCGACCGCTGCCGCCCAAGCAGGGAACATGAGCGACACCAGGAGAAACGCACATGACCGACACCAGGAGAAACGCACGCATACTTGTGGTCAATGAAGATCCGGAAACCCTCGATCTGATCGCAGGGATTTTACGCAAAGAAGAGGCCGTCGAGGCCCGCCTCGCTCGAAATGCAGTCGAGGGAAGGCCCCTGGCGTCCGAATTCGCGCCCGACATGATAATCTGCAGTCTCACCGACGCAGCCGAATGGGTGCGTTTCCGCGTGGCTGCGGAGGCGTATAACGAAACCAACCCCTTTTTGCTCCTCCTTGTCTGCGACAGCGCAGAGGTCGGGGCTATCGGCCGGAGCCTCGAGCAGGGGGCCGATGATTATATCGAGAAGGGACTCTGCCCCTATATCCTCCTTCCCAGGGTCCGGTCCCTGGTCGGCGCGAAGATGCTTCAGGACGAGCTGAAGGCGGAAGAGGAGAGGCTCTCCGCGACAAACACGCTCCTCAAGACAAACTTCGAGGAATTGACGACCATCCTGCTCAAGATCCTCGAGGTGCGCGTGCCGGGGGCAAGCGACCGTGCGCATGATGCGAAGGCTTGTGTCAAATTTATCGCGCAAAGACTTGAGTTTCCCCACGAAAAGCGCAAACAGATCGTATTTGCCGCCCTCCTGCATGAAATAGGCAAGGTCGGCCTGCCGGACGGCGTGGCAGGCAAGCTCTACCACAACCTGCCCACGACGCTCAGGTCCGCCTACCGCCAACATCCGACCATCGGCTCGATGATCATATCCACCATGACGGGTTACAGGGAATCGGCAGAGGCAATCTATCACCAGCTCGAAAATTATGACGGCTCGGGCTTTCCCGATGGGTTGATGGCGGAGGAGATCCCCGGCCACGCGAGGATCCTCAGGGCCGTCGTATTCCAGGAAGAGCTTCGCGGGCAGGGCTGCGCAATCGACGTAGTCATCGAACAGGTGCACCTGGCGATACATTCGGTCCTGGAGCAGAGGATAGCGAACCTCCTCATAGAATTCCTTCGTGAGCACAACGTAAAGCCCGAAACCAACAAGCTGAAGCTCTGCGTGGACGAGCTGAAGCCGGGAATGGTGATCGCCGAAGACGTCTATGCGGCAAGCGGCGTCAAGCTGCTCCCCAAGGGCGTGCAGTTGCGGGATAAAACACTGGTCCTTCTGACAGAGCGCAACGAGACGGACCCGGTCCTCGGCGGCATCTATATCCTTACCGACTGGTCCCTGCTCTACGGGACATGAGAAGTGTTGAGCCTCGTCGAATCCAACTTAATCTCCTTGTCCTGACTACGCGCCTTATCTCCTTGCCCTCTTATGCCGATAATCTTTACGGTATATTATTCTCTAGAAGGAGCCGTCCATGACGCGAAAAGCCGAATCCCCCACAAACGTGACGCCATTGCCTCTGCCCGGAGGAGAACCTGACAGGGCGGGAAACGATCGCTACCGCAAGTCCCTGCTCAACCACCTCACCCTCGGTCTGGCAAAGGATATGTATGCCGCCACCTCCAGGGACAAGTTCAACGCGGCCGTCCTCTCCGTGAGGGCTGCCATGACTAAGAACTGGATCAACACGCAGCAGCAGTACTACAAGGCCGACACGAAGCGCGTCTACTACCTCTCCCTCGAATTCCTCCTCGGCCGGCTCCTCAATTCATACCTCATCAACCTGGGCCTTTCGGACCAGTACCGCGAGGCCGTGGGCGTCCTCGACATCTCCCTGGAGGACGTGCTGGAGCACGAGTGGGACGCCGCCCTCGGCAACGGCGGCCTTGGAAGGCTTGCCGCATGCTTTCTCGATTCCGTGGCGACCCTCCGGTACCCCTGCTACGGGTATGGCATACGGTACGAATACGGCATCTTCTCCCAGAGGATCAAAGAGGGCTACCAGACCGAAGCGCCGGACAACTGGCTCAGGTACGGCAATTTCTGGGAATTCCCCAGGGCTGAGTTCGTCTATCCCGTCCGCTTCTACGGACATGTCCAGACCCACTGCGGCGCGGGCGACCGCGCGCGGTCGGCGTGGATCGAGACCGATGAGATACTGGCCATGGCCTATGACTACCCCGTGCCGGGATATAGAAACGACTTCGTCAACACCCTCCGTCTCTGGGCGGCGAAATCTACCAGGGATTTCAATCTGGAGTACTTTAACAGCGGCGACTACGTGAAGGCCGTGGAGGACAAGAACAGCAGCGAGAATATTTCCAAAGTCCTCTACCCGAACGACTATTCCCTCGCAGGCAAAGAACTCCGCCTCAAACAGCAGTACTTCTTTGTCGCGGCCACCCTGGGCGACGTGCTCCGAAGGTACAAGAAGTTCCACGACACTTACAACGACTTCCCCCTCAAGGTGGCGATCCAGTTGAACGATACCCACCCATCCATCGCCATCCCGGAGCTGATGCGCATCTTCGTGGACGAAGAAGGCATCGAATGGGAAGACGCCTGGGCGATCACGACGCGGACTATCGGCTATACGAACCACACTATTCTCCCCGAGGCGTTAGAGACGTGGTCGGAGGAGTTGGTGGGGCACCTGCTCCCCCGCCACCTCCAGATCATCCGGGAGATCGACCGGCGGTTCCTTATCCAGGTGACGCGACGGTTTCCCAACGAGCCGGAACGGAAGGAGAAGACCGCCATCATCACCGGAGACTGCGGAGGCGTCGTCCATATGGCAAGGCTCGCCATCGTGGGCAGCCACGCGACCAACGGCGTTTCCCGGCTTCACTCGGACATCCTGAAGGCGGACATCTTCAACGACTTCTATCTCATGTATCCCGAGCGCTTCCATAACATCACCAACGGTATTACCTACAGGCGATGGCTCATGGAGGCAAACCCCGGACTTTCGGCCCTGATCACCGGGGCTATCGGCGACAAATGGACGCGCGACCTGGAACAGCTCCGAGACCTGGAGCCCTTCGCCCGGGACGACAATTTCTGCATGGCCTTCGAGGAGATAAAACAGCAGAACAAGGCGAGGCTCGCCGCGTACCTGCAAACGAACGACAAGATCACCATCAACCCGTCTCTCCTCCTCGACTGCCAGGCAAAACGGTTCCACGAATACAAGCGGCAGCTCCTCAACGTCTTTCACGCCATCACCCTCTATAACAGGCTCGTCGAAGGGAGAGAGACGGATGCATTCACCCCGAGGACGATCCTCTTTTCGGGCAAGTCCGCACCGGGCTACCTCCTGTGTAAGCTCATCATCAAGCTGATCCACAATGTGGCCGACGTGATCGCCGCCCATCCCCTGGTGAGGGAGAAGCTCCAGGTGGTCTTCGTGCCCAACTTCGGCGTGACCCGGGCACAGTTCATCATCCCCGCCGCGGAGCTGTCCGAGCAGATATCGACGGCCGGCTTTGAAGCCTCAGGCACCGGCAACATGAAATTCATGCTCAACGGCGCCCTCACGATCGGCACCCTCGACGGGGCGAACATCGAGATCCGCGACGAGGTGGGGGAGGAAAACTTCTTCCGCTTCGGTCTCGACAGCAATGAGGTACGGGACCTCCGGCCGGGCTACGACCCGAAGAGGTATATCGAGGAGAACGGCGAGCTGAAGCGGATCATCGCACAACTATGCAGCGGTTTCTTCTCCGCCGAGAACCCCTGTCTCTTTCAGCCAATCCTCGACAGCCTGGAGTGCGGCGACCGTTTCTGCGTGCTCGCCGACTACGAGGGCTATATAAGCTGCCAGGAAGCGGTGTCGACCGCCTATCAGGACCGCAAAGAATGGACGAGAAAAGCGGTTATGAACGTGGCCCGGTCGGGGAAGTTCTCAAGCGACAGGGCGGTCGAGGAGTACGCGCGGCGCATATGGGACGTGGCCCCATTGCATTACGGTGAGGCAAAGCAGTAGTAACGCGGCCGGCCGCCAGAGGGTCTCTATTTTCCCGCCTTATGAGCGGCGGCTATCCTTCTTCGCACCTTTTTCCATGAACCGGTGATGAGGAAGCTCTCCTCCATGTTCCCCACCATGCGCACGAATTTCTTCATAGGCGCCGCCAGAGTGACAACGTCTGACGTCACGCAGGGGCGCGCCGAGACATCGAGCATCCCCATGACGGCCCGGGGTCTTTCGGCGTCTTTCTCAAGATAGGGGTACTGTACGATGGTCGAGCAACCCGCGCCGAAAGGCGAAAAGACGGCATCGGCCTCCGCCTCGTCGAAGCCGGAGAGGGTGAAAAGGCCGGAGAGGACATCAGGTGCGGCGAAGAAGATAACCGCGTCGGGGTAGTCCGATTCTGCAAGCCTGTCCCATCGCTTGAACACGATGAACGCACCCGGAGCGGTAAAGGCCGGCTGCCTCCTCATCGTCTCCCTCACCAGCTCGGGCGATTTCTTATACCGCTCGCCCTCGATCTTCCCCGGTATGCCGTAGGACAAAAAATATTCGAACTCCGGCATCAGCTCCTTCGTGAAACCAAGATACCTCCTCCCTCCGGCGCAGCCTATCACCCCGGCGTTGAGGGCTATGTCCTTCCCCCGCCTCGCCTTTGCCAGATCCCCTATAAGGCACCGATGGCCGGTCGCAGGCTTTGGCATCTCTGCTCCCGCCGGCAACTCGTCCGTATAAAAGAACGAGATGGGCAGATCGCTCCCGTTGAAGTATTTCTTCCATAGGCGCTCAAACTTCTCCTTCATTCCCATGTCCATGATCGACGCCTCCTTATGAGAATAATAGCATAGGTCGGCCTTACTTATCCGGCTTTCTTATGGTGCAAATTATTTTTTCAAAAATCTGTGCGTTTTGCTTGACAACGTGTGATGCGCGGTATAACATTAACCATACAGACGAAAAAAGCCAAACCACCGGCGACGGTGGGACGGAAAGCCAAGGGTCTCAGTTAACTCATCCTGCCGTGCATCAGTAAGAGAGCCGGGTTGCCAATGTGCTCCATAATTCTATTTTTGTGTCAAGAGGGGGACAACTATGAAAGGCAAGTCAGCAAGATGGCACGGAATGTTTAGAGGTCCTACGCTTCTTCTTTGTTTGTTGGCGTTATTATGGTCGGTGCCCAGTCCCGCCGCGCCCCCGACGCCTGCCACATGGGTCGACGGAACAGGGGTTTGGAGCAATCCCGGCAACTGGGACATAGGGACCGTGCCGAGCGGCAATTATAACGTTTTCATAACCGATGGGACCTCTGCCGTGACCGGCGACGGTAATTTCAGTGTCGTCAACCTGACGCTCGCCACCGGCAACAGTCTTACCTTTGATCTCAACACGCAGTTCAATGTATCCGGGCCTACCGTCTCAAACGCCGGCGCGATTACCCTGAACGGCGGGAGCGGCACCAATTCATACCTGATCCTGAACGGCAATACGACGCTGCAGGGCGGGGGCACGATCACTCTATCCACCGGCGGGGGCGGGGGCAGCACCTACATCGAACAGGGCGTGGGCGGCGTGACGCTGACCAACGTCGACAACACCATCATGGGCAATGGGATTATTGGAAACAGCGGCTTGGCGCTGAGCAATGCAGGCACGATCAATGCCAACGTGTCGGGCCAGGCGCTGATCCTTAACGGCTCGGGGGGGATTACCAACACAAAACTGATTGAGGCTACGAGCGGCGGCGTCTTGCAACTGAGCGGTGTCACGGTCAACAACGCCGGAGGCAACATCACGGCCAATAGCGGCAGCACCGTGCAGCTGTTCGGCGGTACGGTCATTCAGGGCGGCACGCTGAATGCCCTCAACGGCGGCGTTTTGGGAACACCCCAGGGGAACATTGCCTATCTGGACGGGAGCACCGCGTCGGGTGCAATCACCATTAACGGCACCTATACGAGCGCCCTGAATACTGACACCTACCTCCGGGGGACATTTAACAACAA
This sequence comes from uncultured delta proteobacterium, assembly GCA_963717985.1. Taxonomy (GTDB): domain Bacteria; phylum Desulfobacterota; class Syntrophorhabdia; order Syntrophorhabdales; family WCHB1-27; genus BOG-1155. The sequence goes on from CAVQYC010000003.1 coordinate 707,111, forward strand.
CGGTAACGTCCAGGTGAACGGCGGGAGTGGCACCAATTCATACCTGATCCTGAACGGCAATACGACGCTGCAGGGCGGGGGCATGATCACTCTAGCCACCGGCGGGGGCGGGGGCAACGCCTACATCGAGCAGGGTGTGGGCGGCCTGACGCTGACCAACGTCGACAACACCATCATGGGCAATGGGATTATTGGAAACGGCGGGTTGGCGCTGAGCAATGCAGGCACGATCAATGCCAACGTCTCGGGCCAGGCGCTGACCCTTAACGGCTCGGGAGGGATTACCAACACAAAACTGATTGAGGCCACGAACGGCGGCGTCTTGCAACTGAGCAGTGTCGCGGTCAACAACGCCGGAGGCAACATCACGGCCAATAGCGGCAGCACCGTGCAACTGTTCGGCAGTACGGTCATTCAGGGCGGCACCCTGAACAACAACGGCGGCGTTTTGGGAACACCCCAGGGGAACGCGGCCTATCTGGACGGGAGCACGGCGTCGGGTGCGATTACCATTAACGGCACCTATACGAGTGACCTGAACACGGACACCTACCTCCTGGGGACGATTAACAACAACAAAAGCATCCAGTTGAACGGGGGAAGCGGCACCAATTCCGCTCTGCTTATGGGTGGCGGTAGCAATCCGGCTGTGACGCTGCAAGGCGGGGGCACGGTTAATCTCTCCACTGCCTCGGGCGGCGGCAACGCTTACCTGGAGCAGGCTGTCGGCGGTGTGACCCTGACAAACGTCAATAACACCATCCAGGGCGAAGGCATCATCGGGAACAACGGCTTGACGCTGGTCAACCAGTCCGGCGGAACGATCAATGCCAACTCTACAGGAGGTCCGCTGACTACTACACTGGCCCTTCAAGGCCTGGGGCTCACCAACCAAGGCTTACTGGAAGCCACCAACAACGGCCTCTTGCAACTGAACGGTATCACGGTAAACAACGCCGGAGCCAACATCACGGCCAACGGCCCCGGCGCCTCGGTGCAACTGCTCAGCGGTACGGTCATTCAGGGCGGCACCCTGAACAACAACGGCGGCGCTTTCTTTGGAACGCCTGGCGGGTACACGGCCTATCTGGACGGGAGCACGGCGTCGGGTGCGATTACCATTAACGGCACCTATACGAGCGACCTGAACACGAACACCTACCTCCTGGGGACGATTAACAACAACAAAAGCATCCAGTTGAACGGGGGAAGCGGCACCAATTCATCCCTGTTGATGGGTGGCAGCAGCAATCCGGCTGTGACGCTACAAGGCGGGGGCACGGTTAATCTCTCCAGTGCCTCGGGCGGCGGCGCCGCTTACATACAGCAGTCTGTCGGCGGTGTAACCCTGACAAACGTCAATAACACCATCCAGGGCGAAGGCATCATCGGGAACAACGGCTTGACGCTGGTCAACCAGTCCGGCGGAACGATCAATGCCAACTCCACAGGAGGTCCGCTGACTACTACACTGGCCCTTCAAGGCCTGGGGCTCACCAACCAAGGCTTACTGGAAGCCACCAACAACGGCGTCGTGCAACTGAACGGTATCACGGTAAACAACGCCGGAGGCAACATCACGGCCAACGGCCCCGGCGCCTCGGTGCAACTGCTCAGCGGTACGGTCATTCAGGGCGGCACCCTGAACAACAACGGCGGCGCTTTCTTTGGAACGCCTGGCGGGTACACGGCCTATCTGGACGGGAGCACGGCGGGCGCGATTACCATTAACGGCACCTATACGAGTGACCTGAACACGGACACCTACCTCCTGGGGACGATTAACAACAAAGGCAGCATCCAGTTGAACGGCGGGAGCGGCTACAATTCATCCCTGATCCTGTACAACAATACGGCGCTGCAGGGCGGGGGCACGCTCATTATATCCACCGCCGGCGGCGGGGGCAGCGCCTACATCCAACAGGCGGTGGGCGGTGTGACCCTGACCAACGTCGACAACACCATCCAGGGGGCAGGCGTCATCGGGCAAAACGGCCTGGCGCTGATCAACCAGGCCAAAGGAGCAATCCTCGCCAACGTGTCGGGCCAAACACTGACTTTGAATGGTGGTGGGAACATCACCAACAATGGCACGCTGAGCGCCCTGAACGGCGGCACATTGGTGTTGAATAACGCCGTCCAGAATAACGGCACGGTGAGCGCCCTGATCAGCAGCGCCGTTTACGTAAACAACACCTACACCCAGGCCGCCGGTGGCCAGACCGTGGTGAACGGCTCCCTCTTCGCGAGCAACCTCGGGATCGGCGCCGGTATACTCTCAGGGACCGGAACGGTTTTCGGCAACGTGACGGTGAGCGGAACGGGCACGGTGCATCCGGGCAATTCTCCCGGCGTCCTCACCATTAGCGGCAACTATGCGAGCACGAGCACGGGCACCCTTGCCATCGACATCCTCAACCTGACAGGAGCCGGAACGGGAAACAGCCAGCTTCAGGTAACAGGTACGGGCGCGTTGGGAGGCACCGTGCAGATCGCCTTCCTTTCCACCTTAGTCGTGACCGCGGGCCAGGAGTTCGACATCCTTCACGCGATCGGCGGGTTGAACGGGACGACGTTCGCCGCGCTCACCGGAAGAGATGCGTCTTTTTTCACCGCAGTGTATACGCCTACGGACGTCTTACTCCAGGCAAACCAGACCTTCACCGGAAGCCCGGTTCCTCTGCCCCCCAGCCTGCTCCTGCTGGCCCCGGGGCTCGTTGGGTTGATGGGGAGGCGGTGGTTGGTCAAGCGGAAGAAGTAGCGCCTTACGGCATCGGGCGTCGCAGAATAACGAATCCCATACACTACAACGGGGGAGCATTGCTCCCCCGTTGTAGTGTTGTTCTTTGAGCGACTCTTTTCCCGAGCTGAATCATGACTGAAGAACCGCGTGTCTACCACCTCGACTGGATCCGGATAGTCGTCATACTCCTTCTCGTCCCGTATCACAACGCAGTCACCTTCGCGGCCCGTTCAACCCCTTACTCCCGGCCTACAACGTGTTGATGGTTTTTTCATGAACCTTCGTTGTCCTCGGATACGCAAAGGAGTTTTTGCAGGGGAAGAACAAAGCATACGTCTGCCTCAGCGCGGCTTCATTTCCCTTTTACATCTTTTATTTTTTGTGGAACATGCACTTTTCCCTTGACATTCTGTAAGACAACATATAACATTGTCATTGTAAGTTGAGAAAGCCAAACCACCGGTGACGGTGGGACGGAAAGCCAAGGGTCTTAAGAACTGCTCCTCTGATCGTTTTTACTCAGACAGCCTGGCTGCCACGGACAAAACACACCCGAGAGGAAAGGAGGTGTGAACGGGAGAGCGTTACCTCTTGTTCTGGCAGTGAAGCTCCGCCGCGTCTTAAAGGCATGCGGGGCCGTTACGGTAAAAAATACAGAGGAGGTTCTATTATGAGAAAGGCTCTATTTACCATCGCCGGCCTGCTGGCGGCCATTTCCCTTCTGGCGTCTTTTGCCCTGGTCGGGAGCGCGGGGGCGGTAACCCTGGCTGACCTGATTAGCACACCGGGGGCCGCAATCACCATAGGCAACGAGACGTTCTCCGATTTTGGATGTAGCTCCTCCCTTGGGGCGTCCGCCACCGGTGTCTTACCCGTCAACGCGCCGCCTGGGGGGCCCGGGCTTGCATTTGTTAATTCGGGGGCGGTCTACACTTCTATCCAGAACGTCGAGACCTCCTTCTCTGTCCAGGTGCCGAAATCGACCCCCATGGCGATAGACAACGTTCTCCTGGGGTTCAGCGCACTTATCGGTAGTAATGGCTCCGCAACGGTGACCGAGCACGTGTACACCGACTCCACGGAGACAACGAAACTGGCCACACTGACGGTCACGGTGACCCAATCCGGTACTTTTCAGACCACGTCGGGTGTGTTGCCATCTTATTATAAGAGCCTCTATATCGTAGACGATATCACCATGAACGCCGGGGGAGCGCTCTCGGGAGTGTCCGGCATGCATTATTTACAAAACCAGTTTTGTGATCCTCCCGTACCCGTACCCCTGCCGCCCGCCCTGCTCCTCTTCGCGCCGGGGTTGCTCGGACTCGTGGGCATCAGAAAAAGGCTGCGGGGATGACCGAATAAACTGTTTTTCGAACCGCCCCGTCGCACCCTTATGCCGGTCGTGGCGCCGAACGGAGAAGGGATCACCACGACAAGGAGGCCTCCTGCCCGGCAATCACTCCATGATATGGCTCTGGAGAGTCCGGTAGCCGGCTCGAGAGATCTCGTGAAGTGACATCGCTCTTTGACAATTGAGCCCCGACCCACGCCCTTCCGGCCACAGGCGGGGCGCCCAGCCCCTAAAGGCACCCCACCCCACCCCCCCTAAACCGTCCACTTTCGTAAACCCCCCCTGTGGAAGGCTTGCAGGAGAAGGGAATCCGCCAGAGAGATGTTGAGACGGTTGGTAAAAAGCAAGTCACCAGCCACCAGTCAGGAGTCCACCCATTTATGATAATCGCCGAATCTGTCGATAATTGTATGATAACGAAATGGAGCCCAAGGAAGGTAATCTATGCAGAGTAGAAGACTAATCCAAAACAACGGGCGGCGCAGATGAAAGTTATGGTGAGATTCAAAGGATTCCATTTCGGTATTCTGCAAAAAATTCTCCTGTCGTTCCTGATCGTTTCCGGCATCCCCCTCGTGGTACTGGGGTACATCGCGAACAAGAACCTCCGTGATACGGGCTTGCAGGCAGCCCAAAGAGCGGAAGAGATGAGCAACGAGGACCTCGCATCGGCCAACCATCTCGGCAAGATATCAATCGAAGACAGCGTCCAGGCTTTGGACCTGAAGTCAACGGAGGCCATCGAGCTGAGAACGGTGGAGCTGGCGTCCAGGATTGCCGGCTTCCTCCATGAAAGAGATAGAGACATTTTGACGTTGTCGGCTTTTGCCCCTGATGCGAGGCGCTACCTCGACGTGTACCTCGCCTTGAAAAGCGATGTCGTTATCACCGACCCTGCTCTGCTATCCAAGCAGGAAAAACGCCTTCCCCTTTTTAAATCCGTCAATGATGAGAACAGTCAGCAGTGGAGACACAGACCACCCATCATGTTCCCCAGGAAGGCGGTGCCTCTTTACAAGGAGATCACCTTCGTCGATCCGGCAGGCCGTGAGAAGATCAAGATCATCGACGGGAAGATCTGCGGCGACCTCGTGGACGTAAGCAGGATCGAGCAGACCTATTGTAAGGCCGAGGACTATTTCCGGCACCTCAAAGACCTCGAAAAGGGCGAGATCTACGTGTCGGATGTGATAGGGGCCTATGTGAGAGGATGGCTTTACAAGACCCCTCAAGGACTCAAGGTGAGGCCGGAAAGTGCCTATGCCGGGAAGGAGAACCCGGGCGGCAGGAAGTTCGAGGGGATCGTACGATGGGCGACGCCGGTCTTCGACGCCGGAGGTAATAAAACAGGGTATGTGACCATGGCCCTGGACTACACCCACGTGATGGAATTCACCGACCACGTGATGCCTACGGAAGAAAGATTTTCTGTCTTTTCGGACGGCGGATCCGGAAACTACGCTTTCATCTGGGACTACCAGGACCGCTGCATATCCCACGCCCGCGATTTCTTCATCTGCGGTTACAACCCCCAGACAGGAAAGGAGGTGCCCGGGTGGGTAAGCGAACCGACCTACGGCGAGTATAGCAAAAGCGGCCTCGCCCTGGAGCGGTTCGTCGCAAAGCTCCCTTCCTTCCGGAATTTCACGCATAAAAAGCTGGGGTCCGTCGAGCAGATGAAAGCGGGGAGTATCCCGCTCGATTGCCGCGTGCTCGATCACGCCCCCCAATGCGAAGGCTGGCACCAGGGCACGGAGGACGGCGGTTCCGGCTCCTTTCTCATTCGCTGGAGCGGCTTGTGGAAATTGACCACCTATGCCGCCATCCCCTACTATACGGGAAAATATGGAAAATCAAAAAGGGGTTTCGGCTACGTGACGGTCGGGGCCAACGTCGACGACTTCCACAAGGACGCCACGGTGACCAAGGCCACCATAGAGAAGAGCATCGTCCAAGAGGGGCGGGAGATGGCGCTGGCGAACGCAAAAACCCGGCAGTTCATCAACGAGAGGGCCGCGCATAACCGCAGGACAATGACGGCAATAATGCTCACGGCGGGATGTCTCGTGATCGGCACATCCGTGGTGATAAGCCTGAACATCACGAAGCCGCTCCGCAGTCTGACCGAAGGGGCCCTCGCCATGAGCAAAGGCAATTTTGACCAATCCATAGCGGTGACATCAACCGACGAGGTCGGACAACTGGCCGCGACATTCAACGAGATGGCAAAGTCGATAGCAGAAGTGGACAAGATGAAGTCCGATTTTGTCACCATCGCGTCGCATGAGCTTAAGACACCCATCCAGGCGATGCTGCTCAGTATATCGGGCATACTCGAAGGCTACTCGGGAAATATCGACGAAGAGGTGCGGGAGGACCTCCTCGTCGCAACGGGGGGTATCGAACGCCTGATGCGTCTTGTGGACAATCTGCTCAATCTTTCGAGGATCGAGGCCAGGAAGATCGATTTGGATATATCCCTGACGCGGGCGGACGAGATTGTCGACAAGGCAATAGCCGAGGTGAACGATCTGGCCTGCGCGCAAGGACATCATATTGTCAGAGACCTACCCGTCGATATGCCGATGATCGAGGCGGATAGAGACCGCATCATCCAGGTACTGATAAACCTCTTGAGCAACTCGGTGAAATATAGTCCTGACGGCGGCGTGATCGTGGTGAGAATAGAAAAGACGAAGGAGACGGTGAAATTCATCGTGGCGGACAACGGATACGGTATACCTGCCTGGGCAACTGAGGAGATCTTCAAAAAGTTCTTCCAGGCGGACAGCGTGATGGCCCAGAAGGTCGGCGGCACGGGCCTGGGTCTCACCATCAGCAAGGGAATAATCGAAAAACATAACGGCTCCATAACGTGTGAGAGCCCTGTCCCGGAGACCGTGTTTCCGCATCTCCCGCTCGGCGGCGAACGAAGGGGTTCCATATTCGTTGTGTCACTGCCTGTGTCGCAATCATGGAATGAAGCACGTGGCTAAGGTGAAAGGAGAGTTGTCATGACGGTCAACAGAATATTGGTGGTGGATGACGAACAGGCTATATCTTCCTATCTGCAGAGGAAGCTGACCAAACTGGGCTACGAGGTATATGTGGCTGACGACGGCGAAAAAGCGCTTGACGAGGCCCTTGCCCACCTACCCGACGTCATCCTCCTGGACGTGAAGCTCCCGAAAATGACCGGTACCGAGGTCTGCAAACGGCTGAAGTCCAACGAGAAAACGAAAGACATCGTAGTTCTGATGCTTTCCGCCAAGGCACAGACGGCAGAAATAAGGGAAGGGCTTGACGCGGGTGCGGATAAGTACCTGTGTAAGCCGATAAGCTTCCCCGATATTCTCACAGAGATCCGCGCCTATGAGAAAGATTGAAGAGAAGGTGCGGCTTATTGAAGCAGGCGCGCGATGAAAAATGACAAGAAAGGACAGGACGAGCTTCAAAGGCGTATTCTCCAGGAGTATATTTTCAATCTTGAAGAGACGCAGGAGAAAGCGGAAGAGATCTCCATTGCAAACGAAAAGCTGAAGCAGTCAGAGGATTTCCTCATGGCGGTCCTCGGCAGCACGCCTCACGGCATATGCCTGATCAAGAACAACGTCTTTGCGTGGAGTAACAAGGCACTCGCCCGGATCCTCGGTTGGGAACAGGACGAGCTGATCGGCCAGTCAATCTGCGTCATCTGCCCGAGCGAGAAAGCGTGCAGAAGAATGCCGGGCGGCGTGTGCATTGCCCATCCCTCCGGGCTCGTCGCCGAAGAGTGCGATTTCATGCATAAGGACGGCCATTACGTTCCGTGCATGGTTACCGGTTCCCCCAGAAGCAAGGCAGACCCGTCCAAAGGTCACGTCTTGTCCTTTGTCGATTTCACCAGGCTGAAGCGCGCCCGGGGAGAGCTCAATGAGGCGTACAAACGACTTGAGGCTCGAACTAACGAGCTGACGCATGCCAATGAGATGCTTACGAAAGAGATACAGGAGCGTATCGAAGCCGAAGAAGCACTGGAGCAATATCGAAACCACCTCGAAGACCTGATCAAGGAAAGGACGCAAGAACTCGACAACGCCAACGGACAGCTCACCAGAGAAATCCAGGAACGGAGAGAGAAAGAAGGCATACTTAGAAAGATGGAGGAACTGGAATCGTCTATTCTTGCTGCCATTTCTCATGCGGTCATCGGGGTAAAGGAACGACACATCGTTTTTGCGAACAATGCGGTGGAGGCGGTCTTTGGCTGGAAGCCGGAAGAACTGGTAGGAAAAAGCACGAGGATACTGTACGGGAGTGAAGAAACATACGACGAAATGGGAAAGCTTCTTTATCACGCCCTTCAGGAACGGCGGACATACAATCTGGTCTTTCCCTGCCTACGGAAGGACGGCGGAGACATGCTCTGCAAGATAAACGCGTCACGCATCGGGGACAGCTTGCAGGAGAAATACGCGGTCATGACCTACGAGGATATCACCGAGCTGAAGCGTGCCGAAGAAGCGCTCCGCCAGAGCGAGGAGACATACCGCACCATCTTCGAGAATACCGGCACCGCCATGCTGATTGTCGAAAAAGATACGACCATCAGCCTTGCGAACACCCGGTACGCGCACCTAAGCGGGTATACAAAGACGGAGCTCGAGGGAAAGATGAGTTGGACCCAAACCGTCGCCGAAGAGGATCTGTCGGCCATGCTAGAGCGGCACCACATGAGGCGGCAGAATGAGGAAAAGACGGAGAAACACTATGAGTTCCGGTTCCTCACACGCGCCGGCGACAGGCGCCACATGTACGCGACGGTTAATGTGATCTCCGGCACGACCAGGAGTATCGCCTCGCTCATTGACTTCACCGAACTCAAGCGCGCCGAAGAGGAAAGGGAGAAGCTCCAGGCCCAACTCCTTCAAGCGCAGAAGATGGAGGCTATCGGCACCCTGGCGGGAGGTATCGCGCACGACTTCAACAACGTGCTCATGGGTATACAGGGCTACTCGTCGCTCATGCTCCTCCGCAAGGATAGTAGTGACCCGGATTACGAGAAGCTCAAGGGCATCGAAGCCATGGTGGGAAGCGCCGCGGACCTTACCGCCCAGCTCCTGGGCTTCGCGAGGGGAGGCAAATACCGGGTGACGGTTGCAGACCTCAATGCGCTCCTCACAAGAACGGCCGAAATGTTTGGCCGCGCAAGAAGGGAGATCGTTATTCGCAAGACCCTCGACGGAAGCCTTTCTTTTGTTGCGGTTGACGAGAGGCAAATCGAGCAGGCCATCCTGAACTTGTACGTCAATGCATGGCAGGCCATGCCGGGAGGCGGAACAATCCATATCCGGAGCGAGAACGTTTTTATCGACAAGTCGCAGGCCCTTCGCCGCGGTCTCAGATCCTGCTCGTATGCAAAGGTATCCATAGCCGATAGCGGCGTCGGCATGGATGAGCAGACCCGCAGGAGGGTATTCGAGCCCTTCTTTACCACCAAGGAGATGGGTCACGGTACCGGCCTCGGCCTCGCCTCCACCTATGGGATAATCAGGAACCACCAGGGGTTCATCGAAGTACAGAGCGAGAAAGGAAGGGGAAGCACGTTCACCATATATCTCCCTGCTTCCGACAAGGTGCCTGCCCTGGAGAAGAAGGATCTTCATGCTATCCGGCAAGGATCGGAATCCATTCTGCTCGTCGACGACCAACGGGAGATAATTGAAGCAGGGGGAGAGATGCTCCGGGAGCTGGGCTACACCGTGCTCACCGCCACCGGCGGCCAAGAGGCAACCGACATCTATCGCAGCCGAAAGGACGCGATCGACCTGGTGATCCTCGATATGATCATGCCGGAGCTAAGCGGCAAGGCCACCTACGAGGTGCTCAAGGAAATCGACCCGCACGTCAAGGTGCTGCTCTGCAGCGGATACAGCGTCAATAGTGAGGCTTCGGAAATCCTGCAGCGCGGCTGCAACGGGTTCATCCAGAAACCTTTCGACCTTGCCACGCTGTCTTTCCACATTCGGGAAGTCCTTGAGGATAGCCTAAGCACGTGACCAAGGCTCATGGCATGCCCCGAAGGGTGCCTTGCCGGGGCACCTCCCACGGGCGGCCCCCCGGCTTTTTTGGCCGGCCGGTCCCTCAGCGGCGTTCACGGGCGCTGGAGTGGTATAATCACGGTACAAGAAGTGACTCATTATTGCGATAAGGAGGGCTTGAGCAATGGAACAAAACCCTGAGTACGGGCGGATGAAGGGCATGCGTGGGAAAGATACCTATCCCGATGCCGATCTGGAGCAGCACCTTATGAACACGGTGTACCCGCCGAACGCAGAGGTATTGGCCCGAAAGCTTTCAAACGTTACCGCGGCGTTTTACGGGCTTGGCTTGAAGCATTTGGGGCTGCAATGCGGATGGGACAAAGTCGACACCGTCTCGAAGGCCCTTTTCCACGAGCTCGGGCAACTGAAAGCGGCCGAGGCCCGGGAAATGGGTGTCTCTCTCCCCCCGGACAGCCGCGCCCCGGCAACGGTATTCGTCACGGCCGTGTATACGAGTAGCCCGGAATACAATTTTGCATTCCTCACCTATACGCCGGAAGAGACAGCGATAAGAATCTTTGGCGCCTGCAGGTATTACCGCATCGCCAGGAGATTAAACATAGCCGAATATCTTACATGGCCCACCCTCATCCCCTTCTTCGAAGGGATTGTGGAGCAACTGCACATTCCCTGCTCCGTTCAAATGAAGGTGAGCCGCCTCGAAGACAACGGCGACTGTGACTACCTTGCGAGGTTCCTCATGAAGAAGCCCGCCTAGGCCATGACTCCCCGGCGCCGGAGGCGCCAGTCACCGGTCATTAGTCACAAGCGAGAACCGAAGTGACAATTAGTGGCGCCCCGCCGGAATGGGGCCTGACTCATGACTGATGATTTCTGTCAGATACTTCCTCAGCTTTTCGACCCTTTCCTTATTGCCGCGGTAAAAGGGCAGAAGTTTCTGATATTCCCTCACCTTGTTTATGTCTTTAAGCTCCTCCACAAGAATATCTTTTTCACACCACTTCCTGACACGATGAATTGCACCGATAAAAAGAATACCGCTTTCCCCTTCCTGCAGCGTATCGTTTATCTGTTTCGCAATGAACTTATCCCTTCTTTCCAAAAGCGTATTTTTGGCCAGCTTGTACTTCAGGGCCGCGGCAAGCTTTTGCGTCCGGCTCTTTTCCTGCGTTATCTTGAGGATCCAGTCGCGCTCCTCCTTTACGAGGTTCAAATCTTCCGTCTTTACGAGAACAGCGCCTTTCCGGATGAGTTCAGAAATGATCTGATAATTCCGACTGCCTGTGTGAAGAACATCCTGAACTATTGTCATAGCTGTTTCGCCGCCTGCTACCATCCCGTCCTGGTATATCTTGAAACCCGCTACGTGAATGGAATCAAAATACCCCGCAATTGCGTCCCAGAAACCGAGGACAGTCTCCTCATGCCTTTTCCAGAGCGTCTCGCCGAATTCTCTCAGCCCTCTTGCTGCGATATCCTTGCCCACGGACCCGAGATCCGCCTCTGTGTGGATAATTGGAACGTAGAGGAGTCTTCGTGTCACTTCACCTTCCTTTCCAGCCGCGTAATCCTCTTTGTCAATTCTTTTGTCTCATTCTCGATGGCTTTTGTCTTTTTGCCATTGGATAAATAGGGGTCCTGCTGCCACCAGTTGATCCCCATCTCCATTGCTTTATCAACAGATGCGACGAGCAGCCTTATCTTGATGGTTAACAGTTCAATGTCGGCAATCCTTATCTGGATGTCTCCTGCAATCACAATCCCCTTATCCAGGACTCTTTCCAGTATGTCGGCAAGGTTGGTAGCCTGAATTGCATGCGCCATTTGTTCAGCCATAAGACTCTCCCTTATATCAAATCTCCCAACGGACCGAGGTTAAGATTCACGTCTTCATCCTTGATACCGAAGATAGCCTGGATTTCCTGCATCTTCTTCTTCACCGCCTTCAGACTTAATCCCAACTTTTGGATCTCGACGGAAGAAAGCGATCCCCTTTTTACTCTCCTGAATGCCTCCTTCTCCATAAGCTTTCTTATCAGCTCGACGATGGTCAAAATGAGCTTTGCCAGACCCTGTTCGGTTTCCCTGGGGCTATCTGCCTGTATAATCCTCGGGATATTTTCTTCAGTCTTTTTTATCTCTTTCCGTAATTTCTCGACAAAGGCGATGTCTTCTCCGGTCGATGCGTTTTCGGGGCTGCCGGGGCGCATTCCCGATAGCTCCTCAGCCCTGTCAACGGAAGTGAGTACGAGCCTCAAACCCAGAAACACAAGGTCTACATCCGCCACGCGCAGTACCATATCCCCGTTGATAACCGCTCCCTTTTCCAGGACTTTGTCCAGTACGTCGATCAGCGCCACCCTCTCATGTGTAGTTACCATGCCTTCTCCAACGGCCCGTAAGAATCAGTAAAATTAAAAGGTGGCCAGGGGCCGCTGTATTCGAGGTGAAGCCCTTTTGTTTCAAGTTCCCCGGCAGTACCGTCAATGGTGTTCTTGAATGCATCAAGCTTATCTGCATCGACCAAAAAGGCTGCATTGAAAACCATCCTCTCTGCTTTGCCTGTCATCTCTCCGTCAAGAATCTTTGTTTTTACTGCTTCTGCTGCCTCTTCACCCAGTTTTCCGAAACACTTTTCTACAATGGCGTCCGATTCTTTGTGTACCTCGTGACGAACGGTCTCTTTCAACTCTTCTTCCATAAAGTAGGCCATGCCCTCGGACATTGAGGCAATTTCCTTCTCTTTCAACTTTATTTCCGCATTATTTTCCTTCACCGTTAACTCAAATCTTTCTTCATCCATGAGATATATCTTTACATTCCACTCCTGTTTCCCTTGAATCTTATGCAACAGACCCCGCATCTTTGCATAGTTCCTGTCAAGGGTTTCTTTCAGCCCGGCCTCGTCGTTAAAGATGGTGCCGAATCTCATGGGAATGACATTTACAAGCCCATCAATCCCCCTCATGGCTTCTTCGATAACATGTTCATGGATAATAGCCTTTTCCCTGATCCAGTCGAGGTCTTCCCGGGCCTTTTTCCGAATCTCAACGGATGCAAATTTCAACAAGGAAACTCTGCTGACAACCGCCTCGAGCTCACGGTGGACGATCGTAAAAATCGCCCTTTCCCCCTCAATGTCCCCTGCGTGAAAAGGTGAAGGGTCTTCAGTTCTTTTCCGTACGCAATAAAGATACAATCCATCCATGTCCTTTACGCCTGTGGCTGCTGGTTTGTAATCTTCCTTTCGTATGACTGGACCTCCAGGTTTTCATCAACCTTCACCTTATAGATGTTCCGATCCTTTACCTTTACCTTAGTCGGTAGTCCGATAGATTTAATCAATGAGTTCTCTTCATATACCTCGACTTCTTCCTCCCACCCTTCGGGCGTTTTTGTGATCTTTACCACTTTCGCGTCATCTGCCGAGAGGACACTTCTTAAAAACCCCTTCGTCGCTTGGGTAACTTCCGCAATATTTGCCATGTATCGCCTCCTATGGTGTTCTTTTCCGCTTACTCCTCTTCTCCTTCGTAAATTGTATGCAACCATTCGAGAAGTTCCTTTTCCTGCCTCGTATAGGTCTCTTCATCTATCTCATCCAACTCGAACCGCAATTGCAATTCCATAAGCCGTTCCTTTATAAGCCCCTCGTCAGACGTCTCTTGCCGAGCCATATCATTAATCTTTTCGCTCAGCCAGATAAGGCCTCTCAACGGTGAAAGAATTATGTCATCGATGAGGAACATCGTCACTCTCAATTTCGGCGTTCAGATCCACGCGCTCTGTTCCTGAATATGTAATCGACACATTCCGCATGTCGCAGCCATCTATCCTCCCATGCTTATCACCAGGTTCACAAAATTGAAGGGCGGCAGGGTTCCCACATATTTAAACCTCACTTTGTCGTTATACCTGTCTGCAAGCCCCTGAACTTCCCTGTCAAACTCTTCTTCCCTTTCTTGTGCCACCAGGAAAGCGGCATTCATTATCATCATCTCGCCATAGGCGGTGTTTATCCTGATCTGTTCGCAAAGTGGCGATAATCTGCGTAATGCATCATCCTTATAGAAGTCCCTTTCCTTTTGGAGTGCCGCTTCAACCATCCTGCCTATCTCCATCCTCTGGTAGTACGATTTTTCAGGGGGCAACGGTGCAATACACTCTTTCAGGGCCTTTATGTCATCATTGTTCTCGAGAATCTCCTTATACACCACCTCTTCCTGGAACAGTATCTTCAAGCCGAGCTCCTTTTTGCCCTGCATAGTTTTTAGTAAATCGATGAATTTGTGATACTCCCGCTCTAATATCAGCCTTACTTTTTCGACATTTTCAGCAATTGTCGCGAACCTGACCGGCAGCACCGTATGGGTTTTCATTACCTCTTCAACGACCCGCTCATGAGAAATGAGATACTCACGGGCAACAGGATATTTTTTGACAGGAGAATTACTCACCACAGCCCCAATATCCCGGAAGGGTACGGTATATGCTTCGTCGCCCCTGCCGCCAATACCTATGGCGCCGAAGGACAGGGGTTCCTTTAACTCATTTATGCAGTATATGTATACGCCTTCTTCCAAAGCCGCCTCCATAAGCACTCACCTCTCCCACTCTTCCTGATGAATGGTGATATTCACAAAGTTATAGGGCGGCAAGGGTCCTGCATACAAAAACCGTATCCTTTCTTTGTATGCGTCGCTTACCTCCTCCATGACATTGTCAAATGCTTTCTCTCTTCCTTTGCCCACCAGGAATGAGGCATTCATGAACATCCCGTCGCCAATGGTAGCATTCACTTTGTAATCGAAGGCCGAGGCCTTTAATACGTCGACGATCCTTTCGGCATCTTCTTCCTTTTTGTTCTTCAGCGCAGCCTCAACCAGTTTGCCCAGCTCTATTTTCGCCTGTATATTCTTCTGCTCCACGTCCTCTTTCAGCCTTCCCTTTATTCGTTTGATCTCTTTGTTCTCCTCTGCAATCTCCTTGAAGATAATGTCCATATCTTTCCACAATCCCTTGACTCCAAGTTCCACCTTGTGGTCCATGTCCCTGAGAAGGTCTCTGAATTCCCTGTGCCTCTTGAATAAAAGGCTCCTTATCTCATCGGTGCTTGAGGCAATAGTGCAGAACCTGACCGGCAAAACAGTGTACTCTTTCATCACTTCTTCAATAACCTTTTCGTGGGCCAGGATGTTGTCCCGGTTGATCACAAGCTTCGCTAAAGGGTGAGTGCTGATCACCATCGCAAGGTCATCGATACCGATAGTGCTTACGTCGTCGCCTCTGCCCCCGATGCCGATAGGGCCAAACGTTCTATCTTGTTTTGCGTTAACGATGCAGTATATATATTTTCCTTCGCGATCCATCATTGTTCCTTTACCATGACGATTATCGAATTTTCTGCAAAGTCTTCTTTTTTGAAAGAACACTCGCCATGTTGACAATATGCGATAAGCAGCCTGTACGCGTTGGTGATGTCAATATATGCCGTTTCTGCTTCAGCATTTTGCTTATCAGGCTGCTTATCGGGATGATACGCGGAGGCACATCTCTTATAGGCCTTTTTTATATCGTCTTTCGTTGCAAAGACGCTGAGAGCAAGCTTTTCCTTTGCCCGCTCAATTTCGTCATAGTGCAATTTTTCTATTTCAAGCACATAAAAGTTATATGGCGGAAGCGGACCTATACACTTGAAGCGGACTTTTCCTCCAAAACTGCTGTTTAATTCATCCAGCCTCTCTTCAAAACGGATGTGCATATCCTTGTCGATAAAAAAGGCGGCATTCATGATTGTGGCGTCATCGAGCATCGTATATTCTTTTATGTTCCGGCATAGGTCTTCCAACGAGGCCTTTATTGTGCCGGCGTATTCATTTCTTTTCTTATCCAGACAACTCTTAATGAGCATACCTGCTTTCATTTGATCATCGACCGTGATGCCCTCCTTCTTATTAAAAAGGGCCTGTTTCACTACCTTCATCTCTTCTTCTTCGGATACTTCTTTTATGACCACGTGAAGGTCGACCCAGGTGGCGACGATATCAAGCTCTATCCTGCCTTCGATCTTTTCAAAAACCTCTTTAAACACGTGATATCCCTTCGTCAGGGCCTGCATCACCTCGTCTTGACTGAGCACATACGTGCCCAGTCTCGCAGGAATTACGGTAAAATCCTTCATTAACTTTTCCATCACCACCTGATGCTCAATGAGGCGCCTTGCCGCAACGTCGCCCGGCAGCTTTCTATAGTCAAGTATCTCGGAATCACCCACTGCCGCAGAGACATCCTTGTAAGGAACGCTGTAAATGCCGTATGAAGTGAGCCGATTTGAAACCGCTGCATAGGATCTATTATTAATCACGCCGTATATGTACTTACCTTTATTGTTCATACGTCATCCTGTCCCGCAGAAATAGATGCCTTTTGCTTTTGCACCAACCGTAATGCCTCCTCGAAATGCCTCTTCGATATGGTAAGTTTCGCGTTTTGCGTCTCTCCTTTCGGGTTTTGGGCTTGGTTTATATATTTCCTTATGGTCAACGTAGACGCCTTCCGGCAAATAAATTCTATGTCCGATCCTGCCAGGCCAACGGTTTCTTTTGCGAGCGCCCGCAAATCCACGTCCTTGCCGAGAGGTTTGTTCTTTGTATGGATTCCAAATATGGAAAAACGTGTGCCTTCATCGGGAAGGGGCAGCTCGATGACAAGATCGAATCTTCCGCCTCTCAGCAGCGCAGGGTCAATCATATCGAGCCGGTTGGTAGCAGCCAGGACCACCACTCCCTTAAGTTCTTCGATACCATCCATTTCGGCCAGGAACTGGCTCACAACCCGTTCCGTTACGCCGGACTCGGCTATCCCCGAACCCCTTCTCGGCACTACGGCGTCGATCTCATCAAAAAATATGATGGCGGGGGAAGCCTGCTTTGCTGTTTTGAATGTCTCACGGACGCCCCTCTCGCTTTCGCCAACGAATTTTGACAAAAGACCAGGACCCTTTACGGAGATAAAATTGACTTTTGTTTCGCTCGCAACCGCTTTTGCAAGCAAGGTTTTTCCCGTACCCGGCGGTCCATAAAGGAGAATCCCCTTGGGCGGATGTGTACCGGCAGATCTGAAGACATCGGCATAGTTAATAGGCCATTCCACCGCCTCCTTTAGTTCCTGCTTGATGTCTTCGAGGCCGCCTACCTCATCCCATCGAACATCGGGCACCTCAACAAACACCTCCCGTATGGCAGAGGGCTCAACCTCTTTCATGGCGTCGAGGAAATCATCCATCGTCACTTCCAGCTTGAGGAGCGTCTCGTAGGGGAGCTCATCAACTTCGAAATCAATCTTCGGCAAGATCTTCCGGAGTGCGGACATGGCCGCCTCCCTTGCCAGCGCCTCCAGGTCCGCGCCGACGAAGCCATGGGTGATCTCGGCCAGTTTCTCCAGATCGACCCCGTCCCGCGCTTCACGGGTCCCCGGGCCGGCTTCTCCCGAGAGGGGCATACCCCTCGTATGAATCTGCAATATATGCAATCTCCCGTTTTTGTCCGGAATGGGGATTGAAATCTCCCGGTCAAACCTCCCCGGCCTCCTTAGAGCCGGGTCTAGGGTGTTGGGGATATTTGTTGCCCCGATGACAATTACCTGTCCCCGCGACTGCAATCCGTCCAGGAGCGACAGGAGCTGGGCGACAACACGCCTTTCCACCTGTTTCTCTCCGCCCATGTCTTCCCTTTTCGGCGCAATGGCGTCAATTTCATCAATGAAGATTATTGAAGGGGTATGCTTCTGGGCATCATCAAATATGGACCTGAGACGCGCTTCGCTTTCTCCGTAAAATTTACCCATGATCTCCGGGCCGCTGATACTTGTAAAGTATGCCTCGGTCTCGTTCGCCACGGACCGGGCGATCAGGGTCTTCCCTGTGCCGGGAGGCCCATAGAGCAGTACACCTTTTGGCGGGTCAATTCCGAGTCTCTCGAATATCTGCGGATACTTCAAGGGCAGCTCGATCATCTCCCTGATCCTTTGAATCTGATACCCCAGTCCCCCGATGTCTTCATAGGAGATCTTCGCGGTTTTCGGCTCGCCTGCCTCTTTCGAGTCTATCTCTATTTGTGTTGCCGGATTTATCACCACCACCCCGTCGGGGCTCGTGGTGAGCACCTTGAAATCGCTTGACCGGGAGCCAAAAAGCGTCACCCTTACCCTGTCTCCCGTGATTACGGGCAGGCCCTCGATAAGCGTGCCGATATACCTGGCATCCTTATCTTTCTGAGGCAGGCTTGAAAGGGTGAGAGGAGAGAGCCTTACCCTTGTTGCACGCTTGTGAGCGACCTTCAGGATCTTTACCCGCTCGTCTACACCGACCTTGGTATTCTCCCTCGTTATGCCGTCCATCTGTATGATCCTTTTTCCCCTCTCTTCAGCGTAACAGGGCATCAGCTTCACCGGGGTCTTTCTCTTCCCTTCAATCTCCACGATATCGCCGACATCCAATTCAAGCAGCTTCATGTCTTCCGGGTCGATCCGGACAATGGCCCTCCCCACGTCCTTAGGCAATGCCTCTTTCACTTTAAAAGCCGCGGCGGATTCTTTATCTTTCATGCTTTCCGTTCCTCCGTTTTATTGAAACAGCAATTCCTTAAAGTTATTCAAGGCTTCAATACCCTTTATTTCCCGCGGGCGCAGCGGGACAAGTGTTATCCGGGTAGTGCCCATTTGTTCCCTCAAGTAATTGATGTAGTGTTCCTCTCCTTTCCTTTTTTCTTTGCAAAATTCACAATGGTCATTCAACGGCACCACATTGTTGACCACCAATTGCTTCATTGTTATCCCGTATTTATTCAAATCGGCAATCATCCTTTCCGCTTCCCGGACAGCCATGTCTTCCGGTATCGTCACGCCAATGAATTCACACTTTTTACCGTCTTTAAGAAGGCTGCGTATCCTGGCGACGGTTTTTTTCATCTCCACAAGAAACGCGTCGCCTTCGTCGGGCTTGTATGCGCCGCCGAGAGTCGTAGCCACATAGCGGTATTTCCATCTCATCTTTGCCATGACCTTGATCCATTCATCAAGCATGCCCGGCAGCGTTAGAAGCCTTAACGCATGGCCCGTAGGCGCTGTATCGACAATGACCTTCTCGAATCTCCCTTCTTCAATGATGTCTGTTATGGTCTTTAACCCCATCACTTCATCCAAGCCGGGGATCGGAAGTGCCAGGACCGATTCGATATCCTCCGAATCTAAATAGGTTGACGTGTCAATAATCTTTGTTATCTGTTTTTCGTACCGTGCTTTGAAGGCTGAAAAGGCTTTTGTTGCGCTTAGTTCAATCGCACTCAGATTCGTTGCACCTTTAATGTCTTGAACTCCATCTCCAACCCGCTGCCCCAGACTGTCCGACAGGGAATGGGCCGGATCGATGGAGATGATTAACGTGTGGAATGTTTCCGACAAATACAGACCGGCACTTACCGCGCACGTTGTTTTTCCAACGCCGCCCTTGCCGCCGAAGAGGATAAGTCTCAAAGGGGCATCGCTCAGTCCGGTCAATCCCATTAAGAATCCCCTTCATTTCTTTATCTTGATCTCCAGTATGCCATTCTTGAAAGAAGAGATAAGCGTCTCGCTTTTCCCCTTTGCGGGAAGGAGAAGCTCCTTGCGATATTTTTTTTCTCCGCTTTCCGCGGAAATGTTGAGTATGTCCCCCAACAGGTCCATCTTTATGTCGTTCTCATTCACCCCAGGCATTTCCGCATAGACATGGATTTCATCTTTTTCGTCGAAAACATCGGTGATGGGCTCCCTTTCCTCTTCGACCTTTGCTCCGCGAGGGGTTTTTTTAATATTGCCGAAATGCTCAACAACCGGGTTCCCTCCCGTGGCCGTCTTTATGGAAAATCCAAAGACACCTTTCATACCCTCTTTCAGGTCGCTTAAATCTATGGCACCTTCTTTCCTTATTTCACCGCCTGCTTTTTCCAGCTCGGATACCATGTCCACAAGGTTTTGAATGCCTTTAAACAGGCCCCCCATCCCCAGGTGTCCCATTCCAAGCTCGAACTTGGTTGAATCGTCGCGCTTTTTGCTGCGTTCTTTTTCTGCCA
The DNA here is from genome assembly GCA_963717985.1 of uncultured delta proteobacterium. Lineage (GTDB taxonomy): Bacteria > Desulfobacterota > Syntrophorhabdia > Syntrophorhabdales > WCHB1-27 > BOG-1155. The sequence continues at coordinate 727,361 of CAVQYC010000003.1, forward strand.
TTTCTTCCCCCTCAATGTTCCTAAATCCGCATTCAATACCTGATCGGCATTGTCTTCAATGGGTTCGTTTTTGTGTGCCTGACAGTCTTTACGGCCCCATCTTCCTGAAGTTCCTCCTGCAATCCTGCAATCAGTTTATTTACATCGCGCAATAAGCGACCGGTTATTTTCACTTTCTTTTCCAGTACGGCGGCTTCTTTCTCCAACCTGTCCTTCTCCCTTTTCAGCGCATACAGATCGAGATAAGGGGACCTTTGAACCTTTGGGACCGACCGCGCACCGATGGAATGCATGCTTCTCACGTTCCCGATTGTTGCGATCTCGTGTAAGGCTTTCATTTTGGTCATCCTCCCCGCGATGACGTGACAGGCGTGAATTGGTGTTCGTTCATATCCCTTGCCACTAAGCCCTCAACCATCTCCTTCACCTTGTTTTGATTTGTCTTGGAGCCCACCCTGCTCGTCACGGAAGAGAGTATCTCCTGACACGTCCGGCTGAATGCGCCGTTTGAACGGGACGGTGAAATGTTCTGGATCTTCGATGCCTTCGCAATCATAATACAGGCACGGATTGTCGGTGCAAATTCGCACTTGCCCGATTCCCTCAGACCCCTCACGATCCGCACTATCTGCTCTACGTCTTTCTTGGGAAGCTTCGATTTTGTCTGGGTAATGGCCACCTCTGTCTCGTAGTCAAAGTGGTCTAAATCCATCGTTACCATTCTGTCCCTTAAGGCATCCTGACTTCTGTGCACCCCTGCATATTCCTCAGGGTTACTCGTAAATATCGCGGTGAAATGCGGGTGCACCTGCAGGTATGGCCCCTCTGCCCCCCTTGCCGCCGGCAAATCCATGATCCGTTCCTGCAGCACGGACAAGAGGATATTATTCGCCTCCGGACGCGACCGTGTAAACTCATCGTAGATGAGGGTGAATCCGGCCTTGCACGCCACGGTCAGACGGTTGTCGACCCATCTCTTGACCATGTCTTCTTCCGTCTTGAGCACCCTGGAGACAAACCGGTCCACCACTTTTCTCATCCTATAGCCGTATTCACCGCCTACAAGGTTGGACGTGGTAAACTCTTCATCTCCATGGATTAAGACAACCGGTCTCCCTATTTTATTTGCGACATGCATGGCGAGGGTAGTTTTGCCGGTGCCTGAAACCCCTCTGAAATGGACCGGAAAACCTGCCTTGATGTAGAAAAGCGCTCTGCTGGCGGTATCTTTTATGTAGCTTGTTTCAACAAAATCGGGTAAGGCGGATGGCTCCAGGACTGTAGTATTCTCGTCAATCATTGGGGTTTTCCTCCCAAAATGTTATTCATGCCGTCAAACCGGATAATAAAGGGCGCCCTCTTTTCTCACCTTGCCTTCATCCAGCAGTTTTTTTGCTATGACGCCCAATCTCAATTTAGGGACGCCTAAAGCCGGCTCCATGTCGCCGACCTTTATCCCGTTGCGTTGACCCTTGATGTATCTCAGGACCTTTTCTTCAATACCATTGTCGTGATATGGCTCTTTTGCGTGAGGCCCCTTTTCTTCAATTGCCTCCCGGACCGTAGTAACCTTGCCGGCCATTTCGACCGACGGCATTGCCGCCTCTGCGTGTATGCCGGCGTGCATTGTCTTCCAGGAATTTCTTGCCTGCATCATATCCATATTGTATGCACGCAGAAGTTTCCTGACCCCGGCAGCCATATCGGTGACATATGCAGCCAGGCTTTTTCTCAACGCATCGCTCATCTCGGCATGGGATTCTTCAAATTCCTTCAGTTTATTCTTCACATAAGCTTCAATATCTTTTGCATCCCTTTCACGTCTGCCCCTCATCTCTGCCGACGTCTCGCCGCGTGTTTTCCTGAAGCCCTTTACCATCGATCCGACATCCTCGCCCATATGCTTACGGTCCGCACTCATGCGCTGATGCTCCTTGCGAAACGCGTCGATCATCTGCTTCACGGTTTCCGTGAGTGTTGCCATAAAGTCAGACAGGTCCTTTGCCTGCTCGCTGCTCATCTGACGGTGTTCTTCCAAAAATTGATCCAGCATCTTCTTGGCGTTTGCCGTGAGGTCATTCGAGAACGCCGACAGGTCCTTTGCCTGCTCGCTGCTCATCTTACGGCGCTTTTCGTGAAAGTCTTTCAGCATATCCTCCACGCTTTTGGATAGGCCGTCCCGGAAATCGAGCAGGTCTTTGCGCTGTTTACGGCCTAGGGCATGACGTTCTTCCGCCAAATCCTTTAAAGTCTTTTGTGTATCCATTGCCAGACCTCCGAGGGCTTTTACTATCACGTTGTGCGAAGTAACGATCTGTTCCGCTAAATCTCTCATGCTGCGTGCCATAGCCATGGTAGCCTCCTTTTCTACGGATCATGCTGTGTGCCGATGTGCTGATTCGCGCCATTTCTCCTGAATGCACTGAGCATCGTTTGTACGCCTTCTTTCCTTTCCCGGCGCTGTGCCGCCCTTATCCTGGATTGTGCCTCAAACTGCTTGAGCATCGCTTTTAAATCTTTTATCCTGAGATCCCTCCCTTTGGAAAGAAGTTCTCCAAGGGAGCGAGATAACTCACCTTGTTCTTTTTGAAATATCCGCAGTTTGGCGGCGACTTCCGCCTTTCTCTCTTCCTGCTTCTTGAGAATATCCTTGAGCATCTTACGGAATTCATTAATCCTGCCGATATCATCCTTGTTCAGGTCGTCCTTGAATGTTCCCAGGTTTCCCTTCAACTGCCTTGCCATCTCTCCCTGCTCATCGAGATAGTTATGAAGCAAGTTCCTCACTTCTCTCTCGCCATCATCCTGAGATACGAGAATAGTGTTCATCATCACGTCAAAATCCTTTTTCCTTAGAGATTCGTTCCTTGCAAGAATATCGCGAAGCCGAACGTTTAATGCTTCTTTTTCCTCCTTCGCATGTGACATTGATTCCTGAAATTCACCAAGAACCATTTGTGTGTTGTCAATGATGAAGCTTATACTCTGAAGCTTTTCCTCATAGGAGGAAATAATTCCTTCAACTACATGCGTCACATTCAAGCTCTCCGCCATGCGGCCCTTGCCTCCACAATTGAGAAAGTTCCTGGCGTGTCATGCTTTCCGACCCTTTACCGTTAAACAGTGAAGGCTTAAGGACGACACGGCAAGAACTTTCATGCCCTTTTGCCCGGCAGAGCCTGGCAAAAACCGTTACGCCGCCGTTGCGGTAAGGCCAATTGCCTCAGCATACTTCAGATACGTTTCCACAGATGCCACAACAACCCTGGCTTCAATGGCAAGTATCTCGATACCCACCAGAGAAACCCTCACCCATGCATCGACGACCACACCCTTGTCGAGGATCCTGTCGATGACTTCCACCAAGCTGGACGATGCGATTGCCTTTTCCACTGCCATAAAGGCACCTCCGTTTTTATTCCGCTTTTTTAAGGGGAGCGGTGAACCCGGTCTTGTCCAAGGCCGCTCACGCACTGCCTGACGTTTTCCTTTCAGCTCACGCTTTCCCGATAGCGTGCTTTTCTCTTCCTTCTTACCATTCAATGTAAATATTGATGCATTGATGTCAAGGACAATGGCCATGTTAACAGACATTAATGTTCTTAGTAGAAGACAGTTATGCCTAATTGGCGCTATACGGTGCTATATGTCTTTTTTGCAGACAAGTATGCCGTGTCGATGCGAAGAACCCCTTTCCCGACCCTCTTCCCGCCTCGCCCTTTTCACCCTCCCACTTCAGGATATCCTGGAGACGCAAATTGTCAGCCAGAATCGCTGTCCGGACTGCTGAAGACCTGACTTCCATTCCGGCGTTGGCATACAGTTATGCAGTCAGTGAATATAAAAACTTCCTGTCCCACGGCCTGAAATAAAAGTTTCTCATCCTTTGTAACCTTTTGACAGATTCCAGCGACTATTTTGTAGAAGCATGAGCGGCATCGAGGGCCTGTACGGGTCAAACAAGAAAATGGAGGAGATACTATGAAGAAGCTCTATGTAATCGCTCTCGCGTTGGTTCTGGTCGGTTGGGCGGCAGTTGTGTTCGCAGCGCCGCCCGACCCTGGTTCGGCTCCCCCCGGCCCCGGTGCACACCATCAGTGGGCCCATCCGCATCACCGGTTTGGAGCCTTCCTCAACCTGACCCAGGAACAGAGGGAAAAGATGAAGGAGATCATGAGCCGTTTCCGGGCTGATACCCACGACCTCAAGTATGACATCCGCATCAAGAGGATCGAGGTACAGAAGCTCTTCACCGATCCCAAGACGGATGACGCAACCCTTCTCGCGAAAGAGAAGGAGTTGAACGGCCTCAGGCTCAAGCTCATGGACAGAAAGGCCGAGATGAAGGTCGAATGGAGAAAGGTCCTCACACAGGAACAGATCACGATGCTCGACCGCGTCCACCACCATCACCACTGGGGACCGATGGGCAAGGAGCACCAGCCGAAACCGGCGGCAAACATGGGGCACTAAACCCGATGGGATACAAGCGTTCTTAGCTTAAACTAGGCGGCAGCAAGCGACGGGAGGTCCGAACCGGATGCGACCTACCGGGATGCGCCGCTTACCGAGTTGCCTCGAAGGAGGACCGCATGAAAAAATGGATCATCTTTGTCGTGCTCGCACTGATCGTCCTATCCCTGGCCATACCCACGCCAGGCCATACGAGGGGCTGGGGCGGAAGGGGCGGCTGGGGCTGGGGTCCCGGCGCTTTTTGGGGCGGAGCCGCCTTCGGCGCTGCCCTTGCCTACCCCTACTATGGCTATCCTTACCGCTACTATGGTTATCCTTATCCCTATGGTTATCCTTATCCCTATGCTTCTTATCCTTACCCCTATGCCTATAGCCAGCCGCCCCAGCCTCAGGTCTACGCCGAACCGCAACAGGAGTACTGGTACCACTGCAAGGATCCGGAAGGTTATTATCCGTACGTCGCAAGCTGTCCGAGCGGGTGGACGAGAGTGATTCCAACTCCGCCTCCGCAGGGAAAAGAGGAGGGGCGGTAAAATGAACCTGACACGATGTTTTCTCATATTCCTGGCCCTGGCCCTGCTCGGGGGATGCGCAACGATGCCCACGGGCCCGACCGTCTCGGTGCTGCCGGGCCCGGGAAAGCCTTTTGAGGTATTCCAGGCTGATGATTATGCGTGCAGGCAATGGGCCCAAGAGCAGATAGGCGGAGCATCGCCGAGCCAAACCGCCAATCAGAACCTCGCCACCGGAGCAGTAGTAGGAACGCTGGCTGGCGCGGGGCTCGGTGCGCTGATCGGCTCTACCTCGGGCCATGCCGGCGCCGGCGCCGCAATCGGTGCGGGGGCGGGCCTCCTCACAGGAACCGCTGTCGCGAGCGGTCCTGCCGCTTCTTCCCAGTATTCCCTCCAGAGGCGCTACGACATGGCCTATCAGCAATGCATGTATGCGAAGGGAAACCAGATACCCGGTGCCCGGCCGGCGCGAGCCTATGGGCCTCCACCACCCGCTTATGGGCCACCACCGCCTAACTATGGGCCACCGCCGCCTAACTATGGGCCACCGCCTAACTATGGGCCGCCGCCCGCTCCGCAACAGGGCCCCCAACCGTAGAGGTCCGGACGAGGAACAGGTCCCCGGCTACGACGCCACTCAATTCTCGTAGCCGGGTAAAGAGAGGGCTTTCGCGTGACACACGCTGCCCCACCCCTTTACGGCCGCCATCTGCTTATGCTTGGCGAGGGGGTAAGTATATGGAGGTCTATGACGGAGAAGGCATTTCGCATGAAAAGGGCTTTCTGTCTCGCAAAATTCTCGGGGTGACGAACGTTTTTCCACAAAGTTGATGAACAGACCGAATTGCGCTTGATTGAACGTCAGCACAGCGACGAGCTTTTCACACTCATTGATTCCAGCCGGGAATATTGGCGGCAATGGCACCCCTGGCTTCCTGATACTGTGCGGTCGGCCGCGGACGTCGAACGGTTTATTGCGGGATGGCTCCATCAATTCGCAAACAACAGGGGATTTTGTGCCGGCATCTGGTTTGAAGGACATCTCTGTGGAATGATCTACCACCTGAATGTCGATTGGGCAAACCGGTCAACTGCGCTGAGCTATTGGTTGGATGAGGCTCACCAGGGAAAGGGTATCATGACGGCATGCTGTCGTGCATTCGTCTCTCATGCCTTTACTACATGGAAGATGAATCGCATCACAATTCAGTGCGCTACCAAGAATACTCGCAGCCGCGCGATTCCTGAACGTCTCGGATTCAAGCTTGAAGGAATCATCCGTGAGGCGGAATGGCTCTATGACCACTACGTTGACCATATGCTGTATGGTTTATTGAGATCAGACCTAGAGACTGCAATTCAACATACGCCCGTATAGCACCGATTGTATTGTCCATAAATCCAATCGTCAGTTCCCCGCCCCTCGGAGCGTCTCGTCAGTACGCAGCCCGGGGGCTTTCAATTACTTCAAGCCGGCTATCTACGGACGCAACGCCTTTCACGCGCTTCAAAATCTCGACTGCTTTCGTTTTGACCTGTTCGCTCGCCACAGACCCCGTGAGTTGAACCCTGTCCGGCTCCATGGCGGAAACGGAAACCAGGGAGAATCCGCCGGCCTCGATGAGGGCGGCCTCCGCCCTTCTGACAAGGCCCATCATTTGCAATGATTTCATCGCATCTATTGAGCGGGCCATGATCTCTTCGGTCCGAGCCACATACAAAACCGTGTCTGTTGCGAGTTCAGGGGTCAGATTATCCATGTTGAGCACCATATCGTAAAGCTCGGGATTGTCCCAGTCCAGTCCGAATGCAAATCTGACGAAGTCTCCTCTCTCCCGGTCGCTTCTGTGTATTGCCCTCTGGGCCGCGTCTATGTTGAAGCCTCTTTCTACCAGATTCCGCATGCGCGTCTCCATAGACGCCGTTACCCTGACATGGAAGGCACATTTGAAGGTCCTTAAGAGGATATGACTCCCGCGCCCGAGGAATACCGCATTTCCCCGGCTCGCCAGCTCGTAGATAACGGAGTCGAAGCGGTCCAGACGGATCTCCGGCCGGCGCGTAAAGTACCTCTCAAAGAGAGACGGCACCTTTTCGTCCACCTCTTTGACGTCCCCAAGGAACCCCATCTCCTGCGCGGCGGCCTCGATCGCCTCCGTGTCGTAGAAGGCGTACCCCAATTGCCTCGCAACCCTCCTGGCTATTTCCGATCCGCCGGTACCCATTTTCCTCGTGAGGGTGATGAATTGCATGGCTCTACCTCCTATAGACATAATCCACTGACTAACCTTAGGCATCGAAACCGGTGATGTCAAGTCCTCGCCCCGTCCAGGGCAAGCTGCTTTCATCACTTTGGACGCGACGAAAGGGTTCTACTGAGAGCCCTGGTGCATGCAAGAGGGCCCGGGGTTATGTCGATGCTTCATTTGCAGAAGATGAACCTGATCGTCTACGCGCAAGTGTAAATCGGCACCTGCGTCAAACAGCACACGGCGCGGGTGGTTCGGGTTCAAGGCGCCGCCCCTCCATCTCCAGGACCGCCTTCAGCATCTTTTCCAGCTTTGCCTCTTCGGTCTCATCCGCGTACTTCGGCCTCTCTACATCGGGAAATAACCGGAATATGGCGTTCATGATGACTTCGGCGTGCGGAGGGCAGCCGGGAAGATGCGCGCCCAGATGCGCGTGATGCTGCTGGCAGATGCCCATGAAGAGGTTTGTCTCTGCCGGGTCGATGCGGGTGGGGGTCGAGGGGCCGAGAAAGATATTGACCTTCGGGTCGAAAGGCCGGTCGATGAGCAGCCTCGTCGGCTCCTGCGGGTCGGGCCTCCGGAGCTTGTTGACGGCGAAATGGAGGTACCCCCCGCAGCCGTTGCAGGCATCATTCGCGTGGATGGCAATGTCCCTTCCGCCCCTCAGATTGAGTTCAGGCTGCTTAAAGGGGCTTGCCACCTCACCGATAGAGGCGCCGACCACCTCGATTCGCTCGGGCTCTATCGGGCCCAGTCCCTGGTGATAGGCAAGGAGCACAGGGGGAGAGAGGGTAGGGTCGAGGCCCATGATCCGCATGGCGACAGCGTCTACCGCGACCGGGTTCGTTCCCCCTATCAGCAGGTTCATCTGCTTCGGTATGCCTGAGACGGGACCGAAATCCTCCTGTCCCGTGAGTCCATCGATAATGGACAGCACCGGCTTAATGAGGCGGTGGATGTTGACAAGGTTCTGCCAAAGTCCAAAAAAGTGGGACATATACTTTTCAATAGGCGGCATGGCTCCCTGAAGGTTCTTGATAGCCAGGGAAACGCCCGCGGCAAAATGGATCTTCAGGACGGGAAGATTGATGATTGCATCGGCCTCCGCAATCGTGACGGGCACTTTGCGACCGGCCATCCTCTTGCCCGCCGGGACCGGTTTCTCCACGAGCCTGTCCGTGTTCAGATCGACGACGCGTACTTTCCGGGGGTCCATGTCCACCAGCCTGTCATAGCCGTAGTGGGCAAACATCTTGCTTGTCTCGCTCCGGTTGATCGACGACCCTTCCGCGACCGTGATACTCCCCGCTACGGGCAGAAGGATCTCGATCAATGCCCTGACGAGTCTTATGTCGGTAACGATACCCCCCGTGTAGATGCCGTCTTTCATGCCGTGGTCCGCGACGACATTCGGCTTGATGACCGCTTTCGTGCCCGGCTTGACGAACCGCTCGATCCCCCCGAGTCTTTTGATCAGGTTTTCGAGGGATCTCCTGATCTCCTCCTGTGTCTGCGTGGCCGGGACTCGCTCCACGGCGACCCGCTCCCTGCGACCATATGTCCTGGCCGGCGCGTGCCCTCGGTGACGCTGAAAATAGACGGCCGTGCTCAAGTCCATCTTAAGGAAGGAATGGCCATCGACAGAGTACGAACGGGTCGGACGAAAACCGTATGCCGTCATCCATCGGTATCTCTCCCTGTCCGCCGCGAGAATCTCTGCTGCCACAAGGCTCTCCCGGATAATCAGGGCATCAACCACATCGGGCAGGAGTTCTTCTCCCTGATCATTACTCCTCGTCAGGATCTCTTCTATCATGCTTGAGCGGGGATCGTAGACAATCCAGGCCACCTGCACGCCATCCTTCGACGCCACATATGTGGTGATATCCGGGTTTTCCTGCCACTTCTTCCACCTGATATCGATATAATCCGGATTCACGCCTTCTATCGAGCCGTAATAGTCCCGAAATCTCTTCCATAAAGCGGAAGAGAGCCTTCCCTTCCTCAGTACTGCCATCGACGACATCTCCCTCATCTCCTTAATCAGTGCGTCCGCCGGAAACCGCCTCCGCAGGCTTCCGCGCACCTATCAGTATAACCTGCCAGCAGCTCAAGTATCACCATAAAAAAGCTCCGGCCCCTCCGGAACACCCCTCGCGCGTACCTGCAATCATTCACATCCGGCGGAGTCTTTTTGCTTCGCGATTACCATTTCACAGCATTGTCCGCCATGGACAAAATGTATTATTCTGTCCCGTATTCCTACAACCGAGGCCCGAAAACCCCTGCCCTGCCTGAAGGAAAGGAATGGCAACACCCTAACCATACCACGCGCATCTCTTATTGGCTCTGAAAATTCCTGTCCGTCTCTTTCATGGCAGGGGTGAGCATGATGAGAACAACGAGTGGTTCGTTGCCTGTATTCTTGTGTGCCTATCTGGTGAGGGAAGGTTGTCCGGATCGCCCCTGCGGACAAAAAAAGAGGTGGGGCTACCAAGCTTCACAGAGGCTCCCGCGCGCTGGAGGGTCTGTTTCCGCTTTCGGTGAAGAGGTCCCGAAGTTCGAAGGGGACTTCGGTCTCGGATATTCCCTTCACCTACTCGCTGCCTTTGGGTTACCCACCCTTTATCTTTATTATAACACAGATTTGTATATTGTCAAGTGCGATTTGTATGAATGTTGTGAAAAAGTACCAAAAACGCATAAATGAAGGCGTTGACTGAGCCACCAGCCCCTATGCCGTGTTACCTGTATCACCTAAATTCTCCGGTGGAGAAAGTGACTTTAAGGGTGGTAGAATAATCGGGGTGGGTCAAAGGCGGATATCGGGTGAGGGAGCAGGAAAAACATGCGCTGCAGTTATTGTGAACGACGATGCGGGATAACAGAGGGCAAAACAGGTGTGTGCCGCATGTACACCGTCTCGGGAGGCATTATTGTGGAGCGGTTTCCACACCGCTGGAGTGCCTGCGGGTCATACCTTGTGGAATCGATGCCTTTCTATCATGCCTATCCGGGAAGCCGGTGTCTGGCCATAGGCACGACCGGTTGTAATTTCCGGTGCCGGTACTGCTCGAACGCCTATATCGCAAAGGAAGACCCGGAGGTTCAACAGGACCGGATGTATCATCTCGCGCCTCGCGAGCTGGTAGGCATGGCGCGAAAGCTCAACTGCCGCAGCATCATATTCAACGTCAACGAGCCTACCGTTTCGCTACCTTCTCTGCTTGAGGTAGCGAAAGAGGCGAAGGCGGCAGCCATTCCCATGGGATGCCTTACGAACGGCTACACGACCATGGAGGCCACAGAGCTGCTGGCGTCCATCTTTTCTTTCTTTAACATAAGCCTCAAGGGGATTTCCGCCCGCTTCAACAGGACGTATATCGGCATCAAATCTTCCGGGCCTGTGCTGCGCACTATCAGGCGGCTGGCACAAGACCGGCATGTGGAAGTAACGACGCCCATCGTCCAGGGGGCAAACGACAGCGAGATCGATAGGATTGCAGACTTCCTCGCGGGAGTCGATCCGGAGATACCCTGGCACGTGTTTCGTCTTCTTCCGGAGGATGAGATGAAGGGCGCCGAATATCCCAGTATTCAGGCTATTGACGGGACCCTAGAGTCTGCGAGGAAAAAACTTCCCTACATCTATTTTCACAATTTTGTCGCCTCCGAATGGGTACATACCCTCTGCCCCGATTGCGGATGTACCGTTATCGAGCGCTTCAGCCTGGGATGCGGGGGCGACAAGCTGAAAAGGCTGCTGTGCGCGGATAACAGATGCCCCGACTGCGGCCGGACGATCAATATACTGAGCCAGAAACCCTGCCCCGGGAATATGGAAAGGGTGCAGCAATGAGTATAGCGATAGTGGATGCCAGGGGGTGGCAAAATACCCTTGACCTAGAAACAGGCGAGAAGACCGGTGCAGCCGGAGCTGTAGTCGAAATGGTCAAAGATGTGCTGCAAAGACACCCCTATCCGGGCGATATGGACCCGGGAAGCAACCGTTGGGTAAGCGATACGGCATTCGACATCATTGACCGCTACAGCCCGCGCTTTGTCTTCCTCACGTACGCGGCACAGTATTTTTCGGGTCGATATACACCTATGACAGGCGATGCGCGGGCAAGGATGATCTCCGACGCCTTCCTGGAGGCGGAGCGTTTCATCGACACCTCCGGTTTTGCCGCCATCGTGGTGGGAACGGGGAACATGACGCCGTTTTTAGGGTTTATCGATGCAACCGGAATCGACGGTCTTGCCGTCTGCACGCACTGGTCCACCAGGTATGCCGGCCTCTACGGGCCGAGTCCGGAGGATATGAAAGTCCTGGGAGGACATCCGCATATCGAGCGGATCTTTCCGCGGGAGGAAATCGGCAAACTTTTTGACGGGACCCCCGAACAGACGTCGAGAGTGCCCGAATACCTGATGCTTGCCCGTGAGGGCTATGCGTTCAAAACCATAAGCGACACCAAGAAGACGCCGGTGATGATACCATCCCTCAATTTCAATGTCCCCTTGTATGCACCGGGTCGCACCACGGGCGCGATCACCGGCATCCGGCATGCACTCGAAGAGGATCTTTTAGAAAAGCACGTCGCCCTGATCGTCATGGAAGGTGTAGGATCGGATGAATTCTTGTGGCCGCACTCGTCATGCCGGAACGGCACGGAATGGTTTTACTACGAGCCCGGAGAGGCCCAATACCTGACGATCACTTCAGGTGAGCACCGTTTTCTTGACTATCCCACGGGCATGGGATGCAAATACTTCGATGAGGCAGAGGCAACGAGGAGCTACCCATACTCCGGACTTTTCAAGTCGATCCCGGAAGGCACCTTTGCACGCACGTTTCCGGGGAAAAGCATCGCTGTGGGGAACAAGAGTATGTTCATGCACATGGTGACCGGCGCGGACGTCTCGGTAGAGTGTTTTGCGCGAAACCTGTATAACCATGGCACAATGGCCGTGATTCATCGGGAGGACAAACTGTGATGGCTATGAGTACTACCCCTCCCCTATCCCCCTGACCCCGCCTCCGAAGCAGGTGAGGGAAACGCGAGGGCTTTGGCTAAGACATAAACTTTAGGATGACAATGCGCTTTTGCCCGGCCTTGCCCCCGGCAAATGGAGCATACCGGGCATATAATAAAAACAGGACCGCAGCGAAAAAATTCAAAGGTGGTGCTCATGGACTATACTGCAAAGTTCATCGGCCGGGAAAAACTGGCCGCTGAGGTAACGCTCTTCCGTATTCAAAAGCCGGAGGGTTTTCGGTTCGTGGCAGGGCAATACTGCCTTGTCTCCGTCCCCGACATGGGGTTTCAGGACGACCGCGGGCTGCGGCGTACCTTCAGCATCAGCTCGTCGCCCCTGGAGAAGGAGCTGCTCTTCGTCACAAAGCTCAGTGGCAGCGCGCTAAAACGAACCATGGCCGAAATGGCGCCGGGGTGTGCCATCACCCTCGGGCAGCCGTTCGGCGCCCTCACCCTTCCGGATAATACGGCGACTCCCCTTGCCTTTCTCGCAGGCGGCGTCGGCATAGCACCCTTTCGCTCCATGTGCCGCTACGCGACGGATGCAGCCACAGGCCACCCGATTACCCTGTTCTACTCCAGCAGAACGCCCGAGGAAACGCCTTTTCTCGATGAGCTCACCGCTATGCCGGAACAAAACAGCCGGCTTCGCGTGGTCGCCACCATGACGCGGGCAGGGGAAGATTCAACGTGGAGCGGCCTGACCGGACGGCTCAGCGCGGAGATGATCAAAGGGCACTGCGACGCGTGGGAGAGTGCCCAATACTACATTGCGGGTCCGCCGGTCATGGCGGACGCCATGAAACAGACACTCGAACAGATGCACATCCCGCAGGAGCGCATCAAGATCGAGTTGTTCGCGGGATACTAGGAGCCCAAGCTCGTCTCTACGCCTCCGCAACGACCGCCCCATGATTGCCCCCTTCCGGACCAATCACGGGGCCATGTCACACACCGCAGGGAGGAAGTTCACTGCCTTCGTCGACCGGGATGGTCTGGTTGCCATTGATGTGCCGTTTTCTGTATCCGTCGTAGTCCGGGAGATGGCGCTCGTAGGACGACGCCATCAGAGGCGAGGAGACCATAAAGTCCGCGGAAGCCCGGTTGCAGGCGATCGGCACGTTCCAGACAACGGCGATCCGCAGGAGTGCCTTCACATCGGGGTCGTGCGGATGGGGCTCTAGGGGGTCCCAGAAAAAGATGAGGAAGTCTATTTCCCCATCGGCTATTTTGGCCCCTATCTGCTGATCGCCGCCCAACGGCCCGCTTTGGAGCTTGGTGACGGGAATGTCAAGCTCGCGCTCCAGCAGGGCGCCCGTCGTGCCCGTCGAGCAGATGAGGTGTTCAGCCAGCAGATCCCTGTTAAACCGCGCCCACTCCAGCAAATCTCCTTTCTTGTTATCGTGCGCCACGAGGGCGATTCGTTTCTTCTCCTGTGTTGCGAGTATTTCCGATTCCATAGTGGTAAACCTCCTGTTGTTGCCTCACGTGCTTTCGCCTTTAGCGAGAACCCGTGTCAACCGGGATTGTCCTGCCCCTTCGTCAGTGTAAGGTAAGGCCCCTTCGAGAGCGGTTCAAGATCGTTATGCCATTTGAACGGGGTCGAAGCGAAGTTCTCATTATTATCAGTATACATCTTCATTGTTAACACGATAAGAGCGTTCCTGTTAGCGGTGGGTTAAGAGAAGCGATGGAACCGCCCGCCCGCTCCTGCGGAAAAAAAATTATCCGCTGCTATTGACAAAAAAGCATTACAACAATTATATTATCCTTAGCAATCGTTCATGCCGATTGCTAATCCGCCAAAAATCAAGAAAGGAGCGTGATACAAATGAAGGTAAAACCATTACAGGACAGACTCGTAATCAAGAGGCTCGAAGAGGAGGAGAAAACAAAGGGTGGTATCATCATCCCTGACGCAGCCAAGGAAAAGCCCCAGGAAGGCCGGGTCATCGCGGTAGGGGAAGGAAAGGTCCTCGAAAGCGGCCAGAGGTCCCCGGTGTCGGTAAAGGTTGGCGACAAGATTCTGTTCGGTAAATATTCCGGAACAGAGATAAAGATCGACGGCGAGGAGCATCTCATCTTACGGGAAGATGATGTTCTTGCCGTAATCGAAGATTAATACAAGGAGGCGTATAGATGGCTAAAGAGATTCAGTATGATCAGAAGGCAAGAGAATCGCTCCTGAAAGGGGTGAATGCGCTTGCCGATGTGGTGAAGGTTACCCTTGGCCCCAAGGGGAGGAATGTCATCCTGGAAAAGTCATTCGGTTCCCCCACCGTCACGAAGGATGGTGTCACGGTCGCAAAAGAGGTGGAGTGCGAGGACAAGTTCGAGAACATGGGCGCCCAGATGGTCAAGGAAGTGGCAAGCAAGACCTCCGATGTGGCGGGTGATGGAACGACGACCGCAACCGTCCTGGCCCAGGCGATCTACAAGGAAGGCGCCAAGCTCGTGGCTGCCGGCCACAACCCCATGGAGCTGAAGACGGGGCATCGAGAAGGCGGTTCGAGGTCGTGATCGAGGAGCTGAAGAAGCTTTCCAAGCCAACGCAAGACCAGAAAGAGATCGCCCAGGTAGGGACCATCTCTGCAAATAACGACGAGACAATCGGCAACATCATCGCCGAGGCCATGGGCAAGGTGGGAAAAGAGGGCGTCATTACGGTGGAAGAGGCGAAGAGCATGGAGACCACCCTTGACATCGTCGAGGGCATGCAGTTCGACAAAGGATATATCTCTCCTTACTTCGTCACGAACCCCGAAAAGATGGAAACCGTTCTTGACGAGCCGGTCATCCTCATCAACGAGAAAAAGATCAGCGCCATGAAAGACCTCCTCCCCATTCTGGAGCAGGTCGCCAAGATGGGCAAGACCCTTTTGATCATATCCGAGGACGTGGAGGGTGAAGCCCTGGCTACCCTCGTGGTGAACAAACTGAGCGGCACCCTGAAGGTGGCGGCGGTGAAGGCGCCCGGGTTCGGCGACAGAAGGAAGGCCATGCTCGAAGATATCGCCATCCTCACCGGAGGCCAGGTAGTATCTGAAGAGCTTGGCATCAAGCTCGAGAGCATCAGCCTGAAAGACCTGGGCAACGCCAAGCGGGTGGTCATCGACAAGGACAATACGACGATCGTTGACGGCGCAGGCGACAGGAAAGACATCGAGGGCCGGGTGAAACAGATCAGGACCCAGATCGAAGAGACGACCTCGGACTACGACAGGGAAAAGCTCCAGGAAAGGCTCGCGAAGCTCGTGGGCGGCGTTGCGGTCATCAACGTGGGCGCAGCGACGGAAACGGAAATGAAAGAGAAAAAGGCCCGTGTAGAGGATGCCCTGAACGCCACAAAGGCGGCGGTGGAAGAAGGCGTGATCCCCGGCGGCGGAGTGGGCTTCATCCGCTCGATCGCAAAGCTGGAAACCTTGAACTCTCGAAGGGTGAGCGGCAGTTCGGCGTGAAGATCGTGAAGAAGGCCCTGGAAGAGCCTATAAGATGGATCGCCCAGAACGCCGGCTTTGACGGCTCGATAGTAGTCGAGAAAGTAAAGAGCGGCAAGGGCAACTTCGGGTTCGACGCAGCAAAAGAGGAATACGTGGACGACATGATGGCGGCGGGCATCATCGATCCGACGAAGGTGGCCCGGACAGCACTGCAAAACGCCTCCTCCGTTGCGTCACTCCTGCTTACGACGGACGCGATGATCGCGGAAAAGCCGAAGGATAAGCCGAACTATCCTCCTATGCCGCCGGGCGGTGGGATGGAAGGCATGTACTAAGAGACACGAAAAGTCAAAGAAGAGCACGATCGAGGGGGCCAGTCAGGCCCCCTCTTTTTTTACGGTGGGCCGACCCGGGCGCAGCCCCTGATCGTTTTTTGCTGCCTTTGGTTTCACTCTCGTGCCGGTTCGTGTAGAATATAGATGAGCTTCAAAGAATAGTGGGGACCGGCTAACCGGCTTGGGGATCGGGGAAAGGAGAGAGCATGCAGGGCGTGGCGGCTATCATTCTGGGCGGCGGGCGCGGGACGAGGCTTTATCCGCTGACATTGAAAAGGGCTAAGCCGGCGGTCGGCTTCGCCGGCAAATATCGCATCATCGATATCCCCTTGTCGAACTGTATAAATTCCGGGATCAAGCGCATCTTTGTGCTGACCCAGTTCCTGTCGGCGAGCCTTCACCGCCACATCATGCAGGCGTACCGGTTCGATGACTTCAGCGACGGTTTCGTCGATATCCTTGCCGCCGAGCAGACGGCACAGGGGTCGGATTGGTTTCAGGGGCCCGCCGATGCAGTGCGGGCAACGCTCGATCACACGATATACTATAAGTCGGAGCAGATACTCATCCTCTCCGGCGACCAGCTCTACCGCATGAATTTCGCCAACCTCATCCGCTCCCATAAGGACTCGGGCGCGGACATCACCATCTGCGTCTGTCCCGTGAAGAGGGCTGAGGCAAGAAGGATGGGACTTGTAGGCGTCGACGGGTCCGGCTGCGTGCAGCGGTTCGCGGAAAAGCCCCAGGAGGACCCGATAATCGACTCCTTTCCTGTCCCTGCGGCGCTTTTCGGGTCTGATGCATCGATTGAGCCGGACAGCTTTCTCGGCTCTATGGGGACTTACGTCTTCAAGCCGGAGGTACTCTCAAGGGCGCTTAGCGAAAATGGCGCGAATGACTTCGGGACCGGTATTTTCGAGTGGGCCATCGAGCATTGCAGGGTGATGGCCTACCCCTTTTCCGGCTACTGGAGGGATATAGGGACGGTAGAAGCCTTCTTCGAGGCGAATATCGCTCTTGCCCGGCCGCGTGCCCCCTTCGAGCTCTACGCGCCGCGTTGGCCCATCTATACGCGCTGCCGTCCGTTGCCGCCCAGCCGCCTCATCGGCTCGGAGATCCGGGATAGTCTCCTCTCCGAGGGGTCGCTGATCAGCTACGCCCGTGTGGTCGACTCTATCGTCGGTGTGCGCAGCGTGATCGGCAAAGGCAGCTCGCTCAACCAGGTGGTGCTGCTCGGAGGAGACTTTTACGACGGGGAGCAGTTGCTCATGGGGCAGGGCCCTGACGCCGAAAAAGAGCCCCCTATCGGGATCGGGAGAAACTGTACCATCGAGCGGGCCATAATCGACAAGAACGTCCGCATAGGGGATGGGGTGACGATTCGAAAGAAGCCCTCGAACGGGGAGCTCCAGACAGAGCAGTACTGGTGCTGCGACGGGATTACGGTAATCCCGAAAGGCACGGTTATCCCCTCGGGGACCGAGATATAGGATGGAAGGGTGGACGCGGGGCACCCGAGCGGCCATCGGCGGGTCGATGGAGGAAATGCTTCTCTGTGGATGCACTGTGGGCCGTGTCGACCGGAGGCGTACATGGGCGGGGCAGAAGCTGTGAAATAATCCTCCGATGGCTCGCCGGAGGATCCTTTCGCTTTCGGCCGCGCTATGTCCGTCAGGCAATCCCGGCTTGAACGGCGAGGCTCGAAAGGTGAAGATAGGCGAACTATGTCAGGGCAGTCTCAAACAGTAAAATAATTCCTCCAACCCTTGCTTTTTGTGTGGATTGCCGCATTTTGGTTTGCTAGAATTAGCAGGCAAATACAGGGGCATTGGAGGTTGTCGTGGCTGAAGAGCATACAAGCGAAGGACGTCTTCCCGGATGCGATGTTGAAGCCAAGAAGCCGTTTCGTCAGGACGATTCAGTCCCGGAAGTGCAAAAGGTTCCTCGCTTTCGTTCCATCAATAGATCTCAGATGTTTTTTCACCCGATGGATATCGAAGCCCTCATCCCCGAGGACCACGAAGTCAGGGCCATATGGGACCTCGTCGGCTCCCTCGATCTCTCCGGCTACTATGACAATATCGATTCCGTTGAAGGCAGTGCCGGAGCTCCCGCCTTCGATCCCCATCTCCTTATCAGCCTCTGGGTCTATGCCTACAGCAAAGGAGTCAGCTCGGCCCGCGAGATTACCCGCCTGTCGGAGTACGATCCCGCCTTTCAATGGCTCACGGGCGCCCGTCCCTTCAATTACCATACCCTTGCCGACTTCAGGAGCACCCACGGCGATGCTCTCCGCCAACTCTTTATAGAGGTATTGGCGATGCTCTCGAAGGCAGGACTCATTACTATGGAGCGGGTGATGCACGACGGGACGAGGATCAGGGCTCACGCCGGGAGGGATACCTTCCGAAAGGAAGAAGCAATCCGCGAGCACCTTGCCCGAGCGGAAGGCCAGGTGAAGGCCATGGAAGAGGCCTCTGAAGAAGAGACGACCCCCCGGATTAAGAAGGCGAGAGAACGGGCGGCGAAGGAGCGGAAGGAGCGTTTATCTCGCGCCATGGACGAACTCAAAGAGATGAAATCGCAGAAGAGAAGCACCGAACCGAGAGTGAGCGCAACCGACCCGGAGTGCAGGATCATGGGGCAGTCCGACGGAGGCTACGCCCCGAGCTACAACGTGCAGATCTCCACCGACGCCAGACAGAAGGCCATTTGCGCCGTCTCGATCTCCCAATCCCCCGCCGACCAGACCCTTCTCCCCTCTGCTATGGATGAGATCAAAAAGACCACCGGCGTTAACCCGGAACAACTCGTCGTCGATGCCGGCTTCACGACGAGAGAGGCGATCGTTACTGCCCATGAGAGGCACATCGATCTTATCGGGTCCTTCAATGAAACAAACGCCGGATGGAAGGCCTTCCTCCGCAGCAGAGGCATTGAGGAAGCTTTCTGGCCGGAATGCTTTCGTTTCGACCCTGAACGCAATGTCTACGTCTGCCCCGAAGGAAGGACTCTTGTCTATATCAGCAAGAAGACTGAAAAGGGGAAGACCACGTTCAACTACAGAGGAAAACATTGTAAGGATTGCCCCTCCAGGCTTTCGTGCTGTCCCCAGTCAACCAGGGGGCGTTCTATCTCCCGGATAGAGAACGATCCTCGCGTCGACGCCTTCCTCAAAAAGATGAAGACCGACGAGGCGAAGGCAATTTATAAGCAGCGGGCGGAGGTCGCGGAGTTCCCCAACGCCTGGATCAAGGAGAAGTTCGGATTGAGGCAGTTCCGCTTAAGAGGCATTGTAAAAGTCGGCATTGAGGCATTGTGGGCATGTTTTAGTTACAACATAAAGCTCTGGATAAGGCTTTGCTGGAGGGGCCGAGTTCAAGCGGCCGAATAGGATGCGAGAAAGAAGGAAGAGATCAGAAAAGGAGACAAAGCCGCCCACGAGCGGGTTGCGAAAGGAGTAGCCATGTCGCCGTAGAAGACGCTTTTTCCCGCTGATTGTTGAAAAGCCCCGCGGCATCAAAAAGAGATTTGCGAGAAAAGCGATTTCTTCACACGTCCGCACCCAGCTCCATATTGCTTTGCTGGGTCGCAAACGTCGGAGCGTCACAGGGCGAGCAGGGCGCCGGGGGCACCCGGACGACCATCGGCGGGTCCATGAGTATTTCCTCCATGCCGTCAGCCCTGGAGGGTCACTTCTCCCGCCCTTCCCCGGACGGTCCCATAGCGGCACTCGCATACGGGCAGGTCTCCGCCTGCCTGTAGTGACGCGGCTATATCGATGAGCCGCACGTAGCGGTAGGTCCGCTCAAGGGACTGTTCGATGAAGGAGGCGAGGAAAGCGGTCCAGCGGTTCCCCTCAAGCTCGGTGTGAATGGACATAACGTTGAGCCCGGCTGTGAGCGAGCGTGCGAAAAAGCGGGCCAGGGTTGCTTGTTCTTTGCCCTCCAGCCCCACCATTTCGTCGAGGGTAGGGAGGGTCGAGGGGATTTGCAGCACCTTGAATGTCCTCCCCCCCATCCTCGGGTAGTGGGGGGTACGCCCCCTGGTATCGCTGCTGTAGACAAAACCGTGCTCCTCGAAGAAGGCAAGGGCGTGGGCGTTGATCATCCAGCCCGGGGCCGCAAATGAGACGGGTTTCTTGCCGAGGAGCGTCTCGTAAACACTCGTTGCCTTGTGGAGGGTCTTTATGGTGCGGTCCCGGTCCATACGCTTGATATGGTCGTGCCAGTGCACATGGTCGAGTCCGTGGATACCCAGCTCATGACCACTATCCGTGATCCGGCGCAAAAGATCCTGATGCCGCAGGGCGATTTCAGCGCCCGGCAGGAGGAGACCTCTCATGAGCGTTTTGACGCCGTATGTCTCCAGCACCCCCACGCGTTGCGCCTTCGACAGAAAGCCGGGTCGGGTGAAAACCCGCTTTATGGTCCAGCCTGTATGGTCTTTCCCCATGGGGACGAAGAAACTCGCCCGCACATGGTACTTTTCGAAAAGATCGAGGAGGCGGGGTACTCCACGCCTCATACCCTCAAAGGTATCGACGTGGACTTCCAGCCCTATGACCTTTTCCATTACACGCTTGTCTTCGATTCAAGGTAATATTCTATAGTCCGGCTGAGTGCCGTGTCGAGGTCCACCTTTGGCTCCCACCCGAGGATTTCTCTGGCTTTTCTGATGGAAGGGACCCTGCGGTCTATGTCCTGATACCCCTTGCCATAGAAGTCTCCTGAAGAGACCTCTACGATCTCGGGGGTCTTCCTCTCCCCGCCTTTCCCTCGGTAGCTCACGAAGATGTCCCGGAGCTTATAGGCAAGCTCCCTGATCGTCGCCTCGTTCCTTGGGTTTCCCAAATTGAATATCTCACCGTTGCAGACATCGTTCTTGTTCTCGATGACCCTCATGAGACCGTCTATGCCGTCGTCGACATAGGTGAAGCACCTTTTCTGCTCGCCCCCGTCGACCAGCCGGATGGCCTCGCCCTGAATGAGATTCGATATGAACTGGGTAACTACCCTGGAACTCCCCTCCTTCTCCGGCTCAAGAGCCAGGTCGTCGAGCTTCGGGCCTATCCAGTTGAAAGGCCGGAAGAGGGTGAAGCGAAGCCCTTTCTGAAAGCCGTATGCCCAAATGACCCGGTCGAGGAGCTGCTTCGATACGCTGTAAATCCACCGCTGCTTGTTGATCGGTCCCACCACGAGCCGGCTTTCGTCCTCGTTGAATTCCTCATCGGGGCACATACCGTAGACCTCCGACGTGGAGGGGAAGATCAGCCTTTTGTTATACTTGACGCACAGCCGGACGACCTGCAGGTTCTCCTCGAAGTCGAGCCCGAACACCTTGAGCGGCTCCTTGACATAAGTAGCGGGTGTGGCTATGGCGACGAGGGGGAGGACAACGTCGCATTTCTTTACGTGGTATTCTATCCATTCCTTGTTTATCGAGATATCGCCCTCGACAAAGTGAAAGCACCGGTTGCCGTGGCACTTATCCAGCTTGTCCTCGCGTATATCCATGCCGTAGACTTCCCAATCCGTCTTTTCGAGAATGTGGCCGGCCAGGCTGTTTCCGATGAATCCGTTGACACCGAGAATCAGTATTTTCAAAACTTGCCTCCTAAAGCGTTTGTAGTGAGCACGTGTTGGGAGAGAAAACCCTCCGCATCCATTTCGTCCTCACCTTCCTGTTGAAGCGATGTGACGTGAAGCAGTCCCTCTCCTGCTTTGATGAGAAGGGGGCTTGTCGAGACCACGGCGCCGGGGGCGCCTTCCGCCATCCCTTCCAGGGGAACGGCCTTCCAGATGAAAAGCTTCCGGCCGCGAAAAAAGGTGTAAGCCCCCGGGTAGGGGTGGGTGACGGCCCTTATAAGGTTATAGATGCGCGTGGCGCTCATTGCCCAATCTATACGTCCGTCCTCCGGCTTCCGGCCGCCGTAGTAAGAAGAGGTCCCTTCTTGTGCCCTTTTTTCAAAGGTCCCCGCTTCCAGAAAGGGGATCACTTCTCTCATAAGGGCCTGGGCGGCAGAAGCGAGTTTCAGGGCGAGGATCCGGGCTGTATCCTCGAAGACGATGTCCACCGCCTTCTGGCCCACAATCTCCCCGGCATCAGGTTTTATCTCCATGACGTGGAGCGTAACCCCTGTCCGCTTCTCGCCTTCTATCAGCACCCAGTTGACCGGGCATCGACCGCGAAATCTCGGGAGCAGGGAGCCGTGGAGGTTAAGGGGCGCGATCCTTGGTATCTCAAGGATTTCTTTTGAAAGCATGTGCCGGTAATAGAAGGAGAAAAGGTAGTCGGGCGCGTCAGCCCTTATGCGCTCGACCCAGACCGGGTCACGCAGGCTCTCCGGCTCGTATACGGGTATGCCGTGCTGCTCTGCGAGGACGCGGGGCGTCCGGAACCATATCGTTTCTTCCGGCTCGTCCTTGTGGGTAAAAAGGGCCGACACCGAAATCCTGCTCTTGAGCAGCTCCTCCAGACAGACATAGCCTATTTCATGGTAGCCGAGGACGACCGCTTTCACAGGAGTTCCTTCTTCACGATGAACCTGGGCCTTCTCCGCACCTCCTGGAAAATCCTCCCGATATATTCCCCTATGATGCCGAGGGCGAAAATCTGGACACCCATGAAAAAGAAGAGGACGGCAAAGAGGGTAAAGAGGCCTTCCGACTCAGGGCCCACGACAAACCGGCGGATCAGCAGAAAGACGGCAAATGCCAGTCCCATGAGGGCGATAACAACGCCGAGGATACCGATGAACTGTATCGGGAGCAGGGAAAAGCCCGTCATAAGGTCGAAATTGAGGCGCAAAAGACGGAACAGGCTGTATTTGGAGATGCCTTTCTTCCGCTCTTCATGGCCGACCTCGATCTCGACGATCTTCCTCGCATACGTATTGGCGAGGGCGGGGATAAAGCTTGAGGATTCCTGGCACAAGTTGATGGAGTCGATGACGTTCCGGCTGTACGCCCTCAGCATGCATCCGTAGTCCCGGAGCTTCGCGCCGACAAGGCGCGAGGTGATCTTGTTGACGATCCACGAGGGCCACCGGCGGAAAATCGAATCCTGCCTTCCTCTTCTGTACGTGGCCACTACATCATAGCCTTCGGCCGCTTTTTCAACGAGGCGCGGTATCTCTTCGGGCGGGTTCTGCAAATCGGCGTCGATGGTGACCATCACGCGGCCGGCGGCCCGCTCGAATCCCGCAAAGAGCGCCATATGCTGCCCGTAGTTCCTGTTGAACTCGATCACCTTCACCCTTGGGTCGTTGGCCCGAAAGCCTTCGAGCATCTCCTGGGTATGGTCGGTGCTCCCGTCGTTGATGTAGATGATCTCGTATGTCTGCCCTGTCGATTCGAGGGCCATCCGGAGTCGCTCGTTCAGTTCCGACAACGATTCCTCTTCATTCAGAGCGGGCACGAGAACCGATATATCGATCCTATCTTTCATCTTTCCTCTCGAGAATCAAGAAGTTTTCCCTTTCGTAGCACGCCTCCCTTGCTACCGGAAAAAGTGTTTTGAGCGCGTCCAGCCGCCCGTGCTTATTCTCGGCAACGACTATTATATCACCTTTTTCCGAAAGGATATCGTCTGGATTTGAAATCGGAACAACCGGCCTTCCCGCATAGAAGATAAGGGCGGGAGAGTTGAAGCCTAAGGCATAGACGGCGGCCTTCGGCATGTCGCTCATTTGGTCGGTGATCAGCCGGACGGATTTGGAGCTTACGTCCATGGCCGGCATATAGAGGGAGTGATAGACGAACCCCAGGACAACGAGGTACGCAAAGAGCACGGGGAAGCTTCTCCCGGGGGCCTTCATCAGGACCGAAAGCACGAAGACGAGGCCGCAGGCGAAAAGGACGGCGGCCAGGACGGCCGGCACAATGAGAGTGGTGCCGAACATCTGCCTGAGGAGGGGCACACGCCCCATGGCAGGGAACAAGAGGAGCGGCGCGACCATGAGTACCCCGCCGAAGCAGCACAGTAGCGCCGTGGTCCATCTCTTCTGGACCAGGACATACCACTGCTCCTTCAGATAGATGCCGACGAGAAGGGCCATCGCGGGATAGCATGAAAGCAGGTAAATGGCGCGCTTGCTCTTCGAGATATCGAAAAAGACGAAGGTGAAGAGAAGCCAGATGAGGGGAAGCCAGAGCCTCCGCCTGAATGCAAAGAAGACGGCGAAGGGCAGAGGGATGCTCCATGGCAGGAAGTTGATGAAAAGCTTATGAAGATAGTACCAGAAGGGCTCGATGTGGTCGAAACCGGTCATGTAGCGGACAATATTCTGGTGCAGGACAAACTCCTGGGTATAGGCCCTTCCCGCGAGAAAAAACCAGATCGAGGCAAGGGCAAGCGACAGAAGACTGCCGGCAAGCAGGGGAAAAAACGTGCGTCGCAGCCTCCTGGTGGCCAGGCAGTAAAAAAATAACACAGCGACGGGTATAACGAGGCCGGCGGGCCCTTTTGTCAGAATGGCAAAGGCACAAGGCAGCAGGCTGAGGGCCGTCAGCCATTTCCGCTCTTTTTCTATGGAGAGGTATCCCAGGAAGACAGCCATGCCGATGAAAAGGGCGAAGGTCATATCCATGACCGATTCCCGGGCATTTCCGAGAAACTGGTAGTTGGTGGCCAAAATCAGGGCCCCGAGAAAACCCGACACTTCGTGGTCCAGCCTCCTGCCCAGAAAATAGGTGAAAAGGAGAAGCAGGGTGGCGGCCAGGGCTGAAGGCAGCCTTGATGAGAATTCGTCGATCTTGCCGGTTACGCGTGCGGTGAGCATGATAAGCCATGGGTGGAGAGGCGGCTTTTCGAGATAGGGCAGGCCGTTCAGGTAAGGGTGTATGTAATCGCCACGGGCGAGCATCTCCCTGGCCATTATGGCCTGTCTCGGCTCGTCGGGATCCCACAGGGAAATATTGCCGAGACCGTGGATGAAAAGAATATAGGCGAGACAAAGAATTAGCAGTATTCTCATGTAAAACCACGAATTATATGCCGTCACGCACGAGTTTTCAAGTTATTTTTGCGGCTGCACGCTCTTGCCCCAGCCGGATGCGCAGCTTGTGAAATAGAGTACTGCCCAACAGGGGCAGCGGCTTTGTGATATTGTGCACAAATAATTGTTGACAACGCCTCATAATTCAACTAAAACTATTGCGGATTGGCAGGCCGATTTAGGCTATCAACATCATCACATATCATAGAGGAGGTTTCGCATGGCGGAAGGAAGCTCTACCATTACCAGCATGATGTCGGAAACGAGGACGTTTCCCCCATCAAAAGAATTCGTTGACCAGGCATACATAAAGAGCAGGGCACAATACGAGGCGATGTGGAAAGAGTCTATCGAGAACCCCGAGAAGTTCTGGGGGGGTATCGCCAGCGAGCTTTTCTGGTTCAAGAAGTGGGACAAGGTAAACCAGGAAAACTTCGCCAAAGCCGACATCAAATGGTTTCTCGGCGGAAAGACCAATATCGCATACAACTGTCTGGATTATCAAATCGAGAAAGGAAACGGAGATAAAGTAGCCATCATCTTCCAGGGAGAGCCGGACGATGATGTGAAGAAGATCACTTACAAAGACATGCTCGTGCAAGTCTCCCGGTTTGCCAATGTCCTGAAGAAGAAGGGCGTGAAGAAAGGCGACAGGGTTGCCATTTATTTGCCCATGATTAGTGAGCTGGCCGTTGCCATGCTGGCATGCGCAAGGATCGGAGCAGTCCATACCATCGTCTTCGGCGGCTTCTCCGCCGAGGCCCTCAGGGACAGGATCATCGACGCAGGGGCGACTGTCCTTGTTACCGCAAACGGCTACTGGCGTTCCGGCAAACACGTGAGCTCGAAGGCGAGCGCCGATACCGCCTGCGATCTGTGCGAGAAGCAGGGGCACAAAATCCAGAGCGTGCTTGTCGTCAAAAGGCTTCCCGACCTCGAAGTCCCGATGAAGGCGGGGAGGGACACCTTCTGGGGTGACGAGGTAGCTGCATCAGACGTGAGCGACACGTGTCCCGCAGAGCAGATGGACGCGGAAGACCCCCTGTTCCTCCTCTACACCTCCGGCTCCACGGGCAAGCCGAAAGGCGTCATGCACACCATCGGCGGCTACATGGTCTTCGTCTATTCGACCATGAAATACATCTTTGATTACAAGCCCAAGGACGTCTTTTTCTGCTCCGCCGACATCGGCTGGGTCACCGGCCACAGCTACATCGTGTACGGCCCGCTCTGCAACGGCGCCACTTCGATTATCTTCGAGTCCGTCCCCACCTACCCGAAGCCGGATAGGTTCTGGCAGATTATCGAGAAGTTCAAGGTAAGCATCTTCTACACCGCCCCGACCGCTATCAGGGCTATCGCGAGAGAAGGCGACGAGTGGCCTGCGAAGAGGGACCTTTCGTCCTTAAGGCTCCTCGGCTCGGTGGGCGAGCCCATCAACCCCGAAGCCTGGATGTGGTATCACAAGAACATCGGGAGGGAAAAGTGCCCCATCGCCGATACGTGGTGGCAGACGGAGACGGGCGGCATTCTCATCACGCCCCTTCCCGGCGCATGGCCGACCAAGCCCGGCTCGGCGACGCTGCCGTTCTTCGGCGTCGACGCAGTCGTGTTGAAGCCGAGAAGCTCGGCGGCCGAGCCCGCGGTTGAAGCCGGCGTGAACGAAGGCGGCGAGCTCTGTATCAGGAGGTCCTGGCCCGGCATGATGAGGGGCGTCTACAAGGACCCGGAAAGGTTCTATACCACCTATTTCGTCCAGCAGCCCGGTTTCTATTTCTCCGGTGACGGCGCCAGAAGGGACGAGGACGGCTATTTCTGGCTCCTCGGCCGCGTCGACGACGTGGTGAACGTATCCGGTCACAGGATCGGCACCGCCGAAGTCGAGAGCGCCCTCGTCTCTCACCCGGCAGTGGCGGAAGCGGCAGTCGTCGGCTTCCCGCACGATGTGAAGGGCGAAGACCTTTACGCCTATGTCATCCTCAAGGTAGGCCAGACAGGCAGCGATGAGCTCAAGAAGGCGCTTGTGGCGCACGTGCGGAAGGAGATCGGTCCTATCGCATCCCCCGGAAAGCTCCAGTTTGTCCCCGGTCTCCCGAAGACGAGGTCAGGGAAGATCATGAGAAGGATCCTGAGAAAGGTGGCGTCCGGCGAGCTGGATCAGCTTGGCGATACCAGTACCTTAGCCGATCCTTCAGTGGTCGACGAGATCGTAAAGAACAGGATTAAGTAAGAGTTCCATAGAGATAAGGGAAAATGCAAAAAGGGCGCGCGGAAAATATGCGCGCCCTTTTTGCGTCTTGTCCGCCCCGGAATAGGTATTGACCACGCGCGCGACAAGCCCTTATACTAGGACGGCCGGAAGGAGGCCGCGAAAAGATGAAAACAGTGATCCTCTTTGGAAGCCCGCGTAAAGACGGCAATACGCACGCCCTTGTCGACGCCTTTGCCGGTGTGATAAGGGAAAAGCAGCATGACGTCAGCGTCCTCTACCTGGGCGACCTGAATATATGCCCCTGCCGGGGCTGCCTCTCCTGTCTCGAAAAAGGGGAGTGCCCGATCGACGACGATATGGAACAGGTGAGAAGGCATATAATGGAAGCGGAGGTCGTGGTCTATGCGACACCCATTTACTGGTTCGGTCCCTCTGCGCAGTTGAAGCTCGTCATGGACCGCTCCCTCGCTTTCCTTGACGCTGACTATAGCTCGCGCGTGCGGGGCAAGAAGGCGGTCACGCTCATTACCTGTGCCGATGAGAGTCATGACACGTGTCAACCGGCCCTCGATATGTTCAGGAAGACCTTCGAACTGCTCGGCATGACATACGCGGGTCATGTGGAGGCCGTGGGTTGCACCGACAAGGGAAAGGTGGGCAGTGAGATGCTCCGGGCCGCAAGAATGGTGGCAGGGTCGGTCCTATGAGCAGCGGCGCGGCTCACGCGTCCCACTTTCTCACAAAGAAGGTGGGCAAGGCTATCTGGGACTACAAGATGCTGAGAGACGGGGACCGGGTCCTGCTCGCCGTGTCCGGGGGAAAGGACAGCCTGGGCCTCTTAAGGATAATGAAAGAAAGGCTGAAGTTCGTCCCCATCGATTACGAGCTCGTCGCCTGCCACGTGGATATGGGTTTTGACTGGGTCGATACGGAAGCCCTGAAGGCGCACTTCGAGCGGGAGGGCGTCCGGTACGTGGTAGCGAAAGCGGACAAGGACTGGACGGAGGATAAACCTTTCACCTGTTTCTGGTGCAGTTGGGAGAGAAGAAAGGTCCTTTTCAGCATGATGGGAGAGATGGGTTGTTCCAAATTGGCCCTGGGACACCACATGGACGATATAATAGAGACGATGCTCCTTAACCTGCTCTTCAATGGAGAGATCGGGACGATGAAGCCCTGCCAGGAGATGTTCAAGGGCAGGTTTACGATTGTCAGGCCCCTGGCCTACGTGCAGGAGAAGGAGTTGAAACGCCTTGCGGAAAAACTCGATCTGCCGGTGATAAAATCCCAATGCACCAACGGGGAGCGATCCAAAAGGCGGCTTGTGAAGAGTATGATATCCGAGGTGGAGCGCCACAACAGGAATGTGAAGAAGAACATATTCCGCAGCCTCCAGCGCGTGCGGGAAGAGTACCTCCTGAACCGCTGAAAGCCTGCTTCCCCGTTTCGTCTCCTTTCACGACGAGGCGCGTAATCCACAATTCTTTTTCCGTTTCCTTAAGAAAACAGCGGAATATGCGATATTGCAATTAATGGCTGATATGTCATCCAACAGGGGTTGCGGTTAGGTACATGCGGCAGATGGCTGCCACCTAAGGCCCATGTGGCGACGGTTGAGCCATGCGATATAAATACTATCAAAGGGGGGATCGTTTAATGTTACGAGCAAGCAGGTGTTTTATCATGGCAGCGGTCTGTTTTTGTCTTCTCCTTCCTCAGGCGCACGCAAGAGACCTCAAGGTGAGTCTGCCCTTCATTCCACCCCTCGTGGAATCGAAGGACAAGGGGATTCTGGTTGACTTGATGAAGGCAATGGCCGAGGAATACAAAGACGGGAAAATTACCTGGGATGTGGTTCCTTTTCCGAGATCTTTGGATAATGTGGAAAAGGGAAGGGCTGATTTCCATGTGCCGTACATTACACCCATGAATCCCCAGAGGATCCCGTTTCAGTACTCCACGGAGGTCATATTCAAGGTTATCATGGCCCTTTACACGAACAAAAACAACAAGGATATTAACCCAGGGAACGTGACCAAGTACAAGATTGAGACCGACGCGGGTGCCAAGTACGTGTTTGATGGTCCCCTACCAAACATAATGGGCTCTCCCAGCATCGAGTCGAGCCTGCAGAAGGTGGATATGGGGAGAATAGACGGCTGGTTATTTGCCATGCCCGAGTCCGATCTGGCGCTTAAGAAGCTTGGTCTGAAGAACATTAAGAGGTGGGAATACAAGAAGTACGACGTGAAGGCGCTGCTGCCTCTCGGTGAGAAGGGCAAAGAGACGGACAAGATACTCACCGAACTCATCAAGAAGCTGAAGGCAAATGGACAGTACCAGAAGATCATGGCCCCCATACTGGACCAGAAGTTCGACAACTGGCAACTCTAGACGGAGCGCCGCGCTAGGAACTTGACGCGGTCCGGGTCTCCCTTACCGGAAGACCCGGACCGCATGAGCAGCCAACGTCTCTGCCACCCACCCGCAAGAATGCTCACCCTACCCTTCCTCAAAAAAGACCTTCTTGTGCGGGGCACTTAGGGGGTTCCTTTCCCTCGGCGGGCAGCCAGCCATGGAACGCCTGCAAGTCATCATCGAGTAAGCGTTCCGGCAGCCACATCGCGCCTCGCCGGACCAGTTCTCCATTCCCCGCGTCCCTGTCCGTGGTGCGTTTTACCCAAAGAGGGACCCACCGGTTTTTCAGGTTCTCGACGGCCCCGTTCCAGGTTCCGCCGCTTTTGCCCGAGTGCACCGCCACCACACAATCCGAGAGGCAATATATATACTTGTTGCGAGCCATTGCGCTTCCCGCGGTAAACCCCGCTTCCGGATGAAACGGCGACACGAGCGCCAGATCCTGGCGATGGAGGGCCTGACGGTACTTTTGAGACACCGACATTTTAAGAAGACTGTCGGCCAGCACGCCGATAACGGTGCCGCCGGCGCCTATCGCCCCAAGCATAGCAGCCTGATCTATGCCCCGGGCGCCGCCGGAAACAACCGACTTGCCGGATCGCGCCAGCGTATCACCCAGGGATAGTGCAAACTTCTCGTCTTCAGCACTTGCATTGCGAGATCCCACAATGGCAATGCCACCGGTTTCGAGCAGTTTACTATTGCCGCAGCCGTAGAGTATAGGCGAAGAGAGCCCCTTCAGGCGCCCCTTCAGGCGCCCCGGATAGTCCGGTTCCGAGCGGGCCTTTATCCAGATACCGGCACGCTGCCATTTTTCAAGGGCCAGGCTCAAAGCCATGCCTCGGTTGAGCAATCTTTGGATACGATCGCGCAGGAGGTGGGGATCGTCCCAGTCATGCAACACCTTCAAGGGATCGTCGACCAGCAGATCCCCTGACTTCATGCCCCGGTCCCTCAGCCAGACGAGCAGCCTGTTCCATTCTCCCGTCGTGAGCGGCTGGGCATCCGTTCCGGACATTCCGGCCAGGCGGGCGGTCAGTAGTAGTGCGGCCTGCACGTTATTAGTCATCCCGGCTCATCCCCCGGCCATTGTTGTAGCCAGAGCTAATGGATAGATTCTGCCACAGCCGGCTTTTCGCAGCAAGGCGCCGACAGCCGTGAGAGTCCAGCCGGAATCCACAATATCATCGACGAGAAGCAGACATTCGTCAGGAATATCCCCCCGAACCTCAAATGCGCCATCGAGGTTCAGGCATTGATGAAAACGGTTGTTCTTGGCTTTTTGCGGCTCGTTGTGCTTAACCTTGATTATCACATCCAGAAATGGAATTCCCAGCTTGCGGGCTAGCCTGTGAGCAAACCCCGGAACCAATTCAGGACGGTTGAAGGACGGCACACATGCGACCCAACGGGGAGGGGGGTCTGGCTTCCAACGCTCCAGAATCATGGACGCCGCCGCATCAACGAGGGCATCGTCGAATTTTCCTTTATACTTATTCTCCGCGACGAGCTGACCCCAACCCGCATCACCCCATCTCGACAGGATTTGCCCTGTCTCTGACGAGAGTCCCTGTTTTTCCAGGTTCCCTTCAAGCCCATACACGGGAAAGGCCCCTTTCGGCAGAAGCTTTTTGGCCTGTAACGGAAGCTCCCCGTTGCGCAGGAACTCAACAGCTTCGGTGCTCAGAATACGAGATGGCGCAACCGGCAGCGCCAATTCAGGTCTGCATACCACACACTTTCCGCACGCGTTTTCGTCGGTGTCATCGAGGGCATTTCTGAGGAATGTCATCAGGCAGCTTTGATGGTCGATGTACTGCTGAATCTCCGCCCATTCGCGAGACCGCTGATTTGTGAGGAAAGCGATCCGATCACGGTCGAGCCTATACTCGATGGCAGTCCTGTGCCATTTGCTGCCGACTTTGATGATGGGGGCAGGGTTCTCCACCATCAGCAACTTCAGCACATGCTCGATCTGTCCCATTCTCAGGTTGATCCGCTGTTGCAGCTCATTGACGGTCAACCCATCGGATGCATCCAGACTACCTAATATTTCCCGCACATGGGCTTCCGGGGGAAAGGCCGATTGCCGAAAGTACTCATGGATCCGGTCATCCTCACGGCCTGACAGAAGGATGCCGTAGGCATGTTCGATGGCCCGGCCTGCCCGCCCTACCTGTTGATAATAGGCAATGACGGAACCCGGCGCCTGATAGTGAATTACGAATCCGAGATCGGGTTTATCGTAGCCCATCCCAAGCGCCGTCGTGGCAACAAGGGCTTTCAGCTTATTGGCAAGCAGCCTCTCTTCCAGGCTTCTTCTGTAGGTGTCCGAATCCGGGAAATCAGGATGTTCTACATCGGAATGATAGGCGGCGGCAACGATAGAGTTCCTTTGAAGCCATTCCGCCACCTGATCGGCGTCCCGTTTCGTGAGCGTGTAGATAATGCCGGTGCCGGCCATGCGGGGGACCTGCTCGACCAGCCAGGCCAGGCGAGCTGCCTGATCGGGCAGACGAATATTTTGTAACGTCAGGCTCTCCCGGATGAGAGGGCCTCGGGCAATGCGGATATCACCCATTTGTTCCGTAATGTCATGAATCACGCGGTTGTTTGCGGTGGCTGTGGTGCCCAAAACGGGCATATTCGGCGGCATTTGGCGAAGCACGTTAACAATTCTACGGTAGTCCGGCCGGAAATCATGCCCCCAGTCGGAGATGCAATGCGCCTCATCCACCACCAAAAGCGCTATCCGTTGACCGACCGGGAGCAGTATCTTCTCGATGAACTCATCGTTGGCAAGCCTTTCCGGCGAGATGAGCATGACATCGACCTGGTCCGCAAGCATCTGCCCCTTTACGGCCTCCCATTCGTTCAGGTTTGTGGAATTGATCGTAACCGCGCGAATGCCTATGCGTTCTGCCGCTTCTATCTGATTACGCATCAATGCCAGCAAAGGAGAAATAATGATGGTAGGACCGAGTCCGAGATCTCGAAAAGCCCTTGCGCTGATGAAATAGACAATGCTTTTACCCCAGCCCGTGCGCTGCACGAGGAGCATCTTCCGTCGATGGTTGACCAGGCTGTCGATGGTCTCCCACTGTCCTTCGCGAAACCGCGCCTCGCTGCTGTTCAACGCAACTCTGAGAAGGTTACGCGCTTTTTCTTCTGTCCACACCGGTCCCATCTCGTATCTGTCTCCTTCAATTTTCAACCTGATCATCGGTGTATAGTTACAGCTAGTGTGCGTTATTGTCAAGTTTTTTTGAACTGAAGTGAAAGCAACGTGACTCGGGGACACGTGGGCGCCATCGATCGATAATCAAGATATAGCAACAAAAATGTAGGAACCATAACGCGGCCGCAGCCTTTGCTTTACTACCAAAATACTGTAGTCTAACGTATAGAGATCAGTGCGAAATTGCCTCGACGCCGTACGAGCACGCTAAGGTGTCGGGTAGACCGGGGTGTCCGGTTTCCATTGAAAGCCGGCTTTCCTCGTGCATAAGGAAACCAAAGAGAGGAATCAAGATGGGCAGAAAAAAGGACGATGGCCCCGGACGCGGGAAGTCCGAACCCCATGAATCGCCTAGTCTGCGAAAAGGTCCGGGGCGTAGTGATGGGTGTCTATCATCCTCGGGAGAAGGGTTACCACTGGAGAATCGATAAAGCCTGCGCACTGCGCCCGCGCGTATTAACTTCAGATCATAGAGGGATGTGCCGTAAGAGCTGCCTGGAGAGGAGGAGCAGGTGAAGCGGGCCGTTGTCGCCGTAATGAAAACCACGCCCCGGGCGGTTTTTGATGATATTGCCACGCTCATGGGGATGGCCGGCCTGAAGGATGCCCTGAAGCCGGGCACGACGACGATCCTGAAGGACAATATTTCCTGGCATCTGCCGCTGCTCTCTGCCAACACCACGCCATGGCAACTCGAAGGGGCGATCAGGGCGCTCAACGCGGCCGGTTTCCCCGAGATCATCAGCGTGCACAACAACACGGTGGTCACGGACCCGGTCCGGGGCTTGCGTCTCAACAAGCTGGCGCCGGTCTACGCACGTTACAAAATCCCGGAGAAATACAACTTCGTGCCGGAACAGGTCAGCTGGGAGACATTCCGTCCAAAAGCCCGCATGAGGGCCCTCGACCGCATCTTTCCGGAGGGCATCAGCATACCGGCCCTGTTTCGCGGGACCAATATCGTCCATCTTCCAACGGCAAAGTGTCATATCTACACCACGGTGACGGGGGCCATGAAGAACGCCTTCGGTGGTCTCCTCACCACCCGCCGCCACTACACGCACAGCCTCATTCACGAGACGCTGGTCGACCTCCTTGCGATACAGAAAGAGATCCACACGGGGATATTCAGCCTGATGGATGCCACTTTTTGCGGCAACGGACCCGGACCCCGCACCATGGTCCCTGTAGAAAAAGGCCTGATGCTGGCGAGTGCCGATTCAGTAGCGATCGATGCGGTCGCGGCCCGAATGATGGGCTTCGACCCGATGACCATCGGGTTCATACGGATGGCCCATGAAGACGGGCTCGGCGTCGGAAGGTTTGAGGAGATCGAGGTGGCAGGAGAGGACGTATCAGGGATGAATTTCCACTTCTCCGTGGGAGACAATATGGCCAGCCGCGTCGGAGACCTCATCTGGTTCGGCCCCTTGCGGCGCTTCCAAAAGCTCTTTTTCCATACGCCCCTTGTTTACCCGTTTATCATGGGATCGTATCTGTACCACGATTGGGTCTGGTGGCCTATGGTCGGCAAACAACGCATGAAGACCATAGAGCGGGACACGGAGTGGGGTAAGTTTTTTGCACAATACCCGGATCGTTGAAGTATATGGAAATCACACCTCCCGCTGAATACAAAGATTCGCCGCCCACGCCCCGGAGCGTGCCGTTGGCCGTCGACCTCGACGGGACCCTGATCAGAACCGACCTGGTGGTGGAATCGTTCTTTGTCCTGATCCGGCGCAACCCGCTTTATGCCGTGGCGGCGCTTTTCTGGCTGCTCAGGGGGCGCGCCTATCTCAAAGGGCAGATCAGCCGGCGGGTCACCCTTGACGCGGCCGGCCTGCCATACCATGAGGAACTGCTCGATTTCCTGAAGAGCCAGCGGATGCAGGGACGGCGGCTGATACTGGCGAGCGGATGCGATGATCTGCTGGCCCGGCAGGTGGCCGATTATCTCCGGATATTCGACGGGGTGCTGGCGACCGGCGGGGCGGGCAATCTGACGGGGCGTGAAAAACGGGACCGCCTCGTCGCCAAGTTTGGTGAGCGGATGTTCGATTACGCGGGAGACAATTGGCGTGACCTCCCGGTCTGGTCATCAGCTCGCAGAGCGGTGGTGGTCCACGCCGCGGGAAGCCTGTCGCGGAGGGTGGCGAGGGTTTGTGAGGTCGAGCGTGTGCTGGAAGGAAAGGTGGAGCGGATCAGGGCCTACGGCCGTGCCCTGCGCGTGCATCAGTGGCTCAAGAATCTGTTAGTTTTCGTGCCCCTCGTCGTGACTCACCCTTCCCTTGACCCCCATCTGCTCGTCAGTTCATGCCTCGCATTTGTGGCTTTCGGCCTGGTCGCGTCAAGTGCGTATCTGATCAACGACCTGATCGATCTGCCTGCGGACCGCCATCATCCCCACAAGCGGGAGAGGCCCTTTGCAACCGGTGCGCTTTCTCCGCTCTGGGGTCTCGTGTCGAGCCCCGTGTTGTGCGGCCTCGGTCTCCTCACGGGCCTGCTGCTGCCCCTTCCTTTTGTGGGCATACTGGCTGTCTACTGCGCCGCGAACCTGGTCTATTCCCTGTGGCTGAAACAGGTACCGGTGCTCGACACGATCATTCTGGCGGGGTTCTATATAGCGCGCATCGTGGGCGGCTCGGCAGCCATTGCTGTCAGGCCGTCTCCCTGGCTTCTGGCTTTTTCAACGTTCCTGTTCGTGAGCCTGGCGCTGGTCAAGCGGTATGGCGAGCTGGTGACCCTGGCGATTGTCGACGGCAAAGGGACCCGTACCCGGGGCTACCTCGACACGGACAAAGAGCTGCTCGCGTCAATGGGCGCCGCAAGCGGCTATGTCGCGGTCCTGGTACTGGCGATCTTCATCTCCACCGGCGCGGCGGAAATCCACTACACGCGGCATCAACTCGTCTGGCTTCTCTGTCCCACCCTCCTTTTCTGGATCAGTTATGTCTGGCTGACGGCTCATCGGGGACAGATGGGCGACGACCCCCTGGTATTTACGCTCCGGGACCGGGTGAGCCGGGCGGCAATCATTGTGGCGGCGCTGATACTGATGGCCGCGCGGTAGGGAGTGAATATGCGCGGGTTTCTTTTTGTGTTCCTCTTCCTGACCGGGCTTTTTGCGAGTTGGGTATGGGTCTCGGAGTCGACGGGAAGGGAGGCGGGCAGCATCATCGTCGACATGCAGCCCTTTCGCGAGACGGCTTCGATTGCGATCAGGGACGCGGCGGGAGAGCGGGGCACTGCCACTCTCATCAACCTCAATCCACACGTGAATGCCTGGTATCTCCTGCGCCTGAGCCGGCCCGGCGCGTCCGAGGAGGAAGTCTACCACCTGGAGAACGGCGACCCGGCCTCCCGGAAGCTCATCCTGGATGAGAGCAATCCCTACGGGTTGGTGGTGACCTTTGGAAAAGAGAGGTCCTTCTGCGACCTGTGGGGGCCCGATTCCCGTGAAGGCTTGGGACCGGCACGGAAAACAGGCAGTGCCTATGCGCCCCTCTGCGAAGGGAAAATTTACCTCCGCAACCCTGTAAAAGGGCGCCGCACAGCCCTGGAATCGGTGACGGAGGTCTTGCGCGATCAGGTGCCCGGAGGGGAGCGGGTCATCTCCTCCGTCCGCGACACGGTTTTTGCGTATCTTTACCAGCGAAAGGCGGCCGAGCCGATCGAGTCGAAGACGCTGCGGGGCACGCCCCGGAAAAGTGCGGTGGATGGGCCGTTGCCCGCATCGATGGACACCGTACAGACCAACCGGGAGGTGTTGCCGGTCGAGCTCGGCATCGACGTCGAGGGGATGGACACAAATGGCATGATACCTGGAGAATGGTATGCCGCAAAAGAGAATCCGGGCATCTATGCAAGCGTTATCGTACCCGGGTGGATCGCGCCTGAGATCATGAAGAGCCACCGCAATGTCGTCAATGCACTCGATAGTGTGGAGCTGGCGCAGCTTGTTTATCTGGTCGCTTTCGATCTTCGGCGGTTTGATCTGCGCTATAGCCTGGGCACCGATCATCCAGGCCTCGCATGGTCGCCCCGTACCCTTCCTCAAATGAGGGGCAAGACTCTGCCCGGACCCGACGGCATCGGTACCAGCGCCCCCCTGATACGGACCGGCAGGGTCTCACCCGGGGACATCAGCCGTACTGTGGCTGCATTTACCGGAGGATTCAAACGGCATCACGGCGCATTCAAGTATGGAGAGCTTAGCCTGAAAAATCACGGGAGCTACTATGGTTTTGTGGAGAGGGGCGTCATATTCAGCACGCTGCAGCCCGGACTTGCGACCCTTTACGCCCTGACGGACGGACAGATCGATATGCGGACGTGGACAAGTGCGGACAACAAAATCCTGCCGAAGGTGGCAGACGCGCGCCAGAACGGGGTTCCCCTGATTACCGGCTTCGATCCGCTCATCCGAATGTCGCAGCCCGGTCCCCTGGTTGCCCGGTGGGGGATGGGCAACTGGTCCGGCTCCGGGGACGAGAAGCTGCGGACGATGCGCGCCGGCGCCGCGCTGCAGGAGCTCGACGGCAAACGGTTTCTCATCTACGCGTTTTTCTGGAGCGCCACCCCTTCCGCAATGGCCCGCGTGTTTCAGGCCTACCAGTGCCGCTACGCGATGCTTCTCGACATGAACGCCCTCGTCCACACTTACCTCGCGGTATATAAGCAGCAGAAGGGACAACTCTCCGTCCAGCATCTCATCCGCGGCATGAGCGAGGCCGACGTGTCCGCGAAAGGACGGTACATACCGCGCTTCCTTGGCTTCTCGGATGACAGGGACTTCTTTTATCTGATACGAAAGGAGAGACCATGAAGACACATGCCTGCCGTGCCGTAGTGCCGCTCGTAATGCTGATCGCGGGTTTTGTCTGTCTTGCCGGTCGCCCCGCCTGTAGCCAGACGCTTAAGGAGAACAACGAGGCGTTGCTTTTGGAGATCCAACACGTCCACGGCCTGTCGCCGGGCCAGATGGAGTCGATTCGCGCCATCTTCCGGGCTTCCGGCTATATAGGCCAGGGAAACCCGGCGGTGACGCGCCACGCGATGTCGCGCGAGGCGTGTACAAAAAAGCTGAGCGAGTCGGCCGTCACCTATGAGAACGCGGAATTCGAGCGGATTTGCAAGGCGAAATACATGGCGCCCTTGTACAACCCCGCTGTGGAGAAGGCTGAAGACGCCAGGGCCTGCATCGACCAGTTCGAGTTTCCCGATATCCCTTGCAATTACCCCGTAGTCTGGGTGCGGGCGCGGGAAGCCGCCGAGATATGTACGGCTATGGGCAAACGCCTCTGCGACGCCCATGAGTGGGAGGGGGCATGTGCAGGCGCCCTGCTGCCGCCCGATTACCGGTTCGATCTTGCCAAGGGGGTTCCACCCAACGCCGCGGTCTTCCGTATGGCGCAGGCCAACAACCGCGCCAATGAAGGGCACAAAGTGTGGGCATACGGCACGCATTACGAGAAAGGGGTCTGCGCCGCAACCGGCACCAAGACAGCCGATTGTAATGGAGGAAGCTGGACGGGGTGCGGCTCGAACACGTTCCCCTCGGGGAGCTTTCCGGCGTGTCACAGCAGCCTTGAAGTCTATGACCAGCATGGGAACGCGGCCGAGCATATGAACCTTCCCCTCAATGAAGGGCAGATGGCCAGCAGAGGCAGCAAGGATCTGGGTTATACCGAGATGAAAGGGAGCTGGTTTATTTTCGATACCTATTACGCCCATCAGGACTGGTGCCGCTGGCGGGCGCCGTTCTGGCACGGCAGCAGGGTGATGGACCCCGGCAGCCACCACAACTATCATCTCGGCTTTCGCTGTTGCAAGACCCTTGCTACCAACTCTGCCGGGCGGTAAAGATATGGCGGGCGCCTTTTATGGGTCCTTCGTCGGTCAGCAGACTGGCAAGCTCCGGGTCTTCCAGCACGCCGTAGATGGGCCGCGGCTCTCCGTCGATAAGCACGGTGTCGCTTACCAACCTAATGCCGTGGCTGTAATCGGCGTAAGCGGCGCCATGCACCGTACTGAGCGGCTGGATGGGGGTACCTGACTGCCGGTGCCAGCCGTAGATAGCGATCCGCCCGGGATTGTGGAGCAGCCTGTTGCTCAAGACCACGTCTTTCTTGTGCCCGGAGATCAGCGCGGTAAGGACAGCTCCGACGGAGCGGCGCTGTTGCTTGATCGTGTTGTCGTGGGCCACGTAATATGCGGTCGTCCTCATTGCGGGACCGGCCTGCATGGGCTCCGGCGTTAAATGCACGTCCGACTGCCTGAAGACCGCGTCGACCATCTTTCGTGTGGGCAAGATGCAGTCGCATGCCGCTGCCACCCTTAGTGCTGTGTGGAGGGCCATGGGCATGAGGAGAAAATCCTTATCGGAACCAACGGCCAGGTAGTCCGGCGTCACAAAAATCGTCACTTGCACGGTTCTGCCGTTCCCGATCTGCCCGCTCAGACGCACCGGTTTCAACTGTTTGAGAAAATCGGGGATGTTGCCCGAAATGAGCTGCTCCTCGATAGCCTGCTCACGGCTGGGCCCGTGCTTTTCGGCAATGTGCCGGGCAAATTCCGACCCGGTCATTGCCGATTCCACACGGGGCGGCAGCTTGTCAACGAGAGAGGGCAGAATGCCGGACAGTCCTTTCCCGATCGCAGGGCTGGCCGACACGCACAGGATCAACAGGACAATAAACCTCAGGACTGCCGTTTTTATGTGCACCTCCGAAACTGAAAAACTCCGCTCTTTCCCTTACGGGGTTGTGAACGCCTCGATGGCCCCCATGTATGCTTCCAGGGCGTATGCCATCAGGTCATTGTGACCCGCCTGGGGAATGAAGAGACACTCCTTTCGGGAGGCCGCCCGAGAGGGAGTAAAGGGCCCGTCCCTCTTCAACGGGGATGATCTCGTCCTCTTCCCCGTGAATGATCAGGGTGGGAATCGTGATCTCCCCGATCTTCAGGTCATTTCCGAAGCCGACGGCATTGGGGGTGTCGCTGAACAGGTGCGATACCCCTAATCTCCTGAGCTGGTTCCGGGTGCTTGCGAACCCGCTTTCCACAATCAAGCCTTGAAGCCGGTGCTGATAGTGGTAGGCAACCTCGATGGCCGGTGCGCTCCCCAGGGACCTGCCCATGACAAAGAGACCGCCCGTATAGCCGCTATCCTGCAGAAATGCGACAAACCCGTGAAAGGTAGGGTGGGCATCCCGGATAATGCTGCTGCACGTGGGGCTGCCGGTGCTGAAGCCGTAGCCTCGATAGTCTGCCACAAAGAGGTTGATCCGTCGCTCCTGATACAAGTGGGCCGTGTAGTCATAGTCGGGGGCTATTTCCCCGTTGCCGTGGAAGTAGAGGATGGCGGGGTCCTTGGCTCTGGCGGGGTAGAACCGGCAGCCTATGGAAATCCCGGACGCCGCCTCGATGACATGGTTCGCGCCATAGGGGGACGTCAACTCCTCCACGGACGCCCGGCGAGGGAAAAAGAGCCTCTGGAGGATCTCGGGACGATCCATGGCTTCAGGACCGTTATGGGATTCAATCATCCTATGTTGAGTAGCATATCCGAACGAAAAAATCAATTTCTGCCCTGCGGGAAAACAATGGCGATTTCCCGCCGCAAGCAGGCGTTGATTTTGCTATTTGTTGACAAACGGCGGGGAATCGCATACTCTTGCTGTATACAGTCCTACGTATTGTCCTCGGAAAGAGGCAGCGGTCGAAGATGATCGCTCAGAGGGGCTCATGAAGGAAGTCCTTCAAGAGTTGCTGCAAACAGTAAGCGAGCGCCTGCCCGACGTCTCCTTCAAGGTCTGCTTCTGGGACGGGGATAGTAAGGGCTTCGGGAACGACCGGCCGGGCTTCACCGTGACATTCGGAACGGAAGAGGCGGTAAAGAGCATCTTCAGGCGGGCCTCGACGGGGTTCAGAGAAGAATATGTCGCCGGCAACATCGAGGTGGAAGGCGACCTTCAGCAGTTCTTCCGCGTCGGCATGGACCCGCGCATCCAGTATATGAAGCTGCCCCTGGGGGTAAAGGCCGGCGTCCTGTTCCAGTACCTCCGGTCTCTCAATACGATCAAAAGATCTCCCGCAAACATCGCCCACCATTATGACCTCGGGAACGAGTTCTTCGAGCAATATCTCGACGAGAGCATGACTTATTCGTGCGCCTATTTCAGGAAAGAGGAAGATACCCTTGAACAGGCTCAGCAGCAGAAGTATGAGTACATCTGCAGGAAACTCGACCTGAAGGCAGGCGAGAGATTGATAGATATCGGATGCGGGTGGGGCGGCATGCTCCTCTATGCCGCCAGTCACTACGGGGTAAGCGGAGTCGGGTGCACCCTTTCGGCGCGCCAGGCCCAGTACGCCCGGGAAAGGGCAGCGCGGGAGGGGTTGGAAAAGAGTATCACCATTCTCCTCGAGGACTATCGGAACATGACGGGCACATTTGACAAGTTTGTCTCCATCGGGATGTTCGAGCATGTGGGGAAGGGCTTCTTCGGAACGTTCATGGAGCGGACGAGAGACCTTCTTAAACCGGGCGGCCTCGGCCTCTTGCATACTGTGGGAAAGGAGCGCCGTACGGCCGGTGACCCGTGGACAATGAAGTACATTTTCCCCGGGGCGTATATTCCCATCCTCGATGAAGTGATACGGGCGATGGGAGAAAAAAGCCTCGTGCCGCTAGATATTGAAAACCTTCGCCTCCATTACGCCGCGACCCTCGACGAATGGGGCAGACGGCTTGAAGAAAACGCGCCGGCCATCGAGAAGCTGGCGGGGTCGACTGCCGTCCGTATGTGGCGCATGTATCTCAACGGCAGTGCCGCGGCCTTCAGATGGGGCGATGCGAGGCTATATCAAATAGTTTTTACCAATGGGCCCAATAACGCCCTGCCCTTGACTCGTGAACATCTCTATGCAGGGTGAGGAGCGACGAGAGGCGCCGGTTGGAAAGATGTTGGTATTTTTAGACAAGTCTGGTATTATTTACAGCGATGTCGACCTACCTTGTCATGGGGACGTGGAACACAAAGCGTGAAGAGCTCGATTTTCTCTGCGGAGAAATCGCAGGCAAGGGGCATACACCCGTGAAGCTCGACGTTTCTTCGACCCGGTTCATCGATGCCAGAGACACAGCCATAAACGATGCCATAAACAGGGCTAAAGACGAGTTGAAAGACGTAATGAAGCGTCACCGGGTTGCGGGCATTGTGGCAGTAGGCGGAGGTACCCTGCTGTTTATGGCGGTGCGGATCATGGAGGACGTGCCTCTCCTGGTCCCGAAGGTTATCGTCTCCACCATGGTAGTCAATAGTCTCGGCATCTTTGGGAACCACAAGGACATAGTCTACCTCCAGTCGCCCTGTGATTTCGGGGCCCTGAACCCCCTTTCCGAGGCAATCCTCGCCAATGCCGCCAATATAGTCACCGCCATGGCGCAAGGGCTTCCCCGCACGGACGGCCGGGCCGTGGCCATCACTGCAATCGGTATTACCGGGGTCTACACGGAACCGGTCAAGGCCTTCTGGCGCGATAAAGAGTTGGCCCTCGTCCCGTTCCATTCCGCGGGTGAGAGCACCATGGCGATGGCCGAGCTGGCCGCCCGCGGCTTTTTCCACGGGATCCTCGACCTCACGCTCCACGACGTGCTGGATCATATCGCCCGAGGGGCATATGGGAATATCAACGAAGAGCGACTCGCCTCCTATCTTTCCAGGGATATACCGGCAGTGATGTCCCCGGGGGCGGTTGACGCCATCGCCTACGTGCCCGGAAACGGGGGTGTGCCTGCGCGCTTCAGGAAAAGAAACGTGTACAGGCACGATTTCCGATGGACATTCAAGGCCACCGTAAGGGAAGCGGCGGAAGTTGGCCGGTGGATCGGAAAGATCGTCGCGAAGTATGCCCCGAAAAGGGCACGCTTCCTTATTCCCCTGAAGGGATGGTCGTATCCCGGCGAGGCAGGGAAGTCTTTCTACGACCCAGGCCTGATGAGCGCCTTTACCACCCAGTTGGAGAAATACGTGGGAAAAGGGCTTATCGAGTCCGTGGACCTCTCTATCAACGATCCCGCCTTCGGCATTATGGCTTCGCAGCGTCTTTACGATTTAATGGGAGGAGAATGGAAAACGTAAAAATCAACCTCGACAACCTTATTGCCTTTCTCTTCGTCGCCAAGGAGAAGAGCTTCAGCGGCGCGGCGTCTAAGCTTTTTCTTACCCAGCCCGCAGTGACGACCAAGATCAAGTGCCTCGAAAGCCAATTCGGTGGAAAACTGTTTGCCACCACGGGCAAAGATCTGCAGCTCACCGACCTGGCCGGAGAAGTACTCCCTTTGGCCGAGGAGATATACAGAGAGGTCAAGGAGATAGAGTCTATAGCCGCATCCTTCAGGGATACGGTAAAGGG
Organism: uncultured delta proteobacterium; assembly: GCA_963717985.1. Classification (GTDB taxonomy): domain Bacteria; phylum Desulfobacterota; class Syntrophorhabdia; order Syntrophorhabdales; family WCHB1-27; genus BOG-1155. The sequence continues at coordinate 770,700 of CAVQYC010000003.1, forward strand.
CGTGTTGCGCATCGGCGTTTCCAGGTCTCTTTCCCAAACCTATGTGCCGATCTTGATCTCTATGTTCTCCGAGCAGTGTCCGGACGTACAGATAAGCGTCACCGAAGGCTATTCACACGACGTCATCGAGAAGATACTGGAATTCAGGGACGAGATCGGTGTTATTCCTCGGGTGCAGGTGAGCGACAAGCTGATAACCCGGACCATCTCCAGAGAGAGGATGGACCTCGTCGTGGGATCGAGCCACAGACTCGCAAAAAAAGAACAATTGACCATCCAGGATATCCTTCAGGAGCCTATCATCCTGGCCGGGGTGGGCTCCGCCACGAGATTGACATTCCTTGAGATCTTCGAAAAGTACCACGTGACGCCCCGCATCGCGCTGGAATCGGAGAATATCGAGATGACAAAGAAGTACCTTATCCTGGGCAAAGGGTTAGGCCAGCTTTACCACCCCCTGATGAAGGAGGAATTGGAAAAAGGCCTCCTGAAGGTGCTGAAGGTTGAAGGACTCGATATCTACATAGACGTTCAGCTTGTGTACCTTGCGAGGCGGGTCCTCAGCAGCAGTGCAAGAAAATTCATGGAGATTGCCGTTTCGACCTTCGGTCCTCATAACCTGATAAACCCGCTGGATAGCCTGTCCCCGTTGAGAGATGGCGCCGGGCGGGGACAGCGCACATGAAAGGGTGATTGGTAGGGGTCTTATAGTTAAGGGAAATCATGTGTCACCCGCGTTGTTACCCCCCCCTCCCCTTGCGGGCATAAGCGCTCACTCAGGCCGTCACCAAGCCTGCCCCGGAATGTCTGTATCCGGGGGTGAAGCTTCTCCCGGAAGGGTTGAATCCGGGAACCGGGGGTCCTTTTACCCTTTTCGGCACGCATTTTTCACTCACCGTCTCAGCACCCCTCTTTCTGATTCCCTTCTCTCACAAGCCTTCCCGAAGGGGGGTTGACGAAACTGGACGAAACTGGACGGTTTAGGGGGGGGAGGGGTCAGCGCACGGCGCTACACCGCCGTCAGAACACCTACTTGCGACTCAATTGTCAAAGAGCGCAGCCGGTTCACGGGAAACCGGCTTAAACGGGCCGGGCCTTCTGCCGTCTCTTCCGGCCCATCACAATGGCTGCCCGGTCTCAACATATTTTCCCTGTTTTCCGCTCTCCTGTCAAAGTGACAAGGAGGGGTGACAAGGAGGAGCGACAAGGAGAGATGACAACCAGGGGTGACAAAAAGCATAAGCACTTTTGCACATTATGCGACAGCGAGCAGGGCGGTGAAAGGGACCATTGAAGAAAGAAAAGGGAAAGTATGATTATCAGGTCATCTGTTCTTTTCCCCGATCTCAAGGTTTACGTGTATCGGCAAGTCCAGGCGGTCTCCATTTTTCCTTATCACGTCCTCGATCGCATGGTAGAAGACCGAGAGGCTCTCTCCGTCCCTCGTCGAGTTATCCGAGAACGTTCGGAGCAGGTCCACGTACCCCTTTGCGGTGTAGCTCTTCATATGAATGTACTCCCGATGACTGACGGGCCTGAAGTAGCCGCTGTCCGCCAGCTCCCTCCTTCTCTCATCGATCTTTTCCCTGTGAGCTTCCCTTATGTCTCGTCTCTTTGCCTCGTCCGGGTGATAGAGCCGGTAGATCTCCTGGATCTCGTCGAAAATCGGCTCGTCATTTCTTGAGTGATTGTTCCAGTACAACACGAGATGTCCTTTCTCTTTCAGAAGCTGCGCCGTCTTCGTGTACCTTACATCCTGCTTCACCCAATGAAAGGCAGTCGCCGACACGATACAATCATACGGTTCTTCTGCAATGAATTCCTCAAACCTGGTTCCCACTATTCTTACGCCGTCAGTCCCATGAAACCTTTTTCGAAGAAGCTTACCCAAGGCCGGTCCCGGCTCAATGGTCGTCACCTGCGGTCGCCACCGTTTATATATATCCCAGGTCGCCTTGCCGTCTCCCGCGCCGATTTCGAGAAGCCTGGTGTTCCGAGAGAAGAGGACGTATTTCTCGATCTCTTCATAAACTTCTTGAGGATACCCGGTGCGGGCATCCTCATAAAGACCCGCAATGCGATCGAAGGAGGCTGCGCGGATGTCCTCTATATCGTTCTGGTCCTGCATAATGGAAAGGGTTGCCGATCGCCTCTCAGCGGCCTCCTGATGCTGCCGGTATTTTACTAGAGATCACCGGAGAGGACAAGGGTAACATTACACACGGCATTCAGTAATTACATCATAATCTTCACTTGCAAACTAATTAAAATAATAAGAAAATAGAATGCATTGTCAAAAGTTATGTGAAAAGCCGAGGCCAAGGAGGTAAGAAGGATGAGGAAATTATTGATTCTATTGATCGGTGTGGTGTTTCTGTTTGTGGCAGCGACTCCTGCTCGGGCTCCGTTGGTGAACAAAGTAGATAGGCCGAACCCACAGCCCAAAGGTGGTGGAAACCCTAATGTGGTAGACCTGAGCGATAAGAAATCTCAGGTGCCGAAGATTCCGCCTACTCCGGCACCTAAGCAAGAAAAACAGTCACCAAAGCAGTAAGCAATTGAGGATTTGAAATAGGTGATAAAGGTCCGGATGTGAGCCTGTCGCTCACGCGTATAGACTGCAAGACCTATCTTTCTCATGCTTCGTCCCTCCTGCCATCTTATCTCTTGCTTAATTACCATGAGAGGGAGAGTTAAACAAGACTTTTTTGCCCTTGTCGACAGTATGGATGTTCTCGACCTTTTCGCCTATACTTTTACTCCCGGACGGGAACAAATTCCGGGGCGAAGATGTCTGTCCACCTTTTTAACTGAAAATGACATCCCAAGGAGGGATCCCATGAAAAGGGCGCCAATTCTGGCTGTGGCAGTAGTGCTTCTGGCAGGCTACGCCTACGCGGAAACGTTTACGGACAACGGCAATGGCACGGTGACAGACAAAAACACGGGCCTCATGTGGCAGAAGCAGGATGACGCCACTGGGTACAACTGGTATGTGGCAGCGGGTGTCCATGACGCAACATATAATCCGACTACCAAAAGCGTCTGCGGCGAGCTCACCCTTGCCGGCTATTCCGGCTGGAGACTCCCCTCCAACGCCGAATTGATGAGCCTAGTAGATGATTCGATCCCGGAGCCCGGGCCCAGGGTCGACAAAGCATATTTTCCGGGAACCAAATCGTCTGTTTACTGGTCGTCGTCAACCCAGGAAGCAGCCGCGCTCGGCACGGTCTTTCGCAGTGGCAATATCTTCATCGGCCACAGAGGAGCTAACCTCTGGTATGTGAGGTGCGTGCGGGACGGGAAGTGAAGGTGAAAAAGTAATGAGCAAGAAGGCAGGCATCTTATGCTCAAGCGGGCTATATGGGCATGCCGGTCACTGAGGAGATAAAAGGGGAAAACGAGAAAAACAAAGGGTGAGTCAAGGTTTAGGCAAAACACCCTGGGGATCGGCGTGTTTACCGTATTTCACCGAGCAGATGCTCGATTCCGTTCCGGACTGCCCCTTGTCCCTGACCGGATCCGCTCGGTTACTCTACCCTCTTCCCACCATATTTAAAGTATAAGACAGGCCGGACGAATGTCAAGGGGGGCAGCAGGCCGTCAAAGGCCGATCATGACCACGGACAACAGGCTAGCGACACCGTGTTATGGTATAAAAAACTCACAACTTCGGAAAGGAGGGCGGATATGGGTAGCTATGATCTCGTGTTCATGGGCCACATAACTATTGACGAAATTGAGGCGAAAGAAGGATCTGCCCGCGGTGTGCCTGGTGGGGCACCACTTTTCGGGGCTTTTGCCGCCTCACGCAGCCACAAGAGGATAGCTGTGGTTACGAGAATGGCCAAGGAAGATGAAGGTTACCTTGCACCGTTAAAAGCCGCCGGCATCGACGTTTACCTGCAGCCGGTCGACCATACTACCCACATGCGGGTTGTCCATCCGACGGCGAATGTGGACGACAGGCTGATGTATCAGACCGAGAACGCCGGGTTCTTTTCCCTGGAAGACCTGCCCCCCTTGGAGCCGTGTCTGATTCACCTTGGCGCCTTGACCGACCGGGAGTTTACCTTGGGATTCATGCGAGGGCTGAAGGAACGCGGTTTTCGCCTGTCGGTGGATATGCAGAATTTCGTGCGCCAGGTTGATACCGGGACCGGTGTGATTCACTTCAGGGACGTGCCGGGAAAAAGAGACATCGCGAGCATCGCCGATATGGTAAAACTCGATGTGGTGGAAGCAGAAATACTCACCGGGACTACTGATCTGGAGCAAGCCGCCGTGATTGTCGAAGACTGGGGATGCCCGGAGATCATCATAACCCGTTCGGATGGGGTTTTTGCCCGTTATAAGGGCAAGACGTACTACGAAAGATTCTCTCACAGGAACTCTCAGGGCAGAACCGGTCGCGGTGACACAACAACGGGGTCATATCTGGTCCGCAGGCTGGATCACGGGGTGGAAGACTCATTGAAGTTTGCGGCAGCCCTGGCTTCGATCAAGATGGAAACGTCCGGTCCCTTCAGGGGAACCCTCGAAGATGTCCTGGAAAGAATGGGTGCCTGACACGACAAAAAGCACCTTGCGCCGTTTTTCAAAAAAAAGCTGTAAAAGTCAAGATCTCGCCGGACAGTCAGCCCCTCTTTCGGGCAGGTTGCAGATTGTCCGTTAGCAGGGCTTGGTTTGATATATATTGGCCCCAGACGGGAGAAAGTGCTACACTTATCAGGAACGGAAAGTCATCCTGATCCATGAGGTAGGTTGTCACAAACGAGGAGGCGTCGACCCCATGAAGGTTCAAGAGATCATCTTTGTAGTGGAGGAAGACCCTGAAGGCGGTTATAATGCACGAGCTCTCGGACAGTCTATATTCGCTCAGGGCGATACGTTTCAGGAGTTAAAGGACAACATCAAAGATACCCTGGAATGCCACTTTGTCCGGAAGGACGATATCCCAGGCATAGTGAGGCTGCACACACAAAGTCACCATCCCGGACCATCAGCCGATTAAGATCGGTACTCTCAATAACATCATGGCTGACATTGCCGACTACCTGCAGATTTCCAAGCAGGAATTATTGACACAACTATTTGGGTCCGACTGATAGGGATCGAAAAATCTACTAACCTGATAAGGTCAGCCGGCTGAGGTGGAAAACCCTCAAACGGCGGAGCCACAAACACCGGCTGCCCTGGGATCGGATGAAACGTCTCGTGGACAGGTGGCTCCCACTGGCCCGTGTCTGCCATCCTTATCCGCTCGTGCGCCTCAACGTCACTACCTGAGGCAAGAACCATATGCGGAAGAGCCGCACGTACGGGGGGTCTGTGCGGGGGCGTAGGGTAACCGGCGTTCCTGGCGCGACCAAAGTGCTCCCAACAATTTGATTGACTTCGTCTCGTCCACGATGGTAGAAGAATACAAACATCACTGCCCGATCATCCTGCTTTTACCTTGAAAGAAAACGCGCGCCCGTGTAACGCCGGCAGCAATATCGCCGGCCGGTATCGTTTAGTTCGAGGAGAGGAAATGAGCACCGCTTCATCGTTCGCTCCCTGCACCACCACTCGTGCACGGGCCACAGCCGGATCGACTGACGGATTTACGGGCGCTTCTCCTGAAGGAATACTGTGTAAAAATTGGGCAACAAGCGGCCAGGCAAAAAGAAGACCGACACGTGGAGGCAAATCAAACAAGAGAACCGGGATAGGCGAAATGAACCGCAACTGACCCCTGATGTCAATAGTGGACACGAAATATCTTTCATGCCGCAACCTGTCTGGCGTGGAACTGCCTCCCATATGCCACGGGAGATAGATAGCCAAGCCGTCTCTGACGCCGCTGCCGGTTGTAGAAGACTTCAATGTATTCGGTAATGTCTCTGCGTGCCTCCTCTCTTGTTCTGTAATGCCGGTGGTGGACAAGCTCGTTCTTCAAGGTGCCCCAAAAGCTCTCCATAGGGGCGTTGTCGTAGCAGTTGCCCTTTCTGCTCATTGATGCCTTCATGCCGAACCGTTCGAGCAGCTTCCGGTATTCGTGGGAGCAGTACTGACAACCGCGATCAGAGTGATGAATGAGTCCCCTGGCCGGGCGCCTGGACCCTACTGCCCGGGAGAGGGACTCCTTGACTAGGTCCGTGATGATCCTCGATCCCAGGGCGTAGCCGACGATCTCCCCGTTGAAGAGGTCTTTGTGAGCGGCGCAGTAGAGCCAGCCTTCTTCGGTGGGCACATAGGTCAGGTCACTGACCCAGACCTCGTTTGGAGCTTCTACCCTGAAGTTCTGTTCCAGGAGGTTCTCCGCCACGGGAAGCGTATGTTTCGAGTGCGTTGTTGCCTTGAACTTCCTGATTTGTTTGCACCGTATCCCCAGTTTCTCCCTGATCCGTCTGATCCTGCAGATGCCCACCCTTATCCCATGTTCCGCAAGGTCTGCCTGAAGCTTCTCAGGCCCTGAGGTCTCACGGGTCCTTTTGTGGGCGACCCGGATCTCTATTTCCAGCCGTGCTTCCTCCCTGGCATGTCTTGAAGGAGGAGCATTGAGCCATTTATAGTATCCGCTTGCCGATACCCTGAAGAAACGGCACATCCGGGGGATGGAGTACGTGAGTCGCATCTGCTTCATCAGCGCGTACCGGGCAGCGACCCTTTCGCAAAGTACGCGGCTGCCTTTTTTAGTAGATCACGTTCCATCTTCACTTCGGCCAGTTCTCTTCTCACCCGTGCCAGTTCCAGCTCTGTTTCCGAGAGGGTCTTCTTCGTCTTCCCCACTGATGCGAGTTCACCCTTCTTGTGGGCCTTTACCCAGTACCTTATGGTGGTAGAAGGGATTGATAGCTGAACGCCCACCTGCCTGACGCTGAAGCCGTTTTCTATGACCAGCTTGACCGCCTCCTCCCGGAACTCTCTCGAATAGACGCCATAGGGGATCTTCTCCTTCGCCATAGTGACACCTCCGTCTGCTTCTGTATTGTACCTCAACTTTGGTGTCCACTAAATCCATCATACCCCAAACAGTGGGAGTGGCACGGTACTGTCAACCTAATTGTGTAAATTTCTTATAGAGGGGCAAATTAGGACGTACCTTCCCTATTTTCGTCGTCCTCCAGTTCATCTCCATCTTCAAAGAGATAAATGCCAGGAGCAGATAGCAGGCATTCTCCCCGGCAACAATTTCCATGGGTTTGGTCCTTCTTTTGAATTCCTTGTTCAGCCGTTCAATGATGTTGGTAGTCCGTAAGGATATCCATTCTTCTTCCGGAAAAGAGAAGAAGGTGAGGCAGGCGCTAAGGGAATTCGACAGGCATTTCACTGCCGAGGGGAGCTCTTTCTCCCATTTACCCGCGAAGCTTAACGCAAACTCGTCCGCCTTCTTTCTGGATGAGGCATAGAAGATAGACCGGAGGTCATCCGCTACCGCCTGTTTCAAGTTCATGGGCGCCTTGGCGATGACGCTCCTGGCGACATGTACCTGGCAGCGTTGAACCTTTGCATGAGGAAACTCTTCTTCGAATACTTTCTCCAGGCCGGACAGGCCATCCATGATGCCCAGGACTACGGTAGGTCCGTGAAGTCCTCTTCCCTTGAGATCCTTGAAGAACTGCCTCCAGACGGAAGCCGACTCCTTGTCGCCGCTCTGGAGACCAAGGACCAGCTTGGTGCCGTCTTCTCTCACCCCTATGACCACGAGGACGGGTACGAGTTCGATGCTCCCGGAAATCCTCATGCGGAAATTGACGCCGTCAACAAAGATGTATTTGATCTTCTCCCCGGAGAGGTCGCGCATCCTCCATTTCTCCACCGCCTGCTTCAGCTCGGTCGTTGTATTGCTCACCTCCGTCGCCGAGAGAGATCGGTCGATGAGCCTCTTCGTGAGAAGCGAGAGGGTCCTCGTGCTTATGCCGGTCAGGTACATGGCTGCAATGTCTTCGGTGATCCGCTCGTCATAACGCTGACTCCGGGGTAACACCTGGGAGTGAAAATCGCCGTCCCGATCACGGGGCACCCTGACCTCTACGTCACCGATGCCTTTAATGCAAAAGGTACGAGAATAGCTGCCGTTGCGGTAATCGGTGCTGTCCTTCCGCTCATATTTTTCTCTTCCTATATGGTCGGTAAGTTCTTTTCCCATAAGGTTCGTAAGAAAGGTCCCTACCTCTTTCTGTATGTTCATGCCGATGTACTCAAGAATCTTTGCCGGGACATTTTCAACTTCCTTGATTAACGCGAGCGCCTCTGATACGCTTACCTTCAGTTCCACGGATGTTCCTCCTCCCTAAAATATTGTGATTTGGTCGTCACCTATTTTATAGGAGGCACATCCTTTTTTGCCAGCCTCTTTCAGAATTTACACAAGAAAGTTTACACTACCAGTGGCACAGGTGAGACGGGGCGAGGAAAGGGGTGCCCCTTCTTCCTGTCGGCGGCGAGGGGAGATGTTATCTATTTGCGTATGGATGTCCCCTAGGTGCCCCTTGCTAAAGTCGAGGATAAAGATTTGATCCGATGACCCTCCATGCCCCCCTTCCGGAATGAACGGAACTACGCCCCCCCTTATTTTCGGTGCCAATTGTGTTGTTCAAGAATGTAAAGATGGATTAACGCGACGAAAGGAGGAAGAACGCTAATGTTTAAGAAGCCAACGCGGGCAAACAAGCGAGGGAGAATAGCATTTATCACAACACCAATGTATCGCAAATCTTACCCCGATTCGATTGAGAATTTTATATACAAGAATTTATACTCACTTTGCCATGCATTTGATGTCATTACGACCCGACATACCCACGATTTCATTTTGAAAACGATCAAGCGGCCCTACGTGGAGTTTCTGCCACGCCACCTTTCGCTAATGCGAGAGGATGCGCGATTCGGGATCAGCGGAAACGACGATCTTGATCGTTGGAAGTCCGTTGTTCTGTCCGGCTTACAACCTACGATGGGAAGTTTCCAAGGCATGATCCACGTAGCCTTTGAATTAGTAGAAGGTAGACTGGATGCAGTAATTCACTTCACTGACTGGCAGGATAAAAGCGCGAAGCCTGATAGCGCGGTCCTATCACGTGAGGCCAATGTGCATAACGTCCCAATAGCCACGAATGTCGAAACCGCCAATGCTTACCTCGAGTCCTGGAACGCGTCGATAGCCAGAACCCACGGGGACTCCATATTTAGGAAGCGCCAAGAGCCGAACCAGCCACCTCTAAAAGAAATTGCGAAGGAGGATAAGGTACTTGCAATGGTGGCCCACGATAACATGAAATTGGAACTATGTCGATTTGCTGTAGAGAATGCAACATACATTTTCCAAAATTACGACTGTATTCTTGCCACAGGCACAACCGGAAGCTGGTTAAAACGTTTCATGGAAGCTATGGGGCGAGGTCCAGATGAAATTAAGAAGATCCACTGCTGTAACTCCGGTCCTCTTGGCGGAGATTTGCAGATTGCATACGCAGTTGTAAAAGGGATGTGTCACAGGATCATATTTTTGCAGGATCCATCTGTAAGTCATCCTCATGATTCAGACATTCGTTTGTTCGAGCAGGCCACAGTTGCTAAAAATGTCCATGTCGAATTGGCTACCAATGTCGAATCGGCAAAGTTGTTGATATTCGCCCCCTGGCCATCCAGATCGTCCAAGTCGTCAAGGCGATAATCACGGAAGCCGAGGCACGGGGCTGAAACTTATGCTCATGCGCCGTCTTCTCCAGCTTTCACCCGCAGTGGTGACCCTTTCCGCTAAGCGTGGAGAAGAGCTTGCGAGGGGGGAAAAGGGTATTCGCCCTTGTAAGGCGCATAAAGCAAAAAACGTAAAGGGCGTTCCCTCAATGGTCTTTGCTAAGAATAGGACGTTTCTACTTTGCGTTGGCAGTTCCTGCTTTTCTTGTTGCACTGGCCGTCTGCACGTGGTAAAACTGAACGAGAACAGGTGTGGCTATGGCGGGCGCCCTTCGCGCTGGGATGAGCATTGACCCGGTGTCTCCGCCTGCGGCAGCCAAAGACATCTCCTCTTCAGATACCATGGCCGGTCGGGGATACCATGTTGGACGGTAGATTTTTCAGAAAAGCAGTCTATAGAACCAAGAATGGTGGCATTTTTGAAGGCAAAGCAGAGGAGGTTCTTTCACAGAAGCTTGAGCGTCTTCGGGGGAAAATTAATCTAATCTTTACTTCCCCTCCCTTTCCCCTAAACAGAAAGAAGAGGTATGGCAACCTCCTCGGCCAAGAATACACAACCTGGTTGTCAAGTTTTGGAAGTCTGTTTAAACAATTACTGACCTCAGATGGCTCATTAGTTATAGAATTAGGCAATGCTTGGGAACCCGGTAGTCCCGTAATGTCAACGTTAGCCATCAAATCTCTGATTGCTCTTCAAGAGGCAGCTGAGTTTTTTCTCTGCCAGGAATTCGTTTGTTATAATCCTGCTCGTCTCCCAACGCCTGCTCAATGGGTCAACGTAGAACGAATAAGGGTGAAAGATAGTTACACTCGGCTGTGGTGGCTTTCAGCCGTTGAACGCCCAAAGGCAGACAACAGACGCGTTCTACAACCTTACAGCCAGGCCATGAAACGCCTACTTGAGACAGGCAAATACAATGCCGGCGCGAGACCATCTGAGCATCACATAGGCGCGACATCCTTCCTCAAAGATAACCAAGGAGCCATTCCCCCTAACGTGCTGGAAATCGCCAATACCCGCTCTCAGGACGAGTATATCCGATATTGCAAAACTCATAAATCACTCATCCCCCGGCAGAGCCGGGGGTTTGAAAATATGTGAACCGCTCAAAGCGGTTAAACACCGTGAGCTACCTAAAGGTAGCCCTACTCGTCGAACATCTTGAGCTGATCGAGCTTCTTATCCTCGTCTTCCTGCTTTCTGATGTAGTCGCGGACCGTTTCTTCATCCAACCCTGCCGTTGTCACATAGTAGCCCCTGGCCCAAAAATTCTGGCCGATGAAGTTTTTTCTCCTTCCGCACGTACGGGCGATCCATATGGCGCTCTTCCCCTTGATGTAGCCTATAACTTGGGCGACGGCATACTTGGGCGGTATTGATATGAGCATGTGTACGTGATCCTCTACGAGACGCCCTTCCAATACTTCGCTTTCCTTCTGATTCGCCAGCTCCTTGAGCACCGGCGCTAACTGTTTCCTGAGCTGCCCGTAGAGTGCCCTCTTCCTGTACTTCGGTATCCACACCACATGGAACTTGCAATCCCACCTGGTGTGATTTAAACTCTGAAAGTTATTCACTAAGGCCTCCTCCTTGTGTAACTTCGAGCGGTTCACATTGGAGGAGGTTTTCTTTTATATTCCCGAAAATGTCAAACTTTTGGAGTCCCCCGGCAGAGCCGGGGGTATACCCAGAGGATAATTACCTTTACATCCAGCTAGGATGCCCGACAGGTTGGCCGAATTCTTTATAAAGTTTCTTACCGAACCAGCCGATATTGTCCTCGACCCTTTTGCAGGCAGTAACACAACGGGGGCTGTTGCTGAAAGACTCAACCGTAGATGGATATCAATTGAGGCGCAACCGGAATACGTCTCTGGTTCCGTAATAAGGTTCGCCCAAAACAGGCTGCTTAACAATGTCCGAAACTGAAGCCTGGTTTCTTGAGAATCCTCTAAGAACCTGGCAAGAAAAGGCGCTAGCCTCCTGGCTAACCGAGCTTAAGGGAGTTATTGACGTTGTGACAGGAGCCGGAAAGACGGTGTTTGCGGAAGCATGCATGCTGGAAGTCCGAAAACGCTTCCCCGATATAACTTTCATTATCCTGGTCCCCACCACCTCTCTGTTAGACCAATGGTACGTCAGCCTTCAGGAAGACTTGCATGTCGCGCAACAAGAAATTGGCTGTTACTCAGCCCAAGAGAAGCCCAGCAAGGCTATGAGAGTTAATCTCATGGTGATAAATACGGCAAGGCAAGTAGCTCCCTCTTTGTCTCATGGCTTGAACACTTTTCTTATCGTCGATGAGTGTCACAGGGCAGGTAGCCCCGTTAACGCTTTAGCGTTGAGGGGTAAGCATCTCGCAACCCTGGGTATTTCTGCCACCCCGGAAAGGCAGTACGATATCGGCTATGAAGAACACATTGCGCCGGTCTTGGGCGGTATCATATACAGGTACGATTATGAGCAAGCGTTTCAAGACGGTATTATCTGTCCGTTCGAGCTGAAGAATGTCCACGTTGATCTTCTTAGTCACGAAAAGAAGGAATACGCCCGAATCACCAAGCGTCTAGCGGTACTTATTAAAGAACTGGAACACGGACAACCGGTCAGACAAGCTGTCGAGAGATTGCTCCAAAAAAGAGCTCGCTCGGTCGCAAATGCGGCCATGCGAATACCGGTCGCGGCAAAGATAGCTGAGACAAACAGAGGCAAAAGGACCATTATTTTTCATGAAAGTATCCGTGCCGCAAACCAAATACACGATATCCTTTCTTCACGCAAACACAGTGTTACCCTCTATCATTCAAAGCTTTCACCAGTCTTGCGCAGAGATAATTTGCGCTTGTTCAGGAGAGGTCTGTTCGAGGTATTAGTTACCTGCCGCGCGCTAGACGAAGGCACGAATGTGCCCGAAACATCTCTTTCCATCATCGCAAGCTCTACAGCAAGCACAAGACAAAGAATACAAAGGCTTGGGCGTGTACTCCGACCGGCAGAAGGGAAGAAGTTCGCCACAATTTACACCCTCTATGCAACGGAATCAGAGAGGACCAGACTCAAGGCCGAGGAAGAACGCCTTCGCGAAATAGTATCCACTGAATGGCTTAATGCCCACAGAGACCACTTTAATGCCAAAACTGCTAATTAGCGGCAATCTTTATGATCGCATCCCCTCTGTGCCAATATAAGTGAGACACTTCCCACCCAATAGTTTAGACTCTGAGGGCGGGAAGGAAAGAACGATCATGGAAGAGAAGAATTCAGTGATGGCACACCCGAAGGTAGTCCCTGATCCGGAGGTGCCGGAGAAGACGGTACGCAGGAAATTCACTGCGGCGTATAAGCTCCGTATCCTCAAAGAGGCGGAGAGCTGTACCGAGCCCGGCCAGATCGGAGCCCTTCTGCGCAGGGAAGGTCTCTACTCGTCGAGCCTCACCTCGTGGCGGCGTCAGGTTGCCCAAGGCCTCGTTCCTAACTCATCTTCTACACCAACAAATTTATTCTTCTGCAAAATTAACGACTTATAGAGACAGAAAGAGGGCGTGGCACTACAAAAGAGGTTGGGGTTACGGGATCATGCCTCATCTGACTCTGTCCTGTTTATCAGTTTCACTGTAGAGGGGACGGCGACGCCCGCTGCCTGGAACACCTTGCCCGTGTCACCCCTGAGTTCCGTTCTGATGATCACGTTTTTCCCGACAGCCGACACTTCTATTTCCTTGAGATGATCGAGATCACGGATCAGCCTGTCCCATTCGAGCTTCCAGCCTTTCTTCGCAAGCCTGGTCTTGAGCTCTTTCATGAGGATAAGCGCCAGGAAGCTGCAAAAGACATGACCTCTTATCGTCTCGGTCCTCTTGTGGAAGATGGGCCGTGTGTTGAGCACGGATTTCATCGTCCTGAACGCCTGCTCCACCATCCAGAGGTTTTTGTACTGTCTTGCCACGTGCTCCGGTTTAAGGGACGTGTTCGTGGCGAGCACCCACTTGCCGTCGTAGCGCGCCTCATCGGCAATCTTGTCGTTGTCGATCGTCACTGCATTCCTCTCCATCCTGACGTACTTCCTATAGCCTTTATTCCCGATGAGGCCTTTCGTCCCCTTCGTCAGGCGCTCTTCGAGCGCCGCGACTATGGCCTGCCTATCATGAGCATCTTTCTTCGCCTGGTCTTCATTGACGCAGACGATATAACGCTTGCCTCCGTGCAGGACTTCCTTTACCTTCAGGTTCTCTTCCACCTCATGATAGCGTCCGGCTCTGGAGAGAACATCTGTTCCTATCTCCTTTTGGCTTCTCATCCTGACGCCCAGGATATAGTCGATGTGGTTTCTTTCGAGTTCGGCGATTGTTTCCCTGCTTATCATCCCCCTGTCGGCGACTATGCATATCCTGCCTATGCCGAAGCGCTTTTGCAGTCGTGTGACGACGGGGAGAAGGGTCTTTACGTCGGCCGTGTTGCCGGGCCACATCTCGGAGCAGAGGGGAGTGCCTGATCGGTCCAAGACGACGCCGACCACCATCTGCAACAGATCAGGCCGGCTGTCCTTCGAGTTACCATACTCCCCCAAGTAATCCCCCTCGCCCTCGAAGTAGATGCTCGTCGTATCGAAGAAGGCAAGGGTGAGGTCGGCAAAGAGATCCTTTCTTTTCTCGAAGAGCTTCTCCTCCACGATGTCCTTCACACAGCGGGGCGAGAAGGGCGTAGCGTCTGTTTGATCCGGAAGAGGTTCACCGAGCCATGCCATCGCCCGGTAGAGATGGTGAAGAGCGATATCTTCTGTCCCTTCTATCCGGTAGTCCTTCTGCCATTCGTCGCAGGAGCGGTCGGAACCGGTTTCTGTGAGACGGTGGAGCACTGTAAGAAAAAGGGCTCTTTCGAGGGGAAACTGGAACTGGCGGCGGGCAAGAAGATCATCGAGAACTTCCCGTATGCCGAGTTCGTTCCAGAGACGACCGAAGATAAGCAGTATGCCTATCTTCGTATCTTTCGCCGGAGATGCCTCCCCCTTCTCATAGGCATCCAGAAGGGCGAGTCTTTCAGAGAACCGGGCGCCCGAACGGAGGAGGCTGTCAATGGCACCGCTTTCTTTAAGGAGATCGGTCCGGCCGATGGTTCCGATGACCTCCTGTTTCACCTTTCCTTCATCCCTTCGATTGCGGACGATCTGGAGATACTCCCGGGGTCCCGACTTCTTGGTTCTGAAGAACATATCACCACTATACTAAATACTATTATCCTACCTGTCAAGCAAATAGTGGTAATAACGTGGCACTACGGAAAGGGCCGTTTTTCAGATTATTGCCCGAAAACCCGCATAAATACGTGGGTCGATTGGCAAAAATGGGGGAAAACTGTAGAAGATGAGCCTAAGAAGAGAGGACCTGCTGCGCAAAAGGCGGATCCCCACGTGCGCCGTATTACCGAACTGGAAAAGGAAAATGAAAAACTCGCGCATAAGCTCAAACAGGCGGAGCTGATTATCGATGTCCAAAAAAAAGTGGCCGAACTGCTCAAGGGGTCCAGCGAGGAGAAGTCATGAACATCACCGCGTCGCTTGCCTGTGAAGTGGGTATCCGGCCGGCCTGCAACGCCCTCGACGTATCCCGTGCGGGCTTTTACCGGTGGCGGCATCCAAGAGAGAAAGAGCCCTCACGCCGTCTTCCTCCGCTATCCCTCTCCTTCGAGGAACGGAACGAGGTGCTCGATATCCTTCACGCGGGTCGTTTCATCGACAAGGCGCCCAGGGAAATCTACGCGGCCCTTCTCGATGAGAAGAGCTATCTCTGTTCGGTGCGCACCATGTACCGGATCCTTGAAAAAGAGGGTGAGCTGAAAGAAAGGAGAAGGCAGGTATCCCGTCCCCGGTATGCAAAGCCGGAGATTCTTGCAAGAGCGCCCAACGAAGCGTGGAGCTGGGACATCACGAAGCTCAAGGGGCCGGTAAAGTGGACCTACTTTTATCTCTACGTGATCCTCGACATCTACAGCCGTTATGTCGTGGGGTGGATGGTGGCCCACAGGGAACTTGCCGCCCTTGCCCGTAAATTGATTGCGGAGACCTGCGCCAAGCAAACGATCCAACCGGATCAACTCCTGATCCATGCGGACAGGGGGTCGAGCATGACGTCAAAACCAGTTGCTTTGCTCATGGCCGATCTTGGCGTCACCAGGAGCCATTCGAGACCCTCCGTCAGTAACGACAACCCCTATTCTGAATCTCAGTTCAAGACCATGAAGTACCGCCCGGAGTTCCCAGAGAGGTTCGGTTCCATCGAGGATGCCAGGGCTTTTTGCCAGACATTCTTTCCCTGGTACAATGCCGGGCACTACCATTCGGGGTTGGGTCTTCTCACCCCTGCGGATGTCCATCATGGGAGGGCGTCAGGGATCATTGAAGATCGCAAGGACGTGCTGCGGGCTGCCTATGAAAAACATCCGGAACGGTTCAAGGGGAGGATACCGAAACCGGCGTCACTGCCTGATGCCGTCTGGATTAACAAGCCGTCGCTTACGAGCGATGGTGAGGTACACTAAATATTTGCTGGAAGTGTCTCATTTTCATTGACACGTTCCGTCTCACCTAAAAGCTTTTACGAAATCGAATACGAGAGGCTTTTCCGCCAGGCCTCGCCTATCCTATTTCCACAATATGTTGTCGCTCCTTTTAAGACCTCCGTCTCTTCAGAGGAGGGTACAGCCAAGCCGGACCTCGCCCTTATCGAAAAGAAATACCGGGAATGGTGGGTGATCGAGGTGGAATTGGATCATCACTCTCTCCATACCCACGTTCTACCACAGGTCAGACTTCTCGCCAGAGCCACGTATGGCTCCAAGGAAGCCGAAATGCTGTACCAAGCCGAGCCTGCTCTCGACCTACAGCAACTGAAAGAGATGATGAAAGGCAAGCAGCCTAGGGTAATGGTGGTCTTAAACCGCTTCGATGATAAATGGACCCAGGAGCTTTCACGATACGATGCGATCCTTGCCGTTTTTGAAGTATTTATTTCGCAACGTAACGAGTTCGCCTATCGGCTGAATGGTGAAGTACCCGAACCAATAGGAGAAGCCATTTCACAATGCACCTTTGACCCGTTAATACCACGTTTTTTACTTGTCGAATCTCCAGCAAGCTTAACTGTTGGACCAAACGAGAAGGTTGAGATTTACCACGAAGGAGAAAGAAGTCTTTGGCAACGTATCGATTCGGTAGATAGAGTATGGCTTTCACCTCTCGGCCCCAACCCACTGGACAGAAAGAGAAAATACTGTCTGTCTCTTCAGGAGGATAACTCTTTGACGCTGAAGCCTATCAAATAACACTTGGAGGACGAAATGCGGATTGATTTGAAAGTCGGTCTGGACGTTATTAACTCCTATAAGCGCCTGGCGTACACTCCTTGGCATGCAATCGCCGAATTCATTGACAATTCTACTCAGTCCTACTTTGATAGCAAGTTGGTATTGGATCAGGCTTATAAAGCCGAGCAGGGTGGTTTGCTTGTTTCTGTAGTTTATAGCAAAGAAGATGACATTTTGCGAATTGTGGATAACTCAATAGGAATGTCCTTCGAAGAATTGCAAGACGCGCTGACAGTTGCTTTACCTCCAAAAAATACCTCCGGCCGTTCAAAGTACGGCATGGGCCTTAAAACAGCGGCATGCTGGTTAGGCAACCTATGGACAGTGAGAACTAAGAAATTAGGGGAAACCGTCGAGCATTCAGTCACGGTTGATGTGCCAAAAATTGCGAGAGGAGATAGCGACCTGTCTTATGGGGCAATCGATGGTAAGGACGAGAATCTCCACTACACCATAGTCGAGATTCATAAACATAACCGAACTTTTGCAGCTAGGACTTTGGGTAAAATCAAAGAATACCTTCGCTCCATGTACCGCATGGATTTTCGTAACAAGGTCCTAGTGTACTGTCTCAGTAATATATTTACAATAGCCTTTGCTTGTGCTATACTTGGTGCATGTGGAAACCAGCCAATAAGCTCATGATGACGGAAGAACAGCAAAGAACATTGGAAGCTTGGATTCGTGCGAAAAAGACGCCTCAAAGAGTAGTCCTCCGTTCCCGTATTTGCCTGCTTGCCGCAAGGGGTCTCTCGCATAACGCCATCGCTAAGGAATTGGACGCCTCTCGCCCCACGGTTCTGTTGTGGACAAACCGATTTAGAGCGAAAGGCATTTCAGGATTGGCTGAAGATGCTCCTCATGGTCCCAGTTCAAGGCAACTCGATCCGAAAAAGGTTGATGCCATCGTGGAAGCTACCCTCCATACAACGCCTGCCGATTCAACCCACTGGTCGACGAGAACTATGGCAAAGGCTCATGGCGTCAGCCATGCGACCGTGCAACGCATCTGGGACGCCCATGGCTTGCAGCCGCACCGCGTGGAGACCTTCAAGTTATCCAAAGACAAGCGATTCGTGGAAAAACTGACGGATGTTGTAGGCGTCTATCTGAATCCGCCCGACAAGGCGGTGGTGCTATGCGTCGATGAAAAGACCCAGGTGCAGGCGCTCGATAGGACGCAACCGGGTCTGCCTATGAAGAAAGGGCGCTGCGGAACAATGACGCACGATTACCGACGCAACGGTACTACCTGTCTTTTTGCTGCGATGAACCTGTTGGAAGGAAAAGTTATCGGCTCCTGTTATCCCCGGCACAGGAACACGGAATTCCTAAAGTTTC
Source organism: uncultured delta proteobacterium (assembly GCA_963717985.1). Taxonomy (GTDB): domain Bacteria; phylum Desulfobacterota; class Syntrophorhabdia; order Syntrophorhabdales; family WCHB1-27; genus BOG-1155. Next base: position 789,085 of record CAVQYC010000003.1, read on the forward strand.
TCCGCAAGATCAACCGGGAAGTGCCCCAGAAATTGGCAATTCACTTGATCCTGGATAATTATGGAACGCACGGCCACCCAAATGTGAAAATGTGGCTTGAAAAGCATCCTCGCTTTGCCCTTCACTTCACACCCACAAGCTCATCCTGGTTGAATCTGGTAGAACGTTGGTTTGGAGAAATCACACGGAAAAGAATCCGTCGGGGAGTATTCAAAAGCGTGCCGGAACTGGTAGCCGCCATCGAAGAGTACATCCGGCTCTACAACGAGAACCCCAAGCCTTTTGTTTGGACGAAGAAAGCGGAAGATATCGTCAAGAAGGTGGCCCGTTGTAAAGCCGTTACTGAGACAGTACACTAGCATTGAAGTGGCAGGGAACATTGCTCTCGTGGGATGATATTGACGGCAAGATTTTGCGAGCACCTAACGGAACCAGTTATAAGAAGAATTTCGAATTCTCTGTCGATGACAAAAAAGCCTATGGGTGGGTGGGAATTCTTGAAAGAGGCAGCCGAGCAGATGCAGGGTTTTCCATTATCTATTGCGGAAGGGTCATAAAAGGATGGCCTGATTCTTGGCGTCCATCCTCATTATACGGGCAAATACAAGGATCAAATGACTTGGTCAACCAGAGGTTAATTGGAGAAATCCATCTTGATGATTTTATCGTCAGCCACACAAAAGATGACATTCTATGGCTGGGTAACCAAGAGGAGGCTGTTGAAGAGGGCTTACTAAAATGCTGCAGTGATTATAAAGAAGCAGCGAAGGAATATAGAAAATTCAAAGATGATGAACGAGGCCCATCTTCGACTGAGACGGATGCCGCTATTGATGAACTAAAACGCGAGCTAGAATCTCCCGAAATGGTCGACCAAATCTCCATAGAAATGATCCCTGCAGCAGAATCCGTAGACCGCACCTTTGAAAAGATTGCCCAATCAGTGGTTTCGACCAGAGATGCAACCTTCATAGCTGTGGTCGGCCCTGTCATCGTCAAGATTTACATAAGTAATGATATGTCCCCTAATGACCCATACGTAACCGTTGATTCAACTGAGCTAGAAGAAATTCTTGTGGTTATCAATACCGTTCATCCTCATTGGTCTCAACTGAAGGGCAGCGAAGGAGTTCTTAATTACTTAAGACACTGCACATACGATGCAATTGCGGAGTGGCAAGCCAGATCGAAAGCATCGAGAATAGACCCCAATACAATAAAGCTCCTGAAGGATCAATTGCTTCGTGTTCCTTTTAAGATGGACGAACACGAGGGCTTACAAGGGGTCTAAGACACTGGGCCGACACATGACATCTTATTTGACACTTGACAACATTAGCCCATGGATCGAGCGTTAGCCTTTTGTTCAAGGAGGCCCCCAAGTGGACTTACCGACCTTTCAGAATCCATTAACAGAAGACGAATATACCGTCCGGTTGCAGCCAAGAGAAGAAGATGTAAGGGGTCCATATTTTAGAGATCAAACAGCAATTATTCACTCTCTCCCATACCGTCGTCTTAAGCATAAGACGCAGGTCTATTTTTCCCCCCGGAATGATCATGTTTGTACAAGAGTAGTGCATTCCCAGCATGTTGCAACAATAGCTGCGACAATTGCACGTGGGTTGGGTCTAAATACAGAGTTGGCTTACGCTATAGGTTTAGGTCATGACCTTGGTCACGCACCCTTTGGTCACGCAGGCGAAACTTCACTGAATTCCAAATGTCGTGATATTGGTGGGTTTATACATGAAATTCAGGGATTAAGAGTAGTAGATGTGTTAGGGAACCGGGGCAATAGCCTTAACCTTACTTATGCAGTTAGGGATGGCATTATTTGCCATTGTGGTGAAGCACCAGACAAAAAACTCAGTCCCAGGAAAGATAGGTTGCCATTAGAAAACATTAGCAAGAGGGATAAACTTCCATGTAGCTGGGAAGGGTGTGCAGCTAGGATGGCTGACCGCATCGCATATTTGGGACGTGACTTGGAAGATTCTATGTCGAGGACTATGGTATATCCCCACTAGAAGGCTCTTAGGGCCAAGGTTATTCCCCACTTGGTAGGGCCAAGATAATTCCCCACTTTTGCCGGATGTCGGTAGACAAACCGAATCTGATCCTGCCATTCCTATGGCAACAAATGGGAACGGAGGGATCATGGCAAGGAGGGATATACCGATGAATGAAGTTGTGGAGACAATCTACCAGTGGCACCAGGGAAGAAAGATCCAGCAGATCAGCAAATCGCTGGGCCTTGATCGCAAAACCGTGCGCAAGTATCTTGGCATGATAAACGAGCTGTCGATAGACCGTGGAAGTCCTCTCCCTGACGAGCAGGAGATCATCGGTAAGTTGAAGGACCTTATGGCAACGCAGGCGGCTGCCTACGAGCGTCCGGCGTTTGATCTCGTCGCACAGTACCGGGATGATATCAAACAATGGTTCGATGACACTCGCATGACCGCCAAGCAGGCATGGCGGCTTTTGAAGGAGAACTACAACATTGACGTCGGCTACACCACCGTCAAGCGGTATGTGAGAAAGGAGTTCCACCGGGAAAAGCCCCACGTGACCGTCCGCATCGAGACGCCTGCAGGCGATGAGGCGCAGGTAGACTTCGGCTACGCGGGGCTCATGTACGATCCCGAGGCGCAAAGGAAGCGCAAGACCTGGGCGTTCATCATGACCCTGTCTTTTAGCCGCCATCGGTTCGTGCGGTTCGTCTTCCACCAGGACATCCCCACCTGGCTCGACTGCCACGAACGGGCCTTCCAGTGGCTCGGAGGGGTACCCGCAAGGGTAACCCTGGACAACCTAAAATCCGGTGTTTTGAAGGCGGACATTTATGACCCCCTCGTCAATTACGCCTATGCCGATCTCGAACGATACTATGGTTTTGTCGCTGACCCTGCCAAGGCGGGGGACGCCGAACAAAAGGGAAAGGTCGAGCGGTCCGTTGCGGTGGTGAAAAAGCATCTCCTTGCAGGCAGGACGTTCAAGGATATCCATGAGGCGAACGAGCGGGCGCTGCACTGGTGCAAGGAGGAGATCGGCCAGGAGATCCATGGTACCACAAAGAGAAAGCCCTATCCCGTCTTCCTCGCCGAAGAAAGGCCCCGGCTGAAAGCCCTTCCGGACGCGCCTTTCGAGCGTCCCTTATGGAAGAAGTGCACGGTCCATCCCGACCACCACATCGTCTTCGACAAGTCCTATTACTCCCTCCCTACGAGATACATCGGGAAAAAGGTGTGGGCGAAGGGAACGTACAAAAAGGTAGAGGTTTTCCTTGACCACGAGCGAATCAAGCTCCATCCGCGGGCGTCCCGGCCAGGGAGCTGGGTCACCGACCAGACAGACTATCCGCCGGATAAACTCGCCTTTCTTATGGCAACGCCTACATGGTGCCGGAAGAAGGCCGCCGAGTATGGTCCCCACACCGAGGCGCTCATCACGGCAATCCTTGAGGAACACGCCATGAGGAACCTCCGTAAAACCCAGGCAATCCTGCGTCTCGCGGAAAAATACCGCGACATCATCGAGAAGGTCGCGGAGAGGGCTCTTTCCTTCGGCAATACCAGATACAAGAGCATCAAGGCCATGCTTGAGAACGGCATGACCCAGACAGATCACATGACCACCAGAACGGCGCCGTTGTCGGAACTGGGGAAGCGCTTCCTCCGATCACCCGATTATTTTAAGGGGGTCGCGCGATGATCGACCACCACCTCATAGACCAATTACGTAAGTTGAAGCTGGGAGGGTTCCTGGAAAGCCTGGAGCTCAGGCTTGCCCAGGTGACAAATGACGACCTGTCCCATCTCGCTTTTCTCACCCTTATCATCCAGGACGAGATCGAACGGAGAGAGGCGAAGAAGCTATCCCTCCGTATCCGGCAGGCCGCCTTCGAAGAAGAGAAGACTCTGGAGGGGTTCGACTTTGCCTTCAATCCAAGGATCAGAAGGGGCGTTGTTACCGACCTCGCGACCTGTCTGTTCATAGAGAAAAAAGAGCATGTCCTCATATACGGACCCGCCGGCGTGGGGAAGACCCACTTGGCCGAGGCGCTGGGACACGAGGCTTGCAGGAGAGGATATACGACGCTCTTTATTAAATCGGCAAAGATACTCAGGAGCCTTTTTGCGGCACGAGCGGATCAGTCATGGGAGAGGCAGCTCAAGAGGTTCGTGAGACCGGACCTCCTCATTATCGATGACTTCGGGCTTACAGCGTTGACGCCGATCCAGGCGGAGGACTTCTACGAGCTCGTCGCGGAGCGGCACCTTCGGTCATCCATCGTCATCACCAGCAACCGGCCGCCGCAGGACTGGATAGGTCTTTTCCCCGATCCGGTCATGGCCAACTCAGCGCTCGACCGCCTGAGCCACCATGCCCATCACATCATTATAGATGAAGGAGAATCATATAGGAGGAAACTGAGCCCAAACAACAACCGATGACTGACTACCCATCCGGGCAGAAGTGAGGAATTACCGCCGCCCCGGGGGTGGGGAATTACCTTGGCTCTTGACAACTGCGGTGCCCAACTCAAAACCATTTCTTCGTTTGAATCAATCGTGTCCAAAGATATCTCAGTGCTCGCCCTTACACGAAACAGGGTCAAAACCATTAAGGAACACTCACAGTTAAGCACTATCAAGGACATATTGATGGATCATGAGTTCAAGGAATTGAGAAGCGTTCACATGATAGGACCGGTGTGGGCAAAGCGCATCTATGGCTACGCTGAGGAAAGTATATCGTGAGGTGGGAAAGCGCTGTCAGTCAGGCACCTCAAACCATCAGAATTGCGGATATTCAGCGTTACGTTGTCTCTGGCAGTCTGCCTCTTCAATCACCCATCGATACCTTCTATATGTTATCCCAAGAAATCCTGAAGATTGGAGATGTGGACTTTTTACAGAAAAGTCCACATGCAGGAGGCCTTTTGCTCACGGGTATAGTCTCTGCTACAGAAAACTATGTCCGAGATATTTTGTCAGGCATTCTATCCATTTGTCCCATTTCTCAGTCCCAGTCAGCCGATGAGACAATCGACCTCGGAGCCGTTATTTGGCATGATCCGTCTAATGCCCTTCGAAGCGCCTTTGAACACTACTCCTTCACTTCTTCCAAGAACATTTTGGGCACCTGTCAAAAGTACACTGGAATCCAGATCAACAGCCGCCTGTCCGTATTTGATGAATTCGATAAGTTGTGCGAGTTGAGGCATGGTATCGTTCACGCGGGGGCCTGTGTTCCCGGAAAAAATGCCGTCAGGCTCCAAATACCGGGCATCAGCGGCTGCATTCTGCGTGTAAGTATAGGATTTGCGGAGTTACAGGAGGCCGGAGCTGTCTGTACAAACTTAGTTGCCAGTTTGAATATGGAACTATTTAAAAGTATGGCACAACGATGGGCTGACGATTGGCGAAAACTTTCTGGCTGGAACCCGGCCGCTGAAGATTCTCTTTTTTCACAGCTCTGGCAAATGTTTCATTCCAATAATGACGAGCAAAACGGACTAATAACTGCTCTGATGACCATGGACCAATGCAAAGCGGCGGTGGAAAACGAATTCGGCGTAGTTTAGTATGGACGCGAGGGGAGACAAGGGGGACGACCATAAGCAAATAAATAGTCGAACTAAGAAGACAGGTGTTGGCGGCGCTGAAAAAGATACCAATTATGCCATAGTGGTTCCACATCAAGCGCCCCTATTCACTTTCTTAAGACCATCTCCTTTTTCTTTCCTCAGGGAAAACGGAATGAATATTCCCCCCGTCCTCCCTGAGGGTACTCCTAAACCGTTACGGTCGCAGGGCGTTGCGACAATTGCCGGCTTTATTCTCCGCCTTTAACGTGGTTTAACTGTTGCATTTGCGGTGAATATGATCTATAATATCCGCATGATATGCGACGATTGAAACGCTATATCCATGAATTACCGGACTGGCCTCATTTCCGCTGGAATCATGAGACCGTGGATCAAAAGCTTGCCGCTGTGCGATATAGACAAGGGGAACTGATCGGACGGATGAAGGCCATGGGCTTTTCTCTTCGTGCGGAAACCGTCTTTCAAACGCTGACGCTCGATGTGGTGAAATCCAGCGAAATTGAAGGAGAGATACTCGATAGGGAACAGGTGCGATCCTCTATCGCTCGGCATCTCGGCATGGACATAGGGGCACTGACCCCGGTGTCCGGAAACATCGAGGGCGTGGTAGAAATGACGCTTGATGCCACGCAGAATTATGATAAGCCTTTAACCAAAGAAAGGTTGGTCGGTTGGCATGCCTCGCTCTTTCCCACCGGGTACAGCGGGGTTAGGAAGATCAAGGTTGGCGACTGGCGGGATGACGGCAAAGGTCCAATGCAAGTTGTCTCAGGCGGGGTCGGTCATGAGCGTGTGTATTTCGAAGCCCCGGCTGCCGGTCGGATAGAGCAAGAAATGACGGCCTTTCTTGACTGGTTTAACAACGATCACAGCACCGATCCCGTACTGCGGGCGGGTATCGCCCATCTCTGGTTTGTCACCATCCATCCTTTCGAAGACGGCAATGGACGTATCGCCCGTGCTCTCACTGACATGATGCTCGCCAGGTCGGAGCAGAGTTCTCAACGCTTCTACAGCATGTCGGCACAAATACGGAACGAACGGGACGCCTATTATGGTGGTTTGGAGGAGACACAGAAAGGAACGCTTGACGTTACGGCACGGCTGGAATGGTTTCTCGATTGCCTGAACCACGCATTTCACGGCGTGGAGAGCACACTTGCAATCGTGCTCAAGAGGGCCCGCTTCTGGGAATCGTACGCTGGAACACCGTTTAATGACCGCCAGCGTCTGGTCCTGAATAAGCTGCTTGACGGGATCGAAGGTAAACTGACATCGTCGAAATGGGCCAAGATGGCGAAGTGCTCCCAGGACACCGCATTGCGCGACATTCTTGAACTCGTGACACACGGCATTCTGGCCAAAGACCCGGCCGGTGGCCGGAGTACCAGTTATTCGCTTATCGTTCCCACACACAATGGGCCTTTTATTGACATACATCGAAAATAGCGTTACACATATTTACGTGTAGATATGCTTTCTGCAGGAGGGATGTATGGAAAAGCAGAATGTCACCCTCTCACTTCCCAAAGCGCTCGTGAAGAAAGCGAAATTGCTCGCTGTTCGGGAAGAGAAATCCTTCAACGAGCTGGTACGGCAGTGTCTGGAGCAGCGCCTGAACACTGCAACAGGCTATGCAAAGGCGCGCGAGCGACAGCTCAAGCTGCTTGAGTCAGGCTTCGACCTGGGCACAAACGGAAAGGTCTCCGTGACACGAGAGGAGATTCATGAGCGGCGATAGAACATTCGTCGACACGAATGTCTTCGAGCCCGAGGTGCACTGCGTAACGTCTTTCCCCGGCCGGAGGAAATTTCGATGATAGGTGCCGAAATCTCGGGGCCGCCGCCCGGAGGCGTACTCTCTCGTACGTCGAGGACGCGCGACCCCGAGATTTCGGTGCATGGCGCGAAATCACTCATCCCCCGGCAGAGCCGGGGGTTTGAAAATATGTGAACCGCTCAAAGCGGTTAAACACCGTGAGCTACCTAAAGGTAGCCCTACTCGTCGAACATCTTGAGCTGATCGAGCTTCTTATCCTCGTCTTCCTGCTTTCTGATGTAGTCGCGGACCGTTTCTTCATCCAACCCTGCCGTTGTCACATAGTAGCCCCTGGCCCAAAAATTCTGGCCGATGAAGTTTTTTCTCCTTCCGCACGTACGGGCGATCCATATGGCGCTCTTCCCCTTGATGTAGCCTATAACTTGGGCGACGGCATACTTGGGCGGTATTGATATGAGCATGTGTACGTGATCCTCTACGAGACGCCCTTCCAATACTTCGCTTTCCTTCTGATTCGCCAGCTCCTTGAGCACCGGCGCTAACTGTTTCCTGAGCTGCCCGTAGAGTGCCCTCTTCCTGTACTTCGGTATCCACACCACATGGAACTTGCAATCCCACCTGGTGTGATTTAAACTCTGAAAGTTATTCACTAAGGCCTCCTCCTTGTGTAACTTCGAGCGGTTCACATTGGAGGAGGTTTTCTTTTATATTCCCGAAAATGTCAAACTTTTGGAGTCCCCCGGCAGAGCCGGGGGTATACCCAGAGGATAATTAACCCGGCCGCTCTTACAGTATATCGCGTGCCGCCCTTATTACTGCCTCCGCAAACTCCCCGTCCTCCATATTCGCCTCCACCTCGATAATCTCGATCTCTTTCTTCGCTTTTGCTCTCAGCCCCCTCACGAATATGGCATCTTCCTCGGGGTCATAGGTGGGGCTGCCCGGTGAGTCGACCGCGGACCAGCCTTTTAGGGGAATAAGGACCTTTACCGGGCCTTCCGATTTGTTCAACTTCCATGCGAAGACCTCTGCGACCTCCAATAGCTCCCTGGGGGTCATGCGGATCCAGGTCCGAAATCCATCGAGGTCGTACTTTCTCCGGCCCGCATGCTCCGGCCTCGTTGTTGATCTGGATGGGGTGATATGGTTCACACCGCAGGTGGAGATGATTTGGGGAATGCCCGCCTTGCCGGCCGATTCCAAACGATGCGCCCCGGCGTCCCGCATGAACCCGTAGAGATGTTCGCCCACGCCTCCGGGCGCGAGATCGATGACCCCGTGGAACGACCCGTCGGCAATCATATCTTCCATGACGCGATCGCCGATTCCGGCGGCATGAAATCCGACCACCTGGTAGCCTTGCTTCTCCAGGGCGAGCCTCACGGACCTGGCACACTTCTCACAGGTGCTCAACATGGTCATGGCGATCGACCTCTCCTTGTCGATGACGGGATCGACGGCACGGCCCTGGACCATTGCGTAGAGGGCGTAGGCCGCCCTTCGGAGCACGTTCCTCACGGGACCGGGAAGTCCGGAGATCTCGACAACGGAGTGGAAGAGCATAATGTCGCTGGTCTTGAGGAACTGGTTGGAAAGGCCGGGCAGGGCGGCCGCGGACGATACCATGAGCTTGGGGAGTCCGAAGGAAAGGGCCTGCATGACGGCCGTGATCATGAAGCTGCCGCTATAGCCGCCGATGCCGATCACACCGCTGATGCGCCCCTCTTTTACCAGTCCCAGGGCGATCTTAGCGGCACCGGCCGCCATGATCTCCATGTTGGGAGCCATTTCCCTGCGGCCGGCCACAACGTCCAGGCTGCTCCCGCCGGCTTCGGCCACAAGGCCTGCCGGAATCTCCGGTCGCAGGGCCGGGTCCCCGTATCTCGTGGAGAGGTCCATGAGGAGGGGCTCCGCTCCAAGACCCCTGAGCGTGTCCCTCAGATAGAGGGCCTCGGGCCCCTTGGTGTCCATGGTGGCAAGGAGAAGGACACCGGGTCTCAGGGTCTCATGTATTTCCAAGAGGTGGAAGTCCTTCGTATTTCGTCTATGGGGAGATCTTCAAAAAAACCCCTGTCCAAAATATACTCCGTGTTGCGCCTTCCGTCCAGGGTATAGAGCGGCAGCATGGCATCCCTTTCTCCATCGAACTCGATGGGCCCGACCCCCATTCTCACACAGTAGTCAACGTCATAGGTGGGCGTCGCCTTGACCCAGCGGCCGTCGATGTTGAGGTCCGTAAGCCCGTGATAGGGGAAGACGTTGCTCCCTCTTTTTTCCACGAGCGCCGGGGAGGTGAGGTAACTGCGGATTTCCGCAAATCTGAGCCGGGCAGGGATACCCGCGGCACGGGCCAGCGCAACGAGCAGCACTGCCTTCTGCACGCAATAACCCTCTCCAGCCGCGAGGACATGACTCGCCTTGAAGTCTGCATCGTTTGACCTGGGCGAATAGATGTCGTATCTGATCTCGTCCCTGACAAAATGAAAGATGCGGATCGCCTTTTCCTTTTCCCCCTCGATGCCTGCGGTCAGTTCTGCGGACTTTTCCTTTATTGAGGCTGCATCGCAGTCAATGAAGTAGGTGTGGCCCAGATACCACCCGCCCATCCGTTCCTCCTCTAATCCTCCACCAGCGTCAGGGCATTGGGGGCGCACCACTGGACGCACTGCGGGTTGGGAGGATCGCCGCAGAAGTCGCATTTCAGCGGGATGCCCGTGTCAGGCTCCTTGTACACCGATTTTGCGGGGCATGATGCCCGGCATATGACGCATGCGTCTACCTCGACCCCCTCGACCATGCGGATGCCTTTTGAATTACAGGCGGCCTCCGTGTAAGGGCCCGCGATGACGGGAAAGCAGAATTCCTCTCCCACGAAGACCCTGATCCGCGACCTCCAGGGGTTCACACTCCCTGTGTGTGCCAGAGAGCAGGCAATTTCACACTGCTTGCAGCCCGTGCATACTTTGTGGTCTATCTTGAGCTTCATATCACCTCATCCCCTTCTTTGTCCAGTGCCAGCTCCTTGAGCTTCTTCCTGGTCGGCACGCCTCTCTGGTCCCAACCCCTCCACTCATAATACTCGACAAGCAGCGAATCGAGGGGGACCACCCGGTTCTTCACCCGCGGCTCTTTCGTTATGCGCGGCGGCAGGGCATCGTCTTTCCCGGTGAGGCCCGCCCTCATGTTGAACAGGCGCTCAAGGTTCCATATCCTCTCTCCCAGCCGGTCGAGGTCCTCTTTCGTGTGAGCGACGCCTGTCACATAGGTAATCCACTCGGACAATTTCTCCCCCCATAGGGGACCGTGGTAGATGATCCAGCATAGCACGCCTGAATCGGCGGCCGCGATATAGTCCTGGTCCTTCTTTGTGAATTCCACAAAATAGGCAGGGTCTTTTCGACCTTCATAAAAGGGCATGGTCGACTTGGTGTGGCTGCCTCCCGTATTGCAGGTGGCGTACTGCAACCCCAGGGCATCGAATGCCTGGGGGTGCCAGGCCGGTATACCCATGCCTTTTATCCCCATAAATAATTCGGGATGCCCATATTTCGTCGCAAAGACTATGCCGCCTTCGGCCATGAGATCGCCGATGCCCTCCCTGTGGGCTATTTGTTTGAGCAGGGTGAACATGTTTGTGTTGCCGAACTCCAAGGGGTAACCGAGGTCTGCTTCGGGCAGGTGGCCTTCTTCGAAGAGCTCCATGGCACAGGAGATCATGGCGCCGGCCGTGATCGTATCCATGCCAAGCTCGTTGCAGAGATAATTGGCCCGGCAGATGTCCTCCATGTCTCCGAGACCGCAATTCGCCCCCAGGAGGGCCATGGTCTCATGCTCCGGGCCTTTCGCCGTCAACGGGTATTCCGGGTCCTTGATGCGACTTCTCTTTCCACAGGAGAAGGGGCAGGAAAAGCATGCCTCGTCCCGCACCCGGATCAGGTCGCGGATGACCTCCGGGTTTTCATACTTTACAAAGGCCTCGGAGTACCCTGCCTTGAAATTGAAGGCAGCCTGGCTCTTGCTCGCGTTGGCCCGGCCGGGGAGCCCCCAGGTCCCGAACCTCCGGCGCTTATAGAACTCGCCGCTGTCCCGTGCTTCCTTATAGAACGCCATCACCGCCTTCCTGAAACCCTCCACATCGGCGATGTTGACTTGACCCGTCCCCAGGGCAGCCACGGCTTTGAGGTTCTTCGATCCCATGACCGCACCCAGACCGGAGCGTCCCGCGGCCCGTCCACCGTCGGACATGATGGCGGCGAATCTCACCAGGTTCTCTCCCGCGGGGCCGATGTCGGCAATGCCCATGGAGTTGAGGGCCCAGTTGTCGAGGCCATAGAGTGTCTTCATCTCTTTCCGGATCGTGTTTTCCGTCTCGGAGGCGACTTTCCCCCAGAGGTGGCCCGCGGGATGTATCTCCACCCGGTCATTCATAATGGTCACATAGACCGGCTCGGGCGATTTGCCTTCAAAGATCAGGAGGTCGTAGCCCGAATACTTCAAGTTGGCGCCGAAGTAGCCGCCGCAGCAGGGACTCGCTACGCAATTGCTGAGCGGGGACTTGGCGGACACGATGAAGCGGCTCGCTGCCGGCGCACCGCTGCCCGTCAAGGGGCCTGTCGCAAAGATCAGCTTATTTGCGGGGCTGAGGGCATCGATGCGGGGGTCGATCTCGTCGAAGAGGATCCTGACGCCCATGCCCCGGCCGCCGATGTAGTAGTTCATCAGGTAGGCCGGCATATCCTCGACCCAGGAGGTTCCTTGCGTCAAATCGATTCTCAGTATCCTTCCATGCCAACCAAACATAACTCTCCTCGCACCTCCCCATTATCTGCGCCCTCGCGGGTCCCGGGGATCATCTAAAAACTACGCGGCCTTCCGGATAAGCCCATACCGGGCCTCTCCTCACAAATGTGCCAGCTCCGCTTGAGAGAATACAGGTCCGTCGCTGCACACATATTTGCTTCCCACATTGCAGCGGCCGCACTTCCCTATCCCGCACTTCATCCGCTTTTCCAGGGAGAGAAGAATAGTTTCGTCGCTAAATCCCAGGTCCCTGAGCACCGGCAGCGTGAACTTCATCATCATCGGGGGTCCGCAGACCACGGCGATTGCATTCTCGGGGCTGGGCGCAACGGACCGGACGATGTTGGGCACCAGGCCGACATTACCCTGCCATCCGTCTCCCTCGTCTTTCTGGTCCACCGTGAGGTGCAGCCGGAGGTCTGTGCGCTGCCCCCAGGCTTCGAGGTCCCTCCTGTAGAGAAGCAGCCCAGGTTTTCTTGCCCCGTAGATGACCGTCAGGTCTCCATAGGCCTCTCTGTTTCCTTCATGAAGGATATAGTTCGTCAAAGACCGCAGGGTCGAAAACCCGAACCCGCCGCCCACGAGGAGGAGGTTCTTGCCCTTGAAAGCCTCCACGGCATACCCGTTCCCCAGAGGCCCGCGCACCCCTACCATGTCCCCTTTCTCCATATTATGGAGGGCGCCTGTGACCACCCCGATCTTGCTCACGCTGAACTCCAGGCGCTCCGGAAGGGTGGGGGTGGAAGCCATGCCGAAAGGGGCCTCGCCTTTGCCGAAAACCGAAACCTCCGCGAACTGGCCGGGTATATAGGCAAACCGCTCCTTGTCCTCCTCCCTGGCGAAAGCGAGCACAAAGGTCTTTATCATCTGATCCTCTGTTTCGGTGATGATCTCCTCGATTTTCATGAGAAACGGGACATAAGGATTTTCCATTACCGCGCCTCGGCCTGTGATATTTTTTTCAGGACCTCACGAATGTCGAGGTTTACCGGGCATTCCGTCACGCAACGGCCGCACCCCACGCACCCCGCCATTTTCCGGCCCTTGGGAAGATAGCTGAACTTGTGCATGATCCTTTGCTTGAATCTTTCTTTCTCGGAAGGTCTGGGATTGTGACCGGAGGCCTCCCTGGTGAAGAGGGGAAATTGGCAGGAATCCCAGATCCTGATCCTTTCTCCGGCCGCGGCCGTGGCCTCGTCGCAGATGTCGAAACAATGGCAGGTGGGACAAAGGAAGGTGCAGACCCCGCAGCCAAGACACGACTCTGTGATATCCCCCCATGGAAGATCGTCGACGGACTGCTCCAATCGCTGTTCCAGTGCTTCCCCGATGACAGCCGGGTCCATTGAAGACTCAGCCTCTTTCCTGATTGTTTCCGCCTGGGCACGCGCTTCCTCGTCGGCATCTTCAAAAAGCCCGTCTTGCAGGAAAGCCTTCCCCTTAACAGTCGCCGCCTCAACCAGGTAGCGGTCCCCGAGGTCGAGAAGGACCAGGTCCGACCCGTCGCTCACGCATGGGCCTCCGCCCAGGGAGAGACAGAAGCATGACGGACCCGGCGTGACGCAGGCCATGCTGATGACGAGGGTCCCGGCTCTTTTATCGGCATAATAGGGGTCCCGGCACTCACCCCCGAACACCGCGTCCAGGAGCAGGAGCCCCCTGGCATCGCAGGGACGGACGCCGAAGAGGACTTGTTTTTCTTCTGCCGTGGGAGGCACACGTACCTCCATATTTCCTTCCTTGGCTTGGTACGCAAACATCTGTTCCCTCTGAGGAAACAGGGCATCCTTTGCGGAGTTCTTCGTCTTCCCGTCCTCCAGAACGACGTCACGGGCAGATCCAATCCTGTCAAGGAAAAGGAACTCCCCTTTTCTCGTGGGAGCAAAAACGACGTGATCTTGAAGAAGGCCCTCAAGAAAAGGTTCCAGTCGCTCTTTCCTCAGTATCTTCACATCTTCCGGAATCATGGATTCACCATAATAGGCTCGGGGTCATCGGGCGAAAAAGTCGCCAGAGGATTGGGCTCCTCAAGACTGCCCCCTGCTTCATAATTGAAAAGCTCCTTCACGTCTTTCAGGAGCTTTCTATTCAGCTTCCTGATGTCCACCCCCATGGGACACGCCTGCTCGCAGGCCCCGCAGCCCACACAGCGACCCGCCAGGTGGAAGGCCCGGAGCAGGTGGAAGACCATGGTGTCCGACAGGCCCGTAGATTTACCGATCCATTGAGGCTGAGAGGTGTCCACGAAACACTCGGGGCAGTAGCATAAGGGGCAGGCGTTCCGGCATGCGTAACAGCGAATGCACTTGCCCGCCTCCCCGGCCAGATAGGCCCACCGTTTTTCATGATCCAGGGTGCCAAAAGCTTCCACGTCGGAAAAGGTATCCTGCCCCTTTTCTTCTATCGATTGCCCCACCGGCACGTCGCAGAGGGCAGGGTTGCGATGGCCGCATGTTTTGCACCGTTCATAGAGGAACTCCCGGCGATCGAGGACCTTCTCGAACCCACGCCCCTTGAGGGTCAGACGGTCTTCCGTTTCCTCAACCTCCAGAATCGCTTTGTGATCCACTTCCGCCTCTAGGCGGAGCTGATCGATCATCCCTTCACAAGGGACTCCTATGATGATCACCTGGTCCCTCACGACCTGGTTCTCCTTGATGAGCTCCATCAGGGCGCGGCTGTCGCATCCCTTGGCCACGATGGCCGCCTTTTCTTTCCTTTTCACCAGGTACCGGGCCAGGTTGATGTCGGAAAAGCCGTTCCAGACGAGCCGGTCGACGTCCTCTTCTTTCCTGATGAAGCAGGGCCGGCCCCGCAGCGGTAGACTTCCCTGCTCAAAACCGATGACTACCTGCGCCTGCTTGTCCCGCAGAAGCGTGCGGGCAGCTTCTCTGATTTTATGAGTGAGCTGCAACATCGAATGAACCTCCGGGGACATTTTTCACCAATTGCTTTGCGGGCCCCAGCGCCGTGATCCGGGCGGTCACCTGCTCCACTACTCGCGCGAAGCGGGCCCCCTCCGATGCCGATACCCAACTGAACTGCACCCGGTCCTCTTCAAGGCCCACATACCCGAGAAGGCTTTTCAGAAGGGCAAACTTTCTTCTGGCGCTGTAATTTCCGGTCAGATAGTGGCATTCCCCCGGGTGGCAGCCACTCACCAGCACGCCGTCCGCCCCTTTCTGCAGACTGGTCAGAATGAACAAAGGATCTATCCTTCCGGAGCAGGGCACGCGGATGACGCGTATGGTGGGCGGGTACTGGATCCGGCTGATGCCTGCCAGGTCCGCCCCTGCATAGCTGCACCAGTTGCAGAGAAAGGCGACGATTTTAGGTTCCCATGTGCCGGATTCCGTCATGTGTTACACTCCTATAACGCCTGGATGATGGACCACGTCTGCTGGTCGCTCACGCCGCCCAGGTCTAAAGCGCCGCTCCGGCATGAGGAGACGCAGACGCCGCATCCTTTGCAAAGAGCTTCGTTGACCATGGCAACCCCATCGACTCCAGGGGAAATGGCTTGATAAGGACAGACATGCTGGCAGAGGCCGCAGGTGCTGCATTTTGCGGACGTCACCCTGCTGACGGGCCCACCTGCCCTGAGCTGCTCCCGGGCGAGGATGGTCATGGCCCTGGAGGCAGCAGCCTGAGCCTGACTGATGCTCTCGTCGATAAACTTAGGGTTATGGGCAGTGCCGCACATGAAGATCCCGTCCGTAGCAAAATCGACGGGGCGAAGCTTCATGTGGGCCTCCATGAAAAAGCCGTCCTCATTGAGAGGCACCTTGAGAAGGCGGGAGAGCGGTCGATTGTCGGCCCGCGGAACGGTGGCGGCAGCCAGACAGACCATGTCCGCATCGATCTCGATCCGTTGGCCGAGCATCGGCTCGGTAGCCGTCAGCCGCAAAATGGCCCTGCCGTCCTCTTCAACGGCCTGAATGTCGGGTGGATCGTCCGTATCGTACCGGATGAAGATGACGCCCTGGTCCGAGGCCTTCTTATAATAGTCCTCTCTGAACCCGTAAGTCCTCATATCACGGTACAGGACATAGACGTCCATCTCGGGCTTAAACTCCTTGAGCTTCAGGGCGCTCTTCACGGAGTGGGAACAACAGACCCGGCTGCAATAGGGCCTCTCGTCATTCCTCGACCCCACGCACTGTATGAAGACCACGCCGTTACAGTCCTTGAGACGGTCGGCGTCCGTTAACACTTCATCGAACTCCAGAAGCGTCATCACCCGCTTGTCCTCTCCGTAGAGGTATTCCTGAGGCGTCGATTCCTCGGCGCCCACGGCCACTATGGTCGCACCGTGCTCGATTTCCTTCAAAGCCCCTGCCGGGCCCACCTTGACCCTGGAAGTGAACCTCCCTACGTACCCGGAGTACTCCACCAGCTCGGCTCCGGTTGACACATCGATGAGCGCGTTATCACGGACCTGACCGATGAGGTCCTTGATCAGAGCCCGCACGTCTCCTCCTTCGAGGGTTTCCGGGATTTTCACAGACAGACCGCCCAGCACATCGGTTTTCTCGATCAGGTGGACCTTGATGCCCTGATTGGCCAGGCTCAGGGCCGCAACCATACCTGACACGCCGCCTCCGATAACCAGGGCGGACCGGTTGACGTCGTAGGAAACCTGGTAAAGGGGCTCCAGGAGAGTCGCCCGTGCAGCGGCCATGCGCACGAGGTCCTTTGCCTTCTCCGTTGCCCGTCTCTTGTCCGTCATGTGGACGAGAGAGCAGTGCTCACGGATGTTGGCGAATTCAAAAAGATAAGGATTGAGACCGGCCTCGCGAAGGACGTTCTGGAAAACGGGCTCGTGCGTTCTCGGTGTGCAGGCGGCAACAATCACCCGGTTGAGCCCCTTGTTCCTGATCGTCTCCGCCATGTGGCCGACAGAGTCGACGGAGCAGGCAAAGGTTTCCTCGGCGGCGTGGGTCACGCCCGGGAGCCGCTTCGCGTACGCCACGACCTGTTTCACATCGACGACCTTGGCGATATTGGTGCCGCAGTCGCACACAAAGATCCCCAGGCGCGGCGGCTCCCCTCTCACGTCACGTTCCTTCGGATAGACCTTGTCTTCCATCAAGGTCCCGCGCTGCTCCCAAAGGAGCTGCGAGGCAAGGGACGCAGCACCGCTTGCCATGGTGACGGTATCGGGGATATCCATCGGGGCGTGAAACACACCGCAGGAAAAGACCCCGCTCCGGGAAGTCTCCATGGGCGAAAAGACAGGGCTCTCGCAGAACCCGTGCTCATCGAGCCGTACGGACAGTCTCTCCGCCAGCTCCCGGTTGCCCTGGGTCGGGCTCAACCCCACCGAAAGCACGACCAGGTCGAACTCCTCATCCTTGACCGAGGTCCCGTTTATACGGTATCTGAGGACCACGCTGCCGCTGTCGGGCTGCTCCCCGAGTATCGAGGCCTTGGCCCATATGTAGCGGACTCCGGGCATGTTCTTGGCCCTGTTATAGAACCGCTCGAACCCCTTGCCGTAGGCACGGATATCATTGTGGAGGATCACCGCCTCGATCTCAGGGTGGTGCTCCTTGGACAAGATTACCTGCTTTGTGGCGTACATACAGCAGACCGCGGAGCAGTATGAGCATCCGGAGGTCTCATCCCGCGATCCGACACACTGGATCCAGGCTATCCTGTGCGGGACCTTTCCATCCGAGGGACGCTGCAATTCACCGCCATTGGGACCCGAGGCGCTTATCATCCGTTCGAAATCAAGGCTGGTAACGACATTGGTGAATCGATGATACCCGTACTGGCTTTGCGTCATGGGATCGAAAGGCTCATAGCCGGGCGATAGAATCAGGCTGCCTACCTTCAAAGAGAGCTGTTTGGGCTGCTGGTGAAAATCGATAGCCTTGTTCTTGCAGGTCGGCACACAGATCTGGCATTCCTTTCTGTTAAGAAACAGGCAGTGAGCCGTGTCGACTACCGAAACCGCCGGGACCGCCTGGGGAAAATGGACGTGTATGCACTTTTTCTTTGCGAGGTTTTGATTATACGCGTCAAGGACATAGATGGGGCAGTACTCGGTACACGTGCCGCACCCCGTGCATTTATCCTCATCGACATACCGGGGTTCCTGGACCAGGTGGGCCTCGAACGCGCCCGCTTCCCCTTCCAGGCGCTCAAGCTGAGTGTTCGTCATTATGGTGATATTCGGGTTCGTGGCACATTCAATGAATTTCGGCGACAGGATACACATGGAGCAGTCATTGGTCGGAAATGTCTTGTCGAGCTGAGACATCTTTCCGCCGATGGCAGGCCCCTTGTCGACCAGATATACTTTGAACCCGGACGCCGCGGCGTCGAGCGCGGCCTGTATGCCGCCTACGCCGGCTCCGAGCACCATGACCGCTCCGATTCTCTTCCGGTGCGGTACGGGTATATGACTTACATTGGCCTCATCGGGCATAACCTTCTCCTGCCTCAGATTACTTCGTCAACAATTTCTGAAATATCTCTCACTTCGAGCACGTCTTCCCTTCCCATGGTCATGATGCTGTCCCTGAAGTTCAGGATACAGTACGGGCAGGCCGTAGCAAGGACTTCGGCGCCCAGTTCGACGGCTTGTTCCACCAGGATGTCGGAAAATCGCTCGCCCTTCTTGGTCTCCATCCATATCCTTGCACCCCCGCCGCCGCAGCAAAGGCTATTCTCCCGGGTATTCATCTCGTCCATGAGTGTCAGTCCCGGAATACCGCCCAAGACCTTACGGGGTTCATCATATATATCGCTGTGGCGTCCCAGATAGCAGGGGTCGTGATAGACGACCTTCTTGGGAAATGGCTTTCGGAAGGAGAGCGTGCCCTCGTCCATGGCGCGGGCCAGGTAGTGGGCGAGATGTTCCACCTCAATATCGGCTCCCAATTCGGGGTACTCGTTTTTGAAGGTATCGTAGCAGTGGGGCGAGCTTGCGACTATCCGTTTCACCCCCGATTCCCGAAAGGCGTCGATATTGCTCTTGGCGAGCTTTTCAAAAAGGTCGTAGTTGCCGGCCTTTCGAACGCTTTCGCCACAACAGCTCTCTTTCGTTCCGAGAATGGCGAACTTGGCCCCCGTCTCCTTCAACACCCTGCACGTGGATCGGGTCACCTTCCCCATCTTCGGATCGTAGGCAGGCACGCAGCAGGAGAAATAGAGCACCTCCGTCTCCTCGCTGAGTGGCGGTATGTCGAGGTCCCGCGCCCAGTTGGCCCTCTCATCCCTGGTCCCGGCCCAGGGGTTGCCCGCGCTCTTCAGACTCGCCACGGCGCTCTTTAAGCTCGCCGGGACGGCCCGCGGAATGCTGTCCGTGGTGATATTTCTGACGGCGCGTATGACATCCGTGATGGCTACCCCCCGGGGACAACGGCTGACGCAGGCATTGCACGTCGAACAGAGCCACCAGTCCTCCTCTCCAAGCTCCACCAACCCGAACTTCGACTCGGTAATCTTCTTGTGGGGCATGAAGGTCCTTACGTTGTTCCAGGGACAACTGGCGGTGCATAAGCCGCACTGAAAACAACTGCGAAACGCCTCCCCTCCGGCTTCTTTGATCATCTCGATTGCTTCTTTGAAGGGCGCTATGGCTTCTTTCATGATTGGACTACCTTTAAGCTCTTCCCGTTTCCGTCATAGTCGATAAAGTATATAATCTTCCCTATACTGAAACAAGCCCCCTGGACTGCCTTAAGTATTAGTACGAATATCCACTGATGGCTCCCGGTCAACCCTAAAGCATCTCCAGGAGCCGGTCGGCAATGGCCTTGGCGAACGGGTCGTCGTCGTAGGCGCAATCCATCTCGACGAGCTGGACGACGTCTTGATTCAGATGCTTCCTGAGGCTCTTGACCAAGGCATGGTCCGACTCAGGGTCAAAGAGCTGCCCTCCCTCGGTGCCGAGGGAAGAGAACCCGCGCAGGGGAGCAAAAACCACCACCTTGCCCTTTGCCTTGTTCAACTTCTCGGAGAAGATCTTGCCGATGAGCTCCATCTCGTGCTTCCCGATCCTCGCCTGAACCCGGAGCTGGTCCTGGATGTAGAGCTTTCTCTTCTCCAGGCCCATCTTCTTCCAGAGAGGATCGGAGAGCCTCCTCTCGTAGGGTCCGCAGGAGAGGAGGTCAAAGCCGCAAGGGGTAAGGATCACGGGTATGCCGCTCGCCATCTCCTTGTCGAGCCGGTCGGGACCGGCGGCCCGGTTGCCTCCGAAGATCGCCTCCGAGAGGCCGGCAGGGACGAGGTCGAGGGCGGCCCTGAAGAGGCCGTCCCCTATCATTTCGTCCATGATGCGGTCGCCCACACCCTGAGCGTGAAAGGGTATCACCTGGATACCTTTAGGCTCCAGTATCCCTATAATCTTGCGGGCGCAGGCCTCGACGAACTGGAACTCGCTGAGGGCAACGCCCTGTCCCCCGGCGCCGAGCTTGATCTTCTCGACAGACAACATACCGGCTATCATACCCGCGAACCTGCGGATGACGTCCTTCACGAATTCATTGAGACCGTTGATATCGAGGCATGAATGGAATATGGCGATATCTTTGTAGCCGTAGTAGCTCCCCGCGTAAGCCGGCATGGCGGCGGAGCTGGAAAGTATCAGTTTCGGGAAACCGAAAGTGAGGGTTTTCATGACATTCGAGAAGGCCGATGTGTTGCTCGCTCCGCCGAGACCGGCTATGCCGTCAATCTTGCCCTCATCGAACAGTCTCTTGGCTATCTGAATCGCACCCCGGACCATGATCTTCGTGTTCTCGGCGGTGCCCCTCGTACCCGATACCTGTTCGAAGGGGACCCCTGCCTCCCTCGCCACGTCGATGCAGGTGTAATCCGCCCCACAGTCCTTATAGGCGCCCATGGAAAGATCCAGCAGGGCGACCTTGCAGCCGAGGCGCTCGATGCACTCCTTGGCGTACAGCGCCTCCCGCGATCTTGTGTCGAGGCTGCTCATGAATAACACGGTTGCCATATGTTCCTCCCTGGATCTAAAGCCCTGCCGTGAGGCCCTTCACAAAATACGGGACTTCCACCCTCCTGGTGGGAGCGAGTATCCTGCTCTGGTAATCCGACACATACCTTGATTTGAGGGTCCTTGTGAGGGACCGGTACTCGGGCATGGCAATCGTTTTGGCGATCTCCTCTATTTTCGGACTCGTGCCTTCCACGAGGATGAAGGGGCCGGAGCCGATTATGGCCTTCCAGATGTTCGTCACTTTTATGCCGAGTCGTTCCATGACGGGGATGAACTCGGTCTCCAGGAACTCCCTGTACGCCGGCTCCATGCCGGGGAGGATATTGAAGTACTGATTAAATTTCCACACGCCGAGCTGCAGGTCGTACCGGTCGACCGCGATAGGTCCATAGGATTTGTAGAGCTTGCTGGAATAGTTCCTGATGAGGGGAAATAGCTGTTCCAGAAGGTCCGAGTATTCCTCCGAGGTGATCGCCTGTTGAAACATGGAGAGGTCATCCGGCGTCGACACGCTCGTGATGCGCGGCCCTTTGCCCACCACCACGTAGTACGCACCGGCAATCCTTAACCCCGTTTTTTCGTACGTAGGAATATATCTGCTGAGAATAAAGTCCTCGTACGCTTTTTCCTGGTTTTCCATCACATCCCAGTATTGTGCAAATAGTATCGCCATGGTACCCCCTAGAATATGCGCAGAATCATCGGTTCGGAGCTGGCCGTCACCTCGTAGGATTTCAGTACCAGCTCGTCCGCAAACAGCTCCTTGAATAGGCCTATGATCCTCTGGTAATCTCCGCCCTTCTCGTATTTCTCCAGATCTCCCCTGGTATCCCAGGCCGTCACCGAGATGCCCTCGTCACGGTTTTCCATATTCTCGAAGAGATGGACGAACCTGACGCCCTTATGGGTCGCGTGGGCGGGGATCACCTCGTTCACGTACAGGTTGCGCAGCTTATCCATCTCCCCCTTCTTGACTTTAAAAAAGGTCATTCTCACGTACATGGTGCGCCTCCTACTTTCGGAATAACTGGAGCATGAGGTCGATCACATACTCCTGGTCCTTTCCCGCCTCTTTTTTGGCGAATTTTGCCCCTCTGGCCTGGACCCAGAAGATATTCTCCGGGAAGGCAAATCGTTTGTCGACTACCCACTCCATGTCCTGGGGAGCGCCGAAATGGTCTTCAACCTCTTTCGCTATCCTCACGATCTCGAGTATCTCCCGGTCATTTACGCACGGAGAATTCTGAAGCTCTCCCGGTATCTCGCAGAGCGTCGTCCCCGTGCCGCCGTAAACGACCATCTTTGTCTTCTGCCCGATGGAGCGGGATTCTATGGCCATGTCTTTCTTGTGGATAACGAAGGAATCGGGTGTTATCTCCCCGCTGACGACGCTCTCCCCAAGGCCGAAGTTGCCCTCGACGATTGCCCGTTCGGTATCGCCGATGTTCGGGAGGAGGGTCAGGATGACGCCCGCGCTTTTTGCCTCTATCATCATGATGACGGCAACACCGATAGGCGCCCATGAAATGGGCATATTATTGTTGATCCTGAAAACGATGGCCCTTGTGGTGAAGGCGCTTCCCCACACCTTTTTTACGTGGTCGATGATACCCTGCTCTCCCTTCACATTCAGGTAGGTCTCCATCTGGCCGGGCATGCTCACCGCACCGCTCGACCTGACCGCGCACGCCACCTCACCCCCACCCGTTTCCTCGGAAAGCCTTCGGTAGCACTCAGCGATAGGACCGGCCAGACCGGGCGGCATGGGAGCCTCTTCAATCGCCGCCCGGATCCTGCCGCTCAACTCTATCATCCTGTCTACGTCCTTATCCATGTCGAGTCCGGCTCCCCTCTCTGTCTCGACAATCTTTTCCACTTCTTCCTTTAAGCCTGTGGCTGTCATGAAATGTTCGTATGCCTTGGTGGAGAGGGCAAACCCGTAAGGTACCTTGAGTCCCAGCCTTACCAACTCCCCAAGGTTTGCACATTTCTTGCCTACCAGGTCGTTGTAGTCCTTGGACAGTTCCTTGAGCCAGTAAATTTCTTTCACGTCCATGATATTCTCCTCACTTGTTTGGCCCTCTCGTCGGACCTGCACAGGGCTTGGCTACTTATCGAGGATGTATACTACCCCCATGTTGGCGTCCACCCTGACCTTCATCCCGTCTTTCAACAGCTTCGTCCCTTCGAAGACGTTCATGACCACGGGGATGCCGAATTCCCTCCCGACGATGGCGGCATGGGACAGGCTTGCACCCCTGTCGACAATGACCCCGCCCAGGAGCGAGAAGACCGGCGTCCAGCTCGGTGACGTAGTGGGGGCCACGAGGATGTCGCCCTTCACTATCTTTGAGAGCTCGTTTTCGGTCCAGATAACCTTCACCGTGCCTTCCATAACCCCGGGGGAGCCGCAGACGCCGTACAGGTCTGCCTTCAGCTCCGGCCTTGCCACAGGCATGGTGCCGACGACCACTTTAAGCGCGATCGGGTCGAGGGATTCCACCAGCCCTTTCATGGCATCCTCAACGGCGAAGCCTTCCTTCATGATCATGGGCGGTGTCCCGTTCGCGCACCAGCCCTGCCAATCGGCCTTCCTGCGGTTTACGGTCTGCCTCATGTCGAACATGCCGGGGTTGATGCCTACCTTCCTCACCTCATCGGGGATGAGGAAAAAGACATCTTCCGGAGTATCGATCGTGCCTTCCTTTGCCAGGCGTCGACCGACCCCCATAGTGCTCCGCCTGATCATCGCATGCGCATAAAGATCGAGGTAGTGGTTGTGCTCTTCGCTGAACCAGGCGCAGTTCTGTGCCAGGGTCAGGATTGTCTTGAACCAGCTCCTCTGCTCCGGGGCTATCTTCTCCAGTACCTCCTTCTCGGTGGCAATCCTTTCATCTTCACGCTTCTTCCTTTGTTCATCAAGGCTGTAGTCGACTCCCTTCTCGAGACTCATCTTGATCACGTTGAAGGCAGGGGTAGGCTCCTCGAGCCAAGTGGGGACATTTATCTCCGCCATCCTCTCCATCCTCCAGCCGCCTTCTTTTTCCATGAAGTCGTCAAAGGCAGTGAGAAACTCCTGTCCCTTCTGGGAGGCCTTAAGGGCATCCTTCATCGCTGAGCCCGGTGTGGAAAGGAAGACATCTTTGAGCCCCATGGCCTGAGCCTTTTTGGCCAGCTCGAAGAGCGCTTTGTCTACCTGGAAGCTCTTATTATCGAAACCGCTGGTGAGCTTATGGAACTGGGGACTCGTGTCGTCGATACCCAGAAGCTGCTTCGCCATCTGCTCGAAGAGCACGAACGCAGTATAGACGCCATACATCATGTACATGTGGATTTCCCACATCCGCCTGGTGGTATTGATCATCTCCTCAAAGTTCTCGAGGAGCTGGGTGTTGGTAGCCTTATCCAGGTCGAGGGCTTTGAGCTTCTCGTATTTGCCGACGATCTCGTCGACAAAACCCTTCCACATACCGGGGAAATCATCGATAAAAGGTTTGATGGCAACCTTGAAACGCTCCTCCCTCGCCCTTCTCTCGGCAGGGTCCTTCACGATGAGCAGGGCCAGATAGCCCGCCCCATCCTTGAATCGCCAGTCCCACCCCTTTACCGTGGGCAAAGAAAGCTTCTCGGCCCCATACTGCATCCCGTGCCGGCAGAAGTTGATCCAGAACCAGCCGAACATGGGCGTCCAAGGCGGGACCGAGTGCGTCGCGTCATGGAACCAGCAAGGAGATACTTGAAAATCGACGCTCTCATCGAACTCCAGACCTGGTACACAATCATACACTTTCATAACCGTCCCCCCCCTCTTTTTTTGGTGTTTCCGGTACATCGCTCTCCCGCCGTTTGATGTGCAGACGGCGGGGCCGCTCATAATCATACCCCTCTTAAACGCGTTACTTCTTCATCCGTGGCCGCATACATGCGGAAAGCCTCCCTGTCTTCCCATTTATTTGACGCGAGGCCCGCGGCCGGGGCCTCGCGGTGATGCCGGATACGGCCCTCACACCGACTGGTCGGGCGGCGGCGTCCCCGGCGGGTTGGGCATCGTCAAGGGCCACCTCAGCCAGAACGCGTTATGGCTGATGAGTGCAGGGCCCAGGATACAGAGGTTGAAGTAGATGATGAGGATGTTCACATCCGCAGGCAGCTTCAGTGCCGCGATCCGGTCGGCGGCAGGACCGAGGACCGCCTTCATGATGACGATCCAGATCGCGATGATCACCGCCTGGACGACGAAGGCCGCCACTGCCCTGGCACCTCCCGTCAGCTTGGTTATCCCCCAGAACTGGAAATGCCAGCCATAGACGAGGCTCCAGAAGATGAGCGATGAAGCCACGGCGCCGAAGGAGAAGGTGGGGCTCATACCCATGGCCAGACTCCCGTTCCAGCAGATAAGGCCCAGGATAAAGGCGAGCACCGTCTGTCCGATTGCCGCCCCAGGATGACCCCACTTCCGGAAGGGCCACCCCTGCGTCGTGAATACGGGACTGAACACGAAAAACCACGCGATAAACCAGACGAGAAAACCCGTGAGCCAGTTCACGTTGAGCGGGCCCTTATGGTCCATGGGAGATGCGGCAAGCGGCGTGCCCGCGAGGTTCGTGAGGAGGCTCCAGACGAGGCACGCCACCACGAGCACGATGATGAGGGCCGCCGCCATCGTCGCCCAGGGGTGCATCCGCCCCTTGAAGGGCCATGAGTTCCAGTTTATCCCGTAGAGCAAGGTGGCAGCGAACCCTATGGCGCCCCACCAGAGAAAGAGGGGGCTCATGGGCCATTGCGGGACGACATACTCCATGATCACGAGGAAAATGGCCGTGAATACGGCCCAGATAACGGTCATCTTCAAGCCTGCCGCGAAGCGCGACTTGGCGGGTGTCCAATTTCCTCCGGGCGGCGCCCAGGGAAAGGAGTCACCCACAAGGACAAGGAGCCCCAGAGAGATGAGCATGATGAGGGACCCCGGAAGGATGATGAGCACCGCCGACGCCGGAGAAACGCCGTAGACGAAGACAACCGCCGAGAACACCGCGAGGGCGAAAAACTGTATGAGCGCACCGGGCCTTCCCTCCGGTCCGATGCCGATCTTTGGTGCCGGCTCCACGCTCAAGCCAACGTCACTCGCACCTGCCATTGCCTTTTTTCCCATAACCCCCCCTTTGTTTTGACTTCTCGGTCTTTGACTTAACCCCCCCTTGCTCCAGACCGATTCATCGGACGTACACAGGTTTTGCCTACTTGTCCAGGATGAATACCGTCCCCATGTTCGCGTCCAGCCTGACCTTCATTCCGTCCTTCAACAGCTTCGCCCCCTCAAAGACATTCATGACCACCGGGATGCCGAATTCCCTCCCGACATTGGCCGCAATGGTGTTTCTAGTGCATCACCCTCCCGCCGTCCACGAGAATCGTTTGTCCCGTGATAAAGTTCGCGGCATCGGAAGAGAGAAAGACCGCTGTTCCCACGATATCTTCGGCTGTGCCGAGTCGGCTGAGGGGTGTCTTGGAAGTATCGTATTTGTTCACGTCGGCGATAGTCCGGCTTCCCTCGGTATCGGTGAAACCGGGCGCGATGGCATTGATGCATATGTTGTCGGGGCCGAGCTCGATCGCAAGGGCCCGGGTCAGACCGACGACCGCCCCCTTCGTCGCAACATAGTGAGCAAAACCGTGGGAGCCGGTGAAGAAGACTTCAGAGGCAATATTGACGATTTTCCCTGTTCCTGTCCCCTTCATGTAAGGATAGACCGCTTTCGTGCTGAGCCACAGACCCTTCACGTTTACCGCCATCACCACGTCCCACTCGGCGGTGCTGATCTCGTGAAAAGGCTTCCTCTTCAGCCCATAGTAAATGGCCGCATTGTTGATGAGAATATCTATCCGCCCGAAGCGGTCCATGGCGTACCGGGCCATCTTCTTCATGTCTTCGTCGGAGGTGACATCGACCAGAAGGGATTCAGCTTCCGTGCCTAACTGTCTCACCTCTTCAATGGCCTCATCGAGTCCCACCGGCTCATTCGTCGCCGCCAGGATCTTTGCCCCCTCGGCCGCAAGTCCCATACAAAAGGCCTTGCCCAGCCCTCTGCCGCCACCGGTTACGATGGCAACCCGCCCGTCAAGTTTACCCATGGTCATCCTCCCCCTTGCACGCAAGTCACAGTTAATGCCTATAGTGAAGCACAGGCCTTAACCCTCATTTCATTTTCACCCTGATCCACTCTTATCACCACATTGCCTTCGTCTATGCCTGTTTCCCTGGCAATGGGTCCGCATTTGACTTTAAGCATGAATATGGACGGTTTCCCGCAGGTCTCGCCGCTCAAGGCTTCATAGCTCCCTGTCCCTTTCGCTATAACGAGGTCACTCTCCGTAAATATCGCCCAAAGGTCCTGAGGTGCTGCGCGGGGCACGAAAAAACCGCCGGCCGTCACAATCCTGTCCACACCTTTGTCGAGGCCGAAAAACCGGGCGTCTTCGGCCGTCGCGTCCTCAAAAAACGTCCTTTCCTTGACCACCAGCGTCACCCGTAGCCCCATCCGTCTTATCAGTTCGATGACTAGCGAATCGAAGCCTATTTCTCCCGCATTGTCGGTGATATAGAGGACGCGGCGGCCTGCCCTGACGGCGCGGTAGACGTCTCCCGTCACCACCGGCGCAAACTCATTCCGGTCAATGATCTGTGCGATCTCCTGAAAGGTATAGGCCCCCGAGGGAGAGTCCAGGGGGGCGATATTACTTGCCGCGGCTAGAAAGCATGACCGCTCCAGCTTTTCCCGGTCGGTCTTGCCTGCGTCTATATATGCCCTGGCACGGGGCAGCAAGGCCCCGGCGTTTGCGTTGCTCTCTCTTTTAAGCTCCTCGTAACAGTCGGCAATGCGGGAATGCGACGCAAAGACACTGCCAACCGCTGCGTTGCAGAGGCTGCCCAGGTTGGCCGAAGGCCTCACGTCCCTCAAGAGCGTGTCCAGCAGGCGCCTCGCAATAAGGGGCAGCTCTTCTTTTCCGGCATAAGACGCGACCCTGCCGTATACCCAGTGCATGAGGCACACGCCACACTCGATCTCAGGTCTCACGGGCCACCTCCTTTAGGCGGCTTTCTCAGGGCCAGGCATCCCAGCTCTTCCGTTTTGGCTAGTCACCGCTGCACTGCTTAGGGTCGGGCTCTTCTTGCGCGTTGGAGCAGACCGACCCCCATCGCATGGAAACCATCAGAATCTTCCCCGGTAGGGGGTTTACCATCCGCGCTCTTCCCAAGGCTTGTATTTAAGGCCGAAGTCCTGGGCGATAAGCTTATAGCAATTGTAGCTGCTGCCGCGACCTATGCCGTGCGCCGGGTGGCATGCCATGCCGCACATATAGTAGTTTTTGATGGGCATACGCTGTCCCGAGAGTTCCGGCATGGGCCTGTTTCTTCCGGAGCACTCGTAATGTGCATCGAGACCGCCCCAGCCGCCCTGAGGCATACAGGGGTTCCTGTTGACCACGTCGTCAGGGGTGGCAATCCATCCGGCCATGAAATTATCCTGATTCACGTTAGGGGCGTACTTGCCCCACTCTTCGACAAACTTGAACTCGATTTCCTTTTTCATGCGAAGCCACTCACGCTCGCTAAAGTTCCTCCAGGGACACGTGAACTCTTCAACAAGCGCGGCAAACCGTCCTTCCGGCGCCCGGGTCTTATCCCACTGCACGTCAGGGGCAACGAGGAGATAGAGCTTGTTCGCAATACCCTGCTCCCAGCGCTCCTTCTGATAGCGGCCGCTCAGGAAGTATTCCGGGTCCGCTTCGCCGAAGTACAGCCTCGGAACCAAGCCGAGTTCCGGGTTCTGCGGGTATTTGGGCGCTTCCATCAGGGCAATGTTACCCCAGAAGAGCTGGGTCCTCTCATAGCCTTTGTCGTCCAGGGTGGGCGGCTTTTCCTTTAGCTTCTGACCCTTCGCCCAGATCGCCTCGGGCCACGAGTCCTTACCGGCGACGTCCATGGTAAGCTCGGTATTCAAATCGCTTACGACTACGTCCGCCAGTATTCTGTCGCCGTTAGTGAGCTCGATGCCGTAGGCCTTGTTATTATCGACGAGCACCTTCTTTACCTCACTCAAGACGAAGAACTCCCCGCCGTATTCCTCGAAGGCCCTGAGGAGGGCATGGGTGATGCTGTGCGTTCCACCCGTCACGATGGCAGCCGCATCCATCGACAGGATGAGACCCAGGGCGTGGATATGCCAGTAAGGCCCGGGTCTGTCCTGCGGGAAAAAACCGGTTGAGGTTTGAATGGCCCTCATGTAAAACGTCTGCATCTCAGGGCTTTTGAACAGCGTCGTGGCGATATGGCCGACCGTGCCGAAGGCGATGTCGGGATCGATCCCGTCTTTCGGGTCGTCGGCCAACGCTTCCAGGGGATCGGGTCCGGGGGGCCACTCAGCAGGTCCCGTGAACCGGTACTTGGCCCACGCTGCTCTCCACTTGGCCTTGTACCTCCTGATGATCTCTTCCACGGTATTGGCGTCGTCCTTATTGATCTTTGCCACTTCTCTGATCGTATAATCCGCCGCCGCCTGGGAGAATTCGGCCCTCCCCGTCACGGGGTCCACCACCGGGAAGATTGTCTTGCCCAGGATGTAATTGCCATCGGGGTAGATCCATGCCTCGTTGTTCTCCGGGAACAGATAGACCAACCCGCGGTCCCTCAGACCAAAATCGGTATATGCGGGGTTTGTATAGAACCGCGTAAAATGGGCGCACACATTCTGGATGAATCCGGGCAAAGGCAACTCTTCCCCGCACGCGCCGCCGCCCATCTCGTGCCACCTCTCGAACATGGCGGTCTTGAGCCCCGCCCGCTGCAGGTAGCAGGCAATGATCGTCGCGTGATGGCCGCCTCCAACTATCACCGCATCATATTTTTTATCTGGCATAACTCCTCCTTATCCTTATATCTTCATATCTGTTGAGTCTTCACTATTTTCTCGCCGGTATGGCGCTGGGCCCGATTTTCGGTGCAGAACCGGGCACGGGTCCCGAGCCGTTCTTCCGGCTGGGGGCAGCCTGGGCGACGGCGGCCGATCCCGGAGCCGGTGCGCCGGCGTGTTCGGCTACCGCCGTTGTCTCATAGGCGGGGTCCTTCGAGAAGAGGAACATTATCCCCTTCGCGATCAATCCCGGATGCGTCAGGATTTCCACTATCATACGTCTCAGATCGGAGGGATCGACAAATCCCCTGACCGTCCAATGGACCGGGTTGACCACCTCCATCGTCAGGAGCATCCTCATCGGCTCAACGGTCCCGTCTTTGGGGGGCTCCAGCGTCGACGGGACCATGTGGGTCGCTTCTATCTTTGCCACCTTGGCCGTGAGTAACGTTCTTCCTAAACCGGTCGATCTTAAAAACATGTTGACCTCCTTCCCAAAAAGGGTAGCCTAAAAAAGTCCAAGGTCCCTGGCTTCTTTCACACCCCGAGGCTCAGGCCACCATTTCTTGATGCCCAGGTCCTCGACTATTTTCTCTGCCGCATTAAATCCCGGGCCGTACGTGATCATACCGCCGGAATGGGTGGACGCGCCCGCGAGGTAGAGCTTGCCGACCGGCGTGCTGTGCTGACCGCAGTATTCGTTGGGCCTGGAATAGCCCATCTGCAAGGGGAGATAGGCGCCCTGTTTGAAGCAGCCGTTCTTCATATCGGGGAACTTGTTTTCCGTATCGAGGGGCGTACCTATGTAATCCCATACGATGGAGCCGGTCACATTCGGCGCATATTTGGCAAGCATCGCCTTGCATTGCTCGGCATAGGCCCTCCTTACCCGGTTCCAGGCAAGGGGTCCGCCATCCTTGAGGTTGTAAGGTGCGCATTCCATCGAGATGAGACCGATATGCTTCACCTCACTCCCCGGATGGCGATGCATCCGGACAGGGTCGTGGAGCGACGGAAAACAGCAATTGAAGCCTCCGTTATGGAGCTCGCCCCGCTTCGAGGCATCGAGGTGATCGACCAGGTCCTGCTCGCTTTCGTAGCCGATGACATAGATGAGCGATTTGGCCAGCTCGGGATCGGACCGGAGAGCGGTAAATTGTGGCAGGTCGGTGAGGGCCAGATGCACGGTAAAGAAGCTCGTGTCGGAGTAGTGCCACTGGTCGAGCCGCGTAATCAGCTCTTTGTCGAGGTGCTGCTTGCCGACATAATCGTAGAAGGTCTGGTGTGGATTGAGGGAGCTGCAGACGAACTTGTTCGCCTTGATGATGCTGCCGTCGTCCAGCTCGACACCCTTTGCTTCTCCATTTTCAATGATTATCCGTTTGATCACGCAGCCGCTGATGATCCTTCCGCCGTTCTCGGAGATGTACTTGCCCATAAGGTGTGCCACGTGATGGGACCCGCCTTTCGAAAGCCTGAAATGCCAGCCGCGGTTTATCATGAGCGGTACCAGATAACCGAGGCCCTCCAGATCGTAGTCCAGCCCCCACATTGTCGCAAGGTAAAGAAAGAGCGCGCGCACCTTGTCGTTTTCGAACCAGGAGTCGACGATCTGCCTTGGCGTATAGCCGGTCAGTTCGTCGTCCCACTTGGTTGCGCGGTGCAGCTCCAGTTTTGCGGCCTGTTCGATGCTTGGAAGAGGGTTGACATAGCTCGCGGGAGCGAGAAAGACATCCATAGCCTCTTCCGATATCTCCACGAAGTTCAGGAAGCTCTCTGCATCCTGCTTGGAGAATTTGGCGATCGATGCCGCCGATTTTTTCGGGTCTTTGTAAAGGGCAAGGTGCGTCCCGTCCATAAAAGGCATGACCACCTGCAAGTCCGGGTAGATCCATTCCAGGTCGTACTTCTTGTCTAGCTCGAAATCCCTCAAGGGTGGTGCGTAGTCGACCATCATATGGTAGATGGCGTGACTGTCGACCAGCATGCCTGGGAGCAGAAGGTTCTCTGTAGCCAGACCACCCCCGATCTCATACCGACGCTCTAGGACGGCCACCTTCAGTCCGGCCTTCACGAGATAGCCGGCCGCTGTGAGCCCGTTCGGTCCCGCTCCAATAATAATTCCGTCAAACTCCATCATGAACGCCTCCTTTATTCATATTCAATGAAGCTGGCATCCGACTCCCAACCTCGTCTCGTACGCTGTAAAACATAGGGTGGCATGTTGATGAGTCTATTCTCCGTCATCTTCAGGAAGCATAGCAAGTCAAAATATTTTATGGGCCTATAAAAAATTTTTATGCAAAGGTTTTATACACATGAGCGTTGACAAGTATCTCTTGACGCGACATAGCCCGCCCTCGTAAGATAGAAACAACTGTACAATACGCGTAAAAAACTGCTAGGTGCATAAAAAGGAGGAAACAGGCATGGCATTGATTCAGTGGGACGGCAGCTTCAGCGTCAACGTCGCAGAGATTGACAAACAGCACCAGAAACTTGTTGCGCTGATTAATAATCTTAATGATGCAATGAAACAAGGCAAGGGGAAAGAGGTCCTGGGCAAGATCCTCGGTGAGCTTTTCACGTATGCGGGAAGTCACTTTGCAACGGAAGAGAAGTATTTTGACAGATTCGCATATCCCGCTGCCGCGAGCCACAAGCTTGAACACAGTGATTTCGTGAAAAAGGTTTCCGAGTTCAGGGAGAGTTTCGACAGCGGTCAATTGGCCTTGACAATACAGGTGATGAATTTCCTGCAGGATTGGTTGAAAGGCCATATAAAGACGGTTGACAAAAAATACGGTCCTTTTTTTAACGAGAAGGGATTGAAATAGCGAAAATGGCGGCAGCGCCGGGACGGTTCGGGCGAAGGGACGCTGCCGTGTGCATTTTGATACACTTTCTCCATTATTGTTTCGTTTTGATCACTATCGAAAACGGCTGAGGCTTCCAACTCGAGCCCGACCCCTTCCTGCAAAGGCCCTCCCATACCAGGAAAAGGCCCTATCCGTCAGACCGTGCGGTCCATTGGCACATTGTTTGCTTCCTGCGACGGCATACACTGCTCTTGCTATCGAAGCGATAGGGGGAAAGATCGCCGGGTGCGGGCCGCACGGTCCGGTCGGGAGTAGTATTGAGGCGTGAAGGACGCGTCATCGTCTTACGGGGAGATCAAAAAATTATGAGGAGGGAAGCATGGTAACAGAAGACAAATGGGCTTCGGGAGCACCGCTCGGGTTTGCCGCGTTCGCAATGATCACTCTTATGCTCTGGCTGCAGTTCTGGGGGATGCTTCCCAAGGAGAACGCACCTCTGATTTTTCCCATATGCCTGGCAGGGGGGATCGCACAGATCCTGGCCGGCATGGTCGAGTTGAAGAGGGGTGTAGGAGTAAGGGGCAATCTGCTGGCCACCATGGGCTGCCTGTTCATGCTGGCCCCGGGCGTCTCATTCCTTGTGGTCAGCCTGAAACTCGGCTCGCCCGTGCCCATACTCGGATACCTGAACATGATGCTCGGCATGTTTATGGGAATATGGGGCTTACCGTTCCTGAAGGCGCCAAAATTCGTCTTTTTCATATCGCCTCTGGGTTTCGTCATCCTTTTCAGCATCGGCCTTGCGGAGACCGGCCATCACGAGTTCGCGCCCTTGGCGGCCTGGACGTCGTGCATGGCCATGGTCTGGGGTCTCTATATGCTGGCGCACTCGCTCGGCGAATTTGTTGGCATATACCTGCCCTTGGGAAAACCGCTCGTGTCCGGTACGCCCGCCCCGGCGCATGCACTGAAAGAGTCCGTCAGCGCGGCAGGCGTGGTCCTGACGTAGCACTACATCCACCCGCACGCGACCCGGACCTCGGCACGTTCAAATTCCCCTAACCCCTTTGCCGGGGTCCGGCCTGTGCGGGTATACGCACCGGTCTTCTCTTTTCATTCTAGGCCACACGTTTCGCCTCTTGCAACAACCCGACGGGGTGACACGCTGCCTTAACCCCTGTCGCGTCAGGATAGCTGTGTTTCTTTTTCACTATCAGAACAATAATGCCGGTGAACAATTCGTTAATGAAGGGCATTCCGGTCAAAACAGCCAGGCCTTTGACGGGATTCAATTTCAGATACTCTATTTCAAGATCCAGGTCTCTCACAAATTTCAGTAGCCTTCTTATACCGATCTTGTTGAGGCCGCCTTCAACATCGGCATATCTTGTCGCCCCATCGTTTCTGTAAAGCTTTCTGACATTCATTACGGTACTTTCACTGAACAAGAATTGGACCCACGGGACGGTGGTAAAAAAATTCATGTGAGCTCCCCAGGGATGTGCCCAGACCCCTGAAGTAAGAAAAACCCTTCCATCCTCTCTGAGCACGCGCAGACATTCTTCCAGGACAGCTCCCGGATCACGAAAATGCTCAAAGGATCCGCATGTAACAATTGCATCGAAGCTTTCATCCGGAAACGCCGTTCTTTCGGCGTCCATGACTGCAAACGATAACCGCCGACGTCGATTCTGCGTTATCTCGTCTCTTCTGGTCCTGTCGATACGGATATCGATGCCGGTTACCTCGCTCGCGCCAAGCATTGAAAGGGCCTCCGATTCCATACCCTCGGCGCAACCGATATCCAGCACCTTTTTATTATCGATCATGCGTTTCAGTTGAGGAAAAGTATCCGTCAGCGCGTCGACACAAAAATGAATGTCTCTATGTTTTTGCTCATAATCCGCGTTCGCGTAATCTCCCACCTTTGGATCGCGGCTTAATTTACTGAGTACAAATTCCCCTATCTTGCTCATCGATAGGACACATGCCAGAAGTGTGCCAATGATATGTAGATATCAGCCGTCTCACATTGTCCTGGGCGCCGTCGTTCAGGCGGAGGCCTGAATCCTGAGCCTTTCCGCATGCCGGATCGAGTCCGGCCGGACTTGGTTACTATGAGAGGGCCAACAATGTTGTAAATGAGTTGTTAAGGCAACGTCCCGGTAGTGTAAAAGGATGTGACATCGGCGAAGCCGGCCGAAGCTTTCTGAGTGAAAAATCGGCAGGATTACTGCCTTCGAATACTTGTAAATATATTTGACATCTACTGTAAAGAATCCGTTGCGATTTTTTACATACGGCACAACAATTTGCTTGCTTTAGAACCGGCTCGTGAGGTAGAGTTACCGTTGGTACAATAAATCATATGGCTAATTAATTGATTTCATTAAAGGAGGAGTTATGAGACCTTTACGCGTGGCCTGTCTTTTTGTGCTTGCCGCTTTTGCGGTCACCTTGATGACCGCTACAGCCGGTTCTGCACAGGACAAGGTGGTTCAACTCAGATTTTCGACGTTTTTTCCCCCCAGTCACGAATGCGCGAAAGTCACCGAGGCCTGGTGCAAAGAGGTGGAAAAGCGGACGAACGGCAAGGTGAAGGTGCGCCATTATACGGGCGCGACACTGACCGCGCCTGCCCAGACGTACGACAGCGTGGTCCAGGGGGTCTGCGATGTGGGTAATATGGTCCTCGGCTACACCATGGGGAAATTCCCGCTGACCGAGGTCCTTGACTTCCCCCTCGGATACGCGAGCAGCAATGTATCAACCCACCTGGCAAACGCGTACTACGCCAAGTTCAAGCCGAAGGAATTTGATGAGGTCAAGGTAATGTATTTCCACGGCCAGCCCCCGGGAATCCTGCACACGAAGGAGCCGGTGAACAAGCTGGAAGACCTGAAGGGGAAGAAGATAAGGACCTTCGGATCAAACGCGGAATTCATGAAGCTCCTTGGCGGTACACCGGTGGCAATGCCCATGGGCGACGCGTATGATGCCATATCGAAGGGCGTCGCCGACGGTGCCATGCTCGCGTATGAGGCGCTGGAGGGCTGGAAGCTGGGCGAGGTGATCAAGAGCAGCACGGAAGACTACGGGACTGCTTACACGGCCGTTTTCGTCGTCGCCATGAACAAGAACAAGTGGAACAGCATATCCCCGGGCGATCAGAAGATCATCGAGCAGATCAACCAGGAATGGATAGGGAAACAGGCGAAGGTCTGGGACGCCATCAACGAGTCGGGAAAGAATTACTCCGTCAAGAGGGGCAATAAAGTCATCAGGCTTACGGCCGAAGAGAACGCGAGGTGGATTGCCAAGGCCCAGCCGCTCTTCGACGGGTACGTAAACAAGATGAAGGCCAAGGGCCTGCCCGGCCAGGAAGTGCTGACATTCTGCCGCGATTACATCAAGGCGCATCCGAAGTGACGATCCGCTAAAGGACAAGTTGGACGATACGGGGAGGCGCACTGTGTTGCGGCCTCCCCCGTATCGTTATCGGAGGAGTGATGAGAGCATTTCTTGCCGTCATTAAGAAAATAAGCGGTTGGATGAACGGGCTTGCGGGCGTGGTCCTCTTTCTTATGATGATGCTTACTGTGACTGACGTGGTCCTGCGCGCCCTCGGCAAATCGATCATAGGCACGTACGAGCTTGTGGCAATCGCCGGGGCCATCGTTGTTGGCTTCGCAGTGGCGCAGACATCCTGGGACAAGGGCCACATATTCGTCGATTTCCTCATAGAGAACCGGTCTGCCCGGGTGAAGAACACCGTTATTACCTTAACGAGGGTCGTGGGCATTGTTATATTCGCCCTGCTTTCGTGGAACCTGTTCCTGAAGGCAAACCACCTCTACACGAGCGGCGAGGTCTCGATGACGCTCCACATACCCTATTATCCCGCCTGCTACGGATTGGCCTTCTGTTTCCTTATCGAATGCTTTGTCCTGATCGCCGACATCATCAGGCTCGCTATAACGGAGAATAACGCATGAGCGAAGTGACTATAGGTATCATAGGATGCATCCTGATGCTGGGGCTCTTTCTCACCGGGATGGAGCTCGCCGTGGGGATGACGGTGGTCGGCTTCGTGGGATACGCCATGATCGTCTCAACCCACGCCGCCATGAACATATTGGCGAACGACTTCTATGACTCCCTCGAATCGTACGGGATGACGGTCGTGCCCCTCTTCGTGCTCATGGGGCAGATCGCCTTCAACGCAGGCATCGCAAAAAGGCTCTACGACTGCGCCCACAAGTTTCTCGGACATATCCCGGGCGGCCTCGCCATGGCGACGGTCGTTGGCGCGACGATCTTCAAGGCTATTTCCGGCTCCATCGTCGCCACTTCGGCGACCTTCGCGAGCGTCGCCGTGCCGGAGATGGACAGGTTCGGCTACGCCAAGAAGCTCTCCACGGGCATTGTCGCGACCGTGGGCACCCTGGGCGTGCTCATACCGCCGAGCGTCACCCTTATCCTCCTCGGCCTCATCACGCAGCAGTCGATAGGCAAGCTCTTTCTCGCGGGCATTGTGCCCGGGCTGATGCTCGCCCTCTTCTACACGGTCGTGATCCTGGGATGGGCACGCATCAATCCCGCTATCGGACCGAAGAGCGAGAGATTTCCGTGGGACGCGCGGTTGAAATCGCTCCCCGCGGTATTGTGGCCCCTCTTGATCTTCGTGGTGATCATGGGCGGGCTCCTGAAGGGCTTTTTCACGCCGACCGAAGCGGGCAGCATCGGCACCTTCGCGGTACTGATCCTCTGCATCGTAAAGAGGGATATAGGCATCGCCGGTATCAAGAAATCCTTCGCCGAGGCATTGCGCACGTCGTGCATGGTGCTCATGATCGTCGCCTCTTCCATGGTGCTCGGCCACTTCGTCGCCGTCACGGACATACCCATGGCCGTTGCGGACTGGGTAGTGAAGCTGCCCATCCACCGCCATATCATCATGTCGCTCATATTTTGTGTCTATCTCATCGGCGGCTCCGTCATCGATGACCTCGCGTTCATGATCCTCGCCACACCGATCTTCTTTCCCGCCATCACTTCGTTGGGATACGATCCCATATGGGCGTGCATCATGGTCTCCCTGACAGTCTGTATCGGCTCGGTTATCCCGCCCGTGGCCATGCCCGTCTTCGTGGTCAAAAATATCACGAAGGTGCCCATGGGCGTGATTTACAGCGGCGTCTATCCCTTTTTAATCGCTCTGGTCATCTGCGTGATGCTGCTCTTCGCTTTTCCCGCGCTGGTGCTGTATGTGCCGTCTGTATTCATGAAATAGGGGGGACTTATACCAGGTCGCTTATTTCCACCCATCTTTGTTGCCTCCTCGTCGCCCTCCTTGACGTTTGCGACCCGGCAAGGTAATATGGAGCTGGGCCGCACGCCTCTGGGTGGGAACCTTTGGATGCAACCCGGTATCGCCCGCCAGCAGTCGTGACGCTTCGTCCGAACTAGGCCCTGCCCATGACGCAAGTGCGCCTCCGGCAAAAAGCGGGTTCGAGACATCAGAATCGAAAGCATGGTGAACTTCAGCTCACCGCACTGATAAACAGATAAGGAGGAAAAGATATGCCGCATTTTCAGGAGAGCCAGGAGCACAGCGATTTTAGAAAGGTGTTCAAGAAGTTTGTCGCCAAGGAGATCACCCCTTTTCGCGAGGAGTGGGACAAAGCCGGGATCGTCCCCCGGGATCTCTGGTTGAAGATGGGGAAGCAGGGTTTTTTGTGCCCCTGGCTGCCTGAGCAGTACGGCGGACTCGACGTGGATGTCCGGTATTCGCTGCTCATCGTGAACGAGGAACTCGCCTGGGGCGACGGATTCAACGTGGGCGTACCCCTCCACAGCGACGTGGCGACCCCTTACCTCTACTCGTACGGGACAGAAGACTTAAAAAGAAGGCTCCTGCCGAAGACGACGACAGGGGAAGGCATCTGTGCCGTCGGCCTCACCGAGCCCGATGCGGGCTCCGACCTCGCCTCCATTCGCACGAGCGCGGTCAAGGACGGCGACCACTACATCATCAACGGACAGAAGACGTTCATCACGAACGGCATGTCCGCCGACATCATCATGACCGCCTGCAAGGTCGTGTCTACCACCGGACAGAAGGGCATCAGTATGATCGTCGTCGAGGGCGACACACCCGGGCTGACGCGGCGCAAGCTGCACAAGATGGGGCAGGACGGGCAGGATACGGCCGAATTGGCATTCGAAGACTGCCGCGTGCCTGCGGCTAACCTCCTCGGCGAGGAAGGGCAGGGTTTTAAGTACATGATGGAGAAGCTGGCCAGGGAGAGGCTCGAGGTGTGCGTGAAATGCCAGGCCATGGCGGAAGAGGCTTTCAGGGAGGCCCTGGAGTACGCGAAGGTGCGGGAGGCCTTCGGCCGGCGCATCGGCGACTTCGAGCACAACGCGTTCAAGCTGGCGGAGATGGCCACGGAGGTAGAGCTGGGCCGGAACTTCCTGGAAACCCTCATTGCCGAGTACAGTAGCGGCGAGAACATCAACCAGCGGGTCTCCATGGCGAAAGCGTGGCTAGGCGAGCTGGTCAACCGGGTGGCCTATCACGCGGTGCAGATCCACGGCGGTTACGGCTATATGGAGGAGTACCGCGTCAGCCGGCTCTACCGGGACGTACGCGCCCTCTCCATCCTCGCGGGCACAACCGAGATTATGAAGCTGATCATCGCCCGCGGCCTGGGTTTGAAACCGTAAGCAGAAAAGCTTTTGATCGGACTGATCCGTCGGATCAACAAAACGAAAGCAACAGGGTGGGGAAGGATGCGAAACAGGCACCTTCCCCACTCTGTTGCTCCTGGATTGCGCTATTCCTTGAGGTGCTCTTTTCTCAAATCCCGTTTCAGGATTTTGCCCGCGGCGTTCTTGGGCAGCTCTTTGACCAGGATATACTCCTTGGGTACCTTGAACGGCGACAGGCGCGACTTTAGAAAGAGCTTCAGCGCATCCGGCAAGACCGACGTGCCGGGTTTCGGGACAATGAAAGCGACCACCCGCTCGCCCCACATTTTGTCCGGAAGTCCGATGACCGCACACTCTTCGACTCCTGGCGCGGCGTAGAGGGCTTCCTCTACCTCCCGGGGGTAGACGTTTTCGCCCCCCGTGATGATCAGGTCCTTGATTCGGTCGACGATGTAAAGGTAGCCGTCCCGGTCGAACAGACCGACATCGCCCGAGCGGAACCAACCGCCATCCCAGAAGGCCGCACGGGTCGCCTCCGGGTTATGCACGTAGGCGGTCATCACAGTGCGGCCCCTGATACATATTTCACCCTCGTACCCCTGCTCCACCGGATTCCCTGAAGTATCCCTGATCTGGGCCTCCACCCCGTGGACGGTGTCTCCTACCGACCCGGCCCGGTGTTTTGCGGGATAATAATGGTTAAAGGTCGTGGGCATGGCCTCGGTCATGCCGTAGGACTCGATTATATCGAGGCCGGTACGCTCCTTCCATTGCTTGACGATCTCCATGGGCATACTCGCCCCTGCGGAGAAAGAATAGCGCACATTCCCAAGCTTTTTCTTCAGTTCGTCAAGGCCAAGCAGGCGGACATAGACCGTAGGTACCGAGAAGAACTTGGTTACCCTGCCCGCCTCCAGCACCCTGAGCACGCGATCCAGGTCAAAAGCGGGCATCAGCTCCAGACAGCCGGCGCTGAGGATGGTCGAGTTCATGATATGTAC
The DNA here is from genome assembly GCA_963717985.1 of uncultured delta proteobacterium. GTDB lineage: Bacteria > Desulfobacterota > Syntrophorhabdia > Syntrophorhabdales > WCHB1-27 > BOG-1155. Next base: position 829,699 of record CAVQYC010000003.1, read on the forward strand.
CTGTCCGAACACGTGGTTGAAGGGGAGAAAACAAAGGGCGACGTCGGTCTCGACCGATCGCTCGTAGTAAGCAATGCTGTAACTGGAAAAATTGATGCCTTCGTGGGTCAGCATAGCGCCCTTGGGAAGACCTGTTGTGCCGCCGGTGTAGAGGATTGCCGCCGTATCGATCCGGTCGCGGTCGATCGCGTTGAACGTCCCCGCGTCACCGGCCATGAGAGCCTTAAGCTCCATGTCCCCGCCGGGGCAGATAACTTTTTCGAGCGCGCCGTCGCTCTTTAACTGCTCCAACTCCTTGAGTTTGGCTTCCACACTGAAAATGAGCCGCAGCTTCGCGTGGCTGGCGAGTGCCGTCAGCTCGTCGCCCGTAAGCACGCTGGACAAAGTGACCGCCACCGCCCCGGTCTTGAGCACGCCGAAATAGAAGGTAATCCAGTCTGCGGAATTAGGGGCACAGAGGCCGATATGATCGCCCGGCCTCGCGCCCATCTTGACCAGAGACGCGGCTATCCGGCTTGCCCGCACGTTAAGCTCTTGATACGTAATCTCTAACTCACCCTCCCTGACAGCCGGACGGTCGGGAAAGTAAAAGGCCGATCTTTCCAGGTTACGAGCGAGATTCATGGCAAATACCTCCTCATGTCTATAACACCCGATTTCGTCGTATTTCCGCACATACATCGCGGCGGGTAATATTATACACCACATCGTCCTTTCGGGCGCGCGTTTCTCAACTCCCGTTTCAGGATCTTGCCCGCGGCGTTCTTCGGCAGCTCTTCCACCGCGATATACTCTTTCGGTACCTTGAAAGGCGAGAGACGTGACTTCAGGAAAGCTTTCAGGGCCGGCGTATCGAGGCCATGCCCCTCCTTCAGCTTTATGAAGGCGACGACCCGTTCCCCCCATTCCCGGTCGGGCACGCCGACTACGGCGCACTCCTGCACCTCCGGCCTCGTGTAGAGGACCTCTTCGATCTCGCGGGGATAGACGTTCTCGCCGCCGGTGATGATTATATCCTTGAGACGGTCGACGATGAAGAGGTACCCATCCTCGTCGAGAACGCCGACATCGCCCGAGCGGAACCATCCATCCGGCCAAAAGGCGCCTTTAGTCTCGGAAGGGTTGTCCAGGTAGCCTTTCATGAGGTTGGGGCCCTTGACGCAGATCTCACCTTCCTCGCCGATCCCCAGCGTGGCGCCGTTCATGTCCCTGATCTGGACTTCAACACCGGGGACGGTCTCGCCGACGGAGCCGGCAACGTGGCGATGGTAATGGTTATAGGTGACGGCGGAAGCGGACTCCGTCATACCGTATCCTTCGGAGATGTCGATGCCGGTCATCTCTTTCCATTGATGAATGACCTCACCCGGCAGGCTCGATGCGGCCGAGAAGCAGTACCGTACCTTTCCGAGCCTTTCGCGCAGATCGGCCAGACCCAAAAGGCGCGTGTAAACGGTCGGAACTGCGAAAAGCTTGGTGACGCGCCCCATTTTGAGGATATCGAGGACCTCGTCGAGATTGAACGAGGGCAAAAGCTCCAGGCAGCCGGCCGTGCGGACCGTACCGATCATGATGTGCACCTGTCCGAATACGTGGTTGAGGGGCAGGAAACAAAGGGCCCGGTCCCTTTCCGTGGAGCGTTCGCTGAAGGCCACGTTGTGACTGGACAGGTTGATGCCCTCATGCGTGAGCATCACCCCCTTGGGGATACCTGTCGTTCCTCCTGTGTAGAGGATGGCGGCGACGTCGGTTCTCAGCCGGTCGACGGCCCTGACGTGTTCCGTTACCCCATGGGTCAACCCGGCCAGACCAGGCTCGCCATGGAGAGCTATCACGTGTTCGAGCCATGGCGCCGCGGCCGACAGACGCTCAAAGTCCGAAACCCTGTCAGTGAGCACCGCGCGCGGCTTTGCGTGGTTCACGAGGAGGGAGAGCTCTTCGAAGGGAAGGGAGTTTGAGAGCGTGACCGCCACTGTTCCTGCCTTGAGGATGCCGAAGTAGGCGATGGTCCATTCAAGACAGTTTCCGGCGCAAAGGGCAACGTGATCGCCCGGGGTGAGTCCCATACTGATGAGAGCGGATGCAACCCGGTTTGCCTCTTCATCGAGCCGGGAATAGGCAATCTCCCGCCCCGCAAAACTGACGGCCGGGTTGTCGGGAAAAAAGCGGGCCGATCTCTCGAGATTACTGGCGACATTCATGGAGCCTCCTGGGAAAAGGGTTTGTCGAGCGCTATTGGTATAAACATTTAAATATTAAATATTAACATATGTCAATAAATTTATAGAACAAAGATTGGACTTAATCAGAATAAAGATTGACAATAAAAACAGGTCTGTCATATCCTTAATGGAGATGACAGGCTCCAGGTTCAAACCGATCAAACAGTCCCGGCTTTCAGAAGAGGTAGCCGGGCAGCTCAAGCAGTCAATTCTCCTCGGTCAGTTCAAGACCGGCGAAAAGCTGCCTTCCGAGCGGAAGCTCGCCGAAGAGTTCGAGGTCAGTCGCGTGGCGATCCGCGAGGCTTTGCGGGCACTGGGCAATTCCGGGTTTGTCAGCACCCGCCAGGGGTCCGCGGGCGGGGCTTTTGTCACCGAGCTCACCTTTGAGCAGCTTGCCAATACATACCTCGATCTATTCCTGGCGAACAAGATCTCGGTCCCGGATATCCACGAGGTGAGACTGCTCGTCGAGCCGGAGGTGGCGCGCTCTGCCGCGCAGAACGTCTCGTCAAAGTATGCCGGCCGGCTCCAGGCTGCACTGGATGCGGAGGAGCTTCCCTTTGTGACCCTCACGGACGACGTCGACAGAAAGTCGGCAGTCCACTTCATCCTGGCGGAGATGTGCGGCAACAGGTTTTTCGAAGGTCTGGTGAGATCTATGATGAGACTCACCAAGCAGGTGGTGGAGGCGGTAATCCCGGACACGCGCCACATGCACCCGAGCGGCTTGCACGGACGCGTCGTGGAGGCCGTCCTCGCCGGGGATGGTGAAGCGGCTTTCGCCGCCATGCGACGCCACGCCATCGAATTCGGTGACCTCCTCATCAAGATGGAAAAGGCATTCCGCGAGAAGAACGCCCCTCCCCTTCCCGACAAGGCCCGGTCCCCGCGCCCGTAACGGGTGAGACAAAACCTCTGGATGCAAACAGCCCGCCCCCGACATGAGACTCCCGCAGGCAAGGGACAGAATGTTGCCTCGGTCGGAAATGGAGGCAAGAGCAATGAGTGATAACAGCACGCCATACAGGGCAGCGGAGTATGACGCGGAGATCCTGAGCACGGTTCCCTTCTATCGCCAGCTCCATACGGAAACGATCGACCTGGTGCGCACACTTCTGCCGGAGGTACGAGTCTGGCTCGACACAGGCTGCGGCACCGGTTATCTCGTGGAACAGGCCCTGCCTTTCTTCCCTGAAACCCGTTTCCTGCTTACCGACCCCGCCCACACGATGCTCGACCTCGCCCGCGCACGGCTCGTCCGTTTTCCCTCTGCCCGCGTCCGCTTTCTTGATGCCGTGGGGAGTGAGGAACTCATCGGGGTACATCCCGACACCCCTCAGGTGATCAGCGCCATCCAATCACACCATTATGGCGGACAGGAGGTACGGAGACTGGCAACCAGCGCCTGTTTTCGTCTCCTGGAGGCGGGAGGCGTCTATGTCACGTTTGAAAACTTTCGGCCGGACACGTCGCGAGGCATCGAAATCGGTCTCGATCGCTGGTGCCGTTTCCAACGCGAGGCAGGCCGCTCGACACAGGCTGTCGAGGAGCATCGCTCGCGGTTCGACAGGAACTATTTCCCTATTACCCTTTCCGAACACCTGCAACTTCTACGGACGGTCGGCTTCACCACCGTCGAGGTATTCTGGTTGTCGAATATGCAGGCGGGCTTCTACGCCATTAAATAATACTATTTGACATGCCGATCCGTTCCATGTTAAAAACAATGTATGGATTTATATGCATTGGAAATGACTACGATGTGCAATGTCTGGTGGTGGGATAGCTAACCGGCTGTCCCAGTGAGAGAGACCGTTTAAGCCCTGGGATGGTTGGATCCCGGGACTTAAACGGTTTTTTTTAGCCGCTTTGAGGCCCCTAAAGCCCGAAGCGGTTTTTTTTATGAAAGGAGGCGGAATGAACCGGTTATTAGACGAGTCTCAGAAGAAAGAACACCATGCCGGCGGGGAAGGTCCGGTGTCCATGTCCGAAGAAAGGACGCAGAAGACCCATGGGAGGGAGAACGGGGAAGACGGGGACCTCCGGATAATGCAGCACTTCGTCAGGGACTTTATCGAGCGGCCTGACGACATAGATCCCCTCTGGTGAAGTGCGGTCTCACCTCGTCTCAAAAAAAGCAGTAGGGGTCGCGGTCATGGTATTTATCGAGACCAAGACTGTGGATCACCGCCAGGCACCCCCCGCAGACATGGCAAAGCGGACAATTGATGCAGCCGGGCGGACGCTTCCGGTAGCCAACTGCAGCCTCTGAGCAGTAAGCGTGCTCAAGCGATTGGTTTCTGATGTTGCCTATGAGGGAGGGGAATTTTCTGCACGCATGTACTTCCCCGTCAGGCAGCAAGGCGACAAAATTGAAGGCGGCTCCGCACCCATGGCCGGCGCACCCGCCAAAAAGCGCCCCTCCTCTCTTGTAGAGGCACGTATTTATGAGGCTCTCTTTCATGCCGATAACCGGGTTTGTCTTCGCTGCCGCGAGGTATTCCTCAAGGAAGGTGAAGAATCTTTCTCGCGAAGGCAAGTACAGGCGCGCGCCTTCGCCTACCATGGAAAGGCGGTTAAAATGAAAGACATCTGTCCTGTCCCGGAGCACCGAAGCCAGGGCGAGGACCTGATCGATATTCTCTTGTGTGAGAGTGAGCATCACCATGGAATAGACCTCCAGGTCTCTCAAGACACTGAGGAACCTAAGCGTTAGGTCAAAGTGACCGGGCCCACGGACCAAGTCATTCAGATCCTTCAGCCCCTCCAGGCTCACCTGAAAGCAGTCCGGTTTCCTGATTGCGATCAGTTCCTCTATCTGCTTCCGGGACGCCGGGTTCCCGAGCACGGACAGGCCGAAGCCGTATTCCGACGCACGACGGTAGAGGGGAATAAAATGGGGATAGAGAAGGGGATTCCCCCCGGTAAAGGAAATGTTGCCGCGCACGTTCCTGCCGGTACAGAACCGGTCGAGGTCTTCGAGGACTGCGTACGCTTCTTCAAGGGGCATGCTCTCCCGGTCGCTTCTGTCGTAACAGTGTGTGCAGTGAAGGTCGCAGGACTGGGTCACGTGCCACTGGAGGGTAAAGGAGTCCGATCCGAGGAAAGCCTCGTCCCCCGGATGCACGCCTGAGGACCAGCTTTTCGGGCGGCGGATACGAGAGGGCGGCCTCATGAGAAGCCCTTGCTCGACAGCGCGGTCGAGGGCATCCTTAACCGCGCCGACCCCTATCATGCCCATAGCGGCCACCGTCTTCACGTCGATCTCTTCCGCGGTCATTTTCAGGACGAGGAGGTCCTCATCGGTCGCTCTCCCGGCCTTTACCACGCCTGTCACCGGTTGTTTCCAGACAAGGATTTGCTCGTCCCCGGGCACGGTGTGGAGCGTGTCGGGTTCCTCTGCACCTCCAAAGATCGGCAAGATCTGCCCCCAGGACGTGTGGAGAAGCCGAATCGAAGGGTTGAGTAAAGTCCTGCCGTTTTCAGAAGGGGGTTCGACAGGCGTATCATGCGCCACAAACGCGGCCCACTCCAGACGGGCCAGATCGACGAGATATTCGGGTAGCCCGGCCGCCTTAACCTGTTCACGAAGGACTTCCGGAAACGCCGACGGGTCTTCCGGGAGCACCCCTCTATCCCGAAGCCCGTTCCAGCGGGATGGTCCCATCCGCGCGGCAGTGAAGGGGAATATATTTTTCAGCGTATCGGTGTCGGTATCACTAATTGTATGACTCATCTGTCCCGCGCCAATAGGTGAGGGTGGATGGCGCCTGCTACATGGTGTGGAACCGTCGTAATAGTGCGAACCGCACTATTTCTTTGGGCCGCTTCAGCCGCTTGGGGCTGGTTTTTCTGACGGGGTGCCACCTGCACCCTCTTTGGAGCCTGTTCAACTACTCCCATTCTTTGTCGAGCATCCCGCTGTCAGAGACGCTCCCGCGAGCAGGGTGGCAATGCACAGCCCTGCAAGGAATTTCCTGAGACTATCGTTCTCCATGAATATCCTCCATCGGTTTTCGGATTTCCGCTGCCGGTATTCATCGAACGGTCGCCCCCACCCTCTACCTAGAAAGAGAGTAATGTGCGCAGGCGGAGATTACAAGACAGGCATGCGATCTGGTGAGGTTTCGTCTCACTTCCCTATGCAGAACCTGCTGAATATCTCGTCCAGCACGTCCACGGCGCAGGTCTCGCCGGTGATTTCGCCCAGATACCGGAGGGCGTCTCGCAGCTCGAAGGCGAAAAACGCGATTGCATCGTCGCTTTCGGCGCACCGGCCGGCGCGGCAGAGGGCAGCTTCGGCTTTCACGAGGGCGTCTTTGTGCCTCACGTTCGTGATGAGGAGGTGCGCACCCCTGTTGCCAAAAGAGGCGCCGGCTTCATCAAAGAGCATCTGCTTCAGGTCGTCGATCCCCGACCCGGTGAGGGCGCTCACAGCGATGCGCGAGGCTGCCTTTGCGGCGATGCCCCGGTCGCCGGCGTCGATCATGGGGGGCAGGTCCGCCTTGTTGAGCACGGCGATCACCTTTTTGCCCTCGACGGCGTGCCATACTTCCTCGTCCTCACACATGTAGATCTGAGACGCATCGAGTACCCAGAGGATAATATCGGCTTCCGGTATCCTCTTCCGGACCCGCGCTATGCCCTCCCTCTCTATGGCGTCGCCGGGAGGCCGCAGGCCCGCGGTGTCGGTGAGGGTGAATTTGAGACCCTTGATCCCGATGGTATCTTCGACGAGATCGCGGGTGGTGCCGGCAATCGGGGTGACGATGGCCCTGTCCCTCTGCACGAGGGCGTTGAGGAGGCTCGATTTACCCACGTTTGTCCTGCCCACGATCAGCACCGCGACCCCCTGCCTGACGGCCTTGCCTTCTTCGTCATAGGATGAGATGAGCCGGCCGATGCCGTCGCGGACGGCCTCCAGGCGCGCCGGCCGGCCGGCCGCATCGGGCAGGTCAAGGGCTTCGTCGGGAAAGTCTATCTCCGCTTCCACCTCGCCCAAGAGCGTCAGCACCTCCTGCTTTGCCGCGTTGATGCGCGCCGAGAGGAGGCCCCGCACGTGGGCAATGGCGCTTTGCAGCTCGCTTTCGCTTTCGCTCTCAATGATGTCGAGGACGGATTCAGCCTGGGCGAGGTCGATCCTACCGTTCAGGAAGGCCCTTTTGGTAAACTCGCCCGGTTCGGCGAGCCGTGCGCCCTGCCTCATCATGAGGGCAAGGATCAGCCTCTGGACGGCCGCCCCGCCATGGGAGTAGACCTCCGCCATGGGCGCCCTGGTGTAAGTGTGCGGCGCCCTCATAAAGACGGCAAATACCTCGTCAAGGTCGGTCTTTGAATCGGGGTCGCATACCCAGCCGAGATAGAGACGGTGGGAGGCGAAAGATCCGGCGCTCTTCCTGGGCCTGAAGATGGCCTTAAGGATCGCGTGGGCAGCAGGTCCGCTCATACGGAGCACGCCTATGCCACCCACACCTGCGGCTGAGGATATGGCGCATATGGTGTCGTCCCGGTCGCTCTTCATCTTTCGGGTGTAAGGCGGGCTTACCGTCTTCTGCCGGCGGGTGCGCCGCCGGGTGAGGCCGGAGCGATAATCACCCTTTTCATGTGACCGTCCCCCTCGCTGTGTGTGGTCACGCTGTTGTTGTTTTTGAAAAGCGTGTGGACGATGCGCCGCTCGTAAGGGTTCAAAGGCTTCGTGCTGGCGGACTTCCCCTCTCTTTTCACCGTCTCCGCGAGCCTTTTCGCCATGGAGACGATCATTTTCTTTCTGCGCTCCCTGAAACCGTTCACGTCGAGGAGCAGCTTCAGGTTCTGTTTGAAGCGCTTTGTGATGGCCAGGTTCACAAGGTGCTGGAGCGCCTCCAGCGGTTCCCCGTCGTGCCCGGCAAAAACCTCTTCATCCGGCGATTCGATGGTAAAGACGATCCTGCCCTCGACAGTTTTTGACTGGACGCGCAGGGAGATGCCGTAAAAACCCGCGATATCGGTGAGGAATTTCCTGCCGAACTCCTCCGGCGTCTCCTCTTCGACGGGCTCCGCCGGCGCCGGCCGGAGTCTCGCGACTACCCTGATTTTCTTGCTCCCCAGCAGCCCGAGGATGCCTTTTGTATCTACCTCCGTCGCCTCGATGTCAAGGTCCTTTTCTTCGACGCCCAGGCCGATGGCAGCCTTTCTGACGGCTTCCTCATAAGTTTTCGCTTCAACTTCGATGGAGTCCATACAGCAGCCTCCTTTGCAATTGCTGGGGCTAGAGCCTCCCCCTCATAAAAAGGGAAGAGGCATAAACGCCTGTTTGATATTCATCTCTCAGCTTTTGATAAAAAACTTTTGTCAATGTCATGCAACCTGCTTGTTGATGTAGTACTGCTGGCCGATAGAGATGACGTTATTGACGAGCCAGTAAAGGACGAGTCCCGCCGGGAACCCCCAGAAGAGGAACGTGAAGAATATCGGCATGAACATCATCATCTTCGCCTGCATGGGGTCGCCGCCGGTCGGGGTCATCTTCTGCTGGATCACCATCGTGGCGCCCATGATCAGGGGCAATACCCTGAAAGGGAGATCATAGCCGGCCACGTGGAGGGTAAAAATGTTTTCCGGCGCGGCCAGGTCGTTAACCCAGAGCATGAAGGGCGCATGGCGGAACTCGATGGCCGACATGAGGACCCTGTAGAGCGCGAAGAAGACCGGTATCTGTATCACCATGGGAAGGCAGCCGCCGAGCGGGTTGACGCCTTCCCTCTTATAAATGCCCATCATCTCCTGGTTTAGCTTTTCCTTGTCGTTCTTGTACTTTTCCCTGAGCTGCGTGAGCTTCGGCTGGAGCTTCTGCATGTTCTTCATGGACTTATAGCTCTTGACGCTTAAAGGGTAAAAGATGATCTTGATCAGGATGGTCAGGAGTATAATGTCGATGCCGTAGTTGCGCGTGAACCTGTTGGAGAAATTCATCCCCCACAACATCGGTTTTGCGACGATGTCGAACCAGCCGAAGTTGACGATCTTGTCGGCGTCGATATTCAGTTGCTTGAGGAGGGAGATCTTGTTGGGCACAAAATAGAGCGTCGTGTCGATGCTGCCGCTGGTGAAGAGAAGGCGGTCGACGGGCGTAACCCCCACCTTGGTGACGAGGAGGCCGGGCGTCGTTCCCTTGGGCTGCATGATGAACGAAAAATAGCCTTCGTCGAAACCCGCATACTGGTACGCGGTGCCGGCGTTCACGGACTTGTCGAGCTTATCGACCTGCTCGATCTTCTTGTTGATATAGACGAAGGGCCCCCTGAAGGTATAACTCGACTTCTCCTTCATGGACATTACGGCAAAGTCCGCGAATGCCCCCGCGGCGCGGTCCGTCCCTTCCGTCTCCACCTTGAGATCGAAAGAATAGGTGTCCGGGGAGAAGCTGTAGGTCTTTCGCACCTTTGTCCCGTCGGCGAGCCGCCCTGTCAGGACGACCGTCTCCGGTCGGGCGCTCACCGCAATGTCGCCCCTTTTGTCAGCGGTGAACGGTACGGCGTCGTCAAGTGTCTGTCCGGCAGCTATCTTCGAGACCACGGGGAAATACTGATAGGGCGCGATATCCTGCACAAGCTCCTTACCCTCACGCCCCCCCACGGTCTCCTTGTATTCCTTGAGACGCACGCTCACGACGCCTCCCCCTAAGTCTCCGAGGGTGACTGTCATCTTCGACGTATCGACCGTGACCAGTTTTGCGGGTGTTTTCAGGAGCACGGGCGTCTGCGGCATTGCGGAAGGCGCGAGCTGCCCGGCCGCCGCCGGCCCTTCCGGTACGGTCCGGGTTTCCCCCTCCTGTTTCTGCGTCTGCGCCGTTTGTGGGTGTGAGCCTTGCGCCTGTGTCGCCTGCTGCGGCGTCTTCGGCGAAAAGTAGTACTGCCAGGCGAATAGGATAACCATCGACACGACGATGGCGATAAGCGCTCGTTTTTCCATTATGCCTCCGAATTATTTGGAGCATTGACGCCCCATTGCCGCGGGCCTTGCCCGCACTATCCCATTCGACCTACTTTACCGGATTGTAGCCGGCAATTACCGGAACACCCGCAGGCAACAATAGCGAGCACCAGCCGTCCACAGACTGGTCGCAACCGGCCACCCCCTCCATGAGGCATTCCGACACTGATCTTCACAGTGCCCCTTTCCCTTTTTCATGGGAGCTACTTTACCGGATCGTAGCCGCCCGGATGAAACGGGTTGCACTTAAGGACCCGGACGAGGCCCAGAGAGAGACCTCTCCAGAACCCTTTCTTCTTGAGCGCCTCCATCATGTAGCTGGAACAGGTAGGGTGGAACCTGCATGCCGTGGGGATGTAGGGAGATATACACAGTCGGTAAAGCCTGAGTAAAAAAACGGCTATGGTCGTCATCCGTTGAAGGCTCTTGCAGCCAGGGTCCCAAGCTCCAGCCTGATGCCCTCCCAGGTGAGGCCTGAAGGCAATTTCATCACCCTCACGGAATAATTGGCGGACCCCGGGAACAGGTGTTTGTTCAGCCTGAAGAACTCTCTCGCCAGTCTTTTAATCCTGTTCCTCTTCACTGCTCCCTTTATCTTTCGGCTCACCACAACGCCAAACCGTATGACATTAAGGTCATCCGTCTCATTCTTCGTACTCTTGAATAGAAGGAAATGCGGCGATTTGCCGGACCTTACCCATTGAACGCCGTGGAAATCCCTTTTGTGCAGCCTTTCGCTTTTCCCCAGCGTATGTTCCATCTAAACGGTAAGCCGCTTTCTCCCCTTCGCGCGCCTTCTCCTTATCACGTCCCTCCCGTTCTCGGTCCTCATTCTGACCAGGAAGCCGTGGGTTCTTTTTCTACTCTTGTTGTGCGGCTGAAATGTTCTCTTCATCGGTCACCCTTTACACAATTAGTGGGGCGGCCGAGAAACGCGCCATTTGCCCGTCGCCCCCCTTTCCGTACATCCATGCATACAGCTATAAGTTAATCATGAAAGGCCGAACCATGTCAAGATGAGCCCCGGCGTTGTGACAATGGGACTGGCGCATTCGTTAAGAGAGGTTTATCCTATTCCTGTATGAAACTGGCAATCACTTCAGCAGTTGTTCTCCTGCTCAACCTGCCCTTTGGTTATTGGAGGGCAGGTGCAAGAAAGTTTTCTTTGCGGTGGTTTCTTGCCGTTCATGTACCGGTACCCCTTGTAATCGGCTTACGCCTCGTGAGCGGCATCGGTTGGCAGATGATGACCTTTCCCTTACTGATCGGGGCTTTCTTTGGAGGGCAGTTTCTGGGCGGCTCATTGAAGCGGATAACAGCCAATCGGAAGTAGAACTTCATTGTTCTATCTTTTGATCGGCGATCTTCAATAGCCGCGCGAAGATGTTTTCTGAAGCCGCCTCAACACGGCCAAAAATTTCTCCCGAAAAACTTAAAGATTCTCCGGCCCGTTGCCGATAATACTACAGAGAACCGTTAAGGGCAAACCATGCCGAAAGGATGGGACGCAAAACCGTTGGCCTAACCTCTCCTGATGTGCCGGGGGAGTATGGTAGCAAGGTTGCCGGGGGAGCGAAAATCCGCGCAGTCATCATCCCACCTTCCTTAAAGGTTCCACTCTCTCGGTTACCGCGGCGAGAGAAGGTGGATCGGTTTGACGTACTTTAAGATTCGTGTACTGCACACATGCATGGAGGAAAGGATGAAACAGAACAAGTGGCTGCGGGCGATGATGCTTGCCGGTCTCATATGGGCGTTCGGCGGTGCATGGGTGTTCGCCCACGACCTCTCCGACGTCCAGCAGGCCAATCAGGAGAAGTCGGCGAGGTGGATCGGCGGTGAGACGGGCATTTCCCGCATGTCGGACGCGGACAGAAGACTCAGGATAGGCACGGTGAAAAACACAAATACCATGGGGATGCCGATGCTTGCCGCCCCTGCGCCTGAGAAGGCGGCCGCCTACCCCACGGCCCTGGATTGGCGGAGCAACGGGGGTGATTATGTAACCTCAATCAAGGACCAGGGAGCCTGCGGATCATGCTGGGCCTTTGCAAGCGTCGCGGGCCTCGAATCGGCTTACCTCATCGAAGCTAAGCAGCCGGGCGGCAATTTCGATGAATCCGAACAGATCATGGTCTCCTGCAGCGGCGCCGGGTCATGCAATGGCGGTACAACGAGCGGTGCGGCGACATGGCTGCAAAGCACGGGCGACGCCCCTGCAAGCTACTATCCCTATACCGCGACCAATGGCTCATGTGCAGCGGCCCTCTCGGGATGGCAAGCGCAGGCAAAAAAAATCACTTCGTGGGCCTGGGTAACGACCTCGTCCCCCACGGTCGCGCAACTTAAAGCGGGCCTTAACACTTATGGGCCCCTTGTCACGACCATGGCCGTCTATCAGGATTTCTACTACTACACCTCCGGGATCTATGAGCATGCGAGCGGCGCTCTCGAAGGCTACCATGCGATAGAGCTGATAGGTTATAACGATGCCGAACAGTATTTTATCGTGAAGAACAGCTGGGGCACCGACTGGGGCGAACAGGGATTTTTCCAGATCGGCTATTCCGAGCTCACAAGCCCGACGCAGTTCGGTCAGTACACGATCGGCTACACGATGGCTGCCCAACCCGCGGCCTGCACATACTCGATATCTTCCGTAGGGGAGACTGCACCCCTTACCGGTGGGACGGGGACGATAAGCGTTACCGCAGGCAATGGCTGCAAGTGGACCGCCACGTCGTCGGAACCGTGGGTAAAGGTGACGGCGGGGGCATCGGGTACGGGCAACGGCACGGTCTCTTTTTCTGTCTCTCCCAACAGCCCTACCGCAAACCAGGGGGCAACCGCAAGAACGGGAACCATCTCGGTCGCGGGATACACCTATATGGTAACTCAGGGGGATCTCTCGTGCGCCTATACGGTCGCTCTGGAGACCTCCGGCACCGGGGCATTTTCCAACCAGATGGACGTCTATCCCTCCAATCAGCAATGCACCTGGACCGCCTCCCCGCAGGTGTCGTGGATCAGCGTGACATCGGGGGCGTCAGGCACGGGCAATGGCGTAGTGAAATTTGCCATGCAGCCGAGCACGCAGGTGACGTCCCGCATGGGCGGCCTCAATGTCGCGGGACAGTCATTCCAATTCGTGCAGGATGCCGGGGTTTCCTGCACTTACATCGTCTCTCCTGCCACTGTCAGCGCAACAAAAGCCGGAGGGGTCGTCAACTTGTCGGTAAGTTCGCCCACGGGGTGCTCGTGGACCGCGACAAGCGGCGCCTCGTGGCTACCGTTGTCAGCTACGGCAAGCGCAGGAAACGGCAGCGGGGAGACCTCGTTTACGGTCCAACAGAACACCACCGGCGCCACGAGGACCGGGATGGTCACGGTGGGCGGCAAGACAGTGACAATCACACAGGCCGCCAAGTAAAAACCGGATTCACATCGCGGCAACAACCCCTGGTGCCGGGAGGCGCCAGGGGGGTGCATCTTTCGGGGGAACTTGGGGATGAAGTATGGTCGTCCTTCTCTCTCATCCTTCGTCGCCCAATCCGTCGCCCTCAAGCTCTGCTTTTCTTTCCCCGGGCGCGGGGAGGAGGTGTGCAGGCAGGAAGAACAGCCCGGCAATGAGCGTTGGGACTACCGCGCTCGCAATAACCGTTGCCACCAGAAAAGAGTATTGTCCCTGGGTGACGATGCCGTGAGACAGGCCGAACAGGGCCGATATGGTCCCAAAAGTCAACCCCGTCGACATCAGAAGGGTGTAATACCAACGCTCGTTTCGGTCGCGTCTGAATAGTCGTATGAACGGGTACAGACCAAAAATCTTGGAGAGCACCTTTCCCATAAGCAGTGCGAGGAAGATAAGGGGCGCCGAGACCAGGGCGCCGATGGAGACAAGCATCCCTGCGCGGAGGAAGTAAAAAGGCGTGAGGAAGCCGACGGTCAGGGTCCGAAGACGCCGGATCCAGAAATCGTCCTTCGCTGCTCCTCCGGCCAGCACCATACCCGCGATGTAGGCGGGCAAAACAGCCTCGCTCCCCGACCAGAGGGCAAGACCGCCCAACCCGAAGAGGACAAGCATGACCCACTTGGTCCTGATTGCGGCCGTGCGATAGGCATAAAGACGGGTTATCCAGTGAGTTACGGAAGGCAACAGGGCCAGGAACACCCCGCTCGTGAGGACAAAGACCACGGTCTTATAGGTGAAGGGGGAAAAGAGCAGGCCAAGGGCGATCACCGTTCCAAGGTCGTTAACAAAGCAGGCGCCCAGGACGCCCTTGCCGAACTCGGTCTTGTTCAGACCCGTCTCCAGCATCACGGCGTAAACCACCGCCATGGAAGTTGTGGAAAGGGCCACGCCGCAGAGCAGGCTTGCCTGATAGTCCCATCGCAACAGGTAATGCGCCGCGGCTGCGCAGCCGAAAAAGGGCCCGAGGAAACCGACCAGGCCGATGAGCGACACCTCCTTCACTTTCGTGCGGAGGGCGTCCGGGTCGAGTTCGGCGCCGGCGAGAAATGTCAGGAGGATCGCCCCGCATGAGGCGAGAAAACGCAGCCATTCTACATTGGAACCCAAGACATCGGGTTTACCGATCAGGCCCGCTACCGCACCTGCGGTGACCCCGATGCAGATTTCGATGAGGGCGATGGAAATACGAAGATGGTACGCGATTATGGCTGAAATAACCGCAAGGCCAAGCCATAGCGACGCAATGACGAAAAGGTGCTCCATAATGACGTCTCCTTCAAGGGGTATATTCAGCCATGGCGAAGGCAACAAAAAAACCCGTTGTGCAACCGTTTTGAAAGTGGGGTCTGAAATCGGCGGACGCGACCCTACCGTTGCAGGCGCCTTCACGGTAGGAGTCATCAGCCCGGCTTGAGGGCGGTTATCAGGGGAACTCCATCCCAGACGTATAAAATACTGAAAATCCGGAAAGAAATCAAGGCTTCAATTCGAAGCCGCCTGAAGCCTAATTGTCAAAGAGCGGCGCCGGGATCTCTCAAAACCATCTCAAACGGGCCGGGTTGTGTCGTCTCTTTAGGGCCTTTCACGATGACTGCCCGGTCTCGTAATAATATTTTCTCTGTTTCCCGCTCTCCTGTCGAAGTGACAAAACTTCCCTCCTAACCGGCCTTCAGTCCGCAGCCCCATTGAAAGAACTGTGGGAGGATATTATATTTAAGACAGCCGGCAGGCCACTGCTTGTCTTTCTGCCGCCTGTCGCCACCACTTGGAGCCATGCTCATGATAATAAGAAATCTGACGATAGCAGCCAGTCAACTGATTGGGGTTGCGATTTGCCTCGGAACCGCCTTTCTGTCGGCACTTCCCGGTTGCGCACCGTTAACGGGTGATATGTCCGGGTTATGCAGGAACAGCGCCACGTATTGCGCCCAGCTTTTGGATGAGATCACCCAGTGCGAGGTCGTGTGCGGGATTACTGTTGTCAACAGTAATCACTGCCAGGCAAGATGCCTGATCGACGGGCAGGTGAAGTGGGTTTCATGGCAAAACGAACGCTGCGTTCCGGGTAAAGAAGAGCACCGGTTTGTAGAGGGCCGGTATCGGGTAATGTCTGTAGTAGAGACGGAAAAATACCTTGAAAAATGGTTCCCCAGCATAGGCCGGAGCATCAACGAGCCGAGGTTCTGGTGGCAAGAGCCTCCTCGCATCACCGATACACGCCCCACCTTCTGAAAAAGCCCGCCCGGCGTCGCTCGGCACTTGATGGTTTGTTTGCCAACCCGGCGGTCGGGACTTAAGGGATCTCCTTTAGCCGGAGACGTCTCGAAGAACATGTGGACTTTTCCTTCCAATTGCAGTCCCGGATAGCGGGCGAAGGTGGGCAATGCTATGTCCACGACCTCCACGTTCTTCTCGTTTGCCGGGTTTTTCTCTTCGGATATGAACCGGTCGACCTCATCAACGGGTACGTCGACTCGGCTTCCATCGAAACGGGTTACCATGGCGCCGGGTTTTTCTGCATATCAAGGTAGGAGTCATTAGCCCCCTTAAGGGCAGTTAAGGCGAACCCCATCGCCGGTGAGAATATGCCTATCGGCGGATCTTGCGCCTCCGCCTCCTTTTCTCCAGGTAAATCCAGACAAAAGAGAGGGGTGGAATAAGCCCGAATGCGAAAGGATGCATGACCCCATAGACTAGGGGGGTCAAGGCCCACCGCGTCATCGTCCTCAAGCCGGGGTGCCTTGCAATGAGGTGCGCGAGGGGAGGTGAGTACCTATAATAGAAGTCGACGAAAGACCTCCCTGCCCTGTTTGTCAGGAGGTAGGTGTCTCTGAAAGCCCTCAAAACCGCCACGTGGGGGTCGAGAGACGACCCATATGCGGCCGTGGCAATAAAGCAGTAAGTATTCTTATCCTGCGTGGTAAAAGTCCAGGTGTAGTTTGCTGCCATGTTATTGCCGTTGGCGTCCCTCACTCCCGTAGTGATCGTCGCCGTATAGACAGCGTGGTGACTCAGACTGCCCGACGGGGTGAATGTGGCTGTATTGCTTGTCGCGTCATAGGAGACCGTGCCCGTCACTCCCCCACTTAAGATAAAGGTGGCCGTGGTGATGGATGTCGGGTCCATGGCCTCACTGAAGACGGCTTGTATCGAGGAGTCTACCTCGACACCGGTTGCGCTGTTCACGGGAACCGTGGATGTGACCGTGGGAAGCACGGTATAGCCTGACGCTATCTGCTCAGGTGAGGTTGCGTTGATGGTCGTGGTGTCGCCTAGCTGGCCGCTGCTGTTGTTGCCCCACGTCCAGAGGTTACCGTTGGAATCAACAGCCACGGAAAAATTCGATCCCGCGGCAATGGCGCTCCAGGTGATGCCGCTTCCTATCTGGGTAGGCGTGATCACGTTGGTGCCGGTCGTGCCGTTGCCCAATTCGCCATAGGTGTTGTCCCCCCACGTGTAGAGGGCACCGGAGGCAATGGCCATGGCAAAATTCGATCCCGCGGCAACAGCGCCCCAGGTGATGCCGGTTCCTACCTGGGTAGGCGTGAGGACATTGGTGCCACTCGCGTCGTTGCCCAGTTGGCCGCTCCCGTTGTTCCCCCACGTGTAGAGGTTGCCGGCGGAGACGGCCACAACAAAATTCGATCCCGCGGCAATGGCGCTCCAGGTGATGCCGCTTCCTATCTGGGTAGGCGTGAGGACATTGGTGCCTGTCTTGCCGTTGCCCAATTCGCCGTAGGTGTTGTCCCCCCACGTATAGAGGTTGCCGTTGGAATCAAGGGCCACGGCAAAATTCGATCCCGCGGCAATGGCTCTCCAGGTGATGCCGCTTCCTATCTGGGTAGGTATGAGGACATTGGTGCCTGTCGAGCCGTTGCCCAGTTGGCCGCTCCCGTTGTTTCCCCACGTGTAGAGGTTGCCGTTGGAGATGGCCATGGCAAAATTCGATCCCGCGGCAACGGCGCTCCAGGTCGCGGTCATGCTGGTTGCTATCTGGGTAGGCGTGGTGACATTGGTGCCGGTCGAGCCGTTGCCTAATTCGCCGGAGGTATTGTCCCCCCACGTGTAGAGGTTGCCACTGGTATCAAGGGCCACGGCAAAATTCGATCCCGCGGCAACAGCGCCCCAGGTGATACCGCTTCCTATCGGGAAAGGCGTGGTGACAGGGGTGGTCGACGTGCTACCGTTTCCCAGTTGGCCGCTTCCGTTGGCGCCCCAGGTCGAGAGGATGCCGGCCGTCGCAATGGCCGCAGTAAAGTTCGATCCCCCGGCAATTGTTGCCGCCCCTGCCTCCGATGGGCAGACCAGGGTCAGTAACGCAAGCATTGCCGCCAGTAAAGCATATGC
The DNA here is from genome assembly GCA_963717985.1 of uncultured delta proteobacterium. GTDB lineage: Bacteria > Desulfobacterota > Syntrophorhabdia > Syntrophorhabdales > WCHB1-27 > BOG-1155. The sequence goes on from CAVQYC010000003.1 coordinate 847,711, forward strand.
TTTCCCGTCCATAGTGACTCCTTATGTGAAATAGGAACGAGCCATCTTTTTTGTCACGGTTCGGGTCCTCTTGAGTTTTTCTCTACGGCGACCGCCGCGGCCATGACAATAAAATACTCCTTCAGGGGCTTTACAGCAAGGGGCGTGGTGTACTTTGCGGTTCCCGGATGCGGACGAAACGCACGATTTCACGTATTCTCTATGGCTGAGATTCGGTGAAATAGGCGCCGTTCTTCGGACGCTGTGCACGGCGGCTGCGGGGGCAATTCGTTGCAGGTTCCTCATCCAGCATCAGCCTCGCCCTCTCTTTTTCGCGCTCCCGGGCGTCTTCTTCAGCCTCCAGTTTGAGTTTGGCCTCGTTGAACGCCTCGACGAGGCTCCTGTATTCCCGGGAACCGAAAACGAGCAGTGAGAATTTGAGATCCTTTTCCTCCACAAACTCCTTAAACGTCGTATCGGCAGTCATGTCTCCTCCGTTATAAAGCAGTCCTCATTAATGTGATCGCAGGCAGCGGTTTCTTCTTAAACGGGCAGTGAGAAAACACGACCGATAAAGAGTCCGACGAAGGATAGGCGGGGAACGTGAGAACTATGGTCCCGGAACCGGGGCAACGGTCAAGAGAGAGCGGAGCGGATCTAATCAGGCAGGTCTCAAAAATGGGGTAGGGCGCAGCGCGCCCCCGATCTCTTCAATGGGTCCCTTTCTCTATGGCATGCGACATCTCGGCCCTCCATGCTTCCGCGCATTCCGGGCAGATGCCATGGGTAAAGCTCGCATCCGTATGTTTGCAAATATAGGCTTCCAGTTGGTTCCAATAGCCCTCATCATCACGGATCTTCTTGCAGAAGGCGCAGATAGGTATAAGCCCTTTCAGGGTCTTGATTTCTGCCAGCGCCTCCTGGAGTTTGGAGATCAGTTTCTCCTGTTCCTTTTCCTTTGCGCGCAGGGCATCGCTCATCCGCTTGATGCGCATCATGGAATCGACCCGCGCAAGAAACTCCCTGTTGGTAATATCCTTGATAATGTAGCCATCCGCCCCGACAGAAAGCCCGTCTGCCTGGTATTCCGACGAGACCCGGATCCCGGATACGAGGATGACAAAGGTATCCTGCAACCCTTGATCGCTCTTGATCTGCCTGCACACCTCCACGCCCGTGATGTCGGGGAGCATGACGTCGAGCAAGATCATGTCAGGGCGATAAGCGCGGGCGGCTTCAAGGCATTCCTGCCCGGTTCCGGCTTCATAGACTTCATATCCTTCTTTCCGGAGAAGCGAGGCCGACAACAGAAGCACGCCGGGGTCGTCGTCGGTCACAAGGACTTTGACTTCTCTGCACATGATTCCCTCCCTTGGCACTCCGTTTCGGGGTAGAACCTATTTATAACAATGTAATGGGCCGGCATTGCATCGTCAACCCTTCCGGCAACATAGAGCGCCCGTCATCGCATCGCGAAGGGGCAAGCCCCGGCAGCTTCCTTGAGACGCCCATTGCCTATGCCTGCGTATCCCCTCGGCACGGCTTTATGGGGGAGTACGAAATTGATTGCACACAATCGCCAGGAATGGTATTGATGTCTTTGTCCGGCAATACCCTTACTAAGAGGAGAAACCCCATGTCGCAGTTTGTGTATTTCTTCAAATCCTTCGCGACCTCATTGCTGCTGGCGGCGGTCTGGCTCCTTGCCTGCAAGGCCAGCCGCACAATGCGGCAAAAAATTGGTACTTCGTACGGCGTCGCCATAGTGCTCGCATTCGTTCCCTCGGTCTTCGTGCCCAGCACCTCGAATATACTGGCGGGTCTGCTATGCGCATGCGTGCTATTCTGCGGGTATAAGACAAGTCAGGTTAAGCCGCCGCCCTCACCTGACGACCAGGAGCCCCTGGCGCCGTCCTGAGGATTCGGCAGTCCCCATTCCCGTGAGTTGTGGTACAATAGCGCAAGCCAAAGACTTCTCCCTCCAGGGCGAGGGGAATCTGTTTCATAGGAGATAAGCCGTGGCCCGCATAAGATTTGAGATAGTAAACGGAGAATCTACTTTTCTTGATCCCCGAATGGGTTTTCAAGAGACGACACAGCGTTTCGAGGTGCACCTGGACCCGCTCACCGGCAGATCAGGCCACTTCTCCCATTTCGGGGCGATCAAGCCACAGAAGCTCCCCCTTTCCGATTACGAGAAAAGCGAGATCAAAGGGTTCTGTCCCTTTTGCGCGGACGTGCGCGACAAAACGACCCCCAAATTCGTGGCCGGAGTGCTCCCGGAGGGGAGGATGATCAAAGGAGAAGCGGCACTCGTGCCAAACCTTTTCCCCTATGACGCGCACAGCGGGGTGATCATCATGGCGAACGATCATGTGGCGCCCCTTGAGAAGCTGACCGCTAAAAGGGTCTCGGACGCGTTTTCTGTCGGCGTCGGATTCCTCAAGAAAATATGGTCTTTAGACTCCTCCCTTCCCTATCACCTGATCACGTGGAATTACATGCCTCCTTCGGGGGGAGGACTTGTCCACCCGCACCAGCAGTGTTTCGCGACCCGGCACCCCGGCAACCAGTACACGGATGAGCTTTCCTCGTCAAAAAGGTTCCACGAAGCCTACGGGGTGAACTATTGGCAAGAGTATGTCGCCGAGGAGAAGCGCAGAGACCTCAGATACATCGGCTCAATCGGCAGCTCTCACTGGCTGTCGTCCTTTGTTTCTCTCGGCCTGCTCGGCGAAATCATATGCGTGTACCCTGAGATCTTTGCGGTCGACGACTTCAACGCCGAACAGATTGCCGAGTTGAGCAACGGTTTGCAGAGGGTATTTGCCTACTATAGAGACAACGGCATTTACAGCTTCAATGCCTCCCTGTTCTTCGGCCCGGCAGGCCAGAACTATTTCTCATGCCATTTCAGAATAACCCCGAGGACCTTCCTCAACATGAGAGACTTCGCTCCCGATATGAGTTTTCACCAGATGCTTCTCGCAGAACCGGTAAGCGTCGTCATGCCCGAGCAGTTGTGCGCGGACGTGAAACAGTACTTCATGACCTGAGAAAACCTCACGTCCGGCGTCCGGTTTTTTTATTTTCTCTTTTTGAGGCGAATGACAAGGGAAAATGAGAGCGGGAGAAAAAATATCCCCATTTGTTTTATTTTTCGGTACAACGTAATACAGATTATTGTGGTATTTATTTTTACCTTGTGATATAACAAATAAGACTTGATTCCAGCAGCAGGGGGGCGGGACGATGCGAGACACGGTGATATGCTTCCGTACGAGTGACGATTTACGCAAGGCATTGGAGAAAGTCTCGGAGACGGACAGGAGGTCGCTTTCTTCGGTGATAGAGAATATCCTGTACGATTACGTAGACCGGAGGGAACCGAAAGGGGTAGATGAAGAGAAGCGGCGCTACCCAAGGAAAAAGATCTCCGCTCCAGCGCTGGTGACTGACCTTGACGGAGTCGTGCATGCCGGGATGGTGAATGACATTTCGCTCGGGGGTCTCCACATCTCAGTCCCCAACAGCTTTCAACAAGAAATGCGGGAGGATACCAAAATATCCGTCGTATTCACCCTGCCTCAAAGCGAAAAGCCTCTCACCATGCAGTGCGCGCCCCGGTATGTCCGTCCCAACGGCCAGATAAACATCGGAGCATCGCTGGTCGACACCGATTTCCACAGCTATCGGGCCCTTCAGAACTACCTTACCGAGTGACCGGAGATATAAGGGCCGTACGAGTGACGACAAATCGGCAATTATGCAAAACGCCCTTTGACGGGTGATGAGTACGGGTCGATTTATTCGAGAAAACTTTCGAGCCTTTTTCGCCTGGAAGGGTGCTTGAGTTTTCGTAGCGCTTTTGCCTCAATCTGCCGTATCCGTTCTCTGGTGAGACCGAAGACGTCACCTACCTCCTCAAGCGTATAATCCGTTTTTTCGCCTATGCCGAGTCGCATGCGTATCACCTTCTCTTCCCTCGGCGTCAGGGTGGAGAGCACCTTGTCTATCTCCTCTTTGCACGAAATGTTTACCAACTCCTCGAAGGGGGAAGGTGATTTGGGATCGGCGATGAAATCACCAAGCTTTGAATCGTCGTCACCGATGGGCGTCTCTATCGATATGGGCTCGTTCGAGACCTTCATGATCTTCCTGACCTTTTCAAGAGGCAAAGCGGCCTTAACCGATATCTCCTCCAGCGTGGGCTCTCTTCCCAACTCCTGAAAAAGGGAGATGGTCACTTTCGTGATCTTGTTCATCGTTTCGAGGACGTGCACCGGCACCCTGATCGTCCTCGCGTAGTCCGCAATGGCCCTCGTGATCGCTTGTCTGATCCACCAGGTCGAATAGGTGGAGAATTTATACCCCTTCTGATAATCATATTTTTCCGCAGCCTTCATGAGACCCATGTTCCCCTCCTGTATAAGGTCAAGGAAGGAAAGTCCTCTGTTCAGGTACTTCTTGGCGATATTGATGACGAGTCTCAGATTAGCCTTGATCAGCCGGTTCTTTACGACCTTCAGATCTCTCTCAACCAGATCCATCTCGTGAAGGTTTGCCTCGACGGCCCGGGCCTCCTTTTCGTCCAGGAACTTTACCCGTTTTTCCACCTTTCGTGTAATCTCTTCCAGGACTTTTTTCTGCAGGCTGAGGCCCGCCAGTACCTCTTCTATTTTGTTCTCCATGTTCAGGAGCTTCTTCTCAATTTGCTTTCTCGTGAACTCCTCGGCCACAGCCGCCTGACTTTTCATCTCCTCTTTTTTCTCGAAAAGGTTCTTCAGGCTATTGATAAGGGTGACCGTCTTTTTCTTGTACTGCTCCTCGTCTTTCTTCGTATAGTTCATCTCATCGATATTCTTTACCACATCGATTATATTGACTGCGTCCTTCCTTATTTGAGCCGCCAGTTCTTGCAGCTCGGCAATTGCCTGAGACATTTCAAAGAGGAGGCTTCTGATCTTTCGTTCTCCTTCTTCGATCCTCTTGGCTATATCATACTCTTCATCAGAAGAAAGAAGCGAAATTCTCCCGATATCTTTTAAGTAAGCCCAGATAATGTTGTCGGTCTTTTCGGTCGGGAAGCGTTCAGGCTCCTCCCACTCCCGCTGCTCTTCCTCTGCCGTTTCGATTTTCTCCTTGATGGTCTCCACCACATCTATATTTGACTCGGACAAAAAATCGAATATATCTTCGATGTCCTCCGGCGAGAATATGTTTTGGGGCAGAAAATCGTTTATCTCATCGGGCGTCAGGTAGCCTTTTTCCATGCCAATGTCGATTAAGGTCTTAATCTGATCAAAGTTCTTTATGCTCATCGACTTTTCTCCAGGTGCAAAAAAATGCCCTTTTTGACAAATCAAGGGCATTCTCGATGCGTATATTCAACCGCAAACTTTCCTTAAATATAGCACTTTTTGGGTGTTTGTCAAGCTTGCGCTTTCCCTTATTCCCGTTCCGTCGTGCCCGGCATTCTTTTTATTCGAGGGCCTCTTCCGCTTTGTGGATAAAAAACAATACAGGCTTGTCCGATAGTGGCATCCAAGAAAAGTATAATCTAACAATTATACTACGTGCTGAAAGGCTTTGCAATAATACGTCAGACCCAAATCCACCACCTCAAGAATTCTTTCTTGACAGCCCGAGGGAAATCGCCTATACTGAACATTATGCAGATTCTCGCGACGTTTTCCGGTTATTACTACTATTTCTGGTTTAGGGGAAGGCACCCACGGTGTCCTTAGTCCGATAGGACTAACAAGGCCATGGGTGCAAAACCCATGGCCTTTTGCTTTTTAGAGGCCATGGAGAACCCATGGCCTTTTGCTTTTTAGAGGCGGCTTCTCAAAGAGGAGGGGAGACATGACGAATCTCAGGCTCGCAATATTGCAGGGCGGGACGCGCACTATCGTCCCTGTCGATTCCGTGAAAATCGGCGAGGGCTTTACGGTGATAGCCGGCCCCTGCACGGTTGAGAGCGAAAAACAGACCATAGAAACAGCCATTGCCGTCAGAAATGCCGGCGCCCATGCGCTGCGTGGGGGTGCCTTCAAACCACGGAGCTCTCCTTACGCATTCCAGGGTCTCGGCCTCAAGGGCCTCCGCATCCTGCAGAAGGCAAAGGCAGAGACGGGTCTGCCCATCGTGACGGAGGTTATCGACTCACGGGATGTTTTTTGGGTGAGCGAGTATGCCGACGTGCTCCAGATCGGCGCACGAAACATGCAAAACTTCTCGCTCCTCAAAGAGGTAGGAAGGTCGCACAGGCCGGTGCTCCTGAAGAGGGGCATGAACTCCACCATCGAGGAATGGCTGAACTGCGCAGAATATATACTGAATGAAGGAAACCCCCATGTCATCCTGTGCGAACGGGGAATACGCACCTTCGAGAAATATACGAGGAATACGCTCGATCTCAGCTCCGTACCCGCCGTCAAGGAGCTGAGCCATCTGCCCATCATCGTCGATCCCTCCCATGCAACGGGAAGAGTCTCGCTGATACCCTCCCTGACTCTTGCGGCAGTAGCGGCCGGCGCCGACGGCGTGATCGTCGAAGTGGACATAAACCCGCGAGAAGCCCTCTGCGACGGAGAACAGACGCTGACGCCGTCTCAGTTCGCGGACATCGTGCGGAAGATCAATGGTCTTCACCAATTCATGGCGGTCTCGCAATGAAGAGCATCGTTCTGGAGGGAGCTGCGGGTCCATCGCTCATCGCGGTCGGCGACTCCCTTAGCCACCTCGACGCATACTGCAACGCATCCGGGGCCGTTATCATCACGGATGCAGCAGTCCGCCGCCTGCACGGCATGCGCTTTCCCGTATGTGAGGTGATAGAGATCGGCGTGGGGGAAGAATCAAAGACGTTGAGAACGGTTGGGGAGGTCTACGAGGCACTCCTTGGTCTTGGTGTTGACCGCTCCTCTCAAATTGTCGCCATCGGCGGCGGGATCGTCTGTGACGTAGCGGGATTTGCCGCATCCACGTACCTGCGGGGCCTTCGGTTCGGCTTTGTCCCCACCACGCTGCTCGGCCAGGTGGATGCAGGCGTGGGCGGAAAGAACGGTGTCAATCTTCACGGCTACAAGAACCTGGTCGGTACCTTTACCCAGCCTGCGTTTGTGCTGTGTGACCTCGATCTGCTCAGCACTCTTCCGGAAGCGGAGCTGCAAAACGGCTTTGCCGAGGTGATCAAAGAGGCGGTCATCGGGGACACGTCACTTTTCTCCTTTCTCGAAACGCACGTGCAAGAAGCGCTTCGCCTTGACCGGGGCGTCATAGAGCATATTATCTATTGTTCCCTGAAGGTCAAGGCCGATATTGTCTCCCGGGATGAGCGAGAGTCGGGGATGCGGAGGAAGCTCAATTTCGGCCACACCCTAGGCCATGCAGTGGAAAAAGCCCATCATCCAAGCCACGGCCGGGCGGTAAGTCTGGGGATGAGCGCCGCGGCCAGGCTCTCCGCTGCCATGGGCCTCCTTTCGCAAGGGGACGTGGAAAGGATCGAGCGTCTGCTGGCCGCTTTCGGCCTTCCCCTGAGCATGGAGATAGACGCCGGCCTGATATGGGAGGCCCTTTGGAAAGACAAGAAGAAGGAAGGGAAGGAAATCCATTTCGTCCTGCTCGAAGGGATTGGGAACGCGAAGATAGTGCCGATATCGATTGGTGCGCTCAAAGGGGTGATCGATGATCTGTGTCAGTATCGCTGAAGAGACTCCGGCCGGTTGTCTCGCCGCAGTGAAAGACCTTCCCTTCGCCGAAGTGAGGATGGACGGAATGCGCCTGACCGCGGCCGATGTCCGCACGATCTTCTCCCGCCACCACAACCTTATCGCCACGTGCTCACCCGGGGTGTTTCCCGACGATCACCGGAAGATGCTGCTCCTGGAGGCAATCAGGGCAGGCGCAGCCTTCGTCGATGTGGAGGTCGATGCGCCCACCGGCTACCGGGAGGAGATTATGGGATGCGCAAAATCGGGCGGCTGCGTCATCATTGTCTCATTCCACGACTACGCGAGGACACCGGGGAGGGAGGAACTCGCATCGACGGTTTCTGCGTGTTTCAGCATGGGGGCCGATATCGCCAAAATAGCCTGCATGGTCCTTAACGACGCGGACAATGCCCGGCTCCTCGGATTGCTCGACGACGCAAGGAAAATCGTGGTCGTCGGAATGGGGGCGATGGGTAAAATCACGAGGATGGTTGCGCCTCTCCTCGGAAGTCCCTTTACGTTTGCATGTCAGGCCTTGGGCAGGGAAACCGCCGACGGGCAGATCGACCATGAGACGCTCGGGACCGTGCTCAGGGCACTTGCACCGGATGGGCGCGGGGCAGGTTACTGATGCCGGCCCTCTACGCGGTTGCCGGCAACCCCGTCTTTCACAGCAGGAGCCCTGTCATGTTCAATACCGCGTTCAGGGAGCTTGCCATCGAGGCGGTATACCTGCGCCTTGCCGCTTCCACACCCGAGGAAATAGTTACAACCGCCAGGGAAATGGGCCTTCAAGGTTTCAACGTCACAACCCCCTTTAAGACCGGTGTGATGCGCCATCTTGACTTCGTTACGCCCGATGCCGAGCGGGTGGGGGCGGTCAATACCGTGGTGAAAAGGACCGAAGGGCTTATCGGCTACAATACGGATATCGCAGGCGCCCTTGGGGCAGCTACACGCATAGGATTCGAGCCGTCGCGACAGAAGGTGGTCATCCTCGGCGCGGGAGGGGCGGCCAGGGCCGCGGCCCTCGCCTTTGTGCGCGCCGGCGCCCATGTGGCCATCGCTAACCGCACCTTTGAGAAGGCCCGCGAGGTAGCGAAGATGCTGGGCTGCGAGGCTGTCCCCCTCCATCATATCGCCGACGCCCTAAAGGGTGCTCGCCTCCTTGTCTCCGCCATTTCTTCAGCCGACAGGGTGCTCGACCCCTCTCTTCTCCAGCCCGATTTCATTGTCCTCGAAGCCCTTTACTCCAGTCCCACCACCCTTCTCAGTGATGCAGCCGCCAGGGGATGCACCGTGATCGACGGGCGAGAGTGGCTCCTCGCCCAGGCGGCACCCACTTTCACCCTCTTCACCGGACAGCCTGCTCCACTAGGAGAGATGCGAAAGGCCCTTTGGAAAAAAAGACGCGACTCCCGGAAGAATATAGCCCTCATCGGGTTTATGGCAACAGGCAAATCGACCGTTGCCGAGCAGGTGGCAGGAATTGGCGGACTAACCTTCATCGACATCGACAAGCAAATCGAGGAGAAGGCCGGCGCTTCCATCGCGGAGATATTCGAAGGGAGGGGAGAAGAGGTATTCAGGAGGATGGAACAGGCGGAAATCGACGGGCTCAGGCTTGTGTCGCATCATGTGGCTTCATGCGGCGGCGGCGCCCTGGACACCAGGGCGAACGTGCGGACCTTGAGGAACAACTGCCTTTCCGTCTGGCTGTGGGCAAATATGTCGACTATTCTGGAGAGGACCGGCGAGAACCGCGCGAGGCCGCGCCTCTTCGGCCTGGATGCAAAGGGCAGCCAAGACCTGCTACGGAGGCGCCTGCCGGGCTACGCCGCGTGCGCCGATCTCCTCATCAACACAGAGGGGAAGAAGCCGGAGGAAATCGCCGGGAGGATATGGGATGAAGTTCATCACTCCTTCAGCAGTTAGAGGAGTAGTCACCGCACCACCTTCAAAGAGCATGACCGGCCGGGCCCTGGCCGCTGCCCTGCTCTCAGCCGGCGTGTCCGAGATAGGAAACCCATCCTTATGCGATGACGGACTCGCGGCAGCGGCTGTGAGCAAAGCCCTCGGCGCCCGCATAGATGTCCGCGGCGCTTTGCAGACCTCGCCATTAGGCCCGGTCACCGGGCGCCCGTGTCCGGGTATACCAGGACATCCGGGCGAAAACCTGACGTTTGTGGTGAGCGGCACGGGAAGGGAGGCGCTCAGACCCGTGGAAGGCGCGCTCGATTGCCGGGAATCAGGCCTCACCATGCGTATGTTTACACCCATCACGGCGCTTATTGCCGGGCAAACCACCCTTGCCGGGTCCGGCTCGCTTCGCTCCAGGCCCATGGAAATGGTGGAGTCTTTGACGGCCCTGGGCGCCTCCTGCACGACCGAGAGCGGTCACGCACCTATCCTGGTCAGAGGCCCCATGAAGGGGGGGCGCATCCGCACCGATGCATCCGTAAGCTCACAGTTCCTCAGCGGGCTTCTCATGGCCCTTCCCCTCTGCGAGAAGCGTTCCGTTGTCACCGTCTCAGGACTCGCGAGCGCCCCCTATGTGCGGATGACCATCGATCTCCTGCGTCTTTTCGGGGTAAGGATAGACCATGACGACCGGCTCGAAGAGTTCGTTATAGAAGGAAACCAGGCCTACCGTCCATCTGTTTACGCCGTTGAAGGCGATTGGTCGGGCGCATCATTTTTACTCGTCGCGGGGGCAATTGCCGGCAGTGTGGCGGTAAGGGGTCTTAATCCGGAGTCGATCCAGGCGGACCGGGCCCTAATCGGGGTGCTCTCGGGTGCGGGAGCCAGGGTGGAGACAGGCCATGGTTGCATCTTCGTAGAGGCAGGAGACTTGAAGCCCTTTGAATTCGACGCAACTGCGTGCCCTGACCTGTTCCCGCCTCTCGTGGTCCTCGCGAGTAATTGCGGGGGTAAGAGCGTGATCCACGGACTCGGGCGGTTGACGTACAAGGAGAGCAACCGGGCCTCTGCCCTTCACCGGGAGTTCAAAAAGCTCGGCATCCGCATCACGGCGGAAGGAAACACGATGGAGGTCTACGGAGGCACTGTACAGGGGGCACTGGTCGATTCTCACAACGACCACCGGATCGCTATGGCCTGCGCGGTGGCGGGCTTGCGGGCAAGGGGGGACGTCGTCATATCCGGCTCCGCATGCGTCTCCAAATCTTACCCCTCTTTTTTTTCAGATCTTGAAGCACTGGGGGACAAGTCATGAACTCCTTCGGAAGGCTCTTCAGGATCAGCGTGCTCGGTGAATCCCACGGCCCGTGCGTGGGCATCCTCATCGACGGTTGTCCCGCCGGCATCCCTCTGTCGGAGGAGGAATTCCTGCCCGATCTCAACCGCAGAAAGAGCGGAAGGCCGGGCACAACGGCAAGGAAAGAAGAGGATAGACCCTCCGTCATGTCGGGCCTTTTCCACGGAGCCACAACCGGCGCTCCGGTACTCATTCTCTTTGAGAACAGGGACGTCGACTCGGCGCCTTACGAGCAGGCAGGAAAGATGCCCCGGCCCGGCCAGGCGGACTTCGCCGCCCGGGAAAAGTTCGGCGGCTTTCACGATTATCGGGGAGGAGGCGTATTCTCCGGGAGATTGACGGCCGGTCTTGTCGCGGCAGGTGTCGTAGCGAAAAAGCTGATCCATCCCGCGTGCGTAAGCGCGGTGCTGCGGGAAGCGGGCGGGTCTGCCGACATCGACCGTGCCGTCGCCGGCGCCGTCGGGGAGGGCGACTCTCTGGGCGGCGTCGTCGAGTGCAGGGCGGACGGCCTCCCCGCCGGTCTGGGTGAGCCTTTTTTCGATTCTGCCGAATCCCTCCTCAGCCATCTTATCTTCTCCATACCGGGGATCAAGGGCATCGAGTTCGGCACCGGTTTTGCCTGTGCCCGCATGCGGGGAAGCGCATACAACGACCGGATCATCTCGAAGACGGGCGCGACTGAAACGAACAATGCGGGCGGCATTAATGGGGGGGTCACGAACGGCAATGAACTCGTGTTCAGGGCGGCGGTCAGACCGACGGCGAGCATTTCGCGGACCCAGCGCTTCATGGATATGGAGACCGGAGCGCAACACGAACGCTCTCTCGCGGGGCGCCATGACGCGTGCTTCGCCCTCAGGGTCCCGGTTATTGTTGAGGCGGCGGCCGCTTTGGTGATTGCCGACCTGATGCTCCTAGAGCAAAAAATATCACGCATACAGAGGTAAAAAGAGATGGACCTGGAGAAAATACGGAGCGATATCGACACGATCGATGACGAGATCGTAAAACTCCTTAGCCGGAGGCTGGAACACGCATTACGGCTAAAGAGGTTAAAGGGCAGCATCGTCGAGCCCGAGCGGGAGCGGCAGGTAATCGAGCACGTCAGGGCCTGCTCGCATACGGTAGTGGCGCCGGAATTCACCGAGCGCCTCTACAGGGCGATCATCGAGGAGAGCATACGCATCCAGAAGGAGGACTTGCAGCTCCTGGGGTTTCAGGGAGAGCACGGGGCCTACAGCGAAGCGGCATCCCTCAGGTATGACCAAAGCCTTGTCCCCATCCCCTGTGCCGGCTTTGACGAAGTATTCCATCAGGTGGAAACCGGGCAGCTCGACTACGGCATCGTGCCTGTTGAAAATTCCCTTGAAGGGCCGGTGACCGAGGTGAACGACCTGTTGATCGAGACCGGGCTTCAGGTCGTCGGCGAATGCTCAATGCCAGTGCATCACTGCCTTCTGGCGCTGCCCGACCAGGATTACAGGGAGCTGAGGACGGTCTACTCTCATCCCCAGGCCCTCGGCCAGTGCCGCGCGTCTATTTTAAGACACAGGCTGGAAGCCCGGCCCTTTTATGACACCGCGGGTGCCGCGATCATGCTGGCCGAGCAAAGACCTGCGGGGTGCGCGGTGATCGCGAGCAGGCTCTGCGCCGACCTTTACAACCTGGAGGTATTGCACGAGCACATGGAGGACAATGACTCGAACAAGACCAGGTTTTTAATACTTTCAAGGGAGGCGGGACGCGTTGAGGGCGATAAGTGCTCCGTCGTCTTTTCGGTCACCCACCGCCCCGGCGGCCTTTTCGCCGTGCTGAAGATATTGTCCGACGCCGCCATCAATATGACAAGGATAGAATCGAGGCCCCTCAGAAAGGACCCGGGCAGTTATGCGTTCTTTGTCGACTTCGAAGGCTCGGACAGGGACGAACGGGTGGGGGCGACCCTGGATGGGATCAGAGAGCGTTGCACGGGTTTTAAGTTTCTCGGTTGTTACAGGGGGGATAAGGGATGAAAATCGTTGTTCTGGGCTTCGGGCGGATGGGGTCCTGGCTCAGCCGGGCGCTGTCGGGGGAACACCAGATAGCAGTCTATGATGTCGATGGGACGAAGCCGGGGCACGGCTCTGACGTCACCCGCCTCAACAGCCTGCACGAGGTCCGGGAGGTAGAGCCGGACCTCCTCATCAACGCGGTGACCCTGCAGCACACGGTGACTGCCTTTAAGGACGTCGCCCCCTACCTGCCGCATGAGTGCATCCTCTGTGATGTGGCGTCGATTAAAGGAAAAATCGCCGGCTACTATGAAAAAGCGCATTTTCGGTTCGTCTCGGTGCATCCTATGTTCGGCCCCAGTTTCGCCGACATGGACGCGCTCCGGGGGGAAAACGCGGTCATTATCGCCGAATCGTGTAAAGAGGGCCAGGACTTATTGAGGGGGTTCTTCACCGGGCGCCACGTGCGCGTCTTCGAGTACACCTTCGAGGAGCACGACAGAATGATGGCATATTCACTCACCACTCCCTTTGTCGCCTCCCTCGTCTTTGCCGCGTGCGTCGACGCAAAGGCCGTTCCGGGGACAACCTTCACCCGTCACCTGGAGATTGCCCGCAGTCTGCTCGCGGAGGACGATCACCTCCTCGCAGAAATACTCTTCAACCCACATTCCCTCACCGAACTCGCCAAAATCACCTCACGCCTGGAATTTCTCAAGCACATCATAAAGGCGCAGGACCAGGACGAGGCAACAGAGTTCTTCAGGCGGCTGAAAGAAAACATTGGCGAAGGGCAAAGAGAATTATAAATTATAAATGTTTAATTTTGAATGAACAGCGGCCAAAGGACCGTGAGCCCGGCATCGCTCACTCACGCACTACTTCCACAGGGTTCGAGATGATCTGGGTGGGCATCTGCGGAAATGGGATGCGGCAGAACTGTACACGGATTCTGTACCTGCCCGGGGGCAAATCCTGCGGCAGCGGTGCATACAGAGCTTTCCCTCCGGCCCTGTCGCTGACAGAGATGCACTCGTCGTCTGCGTGGATTTGGGCGACAATCGCGCCATCTTGATCCGTCCGGGCTTCTTTGACGATAGCGATTGCTCTTCTTACCCCAAACGGATAATCGCTGACCGATGAAAGGGTGAGATGCACATTTTCTCCGGGTTTGTAGCGATCATATTGGGTGGAAAGGTAGGTAAGTCTGTTGAATTTGCTTTCCCCGGAATTGACTTTTGATGTCGCAGCCTCCCAAAAGCGGGGCCTGCCGCTGTCGAGATGGACCATATCCCCTCCGTAATGTCCAACACCACCGCACTCTTCCTTTCGTATCCTTTCCCACAGTTCTTTGCCGGCCACCCCTTTGATGGAGAAATCAATAGCCATGGCATCCATGTGGGTACTGGTAAGGGCCGCATTCCCCCCTAAACTCCGCAGCTTTTGGTTGTACTCGGGGTCCCTGTACCCTGATTCGAGCTCAATTATTCTGCCCGGAGCCACCTTGTCGGAAAAGTAATCGAGCAGAAAGATGAGCCGCAAGGAGACGTGTTCACCCTTCTCTTCCCGGGGAATCCCGAAGACTGCGTCGAGTGCCGCGAGTGCGCCCTCGTTCAGCGAACCATCGTGCTTCAGCAACTGTACGTTCGCTTCAAGGCCGCTATGGACATTGCGAATGCGGATCTGGCCGTCGCCCATGCGGAAGAAACGCCTGATCTCCGCGTCTCCGGCCTCGGAACTGCCCACGGCCATCTGGAAAAACAGCGACTGAAGAAAAAACCATAGTAGCATTGTAATGGCACGGGAGATTTTTGTATGTCGCGCTTGATCGAGGTCTCCGGTTGCGTTCGAGGAAACCGGCGCGATCGGTTTATCCACGTTACTGCTCCACTCTTGATATTTTGGCATCATGTGTCCCGACAATCATACAACGATTTTGCCGGATGGGGCAATTTGATTCGATGACTTGATAGGTCTGGGGGGCGTCCCCAATGCTCCCCGGGCAAACAACGCAAGCGCTCAACTGCGCGCAGTCTCTAGTACCACTGGGCCGCACGGGAACTTAACCTCAGCCAGGATTATCTGTCCAGGACACCGAAGATTTCGCCCGCAGGGGTTTCAGCATGCGTACGGCGGGGAGGAGAAGACGTTTCAGCAGTGCAAACCCATCCTGGACGTGCTGGGGACAAACTCTTTCTATATGGGCGCAAGCGGTATGGGGACCACGATGAAGCTCGTGGTTAATACCCTGCTTGGCCTGGGCATGCAGGCCCTTGCCGAGGCGATTGCCCTCGGTGAGAAGGCCGGTCTGGAGAAGGGATTGCTCCTCGACGTCCTGGGGCAGACTGCCGTGCTCAGCCCCGGCCAGAAGTCCAAGCTGGATAACGTCAGGCGAGAGCAGTACCCTACGAACTTCGCCCTCTCCCTCATGCACAAAGATTTTAGCCTGGTTTTGAGCAAGGCCTACGATCTCTCCGTATCCATGCCCGCCACGGCGGCCGCCCAGCAAATGTCTGCCGCGGCCGCGGCAAAAGCGATGGATGCGGATTTTTCCATCATGATTAAGTTCATGGAAGAATTGGCCGGTTTGTCCGCCCTTCCCCAGGAACGGGCGCCCGACCCCTTACCGAAGGCCGATAAGCGCTCCTAGGCTGAAAGTGAGTCTGACCCCAGGGAGGCCCTATACGTCCCCCTCGCGCCCACACGATCTCGTCGCTTTGGAGTCTACAGACCTTCGCGTGCCCCTCATAATGCTCCTCCTCACTTATTTACCAGGTTAAGGTGGGCGGGTGAGGTAAATCTTGACAAATAGTGGATGGGCTTTTATGATCATTCTTATGATGCTCAGTAGTAATCAAACGCAGCGGCCAATGCAACGTGTCAATAAAAATCCATTCCCATGCAGTAGAAAGGATGGCTGAGAGAGGAGCAACGGAGTATGAGGTCATCCAGACGATTGAAGATGGTGAAGAGTTCCCCGCGAAATTCGGTCGTACGGGGTTTAGAAGGACTTCGTGTCTCGGAATGAGTGGCAGGGAAAGATATATACGACAAAGCAGGTCGAAGAATGAAAATAAGCCATGATCTGAGATACAACGTTGCTTACATAAGACTGCAGGAAACAACTGCCCAGGTAGTCACTCTTAAGATTAGTGATGAATTGAATGTGGACGTGGGTCCAGATGGATCCGTTCATGGCATTGAATTGCTTAATGCAAATGAACAGCTCTACAAAGAGGATCAAGGAAAACTCTTCTTAGTAAACGAAGCGACAGGCAAAGAAGAAGAGATTAATTTGATTGGAAACGGATAGACTGAGGAAAAGTTAGAGCATAGCGCCGATGCAGCAAATAGTCACGTTGGTCAACTACTCCCACATTTCTTATCTTTGTGATATCATGAGTAAGACGGACCGTCAGGAGGTGGAAAGATGGAAACGAAACTAAAAATGGTGTATTGGAAGGGAGACAAGTCCTGGGTAGGCAAGCTGCTGGAGCATCCGGAGATAATGACCCAGGGCGAAACGCTCGAAGAACTTGAAGAAAACATGAAGGACGCCTATATGCTTATGGCACTGGAAGATGTTCCTGAAGAGCACGAAGTGAGGGAGCTTGCCCTGAACGTATGAAAAGAAAGAAATTGATAAAGACCATCACGGATGCCGGATGCGTGCTCGTAAGGCATGGTGACCGGCATGATTTATACAGAAACCCGAAGACGGGCAAGAAACAGCCTATCCCGAGACACGTGGAAATAGATGAAAATCTGGCTAAGCACATAATGAAGGAATTGGCATAATGAATCGGCAATCAGGATGCCCCCGCCGCTCCCGCTCGGCATAGGTCAACCGGCTGTCAGCGTCGCAACAGCGCGAGGGGAACAGCTTGTGAAGGAAAACGGATTCAAGCTGCCGGAAAGGAGAAAGTGATAATTCAGGATGTCCCTCACTCATCCCAGGCAATCATCGCGACAAGATGTGTTCGAGAAGTGGGCGCTTCCGCCGCTGAGATTGCACGACAGGTGGGGGTCAACACTCCGTCGGTGAGCCGGGCGATAACGAGGATGAGTAGAGGGGCCGAAGAACAGTAATGCACACCGGGAACCAATGTCCCCTACGCCAATACCGGTGCCGCTCCTGAAAGAAAGTTAATATTGACAGAGACGAGCCATCAGCAGCACAATCATGTAATGTGCCGGGGGAATGTGCGTTGAAAGGCAAGGGGAACGCGATAATAGTTGGGGCGTCGAGCGGCATAGGTGAAGCTCTCGCCCGTCGTTTCACGACTGAAGGTTACAGGGTCGGTATATGCGCGAGGAGGATGGAATTGCTTACGGACCTCCAGTCCGCTCTTCCGGGCAGCGTGGTCAAACAGATGGACGTGAGCAAGCCCGGTGAGGCAGTCGGGCTGTTCCATGGACTAATCGAAGAGATGGGAGGCACCGACATCGTGGTCATGAGCGCCGGAACGGGTTTTATTAACCCGGAACTTGAATGGCTCAAGGAAGAAGCGACCATACAGGTGAATGTTACCGGCTTCTGTGCCATAGCCGACGCGGCGGTGAAGTACTTTATAGAGAGAGGGCAAGGACATTTCATTGCCATATCCTCGGTTGCAGCCCTCTTCGGCTCTCATCACGCGCCGGCGTACAATGCATCAAAGGCCTTCGTTTCGAATTATGTGGAAGGACTGCGGGGGATGATTAAACACCTGCGTCTGCCAATCACGATAACTGATATCCGGCCGGGTTTTGTGGATACTGCGATGGCTAAGGGTCCCGGCATCTTTTGGATGGCTGCGCCTCAAGAAGCAGCCCGACAGATATATGAGGCAATCACGAAGAAAAAGGCCTGCGCCTATGTGACGCGCAGATGGCGGCTCGTCGCGTGGGCGTCAAGGATCGTGCCCCACTCATTGCTGTCTCGCTGAACACTACCTGCTTATTTTCCATCCGTAATTCTCGCAATTCTCCGTTCGGTTGAGTCCTTTAGTCACTAAGCGAACGCATTGAGCCGCGGGTCCATAACAGCTGAAAGAGAGCAGGCTGAATGTTTTTCTTGCAATACAGCATTAGCGGTGGCTATTATTAACGCAGGTGGTGGCAACGAGGAAAGCGAAAAGGGACCGAAGGCAAAGCCCGTCCCTCTTTTCTTTCAGGGGGTCGGAGTTATTTACTTGTTTATAGGATGTCCCCCTTGCTCCCCCAAGCAGGTCGAAGTATTGGCGGTCAGAGAGAGCGCGGACTGCATCGTTATTACGGTGATAACGAAGTCCTTCTGACGGCAGGAGGCAAAGAATGAAAATAAGCCATGATCTGAGATACAACGTTGCTTACATAAGACTGCAGGAAACAACTGCCCAGGTAGTCACTCTTAAGATTAGTGATGAATTGAATGTGGACGTGGGTCCAGATGGATCCGTTCATGGCATTGAATTGCTTAATGCAAATGAACAGCTCTACAAAGAGGATCAAGGAAAACTCTTCTTAGTAAACGAAGCGACAGGCGAAGAAGAAGAGATTAATTTGATTGGAAACGGATAGATTGAGGAAAAGTTAGAGTATGCTGCGCGGGATTGTCAAGGAGAAGAACCCGGAGGGATAAACGGAATAAACGGAACTACGCCCACGATGCCCTCCAGTGAAAGCGGTGAAGATGTCCCCCTTGTCCCACCCTTTGACTCTTTTTAACCTCCTTACCTACATGCCTCTTTCCCGAACGATTCTTGCGACGGCTTCACGAAGCAGCTCCTCTACTCCTCTGCCCTCATTACCGGCTATTTTCATCAGTTTTTCCTTCACATCTCGTTTTAGCCCGAAGGTGAGCTGCTCGTATGGCTCTGAAGCGCTTACGTTGCGCCTCCCACCTCCCTCTATCAAGGATGCAAGATACTGTTCATGATCTTCATCAAGATACCTGAAGGTCCCTTGTCTCCAACCTTTTCCGCAAATCTCCTCCGCTGTGAGCCCTTTAACCCATTGTTTCTCTGGAAGGGACTCGAAGGGTTTAAAGAAAATAAGGGGGTATTCATCGAAATTGTTGTCGATTCTATGAATTGTGCTGTGGCCCCAAAGCGTACGTGTGGCGTCCCGTTCGCTATAAACGAAGTAGACAGGCATCCCTATAAATACCGCACGCCACTGACCTAAAGGATTGCCCCAAAACAATTTTCGGCACAGAAGCTGTTCCCAACACCAGTGTGGCTGCAGATTCAGAAGATGCTGGTTTGAGACATACATACCGCTCCCGTTCCCAGTGCAGTACGCATCCCGGTCTTCCTTGACTGGTACTCCTCTATTAATCCAGAACACTCCGTCAACGCACTTGTAGCATCGCCGATCCCGGGTCACGGGCTCTTTACAGCGCCCTGCCCAGCCTTGATTGTTAAATGCTGTCTTTATGACCAATCCGGCGTCTTTCATGGCGTCCCCATTCTAATTAGTTATCTAATAGATAGTATAGGACGATGGAGGTTTTTGTCAAGATAAATCTTATTAATGATCCATCTTGAACGCACCATTTTTCGACTTCACATGTCAGGGAACATTGCCTTAGCATAGTGGCTCAGCGAATTTGCATCTTACCCACCAAAATTCCGGCATCGATCATGGTGGTACTCGATGCCGGATCGGCTGGACGGCGGCATGGAGGGATCGATGAGATTTGGATGCAATCTGAGCCCTGTAGACCGTAGGCGTACTGTCCGTACGTCGGAGGTCACAGGGCGAAGAGTGCGCCAAAGATCGCGATCCCTCCAGGCCGCCGTCCAGCCGCCCCCCGAACGCCTTATCCACGCCATTACTTGAGCGAGGCGAGGAACTCCCTGAACGGGCCTATGCCGCGATCGAGCTCGGTCACGGCCTTCGTCCCGATAATCGCCCCGTCAGCCACCCTGTACGCGTTGTCGACATCCCCCTTCTCCTGTATGCCGAAGCCCACATAGACGGGGACACCCTTTCCCCGGACACGGCCGATCTTTTCCCTTGTCTCTCCATCCAGATCGAAGCCGCCCCCCGTAGTCCCCCTCTTCGAGACAAAGTAGATGAAATCGCGCGCTCCTCTCAGGGCCAATGCAATGTCTTCCGGCCGGCTCTCAGGGGTGAGGAACCTGATGATATTAATGGAGGCGCCTTTGATCCCCTTCTCGAAGAGCGGTATCTCGCGCAGCGGCAGGTCGGCGAGAATGAGGCCGCTTACAGGTCCCACCCTGTGGATAAACTGCGCCACGCCCCGGCTGTAGACAATATTCGAATAGGTCATGATATACATCCGCCCTTTGAATATCGCCCGCGCCTCCCTGAAGCCTTCGATGAAGTCGCCCATGGCGCCGTGCTTCAGTACCTCCTGCGATGCCCGCTCAAGCACCTCGCCGTCAGCGACCGGGTCCGAGAAGGGAAAGCCTATCTCGATAAAGTCCACCCCCAGGTCCTGACAGGACCGCACGGCTTGAAGGAAAGTTTCCCTTGAGGGATAATTGACAACGAGATAGATCCCGAGCTTACCCATGGCTGGCCCCTCCATTCCTCACAATCTCCATATCCTTGTCCCCCCTTCCGGAGAGATTCACGATCAGCGTCTTGCCCGCAAAACGGTCCTTCTCTCTCACGACAAACCCAATGGCATGGGCACTCTCCAACGCGGGCAGGATGCCCTCGATCCGGGCAAGCAGCCTGAAGGCGTCAAGGGCCTCCCCATCGTTGCACACCTCATACCGCGCCCGCCCTTTTTCCTTGAGGTAGCTGTGCTCCGGCCCGACGCCGGGGTAGTCGAGCCCCGCGGAGACAGAGTCGACCTCCCCTATCTGGCCGTCGTCATCCTGCAGAAGATAGCTGACAGCGCCGTGGAAGATACCGGGCCTTCCAGCCGTGAGTGTTGCCGCGTGCCCACCCGGCGCGAGGTTCCTGCCGCCCGCTTCGACCCCGATGAGGGCCACGGAGCGGTCGGCCACAAAGGCCCTGAAAATGCCGATGGCGTTCGACCCGCCCCCCACACAGGCGATGACATAATCGGGCAGCCGTCCTGCCTTGATAAGGACCTGCCTTCTCGCCTCTTTTCCAATTACCGACTGGAAATAGGCGACTATGGCCGGAAAGGGATGGGGTCCCACCACGCTCCCGAGCAGATAATGGGTTGTCCTCACGTTCGCGACCCAATCCCTGAAGGCCTCATTGATGGCGCTCTTGAGCGTCCCTCCCCCCTTGTCGACCTCTATCACCTGCGCGCCCAGCATCCTCATGCGCTCGACGTTCACGGCCTGCCTCTCCACGTCGGTCTTCCCCATGTACACATTGCACTTCATGCCGAAGAGGCTGCATGCCGTTGCCGTTGCCACCCCGTGCTGGCCGGCCCCTGTTTCGGCGATAATCCGGTTCTTGCCCATAAACCTGGCAAGCATGATCTGGCCGAGGGTGTTATTTATCTTGTGCGCACCCGTGTGCAGCAGGTCCTCCCTCTTAAGGTAGATGTTGCAGGAGAGATGGCTGCCCAAGTTCCGCGCGCGATAGAGCGGAGTGGGCCTGCCCGCGAAACCGGAAAGCAGCGCCGACAACTCCCCCCGGTACGCCTTGTCCTTCCTGAAGGCCTCAAATGCCCGCTCCAGTTCGTCGAGGGCCGGTATCAACGTCTCCGGAACAAACTGGCCGCCCCACTGTCCATAGTATCTCTTCATGTCCGAAATCCCCTCACTTTTTTGACGAATTTTTCCATCCGCCCGTAGTCTTTCCTCCCCGGGCGTGCCTCTATCGAGCTGACGAGGTCGATGCCGAAGGGCCTCATACGGAGGATCTCCCCGACATTGCGCTCATCGACCCCTCCCGCGACGAAGGCGCGGTCGAGGGCCTCGCACCCCTTCAGGAGACTCCTGTCGAAGGGCTTGCCCGAGCCGCCGATGCCCTCGGATGCGCTGTCGAAGAGAAGAAGCCCTTCCCCGGGTACATCGGGGAGCCTGCCTGCCACCCGGAGCACCCTGATCGAGTTCGCACACGCCGATTCCCGGTAGACCTGCACAAAATCAAGACCACAGAAGTGCGCGACCCTCTCTATCTCACGATCCTCTTCTTCCACGAACACGCCCACCGTCTGCATTGTGCCGTCGAGCCCCTCTATGATGCTCCTCGCCCTGCCCCGCGTGACGGCGCGCCTGCTCTTCTTATAGAACACAAAGCCTACGAAATCCACCGCGAGGTCCGCGGCCATCTTGCAGTCATCCAGGTCCGTCATCCCGCAAAACTTGATCTTCACCATAAAGCAGCTCCCTGAAGGTCCGCTCGACATCCTTCGATCTCATCAACGTCTCACCGATAAGAAACGCGTTGGCACACCCCAGGCGTTCTATATCCCGTCTCGATTTTATGCCGCTTTCCGCGACCCTCACCGGCGCCTCCAGTTGGCCGAGCAGCCGGGCCGCAGCGTCGAGGTCTATGGCCAGGGTATCGAGGTCCCTGGCGTTGACGCCGGGAATGGGCGCATCCAGCCCTGCGAGCTTGGGGAGGTCCGCCGCATCGTGGAGCTCCACGAGACAGGCAAGACCGAGGCCGCGGGCGTAGGCATAGAGGGCGTCGAGCTTGTCCTTGCCCAGGGTCCTCGCGATCAGGAGGACTATGTCCGCCCCTGCCGCATAGGCAAGGTCGATCTGGACGGGGTCGATGATGAAGTCTTTACAGAGGACAGGACACTCCGTCATCTCCGCCACCTCGGCCAGAAGCTGAAAACTCCCGCCGAAATAGGTGCTGTCGGTTACCACGCTTATGGCCGATGCGTAGCGTGAATAGGTCCTGATCCTCTCGCTGTCGATCTCGCGTATGAATCCCGCCGAAGGCGACCGGCTCTTCAGCTCGGCGATGATATTGACGGGATTATTGCAGACCAGGGGGCGTACGGGCTTTCTTCTCTGCCTGCAAGTACCCCCCTTGAGCGACTCCACCTCCTGCCACTTTGTCGCCAGTATGCGGGCGATCATGACGCCAGCTCCATCAGCCTTTCGTACGCCTTGCCGCTGTGGATCGCTTCCCTCGCGAGGAGGAACGCGGGAATGAGTCTCTCTTCAACATCCGCGGCCATGAGTGCGAAGGCGGCGTTGATCGCCACCACGTTGACGATGTCTGGATGGCCGCCAAGGAGGGTCTCTTTCATGATCCGGGCGTTGGCGGCCGGGCCGTACCCCCTGATCGCCTCCAGGTCGGCATGGATGCCGAAGTCGCTCGGATCAAACTCGATCCGGCGCACCGAGGAGCCCCGCTTGTGATAGCAGACCGTAGGCGCCGACAGGCTGATCTCGTCAAGCCCGTCATCACTCGATACGAGCATCACGTTGGGGATGCCCAGTATCTCCAGAGCGCCGAGGTAGGTAGACATGGCCTCCTTTTTGAAAATGCCGATCATCTGGCAATCGGGCCTGGCCGGATTGCACAAGGGGCCCAGGAGGTTGAAGACGGTCCGCCTGCCCATCTTCTTCCTCACCCCCGTCACGAATCTCATGGCAGGAAAAAACTTTTGCGCGAAAATAAAGACAAAATGTTTTTCCTTCAGAAAGAGCGACGCCGCCTGCGCATCCAGGTCTATGGGGATACGGAGCGCTTCGAGCACGTCCGCCGAGCCGGACCTGGAGCTGACCGCCCTGTTCCCATGCTTGGCCACCGGTATAAAGAGACTGCATACAATAGCCGATGTCGTAGAGATATTGAAGGTGCCCCTGTTGTCGCCGCCCGTGCCGCAGGTATCGAGAAGCCTGTCGAAAGTATGCGGGAGCCGGACGGCGCGGGCAAGCATTGATTGGGCAGCGCCTGCAATCTCTTCTTCCGTCTCTCCTTTTTCTGCAAGGAGGGTAAGCACTTCCTCGATCTGTGTCTCCTCCATGCGACCGTCGAGCATCGCGTCGAAGACCGCCCGTGTCTCCTCATAGGTCAGGTGTCCGTCCGCCCTCAGTTTTTCAATGCGTTCCATGACATACCTCCACGAAGTTTTCTATGAACCGCATGCCCTCAGGGGTGGCGTACGATTCGGGATGAAATTGGAGACCGAAGATCCTTGCTTCCCGATGCTCTATTGCCATGACTTCGCCGTCGCTTCGCGAGCGCGCGCAGACATCCGGGTCGTGGTCGTCGCATTCCACCACCAGGGAGTGGTACCTCACCGCCCGGAACTGAGGCCCGATGCCCGAAAACAGGGTCCCCCCGAAATGTTCCATCGAGTCGACCTTGCCGTGCATGATGCTCCTCGCCCTCCTGATGCGCTTTCCGAAATAAAGGCCGATCGCCTGCATGCCGAGACATATGCCCAGGATTGGGAGTCGGCCTTTGAAATAGTCGAGGACCTGCAGGCTCAGGAGAGAGTGGGCCGGATGGGAGGGACCGGGAGAGATGACGATGCCCGATAAGTCAAGCGATTTTACGCAATCGAGGCTGTCAGTGTTTCTGAAAACCCGCACGTCTCCATGGCGCGCCAGGTAATCGTAGATAATGAACGAGAAAGAGTCGTAGTTGTCGATGAGGGCTATCATGCGAGATCTCCTGATTTCAGGAGCACGAGGAGCTTGTTAATGACCTCGTCGTACTCCCTTTCGGCCACGCTGTCGGAGACGATGCCCGCGCCTGCCTGCAGCCGCACCCTCTGCCCCGCAAATATGGCCGTCCTGATCGTAATTGCCATGTCCAGGCTACCGTCGAAGCCGACGTAACCGATGCAGCCGGCATACGGGCCCCGGACGTGGTCTTCCATTTCATCGATTGCCTCAATGGCCCTCACCTTTGGCGCCCCGCTCACGGTGCCCGCGGGAAAGGTCTGCTTCAGCGCCTCGAACACGTTGACCCTGTCTGCGAGCATGCCCTCCACCTCGGAGACGAGGTGCACCACGTGGGAGTAGATTTCAGGCTGCATGAAGCTCTTCACCTGCACCGTCCCGACCTTGCAAATCCTCGACAGGTCATTCCTTGCAAGGTCGACGAGCATGAGATGCTCGGCCCTTTCTTTTTCGTCGTTGGTCAGCGACCCTATGACTTCCTGCACTTGCCTGGTCGCACCGGCCCCGGCGAGCGGCTTCGTGCCCGCGATAGGCTTTAATGTGGCTGTCCGGTCCCTTACCCGCAGGTGGATCTCGGGACTCGACCCCACGATGTACGTCTCATTATCCTTAAGGAAGTACATGTAGGGAGAAGGATTGATCTTCCTCAGATTCCTGTAGAACTGGAAGGGGTCCACACCCTCCGCTTCGAGAAAATCGGAGAGCACGATCTGTATTGCCTCGCCGTCCAGGATCATATCCCTTGTACGCTGCACCTTGTCTATAAAGAGCCCCCTGGGAATGTTCCTCACCAGTGCCGGCTGACGGCCCGGCTCACGCACCGGTGGCGCGAGCGCCCCTATCTGATCCTCGACCCTGTCGAATTCGCGGGCAATCTCCCGGAAGGCGTCTTCCGCGTCGGACGCGTCCGTGCGCCTCGATATGGCAAGATAGAGTTTGTTCCGATGGTTGTCATAGACGCAGAATCTGTCGACGAGATAGAGCACGCCCAACACCCCGTTCCCTTTCGACAGCGGCCTTCTCATGATGCCGCACTCCTCCACGAACTCAAACGTGAGGTAGCCCACGTAACCTCCGCAAAAGGCCCCAAAATCTTCATGTGGGGCTGTTTTGACCGGGGCAAGCACATCGCTCAAGCCCGAGAGGGGACCCAGAAGCACACCGTCCTGATAGAGACCGTCCTTCTGAAGGACCAGCTTCCGGCTGTACATATTGGCAAGAAAGGAAAATCGGCTGTACGTCTTGTCCTGTTCGGCGCTTTCGAGAAGAATAACCCTTTCAAATGACAGGAATCTTGCGAGCATGGACACAGGCGTGTCCATGTCCCCCTCCATTTCTCTATACACCGTAATCCTGTCGAACTCCTTCCAAAACCTTTTGAATTCCTTCAAGGCTGGGTACATGGGACCTCCTTAAAACAAAAAACAGCCGCTTCAAGAACCTCGGCTCTCAAAGCGGCTGCGCATAAAAAAACCGCTTAAGCCCGGGGATCGACTACCCCGGTGCCTAAACGGCACACACGTCAGAGGGATAGCCGGCTAGCTACCCCACCACCATATAGACAACATAGAATTTATCGGGCACGATAATACGTTCATGGTTATTAAATAACACACCCCTTGCACGCAGTCAAGAAAAACTTGCGCACCCATACGCTCCCCGTCTTTTAGATATGCCCGATTGCATTACATATCCGCGCTCGCAGTACGGCATCGCTTTCATCTGCATGAAGTCCTTCCGAGAGCGCGAACAGCGTCTCCGCAGCAATCCTGTTCAACTCAGCCATGCCTTTTGCCTGTATCCCTGATGCGCTTATCAGACCGAGGCGGCTGAGCCAAAGAAAGACAAGACCCGTCAGGCAGAAAAATTCCTTGCATGCGGGCAGGGCAGGCTCGTCCCCAAGGTCATGGACCAGGCATTTTCCGCCATCGAGAAAGACGCAGGGTCTCGCCTTTGCCGTGACCCAGGCGAGGGGCTTGTATTCTCTTCCCCTGGGCAGACCGCGCAGTAGTCGTCTCCCCAGGACCTTGTTTCTCCGCTTCGGAAAAAAGACCACTTTCCGCCCCTGTTCCTTCACGACGAAATGTGGAGGGATCATCCTCACGTGCTGCTCCTCCTCACTGAACAGGAGCCGCTCCAGGAACTCCGCTTCATCGAGACCCAATTCCAGCAAGAATTGGCGAATGACCCGGAGCTTCCACGGCCCTATGCAGACGCCGTGCACCACGGGTTCGTGGCTGAAATAGCAACAGTAGGCCGGACAGGGCACGATACAAGACCCGATCTGAGGTTCGCCGCTCCCGAAAGCTTTCCGTAGAATTGCCGCACCTGCCCTGATCCGCCCTATCCTGCTATAATTAGGATCGAGCCGGACCGCCTCTTCAATATCCGCATCACTACGGGTATGCTCTCCCGAGCGGCGCCATACCACGCTCCTCAGGTAGTAGTATTCGGCTTCGCCGGGACAAAGCTGTATGGCCCTGGTCGTCTCCTTCAGCGCCCGGTCAAGATCATTCTTTGCCATGAATGAAAGCCCGAGGTGGCAACGGGTATAAGGCTGTTCGTCGAGGCTGAGCGCCTGCTCGAAGAACCGGATGGCCTCGTCGAACCTGCCTTCTTCATAGAGCGCCGCCCCCATGCTGTGGTAGTATTTCTCCACCATAGCACGGTCGAGTGCCGCCTGACGCCGGTCCTGATCCCCCATCCTTAAGCCCCTTTCGCGAAAACAGCCCTCCGGCCTTTCCTGCACCGCAATGTAGTAACATATTCGCCTTCTCTCGACAACAGCCGCGCTACGGTCTGGATACCACCCTCGTAGCTGACTGAGGGTATCTCGGATGACAAGACCGGCAGGAAAAAGTAGTAATCTCCCCCCAACAGCATTAGAATTGAGGAGCGAGGCAGTATGCCACACGAGTTGCTGAAAAAGATCCTGGACCGGATCGACTACGTCAATAAGGCGACTCTCGAGAAGATTATGGTGAACGAGACAGATGGGCCGGCCTGAGAAGGACCGGGTCCTTTCAGCCCTCCCCCTGGAGAATAGGCAGGCGCTCGTCGTCACTCCTTGCATCCGAGGCCCCCTGTGGTCTGCCCGTTTGGTTGTCATGGAAAAGCATGGGGAAGACTGGCGGCGGATCCTCGGGCCCTTTCGCGCGGTCGCAGGCAAAAACGGGTTTGCATTGCCTGGTGAAAAGAGGGAAGGAGACGGGAAGACCCCATCCGGGCGTTTTGCAGTCGAACACGCTTTCGGTTATGCGCAACGGGTCGCGACGGCACTCCCTTACCGGCTCATCGCGCATGACGACATATGGGTGGACGACCCTCTCTCTGCCGACTACAACAGGTGGATGAAAAAAAGAGAGGCCGGTGTCCTCTCCTTTGAGGAGATGAAGCGTCGCGACGGCCTTTACCGCTATGGGCTCGTGATCGGCTACAACAGAAATCCTGTGGTGAAGGGTTTTGGAAGCGCCATTTTCCTGCATGTGTGGAAGGGATGCAACATACCCACTTCAGGGTGCGTGGCTCTTGCGGAAAACGACGTCGTCGCCATCCTCGCACGGCTCGACCCCTCCCGGCAACCCCTGGCCTTGTGGGGAATACTTGATAGTGAAAAAAGGCACGTTCAGCCGTAATAATTACTGCTGTAAAAAATTTGAATAGCAGAAAACCCAGGGGTTGCAACGGTTCCTGGATTGTTGATAAGCGAGAAGAATGTTAACAGCGGCAATAATGGCGGAAAACCTATGTCTTTGCCAATTCCAGCCTGTTTTCTTATCAGCACGGGCTTCTTCCCTGCAAGGCACATTATAGCCTAAGTCATCGTAATATAAGACTCTCTTCTATGTGGCATCCCTATTGCATCAATTGCAATATGTTTCACAAAATCCTTGGAAAGGAGCCGATACCATGGAAAAGAAAGTCTTGCTGATCGATGATGAGGCGTCGCTGCGAAGAAGCGTTTCGCTTGGACTTATGCAAAAGGGTTATCAGACCGAGCCGTGCGAGAACGGTATGAAGGCACTCCAGACGCTGGAAACGTTCAAAAAGAAAAGCATGCCCCTCGGCTGCGCCATTGTGGACATCAGGCTGCCTGATATCGATGGGCTGAAGCTCCTCAAGGCGATCAAGTTCAACTATCCCCAACTCCCTGTCATCATTATCACCGGCTACGGCAGCGAAACGATAGCCGAGGAAGCCAAGACTGCCGATGCCTACCTGGAGAAACCCTTCACGGTGGATGACCTTGCAAGGGTGCTGGACCAGATGAAGGCGCCCGCGGCAGAGGCGGTTTCTGTGGAGCCAACCCCCAGGCAGTTGACGGCGGCGCAGGAATCGGTGAGCGCTTATGCATTGGTGTCACTTGACGATTCCGCCAACCTTTTGAGCACGTACCGCAAGCTGTACTATCACGAAAACGTCCTTTACTGTGACGCCATCAGAGGCGAGTACGACCTGGTGCTCCTGCTTCAGGCCGCCACACTCGACCAGATCAACGAAGTGGTGGAAATGCAGATCAAGGCCATGCAGGGCGTGGCCGGGGTATCCATGCTGACGGTGGACGCACCGCTGTTCGGCGAGAACGTGATCAATATCATGGGCTCCGTGGACAAGGCGCTCGGCAGGGACAAGGGTGAGGAGATAGTCGCCTCGAACCAGACAGCGAGGACGAGGGTCTCTTCCTACGTCATGCTGGAGGTTGAAAAAGAAAAGATGGAAGGGATCTATCCCGCTCTTTACTTCAACGACCAGGTGGTCAACTGCGACTACACGGACGGCCGGTTCAATATCGTCCTGCTTATGAAAGGAACGAGCTTCAGTGAAATCGAGAATATCACCAGGGGCAAATTCAAGACGATGGAAGGCGTGCTCAGGATCAAGGAGTATCCGATTATCACCCTGTTCGAGACGTGATCATGTGGCCGGTCGTTCTCAAGGGCGTTTGTCGCCGGCCGACCACTTCTCTCTTTAGTCTTCAGGGTCTTTTCGCCGGAAAATCTACCCCCCTTCAGGAACAGGCATCCTGCAGGGGGGTTGCGCCGTTGGTCGCTCGAATAGGTGGTGAACAGAAGGTAGAATCGGGGTATATTAATATTGCGGGAGGAAAATAGCGATGCTGCAAGTGGAAGAATCAAAGCAAGAACAAACGGGAAGCGGTTTTTCGGACTTCAAGGTGAAGCTCTGGAAATACCAGGGAGAAGCGGGTGCGCTCATACCTTTGCTGCAATCGGCCCAGGAGACGTACGGCTACATTCCGGAATTGGCCATCGACCATATCAGCCAGATTGTGGGGACTCCGGCAGCCGAGATCTACGGCGTGATCACCTTCTACTCCCAGTTCCGCCTCAGACCCACGGGGAAGAATCTTATTAAAATCTGTGACGGCACGGCATGCCACGTGAATGCATCGTCCGTTATCATCAAGACGATTGAGAACGAGTTGAAGATCGCCAATGACGAGACAACGGAGGACGGCCTGTTTACCCTCCAAAAGGTCGCATGCCTCGGCTGCTGCTCGCTCTCGCCGGTGGTCATGATAAACGACAATACGTACGGTAAGCTGACGCCCAAGAAAGTGCAGCAACTGCTGAAGCAATACAGCGGGCAGTCACAGGAAGAGCAGGGTTAGGCTGCGTGCGCCTTTGCAGTGTGCGCGAATGAGGCCAGGGCGGCTTTTGCTTCAGGCGGTATGCGGGAAGCCGGTGGCCATAGAATAAATGACGAGGAGAGCCAGGGATGAAAACGATCAAGGTAGGTCTCGGCACCTGCGGGGTTTCAGCCGGTGGCGACAAGACGTATGAGGCCATAAAACACGAGATAGAGCTGAAAAATATCCAGGCAATAGTGAAAGAGACAGGGTGCAACGGCATGTGTTACCGGGAACCTTTGATGGAAGTGATCGATGAGGACCGGCATTCTTATATGTACGGCGACGTAACGCCTGAAAAGGCCAGAAGGATCATAAGCGAGCACGTGGTCAACGGCACGCCCGTCGATGAATGGGTCGTACAGGGTGGAGGACCCACCGAGGATGACCTTTTCTTCAAGAAGCAAAAAAGGATCGTCCTGCGAAACTGCGGCATAATAAATCCCAATTCAATCGAAGAATATATGGCGGCAGGCGGCTACGAGGCGATCCGGAAGATCCTCAAGGAGTCCACGCCGGAACAGGTCATTGAAACCATCATCGCTTCGGGTCTGAGGGGCAGAGGCGGCGGCGGTTTCCTCACCGGCATGAAATGGCGGTTCTGCCGGCAGTCCCCCGGCGACATGAAATACATCATCTGCAACGCTGACGAAGGCGATCCCGGCGCCTTCATGGACAGGAGCACCCTCGAAGGAGACCCTCATTCGGTGCTGGAAGGGATGATGATCTGTGCCTATGCCATCGGTGCAGGGGAAGGCTACATCTATGTGCGCGCCGAATATCCGAAAGCGGTCCAGAGGCTCAGGGACGCCATCAGACAGCTCCTGGAGAAAGGGTTCCTCGGTGAGCATATCTTCGGGTCGGACATGAACTTTTTCATTAGAATAAAGGAAGGCGCCGGCGCTTTCGTCTGCGGAGAAGAGACGGCGCTCATCGCTTCCATCGAAGGCAAGCGGGGCATGCCCCGTTTCAGACCCCCCTTCCCCGCCCAGAGCGGCTTATGGGGCAAACCCACCAATATCAACAACGTGGAAACCTTCGCGAACCTGCCCTGGATCATCGCAAACGGCGCCGAGGCGTTCTCCTCCATGGGGACGGAGAACAGCAAGGGTTCGAAGGTCTTTGCCCTTGCAGGCAAGATCCTGCGGGGAGGGCTGGCCGAGGTGCCCATGGGCATCACGATCAATGAGATAGTCTACGAGATCGGCGGCGGCATAAAGGGAGACAAGAAATTCAAGGCGGTGCAGATGGGAGGGCCCTCAGGCGGATGCATCCCCGCGTCCATGGGTGATCTCCGCATCGACTACCAGCAGATCAACAAGACCGGCGCAATCATGGGCTCCGGCGGCCTCGTGGTGATGGACGAGACGACCTGCATGGTCGATATGGCAAAATTTTTCCTGCGGTTCACGCAGGATGAATCCTGCGGGAAGTGTACCTTCTGCCGCATAGGGACAACACGGATGCTCGAGATCCTTGAACGGATCACGGACGGGAAAGGAGAAGAGGGCGATATCCCGCTGCTTCAGCAGTTGGCATACCAGATCAAGAACAACACGATCTGCGGTCTCGGGCAGACGGCGCCCAACCCCGTGCTCACAACCCTTAAATATTTCCCGGAAGAATACGAGGCCCATATCCTGCACAAGAAATGCCCCGCCCATAGCTGCCCTGCCCTCCTCACCTATACGATCCTGGAAGACGCCTGCAAGGGCTGCATGGCCTGCGCCAAGGCGTGTCCGGTGGAGGCCATCAGCGGGGAAAGGAAGAAGGCCCATAAGATAGATCCGGCGCTCTGCATCAGGTGCGGCAAGTGCTATGAATCCTGCAAGCTCAGCGCAGTACTGAAAGATTAGGGTGGAGATGACCATGACAGAACAACTGAAAATAAAAATCAATAACCAGGAATATGCGGCCAATCCCGGCGATACCATCCTCGATGTCGTCCGGAGACATGAGATAGACACTATACCGACCCTCTGTCACGACCCCAAGCTCCCTCCCTATGGCTCTTGTTATCTCTGTGTAGTCGAGGTAGAAGGTCTCGAAAAGCTCGTCCCTTCCTGCTCGAGCCCGGTTGCGCCCGGCATGAGTATACACACGGACAACGAGAAAATCAGGGAGTCGAGAAAGACGGCCCTTGAGCTGCTCCTCTCCAACCATTACGCCGACTGCCTCGGACCATGCACCCAGACCTGTCCCGCGGGCGTCGACGTACAGGGGTATATCGCTCTCATGTCAACAGGGCGCTACAGGGAAGCGGTAAAGCTCATCAAGGAAAAGAACCCCCTGCCCTTGGTGTGCGGGCGTGTGTGTGTCCGTGAATGCGAGACCGCGTGCCGGCGGAACCTGGTGGACGACCGGGTGGGCATCGATTACCTGAAGCGCTACGCCGCGGACGTCGATATTGAAAACCCCTGGATCCCCGACCTTCCGGAAAGAAACGGCAAGAAGGTGGCGATCGTGGGCGGCGGACCCGCCGGTCTTACGGCTGCCTACTATCTTACCCTAAAGGGCTATGCACCGACCATTTTTGAGAGCTCCCCAAATCTGGGCGGCATGCTGCGGTACGGCATCCCCGAATACCGGCTTCCCAAGGCCCTCCTTGACAGGGAAATCAAATGCATAACCGATCTGGGAGTGGAGGTTAAGACCGGCGCAACGGTGGGTAAGGAATTCAGCCTGCAATCCTTGAAGGCAGACGGGTTCGATGCGATCTTTCTCGCCATGGGCGCACAAAAAGCAAAAACCATGGGCGTCGACGGGGAAGAGAAAATAGAAGAGGTACTTGGCGGCATTGATTTCCTTCGCCGGATGCAGTCTCCGGAGCCGCCGAAAATATATGGCACCGTGGTCGTGGTGGGCGGCGGCAACACTGCCGTCGACGCAGCCCGGACCTCTCTCAGGATAGGGGCTGAAAAGGTGGTAATCCTGTACCGGAGAACCATGAAAGAAATGCCCGCCCACCAGATGGAAATAGACGCCGCAGCAGAGGAAGGCGTTGAAATGCGCTTTCTCTCCGCCCCCGTTTCAATCGTTGCAAAGGATGGGAGACTCAAGGCCCTGCGATGCATCCGCATGGAACTGGGTGAGCCGGATGCAAGCGGCCGCAGGAGCCCGGTGCCTATTAAGGGGTCCGAGCATGACCTGCCGGCTGCGTTCGTCATCTCCGCGATCGGACAGGATATCGACCTCGCCACGATCGATAAGGAGAGCGGCCTCAAGACCACCCGTCAGAAGGCGATAGTAGTCGACAAGGAATCCTTCGCCACCTCGATTCCAGGCGTGTTTGCGGGCGGAGATGTAATAACCGGCCCCGCGGTGGCCATCGATGCGATCGCCCACGGCCGGGCCGCGGCGTCCGCCATAGACGAGTACATACGGACAGGCAAGACGTCAAGTGCGGCCAAAGGCTTCGTAAGCCGCAAGGAGGCCTTCGGTGAGATTCCGGAAAGCGACTTTCTCCATGTGCAGCGTATCGAAAAGGAGCGGATGAACGAGCTTCCCGTTAAGGAAAGGACAGGAAGCCAGGTGGAAGTCGAAGTCGGCTTTACGGAAAGTCAGGTTATCAATGAAGCGGGCCGGTGCCTGGAGTGCGGCTGCCAGGCATATTTTGACTGCGATCTCAGAAAGTATGCGACGGCCTTCGGCGTCGATATAAGCCGGTTTATCGGCAATACAAGACAACACCGCGTAGATGCGACCCATCCGTTTATCACACTCGATCCCAACAAGTGCATCAACTGCGGCCGCTGCGTGAGGACGTGTTCGCAAATAGTGCATATCTCCGCCCTCGGCTTCGTCTACAGGGGGTTCAAGTCAGTGGTCAAACCATCCATGGAAAAACCGCTCCTCGAGACAACCTGCATCTCCTGCGGCAGTTGCATCTCTGCCTGCCCGACCGGGGCTATTATGGAAAAGCTGCCTTTCCGCAAGCCGGGACCATGGGCATTCGAGGATAAGGAATCGGTATGCAGCTTCTGCTCTGTCGGCTGCGCCTTGAGCTACCGCGTCTTCCATGACGGCCTTTTCACCGTATCCAACGTCAATGGGACATCCCACAACAAGGGCTACCTGTGCGCCAAAGGACGCTTCGGTTACCGCTACATGATGGACCAGAAGCGTTTGCTCAAGCCTATGATCAGACGCAGGGGCGAATGGCATGATGCCACGTGGGACGAGGCCCTTACCTTTGCGGCGCGGAAGCTCACCGCCATTGCCGACAGCTCGGGCGCCGATTCGATTGCCGCGCTTGCCTCGCCCAAACTGACGAACGAAGAGTTGTACCTCTTGCAGAAGTTCGTCAGGGCAGGCTTAAAAACGAACAATATCGGAAGCTTCTCGAACCTTGTCAACGGGGCCGGACAGGACGCCCTCGACAGCATGTTTGGTCTCACCGTCTCCACAGCCACCATGGACGACCTCGAAAAGGCGGACGTCATCATGGTAATCAACGCCGATCCTTCGGAGGATAACCTCATTGCCGAGCTGAAGATCAAGGCAGCCTTAAAAAGAGGGACGAAGGTAGTGACCGTGACGTCTTCGGAGATCCCCCTCGTGAAGTTCTCCGATCTCTGGATAGATGCGAAGCGCGGCACCAATACGGCCCTCATCAACGGCATCTGCAAGGCTATCCTCGAAAACGGCTCGGAAGATACCTCCTTCATCAAAAAGAGAACCGAAGGGTATGAGGCGTTCAAGACGTCAATGGGACCTTTCGATATAGGGTCGGTCTCCGAAACCACCGGGGTCAGGACGGAAAAACTGGAGCGGCTCTTCGAGCTTGTGGCAAACCCCAAGGCCAAAGTAGCAGTGGTCTACAATGTCGATTCGTTGTGGGAAAAGTCGACAAACGACCTGAAGGCCATCGGGAACCTGATGATGCTGAGCGGCAGGATAGGAAAACCAGGGAACGGCATCATCATCTTGCGCGACTTCGCCAACTCCCAGGGACTGCTCGATATGGGCGTCGATCCGGCATATCTGCCGGGATATGTCCGGCCTGGCGACACGGCGCGGGTTGGAGCATTGGAAAAACTCTGGGGGGTACCGCTCCAGGACATCTTTAAGCCCGTTAATCTCAAAGAAGCCATGGAGAGGGACCAAATCAAGGGCCTGATCGTCTTCGGGGAGGATCCTCTTTTTGCGACCTCGAACCTGAAGTTGACGAGCGGTGCGGAATTCATGGTTGTCGTGGACTCTTTCATGACGGCCACGGCGCAAGAGGCGGATGTCGTGCTGCCGGCATCGCTGCCCATTGAGACCGAAGGCACCTTTACCGCATGTGACCGCAGGGTGCAGGCAACAGCCAAAGTATTCGAGCCGGGGGCGGGCATGGAAAACTGGCAGATACTATCGGCTCTCGCGGAAAAAATGCACATAACCCTGGCCCCTCAGGGCACGGGGAGTATCGGCGAAGAGATCAGGAAAGCCGTTCCCCTCTACGGAAAACGTGCGGCCGGTGGATGCTGGGGCAAGGGCTTGCTGGAAAAAACCTTTATGACACCGAACGGCCTGGGGCAGTTCGCCGTCTTCGACGTCGATGTGACGCCCCGCAGCGGGGAGAAGAATCGCCTGCTCTTTGATGAAAACTATTTCAACCAGAATATCCGGGGCAAGTTAATGGCTTAAAGTTCGTATCGCGCGATGCCCTAGTTGTGGTATATTAGGCAAAATAGTGCGCAAAGGGAAAGGGTGTATGGCGCATCTCTCCAGCCAGGAAAAGCTCGAGAAAGACCTGAAAAAACGGGAACAGGAGCTAAAATGCCTCTACCGTATATCCCTGGAGACGAGCTCTGACAACCCCCTGGGGCAGATACTGCGGAACAGCGCAGAACACCTGAGACAGGGCCTTCAGCATCCCGACACGAGCCGCGCATCCATCCGGCTCGACCGGATGGAGTATGCAAACGGCCCGGCTCCGGTGGAAGACATTCCCCTGCAATCCATCGCAGACCTCCTGATAAACCGGGAAAAGAGGGGAGATGTCAGCATCCATTGCAGGGATAACGCAGAATACCACAAGGAAGAGGAAGAGCTTGTAAGGGAAGTGGCCGGCCTGATCTCGAAAGCCCTGGAGCGTCGTGAAATGCGGGCCGAGTTGAAGCACTACACAGGTAAGCAGGAAGAACCCGGACCGGAGAGCTGGAAGCGGGGACGCGACGATCTCTTTGAGAGGGTGCCCACGCCGCTCCTCATCGCGCGGCTAAGCGGCGATATCGTAAGGGCGAACTCGGCCTTTTACAAGCTCCTCGACTACCCGGCCGACGGCTCTGTGGGACTCAACTTCGTCAGAGACAGGCTCTATGAGAACCCCGCGATAAGGGCCGTAATATATCAGAAACTCCTCGACGACGGGATGCTGGACGACCTTGAATTGAACCTTCTCGACCGGTCGAACAGTCCCGTTCCGGTTCTTGCCTCCTATGTTTTTATCGATCTGGATGGAGAGCGCTTTGTCGAATCGGTGTACAAGGATATCCGTCTACGCAAGGAACTGGAAAAAAAGCTGATCCAACAAAACGAGAACCTTGAGAAGAGCGTCCGTGACAGGACGCTGGACCTGGAAAACCAGAAGAACCTCCTTGTGAAGAAAAACCAGGAGCTGGTGGCCGTGACCGAAAAGCTGAGAGAGCATAAGACCAGGCTCCAGACACTTTTCAAGGCCATCACCGACACCGTCATTGTGATCGACCCCGATCTCAACATCCTCATGTCAAACCAGAAGAACATCGGCAGCAGAGGAAAATGTTACAAAAAGGTCTTCGGCCAGGAAGAGCGGTGTCAGGACTGCGTTCTGGAAAGGGTCTTCCGCGAGCAGACATCGATCTCTCACGAGAAGGTGGTGGAGGATGAATACTACCTGCTCCAGGCGTATCCGATCTTCGACGCAGAGTGCAAAATCACGGGAGCCCTCGAGATCTCCAGGATCATTACAAAAGAAAAGAACATGGAGCGTCAATTACTCCAGGCGGACAAACTGGCCTCTTTAGGACAATTGGTCTCCGGGATAGGCCACGAGATCAACAACCCCAATACTTTTATCCGGGGCAACCTGTTTATCGTCCAGGAAGCCATGAAGGACATTTTCCCGATCCTCGACGACTATCACCGATCGCACCAGGACCTCAGAATAGCACGTCTCAATTACAATGTTTTCAGGGAAAATATCCCGGTCCTCGTCGATGACATGGTCGAGGGCGCAAACCGGATAAAGGGGATTGTGGACGGACTGCGCAAGTTCGGCAAACGGGACGAGGGGTTCCTGAATGAGGCCGTCAACCTGAACCTGATCACGGAAAGCTGCCTCAGGCTCGTGGACAACCAGATCAGGCGCACCGCGGACGTGAAGGTCGACTTCCAGCAAGATCTGCCCACAGTTATGGGAAACGCCCAGAAATTACAGCAGGTGATCCTTAATATGCTGATCAACGCCTCTCAGGCCATCGACAAGCCCCGGGGCACACTCAAGGTGGGGACGCGGTTTGACGGCAAAGAGGTGCAACTCAGGGTGAAAGACAATGGAAAAGGCATGGATGAGAAGACGATAGGTCAGATTTTCGATCCTTTTTTTACCACGAAGAGGCACCAGGGCGGCACGGGTCTCGGCCTATCTATCGCATACGGCATCGTCAAAGAGCACAAAGGCAGGATAGGGGTTGTGAGTGAGGTGGGGGTGGGAACCACCTTCTGCATCTACCTCCCCGTAGCAGGGGCGGAGGGATAATGAACAGGATTTTGGTAATCGACGACGACCAGGCAGTCCTCAATTATCTGAACATCTTTTTGCTTCAGGCAGGCACATTCGATGTCACCACGCTCAGCAACAGCACCAGGGCCTACGGCGAGCTGAAGAACAACGCCTATGACCTGCTCCTTCTCGATATGGATATGCCTGACGTCACGGGCCTCGACATCCTGAAGCACATCCAGGAAAACGATATCGACGTCGAGACCATCGTCCTGACCGGGGTGGAGGACGTGGAGCTGGCCGTCTCAGCCATAAAGCTGGGTGCAATGGAATATCTCACGAAGCCCGTTGACAATGAACGCCTCCTCAGGCTGATGAACACCGCTCTGGAGCACAGGAACCATCAAAAAACGATAGACCGGGAAGATGCCGTTTCCGCCGATGATTTGAAGTTTAAAGACGCTTTTAAAGAAATCATCACCCAGAGCGAAAAAATGCACAAGGTCTTCTCCATGGTGGAAAAAATGGCCCAGACCGACAACAGCATCCTCGTCTGGGGCGAGAGTGGAACCGGCAAGGAATTGATAGCGCGCGTCATCCACCGGATCAGTAAGAGAAGCAAACAGAATTTCATCGCGGTAAACGCGGGCGCTTTCGCCAACGAGCTTTTTGCGTCCGAGTTCTTCGGCCATAGCCAGGGGGCTTTCACGGGTGCTACCGCGAACAAGAGGGGGCTTGTGGAGGAGGCGGACAAAGGGACGCTCTTTCTGGATGAAATCGGAGAGCTTGCCCTCCCCATACAGGTGAAACTGCTCAGGGTCCTTCAGGAAGGAGAATTCTTCCGCCTCGGCTCGACAAAAAACCTCAAGGTCGATGTAAGAATCGTGGCGGCAACCAACAAGAACCTCCATGAAGAGATAAAGAAGGGCAATTTCAGAAAAGACCTTTTCTATCGCCTCAACATGAATTCCGTCTTCCTCCCGCCTCTCCGCGATAGAAAAGGCGACACGCCGCTGCTCGCCAACCACTTTCTTTCCGTCTTCTGCAAGATCAACGGCAAAAAGATCGAGAAGATATCGGAGGGGGCGATGAAGCTCCTCACGCATTATGATTATCCGGGGAATGTGCGGGAATTGATGAATGTCATCAACAGTGCCGTCATCATCGAATCGACCGGCGAGCTGAGAAAAAAGTCTCTCCCGAACTATTTTCTTGAGAACACCGTCATGAACGACAACAATCTCGGCGATGTCTCCCTGAAAAGCCTTGAAGACGTTGAAACGGAGCACATCAGAAAGGTCCTTGCCTACATGGACGGCAACAGGACAAAGACCTCCCAGATACTCGGCATATCGCGGATCAGCCTCCTGTCGAAAATCAGAAAGTACAAGCTGGAGTAAGCGCCTTTAGCAGTCGCACCCTTCTTCGCATGATCCGCTGCACCCGCAGCTCTCCTGCTGCGAGGCGCCGCACCCGCACGTCTCCTGCTGCCTTACATCCGCGAGTTCTTCCTCGGTCGCCTCACGCACGTCGACGACTTCAACGTCAAAAGTGAGCGTCAAGCCCGCAAGGGGGTGGTTACCGTCGAGCGTTACCTTCTCGTCCTCAATCCCGGCTACGACCGCCACCATCGTGCCGTCAGGGGTGCGCACCCGGAGCGGAACGCCCACTGCAAGATCGGGGATTTCCTTAAGCTGCTCCTTGTCTACCTGGAAAAGAAGTTCGGGCCGACGTTCTCCGTAACCCTCCTCGGGCTCTACGGTAAAGGAGAACACGTCTTTCGGCGACTTTCCCTCCAGCGCGGTTTCGAAGCCTTTTATCATGCCCGCCCCGTGGATGTAGGTTAGCGGCGCACGTCCCTTGGATGTATCGAGTACCTCTCCTTTCTCATTGGAAAGGGTATAGGCCACCGTCACGACTCTGTCCGTTTCTATTCTCATGTCCTGCCTTCTTTTTATGGGATTTTGACAAGAAACATCAAGGAAAAGTGCTGCCTGGTCTTTCGAGGGACTTGAGGTTTCAGATCAATGCGATAGTTGACCATAAATCGGGGCGAATTTCAAGGGACCGGCCAGATGGTGGTGGGCGGCCGGGTTAATTTCGCGCCATGCCACCCAGCCAAGGCAATATGGAGGCTGGTGCGACCCAGCAAGTGGCGGCCCAGCAAAGCGATATGGAGCTGGGCACCCCGCCTATGGCCCATGAATCTGAGATGTGTCTCATCCTTCCTTGCCCGCAAAAAGCATAGGTCGGATCAGATGCATCTTCGCCATCCGATAGGTAAGCGCCGTTGCCAGGCAGCCAAATCCGTATTTAAGGCTGTGGGAGAAGTCGATGGATGAGGCCTCCGGAAAGTATTTGGTTGGACAACTGACCTCAGCAACTGTGTATCCGAGCCAAAGGATCTGGGCGATCATCTGATTGTCGAAGACAAAGTCGTTGGAATTCCTTTCAAAGGGTACCTTTTCCAGCAGATAACGCGAAAAGGCACGATAGCCCGTGTGGTATTCCGACAATTTCGCGCCTGTAAGCAGGTTCTCAGCGAAGGTCAATGCCCTGTTGGAGATGTATTTGCCCAAGGGCATTCCCCCTTTGAGGGCGTAACCGCCTAAAATCCTCGAACCCTGCGCAAAATGGTACAGTCCATTGCCGATCATCGAGACGAATGCGGGGATGAGCTTCGGTGAATATTGGTAATCGGGGTGCACCATGATAATAATATCACCACCCTCCAAGAGGGCCTGTCGGTAGCAGGTCTTTTGACTGCCACCATAGCCGAGGTTTGACTCATGCACGAAAACCTTGGTTTTGGGCAGCCTCCGTGCAAGGTCTACCGTCTCATCTTTACTGGCATCATCGACCACGATGACGAGATCAACATAATCCTGTTCCAGCACCTCTCCATGTGTCTGAAGAAGCGTCGCCTCGGCATTGTAAGCAGGCATCACGACCACCACTTTCTTTTTCTGATACATACAACCTCAAAGGCTCAAGAATAACTGTAATAAAGCAGCTTCCGCGATTCGTCGTGATTGACCGGATGCAAGGCCCATGGCTATCCGCTTGTGACGGGAAGCGTACAACTTCTGATAGAATCTTTCAACAGATTCATCGTCTCCATATGGTTGTATTTCACCCAGGTAGGGACACCAAAGAGAAATAGGATAAGACAACCCATCGCACAGAGGTAGCTGTTGACTTCGCTTTCCGGAAAGATGTGCAGATACTCCTGAACTTCTTCTACCAGCCTATCCCTTGGCTCCTCAAGAAGTTTTTTGCCCCTTCATGACCAAGCCGTGCTCCTGTTCTTATATCATCAATCGCGTGCTCGCGGTTGCCAAGGCTGCCATAGGCCGCCCCCCGGTTGTAATAGGCCTTCCCGAACCTCGGATTGATCTCGATAGCCCTGTTAAAATCTGCAATCGCGTGAGTGTAATTGCCGAGGCTGCCATAGGCCACCCCCCGGTTGTTATAGGCCTCCCCATACCCAGGATTGATCTCGATAGCCCTGCTATAATCTGCAATCGCCTGAGTGTAATTGCCGAGGCTGCCATAGGCCGTCCCCCGGTTGTTATAGGCCTCCCCATACCCAGGATTGATCTCGATAGCCCTGTTAAAATCTGCAATCGCCTCGGTGGACTTTCCAAGGCTCCCATAGGCGAACCCCCGGTTGTAATAGGCCTTCCCATACCGCGGATGGATCTCGATAGCCCTGTTAAAATCTGCAATCGCCTGAGTGTAATTGCCGAGGCTGCCATAGGCCGTCCCCCGGTTGTTATAGGCCTCCCCAAACCTCGGATCGATCTCGATAGCCCTGTTAAAGTCTGGAATCGCCTGAGTGTAATTGCCGAGGTCGAAGTAGGCCAACCCCCGGTTGTTATGGATAATGCTACTAGGACCAGCAACTTCCATGGCGTGATCCCACAAGACGAAGTCGTTTCGCCAGTACCCGACTTGTCTCCATGTGACGAGGAACAGGCAAAGGAGGCACAATGCCGATAAGGCGATGAGGGCCTCCTTTCGATAGGGCCATTTCTTCAGGAGCTCCGGAACGGCCCATGCAACGATGATGAACAGCCCGACCAGGGGGATATAGGTGAACCGGTCGGCCAGGGCCTGGCTGCCCACCTGCACTACCCCTATGACCGGCACCAGTGTCCCCAGATACCAGAGCCATCCTACTGCCGCATAGGGGCACTTCTTTGCACCTCTGGTTGCGAGCACGGTGATGGCGATAAGGAGTACAAGAGAGCCCAGGACCTGCCAGAGCGGCCACGACCCCGGATGAGGATAGAAGACGGCAAGATTCGTGGGCCAAAGCATCTTGACCATGTAAGTGATATAGGAGACAAAGCCATTGGCCATACGGGCACTCAATGGAAGGGCCTCAAGAGATCCCACCGCCCCCCCGTGACGCTGGGCGAGGTAGGTGACGATGCTGGAGAGCACGGCCAGGACAAAGAGGGGGATCTTCTCTGTGAGGAGAGGACGAATCAATGGCCAGTGATCTACCGGTTGCACCGGGGCCTTTTCAGGAGGTGTTGTGCTTTTTCCCTTCTTTTTATCCTTGGATAAGGGGTTCCGGACTTCCTGAGGTGGTTTCTTCTGCTCCAAGCGCTGAAGAGGCCAGTAGTCCAGAAGGAGCAGGACAAAGGGAAGGGTGACGAGCATAGGTTTCGCCATCAAGCCTAAGGCAAAGCAGAGGAGTAAGGTGAGGTAGCGCGTGAGCCCGGGCTTGGCAACATAGGAGACATACATGCCCATCGTCAGCATCCAGAAGAAGGTGGAAAGGACATCCTTGCGCTCGGCTACCCAGGCAACCGATTCCACGTGGAGCGGGTGAAGGGCAAAGAGAGCCGCCACAAAGGCGCTCTGCCAAAGTGCTTTTGTCATCCGGTGAAGGACGAGAAAGAGCAGGAGCGTATTGGCAAGGTGGAACAGGAGACTGGTGAGATGATGCCATCCCGGTTGCAGCCCAAAGAGCTGCACATCTGTCATGTGGGAGATCCAGGTCAAGGGATGCCAGTTTGCGGCATGGCCAGTGGTGAATGCCCATGCGATCCCCTCCAGAGTAAGGCCGTCTTGTACGTGCCTGTTGTCGGTGACGTACTCCGTATCATCGAATGAATTAATGAAATCGCAGTGCGTGACCTGCCAGAAGGCCATGAAGGCGGCGATGGTGAGGAGCAGGGAGATTATGAGCAGGCGCTTCTTGGTTGACTCTGTGGCACTACTATGACGGTCGGCGCTCAGGTTGACGCGGACTTTCTTTACAGAAGGTACATTTCTTATCGATGTTTTCTTTCTGCCTTGTTTGTTGGGTGTGTCTTCTGTTGCTCCTTTTCTTTTGTCCTGCATGGGTCTCTTCGACCGGCGTTTCTTGGCGTAGAAGCCTTCTCACTCGGCTTCACGTTTTTGGGGTGTTTCCAGTATACGTCCGCCCGTTTTTCCTGTCAAACAAATTGTTGCGGCATCCCGTCAGTTGCGGGCCTGAAACGATCCTTGTATCTGTCACCATTACCGCTCGCACTCTTCGACTTGCCCTGAAGTCGTTGTGTTGCGCATTTCAGGAAGCATCGAGCACCGGGCCGGCATCGGGATGCAGTGATTCAAAGGAGATCAACCTCATAGAACTATCGCCTGGCAACCTGATCACCCAACCCGCGTGAAGTCGATGAATCCCTGCTCCACGTCCGTGTGAATCAGTTGCACCCGAATCCTCTGGCCCACGTCGACGCCTTCGAAACCATGCACCAACCTCCCTTCAACAGGAAGGTCGAGAAGACGGGCCCACGTGCCCTTGGGGGCCGCGCCGGTGACGATGGCATCGAACCGCTCCCCGATTCTTGCCTCAAGCAGCATTGCCGCTGCCGATTTTCCGACCTGCCGTTCGACCTTTTTGGCTGCATTCTCCTGTTCTGTGCAGTGTTTGCCTAACGCCTCCAGGTCTTCATTATTATAGGGTACGGGGTATCGAGCCATGGCGGCCTTCAACAGCCGCTGCGTGATGAGGTCCGGATACCGGCGGTTGGGGGCTGTGGAATGGGCATAGTCCGCGACAGCGAGACCAAAGTGTCCAGGGGCGGTCTCTCCGGGAAGCTCCGCAACGTATTCGCCGGGTCCCATGAGCTTGATCACCGAAAGGGAGAGATCGGAGAACCTCAGCGGATCGGCTGCTTTCTCTTCCGTCAGAAACTCCTCCAGCGCCGCCGCAGCCGGTTCATGTGGCAGCGTGAACCCGCGTTCCCCCGCAAGAGCGACAATCCGTTCCCATCGTTTTGGAGTGCGTACCACGCGGCGAAG
This sequence comes from uncultured delta proteobacterium, assembly GCA_963717985.1. Taxonomy (GTDB): domain Bacteria; phylum Desulfobacterota; class Syntrophorhabdia; order Syntrophorhabdales; family WCHB1-27; genus BOG-1155. The sequence goes on from CAVQYC010000003.1 coordinate 891,829, forward strand.
GGAAGGAAATCTCCTTGACGACAGATACCGGGCGGTCACACCGTTTGCGGCTATCATGAAATCCTCGATGATCTCGGTAGCCCGGTTCCTTTTCTCCTTTTCCAGCCCACGTATCTCATTGCCGTCAAATACCGGTCTCGCTTCAACGGTTTCAAAGCTGAGGGCCCCGTGCAGGCGCCGAAGGTTCCTCATGCCTTGTGCTGCCCTGTCCTGGATGCGCAGATTCTCGTCGAGTCCGTTGACCGCGGCAATATCGGGCACAGTCCCTTTGCCTTCCAGCCACGCCGCGACGCTGTTATACGCGAGCTTTGCATGATTGCGGACACGGGCCTGGTAGATATCCGAAGCCTGGAGTGATCCGTCTGGACCGGTCACCATTTCTATCACGATCACCGGCCGATCCTCATTGAAGTTCAGCGACGTGAGGTTGGTGGAAAGTTGGTCGGGAAGCATGGGGAATATCGTGGCAGCCGTATATACCGAGGTAGTGTTGTGGCGAGCGTGGTCGTCGATTGCCGTTCCCTTCTTCACGATCGAGTCCACGTCGGCCACGGCAACGAGAATCTTTACCTGGTCTCCGGGCATCATTTCGGCAACGGTAAGCTGATCCAGGTCAAGGGAGTCATCGTTGTCAATGGAAGCCCACAAAAGGTGTCTGAGGTCGCGAGCCTGCTCCTCGCCGGTTGCGACGGAGGCGGGGATCCCGGCAAGCTCGGTGAGTGCCTCGGCCGAAAAATCAGGGAGCAACCCTCTCTCAAGCATCGCCCTCCGGGCGATTCGTCGAAGAATGGTACGGTGCTGCTTATCGTTCGTATTCATGGGATATACCTCTTACGTCCATTTGAAAAACCGCCAATTACTACTGAGGAGAAAATCCATAGCCGGTCTGGAGATTCCCACAAAGGGGGTACCTCTTTCAATTCCACCATCCGCGCATGAAGAATGGCTACCACCTGAAAGGCTAAAGACCTGTGCAGATCGCGGCATTCTCCCCAATACCCTCCGTCTTCCGTGTCCGCTCGCAAAATGACTCGATACTTCCTTAGCTATTTCATCCGCTATCCTTTCCGGAGTATACCCCTCTATCCTGTGATTATCAAAAAGTTTTTCCGTTGGCCGATACATGATAAACTATCTCATATTACCGGGAGGATAAAAGGATGAAGAACATAGAGATGAAGGTGGAGGGCAACATTCTGACCATTAAGGTTGATCTTACCAAAGACTTTGGTCCGTCATCATCGGGAAAGACCATTATCGTTGGATCAACAGAGGGAAATGTTGCCATTCCTGAAAAAGAAGAAATTAAGATAGGATTAAACGTCTACAAGAAGAAATGACTCACCATATTATGAAACGGTCTGTGCGCTTTAAGCGAGAGCCGGTGGAGCAAGTTTAAATGTCTATCCATATAATTCCAGTCAATAGACTCAGCCCTAAAGCCCTGCAAGGCGTTATTGAAGAATTCATTTCAAGAGATGGCACTGATTATGGCGAGATAGAGGCTTCCCCGGAAACAAGTTTCAGACGGGTAAAGCATAAACTTGAAAACGGATTGGCAGTTCTTGTTTTTGATGACGAGACTGAAACCACTAATATATTTTCGGCGGACAACCCTATCCTAAAAAAGATTAAGGCATTTGCTGAATGATCAGGAAACAATTTATCCCGAATCTTGCCCGTATCTCAAGCCCTGCCCGGAACGTGCGCCCTGGCCTCATAGAAACCATTTGCTTACTTTCAGCAAAAGTAGGAGAATGCACTATTCGCTTCAGCTTAAGCAAGACACGAAAAAGCAATCGCTGGAGTGGATCGGGCGGCACGGAAACGGCACCGCGCAAAGAGACGTTGACTATGTTGCAAAGGCGTGGAAAGGATAGAACAATGACATATCGACATGTCCGCCACAACATTTCCAATCGGCGGGGGTATGCCGAATTACAGGGCGTGTGCAGCCGCGTCGAGGTGGGCGCATGGCTCATTTAAGTCTTTCGGAATGGCTGGCCCGAGCCGAGCGCGACAGGCGTTTCACGGAGAACGCGACATCCATCACACACATACCCGCCTCAGAGGGTAGTTTTGCGGCCTATCCGCGCTGGGTGGATCCCCTGATACAGAAGGTCCTCACCGGACGCGGCATCCATAAGCTCTACAGCCATCAGGCCCGTGCGATCGACGTGGTGCATCAGGGCAGGGATGTGGTCCTTGTCACGCCCACGGCCAGCGGCAAGACCTTGTGCTATAACATCCCCGTGCTCCAGAAGATCATCGAAGAACCCGAGACCAGGGCGATCTACCTCTTTCCCACAAAGGCCCTGGCCAATGACCAGATGACAGAAGTGCATCATCTCATCGGCGAGATGAAAGCGGACATCAAGACCTTCACGTATGACGGTGACACACCCGACGACGCCAGACAGGCAATCCGCAAGCAGGGTCACGTGGTGGTCACCAACCCGGACATGCTGCACGCCGGCATCCTGCCCCACCACACCAAGTGGCAGAAGCTCTTTTCCAATCTCAAGTACGTGGTGGTGGACGAGCTTCATACCTATCGCGGAGTCTTCGGCAGCCATGTGACTAATGTGTTCCGGCGACTAAAAAGGGTCTGCCGCTTCTACGGACAGGACCCTATTTTTATCTGCTGTTCCGCAACAGTGGCAAATCCCAAGGAGCATGCGGAAGACCTCATCGAAAAAGAGATCGTTCTCATCGACGAGAGCGGCGCCCCGAGGTCGGCCAAGACCTTTATCCTGTATAATCCGCCCATAGTAAACAGGGAACTGGGCATACGCCAATCATCTCTGACCCCTGCCCGCAATATGATGAGCGACCTCATACGCAATAAGATACAGACCATCGCGTTCACCACGAGCAGGCTCTCCGTGGAAGTGCTTACCAAATACCTTAAGGACACGTTCGGCGGAAAGATCCCCAACAACGACCACTACGTGACGGGTTATCGCGGCGGCTACCTGCCCAATCTCAGGCGGCAGATCGAGAAGGGTCTGCGAGAGCGAACCGTCATGGGGGTGGTCAGCACAAGCGCCCTTGAGCTGGGTATCGACATCGGCGACCTGGAAGCCTGCATCATGGTGGGCTACCCGGGCTCGATCGCGAGCACCTGGCAACAGGCAGGCCGGGCGGGACGGAGGGCAGGACAGAGCCTCGCGATCCTGATCGCGCGGAGCAACCCCATGGACCAGTTCATCGTGGAGAACCCGGACTATTTCTTTGCCCGCTCACCCGGAAGCACTGCCGGGTGAACCCGGACAACCTGCTGATCCTGCTCCACCACATCAAAAGTGCGGCATTCGAGCTGCCTTTTGAAGAAGGCGAGCGATTCGGCAAGGAAGACCTCATGGAGCTGCTCTCCTACCTCGAGGAGAAGGGTGTGCTTCACCGGGTGGATCAGCGCTGGCACTGGGCGGCCGAGAGCTATCCGGCGGACGAAGTAAGCTTGCGAACGATCAACCCCGAGAACGTCGTGGTGGTGGATACCACCGATGCGGCAAACCACAAGGTGATCGCCGAGGTGGATTGGGACAGCGCCTTTACCACGGTCCACGATGATGCCATCTACATGGTGGAATCACAGCAGTACCACGTGGACTCACTCGACCTGGAGCGCAAGAAGGCGTATGTCAGAAAGGTGGATGTGGATTATTACACCGATGCCATGACCTACACCGGTGTCCGCGTGATAGACGACTTCGACAAGAAGATGAAAGGCAAGATCATCGTGGAGCATGGCGAGGTCCACGTGGCCCGCAAGGTGGTGGGCTACAAGAAGATCAAGTTCTATACCTCCGAAAACGTCGGCTACGGGGATGTACACCTCCCAGAGAAAGAGATGCACACCACGAGTTATTGGTTCACCGTCCCCTGGGACCTGCTCAATTCGTTAAGCTTAATCCGCTCGGATATAATAGATGGCCTTGCGGGGCTTGCCTACTGTCTGCATCACATATCGGCCATGCTCGTCATGAGCGATATTCGCGATGTCGATTGGTGCATCGGCGACAAGAGCGGTGAATGGTACGTGCGCCATGGGAGCAACCACCGGGTCATCACCACAAGCCCGAGCCAACCCGTCAGTGTCATGGAAGACGCCTATGACCCGACGGTCTTCATCTTCGATGCGTATCCGGGTGGAATCGGCTTCTCGGAAAACCTGTTCGACAGACACGATGAGCTGATGCACGCGGTCCGGTCGGTCATTACCTCGTGCCGGTGCGAACACGGCTGCCCCATGTGTGTGGGACCCTTGTTGGAGGTGGGGCCTTCGGCAAAAAGTGCGGCCCTCTCGATCCTCGATCTGATGGATAACGCATGAGCCTCAAAGACCGCCTGGGCCGCCTCACCGGGGATGCGCCCACACCCGCTGTGACTGACCCACAAGAGGATAGGCTCAGCGAACTTCGCGGGAAAATAGATAGGATTTTGAGCCGCTCACGCGCCAGCGTCCCGGCAGGTATTCCCACGACGCGGCGGAATGTGACCCCGCTTGAGCACGTTGTTGCCGGCGAGGAAGCTCGGACTCCATACGGTAGCTTCTTCATATGCCGCAGCACAATGAACGCGGATGATGTCCACGGACATGTGCGCATCTCTGATGCCGCATGCGCCAGTATGGAGGCGGCGGCCTTTCTTGCCGGTCCCCGGATGGGCAAAGACATGTCGCTAGGAGACGGCCTCTTCCTCGATACCGAGACCACGGGCCTCATGGGCGGCACCGGGACCTTCCCCTTCCTCATCGGGCTCGGGTGGTTTGAAGCGGGTTCGTTCGTCACCTGCCAGCTCTTTGCGCGGGACTTCTCCGAAGAAGGCGCTATGCTGAGGTATCTCAGCGAGCTTGCATCCGGCAAGCAATTCCTTGTGACCTTCAACGGCAGGGCCTATGACCTGAACCTTCTTACGGCACGGTTTATCCTCAATCGCTGCCAGGACACGATGTCAGCCATGCCGCATATCGATCTACTCCATCCGAGCAGAAGAATACTTGCCCATCGCCTCGAAAATGCCCGCCTGTCAACGATAGAGATGCATGTGCTCGGAGTGGAGCGCGATGGAGATGTTCCCGGCTTTGAAATTCCCCAACGCTATTTCGACTGGCTTCGTAGCCGCGACGGAAGGCTGCTGGGGGACGTTTTCAGGCACAACAAACTCGACGTCGTCTCAATGGCATCGCTCCTCAAGTACCTGACAGACCTTGTGGAAGATAGCCAGGAGATGGGACATAGCCATCATGGCGACCTCCTTAAGCTGGCCGGACTGATTCACGAACGCGGCGACTGTGAAAAAGCCGGAAGAATGCTCGAAGCGTTGGTCCTGTCTCATCAGATGGACGTGGCGATGAGCGCGCGACAGTCACTTTCCCTCATATACAAAAAGGCACATCGCTGGAAGGAGGCAGCCGTTCTCTGGCAGGGTCTTGTCGCGTCAAACCCGTATGATTTTTTCGCAGTCGTTGAGCTTGCGAAGTTCTATGAGCATCATGCGCACGAATGTGGGAAAGCCTTGCAGCTTGTGCACAAGCTCCTCAATCAGGCGGCAGGTTTGAGCGACGTTGAACGCACATCAGCGGAACGTCGCCTTCACCGGCTCCTTCTTAAAGTGTCTCCCGAATAGGTGATCCTCCCTTGGAAGAAGGATGGGACGCTGTCCCCCCTATTTCTTTTCGCCGGCCGGACCTATAGTAACCTTGTTCCCTTTGATGTACCTGTTCTTCATCATCCTGATCACCTCGGAAGCGTAATCCTGGGGGACCTCAACGAAAGTGAAGTCGCCGTGGATTTCGATTTTCCCGATCAGGTTGCCCGGCAGCCCCGTCTCGCCGGCTAGCGCGCCAAGGATATCCTTCGCCGTCACCCTGTGGTTGCGGCCTACGTTCAGGTAGAGTTTTGCCGCGACACGCTTTCGTGGCTCCGGTTCGGTAAACTGCTCCTGGAAGTCGACCTCTTTTCCACCGGATGCCAGCATCATCTTCAACAGGGCCGCGGCCACCTCCGTTGAGGAGAAGTCTTCCCTCAGCAGTTTCTCCAGGATGGTTACATACTTGTCCAGCTCGCCCTCTTCTATCTGTTCCCTGACCTTCTCAATGATCGCTGTCGACCGGCTTTCCTCCACCTCCGCAAGCGTTGGAATCGGCTCCCGTCTGATCTTTGCGTGGGTGTAACTCTGTATTTCGCGCAGTTTGTAAGTTTCCCTCCCCGAAACAAAAGTGAAGGCATATCCTGCCCTGCCTGCCCGGGCGGTTCGCCCGATCCTGTGCACATAGTATTCCTCATCCTGGGGCACGTCGTAATTCACCACCGCTTCTATCCCCCGCACGTCCAGACCTCGGGCCGCTACATCGGTGGCTACAAGGATTTCGACCGACCCCTTGCGGAATTTCTCCATCACCCGGTCGCGCTGTGACTGGTTCATGTCGCCGTGGAGGCCTTCGGTCAGGTAGCCCCGCCCCTGAAGCTCCAGCACCACCTCATCCACTTTCTTCTTGGTATTGCAGAATACGAGGGCGAGCTTCAGATTATACATATCGATGACCCGGCTCAACGCGTCGGGTTTCAATGACTCCCTTACCTCGAAATAGACCTGCTCGACCTCGGGAACCGTAAGGGCTTTATGAGCGACCTTGATGAACTCCGCGTCTTTCATGTAACGCTTTGTGACGTTGAGTATCGGTTTGGGCATGGTAGCGGAGAAAAGGAGCGTCTGCCTGTCGGCAGGAACCGCCGCGAGGATAGTCTCCACATCTTCCATGAACCCCATATTCAGCATCTCGTCGGCCTCGTCCAGAACGACAATCTTGACACTGTCGAGCTTCAATGTGCCCCGGTTTATGTGATCGATAGTCCGCCCCGGCGTCCCGATCACTATATGGGCGCCTTCCTTAAGCACGCGCAGTTGCCGGTCGATCGGCTGGCCACCATATACCGGGAGTACACGTATATCTTTTCGGTATTTGGCGACCCGTTTGATCTCCTCCGACACCTGGATGGCCAGTTCCCTTGTGGGGCAGAGGATAATGGCATGAGTTCGCTTGCTTCGCTGTTTCACCGCCTCAATGATCGGGATCGCAAAGGCGATCGTTTTGCCCGTCCCTGTCTGGGCCTGGCCGACAATGTCCTTGCCCTCAAGGATCGGCGGTATCGTCAGTGCCTGAATGGGCGTCATTTCTTCGAACCCCATGTCGGAGATCGCCTTCCCTACCTCCTTTGTCAACGTCACATCTTGGAACCTTATCGTCTCCATGGTCTATCCTCTCGTTATTTGTTTTACATCCCCGGTTTCCCGCGCCTCTCAATTCAATTCTTCTCACCAATAAGTCTGTTTTCAGCGTCAGGGGAACTGCCTTTGCCCGTAGTTTCCCCACGATACACACAAAAACCCGTATAGGGGATACCTATTCCCCAAAAAGCAACGCCCGGACTGCGCCCCGACAGGGCGACGATTGTGCAGACGCGCGCGGGAAGCGTTTTGGCCCATATCATCCTATTATCCTCGGCAGCGTTGAAGTGAGCCTTCGGAGGCTCATGCGCTATGATTGGTGGGATAACAGGGGGACAAAGCGTACCCCTTCTCGCCATGAAGGCCGACATCCTGGTATTCGGACTGGGGGAGAAGCAGATCCTGGAGATCGTCAACGGCGCAAGCAGGGGCAATCGAGAACGCCCATTGAATTATATCACTTCGCCCGTCCGCATACAGTCCTATTCTCACGATTACCATGCAAAATGTGCTATCGCTCCCGTAGGTACAGGGCCCGGCACTTTTCAGCGAGCTCGCGAAGCCGAGGGAGCGAACGGACGTGACCGGTTGCACGAAGGAGGTTGTCGAGTCCTGCGGGGATGTGGGCGACAAATTCATCCAAGCCCAACTTCCGCCCCAGAAATCCATAAGCACCCAGGGCTTGCATGAGCCGCTGGGCCGACGCCTCCCAAAAGGCGTCCTCGAAAGCAGCCCGATCGACATCCTGCTCTGAAAGGGCATAGTAAAAGGAGAGAAGCTCATCGCGGTCGGCATCGGAAAGGCTCACGTAGGGATCGCAGAGGAGCGACCCCAGATCGTAGGAGGCACAGCCGAAGCGCATGCCCTGGAAGTCGATGAAGAAAGGTGCGCCATCACGGATCATCACGTTCTTGCTCTGCAGGTCCCGGTGGATCAGGCAGGCTCTTCTTCCCGCAAGCCGGTCGGCCAGGGCCGAAAGCTCTGCTTCGAGCTCCAGCCTCAAGCCAGGCTCGATCTCGATCCCGCAGGCATCCCTCACGAAATGCGCCCTGAAATAGTCCCACTCCCATCGATAGAGGTCGGGACCGAAGCTTTCCATGAGCCTCACGCGTTGCGACGGAAAACTCGCGACCGGAAAGGAATGGAGCCGGTGTATGGCGAAAAGCGTCTTCCGGTAAAGGGCCAGCCGGGTCTCCCGTGCCATTTCTCTGAAAGTCCAGAGGTCCGTACCACCGAGGTCTTCGATAACCATCAGGCAGGCGGAGGGGTCGTGTCGGACCACCCGGGGCACCGGTACCCCAATACCTGCGAGGAATGCCGCAATGTCGGCGAAGTAAGTGTTTTCTTCGCGCCTCGGGTCGTAGTCGACCAGGATGGCCGTGCTTCCTCGGTCCCACTCCACACGGAAATAGGCCCTGTCGGACCCCCTTTGCCCAAGGGCTGAGAGTGTGATGGGGATGGACGACGGAATCTCCATGGCCTCCCGGATATGCGCGATCATCGCCTCCGGCTTCACCCAACCCCCTTTCCGGAAGGGCGGTGAGCCTGGCCGGCCAGCAGGCGCTCGTAGGCAGCACGTGTGCCTATGTCGTTCCATTCGCCCTCGTCCACCACGAGACCCCTTACCGATCCGGGTCTTTCCTTGATTCGTCTTAACAGGACGGGAATGATCGATTGGACGCTCCCGGCCTCGATAAACCGGAGGATGGATGTCTCAACCGCGTAGATGCCGGTAAAAAGGCAGCTCTGAATGCCGGGATTTCCCAAGGTATGTCGCAGGTCGCAGACCTCGCCGGCTTCGTTGATGCTCACGTTCAAGAGGGGACCGCTGCTTCTGAGGAGAAGCGTCGCGTCCGGCCGCTCCCGGTCGTGGAGGCTGCACAACCCCCGTAGAGGGAGATCGGCGATCACGTCGCCGTTGTAGCAGAGGATTGCCTCATCCCCGGTCAGGAGGTCCTCGATGTTCTTCAACCCTCCTGCCGTATCAAGGAGAACCGGCTCGTTGCGAAAGACAATTGGAACACCGCGCCACAGGCCATCGGGAAACATCATGCCGAAAACGTGCGGGCAATGGTGCGTATTGACAATGAAACGATCGATGCCGGCCGTCAAAAGATGGTCCATCACATAAGTGATGATGGGGCGGCCATTCAGGGGAAGAAGCGGTTTGGGGCAATGCTCGGTCAGCGGCCGGAGCCGGGTCCCCAAGCCTGCGCCCAAAATAAAGGCTGTTTTGAGCCGTCGTCCTTTCAATAGAGCCTCTGTAGCGTAGTGCCCGGAAAATAGTGTCCCACGATCTGCTCGGCTGAGAATCCCCGGCTCGCCATGACCGCAGCCCCTATCTGGCAGAGCCCCACGCCGTGCCCCCAGCCTGCGCCATGAAAAACGAACCGTTCGGGGCTGGGGCCTGCAGTCCTGGCAGCCTGCATCACGAAGGCGCTGCTGTAAAGGTGACTCCGCGAGAGCCAGCGTCGTATCTCGAGCTCTTTGCCCACAATCATGCTCATCTTTGAACCAACGATGCGGAGCCGAAAGATGCGTCCCGAAGGACCGCGCGCCAGCGGTACGATTGCCTGAAGCCTGCCGAAATCAAAGCCCGACTTCTCGTACAGGATCTCCTCCAACTCCTCCGGGGAATATGCGACGGTCCAGCGGAAGAAGCCTTCAGTCTCCCGGTCAAAAGCAGGAAGGATGTTTTCCAGGATTGCCTTGTCTTTCGTATCGCAGTAAGCCGACGGCGCCGACAGGCACCATCGGGCAGCCTCTTCCTCCGTGGTAACGGCGGGGTAAGGAACGGGCCCATCGGCAAGGCTCACCAGGTATGGGCGCCGGGCATCATCCCATGCCGTCTCGAACTCCTCCGTAAGTCCGCCGCAGGCCTTTGAATAGCGGGCATCGCAAATCTCATTCTCCCAGGTGAGCACAATGCCCCTTGTCGCCCTGACGGCGTGCCGCACCCCCTGGGAGGTGATCCGCGTCACGCCATGATACCGCTGGCAGTGATCGTCTGCGCACACATCAAAAAGATCATGCTCTTCCCGCCCATACCACCGCACCACCTCTCCTTCCCTCTCGATAATATGCGCGGCTGCGCCGGACGTCTTTCGAGGGTCATTTTTTCTCCGCAGCGCCGCGAGAAGCCAGCTTCGGGAGAGAATTGCGTGGCTCTTCAGCATCTCCCCGGGGGCCGAGGCGTTCATCTCCGAGGAGATGACGCTCTCCAGGTAATCTTCGAGGGGGACCTCGTTGATAGCCGCCATGGTGCCGTCAGCATGCACGCGAAGAATCAGGTTCCCTCGAAAGGTCTGGCTCTCGCTTCTCTCCCAATGAAACCGGCTTCCAATCGTCACATTAAAGAGATCGAAGGTGCCTCGGGCGCCGCTTTCGATCCTGACGTGAGGAGAACGGCCGACAACGCGGCCGGCCGCATCGCACAGAACGAGGCCCCCCTGCGCCGCTTTCGCCGAAAACCCGTTCGTCAACCGGTTCGTTTCGGGCCCGATGCCGTCCACCGAAAAGACCCCATGCAAGCGACCCTCGACGAAATTCCGCCGCTCCATAATGCCCACGGTGATACGCGGCTCGTTTTTCATCTCTATGGCCATGAGCGCCTCCACGACGTGAAGAAGAGAAGATGAAAAACTTATTACTTTTTCAAAGGCCTTGTCAATCAGGGAAAGTGAGGGATTGAGATGGTCGGTATTCTTTACAGTACACTGTCTTGCGGGAAGGACGAGCTGTTTGTTTTCACGCGCCAACGGTTTTTGCCCCGCCGCAGGAGAGTCGGCCTTTCGAAAGCCCGTCGGTTTTGTTTACATGCGCGTGAAATCTCTTCTGCAGAGAGAGGCGTTATTGGGCCGCTGGAGGAGCCCTGCGACACACTGGCACAACCCTTGCAAGGCTATGTTACAGGGAGGTGGAGCCATGAACGATCGCGCGGCGCGACATGTGGTAAACATTCTCATGGAATCACCCTTCTATCTTGGCCTGACCTTAGAGGAAAGGCATCAGCTCATCACAGACCTCGTCACCACGTACTCTCTTGCCCCCGACAACTGGCCGGAACTGAAGTCCACGCAAGAGCCGGGCGAGAACGCGGAATAACGTCCCCTTCGCGCCCTATTTTCCTTGACGTCCGGCGATTTCCGTCTTATCTAGTACATGGGCGTCCCATCCTCACTTTTGGAAAAGGCAGTGGCTGAACGAGTGTGAAGGGGCCGGAAGAGACCGCCCGTTACATTCAGCAACGCAAAGGGGGAGGCCGTGTACCATCACCAATCATACATCACGAAGTCTTTTTCAGTAAAAGATCCGGTTGCCGTCGCGCTTCTTTTCCTCACCCTGCTTTTGGGCGCAGGTATCCAACCCGGATACGGAGCATCGCCCGATCTGGTGACGGCAATAGTGGACGTGGCGAAGAAGAACATCCCGGCCGTGGTCCACATCGAGGTGACCGAGCGTAAAGAGGTGCCGAACCCGCTGCTGCCTTTTGAAAGGGACCCCTTTTTCCGCCACTTTTTCGGTAACCGCAAGATGCCGAAAAAGCACCAGGAAGAGATAAGGGGACTTGGGTCCGGCATGCTCATGGACAGCCAGGGTAATATTCTTACAAGCTATCACGTCGCGGGAGGCGCCACAAAGATAGAGGTCCAGCTCTCGAGCGGCAGCAGGTATCCTGCCAAGCTCGTGGGCGGCGATCCGAAAACCGATTTGGCGGTCATCCGCATCAGCGCAGCCGAGCCCTTGCCGGCCGTTTCCTTTGGTGATTCGGACAAACTGGAGGTGGGCGAGTGGGTCGTTGCCATCGGTCATCCCCGGGGTCTCGACCAGACGGTGACTCAGGGCATCATCAGTGCCAAGCACAGGCGCGGCATCCTGGACCCGACCAGCTATCAGGATTTTCTGCAGACCGACGCACCCATCAACCCCGGCAACAGCGGCGGGCCCTTACTCAACTTGAAGGGGCAGGTGATCGGCGTCAATACGGCGATTGCGACGGAATCGGGCGGTTCGGAGGGCATAGGATTCGCCGTGCCGAGCAATATCGCCCTCCACATAGGAAAAACACTGATTGCTCACGGCAAGGTGGAGCGGGCCTGGATCGGGGTAACCATAGAAGAGCTGACGCCAACGAAGGCCAAGCCCCTCGGACTGGAGGTCGCGAAAGGAGCACTCGTGGTCGCGACGGTTAAGGGAGGACCGGCGGACAGGGCGGGCATCGCAAAGGGGGATGTTGTTATCGCCTACGAGGAAAAGCCTGTGCCCGATGCAGGGGCGCTCCAGAATGCGGTCGCCGTGACGCCGATAGGCAGCCGGGTGAAAGTGACGGTGCTGAGAGGCGGAAGGCGGCAGGATCTTACCGTTGCCGTAGGGGACATGAATGACGCGACAAAGGCGTTATCCGCATCTGCCGCTACGCGGCTGGGCGGCTCATTTCGCGACCTCACGGCGAAAGAGATGGAGAAGCTGGGGTTAGAAGAGAAGGCGGGGGTCGTGATCGCCTCGGTCGAGCCGAAAGGCCCCTTAAGCCAGGCGGGTTTCGAACAGGGAGACATTATTTTGCAGATCAACGGCCAGACAGTGAGCAACACTGGAAAACTGGCAGAGCTCGTCACCATGCTTCCTTCCGGGGAGCAGCTAAGTGTCCTCGCCGCCGATCCAAAGAAAGGCGTGGCAGGAACGGTGAAGGTGACCGTGAGGTAATCGAAGGCTACGGGACGCCTAATAGCTTGAGTCTTCTGACGCCCGCAAGCGTGATGAATCAAATATCATTACTTTCGGTTCCGCAAGCACTATAATACTGTCAGCAGATTACGGGCCTCATGCGCGTGGCGCGGCCCGACGACCATTCTGAAGGGAGGATCATTGTATGAATGTCCACGACGTCGTTAACTTCGCCATCCGGATAGAGGAGAACGGGGAGCAGTTCTACCGGGAGGCAGCGGAGATGATTACCAATCAGCCCGTGAAGGAATTGTTCGAGCGGCTTGCAAAAGAGGAGGTAGTGCACAGGAAGACTTTCGAAAAGCTGCTTTCGGGCCTTGGTGACTACCGGCCACCCGAAACATATGAAGGGGAGTACCTCGCCTATCTGAAAGACTTTATCGACGGCAAAGCCGTGTTTAAGGACCATCCGAAAATCGCGCAGTTGGCAAAAGCGGGCAGCATTGCGGGAGCACTCGATTTCGCCATCCAGCGGGAGATGGACTCAATTCTCTATTATCAGGAGATCAAGAAGTTTGTGGGCGCCAGGCATATCGAAGCGATAGATCTGATCATCGACGAAGAAAGAATGCACTTTGCCTTGCTATCGAAATTGCGAAGAGAAGCGACCGGTTCGTGAGCGGGCCCCTTCTCCCGGACTCCCATGCCGGTAGAAAGGGCTGCGACCGGCCTAGCAGCAGCTCCCGTTCATATGCCGGGCTTTCCGCTCACGCACCGAAGCGAAGGGTCTCTTTTATCGCGCTTCCCAGTTCCTCGGAAGTGAGCGGTTTGAAAACAACCCTGCCAAGGCCGGCGGCCTCTATTCTTTCGGCTGAAGATGCGTCACCACCATCTGCGTAGAGCAGGACAGGGAAGCCGCGCCGTATGCGGCGAAAGCGTGCAGCAAGTTCCAGTCCCGTCACGTCGGGCATAACCGGCTCAAGGATCGCGAGATCGAATTCGTCAGGCGATTCCGAGAAGGCTTTCAATGCCGCCAGGCTTTCCGTTTCTCCTCGTGCATGGTGACCCAGTTCTTGGAGCATTGACGTGGTGTTATCGACCACATCCTTGTCGGCTTCCAGGACTAATATATGCAGGTGCCGTCCGGAAATCATCATGTTGCCCCTCTTTTCGGGGGCGCTGGCAGCGGCCCCCGTTTGTTTGACCAATTCTCGCGTGACAAAGAAACAACAATCGCAGGATCGTCGATGATACGCCCAACTGCAAGGCCAAATTATACCACAATTCTACGGAAGATGATAGAGACGGCTGTATGGCAGCCGCGATGACAACCCTTTGAGCAATTCCAGCCGACGCAGGGCAAACGCATTTGGAAACCTAGCTGAACTAGTAGAAATTTCTAGACTTTTGGTGGTATATATGCTATCTACCTGAAACTATTAACGTTATCAGGTGGAGGCATGTATGGATACGGGAAACTCGATCAGCGACTTCTTTTCAGACCTTACTGAACCACGGGAATCAAATAAGCGACATAAGCTCATTGATGTGATCACAATTGCTTTGTGTGCGGTGATCTGCGGGGCTGATACGTGGGAGGAGATTGAGGAGTTCGGCCATGCAAAGGCAGGGTGGTTCGAGACTTTCCTGGAACTCCCTCACGGCATTCCCGCCCATGATACCTTTGCCCGCATCTTTGCGAGCATGGACCCGAAAGAGTTCCAGCAGGCCTTTCTCAGATGGGTGGAGTCCATACAGTCGGTCATGAAGGGAATTATCGCCTTGACGGTAAAACATTGCGCCGCTCCTACAAGAAGAACAAATCCCCCATTCACATGGTGAGTGCGTGGGCGCTTGAGAGTAGGATGGTGTTAGGTCAGATCAAGACCGGGGAGAAGACGAACGAGATTACCGCCATTCCCGAACTGCTCACACTTTTGGAACTCGAAGGGTGCATTGTCACCATCGACGCAATGGGCTGTCAGAAGACCATTGCCGGGAAGATCATCGACAAAGGCGCAGACTACGTACTGGGCCTGAAGGGAAATCAAGGCGCGCTTCATGAGGAGGTAGAGTTCTTCTTTCAGGATTGCCTGGCATCGGACTTTTTGGACATTGCCCATGACTATCATGAGACTATCGATGGGGATCACGGCCGAATTGAGACGCGACGGTATTGGACTGCCTGTGCCGATTGGCTGCCCGAGAGGGAGGAGTGGAAAAATCTCTCTGCTATCGTGATGGCGCAGAGAGAGTGTTACCAGAATGGCCAGACCACCATGGAGTTCCGCTACTACATTACAAGCATCGAGAGCAACGCCAGGAAAATAGCCGAGGCCGTGCGAGGCCATTGGGGCATTGAAAACAGCCTTCACTGGGTCCTCGACATTGCCTTCCGTGAAGACGAATGTCGAATACGGAAAGATCACGCACCGGCGAACTTCGCGGTCCTGAGACATATCGCGCTTAATCTCTTAAGAAAAGAGAACTCAAAAAGAAGGAGCATCAAGACCAAACGTCTCAGGGCCGGGTGGGATATGGACTATCTCGGCAAGATACTTGAAGGTTCCGTCCAGTGACAGGGCATAGTCCAAATGCGTTTGCCCTGCCAGCCGACGCAGCAATTCCCGCTCATAAAATATCCCTCCGTTTTATGCCCCATCCTGGGTATTCCCGAAAAGGTTTTTCGCAATGTTGTGTTTGAGGGCGGAAAAGGGGAGAAAAAAGTCGATTGTGAAGCTTGTGAAGTCTAGACTTTTTTGCTCCTTTATGATATGGTGTGCATTGCCAATGTACATCAAGAAACATCTAGGTTTTATGGGACTGCGCAAGGTCGTTTCGAAGGGGTTCAACCGCATTCCCGACCATCGGGACGAGGCTGACTACAGGATGCACGACGTCTTCATGGGTGGCCTCGCCATGATGTACTTCCAGGATCCTTCGCTCCTTCAGTTTGAGGAACATTTTCAGTGTTTGAAGCTTGAGAACAACCTGAAGGCAATGTTCGCTTTCGAATCGATCCCCAGCGATACGCAGATGAGGGATGTCATGGATGAGATCGATCCGGAGGATCTCAAACCCGTCTTTGGCGAGTTCTTCCGTCTCCTCCAGAGGGGAAAATATCTCGAAGAATACCGGGTGTTCGACAGCTACTACCTCTGCGTCGTGGACGGCTCGGAATACTTCGGGTCCGAAAAGGTTCACTGCCCCAGATGCCTCACGCAGGAGATAAAGAAGAAACGGGGGACGGCGGTCCGCTACAGCCATCAGATTGTCCAGGCCGCCATCGTCCATCCCAAGAAATCGCAAGTCATCCCTCTTGCCCCTGAAGAGGTAAAGAACGCGGACGGCAAGGAAAAGCAGGACTGCGAGACCAATGCGGGGAAGAGGCTCCTCGAAAAGATCAGGCAGTCTCATCCCAGGCTCCCACTCATCATTATCGCCGACAGCCTCTACAGCAAGCAGCCGACCATCGAGGCGATCCTGTCCCTCGGCATGCGCTATGTGTTTGTGGCAAAGCCCGACGACCACAAAACGCTCATGGAGTGGGTGAACGAACAAAGACTTTTGAAAGAAGTAGTCCATATGGAGGCGAAAGACCGCAAGGGGCGCACCCATATCTACGAGTGGGTAAATAACGTTCCACTCAACGACAACAGGAAGACCGTGATGGTCAACTACTTCGAATACTGGATAAAGGATGGGAACAGGATCGCCTATCACAATAGCTGGGTGACCGATTTCTGCGTCGACGACGAGAATGTGGAGGAGCTGGTCAGGATAGGAAGGTCCCGCTGGATGATAGAGAACGAGGTCTTCAATACGGTAAAGAACCACGGCTACCACATAGAGCACAACTACGGCCACGGGAAGAAGAACCTCTCC
The DNA here is from genome assembly GCA_963717985.1 of uncultured delta proteobacterium. Taxonomy (GTDB): domain Bacteria; phylum Desulfobacterota; class Syntrophorhabdia; order Syntrophorhabdales; family WCHB1-27; genus BOG-1155. Next base: position 908,611 of record CAVQYC010000003.1, read on the forward strand.
TTCAACTTCTTCATCCTGAACATGCTCGCCTTCTTCATGCACCAGATCTTCGAACTTACCGACAGCCTGTACCGGTGGCTTCGAAAGAAGCTGGGAAGCAAGAAAAATCTCTGGGATCACTTTCGCGTTTACTGTCATGCTCTCACTTATCCAAGCTGGGAGACCCTCCTGCGCTCCATTGCCGAAGACTATGGCTATACGTAACGCTCACAAGACAGCTCCTTTTTTAAGCTCGTGGCAGCCGAATAACGGAAGAGGTGCGCCCCTGTGAGGTGTCAGCGTCTCTTGATAAGCCCCTTTCTTCCAATCTACTCATCAAAATAACGGAGATAGGCACTATGTGAGTTCCATCGATCAGGCAAACGCGTAGAGGATAACCGGGATTGGGAAGAAACTGCCGGGGGAAGAGGGCCGACCGGGAATTGCTGCAGCCGACGTGCGCCATTGGAAAAGACCTTCGCAATCGGTGTATAATAGAAAGGTATGAAGAAAAAGAATGAAGACGATTTCGGGGAACTATGGAAGGCCCTCCCAAAAGAGCTGCAGGATGAGCTGGCCAAAGCCGTACTGGAGTCGTCGGCCGAAACGCCCGAGGATTTCGCATGGGAGATATTCGTGGGAGAATGTCCCCGGTGCGGAAGCAAGGATACGAGAGACTGTGAAAAAGTGCCGGGAATAGAAGATATTACCCTCGGGTTCTGCAATAAATGCGGCTACCTCTGGTGCTCGGAATGCGGACGACCTGTCGCGAAGGGCAGTACCTGTGAACACTGGGAGATATGTAAAATGTGCTCCGACAATAAGGACACCTTCGGCGACTGCGGCGTATTGCCATGGGAGTGCGAGAAAATTTCGGTCTTCACGGAGTCGGAAGGAGAGGAAACGGTTTACGCCTGTGCCTGGTGCGATAGGGAGATCGAAAAGGACGCCGAAGTGTTTGGTCTTGGCGCCAGGACACGCCGAAAAATGAGTCTGAAAGGTCAAGAGGGCTCGACCGTCAGGATACCGCTGACGCATAGCGGCAGGACGGTCCCCGCCATCGTCCCTGCTCGCGGGTCTGAAGCGAGAAAAGCCGGGAATGACATCCTTTTCATGATCTGCAGCAAACAATGCGGCGAGTTATTAAAGAAAGCGCTTCTGAAGGAAAAATTTAGGATAATCTGCAAGGACTGAAACGAAAAGCCCCAACAGGCAAGAAAAATTACAGGGGTGACCCCCGTTTCAGGGGTATCATATGGTGCCGACGGCGGGACTCGAACCCGCACGGGTATCCCCGCCACCCCCTCAAGATGGTGTGTCTACCAATTCCACCACATCGGCACACTTTTATTTCGTTTTAGCCGGCAACTTCTCTTCTATTGGAGCCGGAATTGACATCCTTGACGATGACGACCGGCCGCTGCTATACATCATGGCCAGGACGAGACTGGTCAGCATAAAAACGATTACGACAATAGTAGTGACCCGCGTCATGAAACCAGACGTCCCCGAGCTGCCAAAGAGAGTCTGGCTTGCCCCGCTTCCGAAAGCCGCTCCGATCTCAGACCCCCGTCCCGTCTGCAGCAGAACAATAAGGACAAGGGCGATCGCGGCGAGAATATGTATGATGCTAATTACGGTTGTCATCTTTACCTACCAGAAACAGTTTTTATTATACCGATAAAACTCTCAGATTTCAAGGATGCTCCGCCTATGAGAGCGCCGTCTATATCTTCCATGCTGATGAGCTGGCCGATATTGTCCGGCGTGACGCTTCCCCCGTACAGGAGCCTTATGCTGCCTGCAACCGCGCCGCCGTAAGCGTCGCTGAGCAGGCGTCTTATGAAAACATGCACTGCCTGGGCTTGAGCGGGCGTGGCGTTCTTGCCCGTTCCTATTGCCCACACCGGTTCATAGGCGATCGTGACGTGTTCCAGGCTGTCGATCCCGTAGAGCCCGACTTTTACCTGCTGCCCTATCACGAACTCGGTGACGCCCTTCTCGCGTTCTTCCTCTGTTTCTCCCACGCACACGATGGGCTTGAGCCCGGCAGACAGGGCTTTCTTGATCCGCGCATTCACGGTCCCGTCGGTCTCGTGGAAGTATTTTCGCCGCTCCGAATGCCCTATAATGGCATACACGCAGCCCGCATCCCGCACCATAGCCGGCGCCACTTCCCCCGTATATGCCCCTTTTTCCTCGTAAAATACGTTCTGCGCAGCCATTGCGACATGGCTCCCCTCGAGGACCCCGGCCACACTCGCAAGCGCCGTAAAAACAGGAGCCACGATTATATCACCGCCGGATGCGCCCGGTGTACCTTCAACGATGGCCCGTGCCAAGGCCGTCGACTCTCCTATCGTGAGATGCATCTTCCAGTTGCCGGCGATCATCCATCTTCTCACCGCTCACCTCCGCAGGCATCCAAGGCCACCACCGCCGGCATGCTCTTCCCTTCGAGCAGCTCGAGAAAAGCGCCGCCCCCGGTCGATATATAAGATATCCTCGCTGACTCGCCCGCCTGATGAACGGCGGTATCCGTGTCTCCTCCACCCACAATGGTGAGGGCGTGGGCGGATGCCACAAAGGTGACGAGACCGAAAGTGCCCCTGCTGAAGGGAGCGAGTTCGAACATGCCCATAGGGCCGTTCCAGACTATAGTCTTGGCGTCAGCAAGGGCCTCTCCGAAGAGCGTCGTCGATGCCGGCCCGATATCGAGGGCCATCCATTCTTTCGGAATCTCCTGCACGGTCACGCACTTTGTGACGGCATCAACCGAAGCGGCTTGTGCGACGACGCAGTCTACCGGCAGGTAGAACTTGACATGCCGCTCCCCCGCCTTCGCCATGATGTTCTTCGCGACATCGAGCATATCCTGCTCGCAGAGCGACTTGCCCACTTCATACCCCAGCGCCCTGAGGAAGGTAAAGGCCATGCCGCCCCCGATGATCAGCGTATCGACCTTCTCCGTCAGCCGAATCAGCACGCCTATCTTGTCAGACACCTTTGCCCCGCCGATGATGGCGACCAACGGCCGGACAGGGTCCTCGGTAGCCCTCTTCAGGTAGTCGAGCTCGCTTGCGAGGAGCAGCCCGGCGGCGCACTCGGACACGTAGCCGGTTATGCCCGCATTCGAGGCATGGCCCCGATGGGCAGCCGCAAACGCGTCGTCCACGTAGACGTCGCACAGCTTCGCCAGCTCGCGGGCGAAACCCTTATCATTCTTCTCTTCTTCGGCATGGAAACGGAGGTTCTCCAGAAGAACGACGTCCCCCTCCAACATCTGCGACACCGCCTTTTCCGCCTCCGGTCCGACACAATCGTCGACAAAGGTGACAGGTCTGCCCAGAAGCTCGGACAGCCTCCGGCTCACAGGTTTCAACGAGTACTTCTCCACCCTCTTGCCTTTAGGGCGCCCGAGATGGGATGCCAGTATAACCTTCCCCTTTTGCCCGATCACGTAGTTTATGGTGGGTAAATGCGCTTTTATCCTGGCATCGTCGGTGATATGCCCCTGGTCGTCCAGGGGTACGTTGAAGTCAACACGAATGAAGACCTTCTTCCCCGCAATCGCAACGTCTCTCACCGATTTCATCAGTTCACCCTCTTTATGGGAAAAGCTTCATTATCCTGGTCAGAAGCCTGCTCACGTCCTCAAAGAATCTTCCAAAGACACCCGGCTTACTGGGGCGTTTTATCTCAATTTCAGAGAATATCACGGCTTCCCGGTCACCATGAGTATCAGAACACCCGATTTCTTCATGTCCCGCCATAGAGGCGAGCTTTCGTGCCGGCTCTAAAGCCTCACACTACTTCATCACAAAACTTAAGAGGTCGCAAATCCTGCTGGAAAAACCCCATTCGTTGTCATACCACGAAAGGACCTTTACCATCTTGCCCCCGGCCACGAAGGTTGAAGGAAGATCGACGATCGATGAATATGAGCTTCCGATAAAATCCATGGAGACGAGCTCCTCATCGGTGGCCGCCAGTATCCCCTTCATCGGGCCTTCCGCATATTTTCGGAATAAACTGTTGACCTCTGCCTTGGTCGTCTCTTTCGAGAGATTGCCTACGAAATCGACCAGGGAAACAGTGGGGGTGGGCACCCTTATGGAAAGCCCGTCGAGCCGCCCCTTCATTTCCGGAATGACCTCCGCTATGGCCTTTGCCGCGCCGGTCGTGGTAGGTATCATTGAAAGTGCCGCTGCCCGGGCCCTTCTGAGGTCCCTATGCGGCTGATCGAGGATCACCTGATCGTTTGTATAGGAATGTATAGTGGTCATCAGGCCGTGCTCTATGCCGAATTCCTTTTGCAGCACCTTTACCACCGGGGCCAGACAGTTCGTGGTGCAGGAACCCATGGAGATAATATGGTGTTTGCTTTTATCGTATACCTCTTCGTTGACGCCGAGTACAAAGGTCACATCGGGATTCTTTGCGGGCGCAGAGACGATTACCTTATTCGCCCCGGCAAGCCGATGTTTCTCCCCCCCTATCTTATCGGTGAATTTCCCGGTGGCCTCGAGGACCACATCCACCTTCAACTCCTTCCAGGGGAGCTTCTCGGGGTCCCGCTCGGACAACACCTTGATCGTATGCCCGTTTACGACTATCGATCCGTCCTTCTCTCCCACGTCGGCGTTCATGGTGCGATGGACCGAATCATATTTCAGGAGATGGGCAAGAGTCTTTGCGTCGGTGACGTCATTGATCGCAACAAACTCCAAATCAGGATTATTACAACCTATTCGATACACCAGCCGGCCGATTCTGCCAAACCCGTTAACACCCACTCTAATAGGCATCAATACCTCCTTAATTTGACTTTAATAGTAGCGAAAGGTCCCTCTATTGTCAAACAATTTCTTTTCGAAAAAACACTGTCCAGCCTGCAAAAACGTACTGACAACCCGAAACCGCAGTCAAGAGGGCTGTTGTGTAAAAAAAGAACGGTTCAAAGGTCCGGCCCGCAAACAGGAGCACGTAGACGACGGTGGTCATCTGGAACACGGTGGTCATTTTGCTGATGAAACTCGGCACGGGGCTCATGGTGAGACCCCTCTTCACTATCACAAAAAAGCCGAGAGAAATGACCAGGTCCCGGATAAGCACCGTACTTACCAGCCAAAGGGGAACTATACGCTGAAAACAGAGCACGATGTACGACGACGAGAGCATCACCTTATCCGCCAGCGGGTCGAGGTACGCGCCGAGGCTCGTCTTCGCGCCCATCCTTCGAGCGAAAAAACCGTCCAACAGATCGCTGAGGGCCTGCAACAAGAAGAGGAAAAGCGCAAGCCCATACCGCTCGTAAGCAATAAGCAGGATGAAAAAAGCGGTGACAAAAAGACGAAAAAGGGAGAGCAGGTTAGGCAGGTTCATTCTCTGCACTGTAGTAATTCTTAAAGGTAGTATACGCGGCTTCGAACGCCGTTTCAATCTCGCCCGTTGGACCGTTCCGCTGTTTTCCGATAATAATCTCCGCCCTGCCTTTCCGTTCGGAATTCCTGTTATAGACCTCATCCCGATAGATAAAGAGGATGACGTCGGCGTCCTGCTCTATGGCGCCCGATTCTCTTAAATCCGCGAGCCGGGGCCGCTTGTCTTCCCTCTGCTCCACCATCCTGTTCAACTGAGATATGGCAATTACCGGGATATTCAGCTCCTTGGCCAGGGCCTTGAGGAACCTCGATATCTCCGATATCTCCTGTTCCCTCCGGTCCGGACCGCTCATCCTGCCGCGCATGAGCTGGAGGTAATCGATGATAAGGAGGCTGAGGCCGTGCTCTTTCTTTAACCTCCTCGCCCTCGCCCGCAGCTCAAGGATGCTCAAGGCAGGGGTGTCGTCGATATACATCGGGGCCGTATAGAGCCTTCCCGCGGCAGCCCCGAGGCGGTGCCAATCCGTGTCTTTCACCATGCCGGAGCGGAGCTTGGAAAACTCGATCTCTGCCTCCGAGCTGAGGAGCCTCATCACGAGCTGCTCTTTCGACATCTCAAGGGAAAAGATACCCACCGGGGTACCGCCGTCGGAGAGGGCCACATGCTGGGCGATATTGAGACACAAGGAAGTCTTTCCCATGCTCGGCCTCCCCGCAACAATCACCAGGTCGGAGCGCTGCAGGCCACTCGTCATCTTATCAAGGTCGGTGAAGCCCGTCGGCACGCCGGTAATCGCCTCTTTCTTCTCACAGAGCCTCTCGATGACCTTGACGTTCTCCATCACCAGGTCCTTTATGGCGTAGAACGAAGGCTTGTATTTCTTCTCCGAGATCTGGAAGATCATCTTCTCGGCTTCGTCGATAAAGGCGTCTACGTTCGTGTCGACCTCGTAGCCCTTTTCCACGATCTCCGTTGCAATATGCATCAGATTGCGAAGCAGCGCCTTTTCCTTCACCATCTTCGCGTACTGGGCAATATTTGCGGACGTGGGCATGGCGTCGACGAGTCGACTGAGGTTGGCCACACCCCCTATCTTCTCTATCAGACCCTTGTCGCGGGCCGAACTGCTCACCGTTACAAGGTCGATAGGCTCGTTTCTCTCGTAAAGGTCCAGGACTATCTTGAAAATGGCCCGGTGGTCCTCCCTGTAGAAATCCTCGACATCGATGACATCGACTATCTTGTTCAATGCCTCCGGGTCGATGAGGACCCCGCCGAGCACCGACTGTTCCGCATCGAGATTCTGGGGCGGCACGCGCCCTTTTTTCTCTACAGGGATTTTCGCGACCCTTGTTGGCATTTACTCTTCTTCTATTTCGAGCCGCACCTGGGCAACAATTCCCTTTTCGAGGCGTGCTTCAACAGTATAGGCGCCGGTCATCCTGAGGGGCTCGTCGAGCCGCAGGGCCCTTCGGTCCAGATCGAGATCAAGCGCCTTTTTCACCGCCTCTGCCAAGTCCTTCGCCGTCACCGAGCCAAAAAGCTTCCCGTCTACCCCCGCCTTTTTCTTAATGATAACAGGCGGCGCCTCTTCAAGCCGGCGTTTCACATACTCCGCGGTCTCAGCGTCCTTATCCCTTTTCCCCACGATGACCTTGGCCTGTTCCTGCACCTTCTTGATATTGCCCCGCGTCGCCGGAATGGCGAAGCCCCTCGGCACGAGGAAGTTTCTTCCGAATCCATCCCTCACGTCATGTGCTTCGCCCCTCTTGCCGACCCCTTCCACGTCGTCGAGCAGTATGACTTTCATCATCGCCTCCTCCTATCGCGTCGCTGTTGTGAAGGGCAAAAGGGCGATATGTCGGGCCTTCTTAATCTCTTCCCGCAGCTTTCTCTGGTGATTGGCGCACGTCCCCGTCATCCTCCGAGGCATAATCTTCCCCCGTTCCGTCACGAAATGCTTCAGGAGCTTGGGGTCTTTATAATCTATCCTGATAGTCGCGTCCTGGCAGAACCGGCAGACCCTCTTCCTCATGTAGACGCGCTTTTTTCCTGAATCCTGCATTCTCGGCATTTACTCCTCCATCCATAAGATTTTACTGGCCTTCACTCTCCACATATCGCGGGGACTAAAGCGTGGTCTTGGCCAACTCTCCTGCTACCGGAACATCGGCCAAAAACCGTGTTGTCCAAGCCACATCCGGAACTGCCGCCCCTAGCTTATCGCGTCCACGCCGAAAGCCCGAAGGCTGACAGCCCAAATGGGAAAAGTGATGAGGAAGACCCTCATCCACTACGCCTCACCCTCCAGCTCATCGAAAACAACCTGGTCCGGCGGCTTCTCCAGTCCTTTATCTTTCTCGTCCACCACGACAAAAAGATGCCTGAGAATGAGGTCCATCGTCCGGTAAAACTTGTCCAGCGTTACCACGGTCGATTCATCCATGCTCAAGAGCATGAAGAAGTAGTGGCCCCTGTCTTTCTTCTTGATCGGGTAGGCCAGTTTGCGCACGCCCCAGTCATCCACCTTGAGCAGCTCTGCGCCGAGCTTCTCTATGTTTGCCTGCACCCTTCGGAACAAGTCTTCCTCGTCCTCTTTCGTACAGTCGGGAGCCACTATTAAGATGTTCTCATACCTTCTCACGCCTGTTCTCCTTTCACATAATCTACTACTGCGCTCTTCGAAACCTTTACCCTCACCTTTTCGGCTATTTCCATGGTAATTGCCTCGTCCGTAATACCAGTTATTTTACCATACAACCCCCCCGAAGTGATAACTGTATCTCCCCTCTTCAGGTTTTCCATGAACGTTTTGTGCTGTTTGGCCCTTTTTTGCTGCGGTCTGATAAGAAGAAAATAGAATACCGCAAACAAGAGGATGAGCGGAAGAAATGTGTAGAGACTACCTGCCTGTCCACCGCCTCCTCCCGGACTACCCATCGCGTAGGCTAGATCCATCTTGTGCCTCACCTCCCTCCCGTTCTGACATGAAATCTTTGTAAAACTCCTCGAACCTCCCCTCACCGATCGCAACTCTCATGCGTCCCAACAGCGTGGTGTAGAAGAAGAGATTGTGCACTGTGTTGAGATAATAGCTCGTAAGCTCCCTCGCGACAAAGAGGTGCCTGAGATAGGCCCTCGAGAAGTGCGTGCACGTGTAGCACCCGCACGCCTCGTCGATGGGCAACTGGTCCCGGCTGTACTTAGCGTGCTTGATGTTGATCCTTCCCGTTCTCGTGAAGAGGTTCCCGTTTCTGGCATGGCGTGTGGGGATTACGCAGTCGAACATGTCGATGCCTTTTTTGACCCCTTCCACGATGTCTTCAGGAAAACCGAGACCCATGAAATACCTCGGCTTCTCCCAGGGCAACGCGCCGATCACCGTGTCCACCATCTCCCACATAACTCCCTTTGGCTCACCAACGCTGAAGCCGCCGAGCGCGTAGCCATCGAAGTCAAGCTCCACAAGGGCGGCCGCTGAGCGGCGCCTCAAGTCGGCGTACATGCCGCCCTGGACGATGCCGAAGAGAAGAGATGAGCCCTTTTTTGCTTCCTTGCACCTCCGCGCCCACTTTGTCGTACGCTCGACCGAGGTGCCCGTGTATTCATGGGAAGACGGATAGGCCACGCATTCATCGAGGCACATGCAGACGTCCGCACCGATGCGCTCCTGCACCTCCACAATCCTCTCAGGACCAAGAAAATGTTTCGAGCCGTCGATGTGCGACTGAAAGGTCACACCCTCCTCCTCTACCTTGCGCAGCACTCCAAGACTGAAGATCTGGTAGCCGCCGCTATCCGTCAATACGGCCCCGTCCCACCCGGCAAACCTCTGGATGCCGCCCATATCCCTGACAAGTGCGTCCCCTGGTCTTAAATAGAGATGGTAGGCATTGGCCAGCACCATCTGCACACCCATTTCTTTAAGATCCCTCTGAAGGATGCCCTTCACCGTCCCTTGCGTTCCTACAGGCATGAATACGGGCGTCTCTACGGGACCATGCCCTGTGTGAAGAACGGCGAGCCGCGCCTGACCGTCTGCGTGCGCAATAGTGAGCGCGCTCATGAAATAAACATCGCATCCCCGTAACTGTAGAACCTGTATCCCAGTCCGATAGCCTCCCGGTAGGCCGTCTCTATTCTCTCTTTCCCGGCGAACGCGCATACGAGCAGAAGCGGCGTCGATCTGGGGAGGTGGAAATTGGTGATGAGGGCGTCAACCACCTGGAATCTATAGCCGGGATAGATGAAAAGATCCGTGTAACCGGCAGGTGCCGCCCCGTTCTCCCCTGCCCGGACTGTCTCCAGGGTCCTCACCGTGCTCGTGCCCACGGCGATGACCCTGCCGCCATCTTCCTTTGTCTTTCTCACTGCTTCGAGGGAGCCCGGCGACAGAGAGTAGCGCTCCCGGTGCATCTCGTGTCCTTCCACATGCGCGCTCTTGATGAGGAAAAAGGTTCCGATGCCGATATTAAGCGTGATCCTGACAATGCCGACACCCATATCTCCGATCCGGCACATCAGGTCTTCGTCGAAGTGGAGGCCCGCGGTCGGGGCCGCGATAGACCCTTCCTCCCGCGCATAAACGGTCTGATATCGCTCGTCATCATCGGACTCTGTGCCGTTTTTCGCCCGCTTGATATAGTGGGGAAGGGGCATTCTTCCGTGGCGGGCTATAAAGGCCGCGCCATCGATCTCTTCCGGAAACTCGACCGTCCAGTGAAGAGGGGCTGCACGGAGTGTGAGGGACGTCCCATTCACGGATACCCGCGCCTCGGCTGACCCCTTTTTGAGACCGGTCGCGAGGCAGGACCATCGCCTCCCGTCGATCTTTTCCGTCAGCAGGATATCGACACGACCGCCCGTCTCCTTCACCCCTGCGAGCCGCGCAGGGATCACCTTCGTATCGTTAACCACGATCAGGTCGCCTCCACGCAAGTAAGCGGTTATGTCCTTGAAACAGCTGTGCTCGACGCGCCCGTCCGGCCGGTTGAGAACAAGGAGACGGGATGAAGCCCGCTCCTCTTGCGGATGTTGCGCGATCAGTCCCCCCGGTAATGAATAGTCAAACTCTTCGGTCCTCATAGCGATAAAATCTTCTCAACCCTCCAAAGTGTTGACTTGGCGCGTCGAATCCATTATTATTTTTCCAGAGGCGGGCATAACTCAGTTGGTAGAGTGCAAGCTTCCCAAGCTTGATGTCGCGGGTTCGAGCCCCGTTGCCCGCTCTATTTTGTTTTTAGTTTTTTTCGCCACGTTCAAGCTCTCTCACCCGCAGTTCAAGGAGTGCGCACTTTTGCGCCAAATCCTTGTTCATCTCCTTTATTTTCGATATGGCAATCGAGTAGTGCATGAGAACCGCGATCACGAAAGAAAACACAATCGTGAGCATGGCCGTAATATAATATAGTCCCGTTACCTTGCTTAAGACATTTATCGAACCGGGCCAAAGGCTGAGGATGGCGACGATCGAGGACGTGAAAAGCCAAAGAATGGCGTACTCCTCTCTCAGGTGCCTCTTTCGAATGAATTCGAAGGTTGCCACAAAAAAGATGATGCCGATTATGCCGATGTAGAGGCGGATATGCAGCATCTGTACGCTCTCTCCCTAGAATTCCCTGAACAAATCTATCAGCATTGCAAGGAGCACTTTTATCATGTAATAGACCGCACGAATCGGCGTTATGGACGATATTCCGTGCTCCCTGTAGTTCATCTCAACGGCGACCTCGGTCACTTTGAAGCCCTTTATATAGGCGATGAGCAACGATTCCGGTTCCGGGTAATCCTGAGGATAACAACTCGCAAAAAACTCCATGGCAGGCATCGAAAGCGCACGGAACCCGCTCGTGGTATCCCTGAGGCTCACCCCCATGGTAATTTTCAGGAAGAGAGCTATGACCCTGATTCCCAGAGCCCTCATGAAGGGTACTTTATAAGTGCCGCCGAGGAAGCGCGAGCCGACCACCATATCGAGCCCGTTATCAAACAAAGGCTCAATGAGTTTCGGGATTTCCTGAGGCGGGTGCTGCCCGTCTCCATCTACCTGCACACAGGCGTCAAACCCGGATGCCAGGGCGTACTTCAAACCTGTTTGGACGGCGCCTCCGATTCCCAGATTGACGGGCAGCTCAACTACCGTTGCCCCTTCAGCTTCCGCATTTCTGGTGGTATTATCCCGGGAGCGATCGTTGATCACAATCACCTCGTACCCGTCACCGAGCCCCTTCACCCCTTTGACGACGCTTCCGATTGTCTTTTCCTCATTGTAGGCCGGTATGAGTACCGCGATGCGTCTGTCCATTACTGCAAAACTGGGGGACTAGGATTCGAACCTAGATAGCAAGATCCAGAGTCTTGAGTCCTGCCGTTAGACGATCCCCCATTGGTTCTCACAATCTTATGCCTGCTTATAGCTCTTCTCCTGCTTTTTCCGGTCAGGCCGGTCCGCTTTCTTTTCCTTGGCCGCCTTGGCTTTGGCTTCCTTTTTTTGTTCCTTCTCCTGCTCCGGCCGCTCCTTCTTCTGGGTCAGCTCGATAAGCGCCATGGGCGCGGCATCGCCTTTTCTGGGCCCGAGCTTGAGCACCCTCGTGTAGCCGCCGTTGATCTCGGTGTATCTCGCGCCGATGTCAGAAAAAAGCTTCTTCACCGCTTCCTTATCTCGCAAGGTAGCGAAGGCAAGGCGCACCGCATGGGCGCTATTGCTCTTCGCGAGGCTGATGAGCCTTTCCGCCACACCCCGCAGCTCCATTGCTTTGGGGTTGGTCGTCTTGATGCTCTCATGATGAAAAAGGGCGGCGGCCAGATTACGAAAAAGCGCCTTCCTGTGGCTAGATGTCCTATTCAGTTTCCTGCCTGCTTTCAAATGTCTCATGATACACCCTCTATGCTTGGTCTTTCCTTCTTTGCGCCATCCTGTCAAGATCCTCCCTGGGCGGGAAGTTATCCAGTTTAATGCCGAGCTTGAGGCCCATGCATGCAAGGATCTCTTTTATCTCGTTGAGTGACTTTCTTCCGAAATTCTTAGTCATCAGTATCTCTTGCTCGGTCTTCTGGACAAGCTCGCCTATGTACTTTATGTCGGCATTCTTCAGACAATTGGCGCTCCTGACCGAGAGCTCGAGCTCATCGACGTTCCGGTAAAGATTGTCGTTAAACTCCTGCCTTTCACCCTCTTTCAAGTCGCCCGCTTCCAGGTCCACCGGCTCTTCGAAGTTTATAAAAATGCGCATCTGTTCCCTGATAATCTTCGCCGCGTAGGAGAGCGCGTCGAGGGCGCTGATGCTGCCGTCCGTCAATATGTCCATAGTCAGCTTGTCGTAGTCGGTCCTGAAGCCGACCCGCGCCGGGCTCACATTGTAGCTCACCCTTTTCACCGGAGAAAATATGGCATCTATAGGCGTTGTCCCGATAGGCTCTTCCTCTTCCCGGTTTCTTTCGGCGGGCACGTAGCCTCTGCCCACTCTCGCCTTCATCTCCATGTAGAGTCTCGCCTCATTACTCAAGGTCGCGATGTGGTGCTCGGGGTTGATGACCTCCACGCCGCCGTCCTGGGTGATGTCTCCAGCCTTTACCACGCCTTCACCCCGCGCATCTATCTTCAGGATTCTCGGCCGGTCATCCTCGATCCTGAGTACCACCTTTTTCAGATTGAGAATGATCTCGGTTACATCTTCCTTAACGCCTCTGACCGTCGAGAATTCGTGATCTACACCGTCGATCTTGACAGAAGTAATGGCAGCGCCCATTATCGAGGAAAGGAGCACCCTTCTGAGTGAATTGCCTACGGTGATGCCGTAGCCGCGCTCAAAAGGCTCCGCAGAAAACCGGACATAGTATACGGAGCATGTCTCTCTTTCTATGTCAATCTTGCCGGGCTTAATAAGTTCCTGCCAATTTTTTTCGAACATATACATGGCTCCTCCTTCAGGGGGAAAGAAACTAACGGGAGTAATACTCTACGATGAGCTGCTCCTTTATGGGGATTGAGATATCCTCCCTTGTCGGCAAAAGCTTGACCCTGCCCGTCATCGCTTCCTTCTCCAACTCCAGCCAGGAGGGAAGCCCCCTGCGCACCACGGATTCCAGGGCATCCTTCACAGAAGGAAGGTCCTTGTGCCGGATCGCGATTTCATCCCCTTCTTTCACGAGATATGACGCGATGTCCACTGTCTTGCCGTTCACCGTGACGTGGGTATGGGAGACGAGCTGCCGAGCTTCTTTCCTCGAGACAGCAAGACCCAGGCGGTATACCATGTTGTCGAGTCGTCTTTCCAGAAACACAAGCAGGTTGGTGCCCGTGACACCTTTCGCCTTCTCGGCCATGGCGAAACACCGCTTGAACTGGTTTTCGCTAAGGCCGTACATTCTCTTCACCTTCTGTTTCTCACGGAGGCGAATACCGTACTCCGTCACCTTTCTCCTTGTCTCCACATGGACGCCCGGCGGATAGTTCCTCTTCTCCACCCCGCACTTCTCCGTATAGCACTTCTCCCCTTTTTCAAAGAGCTTCATGCCTTCTCTTCGGCATATCTTGCAGACAGGTCCTGTGTATCTCGACAATTTCTCCTCCTAGACTCTTCTTCTTTTTGGCGGCCTGCACCCGTTATGGGGTATAGGAGTCACATCTTTTATCAGATGGATCTTCAAACCGGCGCTCTGGATTGCGCGCAGTGCAGCCTCCCTACCGGCCCCCGGACCCTTTATAAAGACGTCCACCGTCCTCATGCCCTGCTCAATGGCCTTCTTTGCCGCATTTTCGGCTGCAAGCTGTGCGGCAAAGGGCGTGCTTTTCCTGGAGCCCTTAAAACCGGCTATGCCTCCGCTCGACCACGAAATCACGTTTCCCTGGGGGTCCGCTATGGTAATGATCGTATTGTTGAAGCTCGACTGTATATGCACTTCTCCGATAGGAATATTCCTCTTTACCTTCTTTTTGCCGGTCTTTCGCACCTTCGCCATTTCGCCCCCTTACTTCTTTCTCTTCATAGATGTCTTGCGCGGTCCTTTTCTCGTCCTCGAATTCGTTCTCGTCCTCTGACCGCGCACCGGCAAACCCCTCCTGTGCCTCAGGCCCCGATAGCAACCTATATCCATAAGTCGCTTTATATTTATGTTGTTCTCTTTGCGCAGGTCGCCTTCTATCTTGTGGTCCTGCTCGATAATATCCCTGATCTTCGCAACCTCTTCCTCGCTGAGCGTGTTTGTCCGCTTGTTCGGATCGATGCCGGCCTGCGAAAGTATCCGGTTCGATAAGGACCTGCCGATCCCGTAGAGGTAGGTAAGCGCAATCTCTACCCGCTTCTCTCTCGGGATATCAACACCAGCAATTCGTGCCACTATGACCTCCTTAACCCTGTCTCTGTTTATGCTTAGGGTTTTCGCATATAACCCTTATTATCCCTTTTCTCTTGATGATCTTGCACTTATCACACCTTTTCTGCACTGAAGGCCGCACCTTCATGGAACACCTCCTGCAATTATTGGGACACCCGCAAGCGGGTACCCGGTCGCCCCCTCCATGAGCAAGCTCATCGGGGCACCCACGAAGTGGGTCGTTCCCCTCATTTCGACAATGCCCTACTTTGCCCTGTAGATTATCCTGCCTCTCGTCAGATCGTAAGGCGAGAGCTCGACGATGACCTTATCACCGGGCAAAATCTTTATATAGTTCATACGCATCTTCCCGGACACGTGGGCGAGCACCCTGTGTCCGTTCGGCAGTTCCACCCTGAACATGGCGTTCGGCAACGGCTCCACTACCGTCCCCTCTACCTCTATCCCTTCACCCTTAGGCATACAACCTCATAGTGCGCTCAAAATCTCCGTCCCTTTGTCTGTAAGGGCAACAGTATGCTCGAAATGAGCAGAAAGCTTTCCGTCTCTGGTCGCCGCTGTCCATCCATTTTCCTTTATTACGACGTCGCTTCCACCCTCATTGATCATCGGCTCTATGGCGAGCACCATACCCTTCTTCAGCCGAACGCCGGTGCCCCTTACGCCAAAATTGGGTATCTGCGGTTCCTCATGCAAATGCCTGCCGACTCCGTGGCCCACGAACTCCCTCACCACGGAGAACCCTTGCGCTTCTACGAAAGACTGAATAGCAAAGGAAACATCATGAAGCCTTGCTCCCTCCCGGACCTCGCCTATGCCCTGGTAGAGAGACTCCTTCGTGACTGCGACCAGTTTCAGCGCGCTTTCCGATATCTTCCCCACCGGATACGTCAGCGCCGCATCGCCGTAATACCCTTTGTAGATAGCCCCAAAATCGAGACTGACGATGTCCCCTTCCCTCAAGAACCGGCCGTTGGAAGGCATGCCATGGACCACTTCATCATTCACCGACACGCAGAGGCAGTACGGGTAGCCGTTGTATCCCTTGAAGGCAGCCTCAATATCGTCCCGCTTCCCTATCATCTCCTCGCAGATTGCCTCGAGGTCCGAGGTCTTGACGCCTTCCCTTACATGGCGCCCCAACTCCAGCAGCACTTCCATAGCGAATTTGCCGGCAGTCCTTATCCTGCCTATCTCTTCCGCATTTTTCAGCAGTATCATCCGTCAATGCCCGGTACCCCTCCGGCCGCAACCCCATACATCCTATCTTCTCCCCTTCATCTTTGCCGTCTTTTTCACGAGACCATCGTAATGACGCAGAATAAGATGAGACTCGATCTGCTGAATCGTATCAAGGCCGACGCCTACGACGATAAGCAGGGCGGTCCCGCCAAAATAGAAGGGGGCGTTGAATTTCTGGACCAGTATGGTCGGCAGCACGCAGACAAAAGATATGTAAACGGCGCCGGTCAGGGTGATTCTGGAAAGTATTCTTTCAATATAGTCAGACGTCTTCTTGCCGGGGCGGATCCCCGGTATGTATCCGCCGTATTTCTTCATATTGTCGGCAACGTTGTCGGGGTTAAACACAATTGCCGTGTAGAAAAAACAGAAAAATATGATAAAACCGATGTAGAGTAATTCGTGAAGGATGCTTCCGGGTGTGAGAAGCGCGCTAAACCGCTTCATATAGGGGTGTTGGATAAAATTGGCGATGGTCGCAGGGAACATAATGATGGATGACGCAAATATGGGCGGGATCACACCGGCCTGGTTGATCTTCAGCGGCAGGTGCGTCGACTGGCCCCCGTACATCTTCCTTCCCACCACCCGCTTCGCATACTGGACCGGAATCCTCCTCTGAGCCGTCTCCATATAGATGATGAAGGCCACCACGAGAAACATCATGACCATGAGCAGGATCACGACGAACCAGTTCATCTCGCCAGTGTTCACGAGGCTGGCCGTGCTTGCCAGCGCATTCGGCATCCTCGCCACAATACCCGCGAATATGATAAGGGAGATGCCGTTCCCGATGCCTTTTTCCGTGATCTGCTCGCCGAGCCACATGAGAAAGGAGGTGCCGGCGCAGAGCGTCAGCATGGTCATCAGTCTGAAGGCCCAGCCGGGGTTATAGACAACAAGCTCGCCGCCTGCCCCGCGCATCTGCTCAAGCCCGACGGCAATGCCGAAGCCCTGGATCAGGCTTATGACAACGGTCCCGTACCTCGTATACTGGGTGATCTTCCTCCTGCCCGCCTCTCCTTCTTTAGAAAGCTTTTCAAGGGTCGGCACGACCACCGTAAGGAGTTGGAGTATGATCGACGCGCTGATGTAAGGCATGATGCCGAGAGCGAAGACGGACAGCTTCTCAAGGCCCCCGCCTGCGAACATATCGAAGAAGCCGAGGAGTGTCCCCCTCGCACGCTCGAAGATGCTTGCCAAAACAGTCCCGTCAATACCCGGTGTCGGGATATGTACCCCTATACGGTATACAGCGAGGAGCGCAAGGGTCATGATGATCCTGCGCTTCAGCTCGGGGATTCTCCCGATATTCTGGAAGCCGCTCATTGTTGAGCCACCTCTACCTCACCGCCTTGAGCCTTTATCTTCTCCATCGCCTGCTGCGACGCCTTATGGACCTTCACTTTAAGGGCAAAGTCGATATCCCCGTTCCCGAGGAGCTTCACGCCGTCCTTTACTTTGTTCACCAGACCGCTATCAATAAAATCTTTAAGCCCGACTTCCTCCCGGCCCTGAAACGCCTGCAGGTCGCCCACCTTTATGATAGCATACTCCTTTCTGAAGGGGTTCTTAAAACCCCTCTTCGGTATTCTCCGGGTGAGAGGCATTTGGCCGCCTTCGAAGCTCGGTCCCTTGGGGGCCCCTGCACGCGCCTTTTGTCCCTTGTTTCCCATGGTTGCCGTCTTGCCATGGCCGGAGCCCGGACCCCTTCCGATCCGCTTCCGCGCCTTCCTTGAGCCAGCATGACCCGTCAAATCCTCCAGCTTCATCTATTTCACATCCTCCAGCACCTTTAGCAAGTGCATCACTTTTTTGACCATGCCCCGGATCTCCGGCGAGTTCTTCACTACCCGCTCCTCGTTGAGCCTCTTGAAACCGAGGCTCTTTACCGTGTTCCTCTGGTCGTCCGTGCATGCGATGGTGCTTTTCACCCACTTTACCTTAAGATGCGCCACGTTCTGTCTCCTCCGGTTTCGGCTTCCCCGTCTGCCTCGTGCCCGTCTCCCGGGCCTTCAGCGTGGCGAGTCCCTGCAGGGCGGCTTTGACGACATTGTGCGGATTCCGCGACCCGTAGCATTTCGTGTATATATTGCGGATGCCAGCTACCTCGACCACGGCCCGCACCGCGCCCCCGGCGATAACTCCCGTGCCTTCGAACGCCGGTTTTATGAAGACCTGGCTGGACCCGTATACGCCGGTAATCTCGTAGGGTACCGTGCCCCGGTTAATAGGCACCTCTATGATATCCTTCTTAGCCCGTTCCACGGCTTTCCTGATGGCGTCGGGGACCTCGTTGGCCTTTCCGAGGCCGAAGCCCACGTGGCCATTGCCGTCTCCTACCACAACGATTGCGCTAAAGCTGAACCTTCTCCCGCCTTTCACCACCTTTGCCACGCGGTTTATATACACAACCCTGTCAACCAGCTCAAGCTCCGCCGGGTCAATCCGCCTTTTCTCAATCAAGCCAGAACCTCCTCTAAAAGATTAATCCACCCTCCCGGGCGCCATCTGCCAGTGCTTTGATCCTGCCGTGATACTTAAATCCGTTCCGATCAAAGAGAATTTCCTTTATGCCCAGGGCCAGCGCCTTATTCGCCATTGCCTCTCCCACCTTCTTTGCGCTTCCCACATTGCCGCCGTAAGTCATCCCCGCTTTCACATCGCTCGTCAGAGTCGAGACGCCCGTGATAACTCTACCCGCGGCATCGTCGACGAGTTGGGCGTAGATATGCTTCAGACCCTTGTACACACACAGCCTGGGCCGCTCCGCGGTCCCCGCAATCTTTTTTCTTATCCTCTTTTTCCTCTTCAGCCTTGCTGCTATCTTGTCTCTTCTCTCCATTACGGTTGCCCCTTATTTGCCGGTCTTACCCGCTTTCTTTCTCAGCACTTCACCGGCATACTTGACGCCCTTTCCTTTATACGGATCGGGTTTCCGCAGATCCCTTATCTTGGCGGCCGTCTGGCCCACAAGTTCTTTGTCTATCCCCTTGATGGTGAGCAGGGTCTGCTTCTCAACCTCCGCCGATATACCGGCAGGAAGCGGAAAATTGATGGGATGGGAATAGCCCAGGAAGAGAGCCAGGTCGCTGCCTTTCAGCTCCGACCGGTAGCCTATGCCCACAATCTCGAGCTTCTTCTCAAAACCCTTTGAGACTCCTTCAACCATATTGGCGACCAGGGTCCTCATGAGACCGTGATAGCTTCTCGACCGCTTGTCATCGCTCAAGCGCCTCACGGTGATTGTCCCGTCAATCATATCCATCTCAAGGCCTTCAAGGAACGGCCTCTGGAGCGCGCCCTTCTGCCCCTTCACCGACACCAACCCGTCCTTCAACTCCACCTGTACGCCGGCGGGCAGGACAATAGGTTTTTTTCCTATCCTTGACATCTCGCACCTCACCAGATCCGAAAGAGGAGTTCTCCCCCCATTCGGTTCCCAATCGCCTGCTTATCGGTCATAAGACCCTTGGAAGTCGATACCACCGCGGTGCCGAACTTGCCCTTGCCCCGCCCGATCTCCTCAGCCTTCATGTAGACCCGCCTGCCGGGTTTGCTGACCCTTCTCAACCCCGAGATGACGCTTCTTGAGTGCTCGTCATAGCCGATATAAACCTTGATGAATTTCATCCTTGAATCGTCGACAAACACCTTGTAATTCCGGAGGTACCCTTCCTCTTTCAGAAGCTTGGCGATCGAAAACTTTGCCGTGGAATAAGGTATGTCGACCCATTCATGGCGCACCATGACGGCGTTTCTTATCCGTGTCAGCATGTCGGAAATGGGATCTGTCGTTACCATTGCTCCTCCTACCAGCTCGATTTAATGACTCCGGGCAACTCCCCTCTCAGGGCGAGCGACCTGAAGCAGATCCTGCACATTTCGAACTTGCCGATAAACCCTCGCGGTCTCCCGCAAATAAGGCACCTGTTTCTCGCTCTCACCCCGAACTTCGGGGTCCGCTTTGCCTTTTCAATCATGCCCTTTCTCGCCATCGTTCCTCCTTAGCTCCTGAAAGGCATACCCATGAGCTTCAGCAGCTCAAAGGCCTCTTCATCTGTCTGCGCAGTCGTTGTAATCGTGATATTCATTCCCCTTGCCCGATCGACCTTATCATAGTCTATCTCCGGGAAGATGATCTGTTCCTTCAAGCCAAGCGTATAATTTCCTCTTCCGTCGAAGGACTTAGGAGAAATGCCCTTAAAATCCCTTACCCTCGGAAGGACAATGGTCACAAGCTTTTGATAAAACTCGTACATCCGCTCCCGCCTCAGCGTCACCATGCACCCGATGGGCATGCCCTTTCGGAGCTTAAAGGAGGCGATCGACTTGCTCGCCTTCGTAATAACAGGCTTCTGGCCTGCGATCAGGGTAATGTCGGCGGACGCCGCATCGAGGGCCTTGATATTCTGGATGGCTTCTCCGAGACCGACGTTTACGACGATCTTCGTCAGCTTCGGCACCTGCATCACGTTCTTGTACTTAAACTTCCTGACCAGTGCCGGAGCTATCTCCTTTTCGTACTGCTCCATGTATGCCGTTTTCACTACCCCTCCTACTTATCCAGGACCTCACTGCATTTTTTGCAATATCTCGCCTTCTTGCCGTCTTCGAGCACCTTTGTTCCCACCCTCACGGCTTTTGCACATTTGTCGCAATAGATCATGACGTTCGATACGTGGATCGCGCCCTCCCGCTCCATGATGCCGCCCTTTGTCTTCTGGCTGGGCCGCACGTGGCGCTTGATCATGTTCACCTTTTCCACGATGATCCGGTCGGTCTTACGGTTGATGCGGAGCACCTTCCCGGTCTTCCCCTTGCTTTTCCCCGTCATGACCATGACTGTATCGTTCTTCTTTACATGATATTCTTTTTCCATGATACCTCACACTACTTCAGGCGCAAGGGAGACGATCTTCATAAAGCGCTTCGCCCGAAGCTCTCTCGCCACAGGCCCGAAGATCCTGGTCCCCACCGGCTCGTTATACTGGTTTATTATGACGGCTGAATTGTCGTCGAAGCGCACGTACGAGCCGTCAATCCTTCTGATTTCCTTCCTGGTGCGGACGATGACGGCCTTGACGACCTCCCCTTTCTTTACCTTGCTGTTCGGGAGGACCTCTTTCACGGAGCAGACGATGATGTCGCCCACAGTGCCGTATCTCTTCCTGGAGCCCCCCAGGATCCTTATGCAGCCAAGCTTTTTGGCTCCGGAATTGTCTGCGACCTCAAGCTTCGTCCTTACCTGTATCATGGTTAAACCACCTCGCTCGCCTCAGGCACCGCCTCTTCTTTCACGATGATCTCTTTGACCACCCATCTCTTGTCCTTACTGAGCGGCCTCGACTCCACGATCAACACTTTATCGCCGATCTTCGCCTTGTTCTCTTCGTCGTGTGCCTTGCATGTCGTTTTTGTCCTCAAGTATTTGTGGTACTTCGGGTGCTTCAGAGTCCGCTCGACTTCAACGACAACGGTCTTGTCCATCTTGTCCTTCACCACGACGCCTACCAGCTTTTTCTTATTCTCGCCTCTTTTTCGTTCCATCGCTACACCTGCCTACCGGACGCCTTCTCGTGCAGCACCATCGTGATGCGCGCAAGGTCCTTCCTTACAATCTTCATGCGCGAGGTGTTATCAAGCTGCCCGGTCGACTGTCGAAATCTCAGGTTAAAGACCTCTTCCTTGAGGTCCTTCTGCCTTTTGGCTATTTCCTCTGGGGTCAGTTCCCTCAATTCTTTGGCTTTCATTCCACCTGGCTCCTCATCACAAGCCTCGTCTGCACCGGAAGCTTCTGTGCCGCAATGCGCAGCGCCTCGCGCGCCTTGTCCTCAGGCACGCCTTTAATCTCGTAGAGCACCTTTCCCGGCTTTACAACCGCGATCCAGCCCTCAACAGGTCCCTTGCCCTTGCCCATCCTTGTTTCTGCCGGCTTTTTCGTAATCGGTTTATCCGGAAACACCCGTATCCACAGCTTCCCGGTCCTTTTCACGTACCGGGAAAGGGTCACCCGGGCGGCCTCGATCTGGCGGGCTGTAACCCACCCGCATTCAGTAGCCTGCAATCCGTAATCCCCGAAGCTTACCTCGGCGCCCCTTCCGGAGACGCCTGTCATCCTGCCCTTTTGCTGCTTTCTGTATTTGACCCTTTTCGGTGCAAGCATTACCTTGCCTCCTGATACACTTCACCTTTAAACAACCAGACCTTTACGCCGATCACGCCGTATTTTGTCCGCGCAGTTGCAGTCCCGTAATCTATGTCCGCCCGAATCGTCTGAAGAGGGACCCTGCCCTCCCTGTACCATTCGGTCCTTGCCATTTCCGCTCCGGCCAGCCTCCCTGCGCACATGATCTTGATGCCCTTCGCCCCGAACTTCATGGCCTGGGACACATTCCTTTTCATGGCCCTCCTGAAGGAGACCCTCCGCTCCAGTTGAAGCGCCACGTTCTCCGACACGAGCTGCGCATCGACCTCGGGCCGCTTCACCTCGGTGATATTGAGCAGGATTTCCTTATCGGTCAGCTTCTGGAGATCTCTCTTCAGACCCTCCACCTCGACGCCCTTTCTCCCTATGACGATGCCCGGTCGCGACGTCCAGATGTTGATCTTCGCCCTTTTGTCCTTATTCGCCGCCCTCTCTATCTCCATCTTCGATATTCCTGCCTGGTAGAGCCTCTCCTTCAAGAACTTCTTCATACGGATGTCTTCGTGGAGAAAAAGGGCGTAATTCTTAAACGCAAACCACTTTGAATCCCACGTCCGGATTGTTCCAAGCCTGAAGCCGATAGGATGTGTCTTTTGACCCATTTAATCCCTGCCTTTATGATTCATCTAATATTAACGTGATGTGGCTCATCCTCTTTCGGATAGGCGTCGCCCTGCCCATTGCCCTAGGGAGAAACCTCTTCATCGTAGGGCCTTCGTTCACAACGACGTTCTTCACATAGAGCGTGTCCACATCGACATACTTCTTCTGTCGCGCGTTCCCGATGGCGCTATCAAGCAGCTTTTTGAGGATAACCGCGCCTTTTTTCGGGGTGAACTGCAATATTCCCAATGCATCGTTCACATTCTTCTTCTTTATAAGATCACCCACGATCCGAACCTTGGTAGCCGATATCCTCATCATTTGCGCCTTCGCCACGATTTCCATTTCCCGCTCCTTCAATTAATGGGGTTCAGCCCCCCATGAGCAAGCTCATCGGGATACCCGCGCAGTGGGTCGTCCCCGCTCAGCTCGCTTCGCTCGTTACTGGGGCTAGCGTCGCCCCTTCCTATTCTTTCCTCTTCACTACCTTCGCTTTTCTGGCAATTAATGGGGTTCAGCACCCCCTCCATGAGCAAGCTCATGGAGCCTCCCCGCTCAGCTCGCTTCGCTCGTCACTGGGGCTAGCGTCGCCCCTTCCTATTCTTTCCTCTTCACTACCTTCGCTTTTCTATCACCGGAATGGCTGTGGAAAGTCCTCGTGGGCGCAAATTCGCCCAGCTTGTGGCCCACCATCTCTTCGCTCACAAAAACAGGGATAAACTTCTTTCCGTTATGGACCGCGAGCGTCACCCCTATAAATTCAGGTGTAATAGTGGAACGCCTCGACCAGGTTTTGATGACCTTCGACTCCCTCGACTCCTTCGCATGCTCCACCTTCGCCATGAGGCTATCATCGACGAAGGGACCTTTCTTTAAAGACCTTGGCACGGAAAACCTCCTAACCCCTCTTCTTGACGATATACTTATCGGTTCTCTTGTTCTTCCTCGTCTTCAAGCCCTTGGACAACTGTCCCCACGGAGAGCAGGGATGCCTGCCTCCCTTTGACCGCCCTTCTCCACCACCCATTGGATGGTCAACCGGGTTCATCGCGACCCCGCGCACGGTCGGTCTGACGCCGCGCCACCTGGACCTGCCCGCTTTGCCCCAGTCCACGTTCTCGTGGTCGATGTTGCCTACCTGGCCTATTGTGGCCGTGCAGGAGAGATTAATAAGCTTCACTTCCCCCGAAGGGAGCCTCAAGTGACCATAATTGCCCTCTTTCGCGACAATCTGGGCATAATTCCCGGCGCTCCTTGCCATTTGCCCGCCCTTGCCGGGCTTCATTTCCACATTATGGACAGACGTACCCAGAGGGATCATCTTCAGGGGCAGGGTATTCCCTTCCTTAATCTCCGTATCGCCCTTCCTGCTCGAAACCACCGCATCTCCCACCCGGAGGCCCACCGGAGCGAGGATATATCTCTTCTCGCCATCCACGTAATGAATAAGCGCAATATTCGCTGATCTGTTGGGGTCGTACTCGATGCCCGCCACCTTGCCGGCAACTTCCAGCTTGTCCCTCCGGAAATCGATGACCCGGTACTTCCTCTTGTGGCCTCCGCCGATATGTCTCGTGGTGATCCTGCCCACATTGTTCCTGCCCCCTGTCCTTCTGGCGGGGTTGATGAGGGATTTTTCCGGCGTATCTTTTGTGACTTCGTCAAAAGTCACCACACTCATGAACCTTCTGCCGGCCGAGGTCGGCTTATATTCTCTTACTCCCATCACGCACCTTCAAAGAAAGAAATTTTATCCTTCGGATTCACCTTGACGATGGCCTTCCGCCAGTCGGGACATTTCCCCGAGTGCTTTCCGAGACGCCTCTTCTTGCCCTCGATGTTCATGACCCTGACCGACACCACCTTCACCTTGAAGAGATGTTCCACCGCCTTCGCTATCTCGATCTTGTTCGCCGTCCTCGCAACCTCAAACACGTACTGATTCCCCCCATCCTTCAGGAGGGAGCTCTTTTCCGTTACTATCGGCCGAACGACCACGTCATATTGGTTCATGATGACAATGCCTCTTCTAGTTCTTGAAGCGCCTCGACGGTCACGACGAAGTGTTCGTGCCTCATCACGTCGTACACATTGAGACCTTCGACCCTCAAAACTTTCGTATAGGGGATGTTGCGCGATGACTTCTCCAGTACTTCATTCTTCCCGCTTACCACGAGTAAGGGCTTCGAGAGACTGAGCGTTTTCATGACGCCGGCGAAGGCCTTCGTGCTGATCGCGTCCAGGTCCAGCTTATCGAGCACCCTTACAGTCGCATCCAGATAACACTGGCTTAGCGCCGAGCGGAGTGCCGCTTTCCGCACCTTCTTCGGCACGGACATATGGTACTCCTTTGGCTTCGGTCCGAATACGGTCCCGCCGCCAACCCACACAGGGGAGGTAGAGCTTCCGGCTCGTGCCCGGCCTGTCCCCTTCTGCCGCCACGGTTTCTTTCCCCCACCGCGCACCTCGCCGCGTGTCTTCGTCTTTGATGTACCGCGACGCCTGTTCGCAAGCTGCATCACTACCACGTCATGCATCAGGTAGGGCTTTATATCGGCTGCCCAAATGGCGTCGTTCAATTCGACTTCGCCCACCTTCTCACCCTGAATATTTACGACATCCGCTTTCGCCATAAAACACTCCTACGACTTGATCTCCACATCGACGCCTGCCGACAGCTCAAGCTTCATCAGGGCATCCACCGTCTGTTGCGTGGGCTCCACAATATCTATCAGTCTCTTGTGCGTCCTGATCTCGAACTGCTCCCGCGATTTCTTATCTATATGCGGCGAGCGCAAGACGCAAAACTTCTGGATATTTGTGGGCAATGGAACCGGTCCTACAACCTGTGCCCCGGTCTTTTTCGCTGCGTCAACGATCTCTTTCACCGACTGATCGAGTAATCTATAATCAAATGCCTTCAGGCATATCCGGATTCTCTGCCTCATCTCATATCCTCTTCTACTCTATGATCTCCGTGACGACCCCTGCGCCTACCGTCTTGCCGCCTTCCCTGATGGCGAAGCGAAGCTCCTTCTCAAGGGCGATGGGGGTCACGAGATCTACGATAATGGTGACGTTATCACCGGGCATAACCATCTCCACACCTTCGGGAAGCTTCACCACGCCGGTCACGTCGGTGGTGCGCAGGTAAAACTGAGGCCGGTATCCTGTGAAGAAGGGGGTGTGGCGGCCTCCCTCTTCCTTGTTGAGCACGTAGGTCTCGGCCTTGAACTTGGTATGGGGGGTGATCGATCCGGGCTTTGCAAGCACCTGCCCCCTTTCCACGTCGTCTTTCTTGGTGCCCCTGAGGAGCACGCCGATGTTGTCGCCGGCCTGGCCCTGGTCGAGGATCTTCCTGAACATCTCGACGGAAGTGGCCACGGTCTTCTGGGTGGGTCTGAAGCCGATGATCTCCACCTCTCCCCCGGGCTTGATCACGCCCCTCTCAACCCTGCCCGTGACGACCGTGCCGCGGCCGGAGATGGAAAAGACGTCCTCGATGGGCATGAGGAAGGGCTTGTCCGTATCGCGGACAGGCTCGGGGATGTAGGAGTCGCAGGCGTCGAGCAATTCGAAGATGCTCTTGCAGTGAGGGCAGTCGGGCTTCCCGTCGCCGCATTCGAGGGCTTTTAATGCAGAGCCCTTGATAATGGGTATCTTGTCTCCGGGGAACTCATAGGCCGTGAGGAGCTCCCGCAGCTCCAGCTCGACGAGCTCGATAAGCTCGGGGTCGTCCACCATGTCCACCTTGTTGAGATAGACCACGATGCAGGGGACGCCCACCTGGCGGGCAAGCAGGATATGCTCCCGTGTCTGGGGCATGGGACCGTCGTTCGCGCCCACGACCAGGATCGCCCCATCCATCTGGGCGGCGCCGGTGATCATATTCTTAATATAGTCAGCGTGGCCCGGGACAGTCGACATGCGCGTAGTGGCGCTTCGCCGTCTCGTACTCGACATGGGCCGTCGCAATCGTGATGCCGCGCTCCTTTTCCTCGGGGGCCTTATCTATCTGATCGAAGGGGATCCATTCCGCCATCCCCTTATTCGCAAGGCATCTCGTGATTGCGCTCGTCAGGGTGGTCTTCCCGTGGTCGATATGGCCTATGGTGCCGATATTGACGTGGGGTTTCGTCCGTTCAAACTTTTTCTTAGCCATAGAGAGCCTCCGTAACTGTTTTTTCTCTATTCTTCATAAGGTCTTCAACGATAGATGCAGGGGTCGGCGCATAGTGAAAGAACTCCATGTTATAGTTGCCCCTACCCTGGGTGATGGAGCGAAGGCGAGTCGTATAGCCGAACATCTCACCGAGAGGGAGATAGGCTTGCACGCACTTTACCTCGTTTCTGTCCTCGATCTCGGCAATCCTTCCCCTGCGGCTGCTGATGTCCCCTACCACGGCACCCAGATACTCGGCGGGCAGCGTCAGGTCCACCTTCATCACCGGCTCAAGGATAATCGGATTGGCCTTCCTCACCGCCTCCTTCACTCCAATCGATGCGGCAAGCTTGAAGGCAAGCTCTGAGGAATCGACCTCGTGGTAAGAGCCGTCGATAAGGTCCACCTTTATGTTTATCAGGGGATGCCCGAGGACAACACCCTTCTCGAGCGCCTCTCTCACCCCTTTCTCGATGCTGCCATGTACTCCCTGGGGATGACGCCGCCCACGGTCTTGTTCTCGAACTCGAACTCCTTGCCCTCAATCGGCGAAATATCGAGCACCACGTGACCGTACTGCCCCTTGCCGCCGGACTGTTTGATATATTTTCCCGTGGCCGTGGCCTTGCGTGTGATCGTCTCCCGGTAGGCTACCCGGGGGGCGGAGAAAGACATATTCAGATTGTGCTCCCGTTTGGCCCTCTCCATCACGATGTCCAGGTGCAGCTCTCCCATGCCGGAAAGCACGACCTCTCCCGTCTCGTCATTCATTTTGACCTTCAGGGATGGGTCTTCGAGGGTGTACTGGTTAAAGACAAACCACATCTTTTTCAGATCATCCTTCTTCTTGGGTGTCACTGCGATGGAGACGACGGGTATGGGAACTTCGATCGTTTCAAAAAGGATCGGATGGTCGGGGTCGGCCAGGGTATTGCCGGTCGAGGTCTGCTTCAAGCCGGAGACGGCGCAAATATCGCCGGCCTCGACCGTCTTGATCTCCTCCCGCTTGTTCGCGTGAAGTCTCAGGATCCTCCCGATTCTTTCCGCCTTTCCTCTTGTGCTGTTCAAGACCGTCTGGCCCTGTCTCAAGCGGCCGGAATAGACCCTCAGATAGCTCAGCCGGCCGACAAAGGGGTCGTTCATGATCTTGAATACGAGACCGCTGAAACGGCTCATCCTCAGAACCCTGTATGGAGCCCTCTTCACCTTCTTCGTTCCAGCAAATATGGGGCGATACGTCTATGGGGGACGGCAGGTAATCGACTATTGCGTCGAGAAGAGGCTGAATGCCCCTATTCTTGAAAGCCGTGCCGCACAAAACGGGCAAGATGCTCCCCTCGAGCGTGCCCTTTCTGATTACCCGTTGCACGTCTGCAACACTGATCTCCTTGCCATGCAGAAAACGGTCCATCAGGTCGTCGTCGACCTCCGAGAGCTTCTCCAGCATCTCTTCCCGTCCCTGTTGGAAGCGGCCGGCGAGATCGGGGGGCACATCCCCGGATACATATTCGACGCCCATACGGTCGACATCGTACATCATGGTCTTTGCCGATATAAGGTCGACAACACCCAGAAACTCATCCCCGGCTTTAATCGGGATCTGGAGCACCACGGGGTTTGCCTTTAAAATGTCGCGCATCATCCCGACGCACTTATCCAGATCGGCGCCGGGCCTGTCCATCTTGTTCACGAAAGCGATACGTGGAACCCTGTAGCGGTCGGCCTGTCTCCACACCGTTTCGGACTGGGGCTCGACCCCTTCGACGCCCGAGAACAAGGCTACTGCGCCGTCGAGGACACGGAGCGACCGTCCCACTTCCACCGTAAAATCTATATGACCGGGCGTATCGATAATGTTGATGCGGTGAACCTCTCCAGAAGCAGGTCGTCGCGGCTGAGGTGATGGTGATACCCCGTTGCTTTTCCTCTTCCATCCAATCCATCGTGGACGTACCCTCATCCACTTCGCCGATCCTGTTGTTCACGCCTGTATAGAACAGAATTCTCTCTGTAGTCGTTGTCTTACCGGCATCGATATGAGCCATGATGCCGACGTTTCTAATGACTTCCTGCATTTACCACCTATAATGAGCGAAGGCCTTATTGGCCTCTGCCATCTTGTGCGTGTCTTCGCGCTTCTTTATGGCGCCGCCTCTGTTGTTGTATGCGTCGATAAGCTCCCCGGCCAGCTTTTCTATCATGCGTCTTTTCCGAGCGGGCCCGGGCATAGCGTAAAATCCACCGTATGGCAAGGGACATCTTCCGGTCGAGTCTCACCTCAACCGGCACCTGATACGTGGCCCCGCCAACCCTCCTCGCCTTCACCTCAAGCTCCGGTTTCACATTATCCATCGCCTTACGGAACGCCCTCAAGGGATCTTCCTTCAGTCTCTTTTCCATCAAATCCAGGGCCCGGTACACGAGTCTCCTTGCAAGGCTCTTTTTCCCGTCCCACATGACGGAATTCACGAACCTCTGTACAAGCACATCGTTATATTTGGGATCAGGCAATCTCTCCCTTTTCGATACCCTTCCTTTGCGTGGCACTACTTGCCTCCTTTAAAGCTTTCCGCCGCTATTGCTTCGGTCTTTTGGAACCGTACTTGGACCTGCTCTTCTTTCTGTTCTGCACGCCGCTCGCGTCGAGTGAACCGCGTATGATGTGATAGCGGACGCCCGGCAAGTCCTTGACCCTTCCTCCCCTTATCAGCACAACCGAGTGCTCCTGGAGGTTGTGGCCGATGCCGGGTATGTACGTGGTCACTTCCATGCCGTTGGTCAGACGCACACGGGCCACCTTCCGGAGTGCCGAGTTCGGCTTCTTCGGGGTCGTGGTATAGACCCTCACGCACACGCCCCTCTTTTGAGGACAACTGGTAAGCGCAGGCGAGGCACTCTTCCTCTTTGCTACTTCCCTCCCCAGCCTCACCAATTGATTAATAGTAGGCATCAATACCTCCAAAAAAATAATCCCTTGTCAAGGGATAAAAAGAATAAGCCAGCACGTCAGCTTTTGGCGAAAAAGCTTCGGGATATTATCACTTCCCCCCTTCATTGTCAAGAGGATTTTGCTCTTTTGCCTGCCGAAATGATTCTTAACAACAAATACGCCGATCCTTACGTGACGTAATGCGGCCCACGCAAAGAGACCAGAGAATAGCCAAAACTCTCGCCGAATGACAGCCTCAATTATTATACTACAGGTTAACGGCAAAAGGTAGTCTTTGTGAGCCCTTCCCCTTTATTTTTCTGCCATGCTTTTTCAGGCTTGTGAATCTTCTTGACAGTGGGTGCTAATGAGTAATAGACTAGGCATGCCACGAAGGCAACGGCAGGTTCGAAAACCTGCGATGTCCCGTGGTTTTTTTTGTCTTTTGGGGAAGCGGGATAAGGAAAATACATACGGATGGCCGCCCCGGTCACAAAATTAAGGGGGCCAACGTATTCCAGGAGTGTTTTTTGCACATCCCCGACGGCTACCTGAGTCCCCAGACGTACGCTCCCCTTTACGGGGTCTCTTTCGTCTTCTGGGGTATTGCCATGAAGAAGGCGCAAAAGGAGCTGTCGGTCAGGCAGGTACCCTACCTCGCTATGGCCGCCGCCTTCAGCTTCCTGATCCAGATGTTCAATTTTCCGGCGCCGGGGGGAACAAGCGGCCACATCGTGGGCGCCGGTCTCGCTGCCATCCTCCTCGGCCCATGGTCGGCAGTCATCGCCCTCTCCGTGGTACTCCTTATCCAGGCACTCGTCTTCGGAGACGGCGGCATTACCGCCCTCGGCGCAAACTGCTGCAACATGGCCATTGTAATGCCCTTTGTCTCATATGGGATATTCAGGCTGGCAGGAGGCGCAGGCAAAAGCATGCGCAGAACCCTGATTGCAGCCTTTCTCGCCGGGTATGTCGGGCTTTGCACTGCAGCGGTCCTCGCAGGCATCGAATTCGGCATTCAGCCGCTCATCGCCTCCGGGCCCGATGGAAAACCACTCTATGCCCCTTACCCGCTCAAAATCGCCGTGCCCGCCATGGCGTTGGAGCACCTATTTTTCTTCGGCATTATTGAAGGCGTGGTCACGGCACTGCTGCTTGGCTACATATTGAGGAACCAACCTGGACTGGTATATGCGATGAGGCAAAAAGCGGATGGATTCGAGAAGGTCGCGCCCGACAAGTAGTGAACGCCATGAAGAGAGGGGTTTTCGGCAGAAGCTCTTTCTGGGATTACTCGCCCTGGCGCTTCTGACGCCGCTGGGTATCGTAATTCCGAAAATCTTTCATGCCGAAGAGACCTGGGGAGAATGGGACACCGGGCATCTCCGGGGGGTCCTCGGCTACGTGCCGGAGAGACTCGCACGAGGCGCCCATACCTGGCACGCGCCTGCCGCGGGTTATAGCTTCTCGAAAGACGGGGCCTGCCTCGCCTCCCAGTTGTTCTTCTATTTCATCGCGGGCATGGCCGGGCTCGCCCTCATCGCCATCGCGGTCGTCCTGCTGGCAAGGATTGGGCACACGAATGAAAGATAGCCTACCCGCATTCCTGCAAATATTGCACGAGCCTCTCCCCGACATCGGCCATACCCGCACGGGTGCGCCCGTGCTTGATCGCGCCCTTGAAAGGATCGGCTCGGTAATCGGCACTACCTTTACGCAGTGGGAGCTTGCCTCGAAAAATGGCCTTCTCCAGACAATGGACGCCAGGGTCAAGCTCGTATGTCTCCTCTTTCTTCTTGTGGTCGGTACCGTCAAAAACGCAATACTCCCGGGGCTCTCCCTGGCCGGTCTCCTCTTCCTGCTTGTATGCCTCTCCCGGCTCAACCCGGTCTATTTCTACCGACGCATAGGCGTGCTTGCCTTCCTCTTCGGTTTTCTCGTGGTGCTGCCTGCGGCATGCAATCTTGTCACGGGCGGCGAGATCATCCTCCCCTTGATGCGCTTCCGTTCTGCCCGCACTTTCTGGATCTACACCCTGCCCGAGACCATAGGCATCACCAGAGAGGGGCTCTCCGTCGTCGGGCTTGTCACCCTGCGCATGGTCAATTGTCTCACTATCTCCTTCCTCCTGCTCCACACCACCCCCTACCCTCATATCATAAAGGCCCTCAAGGTCTTACACGTCCCCGATGCGCTTCTCATTGTCTTTGTCCTCACCTATAAATACATCTTTATTTTTTCAAAGATGCTCGAAGCCGTCCACCTCGCCCGCAAAAGCAGGCTCTCGGGGCGGCTCCCTGCCCGCGGGGCAGGGGCCTGGGCGGCTGGAAGGATCGCCTTCCTCTTTCGAAAGACTCAAGGTCGGTGCGAGGAAATCTTCCAGACCATGGTTTCCCGGGGTCTCAGCAAAGAGATAAAGTTGGCGGCCGGAGGTAAGTTAAGGCGACTTGACGTGGCAAAAGGCCTCTGCCTTTTTTGTTGCGGAGTTATCCTCATATGGATGTGAAGGAAGGCAACGATATCCTGCAACTCCGGCATGTGAGCTACCGCTACCATGGGGGGATACAGGGCCTCTCAGACGTGACCCTCGACATCCGGGAAGGTGAGATCTTTGCAGTCATAGGCTCGAATGGGAGCGGCAAATCCACGCTGCTCCACGTCATGAACGGCCTCACCCCACCCGCCTCGGGCACCCTGCTCTTCAGGGGGAGGGAAGTGTCGGAAAGGAACTTGCGGGACCCGCAGTTCAACCGTGCGTTCCGGGCGGCGGTGGGCTATATCTTTCAGGACTCCGACGTGCAGCTCTTCTGCCCGACCGTGCTCGACGAGCTGATGTTCGGCCCTCTCCAACTCGGCCTCGGAGAAGAGGAAGCACAAAGGAGGGCAACTGAAATCCTGCAAATGCTTGAAATAGGCGAACTCGCGTCCAGGCCTTCCTACATGCTCTCCGCCGGCGAAAAAAAGAGGGTGGCCATAGGCTCGGTCCTTACCATGAACCCCCAGGTTATTCTCCTTGACGAGCCGACGAACGGACTCGACCCGAGGACGCAAGTCTACCTCGTCGAGTTGATCTTTGCCCTCAATGAAGCCGGGAAAACCATCGTGATCGCGACGCACGATCTTTCACTGGTAAGCGAGTTGCGATGCCGGGTAGCGGTATTGTCGGAAGAGCACGCGATTGAAAAGACGGGCGAGGCGGATGATCTGCTTTACGACGAAAAACTTCTCCTCAAAGTGAACCTCATTCATGAGCACTTGCATTACCATGGCGGCACTGCCCACCGCCACATCCATTCCCACTACCTGTTCCATCGGCACGACCGGGAATGACCCCCCCTTGTCGCCCTTTAACCGAAAAGCGTCACTTGAGAAGCTCCAGGGCTTTGGTGATCTCCGCCTCCCCGGTGAATCCCGCTTTTTTCCCGTCATTTATAATGACGCAGGTGGGCGTCGACTTTATCTTGTCTTCGTTGATAAGGGCACTGAGAGCTGCAAAGGTCGGCCGCGGATCACACTCTTTGAACTTCACCTCATGCGCCCTGAGATAATCCTCAAGCTTTTCCTTTTCTCCTATCTTCTCCCTAGCCGCCCCAAAAAGAAGCGTCCTCGACCGGAGGACCTGGTCGAAACTCCTGTCCTGGTTGAATATATAGAGAAAGTATCTGGCATAAAGGGGGGTGGGCGTATGGACAGGCGTGTCGACGAACGTGAGTGTGACGACGTTCCTGCGCACCAGCTCCTTAAGGAGCGGCACGATTTTCGGCTCCATACGACTGCAGGGGCCGCAGAAATAGTCCGTATAGAGCCTCACCTGCACTCTTCCCGTTCCGAAGGTCGGCAAAAGGACTTCATCGGCGTAAACCGGAGTGGCTGCCCCTTTGAAAAAAAGGAAACACAAAAGAAACCCGAGGACCACGCCAATACCCATCAGGGGGAGCTTCGACCGCCTGAAATTGAACAGAAAGAGAAAAATGAGGATGGCTGCGAAGATCAGACAATAGGGGCAGTAGGTCTCGTTTCTGACCTGAAAGGCCACCAGGTTTATCTCCATGCCGACGCCTAGGGAGAGCATGGAGATATGAAGCATATCCTGCTTCAAAAGGACCAGCAGCAAGAGGAGGACCGGGTAGGCGAGGCCGAGATACTTGAGATCGATCCCGAAAAACCCTCCCTTCAAAAAAGTGCAGGTCGAGCCGCAAAAATTATAAAAGACGATATCCGCGAGACCCGCCAGCGGCAAGACAATATTGACTGCCTTCGTTGCGTCCATCACTCCACCCCGATAGTCTATATAATGTAATTTCCGGGCCAAGTCAAGACTGAGAGATGAAAGGTGAAAAACAAGCGAAGGATATGACGGAGGCGGGAGGGGATAGTCGAAGAGGTGATTGGTGTGTGCTGACATTCGCTTTACTACGGGGGCGGGATTGGGTTAACCTTTAAAAAAAGGAAAGGCGCGCACACTGTATGGACCATAGAGACATAGAGAAGATGTTTTTCCCCGAAAGCGTGGTGATTTGCGGCGTTTCAGACAGCTCCGCCAATCTTGGAAAAGAGATCGTGAAGAACCTGAAGCGCTTCGCATTCCCCGGGCGGGTTTACGGGCTCGGGCGAAAAGCCATGGAGATCGAGGGCAAAAGGATCTATGCGGATCTGAAAGATATCCCGGAGATACCGGAGCTTGCAGTGATTCTCGTGCCTGCCGGGGAGGTTGTCGGCCTCCTCGGCGCGTGTGGGAGGATCGGCATACGCCGCGTGGTGATAGAGACGGGCGGCTTTTCCGAATTCGGGGCGGAGCGAAAGGGCATGGAAGATGAGATCCGACGGGTGGCGCGCGAAAAGGATATGACCTGCATGGGTCCCAACTGCGTCGGCGTCGTTAACATGGAAAACGGCTTGTGTCTGCCGTTTTTCGCCTTCAATCCGGCTGAGATAGTGAGGGGTGCCAACTCTTTCATTTCCCAGAGCGGCGGGCTCGTCCATGAGATGACCCGGCGGTGCCTGGCGGAGAACGTGGGCTTAAGCAAGCTCACGAGCATCGGGAACAAGTTGATGGTGGACGCGAACGATATCCTTGATTTCCTGATAAAAGACCCGGAAACCGGGGTGATCGGGCTTTACCTCGAAGATGCGAAGAACGGAAGGCGTCTCGTCGAGCTGGCATCAGGGACCGAAAAACCTGTGATCGTATTCAAGGGCAATACGAGCCCTATGAGCATGGAGGTTGCCTCGTTCCACACGGCGGCCCTGCTCGGCGACGAAGGGGTTCTTCACGCGGCCTTACACCAGGCGGGGATCCACCGGGTCGCGAGCCTGCAGGAGATGGTCGATTGTTTCAAGATCTTCAGCCTTCCCTTGATGAAAGGTCCGAACCTCGTTGCCATGTCGCGCTCGGGCGGCCAGGCCGTCACGCTTGCGGACGAGGCGTACCGGCACGGGTTCACTCTGCCGGGGCTGCCGCCTGCCTTAGCCGGTCGTATTCAGGAAGAGACAAAGGCAGGGGTTATCAGGAACACGAACCCTCTCGACCTGGGCACTGTGTTCAATGACCTTTTTTTCCTGGAAGTGGCCGAGACGGCGCTGAAGGAACCCACCGTGGACGGACTCGTCTTCTTCTACGACTACCCCTACGACAAGCCGGGGACTTACGATATAATCGCGGGCCTGGAACGTCTCTCCCATGCCTACGAAAAGCCTGTGGTCCTCTGCATGGTACCCGACAAGGTCGACTGGTTCGCCCTGAAGTACTTTTCGTCCTTCCCGTGGTTTTCGGAACCGGGGTGCGCCCTCAACGCCCTTCGCCATTCCCTGGCCCATTACAGGAAGAAGGCCGGCGGGGCCGGGGCGCTGAGCCCCACTAACCGAGCGAAGCGAGCTGAGCGGGGAGGCTCCGCGAGCTTGCTCGCGGAGGGGGTGCTGAACCCCAGTAATTGCATCGCGGGCGTGGCTGAGACGCTCAGCCTCATGCAGGCCTACGGCGTGCCGGTCGTGCGGCATGAGATGGTGACAAACCGGGCGGAGGGCATCAGTGCAGCCCACAGGATAGGATACCCTGTTGCCCTGAAATCAGCCGAGCCCTTCATCCTTCACAAGACCGAGGCCGGCGCCGTCCGGTTACATATCGGAAGCGATGAGGAGGTGGACAAAGCCTTCGACGCCATGGCAGCCGAGGTCTATCTGCTCCAGGCGATGGCCTGCGACGGCGTGGAAACCATCATCGGCGCCAAGAGGGACCCGGAATTCGGTCCGGTCATCATGTTCGGTCTTGGCGGGATTTTCGTCGAGGTCTTAAAGGATGTGACGGTGCGGGTCGCGCCCATAGAGGAGGCGGACGCGCGCGATATGATCGGGGAGATAAAAGGCGCGCCCCTGCTTGCCGGGGCGCGTGGGACCGGGCCTGCGGACCGGGAGGCCCTTGTCAAGGCCCTCGTCGCCGTCTCTAAGCTCCTTGTCGACCATGCGGAAATCCTGAGTCTCGATATCAACCCGTTCCGCGTTTTTGCGCAAGGAAAGGGCGGGGTAGCCCTTGACGTGAAAATCGAGTGTTCTGCGGTACATATATCCCCGTGAAGAAAAGACGGATCCACCTCTACCTCTTTAGCCTTGTCCTGCTCTCCCTGCTTTTTATGAGCGTAGGCTTCTACATCTTCCTCGTCACCGAGATCCCTTCCGTAAAGGCCCTGAAGGACCTGACGAATAAGCCGGTGAGCAGGATCTACGGGATAAACGATCAGGTTGTCTACATGGTGGTGCCCGATAATAAAATATCCGTGCCCTATAGCAAGATACCCAAACACGTGCGGGAGGCCTTCCTCGCCGCCGAGGACGCGGACTTTTTCACGCACGCCGGCGTGCAGTTCAAGAGCATTTTCAGGGCCCTTGCGATGAACGTGATCCACGGGAGGGTTGTTCAGGGAGGCAGCACGATTACACAGCAGGTGATCAAGGCCCTGATACTGGGGCCGGAGAAAAGCATGATGAGGAAGGTGCGGGAGGCCATCCTCGCCTACAGGTTGGAGACATACCTGACGAAACAGGAGATCCTGAACGTTTACCTCAATAATATCTATATGGGACAGGGGGTGTATGGGGTGGAAGCAGCGTCCCAGGTCTATTTCGGGAGGCACGTGTGGGAGATCAGCAGGGCGGAAGCTGCGCTTTTAGCGGGCATTGTGCAGGCCCCCGCGCGGTACACGCCCAAACACCACCCGGGGCTCGCGAGGATGCGTCAGCTCTACGTAATAGACCAGTTGTGGAAAAAAGGCTTTGTCGATGGAAAGAAAAAAGATGCCATGCTGAAGGAGAGGACGAAGCTGACCGAAGATGACGGCATATTCGCCGATACCTATTTCAAGAGCGCCGTATGCAAGTATATAGAAGACAAGTACGGCCGGGGCATTTTCGCGAGAAGGGCCATGAAGATATATGCGACTGTCGATCCGGCGCTGCAGCGCGCCGCGGAGAATGCGGTGAGAATAGGACTCGCGGTCTACGATGAAAGACAGGGTGACTACAGCGTCTCTTATCACCTTGACAGGAGGAAGTGGGAGGGCTTTACGAAGTCGGCCGAGAGGGACCTAACCCTCACCCCTCTGATCCCGCACTTGGCTTACAGCCTCCTCGTTTCCGAGAGGGTCGCCGGGGGGTACGCGGTCCTCATAGGCATACACAAGGGGTTCATGAAAATGTCCGATTTCCCTTTCAAGCCCGGCGATGTGGTGAAGGGACTGTACGACGGGACAGACAAGAAGAAGACGCCCCTCTTTTCTCCTGTCAGGAGCTCGGGCATAGAGGGCGCCCTCATCTGCATGGACGTGAATACGGGGTACCTCTACGCGGTGGTCGGGGGGAGGGAGTTCGAGAGGAGCCCTTACAACCGGGCTCTATCCGCAAAGGTGCAGCCGGGCTCCGCCTTCAAGCCGTTCATCTATCTGGCTGCGCTCGAAAAAGGCTATGATGTCGATTCGATTATCATGGACGAGCCGAAGACGTACGGAGGGGGCGGTGGGAAGACTTGGGTGCCGAAGAACTACGACGGCACATACAGCGGCCCGATTACCCTGGCTGATGCCCTCGCCTATTCGAAGAACGCGGCAACTGTGCGCCTCCTCGAGGAGGTGGGCGTCGGCTCGGTCAAGAAGGTGCTCCGGGACCTCGGCATCAACGAGGAGGTGGAAGGCGACCTGTCGATTGCCCTCGGCACGTCGAACCTCACCCTGCTCGATCTCGTCAAGGGCTTCTCGGCCTTTGCGAACGGGGGGATGCGGCTGAAACCGGTCATGATAAGGCGGATCGAGGACGACCAGGGGAACGTGCTGGAAGAGCACGGGCCGGAGAAGACGGGCGTCATCGACGGTCTCGTCGCGTTCAAGATGAACACCATGCTGAAGGGGGTGACCACCTACGGCACCGCGAAGGCAGCGAGCAGGCTCGGATATCCCGTAGCAGGAAAAACAGGCACCACCAATAGTTTCTACGACGCCCTTTTCGTGGGGTATTCACCTCATCTTTGCGCGGGCGTCTGGGTGGGGTTCGACCAGCGCACGTCGCTCGGCAAGGCGGAGAGCGGAGGAAGGGTGGCCCTGCCCATATGGATGAGGTTCATGGCGACCGCCCTGAGAAGATTCCCCCCCGACGATTTTGCGCCGCCGGCCCCTCCCGAGTCGCCCACGCCGCCCGAAACGCCGCCCGAAACGCCGCCGCCGTCCGGCACTCTATAAATCTTCGCTTTTTTAAGGTTCGGGAAACAAATCACATGACACGTCCTTGGCATGTGTTTTTTTACCCCATAACTCTTTAATCTTTAAGGATTCTTGCGAAAAAAATCACATGAAGCGCCTTTTGCATGCATTTTTTTCTTGACGTATGCAAAGAGGATGGGTAAGAATAGGCTTCTTACAACGTGATGCTCTGAGGGAATAAAGACATGATCGAATATGTCGGTGTCCTCATCATGATTGCGTTTGCGGCCGTCATCGCCGCAGGAATCGTCGGCGCGTCATACATCCTCGGCAACCGGACGCGGGCAAAGGTGAAGCTCTCCCCCTACGAGTGCGGCATGGTGAGCAGAGGCCCGGCAAGGACGAGGATGACAATCCGCTACTACATCGTGGCCATGCTCTTTCTCGTTTTCGACCTGGAAATACTTTTTCTCTATCCCTGGGCAGTGACGACGAAGCATCTCGGCATGTTTGGTTTTGGCGAGATGGTCGTCTTCATGGCGATCCTCTTCATCGGCTACGTGTACGTATGGAAAAAAGGGGCCCTCGAATGGGAATAGAGAAGAACGTCCTTGTCACAAGCATCGATGACGTGGTCAACTGGGCCAGGAAGAACTCGCTGTGGCCGGTGACGTTCGGTCTCGCCTGCTGCGCCCTCGAGATGATCATCGCCACGTCCGCCACCCACGACATGGCGCGGTTCGGGGCTGAGGTCTTCAGGCCCTCCCCGCGCCAGGCCGACCTGATGATAGTGGCGGGGACGGTGACGCGGAAGATGGCGCCCGTGGTGAGGAGGATCTACGAACAGATGCCCGAGCCGAAGTGGGTGATCGCCTACGGCGCGTGCGCCACCAGCGGCGGGATATTCAAGACGTACAGCGTGGTGCAGGGCGTGGACCGGATTGTGCCGGTTGACGTCTATATTCCGGGATGTCCTCCCCGGCCGGAGAGCCTCATCGCCGGTCTGATAAAGCTACAGGAAAAGATCGGGAAAGAGAGCATGCTGGACGAGGGCAGAAGGCTCGTCACCGTGCCGGGAAGCAATGCATGAGCGCATCTGATCCGACAATCGGGAGGCTCACCGGCAGGTTCGGAGCCTCACTCACCTACGGGCAGGCAGGCGGTTCCCTTGCGGTCATCGCCGACAAGAACGTCCTGCGGGATGTCCTCCTTTTCCTGAAAACGGACGAAGAGTTGCGCTACACGATGATGACGGACCTTTTCGCCGCCGACCGCTACGGCAGCGATCCCCGGTTTGAAGTGGTCTACCTCCTCAACTCGTTGCACCTGAAGAAACGGCTTGTCGTTAAGGTGCGGGTGGGGGATAGCGAGCCTGTCCCAACGGTGAGCGACCTGTGGCGGGCCGCGGACTGGCTTGAGCGGGAGGCTTACGACATGTTCGGGGTGCGCTTCGAGAACCATCCCGACCTGCGCCGGATTCTCAGCGTGGAAGATTTTGACGGCTACCCCTTGCGTAAGGATTTCCCTACCGAAGGCTACGGGTTCGAGGAGCCTTTCCATGTCAAACTCGAACAAGGGGATGAGACGCCGCAGAAGGCTGATCGATAATGGCGGAAGACAAAAAATATATGACCATCAACATGGGTCCGCAACACCCCGCCACACATGGGGTGCTGAGGATCCTGCTTGAGCTTGACGGCGAGATCATCGTCAAGGCCACGCCCTTCATAGGGTACCTCCATCGCGGCGTGGAAAAGCTCGCCGAGGCCAGGACATACCACCAGGCGCTCACCTTTACGGACAGGCTCGATTACACGAACGGCCTTGCCAACAACCTGGCCTA
Organism: uncultured delta proteobacterium; assembly: GCA_963717985.1. Lineage (GTDB taxonomy): Bacteria > Desulfobacterota > Syntrophorhabdia > Syntrophorhabdales > WCHB1-27 > BOG-1155. The sequence continues at coordinate 948,979 of CAVQYC010000003.1, forward strand.
CTGTCTCGCGGCAGAAAGGTTGTGTGGCATCGAAGTGCCGAAGCGCGGCCAATACCTGCGCGTGATCCTCGCGGAACTGCAGCGGATCGCGGCCCACCTTATCTGGATAGGCACGCATGCCCTCGACGTGGGCGCCATGACCCTCCTTTTCTATGCCTTCCGCGAGCGTGAAACCATCCTGAACATCGTCGAGCAGGTGACAGGCGCGCGGCTCACCCCGAGCTTCATCAGGATAGGCGGCCTCGCGCAGGAGGTGCCGCCCGAGTTCGAAGGGATGGTCAAAGCCTTTGTCGAGGAATTTCCCCGGAGGGTGGACGAGTACGAAACGCTCCTCACGGATAATATCATCTGGCGCAAACGGACGAAGAACGTGGCGCGCCTGTCGCAAGAGGACGCCATAAGCTTTGGCGTGACGGGGCCGGTGCTCCGGGCTTCCGGCGTCTATTACGACGTGCGTAAGGCCTACCCCTATTCTTCGTACGAAGATTTCGAGTTCGAAGTCCCCATGGGTGAGAACGGCGACGTGTTCGACCGGTACGACGTGAGGGTGAGGGAGATGCGCCAGTCGAACCGCATCATCGCATCGGCCATCGACCGGCTGCCCGATGGACCCATAAATGCGAATGCCCCTGCGTTTGTCCCGCCCGCAAAGGACGACGTGGAGCACGATATGGCCGCCCTGATACGCCATTTCAAGCTGATGGAAGAGGGGTTCCGCCCGCCCGTCGGCGAGGCGTACGGCGCCGTGGAGTCGCCCAAGGGCGAGCTCGGTTTTTATCTCATGAGTGACGGGACGAACAAGCCTTATCGATTCCGCATACGCCCGCCTTCATTCCTGAACCTCGCGGCCGTGCCGAAGATGATCGAGGGGCAGATGGTGGCGGATGTGATTGCGGCCATCGGGAGCGTCGATATCGTGCTTGGCGAGATAGACAGATAGTAAGGAGAGACTCGAGTGGCAGGCATCCTATTTTCCGCATGGCAGGGAGAAGTGGTGGACAACAGGGGTAAATCGGAAGACGATTACACCATCCCCTCGATGCTCGCCATCCCCGAGGAGTTCGCCCACGAGGCGATAAAGGCTTTCATGGGCTGGGACGGCCTGGTGCTCCGTGACCCTTCCGTCGATGTAGTCGACATGTGCCTGCGGTACATAGAGGCGGTCCAGAACGAGTCGTGCGGCAGGTGCATCCCCTGCCGTGTGGGCACCCGCATCATCCTCGACGTGATGACCCGGATAGCCGAAGGCCGGGGAAGTAAAGCGGACCTGGAGAAGATCGCCAATCTGGCCGCCTATATCAAGGAAGGGTCGAAGTGCCAGATAGGACAGACCGGCCTCAACCCGCTCCTTTCAGCGCTTGCTTATTTCAGGGAGGCCTTCGAGCGCGCCGTGCAGGAAGGGGTGAAGGCTGGAAGCGGCCGTTACCGCGTCTCCGTCACCGCGCCGTGTATGAGCGCCTGTCCCTCGAAGCTGAAAATACCACGTTATATAGAGGAGATCGCAGAAGAGATGCCGTCCGCCTCGCTCGCTACGATCAGGGAAGATACCTGCATGGCAGGCACCCTCGGCCGGGTCTGCGTGAGGCCCTGCGAGTCGAATTGCAGGCGGGCGAACATGGACGAGCCGATCTCCATCAAATACCTGAAGCGGTATGCCGCAGACTACGAGCTGGACAAGCAGAAAGAGAGGCCGCTGCCCGAAAGGCGCGAGCCGGTCAAGAAAGTCGCCGTCCTTGGCGCGGGCCCCGCGGGGTTGTCTGCGGCCTACTATCTTGCCCAGATGGGCTACGGCGTCACGATATTCGAGCGGCTGCCCGAGCCGGGCGGCATGGCGGCCGTGGGCATCCCCGACTACCGTCTTCCCAGGCCCATACTCGGCGGAGAGGCCGGCCTCGTGACAGATTTGGGCGTCGAGATCAGATACGACACCGTGGTCGGCAAAGATGTGGCCTTCTCGACGCTCACGGAGGAATTCGACGCCGTCTTTATCGGTGTGGGCGCTCACAATAGCTCGCCCATGGGCGTCGAGGGCGAGGAGAAGGGGTATGCCGGCTTCATTACGGGCGTCAAATACCTTCTCGATGTCAATATGGGCAAAGACCCCTATCCCGAAGGAAAGAAGGTAGTCGTGGTCGGGGGCGGGAACGTCGCCATGGACTGCGTGCGCTCCTCCTTCCGGGTCGGAAAGCCCGACGTCAACCTCGTCTACAGGAGGACAAAGGAGGAGATGCCGGCGGACCCTGTCGAGATCCACGACGCAGAGGAAGAAGGCGTGAACTTCCACTACCTCTGCAACCCGACGCGCATCATCGAGCAGGGCGGCAAGGTGGTTGCCGTCGAATGCATCAGGATGGAGCTGGGCGAGCCTGATAAGAGCGGCAGGAGAAGGCCGGTGCCCCTACCCGGCTCGGAATTCGTGATCGAGACGGACATCCTTATCCCCGCCATAGGCCAGGCAGTCGACCTGTCGTTTCTGGACGAGCGCCTCGGGGTGCAGGCGACGAAGTGGCACACCGTGCTGGTGGACCAGGAGACGTTCGAGACCTCCCGTCCCGGCGTATTTGCCGCCGGTGACTGCGAGACCGGACCCGACGTGCTGGTGCGCGCCTGCGGGAACGGGAAAAAGGCGGCCCTTCGGATCGACCAGTACCTGCGAGGCGAGGAGCGGACGGCTTCCGAAAAGGAGCGCTTCGACGACTTCTTCGCAAAGATAAAGGTATACCGGAAGGACGAGGATATAGGTATCGCGGGCGGAGAAGCGCGGCCACACCTCCGCATGCTCGACCCCACAATAAGGAAATGGACCTTCGACGAGGTGGAGGAAGGGTTCCGGTCGGACGAGGCGATCAGGGAAGCTATGCGCTGCCTGCGCTGCTGGCGCATAGGCATGGTGGCTGTGTAGAAGATGATACACTTGACGATAGACGGAAAAACAATCGAGACGGGCGAGGGCAGGACAATCCTTGAGGCGGCCAGGGAACACGGGATTTATATCCCCACCCTCTGCTACCACGCAAACCTCCTCTCCATCGGCTCCTGCCGCATCTGTCTCGTAGAGGTGGAGGGGTATGCAAACCCCATGGTCTCATGCGCCACGGCCGTACAGGAAGGCATGTCCGTCACCACCCGGTCTGCGAAGCTTACGTCTATGAGGCGGGATTATCTGAAGCTGATCCTCGCCTATCATCCCCTCGACTGCCCCATCTGCGATGCGGGTGGCGAATGCGACCTCCAGGACCTGGTCTTCGAGCACGCCATTGAGAAAGCCGATTACGCGGTGGTGAGACAGGAGCGGATCGAAGGCTACGCAACACCCCTGATCAAGTACTTCGAAAACCGCTGTGTCCTCTGCCTGCGCTGCATCCGCGCGTGCAGGGAGATATCGGGCCGGGCCGTGCTCGACCTCGTGGGGACCGGCATCGACGCCAGGATGGCGCCCACAAACGGGAAAAACTGCATCTCCTGCGGCGAGTGCCTCTCTGTCTGTCCCGTGGGGGCCCTCACCGAGAACCTGAGCCCCCTGAAGGCAAGGTTGTGGCAGGTGGAGCGCCATTTCACCACGTGCCCCCACTGCGGCTTCGGCTGTACCTTTGCCCTCGACGTGACGGCTCACGGGTACGTGACGGACGTGATCCAGGACATCAAAAATATGCCGAACCGAGGCTCCCTCTGTGTCATGGGCAGGTTCGGGTACGACTTCGTCAACCATGAGGCACGCCTACGCAAAACCACGGACAGCAAAGGGGCCGAGCTTGGCCTTGCCGAGGCCGCATCAGTAGCGGCCGAGCGTTTGGCCGCCCTCGACAGGGAAGGGAAAACCCTGGGATTTGTCGTCTCCCCCAGGGCCACAAACGAAGAGATCTTCATGCTCAAGGAGATCGCCGGCCATTTCAAGGATGTCCTGTTCGCCACCTCCGGTTTCTACCATACGGGCAGGGTCCTGGAGGCGTATCGCCTTAGGGGCCTCTCCTACCCCTACGAGTACGACCGGCTTCTCGATGCCGACCTTATCATCATCGCGGGGGCCAACCTGCTCTCGAACAACCATCTCCTGGGCGACAAGGTGCGGGAAACCTATAAGCTGCGGGGCAGCCGGATCATGGTGGTCGACCCCGCGCCCAGCGCGCTTTCGACCATCGCCGATGCCCATCTGAAAGTTTTGCCGGGTAGCGACGGCACCCTCTTCGACGCCTTGAGCACATCTCTCGCCTCCGGCGCCGGGCTTCCGGCCCCTGGAAAGGCGGACGTCACTGCCGTCTGCGAGACCTGCGGGATCGGAGCCGACGAGTTCGAGCGCAGCCGCTCGCTTGTCAGCCGGGCAGCCAACATCACGGTCATCTTCGGCTCCGGGATATCCGCCTCCGATGAGAGCCTGGCCGGCCTCCTCAACTTCTGCGCAGCCTCGGGCGCAGATAAGAAAGGGCTCATCATGCCGGTAGCAAGGGAGGCCAACGCGGTCGGCGCCGTCTCCATCCTCGGCTCCGCCATTGCGCCCCATGAGCTTATCGCAAACCCGGACGTGTCGGGCATCTTCTTCTATGAGGAGAACCCCTTCCACTACATGAGCGGGGAGACGGTCGCAGGAAACCTTCAGGGGAAGGAGTTCGTCCTTGTTGCCGATGCCCTTCCTTCCACGATTATGAGCCGCGCCGATCTGGTCGTGCCCACGGGCGTCTTCACCGAGAAAGAGGGCACGTTTTTTGCGGGCGACGGCGCCGTGAGAAGGCTTTCGAAGTCGGTGAACTGCGAGCAACCGGGGTACGCGGGCTTTGCCTTCCTTTCGGAGCTGCTTGCCAAGCTCCGCGGCACGTCCTACAGTGCCCCCCATGACGTGACCGCCCGCATGCGGTCAATGGGGTTGATCCGCACCGTCAACGGTCGGGAAGAGGCGGGCGCGGACAGCATTGTGGCAGCGGCTTCGGCCCCGCCCTCCGGCAGGAACGGCCTGCCCCGCGGCGGCTATATCCTGATCGTGAGGGACGTCTTCAGCAACCATCACCTGGCCGGCAGCGAGGTCTATTCGACAGGGGTGTCGACCGTCTATCGCCACCCGGGCTATCCGGTCTCCGAGGATAAGCTCTTCCTGTCGGCGGCCGACGCCTCACGCCTGGGTCTTTCAGAAGGCGACGTGGTCCGGGTCACGTCGAAAAACGGGTCGCTCCACAAACCATTGTCCATAAAGGAGGGCTTGAGGCCCGGCGTGCTCGAATATGTCGTATTCAGGGACCGGCCGGAAGTGCTCGGTCTCATGGGGACCCCGGCGAAATGGATCGAGGTAGAGGTGGAGAAAGGGTGAGATGATGGAGGCGATATACTTTTCCATAGAAGCCCTGGTGAAGACCGTCGTTGTCGGCTCGGTCCTCATGGGCTACGTTGCCTACCTGACCCTGGTGGAGAGAAAGGTACTGGGCAGGCTCCAGGTCCGGTTCGGGCCGAACAGGGTCGGTCCTTACGGGCTCCTCCAGCCTATAGCCGACGGCATAAAATCATTCGTGAAGGAAGATATCATACCGACCAACGCGGACAAGCCCCTCTTTGTCCTCGCGCCCATGATTGTCATGTTTACCGCCCTCTCCATGTTCGCGGTCATCCCCTTCGGCGGCACGGTCCATATCTTCGGACGCGCCGTCAAGCTGGTCATCGCGGATGTGGATATAGGTCTGCTCTACCTGTTTGCCTTTGCTACCCTGGGAGAGTACGGCATCGTCCTGGGCGGCTGGTCTTCGGGCAATAAATACGGTGTCCTCGGGTCTTTAAGGGCCGCGGCGCAGATGATCAGCTACGAGGTCTCCCTCGGGCTCATCCTGATGGGCACGCTCATACTCGCGGGCTCCTTACGGCTGACGGACATCGTCGAGGCGCAACGCCACATGTGGTTCGTAGTCTACCAACCTTTCGCCTTCCTCCTTTACCTCGTCGCGGGCCTTGCCGAGATCAACAGGACGCCCTTCGACATGCCCGAGGCCGAGAGCGAGCTGGCCTGCGGCTTCAATATCGAGTACAGCAGTATGAAATTTGCCCTTTTCTTCTTCGCGGAATATACCCATATGGCGGTTGTCGCCGGTATTGTCACCACGCTTTTCCTGGGCGGCTGGCTCGGACCCTTTCCAACGATTCCCGGCCTCGGCCCCTTGTGGTTCTTTATCAAGGTGTGCGCGGTGGTATTCTTCTTCATCTGGGAGAGGGGCACGTTCCCACGGCTCCGGTACGACCAGATCATGCAGTTCGGCTGGAAGGTGCTCTTCCCGCTCGCCCTGGCGAATACGGTCGTCACCGCCTTCCTCAATGCTATGGGATGGTTGAAAGTATGATTATAATCCCACTGCTCAAAGGTCTTCGCCTGACGCTGTCCCGCTTCTTTTCGCGGCCCATCACCGTCCAGTACCCGGAGGAGAAACGGCCCCCCGCGCCCAGATGGAGGGGCATGCACTACTTCCGGAAAGACGAATCCGGCAATACCACCTGCGTTGCCTGCGGCCTCTGCGTCGCCGTCTGTCCCTCCCGGTGCATCTCGCTGGAGATAGGCGAGCGAGAGGATGGGAAGAGATACCCGAGACACTATGAGATAGACGAGCTGAGGTGCATCTTCTGCGGGTATTGCCAGGAGGCATGCCCGGTCAACGCCATCAAGCTCGGGAGCGGCTACGAATACGTGAAGTACGACAGGTCCGATTTCATCCTGACGACGGAAAAGCTGCTCGCCATGTACGAGGGGAAGGAATGAGCGACATCGGTTTCATCAATCCCTTATTCCAGTGGGCCGTTTTCCTCGTCGCCGCCATCATCTCTCTCTTCGGCGCCATTATGATGGCGACGCGGCGGAACCCGATACATAGCGCCCTCTGGCTGATCGTGAGCTTTTTCTCCCTGGCGGTGATCTACCTGACCCTGAATGCCCAGTTCATCGCGGTGGCTCAGGTCATTGTCTACGCGGGCGCCATCATGATGCTCATCGTCTTCGTCATCATGCTGATCCACCTGGAAAGCGAATTTGTCCAGAGAAGAAAGCTGTCGGGGCCAAAGATCATCGGCGCGTTCATTACGGTGATCCTCTTTTTGGAGGTTGCGGCGGCCGTGCTCTCCCTAGGCGGCAAGACGGCTAAGGCAACGACAGGGGCAGCGTTGACCGGCAGCGTTGCCGAGGTAGGGAACTCCCTTTACGGCAAATACCTCTTCCCCTTTGAGATCGCCTCCATCCTGCTGTTGATAGGCATCGTGGGGGCCGTCGTGCTTAGCCGCCGCGGGAAGGATTAGGAGAGCCTATGCTGCACGGTATACCTTCGAGTTTCTATTTCGCGCTAAGCGGCGCGCTTTTCACCATAGGGGCCGTCGGTGTCATTACCAGACGGAACGCGATCATCGTCTTCATGTGCATCGAGCTTATGCTGAACGGCGTCAACCTGACGTTCATCTCGGCGGGAAACATGCTCAATTCGATAGACGGCATGATCTTCGTCTTCTTCATCATGACGGTGGCGGCCGCAGAGGCCGCGATCGGACTCGCCATATTCGTGCTCCTCTTCAGACAAAAGGGGAGCATCAACGTGGACGAGATCAATGTGCTCAAGGGTTAGGTGATGGCTGATTATATCTGGCTCATACCGGTATTTCCCGCAATCGGCTTCCTCGTCAACGGCTTCCTGGGGCGCAAGCTCCCGAGGGCCCTTGTCTCGTGGATCGCCTGCCTTGCCCTGTTTGCGTCTTTCGTGGTCTCGGCCCTTGTCTTCATCGAGTTCCTGAAGCTCCCCCCGGAGGCGAGGCTTTTCGAGAAGAGCGTCTACACCTGGATCGCATCCGGTGAGTTCGCCGCTACCGTCGGTTTCAGGATCGATTCGCTCTCGATTATCATGTGCCTCATCGTCTCGGGCGTCGGCTTCCTCATCCACGTCTACTCCGCCGGCTACATGCACAACGATGAAGGCTTCGCCCGGTATTTCACCTACCTGAACCTCTTCGTCTTCATGATGCTCACCCTCGTGACCGCGGGCAACGTGCTCCTCATGTTTGTCGGCTGGGAAGGCGTCGGCTTGTGCTCCTATCTGCTCATCGGTTTCTGGTACAAGAAGGACAGCGCGGCCAACGCAGGGAAGAAGGCGTTCATCGTCAACAGGATAGGCGACTTCGGCTTTCTCCTCGGCATCTTTTTCCTCCTCACGAGCCTGGGCAGCCACGGCATCTGGACCCTTGACTTCGGCGAGCTGCAAAAACACGCCCATCTCTTGACAGGGGCCGCGGCAACGGTGATCACCCTCCTCTTCTTCGTGGGCGCCACCGGGAAATCGGCGCAGCTTCCCCTCTATGTCTGGCTCCCCGACGCCATGGAAGGCCCCACGCCCGTCAGCTCCCTGATCCACGCGGCCACGATGGTCACGGCAGGGGTCTACATGATCGCGAGGCTCAATTTCCTCTACGTCATGGCCCCCACCACCATGTTCGTCGTCACCCTGGTCGGCGTGCTCACCGCCCTCTTCGCGGCCACCATCGGCTGCGCCCAGTATGACATCAAGAGGGTGCTCGCCTATTCGACGGTGAGCCAGTTAGGCTACATGTTCGTCGGGGTCGGCTCGGGCGCTTTTGCGGCCGGCATCTTCCACCTCATGACCCATGCCTTCTTCAAGGGGCTCCTCTTCCTTGCCGCCGGCAGCGTGATGCACGCCATGAGCGGCGAGCTCGACATGCGGAAGATGGGGGGCTTGAGGAAGCGCACGCCCGTCACTTACTGGACCTTTCTGGCAGGGTGCATCGCCATTGCCGGCGTACCCGGCTTCTCCGGGTTTTTCAGCAAGGACGAGATCATGTGGAAGGTCTTTGCCAACTACGGGGGCAGCCTCATATTCTGGGGGATCGGTGCCCTGACCGCGGGTCTCACCGCGTTCTACATGTTCAGGATGTTCTTCACGACCTTCCACGGCGAATGCAGGGCACCTGTTGAGGTGCAGCACCATATCCACGAGTCCCCGGCCGTCATGACCATACCGCTCGTCATCCTGGCCGTGCTCTCCGTCGTGGGCGGCTGGGTGGGCGTGCCGCACATACTGGGAGGGGCGAACAGGTTCGAGCAGTGGCTTGAGCCGGTCTTCGGCCCCGGAAAAGAGGCGGCTGTGCCTACCCTCAACCTCGTCACCCGCGCCTTCGCGGAAGGCGGGCAGACCAATGCGTCATCACCGGAAGGCATGCTCATGGCCGCTGCCGTCATCATCGCCTTCGCGGGCATCTTCATTGCCTACTACCTCTACCTGCGGCGGCCGGAAATCCCGGTCAACTTCGTGCGGGCCTTTCCAGGGGTCTTCAGGACGGTGAACCAAAAGTACTACGTGGACGAACTCTACCAGGCGGTCTTTGTGCGGGGGCTTTTTGCGGCCGGCCGCATCGCCAAAGGGGTCGTTGACGAGACGCTCATCGACGGCACGGTAAACGGGCTTGCGTGGCTCATTCGCGGCATCGGCAGTCTCATCAGGCTCATCCAGACGGGATACGTGCAGGGCTATGCCTTCGCCATGATCATAGGTGCGATCGCCGTGCTCGGCTATCTTATTATGAAGGTCATCTTGTAGGTGCTATGAACAGCTTCAGCTTTCCGATCTTAAGCACGTTGATTTACCTTCCCCTCCTCGGCGCGGTGCTGCTCCTCTTCGTGAGCAGAAGACACGAGCTGTTCATCAAGGTCTTCACCCTCGTCTTCTCCATCATCGAGTTCGGCATCTCCCTGCCCCTCTTCTTCCGTTTCAACGAACAGGCCCAGGGTATGCAGTTCGTGGAAAAGGCGGCATGGTTCCCCGAATGGGGCATGAGTTATTTCCTGGGCATAGACGGCATCAGCCTGCTCCTCGTGCTCCTCACCACGTTCCTGACGGTCCTTTGCGTGCTCATCTCCTGGAAAGCCATAGAGACCAAGGTGAAGGAATACTACATCACCTTCCTCTTTCTGGAGACGGCCATGATCGGGACCCTGTGCGCCCTCGATCTGATCCTCTTCTATATATTCTGGGAGCTTATGCTCATCCCCATGTACCTCCTCATCGGTATCTGGGGCGGCCCGAGGAGGATATACGCCGCCATCAAGTTCTTCCTCTTCACCATGGTCGGAAGCGTCCTGATGCTGCTCGCCATCTTCGCCCTCTACTTCCATTACGCGCGGACGACCGGCATCTCCACCTTCAACGTGCTGGAGCTCTACAACGCGACTGTCCCTGTCGGCCTCCAGTACTGGCTGTTTGCCGCCTTCGCCCTCTCTTTCGCCATCAAGGTGCCCATGTTCCCCGTCCATACGTGGCTGCCCGACGCGCATACCGAGGCGCCCACCGCGGGCAGCGTCATCCTCGCGGGCGTGCTCCTGAAGATGGGTACCTACGGCTTCCTGCGCTTTGCGATACCGCTCTTTCCGAAGGCCGCTTTCGATGCGATCCCCCTGATCTCGATATTGGCCATCATCGGCATCATCTACGGCGCGGTTGTCAGCATGATGCAGCCCGACCTGAAGCGGCTCATCGCGTTCTCCAGCGTGAGCCACCTGGGCTACGTGATGCTCGGCATGTTCGCCTTCAATATGCAGGGCATGCAGGGGAGCATCTACCAGATGCTCAACCACGGCATCAGCACGGGCGGGCTCTTCCTCCTGGTCGGCATGGTCTACGAGAGACGCCATACGAGGATGATCGCCGACTTCGGCGGGTTGTCCGCCTCGATGCCCATCTTCGCCGTCTTTTTCATGATCGTCACCCTCTCCTCCATCGCCCTGCCGGGCACGAACGGTTTTGTCGGTGAGTTCCTTATACTCCTCGGCGCCTTCCGGTCGGTCCACCTGTATGGCATCCTCGCTACCATCGGGGTGGTGCTGGGCGCGGTCTACATGCTCTGGATGTTCCAGCGGGTCATGTTCGGCGAGATCACACGGGAGGAGAACAGGAAGGTGAAAGACCTGGGCGGAAGAGAGATCCTGATCCTCTGCTGCGTGGTCTTCTTCATCGTCCTCATGGGAGTCTACCCGCGCATGTTCTTCAAGAAGATGGATACATCCGTCGCGGGGTTCCTGAACTTCGTGAAAGCGAGAAATGCCTATTACCAGACCATGGAAGGGGTTCCAGGCCGCAGTGTCAGCCGGTGCGGATTATCGGGCACTGATGCCGCGGCCAACCCGGCACGTCAGGCCGGGCGGTCACTAGAGGTCGAATGATGAACATCGCGCTGTCGCTTTCCGATTTTGAATGGATCCTCCCTGAGATTACCGTTACCGTCTTCGGGCTCCTTATCCTCCTCATCGACGCCTTCAGGAGAAAGAAGACGCCGAGCGTTGCAGGGGGCGTGCTCACCCTCATCGGAAGCGCCCTTGCCTTCTTTTTTGCGATGCACCTCTGGGGCGTGCGCACAAGTCTCTTCAGCGGCCTCTACCTGATAGACGGATTCGGCACCTTCTTCAAGGCCATATTCCTCCTCATCCTCTTTATGGTCGGTGTGATCTCCATCCGTTATACGAGGCGCGAGGAGATCGTTGCGGGCGAGTATTATACGCTCCTCCATTTCGCCGCCCTCGGCATGATGGTGATGGTCTCTTCGACGAGCTTCGTGACCATTTTCATTGGCCTGGAGGTCATGTCGCTCTCCATCTACATACTCTGCGGGCTCCTGAAAGGGCAGGCCCGCGCCCTTGAATCGTCCTTCAAATATTTCCTGCTCGGCTCTTTTGCCACGGCCTTTCTCCTTTACGGCATAGCCCTGGTCTTCGCCTCCACCGGGGCCATCGACATCAGGATGGTGCGCACCGTCGCCGCAGCGAGGAACCTTGGCGTTGACCCGCTCTTCCTCACAGGCATGGCGCTCCTCATTGTCGGCTTCGGCTTCAAGACCGCCTCGGTCCCCTTCCATATGTGGACGCCCGACGTCTACGAAGGCGCGCCGACGCCGGTCACGGTCTTTATGGCCACGGGTGTGAAGGCAGCCGCCTTCGCCGCCTTCCTCCGGGTCTTCTACACCGCCTTCTATCCCTTCATCGGCAGTTGGTCGAGCGTATTATGGCTCATCGCGGTACTCACCATGTGCGCGGGGAACATCACCGCCCTGGTGCAGGACAACATGAAGCGCCTCCTCGCCTATTCCAGCATCGCCCACGCGGGCTATATCCTGGTCGCCTTCATCACCGGCGACAAGATCCTCTCATCGAGCATCCTCTACTATCTGCTCGCCTACACCTTCATGAACCTGGGGGCCTTCACCGTGGTGATCCTCCTCGGAAGGAAGGGCGAGGCCCATGAGGACATAGACAGCTACGCGGGCCTTGCCGGCCGCCACCCCTTTGTGGCGCTCTGCATGACCATCTTCCTTCTCTCCCTCACGGGCATCCCCCCGCTCGCGGGCTTTACCGGTAAGTTCTATATCTTCAGCGACGCCATAAAGGGTCAGTACTACTGGCTCGCCGTCATAGGCGTCCTCAACAGCGCCGTCGCCGCCTACTACTACCTGCGCGTGCTCATGTACATGTACTTCAAGGAGCCGGTAAAGGAGCTGGGCGGGATAGACATGTCGCCCGGCTATGTGCTGGTGATGCTGGTGAGCGTGGGCGCGCTCTTCTATCTGGGGATGTTTCCGAGGGATGTACTACTACTAGCGCAAAAATCGGTAGCGATATTCCAATAGTGGGGCGGCCGGGTTAATTTCGCGCCATGTGCCTGTATCTCGGGGTCGCGCGATCCTCACATACGACAGCAGTATGCTCCGGTTCGGCGACCCCGAGATTTCGGCACCTATCATCGAAATTTCCTCCGGCCTCAAAAGCGACGCTGCTCACTTGACCTGCAGCTCATGCATTGCCCGATTATCGATGGGAGCGAAGATTACCATTCGGAAACGGGGGAATAGCGGCAGCGGGAATCCTGATGAGGCGGAGGGAGAGGGATTCGAACCCTTTTCCCGTCAATGCCCGTGCGAGAATCCGGCGAAAAAGGCATAGAAGAGGCAAAGCGATGAGGGAGTAGGATTCTAAAAAAGGGGAATCCTTGTCACTGCTTATCTTCCTGTCGAAAGCATAAAGAAAGCGCAACGGAGCGTCGAAACACCTTCAGCACGCTCCTTCCTTCTTCCCGGCTTCAACCGGCCCCTTTATCTCTTTTTTGTACTTCTTTTTGATAACCTTATCCAATTTTGCGATCTTCTCCGGAGCTACATAGGTGTATTCGATGATCGCTTCCACGAATTCCTTCAATATCAACGCTTCCTGGTGATCGATACTGGGCGAATTCGCGTGAACGCCCACGTTACCGAGGAAACGTATGTTATCGAACATCTCGAAAAGCACCGCCGGGATCAGGTGGTTATCCGCCAGGAACTTGATCTTGTCGAATAGGGTATGCCCTGTCGCCTCTTTATCGACGCAGATAAGCTCAATGATCTTCCGGGCGAGAGCGGCGTACCCGTTGGCCGAAAGCTTGACGATCCTGGAGGCTTCGTCATACGTGTCCCTCACGGCCTTCGGTATGTAATCCTCGGAATATGTCTTCTGTCGCGGATAAAGGTAATTGGCCGTCCGAATGTCCGGTTCCGGCACTTCAAGGTCGTACTGATAATAGATCAACGGTTCTCTGCACGTCTGGCATATACAGAAGAAATAGTAACAATCGACAATGAAATCCTCGTTCCCGTCAAATGGCTCCTTTTTCGTGTATCTATATACTATTTCCTGCGGAACCTTGTTTCCGCAATGATTACACGTTCTGACAACTTCCTCATTCTCTACTTCGTCGTACATTATGCCCTCTTGGAACATCATAACGCAAAGTCGACCGCTATTGGAAGTAATACATAGGTAAGGGTCGAAACGCCCAACTAGGTCCACGAGGTTGAATGGCCAATCAGCAAGGGTCAACAACCCACCGCCGCCGGTGAAGAAGCCTCCTGGCCGGTCTTCCTGTGGCGACTTCCTATGTCGGTTCTCGTTGTCGAGGACTATGGTATATCCCCACTAGAAGGCTCTTAGGGCCAAGGTTATTCCCCACTTGGTAGGGCCAAGATAATTCCCCACTTTTGCCGGATGTCGGTAGACAAACCGAATCTGATCCTGCCATTCCTATGGCAACAAATGGGAACGGAGGGATCATGGCAAGGAGGGATATACCGATGAATGAAGTTGTGGAGACAATCTACCAGTGGCACCAGGGAAGAAAGATCCAGCAGATCAGCAAATCGCTGGGCCTTGATCGCAAAACCGTGCGCAAGTATCTTGGCATGATAAACGAGCTGTCGATAGACCGTGGAAGTCCTCTCCCTGACGAGCAGGAGATCATCGGTAAGTTGAAGGACCTTATGGCAACGCAGGCGGCTGCCTACGAGCGTCCGGCGTTTGATCTCGTCGCACAGTACCGGGATGATATCAAACAATGGTTCGATGACACTCGCATGACCGCCAAGCAGGCATGGCGGCTTTTGAAGGAGAACTACAACATTGACGTCGGCTACACCACCGTCAAGCGGTATGTGAGAAAGGAGTTCCACCGGGAAAAGCCCCACGTGACCGTCCGCATCGAGACGCCTGCAGGCGATGAGGCGCAGGTAGACTTCGGCTACGCGGGGCTCATGTACGATCCCGAGGCGCAAAGGAAGCGCAAGACCTGGGCGTTCATCATGACCCTGTCTTTTAGCCGCCATCGGTTCGTGCGGTTCGTCTTCCACCAGGACATCCCCACCTGGCTCGACTGCCACGAACGGGCCTTCCAGTGGCTCGGAGGGGTACCCGCAAGGGTAACCCTGGACAACCTAAAATCCGGTGTTTTGAAGGCGGACATTTATGACCCCCTCGTCAATTACGCCTATGCCGATCTCGAACGATACTATGGTTTTGTCGCTGACCCTGCCAAGGCGGGGGACGCCGAACAAAAGGGAAAGGTCGAGCGGTCCGTTGCGGTGGTGAAAAAGCATCTCCTTGCAGGCAGGACGTTCAAGGATATCCATGAGGCGAACGAGCGGGCGCTGCACTGGTGCAAGGAGGAGATCGGCCAGGAGATCCATGGTACCACAAAGAGAAAGCCCTATCCCGTCTTCCTCGCCGAAGAAAGGCCCCGGCTGAAAGCCCTTCCGGACGCGCCTTTCGAGCGTCCCTTATGGAAGAAGTGCACGGTCCATCCCGACCACCACATCGTCTTCGACAAGTCCTATTACTCCCTCCCTACGAGATACATCGGGAAAAAGGTGTGGGCGAAGGGAACGTACAAAAAGGTAGAGGTTTTCCTTGACCACGAGCGAATCAAGCTCCATCCGCGGGCGTCCCGGCCAGGGAGCTGGGTCACCGACCAGACAGACTATCCGCCGGATAAACTCGCCTTTCTTATGGCAACGCCTACATGGTGCCGGAAGAAGGCCGCCGAGTATGGTCCCCACACCGAGGCGCTCATCACGGCAATCCTTGAGGAACACGCCATGAGGAACCTCCGTAAAACCCAGGCAATCCTGCGTCTCGCGGAAAAATACCGCGACATCATCGAGAAGGTCGCGGAGAGGGCTCTTTCCTTCGGCAATACCAGATACAAGAGCATCAAGGCCATGCTTGAGAACGGCATGACCCAGACAGATCACATGACCACCAGAACGGCGCCGTTGTCGGAACTGGGGAAGCGCTTCCTCCGATCACCCGATTATTTTAAGGGGGTCGCGCGATGATCGACCACCACCTCATAGACCAATTACGTAAGTTGAAGCTGGGAGGGTTCCTGGAAAGCCTGGAGCTCAGGCTTGCCCAGGTGACAAATGACGACCTGTCCCATCTCGCTTTTCTCACCCTTATCATCCAGGACGAGATCGAACGGAGAGAGGCGAAGAAGCTATCCCTCCGTATCCGGCAGGCCGCCTTCGAAGAAGAGAAGACTCTGGAGGGGTTCGACTTTGCCTTCAATCCAAGGATCAGAAGGGGCGTTGTTACCGACCTCGCGACCTGTCTGTTCATAGAGAAAAAAGAGCATGTCCTCATATACGGACCCGCCGGCGTGGGGAAGACCCACTTGGCCGAGGCGCTGGGACACGAGGCTTGCAGGAGAGGATATACGACGCTCTTTATTAAATCGGCAAAGATACTCAGGAGCCTTTTTGCGGCACGAGCGGATCAGTCATGGGAGAGGCAGCTCAAGAGGTTCGTGAGACCGGACCTCCTCATTATCGATGACTTCGGGCTTACAGCGTTGACGCCGATCCAGGCGGAGGACTTCTACGAGCTCGTCGCGGAGCGGCACCTTCGGTCATCCATCGTCATCACCAGCAACCGGCCGCCGCAGGACTGGATAGGTCTTTTCCCCGATCCGGTCATGGCCAACTCAGCGCTCGACCGCCTGAGCCACCATGCCCATCACATCATTATAGATGAAGGAGAATCATATAGGAGGAAACTGAGCCCAAACAACAACCGATGACTGACTACCCATCCGGGCAGAAGTGAGGAATTACCGCCGCCCCGGGGGTGGGGAATTACCTTGGCTCTTGACAACCTTTTCAAACGAAACCTTCTCAAGGAGTACCTTCAGGTGGTAGTCCTTGATTTCATTTATTCCCATCCGACATATAGTCAGCTTCTATTCTACGGAGGCTCGGCTCTCGCGCATTGCTTCGACCTTCAGCGGCTTTCCGAAGATCTGGATTTCATCGATGAGACGAAGAAGATAGCGGTTCCGAAACTGGCCAAGGACCTGGAGGAATATTTTTCCAAACGCACTGATCTCCCGGTGAAGACGACCGTCCAAAAATTCCGCATCTATCTCAAATTTCCAATCCTTCGCGATCTCGGCCTTTCCACCAGGGAAGAAACAGACGATCTCTTTCTCAAGGTTGAGGTGTTTTCCGAGTTTGATTTTTGTGAGCATTACTCAACTGAAATCCGCCCGATCTTCAAGTATAACCGGTCCGTTCTCATTAAGATGCTCGATGCATCCACCCTTATGGCGACAAAAGTCCGGGCAATCCTTTTCCGCAAGTGGGAAAAGACAGACAAGCAGGGCAATACTACCGTGAAAGTGAAAGGCCGGGATTACTTTGACCTCCTCTGGTATCTCCAAAAAGGGATTCAACCTAATCTATCTTGTATTGAAGGCGCAGATACCATGAAAGACCTTAAGGAGAAACTTCTATCCATGGTCGGGCGCATTGATAGCCAGAGCATCCGACTTGATCTCGATCCCCTCATAGCTAATCCCACTTTCGTTAATAGTATGAGCCGGAATATGAAAGCCATTTTGGAACGGGAGATTTCGGAAAAGCTGTGACGCTGGCGTGACAATTGGGTTTTGCAGGAGCGAAATAAATGAATCATCGTCGTATTTCTGTGGTTTTTACTGCCTGATTTTCCTTGAAACAAGTTCGAACGTCTTCCACTACGGCCCACCATTTCATAATTTGAGCTTCTGATAAGGTGATTTGTGGCTCTAGTAAGCTTTTTCTGAGAAGTTCGAGCCAATCATTTTCACCGCCTACACCCCTAAGCCCTTTTTCAAGAATAATAAGGGCTTTTCTGGCTTTAATCTCCAGTTTTCTGTCCTTCAGAAAAAAGTTCGAGCCAATCCGTCTGAAGACGGAACGCTTCTCCTGAACAGTCCCGGCTCTGAATCTCATTCTAGCTGCACTGGCAAAGGTTATCATTTCTTCCGGAGATTCGTCCGGCTTTTCCTCTCCGGTTATGTTTCCATTGCCATTCTCCTCAAGGCGGATTCTCTCTGATAGTAGCTTCTGCTTCTCGGCGCGGTATTCTTCATCATCAATGAGATCATTGATTCTCATCCGGTTAAGATTGGTTATCCTTTGTTCGGAATCATGGACAGCTTTCTCCAGGGATTTGCGAACCGAGGTATCGTCGAGATGGTCTTGTTTTAGGGACTCCGCAAGATGTTTCAAGGCAATATCCAAAAGTTTCTTGGGCACATATATCCGGTCGAGATAGCCGGCGATCTGGTCTTCTAATTATCCTCTGGGTATACCCCCGGCTCTGCCGGGGGACTCCAAAAGTTTGACATTTTCGGGAATATAAAAGAAAACCTCCTCCAATGTGAACCGCTCGAAGTTACACAAGGAGGAGGCCTTAGTGAATAACTTTCAGAGTTTAAATCACACCAGGTGGGATTGCAAGTTCCATGTGGTGTGGATACCGAAGTACAGGAAGAGGGCACTCTACGGGCAGCTCAGGAAACAGTTAGCGCCGGTGCTCAAGGAGCTGGCGAATCAGAAGGAAAGCGAAGTATTGGAAGGGCGTCTCGTAGAGGATCACGTACACATGCTCATATCAATACCGCCCAAGTATGCCGTCGCCCAAGTTATAGGCTACATCAAGGGGAAGAGCGCCATATGGATCGCCCGTACGTGCGGAAGGAGAAAAAACTTCATCGGCCAGAATTTTTGGGCCAGGGGCTACTATGTGACAACGGCAGGATTGGATGAAGAAACGGTCCGCGACTACATCAGAAAGCAGGAAGACGAGGATAAGAAGCTCGATCAGCTCAAGATGTTCGACGAGTAGGGCTACCTTTAGGTAGCTCACGGTGTTTAACCGCTTTGAGCGGTTCACATATTTTCAAACCCCCGGCTCTGCCGGGGGATGAGTGATTTTATCAGGTTTATGTATCTTTGCCGGCAGGTTTGGTCCCATTTCTTTTTGGTGCAGCGGTAATAAACGTAATGGCTGCCGTACTGGTTGTCTTTTTCCTCGGCAGTGATCATAGAGCCGCATTCCGCGCATCGAATGAGACCGGTAAAGGCGAACTCATGGCTTTGAGATCGTGGCTGTCCTCTCCTTCCCAATATCTCTTGAGCTTTCCAGAATTCTTCCTCGGTGATCATCTTCATGTGCCTTCCCAGAAACACTCCCTCTTTCCGGGTGATGAGGCCATAGTAAAAGGGAAGTCGGAACAATTTGTAGACTGCAGCTACACTTAAAGGTGTGTTTCCCGTTTTCCTTCCCTTCCTTGTTCGGAATCCCCATTCGTTGTTGGCGATGGCCCTGATTTTCAATGGCCGTGTTTCAGCCAGAAGTAAATCCCACATTTTTCTGACCAGAGGAAATCTTTCTGGATCGGGAACGATAATTCTCTCTGTGGGGTGGTTTAGATACCCAAGAGGAGCGCGGCCCGGAAGCCACCCCTTTTCCAATTTTGTTTTGTTGCCTCGTTTCACATTATCACTGAGATCATCAACGTATTTTTTGGCCATGCCCAGATCAAGATTCATGACGAATTTGTCGTTACTATTGTTGCAGTAGGTTGCGCTGGGAGTGATGATCTTCTCCAACTTTCCCTGGTCAATCGCCCAAATAATCGCCGAGCCGTCGATGGGATTGCGAGCCAGGCGGTCGAGTTTCCAGGCGATAATGCCTTTGATTTGGCCCTTATACACCCGGCCCATCAGAGCATTGAAAACTGGCCGGCCGGGGGATTTAGCCGACTGGGATTCGGTGAGTATTTCTGCGACTGGAACTTTTAATCTCGCCGCGAGCTCGGTCAGCTCCTTTATTTGTGATTCGATGGATAGAACCTGCCGCTCTTCGGATTCCGAAGACTTCCGGCAGTACATGACATACGACATGGAGGTTTATCTGGCAAAAAAGCGCTCGCGTTGCTCCTTCTTACCAGGACACAATTAGGTGTAGTTGTCTAGTATACCATTTCCACGAGTTTCGTCAAATTGCCTTGTTTTATCAGAGTTCTTGAACTGCCTTAAGAGTTTAGGCCCAAGGACGACTCTTAAAAGCTCAACCAGATTGGTGAGTTCATCATAGGCTTCATCGGCAGTCATTTCCTTCCCAAATTCCTCCGAATAAGCTTTTCTGAATCTTTGAATTGTCTCTTCGCTCGGCTTCATATATTTCTATCTTTCAAGGTACCGTAATGGCGAAAGATAGTAAGGGGAGGTATTTTGCCCAGAGAGGCAAGGAGTCCCTCCTTATTAAGCTCCTGATTTGTTGATATTTTATGGATATCTGCAAATATGTCACAAATATGAAGGAAAATACTCAGCAATATGAACAACAAACATAGAATCGATGCTAACCCTCCGGCTAGACGCCTCGCTGACGGCGGGTGGTACTGGATTGACCGGAATATACTACAGAATTGTGCCCGCGTTATCGGAGCTATCGGCCTTGCCGTATACAACGTGCTCGCCTCCATGGCGGATAGCAATCAGGAGTGTTACCCGTCCCAACAGCGCATTGGCGATCTCCTTGGCTATTCCAGGGCGACGGTCAATAAGGCGCTCAAGGTCTTGGAGGGGCAGGGCTTGATCACGGTTTCGAGGAGAAGCGCCCACGGCTGTACCTATCGGCTCATGAAGGCCAGATGTAAAGCAGGGGAAACGGAGATGTCAACGAGAGGAAACCAAGATGTTCCTCCGGTTGACACAAACGATAACCAATTAATAAGAATCAATAACGATATTATCGTTCGTGTCAAAAAAGAAGAATTTGAGGTGGCGGTTACTGGGAAAGGCCCCCAGTTTATACCGGAAACCAGAGAGGAAGTTCTGGCCCATGATCTAGTGTACTGTCTCAGTAATATATTTACAATAGCCTTTGCTTGTGCTATACTTGGTGCATGTGGAAACCAGCCAATAAGCTCATGATGACGGAAGAACAGCAAAGAACATTGGAAGCTTGGATTCGTGCGAAAAAGACGCCTCAAAGAGTAGTCCTCCGTTCCCGTATTTGCCTGCTTGCCGCAAGGGGTCTCTCGCATAACGCCATCGCTAAGGAATTGGACGCCTCTCGCCCCACGGTTCTGTTGTGGACAAACCGATTTAGAGCGAAAGGCATTTCAGGATTGGCTGAAGATGCTCCTCATGGTCCCAGTTCAAGGCAACTCGATCCGAAAAAGGTTGATGCCATCGTGGAAGCTACCCTCCATACAACGCCTGCCGATTCAACCCACTGGTCGACGAGAACTATGGCAAAGGCTCATGGCGTCAGCCATGCGACCGTGCAACGCATCTGGGACGCCCATGGCTTGCAGCCGCACCGCGTGGAGACCTTCAAGTTATCCAAAGACAAGCGATTCGTGGAAAAACTGACGGATGTTGTAGGCGTCTATCTGAATCCGCCCGACAAGGCGGTGGTGCTATGCGTCGATGAAAAGACCCAGGTGCAGGCGCTCGATAGGACGCAACCGGGTCTGCCTATGAAGAAAGGGCGCTGCGGAACAATGACGCACGATTACCGACGCAACGGTACTACCTGTCTTTTTGCTGCGATGAACCTGTTGGAAGGAAAAGTTATCGGCTCCTGTTATCCCCGGCACAGGAACACGGAATTCCTAAAGTTTCTCCGCAAGATCAACCGGGAAGTGCCCCAGAAATTGGCAATTCACTTGATCCTGGATAATTATGGAACGCACGGCCACCCAAATGTGAAAATGTGGCTTGAAAAGCATCCTCGCTTTGCCCTTCACTTCACACCCACAAGCTCATCCTGGTTGAATCTGGTAGAACGTTGGTTTGGAGAAATCACACGGAAAAGAATCCGTCGGGGAGTATTCAAAAGCGTGCCGGAACTGGTAGCCGCCATCGAAGAGTACATCCGGCTCTACAACGAGAACCCCAAGCCTTTTGTTTGGACGAAGAAAGCGGAAGATATCGTCAAGAAGGTGGCCCGTTGTAAAGCCGTTACTGAGA